>NZ_RCCP01000001.1 GCF_003664125.1 Planococcus citreus
GCCTTGAAAGGCCCACTTCATGGCGGCGCCAACGAGCAAGTCATGAAGATGCTCACAGAAATCGGGTCGGTCGACAACGTCGAGCCGGTCATCAACGAAAAACTGGCGAACAAAGAGAAAATCATGGGCTTCGGCCACCGCGTCTATCAACAAGGCGACCCACGTGCGAAGCACTTGCGTGAAATGTCGAAAAAGCTCACCGAGCTTCGCGGCGAATCGAAGTGGTACGACATGTCCGTCAAGATCGAAGAAATGGTGACAAGCGCCAAACCGCTTCCACCAAACGTCGATTTCTATTCGGCATCTGTATACCACTCGTTGAATATCGAGCATGATTTGTTCACGCCGATCTTCGCGGTCTCCCGTGCGTCGGGCTGGCTCGCGCACATCTTGGAGCAATACTCGAACAACCGCCTGATCCGCCCGCGTGCAGAATACATCGGGCCTGGCATGCAGACTTACGTGCCGGTTGAAGAACGTTAAGACGATGACCAAAAGCTTGAGCCGCAGCACCTTTTAATAGGTGTACGGCTCAAGCTTTTCTATTTGCACGAGCCAACCCGCTATGGTTGTTTCAAGGATTTCATTACGGCTATAATAATATAAAGACATGCCCGACAAATTGTAGATAGGAGGCGCTCCCATGAATTACACAGAAACCGGCTGGAAACTGAAGAATAGTTATGCAGGCCTGCCGAAAACTTTATATGCCCCGATGGAGGCCAATCCGGTTTCATCGCCTGAACTCGTTATCGCAAACCGAGCATTGGCAAAATCACTTGGCCTGGACCCAGCACGGCTAGACAGCCCTGAATCACTTCAAATATTTGCAGGCAATCAATTTCCTGAAGGCAGCTTCCCGCTCGCCCAAGCCTATGCCGGCCATCAATTCGGCCAATTTACTATGCTCGGCGACGGCCGTGCCATCTTAATCGGTGAACAGCAAACACCGGATGGCGAGATTTTCGATGTCCAATTAAAAGGCGCCGGCATCACGCCTTTTTCCAGAAGCGGAGACGGCCGTGCGGCACTCGGGCCCATGCTGCGGGAATACATTATCAGCGAAAGCATGCATGCGCTCGGAATTCCAACGAGCAGAAGCCTTGCAGTTGTGTTGACAGGAGAAAAGATTCAGCGCTACTCTGCAGAACCTGGAGCGATCCTGACGCGGGTGGCCTCAAGCCATATCCGTGTCGGCACTTTTCAATTCGCAGCGAAATACCGTTCGACTGAAGATTTGAAAGCTTTGGCGGATTATACGATCAAACGGCATTTCCCAGAAATCTCCGGTCCAGACCGCTATATCGAATTATTCCGCCAGACAGCGCAGCGGCAAGCTTCACTCATCGCGAAATGGCAGCTCGCCGGTTTTGTCCACGGCGTCATGAATACGGACAATATGGCGATCAGCGGCGAAACGATCGACTATGGCCCGTGCGCTTTTCTGGACCGCTATGATGAATCCGCGGTCTTCAGCTCGATTGATGCTGGCGGCCGTTATGCTTATCGCAACCAGCCGCTCATCGGCGGATGGAATTTAGCGCGTTTTGCAGAGTCCCTGTTTCCTCTTTTAGATGAGATTCCGGAAAAACAGGCCTTGTCGTCTCTCCAAGGAGCGCTCGAGGAATATGTAAATTCGCAAAAGCAATTATATTTGGCAGGCATGCGCGAAAAACTCGGCTTGTTTACAGAAACGCCAGAAGATGAACAATTGATCGATGCGTTGCTGGAATTGATGCAGGAAAAGCAAGCGGATTATACCAATACATTCCGTTCCTTGACCTTCGAAGCAGTTGAAGAGCCCCAACTGGCAAACGACCCGGCTTTTAAAGCCTGGCACAACCGCTATAAAGCCCGCCAGCAACAAGAAGGCCGCCCAGCACAAGAAATTCTGGAATTGATGAAAAGCCGGAATCCGGCCGTCATCCCGCGCAACCACCGCGTGGAAGCGGCACTGGAAGCGGCAGCGCAAGGCGATTATGAAGTGATGGAAAAGCTTTTGGATATCCTTCGAAATCCATATGCCCATTCCGAAGAACAGCAGCCCTATACGGCCCCTCCACCGCCTTCGACGCCTCCATACCAGACCTATTGCGGAACATGAACCAAAAAATCCCCTGCCTTTTCATCGGCAGGGGATTTTCTCTATTGCGCTTGTCTGTTCGATCACTGTCCGTCTGTGACTTCAGTGACACTGACCATTTTCACTTCGTCCATCTTGAATTGGTAATACGTATCGTTGTCGCCGATAAATTCGCGGAAATCATCCGCATCCAGACCGCTGACCGCTTGTTTTGGGGTATCTGCTTCGACGGTGCTGACCGCTTCGACGCCTGCGCCGAAATGATAAACGACGCGGAATTTTTTTGTTGATGCCATAATAATTGGATTCCTCCTCAAATGCTTGTCTGCTTTAGGTTTACCCGATTTTTTAGGGAGTATTCACCTCAGCCATCACTTTCTCATTGTCGTTGAAAATAGTAGAACCCCTTTACTTGGAAAAGTATTTGGCTTAGACTTTAGCCATCGGGCAAACCCGACACTTAAAACCGCATACCGTTTTTCTGCACTGGGGGTGCATGTTTTGCTGAGATGAGAGCTTTCGCTCCGATCCCTTATGACTCGATCAGGTTAGGACCTGCGTGAGGAAGTGCGGTGACTTTCCGACATGACTACGAAGTAAGGTAAAGTGGCTGCATCTTCACGGATGCGGCTTTTTTGTGCATATTTTTAGGAGGGATTCTAAATGGAACCAACTTCATGCGGCACCAGCCCGATCGTCGGATTTCGCTTTTCCTTGCATCCGATGAGCGGCAATTTTATCAAGATCATCAAAAGCGCGTTAAAGGATACCGATACATCCCATGTGTGGATGCAAACCGATGATGTCTCCACCGTCATCCGGGGCAAACAACAGCATGTCTTCAATGTTGCGAAGGCGCTCACTCTTCATGCGGCGAAGACAAAGGAACATATCGCCCTGTCCGGCACCTTTTCAGCTGGATGTCCTGGAGATACCGCGGGCGATGTGTATTTGGAGACACCCGCTAAACCGGCAAACCAAGACCGTACCGAGCAATATGTTTCATCGCAATTCGCGCTTTACCCGATGAACAACCCCGACTATATGGATGTCATCTACCGCGAAGTGGAACGTGCAAAAGAGTTCGGCGTGTGGAACGATTCCATGCAATACGCTAGCGGCATTCACGGGGATATCCATGAGGTCTTTTCTTTTTATGAAACCTGCTTTTCGAGCGCACGCTCTGATCAATATCCCCATCTAGTGATGACCGTTTCCATGAGCATCAACAGTCCTTCACATAAAACGGGCGCTGAAAATTTTTCTTAAAGAATAAATTACCTTGTGACCCTAAATGTTGGTCATACAAAAACAACACCCCGCAGTTGGATCGTTCTCTGCTGGGAGTGTTGTTTTGGTTAACATAATAAGATTATCGTCAAACTGTTTTCAACTGTCGATTTTGCCGTAAGTGATTTCGTCTTCATCCTGTACATCAACGCCGTTTTTGACGTGGACAATGGTCCGCAAGATCAATTTGGCATTTACGTTTTCCAGCACCCACCGCTCATCTGGGACAATCTCGAATTGCTGCATGACGGTGTTCTTCGATTTCACGGCCCCTGCAAATTCCAAGCTCTGCTTGGCAACTGGCGTTTCATAAAAGTCGAAATCACTGTCCTCCCGGTAATCTTCCACTAAGCGAATCACTTGCAGTTCGATATAATCGATTTCCTGATCGCCGCTTCCACCGTCTAAATAGACAGTCCCATTCAATGTTTCGCCTTCTTCAAGATGCGGCCTTTCCACTACAGTGTCCACTTTGATCGAACCGATGCCGATCGAAGATAAAAAGTCTTTGAATTTCATAAAAATCTATACCCCCAAAATTTGATAATTCTCCATACCACTTTTTCCTTGCCTCTAAACGGCACTCTTAAAGCTCAGTATAATCGTATTGTTTATCCAAGTCTGTCTCATAGCGGTTATAACGCCGTTTGAACAACTTGTACAAATGGCTGACGATGACCCGCAGCAACGCATACATCGGGATCCCCAAAATGACCCCGACGACCCCAAACAAGGAGCCTGCCGTCAATAGGACGAAAATGATCGTGACAGGGTGGATGTACATCGTCTTGCCCATTACTTGCGGCGAGATCAAATTACCCTCCACTAGCTGCACGACGGTCCACACAATCGCCAGTTTCACGAGCATGAACGGCGAGGTAACAAGTGCAATGATCGCAGCGGGCGTAATCGCGATTGCTGGACCGATATAAGGAACGATACTGGTCACCATCGCCAAGGCGCCAAGCAGCAGCGCATAATCCATGCCGATGATCAAAAAGCCGATATAGACCATTACGCCGATGCAGAATGCCACGATGAGCTGGCCTTGAATATATGCCCCCAATTGCTTGTCTGCATCCTTTAAAACTTCTCTTGTATCGTCGCGGAACCTCGGCGGCAACAGTTTCAGGAAATAGTCCGGAAGCTTATCGCCATCTTTCAATAAATAGAACAGGATAAACGGAACGATGACAATCGACAAGATAACGCCCGTAATGGTTGAAATCCAGCTGGTGACGCGCGAAATGATGCCTGTCACTGTCGCTTGCAATGTATCCGCGATGCTGGTCGGCAAAGTGGCGATCAACGCTTCGATATTGAAGCTTGAATCCCGGTAATAATCACCGACAAAGGAATTGCGCAAGAACTGGTCGATATTATTCAATAAGCGCATGAAATAATCCGGAAATTCCTCGATCAAGTTCTGGAACTGGTCCCTTAAAAATGGAAACACAAGGACGCTCAACAACGTCAAGAGCCCGATGCCCCCGAGGAAGATAATGAGAATGCCCCAAATTCTCGGGATCTTGAACCGTTCCAGCAACCGCAACACCGGCCGCAGCAAATAAAATAGGATAAGCGCCAGGACGACCGGCAAGACGACCGTTTTCATGAATACATTGAGTGGGTTGAAGATGAACGACACTTCCCTGAAGATGAACACGACAAGCCCGATCAAAATTAAAATCAATAAAGTAAAGAACGTATTCCTTCCGCCCAGAAAGCGGATATAGTTGGTAGCGAAAAACGGCGGTCTATTGTCATCTGGCGGCATGGCGATCCCCTTCTTTATACAGGCTTCTACCTGTAGTTTACCATATTATCTGAAAAATTAGTTGAGTGGCTGAGACAAAAATTCTTCCAGCGCACGGCGGTTTTGCTCTATATCGATTTCCAGAACAGAGCCCGCTTGCGGATAATTCGCATAGCTGTAGCCGCCTTCAACCGGAATCGTCAAGCGTTCGATTTCGCCGCTGCCACCGGTTCCGAGCTGTGTCGCCAATTTGATTTGGTCGACCAAAGGCATATCGGTCTGCACATAGCCTTGTGCAGCTCCAGCTAGTTTCGGCAGTTTCGGGATTGACGATACGCTGATCAATTCATCTTTCAATGCGGCAATTACTTGCTGCTGACGGCGCACACGGCCGAAGTCGCCTTCATTATCCGAACGGAAGCGCGCGTAGCCTAGCAATTCCTGGCCGTTCAACTGCTGGACGCCGGGAGACAAAGTCACGCCGATTTTCTCGGACATTTCTTTTTCAACGTCGATTTCAACACCGCCTGGCGCTGCGATATCGACGAGCGTTTCAAAGCTCTTGAAGTCAACCAGCGCGTAATTATGAATTTCGACGCCAAACATTTCACGCAAAGTCGATGCCAGCAAGTCGACACCTCCCAAATAATACGCTGTATTCAATTTATAGGATTGATAGCCAGGGATATCCGCATAAATATCTCGCATGAACGACGTGATCTTCACTTCATTGTTTTCACGGTCGTGGGTCACCATCATCATCGTATCCGTACGGGACTGCTCTTCCCCACGCGAATCCACCCCGAGTACGAGGATATTCTGGTACCCGCTGTTGTCTTCATCTCCTGAAAATGGTTCCGGTTCAATTTCGGTTTCGCCGGCTATGTTCTGTCCCTGTTGATATTGGATGAAAAAGTAAATTCCCGCACCGAGCAATAAAATGATCAATAATAAGAAAAGTTTGCCTCTCGGGCGGAAACGTTTGCGTTTTCTGGTCTGCCTCGTTTCGTATTGTTCTTCCATGATGTTTACATTCCTTTCTGAGCTGTAGCAATTGATTAGACGCACATGAATGAAGCAAGGTTTCCCCTTGCAACACGTTTTTATTGTCTGTGCTTGGCTGGAGTGGTAAAATTCTTCTTATTCTCAGGCGCTATTTCCCATCCCCAGTCAAACATCCAGCTGGCTGATGCCCAAAGCTGCATGCATTGTATAGGGATGGTGGCTGCCAGTATAATAAATAGAGGGAGGCAATCCGATGTTTGAAAAAGCAACATTCGCTGGTGGCTGTTTTTGGTGTATGGTCAAGCCTTTCGATCAATTCGATGGCATTGAATCCGTGGTTTCTGGATATACAGGCGGCCATTTGGCGAATCCTTCATACGAGCAAGTGAAAAACGGCTATTCCGGTCATTTGGAAGCGGTCGAAATCACTTTCGATCCAGCGGTCTTCCCGTACGAACAGTTACTGGACATTTTTTGGCAGCAAATTGACCCAACCGATAATGACGGCCAGTTCCAAGATCGCGGGGCTTCCTATCGTCCGGCTATTTTCGTCCACAATGAAGCGCAGCGGCAAATAGCGCTTGCTTCCAGAAAACAGCTCGACGCAAGCGGCCGTTTCGATAAGCCGGTCATCACTGAGATCCAAGATGCTGAGCCTTTCTATCCGGCAGAAGACTATCACCAGGATTTCTACCTGAAAAATCCTGAACATTATGCCCAGGACCGCGCCGAATCCGGTCGCGATGAGTTTTTAACTGCTGTGTGGAAGAAAGCCGACGCCTAATGCGCCGGCTTTTTCTAGTTGTATAAAACTGTGAAAAAACCTAAATCATTTTCACGCTCCACATGGCTTCCATATTTTTCATTGACAGATTATTCACTTAGTTTAAAATCAGGATACGCGGGTCTTCCCGCCATACTGCGTTAAACAGGAGGCTCCCTTATGAAATGGCTCAGCACATTGGACATCTTTTTCGTGCAATTAATCCTTTTTCCGCCGTTTGTCATTCTGCTTGGCGTCGCATCCGCTATCCTAGCCAGCCGGATATTCATCGGGCCCCTCATCACGCTCGTTACAGCGCTTGAACTGAATTATTGGTATTTCTCAACTATCCTTCCAGAGGCGGAGATCCCCCTGATGATGATTGCTTCATGGGCAGTCCTGTTCCCGCTTTTGTCGCTTTATTTTTCATGGATGGCGCTGGCCCCGCCCAATAAACAAACCATTAAGGCTCTCGATTGAGCAAGTAAGCAAAAAAGATCATGAAAAAGACGAATGCCAAGAACAACCATAAAGTAATATCGTGGTTCCCTGTCTGGTCATAAACCACTCCGATGATAAAAGGCATGAATGCCGAAATTAAATAACCGCCGGACTGGGTCATGGCAGCCCAACTATTGGCTTCGTCAGCAGAATCCGTCGCATCGAGCGGCAAAAGCAACGCGATCGGGAATAGACCACCAAGCGCCACGCCGATTAAAGCGGCTGCCAGCCACACCGACCAAGTTCCTGCAAACATCAACAATAGGATGCCGGCAGTCCCGAACGCAAGCACTGCCAATACCCACAGGAAGCGATTCGGATAACGGCTGAATAGCAGCGGGATCGAAATATTGCAGATAATCTGCACCGCCGTCATGACGGTAACGACAGCTCCTGCCGACAGCACGCTCAAGCCCTTGTCGATCGCAATGGGCGCGAGCCATGTCAGCATCGAGAAAAAGAAAGCAGATTGGAAGCCGAAGAACAAAAGCATATACCAAGCCTTCACATTTTTCCACGGGCTTCCGCTGATCGGCAATGAATCATCCGGCAGTTGTTCTGACTTTGCTTCCACTTCAGGCATTCTCAACCATACGATAAGTGCGGCGAGCGCCAAGCCTGACCAAACCGCAAGTCCCGCCGGCCATCCAGAAGCCGCATAGACAACACTCGTCAATCCTGCGGCTAATGTCGCACCGAGCCCCATGCCGAACGAATAGATCCCGATCAAGGAAGCTGTCCGGGTCGGGAAATCCCGTTTGATCATTGCAGACAACATCGGCCCGATGATGGCGATCGCGATGCCGATGAAAAACGAACTAAGCAATAAATTGAAATAGCTTGGCCAAAAGCCGCGCCCTAAAGTGAAAATGCCGATAACTACCAGCAAAAAGCCGATGGAACGCTTCAAGCCAAAGCGCCGGTTGAAGACGATCGCAAACGGCGCGAATACCCCCATGCATAGGACGGGCACAGCGGTCAATAAACTGACTTGTCCGTTGGTCAGCATGAGATCCGAGCGAATCGGCTCGAGCATCGGGCCGATTGAAGAAATGGCCGGCCGCAAATTGAGCGCCACTAAAAGGATGGCGAAAATGATGCCGGTCAAAGTAGATTTTTTTCCAACTTCCTTCATATTTTTCTCTCCTTATCCCCCGACACCAAACTTGTGTTCCTGCCATCGCTTCCCTTAAAATAAGACTGGAAAGGCGGGTTGCTGGATGAAGCTCATAAATTGGAGCTACGCAAAACGATACAATATTAAAGCCACTTTTGATGAATTTCCGCACGTCGTCGTGCTGTTCCGCCAGATCGGCGGCTATTACTTTATTTTCTCGATGAAAGGCCTGACGCCGGAACACGTTCCAGGCAGGCGCGAATATGTACAGATGGAATACCTTCTGAATAAAGAACTCGGCCAATTGGATGCTTATCTCCGCAGAAAAAGCCGTTAACACTTGTCCTTTATTAGTTTAGCCGACACGGGCTTTGAACGCTACCGGTTTAGGGCGTATTCGTGTTATACTATTCATATTGTGAATTTTAGGAGGACGAATAATAATGATAGCAGTAAATGATGTATCCTTGCGTTTTGGCGACCGCAAATTATTTGAAGATGTCAACATCCAGTTCAACCCGGGCAATTGCTACGGCTTAATCGGAGCGAACGGTGCCGGTAAATCGACGTTCATCAAGATTCTTGCCGGCGAACTTGAAGCACAATCCGGCAATGTCTCTATGGGCTCTGGCGAACGCCTCGCCGTATTGAAGCAAAACCACTTTGAGTACGAAGAATATGCAGTTCTTGAGACAGTCATCATGGGCCATAAAAAGCTCTACGAGGTCATGTCCGAGAAGAATGCCATTTATATGAAAGAAGACTTCTCTGACGAGGACGGCATGCGTGCAGCTGAACTTGAAGGCGAATTCGCGGAACTGAACGGCTGGGAAGCTGAATCCGAAGCCGCCATCCTGTTGCAGGGCCTTGGCATTTCCGAAGATCTCCACGACAAGAAAATGGCGGAACTCTCCGGGTCCGATAAAGTCAAAGTTCTTTTGGCACAAGCTCTATTCGGCAAACCGGATGTTCTTCTTCTGGATGAGCCGACCAACCATTTGGATTTGAAAGCCATCCAATGGCTTGAAGAATTCCTGATCAACTTTGACAACACTGTCATCGTTGTATCGCATGACCGCCACTTCCTTAATAAAGTATGTACCCATATCGCCGACCTCGATTTCGGGAAAATCCAGCTCTATGTCGGCAACTACGACTTCTGGTATGAATCCAGCCAATTGGCAACTCGCCTGGCATCCGACCAGAATGCGAAAAAAGAAGAAAAAATCAAAGAGCTCCAGGCCTTTATTGCCCGTTTCTCTGCCAACGCCTCAAAATCCAAGCAGGCGACCTCACGGAAGAAAATGCTCGATAAAATCGAGTTGGACGATATCCGCCCGTCTTCCCGTAAATACCCATTCGTCAACTTCACCATCGGCCGCGAAATCGGCAACGATGTATTGACGGTAAAAGACCTGAGCCAAACAGTCGACGGCAATCAATTATTGAACAACATCAGCTTCAATATGAACAAAGACGACAAGATCGTCTTGATGGGCGACCCATTGGCGAAATCGGCGCTCCTTCGCGTACTTGCCGAAGAAGACGAGCCGGCTTCCGGTTCTGCCCGTTGGGGTGTCACCACTTCACGCGCCTACTTGCCAATCGACAATACCGAATACTTCGAAGGCAGTGAAACTTCCTTGGTGGATTGGCTCCGCCAGTATTCACCGGAAGATGAAAGCGAAACATTCCTTCGCGGCTTCCTTGGCAGAATGCTATTCTCTGGCGAAGAAGTGAAAAAGAAACCTTCTGTTTTGTCCGGTGGCGAAAAAGTACGCTGCATGCTATCAAAAATGATGCTGTCGCATGCCAACGTGCTGCTATTGGATGAGCCGACCAACCACTTGGACCTTGAATCGATCCAAGCCTTGAACAATGGCATGATCGCATTTAAAGGCGCCATGGTCTTCACTTCCCATGACCATCAGTTTATCCAGACGGTTGCTAACCGCGTCATCGAAATCCAGGAAGATGGCTCGATTCTCGACAAGCAATTGACTTACGATGAATTCTTGGAATGGAAAGAAACACAAGGCATCGCCAAATAATTTCCAGACATAGGAAAGCCCCTCAGAAATAAAATTTCTGAAGGGCTTTTTTTGTTTTGGTTTTATTTCAGGAAGCGTTTCACGGCTTTTCCGGCTGGCAACTTCGCTGCACAACGGTCCCCGGAATTCGCCAGTTTGCTGAGCACTTTCAACAGGTCTTCGTCTCCCGCCCAGTGCTCGGTCACAACTTCTTTCGGGAATCGGTTCAAGACCGTGTTGATGACGTATACTGCGACAATGACATCGTCCATGAATCCGCCTGGCCCGACTAAAATTTCCGGGAGAAAATCAATAGGCGCCATGAAATAAAGCACGCCAGCCCCAACGTAGGCTTTGCTTTTCTTATCGATCCGGCTGTCCAGCAGCAAGCGGGTCAATAAGTGGAAAAGGTCTGGTGCAAATAAGACGAACTGGCCAGCGGAATCCAGTTTTGATGATTTGCTCTCGAGCCAATTGTGTACCCTAACACGAAGCTTTTGATAGAAATCCTGTTGTTTCTCTTCACTTGGCAGTGGCTTTTTTAAATATTCGTTACCCATATGCGTTCCCCTTTCATCCGGCAGTTAGAAGACTAATGTAACGTTCGTCGCTACCCGTTCCTTGCCGGGAGCACCGTCGTAAATGGTAAATTCAACGTGTTGGTTCGGCATGAAGCGGCGGAAGCCTTCTTCATTGATGTTGATCGTTTCGAAATAGAACAATTCGCCTGTATCGCCTTCGATATAGCCGAATCCTTTGTCGTCATTAAATTCTTTGACTTTTCCTTGCATGGATAAATCCCCCTTCAATGTTCTTGGTATTCTAATTTAGATATACCCGACTAAGACCGGAGATTAAACAATGGAAACCGCCTAGGAAAAAATCCATCAAAAAAGAACTGCCATTACGGCAGTTCTTGGATTGGAGAATTAAAGTTTAGTTACGTTAGTAGCTTGAGGTCCGCGGTTGCCTTCCTCTACTTCAAATTCTACGCGCTGTCCTTCGTCAAGCGTTTTAAAGCCTTCGCCTTGAATCGCTGAGAAGTGTACGAATACGTCGTCGCCGCCTTCAACTTCGATGAAGCCAAAACCTTTTTCTGAGTTAAACCATTTTACTGTACCTTCTTGCATGTTAAATTACCTCCTGTGGTAAGAAAAATTTTTCAATATGCGAACTTTCATAAAAAAAATTCACATATTCCCAAAAGTACCGACACTTGCTGATCACTTTTGGGAATATGTGAATAGCTGTTGCGGAAGTTCGTATGTTGAATTACCTTAATTATATCAAATTGACTATAAAAGTCAAACAAATCTAAAAACTTTCTGAATTTTTTCCAAACTATTTTTTTGGCCTTCTAAAAAATCCTTATAAGCATTATGCCAAATTAATGGGAATTTGTAAAGCGCTAATGTGTCAGGCTGCTAACGGTCCGGAAGTTTGTATTGGCTCTCCCGTTCACGTAAAATAAGGGATAGAGACGCGCGCGATGAAACTTTTTCCTGCGCCGCACGTATAGTTTAGTAGCCGTTAAGGAGGTTAAAGCATGAAACCCATTAAGCCGATCGAAAACTTCATTAAAAGACAATCGGTCAGCCTCCCTCTCATGTCCGCTATGTTTCCGATCCTTTATTTAGGCGCGGAAATCGGGCTG
The DNA here is from genome assembly GCF_003664125.1 of Planococcus citreus. GTDB lineage: Bacteria > Bacillota > Bacilli > Bacillales_A > Planococcaceae > Planococcus > Planococcus citreus. Next base: position 12,200 of record NZ_RCCP01000001.1, read on the forward strand.
CTTGCTTCTGGTGCAGTTGCTGCCGGCACCTATTTTGCCAGCAATACGTCGATGAAGCAATACCAGCTGTCGAGCGATTCCAAACAGCTCGGCATGACCAGAAGCGAATACCGGAATATCCGCGTGCAGATCAAGGAAGGCAAAGAAAAAATCAAAACCTTGCAAAGCCAATATTATAAAGTGCGTTCCATTTCCTCTTTCAAGCAATTAATGGATATGGTCAAAATCGCCAATAAAATTCTACTTATCGTCCAGCAAAACCCGCGCAAATTCTACTTGGCAGAACCGTTCTTCTATTCGCATCTAGATTCAGCCATCGAATTGACCGGCAAATATACATTATTGGTCGGGCAGCCCGTCAAAGACATGGAAATGCGCATTGCGCTCCAGGAAACGCGAGAAATGCTTCGTTCATTGCAGCAAGTAATGGAAGCCGACTTGAAGCGCGTGCTGTCTACGGATGTGGAGCAATTGCGCATGGAACTCGATTATGCGCGGCTCGCTGTCGACCAGCACAATACGAGAACGATCGACCAGCAACAGCAAATCGAACATAAAGGAGACATGGAAAATGACCAACAATCAGACGAGAAATGAGTTGGATGAGCTTCTTGGAACCCCTTTTGGCATGGAGCAAGCATCCCCGCAAACGCAGTTGGCGCAGACGGAAGGACAGCCTGTCGCGCTGCTCGACCGCCTGAGTGCCGAAGAACAGGAAAAAGCACGTGAATTGGCCAAACAGATCCCGACCGGCAACCGTGAAGCCATCCTCACATACGGTGCCAATGCCCAAAACCAACTGAGCCAGTTTTCGCATAAAATGCTCGATCATGTACAGCGAAAGGATATCGGCCCTGTCGGCGATGTGCTGCATGATCTCATGAAAAAGCTCGAACAGCTGAACCCGGAAGAACTGACGCAGAAAAAGCAAAAAGGGCTGCGCAAAGTGTTCAACCGCGCGAAGTATTCCGTCCAGGAAATGATGAGCAAATACCAAAAGTTAAGCACGCAAGTCGACCGCATCAGCATCCAGCTTGACCATTCAAAACGAGGCTTGTTGGAAGATGTCCAGATGCTCGAGCAATTATACGACCAGAACAAGACTTATTTCCAGGCTTTGAACGTCTATATCGCAGCAGCGGAAATCAAACGGGATGAGATCATGAACGAAACGATTCCGGCACTGCGCAAGAAAGCCGAAGCATCCAACGACCAGATGGCCTATCAGGAAGTGAACGATATGGTCCAGTATGTCGACCGCTTGGAAAAACGCCTGTATGACTTGCAATTGTCGCGCCAAATCACCATTCAAAGCGCGCCGCAGATCCGCATGATCCAACAGACCAACCAAACGCTCGCAGAAAAAATCCAATCATCGATCATGACATCCATTCCGTTATGGAAAAACCAGATTGCCATCGCTTTGACTTTAAACAAGCAGATGAAAGCGGTCGAAGCGCAAAAACAAGTGACCGCCACCACAAACGACCTGCTATTGAAAAACTCGGAAATGCTCAAGATGAATTCGATCGAAACCGCACGTGAAAACGAGCGCGGCATCGTCGAAATCGAGACCTTGAAGCAGACCCAGGAGAATTTGCTTGAAACGATCGAAGAAACATTGAAGATCCAGGCAGAAGGCCGACGCAACCGCAAAGCGGCAGAGCTTGAAATTGGCCGCATGGAAGAAGACTTGAAGCAACGCCTGCTTGCCATCCACGATGGCCAGGAAAAGAATTGATAAAAAACCCCTTCGCATTTTTTGCGAAGGGGTTTTTACAGAGTGTTGAAGAAGTCTATAAATCCATTGCGAAATAGAATGGAGTCGTTTTTTCTACATTCAATAATCAATGATCTTTCTAAGTGTTTGGAGAAGCGTTCGCTCGACTCCAGTGGATCAGCGAGACGACCGAGACCCCGCAAGGAGCACAGCGACTGAGGAGGCTTGGGCGCGAGCCCACGGAAAGCGAGCGATAAGCTTCGGAAAATACGACTTCTTAACTTTCTCGACAAGCTGAAAAAACCCCTTTGCATTTTTTGCGTAGGGGTTTTTAGGTTCTTCATTACAATGCCTGTACAACCAAATGCAAGGTGCGTTTCAATAAGCGCAGCGTCTGCTCGACAAATTGCTCCAACGAATCAGCGCTTACCGATTTATTGCCATACAGCATCCGGTAGAATGCAGCTTGTTCTTCGCTCGTCGATTCACCGCTCAAGAACAGGTGCATCACTTCGATGCCCATTTTCTCGGTTTCCGAAACGGCTTGTGCCGTATCGATGATGCCGTTGTCGGCATAATTATAAGCAGATGGCTCGCCGTCCGAAAAGACCAGCATAAAGCGGTGTTTTTCCGGGCGCTGTTTCAAGCGTTCGGCCATCCAGCGAATCGCAAAGCCATCGCGGTTGTCTTCGTGGGCATCGAGCGAGAGAATCTCTGCCGCATGGTCGGTCATGCCGTCGGTAAATTTATGCAGCCATTCAAAATAATTGGGCTGTTTGTCATCCCCGGCTTCATAAGCATCTTCATAAAATACCGCAATTTCATGTGGGATTTTGAGCGACCTGAGCACATCATGGAATAATAGTACCGCCTGCTTCGTCTCGTCGAGCTTGTCGACCATCGAAGCGGAACCGTCGATCATCAAGCTGAAGACCGCATCCAATTGCTTTGAAGGGGCGGTTTTCCGGTAAAAGGGTTTTGGCCGTTCGTCGGTGACGAGCGGCAAGAGGTTTTTCGACAAGCGTCCGGCATGCAAATTCGTCCGCTCGCTTTCGACACGCTGCTGCATGCGCTTTTGCATTTCCTTCAGCAACGCGCGCACATATGGCGCTTGTTCGCTGCGCCATTGCTGCAACTGCTGGCGGTCAAAAGGCAAAGCCTCGATGCGTGATTCATAATAGACGACGCCATCATTCGCTGATCCGAAACGGCCGCTTGCTTTTTTCGGTTTCTTTTCGTCTTTCCTCTGTTCATCAGCTACATTGTCCTCGCGGTGTTCGCCTTGCGACTCACCCGTGCCGGTTTGTTCGATTTCCCCCGCGCCCTCTTCTTCCCTGCCCCCATCAGCGAGCTTTGAATCGCCTCTTTCGAGTTCATACTCAAGGGCTGCGGCATCATTCAACTCGGTTTCCCGGTGCCAGGACTGGAACCATTCTTCAATCGTATCGATCTCCTCTTCCTCTTCTGACTGCTCTGCCTCAATGCCTTCGTGGTACCTTGGCGGAGGCATTTTCTCAGCCGGTTCGCCGAAAGTATAATACGTGTGGAGGGAATCTGAGTTCAGCAAATATTCCAACCGCGGCAAAATCTTCTGTATGGTCCGCGCAGAATCGGCAGTCGAATCGGTACTGAATAATTCCGTCCATTCCAAAAATAAAGGATCCAGTTCGTCATTTAACGAAACATCTTTGCCGCGCAGCTTCAAATAAGCTGCATTAAGGAAAGCGTCGGCCCAAAATCCTTTTTTGCGGTTCTGTTCCAGTTGGTCGGAATGGAAACCAGAGACGATTTTCTCCCTCACTTCAAATGCGTGCTTCGTCCCCGGGCGTTCAGCTGTGATACGGTCACTCAAGCGGAATTCTTCCGCCATCAACAGCAATTGCGCGGCAAGTTCCGGTAAATGAGTCTCCGCCTGTTCAAAATTGCGCCATGAGCGCAGGCTGAAATGGCGCCAAAATCCAGCGCTCACCAAATAAATATCTGAAAGATATCCCGCCTGCTCGACCTCTTTTGGCCGATGGCGCCAGAACACACTCATCGAAACAGCGCCTTCAGATGGCCGGAATTCCCATAATTTCCGTGTCGACAACCGCAGGTAAGGCGCGGATGACAACGCTCTCGCAAGCTGTTCCATCCGGTTGAGGAGCCTCGTATCAACCGTTTCATTATTGAATTGGATAAAGCGATTGATTGAAGTCATCCTGCATCCCTACTTTCGCCAAGTATTCGCCAAATCCATCAATAAATTCCGTTCACTTTCATCGTCCAGCTTTTCAGCGATGGCGTAGCGGACGGCGCGAAGCGTATCGATATGCATCGCGAGCGCAGTGGCATCCAACAAGCTTCGGATTGAGGCGGCTTCTTCTGACATCAAGCCGTTCTCCACTTGCTTCATCAAATCCCCTGCCAAGTTCAACATGAAAGTTTTCAGTTTCGGGTCAGCATCCGGAAATTCCCTGTCCCACAGACCCCGGAGCTGCTCGCCAGACAAATAAGGAATGGGATAGGAAATGAAACGGTTTTTCAGTGCTTCATTCATCGGCGATGTCCCGATATACCCTTCGTTGATTGCAGCCATAACCGAGAAGTCAGGATGCGCTTGAATCACTTCGCCGGTAAATGGGTTGGTCAGCATCCGCCGATAATCGAGCGCACTGTGAAGGATCGGCAAGGTTTCAGCTTTCGCCATATTGATTTCATCGATGTAGAGGATATGGCCATGTTTCATGGCGGTCACGACTGGGCCTTCAACAAATTCAATCGCGCTTTGGCCATCACGCTGCACCAATGTTTTAAAACCAAGCAGCGCTTCCGCATCCAAGTCGACGGAACAGTTGATGCTCTGGATCGGCTGTTGGAACAGGTCGGAAACGCTTTCGGCGAGTTTCGTTTTGCCTGCTCCAGTCGGCCCTTTCAACAGCACCGGCTTCTTCAACACGACAGCTGTCAGGATATCATTCCATAAATTTTCATCAGGCGAGATATAGCCGCCTTCCCCAATCAGGTTTGAATCTTCTGCATGGTTCCGCTGCGTCCGTTTCTTGATTTCTTCATCAATAATCGTCATTTACTCCACTCCTGTCTCCATAGAAAAAACCGATGGATTCATCGGTTTTTTGTCATCACTCGAAATAAGTTTTGTAATAGCCGCCGACTTTACCTGTGTTGTCCACGACAAACAAAAATTCTTCAGTTTCATTTTTCACGTCGTATTGCTGTCCAGCTGTCAGCACGTTCGACACTAAAAATTTGTCGGCATCGGTATGCTTACACGTAACGGTGCGGACGGTTTCTTTTTCGAGCCAATTGGTATGTATCATCGGTATCATCCTTTTCTGTCAATGTGAATGTGATGTTCTGCTACTCTATTCAGTATAAGGAAAATTGTACGGGAATTCAAACTTGCCCTCCCTTGCCGCCCTTTCGCGTGATTGCCAGATACCCAATCAACCCGATGACCGCGATACTCGATAAAGCGATCAAAAACCATTGTAAATTCCCAAGAATCGCTTCATAAGCATATGGAAAACTGCGGCCTAATGTGAAATACGTGATGGTCCAGACAAATCCGGCAGGCATCGCGAATAGCAAATAACGGCCAAGTGGAAAGCGGTCTGCCCCTACGACATATGGCATCGCCCAGCGCACACCGGGCAGGAAAAAGCTGAATGCAATTGCCCAATTGCCTTTATGGGCTAAAAATTGCCGGAAGCGTTCAATGCCATTTTGCAGAAATGTCGTCTGCAGCCACTCAATTAAGCGATGGCCGAACAGCCACCCAAGCCCATAAGCGAATAAATTGCTTGTGACCAACCCGCTGTATGCTGATAAAAAGGCTGGAAGCGGCTTGAAATCGCTCGTTTCTGTCACGACACCTGAAAACGCTGCCGCGAATTCATTCGGAATCGGCAGGCCAAACAACAAAAGCCAATTCACCAAGAACATGCTCAAGTACCCGTATTCCATCGCCATTTCCCATAAAAAATCCAGCTCCATCCAAATCCCCCGTCTCTATGCCACATTATCCCATAACAAAAGGCAGCCCCGCAATGGAGCTGCCTTCTGGAGTGGTCTTAAGATTCAAGCAATAGGTCTTCTGGGTTCTCGATCAATTCTTTCACTGTTTTCAAGAAGCCGACAGAATCGCTGCCATCGATGACACGGTGGTCATACGATAGCGCTACGTACATCATTGGACGGATTTCAACATTGTCGCCCACTGCGATCGGGCGCTTCTGGATCGTATGCATACCGAGGATCCCGACTTGCGTACCGTTCAAGATCGGTGTAGACAAGAGTGAACCGAAGACGCCGCCGTTTGTGATCGTGAACGATCCGCCGGTCATATCGCCGATCGACAATTTCTTGTCGCGTGCTTTTGTCGCCAATTCGCCGATAGACGCTTCGATTTCTGCAAAGTTCTTTTTATCCGTATCGCGGACGATCGGCACTACAAGGCCTTCTTCAGTCGATACAGCGATCCCTACATCATAGAACTGCTTCAAGAGCACATCCGTGCCATCGATTTCAGCATTGACGTATGGGTATTTTTTCAATGCAGCAGTTACTGCTTTTGTGAAGAATGACATGAATCCAAGCTTAACGTCGTGGTCTTGCTGGAATTTGTCCTTCTTGCGCTTGCGCAGTTCCATTACATTGGTCATGTCGATTTCGTTGAACGTTGTCAGCATAGCAGTCGATTGCTTCACTTCGAGCAAACGCTTAGCGATGGTCTGGCGGCGTCTTGTCATTTTTTGACGGACTACGCGGCCGCTTTCTTCATCAGAAGAAGGAGCTGCAGATGCGGAAGCTTTCGGTGCTTCCTGTTTAGCTGGAGCTGGAGCAGCTGCCGGTTTCGAACCGTGTGCTTCAACGTCCTGGACGCGGACGCGGCCCATTGGGTCTACTGGCGTGATAGAAGCCAAGTCAATGCCTTTTTCACGAGCCAATTTACGGGCTGCCGGGCTTGCAATTGTGCGGTCGGAAGAAGTGCTTTCTTCTTCTGTAGGCGCTGCTTCCTCGTCTGCAGGAGCTTCTTGCTTCGCTTCTTCTTTCGCAAGATCTTCTTTTGGCGCTTCTTCTTTCTTAGCTTCTTCTTTCGGTGCTGAAGCTGCTGCTTCGCCAGAGCCTTCTCCGACTGTTGCAATTACTTGGCCGACTTCAACTGTATCGCCTTCTTCAGCGAGCAATTCCTGGACGACGCCCGCTTCTTCAGAGATGACTTCAACATTGACTTTGTCTGTCTCAAGTTCAACGATGAATTCCCCTTTTTCTACTGTATCGCCTGGCTGTTTCAGCCACTGGGCGATTGTTCCTTCTGTAATCGATTCTGCTAATTCCGGTACTTTGATCTCTGCCACAATTAATTCCTCCTTAAAAGTTCATCATTTCGATTTAGCTAGAGCTTCATCGATGATGCGTGCCTGTTCGACTTTATGTGACTCGCCGTCGCCTTCTGCAGGGCTTTGGCGCTTCATGCGTCCGTAATATTTCACTTCTTTGCCGTCTGCAAGTTCGCGCAAGTAAGGGTCGGCAAATGACCAAGACCCCATGTTTTGCGGCTCTTCTTGGACCCAGGCCAATTCCTTGGCATTCGGGTAACGGTCGACAATCGCTTTGATTTTCTCGGCCGGGAACGGATACAACTGCTCGACGCGGACGATATGCGCCCACTCGTAGCCTTTTCCGTCTTTGACGCGTTCCGCCAAATCGATCGCCATCTTACCGCTAGCGAATAGCAAGCGTTTCACTTTCTTCGCATCCTGCCCCATGCCCGGCTGTTCGATCACTGTCTCGAACTTGCCTTCTGCCAATTGATCGACTTCAGCCCCAACAAGTGGGTGTCTCAGAAGTGATTTCGGCGACACGATAATCAACGGGCGGATGGCTTCTTCTCCAAGCATTTTCGCCTGGCGGCGGAGAATGTGGAAATAGTTCGCTGCGCTGGATAGGTTTGCGACTGTCCAGTTGTTTTCTCCAGCCATCTGCAAATAACGCTCGAGACGTGCACTGGAGTGTTCCGGGCCTTGCCCTTCATAACCGTGCGGAAGCAGCATGACCAGGCCGGATTTTTGGCCCCATTTTGCGCGGCCGGACGAAATGAATTGGTCGAACATGACTTGTGCCATATTGGCGAAATCTCCATATTGAGCTTCCCAAATGACCAAAGCTTTGTCGTTCTCTACGTTGTAGCCGTATTCGAAGCCAAGAATGGAAGCTTCACTTAGCGGGCTGTTGTAGACGACGAATGATGCTTTCGAGTCGGAAATGTGGTGAAGCGGAACAAGTTCGTTGCCGTTCTTTTCATCATGCAACACAAGGTGGCGATGCGCAAAGGTTCCGCGCTGTGCATCTTGCCCTGTCAAACGGATCGGGTTGCCTTCTTGCAAAATGGCACCGAATGCCAAAGTTTCTGCATGGGCCCAATCGATTTTGCCTTTTCCTTTGAATGGCTCTTCGCGGCGTTTCAAGATACGCGCCAATTTTCCGAATGCGGAAAAGTCTTGTGGCCATGACAATAATTCATTGTTCATCTTCTCAAGGACATCTCTGCCTACGCCCGTTTCGATTTCAGGGAAACCGTTCAAGACAGCTTCCGGCATCTCCAATTTCGGATGATCGTCGGATTTGTTTTCTTTCACTTTGTCATAGGCTTCTTGCATCACTTTTTGGATGTCTGCATCGAGCTTTTTGACTTCGTCTTCCGAAAGTACGCTTTCAGAAGCTAATTGTTTTCCGTACAATTCGCGGACCGTATCGTGCTGGTGAACGCCATGGTACATCATCGGGTTCGTTACTAATGGCTCATCCATTTCATTATGGCCGTAGCGGCGATAGCCGATCAGGTCAATTAAGATGTCTTTGCCGAACTTCTCACGGTATTCAAACGCCAATCGCGCAACAGCTAGGACAGCTTCCGGATCGTCTGCATTGACGTGCAATACCGGAACTTCAAAGCCTTTTGCCGGGTCGGATGAATAATGCGTCGAACGGGAATCGTGCTGTTCCGTCGTGAAACCGATCAGGTTATTGGCGATGATATGAATCGATCCGCCGGTCTGGTAGCCTTTAATCCGGCTGAAGTTCAATGTTTCGGTCACGATGCCTTGCCCCGGGAACGCGGCATCGCCGTGTACGAGGATTGAATAGGCTTTATTCGCGTCTTGTGGTGCCAAGCCGCTCTGTGCTGTCATTTCCTGCGCAGCGCGTGTTTGCCCTGTCACAATCGGGCTCACGACTTCCAGGTGGGATGGGTTATAGGCAAGTTTGATCTTTGTTCCTGCTTTGGAACTGTGAGCAGCACCCATATGGTACTTCACATCGCCGAACCAACCTTTGGTGATCTCAAGTGACCCGTCTTCCGGAAGGAACGCTTCATCGCCGACATGCGCGAATCCAGCGAACATCATTTCGTACGGTTTATGGAGGATGTGCGTCAACACATTCAAGCGACCGCGGTGGGCCATGCCGATCATGATGTTTTCAGTGCCTGCCGATTCAGACATGCGGACCAGTTCATCCATCAAGACGACAAGCGAATCGACACCTTCGATAGAAAAGCGCTTTTGCCCGACGAATGTGCGGTGGACGAACTTCTCAAATCCTTCAACGCGCGTCAAAAGATCCAATACCTGTTTTTTCTTGTCGGCATCGAGTTTCGGCTTCATATCGCCCGCTTCGATTTTCGACTGGATCCAGCTGCGTTCCTGCGGTTGGATAACATGCGCGAATTCGTAAGCGATTTTGTCCGTGTAAAGCGATTTCAGGTAATTGATTGCATCGAGGCCGTTTTTCACTTCGGCTGGAGCGTTTTCCAGGATCAAAGATACGGGAACATCTTTCAAATCGGCTTCAGTCAAGCCATATTTTGAAATTTCCAGTCTTTCCGTATCACGTGGCTGGTCTTTCAACGGATAGATATCCGAAGCCAAATGGCCATGTGCACGGATAGCTTCCGCCAAATTAACCGCTGCCAATACTTTTTCAAAACGGTTCGGTTCGACTGCTACACCAGAAGCAGCGCCAGTAGCATCGCCTGTCTGTACGGCAGGCTGCTCTGTAGGGGGGCCGTATTGTTTGAATAGCTCTGCAAACTCAGGATCGATCAAATCAGGGGAATCCTGGTAAAGGTCGTACATCTCCATCACGTACCCTAAGTTCGGGCCGGTTATGGAATTCCATGGGGATTTTGTGTCCGGTTGATTGGTAGACATTGAATAACCTCCAACTATTTGCCTTATGGCATTCACTTTTATTTATAGGTCTTTCCTATTTTAGCACGCCCCTCGCCCGACTTAAAGCGGCAGGGCTGTAGCGGTACTGAACGAATTTCCATATCAATCTTACTACTTCCACTGAAAAAAACAATGCTTTTGGTTGAAAAGATTCAGCTAAAGCGCATTGAAGCGCTTACATGCCTGCAAGGTGGCAGAATTTCCATCTTTTAATGGAAGAAACTCATGATTCGCCATGAAAACAAACAATGCCTCCGCCTTTTTTCTTGGCCTCATACAGCGCATGGTCAGCTTTTTGGATCAGCTCCTCGAAATCGTTCCCATTTTCTGGATACAAAGCACTGCCAATTGAGCACGTCGGCGAGAAATGCTGGGCGTCGATTGCCCATCCATCTTTCAATGTTTGCTGAATTCGAGAGATGATGTTCTCGATCTGGCTCCGGCTATTGATCGCGGATATGCCAGGCAGCAGGATGAGGAATTCATCTCCGCCGATGCGCGCCGCCACATCGTGTTTTCGTATGCTGCGTTCAAGCGCCCGGGCAAATTGATGAATGAATTCATCGCCGATTTCGTGGCCGTGCCGGTCGTTGATTTCCTTGAAATTATCGCCATCTATGTACAAAACAGCGACTTGGTCTCCTGTCCGGTTGCTCTTGGCTTCCATTTCACGAAAATGCTTGACCATCATCCGGCGGTTCGGCAAATTCGTTAACGGATCGTGATACGCCATATGATGCAATTGTTCTTCCATTTCTTTGCGGTCGGTGATGTCAAATAAGATGGACAGCATTTGATAGATGCGCCCTTCGACATCAAACAGCGGAATGATTGTGGCATCTACCCAAAACGGCTGGCCATTCTTTTTTAAGCTGCGCACTTGCCCACGCCAAATCTCGCCTTTTTTCAGAACCGACTGGAGATGGGCAAGTTGTTGGCTGGACATGATCGCCTGTCCAATCGACTGGATATTCATCCCAGTCAATTCACTGCTGTCAAAGCCCGTCAACTTCTTGAAATTTTCATTGGCAAATTCAATCATACCGGAGTTATCCCAAATGAGGACGAGCGCTGCGTAATTCAGTGCATCTTTGTAGCTTTCCAGAATATTCTCCGTCCGTTTCAGTTCATGCTTCAATAATAATTCATTCGTTAGCTCACGGAACACGACATGAAAAGCACGGATAATCCCGTTTTCCTTGATTAATGAATAACTGGCCGAAAACTTCGCTTCGCGGCCATCGCTTTTGATGCGGGTCAAAAAAATCGAACTCGCCTTATGAGTGCTTGTGCTGTTTTCAAGAAGAAGCTTGCCCATTTCAAAAAATTTCTGTTTGTCCTGCGGGATATCATCGTAATTGCGGCCGAGCCATTCCTTACGGTGCACGCCAAACGTTTTTTCGTAAGCCGGGTTCATATCGAGGATCGTGAAATCCGCTGAAATCATCAACATCGGGTCGACTGAATTTTGGACAAGCGATTGATAGAACAAATAATCCTCTTCGATTTTCTTTTGTTCGGTCACATCTCTCGTGACCGCCAACACATATTGCGTGCCTTCATAGCTGAAAGGGGTCAGTTCGGTTTCCATCGCGGTTCCGCGGTCGGAGAACAAGCTATAATCCCTGTATCGATGGCGTTCATTGCGCTTGATCGCAATCCGGTATTGCTTATGGATTTCAAGCGCCAATTCCCTCGGCATGCATTGTTCTACGCTGCGGCCCGTCAAATCGATCCCGAAAATCTCCCGGCAGACCGGATTGACCCAAGCATAAACGAAGCCGTTGCCCTGCTGCTGCATGAAATAGACCGGGTCGGCCGCTTTCCCGTACAGCATATCCATTTGCTCTTTCGTAAAAGGTCCCGACATCGAATCCACCGCTTTCTGTTATCTCAGCCCTGCTGTCGCACCGCTGATTTTCTCAATGAATTTTTCATAAGCCGGCTGCTCATCCGACTGTTTCACCAATTCCAGCTCGCTGTCTGCTAAAGCCGCGCCGGCATGGAAGCGATAAACGCCCAAATATGTCGCATTGCCGCTCAACTTCAATCGATAGTGGCCGTCCTCGGATTTTACCGAACAGTTAACCATACCACCTGGGTTAAAGACGGAAACGTCCCCGAACGGAACGAGCCCCGCAAGACAGCTGACCAAGGCGGAAGCCGTCATGGCCGTACCGCAGGCATCCGTAAAGCCGACGCCTCTTTCATAGGTCCGGACAAAAATCCCTTCTTCTATTGGTGTCACATAGCTTAAATTGACGCCATCCGAGAAATAAGGATTATCGCCGTTAAAATATGCCGCCCATTTTTCCTGATGGGACGGATCTTTCTGCAATTCCTTACCGACGATCCCGATCAAATGAGGATTCGGCACAGCGACAGCCGTAAACGGAATGTCAGCATCGATAAAAGGCAGCGCTTGCTGGCGCCATTCCGTATGCGCTTCGAGCGTCATCGGCAAATCGGCAAGCTGGAAAGATACCGGCGAAATTTCCACGCCATACATGTTCACGCCAGCGTCAATCTCCGGTTCTTTCTGCACTGCCAAATCCGCTTTCATCGTTTCGATCACTGCCTGATCGATGCCTTCCCGCTCGCAAACAAAGCGCGCCACGCAGCGCAAGCCGTTGCCGCACATGGACGCTTCAGAACCGTCCGTATTGAAAACACGCATTTTCGCATCAGCGTGTGTGGATGGCGAGACCGTCAAGAGGCCGTCTATTTGCTCATCAAGTGCCGCCAGTTGCTTCGTTAATTGCGGAAAATCCTCGCGGTCGTTTCCTTCATAGAGAAAAAATGTATTCATTGAACCATGTACTTTCAGTAATTCCATAACGACACCTCTTCAGCTCGAGTTTATTTTGCGTGGGCAGCTACCAATTTCGCCATTTCATAAGCAGTTTTCGGCGGCTCTGCTTCTGTCATTGCGTGGATCAATTGCTCTTCTTCAGCTACCAGGCGCTCAATTGCCGCCATGAAGCTTTCAGCATTCACTTGTTCTTCCTCAAGCACATGGGCAAAGCCTTGCGCTTCGAACAAATTAGCATTTAAGATCTGGTCCCCACGGCTTTTTTGCTTCGATAAAGGAATGAGCAGCATCGGCTTTTTCAATGCCAAAAATTCAAAGATCGAATTCGATCCTGCTCGGGAGACGACCAGGTCCGTCAAATGCAAAAGATGCGACAATTCATGCGTCACGTATTCAAACTGGCAATACTGTTCGTGGCCTTCAAGACGTTCATCGATATTGCCTTTTCCGCATAAATGGATGATGTTGAATTGCTTGGTCAATGTATCCAGATTTTCGCGCACTGCATCATTGATAAGCGCAGACCCTTGGCTTCCGCCCATGATCATCAATACTTTATGGGTGTTGTCGAAATGGCATAATTCCCTGCCGCTCGCAGCTGAGCCATCGAGCAATTCGCTGCGGATGACCGAGCCCGTGCAAGTCGATTTCTCTTTCGGCACATGGCGCATCGTTTCCTTGAAGACCGTAAAGATATGGTCCGCAAAAGGAATCGCCAATTTATTTGCAAGGCCTGGCGTGACATCGGATTCGTGAATGATGACAGGCACGCCTGCGAGACGCCCCGCCATCGCGACCGGCACCGAGACGAAACCTCCTTTTGAAAAGATCGCGACCGGCTTCACTTTGCGGATGATGTTCAAGGCTTGCGTCAATCCTGCCCCGACACGGAACGGATCCGTGAAGTTCTTCATGGAGAAATAACGGCGCAGTTTGCCGCTGGAAATGGCGTGATAGGTGATCTCCGGATACGAATCGCGGATTAATTCGTTTTCAATTCCTTCTTTGGAGCCGATATATTCTACACGGAACCCGAGTTTTTCCAGTTCCGGAATGATTGCCTGATTTAGAGAAACATGGCCGGCTGTCCCGCCGCCCGTTAAAATGATTGTCTTGTTTTCCATCTGTTGTCCTACTCTCCTACTTTGCGCATATGTGTCTTCATCACTTTGCACGGTTTGTGTGATATACTCGTTTTATTTGGTATTGCAAGTGTATTGGGAGGCTATGAATATGTACGAAACAGAAACGACTCAAGAAAAACTCAAATTGTTAATGAAAATCGTCCTGCCGATTCTCATCACCCAAGTCGCTATGTATATGGTGACTTTTTTCGATATTTACATGACCGCCCGCTACGGGACCGAGGATCTTGCCGGCGTGTCGATCGGTTCCTCTTTTTGGGTTCCGGTGTATATCGGACTTGCCGGGATCCTCATGTCCATTACTCCAATTGTAGCACAATTGATGGGGGCCAAGAAAAAAGATGGCGTGAAAGACGCTGTGCAGCAAGGGATTTATTTGGCTATCATCCTGGCGGCGATCGTCTTCAGTTTCTTTTTCTTCGGCATCGATTGGATGCTCGGCTTCATGGATCTCGAGCCCGGCGTCAACGACGTGGCCAGCCGCTATATTTTCGCGATGAGCTTAGGGCTGGTGCCGCTGTTCGCTTATAATGCGCTGCGCTCGTATATCGATGCGCTTGGCGCCACGCGCGTAACGATGTTCATCACTTTGATGTCGGCGCCGATTAATGTGTTCTTCAATTATTTACTGATTTTCGGAAACTTCGGCTTCCCTGAACTGGGCGGCCCGGGTGCCGGTATGGCTTCAGCGATCACGTATTGGCTCGTGCTGGCGATTGCCGCTTTCATCATCCACACGAATGAACCGTTCAAGTCATTTGGGATTTTCCGCAAATGGGCGCGCCCTTCCTTAAGTAGATGGAAAGAAATCACCGGCATCGGCGTGCCGATCGGCATTTCGATCTTCGCTGAAACGAGCATCTTTTCAGCGGTGACATTCATGATGTCTGTTTACGGGACGATTACCATCGCCGCCCACCAGATCGCCTTGAACTTCGCCTCGCTCCTCTATATGCTGCCGCTCAGCATATCGATGGGCGCGACGATCCTGGTCGGTTTTGAAGTCGGGGCAAAACGCGCGTCACATGCTAAGCAATACAGCTGGCTTGGAGTCGGCGCTGCCGTGACGCTCAGTGTCATCTCGTCGGGCATTCTCTATTTCCTGCGGGAACCGATCGCCGAGTTGTATTCATCCGACCCCGCTGTCATCGGGCTCGCTGTCCAATTCCTGATCTTCGCTGCCTTGTTCCAAGTGTCGGACGCCGTCCAAGCTCCGGTTCAAGGGGCGCTGCGCGGCTATAAGGACGTCAATATCACGTTCATCATGGCGCTCATTTCCTATTGGGTTATCGGGCTGCCTTCCGGCTATTTGTTCGCCACGTTTACCGATCTTGGTGCGTTCGGCTATTGGGTCGGCCTAATCGTCGGACTCACGGCAGGCGCCGTCACTTTATCGATCCGCCTGTTGATCATCCAAAAAAAACTTGCCGCTCAATGAGCGGCAAGTTTTTTGTATAGCTGGATCAATTGTGTTTTTTCCTCTTTAGTAAGCCCAGACTCCCCAATTCGTTCGACCGCCAACTCCAGCTTTTCTTCTACTGATTTACGGACGCGCGGATGGGTCAGTTCGTCGTTCAGTTCCACGCGTATGCTTGTCTCCAACTCGTCTTGTGTCGTGATGCGTTGCACCCCTTGCCTGTGCGGCCATAATCGTTTATACGCCTCAATCATGGCATTGACAGCTCCTCAAGGTTTTCACCGATCAGCACAATCTGGTTGCGCAGCTTCATGTATTCTGGCAGCCATTGCACCATGCCATAAGCATACTGGAAAGAATGCGGATAGCTATGGCCAGAAAGCGTAAGATAGCCTTTGATGCGGTAAACCGTATCCGGCAAATTGCGCAGCCATTCCTCAAACGCTTCGCGCTCGATTGGCTCATCAAATGACACGATCTTCGTCTGCAAATTCAATTTTGACACCGGTGCTTGTTCGACCGGCCCGCGCTGTGCAGGGCTCACAGATTCAAGCAATTTTAGCGGCACTTTGGCATGGACCGTCTGTACGATTCGTGCCGTCGGATTGATTTGCTGAATCTCAAAAATGGCTTGGCTTTGTTCCGATTCGCTCAGCAAATCCGTTTTATTCGCCAATAATAGATCGGCGTGGCGGATTTGCTCGATGAACAGCGAGCGGATTTGCGGAGACAATTGCTGGCGCTCTAAAAAGCGTTTGCTGTCCGCCACGGTGACAATGCCGCGGAAGTTCAAGCGCTCCGCAAACAAAGGCGAGAAAATCGCGTCGAGTGCTTCGACGGGATGTGCCGCGCCTGTCGTTTCGATCAATAATACATCAAATTCAGACTCCGCCAGCAAAGTCTGGATCTGCGCTTCCGATTTTTCCGAGCCGCTGCAGCAAATGCAGCCATCCAGGATTTCTTTAAGCGGCACCCCGTCCCCGACTTCTTCCGAATCGAAATTCATCGATCCGAGTTCATTCATGAATACGGCCGGCTTCAAGCCTTTTTCCTTAAATTCCATAATCATCTTTTTCAGCAAGGTCGTTTTCCCGCTGCCGAGAAACCCGCTGAACAAATACACATCAACCATCAACTCACCCTTTCTCTCATTATGCAAGAAAAGGCCCGCCGGGAGCGGGCCTTTTCAACAAACTTATTCTTCTGTGTCGGCTTCTTCATCCGCCGGTTCTTCCGTTGCTAAGCCAGCCTGCTCCATCAGGATATCTGTTGCTTCCTGGAGCTGAGGATCTTCCGTATTGATCTTTCCGCGCAGTTGGTCCATGACCGCATACGTCGTGTCTTCGGTCAATACACCGTCCGCTTCCAGATCGTTCGCTTCCTGGAACTCAGTTACGGCCTGCTCCATCTCTTCTTCGAACACGCCGTCGATTTCGCCGACTTCATAACCGAGTGCATCCAGCATTTTTTCTGCCGTCTGTACTTGTTCGGATATGCTGCCATCTTTTAATTCGACTGACGGGTCAAGGAACGGCAAGGATGCATATTCTGGATATGGAACCACTTCATCCGGCTCGATGCCTTCTTCGTGGATCCAATTGCCATCCGGCGTCAACCATTTGGCGGTTGTAAACTTCAAGTTCGAACCATCCGAAAGGTCATTCGCTGTTTGGACAGTCCCTTTCCCGAAGGTTTTCTCTCCGACCAAAGTAACATCCGCGGATTCGCTCATCGCTCCTGCCAAAATCTCAGAAGCCGATGCACTGCCTCCATCGATCAATAATGTGACCGGGATATCCAATTTATCGCCGCCTGTAGCCAAATACACTTCCGGCTCTTCGCCTTTTGCCTGCACTTCGAACATTTCCTTGCCTTCTTCAATGAACAAGTTCGAAATATCGAGTGCTGTATTCAACAAGCCGCCTGGATTCTGACGCACATCAAGGACTGCTGCTTCCATACCTTGTTCTTCCATTTCAGCGATGGCTTTCTGCAGTTCATCATATGTGTTTTCAGAGAAACTGGTGATATTGATGTGGGCGACTTGGTCATTGACCATTTCCGCGTACACCGTTTCGATCGGGATCTCATCACGGACAATCGTAATTTCGATCGGATCCGCATTCTCGCCGCGCTGGATCGTCAAGGTCACTTCGGTTCCTTTTTCACCGCGAATCAACATGACCGCTTCAGTCGTAGAAAAACCTTGAATGCTTTCTCCATCAACTTCCAATATCTGGTCATTCGGCAAGACGCCTGCTTTTTCTGCCGGTGAATTTTTGATCGGCGAAACAACCGTCACATAACCGTTGCGCTCTTGGACTTCTGCACCGATTCCTTCAAAGCTGGAGGATATGCCTTCCATGAACTGGGCAGCTTCTTTTTCATCCATATAATCGGAATACGGGTCGCCAAGTGCATCCACCATGCCATTGATGGCACCATTGATTAATTCTTCCTGTTCCACTTCCTCGAAGTACTCCTGCTCAATCTGGTCATAAGCCGAATATAACTTCTGGAATTCCTGGCGCTCAGGGCTGTTCACTTCCACTGCTTTATCTTCTCCGAAAGTTAAAGCGAAAACGGTTATGCCCGCTGTCGCGATAATCAAGAAGAAGACGAGCATAATGAAATAGAAGGTTTTCATTCGAATAAAATGCGGCTTCGGTTCCTCTGCCGCCTGCGCTTCGGGTTGTTGTTCTTCGCCCGGTCGCTTTTCGTCCATATGTTTCACCACTTTCTTCATTCACCTGACAGCAAGTTTCAAACACTCTTCTGAAACTTGGCGGGGTTAAAAGAAAAAGACTGCCTCGACAGTCTTTTTTCCTGTTAGTCTTGGATCGCTGCGTCCAATGCCACAACAATCATATCGTTGAAAGTTGTTTGGCGTTCTTCTGCAGAAGTTACTTCACCAGTCAATAGATGGTCGCTGACTGTTAGAATCGATAGCGCTTTGCGGCCGAATTTCGCTGCTAGCGTGTACAATGCGGAAGATTCCATTTCCAGGCCTAGAATTCCATATTGCGCCCATTTTTCGTGCTCTGCGTGTTCGTTGTAGAAGACGTCTTCTGTGAATACGTTACCGACGCGCAAGTTCAAGCCTTTTTCCTGCCCGGCTGCATAAGCTTTTTGCAGAAGGTCGAAGTTGGCGATCGGCGCATACGTGATGCCGTTGAAGATGATGTCATTCATTTTCGAATCCGTTGAAGCTGCCTGTGCAAGAATGACATCGCGCACTTTGACGTCTTTATGGATCGAACCGCACGTGCCGACGCGGATCAATTTCTGCACGTCGTACTCTTGCATCAATTCCGTCACATAGATCGAGATCGACGGGACACCCATGCCCGTTCCTTGAACGGAAATGCGTTTGCCTTTGTATGTACCCGTATAGCCGAACATATTGCGGACTTCGTTATACAATGTTACGTCTTCAAGGAATGTTTCCGCGATGTACTTCGCGCGTAGCGGATCTCCAGGAAGCAGGATTGTATCGGCGATATCGCCTTTTTTAGCATTAATGTGGACACTCATCATAAAACCTCACTTTATTTTAGTCGATTTAATCATACTGTTTTTTTTAGCTAAGTGCAATGAAGAGCCTCAACCTGCCTCGTATTCTTCCCACATGCGGTCGAATGTGGAAGCTTGGAGAACGGGATGCGCCTTTTCTTCGACGTATTGCGAAATCTCCTGGAAATCCGTACTCGTTTTCGGAAAGCTGTGGTCCAAAAACATCGCCTCGGCAAATTGGGAATATTCATCCTGTACAAGTTTGCCGCGGTATTTCAATGCAAATTGATAAAACGAGCGATTCACGAGAGGCCCCTCCTTTCAGCAAAAAGCCCGGACCGGAGTCCAGGCTGCCTTTTTATTCAAATAGCTGCAAATACTCGCCATAGCCTTGTTGTTCCAATTGATCTTTTGGAACGAAACGCAATGCTGCGGAGTTGATGCAGTAACGTAAGCCGCCAAGTTCAGATGGCCCGTCCGGAAATAAATGGCCGAGATGCGAATCGGCTGAAGCAGAACGCACTTCAGTCCGTCTCATGCCGTGGCTCGTATCGAAGCTTTCTTTGACTTCTTCGCCTTCGATCGGCTTAGCAAAACTCGGCCAGCCGCAATGTGCGTCGAATTTGTCTTTCGAGCTGAACAAAGGTTTGCCCGAGACGATGTCGACATAGATGCCTTCTTCGAAATGCTGGTCGAATTCACCTTGGAACGGCGGCTCAGTACCGTTTTCCTGCGTGACGTGGTATTGCATCGGCGTCAATTTCGCTTTCAAATCGTCTTTCATTTTGATTCCCCCCAATGGTTTTGGATAAATGCCTTGCGACCGGATCCTGTCGCATAGCGGTTATAATGCGTTGGGTTTTTCTCGTAATAATCTTGGTGATACGTTTCGGCTGGATAAAATTCCTTCGCCGGTAAAATATCCGTTGCAATTGGTTTAGTGAACTTGCCCGACTGCTCCAATTGCTGTTTGGATTTTTCAGCAGCGATCCGCTGTTCTTCCGTATGGTAATAAATGGCGGTTTTGTAAGAATCACCGCGGTCGAAAAACTGACCGCCCGCATCGGTCGGGTCGATCTGTGACCAATACACTTCTAGCAGTTGCTCATAAGGGTAAAGCTCCGGCTGGAACGTGATTTCAACAGCTTCCCGGTGGCCGGTCAAGTTTGTGCAGACTTGCTCATAGGTCGGATTCGGCAAATCGCCGCCTGTATAGCCACTGACGACCGTTTCGATGCCTTCGAGCGAATCAAAAGGCTGTACCATGCACCAAAAACAGCCGCCGGCAAATGTCGCTTTTTCTGTCTTCATCTTACTCCTCCTCATATTATGGCTGAATCGTTACTAAAAGACGGATGTCGTCTTCTTCAAGGTCGAACGATGTTGCGCGTACTGAAACGCCGCCGTTGATGGGAATTTCGGTGAGATTCAACACGACTTCCTCTTCTTTCGGCAGTACTTCCATAAATTCCGGAAGATCCACGGAGTCTCGAAGCAATTTTAACGCTGATTCCGGTGGTATGTCGAGCCGTCCGACTTCAACCGAACGCTGTTCCAACAGCAAATTGCCATCCGGCAGCACGACCGGGTCGAATGTCAAGAGGATCGGCAAGGTCACCCCGAAGACCGTCAACTCGGTCGACAAGCTGACATTATCGGTCACCGACAAGCGCAAAGGCATCGGCTGGCCTTCCATCGCATCAGCGATATACGTATTCGCAATGCCTTCAAAATCGGCTTTGGTCGTATTGACGACGACGGTATTGCCTTCAGGCGGCGGGCTGCTTTCCGCTTGATAGGTTTTAAAGTTATCGGATGGTGTTGTAATGAACAGGAAAAATCCAATGACGGCAATAAGGTTCAACACCAATAGCACGAAAAAGGCAAAACGCCATTTCTTCATCTTTCCACCTCCTATCCTTGGAAGCTGATTCCGCATTGCTCCATTCTTTCCGATACCCGCTCAGCCATCAAGTCATAGCCTTTGCTATTTGGGTGGAAAAAATCGGTATGATATACCAAATTCTCGTTGCCGACGAATAAATCGCTGACAGGGACGAAACAGGCATGCGGATCGTCTTCCACTGTTTCTTGCATGACTCCATTATAGGAGGCGATAATTTGATCGAATTCCTCCACTTCATCCGTCACCAGTGAAAACGGATTGTACAGGCCGACGACAATGAGCGGCGCAGATGGATTCAATGAACGGATGGATGCATAGATGGTCTCGAAGCGGTTCTGGTAGAGAATTAACTCTTCGGTGAATGCATCGATATTCAGCGAAAACAAATCCCGTTTCACGATGCGCATGACGTCGTTGCCGCCGATCGTCATGAAAATGTAATCCGAAGCGAGCAACGGTCCGGACAGCTTGCCTTGCTGGAACAGCGCCAATAATTGGTCGCTTCTCCTGCCGCGCTTCGCCGTGTTTTCAAGGGCGATGCCTTCCACCCCCGGCCATTCCGCCATTTCGAGCGCCAGGCGGCCGGCATACCCCCCGCGGTTCTCCGTATCACCCACGCCTTGTGACAAAGAATCGCCAAGGGCCGTGATGATGACAGTTTGCGGGATGAAGTTCGGCGGGACGGTGTAAGGGGTGAATTCCACCGGCAAGCGCGGCGCCGCTTCTTCTTTACCGAAATTGAACGTTGAAGCACATCCCGCAAGCACAATCGATAAAGCGATGACAATATACAGGATGCGTTTCACGTCCGTCTCTCCTTTATGATTCTTTTAATTTACTCCGTGTAATACATGAAGCCGATGGCGCCAATTCCCGTATGCGTGGAAATGACCGGAGTCGTGAAATCATAGCGTACGGCGGTAAAGCCGGTTTCCTTGATTTTTTCGCGCAGCGGCTCGGCCATCGACTGGCCATTTGCCTGGGCGATGCCGACACCTTTGACCACTTTGCCTTTTGTGCGTTCAGCAAAATCTTTCACCAAATAATCCACCACTTGCTTATGGCTGCGCATTTTGGCGACAGGGGTGTATTCGCCGTCGTCAAGAGAAGCAATCGGCTTGATCTTCAAGAACGATCCGATCATCGCACGGCCTTTGCCGATGCGCCCTCCTTTGACTAAATTATCGAGCGTATCGACTACGACATACAGTTTCGTATTGCGCCGCACCTGCTCCACGCGTTCGACGATTTCCTGGACGGTTTTGCCTTGCTTCGCCATGTCTGCAGCTTCAAAAACCTGGAACGTCAGGGCATGGGAAATATAACGGGAATCGATGACGGTGACATCGGAATCGGTCAATTCCGCAGCGGTGCGTGCCGATTCCACGGTACCGCTCATGCCCCCGGTCATATGGATTGAAATGATTTGGCTTCCGTCCTTGCCGAGTTCGTCATAGAGCTCCTTGAAAACGCCTGGTGCCGGCTGGGAGCTCTTCGGGAATTCATCCGAATTCTTCATCAGTTCAAGAAAAGCTTCCGGTTCCAAATCGACACGGTCGAGATAGGTCTTGCCCCCGATTTGGATCGACAACGGAACGACGTGTAGCCCGTATGCTTCTATTTCTTCTGCTTTCAAATCAGCAGTCGAATCCGTTACAATGTGAATTTTCGACATTCGATCACTTCCATTTCATCTACTTATAGGGTGTTAATGGGATTAGCTTTTCACACAAACGATTTACTGAACATCAGCCAGCGCTTGTTCGATGCGGCTTCTGACCAATTGCGCCGCTTTCACGCCCGCAGCGTCCAGTTCTTGCGGAGTTAAGGGTTCAAGCACTTGAACCCTTACACGGGCCGGGCGGATTTGGTTATTGTTGTTTTCCATGATGCGCGACGTGCCTTCGATGGCAATCGGCACGACCGGTACGCCAGCTTCTTTCGCGATGCGCATGAATCCGGCTTTAAACTCCTTGAGCCCCTGCCCTTTGCTTCTTGTGCCTTCCGGGAAAATCAGGATGGAATGGCCTTCGTGAAGCTTTCCGATGGTATCGGTGATGGACTTGAACGCGCTGCGGCGATCGGTGCGGTCGAGGAATACGCAATTCATCTCATCCATATAAGACGGGATGATCGGAAATTTCCTCACTTCTTCTTTGGAAATAAAGCCGAACGGTTTCGGGATCGACGACAACAGCACAGGGATGTCGAAATTGCCTTCGTGGTTGCTGACAAACAACACTGGCCCTTCCGGTAAATGTTCGAGCCCGCTCACTTCGACCTGGCTGCCCGTCCGCTTCATGATGCCTGACGCCCATTTCTGGGGTTCGCTATGGATCAGCTTGCTGTATTCCTCTTGGCTCATGCCCGCTTTACGCTTTTTGAACTTCGCCAGATTGGTGGCAGCAATCGGCAAATAGCCGAATAGATAAGAAAATGTTCGGGCGGACTTAATCACCTGATTCTCCCCCTGTGTTTCGTTCGTACACCAAATACGAATACGGGATGCCGTTCGAGTGATGGCGTTCAGACTCCGATACTAACTTCCATTCCCTTCCGTATTCAGGAAAAAACGTATCTCCCTCGAAAGCTTGGTGGACCAGTGTAATATACAGCCTGTCGGCGATCCGCAAGGCTTCACGGAAAATCTGCTCGCCGCCGATAATCATTACTTCGTCGTGCTGCTCTCTAGCCAATTCGATGGCATCTTCCAGGTTATAGGTGATGTCGGCGCCTTGTGCTGTGTATTCCGTGTTGCGCGTCACGATGATATTGCGCCGCTTTGGCAAAGGGCGGCCAATCGACTCGAAGGTATTGCGCCCCATTACCATGCCTTTTCCGAGGGTGTGTTTTTTAAAATAGGCCAAATCTTCCGGAATATGCCACGGCAACTGGTTATCCTTGCCGATTACGTGATCCGGGTCATGCGCCACCATCAATGAAATCATAAGTTCTCCTCCTTGGCCGTTATACTGCAACAGGCGCTTTGATCCGCGGATGCGGGTCATAGCCCTCGATTTGAATGTCTTCCATGTCCATATCGAACATCGATTTGCCTTCTGTTAATTTCAAAATTGGCAAAGCTTTCGGTTCTCTGCTCAATTGCTCCTGCACTTGTTCTAAATGGTTCACATAAAGATGCGTATCGCCGGTCGTATGAATGAATTCACCAGGCTCGAGCCCGCATTCCTGTGCAACGAGATGCGTCAAAAGGGCGTAGGACGCAATATTGAACGGCACGCCGAGAAAGACGTCCGCGCTTCTTTGGTATAGCTGGCATGACAATTTGCCTTCTGCTACGTAAAACTGGAACATGATGTGGCAAGGCGGGAGCGCCATATCATCGATGAATTCCGGATTCCAAGCCGTCACCAAATGGCGGCGTGAATCCGGATTGTTCTTGATCGATTCGACAACATTTTTCAACTGGTCAATCTGGCCGCCGTCAGTCGCTGCCCACGATCGCCATTGCTTGCCGTAGACCGGCCCCAAATCACCGTATTTTTTTGCAAACTCGTCATCTGCCAGCACTTTTTCCTGGAACAGCGCCATTTGCTGTTTGTACAGTTCCGCAAATTCTGGATCGCGCTGTGCCCGCCGGCCGAAATCATTCATGTCCGGCCCTTCGTATTCATCGCTTTCGACCCACTGGGCAAATGCCCACTCATCCCAAATGTGATTATTATCTTTCAATAAAGTTTGGACGTTCGTATCGCCTTTGATGAACCAGAGAAGTTCAGAGACAATCAGGCGAAACGCCGTTTTTTTGGTGGTCATGAGCGGAAAGCCCTCTGCCAGGTCAAAGCGCATCTGGTGGCCGAATACGCTGAGCGTCCCGGTTCCCGTCCGGTCTTCTTTCTTGGCTCCTTGATCCAGGATATGTTCACACAACGCTAAATATTGTTTCATGCAATTCCCTCCATTATTAGTATCATCATAACAAAAACAACTCGAATAAGAAAAACTTTAAGAGTATCACATCTGAAGAAAGAAATGGGCGCATTAAAAAAAACCGTTATGGTGATAACGGTTTCAGGAAAGCCATTTAGGCGGTGTATTTTTTGACCAGTAGATGTCCCCGATGCTGATGTGGCGCTGGTACTGGTCGCTTGCCAAATGGTAATGGAAATTGAATGAATAGCCTTCAAGCGGTTTTTTCTCGGTCCGGACATGGAAGCGGATTTCATCTTGTCCGCTGTCTTTGTCGTAAACGTGGAAAATTTTCTCGGCGTGGTCGCCGGACGGTTTTTCGGAAATCGCCAAATTACGCAATCTGTCTTTGCCGTATGCAGCCAGTTCCGTGTCGATGACGTCCTGGATCGTCGGCAAAATGCGCGTACGGAATTCCGAGTCGATCACCGGGCCGATGCGCGATCCGAATTTCATATAGGACTGTTCTTCCGCAGCTTGGCGGAAATCGGCAAGAATTGAGTCTGCCGTCACATAATATTCTGCAGGATCGATCCATTCAAGCGTATACTCTTTTGTTTGTCCTTGGCTTGCATGTGTTTTTGGGCCATCCTCTTCATCGAGCAAGGATTCCCAAATCATATGGTTTGGCGTAATGGCTCCTAGCGTCAGAACCGTTACAGCAACCATCAAGGACTTCTGCCACCAACTCTTCACTAAACATCACCCTCAATTTTGAACATTTTGTCAAGATAGTTATAGTAATAAACGATTTTTAAGTGGAAAGGTTTCATCTTGTTCCATTTCATTGTACAATAAAGCGAGTAAGTACGCCTTGTTTTTTTCAAAAAGGAGGAATTTTCATGGACGCGTCATTATTGATTGGATTGGGTCTATTGTTTATGCTTGTGTATTTGACTTCGCTATCCTTTACAGACTAAAAAAATCTCCCGCTTTGGGAGATTTTTTTATGATATCGAGAAACTCATGGACACGTATTTTTCGAAGCTTATCGCTCGCTTTCCGTGGGTTCGCGTCCAAGCCTCCTCAGCCGCTATGCGTCTTGCGGGGTCTCGGCCGTCTCACTAATCCACAGGAAAGATAAGGTCGACCTACGGGAGACATTATCTTTGCGAAAGTAATACGCAGTATTACTGAGCAAAAGGGTTTACGAGCAAACGCTTCTTCAAATACTTAAATAGAACATTGATTTTTGAATGCGGAAAAGATAATCTTCGTTTAATTTATAATGGACTACAGACTTCTTCAACACTCCGAAAAAAATCTCCCGCTTTGGGAGATTTTTTTATTTACTCTTATTCATTTGTATGACGCCGAAATGGAATTTCGTATTTGGGCGCACGCGCCGCTTGAAGCCGAACGTCTCAAAATCAGTCGAGCGGAAATGCGCTTTCAAAACGACGCTTTTCCTTGCGACGCGCTTCGCTTCCTCTACCCATTCCTCCGTCAATTGCCCGTGGTCCGCGTTGTTCCGGAGTGGCGCAAAGTTAGACGCTTCCGTAATCTGTTCCGTGAACATCGGATCCATGTAGACGACATCGAAGGAATCATCATCAAGGCCCTTCAAATAATCGACCGCATTTTGAGAGGCGACTTGGATGCGCCTCATCGAATCGTGCAGTTTCGGCATGTCCTGATAATTTTTTAAGCCTTCATGGATGACATGGGCAATGACCGGGTCGCTTTCACAGCCAACCACTCTTCCGGTGTCCCCAACGACAATCGAAGCAATGAGCGCATCACTCGCCATGCCGAGAGTACAATCGAGGAATGCGTCGCCCCGCTCGAGCCCTGACACTTCAACGAGCGGATCATTTTCTAACGGCCGCTTCGAGCGAAATGCTGCCGAGTTGGGATGAAAAAAGAACGGCTCTCTTTGTCCGACTGGATAAAGCTCGAGCCGTTCTTTTTTGCAGACGAGAATGTCCGCTGCTAGTTCTTCGTGCAGTTTGTAGATCGGTCGCTTATTGCGCTCGACTGCCTGCAGGCCAAGGAGCTGTGCGGTCTCTTGTGCACAGCGCTTAGTCGCATCCGTCGGCCGGTAAGCGGTCGTGACGATCGTCTTCACTGCGCTGCTTCCTCGATTGCTTGTTTCACGGCATCACGCACTTGCTCCATTTCAAAGCCTTCAATTTCTTCGCGCGGAATGAAATGCGCAAGCTGCCCGCCTTTTACGACTGCGATTGAAGGAGACGATGGCGGCACTTCCTCAAAATACTGGCGCATCTGCGCTGTCGCTTCCTTGTCCTGTCCTGCAAATACTGTCACCAAATGGTCCGGTTTGTGCTCAGCCAATTCCACCGCTTCGCGCACGGCTGGGCGTGCAAGCCCTGCGGCGCATCCACAGATCGAGTTGATGATCACGAGGCTCACGCCTTGTGAATTGCTCATATGTTCGTTGACATCTTCTGCCGTAGTCAGCTCCGTAAATCCGGATTCTGTCAGTTCTTTGCGCATTGGGACAACAATGCCTTTCATGTACTCATCGTATGCGTTCATGCTTTCGCCTACTTTCATATGTTAGTATTTTCGCTTGTTTTAAAGGGGTTGCTCACTGTTTACTATAACGCAGTTTCACTGACTTTCATATCTTGCCATTTAAAATGTGATTTTTTTGTGGGTATTTCAGAATTTAGTTCCTTCTATATAACACATGGATTTCTACATTCTATTTTAACATTAGTATAGAAATATTAAAGTTTACAAGCTTTAGTTCATAACGCGGATAATCTAATCCATCAAACGAACTGATGTAATCTCATCTAATTGCAATCGTTTGGTAGACAAGGAATCATCGTAAACAACCGTCCGCGTTTGAATGTCTATACTGATAATCTTCCCTATGTAGTAATAAAACTGAAATTCCTCCCAAACTTGAATTTCAACATCACATCTTCGCACCAATGCAATTTTGATATTTTCCTTTGGCGTTTGAAGGTCGAACTCATCCAACTCTGGACGTTGGATTCGATTATCCTCTTCTTTCTATTCACGTAATATGCGCACATGCTGAGGAAGCATTAATGCTGTCTAATTTAATTTCCCTCTGTCCTGGACGTCGCCAACCTGCCTCAAATCTTTATTTAATGTCATAGCAGCCATCTCCTCCCTCAAAAGAACATACGTTCCTGATAAACCACTAAAATAATGAGTATAATCACCTACTCATTAAATAATTTTTGTATCAAAAGTAATTGCATTTGATATACTGATTGTATGTTGAGCTGGGGGATGGATAGCATGTTAACTTTCAAGGAATGAATCATTAAGTTTGAGGATGTTGAATTACCCATTGGAAATTTAGCTATACACGCGGCACATGATGAGAAATTCCCTAACACGAGAGATTTTGATGTCATTCTTTGCTACCTAGTCCATGAGGTCAAAGCTTCGACTAAAGTTATGGTTGCTTTTGAAGCTACATTCAGATACTACAAAGATTCGAGTAGTTTAAAACTACGTAGCATCAAGTAAAAAAAGCCCTCGCCGATGATTTAAAAGATTATCAGTGAGGGCTTTAACCTACACCGCGAAATGTATGAATTTTCTAAAATAAAAGGGATTTACTTTAAGAATGTAGAATAAAGTTACTATAGCAGTTACAAATACTCAAGGCTGGTGATTAAGTGGATCAAGTCATAGTTGAATGGTTTAAAATTGTCCCAAGCTGGGTGGTTAATATAATTTCAATCATATTAATAGCTTTAGTTATAGGGATTACTGTATTTGTATGGCAAGGCGTTCGACGATTTTCTCAAGCAATGGGAAGAGAAAACAGATTAGTTTCTCTCCAAGAAAGAGTTGCCGAATTAGAGAACGATGTGAGAATCTATAAAAGTAAATCTTTACAACTTCAAAACGTTACCATAAATACAAGATCTTTTATAAATTCCTTGAATAAGCTTATCGGCAATGAAGAAGGTGATTCTTATAGCTTTATTCAAAGAATTGTTGAAGCAGTAGCATCTGATATCAAAGGCTCTGGTTCTGAAAGACACAGATGTGGTTATTGGATCTATGAACACGACACGAAAAAATTAACGCTACACAATGGCAGCGCTGGCTTTCCAGAAAGCTACATTAGAAAAAGACATTTAGGTCTGGATGAATCAATTGCAGGAAGAGCATTTAGAAAACAGCAAACACTTAATCTGTCCGATGTTACAACAGACGGTGATTGGTCAGCTTCAGATTCTGCGGGAACTTATAAAGCGCTTATTTGTATTCCTATTGATTATTTCGGAGTGTTGACTATCGATGCCAGAGAACCAATGGATGAAAGTATTCAAATTATCGGAGAACTGTATGCCTCTATAATTGAGGGTGCATTCTACGAGATAATAAGAGACCTTTCACAAGAGGACATTTCAGAGCAACCTGAAAAAGAAGAAAGTATATAACTCGAAAGGAAGTGGGCGTATGAAAAACTCAATAAGCATAGAAAAGATTAATATGCAAAAAACCGCTGCCCATGTTGCTCTTAGCAAAGGTATTATTGATTCAAACTCTTATCAAAAAAGAATGAAAATTTTAGACGAATTAGAAGCAGTGTTATATAAAGAAGAACAGTTAAAAGAACAAAAACTTAAAGCGCTTAAGAACAAAATGAACATTTATGCAACTAATTAAAAGAAAATAAAAAGCCCCTCACAAAAATGAACTGAACCCCAAATGGTAGACACTTTAAAAAGTGCCCCCCAATTTGGGTTTTTTTCTGTTTTCAGACCCCGGTATACTGAACATATCTATTGGAACAGGAGAGGTTGTTATGAGTAAAATCATTTTTAACGAACATCAACGGCGCACATTGGAAGCGAATCCGAATGTCAAAACAGTTTCAGATCGAACGATTCAATACACACCTGAATTTAAGGTGAAAGCCGTCAATGAAAACTTGCAAGGCAAAGGACCAGCGCAAATTTTTGCCGAAAACGGATTTGACCTGACGGTAATTGGATCGGACAAACCGAAAGAGACATTAAAACGTTGGCGGAAAACGTTCCGACTTTACGGCGAAAAAGGGTTTTGGGAAGAACGCCGTGGAAAAGGCAGTACCGGCCGCCCTTCTACGCAAGAGCTCTCTGCCGGAAAAAAGTTGGAGAAGGCGGAAGCGCGCATCAAATACCTAGAAGCCGAAAACGAGTTGCTAAAAAAGCTCGAGGCACTCGAGAGGCAGGCGAAGAAACGCAGCTGACCTCAGCGGAAAAGTTCGAAGCGATCAATGCGGTGGTCTGGAAATTCCAACTGAAGAATTTGGTGGCGGCCCTATGCCAGACAGCGGGCGTCAGTCGAAGTGGCTACTACGCTTGGTTGGAGAAAGTAGAACAGCACGCCATTCGCGAAGAACAGAACTATGAAGATTACCTGTTGCTCAAAAGCATCTACGATGCGCATCGTGGGAAAGTCGGGTATCGCACCTTTTATATGGCACTCGCTGAACTGCTCGAAACGCCGATGAACCACAAGAAGATTCTGCGCCTTATGCGCAAATTCACTCTCTTCGCCAAAATCCGACGAGCGAATCCTTACAAGCAAATCGCCAAAGCCACACAGGAGCACGCGGTCTGTCCAAACCTCTTAAACCGCGAGTTTGAACAAGACGAACCCGGGAAGGTATTCGTGACCGATATTACGTACCTGCCCAACCGTTCGGGGCAAATGGCGTACCTTTATGCCGTGAAAGATGTCGCGACCCGAGAAATCGTCGCCTATGAAGTGACAACGACGCTCACAATGGAAATTGTGTACCACACCTTACAAAAGCTGAAGGAAGCGCTGGATGACAATGTCCATCCAGAAGCGATGATTCATTCCGATCAAGGCTTCCACTATACCCACCCTGAATACCAACGACGCGTGAAGAAAATGAAATTGACACAGTCGATGTCCCGCAGGGGCAGCTGTCTCGACAACGCCCTCATTGAATCGTTTTTTGGTCACTTTAAAGATGAAGTCGAGTTTAAACAAGCGACCAGCCTAGCCGAATTGAAGGGGCTGGTGGATGAATACATGGAGCATTACAACGAAACGCGCAAGCAATGGAACCTAAAAAAGATGACTCCGGCACAATACCGAAGTCATCTGATCGCAGCCTAGCTGCCGGGTGCTTTTATTAAATTGTCCACTAAATGGGGCTCAGTTCAAAATGGCACTGAGTTTCATATTTTAGACAGTAAGAAAACACCTTTTGTTAAACAGCCAGTTGTCTGAACTGACCCGGTAATATGAGACACAAGAAAAAACACCTAGGCTGCCGTTGTCCGATACTCAATCGGGGAATGGCAGTTTAATTTTTGGAACGGTCGGATGTAGTTGTAATAATACATGTAATCCTCTATTTTTTGTTGTACAATGGCATTGGTTAGGTGCACCCTTTCCAGGGTATAGAATTCTTCCGACTTTAGCGAGAAGTGAAACGTTTCGTTGGGGGAATTATCAGCCGGCGTGCCTTTGCGGGACATGCTTATGATGATTCCATTTTCTTTGATCACTTTCTGGTACTCATATGACGTATAAACGGACCCTTGATTACTATGCAAGAGAGCGCCTTCCGGCACTTCAAGTTGGCGAAGTGTATCCAACACAAAGGCGGTGTCTTGGGATGGGCCAATGGTATAAGCAATGATTTCACCGTTGTAAAGATCCATAATACTTGAAAGATACAGGATGGACTGACCGAAGGGCAAATACGTGATATCTGTGGTGAGCTTCTGAAATGGAGCCGTTGCCCTAAACGCGCGATTCAACTGATTCTCGGCCACATGCGCAGGTTGTCCGGTCCGTTTCCGTTTCTTCACTTTCACTCGGCAAGACCAGTTGTATTTTTGCATGACACGCTGAACTGTTTTTTCACAGACATCTGGAAATAAAGCAGCGAGCTTTCGGTAGCCATAACGGAATTTATGGGCTGAGCATAGTTGACCTATGGTTTGGTCGCGTTCAATTTTCCTCGATATTTTATTTTGGCTGTTTTTCCAGCGATAATACGTCGAACGCACGATGCCCAGATGCTCGCAGATGAGTTGGATGGACATCGTTCCTTTTAATTCTTCGACCAGTTTTACAAACGCTCCTCCAACCACTTCCTCTCCAATTCCTTGTACTTTTTTAACACGTCAATCTGCTGTTTCAAGTAGCGATTCTCGACCTGCAGTCGATCAGTTTCCGATTCATATTCAGGTCCTTTGCCGTAGGCATATTGTTTGGCCACAGGCTGATGCAATCGTTCATGCGCCCCTTCTCGGTGCCATTTCATCCACGTTTTCAGCTGCGAATGGTTTTTGATATTTAGTTCCTCCAGGACGGTTTTGACCGGTATCCCTGCCAGCCTCATTTTCAATTGCCTTCATCTTGACTTCTACTGGATAACTGACTCTTGTCGCCATAGAAAAAACACCTCCACATTGATTTACTGGTATTTTCATACCCGTTTTTCAGCGAAAGGTGTTTTTATTTGTCTCATACTTTTAGGTCAGTGTCATGCTTCTAATCTACCACTTAAGTTCTTTGTACAATTTCATAATAATCTCTTGATAAGCCCATTGTTTATGATCGCTATCAAGTTGACTATCCAGGTCTATCTTGTCGGTTTCTGAGAAATTAATAATAAGACGTGAAGACCCTCTGTTTTTGTGTTTTAACTCAATGGACTGAATAGAACCAAACAGTCGTGATAATACCGTTACAGTACCATCTTCGTCCAACGTAATGATTCTAATCTTCGCTTTTTCAAAAGAATAAATAACCACATCACTCATTTGTGAATTCTGTTTATACAAATCTTTTGGATACAAAATAGCCTCTACTTCCGCTATATCATCCAATGAATATATTAAATCTTCTCCGTTTGAAAACATCGCCCATTTGCCAAACATATGCTTTCTAACGATTTCATACTTGAATTCATCGACTTTGCTCATATTCTTACACCTCCCCCCCTTCCATTATTATGCAGAAAAAAGGAGATTCTTGCCAACATTAACTTTTTGATACTTGTGGGGCTGTGGAAGAATTTGCCGGTTGCCCTGCATCCCCTCTTTTATTCTCCCCTTAATTACAGATGAATTCGGAAGTCAATCGGAAGTCATGAAACCTTTTCTTTAATCTTTTTCTGGGCTCTTTTCATATAGCCCTGAACCGTTCCTTTGCTTACCCCGATTTCATCTGCTATTTTTGCCTAGTTAATTCCACCAGCATAATGAAGGATGTAGCATTGCCGTTCACGCAACGACAATGACGCGAAAATATCTGCCTGAATAATCTTCTCTTCTGCCATCATATAAAGTTGCTTCGGGCCTTCTTCCAACTGCTCGGTAATTTCCGCAATAAAATTCATATTCGAGAAGGATTGATACTGATAGATGCTCTTTTTATCGATGCCTTTGAATGTCCCGAGTTGTCTACAGATCTCTAGCCATTCCATCGAAAAGTTCATGCTTTCAATCATGCTGTTGATTTGCATGAGGTCCTGCTTGGCGTGAAAGTCGTTTTGATCCAAGCGGTCCCGACGTCTCTCCAAATCTTTTTTGTGAATACCGTATTCGTGTAATAGTTCATCTGTCCTTACTTTCATCGAAGAACCTCCTCAAATTTTGGGAATAAAAAAGAGGACACCAAAACAGCATAATGCTGTAATGATGTCCTCCAGTTGGCAGGTGGGACTATTTATTTTTCTTTTTCGTAAGTGTTTTTAATTTTTTATATTCTGCCATTTCCTCTAATTGGACTTCCTTTAAGTCTTCATACTCTTTCTCAAGTCTTACTAAAGTTTTTTCTAATGTTGAAATATATTTACCAATTCCAGATTTCTCATTATTTATTTTCAGCGTCTCTACAATATTGAACAAATTTACGTTAGTAATCTGAATTAGTTTAGTGACAACAACATATTTTTTATAAGATTCAAAGGACATATTCTCTATGGGCAAAGAAATTAACTCTTTGGAATCAAGTTCAGCATCTTTTTTAAAGATGGTAAACTCTACAATATCTTCTTGTGAGACTTTTTCTGACGATGCTTGAAGCCGTTCTAAATTTTTCTTAAGAAAATCATTGTAGGTTCCGTGTTTCGCTAAAAATACGACACTAGTTTTTAAAATTTTAGCCAAATCTTCCTGTCTTTTGTTATTAGAGTCATACTGTAGTTGTTTTTTTACTACGTAAACAGCGAAGCCCCCAGCTAAAGCAGCGCCGAGAAATGCTCCTATTAGGGTTCCCATTGAAGTTAACCATGCATCTGGACTAATACTTCTCCAAAATTCAGCACCATTCAAAATTCTTCCCCCTCGTCAAATCTTGCAAATAAAAACACAAAACAGCGGTTTAGCTGTCATGCGTCCTCCAGTTGGCTGATGGGACTTATTTAATTTTTTTTATAATATCATATAGATTATTAATGTAAAACTCTAACATTTCAGGATCATTTTTTCCATCTTCATTATTTATAAATTTAAAAAATAAGTTTCCGTAACGCGTGCTATGACTAGACTCGATCAGTTGGACAGTTTCTTGATAAGTCTGAACATATTCCATGACATGAATCGCAACTTTACTTTCTCTCATCATTTCAGTCATATCAAAATAATTTAACATTTTACCATTAATAACTAGATAGACTATTTTATCCTGATAATCTTTTGGTAAATCGACTTTAGGTTTGCTGGCTTCTAGAAATACCCTTAAATCACATATAGTATTGGAATGAATTTCCTTTATAGTTTCAACGTAATTTTTTATAACTTTTCTTCTTCTTTTGTTCTCGATTATAGAGCCGATTACAAAAACAACTATAGCAATAATACCAGTTATTAAAGCTCCCGATAAAGAACCCCAAAAACTATCACTTAAGCCCAGCCATGATGCAGATTCATGTTGTACAAATATCAAAACTCTTCCCCCTCATTAAAATTCACACGCCTAACCTGCCCGTCGTGCGTCTTGAAGCGTGTCTCTGCATGAGGTGGTAGCGCCCCGAGTTTAACCTTGCCGTTTGAAATAACCAGCACACAACTTGTCGGTAGTTCCATTATATCCAATTCTAACATTCCTGTCTCCGAAATTTTAACATCATATAGACGTATACTAGTCCTCTAATGATATAATCTATAGGATTTTATATTTTTAAAATTTAGAAAAGGTGTGAATAGTTTGCAATTATTTGTAGGGTTTGTACCTGTAATTATTTTAGTTTTGGCATCAATTATCAATTTGATCGTATTAAATTCCAAGAACGAAGTAGGACGAGCTTTTCTAACTGATGAACAAAAAACGAAAGTTTACTACTTTAATTTAGTAATGTTTTCCTTCGTAATCTCAATTGCTTTTTTTTCATTTTTTATAAGCTACCAAGACACGAAGCTAAATGGAGAAGCAATAAGCAAACCTGAAATATTAGCTCAAGGTATCTCGCTAGCTTTATTTATTTTTATTATTTTTCTTTTTATGTCAGGAAGAGTCGCAAAGTGGTTCCAAAATTACAGGGTCAAATATCACTATAAATATAAAGTCGACATTCCTAACATAGGAACCGTCTATATTATTAGAATGCTGAATAAAGAAGTTTGTATTTGCTCTGAAGACCCAAACTTCGAATTTAGAGGGTCTAAAGATAAAAGAAAAAGAAAGAAAAAAACTTTCCTTATTCCTTTCTCTGAAATCTTGAGACAACCTTTGATTAAAGAAAAAATCACGAAGGTCAAACAAACAAATTTCGAAAAATTCTTTGAATAGTTATCATTAGATAATAATACACACCTCTACCCTCGAATGCATGCTATATAATTTCTTTACCATCATGATGACCATTTGACTGTCGTACTGCTAAATAATTTTAGAAAGGCCACTCATCACACCTTCGGATTGATTATCAAAGTCGGGATTAGTAAATGAGAGCAATAAATCTGCTGCAATAAGGTCTTGCTTTAGTTAAGTCAGATACTTCTTCGGTGTCGGCTGAAAGAAAATGTGAGTGCGGACTGCCTCACTTCTATGTGCGAAATTTAATCAGTTGAAAAATTTTTAAAAAAGGTATTAAAGAAATAATAGAGAAAATAGAAAAAGGATCAGCTAGAATGAGGAACTTCCATTCTAGCTGATCCTTTTTCATTCGTTAAAAGGTTGATATGAAAGGATTTTAAAGAGAAGGTAAATCATATACTCATCGTATGTGTTCACATGTTCCCCTACCTTCTTGAAAAAACTCCTGATCGCTTGTTATACATCTTCAGTTATTACTCTAACTTGGTTTCGCTTTAATTTCATTGATTCAGATGCGTTTAATTGCCACTGCTCGTTTACAGTACTTAATTATAAAAGGAAAACCACACACCTGCGCCTTTCAACAGAGGCTCAAGTTGTTCATCACTGTCTATAGCTCCCATAATATTTCTCAAAATCTGATAATCACATCCAAAGCTTCTGGTAAACTGAAGCTAAAAAGGAAGTGTATCGTATGAAACCAAGAATCTCTGTCATTACGATCGGTGTGGACAATCTTGAGCGAGCGCTGGAATTTTACCGGGATGGCTTGGACTTACCGACAGAAGGAATCATTGGGGAAGAATTCGACAACGGGGCCGTCGCCTTTTTCGATCTTCAGCAAGGGCTAAAACTCGCCATCTGGAGACGCCAAGACATCACCCATGAAACGAAAGTGGCGATGGGCCCGTCAAGTCCTACAGAATTTACGCTTGGCCATAATGTCAACAGCAAAGTGGAAGTCGATGCGGTAATGGCCCAGGCTGAAAAGGCCGGAGCCCACATAACCGATCCGGCTCATGATACGTTTTGGGGCGGCTATTCCGGCCATTTCCAGGACCTGGACGCCCATTTATGGGAAGTTGTATGGAATCCAGCATGGGGAGAAGTAGATTAATTCCTGTCTTAAACTAAAGGGGGATTAACATGAAATCACTCAATTTCTTTTACGAGGCATTTTTATTCCTGCTGGTGATTGTTTCCGTTATCATTGCATTGGTTTCTAATGAACGTTTCACCTTGGTTCATTGGATCATCTGGGGAATTTTCTTTGTTGATTATTTCATCCGCTTCGTTGCAGCAAAAAGCAAATGGCAATTCGTTAAATCCCACCCGTTGGAATTGATCGCTATCATTCCGCTGGATGCGATTTATCAGGCAGCCCGCTTTTTCATGTTTTTCCGGATGTTGAAACTTTGGGGCATCCTTCCCCGTTTTCTAAGGCCTGTGTATGCTGTCTTAAAAACGAACGGCTTGGAGAGGCTTCTGGTTTTCACAGCCGTTTTGATTTTTCTCGTTCCCATCCCGATGATCATGATTGAACCCCAAATCATTAATTACACGGATGCCATCTGGTGGGCGATTGTGACCATTACGACTGTCGGCTACGGCGACATCTATCCCGAAACCGGCGTCGGCCGCTTTTTGGCGGTCATTTTGATGTTTGTCGGCATCGGTATTATCGGGACGTTCACCAGTGCCATTTCAGCCTATTTCGCATCGCGCAGGCGTGCACTGGAAGAAGACCACGTGCTCGACATCGTCAATTCGATCAAAAAAATCGAAAAACTGACTGCAGAAGACCACCAGCTCATCCAAAGCTATTTGAAGAAAAAAATGGAATGATATGCCTCTAAAAGTTTATACCGCTAAGCATAAGCAAAAGTCGGCCGCCTGTGAATTCCACAAGCGGCCGACTCTTTTTTATTCGTATTAACTTCTTATTTGTCTTTATATTGCCCGTTGATATACGACAGCATATCCCCGAAACTATCATACTCAAACCAATCGTAGCGCATTTTCTGGTCCACTTCGCCTTCGTCGTCAATATGCATGGAATTGGCGCTCAGCTGCAGGATTTCCGTATCTTCCACATCTGTCGGTTCTTCTTCGAAAGCTTGGTCGGCGAATTTTTTCTTCACCGACTCATAAAACCTGTCGCGCTCCTCTTCTTTTTCAAATTCCCACGACTCGTATTTGCCGCGGCAAAGCACTTCTATTGAATACACTTGTTTTTCAGCCATGTTCTCTCTCCTCCAAGTAAAGCGTCGTATTGCTCTTTACCTCAAGGAGACAGGCGGGAAACATTTGCCTATTATTTATTGTCTTTCATCGTCTGGCGGGCTTCAGTCATTTGCTTCCATACCGAGCCGCGCGCTTCTTCGCCTTGTTCGATGCGGGCAATCGCCATCTTGATCTGAAGCTTCACTTCGAACTCAGGGTCATTTTCCGCTTCCTTAAGTGCCGGAAGCGCTCGTTCTGTCCCGGTTTCATACAAGAACATCGCGGCACGCCAGCGCACGAGCTTGTTTTTATCTTGCAATGTTTCGACCATGA
This sequence comes from Planococcus citreus, assembly GCF_003664125.1. GTDB lineage: Bacteria > Bacillota > Bacilli > Bacillales_A > Planococcaceae > Planococcus > Planococcus citreus. The sequence goes on from NZ_RCCP01000001.1 coordinate 50,188, forward strand.
TAGGTTCGAATGCTTCAAAGCCAAGGTCGCTGATGGTATCGCCTGCTGTGCGGCGGACCGCCCATGACTTGTCTCTCATCGCCTGTTCAGCGTAAGGTACGACCGCTTCGTCGTCGATATCGCCGAGATAGATGGCTGCTTGGCGGCGGATCGACATTTTGTCGTCTTCCAATGCCTTGCCTAACAGCGGCAAATCCTCGAGATCCGCTTCAACCAATTGGCCGAGCAATTGGAAGCGTGTCTCCCAATCCGGTGCGTCGAATTCTTCCAACGATACTCTGCGTTTGTCGATTTTGCCAGCCGATTCATTCGATTCGGTTTTGCTTGTCAAAGATTCCAAACGGTCATCAGGGTAAGCCGCTTCGATTTCTTCGACGATGCTTTTGCCGATTTCCTCTTTTTCGCCGTAGCGGACGCCGTAATCTGCCCATTTGCGCTGAAAAATGAAATTTTCATCGGTTGGATCCATGACTTTGTTCATCGCCTGCACAAAACGTTCCGGCATCGCAAAGCGCTCTTCCGATTGCGAATCGAACACTTTTACTTGCAGCGGAATGCCTTTGAATTCCTGGACATGGACATACACTTCGCCGAAATGCTCATCGATCTCGAGTTCTTCTTCGGAGCCATTACCTTCGCCGAAGACTTTACGCACATCCGCAAGAATGCCTTCCCAGTCGGATTTCGCATTGCGTTCGACTGCAAGGAAATCTGCCACATGGTAGACGCCTTTGACGCCATCGATTTCTAAGATTTGCTGCACTTCTTTCGGCGCGCCTTCTGTTTGGTCTTTCTTGTAATTATGGCTTTTCCCGAACGGCAATTCCTGGTCGATGATCACTTTCATCGTATTCGGGCTTGGTGTCGGTTCAATAGCTACTATTTTCAAGATAATCCCTCCTGTGTAAATTACGCTTCTGCCAGTTCCTGCAAATAGCTCCACCGTTCGATCAATTCATCGTACTGGGCGGTGTAGGCATCGATTTGGTCGGTCAATTCCTGCAATTTATCAAAGTCAGAGCCGGCTTTGGACATTTCTGCCTCGGTCTGTTCAATTTTCTCTTCCACTTCCGCAATTTTGTCGAGTATGCCGTCATATTCCTTTTTCTCGAGGAAACTCATCTTTTTCTTTTTTTCCGGTGTCTGCGGTGCAGAGTCTGCAACCGGTGTATCATTTGCCACAGTAACAGCTTGCGGCTCAACTACCGACTTCTTTTCTTTCAGCCAGTCCGTATAGAGTCCTTGGTACTCGTCTACAGTGCCGCTGCCAAGCGTCCATAGCTTTTTCGCAATTCGGTCAAGGAAAAAGCGGTCATGGGAAATGGTCAAGACGACGCCTGGGAAATTCTCCAAAAAGTCCTCTAAAACAGATAAAGTTTGGATATCCAAATCATTCGTCGGCTCATCCAGCATCAAAATATTAGGTTTTTCCATCAACAATTTCAGCAAGTACAAGCGCTTGCGCTCGCCTCCTGATAATTTACCGATCAAGGTACCGTGGGCATTCGACGGGAACAGGAATCGTTCGAGCATTTGAGTCGCAGACAGGCGCACGCCTTTTTCCGCTTCGAAATCGCTCGATACTTCCTGGATGTATTCGATCATGCGCTGAGATTCATCCATTTCCGGTAAACGCTGCGTGAAATGGGCAATCTTGACGGTGCTGCCGTAGTCCAACGTGCCGCTTGTGGCTTCCAAATCACCTGCGATTAATTTCATAAGTGTCGATTTCCCTGCACCGTTCGGGCCGACGATACCAATACGGTCGCCGCCTTGCAAGAGGAAGTCAAACGAATGGAAAATTTCGCGGTCGCCGTAGGAAACGGCCAAGTTTTCCCCTTCGATGATTTTCTTGCCCAGTCGCTGGCTTTGCATCGATAATTCAAGGCTCGTGTTATCGGACGTTGATTGAATGTCTTCCGATAATTGGTCAAAACGCTGGATGCGCGCTTTTTGCTTCGTGCTGCGGGCTTTCGCGCCGCGGCGAATCCATTTCAGCTCCGAGCGGAAACGGTTGTGCATCTTTTGTTTCGTCGCTTCGGCCATTTCTTCTCTAACGGCTTTCGCTTCCAGGTAATCGCCGTAGTTTCCTTTATGCGTATACATCGTCTGATCCGCCAGTTCAAAGATATGCGTCGAGACAGCATCGAGGAAGTAGCGGTCATGCGTCACGAACAGCATGGCGCTGTTCATGCGCAGAAGCGTTTCCTGCAGCCATTCAGTAGAGCCTGCGTCCAAATGGTTGGTCGGCTCATCCAGAAGAATCAAATCGGCCGGTTCAATCAAGGCTTTCGCGAGTGCTACTCGTTTGCGCTGGCCGCCGGACAATTCGCTGATCTGCTGGTCGTACATATCGATGCCAAGTTTGGTCAACGCCGTTTTCGCCAATGCGTTGATGTCCCAGGCATTTTCGCGTTCCATGCCTTCCTGGATTTTCATCAATTCTTCCTGCAATTGTTCAGACCCCGAGTCGGCGATCATGTTTTGCAGCGCTTTTTCATAAGACCGGTTGAGCGCGAGCAGCGGCGAGTCGCCGGAGAAGACAGTCTCAAGGACCGTCAGCGATTCATCGAACTCAGGCTCCTGCATCAAATAGGTAATCCGGTATTTTTTCGGATGGTCCATTTCCATCGTGTCGGATTCGAGATCTCCTGCCAGGATCGACAAAAGAGTCGACTTGCCGGTGCCGTTGACGCCGATCAAACCGGCGCGTTCTCCCGGGTACAGCGAAAATTCGACATTAGTAAAGAGGGTTTTGACCCCCACTGATTTGCTTAAGTTTGTTACGTGTAAGTGGCTCATTTTTTCCCATCCGTTTCGTTTTGTAGTTGCTCTAGAAAGGATAGCATAAATCGGTGGCGTTCTTCAGCCATTTGCTTTCCGCTATCCGTCACCATGCGCTCTTTCAACAGCAAAAGCTTTTCGTAAAAATGCGTTACGGTGCTCGTATCGCCGTTCCGGTATTCGCTTTCAGTCATCGCTGTGCGTGCTTGTTCATCTCGGTCATATAATTTACGGCCTTTTGCGCCGCCGTAGGCAAAAGCACGCGCGATGCCGATGGCGCCGATGGCATCGAGACGATCGGCATCCCGGACGATTCTGCCTTCGATCGATTGCGGTTCCTCGTTCGTGCCGCCTTTAAAGGACACAGTTCGGATGATCGAACGGATGTCGCTGCGCTCTTTGTCCGACAGCTCGAGCTGCCCGAGGATTTCTTGTTCCGGGTCTTCCCCTGCTTTTTTGTATTTCGGATCGGAGACGTCATGCAACAGCACGGCCAGCTCGATCAGCGCCAGATCGCCGCCTTCCGCCTGTGCAATATGGCGGGCATTCTCCAGCACGCGCTCGATGTGTTGCCAGTCGTGGCTCGCGTCAAACTGTTCATAGATGCTTTTTACTTTCATGCGGCAGTCCGCAATTACTTGGGGATTCATGGTTTCTCTCCTTTAAGGTGTCCTGACCCCATTATAACGCGAAACGGGCTGAAACGGCGCCCCATCGCTGTATTGACCTTGTATGCACCATCATGTATAGTTAAGCCATCCATTGGCTCTAAGGCTGAGGGTTCGACAATCTGAATATTAGGGGGAAGGTCCATGCACCACGGAATTGTGAAATGGTTCAATTCAGAAAAAGGCTATGGCTTTATCGAATGTGACAACGGTGATGATGTTTTTGTCCATTTTACCGGCATCCAAGGTGATGGTTTCCGATCGCTGCAAGAAGGCGCAGCCGTTTCGTTCGATATCATCGACGGCAATCGCGGGCCGCAAGCAGCAAACGTCGTGCAGGACCAACCATAAAAATTGAAACAGCAAAAGACCCAGGAATTTTTCCTGGGTCTTCTTTTTATGGATTCACGTCCAAGTATAAGTTTGGCCCCAGCTTTCGCGGGCTAATTTTTCGACTTGCTCGACGTCGCTTTCCTCTACCATATACGTGTCGCCTTGTTCGTAAGGATTGTAATGGAACGCATACATCCTGGCGACAAATTGATGGAACGGCAAGGAGGATTCACCTTCGAGTTCGCCGTTTCCAGTGACACTCGTTTCGATCCCCTGCCCCCAGTTCTGGCCGCTGTCATTATTCGGGTTATAGAAATAGATGCGGTATTCCTCATCCGGGTCTTCCGCCACGCGCTGGATGGAGACCGCATGAAGCCCGAGCAATTTGCCGTGCACATTGGTGATGTAGATGCCGACAGGGTTCGGGTAGATCATTTCATAGCCTTCGTTGTACTCCGGATGATGCGTCGCATAGAACAAGCGCACGAATGCATCGTAATCCGTCACAAAGCCTGTCAGCGGATCGATGATATTGGCAAACCCGCGCGGGATCCATTCGCCGTAAAATTCAGGGTTGACCCATTTATGGCCATCCTCGCCGCGCAAGAAGGTTTTCTTCATCATTTCGTTATAGATTTTATCGAGATGCGGAACGAGTACACTCGACACAGGGTCCAACTCGTGATGGATTTCTGCCGCGACGCCGTCTTCGATGACATTCGAGTGCACTTCTTCGCCTTCGAAAATCATGTCGATATCGTTTTCACGCACCGCGCGTGCCACGTAATCGAGTAGCTGCGAGATGCCGTGCTGAGCCCATAAGCTGATGGCGCGCGCCGATTGGCATGTCGGGTTCAAGCCTTGGCCAATGCCGAGCGGCTGGCCAAGAACCGAGATGACGCCTCCGATGAGCACACCATTTCCGGAAAGCCCGCCTTTGCGGAATTCGGGTCGCAAAATCCGTTTTTTCACTTCCGGGCGGATATCGATATCGAATAATCTACGGATGCCTGGAATAATCGGATCTTGTGTCAATACGCCGCGGTCAAGCATGCGGGACAAACCGTACACGACGCGGCTCGTCTGCGGATAGACCGCAAAATGGATCATGTCCTGCACCAATTCCTGGTTGGCGTTAAAGCTGGCCACGCCCATTTCGGACAAGTCCAGAAATTCCGGGATGAGTTCCGGTTTACTTCTATTAATAAAGCGCAAATAGATAGCCGCAATCGGTGCCACGAGTCCCGTTTTGTTCATGGATGCCGCATACTCATGTGCTTCCTGCTTGAGCGCTTCATCATCTGCATCCACCAATTTTTTGCGGTATGCTTTCAAGTCCGATTCTTGTGCACTTAACGCAGTAGGCGCAGTGACCGCCTTCTCGAAATAATGCAAGGTGTCTTTCGTGCTGTCATCAATGTCTTCATCGACCATCTGCGTTGCTGCATCGATCATCGAGACGATGCGGTCGACCATGATCGGCCGCTGTACCGTCAGCCGCTCGATTTCTTCAACAAGTTTTTGCGCAACCGCCCGGTAAGACAGTTTGTCGCCGAGAAAGCGGAAAAGGCGTTCCCCGCGTTCAAGATGCGCCCCTCCTCCCTCAACCCGGGCTTCTTCGGTCTCTGCTGGAAACAATAAATCCAAATTCAAAGCCAAGACTTCATTCAAGAAAGCGCTGGCTTCTTCTGGCGACACTTTGTCGTGTGTGTATTGCGCTTCTGAAATCGACAGCATGCGCAGCTCGCTCATCAATTCAACCACTGAGTTGAGCCCTTTGACGTGAAGCGATCCGCCGACAAATGCCGGCTCCAAGTTCTCCGCTTCCGCCCATGGCCCACCGTTGAATACACCGGCTTTGTCAAAATCAGCCGCGTAATCGTATAGCATCGCCAATCCTTCATCGGTTCCTGCCAGTTCCGTCGCCAGCTGGAATACTTCCGTTTGGTACATGCTCTTCGCAAACGGTTTTGCTTCTTCTAGCGTACGGAGGGCTTGCCCGAATTTTTCTTTTAATGTAGATGCTTCAGTTGCCATTGATAAACCCCCAGATTTTTAATGGTAGAAATCGTAATTCTCATAAGTTTTCAGCAAGTCTTCCATGCGCTCGCTATCGTCCCCGAAGAAGAACAGCGTGCCGTAATGGTTGCCGAATCCGACGCGTTCCGCCACTTTGGATGTGACCGGGATGAATAAATCGTGCTTTTCGAAATAAGAATCGTTCTTCAATTCTCCAGGAATATCCAATTTCTCGATCAACCGGACACGCGGATACACCATCAAGCTGCCAGCATAGCCTGTAGCTGAGCTGACTTCTTCAGGGAAAAATTCTTCCAGCTCTTCAGCTGTCGTATCCGGGTCGCTGCACAAGATCTGTGCTTGGAAAGCATTGAATCCATAGGCACGTTCGATCAAGTCGAAAATGTGGCCGCCAGGGACGCGTGCTGCCACTTCCCCGAAATTCAATGTCCCATCATGGGAAATGAAGTATTCGGGATGGATGACGCCGTATTTGATTTCGAACGAGTCGATCAACTTCTGGATCTGTTCTTTGATTTGAGGGCGCCATTCTTCGAGCGCCGGTGAAGCAGGCACGAAATTGGAATGCCCGAGTTTGACGTATTCCGTGATATTGAGGAATTTGATATCACCGTCATGGACGAATACCTCGCAGGAGAATTCCTGTCCATCCAAATGGCTCTCCATTAAATAAGGGAATTCCTGCACTTCGATTTTGTCGATATCGTTGGCATCCTGAATCATCATATGGCCGACTGTGCCTGCTTTGTTCAACGGTTTAATATGGATAGGGTCATTGGTATCTCCGTCTATTTTAATCAAGGCATCATTGACGCGCTTCAAGAAGCGATGGATGTCATCTTTTGAATACGCTTCCTCGAATACACCGACCTTGATGCCCGACATTTGCGCTTTGCGTTTCATTAAGCCTTTATCACGCAGCAATAGCGACCGGTTGAATACCCGCGGATCATCGAAAAAGCGCGCATTCAAGACTCCAGCCCATTCTACGGTCTCTTCGTAAATCGGCACAGACAGTTTTACGCCCATTTCGTTGAGTCGTTCGTATAACTCATCCGACCCTTCGTTCAAACGGTCGAAATCCCATGGAATGAAAGGGATGTCGTGTTCTTTGGCAAAACTGACGAAATCCGGTGGACCGACGACGACAAACGGCCTGTCCAATTTGTCCATCGCTTCAATCGCTGGAATGCTCCATCCTAAAATAGCAGTCTTTTTTGATGTACTGTTCACTTCTGTCATAAATCTGCTCCTCCCTTTCGCAATATTTTCATTATACAGTTTATTATTGCCTAATCAAATGGTGATAAACATTAGTGATGCCAGACTTGCCTTTGTGAAATCAAAAAACGCCCCCTACGGAGAAATAATTAGCTCTCCGTAGGGGGCGTATGGGTTCACTTGCTGCCTGTTCCCATCTTATTTAATTCCTGCCCCAAAAACTGCAATTGGGTGCCGACTGTGCATTCACTGATGCAAAAGCGGTGCGCCGCCGTTTTTCCTTCGTCCTTGCGGAGTTGGGCTTTGACAAAGCAGCCTTCACAATACGTATTGAGCATTTCATCGATTTCGTTGATGATGGATACTTTTTTCATTCGGGTCCCTCCGCAAAATGTCATTCTATTATTCTACTATGAATTTGTTTTTTTCCGCAACAATCGGTATACTGGCTTGGGACATTTTCGTCCTTCAGCGGTTCGAAACTTCCCGCTCTACCAAAACTAAGGAGGAAGCAGTTTGTTTAATGAATTTTTAGGGCTTGGCTTCGCCCTGTTCAATTTTGTGTTATTGCTCATCATGTATAAAGTGTTCGGCAAGACCGGCCTGTTCGCCTGGGTCGCGTTCGCCACCATCCTGGCGAATATCCAAGTGACAAAAACGATTGAGATCATCGGTTTGACCGCAACGCTCGGCAATAGCTTGTATGCCTCGACTTTTCTCGCAACCGATATCCTCAATGAAAAATATGGCAGAAAAGAAGCCAAAAAAGCAGTATGGCTCGGCTTTTCCTCACTTTTGATCATGGTTGTGACGATGCAGTTCGGCCTTCAATTCATTCCCGCGGAAAGTGATTTTGCTCACGAAGCACTCGAGACGGTTTTCGGGTTGGTCCCACAAATCGCCATCGCCAGCATGATCGCTTACCTGCTTGCGCAGCATATCGACGTCATTATCTTTTCCGCCTTGCGGAAAGTCTTCCCGAAAGACAGCCAGTTCTGGATCCGCAATAATGGCTCGACCTTGCTCAGCCAATTGATCGATACCTTGATCTTCACATCGATCGCTTTTTTCGGCGTCTTTCCGTTCGATGTCTGGATCCAGATCTTCATTTCAACGTATGTACTGAAATTCATCGTGTCCGTGCTGGATACGCCGTTCGGCTATATCGCGAAGAAAATCCGGCCGCTCGATGAACAGGAGGCCGTGCGATGATCGAATTGTTCGTGGACGCATCGACTGCCGGCGGTGTCAACGTCAGCGCGGTGGGCGTGTTTTTAAGAGGCGAAGGGCATTCCATCAAATGGAGCGAATACGTCGGCGAAATGGATAATCACCAAGCCGAATTCACGGCGCTGTTAAAAGGGCTGGAGCTCGCTCGTCCGCTCGCGACCGGCATGGTATCCATTAAATCGGACTCAAAACTCGTCGTCGACGCTTTTGAAAAACGCTTCGTGAAAAATCCGGTCTACAAAAAATTGCTGGACGAGTCCTTGTCGATTGCGGACGAATTCGATTATTGCTTCATCAAATGGATCCCGGATTCCCAGAATAAAGCAGCCCACGCACTTGCCAACGACAAACTAAAAGAGCATAAATAAGGAAAGCAGCCGTTCAACTGAGCGGCTGCTTTCTACTTTGGGATGCCAGAAGTCGCGCGATTCTGATATGATGGTGTCATACTGATTTACTGGAGGCTATTTATGAGATCGAAATTAGGAACCGCACTCGATATTTTCATTATCCTGATCGGCCCATTCATCATCTATGCACGCATCGTGGACATCATGCAAAACGGTGTATCGCTTTATCCGTTATTGTCGGTGATCATTGTCGGCCTCGCACTCGCTTTCGCCGTCTACAATCTGGTCCAGCTGTTGAAAGAAAGACAAAACAGCACACCGCGCAAAAAATAGCAGAAATGAGGATCTCCCTTGAAAACGCTTTTATTGTATCTCGTTCCATTAATCGTTTACGCACTGATGAATAATCTGGTCAACGACAGTTTTACTTGGCCGCAATACTTGCTTCTGTTATTCGCGTTCCTGGCGTTTCAGCTCGGCCGGCTGCGCTATCCGAAAAACGAAGTGCCGCCTGCTGCCAAAGTGACGCAGGCTGTCTTCTACGTTTTGACGGTCGCCATCATTTTCCGCGATAAGTATTTGGACGCCGGCCTGATTAATTTGATGATTGTCCTTGTAGCAGTTTTTGTCATCGTCGAGTGGATCATTGCCAAACCGCAGCAAAAAACAAATGTCTAACTATAAAAACGCGAAGCCCAGACTAAGGGCTTCGCGTTTTCCTATGCATTCCCTTTAAATTACATACCACAGGATGAACAGTACGACCGCGATGCTGATCCACGTGATGATGCGGACCAAATTGCGTTTTTTGCGCAGTTCTTCTTGTTCTTTGACGTCTTTTAGCAGCGGCATTTCTCACCCTCCTTGCTGTATTTCATTTCCCAACGCTTCCTGCTTCGATTATGATGAATAAAAAGGAGGTTTTCAAGTTGAAAAAATGGCTTTTCCCCGGGATTCTCGCAGCAGCACTTGCCGGATGCAGCAATGGGCCGGCGAATCCCGATGAAGCGACCGCACCTGCAGATGTGATTGCGACAGACCTTGAAGCCCCTTGGTCAATCAACAAGCAAGGAGACGCTTTCTATATATCAGAACGCCCAGGCACAGTCGCTTATATCGATGCCGAAGGAAAGTTGGAACGCCAGGATGTCAATTTCTCTTCGCCTTTGTCTTCGGCTTCTGAAGCCGGATTTCTCGGATTTGTGCTGAAGCCTGATTTTGATGACTCACAGGAAGCTTACGGCTATTATGTCTATGAAGATAATGGCAATACTTATAATAAAATTGCGGAATTCCAATTGGACGGCGGCAGCTGGTCGGAAACGGCCGTCCTCTTGTCAGGTATCCCGACAGGCAATGTCCATCACGGCGGCCGGTTAGAATTCAGTGAAGACGGCACGCTGTATGCCACAATCGGAGACGCATCCGAACCCGATCTTGCCCAGGATCCCGCTTCAGTCAACGGCAAGATTCTCCGTCTCAACGAATTCAATGAATTTGAAATCTATTCGCTCGGCCACCGCAACCCCCAAGGCTTGGCGTGGGATGGGGAGACGATGTATGCAGCGGAACATGGGCAATCCGCGAACGATGAAATCAATATCATCGAACAGGACGCCAATTATGGCTGGCCCGATATCGAAGGGGAAGAAACGGCTGATGGGTTAGAAGCGCCGTTTGTCACGAGTGGTGCAGATGATACGTGGGCACCTAGCGGGATCGATTTTCACGACGGTGCGCTGTATATCGCAGCACTTCGAGGTACAGCGATCAAAGTGATGGACCCGGAATCGGCAGAAGTCACCGATTCCATCGAAGGATACGGCCGCATCCGCGACGTTTATTCTGACGGCAACGATTTGTATTTCATCACGAATAATACCGATGGCCGGGGCACCCCGACTGAAGGCGACGACAAATTGTATATTTTAAATGAACAATAAAAAAGCGGAGACCAGTGTCTCCGCTTTTTTCTGCTTTTCTAGAAAGGTAAGAAGCCGTATTTTCCGAAGCTTGTCGCTCGCTTTCCGTGGGCTCGCGCCCAAGCCTCCTCAGCCGCTATGCGCCTTGCGGGGTCTCGGTCGTCTCGCTGATCCACTGGAGTCGAGCGAACGCTTCTCCAAATACTTGGACAGGACATTAATTTTGATATATTGAATAGGTAATCTCCTTTTGATTCATAGCCGATCACAGACTTCTTCAACACTATTGTTCATTACTACAGCTTCAACACCATCAACAACTCATCGATATAACGGCTGTCTGCCTTCTGGGCATTCGGCGTGATGCCGATGCGCTGAAAGCCGGATCGTTCGTAAAAACGGATGGCACGCGGGTTGGCAGAATTGACGGCAAGTTCGAGCTGCTCGAGCCCATCCCATTCCCTTGCAAATGCCAGCAACTGATCAAAAAGCGTGGACGCAACTCCTGTCCCTCTCGTTTCTTCCGCTGCATAGACGGCAAGTACTTCAGCTCGATGGCCGGTCTTCTTCCCCGACAATCTGAGCAGCGTCATCATGGCGAGCAAACGGCCTTCATCGTATGCACCGAATGTCACAGCTGAAGGATTGACGAGATTTTTAGCGGTCGCACTTACCGGCCTTTGGCTTGCTTCATTGAAATCAGTCGAAAACGCATCGGCATTTGTCTGCAATGCCGTCAAGCGTAGTTCCCGGTATTGTTCAGCATCTTCTTCTGTTAATCGGCGATAGTCCATGGCATTCATCCTTTCTTTAACGGAATTCCTGGACGACACGCCCTTTTCCATCGTCAACGTGGAAAATCGCGTGCGCCCCGTTGACCAATATCACTTGCGGAGGCTGATGGCCGATGTCGGCATCATATACAATGGGAACTTTTAATTGCTCCGCCAGTTCTTGGTACACCATCTCCGCAGTATAGCCTTGAACGGCATCGTTCGCTTCGCTTCTGCCGAAGACGATTCCTGAACAATTGTCGAACCAGCCTGCATATTTCATCTGCAGCAAACTGCGCTTTAAATCCGGTGTGTTCATTTCGCAGTTTTCCAAGAACCAGACGACTGGCTCCCCTGAAATGAATTTCTTCCGGAAAGCATCCACGTCACCGTATGGCGTACCGATCAGGTGGCGGATCACGTCGATGCATCCGCCGAGAAGACGGCCTTCCAGCCGTTCAGCTTGTCCCGATACGGTTTTCCATTCGGTCGGCTCGGTCAAATTGAAAACGCCAGGAGACGGCTTGTCATGGCTCCAATTTTTTTGGTATCGCTCAGAAGAGACTTGTTTAATGACCGTGCCTTTCGTCGAAGACAGCACATCCACCCAGCGCGCAGTAGTCGGATCGGTTTCACTGCCGCGCAAGTCGACGATATTGGTGCCATGTGCTGTCGCGATCCCGGTGTTCAAGGTGATTGTCAAGGCCAGCAAGCTGACATCCGAATACCCAAGAAGCCATTTCGGCGTGAACTTCTTGAAGTCCAGATGCTCCAGCACTTCCAATAACAGCTCCCCACCCCACGGTGGGATGATAGCGTCGACTGTGGAATCCCGCCAAATGCTGAGGAGTTCTTTTGCGCGGATGGCTGCAGGCGACGACTTCGCTTCTTTTTGGGTCCAGGCATTCGCCGTAGTTTTGATAGCAAATCCTTGCTTCTCCAACTGGGCTGTAGCTCCTTCAAGCAAATGATGAAGTTCTTCGGACACCCCTGAAGAAGGTGCCGTAATGCCGATGGTTCTTAACGCTCGATCGGGATAGCGGATCATCGTCTCTCCTCCTTACCAATTGATATAATTGAACAATACATAAACGATGCCCAGCAGTAAAGCGGCTCCAAAACCGGTTAATACGACATGGACCAAACCGTCTACCAATAGATTCGGCTGCTTGTCGAGACGCTTGCCTTTGAACTGTGAAAAATCCGGCGGCGTTTCTTTTAAATTGCGTTGCTGTATGGACAGGTCATTTTCCTCGAATTGTTTGCTCATATATATACACCCCTATAATTTAACATTTTTAAATTATTTTTCTTTTTACAATTATACTAAAAATTGTGCCAAGAAAACATGCTAGTTTTTTGCATCATATCCTATATTTTGGCTATAGCCCGATTTTTCGGGTATAGAGTTTAGGTAGCCATATTTTAAGGAGGAAATTGAAATGAAAACACTCGTAATCGGAGCAAACGGCAAGATTGGACAGCATTTGGTGCGCCTGCTTGCGAAACATCCGGATCACACAGTGAAAGCGATGATCCGCAAATCCGAACAACGCCCGTTTTTTGAAGAGCTGAAAGCGGAAACAGTGGTGGCAAGCCTCGAAGGAAGCGTGGAAGAACTGCAAAAAGCGATGGCTGACTGCGATGCAGTGGTCTTCACAGCTGGCAGCGGCGCTTCGACCGGTGCAGACAAAACGATGACCGTTGATTTAGACGGCGCGGCAAAGGCGGTTGAAGCCGCAGAACTAGCCGGCATCGATCGCTTCATCATGGTCAGCGCCATCCATGCCGATGACCGCTCCCATTGGACCAAGGAAATGACGCCGTACTATATCGCTAAACACCACGCCGATCGCATCTTGCAATCGAGCAGCTTGGCGTATACAATCGTCCGGCCCGGCTTATTGACAGACGATCCGGGAACTGGGCAAATTGCCGCCGCCGGGAAACTCGATCCCGGCAGCATTCCGAGAGAAGACGTCGCAGCTGTTATCGTCGCGTGCCTCGAATCCAATGACCTCACAGACAAAGTATTCGAGTTGACTTCAGGCGACAGCCAAATCGAAGACGCCTTGAAAAATATTTGATAAAACGCAAAAGCAGGTGAAGATTTTCTCTTCACCTGCTTTTTTCACGCTTTTGTATACTCCTGGCCTTTCCAATTACGGTAGCCGATTACTGCTTGGAAAACGAATGCGATCGAACAGACCACAATCGCGATATAGCCGAGCATCGTAATCGGCTGCATCAAAATCGACTGAACGACAAGCAATAGCATCAAAGCCGCGATTCCGAAATTGACGATATAGGGTTTATCATAGTATTTCTTCGACGCGATCCCGACAAAAACCGCCACCCCGATAATTGCGATAAACAACAACATATCCATTGAATTCCATCCTTTTTTGAAAGATTGAGTCATTTTCTAACATCAACTACAGCTACTATAGCATAATTCACATCCGGAAAGCGGCTTGCTTTCGGCTGAGACGACAGATAATAACCCCCAATCCAATATTTATGGATTGGGGGTTATTATCTCAATGCGCTTTTAATTCCGCTACAAGCTTCCGGTAGTAGTCAAAATCGAATTCGACGCTTCCTTTTTTATAAAACCATAGCACGGCATCTTTATCGCCGCGCTCGAGCAGGTGCGTAATGACGGCTTTTGGGCTCGCCACATCGACGCCTGCTTGGTCCGCTTCACGCAATTTCGTTAGCATTTCCTGTTTCGTAGCCAATTGGGCTTCCCCCTTTTTCATTTCGGCAGCTCCCTTAAATCGAGCAACACCGGCAGTTCATTGAAATCAGGGCGTTCCATCAACTGGATCAAGCCTGATGCTGTGTTTTCCGGCGTGCTAAGTTTGCCGCTGCGCTTATAGTCGCGGAAATGCTCGATCTGCGGAAAATCCTCTTCACCACTTTCCCGGATTTTTTCTTGCATACCGGTATCGATAATGCCTGGCGCGACCGAAACCGCTTTAAGGTTTTCATATTCAGCATCCAGACAGGTCGTGTAATGGTCGAGACCCGCCTTGCCGGCGCAATAGGCGCTCCAGCCTTTGACCTGTTTTCTGCCGGCACCTGATGAGATATTGACGATGCGGCGCGTCTTTAAGGACTCTGTCCCACGCAAGAAGGCGGAAGACAAAGCCATCGGCGCCGTCAAGTTCAAGGTGATGCTCTTCTCGATGTCCTGCCCATCATTCGCGGCGGCAAAGCCGATCGGTTCGACCGTTCCGGCGTTATTGACCAAAGTGACCGCTTCCGCCTCAAGTGAAATTTCTTTTGCCGCTCGTGACATGACTTCGGAAATCCCGGCGATATCGGTCAAATCATAGGTGATGAACAGTGCACCTGTCCAGTCTTCAGGCCGCGTGCGGGCGATGCCGATCACCTGCTGGCCGGACGCTGCCAATTGCTTGCTGAGTGCAAGGCCGATGCCTTTCGAAGCACCGGTGATGATAAATGTTTCCATCTTCACACCTCCACTCCATTTTTCTCATACATGACTTCACCTGCGACGACCGTCATTTCCACTTCAGCGTTAAGCAATTGCTCCTCAGGCCCTTCAAACAAGTCGCGGTCGAACACGGTGAAATCCGCATCGAAGCCTTCTTTGATCAAGCCGCGGCGATGCTCCATGCAAATGGCTTGCGCACTGCCGAACGTATACAGACGGATCGCTTCGAAGCGGCTAAGTTTTTGTTCAGGCAAATACCCTTCATGCGTCTCTTCAGGCTTTCTGCGTGCAACAGCCGCAAACAAGCCTTGGCGCGGGTCGACTTCTTCAATCGGCGCATCGGAGCCACCTGCACAGATGATGCCCTCATCCAATAGCGTCTTCCAGGCATATGATAACGCGAGACGGTCATCGCCGAGGCGCTCCACTACCCACGGGAAATCCGATGGCACAAAACTTGGCTGTAGATCAAGCGCAACATCAAGGCGCTTCAAGCGTTCGAGCAAATCTTCTCTCAGCACCATCGCATGGATGAGCCGGTCCCGTTTGCCTTGAGGGGTTGGATGAGCTTCGATCGCATCGAGCGCTTTTTCCATCGCAAAATCCCCGATGACGTGGATAGCGACCGCTTCCCCGTGTTTTCTTGCTACGGACACGAGGCGCTTCAATTCTTCGTCGGAATGAATCGCCACCCCGCTAGTCGATGGGTCATCTGTATAAGGGCGGCTAAGTAATGCCGTTCTGCCGCCTATCGAACCATCAGCAAATAATTTCATCGGGCCCGGATCGATAAACGGTTCCAAATACTCGGCGTCATCCATCATTTCTTCAAAAGCCACGTGGGCGCGCAGCAAATGGGCGCGGAATTTCGTTTCCTTGCCGATGACATTATGGAAAGCTTGCAGCGGCCGTGAGTAATGGCCGTAATACCCCATATCTTCTGTATGGCCTCCTGTCAGCCCAAGCTTGAGCAAATCGTCGACCGAGGTTTTCAGCGCTTTCGTCAAATAGTCGACGCTCACTTCCGGCACGACATTTGCGACGAGATCCTGGGCTGCATCGAGCAAATACCCTGTCGGTTCACCGTTTGTATCACGCACGATGACGCCGCCCTCTGGATCTTCAGTTTCTTTCGTGATGCCTGCTAGTTCAAGCGCGCGCGAATTGGCGAGCACTGCATGGCGGCACACGCGTTTTAGCATCATCGGCGATTCGCAGATGGCATCGAGTTCGCTACGGTGGAAAATTTTCCGGTCGGGGAAATTGTTTTCATTCCATCCTTCTCCGATAAACCATTCATCTCCGGAATGGCCTTCCGTCGAGCGGATCAATTGCTGTTTCATTTCGTCTGAACTGTCGATCTTCGATAAATCGACACGCATCAACTTTTCTCCGTGCTGGATCAGATGCAGGTGGCTGTCAACAAGCCCCGGATACATGGTACGACCGGCTAAATCGATTTCTTTATCGGCTAGTTGACGCAATTCTTCGTAAGACCCTGTTTTTTCTATGCGATCGTCAGAGACCAGCACCGCTTCTACGGTCTCGCCTTCTGTCGCCATTGTATAAATTTGTCCCCCATAAATAAGCACCTTCATCTAAAACCACTCCTTTTCTCTTTGTTCATCATAAATATATTTTTCAGTGCATTCAATAAGTTTGGCTGGAAACGGCTAAATTTTTCTACGCCTGCCCGCTGATACAAGATTCCCCATTTATGATATACTATGCACAACTTTAGAAAGCTGAGGTGAGCTCCCGGACATGGGGGACGAATTGGACAGTATATTTTATCTTTATATCGCAACCGCAAGTATTCTTTTATTTTTTACCGCTTTTTTTGTTGGAGCGGAATTCTCCATCATCCGGGTGCGCTTGTCGCGCATTGAACAAGCCTTGTCGGAAGGGCGCAAAAATGCCAATTGGCTGGAAAAAATCAGCAATAATCTGGATTATTATTTATCCGTTTCGCGCTTTGGCATCGCAGTGACGGCAATCGGTCTTGGCTGGCTGTCTAAAAACATTGCCGAATTGCCTTCTGTACGTGCAGTGGCTGACAACGCTGGACCAAATGCGGCAGGCCCAATCTCTTATATCACTGTGCTCGTGCTGGTCTTTTCCATCCGGGCGATCATCGGAGAACTGGCGCCAAAAGCTTTGGCGGCCCAGTACGCAGAACGCGCGGCCTTTCGCCTCGCCCCTGCACTGAGTCTTGCAGGCAGTATATTTGCACCGATTCTATGGCTGCTTAACGCAGCGGCACGGCTCCTCTTGCGGCCGCTCGGCATCCGTACTTTACAGCCGGAATACGGCCACTCCGAAGAAGACTTGAAGCATTTGATGCATGAAAGTTACCAAAGCGGTGAAATCAACCAGAATGAATTGGCGTATATGCAAAACATCTTTTCGTTTGATGAACGGCTGGCGAAAGACATCATGCTGCCGAGAACGCAAATGATTACCATTTCACTGGAAATGGATCATGATGAATTAATGGAAATTATTGAAGAACATCAATATACACGCTATCCCGTTACTGAAGACGGCGATAAAGACGCCATCATCGGCTTTGTCAATATCAAGGAATTGCTGACGAGCTACACGACAGCGGGAGATCTCTCGAAAAGCTTGACGATCCATGACTTGCCGTTCGTCCACGACCAGGCGCCAATCCAGGATGTTCTGCTGCGCATGCAAAGCCAGCACGTCCATATGGCAATCGTTGTCGATGAATACGGCGGAACAGCGGGGGTCATCACGATGGAAGACATCCTGGAAGAAATCGTCGGTGAAATCCGCGATGAATTCGACCATGACGAAACTGATGATATCAAACGGATAGATCATCATAATTTCCTCGTCAACGCCCGGGTGTTGCTGTCAGAACTCGAAGCCCGCTTCCCGATCGAATTCGAAGAAAGTGAAGACATCGACACTGTCGGAGGCTGGGTCCAGATGATGGACACGGACATCGCAGAAGGCGGCGTCATTGACTTGACTGACTTCCGCTTTATCGTACGTGAGATGGAGAATCACCAAATCATCACTGTCCAATTGAACAAGAAAAACAAATCATAGAAAAAAGGCATTGCTACATAAGCAATGCCTTTTCTTCTGAATGTTGAAGAAGTCTGGGATCTGTTATGAATGAAAAAGGAGACCGCTTAATCCGCATTCAAAAAACAATGTTCTATCCAAGTATTTGGAGAAGTGTTCGCTCGACTCCAGTGGATCAGCGAGACGACCGAGACCCCGCAAGAAATGAATGAGCGAAGCTAAGCAGAGCTCATTCATTTGCGACGCATCTGCCGTGCAGATGTGGGAGCACAAAGGTTTCGCAGCGGCTGAGGAGGCTTGGGCGCGAGCCCACGGAAAGCGAGCGATAAGCTTCGGAAAATACGACTTCTTAACTTTCTCGAGAACTTAAAAAACGGCATTGCTACATAAGCAATGCCGTTTTTCTATTTACTTTTTATCTTCCAAGAGCGATTTTTCGTATTCGAATTTCTTCATCAGCATCTCACCGGTGTAGCCTTCTTCGATCAACTTCGCCAGTACCGCTTTCGTCTGGTCATCAGCCGCTTCCGGATGCTCATCGCGGTCGATTTCCACGACACTGTCCTCATCGGAGATCCAGTCGGAATAGCTGCCGACATACAATTTCAAGCCTTCGTATTGTTTTTCGGCAAGCATGGCATACAGCGCAGCCGCCGTTACGCCGCTGCCGCAATAGACCACCGCCGGTTCTTTCGGCTGCAGCAAGCTGCCGAACTCTTCGTCGGTCCGGAATGCGTCATTTGACACCAGTTGCGACCAATCGTAATTGCGTGCACCCGGGATGCGCCCGGCGACGGCGTCGATCGGTTCGTTGATGCCGGCATAGCGTTCCGCAGAACGGGCATCGATCAAGACGCCCAATTCTTTGCCATCGACGATTTGCTGGACGTCTTTACGCGTCGCAAGCAAGCTATCGTCAAACTCCGGCGTAATGGATGAAGCTGAATAGGATGTTGATTCTGTCGAAGTGGCAATGCCTTGCTGCTTCAGTTCGTCAAAACCGACACGGCTGATAAAAGCGTGTTCGAATCCGGCATAAGAAAGCAGCCACCATGCTCGCGCGGCATAAGGAGAACCGCCCTGGTCATAGACGACGATCGAATCGGTCAATTCCAAACCTGCTGCTTGGAACAATTGCGTCAGCTGGTCTTTACTTGGCATCGGGTGGCGGCCGTTTTCAGACGCCATATCGGATAAATCGTTCTCCAAGTCCCAATGAATCGCCCCTGCTACATGTTCCGCCGCAAAGCTTTCGTTTCCCCATGCGGAATCCTTTAAGTCAAAGCGCGCATCGATCCAACGGTATTTCTCTGTATCTATCGTTTCAATAAAAACAGTCATATTATCCCCTGCCTTCCATCAATTTTTCATGCAATTGCTTCCATTGCGCCAAAATTTCGCTTTGCTGCAACAAGCTGCGCTCGGATTCGATTTGCTCGATCGCCTGGCGCAACAGATGCTGACGGAGCCCTTCCGCTTCCTGTTCAATCCAGAACTCCGCCCATTCGATCAACGCGGTTTTTTCCTGTTCCAAGTAACGGCTTGCGTCCGGTTCCATCATTCCCTGCAAGGCGTCGCGCATCGCCTCTTTTTCATTTTTCTCAAAAAAGCTCTTGTTGTTTTTATAATACGATTTAGCCGTGGAATAATCAGCATCATCAAACGGCTGGCCCGCTTCCAGCAACTGTGCTTCTTTCACTTCATATGGAAGGAACGAAAACTCTGAATTCCAGTCCTTCAGTTTAACGGCATCGTCTTTAAAGCGTTCCGTTAATTTCTTCTCGACAAATCGTGCAAGCCGCAGATTGGTCACTCTCATCTCCTGCTGGAAATCAAAAGCCGTCATTTCCCGCAAATCGCGCAATGCCGTATCGAGCGCTTGCTTCGAGGATTCTCTTGCGAATAGCGAAGGGTTGAATGCTTCCTTGAAGAAATCGTTGAAGCGGTAAAATACGCGTTGTTTCACATAATACAGCAATTCGCCGAGTTCTTGGCTCGCTTCTTGCTCCAATACTGGCGCCATTGTTTCGCTATAGCGTTTGCGTACTTTCTGTTCCAATTGCTTTAATTCTTCCAAGCGTTCATCTTTGCGTTCCAAGTTCTTTTCGGTCGACTGAATCAAATTGCGGAAACGGTCCACTGTCTTCTGTTCTTCTTCCGACAATGACTGGACCGCCATTCCTTTCAATTCTTCTTTCAGGAAATGCTGGAAGTTTTCTTCGAACTCCGGCATGCCGGAAATGTCGCGATCTTTCAGAGCTTGCAGGCTTGAAACGCCGAACAGGCGCGGGAAGCGGATGCCGAAGCGTTGCAATTCATTGCCGACATAGTCGATGACTGCCTGCTTTTCTTCTTCATTATTTGCCAAATCGATGGCATTGACGACAAAGAACATTTTGTCCATTTCGAAAGCGTCTTTCACGCGGCCAAGCTGGATTAAAAATTCGCGGTCCGCGCGGGCAAAGGCGTGGTTGTAATATGTGATGAACAACACAGCATCAGCATTGCGGATATACTCGAATGCGACATTCGTGTGACGCGCATTGATGGAATCCGCACCTGGCGTGTCCACCAAGGTAACGCCGTTTCTAGTCAGCTCGCAGTCGAAATAAAAATCGATTTCCTCGACAAAACAGCTGCGTTCTTCTTTGGCGACATACAAGCTGAATTCTTTGCGGTTTACACGCAAGGTTTCGCCAAGATGGCCGGAAAACGCTTCGTATCCGCCTTTGAAGGCGAGCAAGAACGATTTGTGGATTTGCTGCTCGGTTGTTGCATCGTCTGGCAGCGCATCGGTTTTCGCATAGGCCTGTTCCAATGTCTCCACTTTCACGCCGAAAACGGCAAATGAGTTTTTAACATCTTCGGTCATTGCCGAAACGGTTTTCAAGCGCACATCAGCGGTTTCATGCGGATGGGCGTCGGTCACAGGGCGAATCCGGTTGATGGTCGCAGTCGTCGGGTTCGGGGAGACTGGCAGCACCGTCTCGCCCATCAATGCATTCGAGAACGAGGATTTCCCGGCACTGAATGCGCCGAACAAAGCAATGGTAAATTCCTGGCCTTCCAAACGCTTCGCTTTGCGCTTCAAATACGCTACTGTTTCCGAGAATCCTCGCACCGGCTCCAAAATATCGGCAGTTGTCTTCACGCGAGACAGTACTTGCTGTTCATCAAAAGATGTCAGTTCGTGTGTCGGGGCACTTTCGCCATCATCCCATTGCTGCTGTTCTTCTTCGAGCATCGATGGCGTGAATTCCACCATGTCTTCAGCTGACAAATGAAACGCATCTTGCCATCCGGCCACTTGTTTTTCTGCCGCATCCATCTGCTTCGGCAAAATGGCGGTAAAGGATTTTTTCACTTTATCTATCGCTTCGTCCATTTCCTCGAGCGTGCGGATCGCAAGCACCTTTTGTTCAAGCGACTCGGATTTCATGTCGATCTCTGTTCCCGCATCGTCTGGAAGCCCTTCGAAGCCCTCCTTTTGGCGAGCTTTCCATGGATCAGTTTCCTGTATGAGCCAGCGCTGCACTTGAGCGGTCAGGCTCTTGCTGACATTGAGCACCGTATCCGCAGTCATCGTAGCCGTTTCGGGAACATTCTCCTCGACAACCGAGAACGGCAAGTCGAATTGCATCTTGTCGATTTCAAGCGACTCGGTATCCGTCAAAAGGCCGGCTTCTCTCAGGGAGGTCTTCATCAATTTTTTTAAATGACCGGACATTTGTGAGTCGATTGTTTTCGACAGCTTGTCCTGCAAGTCTTGTTTACGGTTTTCCCGCTCTTCTTCGGTTTTCTTGCCGCTGAACAACAAGCCCACTTTGAATCCTGGTTGACGCGCTTCTATATAAGCACTGAGCGCATCCCTCACTTCATACGGCATGATATTGGCATTTTCAAGCAGCTCTTTGCGCTTTTTCTCGAAATTCGATCGCCAATTGTCGTAATCCTGGACAGAACTGCGGCGCTTGATCAGTTCGTGTTCTTTTTTCAAGTCTTCGCGCGCAACCCATTCTTCTTCAGACAACACATTCGCGAAAGCTTCAAGCCGCTCCGCTTTTTCATCTTCCAAAAAGCCGATGTGCTCATCTTTTAATTGACGAAGTGCAGACGCCGAAGCTTCGCCGAGATGCCCTTGCCAATTGTCCATAACTGAGGAAACGAGCTGTTTCACTTCTGGAAATTCATTGCCCGGGAAGTCATGGACTTTTAATGAAGTGAAAAAGATGCCTTTCGGTTCGACACCCCAAGCGGCAAAACTATCCGCAACTGATTGCTGGAATTCCGCGAACGACATCTCGCTTTCCTGATGCTTGTCAATCTGGTTGACGATCAAATAAAGATCCGTGTATTTCTGCAATTCCTTTGTGAAATTGAAATTGAGTTCGGATTGCACATGGTTGTAATCCATCACGTAAAACACCATGTCGGCCACGTGCAAAGCCGATTCAGTCGACATCCGATGGGCATCGTCCGTTGAGTCGACGCCTGGCGTATCCATCACGGTGATGCCTTCTGGCAACACGGAAGTCGAATGCCCGATGTCGATTTGCGTGACGTCCCCGCTCTTGCAGAAATCTTTCACTGCCTGGAAATCATAGTTTTCAGGGAAATACACTGGACGGTCTCCCCTGCGGTTGACGATGGCATAGTCATTTTCTGCCTTATGGACATTGACGATATTCGCGCTTGTCGGGATCGGGCTCGATGGCAATAATGTCTCGCCCGTCAAAGCGTTGATCATTGACGATTTTCCGGAGGAGAAATGGCCGGCAAACCCGATGATGAATTGGTCTTTCAAGATTTTGCGCGCAAATAATTCCGCTTTTTCTTGACGTTCCGTGTCTTCATTGTCTTTGAAAATCCGGTAAAGATGCGCTGTTTCGATTAATTCCTGTTTATGGTCTGTCGCTGTCATATGTATATCTCCTTCACCGTTACTTCTATTCATCATATCATTTTTTCAGCAGAACGAAAAACATCCTTCCATTACTGGAAGGATGTTTCTTCATGAAAATCCGTGGATCGACATGCCGCCATCGATGAACAAAGTCTGCCCGGTGATATAGCCCGCTGCATCCGATGCAAGGAACACGACAGGCGAAGCGACTTCCGGCAACTCCCCGACGCGCTTCAGCGGCGTTACTGCAAGGATCGAATCCAGGTATTCCTGATCCGACAGCAAATTCTCCGTAAGCGGCGTACGGAAATACCAAGGGCCGATTGCATTGACGCGGATGCCCCGCTCGCCCCATTCCATTGCCATCACTTTCGTCATTTGAATAATTGCTGCTTTAGAAGCTGCATAGACGATGCCAGTTTTCAATGCGCGGTCGCCGCCGACGGAACTGACGTTGATGATCGAAGCCCCTTTAGACATGTGTTTCGCCGCTTCCTGGGAAAACATGAATACGCTTTGCGCGTTGGTATCCATGATTTTATGCCATTCACTATCGGTCGCATCATCCAGTTTCGAACGAATATTTATCCCTGCATTATTGACTAGGATATCGACCTTGCCGAACCGCTCAACCGCCGCTTCGACTGCTTTTTGGATATCGCCTCGGTCGGTCACATCAGCCACTGCATAGGATGTCCGATCGCCAGCCATTTCCCCCGTCACTTGCTCGAGGTCGCTTTCGGTCCGTGCGACAAGCAAGACATTCGCCCCTGCTTCACCGAGTGCCAATGCAATCGCACGCCCGATGCCTTTGCCGGCTCCGGTGACGATCGCGGTCTTGCCTTCTAAACGAAAAGATGCCAACACAAAGAAATCCCCCTTTTAGTCATTCCTTATTCATCTTTTTGCCAAGCAAAAAGATTTCTTTTTACTTTAATCCAATTGATAGATTTTGGCGTATTTCGCTTCCAAGTATTCGGCTAGATAATTTCCATTCAAGCCTTCGCCTGTCGCTTCTTTCAAAAGCTCAAGCGGTTTCTTGACAGCTCCGTGTTGGTGGACTTTTTCAGTCAGCCATTCGGTCACCGGGCCGATCTCTCCTTTTGCCAGCAATTCATCATAGTTCGGGATGTCTTTTTGCATCGCATTCTTGAACTGCGCTGCATATAGAAGCCCCAATGCATAGGAAGGGAAATAGCCGAAGCTGCCACCCGCCCAGTGGACATCCTGAAGTACGCCTTCTCCGTCATGTTCCGGGCGGATGCCTAAATATTCCTCGTATTTATCGTTCCATAAAACCGGGAGATCCTTCACTTCATAGTCGCCGTCAAACAAGCCTTTTTCCAATTCATAACGAATCATGATATGGAGTGCATAAGTCAATTCATCGGCTTCGATACGGATCAATGAAGGCTTTGATTCATTGATGGCTTCTAAGAATTCATCAAGCGCCACGTGCTTGAATGAATCTGGTGCGTAAGATAGGAATTTTTCGTAGTTATGGCGCCAAAACGATTCGTTGCGCCCGACAAAGTTTTCAAAGAACAAAGATTGTGATTCATGGATGCCCATCGACGATCCGCCGTCGACCGGCAATCCGCTTAAACTACTGCTGATGTTCTGTTCGTACAAAGCATGGCCCGCCTCGTGAATCGTGCCAAAGACGGCCGTGCGGAAATCCTCTTCATCGTATTTCGTCGTTACCCGGACATCGCCACGGTTCACTGCGATCATGAATGGATGGACTGTTTCATCCAGTCGTCCGGCTTCGAAGTCATAGCCCAATTGGTTCAGCACATCCAAGCTGAAATCCTGCTGGGCTTGTTTGGGGAAATGCCCATATAAGAATTCGGTGTTCGGCTGGTTTCCAGACTCCTGGATTTGTTTGACGAGCGGCACGATGCGCTCTCTCAATTGCCCGAATACCTGATCCAGTTGTTCGGTCGTGACGCCTGGCTCATACTGGTCGAGCAAAGTATTATAGACACTGCCGTTTTTCATTCCCCAATAGCCGACAAAGCGTCGAGTCGTTTCCACGAGCTGCTCAAGGTATGGTTGGAACATAGCGAAATCTGCCTGCTCTTTCGCCTCTTCCCAAACGGATTCCGCTTTGCTCGTCAAGATGACGAAATCGCGGTATTCTTTTGGCGGAATTTTGGCGTTCAATTGGTATTCACGATCGGCTTCTTCCACAGAGCGCTGCATTGCAATTGATAAACCGTCCTGTTTTTTCAGCTCAGCGATTAGCTTGCCATATTCCTCGGATGTCGACATCGCAAACAGTTCTGAAGACAAGGTCCCGATCGTCTCTGAACGCAAGTCTTGGCCTTTTTTCGGTGCGCCTGTCCGCATATCCCAATACAGCAAGGAGATGGCTTCGTTATAGCTTGTCATTTTCTGGTGTAGTTCCCTGAATTGTTGTTCCATTGACACAATATTCCTCCTTCTTTACCGGTCTATTGTATCATAAGGAGTCTTTTCCCTGCCCCATCAGCTTTTGAAAATTTCAGTTCTATAGGCAGCTTTTCGGAAAAAGACAAAAAATCAGCGGGGAACTTCCCCGCTGATTCGTCACGTATTCTATTTAGCGATTTTTCGCCGGCACTGGCAAGACATTCTGCCAGAGGTGTTCAATGCGCAATTCCTCTTCGGTCAATAGCAAGTGGATTTCTCCATTATCGGAAGAAGAACGGATGAGTCGCCCGACGCCTTGCTGCAGGCGCAGCTGCATGAACGGCAAGTCGATCTCTTCTAGCGGATGTTCGCTGAATTTACGTTTCGCGTCGAATACCGGATCGCTCGGCGGCATCGGCAAGTCGACGATGATGACTTTCGTCAAGGCATCGCCAGGCAAATCCATCCCTTCCCATAGATGATGGGAACACAGCACTTGGAATTTGCCTTCCTGGAAATCGCGCACGACGGACGATAGCTCACGGTCGCCTTCGAACTCGATGGCAAGTGGAGAGTCTGTCGGCACTGCGCGTTTGAAAGATTGCATGGCAGCTTTTGATTTGAACAACACCAAGGTTTGTCCGCCTTCCGCTGCCAACTCCAGTACTTTTTGCGCTTTTGCCTGCTGTTCAACCGGATGCTTGAAGATCTCCATCACTTCTTCGTATTCAAACGGAGACGGAACCGAGAACGATTCGAAATTGTCGATCCCCAAGGTATCCGCCAGATAAGTAAAATCCTTCGCGACGGACAATGTGGCGGACGAAAAGACGATCGGCAGTTTGCCATCGAATAATTTCTCATCAAGAATATCCGTCACAAGGCGTGGCATGATGACCAAGGTTTCAATTTCATCTTTTTCTTCAAGCCAACTGATTGCGTCGCCATTTTCGACAAACAAGCCCATCGAGAAGTTATACTGCTCGAAATACTCCTCAGCCAAATTGAGTTCATATTCAGGAATGCTGAACAATTCCCCTTCAAAGACGAATTCTTCCAACAGGCTGTCGACGGTGCGAATCAATTCGGTCCCGATGCGTTTCAGCAACGGGTCTTCCTGGATCGCTTTGCGGTCTTCTTCGCTTGGGATCAAGTTACTGCGCAGTACACGGAAAAACTCGGTATGCAAATCGATGGTCCGTTCAATGAGGCCAAGTGTCTTTTCACGGACGCCGTCGACCATGACTTTTTCCGTCACATCGTAAAGCGAACTTTCCTGCACTTCATAAGTAAGCGCGCGCTGTGCCGCGAATTCCAGTAAGTGGCCTTCATCGAGCACGATTTGTGAAACTTCCGGAAGCAATGGCGCCTGGCCTTCGTGCTTGCGGTTTTCCTTTGTCCAAATATGCTCCATCAGGAAATCATGTGAGCAAATGACGAGGTCAGTCGCTTCCCGGTAATGGTTGCGGTGCAAGGTCAATCCGCATTTATTGCGCATATCGCAAGCGTTGCAGTTTTGGATCGGATGGTAATTGACTTGCTGCCACTGGTCATCCGTGAGTTCCGGATAACTTGAGCGTTCGCCATACGGATACATTTGCTGCATCGAATAGGTTTTGTTGACGAATTCGGGAAGCGTGTCTTCGATATGGTCGAGAAAATCCGCTTCGCTGCGTTTTTTCGCCCCTTCGAAGCGTTGCAAGCATAAATACTGGTCGCGCGATTTCGCAAGGCGGACATCCAGGTTCAAATTGAACAATTCATCCAACCGGTCGATATCGCCTCCTTTTTTCACCAATTGCTCGATCAATGCCTCATCGGCACAAGAAATGAGCGCCGGCTTGCCTGTATAGCGGGCATAGGCAATCGCTGGCAATAAATACGCCATCGTCTTGCCTGTTCCTACGCCAGCTTCTGCAAATAGCACTTGACGTTCTTTCAACGCTTTTTCCAATTGAAACGACATGAAAATCTGTTCATCGCGAAGTTCATACCCTTTTTCAGGCAGAATATCGTAGAAGATATCCCCGATCCAGTCGTTCAATGAGTCAAAGAACGTTTTATTTTTGGATAACGGAAATGGCAATGCTTGTCTCATATAAAACCCCTCACAGAGAAACGGAAGGGCTGGCGCCCTTCCGTTTTCCTCATTTATTTTTTGGACGTTCTCCCCAGAATTGGAACAGGTCCGTGCGGATAAAGCCATTATATAATTTGCGTTTTTTCGTCGCTTTTTGGCCGTAGAGTTTTTCAAAGCCTTCCATCGAAGACAGCATATAAACAGACCATGTAGGGTATTTCGAGAACATTTGTCCCATATCCCCAATCATTTCTTCGATGACTTCCACTTCACCGATCCGCTCGCCGTACGGCGGGTTCCCGATGACAACACCGTTCTCTTCAGTTGTTGTGAAATCTGTCACTTGACGCTGCTGCAAACGGATAATTCCTGCAAATCCAGCTTCAATGACGTTTTCTTCGGCAATTTGGATCATCCGGTGGTCGATATCCGTGCCGAGAATATTAAGCGGCTGGTCATAATCCGCTTGTTCTTCAGCTTCAGCGCGGACTTCTTCCCAGATCTTGGAACCGATCCATGGCCATTGTTCGCTATCGAATTCCCGGTTATAGCCCGGCGCGATGTTCTGGCCGATCATTGCTGCTTCGATGACGATTGTCCCTGAACCGCAGAACGGGTCGACAAATGGGCGATCTGGGCTCCAGCGCGACAATTTGATAAGCGCTGCCGCTAAAGTTTCCTTTAGTGGTGCTTCGCCTTGCCCGACGCGGTAGCCGCGTTTATGGAGTCCGGCTCCGCTTGTATCGATCGATAACTGCACTTTGTCTTTCAGGATCGATACCTCAATCTTGAAGCGTGGTCCCGATTCATCCAAAAAGGCGTTGCGGTGATATGCTTTTTTCATGCGTTCAACAATCGCTTTTTTGACGATCGATTGGCAAGTCGGCACGCTGTGAAGTTTCGATTTGACCGATTTCCCTTGAACCGGAAATTCTGCATCGACAGGCAAGTATTTCTCCCATTCGATTGCTTTTGTCTGTTCGAACAGATCATCGAATGTCGTCGCTTCGAATTCACCGGCGATCAATTTCACGCGGTCAGCGGTGCGCAGCCAGAGATTCGTTTTCGCGATATCGCGGGCAGTTCCTTCGAAAAATACTTTGCCGTTGTCTGTCGTCGTTTCGTACCCAAGTTCTTTTACTTCATTCGCCACGATGGATTCAAGTCCCATCGCTGCAGTGGCCAGTAATTTATAACTAGTCATAACAACTTCCTTTCCGTCTTTCTAATACCTGTTTTAGACATATGGCAATGACTGCTGAAAATACCGGATGTTGATAAGCAGCAGCTTGAACCATATATAATTTTTCACTTCAAAATTTTTTCATTCATATGAAGAAAGGCTCCCCAGCAGGAGAGCCTTTCAAAGATAATAAGTTAAGACCATTCAAAATTCTATAAGCCATGTTTTGTCTCCACGTACTCAAACAGCCAAAGCCTCGTACTAGCGGATGGCAATCATCTATCTGCGGATTCACTCCGCCTCTTCCGTCGGTTCATTTCCCTTGGAAAAGTGCCCCTACCATAATTTGGGTTTCTCACTCGCGGGGTTTACCTCGTTCCACCTGCATAGTTTCCTATACAGCTCCGTCACTGTGGCACCTTCAGGGTATTTCGGCCATATCCGAAGACTTAGGCGTTCTACCCGCCGTCAGCATAAATGCTGCCCCAGCTTATTGTTTCGCTGGGCGCGATCACTACGGTCATCGCAGATCCGTGTGAGCATGGACTTTCCTCTCCTGCATCAAGTGCAGGAGCGATTGCCAGAATTTCAAATGGCTAACTAAGTATACGCTATTCGGCTGCCGTTGACAAGCTTGTTATCGATTGTCGAGCTTATTGCCGAAGACGTGATTTTCCAAATGGGACAATCTGCGCAAAATATCAAAATTGGTGGTTCCAGGCGCGGGAGTTGCTTGCTTTTTTGGCGATTCCTCCAGCTCCGCGCGCAATCGGCGGTTTTCATTTTGCAATTGTTCGATTTTTTTGTTGTACAATTCATAGTCTTGAATGATTTCATCCAGGAAATGGTCCACTTCGTCCTGGTTGTAGCCGCGCATGGCTGTTTTAAAGTCTTTTTCAAGAATGTCTTTTGCTGCGTATTTAATATCCATTCGAATCGTCCTTCCATTAAAAGAAACTTCGTGAAATATGTCTATTCCTTACGGCTAGTATAGCATAAGCGATATTTAACGTGTTCTGTGAACCGTGGATTCGGCGGCTTTTTTTCGTTTTTTCTCCTCGAGCCGCAATTCACGCTTGGCCAAGTCGTCCACTATCGACTTCCTGACTTTCGCATGGCTGGCTGCTTCTTTTGCAAAGCCGGTCATGACGAGTGCCTGTGCCGGATCTTTGAATTGATGTTCGTGAAGTTTCGCTAAATGCACCCACGCCTCCACTTCCACCGGGCCACGCAAATGAGGCGCCGCTTCTTTGAACAATTGAAGCGCTTCCTCAAATTCGCCTTTGCGCTTTTTTTGCACTGCCAGCAAAAAGCGGGCAAGCGCACCGGCATCTCCGCGCTCAAGCGTGACGTGTTCGAGATAAGCGGCGCTTTGGTCGAATTGTTTCAAGTCTGCATACCATTTGCCGATATTCGTATAGGCGCCGCTCGATTCGCTCGAGAGATCCTCCATCAGTAAATCGGATGAACGGATGTACAGCGACACGAGCGACAGGATGTCCAGTTCATTATGGTACAGCACTTTCGCCAAACCTTCCGGAAAGCCGCTTTTGACCGCATCGAGGTAAATCGCGGGGATCAAATATCCCGGCACGTCCCCGCTGCGGGCAAAGCCGAGCTTTTCTTCTTCGATGACGCTGAGCTTGAGCCGCTGCAATTCGTTTTTCCAGATTCGTTTCGTGCCGTGGAATAAATCGATTTGCTTCGGGTCCGGCAGTTTCGGCAATGCCCCGCGGTGCATCGTCCAGCGCGAATGAAGCTGCGGCCAGTCGAAACTTTTGCCATTATAGGAGAAAATGATCGAGTCTTGGGCCTGCCATAAATTCGACTCATAGAGAAAAGCCGCTTCCTGCGACGGATCCGGCATGATCCATTGAGTCATTTCAAAGCTGTCTTGTTTACGTTCCAATACGCCGAGCAGGAAAATATACGCCCCCGTCCCACCGAGCCCCGTCGTTTCCGTATCGAAAAATACCAAAGGGGCTTCTTCAGAGAGTTTGAACGGATGATCATACTCAGTGTTCTTCCATGCTTGAAGCACACGGTCGAGTTCGCCCAGGACGACATTACCATGGCGGTAATCAAGCGGATATGCGATTTTCTTCTCAAACACAAAACCGAATTTATTTTCCTTTAAGGTCAAACCGATTTCTTTCCATTGCGTTTCGTGAGGCGGCCGTACAGGAGTCGTTTGCGCTTTTCGGGCTGCCGGTTTTTTATTCAGCATGCCTTTCATCTGCATCAACTTGTTCTCAAAAGACATACGCTCACCCCTCTTTCTCCAATTCCACGAGCAATTCGATGACGCGCCCTTTCATATCCATCGCCGCATCCTGAGCCCCTATGCACGACGGGCAACCGTCAAAGCATGGGCATTCCGTGACGTGCTGGCGCGCTTTTTCAAGCAATGGCTGCCATAACTCATAGATGCGTTCGCTGATACCGATGCCGCCCGGGTAGGAATCATGAATGAAAAACGATGGCTGGTCGTTATGCGGCGATTTCACTTGCGGTACGACGTGGACGTCCCTCCGGTCACATTGCACGAATATCGGGATAAAGCTTTCGATTGCATAAGCCGCACCGGTCATCATATCCGACAAATCCGAATCGCTGAAATCGGCTGGCTTGTCGAAGCTGAGCCAAGTCGATGAGGTATGCAATTCTTCGGCTGGAAGTGAAATCGGCCCTGAGCCAATATTGTCGTGTGTATCAAAGCGGATTTTCTTGAAAATCGTCGGCATGGCAAGAACCGCCACGTCGCCGTAATACACATTGGACTGGTGAAGCTTGCGATGCTTGTCTTCGCTGATCACTTTCAGTTCGATCGCCAAGTTCGCGTCCGTGAAATAATCGACGTCCACTTCGCGCACATACGCTTTTTTCTCTTCCCAATCCAAAATCTCCACTTGGAACTGGGTGCCTTGGTGAAGGTAGATCGCTTCTTCGTGCAGGAGCGTCATGGCACTGAAGCGGTCCATCTCGCCGATGACTTTTGTGTCGGCCGGAACCGATTGGTCGACGATGACGACGTTTTCCTGTGTCGCCGAACGCAAGGAAATATCATGCGCCGGAAAACGGTCGCTCATCCAATGCCAGCGGTCTGATGTGCGGACGAGCACCCCTTCTTCCTGAAGGTATTCAAGCAATGACTGGACGTCAAATTCCCCGTACATATCATCTGTCGAGAATGGCAATTCAAACGACGCGCATTTCAAATGATCCATGAGAATAATAATGTTCTCTGGATGGATGCGCGCTTCCTCCGGTGATTGGTCAAGAAGATATTCCGGATGGTTAATGATGTACTGGTCAAGCGCAGTCGACTGGGCGACATAGACAACGAGCGATTCATCCTGGCGCCTGCCTGCACGGCCTGCCTGCTGCCAGGCGCTTGCGATATTCCCTGGATAGCCGGTCATAATGCACGCCTGCAATTGGCCGATGTCGACACCGAGTTCGAGTGCATTGGTCGATACGACACATTGGATGGAACCGTCGCGCAAACCTTTTTCGATGGCGCGCCGCTCCGAAGGCAAATAGCCGCCGCGGTATCCTTTAATCGATTCGTCCTGCAACTTATATTTCGTAATTTCGTTTAAATAAGTTACCAGCATTTCCACACGCACGCGTGATTTAGCAAATACGATTGTCTGGACGCCTTGCTTGACGAGATATGTCGCCAGATCACGCACTTCGAGCACCGCACTGCGACGGACGCCGAATGTCGGATGGACAATCGGCGGATTGTAGAACAGGATATGCTTTTTGCCTGCTGGCGCGCCGTTCTGGTCGATCAACTCGTGGTCAGTGTTGGTCAAACTTTCAGCCAGCTGCTTCGGATTGGCAATGGTCGCCGACGTACAGATAAAGACCGGATCGCTGCCGTAAAAGTTGCAGATTCGTTTCAGGCGGCGGATAACGTGTGCCACATGGGTGCCGAACACCCCTTTGTAAGTGTGCAGCTCATCAATCACTATATAATGAAGGTTCTCAAAAAGAGACACCCATTTCGTATGATGCGGCAAAATGCCGGAATGGAGCATATCGGGATTGGTCATGACGATTTGTCCGGCCTTCCTTACCTTGGTGCGGATCGACGGGGACGTGTCGCCGTCATAAGTGTAGGACAAGATCGACTGCTCAGTCTTTTCAATTAAATCGTGCAAATCGCTTTTTTGGTCTTGCGCCAAAGCTTTCGTCGGGAACAAGTACAATGCCCGCGCATTCGGGTCATTCAATATTTTGTGCAGCACCGGCAAATGATAGCAATACGATTTGCCGGATGCGGTCGGCGTCACGGCTGTAAACGAATTGCCCGCCTGCGCCAAGTCAAACGCCTGCCGCTGATGGGTATACAATTGTTCGATGCCTTTTTTGCGTAAAGCTTGTTTCAGGCTATCGTGCATCGCTTCCGGAAAATCGGCATAGCTTGCCGGTTTCTCAGGCTTCGTATGCCAATGGTAAATGCGCTCCATCATCTCCGGCTCCACTTTCCATTCGGCGAGGATTTCCGGTATTGTCTTTTTAATTCTCATTGTTTCTCATCGCCCTTTTCATCTATCGCTGTAAGCAAGGTCTGTATCGTATACTGAGCCGCTTGGATCGTCTGGACAAAACGTTTTTTGCTCGTATCTTTATAGAAACTTTGGACGAATACTTGCCCCATGCCTTCTGCCGCATTGTCGATTTGCAGCTTGTGGACGTATTTCGGCCGTTCGTTCCGGATAAACATAAGCGAAGCATCTTTCCATTCATCTATGGCTGCATGCCATTTATCGGCATACGGTTTTACATCTTGAAAAAAATCAGGATCTGCATCCAGCTCACGCATTTTCTTGAAGCGTGCGAGACACATATCGCATTCGTGGTAAAGATCGGTTGATAATTGCTTGAGGTCCATTTTCTTCCCCCTCCATAGCCATTAGTTTATCACAATCCGGCAACCCATATACAGTTTGCCGAACAAGCATTCTTTTCAGTTGGAGATGGCTCAAAAATCCGCTATTATTAGGAATAAAGTTCGGAAACCTTTCATCATATTTATCGTCTAGGTGCGTGTGATATGATAAAGTAAGCGAGGTGTATCACAAATGGCAATCAATTACCCAAATGGAAAGAAATTTTCTCCACCGAAAGATCAGCCGGTGCAGAAGAAGAAAAAAGATGTTTCATTCAGCAATCGCGGGAAAACCCTGGAGGATGAACTGAACGAAACCAATAGTTTTTATTTACAGCGCGGGCTCGCCGTCATCCACAAAAAGCCCGTGCCGGTGCAAATCGTGCGTGTCGAATACCCGTCACGAAGCGCTGCAGTCATCCGGGAAGCTTATTTCCAAGCCCCGTCTACGACCGATTATAACGGCATCTGGCAAGGCCGCTACGTCGATTTCGAAGCGAAAGAAACCGAAATCCGGACTTCTTTCCCGTTGAAGAACATCCACGAACACCAAGTGCACCATATGGCAGACATCATCCGCCACGGGGGCCTGGCCTTTTTGATCATCCGATTCTCTTCCCTCGACCGCTATTTTGTCTTGCCATTCGAAATACTGGAAAACTATTGGAAGCGAATGGCCTCTGGCGGAAGGAAATCGATGACTTTAGCGGAAGTGGAAGAAGCTTCGGTTGAAGTAAAGCCAGGTGCTTTCCCGAGAATCGATTATTTGTCCGTGCTCCATCAGCTAATGAAATAGCATATACATGAAAGTGAGGAAGCGCATGTGAGTGATAAGAAAATATCGCGTGAAGAACGCAGAAAATCAATTGAACGGCAACGGAAAAACTCGAACAAACAAAAGAAATCCGGTGCAAAAACATGGATTAAAAGAGGGTTACTGGCTATTGTAGCCTTGGCCGTCGCCGGCTTTCTATTCGGGGTCGTCTTATTCGCTGTCTATGCGTCCAGTGCGCCTGAACTCGACGAAGAACTGTTGAGAGACCCGATCAGCCCTGTTTTCCTGGCAAATGACGGTGAAACTGAAATCCCGTATTTCACCGCCCAAAACCGTGAATATGTCGAATATGACGACATTCCGCAAGTAATGGAAGATGCGATTCTTGCAACTGAAGACAATCGCTTCTATGACCATTCCGGAATCGATTTGATCCGCCTCGGC
This sequence comes from Planococcus citreus, assembly GCF_003664125.1. Taxonomy (GTDB): domain Bacteria; phylum Bacillota; class Bacilli; order Bacillales_A; family Planococcaceae; genus Planococcus; species Planococcus citreus. The sequence continues at coordinate 84,708 of NZ_RCCP01000001.1, forward strand.
GGCGCGGTCGTCGCCAACATCACTGGCGGCTTCGGTTCTCAAGGTGCCAGCACCATCACCCAGCAAGTCATCAAGAACTCCTTCCTGTCCAATGAAAAAACATTGAAACGTAAAGCACAGGAAGCTTACTTGGCTTTCAAGCTCGAACAAGAATATTCCAAAGAAGAGATTTTTGAGATGTATTTCAACAAAATCCTGATGTCAGGAAATACTTATGGCTTTGGTACTGCTGCTGAGCAGTTCTTCGGGAAACCAGCAGCTGAGCTTGAACTTCACGAAGCTGCCCTTCTTGCCGGAATGCCGCAAAGCCCGAACCGTTATAATCCGTTCAAGAACCCGCAAGCAGCTGAAGAGCGCCGCGATGTCGTCTTGAACTTGATGGAACAGCACGGGAAAATCGATGCAGCTCAAAAAGAAGAAGCGTGGAACACGCCAGTCGAATCCACCCTTCTTCCGGAAGATCAGCGCACCACAACGGAAGAAAGCACAGAATACACAGCATTCATGGAAATGGTTGTCGATGAGCTCGAAGCCCTCGAAGGCGATTATTCGCTCGATGAAGGTTTGACGATTTATACGACACTCGAACCGTATGTACAAGAACGCGTCAATGAAACGATGGAATCGGATCTCTTCTTCGATGACGAAGTTGAATCTGCCATGACAGTCGTCGATACTAAAACCGGCGGCATCAGTGCAGTCGGGGCGGCCCGTGAATACGAAGGCGATGTGCGCAGAAACTTTGCAACGGCTAGAGACCGCGTCATCGGTTCTACGATTAAGCCGCTCGTCAGCTATGGTCCGGCCATCGAGTATTTGGATTGGTCGACCGGACAGACATTGGTCGATGAAGAATATTCCTATAGCAGTGGACAGGAAATCCGCAACGTTGATGGCCAGTTCCTCGGGCCAATGACAGCGCGCGAAGCCCTGTACCGCTCACGCAATATCCCTGCAGTTAAAGCGCTGGCGGAAGTTGGATCTGACAACGCAACCGACTTTACAAAAAAACTTGGCTTGGATTTTGGCGGGATTTATGAGTCAGCAGCACTTGGTACCCCTGAAAAACAAATCTCTACCGTAGAAATGGCTGGCGCATTTGCAGCATTCGGCAATAATGGCGTATTTACCAAGCCACACACTATCAAGAAAATCGTCTTCCGCGACGGTTCGACGGAAGAAGTCGTCGCTCCTGAACCGGTGACAGCGATGAAAGACAGCACTGCATATATGGTGACAGACATGCTGCGTGATGCAGTCGATACAAGCATTGCCGGTGCGACTGGCAAAGAAGCCGCCATCAGCGGACTCGATATGGCCGGTAAAACCGGGACATCTAACTATTCTGAAGATAAACTCCAAGAATATAATCTTGATGCGACTTCTGCACGTGATGTCTGGTTTGCCGGGTACACAACTGATTATTCAATCTCAGTGTGGAGCGGCTATCCTAATGTTGAAACACCGATCGACACCGCTTCAAACGAACGCCTGCTTGCACAGCGTTTGTTCAAGCAAGTGATGAGCCAGATTTCTTCACCGGAAACGGCAAGCTTCCAACAGCCGGACTCGGTATCCCAGGAAGTGATCGAAGTCGGCACTGAACCACTTCGCCTGGCAAGCCCGTTCACCCCGTGGAGCATGCGCAGTGAAGAATTGTTTGCAAGGGGGACGGAGCCCAGTACAGTATCAGAGCGATTTGTGGCAGACCCTGACCGACCTTCTGGATTAAGAGCAGACGTCAGCGGCTCAACAGCTAACTTGAGCTGGAGCCATGGTTCGGATGATGTATCATTTGAAGTTTCCGTCAACGGCGAAGTGCTGACGACGACAGATGACACCAGCTATTCTTATGATGGCCTGGAAGAAGGCGTCACATATACATTCCGCGTCGTCGCCACTCAAAATGGCAGACGCAGTGAGCCGGCTTCTACGACCATCGAGATCACGCCTCCTCCTGAAGAGGAGCCTGAGGAAGAGCCGGAAGAAGAACCTGTTGAAGAAGAACCAGTAGAAGAAGAACCGGCTGAAGAAGAGCCAGCTGAAGAACAACCGGCCGAGGAAGAACCTACTGAAGAAGAGCCTACTGAAGAAGAGCCGGTTGAAGAGGAACCGGCTGAGGAGGAAGAAGCCACCGAAACTCCAGATGATCTCGTAGACATTCCTGAGCAGCCGGAAGAACCAGAAGAAAGTAACCAAGAAGGATCAGGCAGCAATGCCTCATCCAACCAAAACGGCAATCGCAATGGAAACGAGAATGGCAACGGCAGTGGAAGCGAGAACGGTAACGGCAATGGTAATAATAATGGTAATAACTCAAACAGCGAGGACGATGAAGAGGCATCTTGATTTTTCGTCCCAATTTTAAAAGGCCAATCCTAGAATTCTAGGGTTGGCCTTTTTTTACGCAAAAACCCCGGGCAGAAATGGTTTCTGCCCGGGGTTCAATCATTCACTCAGCTGGGTAGCCGATCTTTATGCGTGCTATTTTCTTCTTTAGCTCCATGAATAATTGCTCGAGCTGTCGTGAAGCTGCGTGTGCACTTTTGGAGTTTCTCACAAACTCAAGCCGCTCGCGTTCATTCAATGGAGATGGTGCTGCACTTCCGAACAGGCCATCCAGCGTTTGTCGCAATGCTTCGTAAACCTTATAGCCTTGTGCAATGAGCTCATGGCAGTCACCCGCATGCTGCTGAACACAGGATTGGATCTCCTGTTTTAGGTCAGCCCAGTCATCGTAGAACGGCGAGACGGACTGATCAATTGATTTCCGTGACAGCATCATGTTTCACTAGCCCTTTTTTATCGCGTTTTTTCCCTTCCCGGCAACGGTCGAACAACGGGCATACGTGACAGCCGGGGTTTTGCGCCTTGCAGTGGTAGCGCCCGAAGAAAATGATTTGGTGATGGGTTTTCGACCAATCCTCTGCAGGGGTTTTCTTCATGATCGTCTCTTCCACTTGCAAGGGAGAATCTTTCCAACGGCATAAGCCGAGCCGTTTCGAAACACGTTCGACATGCGTATCAACAGCTAGCGCCGGTTTATTGAAGGCAACAGAAACGACCACATTGGCGGTCTTTCTTCCGACGCCTGGCAAAGTCATGAGCAGGTCGCGGTCTTCCGGCACACGCCCGCCGTGCTGCTCAATCAGTATCCGGCTAAGAGCCTGGATATTTTTCGCTTTATTTCGGAACAAGCCAATCGACCGGATGTCCTGTTGCAATTCTTCCAAAGGAACCGATAAATAATCTTCCGGTGTATGGTATTTCTCAAACAGGTTTGCCGTCACTTTATTGACGAGCTTGTCGGTGCATTGTGCAGATAACAATACCGCAATGACTAAATCGAACGGATTGCGGTGGATCAATTCACAATGGGCATCGGGAAACATATGGTCCATTTCCTCCAGGCAAGCGAGCCATTCCTTTTTCGTCATCATCCTATCACCTGCTAATTCCGTTCCTCCAGCCAGTTGTAGAATTGCACTTTTTTCGCGGTGCTTTCCTGCGGCTGGATGCGGATGTTTTTTTCCCTGAACGAATTTGCATGCCGCGTTACTTGGCTAGACGTCCGGATATTCTTTTTCTTCCATTCGAACAAGATACGATCGACATAGCGCAAGCTGATTTTCTGCGCGATGACAGCTTCTTTCAATGCCATGCGGATAACTTCCGGTGTATGGCCGTCCTGGTCCATCCACATGGAAATCGTCTCGATCTCCATCGGCGATAGAAAACGTCCGAACTCTTGTTCAAACAGCTGGAAGATCTCGCCTTCCTGTTCTTTTTGCGTATGCTCTTTTTCGGTCTGCGCTTGAACTTCCAGGCAATCTACGAGTTTGTCCCATAAGGGCTGGAGCGAAATGGTCTCCGTCAGCATGCCGTCAGCCGTTTCTTGGCGTATCGATAAATAGCCTTGCTGCATCAATTTCTGCAGCATCGTCGTTACGCTGTTCTGGCTTGCAGACATTCTTGAGGCAATTTCATCCGGTGTCGGAAACACGTTCCCTGCCTGTTGGAAAGAGTGGATCTGCAATAACATGATCGCTTCCTCGTCACTGATTTTCAAGCGCCGATAAAACTGAAAAAAAAGCTGGGAAATGGTCACATTTCCCTGCTCAATCCATTGCTGCAATCGGTCAGACTGTTTCATATCCCAACCACCTTTCTGTATGCAAATTTCTAGCTGTCTAAATCTATTAGGATATTTCAACTACCGCGGCAGAAATCCTGTTGAAGGGATTTCTGCCGGGCAGCTTCTTATTGTCTTGTTTAACTTTTTAAGGGTATAGACGGTTCAACAAACGCGGGAATGGAATCGATTCGCGGACATGTTCTGCCCCGCTGATCCAAGCGACTGTGCGTTCAAGGCCCAAACCGAATCCTGAATGCGGTACAGCTCCGTATTTGCTAAGGTCCAAATACCATTCATACGCAGCTTCGTCCAGGTTGTGCTCTTGGATGCGCTGTTTCATCAACTCGTAATCGTGGATGCGTTCAGATCCGCCGATGATTTCACCGTAGCCTTCAGGTGCGATCATGTCAGCGCACAGCACGACATCGTCGCGGTCTGGATGCGGCTGCATATAGAACGGTTTGATGCCAATCGGGTAATGCGTGATGAAGATCGGCATATCGTAGCTTTCAGCCAAAGCAGTCTCGTGAGGGGCACCGAAATCTTCCCCCCATTTGATGTCGTCAAACCCGTTATCATTCAACCATTTGATGGCTTCATCATATGTGACGCGCGGGAACGGTGCTTGGATTTTCTCCAATTTCGTTGTATCACGGCCAAGACGCTCGAGTTCCAGCTTACAATTCTTCAAGACGGATTGCACGATATGCGCCACGTACTGCTCTTGCACTTCCAAGCTCTCTGCATGTTCCACAAAGGCCATTTCCGGTTCGATCATCCAGAATTCGATCAAGTGGCGGCGGGTTTTCGATTTTTCAGCACGGAAAGTCGGGCCGAACGAGAACACTTTACCTAATGCCATCGCAGCCGCTTCCATATAAAGCTGGCCAGATTGTGATAGATACGCATCTTCATCGAAGTATTTCGTCGCAAATAGTTCCGATGTGCCTTCCGGCGACGATCCCGTCAAAATCGGCGGGTCCACTTTGACGAATCCGTTGTCATTGAAGAATTCGTAAGTGGCACGGATGATTTCGTTGCGGATTTTCATGATGGCGTGCTGTTTTCTTGAACGCAGCCATAGGTGGCGGTTGTCCATCAGGAATTCAGTGCCGTGTTCTTTTGGGGTGATTGGGAAATCTTTTGCTTCCTGGATCACTTCGATCTCTGAAATGGCCAACTCGTAGCCGAACGCAGAACGCTCGTCTTCTTTCACTTCACCAGTCACATACAATGAAGTTTCTTGCGTCAATGCTTTTGCTTTGGCAAAGATTTCTTCGCCTACTTCTGCTTTAACGACGACGCCTTGCACGAAGCCGGAACCGTCGCGCAATTGAAGAAAGGCGATTTTGCCGCTTGAACGTTTATTGGCGATCCATGCGCCAAGCTTGATAGTTTGTCCGTTATATTTTGCCATTTCGGCGATAGTGATTTTTTTCATCTGTCAAATAGCCTCCAAATGTATAGTGCTTATTCTTGCCAATGCTTATGAACAAATTGGCTGATGCGTTCGACTGCTTGTTCCAATAGCTCGAGTGATGTGGCATAGGACAAACGGATCGTCGAATGCGCGCCAAATCCAGATCCCGGAATCACTGCCACGTTTGCTTCTTCGAGCAATGCTTTCGCAAAATCATCCACTGAAGAAAAGCCGGTTTTCGCTGCAGCTTCTGAAACGTCCGGCAATAAATAGAATGCCCCTTGAGGACGCAAAACGGTGAACCCTGGAATTTCTTCCAGTTTCGGGAAAATAGCTTCCAGACGGCTTTCAAATGCCTGGCGCATTTCTTCCACGGCATCTTGCGGGCCATTATACGCTTCGATGGCCGCGTATTGGGATGTGGTCGTCGGGTTTGAAGTCGAATGGCTCGCAAGATCGGTCATTGCTTTGATCAATTCCTTATCACCGGCTGCATAGCCGATGCGCCATCCGGTCATCGAATGCGATTTCGACACGCCATTGATGATGACCGTGCGGTTTTTAGCATCTTCTGACAGCTCTGCTACGGAAATATGGGTGGCATCACCGTAAATCAATTTCTCGTAGATTTCATCGGAAACGATGAGAATATCCGCTTCGCGGCATACTTCAGCGAGTGCTTCAAGCTCTTCTTTCGAGTACAGCATGCCTGTTGGATTGCTTGGCGAGTTGATGATGACGGCTTTTGTGCGGTCTGTAATCGCTTCGCGCAATTGTTGGGGAGTGATTTTATATGATTGACCGGCTGTCGCTTCTATGTAAACCGGTACCCCTCCAGCCAATTTCACTTGTTCCGGATAGCTAACCCAGTAAGGGATCGGGATAATGACTTCATCGCCTTCGTTCAACAATACTTGGAATAGCGTATAAAGTACATGTTTTGCCCCGACGCCGACCAGGATTTCATTTTTTTCGTAGCTTAGACCCTGGTCGCGCTGCAATTTGTCCTGGATCGCTTGTTTTAGCGCCGGCAACCCGCCCGCAGGCGTATACTTCGTCTTGCCTTCTTCCATGGAGCGCTCGGCTGCATCGAGAATGTTTTGAGGCGTATTATAATCCGGTTCTCCTGCCCCAAGCCCGATGACGTCAACGCCTTGCGCTTTTAGTTCATTCGCTTTTGCCGTAATCGCCAATGTCGTGGATGGCGTTAAGGTCTGTACGCGGTTTGCTAATTTCAACAAATTGATCAACCCTTTCACAAATTCAATATGCGTTTCCACCAAGTGCCGTCTTCCGCCAAGAGATAGACGTAGTTCAAGCGCCCAGCTTCATTCAAAAAGGCGATTTCCCATACAGCCCCGGCCTCTTCCATGCCAAGCTTTGTATGGAGGATTTCCTCGACTTCCATATCTTCTTGAACGATTTCGCGCGCTTGTTGAGCGGTCAGTTGGTCTTCAAGCATCAATGCTTCCATGTCCCCTTCTTCAGGGACGAAGGCGGCTTTTATCTGTCCTTCCCCGTCCGTTCCAAGAACCGTCACGGATTGGGTCGAGCTGGAATAGACGTATGCCCGCTCCACTTCATCGAGCAGCCCTTCCGCCTCCACTTTTTCTACGGCTGCTTGTTCCGCTTCTGAGAACGGTTTATTGCCGAGGAATAAAATGACCAGCACAATAGCTACAGCCAAAAAAGACAGAAAAACGATGATGAATTTCATCCATTCTTTCATATAATCACCTAGGTTTTATAAATTGTGAAAACCGCTTTTGACTGATCGTCTTTATCGAGCGCCAGTCCAAACATCAAATCACGGTCTTTCAATGTCCGGTTCAATGCATCGACCACTTTGTACAGGTCGGATTGATACTCGACTTGCACAGTATTTAATACTTCGATCTTGGATTCCATTGTTCGGCACTTCCTTTCGATTGAAGGAACCGTTCTTCCCTCTTTATCCTTGCTTATTATACCAATGTTCAATATCGGTTACCATCTTTTCCAAAGACACTTTGGCGACCGGCACGTCCGGCAAGGCATGAAGGAATTCCTCGCCGTATGATTTCGTTTCAATGCGGCGGTCCAGCACGATAAACAAGCCCTTGTCCTTTTTCGAGCGGATCAGCCGCCCGAACCCTTGGCGCAAACGCAGCACAGCTTCTGGCAAGGCATAATGCATAAATGGATTAATGCCTTCTTTCGAGATGATCCGTGATTTCGCTTTAAAAACAGGCTCTTCGGGCGAGGTGAAAGGCAACCTTACGACGACAACAGCTCGCAGCGCATCACCAGGCACATCGACGCCTTCCCAAAAACTATTCGTCCCGAACAACACCGATTTCTGGAATCGCTGGAACGATTTCAATAATTTCATGCGGCTGCCTGAAGACATGCCTTGCGCAAACAGCATATAATCATCGAGCAGCTGGGAATCCTGGATCAAATCGACCGTTTTCCTCAGCATGTCCTGTGACGTGAACAACACAAAACAGCGCCCTTCGGTGACAAGCACCGTCTGGGTGACCGCGTCCGCCACGGATTCGATGTATTCCTGCTGGGACACTTGCTGGATATCCGGCATGTCTTCAACGATATAGACTTTTGCGCCGCTGTAAAATTGATCGGCAGGTTCAAATTTTTCGATCGGCACCTGATTCGGTATACCGAGCTGGTTGACGATAAAGCGTTCGTTTGACGGAACGCTCATCGTGCCCGACAGCCAAATGACCGCTTTTTCGCCTCTCGCCTGGCCGATGACTTTATCGACAAGCGACGCGACTTCATAGGGGCGTTTGTACAGCGACAAGCTCGTTGGCATACTGCGCAAGTCGCCTTCAATCCAGGAAACTTCATCTTCTTTCGGGAACAGGAAAATCTCACTGAACTCCACCGATTTCAGCATCAGCTCTTCAGTCCAATAACGGAAATCTGCGAGCACGAGCCGTTCATTCATCGTCAGTTCCGTGAAGCGTTCTGCTTTTTGCAGGATGGTCTGGGCGATGTCGATCCAACTATTCAAGAATCTCAGGAAATCCATGAAACTTTCCCGTTCGAAATCCAATTCATCCAATAAAGATGCACATTTCCGCGTGCGGCTATTATGGAATTTGTTCTGGAAAGCCTGCGCAAGATAGAGCGTCACTTCATCGAATAAACTGGTGTACTTCAAATACAAAGATTCCATTTGCAATAGCTCGGGCACTCTGGCAAAGCCGTGCGATTCAGCGACGCGGTAAAATTTTGAAAACAGCTGATTTTCATCAAAGCTCCCCAACTGGCCGAATACATAGCGCCATTGCGTGTAGACGAAAGTTTTCTCTTTATGGGCAACTGCCGCCTGCACGACTTGATGCGCTTCATCCCATATATAGGCCTCAACGTTCTTCAATATTGCGCGCTTTTGGTTATGTGGATTCAATAGGAATGCGTGGTTGGTCACAATGACATCGGCATGTTCGGCTTCTGTCAGTGCGTGTTCGTAGAAATCGACGGTTTTTTCAAGCTTCGTCAATTTCCTCAAATGTGAACGGCGCACTTTGTCGACCAGCAACTGGCCGCCGCTTGACACGTTCAATTCATTTAAGTCGCCCGTCTTGGTCGAAGTCAGCCAGACCATGATCTGCATGATCGTGAACGTTTCATCATAAGACTCATCTTCCCCGTGAAGCAACTCGAAAAAGCGTCCCAAATCGATATAATGCGACAACCCTTTAATGAGCGCGACGTGGATGTTTGCGCCGAGAAACTCTTCTGCGAGCTTGACTTCCTTGGAGACGAGCTGGTCCTGCAGGTGGGTCGTATACGTACTGATGACCACTTGCTTGCCGGATTCCTTAGCATAGGCCGCTGCTGGTAATAGGTAGCCCAGTGTCTTGCCCATGCCGGTCGATGCTTCAATTACCAGTTCACTTCGCTCATGGATGGCCCGTTCCACCGCTTGCATCATCGCGACTTGGCTCGGCCGCTGTTCGTATTCCGGCTTAACCGTTTCCAATCCATTTCGCCAAGCCGACTGCTGCGGCGAATCATTGAAGACTTGCGCGCGCTCCGCTTTCGGGACAATCGGAATGCCGCGGAAACGGCCATATCGATCGGCTTGGCCGTTGCGTTTTTGCTGCGTAATTTCAAATAGCAGCCGCGACAGGTCCGATTTCAATTGGAAAGACCGTTTATGCAAAAGGACAAGCGTATCATAAGGAAGTTCAGCCAACTCCTGTTTTGCACGTAAAAACAATTCAGCTGTCGCCAAGGCATCATCATCAGCGCGATGCGCATTGTTCAAGCGAATGCCTTGTTCTGCCGCAATGTCCTGCAATTTATAACTGAAGGCAGTCGGATAAACCAGGCGCGAAAGCTCCACAGTATCCATGGCCAGCCCCTGCCATTTCGGCATGCCGGCACGGCTCAGTTCCGCTTGCAAAAACGGTAAATCAAAATGGATATTATGGGCAATGAAAATAGCGCCTTCCAATTGCCTGTAGATTTCCTCGGCGTACGCTTCAAAAGGCTCTGCACCTTCCACGTCGCGCTCCGTTATATTGGTCAGATCCTGTATGAACGCCGGAATTTTCCGTTGCGGATTAATAAATTTCGTATATGTATCAACGATTTCTCCTTGTTCGATTGCCACCATCGCCAGTTGGATGATCCGGTCACCTTTTGCAGGGGAATGGCCCGTTGTTTCGATATCGACAACGACATATTTTTGGGAATTCATGATAACCCCTCTTTCTCAGGTGATTCTCTCAGGAAAAATTGTAACATATTCGCCAGCTGTTCGCCGGCGGGAACACGCCAAAAAAAGAAACACTCCAAAAGGGGGAGCTTTCCCCTTTTGGAGTGTTCAAGTATCGATCCCTACATGACCGTCGCTTCCGGTTCGTAATGGATGATTTCTTTGATGGAATTGTCTGCGTCCATAATCGCCACAGTCGGTTTATGGCTGCGCGCATCTTTATCCATGACATAGCCGTACGATAAGATGATGACGATGTCCCCGCGCTGCACGAGACGCGCTGCTGCACCATTGACACAGATAACGCCGCTGCCGCGTTCTCCGGCGATGATATACGTTTCGAAACGGGCGCCATTATTATTATTGACGATATGGACTTTCTCATTCGGCAACATGCCGACTGCATCTAATAGATCCTGGTCAATCGTGATGCTGCCGACATAATTCAAATCGGCTTCAGTTACCGTCGCACGGTGGATTTTGGAATTGAGCATCATTCTAAGCATAGGTCAGTTCTCCTTTAAATTGAAAATGATATTGTCGATAAGCCGGGCTTTTTGGAATTGGACAGCGAGCGCGAGGATCGCTTGCCCGTTCGGCGCTTCGGTCAAGTCCGGATAAGACAGCAGCTCGATGTAATCGATTTTGCCGGAAGTTTCCGACTGGATAAAACGGGTCATCTCCGGAATCGGATTTTCTCCATCGCGAGCGGCTGTCACTCCCCGTTGCAAGGCTTGATAAAGTTTCGGTGCTTCCACGCGTTCTGTTTCGCTCAGATAGACATTACGCGAGCTTTTGGCAAGCCCGTCCTGTTCACGGACTGTTGCGATGCGGCGGATTTCAAGCGGGAAATCGAACTCCCGCACAAGCGACTCAATGATCGCCAGCTGCTGTGCATCTTTCTGGCCGAAATAGGCTAAGTCGGGTTGAACAAGATGGAATAATTTCGTCACTACTTTCAACACGCCATCGAAATGTCCCGGGCGGCTTTTTCCGCATAAGACATCCGCAAGCGTTCCAGCTCCCATCGTGATTTGCGATTTACGCGGGTACATCTCTTCTACAGACGGAGCAAAGATCACGTCGACGCCTGCTTTTTCAGCGAGCATGCTGTCGCGGTCAAAATTGCGTGGATAGCGGTCAAAATCTTCATTCGGGCCGAATTGCGCCGGGTTGACGAAAATGCTAATGGCCACCACATCGTTTTCCGATTTTGCGGATTCAACAAGTGCCAGATGCCCTTCGTGCAAAAAGCCCATCGTCGGCACCAATCCAATCGACTGACCGCTTTCTTTTGTGCTCAGGACCCAGTTTCTTAAGTCCTTCACCGTGTTTACGACTTTCATGTTTTCCTCTCCTTTTTAGGAGAAAACCATATAAAAAGCCTTCTGTCAGAAGACAGAAGGACAGAAAATTCAAATTCGGTTTCCTCCGTCCCTGTCACGTAATGATCAAGGCAGAATCATATTCATTTATTGTTTGTTGTTGCGTGCCACGGTGCAGTTCGCATCGGATACTGCCCGTTATTTTCACTATAGCAGAATTTCTGAAAAATGCCTATATCCTTTACTTTAGCTCGATATCTGCGGAATAAATGCCATGAAGCTTGCCGTCTGCCGTACGGAGCTGCAAGACGCCGTCTTCTGTAATGCCTTCCGCTATGCCTTCTAAGGTTTCACGCGACATGCGGGCGCGAACCGCTTTGCCGATTGTCGCAGAATGCCCTTCCCATAATATTTTTAACGGTGCGAATCCTTTTTCAATATAGAGCTCTGTATAGATTTCAAGAAAGTGCAGGATTTCCTGCACTAATTCCCTACGGTTTACCAGTTCGCCGGACTCAAGACGCAAGGAAGTGGCGATGTCCTGAACGCCAGCATCAAAATCTTCCCGTTCTTGATTGACGTTGACGCCAATGCCGATGATCAAAGCTTGGATACCATCAGCGTCCGATTGCAGCTCTGTTAGAATACCAGTGGCTTTTTTTGTGCCAAACAGGATATCATTCGGCCATTTGATCGATGCTTGTAAACCCGTCACCGATTGAATCGCCCGGACAATTGCTACCGCAGCAACCAATGTGAATTGGGGCGCTTTATGGGGCGGGACGTCGGGACGCAAGATGATGCTCATCCAGATTCCTTGCCCCTTCGCCGAATCCCATTTTCTCATCAAGCGGCCTCTGCCTTCTGTCTGAAGCTCCGCAATGACCACCGTTCCATCCGGCGCGCCTTCTTGTGCCAGTTGGTGCGCAACGATTTGAGTCGATGCACATTGTTCCATATACTCGATGCGCTTGCCGATTTTTTTCGTCTTGAGATCGGCCTGGACAAGAAAAGCTTCCAGGCTGTCTGGGCTTTTTTGGATACGGTAGCCTTTTTTGCGCACCGATTCGATTTCATAGCCCATTTCCTCAAGTTCTTTCATATGCTTCCAAATCGCCGTTCTGGAAACTCCGAACTCGTCTGCCAATTGCTGGCCGGACACCGGTTCCGTCCCTGCTTCTAATAGCCGTGTCGCCAATTTATGTGTGACGGTGATATTCATCTATGAACCAGTCCTTTATCTGTTCTTTATCATTGGCCAAGCGGCGTTCGACCACTGCTTTTTCAATATGCAAGGTCCATTCTTTCAGCCATGGCCCCGCCTTTTTTCCAGTCCATTCCATCAAATCACGCCCATTGGCCGCAAGTTCTGATTTCGATTGGATTGGCAACGCCTGTTGCCGCTCTTTCACCGCTTGCGTTTTATGCGATGTGGCCTGTGCAATCGTCAATTGGCGTTCGGTGAAGCTATAATAAACCCAGTTGTCCCAAAGTGGCAGCCGGCTCGCTTCAAGTGCATGTTGAAGGTCTTTTTTGTCCTGGTTGGAGAAACGGTATTCACGTATTGCACTGAAAGGCTCGCCATTTTGATGCAATAGGTAAAACCAGCCCGACAATGGATCTTTGCTGGCTGTATATCCAGACCAATCCAGCTCGAATAATCCGCCTGAGGGCAAAAAACGGTTCAGCTGTGTTTCGATCAAATACCCCATGCTGATGCGCGGAGCTGGAGAAACCATGACTTTGTCCAATTCCGCCTTGATGCGCTCCATGGCGACGGACTGTATCTTCCCTGCGTGTTCGATGATGGCTCGTTTGGTCACGGGCTCGATATGGAAATTCAACTGCCCAGAAAAGCGGATTGCCCGCAGCATGCGCAAAGCATCTTCTGCGAAACGCTCTTGTGGAACACCGACTGCACGGATGATGCCTGCACTTAGATCTTCTTTGCCGCCAAAAGGATCGATGATTTCCATTTGTTCAGTCATCGCCATTGAATTGATGGTGAAATCACGGCGTTTTAGATCTTCTTGCAACGAATTGACGAATTCCACTTTATCCGGCCTCCGATTATCCGAATAGCCGCTTTCTGTTCGAAATGTGGTGACTTCGGTTCCTTGGCCTTCGATGAGGATCATAACCGTCCCATGCTCGATTCCTGTATCGATCGACCGTTCGAATAGGGCTTTCACTTGTTCGGGTGACGCAGATGTCGCTACATCGATATCATGAGGCACGGATCCGCGCAAATAATCCCGCACCGCGCCGCCAACCATATAGGCTTCAAATCCCGCATCTTTTAAACGCGCGATAATCTGCTTGGCCCGTTTCATTGCTTATCGGCCTTTTTCAGCAAGCGCGCGTATAGCGTTTCGTATTCGGCGAGGATTTTCTCTGAGCTGAAGCGTTTGGTCGCGGTTTCCAAAGCCGTCACCGACAATTTTTCATGGAGCATATCGTCGGTCAATATGCGGATTGCCGCGTCAGCCGCAGCATCAATATCGCCCAGTTCCACCAAAAAGCCGTTTTCGCCCGGTTCGATGATTTCCGGAATGCCTCCGATTTGCGTACCGATTGCCGGCACGCCGCAAGCCATTGCCTCAAGCAACACAAGGCCAAACGCCTCTTTTTCCGACATCAGCAATTTCACATCGCTCATGCTGTAAAGCTCGGATAGATTGTCTCGCTTGCCGAGGAACAAGACCTCCTGTTCAATATGGAGGTCTTTCACTTGCTGGTGGATGCGGCTCATTTCAGGGCCGTCGCCGACCAGCAATAATTTGGCGCCGACCGTCTTTTGCACTTTTGCAAAAGTGGAGACGACATCTTCCACGCGCTTCACTTTGCGGAAATTCGACACATGGATCAATACTTTTTCATGCGCTTCAATGCCTAGCTCTTCCTTCAACTTGGCTGAATCGTGCAGATGATATTCCCGTTCGTCGACAAAATTATGAACGGTTTCAATCTCTTTGTCCGGTGCGATCATCTCGTAGGTCTGCTGTTTCAATGAATCCGACACTGCCGTCACGATATCGGATTTCTCGATGCCGTAACGGATTGCATCTTTCAATGAGCTGTCTGTACCGAGGACTGTAATATCGGTGCCGTGCAAAGTCGTGACGATGCCGATGTCGGACCCTGCCATATCGCGTCCCAATATCGCACAAACGGCATGAGGGATTGCGTAATGCACATGCAGAAGGTCAAGTTCTTCGTTTTTGATCACTTCCGCAATCTTCGTTGCCAGCGCGATGTCATACGGTGCATATTGAAACACTGAATAGCTGTTGACATCCACTTGGTGGCTGAATATATTCGCATACAGCCGGTTTAGCCGGAACGGCGTACTCGAGGTGATGAAATGGATTTCATGGCCTTTTTCAGCCAGCATTTTTCCCAGTTCCGTCGCCACTACGCCAGATCCGCCGACTGTCGGGTAACATGTAATTCCGATTTTCATTTTTCGCAAATTTTCTCCTCCTATTTCCGGCGGTCGCTGAGGAGCCGCCAATCGACCAAGCCATTTTCCAAACCTTTCAGGAGGACTTCGGCTGTTCCCATATTGGTCGCAAGCGGGATTTGGTATACATCACAAAGGCGGATTAAAGCCGTAACATCCGGCTCGTGCGGCTGGGCTGTCAGCGGGTCGCGGAAAAAGATGATCATATCCATTTCATTCTGTGCTATCATCGCCCCGATCTGCTGGTCTCCCCCAAGCGGCCCGGATTGAAAACGATGGACCGATAAGCCTGTTCCTTCAACCAAACGGGAGCCGGTCGTTCCTGTTGCGTACAATTGATGCTTTGCCAAGATAGGCTTATAAGCTAGTGCAAATTGTATCAAATCATCTTTTTTCCGATCGTGCGCAACCAATGCGATATTCATCCAATCGCCTCCATTATTTTAGCCTATGATATGTTCCAGGCCGTAAATTAATTCCTTGCGTTCTACCACTTCGCGAATCGACAAACTGACGCCAGACATGAACGAACCGCGGTTGAACGAATCGTGGCGCAATGTCAAAAGCTGTCCTTCGCCGCCCAGCAGCACTTGCTGATGCGCCACTAACCCCGGCAGGCGGACGCTATGGATGCGCATACCTTCGTAGTCTGCGCCGCGAGCGCCTTGCAAAGTTTCCTTTTCATCCAGATGGCCTTGCTGATGTACTGGCCGCGTTTCACTCATCATATGCGCCGTCTTCATTGCGGTACCTGACGGGGCATCCAGTTTTTGGTCATGATGCATTTCGATGATTTCCACATCCGGCAAATATTTTGCCGCCTGTTCTGCAAATTTCATCATCAAGACTGCCCCCACCGCAAAATTAGGCGCGATGATGCAGCCAAGCTCTGAGGTTTTGGCAAGTTCTTTCAATTCTTCCAATTCCTCAGTGGAAAATCCTGTTGTCCCGACGACCGGGCGGATACCGAGCTGCAGCGCTTGTTTGGTATGCGCATAGACATGCTTGGGCGTCGTCAAATCGACGAGGACATCCGGTGCATGCTGGCCATGAAGCTTTTCTAAGTCGGTAAAAACCGGCACTTGAAAACTTTCAGGAAACAAGCCCGTCTCCGCCAATGTTGCGCCGATGTCTTTATAATCCAGTGCTGCCACGAGTTCCATATCGGCATTTTCCATTACAGTATGTACAGCTTCTTTGCCCATTTTCCCGCGGGCTCCGGCAATCGCTACTTTTATCGTCATCATTGTTCTTCCTTTCTCGTCCAGCGGTCTTTATCACGGGTCCGGAATTTTTCCATGACCCCGTCGTGGGCTTCCTGCAAATCGATTTCCATGGAGTTGGCCATGCAGATCAAGACGAAGAGCACATCGCCCATTTCCTCTTCGATCAGCTTTTCGGCTTCTGACTCTTTTTTCTTTTTCGGCCCGTATACATGATTGACTTCGCGTGCCAATTCCCCGAGTTCTTCGGTCATTCGCGCAAGCATCTCCATCGGCGCAAAATACCCTTCTTTAAACTGCCCGATGTGGCGGTCCACTTCTTCCTGTAATTGCCTCATGCTTTTATCTGCGTTCACTGTCATCACACTCCCATTCAATCGTAAAGAAAACGGGGGGTGTTGTCAAAAACGGCAGCATGGCAGATAATACAGAAGTTAATGACAAAAAAGGGAGGCTGCTTTTTTATGAAAGATCTTCAGTTGAAAAATATCTTTTTCATCCTTCTCGGCTCAGCTATCTATAGTTTCGGCTTTGTTCATTTTAATATCCAAAATGAGCTCGGTGAAGGCGGCTTCGCAGGGATCACGCTGATCCTGTATTTCCTTTGGAACTGGGATCCTGCATTGATGAACCTGTTATTGAACATTCCTTTATTCTTTATCGGCTGGAAATTGCTCGGGCGCAAGGTTTTTCTTTATACGATCATCGGCACGGTCGCCGTTTCCGTCTTCTTGAAAATCTTCCTTGTCTACGAAGTCCAAATTCCTTTGCGCGACGACTTATTCCTTGCCGCTTTGTTTGCGGGCGTCTTTGTCGGGATGGGGCTTGGCATCATTTTCCGCTACGGGGGAACGACGGGCGGCGTTGATATCATTGCCAGGCTCGTTCAGAAATACATCGGTTGGAGCATGGGCAAGACAATGTTTCTATTCGATGCATTGGTCATTATGCTGTCGTGGTTGACCTTCCTCGACTACCGCTCCATGATGTATACGCTCGTCGCAGTATTCGTCGGTGCCCGTGTCATCGACTTCGTCCAAGAAGGGGCTTACTCTGGACGCGGCGCATTGATCATCTCTAATTCCCAAGAGGAAATTGCGAGCCGCATCGCCATTGAAATGGATCGCGGCATCACCATTCTCCGGGGCTATGGCCATTTCACCAAAGAAGAGCGCGAAGTCCTGTATTGCGTCGTTGCCCGCAATGAGCTCGTGCGGCTGAAAAACATCGTCAATTCCGTCGATCCCCACGCATTCGTCTCATTGATCGAAGTGCATGACGTCATGGGTGAAGGGTTTACGCTCGATGAACAGAAACAGCCTCTTTGATGCAAGTATGTCAAATAAAAAAACGGGCGGGAAAAGCAAATGCTTTTCCCGCCCGTTTCGTTTTATTATGAACGATCCATGCTTGTGTAGATCAAGATTAAACGAGCAAGTTCGATCACCGCAACTGCAGTAGCTGCTACATAAGTCATCGCTGCTGCGTTCAATACTTTTTTCGCGTGTCTCTCTTCATCGTTGCGGATGATGTTATGCGACAACAGCTGGTCCATCGCGCGGTTCGAAGCGTTGAATTCGACCGGCAAAGTGACCAATTGGAACAACACACCGACTGCTAGAAGCGCGATACCGATCAACATGGCTCCGCTAATGTTTGCGAATATACCAATCATGATGAACACCCACGACATATTGGAAGAAATATTGACCATCGGCACAAGGCGGTGGCGGAAGCGCAGGAATGAATAATCCGTTGCATCCTGGATCGCGTGCCCTACTTCGTGCGCTGCGACAGCAGTACCAGCAACCGATGGCTCATGGTAGTTATGGCTGCTGAGCGCAACTGTTTTGGTCATCGGGTTGTAGTGGTCGCTAAGCATCCCGCGGCTTTCAACGACTTTGACATTACTCAAGCCATTTTGGTCAAGAATAATGCGAGCCACTTCGGCCCCTGTATGACCGGAAGTCGACCGGACTTTAGAATATTTCTTATACGTGCTTTTCAATTTCATTTGAGCCCAAATCGGCACAATTAACAAGACGATAAAATAAATTATATAGCCGCTCAATCCCATTTTATTGATCAACCTCTCTTTGTGTTTCTATATGTCTATTTTACTTGTTTTTCTGACTTTCGGTCAACTGATACGCCGCGGCTCCAGGTGGCGGTTCTGTGACGCTGTGAACCAGGCGAACGCGATGCAGGCAATTGACAGCCAGAACGTGAAATAACCGATTTGTGCGCTAAATTCGCTCAAGCTCGAGTAAATCGGCATCTGCCCAAACACATAATCGATGACATCGTTATGCAAAGTCCAGATCGCGGTGAGTGCCACCGATAAATAGCCGAAGCGGTAATGTTCGAAATAAAGCACTGCTTGCAGCGCCATGGCAAAGTGAGAAGCGACGAGCATCCAGCCCAGCCAGCCGATCGATCCGGTGTGCACGAGCGTCAACAAATTCATGACGACCGCCCATAGGCCATATTTGATCAAAGTGACAAAAGCGAGCGCTTCGATAAGCGGACTGTGCTTGCCGATGATCCATAGTCCGAGAACAATCGTGAAAAACAAGCTCGCGGTCGGGCTATCCGGCACGAAGATGAGAAATATCGGTTCCGTAATGCGCAATTGCCAACCATACCATATGTATCCGTAAATGGTCCCGCCCAAATTGACGAAAAACAGCAATATCAAAAACGGGCGGAACATTAGCCAAGCCGAAATTTTTGCTGTGAATTCCACCATCCAATCTCCCTTTCCTGTGCAAAAAAAAGAGCCGGTTTCCCGGCTCTTTTACATTGCATTATTCAGCTTCAAGTCCAGCAATAAACTCAGTCATGACTTGAAGATCTTCTTCTGAACCATCCCAAGATGGCGGCATGGATTGAACTCCGCCAGCTTCGATACCATTCACGGCAATTTCAGCGATTTCTTCTGCTGACAGGCCAGTTCCGATCAAGCTCGGTCCGACTGCCCCTTCCAAGTTGTCGCCGTGGCAACTAATACAAGCCGCTGCTGAATAGATCTCATATCCAGGGTCCGCTGTATCAATTTCCACTTCTTCCGTGATTTCCCCTTGCCGAGCCGCTGCTTCCCAGTCGTGGTTAGCTACGGATTCCCAAGTGAGGAATACGATGGATGCGATTGCCAAAAGCATGAAGCCTGTCGGCAATGGGCGTTTCGATGGACGGCGTTCCGGCCCGCGATCGAGGAACGGTGCAAGCATCAAAGCACCGAACGCAAGGCCCGGAATGATGATTGCGCCGACAACGTTAAACGGTCCGGACGCGAATTCATATTTCAATAATTGGTATAAGAACAAGAAATACCAGTCTGGCAGTGGAATATATGCCGTGTCTGTCGGGTCAGCCTGGCCTTCTAGAGGCGAAGGGTGGGCGACAGTCAAGAGCAAATACCCAATTAAGAAGACAGAACCAATCATCCATTCTTTTAGAAGGAAGTTCGGCCAAAAGGCTTCTGTTTTGCCAGGATATTCGGAGTAATCTTTCGGGATATTCGGTTTCCGAAACTCTTTGCTCGGAACACGTGAATCCCCTACAAATTTCATCCCTTTTCCGCGGTGCATAGTGTCCCCTCCTTAAAATCCTTGGTCAAGGATGAATTACAATGGCCCTGAAATACCTTGTCTTCTGATCATGATAAAGTGTGCTGCAAGCAACCCAAGCAAAGCAGCAGGCAAGAAGAAGACATGGATCGCGAAGAAGCGAGTCAAAGTTTGTGCGCCGAGAATCGTTGAATCCCCTGCAAGCAAAATTTTGATCGTTTCGCCGATCACTGGTACAGAAGCTGCAATTTCAATCCCAACTTTTGTTGCGAACAATGCTTTCATATCCCATGGAAGCAAGTAACCTGTGAAAGATAGGCCGAGGATTACGCCAAATAGCATAACGCCGACTACCCAGTTGAGCTCACGAGGTTTCTTATAAGATCCTGTGAAGAATACGCGTAGCGTATGAAGGAAAATCATAACGACTACTAAAGAAGCTCCCCAGTGGTGCATCCCGCGCACGATTTCCCCAAAAGCGACTTCATTCTGGAGATAATAAACCGACTGCCAAGCATTCTCAATATCCGGCACGTAATACATCGTAAGGAACATGCCAGATAGGATTTGGATGACTGTAATGAAAAATGTCAGTCCTCCGAAACAATAGACAAATGCTGAAAAGTGGTGTGCGGGGTTAACGTGTTCCGGTACTTCATGGTCTGCAATATCACGCCAGATCGGCGTGATGTCCAATCGCTCATCTACCCAATCATATAACTTGTTTAGCACTGGTGTCGTACCCCCTAACTATTAAACTAAAGTGTTTTCTCTTACTGCTCCGATGGCTACAAAACCATCTTGTTCTTGAACTTGATACTCATCAAGAGGTCCGAGCGGCGGTGTACCTGCGATGTTCTGGCCATTTTTCTCATAGCGTCCAGCGTGGCAAGGGCAGAAGAACTGTGTTGGGTTTTCTGGATCCCCACCCCAGTTGACTGTGCATCCCAAGTGTTTGCAGACAGGTGAAAGTGCGATTAGTTTATCGCCTTCTTTGTAAACCCATGCAGAATTCGTGACTTCAGATGTATACCATGCGTCCACTTGTTCAAATGTAAAGTCGACACGTACAGGCTCTTCTGTGATATCGGCAACAGCTTGGTCAGTCAAAACATAATCTCCGGCGTCATGTTGCTGCAATACTGGATCGACTGCAAAACGCACCATCGGCATTAACATTCCAGCTGCCATGAAACCACCTACACCAGTCAGTGTGTAACCTAAAAATTGGCGTCGTGATACACGATTATTACTCATTCTTTTCCCCCCTCTAACATTCAAGGTCAGTCCAATGGACATACTCATTCAAATATAATTACTAGGACAACCTAATGATATATCAATCAAAACTTAAGGTCAATATCGCATTCAGTCTAATGGAACAGTTTGTGAACATTTCATGAATGATGTGTCCATTCTTTGGTAAACAGCGGCAGCACTTGGCGCAGCTGGTCTTCCATGACCGATTTTTTGAAGGATTGGTCCATATCCCCCGTTGGAATGGCCGGCAGCCAGAGAACATTGTCAAGTTCTTCGACGGAACGCCATTTCGGATCAGTCGTCAGGTAAAAAATGTGCTTGAATCCCGTTTCCGACAGCTCTTTTTTCAATTGTTCGCCCAGCTCTGTTCGGTCTGCCGCCCGGACATAAGAAATAGGCGGAAGCAAAAGAATCCGCCCTTTGAATTGTTTTTCCAGTATAACAGTTAGAGATTGCAAATATTCGGACGCACCCGCACTCGCCTTCATGCCCGAAGCAGTCAAGTCCAATTCGATCAGCGGCACGACCGCCGTATCGACATAATCTTTTTGGCTTACGTATAAATCGATATCTTTGCTGTTGAAATGCATGTATTCAGTCACTCTCCATTTTTTTGGCCGATTTCACTACAGACAGCAAGGCAGACAGTTCAAAGAACCGCTCTTTATCTCCTGCATCCAGTGCTTCGTCAATTTTTTTGAGGATCGTTTCTTCCTGGTAAGACGACAAACTCTCATTTAATACCTTTTCTGCTATCAAGCGGTCCTGTTCGCTGACCGATGCCCCTTTTGGCATATGTGGATTCTCTTCCAACACCGCCAAGTAAAGCGGCGCAGGCGGAATGCTTGGGAAATTCAATTGCACATACAAAGGTTCATCGGGATGGAGCCTGAGATCGTGGAAAGACTTTTCAGCATCAGCGGTCATCAGCTTGCCTTTATAGAATTGGAACGGGATTTGTTTAGATTCAGTCGTCGACATGACCATGGCACGGGGACAATAATGCGCTTCTTCCACAAAATGCGTTTTCTCCAGCAATTCATCATTGCTCAACAAGTAGTTGAGGATCCAAATGCATTCACGCCTTTTCATCTTATAAGACCCGAGGAACCAGCGGACAAATTGTTTTTTCTCCCCTACAGAAACAGATGCAGTCATATCGTCTCCCCCTTTCATTCAAACGATTGCAGCCAATCGAACCACTGCGGGTTTTCCGGCTCCAGCGCTTGAAGCTGTTTGATTATTTCGAGAGCGCGGTCGCGTTTCCCTTCCTCTATCAAAAATAAGGCGTAGGATTCGAGGAATTCGGGATCGTCGGAAAATGCCGGATAGGCTTTATCGTAATATTCCAAAGCTTTTCCGAACTGTTCTGTCCGGTCGTACGCTTTAGCAATCATCGGATACAATGCATGCCAGTCATTGCCGCTTTCCACAGCCATCGACGCAAGCTCAAGCAATTCTTTGTCCCGCTCTTCTGTATGGAAATAAGAGATTAATGCATAAAGGGCTTCCATGTATTCGGGGTCGAGTGCGATCGCCTGGCGGAGCATTTCGACGCCTTCTTCCCCTTTGCCAAGCTTCAACGCAAGTTTTCCTGCAAACAAATACAATTCCTTGTCGAACTCATCACGTGCGAGCCCTTCTTTGATGGCATCGTAAGCACGTTTGTAATCTTCCATCATGTTGAAGCACTGCGCTTTCAATAAATAAGCAGAGAAGTAATCGGGGTCGGCACCTAGAAGTTCATCGAGCCGCTTGACCGACAATTCATATTGTTTCGCCTGGAAAGCGGCAAATGCAGCGCCGAATAATACGTCAGGCTGGGCTTCGTCTTCCAAAGCGCGCTCATAATAAGGTAAAGCTTCCTCGTAAGCCGCACCTGCGCTATAGACTTCAGCCAAGCGTTCGTTCAGGTTAACGCCATCGATTTTGACATTGCGGCTTTCCAGTTCTTGATAGATGCGTGCAGACTCAAGGTAGCGCCCCGAGTCAAGCAAAAGTTCCGCTTTTGCCTGCTGCAGCAGCGGTTCGTCGGGCATCAGGCCGATCGCTTCGTCCAGCCGCAGTTCCGCTGCCTCAAGAAGCCCCTGCAGCTGAAACAGGTCCGCTAGCGTGACCAGTGCCTGAGGGTATAATTCATCGTCTTTTGGGATCGCCATCAACTCATTGAGCGCCTCGTCTTCACGGTCGGCATCAATCAGCAGTTTAGAACGGTCGACACGCAATTGCGCCTCTTCCGGAAACATATACTGAAGATGCTCCACTACGCGGAGCGCTTCTTCGATAAAACCGATTTCCTGCAACCATTCCATAACTGCATATTGTTCATCGGGATCGCCTTTCAGCAAATATTGTTCGAGCATTGTATCGAGCGCAGCCGTATCTCCGGCTTGCACCGCTTCTTGGATCTTTTGTAAAGTTGCCATTTGCATCACCTATTCCTTGCCGTTATATAGTTATCGTACACGAAACCATCATGCTAGCATAATAAAAACTCCCCCGAAGGAGAGTTATTGTGTCAGCTTATCCAGATGTTCAAAAAAGTTCGGGTAAGAGATCGAAATACAGCCCGGATCGTCAATCGTTACTGGGCCATCTGCGATAAGCGCAGCGACTGCGGCCATCATGCCGAGACGGTGATCGCCATAGCTATTCATCGCTGCGCCAGTCAATGGAGTCGGCCCTTGTATGACCATTCCGTCTTCTGTCGCTTCGATATCGGCCCCGAGTTTTTTCAGCTCGGTGACGACCGCCTGTATGCGGTCGGTTTCTTTGACGCGCAATTCTTCCGCATCGCGGATGACCGTTTTGCCGTGAGCTTGCGTCGCCACAAGCGCAATCAATGGAATTTCATCGATCAACCTCGGAATGACATCGCCCCCGATGTCCGTGCCCCTCAAAGAAGTGCTGCGGACCGTCAAATCTGCAGCGTGTTCCCCTTCGGATGTATGGCCGCTTGCTTGTATGTCCGCACCCATAGCTTTAAACACATCAAGCAAGCCTGTACGCGTCGGGTTGACGCCGACGTTTTCTAATTGGATTTCACTGCCTTGAGCAATGAGTGCCGCCCCGATCATAAAAGCAGCGGAGGAGATATCGCCTGGCACCTGGACATGCGCAGCACGCAATTCCTGTCCGCCGCTCAATGAAATGACATCGCCATCGCGGGAGATGTCCGCTCCGAAATGCTTCAGCATAATCTCTGTATGGTCCCGTGACGGAACCGGTTCATGGACAGTCGTGGTACCTCGCGCCGATAATCCCGCAAGCAGCACCGCTGACTTCACCTGTGCGCTTGCAACAGGCATCGTATAGTCGATTGCCTGAAGAGCTGTCCCTTGAACGGCAATCGGCGTAAAATGGCCATTGGCGCGCCCGCGGATATCCGCTCCCATCAAACGCAACGGTTCAACGATGCGCTTCATCGGGCGGCGTGCGATGGATTCGTCCCCTGCCATGACCGAATGGAAATCAGTGCCCGCGAGCAAACCGAGCATCAAGCGCGTCGTCGTGCCTGAATTTCCGGTATCCAATACGACATCCGGCTCTTTCCAGGCTTTCCGGC
The DNA here is from genome assembly GCF_003664125.1 of Planococcus citreus. Classification (GTDB taxonomy): domain Bacteria; phylum Bacillota; class Bacilli; order Bacillales_A; family Planococcaceae; genus Planococcus; species Planococcus citreus. Next base: position 109,400 of record NZ_RCCP01000001.1, read on the forward strand.
CGCCGCTTGTCACTGTCACGTGTTCGCCGTCTATTTGGATATCGATTCCGAGCGAACGAAAACAGCTGATGGTGCTTAAGCAGTCGTCTCCCATCAGGAAACCTTCGATGGTCGTCGTTCCCTGTGCCAGTGCGCCGAACATGATGGCCCGGTGTGAGATAGACTTATCCCCGGGCACTTGAACGCTACCCGTTAGCGCAGGTTTTGCGTAACTGATCGTTTTGGACATGAATTTCATTCCTTTCAGGAGATATACGTATCATAAGCGGTCCGTTCGGAAAAGACGCGTTGCGCACTTTCCCGGTCTTCCGCAGTCTGGAAACTAAGGACAAGAATCCCGAAGACATCTTCACGAGTCTCCAAAATCCTCAAATTGACGATGCTGATGCCGGCTTCCGCCAGATAGCCCGTCATTTCCGAGATGATCCCCGGCACGTCGGGGATATCGATATACAAATCAAATACGGAATACATGGCACCGTGCCCTGCAACCGGCAGTTCATCACGCGTTTCCTTCGCTTTCGCGAAAAAGCGGTGAATCGGTTCGGGCTCGTTCTTCTGCAAGATCTCGCGCAAATGCGCCATCTGGTCCATCCAGTGGTCCAGCTGTTCGACAATCATCTCATTGTTTTGCGTCGTGATGTCACGCCACATATCCGGGTTCGCCGAAGCGATTCGCGTCGTATCGCGGAAACCGCCCGCTGCGAGCTGCCGCGCGAACGGGAATTGCTCTTCACGGTCCAGTTGATGGACCAGAGCAGCTGCGATCAAATGGGGGAAATGGCTGACAATCGCCGTCATATGATCGTGTTCTTTCGCTTCGAGCACTTTGATCTTCGCTTTGGTGACCGACAATAGCCCAACTAGTTTCTCAACGTTTTCCTCAGCCGTCTCTTTGCCGGGCGTCAAGATATAGAAGGCATTTTCAAAGAGCACTTCTTTGGCGGCTTCGACACCGCTTTTATGGGAACCGGCCATCGGGTGGCCGCCGATAAAGGTATACTCCAACTTTTCTGCAGCTTCCATAATTTGGACTTTCGTGCTGCCAGTGTCTGTCAAAATGACATTTTCTTTTAAATCCCAGTATTTACTTCGTTCCATTAATTTGACAGTTGCCCCGACGGGCGTAGCAAAAACGATGACATCAGCCGCAGCCGCTGCCTGCTCAAGAGAAGGCGGCGAGCTTTGGATGATGCCCATTTTGAAAGCTTTTCTGGCAGTCAATGCGTCCGCATCATAGCCCGATACATGAACATCTTCATTGCGCTGCAATGCTTTTGCCAAGGACCCGCCAATCAATCCGAGGCCGATAATGAGGACTTCAGTTTTCACGCTTGGCTCACCTGGCTTTTCTGGGATAGATCAGGACGCAATTTCACAGCATCATTCATGTAGATGTGCTGGATTTTATCCTGTGCAAGTTTCGTATTGACGTGCATCATCACGCGAATGCATAGCGGCATGCTGCCAGGCACATCCATTTCATGAGTACACATGACCGGCACATACGTCCAGCCTTCGATAGTGCGTACGGCCTTTGCAGGAAAAGCTGCAGAAATATCCGTCGTCGTCGATACGATGACCGAAGCCACTTCATCCGGTTCAATGCCGTTTTCTTTGGCCATTTCCAAGACCAGGCGACGCGTTTGCTCCAAAATTTCGGGCGCTTCATCTTTTGTGATAGTGATGGCGCCTCTGACTCCTCGAATCATCAGATCATCTCCTTGATCGTTTTTCTCAGCTTGTCGTAAGCCGCTTGTGCTCGTTGTTCTGGAACCGTTTCAATATATGGCCGGCCTACTGCGCCAAGCAATACGAAGTTCAGTGCAGCAGCGGTCGATTTTTTGTCTTTTTTCATATAAGGCAATAGTTCATCGAATGGCATATTAACCAATAGCTCGAGCGGATAACGGTTCACTTTCGCCCAATTCAAGAGACGCGGCAACTCGGGGCTTTCGGACAATTCAAGTGCATAGGCCATGCCAAGCACGACCGCTTCTCCATGGGTCAGTTTACCATAACCCAAATGTGCTTCGATGGCATGGGCCAGCGTATGGCCGAAATTGAGGAACTTGCGGACACCGCCTTCAAACTCATCTTCTTCAACAATTGCCGATTTGACGGCGATCCCTTTTTCCAGATGCCCTTCGAGTTCCTGTCCGGACATCGTGCTGAAATCTTGGTACCCCATCAGTTCATCCAGCCAGCCTTCATTCGAAATGAATGCATGCTTGATTACTTCAGCCATCCCTGAACGAATTTCATTTTCAGGCAAGGTCTGGAGAAAGTCGCCGTCGTAAATGACCGCACGCGGCTGATAGAAGGTACCGATCATGTTCTTGCCGAGCGGATGGTTGATGGCGGTTTTGCCACCCACAGCGCTATCATGGGCCAAGATCGTTGTCGGCACTTGGATAAAAGGAACTCCGCGCATGAAAGTCGATGCGACAAAGCCAGCCAGATCCCCGACTGCGCCTCCCCCAAATGCGAGAATGACCGTATTTCGCGAGCAATTCTCCGAAAGCAAAAAGCTATGGCAATCCATAAAACTTTCGGCTGATTTCGCTCCTTCACCTGCTGGGACGCGGAAAACTTTCGGCTGAAAATCCTCCAGCGCCTCGAGCAGCTGCGGCAAATGCAGTTCAGCCACTTGGCTATCTGCGATTACGACGACTTGGTCAGCTGCAGCGAGCAAATCACGATAGTGCTTTGCCAGCAGCTTGACCGCTCCTTGTCCGATATGCACCGTATATGGATGTTCAGTCTCGACCCGCAACTCCCTCATGGATTAAAACTCCTTTGTATAGGCTTTATAGCTTTCGATGTTCTTTTTCAGCCGCGGCAATTGGTCCGCGTCGAATTGTTCAAGCAATGCATTTGCCGCTTCAAAAGCAACGACGTGTTCTGCCACGATCGACGCTGCCGGAACCGCACAGCTGTCTGAGCGTTCGATGCTTGCCTGGAACGGCTCTTTTGTTTCGATGTCCACGCTCTTCAAAGGTTTATAGAGCGTTGGGATTGGCTTCATGACGCCGCGGACGATGATCGGCATGCCCGTCGTCATCCCGCCTTCAAAGCCACCAAGGTTGTTCGTGCTGCGGGCATATCCCGCTTCTTCATCCCAAATGATTTCATCATGGACTTCACTGCCTGGGCGGCGCGCCATTTCGAATCCAAGGCCGAACTCTACGCCCTTGAATGCGTTGATGCTCATGACGGAAGCTGCGATTTTCGCATCCAGTTTGCGGTCATAATGCACATAACTGCCAATTCCGGCTGGCATGCCTTCCACGATGACTTCTACAGTACCGCCGATCGAGTCGCCGTTTTTCTTCGTGGCATCGATCAAATCGGTCATTTCCTTTGTTTTTGATGAGTCTGCGCAATAAACGGCATCCTGTTCGACAATGTCGCGGATTTCATCTGCGGATTTTCCGATATAGCTTGCCGGGTCGACTTTAATGCCGCCGATTTCTGTCACGTGTGACACGATTTTGACGCCGAGTTCTGAGAGGAGCTGCTTGGCCACTGCGCCAACTGCTACGCGCACGGTCGTCTCACGTGCAGAAGAACGTTCCAATACGTTCCGGAGGTCACGGTGGCCATATTTCATGCCACCGTTCAAATCAGCATGCCCAGGGCGCGGGCGCGTCAATTGACGTTTCACTTCATCGGTTTCTTCGATCGGTTCGATGCCCATTACATTTGTCCAGTGCTTCCAATCGTCGTTCTTGACGACAAGTGCGACAGGAGAACCTAAAGTCTTCCCGTGGCGGACGCCTGAAACGATTTCTACCGTATCTGTCTCGATTTGCATGCGGCGGCCACGGCCATGGCCTCCCTGGCGCCGTTTCAACTCTTTATTGATCATTTCCGCCGTCAAAGGCAATTGCGCTGGCAACCCTTCAATAATGGCGGTCAATTGTGGACCGTGAGATTCTCCTGCTGTTAAGTAACGCATGTACGCTTTCTCCCTTCAACGTGCTAAAGTATTTAAGTAACACTATACCATATGGCATTTGTTCAATTCTATCCTAAATATGAAGAAAACTAAACATTCGAATAGCAATAAACCCGCGCCACCAAAAGTAATCGCTTTCATTTTCCTGTTTATTTGTACACTTCTTGTTTCTCCAATAGCTCCTTAAAATAAAAAAATGCGGCCGATTGCGCGGCCGCATTTTCAATAGTTGGATTAGTTAACCCAGCTGTTCATTGTTTTTTCGTAAGATACCAATTCTTCTTCTTTGAAGAACAAGCCGATTTCGCGCTCAGCGCTTTCAGCTGAATCGGAACCGTGGATCATGTTTTTGCCGACAGTGACTGCGAAGTCGCCGCGGATCGTTCCTGGAGCTGCATCTTTCGGGTTAGTAGCTCCCATCATTTGACGCGCAGTCAAGATGACGTTTTCGCCTTCCCAAACCATTGCGAAGACTGGTCCGGAAGTGATGAAGTCTACAAGTTCGCCGAAGAATGGGCGCTCTTTGTGCTCACCGTAATGCTGTTCAGCAAGCTCAGTCGGGATTTGCATCAATTTAGCGCCTGCCAAATGATAGCCTTTTTTCTCAAAACGGGAAACGATTTCACCGATGACATTGCGTTGGACACCATCAGGTTTTACCATCAAAAATGTTTTTTCCATTATAGAACACTCCTCTGTTAAAAAGCTCGGGCACATTGCCCACCTTAAAAAATACTATCATTGTCCGATCATTTGTCAACTGGAAACTAAAACTTTCGCTTGCCGATGAAGAAGGCGATTTTGCGCATCGTTTTCATCGCGGGGCCTTTCGGCAAATAGTCCAGTTCTTTCAGCGCCTTTTCCAAATAACGCTCACTCATCCGCTTCGCTTCATCGACCGCACTGCTTGTGCGGATCGTGCGGACGATTTCCAGGCGTTTTTCATCGGAAATGTCCTGGTTCAAATTGTCACGGAGCATCTGATAGATCTGCGGATTCTGGCGCGCATATAAAATCGGCAAAGTAATATTGCCTTGAATAAAATCGCTGCCAGCCGGCTTGCCCAATTCCTGGTCGCTGGCTGTGAAATCGAGGATATCGTCGATAATCTGGAACGACATGCCGATGAAATAACCAAAACGGCGCAAATGCGCTGCAGTTTTCTCATCGGTTCCTGCCACCAAGGCCCCCAATTCACAGCTGGAAGAAATCAATAATGCGGTTTTGCGTTTGATGCGCCGCAAATAATCCCGCAAGCTTTGGTCAAGCCTATACTTGTCTTCGATCTGAATAATTTCGCCGCGGCACACTTCGATCAATGTCTTCGACAGAATATCATGGATTCTTGGCGATTCGATTTCCGTAATGCGTTCCAGCGCCCTGGCCAAAATGAAATCGCCTGTATACATCGCCACGCTATTATTCCATTCCGACTTAACGGTCGGGCGGCCTCTGCGAATCTCCGAATCATCTATGACATCATCGTGGACCAAAGATGCCATATGTATAAGTTCCAAAGGCACAGCGACCCGCTTCAGCAATTCGATATCATAATCCCCGAATTTTCCGGCAAGCAAAACAAAAACAGGGCGGATCCGTTTTCCTCCGGCCTGCAATAAATGAAGAGAAGCATCATTTAATAGAAGGGATTCGGAATCCACTGCCTGTTCCAGTTCTTTTTCGATTAGTTCTAGCTCCGGTTTCAGGTCGGAATAGAGCAATTTCAACTTCATCTTTTCCACTTAATAACCTTCTCCCGCTTGTTTACTTTTTCAATCCCATATGGAGGGCAGCAGCCCCTCCTGAGTACGGTTTGTATTTGACTTTGTCGAAACCGACCTTGCTGAACAGTTTCGCAAGCTCTTTCATGCCTGGGAACGTTTTTGCTGATTCCTGAAGCCACGAATACTCTTTATAGCTTTTCGCAAAAAGCTTGCCGAATACTGGCATGACAAAACGGAAATACATCCGGAAAAACGGCTTGAATACAATGCTTTCAGGCTGTGAAGTCTCCAAGCAGGCAATCATGCCCCCAGGTTTCAAGACTCTGTGCATTTCTGATAGCACCTGTTCGTAGTCCGGCACATTGCGCAGCCCAAAACCGATTGTTGCAAAATCGAATGAGTTGTCAGGGTAAGGCAAAGACATCGCGTTTCCTTGCACCAATTCGACTTGAGGCATATGGGCTGTTTTTTGATGACCGACATTCAGCATGTTCTGGCTGAAGTCCAATCCGACCACACGACCAGTAGGCCCTGCAGCTTCTCCAAGCGCAATGGTCCAGTCCGCCGTGCCGCAGCAGACATCGATGCAGGACGCGCCTTTTGCTACTTGCATTTTGTGCATCGTGTCGTTGCGCCATTTATTGTGTTGCTGAAAGCTGATGACCGAATTCATCTGGTCATAGTTTTCGGAAATTTTTTCAAACACTTCGTGAACTCGTTGTTCTTTCGTTTTCTGCATCATCGTCATCCTTCTCGCGTCAGCGGTTCAGCGCTATGCCGATGCGGAATAATTTGGTGGAGCAATATATTCTTGAGTTCAAAATCCAGTTCGCAATCATTAATGGACTCCAGGATTTCATTGCCCAAAGCCTCCAGGCGGTCAACGAGCCAGCGCTCGATAAATGTCGAATGAATCAATGATCCACTCAGCAATTTCAGAAGATAACTGAACTCGCCTTTCTTCAGCGCTTCCAGCTCTTCTGTATAGCGGATATACAATAAGGATTGTTCCATGAGCTGCTTATAGTGGCCAAACCCATTCTCTTCATAAAACGCATTCAACAGAGCAGTTTCAATCACTGTCGCTGTCTCTTCCACTTGCTCCGGTTGCTGGATCGCGAGTTCGTGGAAAGAGGCTTTCTTTTCGCTCACCTGAATAATTGCCGTAGCAAGCTTTTGAACCATTTCGATATTTTTCCCTTCAGCCAGCAATTGGTAGTAGATGCCGCTGTAAAAATCTCCGGCAAGTACTGTCAGCTGCTGTTCTTTGCTGATGGGCATTTCTTCTTTCACCCGGTCGTGTGCGTGCAGCGCAGCGTAGACGATTGCCACTGTCCGGGCGCTTGTCTCCATTTTGTCCGACCATTGCTCTCCGTTAAAAAACGGCAGCAGCAAGAAAAACAGGCGCGCTTCCTTAACAAAAGGCCCTTCCGTCAACTGGTCTAGCGTTCGTTGGCGGACTGCTTTTAGTACGTCGATTTCCATGGAGATGATTTTGGATTGTATTTGTTGTCCGTTCATACTGCCTGCTCCATTCATAGGTTAGCCATAGCTCATATTATAGCATATTGCCCTTATGGCCTTCACCATTAACGCTTATTTTTTCGCGTCGCTCTCAATGATGCCATGTGCGGAATGGATTTCCGCTTTGCCGCGAATTTTCATCGCCGATGTGTGTTCGGTGAATTGGGCGATCATTACTTCGCCGCGGTCGAGCTTTTCGGTATGATGGAATTTCGTGTCATTTCCGCGCGTCAGCCCGATGACGTTGACGCCGTCCTCTTGTGCACGGATCACCACATATTCAGTTTGTGCCATTGTCTACACCTGCTTTTCTAGTTTATTAGTCCATATTGATATAAGTAATGACTTCCGAACGTTTGATGTCGTCTGTCTCCAATATCCCTCTTGACACAGCCGTAACGGTCTTCGAGCCTGGCTTCTTGATGCCGCGCATTGTCATGCACATATGTTCGGCTTCGACCATGACGTATACGCCGTGGGGGTTCAAGGTTTCCATCATTGAATCGGCAATGGTGGAAGTGATGCGCTCCTGCAACTGAGGGCGTTTTGCGACTGTTTCAACAGCTCTCGCCAATTTACTCAGCCCGGTGACCACTCCGTCACGCGGGATATAGGCGATGTGAGCTTTCCCGAAAAATGGCACCAAATGATGCTCACACATCGAATAGAACGGAATATCCTTAACCAATACAAGTTCTTCATGATTTTCGTGAAACACTGTGCGGAAATATTCTTTCGGGTCTTCCTTTAATCCCGCAAAAACTTCCGCATACATTTTCGCGACGCGCTTCGGGGTATCCTGCAGCCCTTCACGGCCGACATCTTCTCCGACTGCCTCCAAAATCATCCCGACAGCTTGCTCTATTTTATCCAGATCTACGTTATGGCTTTTCATATCTATCACATTGTTTCCTCCTGTAGAAAAATCACTCTATTTGGGGCAGCGGGTGAAAGCAGCCATTGAACATTGCAGTTTCACGCGCCTATTTCTGCTGAGCCGAGAGACAACTCCGCTTTTCTCACCTGAATTGTAGCATTTACGGGGGGTATTGGCAAAAACGTGGCCGAAAAAAAGAATGGCCTTTGCAAGATTAGATCTCGCAAAAGCCATTCTATGTACAGTAGCCGAAGCTTATTTCACTGCGTCTTTAAGTGCTTTACCTGGCTTAAAGGCAGGAACTTTGCTTGCGGCGATCTCGATTTCAGCACCTGTTTGTGGATTGCGTCCTTTACGGGCCGCGCGCTCACGAACTTCAAAGTTACCGAATCCGATCAATTGTACTTTGTCACCTTTAGTTAGAGCATCTTGAATCGCTTCAAATGCAGCGTCAACTGCTTTCGCAGCATCTTTACGAGAAAGTTCAGCCGCTTCTGCAACAGAGTTCACTAATTCTGTTTTGTTCATGCTATTCACCTCCTCTCAAAGGGGATGCTTGCCATCAATCCTGTAAAAAGAGTATCACAACGAAAATCGCATAGCAACAACAAATAGGCCGCATTTCAAAGAAAACCACCAAATACTCCCAATATTTTCAAAAACATGTGGATTTCGGGCAAATCCGTGCTGTATCAGGCTTTTTCATCCGTCAGAAAAATGGGCTCACCATTTTCATCGATGGTATACGGAAGCGAATATGCAGGCACTACGGGACTGTTTTCGTAGAGGATAAAACGGATATCCTGCCCTTGCTCGAGTTCGCCCTCATAGTTTTGGATCGCTTCATACAAATCAATGGAATAATCGATATACACATCGCCTTGCCCAGTGATGACCATCGGCAGCATCTTGCCGCTGTATGGGCTTTGCACCATCGGCTCTTCACTGAAGCCCATTGCTTCGTGATTGAATTTGTAGACATTATCGGCAATGATTTCGGAGATTGGGGCCCTGCCGCCATTCGCGCTCTTTCTGACATTAACAGAACGGATGCCTTCCGCTACCCGCAAGTCGACGAGCTTGACGGTCGGATTTTCCTCGACATCCATCAAGACGTATTGATAGATCCCGCCGACTTCAAATGCGTTGCTCGGGATTTCCGCTGTAAATTCCGGTACGACTTTCGAAAAGTCGATAGGGTATTTGATGAATTGGTCAACGTCCATATCTCGTGTCTTGATGGGCAATAAGCCACTATTGGCCTCTTGGTAGCGTTCAACCGCTTGTTGCGCAGTGGCTAACTGATCTTCATAGGGAATCTGATTTTCCGCCCGCTCGCTGCTGGGATACGCGCAAGCCGTTAGCAGGCTTGCTGTCAGCAGGACGAGTAGCAACGCTGTTGTTTTTTTCATTATGTCCATCCCCTCAGGCGCCACCGGTCGGTCCGCTGAATACAGTGAAAACCATAATAAAGAAGCCCAGGATCAGCAGAACGTACGCGATCAGCGCAAATAGAAATTTCAGGATGCCGTTTTGCAATTTGTACCGGCTCAAATAAATCATCCCCATGGAAATGATCAAAAAAGCGATGCCTGCAAACGATACCCACATTTTATCCAAAGAACTCATGAATAAGCCGCCTTTCGTGGAGTTTCAGTCCATAGTATAGCATAAAAAAAGAAGGGGCAGCAGCAAGCAGCCCCTCCGTTTGTGACAATTACAGCAAGTCGATTAAATCTTCCATTTCATTTTTCTTCATACGCCCCATCAGCTCTTCCACGGCATTCTCCGGCTTGACGCCTTCAAACAACACCGCATACAAGGCTTCCGTTATCGGCATGGGCACTTTGTATTCAGCGGCTAATTGATGGGCAGCTTTCGTAGTCCGGATCCCTTCGACGACCATGCCCATTTCAGCCAGCACTTCATCGACGCTCTTGCCTTTGCCGAGCATATTGCCTGCCCGCCAATTCCGTGAATGGACGCTCGTACATGTAACAATCAAGTCACCGACTCCTGACAACCCTGAGAAAGTCAGCGGCGTTGCGCCCATCTTAACGCCGAGGCGTGCAATTTCAGCCAGGCCGCGAGTCATGATAGCAGCTTTCGCATTATCTCCATAGCCGAGGCCATCTGTAATGCCCACCGCTAAAGCGATGATATTCTTTAATGCCCCGCCAATCTCCACTCCGATCACATCGGTATTCGTGTAGACGCGGAAATAGGAGTTCATGAACAGATCCTGTACACGGTTTGCCGCTTGCGTATTTTCGCACGCTGCGGTGACCGTTGTCGGATGCTCCTGCACAACTTCTTCTGCATGGCTTGGACCGGACAAAATGACGACTTCCTCGATCAGCTCAGCCGGGATTTCTTCACGGATCATCTCGCTGATCCGTTTGAGTGAATCCGGTTCGATGCCTTTAGAAACATGGACGAACAAGCCTTTTTTCGTCATCCGCCCGCGGATATCCCGCGAAACTTCACGAATGGCTTTTGTGGGTACCGCCAATACGAAAATATCGGCATGTGCCACTGCTTCATCCAGGTTCGCTGTCGCTTTTAAAGACTCCGGCAAAATGGTCTCTTTTAAATAGCGCTTATTCGTATGTTGATTGATCTCATCCGCTTGGTCTTGGCGATGGGTCCATAATAGAAGATCATGGCCATTTTGCGCCAGTACATAACTGAGCGCCGTTCCCCAACTCCCTGCACCAAACACAGTGACTTTTTCCATCTTTATCTCTCCTTTATCCTGCTTTAGCAGAAAACCAAACTCCCACCTCTTCAAGTGGGAGCCATGATATTCCGTAAAGTCCGATTGGATCAATTAACATCAGCAGGAAAGTAGAAACACCTGCTGATTGAATTTAAGTACGTGCGCGCGTAATCAACCGCAGCGGCGTGCCTTCGAAATCAAAGCTTTCCCGGATGCGGTTCTGCAAGAAGCGCTCGTAACTGAAGTGCATCATTTCCGGTTCGTTGACGAACACCACGAAAGTCGGCGGCTTGACTGCCACTTGCGTCACATAGTAAAGACGCAGACGTCGTCCTTTATCGGACGGTGCCGGGTTCATCGCTACGGCATCTTCAATCACTTCATTGAGAATGCTCGACTGGATGCGGCGCGAGTGGTTGTCGTTGACGCGGTTGATGATATCAAGAATGTTGTGCACGCGCTGCCCGCTGAGTGCGGAAACGAAAATGATCGGGGCATAATCCAAGAACAAGAAATGCTCACGGATTTGCTGCGTGAATTTGTTCAAAGTCTTGTCGTCTTTTTTCAGGGCATCCCATTTATTGACGACGATGACGATTGCTTTCCCTGCTTCATGGGCATAACCCGCAATTTTCTTGTCTTGTTCCTGGATGCCTTCTTCAGCGTTCAGGACGACCAGGACAACGTCGGAACGTTCAATCGCGCGCAAAGCGCGCAGTACGCTGTATTTTTCCGTGCTTTCATACACTTTCCCTTTTTTGCGCATGCCTGCCGTGTCGATGATGACATATGGCTGTTCATCATATTCATACTGCGTATCCACGGCATCACGTGTTGTTCCGGCAACTTCACTGACAATGACACGGTCTTCGCCAAGGAATGCGTTGACCAATGAAGATTTCCCGACGTTCGGGCGCCCGATCAATGAAAACTTGATGACATTGTCCGGATATTCTTCTTCGTCCTCTTTCGGGAAGTGCTTCGCTACTTCATCCAACAGATCGCCCAGGCCAAGCCCGTGCGATCCTGAAACCGGGTAAGGTTCGCCGATTCCAAGGGAATAAAAATCATAGATCATGTGGCGCATATCGGGATTGTCAATTTTATTGACAGCCAACACCACAGGCTTTTTCGTGCGGTACAGGATTCTCGCTACTTGTTCGTCCTGTTCCGTCACGCCGTCACGCCCGTTGACGAGAAAGATGATGACATCCGCTTCATCCATCGCCACTTCTGCCTGGCTGCGGATCTGTTCAAGGAACGGCTCGTCGCTAAGGTCGATCCCTCCTGTATCAATGATATTGAATTCATGCGTCAGCCAATCTGCCGAGCTGTAGATGCGGTCACGCGTAACCCCTGGAATATCTTCCACGATGGAGACGCGTTCTCCTACCACGCGATTAAAAATCGTGGATTTCCCTACATTCGGCCGGCCAACAATTGCTACTACCGGTTTTGACATAATTAATTCATCCTTCCACTTCTGATAAGCCTATTATACACGAAAAAGAGGATGGCATCTGAATAATGTCCATCCCCTTAAATTGTCCAATATTCAGTTTTTCAAAGGAACTGCAAAATGTTCCGTCTCAAAGCCTCTTTGCTGCAAATAGGAAAGCAATTCCCCATTGATAACAGCAGGGGCGGAGCCGATATCTTCAATTGTACGGGCGCCGAGTGCGGTCATCAGCATGCGCAAATCTTCGTGGAGCCCATTGATTTCTTCGATCAAGCCGGATTCCCCGAGACTGACTGCATGCTTCAGGAAACTGCCTGCAATGCCTGCAGCATCTGCACCGAGCCGCAATGCCCGGACCACGTCTCCGGCGTCTTGAAGCCCGCCTGAGCCCAATACAGTGCGGCTGAAGCCATCTCTACATTCAACGATTGCAGCAGCCGTCGGGATACCCCAATCTTCGAAATAAGCTAGCTTGCGTTTCCTGCGTTCATTTTCAATGCTCGCAAAATTGGTGCCGCCGAAGCCGCTTGCATCGATGGCCGCCACTTGAGTCTTTTCAAGCGAGATGGCAGTTTCTTGTGAAATGCCGAAGCCGGTTTCTTTGACGATGACCGGCACATCCAATGCTTCTGCTATCATGGCGATTCGCTCAAGCGCCCCGCGGAATTGCCGGTCGCCTTCTGGCATCGTCAATTCCTGGACGACATTCAAGTGAATCTGCAGCGCATCCGCTTCAATCATCTCGACCGCTTCGAGCGCCTGCTCAACAGTCGCTTCGCTCCCAAGATTGCCGAAGATGACCCCGTCCGGATTTTCTTTCCGGACGATGCTATAACTTTCACGCTCTTGCTTGTCTTTCAGCGCGGCCATTTGTGAACCGACGGCCATGGCGATTCCTGTTTCTTTCGCAGCCCGCGCAAGCATCGCGTTCAGCTGCAAAGTCTCGGAACCACCGCCACCGGTCATGGCATTAATAAAAACAGGTGATTTTAGTTTCAAATCACCTGTTTTGGGTTCCAACGATACATCAGCGACGCCGATTCCCGGCAGTGCCTGATGGACAAAACGGACGCAGTCGAGCCAAGTAGCCCGACATTGCCCGGTGGACAGTGCGTAATTGATATGATCCATCTTTCTTTTTGCCCGTGACATTTATTCGGATTTGAACCCTTTTAATTTATCTCCGATGACATCACTAATCGAGAATCCGGATGCTTCTTCCGGCATATCGTATTGTGAGAAATCCTGTTCTGCTTCTTTTTCCTGAAGTTCTTTGATGCTGAGGGACAAGCGCTTGTCTTCTTTATTGACTTCCAGCACTTTCACTTCAACTTCCTGGCCTTCCTGAAGCACTTCATGAGGCGTCGCGATATGCTTATGCGCGATTTGGGAAATGTGCACAAGGCCTTCTACTCCCGGAAGCACTTCAACAAAGGCTCCGTAGCTGACAAGGCGTTTCACTGTTCCTTGATGGACAGAGCCTTTCGGTGCCTTCTCGTCGATGGCATCCCATGGCCCTGGCAAAGTATCCTTGATCGACAGCGAAATGCGTTCGGAGTCACGGTCAACAGAAAGGACTTTGACTTTCACTTCCTGGCCTTCCGTCACGACGTCCGACACTTTGTCGACATGTTCGTGTGACAATTGTGAAATATGGACAAGCCCGTCCACTCCGCCGATATCGACGAATGCGCCGAATGATGCGATGCGCTGGACTTTGCCATCAAGCACGTCTCCTGCATTGATCGAATCCATCACTTGTTCTTTCTTGGATTCTTTCTCGCCTTCCACGACAGCGCGGTGGGAGAGGATCAAGCGGTTGTTCTCTTTTTCCATTTCGACAATCTTAAAGGTCATGACACGGCCTTTGTAATCCTCAAAAGATTCGACGAAATAATCTTCCACGAGTGAAGCCGGCACAAAACCGCGCACGCCGAGGTCAATGACCAAGCCGCCTTTAACGACATCCTTCACTTCCGCTTCGATGATTTCACCGGATTCGAATTTCTTCTCGAGATCGTCCCAAGCGGATTCGGCATCGACTTTGCGTTTCGACAATACAAAGTTCTCGTCTTCCACTTTGGTGATGATCAATTCAAGCTCGTCTCCTTCTTGGACCGAGTCTGAAGCTTTTTCGATATGGAGGCTCGATAACTCGCTGATCGGGATGATCCCGTCGAACGGCGCTCCATCAATTGTCACCGTCACCGCTTTTTCCTCGATTTTGGCGACTATTCCTTTTACGCGATCTCCTGTTTGGAAGTCACGGTTTTCCATCAAATTCATATCCTCTGACATAAGTAGCCCTCCTTCACAAACTATCCATCTTCTATTTTATTCGAATTCTCTAATAAAAACAAAAATAATCACTTATTTTCAGTGTTTTCATCCAGAATTTTTTGAATACTGGCCATGATGGCTTCTGTCACTTCTTCTGCGGAAGCTTTTCGTTCGCGATAAGGGTCCATCAAAATCGGGTCGCCGTAGACTACTTTCACTTTCCCAAACGGCTTATATGGCCCGATGATGGCGCATGGCATGACGTCTGCATTGCCGCGAAGGGCAAAGAACCCGGCGCCGCTCAAGCCTTTTTTCAATACGCCGTCAGTCGAACGTGTACCTTCTGGAAACAGCCCGACGACTTCCCCGCCCTTCAGCAATTTCAACGCCGTCCGCAGTGCTTCCCTGTCACTCATCCCGCGTTTCACCGGGAAGGCGTTGACCTTCGGCAGGATCGAACCGAGCACCGGCGCTTTGAACAATTCTTCTTTCGCCATGAAATGAACGGTTCTCGGAGCGGTCATGCCGACTACCGGCGGGTCGAGTGCATGGATGTGATTACTGCAAAGAAGCACTCCGCCTGTTTTCGGGAACTTTTCAGTTCCGCTGACCTGGAAACGATACATCGGGCTCAGCGCAGTCTTTACGAGCGTTTTCCCTACTGCATACAAATTCATGATGCCATCAGCCTCTCTTCCGCTAATTTCAAGATGGCTTCCGCCGCTTCTGCGATTGTCAAAGGAGTCGTATCTAAGAACACGGCATCATGTGCTTGCTTTAAAGGCGCAACTTCACGCTCGGAATCCATCTTGTCGCGCATGGCGATTTCCTCCTGCAGCTCGACAAGCGGCGTCAAGATATCGCGTTTTTTATTTTCCTCAAAGCGGCGTCTTGCGCGTTCTTCGACCGTGGCCGACATAAACACTTTAAGTGCAGCGTTCGGCAAGACATGCGTGCCGATGTCGCGGCCATCCATGACGACGCCGCGATCTTCAGCCAGTTTCTGTTGAAGCTCGACCATACGCTTTCTGACCAGTTCGTGGGCAGCCATTTCGGACACGGCCTTCGTCACGTACTGGGAGCGGATCGCTTCCGAGACATCTTCTCCGTCGAGCAGCACTTTCTGTCCCCCTTCTACCGGGATCAAATCGATTTCAGTTGCCTCAAGCAAAGCTCCGGCTTCTTCATTGCTCGCCAGATTAATGCCTGCGTTCAACGCCTTCAGCGTGATGGCGCGGTACATCGCGCCAGTATCGATATAAATATAGCCCAATTTTTCTGCCACTATTTTAGCGATCGTGCTCTTGCCCGCAGCAGCCGGCCCATCAATCGCGATTTGTATAGCTTTCGTCAAAACAGTCACCTCATCTTATGTAATGATTTTATTTTATCACAATATGCAACAGGTTTTGGGCAAAATCAAAGCGCCTGGCGAATAGTTCAGAAGCCAAAGCAGCACAAAAAGAAAAAGCCCTCCAGCGGAAGGCTTATGATCTAATCAACTAGGGGTGTGCTTATGGTAATGGCTGACCGATAACTGGTGGGCTTGGCGAACTTTGCGCAAACCGAACCACCACAAGAACAGCATGAACGGGACAGCGCCGTACAATAGATTATCGTAGGCGTAAAGAGAAGCATTATAGGCGATGTGCAAAAGTGCCCCCGCAAATAAAGCCGCCACAAGCCACCATTTGCTCTCCCTTTTTTCGGTGAATTTCGCTTTTCCGTAATAAAAGCCCATGACTACACCGAATAAGGCATGGCTTGACACTGGCAGGAATGCCCGCAGGAAAGCTGCGCCTAGCCCGAACTCCAGTAGATATAAAATATTTTCGACTGTGGCGAACCCGAGCGATAAACTCGCGCCGTATAAAATCCCGTCGTACGGGTCTTCAAAATCGATATGGCGGAATACTGCCGCAAGCAGGACGATCCACTTAAAGAATTCTTCCAACAAACTCGAGAACAAGACGGATTTCACGAAGGTGTTCTGGAAGACATTTTCAGCTTCAAACACATATTGGATAAACAGAATAGGGAATGTCAGAAGAGCGCCGTATAAAAAGCAATGAAAGATCAGTTTCGACGGTTCTCCTGCAAATTGATCACGCAAATAAAAATAACTGAACAATGCGAGCCCGGGCGCAATAGCTACCGTCAACAGCTCTAACATAGACGCCCTCCTCCATTCAGACGGTGCTGTTAAATTTCAAACGCTTCCTTGTCGATTTCCTCATTGCCCGACAGCAGGATTGCCAATTTGATGCGCGCTTTCTTGCTGTCGTAGTCACTGCCCAAAATGACACCGCGCGTCAGCAAATCGTGAGCGCTTCCGGGATAGCTGTAAGCCGGATAGGCATTGCCTTCTTCGGCGCTCGTCGTCAACACGACGGGGATGCCGGATTTCACGGCGCGTTCGACCGCCTCCACCATATGGGGTGATATCTGTCCGCGGCCAGCCGCTTCTAGGACGATGCCTTTCGATCCGCTTTCAGCCAGCATATCGACAATTGATCCTTCTTGGCCTGAATAGCATTTGACGATATCGACGCGCGGCATCCCTCCTGGCACGCGATGCACTTCACGCAGCACCGGCTTTTGGTAGATGCGGACCTTATCGTTATCGATGATGCCCAAATAGCCATGGCCAAATGAATCGAAGCCCTGCAAATTGCTGGCATGCACTTTCTTGACGTATTTCGCACTGTAGATCCGCTCATTGAAGACGACGACTGTCCCAACGCCTTTGATCACCGGATCGACAGCCACGTAAATCGAGTTGCGCAAATTGGAGTAGACATCCGTTCCGACTGCTTCTGGCGCACGCTGGCTTCCTGTCACTACGACCGTCCGCTCATCGCCAACAGTCAAGTCCAGGAAATAGGACGTTTCTTCCAAGGTGTCAGTGCCATGCGTGACGACGACGCCCTCCACTTCCGGGTCTTCCATTTCTTTCAAAATCGCTTCCTTAACGATATTCATTTCATCGAAGCCGATATGCATGCTTGGCAATTGATAGACATCGATCACTTTCACTTCGATTTCAGCCGGCAATTGGCAAAGCTCCGCCAAATCTTTTCCTGAAATGGCGCCGGATTTCAGCAAGCCATCGTCTGAAATGGCTTTACTTGCAATGGTTCCTCCTGTCGTAATTAACGATACTTTCTTTTTCATGATGCACCTCTTTTGGATAATCTAGTCTGTTGAATTTTTAAGCGCTTGTTTTTTCGCAATCGCCGCTGCGATTTGCTGGCCATGGAAACGGCCATTCTCGATAAAGATTTCATTGGCGTTGTTACCGGCCGCGATGACACCAGCGATAAACAAATCCTCGACATTGGTTTCCATCGTTTCCTCATTGAAGGATGGTCTGCCGCTTGCCACATCGATGTCGATTCCCATCTGACGGAGGAATTGGTGATCCGGATGATAGCCGATCATGGCGAAGACAAAATCATTCGCAAAGGTTTCTTTCGTATCATTCACGGTCAGTTCCACTTCATCTTCACGAATCTCGTCGACGATGGAATCGAACAGCATGGTAATTTCACCTTGGCGCACGAGCCCGTCGAACTCCGGCAAAATCCACGGCTTGACACTTTTCGAATAGCTCGTGCCGTGATAAGACACCGTCACCCGGCTGCCAGCTTTATGCAGCTCAAGCGCTGCATCTACCGCCGAATTCTTGCCGCCGATCACCAACACGTCACGGTCGAAATATGGATGTCCTTCCTTGAAATAATGCATCACTTTCGGCAAGTCCGCACCCGGCACCTCTAGCTTGTTCGGGTGGTCGTAATAGCCTGTTGCCACTACGACATATTTCGCCTTGTAATCATTTTTGGTCGTTTTCACGAGAAAGCCGTCCGATTGTTCGATCGATAAGGCCGTTTCGTACGCCCGCACATCCAACGCGTGCCGCTTCACCACTTCCCGGTAATAAACGAGCGCTTGATTGCGCTTCGGCTTGCGGTCTTCGGTAATGAAGGGCACATCCCCGATCGATAATTTTTCGCTGCTGCTGAAAAACGTCTGGTGCGTCGGGTAATGATAGATGGCGTTGACAATATTCCCTTTTTCGAGAATGACGGGGTGCAGGCCCATTCTCTGTATTTCGATGGCGGCCGATAAACCGCACGGCCCGCCTCCTATGATGATGACATCTGCATGTTCCATTTCAACCACTCCTGTAATAATGTCCATATCCATCTTAGCCGATTGAAGAGCTTTGTGCCAAATGCTTCCTGCCTGGTGAAGGGTGAATTTCAAGCACATGGTATTCTGCTTTTGCGCCGAGCCGGAGCGGCAAAGTCGTCGTGCCGAACCCGTTGCTGATGAGTTCGGTAATTCCTCCCGACACAGTCAAAGAGCCCCGGTCGAATATCCCGTATGGTCCCAGCCTAATTTGTCCGCCGTGTGTATGACCGGCAATCAACAGGCTGACTGGATAATGTTGTTTTACGTGCTTAAAGACAAAAGGCGTATGCGAGATGAAAATGACGGAATCGCCTTTCTCGACAGTGCGGAAAGCATTTTCAACACTATGCTCCCGAAAAGCGAAATAATCGATTCCGGTCAATTTAAGCTTAGCATTGCCGAACAATTCAACAGATTCATCATCAAGGATAGTAGCGTCTTGTTCTTCGAGCAACGCCCTTAATCGCTCTTCGCCGATTTCCCTGTCGTTGTTTCCGAATACATAATATACCGGAGCAAGTTCAGTTAGAATCCGCAAGTTTTCGCGGATGCGTCGTTCCGGAACCCCCCGTTCGACAAAATCCCCACCGATGACAACGAGATCGACTTGATCGTTGAACATATCAGGCCGAAGCTCGCGCCGGTGAACGTCGGAAATGAACAGCAGTTTAAAAGGAGAAAACTCAGCGTCTCCCAACAAGCGGATGACCGCGGTCTCTTTATGCTCACTATGGGCGGAGCGGAACATCCATGCCAGTAAAACCAAGCCCGCTAATATAATACGTAAAATCCACTTCATCATGTACATCCTTTCCGAAGCAACAAAAAAACATAAGCTGCGCTTATGTTTTCCTGTTCAAGCCGCTATTCAATCTTCAGTGATATCTAGAATACGGAAGCCGGATTTTTCCAGTTCCTTCGTGAACTTGTCGATATTGTTCTTTTTCTTCACTTTCAAAACGATGCGGCGCACCATTTTGTCGGTTTCATCGAAAGTAACCAGTGAAACGACGGATTCTTTATGTTTTTCAATGATTTCACCTAGCCGGCCAATGCGGCCTTCTGATTCGACCGATGTAACGGTGATGCGAACCCCTGATTGCTTCATGCCGAATGCACTTTGCAATTGGTTAACAACATCAAAGCGGGTGACGATTCCGAGAAACTTCTCTTCGTCGACGACAGCGATAATAGGGAAATCACGTAATTCGACTAAGGCTTTTTCATACACATCGTCGATATTCAAGTACACATCCTGGTTGACCATGATATCTTTCACTTTTGTCGAACGCACAAACTCGTCTTTCTGGGCATCCGAATAGAAGAACGCACGGTATGCATGATACCAGGTAAAGATCCCTTTGAATTGGTCGCCATCGACGACAGGCAATGCATCAATGGAATGCTGCTCCAATAGCTTGAGCCCTTTTTCCATCGTATCTTCCGGTGTTACCGTAAAACATCTTTCTTTTTTCACTAATGCACTTTTGACAAACATTCGCTCACCTCTTTTTAGATTCTTCCTACCTTTTCCCTAACAGGAGGCATTTAATCCCGCCTTAAGGCAAAATCAATGTTTGTCCGGGGCTGATATCGTTAGATGCCAATCCATTCGCCTGTTTGATCTTCTCAACAGCGGCGGCTGCACCGCTCGCACCGTAATTATTGACGGCAATACGGTAAAGCGTTTCACTCGATTGGACGGTTACCGTCTTGCCACCGGCAGTCGGTGTTTCTTCCTGCTCTTGTTGCTGCTCTTTTTCTTTTTCTTCAGCTTGCGCACGTTGTTCGGCTTCGGCTTTTGCTTTCGCTTCAGCTTCCTCACGCGCTTTTTGTTCTGCCAGCGCCTTTTCCTGGGCTTTTTTCTCTGCTTGCTGTTCAGCGGCCGCCAGCTCTTTCTCTTTCGCTTCTGCAGCCGCCTTTTCTTCACGTTCACGTGCTTTTTCTTTCAGCTCTTTCTGTTCTTGTGCTTCTTTTGCTTTGGCGTTTTTCTTTTCTTCTTCGTCTTTCTCCTCGTCGTCTGCAGCAGCAAGTACCGTGCTGTCAGAAGGCGGCTGGGAGTTCAGTTCAAAGCTCACTTCATTTTCGTTTGTTTTGGCAGTTAGCGTGTCATCCGGTTCATAGTAAAACGCAACATAAATCAACAAAGTGACCGGAATCAAGATAAAGATAAAAAACAAAGAAGGCAATAATAAGCCCCTGCTTTTCGGCTTGGGCATTTGGCGTGCGCGCCTCGTCAATTCTGCCATGCGTTCCTGTGACAATTCCTGGCGATTCTTTTCCATTGATTCATGATAATTATCGTTTCCCATTTCACGACTACCCCTATCTGTACTAATATATCTATTATGACGAAAAAAGGCTTATTTGTAAATAATAGAAATAGAGATTTTCATATAGGAAGAAGGACCTTCAAACGCTCTTTCCAAGAGCCTTGTGGCGATGCTTTTGGCTCGCTTCGACTACCTTTGAACAGGCTGTGGTCAATCCCATGGAAACTGCAGCAATTAGGCGGTATAGCAGGGTTTTCTTGATCGAAGCTCATGCTGATGTATTGCCGGATGCAGCCGCTTGAATGAACCAGCCCGCGGACGGAAGCCGCTTGCCGTTGTTTTTCTTTTTTCAATTGCTCGATCTGGTTCAATGTGCCTTCAAGGGGCAGACGCTCACGCCAATAGGAAATGATGCGATACGCTGTCTCCCTCATCATCCCCTGCTCAATCAATTGCTTCGCTTCTTCCCCGCGCTCATAGATCAGCTCGATTTCATGGCGTTCGGGCAAATCATCCATGATCAAACTCTCCACTAGCCGCTCGTCGCCGGCGGCATACAATAAAGTCGCAAGTGAAGGCAAGGAATCCCGACCAGCACGCCCGACTTCCTGGACATATCCTTCTATTGAAGAAGGCAATTGGAAATGGATGACGTGCCGGATATCAGGAATATGGACCCCCATGCCGAACGCATTGGTCGCACATACCCACTCCAGCTCCTTATTGGCAAATTGCTGTTGCACAAAAATACGGTCCTGCTGTTCCATTCCACCATGGTAAAATGCCGCACGGATGCCGAGTGCGAGGATACGCTCCGCCAATTCCTGCGATTTCCGGCGTGTTCCGGCATAAATGATCCCAGGTCCGGCATATGTTGACACCAAATTCAATAGTTCTTCCAATTTGTCACTATCATTGTCGAATTTGCGAATGTCGTAACTGATGTTCTTTCGGTCCATCGGATGTGAATAGACGAATGGGTCACTCAATTTTAAGTAACGTTTGATTTCATCTGTGACTTTATCGGTCGCCGTTGCGGTTAGCGCCAAAGTTTGCGGATTGCCAAGCTTTGGCAGAACCTCTGCAATGCGCAAATAATCCGGGCGAAAATCGAAGCCCCACTGAGAAATGCAATGGGCTTCATCCGCGACTAGCAGCGAGATGCCTAGTGATTTCAATTTGCCGAGCACATACGGCTGTACAAGCATCTCGGGAGCCACGAAGATGAATTTATAATTACCGAGCGTGTTCCACGCCCTTTCGCGATCTTCCGGTTTCATGAAGGAATTGATGGCAATGACCGATTTTTCCCCCATCTTCTTCAATTGGGTGACTTGGTCTTGCATCAACGATAAAAGCGGCGAAACAATGACAATGGCGCCTGGCAAGACTTTGCCAGGAAGCTGATAACACAGCGATTTCCCCATTCCGGTCGGCAGCAGCGCCAAAACGTCACGCCCCGCCAGCACTTGTTCGATCACTTGTTTTTGACCGGGGCGGAAATCCGTGTAGCCGTAAGCTTCGTATAATAGCTTTTCAAGATTCATGTGACGCCACCTCTCATCGCCAGCGCCAACCGGATTTGAAAATAGCTGGCTTCAGGCAATCGCTCTTTAATATCCCGCAGGCGCATCGTCTTCAACTCCTTGCTGATATGATGGATCGATTGAAATAACTGCTCGTCCATAAACGGTGCAGAGCTGAACGCTGGGTCGTTCATGGCCATCTCCACGAAATGATCCTCGATCGTACTTGTTTTCAGCTGCCGGAGCTCAGCAATCTGCTTGAGTGAAAATCCGCGTTCGGACAGATTTTGCGTCCGTTTCGCCGATTCTGTCAAGGCGGATTGCTGGATGATGCCTTCAAGCATACCCGCGAGCAATGGATATTCCATGCCTTCGAGCACATCCAGCCAAGCATGCATGGCTTCAACAGCCGCAATCTTTACATCTATCGGTAAAACGCCATGCTGCATGGCCAATTGATCCCAGGTGAGCCCCCCGACACCATAGCCCGACAACCGTTCCACTAGGATATCTTTATGCGTTTCGGTTGTTTTTGCCATAGCCAAGCTGGTTTCGAGCTGGTTTTTAAAAGTTTCTTGAACAGCGGATGAGCGAAAATCGACGCGTTTCAAATAAGCTTTGGCCCACGCCTGCACCGTTTCATCGGTGACGACTGGATCAAAGCGCTTTTGGCCTTGCATAAAATTGGACATCGTCTGGACCACCAACGATAGGCGCGCAAAGAACCGATTTTCATTGCCCCTGTATTTCCAGCCATTCAAGAGCGTAGGTGGAATTTCCAGATCGAATGCGGAGCGATGGAGCTGGACGCTGGTGTCATCTGGGATCAAATAGCCCTGCGCCTGCAACCTGTCAATGGACGCTAGATACTCTTGCTTATCCAGTTTTGGGAGCACTGCAAAATAAGGATGCAACCCGAAATAGCCGATATCCTGAATCGTTTGCCCTGATTTCTTTCCTTTAATTAAATGATAAGGGGAAGATACGGTCCGTTGACCGTCTACCGCTTTCATAATTGCTAAAACGACTTCATCGAATCGCACTGAATTACCCTCCTGGCGGTTTTGGGTTGAAAAAATCATGAAATATCTATAGAATAAACACGATAGTATAACTGAACTTGTCCGGAGATAAAGGAGAGGAACTGGAATGGCTAAATATACCATTGTTGATAAGGATACGTGTATCGCATGCGGAGCTTGCGGAGCAGCGGCACCAGACATTTACGATTATGATGATGAGGGCATCGCCTTCGTTATTCTTGATGATAACACGGGGACTGAACAAGTGCCAGATGAGCTGATGGAGGATATGGAAGACGCATTTGAAGGATGCCCAACCGATTCCATTAAAGTTGCAGACGAGCCATTTGAAGGGGATCCACTTAAATACGAAGACTGACCAAATTTTGGTCAATAGAAAAAGCGGCCGGAAGAATCATCTTCCAGCCGCTTCTTTTTATGATAAATAATAGGAACGTTGTTTTTCAATCCAGGTATGCATGCTGCCGAAGATCAATAAGACGACGGTCGTAAGCGCCAAGCCTTTAATCAAGTTGAACGGCAGGATCCCGAGGACAATGGTCGTGTACAATGCGTTTCCGGTCTGTTCTGGCATGTTCAGGAAGTACGTGTACATTGGCAAAAAGACGAAATAATTCAGCAAGCTCATGCCGATTGCCATCGAGAATGTTCCGATGACCAAACCGAATGCGATTCCTTTTTTTGTGGAAACTTTACGGTAAATGGCGTAGACCGGCAAAATGAACAATAGGCTCGTCGCGAAATTCGCCATATGCCCTACAGGGACGCCAGTCGGGCTTCCTGAAAAAATCCAGTCCAATACGTTCTTAAAGAATGCTACCAAGACGCCTGCGACAGGCCCCATCGTGATCGCCGCGATTAGTGCAGGCACGTCACTGAAATCCACTTTCAAAAATGCTGGCAATGCCGGCAGCGGAAAATTGAATAGCATCAACACAAATGAGATGCTGCTCAGCATACCGATGACAATCATCGATTGCAATTTCTTGTTCTTCATGTTCCTCTCTCCTTGTCGTGATTCACCAGAAGAAAGGTTCGGATCGCATGCTGCCATAAAAAATCCCTTAAGCAAGTTTCACTTAAGGGAGAGTTAGGCACACTGAAATAAACGGCCCGCCATAAAAAAACGGCATGCGTCCGTACCTTCACCTTCTCCCATCCAGACTATACTGTCGGCTTTGGAATCTCACCAAATCCTGCTTTTTACGGCTCGCGGGCTGATGGACCATTATGTCCAATTACCGCCGGTAGGGAATTACACCCTGCCCCGAAGATGAATCGATATTTTTTTATACAAGTTAATCTTATAAAAAAAAGACAGCAATGTAAACCATACTGCTTACATTGCTGTCTTTTTTTATTTTTCTAGCCAGTCGATGCGGTTGGGCGAAACGGGCAGCTCAAGTTCTTTGGAGAAATCGAATCCTGCCCATTCCACTTGTGCCGTATTGGATACCGTCAACGATGAGCCGTAGGATTGAGCCGTGAGCGCCATGCTTTCAATCATCTGCATCGCTTCCATTCCATCAAGCGCCTCCAAGTCCAATGGCTCTTCGAATATCAATGTGGCGTTCATTCCATCCACTTCAACGCGGTAACTGACCCCTTCAGGAATCGGCGTTCGGTAATCCTCATTCGGCGATTGCTGAAGTGCCATCAGCGCATCTCCTACATTTTCCGGCGACATGCCGTAAGCGGGAGCCAAATGCCATTCACTTGTTGACGAAGCAAGCAAGTAAAAGCTTTGCCCTTGCTCGCCCGGAACGAGTGGTTCCGCTGTCCCTACATGGGATAATTGCGCTGCTTCCCCGTCTTCATTCAATACACGAATTTCCTGCTGACCCATGAACGTTTGCTCCAAACTGTTCAGATACAGTAAAGTGGAGGCCGAACCTTGATCATAGGAATGCCCGTCCGGCAAGAAATGGCTGATTGTCGAACCGTTTTGCTGGAGCTCGCCTTCATATGGATGATACTCATCAAAACCCAAGCCGGATTCATCGATTTGACCGGCGAATGTTTCATATAGTTCGAGAGCGTTCGGCTCTGCCGTATCGGCTAGCTGTTCAGGAATGACGAAACTTGTGGGCACAACATAGCCATGATAAGCAAGCCCGATGCGCAACACGTGCGCACCTTCCAGTTCGCTCTCATAAACTGCGCTCCGCTTCACTTCCGGGCCATCCGCGGCCAAACTCGCTGCCCCTTCGGATTCTTTTGTGGACCCGTCTGCTGGCTCTGTTTGTTCCGTCGGCGCCTCATCTGTTGCCATTGTCGACTCCGCTTCACTGCTTTCACTCTCGCTGCTTGAGTCGGTTCCATTCTGCTGCAGCAAAGAGGCGACGAGCACCGAAATGCTCAGGAATGTGACGATGGCAACTAATAGCGGCAGCCAGCGCTTCGGCTGCTTGGGTGCTTGCTCTTTATGGGAAAGCTTTTTATACACTTCGGCTTTGGGCCGCCTGTCTTGTATTTTGGGGAAATCCCGTAACAAATTTTCGATTTCTTCATCGTTCCATTTGTCATTCGGCATATTCTCCTCCCCCTTCTGCTTCTAGTAATTTTTGGCGGAGGGACCGGATCGCCCGGTGCTGTGTCGTCTTGACTTTGCCTTCCGACCACTCCAGGACTTCAGCAGTTTCCGCAATGGAGAGATCTTGGAAATAGCGCATGATGATGACAAGCTTCTGGTCGCCAGTACACAAATCGAGCATTTGGTACAAGCGGATCTTGTCTTCATTGAGCAATGAAACTTCTTCAGGTATTCGTTCAGCCGACACCAATTGCTGGGTTTCCCAGTCGAAGAAATCCATCGAATGCTTTTTTCTCACTGCGGTCTTGCGGAAATGGTCGATGGCAACATTTTTGGCGATTGAAAAGAGCCAGGTTTTTTCCGAACTCTTTCCTTGGAACCGGTCATAAGCGCGCAGCACCCTCACATAAACTTCATGCATCAGATCTTCTGCCACATGGCGGTCCTTCACTAAATACACCAAAAACTGAAAGACATCCTGATGGTATTGATCGTACAGCCGATGAAACACGGAGTCATTCACGCAACTCCCCCCGTTCCTTGGATTAGTCGTCACGACAACAAAAAAGTTACATCGCCTTCAGCGGCAATGTGAAGATGAACGAAGTGCCTTCGCCGAATTTGCTTTCGGCGCGGATTTCTCCCGAATGCGCTTTGATGATGTTGCTGGCAATCGCGAGACCGAGTCCTGTGCCGCCTTTGCCGAGCGTCCTTGCCTTATCGGCTTTATAGAAGCGCTCAAAGACGAACTCCAGATCCTTTTCTGTAATTCCAGCCCCGGTATCGTTGATCGAAACTTTTGCGTGGTCTCCCATGTTTTCGACATGCACATGCACTTGCCCTCCCTGTGGAGTGTGGCGAAGTGCATTATCGATTAGATTCGTCATGACCTGTTCGATGCGGTCTTCATCAAGTTCGGCTGCCGCCCAGTCGTCAAGTTCTGTCGTGAAGCTCAGTTCGATGCCTTTCTCTTTCGCGGCTTGGCTGAATTTCAAAGTCATCCGCTCAATGGCATTATTGAACTGCACCAATTCTTTGTAGAGGCGCATATGGCCTGATTCCAATCGTGCCAAGTTCAAGAGGTCAGTGACGAGTCGGCCCATGCGCTGGGATTCCTCGTAGATGATCTTGGTCATTTCATTACGCTCTTCTTCACTTGCACCGACGTCATCGAGCAGGGCTTCGCTATAGCCTTGTAGCATGGCGATCGGCGTCCGCAGTTCGTGGGATACATTGGCGATGAAATCTTCGCGCAGCTTCTCAAGCCGGTGTTGTTCTGTCATGTTGTGGAGCACCGCTACCGCGCCGCGCACGCTTTCGCCACTGTAAAGGGGGCTGAAATTGATTGCATAGTACGCACCTTCGATTTCAAGCTCTTCCTCGATTTCCTCCTGGAAAGTCAAGACGTGGTCAAGCATATGCAGCATTTCAGATGGCAACGCATTGGCATCGGTCGTACCGTCTTTGAAGAGCCATTGCTGCAGCAGCTTCTCTGCCGGCGGATTGCTCAAAAGGATGGTCTTGTCCTGGTTGAAAGTGATTACGGCATCCGCCATTGAAGTCAAGATGCTCGATAATTGCTCTTTTTCCTGATTGATCACTTCCAAATGATGCTTTAATTGGCGTCCCATCTGATTAAAGGCAATCGCCAATTGGCCGATTTCGTCTCCAGAAGAGACTTTCACTTTCGTATCGAAATTTCCTTTTGCCAATTCAAATGCCCCTTCGCGCATATTGCGCAGCGGGGAAGTGATGCGGGTCGAGAGGAAAAATGCGAAAAACGTTGTCAATAATAACGCGATAAACGCGGACAGGAAAACGATATTCGTCGTCCTTTCAGCTGTGCGGTCCATAACTTCCAATGACTGGTAAATAAAAACCGTTCCGTGAAGCTCATCGCTTGTTTGAAGAGGCGAAGCCATGACAATATACGATTCCATCCGGTCTGCTTCCGATAAGGACGGCAACAGCATTTCTTTCGTTACAGTTTCGTCGCTTTCGAATACTTTTTGAAATTCGTTTTCGCTGACGATTTTTTCCCTGATCTCCTCGCCATTCAAGCCGTCATGTAGATAATAGGAGATTTCCCCCGGTTCTTCTGCGATGACCGCATTGGTTTCAGGACCCAACACTTCGTCGACAATCGATAAATTGTCTTCATTTCCATGGTCATTGAAAATCCTCGCGATCATATTGGCTTCATTATGAAGCGCTTCTTCCACCGTTTCGCTATGGAAATTCCCGAGAAACTCCAATAGCAGCACCGTCACGATAAATAGGACAAAGGAAACGAGAAGCAAAATGGTTACCCACAGCTTCCCGACGATGCTATTCCATATTCTATTCATTGCCGACCTCGAATTTATATCCGACACCCCATACGGTGACGATCATCTTAGCGGCGGATTCGGAGACGCGGTTCAATTTTTCCCGCAAGCGTTTCACGTGGGTATCCACGGTACGCAAATCGCCGAAAAAGTCATAATGCCATACTTCTTTGAGCAAATGCTCCCGGTCGAATACTTTATCCGGGGATTTTGCCAAGAAGTATAAAAGTTCATATTCTTTCGGTGTCAAATTCACTTCGACGCCGTCTGCTGTGACGCGATGGGCATCGTGGTCGATTGTCAAATGTGGAAAGACGACCAAGTCTTTTGAAACGGTCGAACTCGTAGAAGGCGAATAAGCCGACGACCGGCGCAAAATCGCTTTAACACGCAGCACGACTTCCCGCGGGCTGAATGGCTTGACGATGTAATCATCCGCTCCGGATTCAAACCCTTCCACGCGGTTTGCTTCCTCACCTTTAGCTGTCAGCATGATGATCGGCGTCATTTTCGTCTCCCGAAGTTCGGTAGCCACTTCGATGCCGTCTTTTTCAGGCATCATCAGATCAAGCAGGATGCAATGGTAATCCGTCTCCATCGCTTTTTCCAATGCTTCTACCCCGTTTTCCGCTTCTTCCACCATATATCCTTCACGCTCGAGATACATCTTCAACAGGCGGCGGATCCTCTCTTCATCATCCACTACAAGAATTGTAATTTCTTCAGACATCCTAATCCCTCCAACTTTCATCTCTATACCTTTCATTGTACCGATAAGGGTTCCAAAAATAAACGAAAAGCCTTTTCCAGGATAGGAAAAGGCTTTTGTCGTCAAGCGTATGAATGCAGTCCGGCAATAATCAAGTTGACTGCCACCAAGTTGAACATGATGATGACAAAACCGATGACCGCGAGCCAAGCAGACTTTTCGCCTGCCCAGCCTCTGCCAAGCCGCAAGTGCAAATACGCTGCGTAGAATAAGAATGTAACGAGTGCCCATACTTCTTTCGGGTCCCAGCCCCAGAAGCGGGACCAGGCGATTTGCGCCCAGATCATGGCGAAGATCAATGCCCCGAGTGAAAAAATCGGGAATCCGATGATGATCGAACGGTAATTGATCTCATCCATCAGCTGCAAATTGACGTTTTTCGTAAACGGCTGCAGCATTTCGGAAATACGTTTGCGGAAAATCAATCGGATCAATGCGTAGAGCACCGTCCCGACCACGACCGACCAAAGTACAGTCGTCAATTTCCCAGCATGGACAATCGGCGGCATTTCCAATAGCGGCGTAAATGCCCCGTCTGTCATTGGCTCGAATTCATTCATCCCGAATATTGCCGGCATGTTGTAAGTGATTTCCGACGGCTGGCCGTCTTTATTGACATAAGCAAAATCCGCTTCGTAATTCGTCAAGGTAAAGAATGTGCTCGTCACGACAAAGCCAAGAACCAAGACGAGCGAATACATGATGGCCTCAAGCCAAAAGCGCTGCTTCGACTTTTTCTTTTGGTCGACGACTTTGAGCAAATAAATCAAGCCAGCCGCCGCACTGATCGCAAGAATTCCTTCCGCGATGACGACCGTGATGACGTGGATCGCCAGCCAATTTGTCTGAAGGGCCGGAATCAACGGGCTCACTTCACTTGGGAACATGCTTGCGTAAGCGATGATCAATAAGGCAATCGGCAAAACGATCATCCCGAGCACCGCTGTTTTATATAACGCATAAAGAATGATGAATCCGCCGACAAGCGTCATTCCGAATGCCGTGGTGAATTCGAACATATTACTGATGGGTGCATGGCCAGTGACCATCCACCGTGTGATGAAATACCCTAATTGCGCAAGGAAGCCGATGACCGTAATGGTGATGGCGACTTTACCCCAGCGCTCTTCAGATCTGTAAGTGCCTTTTTTATTGCCTTTTACAGCCCCCCCGAATACGAATGTCGCAATCAGGTAGGCGATGAAGGCTACGTATAATAAATTGGAACTGATATCGGCTAATGTCATGTCAATTGTTCACCTTCCCTTTTCTCCTGTGCTTCCATGTCTTCCTGTTGGTCGCGATATGCTGGAAGAGAAGCGTGTTCAGTCACTTGGTCCAGATCTTTTTTCAGCCCGAACCAGTTTTTGTTCGTATGGCCCGCAAGCAGAATGCTGCCATCCGCCTGCTGCTGAATCCAGAAGCGGCGGTGGTTGAAGTACATCCCTTGCGCCACGCCGATCATGAAGATCAAGCCGCCGAGCCCGAGAATCGGCAAGGTGCGGTCTTTACGAACCGTCAAGCCGGATGCATCCCGCGTCTCGACACCTTGGAAAGCAAGTTTATAGTCGTTGTCCCCCAGGGGTTCAACCGTGTTCTGGATAGTAATGAAACTCGTCTCGCCGTCCGGTGTATCGGGAGTCGTCATTTTCACAAGGAATCCCGGGTTTTTCGGCAGCGGCGTTGCTGTTTGCGGTTCGCCGTTTTCAAAACCGGAGAAGTCAGGATAATAACCGAGCAATTCCACAACAGAACCGTCTTCAAGCTCGTAATTGGTTTCCGGATTCACCAAATCGATCGTTAACTCTCCGCGGCTTTCACCTGTTTCCTTGTTCTGCAGCGCGAAGCTCATCGTTTTCAGCTCATCCTGCTGGAAATCCATCTGATACAAGGCGTAGCCATCAAATTTAAATGGCTGGTTGACGCGGATGGCGTGTTCTTCAACTTTTTCCATCTCGTCTGTATCGCCCGGCAATGCATCTTCCGGTATTTTATAAAGAACGACATCCGTCTGGTAGTTTTTCGCTACCGTTCCGACGCGGTCGATTGCTTCACCGAATTTTTCTTCCTCGCCTTCACCTGTGTAAGTTTCCAACGTAAAGCCTTTACTCTCTAACACATAGCCAGGTGCATCCGGGATCGCACGCGTTTCGCCTTCACGGATCCACAGTGTTTCATCTACATAAAAACCGGGCATCATGCGCAACATGACGCCGAATAGGAAGATAATCAGCCCGATATGATTGACGTAAGGGCCCCACCGCGAAAAACGGCCTTTTTCAGCAAGCAAGCCATTTTTATCGGTCGACACCTTATATTTCAAATCGGTCAATTTCTCTTCGGCTTTTTTGAGCGTTTCTGCGTCTCCTGGCCCTTCAGCTAAGATACGTTGCTTGCGCATAAAGCTGGAATGGCGCAACACGCGCTGGTTTTTCAATGATTTATAAAGCGGCACAAAACGGTCGAGGCTTGCAATGATCAACGAGATCGCAAGCATCCCGACTAGCCCGATAAACCAGAAGGAATTGTATAAATCATGGAAGCCGAGCGCATGGTATACAGTCCCGACACTTCCATAGATATCGGTGTAATAAGCTTCGATATCCGCTTCTGTTGTTGCCGGAACGTATTGTTTCTGTGGCAGGATCGTGCCAAGAGCGGCAGCGATCAATAATACGACGATAATTCCGACACCGACTTTAACACTAGAAAAGAAATTCCAAATTTTGTCGATGATCGACTTATTATACGTTTGGGAACGTCTTGCCGTTCCTTCATAGCGCATATCCGCCAATTGTTTGTTTTGTTCCTGTTCGTTAAGCGGCCGGCCGCACGATTCACAAAGAACCGTGCCTGGCGGGTTTTCATGGCCACATTTGCAAATCAATTTGTCCATCCCAAAAATCTCCTTATTCAGGTTTGATTTCTTCCATAAAACCTGCGATATCCTGCTCTGTCATTTCACCGGTCACGATTCGCTGGATTTCACCTTGCGGATTCACCAGCATAGTCGTTGGAAGCGGGCGGATATTATATGCAGTCATGACGCTCTTATCGCGGTCGATGACAATCGGGAAATTGAGTCCGTATTGACGGGCGAACGTCTCTACTTCAAAATTCGATTGCGCAATATTCACCGCAAGGATTTGGACGCCTTGATCTTCATATACTTCGTACTGGTTGGCCATCGCGGGCATTTCCTTGATGCACGGTTCACACCATGTGCCCCAGAAATTCAAGAACACGCCCTGTCCTTTATAATCGGACAGCTTATGGGTTTCACCGTCAAGATCCGTCAGCGTAAAATCCGGTGCCGGATCTCCCACTTTCAGCACTTCCACTTCATCGGCCGTCACACTATTGTAGATCGTATAACCAATGGCCGCGACCAATAGCAGCAAAATGACGGACCGCATGATCGTCCGGTTTTTCTTTTTGTTTCTTTTTTTCTCCGTACTCATAAAGATCCTCCTTCGAAGGATTGGATGCACATCAATTATAGCAAAGATTCATAGAGCCCCTGCCCACAGTTTTGAAGGGTTTGTGAACGTTAGCGGCGTTTGCCGGTATCTGCAAGCACACGCAGCTGCTTCACTTCATGGGGGCTGAGCTCTCTCGATTCCCCAGCGTTCAAGCTATGCAATGTCAAAAAGGCGAATTGTTCACGGCTTAGCTTCTGTACCGGGAAGCCGATCGCCTCGAACATGCGGCGGACTTGGCGGTTGCGTCCTTCATGGATTGTAATTTGGACAATCGCTTTTGCCGCTTTCGTGTCGGCTGACAATAATTTCACTTTTGCTGGTGCCGTCATACCGTCTTCCAATTTGATGCCGCGTTCGAGTTTCTGGAGATCTTCCTTGGCCGGGATGCCTTTTAAACGCGCGACGTAAGTCTTATCAATCTCGAATTTTGGATGTGTCAGGCTATTGGCGAATTCACCGTCGTTCGTCAACAACAACAAGCCTGATGTGTCGTAATCGAGACGTCCGACAGGATAGATGCGTTCTTCGACATTCGGGAAGAAATCTGTCACAACTTTGCGGTTTTTATCATCGGACACTGCCGAAATGACGCCGCGCGGCTTGTATAGTAAAAAGTAAACTTTGCGTTCTTTTTCCATTTGGACGCCTTCCACTTCGATCTTATCGGACGGTGTCACTTTGACGCCCAGCTCCTTAACGGTTTTTCCGTTGACCTTCACTTTGCCATCTAAAATCATTTGTTCTGCTTTGCGCCTTGATGCAATTCCTGCATGCGCCATTACTTTTTGCAATCTTTCCATTTCCAGTTCACCCCATCTAATTAAATATCGGCTGCATAGGCGGCCGATTCACGTTCTTCGCGGTCTTTCTAACCGGAATTATGGCATAATTCCAGCTAAAGAGAAAGCGCATCGCTCAAAAGAAAAGAAGACTGTTAATGCGTCCCAGTCTTCCCAGTAAGCTCCTATGCATTTACTTCTTCTTTGAATGCTTCTTGAAATTTTGTCATGAAGAGATCGGTTTCTTCTTCTGGCTCTTGTGCCATTTCTTCAGGCAGCGGAGGTAATCCCTCCAAGTTCTTCAAGCCGAAATAATTAAGGAATTCGTCAGTCGTGCCGTACAAAATGGCACGGCCCGTCCCTTCAGCACGCCCGCATTCCTGGATCAATCCTTTAGCTGCGAGAGTCGCCAGCGCTTTTTCGCTTTTCACGCCACGCAAATCCTCAAGTTCCACCCGGGTGATTGGCTGTTTGTACGCCACGATCGCGAGAACTTCGAGTGAAGCCTGCGACAGCGATTGAGGAGTCGGGTTCTCAACCAGCTTTTGGATGGTTTCCGCCATTTCCGGCTTGGTCACCAATTGATAAACGCCTGCCAGTTCTTTCAGCGTCACCCCGAAAGCTTCCCCATCGTAACGGCTCTTCAGCTCCGCGAGCGCTTGCTCCACTTGTTCTGCACCCGCTTCTGTCAGAAACTGTAATTGGCTGAAACTCAAGCCATCGTCTCCTGTGACAAAAAGCAATGCTTCAATTTGGCCCAAAAGGTTCTTCTTCATCTTGCCACGTTTCCTTTCTCAGTTCCACCGACAATTCGGTGAAATTCTTTTGCTGTTCGACCGCAATCACTTGCCGCTTCATCAATTCAAGCAAGGACAAAAACGAAACGACGAGCACTGCCTGGTCATCCGACGGGAAAAGTTCGGAAAAATTAGCCCGTCCTTTGAATGATTTCAGCCGCTCGACCATCGAACCCATCTGTTCTTTAATAGATACTTCCTGGCGTGCGACGCGTGTCGAAAGCGGCGCCCTCAGTTGCTTTCGGCGCAACATCTTCTGGAATGCCCCGAGCATGTCGTACGCATTGGCATCATATTCCATAGTGTCTGGCTGCTGGAGTTCCGATAAATCAGCAGGCGCTTTCGAATATAGCACCGCTCGGTCATTCTCCAGTTTTTTCAGTTCGCTGGCCGCTTCTTTGTATTTTTTGTACTCGATCAGCCGTGACACCAATTCGTCGCGAGGATCTTCTTCATCGAATTCATAATCGACTTCATCGATTTCCCCTTCATGCACCGGCAGCAGCGTCTTGCTCTTGATCGCCAGCAAAGTCGCTGCCATCACTAAGTACTCGCTCGCTTCATTAAGCTCGAGCACTTGCATTGCACGTATATGCTCCATATACTGTGTAGTGATTTGGGAAACGGGTATATCGTAAATATCGATTTCCAAACGATGAATTAAATGCAATAATAAATCAAGCGGGCCTTCAAAGGCGTCCACTTTCACTTCATAAGACATGTGACTACCACCTGACTGTTCATATTCCTACTATACTTGATTATAGAAGAAAGGAGATTGAAATGCATCCGCTTAACCATCCCTTATTCCTTCAATACATCATCCACTTCAATGATGAAAAAGATTATTTCGAATGCCACGAAGTCGGCGAAGAGTACTGGAAACAAATCGCCCCGAAAGATAAGACCCATCCACTGACCGGGTGGATCCAATTGGCAGTCGGCATGTACCATTGGCGCCGCAGCAATTATCCCGGCGCGCTCCGTTCGCTCATACGGGCAAAACCGAAACTCGCTGAAGCAGGCATTTGGACCGAAGGCTTCGATCAGCAGCAATTGACTCGGCTCCTTACCGAATCGATACAAGGAGTCACCGACCGAGAGCCGTTCGAACACCGCGACTTGCCGCTTGTGCCAGGCGAACTCGTTCAAGCGATTGAAGAACGGAAGCAGCAATACCTGGCCCCGGCGCACGATGAATATTATCTGATGCACAAGCACCGGTTGCGCGACCGGTCGGAAATCATTGCGCTCCGGCAACAGAAAAAAAGGCGGAACCTTTAAGAATTAAAGGCCGCCTTTTTTTTACTGGGCATTTATTCAGGAAAGCTTCGGTTTCGTCTGTAGCCCGCATTTCCCGGTGCTGCATCATGTCTTGAATCTTATCGATCATCTGATGGCCGATCCCGTCGCCCCGATGGGATGGATTCACCGACACATGATGGATGGTGTAATGATCATCTGCGACTTCCACACCTAACAACCCGACAAAATCGTCCTCTTTTTTCCATAGGAACAATTGCCATTCTGGGTTTTCTTCATAGATGTGCATCGTCTGCTGCAGCTTTTTCAGTTCGCGCTCTTTGGGCATGAAAGATAACAACCCCATGGCGATTTTTTCAAATGATTTTTTGTATCTGTATAACATAATTGATCCCTCATTTTCATCTTAAAAGCAGCTTTACCCATACTACTATAAACTCCCCAATAACTCAAGTTTACGCAGGATCAGCCGCCTGTGACATTGTCTGCAAAGAACAGCCAGTAGGCGATGCCCCAGGCGAATGCCATCAACAGGACGAATAGGAACAGCATGATGTTCTGCTTTCTCAACGCTTAGCCCCCTCTTGCATATAACCCTCTTCATTCTTGATCAAATCTTCAAAACTTTCCCGATGGATGACGAGCTGATGCTTGCCGCCTTCCGCAAAAACGACTGCCGGCCGTGTGATCCGGTTGTAATTGCTTGCCATGGAATAGCCATATGCGCCGGTGCAGAAAACAGCCAGAATGTCACCAGCTGAAACTTCCGGCAACTGTGCTTCTTCGATGAGCTTATCGCCGGATTCACAGCATTTCCCTGCGATTGTATAAACTTGCCCTGCCTCTTCCTGAGCGCGGTTGGCGAGCAGGGAACTGTATTTCGCACCGTACAGAGCAGGGCGGATATTGTCGGACATTCCGCCGTCGACCGCTGCATAGCGACGAGTGTCGGGCACATCTTTTGTCGATCCGATCGTATAGAGCGTCGTGCCAGCATCACCGATCAATGAACGGCCCGGCTCGATCCAAATCTCCGGCACCGGGAACCCGGCCCCTTCGGACGCGGTTTTGACCGTGCGGATCATGTCTTTCACATACACGGCTGGCTCAAGCGGAGCATCTTCTTCCGTATAGCGGATGCCGAAGCCGCCACCCAAATTCAGCACAGAGCATGTGTAGGAATGATCCTGTTTCCATGTCGCCATTTTCAGCAGCAATTTTTCAGAAGCCTTCTGGAACGCAGCGGTTTCGAAAATCTGTGACCCGATATGGCAGTGGAGGCCGATCAACTCGAGATGTCCGTGAGCATAGGTTTCCTCAAAAGCACGGTCTGCCTGGCCGTTATTCAAATCAAATCCGAATTTCGAGTCTTCCTGGCCTGTCGTGATGTAATCATGGGTATGGGCTTCAATCCCTGGCGTGACGCGCAGCAAGATGTTCATCTTCTGCTGGCGCCGCTCCGCTGTTTTTTTCAGCAGCTCGATTTCGTAAAAATTATCGACAACGATGCAGCCGATTTCCTCATCAAAAGCCATGTCGATTTCGGCTTGGCTCTTATTATTGCCATGGAAGTGGATTTTCTCTTTCGGGAATCCGCTTTGGATCGCCGTGTAGAGCTCCCCGCCGGACACGACATCGAGCGACAGCCCTTCTTGTGCTGCGACTTGATAGATGGCGATGCCGGAGAACGCTTTGCTGGCATAAGCGACTTGATAACCGACTTGTTCGTTTTGGAAGGTTTTTTGGAACGCTTGAGCGCGTTCGCGGAATAGCGCGATGTCATAGACGAAAAGCGGTGTGCCGTATTGTGCTGCAAGGTCTATTGTGTCTACTCCACCGATCGTCAAATGGCCTTTTTCGTTAATTGATTGTGTCCCGTATAGATGCATGTCGACTCCTCCTGAATGGGCTATGTATAGTAAAAATCTTGCTGAGCCTAGACCCAGCAAGATTCGTTTAATCGGTGATCAAAGCAGAGACGAGTTGAATCGCTTCAACCGGCTCGTTTGAATACTCGATACTATTGTATAACATTTCCTGGCATTCCGCGAGGTCCTGTGTATTGGAATAAATCGTCGCCAAAGCTTCGCCTTTTTTGACGAAATCGCCGACCTTCTTGTGCAGCACCAAACCGACCGATAGATCGATGACCGAATCCTTCGTCGCACGGCCTGCGCCGAGCACCATGGCCGCTGTTCCGATTTCATCCGCTTCCATAAAGGAAATATAGCCGTCCTGCTTAGCCGGAAGCTCGGTAACGAATTTCGCTTGCGGCAATAGGCTGAGATCGTCCACTACAGCCGGATTGCCGCCCTGGTCTTCGATCAATTGGCGGAACGCTTCGAGTGCTGAGCCGTCTTTGATGACGTCTTCTAGCATGGCACGCGCCTCTTCTAAAGTTTTGGCCTTGCCGCCGACGACGACCATTTGGCTGCCGAGCACGAGGCATAGTTCCGTCAAATCTTCCGGGCCTTTGCCTTGTAGCGTTTCAATCGCTTCTTTCACTTCCAACGCATTGCCGATCGCAAATCCGAGCGGCTGGCTCATATCTGAAATGATGGCCATCGTTTTGCGCCCTGTCGCATTGCCGATGCCGACCATGGCGTGCGCCAGTTTTTTGGCATCTTCTTCGGTTTTCATAAATGCGCCCTCGCCTGTTTTCACGTCAAGGACGATGGCATCGGCGCCGGCTGCGATTTTCTTGCTCATGATCGAACTTGCGATCAGCGGAATGCTGTTGACGGTCGCCGTTACATCGCGCAAGGAATACATTTTCTTATCGGCAGGCGTCAAATTGCCGCTTTGCCCGATCACCGCCAATTTGTGTTCGTTCACTTGACGGATAAAATCATTCGTTGACAGCTCGACGTGAAAACCGTCGATGGCTTCAAGTTTATCGATTGTCCCACCGGTGTGTCCAAGTCCGCGCCCGCTCATTTTGGCAACCGGCACGCCGCAAGCTGCGACAAGCGGCCCGAGGACTAGCGTCGTCGTATCGCCGACGCCGCCTGTTGAATGCTTATCCACTTTAATGCCTTCAATGGCCGACAAATCGATCTGGTCTCCAGACTCCGCCATCGCCATCGTCAAATCTGCCCGTTCACGCTCACTCATATCCTGGAAAAACACAGCCATCAAGAATGAGCTCATTTGATAATCGGCAATTTCGCCTTTTGTATAGCCAGAGACGATAAAACGGATTTCTTCTGTGGACAGCTCATGGCCGTCCCGTTTCTTTTCGATCAAGTCCACCATTCTCATTGGTCATTACCGCCTTTTCAGTTTAGTTTCGATAGGAAGCTTGTGCCGAATTTCGGCAATTCGCAAGCGAAATTCTCCGCAATGGTCGCACCGATATCCGCAAATGTCGATCCTGTTCCAAGGTCAGACCCGCCGTTGAAACGAGGAGAGAATGCTAGAAGCGGAACATATTCGCGCGTATGGTCGGTTCCCGGGAAAGTCGGATCGTTTCCATGGTCTGCTGTAATGAGCAGCAAATCGTCTTCTTTTAAGCCTTCCAGCACTTCCGGCAGGCGCACATCGAATGCTTCGAGCGCTTGTGCATAACCTTCCGGGTCTCTGCGATGCCCGAAGAGCGCATCAAAATCCACGAGGTTCAAAAAGCTCAAGCCGTTGAAGTCCTTGCCGACCACTTGAACGAGCTTATCCATGCCGTCTGCGTTATCCGTTGTTCTCAAAGCTTCTGTCACGCCCGCGCCATTATAGATATCGTTGATTTTCCCGATGGCGATGACATCTTTCCCACCATCTTGCAGTTCATTCATGACAGTGCGGTCAAAAGGCGTCAACGCATAATCATGGCGGTTGGATGTGCGTTTAAATGCCCCAGGTTCACCAAGGAATGGGCGAGCGATGACACGCCCGACCAAAAATTCCGGGTCCAATGTCAATTCACGGGCTGTTTCACAAATCCGGTACAGCTCATCCAATGGAATTACTTCTTCGTGTGCAGCAATTTGCAGAACCGGGTCAGCAGACGTATAGACAATCAACGCGCCCGTTTCCATGTGTTCTTGGCCGAGTTCGTCAAGGATTTCAGTGCCGCTTGCCGGTTTATTGCCGATGACTTTGCGGCCCGTCGCCTGTTCAAGCTTGTCAATCAGTTCTTGTGGAAACCCTTCTGGATAGACTTTAAACGGCGTATCAATGTTGAGCCCCATGATTTCCCAGTGGCCTGTCATCGTATCTTTTCCGACTGAAGCCTCCTCGAGACGCCCGAAATGAGCAGCTGGTTCATTTTGTGCTTCCAGTCCTTTAACGGGAACGACATTGGCTAGTCCCAGCTTCTCCATATTCGGCATCGAGAGTCCGCCGACAGATTGCGCGATGTGGCCGAGCGTATCCGCACCTTTATCCCCAAATGCTTCAGCATCCGGCGCTTCGCCGATGCCGACCGAATCCAGTACGATTAAATGTATGCGAGTAAACGGTTTCATTGTCATGTAATTTCCTCCTTATTTGCCCTTTTATTCTATCATATGATTGGTCCATGTCGGAAGTCAGACCTCTGTTAGGCACGCGGATGAAATTGCGAGTACACGTCTTTCAAACGCGTTTTGCTGACATGGGTATAGATTTGGGTCGTTGAAATATCTGCGTGCCCAAGCATTTCCTGTACGGCCCGTAGATCTGCCCCATTTTCGATTAAATGAGTAGCGAATGAGTGGCGCAATGTATGCGGCGTCAACTCTTTTTGGATGCCCGCTTTCTGGGCGTGCTGCTTGAGCAATTTCCAGAACCCTTGGCGCGTCAAGCGTTTCCCTCTTTGGTTGATGAATAGGGCATCGGTTTTCTCAGAAGGATTTCGCAACACGAGACGCCCCGATTCGATGTATTCGCGGTTGGCTTCAAGTGCAGCCCTGCCAAGCGGGATGATCCGCTCTTTGCCGCCTTTTCCTATGCAGCGCACGAATCCCATCGTCAAATGGACATCTTCCATATCCAGGTTAATGCATTCACTGACGCGCATGCCGCTCGCATAAAGCAATTCCAACATGGCACGGTCGCGCAGCCCGTTGGCTTTTGACGTATCCGGTGAATTCAATAAGGCATCGATTTCTTCTATAGATAAGATGTTCGGCAGCTTCTTGTCCATCTGAGGCATTTCCAAGTGAACGGTCGGATCTGAATCACTGCGTTTCTCCCGTATCAAGAATTGGTGAAAACTGCGGATCGAAGAAATATGCCTCGCCACTGTACGCGATGTTTTCGCCATTTCCTGCAAATGGCGCAGGTGATTCAAAATATGGACCCGCTCAATTTTCCCGAGCCGTTCCAATTGTTCGACTTCACTCATATATTGTATGTAGCCTTTCAAGTCTCGTTCATATGAAGTCAACGTATTATCAGCCAGTTGCCTCTCCACGCGGAGAAAGTGCAAATAATCATCCAGTGCATCTTTCGCGTCGTTCATCGGGATTCCTCCTTTTTGCGCTGTTTTAATTGAAGATGAAAAAAGACGGCCTTCGACAGGCCGTCTTTTATGCGTCTTTTTCCGGCTTATTGGGCCCCGAATCATGGCAGCGCCAGCAAATGCCATGAAAAGTCAAACGGTGGTCTTTGATCTGGAAGTTCCAGCGCTTTTCCACGACTGCTTCGACATCTTCAAGCAAATCTTCCTGTATTTCATCTACTGCCCCACACTCTAAGCAGACCAGGTGATGGTGGAAGTGTGCTGCGCCTTCCTGACGCAAATCATAACGGGAAACGCCATCCCCAAAATTTATTTTATCGACAATTTTCAATTCGGTCAGAAGTTCCAATGTACGGTATACCGTAGCTAAGCCGATTTCCGGTGCGATGTCCTTGACCAAAAGATAGACATCCTCAGCACTTAGATGGTCTTCTTCATGATCCAATAAAATTCGTACCGTTGCTTCACGCTGTGGCGTCAGCTTATAACTCGCAGCGTGTAATTGCTTTTTTATACGATCTATCCTTGTTTCCATGCGACGCCCTCCCTCAAACTGTATTCATTATATCAAAAGGGCGTTCTCGATTACAACAATCGATGCCGTTTATTATTTAGAATCATTCTTAACTGGTAATTGGATTAATTCTTATCTGATAAGTAGTTTTTAACCCATTGCACAGCGTAAGCGGTTTTCGCGTCAAAAATCCGTTCGTTCTCAATCAAACCTTGCGCTTCCTCTACCGTCACTTCGAGCAATTCCACGAATTCGTCCTCATCCGTCACTGCGCCATTCTCTGCACGGTGCAAGCCGCTCGCAAAGAAAACGTGCACCACTTCATCGGCAAATCCGGGAGACGTCGAAAAGCTGATCACTTTTTCGAGCTTATCCGCTGAATAGCCTGTCTCTTCTTCCAGTTCACGCATAGCCGTGTACTCAGGTGCCTCGCCGGGTTCCAGTTTTCCGGCCGGAATTTCGACTAGTGAGCGTTCGAGTGCTTTGCGGTATTGTTCAACCATGATGATTTTCTTGTCACCCGTCAATGCGATGACCGCTACCGCTCCTGGGTGTTCGATCAATTCGCGCTTCGACTGTTTGCCATTTGGCAGTGTCACATCGTCGACTTTCAAATTAATGACCTTGCCCTCATATAAACGTTCACTATGAATTGTTTTTTCTTCAAATTTCTTCATACTGGCCCTCATTTCATTTGTAGTTTCAATACCGCAAAGTATACCATAGAGGAAACAAATTTTTACAATGAGGTGAAATGATGAAATACAATACACTGGGAACTAGCGGGCTTGAAGTCAGTGAGATTGCGCTCGGCTGCATGTCATTGCCGGAAGACCCGAAACAAGCAGGAGCCATTATCGACGAAGCGATGGACAATGGCGTCACTTATTTTGACACAGCCGATTTCTACGGCAAAGGAAAGAACGAGGAAATCGTCGGCGGTGCACTTGGCAACCGGCGCAAAGACATCATCCTTGCCAGCAAAGTAGGGAATGAATGGTCGGAAGACTCGGATGAAGTGAAATGGAATCCGACGAAAGCTTATATCAAAGAACAAATCCACAACTCGCTGCGCCGCCTAAAAACGGATTACTTGGATTTGTATCAGCTTCACGGCGGAATGATCTCCGATAACTCAGAAGAAACGATCGAAGCGTTCGAGGAATTGAAAAAAGAAGGCTTGATCCGCGCTTACGGGATCTCGTCCATCCGGCCGAATGTCATCCGGCGCTTTTTGAACAATAGTGAGATTGCTTCCATCATGATGCAGTACAGCCTCCTTG
Source organism: Planococcus citreus (assembly GCF_003664125.1). Lineage (GTDB taxonomy): Bacteria > Bacillota > Bacilli > Bacillales_A > Planococcaceae > Planococcus > Planococcus citreus. Next base: position 152,164 of record NZ_RCCP01000001.1, read on the forward strand.
ACCGGCGCCCTGAAGAATTCTTGCCGGAGATCGGTCAAACCGGCCGTTCTGTCGTTGCACGCGGCAGTTTGGCAAAAGGCTTGCTAACGGCTGAAGGATTCACACGCGCTGAAAAGATGGGCGATTATCTGCAGTATGGGCCGGATCAGCTAACGGCTACATTGAAAAAGCTTTCCGCCATCCATGACAATATCCATGCACTCGCCCTGCATTCGGTGCTGTCTGACAGCACCGTAGCTGCAGCAGTCACTGGAGCGAGCAGCCCTGGTCAATTACATGAAACGCTCCTGGCTTATCAACAGACTGTCACTGCACAGCAGGTTGAAGAAGCCAAGAAAGCGACGCGGCTGGACCGCTATGAACAACATCGCGATTGACCAGTTGCTTTAAAAAGAATGGCGTCCCGCCTGCTGCGGGGCGCTTTTTTGTTCTGAGGCTGTCTCTTTTAAACCAGTTTAATCCCATTAAGGACGTTTGTACCTTTTTTCAAAGGCAAGGCTTATACATGTAAATTACGCGGTTATGTTATTTTAAGCTAACCCCATCTATGTCGCGGGTTTGCTTATTTTTATTGGGTGTTTTTTCAAGAAAAACAGAGTTTGTACCTAGACTTTTTTATTTATCGAAAAGGACTTTTGCAGGTTTGAAAGAATACCTAGAAGTGAATATACTGATTACGACTGAAATTTTCAAACCTTAATTTCAAGAAATCGGGGGCGTGCAAAATGATGAATTTTTATTTGACCCAATCCAAAAAATCTTATCAGTCAGCAGACGGAGATGCCATTTCGATGCATTCATACCTCGTTGTTGAATCTGTGACTAGATCCCTTGGACAGGAGTTTAAAAATCATAAGCTGGCATGGGAAGCAGAAGACCGCTGGCTGCTTGCAGACGCCCCGGAGAAAATCATCCATATGCCTGATGGCTATCAACGTTTTGAACTCTCAGAGCCGGTGTTTGCATCCTTGCGCTTGCTGGCCGAAACCCAGCCAAAAGAGCTTCATACCTTGACGCCTTTTTCCAGAAAACGCACTTCCGAAACATTCATCGAGCAGCAGCAAGCTGAAGCGCGGAGGGAATTTCATTTCAACGACGTAGCCAAGAGCTTAAAGCAGATGTTCAAAGACATCATGACGGTCTAGAAGCTCTGCATATAAAAAAGACGGAGAACAGAATCTGTTCTCCGTCTTTTTGTGTTTAATTCGCTTTAAATTTGTTCCGGGTCTTCTTTGGCAGCTTCATCTACAGGCTGTTCATTTACCTGGTCATCAAGTTGGTCATTGGCTGGTTGGCTGACCGGTTCGATAGTTCGTGTATTTCTCGATGTGTAGGTCTTCAGCATGTCAGCAATATCAATGCCCGTCATTTCCTTCAATGGTTCTTGCATGTCGACCATCGTGCGTGTCACGCTTCTGCCGAATGACGGAACGCCTTGGCCGTTACCGGAATCAATGATTTTTACGGAATCGATATTGTTAAGCGGCTGCGCTACTTTTTCAGCGAATACCGGCAGCATATCGATCAGTTTCTCCGCAATGATGACATCGCCATGTTCTTCCATGGCTTCCGCGAGCAATTTGCGGGATTCCGCTTCTGCTTTACCGCGTTCACGGATGACTTCGGCTTCGGCAGCACCTTCATCGCGTTTGATCTTCGCTTTCGCTTCCCCGTCGATCACTGAACGTCTTGCTTCCGCTTCTGCCGTACGTGTCGTTTCGTAGTAGCTGGCATCCGCTTTTGTTTTGCGGACTTTGCTTTCTTCTTCTTCAAGGCGGACCGCACGTTCGCGTTCCATGAACTGCATATTCAATTCTTCTTCCTGGATTTCCATTGCGAGTTTCGCTTTTTCAAGCTCATATGATTGTTCAGACTTGGCGCGTGCGCGTTCGGTTTCTTCCTTGAAGGCCGCATCTTTCAAGTCTTTCTGTTTGCGCGACTCGGCAATGGCGATTTGGCGCATATATTCTTCTTCTTTCGCTTCTTGGTCGGTCTGGGCACGGTGGATGCGTGTTTCCCGCTCCGTGTTCGCTTCTGCGATTTCCGCTTGCTTGCGGACTTCAGCGATGCGCGGGCGCCCGAGGTTCTCGAGATAGCCATTGTCTTCATCGGCGTCGCGAAGGTCCGTCAATCCGAGTGAAGTGATTTTAAAGCCCATTAAATCAAGTTGCTTTTGCGCGATTTCCTGGACATCGGTATTGAATTTCTCCCGGTCGCTATTGATGTCTTCAACGGTCATCTTCGACAAGATGGCACGCAAATTACTGCCAAGGACCTCGATAATCTCGCGTTCGATTTCATCTTGCTTTTTCCCAAGGAATTGCTCGGCGTAATTAGCGATGCCATTCAAGGTATCTGCGACTTTGACCATCGCGACAGCATCTGCTACGATCGGCACGCCGGCATTCGTGTAGACACGCGGCGTCGACAGTTTCAACTGGAACGACGTCAAATTGACCGGTGTCGAAGTCTGGAAGCGGCGCAGCAAATACCCGCCGCCGCGGATGATCTTCATGGATCGCCCTTCATCGTCCGTAAAGATGTTCGTGTCTTTTTTCGGATCCCCGAGTTTCGGCCCTGTAATGATCAAGGCTTCATTCGATTTGGCGGTGCGGTAGCGTATTTTCATCCAAAAGAAATAGCCGACGCCGGCAACTGCCGCCAAAATAAGAATCACAATTAAAATTGAAATAATTCCGATTGACTCCATCTTATCCCATCCTTTTCAATAAGCTGATTTTCTCCTGCACTATTCTATACGGTCGAATCAGTAAGATGTTTCAAAAAAAGGGAAAGAATAGCCATTCTTTTTGCAAACTAGTCCGCCATCACTTTAATCAATGAAAAAGTGACGGATAACACCATCAACACAAACACAAAATATCCGAAATGAATCCACGGTTTCGTATGCGGCTGGATGAGCCTGGGTTTCCTTTGTTCCGGCTCTTTCTCCAGCGCCGGGTTTGGCGGCATCTCTTCATCCCTCATCTTCTAATCCTCCTGTAATCATGTTTTTCCCTATTTAAGCTTCAATGCTTCGTTGAATAGTCTTGATAGTAACGTGCACTTCTTTCATTATATCAATTGACGGTAAATGGAATATAAAAATATTTTGGAAATTATTTACTAAATTCAATTAAACAAGTCGATGAACAGCTTTCTTTGGTAAAATAAAAACAATAGCTGCATTGTACAAGGTGGGTATTCTCTCAGAAATGGGGTGGGCAGGCCATGAAACTTATCGACGATCTGGCTGGCGCGATTTATGATGTCTTGAGCTGGCTTTTATGGGGTTTTTCATATTTTTCTGCAGGGATTATTATTGTAGGCATCCCGTTATATTTAATCACTTATCTATTCAAATGGTTAGCCTGAACGAAGAACCCCCTGCCACATTTGTGACAGGGGGTTTCACCGTTAATATTTAGTTCCTGAATCTCCATGCCGCTCAAGTAATTCGGCAAACGACAGGTTCTTCTCGCGTTCTTTGCGTTCAAACTGGCGCTGCGCTTCTTTTTCTTCTTCAAGCTTCTGCTGATCTTTCACTAATTCTTTTTTTGTGGCTTTGAGCTTCAATAGCTGCTCTTCTGAAAAAAGGCCGTTATCGTTGAGTTTATCTTTCGCCATACTATTCTCTCCTTATGGGCGTTTTACGATCGTTGCAACGCCTTGTCCGCCGCCGATGCAAAGTGTCGCAAGGCCTGTCTTGGCGTCGCGCTTTTTCATCTCGTGTAGAAGCGTCACGAAAATCCGTGTACCGCTCGCGCCGATCGGATGGCCAATTGCGATGGCTCCTCCGTTGACGTTCAATTTTTCGTGATCAAACTTCAATTCACGGTCAACTGCAATTGATTGCGCCGCAAACGCTTCGTTCGCTTCAATCAAATCGATGTCGCCAAGCGTCATTCCCGCTTTTTTCAAAGCATTTTTCACCGCTTGCACGGGTCCGATGCCCATGACAGCAGGATCGACGCCTGCGTTGCCGTTCGCAGAAATGACCGCAAGAGGCGTGATGCCAAGCTCGTCGGCTTTTTCTTTTGTCATGACGATCACTGCCGCTGCGCCGTCGTTGATGCCGGAGGCGTTCCCCGCTGTGACACTTCCTTCTTTTTTGAAAGCCGGGCGAAGTTTCGCCAGTTTTTCTTCAGTGGAAGAAGCTTTCACATACTCATCCGTTTTGAAGACGACGGGCTCGCCTTTGCGCTGAGGAATTTCGACAGGCACGATTTCTTCGTCAAACCTTCCGCCTTCGATGGCCGCTGATGCCCGGGCTTGTGAACGGGCCGCAAAACGATCCTGTTCTTCGCGTGAAATCTCATAGCGGTCACACAGGTTCTCGGCTGTTACACCCATGTGGTAATCATTGAATGCGCACGTCAAGCCGTCATGGACCATGCTGTCGACCACTTTCTGGTCTCCCATGCGGTAGCCCTCTCTTGCGCCTTCTAATAGATACGGGGCACGGCTCATATTCTCCATGCCGCCTGCCACGATGATATCGGCATCGCCCGCAAAAATCGCCTGGTACGCCAAATGGATCGATTTCAAGCCGGATCCGCATACTTTATTGATGGTCATCGCCGGCACCGTCTCCGGAAGCCCGGCTTTGATGGAAGCCTGGCGCGCCGGATTTTGCCCGAGCCCAGCCTGCAGGACATTGCCCATGATGACTTCCGATACTTGGTCGCCCGCTACCCCTGCGCGCGATAGAGCTTCCTTGATGACGATGGCCCCGAGGTCTGTCGCCGGCACATCTTTCAGCGCCCCCTGGAACGAACCGACCGCGGTTCTGACAGCGCTTGCAATTACGATTTCTTGTGACATTTCTTTTATCCCCCTTGTCTGCTTCTTGCTCTTTTATCCCCCCTATCGCTACAATAAAGCTGAGGGGGGATAGTATGTTTAGTTTACCAAAAACAGCTACGATTATCGAGGTTGGGCCGCGCGATGGCCTGCAAAATGAAGCCAGGACCGTCAACACCGAAGACAAACTGGATTTTATCAAGGCCTTGCAAGAAGCAGGATTAAAGGAAATGGAGCTGACTTCGTTTGTGTCGCCTAAATGGGTGCCGCAAATGGCCGATGCACGGGATATCGTTGCCGGTGCAAAAAAGACCGGCCGCCAAATGGTGCTGACGCCGAATGAACGCGGCATCACATCTGCCTTGGAGGCCGGTGCTGATTCGATCGCCGTCTTTGTCGGGGTTTCCAATTCATTCAATGAAAAAAACATCAACAAGACGACAGCCCAGTCCATGGAAACGTTGAAGCCATTGATCGAAAAGGCCAAACAAGACGGCATCTTCGTCCGCGCCTGTATTTCAACAGCGTTCTACTGCCCGTTTGAAGGAGCAGTCGATCCACAACGAACGATCGATTTATGCCAGCAATTTGTCGATTGGGGAGTCGATGAATTGAGCGTCGCCGATACGATCGGCCTGGCGAATCCGCAAGAAAGCCATGAGTTGTTCAGCCGATTGAAAGAGCAATTTCCGGATGTACTGATTGCAGCGCACTTCCACGACACGAGACGCATGGCGCTCGCCAATGCCTATGCAGCACTTGTTGCCGGAGTCGACCGGTTTGACGCTTCTGCCGGCGGGCTCGGCGGCTGCCCATTTGCACCGGGGGCTACCGGCAACGTCGCGACAGAAGACTTGGTCCACATGTTCCACCGCATGGGCGTCGACACCGGGGTCGATCTCGAGAAACTTTACGAAGCGATCTCGCTCATTGAACCGCATGTATCGAACCCGCTGCAAACAGGCATGTATACGTTGTACAAAAACAGAAAATGAGGTGTGTGCGCCGTGAAAAAACGACTCTTGATGACAACAGCCATCGTCTCGAGCACATTGACTGCTTCTTTTGCCGCATTGGGTTTTGCCGCAAGCAACCGTCTCATGTATGTAAAGAATAAAGACGCATCCTTGATTTTGGAACGGGAAACGAACGCCAAACGCTATGATGAAGCTTGGTATGCCAACGCCAAGAAAAGCGAACAATGGATCGAATCCGCTAACGGCTATCCGATCAAAGCGATTTTCCTGGAGCCGCACACCACAAACCGATACGTCATCATTTGCCATGGCGTCACCGAAAGCAAAGTGAACTCGTTTAAATATGCGCGCATGTTCGAACGCCTCGGATTCAACTCTGTCGTCTATGACCACCGCCGGCACGGCGAGTCCGGCGGCAAGACGACGAGCTTCGGGCATTATGAGAAGCTGGATCTGCAAGCAGTTGTAAAGGCCTTACAACTCCATGTTGGGCCATCTTTGTTCTTTGGCATCCACGGCGAATCGATGGGCGCCGCGACGACGCTATTGTATGCCGGAATGGAGGACTCGGCGGATTTTTACATCTCCGACTGTGCCTATTCCGATATCAGCGAACAGATTCTGCACGTCATGCGCACGACGACGCCGATGCGCACTTCTTTGGCGCTTCGCCTTGCCAACGTATTCCTGAAACTGCGCGACGGCTATTCCATCACCACCGTATCGCCCCGGGAAGTCGTTAAAAAGATTGCAAAGCCTGTGCTGTTCATCCATAGCCTGCCGGATGAGTTCGTCTTGCCGAAAATGACGAAAGAATTATTCGAATTGAAACAAGGCGCCAAACAGCTGAAATTGTTTGATGAAGGCGAGCATGCCCAGTCGTTCAATAAAAATCCGGACGAATACGAAGGGACGGTTGCAGAGTTCTTGACGGCCTATGATTTATTAATGCCTAAACCTGCTGCCGGCATTTCACAGATTTCCAGCTAACCGAAGCACAAAAAAGACCCACCGTTCAGAAGCGAACGGTGGGTCTTCTTGTATTCATCACCTATGGGCGAATAATTGCATAAGCGTTTATTTTTTGCCCGGTTTTGTCGAGGCTTTGTTCATTTGAGCCATCATTTGGTTGATTTTCTTTTGAGATGGTTTTTGTCCCATTTGCATCATCATAATCCGCAGCATCTCTTCGTTGATCGGTGGGTTATCCTGCAAATATTTCATCATGTATCGGCGAGCGATAAAGAATCCAAGTGCAACACCTGCGAGTAAAGCCACAATAACGATAACAATCCAGATCCATGTATCCATACAAATTACCTCCTTCGTGTTGCCAATTAAATCATGCACCAAAAAGGATTATACTATAAATTTCAGGACGTGACTATATGAACGGCATTAAAATTGCGGAGAAACAAAGACTGCTTCCTAACATACACTGAGCAGCCGCTGCACGGTCACTCGCGGGACGAATCTAAGGGCACATATCCCGCTGCTTCAACCAAGCGCTGCCCTTGACCGGAAGTGAACCATTGTGCCAATTCCAAGGCTTCCGGGCTGCTGTGCTGCGTGGTGGCGATATAAAACTCCGAAGTTAGGGGATATTCATCATTTCGAATGGCGCCAACTGAAGGAATAACGCCATCGATAGCCAAGTATCGAATCACTTTATTGCCGGCCATTTCCTCCCCGTAGAAACGGAATGTAAAGCCGAGCGCATTTTTGTGGTTTTTATATTCTGCCACCTGATTGATGATGCCGCCCATGCCTTCTTCTATGTTTTCACGTGGAGCCTCCATCACCGGCACCTTGCCCATGAACTGAAGCAGCGCTGTTTGGCTGCCGCTATCTTCCGGACGCTGGAAAGCCCTGATCTCTTCAGCCTCTCCACCAACTGAAGACCAATCGGTGATTTCGCCGCTATAGATCATGCGCAGATCTTCAGAACTCAATGACTCGACCGGGTTGTCTGCATGGACGAAAAAGACGAAAGCCTCTTTCCCGATCGACGTCAGTGTCAGCTCGAGCCCCTTGGCATCTGCTGTTTTCAACTGCCCATGTGATGGCGCAGCGGCAAAAATTGCATCCACCTCTCCTTCAAACAAATTGGAATACGCAAAAGGCGTTGTATTGACCATCACTTCGCTGTCGGATGGTTCATACCAATCTTCCGGGTAGAGCATTTCTGCAGCGGCTGCATATATGGGGTAAAGTGCAGTCGCCCCGTCGAGCCTTGGCAAATCCCCTTCAAACTGGAGTTCGGGTTCCTCGTCCAATACATTCAGCTTGGAGTCTTCTTGAAAAGGCATATATGAATAGATGTCCACTTCAGCCGAAACGCTAGGGATGGAATCTAAATAAGCTTGGTAAAGCGGCCAAACCGCAAGCGTGATGGCAAGAACAACGAACACTACTCCTGTCTGTTTCCATCTCTTCGCGTCGCCAATTCGCTTGGATAGCAAAAAAATGAAAAACAAAAACAGGAGGACAAAGAAAAACAGCGGCAGCCACGCCCTTTCTCCCGAGAGTAATAACATGATGCCACCAAAAAAGCCGACAATGCTTATAGCGATGAAAATAGCAAAAGCTGGTATTAAACTCCATGGTTTCTTCATAATTCCACCTCTTAAACCGATTATAACCGGACAGGGCTATAAAATGATCGAACTGAAAAAAATTCACAAGAAAAAGCCGCCAGAATTATTTTCTGACGACCATTCCTTATATTAAGACTTTAATTTCACTTTCAAGAACCGAGAACTAAACCGGAATTCACCCGTTGATCAATTGCTTCACTTTGAATGCAACGTTTTCAGGCGTGAAACCGAATTCTTCCATGATTTTCTCACCAGGAGCACTAGCCCCGAAGTGATCGATCGCGAGGATATCGCCTTCAAATCCAGTGTAGCGGTCCCAACCGAATGATGAGCCCATTTCGATGGCGAGGCGTTTTGTGATGTTTTTCGGCAAGACGGATTCTTTGTACTCTTTATCCTGCTGTTCGAAACGATCCCATGATGGCATCGACACAACAGACACCGAGATGCCTTGTTCTTTTAATTGCTTCTGTGCATCGATTGCTAGGCTGACTTCAGATCCAGTCGCTAGAAGCAATGCTTGTGCATCTTCAGCTGGAGACACGACGTAAGCGCCTTTTTCGACTCCTGCTTCCGCTTTTTCGCCAGTTGTTTCGAGGACTGGCAAGTTTTGGCGGGACAATACGAGCAAGGTCGGCTTGTCTTTAGACGTGAGCGCCAAACGCCATGCCGCTTTTGTTTCGTTCGCATCGGCTGGGCGGATGATGCCCAAGTTTGGCATTGCGCGAAGTGAAGCAAGCTGTTCGATCGGTTCGTGTGTCGGGCCATCTTCTCCGACCGCTACGCTATCATGCGTAAACACGTAAGTGACTGGAAGTCCCATCAAAGCGCCTAGGCGGATCGCTGGGCGGACGTAGTCACTGAACACGAAGAATGTACCGCCGAAGACATGCAAGCCACCGTGAAGCGCCATTCCGTTAAGTGCAGCGCCCATCGCGAATTCGCGAACGCCGAACCAGATATTGCGGGCTTCTGGATGCTCAGCATCGAAGTCGCCGCCGTCTTTGATATTGGTTTTGTTCGAACCAGCAAGGTCAGCGCTGCCGCCGAAGAACGAAGGAACCGTCTTAGCGATGGCATTGACCATATCACCGGATGATGCACGCGTTGCTTGCTTTTTACCGACTTCGTATTGCGGGAACTGCGAGTCGAAATCAGCCGGCAAGTCACCACGGATCGCTGCTTGCAGCTGGGAAGCAAGTTCAGGATGCTGCTCTTCGTACTGCTTGTACAGTTCATTCCAAGCCGACTCCGCTGTAGCGCCAAGTGATTCTGTCGATTCTTTGAAGGTTTCGTAAACTTCTTCAGGAACATGGAAATCTTGATCGAACGTCCATTTATAGTATTCTTTCGTCAATTTCATTTCATCTTCGCCAAGTGGAGCACCGTGCGAATCCGCTTTACCGGATTTGTTCGGGGAACCATAGCCGATGACTGTCTTGACTTCCACCAATGTCGGTTTGTCAGTAGATTTTTTCGCTTCAGCGATTTTTGCAGACAAATCGTCCATGTCGTTGCCGTCATCTACACGGAGATAGTTCCAGCCGTAAGACTCGAAACGCTTCTGGATGTTCTCTGAGAAGCTCATCGACAAATCGCCGTCGAGTGAAATGTCGTTGCTGTCATACAAAACGACTAATTTATCCAGTTTGAGGTGCCCTGCAAGCGAAATTGCTTCTCCGGCTACGCCTTCCATCAAATCACCATCTCCGCAAAGAGCGAACGTGTGGTGGTCAATGATGTCGAGACCCTCTTTATTATATGTAGCTGCCAAATGGCGTTCTGCCATTGCCATGCCGACTGCCATGCCGATCCCTTGGCCAAGCGGTCCAGTTGTCGCTTCGACACCGACAGTGTGCTTGTATTCAGGATGTCCTGGCGTCTTGGAATCCCATTGGCGGAAGTTTTTGATTTCCTCCATCGGCAATCCGTATCCGCTTAAATGAAGCAGGCTGTAAAGCAACATTGAGCCGTGTCCTGCTGACAGCACGAAACGGTCGCGGTTGAACCAGTCTGGGTTGTTCGGGTTGTGGTTCATATGTTTTGTCCAGAGTGTATACGCCATTGGAGCGGCGCCCATTGGAAGTCCCGGGTGTCCGGAATTGGCTTTTTCGATAGCATCGATAGAAAGTGTACGAATGGTATTCACTGCAAGTTGATCTGCATGGTTTGACATAGTGACATCCTCTCTGAAACTAAATTTAATCCTATTCTAGTTTAGTCAACAATAGGACAGAATACAATGAAAAAGAGAATAAGTATTAATTCAAATACTTATTCTCCCGTTTATTTTTAATTTTGTCTGGCGTTACGTCTTTTCCTTCCGGATCGATGACGGTAACATTTTCTATCGTTCCACGCATTGACTTGCGGAAACTTTGCAAGTATTCCTGGCGCAATGCTGATTGTTCTTTTGCTTCTTCTTGCGACAGCCCGTCACGCTTGGACTTTTTCGATAGTTCATTGATACGTCCGATCTTATCTGGAGATAGCATGTAAAGTCCCCCTTTCCACTGCTCCATCGTACAAAAAAAGGCGGGACAGTGCAAGGTTTCAGCTTTCTTTCATTTGCTGGTACTCGCGGAAACGGCGGTGCACCGTCGCTTTGCTTGCTTGGTAGCCGAAGCCTTGCAGCGTAACCGCGATTTCATGGAAGGTCAAGCCGCTCGCTTTCAAGCTGACGATTTGGTCTACCGGAAGATCCAAGCGCTCACGGCCGTCCGGATTGCCTTTTCCTTTCAAATTGCGTTCTGGCTTGTAGCCGTTCTCCACAGCACGCTTCATGCCCCGTTTGATCTTGGCATTGTGGATTTTGCGTTGGTATTCTTCAACTATAGCCAAGATTTCGAGCACCATGTCATCCATATCGTTCAAAGCGATCGGGCCGTGGTCGGACAGGGTGTAGACATCGACTTCATGCTTTTTCATGACATGCAATAAAGCGATGCGGGCATGCCCCCTGCCTAAACGCGTTTCATCCTGGATGAAAACGGCATCAACTTTTTCGCTTTTGACTTGGTTGAGCATCTCGAGAAGCCCTTCACGGTCCATCTCATAGCCGCTATGTTGGTCACTGTAAACGTCTTCGACCAGGTAGCCTTGCTCGAATGCAAATGCCAGCAATTCTTCTTCCTGCCGTTCAAGTGAAGTTTCCTGCTCGTCTTTAGTGGTACTGACACGGCAGTAAACTAACGCTTTTTTCTTCATTCTGCATCACCTGCGTAGTATTTAGTTTCATCCGGAGAAAAGTTCAACTGATCTGCAGGAATCTTCAACGATTGCCCTGCTACGATTTTTGTCGTCTTCAAATTATTCACTTCCATAATCTCTTCTATCCATTCATGGTGGGGAGTTTCGCCGCTGAACGATTCAGCCAGCTCCCATAGCGTATCACCTTTTTCAATTTGCAGCTCGCCCAATTGCTGCTTTTCGGCATTATGACTGATCACCGCGTAAAATGTAAACACTACAATGAGTGAGAAAAAGAAAACCAAATATGAGTTCCGTCGAAAGAATGTCATTCAAGCCGCCTCCTTTAGAATATTTGTTCGGAATGTATGTTCTCATATTAAAGCGAACAAGCGTTTCTTGTCAAGATTAAATTCGAACCTATGTTTGCATTTCAATGCCCGAGTTGCTATACTATAGATAGTTAATCTTAAATAAATCCTATAAAGAGGTGAAACTGGTGAAAAAAGTATCTAAGCGTCAGGAAGACATCCTGAATTTCATAAAAGATGAAGTCCGTGCAAAAGGCTATCCACCCTCCGTCCGGGAAATCGGCGAAGCGGTCGGCCTAGCATCCAGTTCGACTGTCCACGGCCATCTAGCGAGACTCGAAAGCAAAGGCCTCATCCGCCGTGACCCAACTAAACCGAGAGCAATCGAAATCATCGGCTCCGAAGAAGCACTGATCGATAAGAGCCCTGTACTTCATGTGCCGCTGATCGGTAAAGTTACAGCAGGTATGCCAATCACTGCGATTGAAAACGTGGAAGAGTATTTCCCGCTGCCTCAAACATATGGCACAGAGGAAGATCATATTTTCATGCTCGAGATTATGGGTGAAAGCATGATTGAAGCCGGCATTCTAAATGGCGATTACGTCGTCGTCAAACAACAGCAAACTGCCAACAACGGAGACATCGTCGTCGCGATGACCGAAGAAAATGAAGCCACGGTCAAACGCTTCTTCCGTGAAGATAATTACTTCCGCCTGCAGCCTGAAAATTCATCGATGGATCCGATCATCGTTGACCAAGTGAGCATTCTCGGCAAAGTCGTCGGCGTTTACCGCCAAATCCATTAAGAACGCCGCTTCAATTCAAGAAGCCATAGAAAAAAGGAGGAACGCATGACTTCCTCCTTTTTTCTATGGCTTTTTTATCGGTAATAATCTTATGTAACCTTAAAAATATGAAAACAGCTGGGGAACTATCCCCAGCTGTCTATATTGTGTTTTTTAACTTGTTTGCGTTTCCGTTACGACGATGTATTTGACCAAGTTAATGGTAATGCGATAAATCTTGCCATTCGCTTCGTCAGTCAATTCATAGGTGCCGTTCGATGGCACTTGGCTGATGGCCGATTCCTTGTCGATCGCTTTCACTGTATGCACGATGGTATTCCCTTGATCAAAGAAGAATTCTACTTGAAACGTTTTCACCGAGATTCCTCCCTTCGACATGAATGGATATGCATTTATTAGTGTAGCATAAACTGCCGCTTAGTTTCGGTTTTGCCATTCCTTGAAAATCATAACTTTTAAAGCCAGCATTTCTTCTTCATTCAAATCATCGTCGAGTTCCTCCATGACTTGTTCAGCTGTCATCGTGTCGTTTTCGACGGCATTCTTCATTTTCAACAAATTGCGAAAACCAACTTTCTCCATCATAACGCTAGCCGCATCCTCTTTGGTCTCAAAAGCCAGTTCCTGCTCTTCTGGCGCTTGTTGAGGGTCGACTTCAATAGAATCCCCTTCATCTATGTTTCCTTCTTCAAACTGCTCGTCCATGCCGCTGCCTTGAGATTCTTTCGGAATCTCTTGCTGGGACTGCCATTCTTCCATATAGCGGCTGACTTCCGGGTCCGCCTCGATTTGCTGGACCATTTCCTCCATCTTGCCGCTTTGCTCGAGTTCTTCAAATGCTTTTTGCGCTACTGCCTCCGAAGATAGATTCGGCCCCACCGCATATAAGGTGATTCCTGCGAATGAAAAGGCAATGAGAAAGACGATGATGACATTCATAAACCGCATTTTATCCCTCCAGATATTAAAAGTTCTTTCATATAAGTAAAATCTTACCACGTTTTCTTCGCTCAGCGTATGTGTGAAAGGGCACAATCTTTAGACTGTTTTCCTTGAGTGGTCCTTATATCTCTTACCGTATGGCCTAAGTCATTACCAACCATAAAAAAACCGGAGCGCTGGGCTCCGGTTTTTTCGTTATTAATACATTTTCAAGTATTGCTCGCGCTCCCATGGGTGGACGCTAGTTCTAAACATATCCCATTCGATTTCCTTCGCTTCCACGAAGTTATTCAAAATATGTGAACCGAGAGCTTTTGTCATGACTTCATCGTTTTGCAGCTCATCAAGCGCTGCATACAATGTGCCCGGCAGATCTTCAATGCCGACTTCTTTGCGTTCTTTGCGGTTCATCGCATAGATATTGCGGTCAACTGCTTTTGGTGGAGTCAAGTCACGCTTGATACCGTCAAGGCCAGCGCCAAGCAATACAGCCATAGCCAAGTAAGGGTTCGCAGCAGGGTCAACAGAACGCACTTCTACGCGCGTAGACAAGCCGCGTGAAGCAGGGATGCGGATCAACGGGCTGCGGTTCTGGCCAGACCAAGCGATATAGCAAGGTGCTTCATAACCAGGAACCAAACGCTTGTAAGAGTTGACTGTCGGGTTTGTCACAGCGGTAAATCCTTTAGCGTGCTCAATAATGCCAGCCAAGAATTGGTACGCTGTTTTGCTCAACTTCATGTCGCCGTCTTCGTCAAGGAAAGCATTTTCGTTGCCTTTGAACAAGGAAACGTTCATGTGCATGCCCGATCCATTGACGCCGAACAATGGTTTCGGCATGAATGTTGCGTGAAGGCCGTGTTTACGGGCGATCGTTTTAACAACCAATTTAAACGTTTGGATATCATCGCAAGCTTTGATGGCATCTGCATATTTAAAGTCAATTTCATGCTGTCCTGGCGCTACTTCGTGGTGGGATGCTTCGATTTCAAAGCCCATTTCCTCCAGCTCAAGTACGATGTCGCGGCGGCAGTTTTCGCCAAGGTCCATCGGTGCCAAGTCAAAATAGCCACCGTGGTCATTCAGCTCAAGAGACGGTTCGCCTCTTTCATCAAGTTTGAACAGGAAGAATTCCGGCTCTGGCCCTAGGTTGAAATGAGTGAATCCAAGTTCTTCCATCTCTTTCAAGACACGCTTCAAGTTTGTACGTGGGTCGCCAGCAAATGGCGTGCCGTCTGCATTGTAAATATCGCAGATCAAACGTGCAACTTTACCTTTTCCAGTAATCCATGGGAATACAACCCACGTATCAAGGTCAGGGAACAAATACATATCGGATTCTTCGATGCGGACGAAGCCGTCGATAGAAGATCCATCAAACATCATTTTGTTGTCGAGTGCTTTTTCAAGCTGGGATGTTGGGATTTCTACGTTTTTGATAACGCCGAGAATGTCGGTGAATTGCAGGCGGATAAAATTGACGTCTTCTTCTTTAACCAATCGAATAATGTCTTCTTTTGAATACTTGCTCATGTACTGTTCACTCTCCTAGGTTATATTATGTAGCCCGCTTATTTAAAGAAACGGGATAAATCACCGTGTCGTTGGGATGCCTGGCTAAACGGCCGTGCCTGATGCTTCATCTCCTCGCGCAGCAAGCTGCGGAGTTCTGCATCACTCAATGTCTTCGGCTCGGCTTGGTCGTTTTGCGGCATCTCTTTTGATTCGTACAGTTTTCTGATGCCTGCAACGTTAAGTCCCTGCTCCAGATAATCCTTGATCTCGAGCAGTGCATCGACATCATTTAATGAAAACATGCGCTTATTGCCTTCTGTCCTAGCCGGACTGATCAGCTTTTGCTCTTCGTAATAGCGTATTTGCCGTGCTGTCAAATCCGTCAGTTGCATTACGATGCTGATCGGGAGAATGGGCATGGTGCGGCGAACCCGATTTGTCATAAGTTTCACCCATTTCACTAATTACTACATTTTCAGTTTATTACATGTCAGGTTATTTGTCAAACAGACGTTAGATTTTCTGACATGGTTTTTTCAAACTATTTTTAATAGCTCTTATAGCAACTGTTCTTTCTCCAAAGCTTGCAATGCGTTGACGACCGCCAGCTTTACATGCTCATAAGTCAATCCACCCTGCACAAAAGCTGTAAATGGCGCCCGAATTGGCCCATCAGCTGTCAATTCGATGCTCGCGCCTTGAACGAAGGTACCGGCTGCCATGATGACATCGTCTTCGTAGCCAGGCATATAGGCCGGTTCAGGCAGAAATTGTGCATTAACTGGAGAATTCGCTTGGATTGCGCGGCAAAACGCCACCATTTGCTCAGCTGTCTGGAACGATACCGACTGGATTAGGTCTGTCCGCTCTGCACTATAATGAGGGCTGGTTTTCATGCCGGCCGTCTCCAATAAAGCTGCAGTGAAAATCGCACCTTTCAAAGCCTGCGACACGACATGCGGAGCCATGAAGAACCCTTGATACATGTCAGCGAGCGCATTGAGCGAAGCTCCAGCCTCCCCTCCTATACCCGGAGAGGTCATGCGGTAAGCGCATTTTTCAACAAATTTGTGTTTACCAGCGATGTACCCGCCGATTTTGGCAAGTCCGCCTCCCGGATTCTTGATTAATGAACCCGCGATGAGATCTGCACCCGCTTCAATCGGTTCTTCGGTTTCCACGAACTCGCCGTAGCAATTATCGACGAATATGACAGCGTCCGGCTTGATGTCCCGGATTTTTTCGACCATGCCCTTGATTTCACTGATGGTGAAAGAAGGACGGTTATCGTAGCCTCTCGAACGCTGGATCGCGACCATCTTGGTATTGACTGAGATGGCTTGTTCAACGGATGGCCAATCCACTTGGTGTTGTTCGTTCAGGCCCACGTGCCGGTAGAAAATACCAAAATCCTTAAGGGAACCTGTATCTTCCTCTCCGCCAGAGACAATTGAAGCAAGCGTGTCATAAGGCTCGCCTGTGATATACAATAGTTCATCACCTGGCCGCAAGATGCCGAACAGCGAGATGGTAATGGCGTGCGTGCCGGAAATGATCTGCGGGCGGACCAGCGCTGCTTCGGCCTTGAACACATCAGCATAGACACGCTCCAACGTATCTCTGCCTTCGTCATCATAACCATAGCCTGTAGATGGATGGAAGTGATGGTCGCTCACTTTCTGCCGGTGGAAGGCTTCAAGTACTTTCTGCTGGTTGTGCAAAGCGATGTCATCGGCCGCTTCTAATTGCGGTCGAATCATATCTTCTGTCTTTTTGATTAGGTTATACATAGGAATCTCCATTTCTCTTCGGTGGTTGATTGCTCATTAAGCTATTTGAAAATGTCTCCAATTCTGCTACAATTCATAGAGTTGTTTAAGTTAAGGAGGGCGTCGAATAATGGCTTGGGAAGTACTAAGCGCCATCGGGACCATTGCTTTCGCGGTATCCGGGGCGATCATTGCCATGGAAGAAGAATACGATATTTTCGGCGTCTATCTGCTTGGCGTCGTTACGGCATTCGGCGGCGGAGCCATCCGCAATCTATTGATTGGGGTGCCCGTATCCGCTCTATGGGAACAGGAATTCATGTTCCAATTGGCGCTCATCTCCATCACCATCGTGTTCTTGTTTCCGCATAAGACACTGGGCCACTGGAATCGCTGGGGCCATTTCTTCGATGCAATCGGCTTGTCCGCATTCGCGGTGCAAGGCGCTTTATTTGCGGTCGAATTAGGGTTGCCGGTCTACGCAGCCGTTGTGGCTGCAGTGCTGACGGGGTCAGGCGGCGGCATGGTGCGGGATCTTCTCGCAGGAAGAAAGCCCCTGGTGTTAAAGGCGGAAATATATGCTGTCTGGGCAGCAATCGCAGGGTTGCTGATCAGCATTGATGTCATCCGGACCGATTTTATGCTTTACGCCTTGTTTTTCGCCATTACACTGCTGAGGATCTTATCCTATACGTATAAATGGAAATTGCCAACACGAAAAATTCTCACCACATCATAAAAGCCGACCGGCAAATGCCGATCGGCTTTTTCTCATCCGTAAACAGTAACACCGCGCCATGAAGACATGCCGCCATCGACATTGACTGAATGGAATCCATTCGACTCCAAGTATTCTGAAGCTTTCGCGCTGCGGCCGCCTGCCTGGCAGACGACATAGTATTCTTTCGAGGAATCCAATTCCCCTGTACGCTCCGGCAATTCGCCGAGCGGGATGTGCTGTGCTCCCGGAATCATACCGGCAGCCACTTCATCTCTCTCACGAACGTCGATGATGTGGAGTTCGTCTCCGGCATCCACTTTCTGGTTCAGTTCATCTGTGCTGATTGATTTCATTCGCTATTCCTCCCATTGATTATTTGCGCTATTGCATTGTTTATTCCTGATGCTCGATCGATACCGGTTTTGACGGTGAAAAAGTCGAAATGGCATGTTTGTAGATCAATTGTTGCTTACCTTCCGTTTCCACCAGCACCGTGAAATTATCATAGGATTTGATGGTGCCTTTCAATTGGAAGCCGTTAAGCAAAAACACCGTGACGAAAATATTGTTTTTGCGCAGCTGGTTTAAGTATACATCTTGGATATTAACCGGTTTCATGGAACTCCCCCTGTTTCTCTAGCGTATAGTTTTAGCCATTTGTTCAATTCGACGATTCCGGTCGCTTTCCTGCCAGAAGCGCATAATTTCTTCCAAATTGTTTTCTGGATCTATTGTTGCATCCAGCCAAAGAATCGGCATTTTATTGCGAAAATAAGTAAATTGGCGCTTAGCGTATTGTCTTGAATTGCGTTTCAGTTTAACAATTGCCTCTTCCAATGGATACATGCCATCGAAATATCCATACAATTCCTTATACCCGATCGCTTTAATGGACTGAACATCACGCAACCCACTGTCATGCAAGCGCCGAACTTCATCCAGCAAGCCGGCTTCCATCATCCCGTCGACGCGGCTGTCGATGCGCTCATACAATTCGGCCCTTGGCACATCGAGGCCGATGATCAATTCATCATACATCGGCGTCCTTGCCAGACTGCCGTCTTCTTTTTCCTCGCCGCTCAATAAAATCTCCAGCGCACGCAAGACGCGTCGTGTATTGTTCGGGTGGATGTCGATGTCCGGATCCAAGGCCATTAATTTGCTGTGCATCGCCTCGGGCCCAAGGTGTTCGAGCTCAGCTTGCAACGCGTGCCTGAGTTCTTCATCGACTTGCTGCTTGGAGAAGCGGTAATCGAACAGCACCGATTGGACATATAGCCCCGTCCCACCGACAATGATCGGCAGCTTGCCGCGCTGTTGGATTTCTGCAATCTTCTCGCGAACCAGCGATTGGTATTCAGCAACTGAAAACGATTCGTCCGGGTCCCGGATGTCGAGCAGATGATGCGAAATGCCGTCCATCTCCTCCGGCCGGATTTTGGCCGTTCCGATATCCATTCCCCGATAAACCTGCATTGAATCCCCGTTGATGATCTCTCCATTAAAACGTTTGGCAAGTTCGATGCTAAGTGCGGTCTTGCCGGAAGCGGTTGGGCCAACAATGGCGATTACTTCAACCATAATCATTTATCCAATCGATAATGACTTGCTGATACGTTTCAGCGTTCAACTCATGCAGCACTTCGTGGCGGCCTTCTTCTGCCATATAGACTTTCACTCTTTCAATGCCCGCTTTCTCGAATTGGGCAGCCGCTTCGAATACGCCGCTGCCTTTCGCGCCGACCGGGTCCATCGATCCGCTGATGAACAAGACGGGAAGCTTTTTGGGGATCCGCCTGACTTCACCCATCTGGTGAATAATCTCCAAGCCTTCGAACAAGTCGACATAAAATTGGTTGGCCATTTCAAACCCGCACCACGGATCCGCTTCGTATTGTGCGACCGTTTCTGTTTTGCGGCTCAACCAGGAAAACTTGGATTTTTCATCCAGAAAATCTTTATTGTAACTACCGAAGATCAACTTCCCGAGAATCGGGTTGATCGCTGTCTTCCCCTCGAGCCTGCTGAAGCTTTTCGCGGCAGCGATGCCTGCAGACAATGAAAATCCAGGATGCCCGCCGGTCCCAGACAGCACAGCACAGTCCACTTGCTTTCCATAAAGCTGCAAATAGCGCCTGGCGACAAATGATCCCATCGAATGGCCAATCAACGTGAACGGCAGCTTTCCGATTTCATGTTGTGCATGAACAATGGCTTCGTGTGCATCTTCAACGACGCGCAAGAAGCCCTCGTTTTCCGCAAAATATCCAGCTGCTCCATTGTGTTCCGCTGTTTTGCCGTGGCCTCTTTGGTCATGTGCCGATACTGAATATCCTTGTTGGTTCAGTGAACGGATAAAATCTTGGTAACGGCCGCTATGTTCAGCCATCCCGTGGATAATATGCACATGGCCTTTCGGATTTTCCGCCCTATGCAAGCTGCAGTAGAGTTCGTGGCCATCCGACATTCGAACGAATGAACTTGTCATGTCCATCGATTCACATCCTTTCTGTAACCTTATAATGATATATCTTCTGCCATTCCCTTAAGTAGTTGCCGATAAGCCTAGGAACTCAATTCATGACGCGCTTGAACATTTTTTCGATATCGTAGGTTTTAAAATGAATGATGACCGGGCGCCCGTGGGGGCAAGTGAATGGCTGTTCTGCATTTTTCAAATCAGCCAATAAACGTTCCATGTCATGCTTTTGCAGAAAGTGGTTCGCTTTGTTCGAACGTTTGCAGCTCATCATGATCGCCGCATCTTCACGCAATTTCTTGATATCGACTTTGCGCTCGGCCAACACTTGCTCAATCAAGTCCTCAATGACTTCCTGTTCAAAGCCTTTCGGGAACCAGGTCGGGTATTCCCTGACAATGAACGTCGTATCGCCAAATTCCTCGAGAAACACGCCGCTTTCTTCCAAGGCATTCAATTGATTTTTCAAATGCAACGCCTCATCGCGGCTGTAATGGAACGTTAACGGCAGAAGCAGCGACTGGCGTTCGTTCGAGTCAGTTTCGCCGACTTTTTCACGGAAAAACTCATACTTGATGCGTTCTTGAGCTGCATGTTGATCAATCAAATAAAAGCCGTCAGAGCTTTGTGCCACAATGTAAGTCCCGTGGATCTGGCCGACCACTTCCAGTTCCGGAAATTGCGGACCCTCGTCAATCGCTTGACGGCTTTCGGGTTCATCAAATGGCCCTTGCACGTCTTCTACCGGTTCCTGGGCCGGTTCAATGACCGGTTCAAGCCTTGGCTCCAGCTTGAAATCCTCGACCCGCTCTTGCAGTTTGTCCTGTTTCCAATCCATCGATGACAGGGGTTCCGGTTGATGGCGCGCCGTTTCTTCAACGGGGCGCTTCCACAAATCCAATTGCCGGCTCGGCGCCTGCTTGGCCGGTTTCGGCTTCTCGATGACCGGTGCGCGAACGGCGGTCTGGATGGCACGTCGAATCGTGTCATGGACCAGTTCGAGCAATTCCTTTTCTTTGCTCAGCCGGATTTGCTGTTTCGAAGGATGGACGTTGACATCTGTCAAATACGGGTCCCCTTTGATATTCAAGACGACAATCGGCTGGCGCTCAAGCGGCAGGAATGTATGATACGCTTTGTGCACCGTATTGGCGATGGCGTAATGCTTGACCCAGCGGCCATTGACGAACAGCGAGATGTAATTTTTATTGGCGCGCGTAATTTCAGGCAATGAAGCAAAGCCCTCGATTTGGTAATCAGGCGATTCGCCTTCAAACGCGACCATTTTCTTGGCAATGGCCACTCCGTAAATATCCGCCAGCACACGGCGGATCTCGCCGCTTCCTGCAGTCTGGAGGAGTTGCTTGCCGTCATGGACCAAGCGGAATGAAACCCCTGGATAACTGAGCGCGAAGCGGTTCATCAAATCGATCGTGTGCCCGAGTTCTGTCTGCAAGGTTTTCATATACTTCAATCTTGCCGGCGTATTGAAAAACAATTGGCCGATGCGGATATCTGTGCCTTGCCGCAATGCCCCTGCACGCTGAACGGTCAATCGCCCGCCTTCAATCTCCAGATGGGTCCCTGTCGTTCCGTCGGAAGTATGCAATACCACTTTCGAGACGGAGGCGATACTTGCCAGCGCCTCCCCACGGAAACCGAGCGTGCGGATGCGAAATAAATCATGTTCATTCTCGATTTTGCTTGTGGCATGTCTTGAAAAAGACAATAACGCGTCTTCTTCGTCCATTCCCGCCCCGTTATCGATAATTTGTATCGATGTCAGCCCTGCTTCTTGCAAAAGCACTTCAATAGCTGTGCTGCCGGCATCAATCGCATTTTCCACCAATTCCTTAACGACAGAAGTCGGCCGTTCGACGACTTCCCCTGCCGCGATTTTATTGGACAGCGGTTCGTCCATCAACCGGATTTTGCCCATGGGATCAGCCTCCTCCGCTTATTTTCTCCTGCAAGTCGTTGATCAGCTGTAATGCTTCAAGCGGCGTCATTCGTGAAATCGACGCATCTTTTATCGTTTGCAGCACTTCTTCATTCACCGTATCCCGTTCATCAAAAAACGATAATTGTTCTGCCTGCTGCTGCGTTTTGTGGTTATCTGCCTCGAAACTAAGCAATAATTCGCGCGCACGGCGCAAAATCGCTTCCGGCAAATTGGCCAGTTCCGCCACATGGACGCCGTAGCTCTTATCGGCCGGCCCGCGTTTCACTTTATGCAAAAACACAACTTTTCCGGATTGCTCCATTGCCGAGACATGGACATTGCTCAGCTTCGGCAAAGTTTCTTCCAAAGCCGTCAATTCGTGGTAATGCGTTGAGAACAAGGTATTGGCGCCGATCTGTTCATGGATGTATTCAATCATCGACTGTGCCAGCGCCATGCCGTCATAAGTGGAAGTGCCGCGGCCGATTTCATCGAATAATAACAAACTGCGTTCCGTCGCATGGGTGATAGCGTATTGCGATTCCATCATTTCGACCATGAATGTACTTTGGCCGGAGACGAGGTCATCCGCAGCGCCGATGCGCGTGAAAATCTGGTCGACAATCGGCAATTCCGCAGAAGCCGCTGGGACGTAGCTGCCGATTTGTGCCAGGACGATCGTCAAAGCGACTTGGCGCATATAAGTGCTTTTCCCCGACATGTTCGGACCAGTGATCAATAGCATATTGCCGTCGTCGCCGAGTTCACAGTCGTTCGGAACATAATGCTGTTTATTGAGCATTTTTTCGACGACTGGATGGCGGCCTTCGCGGATCGAAATTTTCCGCCCGTCGTTAAATGCCGGTTTCGTGAAGCGGTATTTTTCCGCGACTTCCGAAAAGCTGATATAGACGTCGAGTGCGCTGACTTTTGAAGCCAATTGCTGAATTCGCGAAATGTATTCCTTTACTTGCTCGCGCACACTGACGAATAATTCGTATTCCAGTGTCAGGCTCTTTTCTTCAGCCGTTAAAATCAAGGTTTCTTTTTCTTTCAATTCCGGCGTAATATAGCGCTCAGCGTTTGCCAAGGTCTGTTTTCTTTCGTATCGTTCAAGGTCCGCCAAATGCATATTGGCTTTTGAAATTTCAATATAATAGCCGAAAATCCGGTTATAGCCGATCTTCAACGAACGAATTCCGGTTTTGGCCCGTTCTTTTTGCTCGAGTTCCGCAATCCAGTCCTTGCCGTTTCGTGAAGCGTCCCGGTATTCATCCAATTGCGCGTTGAAGCCGTCGCGGATGATGCCACCTTCTTTAGCGGATAGTGGCGGATTGTCGCTGATCGCTGACAGCAACTCGCAAACTTCCGGGCACGGGTCCAAACCGGCGCTGAATTGCTCGAGCGAGGCATGGCCTGAATCTGCGAGCTCGCGTACGAGTTCTGGAATCTTCTCCAAGGAATTGCGCAGCTGCGCCAAATCCCGCCCGCTCGCGCTGCCGAATGCCACACGTCCAGACAAACGCTCCAAGTCATACACTTGTTTCAATAATTGCTGCAATTCCACGCGCACGAAATAGCGGTCCATTAAAGCTTCGACCATTTGCTGCCGTGCTTCGATTGCAAAGCGGTCCGCCAAGGGCTGATGCAACCATTGCTTTAACTTGCGGCTGCCCATGGCCGTGACCGTTTCGTCCAATAGCCATAATAACGTGCCTTTATTGTCTCCGCCGCGAATGGATTCAATCAACTCCAGATTGCGTTTCGAGTAATAATCGATGCCTAGGATGCGGGCATTTTCACGGAATGTGAAGGGCTGGATATGGCCGAGCGATTGCTTTTGGGTCGCTGCGATATACGCAAGCAATCGCTTACCGCACATTTCCAGCTCGCTCGGGCATTCGGCGAACAAGGCCGGTTCCGCCGTAAAAGGCGCTTCCATATGCTCGACTGATAAAATCAGTTGCTGATCTTCTTCTGCTAGCAATAAGCGTAATTGCTCCGAGACGACCAGTTCACGGATGTGCAGCGCCTGGAGTTCGTTGAGCAATGCTTTTTCGTTGCCTGCTATGTATGTGGCGGTTGATTCGCCTGTTGAAATGTCCAAATACGCCAGGCCGAAACCGCCTGCCACTTCATCGGCCGCCGCTATGAAATTATTCGCCTTGGCATCGACGCTCTTGCCTTCGGTATGCGTTCCAGGTGTGATGAGGCGGACCACTTCGCGCTTGACTACGCCTTTGGTCGTTTTTGGGTCTTCCACTTGTTCGCATACCGCGACTTTATGCCCTTTTTGGATCAGCTGGTCAATATAGTTTTTCGCGGAATGGTGCGGCACCCCACACATCGGAATGCGGTCTTCTCCGTTGCCGCCGCGGCTCGTCAATGTGATTTCCAGCAACTGGGACGCTTTGATGGCGTCGTCGTAGAACATTTCATAAAAATCGCCTAAACGGAAAAACAGGAATGCATCCTGGTACTCTGATTTCACTTGCAAATATTGTTGGATCATTGGTGTCGGTGCCATTGTCTACCCTCTCTCATTCAATCAATTGTCCGTTTCCCCATTATAACAAACTCGCAGTCAGAAACGAAAAAACTGAAAGAGCTGGGCTCTTTCAGTTTCTATAAGATTACTGCGCAATTCGTTCCGCGCTGTGGCTTATGAGCAGCTTCCGCCGCCATCGTTTCTTACTTTGGATCCTGTTTCGCCGCGCAGCAAGTCGCCGCCGGTATCCGTGATGATGTTGTTCGTCACTTGATTGGCGATCGCCGTAGAAACCATCTGCAATAGCGAGTTAACATCGCTTTGTGATTGCTTGAATTCCTGAACGATCGGCACAGCGTCGATTTCATCTTCGATTTTCTGGATTTTCTTCTCGATCAATTCAAGCGCGCGTTCTTTTCCGTAATGCTGGAAATTGACGGCTTGTTTTTGAAGGCTTTTCAAGCTGGCGATTTTTTCGCGGATCTGCTGGTTTTCATTGATCTGTGCTTCTGCACGTTTAAAGAAGTCCACTTCTTCTGTTTCAGCGATCATGTCCGCCACTTCACGCGCTTTATCGACGATTTGTTGTTTTGTATAAGTCATTACCGTAGACACCCATTTCCTGGTCCGGTACCGAGAGCCGGCATCAGACGCTGTATTTTGATTTTCTCTATCTGTCAGAACACTTTCGCTTACGATTGTACAGTGAATCCGCTAAGCCCGACAAGAATTTCGTCTCAAGCCAGCCATTCGTCCATCTCTAACCATTATACTGAACGGATGGGGCTTGATACAAGCTGTCCGGGCAATTGTCGTTAATTCGACACCGGGATCATGCCTGGAAAGGGTAATCCTCATTGATATAGATTCTCTCGCAACTCAAAGCTTTCCCTGTATTGTCGTCAATCTCCGTGAAAAATCCGCTGACGACCGAACGGCCCGATTTAGGCACTTCAAAGCGCGTCGGCATATTCGTCTTGAAACGGTATAGAACCGAGTCCTTTTTCATGCCAAGGATTTCGTCGTACGGGCCAGTCATGCCGACATCCGAAATATACGCCGTTCCGCCAGGGAGAACACGTGCATCCGCTGTTTGGACATGTGTGTGCGTCCCGACAACGACAGAAGCGCGGCCATCCAAATGCCAGCCCATCGCAATTTTTTCGCTTGTCGCCTCCGCGTGGAAGTCGACAAAGACGAGCGGCGACACTTGCTTGGCTTCTTCGATCAATTCGTCTGCCATCTTGAACGGATCGTCATGTGCAGGAAGGAACACGCGGCCGTGCAAATTGATGACCGACAAAGTTTTGCCGTTTTTCGTGACAGTTGCCATGCCGCGTCCAGGTGCCTCTTCCGAAAAGTTCGCCGGGCGGATCAAGTAATCCACATCGTCGATAAAATCAAAAATTTCTTTTTGGTCCCACGTATGGTTACCCATCGTCACCATGTCGACCCCCATGAACAATAGATCCTGGTAAATCGATTTGGTAATGCCGCGTCCTGCAGCGGCGTTCTCGCCGTTTGCGATGACGACATCGGGTGCATATTTGCGCTTCAGCCGCGGCAAATAACTTTCGAGTGCTTCTCTCCCGATTGACCCTACAATATCCCCGATAAATAAAACTTTCATGCAATCACCTTTCTCCATAAGAAAAAGGCTTCTTTGAATGGATATTCAACGAAGCCTTTTTCGTTTTTTTATTTTGCGTATTCAACGGCACGCGTTTCGCGGATGACTGTCACTTTGATATGTCCTGGATAATCCAGTTCTTCCTCAATGCGCTTGCGGATATCGCGTGCAAGGCGGTGAGCTGTCATATCGTCGATCTGCTCTGGGCGAACCATGATCCGGATCTCGCGGCCTGCTTGGATGGCGAACGATTTCTCGACCCCTTCGTAAGACTCCGAAATCTCTTCCAGCTTCTCAAGCCGGCGGATGTAGTTCTCGAGCGTTTCGCTTCTGGCACCTGGGCGTGCTGCGGATAATGCATCCGCAGCTGCGACGATGACCGAAATGACCGAAGTCGCTTCTGTGTCGCCGTGGTGGGAAGCGATGCTGTTGATGACGACTGGATGTTCCTTGTATTTTGTGCCGAGCTCCACACCAATCTCGACGTGGCTGCCTTCAACTTCGTGGTCGATGGCTTTACCGATATCGTGCAAGAGACCTGCGCGTCGTGCAAGTGTCACATCTTCTCCAAGCTCTGCTGCCATGAGGCCTGACAAGAACGCCACTTCCATTGAGTGTTTCAAGACGTTCTGGCCATAGCTCGTGCGGTAGCGGAGTCGACCGAGTATTTTGATCAAGTCTGGATGCAAGTTATGTACACCTACGTCAAATGTGGTTTGTTCCCCAATTTCACGAATTTGTTCATCGACTTCACGTCTTGACTTCTCAACCATTTCCTCGATTCTCGCTGGATGGATGCGCCCGTCCGACACTAGTTTCTCAAGTGCCAGACGCGCCGTTTCGCGGCGGATCGGATCAAATCCGGAAAGAATGACCGCTTCCGGCGTGTCATCGATAATCAAATCGATACCGGTCAAGGTTTCAAGCGTCCGGATATTGCGTCCTTCACGCCCGATAATGCGGCCTTTCATCTCATCATTCGGCAAGTTGACCACGGAAACGGTCGTTTCCGCTACATGGTCTGCAGCAAAGCGCTGCATCGCCAGCGACAAGATGTTCTTCGCTTTTTTGTCCGATTCTTCTTTGGCACGGGCTTCCGATTCTTTGACCATGACCGCGATGTCTGTCGACAATTCATTCTCCACTTGCTCGAGAATGATGCTTTTCGCTTCTTCACGCGTCAACGATGAAATCCGTTCCATTTCGGTTTGTTGCTGCTGAACCAAATTCTCAGCTTTGCTCTCCATCTGTTCAATATGCTGTTGTTTTTCGGCAAGAGCCTGATCCTTGCGTTCAAGGCCGGCCTCACGTTTGTTTAATGCATCATCCTTGCGATCCAAATTTTCTTCTCTTTGCAACAACCGATTTTCGTGTTTCTGCATTTCCGATCGGCGTTCGCGAATTTCAGATTCAGCTTCAGTACGCAATTTATGATTTTCGTCTTTCGCTTCCAGCAAGGCTTCTTTTTTCAGCGCCTCTGCTTCCCGTTTTGCATCTTCGACGACTTGCTCTGCGGAATGTTTGGCGCCTGCCATTTTGGAATCGTTTGCCTTTTTCAATGCAAAATACCCAACAACTACACCGACGATGATACCAAGCAAAGCGAAGATGAACTCAGTAATACCCATTCGGACACCTCCTCTTGCTATTGATTTTTTACATTTTCAAAGGATGAATCAATAACTCTTTGTCTTTCATCATTCGTTTAAAAATTAGTAAATAATACAATTTTAATTGTATAGATGGACCTATGCGCTGTCAACCCTGCCAAGCCGGCGCCCTTTGCTTGTAAAAAGACTGCGAAGCATTCGCTTCGCAGTCTTTACAGAAAGTCATTATAAAGTTCCAGGAACAGCCTATTCCTCTTCGTCAGTGAGCAAGTTAAAGTCTTCTGCTTCTTTCTTGTCACCTTTAGGAACGGATACTGAATAGGAAGCTGCGGTCATGCCGTAGTGTTCACGGACTTTGCCTGCAATTTCATTACGGATGTCTTCATGCTCGCGCATGAATTGCTTGGCATTTTCACGGCCTTGCCCAACTCGTTCATTATTGTAGGAGTACCATGAGCCGCTCTTTTGGACGATATCGAGGTCTGCTGCAAGGTCAACGATCTCACCTTCACGCGAAATCCCTTGCCCGTACATGATATCCACTTCCGCTGTGCGGAACGGCGGAGCTACTTTGTTTTTGACGACTTTGATCTTCGTGCGGTTACCGATGATGTCGTTGCCGGACTTCAAAGCTTCTGCGCGGCGTACTTCAAGGCGCACGGATGAATAGAATTTCAACGCACGGCCGCCCGGCGTGACTTCAGGGTTACCGAACATGACGCCGACTTTTTCTCGGATTTGGTTGATAAATACAGCGATGGTGTTCGATTTGTTGATGGCGCCCGACAGTTTACGGAGAGCCTGTGACATGAGACGAGCCTGGAGCCCGACGTGTGAGTCGCCCATTTCGCCTTCGATTTCAGCTTTTGGCACAAGTGCCGCTACGGAGTCGATAACTACGATATCTACTGCGCCGCTGCGCACGAGCGCTTCTGCTATTTCAAGTGCCTGCTCGCCTGTATCCGGCTGGGATAGCAATAGCTCATCCAAGTTGACGCCGAGTGCTTTTGCATACACCGGATCAAGGGCGTGCTCCGCATCGATAAATGCAGCCGTGCCGCCTGAAGCTTGTACTTCAGCGATGGCATGAAGTGAGACTGTTGTTTTACCTGAGCTTTCCGGTCCGTAAATCTCGATGACTCGCCCGCGCGGATATCCGCCTATGCCGAGTGCGATGTCCAGTGACAACGAACCACTTGAAACAGTTGAGACATTATGGCCTGTGCTTTCACCCAATTTCATGACAGACCCTTTACCGAATTGCTTTTCTATTTGTTTTAGCGCCATATCCAGCGCTGCTTTACGATCGCTCAAAAGAAATCCTCCTCTTATGTGAAAACCAATTTTCTAACTGATTTCAGTATACTAGTTTATTGAGAAATTTACAAGAAAAAAGCGAACGTTTATTCGTGTTCGTATTATTGTTTCACGAATTTGATCCTCGCTATCCTATCATTCCCCTGAAATGGGCATGAAAAAACACGCAAAATTAAATTTTGCGCGCGTCTTCATCTGCCAGTGTCCGTATCAAGTAATACAATGCCAGTTTCACCGCTCGTAAGCGATTCGTGTTTCTCAAGCCAGATAGTTCGAGCCGGTAAGTATGGGTACCTTGATCGCTATCGATGCCAATCCAAACCGTCCCGGCCGGCTCTTCTCCGTGAGCATCAGGACCAGCTGCGCCGGTGAGGCTCACTGCGATGTCAGTGCCGAATTTCTCCCGGGCAGCCTTTGCCATTATGGCTGCCGCTTCTTCGCTGACAACAGAGTGCTTTTCGAAAAACTCAGGCGCTATGCCGAGCTGCTGAACTTTCATTTGCTTATTATAGGCTACGACGCCCCCATTCAATACAGCACTCGCCCCTGTAACGGATGCGAGTTCTGACTGGAACAATCCTGCCGTCAGGCTTTCTGCTGCCGAAATGGTTTTGCCTTGCTGCTTCAACAGGTCGATTGCTTTCGAAGCGAGCGAATCGTCATCATAGCCATATAAGTATTGGCCGACGCGCTCCAAGATTTCTTCTTTTGCACCGTCGATCAATTTCCATGCCTCATCCGTGGTGTCCGTTTTTGCCGTGATGCGCAGCGTGACTTCGCCGGCGGATGCCAGCGGTGCAATCGTCGGGTTGGTCTGTTTGTCCAAGATATCCTGCAGGCGATCTTCGATTTCCGCTTCCCCGATGCCGTAAAACCGCAAGACATGCGATAGGATGATATTTTCTTCATTTAGCATCCGCACCAATTTCGGTTTTGCCTCGAATTGGAACATCGGCTCTAATTCATGCGGCGGGCCTGGCAACAACATATACATATGATCGCCGTTTTGATACATCATTCCCGGCGCCATGCCATTCTCGTTGACGAGCACTTCGCTGCCCTCAAGGACAAGAGCTTGTTTTTTATTGTTTTCAGTCATCGGCCTCCCTGCCCGTTCGAAAAAGGCAGCGATCGATACCATTGCATCATCATCCATTGATAAGGTTGTGCCTAGATGGTTGGCAATGGTCTGTTTGGTCAAATCGTCTTTCGTCGGCCCGAGCCCTCCAGAGAAGATGATCAGGTCTGCACGCGATTCCGCGACAGCGATCGTTTCTTTCAAGCGCTCGGGGTTGTCTCCTACTACCGTATGGTAATAGACATTGATCCCGATTTCAGCGAGATGCCCGGAAATGAAGCGGGCATTCGTATTGGTGATCTGGCCGAGCAGGAGCTCCGAACCAACTGCGATAATTTCAGCGTTCATAGCAACCTTCCTTTCATGTGGCGCTTATTTGGATGTCATAAGCCCTTTGCGGTTGGCATAGAAATAATCCCATCCGGACCATACCGTAAACAGCAAAGCGATATAAAGCATGATCTCGCCGAATGGAATGCCGACCAAGGCGAAGAGCATATTGTAAAGCAATAGCGAAATGATCGCGAATAGTTGTGTGACGGTCTTGATTTTGCCCAAGTTGCCGGCTACCACGACTTCCCCTTCACCGGCTAGCACTAAGCGAAGGCCTGTGACGGCGAATTCGCGGCTGATGATGACGATGACGACCCATGCCGGCGCGAAGCCAAGTTCGACCAGAATGATCAATGCCGCAGAGACGAGAAGTTTATCGGCAAGGGGATCCAAGAATTTGCCGAAAGTCGTGACTAAATTGTATTTGCGTGCATAATAGCCATCGACCCAGTCGGTAGCGGACGCGAAAATGAAGATCAATGCACCGATGAAATGCGCAACCGGCAGTGTTGCACCCAGAAGCGTCATCTCTCCCCAGCCGAAATCGATAAGCATGAAAGCCATGAAAATCGGGATGAGCAAGATGCGTGAAATGGTAATTTGGTTAGGAATATTCATTTGTTTTTCTCCTTTCAATCCTTGCAGAAAAATAGCCATCGGGTGATGGCTATTCAGCATCATCAAAACGGATGACGATGTTTTGCGGTTTTCGCTCTTGTTCATACGGCACCGTTTCGCCGTTCAATTCGATTGACAACATCGAGTAATCCCCGACGCGCATAAAGATTTCCGTTTCATCAGACACATCAACGGCTTCCGTTTCTCCTGCCTCGAAAACGCGGGCGAGGCTCAGTAGTTCCACGCCGCCTTCATTCAAGACGGTCAGCCATGATGCCCCGTCTGCCGTGAATTCAAGCTCCCGGTCAGCCGGTCCAGAGAACGTATAAGTCGTCGTTTCGCCCGAGACGCTCTCAAGTTCCAATTGGGCTTGTGGCTCTTCAGGTTCCGGTTGTTCTTCCGGTTCATCAGCGGGAGGTGCTTGTTCCTCGGCCGCTTCCGGCTGTTGTTCAGGTTGTTCAGCCGGTGCCTCGTATTCCACATCGCCCCCGCCTTCTTCTTCCTGTTGGACATCGTTCCCCGACGTGCTGAGCAGATAGAAATACCAAATGACCAATAGTATGAATACGATAAATAATGCTACCAACACCTTCGGCATAGATTCTGCGACGGGGCCGGAGCTGCGTTTTTTCTTCTCGGGCCTGCGCGTCAAATGCTCTGCAGGAACGGCTTCCGGTGCATCTTCCGGCAATTCGTTTTTGTGCTCCATCAACAGCGAATCGCCATCCAAGCCGACCGCTTGCGCGTAGCGCTTGATAAATGCACGCACATAAAAGCCGCCGGGGATGGCCGAATAATCCCCTGTCTCGATGCCTTCCAAATGATGCTTTTGGATTTTCGTCCGCTCATTGAGCTGTTCAAGGCTTAAGCCTTGCTCCAGCCTTGCCTGTTTCAGCTTCGTGCCCAATTGTCCCATCGTCATCACCTGCCTGGTTAAAAATTGAAACCGTCGCCGAACATATCCATCTGGTCTTTATTGTCCATAAACGTGTTTTTCTCCAATACTTCATACGTGATCTTTTCTTCCGGATGATGGCGCAATTCGATAATGTAATCGAAATCATCGATGCTGTACTCAGAATGCTCAACGAATTTATCGGGGTGCTCAACCACTTTGATGGTCGGCATGCGCATCATCTCCCGCACGAGCTGCAAATGGCGCTCATCGGCTGAACGCCTTGTGACGATGCCGTCCAAGATGAAAATATTATTGTCATTGTGTTCATCGCCCATCAATTGGTTGCGGACGGTTTGCTTGATCATCGTGGACGACAGGAATATCCATTTCTTGTTGGCGCTGACGCTTGCGGCGACAATCGACTCGGTCTTGCCAACACGCGGCATGCCCCGCAGCCCGACCAGTTTATGTCCTTCCTGCTTAAAGATTTCTGCCATGAAATCGACGAGCAGCCCGAGTTCATCCCGCACGAAACGGAAAGTTTTGCGGTCGTCTGCATCGCGCTGGATATAACGGCCATGGCGCACCGCGAGAATGTCCCGTAATTTCGGTTCGCGGAATTTCGTCACCGCTATGGTTTCGATTGTTGAGAGGATCTGTTCAAAGCGTTCGATCTGCACGTCATGCTCTGCACGCAGGAGCATGCCGCGGCGCCCTTGGTCTACGCCGTTGATGGTAACGATATTGACGCGCAGCATGCCGAGAAGCGACGCGATGTCCCCGAGCAGGCCCGGCCGGTTGACTTGGATTTCATACTCAAAATACCATTCTTTCATGCTTCACTCTCCCTCCCATATATGTGTCATCCTATGGTCCATTGCCTTTATGATAGCCTAGATCAACAACGATGAAAAGCTGGCGTACGCTAGATCAGCCAGCCGCCGTTGACACGGATTGTCTGTCCGGTAATATAATCCGCCTTGCCGCTGGTTAAAAACGCAACCGCATGGGCGATATCTTCTGGTGAACCAGCCCCAAGCGGAATCTCTTCTTCAAGTTCCAGCCAGTCTTCATCTGTCAACCCGTCATTCATTTTCGTGCGGATCAACCCGGGCGATACGGCATTGACGCGTGTGCCGGACGGCGCCATCTCTTTGGCATAGGCTTTCGTGAATGCGAGTTGTGCGCCTTTTACGGCCGAATAAGCCGTTTCCATCGAAGCCCCCGTTTCACCCCAAATCGATGCAATGAAAATGACATAGGATTTTTCATGCCTCCTGAAATAAGGCGACAACAGCCGCACCGTCTCAATCGGATTTTTTACATGGACGCGCCATAAAGCATCCTGGTCGGCGCTGCTGGTGTCCTGCAATAGGCCTGACAGCGCGTGGCCGCTCGCACAGACAACGCACGAGCTGTCGAACACTTGGTTTGCGACTTGCTGGGCGCCGCCGTCTTGTGTGAAATCGCCCTGTACCGGAATAAATTCCTGCTGCGGGTAGCGCACGCTGAGTTTCTGCGCAAACGCTTCAAGGGCTGTTGAATGGTAATGAAGATAAAGCGACCAGCCTTCCTCCGCCATCTGCTGGGCGATCGCGCCGCCGATGTCTCCCGATGCCCCGAGAATCAGAGCGAATCGCTTCACGCCTGTTCTTTCTCCGGTGATTTGATCGTGAAGACCGATTGCTGGCTTTCTGCACTGACTAAGGCGAACGCTTCCTGCAAGTCGGCCACTTCAATTTGTTCAAGCACCGGCACGACATCGAAAAGGTTCATCCCGTTGAACGCATATTGTGTAAATTGGTTAGCGATGTATTCCGGTGAATTTAGGGCGCGCATGAAAAACCCGATTTTCTTGCGTCGCACGCGATCCAGGTCTTCTTGACCGAACGGCCATTTTTCCACTGCCTGATGAATTGCTTTTTTGACTTCTTGCGCAAACTTCTCAGGATGATTCGTGTCCGTACCGATTAGTGCATAACCGAATCCGCTTTCCAACGAATAGTCGAATGAATACGATTCATCGATCCAGCCATTTTCGTAAGCTTCATGGTAGAAATTCGAAGTTCTGCCAAACAATAATTCGTAAGCGAGCTGCGCGGACAATTCATGCTTGAGCATTTCCGGGCCGTGCAAATCAAGCCGCTCCGGTTTGATTCCGACAAAGACTTTCGGTTTTTGGACCGCCATTTCCAATGTGCGTTCCTTGACCGCCGCTTCTTTCGGCTCATCCGGGAAAATGCGCTCAATCGGTGCAGGCGCATCGAATGTTTTCGCCGCCTGGTTGTCTTTGACGAATTGCATCATGCTTTCAGGCTCAACGTTTCCGACGATGAACAGCGTCATATTCGACGGGTGGTAGAACGTATGGTAGCACGTGTAGAGATGTTCCGCCGTGATGTGCTGAATCGACTCAACCGTCCCTGCGATATCGATTTTGACGGGATGGTTCTTGTAAAGATTCTCGATCATGCCAAAATACAGGCGCCAATCGGGCTGGTCGTCATACATGGTGATTTCCTGTGCAATGATGCCTTTTTCCTTTTCTACCGTCTGCTCTGTGAAATATGGGCTTTGGACAAAATCCAACAAAGTGGTGACGTTTTCCTGGATGCGCCCTGTCGCTGAAAAGAGATACGCCGTCCGTGTGAACGAAGTGAACGCATTAGCGGAAGCCCCGTTTTTGCTGAACTCCTGGAAAATATCGCCTTCTTCTTTTTCGAACATTTTATGCTCGAGGAAGTGGGCGATGCCATCCGGCACTTGAATCGCTTGCTTTTCACCGAGCGGTACGAAATGGTTGTCAATCGAGCCGTATTTTGTCGTGAACGTGGCGTAGGTTTTCGAAAAACCGCGTTTTGGCAAGATGTAAACCGTCAAGCCATTTGGCAATTGTTCTTGATAGAGTGTTTCTTCGAGTTGATTGAATTCCATTTTATTCATCACTTGCTTCCTCCTTGCCAGACAAGAAATACGTCATTTGCAAACTCATATTGTTTGCGGCCTGCGCAATCTGTTCTTTTGTCACGCTTTCCCATCTTTCGATCAAATAGGCAGGTTCAAAGTCTTCCGAAAGTTCCATGTATTGATCGTAAATATCGATTTGGCCTCTTGCCGAATCGAGCGCTTCTTTTAACTGGTTGGTAAGCAATGCTTTCGTCTGCTCCAACTCGGTATCGGTAATATGCCCTTGTTTGATTTCATCCAATTGGCCAAGGATCAGCGAAACGGCTTTTTCTTCCAGCTTACGGTCGATCCCGGCAAGGACGAACATCAAGCCGAACTGCGATGCATAGGAACTCGAGACGTAATACGCCATGCTTTCCTTCTCACGGATATTCGCGAACAATTTTGAGTGCGCATATCCACCGAAAACGCCGTTCATCAATTGCATGACCGGGAAATCCTCATCGCGGAAGGTGACCGGCGTGAAGAACATCATATGCAACTTCCCTTGTTTCATGTCCTCATATTCCAGCACGCGGGACTGTTCAGGCGGCTGCAATTGGCTTTCTGCTTTTTCAGGAAGTTCTTTGCGGTCGGTAAAATGGAAATAATCGCGGATATGCGAAGAGATCAATTCCGGTGAAACGTCACCCACCACATAAATCTCCACTTCGTTATTTTCCAACATATGATGATAAGCAGCGACAAGCGATTCATTCGTCACTTGCTTGACTTGATCGATCGAACCGTTCGAAGTGATCGAAGCTGGATGGCCGGGAAGCCCCAGTTCCATCATGCGCTGCTGGGCGTAACGGGTTTTGTCATCAAATACCGATTCGATCCGCTGCACGATGGATTCCTGTTCGCGCTTGAAGATGCTTTCCTTGAACAGGCCATTCTCGAAATTCGGCTTGAACAGGACGATATACATCAAATTCATCACTTTTTCAAGAACGCCTTTATCCGATAGATATTGGTCGTTGACAGTTTCGACATTCAAATTGACGATATGGTCGTCTCCGCGTTTGGTGGAATCTATGTATAAGGAAGTTCCGTATAAATCATCAAGCACCATGCGCAGTGCTGTATGGGATGGGTACATTTCGTTGCTGTGCTGTAAAACATTCGCCAGGATTGCGCGCTCGGAAGCATTTTTCACGGTGAGCCGGTCCTTGAAGCGGATCGAGAAATTAATGGTCTTGAATTGCGTCGTTTCATGTACATGGACATGGACGCCTTGTGCAATCTTCTTTGTTTCAAACATGTTGGATCCCCTCTCGTGATTCTTACACTAACTATACCGGACTTTTTCCTTTAAATGCAATGAAACCGGAGGAAACAGCTGGAAAAAAGCAGGTGAATATCAAGCGCCTGCCCGATTATGCGATTTCCGTTCAAAAACTTGGCTTCCTGTGCTTTATTTAATGAAGGGTTTTTACAAATCGCCTATGGCCGTTGCTTGATTTTCTCCATAAAAAAACTGGCGGGGAACTCCCCGCCAGTTGCTTTTTCCCGCTGATTCGCGGTGTTGTTTTTAACGCTGACCTTTGATATACGGTTTGCCGTTCGCTTTCGGCGCATTGGCGCGGCCGATAAAGCCAGCCAGTGCGAAGATCGTCAAGACATACGGCAAGATCAACAGGAAGACGTTCGGAATTTCCTGGATGTATGGAATCGAAGAACCGACGATGCTCAAGGATTGTGCGAAGCCGAAGAACAAAGCTGCGCCCATCGCACCGAGTGGATGCCATTTCCCGAAGATCATCGCAGCCAGTGCCATGAACCCTTGGCCGTTAATTGTCGCATGACCGAAGTCCCCAGTAATCGTCTGCGCGTAGATTGCGCCGCCGATTCCCGCAAGAGCGCCGGAAATCATGACCGCAACATAGCGCATTCTCGCGACGTTGATCCCCATCGTATCAGCTGCCATCGGATGCTCCCCGACTGCACGCAAACGCAAGCCGAACGGCGTCTTATAGATGACGAACCAAGCGAGAAATGCAACGCCGATCGCGAAGAAGGACGTATTGTAAACCGACGTGAAGAATAATGGGCCGATAACAGGAATCTCAGATAACACCGGCACGTTATAGCGTGCAAAGCGTTCGCTGATGAAATCCGTCTGGCCTTTATCGAAAATGCTCTTAACCAAGTAAAGCGCAAGTGCAATCGCCAATAAGTTGATGGCAACCCCTGAAACGACTTGGTCTGCGCGGAATGAAATCGAGGCGACGGCGTGTAGCAGCGACAATAAAAGCGCTGCGACCATCGCGGCAATCAATGCGAGCCAAGGCGTCATTCCGCCGAATGTATCCGCGAACAGCAAGTTGAACAATATCCCGACAAATGCACCGATGACCATCAAGCCTTCAAGGCCGATGTTAACGACGCCCGAGCGTTCAGAGAACACTCCGCCGATTGCGACAAGAATAAGCGGTGCTGCGTAGAAAATTGCCGAAGGGACGATGAAATATAGGATTTCCAAAAAGCTCATATCACTTCGCCTCCTTCTTTTTGCCGGCCGCTCGGAGCAGCAGCAAACGAATGATATAGCCGGATGCTACAAAGAAGATGATCACGGCGATGACAATTTCAACAATCTCAATCGGAATGCCCGCAGCATTCGGCATGTTGAGTGCGCCGTATTTCAAGGAACCGAATAACGTGGCCCCGAAAACGACACCAAGCGGCGTATTCATCCCAAGAAGCGCAACGGCGATGCCGTCAAAGCCGATTCCGGTGAAACCGCCTTTGGACGAAACATACTCAAACGTCCCGAGCGCTTCCATCGCGCCTGCAAGACCGGCAAATGCACCGGAAATGACCATAGCCATAATGATGTTTTTATTGACATTCATCCCTGCATATTCAGAAGCGTGCTGGTTAAAGCCGACCGCTTTCAGCTCGAAGCCGAGCGTCGTCTTCTCCAGGATGAACCACATGACGGCGACCATGATTAGTGCCAGCAATAAGCCCAAGTGCAAACGGGAAAATTCCGTCAAGTTCTCCAGGAATTCAGAACGAAGGGAAGCACTGGCGAAAATACGCTCTGTGCGGTCTCCCCCGTCGGATACCGTTCGAATCAAAGCATTGGTAACGTGAAGGGCAATATAGTTCATCATGATGGTGACGATAACTTCGTGTACGCGGAACTTGGCTTTCAATAACCCCGGAACAAAGCCCCATAATGCCCCGGCTACAGCCGCTGCCAAAATCGCCAGCGGCAAATGAATGATTTTCGGCAGTTCAACCGCTACGCCGACATAAGCTGCAGCGAACCAGCCGACGATCAATTGCCCTTCGACCCCGATGTTAAAGAGCCCTGAGCGGAAAGCAAATGCCACGGCTAAACCAGCCAATAGATAAGGTGTAATTTGGCGAAGCGTTTCGCCGATTGTGTAAAGGTCTCCAAATATACCGTTCCATAATGCGGCATAGCCTTCAATCGGGCTATAGCCGCTGACGAGCATGATGATTGCGCCTACGATCAGGCCGAGCACGACGGAAACGATCGGGACCAGCAAGTTTGTCGCTCTATTCGACACGGTGCTTCCCGCCTTTCTTGTCTTTGTCCGCATGTCCTGCCATGAGAAGACCCAGTTGTTGTTCAGTCGTTTCTTCCGGAATGACCACATCTACGATCTCACCGTCATGGATGACGGCGATACGGTCTGAGACGTTCATGACTTCATCCAGCTCGAAGGAAATCAATAGGACCGCTTTGCCGTTATCGCGCTGTTCGATCAAGCGGCTATGGATAAATTCGATAGCCCCTACGTCCAAACCGCGCGTCGGGAGCGCTGCAATGAGCAGATCTGGATTGCGGTCGACTTCACGGCCGATAATCGCTTTTTGCTGGTTCCCCCCAGACAACGCGCGTGCCGGCTCATGCGGGCCTTGCGTCCGGACATCGAAATCCTTGATGATTTGCTGGGCTTTTTCTGTAATTTTGTTATAGTCCATGATTTCCGACTTCGAGATCGGCGCAGTATAGTACGTTTGCAGCGCAATATTATGGCCGATCGGGAAATCAAGTACCAAGCCGTGCTTATGGCGGTCTTGTGGGATATGGCCGACGCCGGATTCAGTCACTTTCCTTGGCTTCATGCCGGTTACGTCCTTGCCATGAATCAGCACTTTGCCACTTTTGACTTTGCGCAGTCCGGTAATCGCTTCGATTAATTCCGATTGGCCGTTGCCATCGATTCCCGCAATTCCGACAATTTCACCTTTGCGGACAGTCAGATTCAAATTCTTTACCTTGGCGATGCCACGGTAGTCTTCGACGACAAGGTCTTGAACGGTCAAGGTTTCTTCTGTCGGGTGTGCCGGGCCTTTTTCGGTCTTGAATGTCACTTGGCGGCCGACCATCAAAGCAGCCAATTCGTTCGGGTTCGTTTCCGCCGTGGTGACGGTGCCGATCCCTTGGCCTTTACGGATGACCGTGACGCGGTCTGAGACGTCCATGATCTCTTTCAATTTATGGGTGATGAGAATGATCGATTTGCCTTCAGCGATCAAACGTTTCATAATCTGGATCAATTCCGTAATTTCCTGCGGTGTGAGCGAAGCTGTCGGCTCGTCGAAAATCAGGATTTCCGCACCACGGTAAAGTGTTTTCAAAATTTCCACCCGTTGCTGCATGCCGACTGAGATGTCTTCGATGATGGCGTATGGATCGACATTCAATCCATATTGCTCCGATAATTTCGCCACTTTCTGAGCGGCATCTTTTTTGTTCGTCACGCCCATCTTTGTCGGCTCGCTGCCGAGAATGATGTTTTCGGTGACGCTGAAATTCTCGACCAGCATAAAG
Source organism: Planococcus citreus (assembly GCF_003664125.1). Classification (GTDB taxonomy): domain Bacteria; phylum Bacillota; class Bacilli; order Bacillales_A; family Planococcaceae; genus Planococcus; species Planococcus citreus. The sequence goes on from NZ_RCCP01000001.1 coordinate 191,952, forward strand.
TGTTGATGCACCATGCCGATTCCGAGATCGTTCGCTACGTTCGGGTTGGAAATGTCCACTTTCTTCCCTCTGACGCGGATTTCCCCGCCTTCTGGTTGATACAATCCAAACAAGACGTTCATCAAGGTGGATTTTCCTGCCCCGTTCTCACCGAGCAGTGCATGAATTTCCCCTTTTTCAAGCTGCAGGGTGATATTGTCGTTGGCGACAAAGTTCCCGAACTCTTTGCGGATATTCAGCATTTCAATAACATATTCCACGGTTCTCACTCCCTCGGAGACTGGTTAGTTCTTTTTTTAAATGAATTAATACATGAAAGGCTTCTTTTGTCAGAAACCTTTCATCTATTAATCTTTCGAAAAATAGACGAAAAAAAATCATAAAGACCGGATACCCGGTCTTTATGATGACCGTATTTAACTACAGCTTATTCAGAGACTGTTTCAGGAACTTCGATTTCTCCTGAAATCACTTTCTCTTTGTATTCTTCAATCTGGCTCATGACATCTTCTGGAATCGCGCCGCGTGAATCCGCAAGAGCTACCCCTTCATCAGACAAGCCGTAAGTGATAGTTTCCCCGCCTGGGAATTCACCGTTCATTGCTTGTTCTGAGATGTCGATAACTGCATTGTCAACGCGTTTCAATACAGAAGTCAAAGTAACGTTCGCATCGCCAGTTTGGCCCTCTTCGTATTGGTCAGCATCAACGCCGATAACCCATACGTTTTCGTCAGGATTGGCTTCTTTGCGTTCTTTGGCTTCAGTGAATACGCCGTTACCAGTTCCGCCTGCTGCGTGGAAAATAATATCAGCTCCAGCGCTGTACATACGGTTTGCTGTCGTTTTACCCAATTCCGCTTTATCAAAAGCACCTGTGTATTGAACATCGACTTCGATTGAATCATCAACAGCTTTTACGCCTTCAAGGAATCCAGCTTCAAAGCGCTCGATAACCGGAATTTCCATACCGCCGACAAAACCGATTTTGTCGGTTTCAGTCATCAATGCTGCAGCAACACCTGCAAGGAATGCGCCTTCTTGCTCTTTAAACATGACGCTTGCCACGTTTGGAGCATCCACTACTGCATCGATGATAGCGATTTGTGCATCCGGCTGCTGCTCAGCGATTTCCTTAACAGCACCTTCCATCAGGAAGCCGATACCGAAGACGACGTCAAAATCACGGCGGATCAAGTTGTTCAAGTTGGTGTTGTAATCAGCGTCGGAAGCGGACTGGAGGTAATCAAACCCGCCATCGCCTTTTTCAAGGCCATTGTCTTCACCGAATTTTTGGATGCCTTCCCAAGCTGATTGGTTGAAGGATTTATCATCCACACCGCCGACATCTGTAACCATTGCTACAGAGAAATCACTTGCTTCTTCAGTGCCTTCTCCGCCTTCAGCAGAGTCGCCGCCGTTTGAAGTGTCTTCTTCGCTTCCGCATGCTGCAAGAACACCAGCCGCCAGCATTAATGATAAACCTACGCCAAATTTACGTTTAATCAATGTGATAACCCCCAAGGTTTTTTTGATAATAGCAGGAATCAGATGTTTACAGCCGTTTGCGAACTACGTGGAAACTGAATTTATCAGCCCGGAAATAGTTCTTGGAATACAGCACCAAGCGATCGTTTTCATCGTAATGATGCTGTTTTAACACGAGTAATGCAGTTTCTGGATCGCATTCAAGAATCGGCGACGCTTCTTCGTGATACCCTGTTGGGTCAATGAAGGTGACCGCATACGAGATGCGGATATCGCCGGATTCTTCAAGCGCCGAGAAGATGGAACTTTCTTTGCGTCCGAGAAAACCTTCTGGCATATAGACCGAAGGCACTTTGTCGATGCAATAGACGACAGGCTCCCCGTTTGCCGTTCGGACGCGTTCAATGGAAATAACAGTATCATCCGGATTGCAATGAAAGCGGTTAACATCTTCTTCAGAACAAATGGACTCCGAAGTGCTTAAGTAGACCACTCCGGGTTCCATTCCCGCCTGGCGGATCATATCGGAAACGCTTGTCAATTCCTCGATGCCCGATGAAAAGACCGGTTTCGAATTGACAAACGTCCCGACTCCGTGGCGCCTGACGATTACATTATCTTCTTCCAGGAGCCGCAGCGCCTCGCGTAGAGTCGCACGGCTCACTCCAAGTGATTTCGATAATTCGAACTCGGATGGCAATTTCTCTTTCTCTTTATAGACACCCGAAGCAATATCCTGCTTCATTCGATCGATCACTTGGAGATACAATGCACGGTGATCCGATTTGATTGTCATACGATTCACCACCCATGACAGAGATCAGACATCTGATGTAAAACATTCCTACTAATCAGAATTACTATACCATTTAATAGAAATGAAATAAATAGCAATTTGTCGAATTCTGCGAATTTTCCTCCACAAGCTTTCTCAAATACTAAACATTTTGTCACAAATCAGCCATTGGCGGGTTAGTATTCTTCCTGCTTAGGAACCAGGACATGCCGTGGCTTACTGCCTTCATAAGGTCCGACGACCCCGCGCTGCTCCATTTGGTCTATAATTCGGGCGGCACGGGAATAGCCGACACGGAAACGGCGCTGCAACATGGAAACGGAGGCTGTCTGCATTTCTGTCACCAATTGAACCGCTTCGTCGTATAATTCATCAGTTTCTTGGTCGACGCTTACTTCTTCGACATCCGACGGGATCATGTCTTCCTGGTACTGCGCTTTTTGCTGTTCGATGGAAAAGTCGACGATTTTCTCCACTTCAGTATCCGACAAGAACGCCCCTTGCACGCGTACCGGTTTTGACTGTCCGGCACCAAGGAACAGCATATCGCCGCGGCCGAGCAATTTCTCTGCCCCGCCCATGTCGAGAATGGTGCGTGAATCGATTGCGGATGATACCGCAAAGGCGATGCGCGACGGGATGTTCGCCTTGATGACGCCCGTGATGACGTTGACGCTCGGGCGCTGTGTAGCGATGATCAAATGGATGCCGGCAGCACGCGCCATTTGCGCAAGCCGTGTGATGGCATCTTCTACTTCGTTGGACGCGACCATCATCAAATCCGCCAATTCATCGACGATGACGACGATAAACGGCAGCTTCGGATGTTTTTCATCATTTTCTGCATTGAATGTGTCGACATAATCATTATAGCCTTCGATATTGCGTGTGCCGGTATGGGAAAACAGCTCATAGCGCCGTTCCATTTCCGAAACGATTTTCTTCAAGGCTTGTGCCGCTTTGCGCGGGTCCGTCACGACCGGCGCGAGCAGGTGAGGAATACCGTTATAAACATTCAATTCGACCATTTTCGGGTCGATCATCATCATCTTCACTTCATGCGGCTTGGCGCGCATGATGATGCTCGTGATGATGCCATTGATGCACACCGATTTCCCGCTGCCGGTAGAACCTGCTACGAGCAGATGGGGCATTTTATTGAGCTCGGTCATGACTGCCTGGCCCGTCACATCGCGGCCGAGCCCGAATAATAGTTTCGAGTCGGGACGGTTGTTTTCTTCCGATTCCAATACTTCCCGAAGACTGACGACTGCGACTTCGGTATTTGGCACTTCAATGCCGATCGCCGATTTCCCGGGGATCGGGGCTTCAATGCGGATATCCCGTGCTGCGAGTGCCAATGCCAAGTCGTCGTGAAGGCTGACGATTTTGCTGACTTTCACGCCGACATCCGGCAGCACTTCGTATTTTGTGACGGCAGGCCCTAGATGGACTTGCGTCACTTTAGCGCGAACGCCGAAACTTTGGAAGGTTTTCTCGAGTTTTTTGGCGTTTTTCTGGATGCCCGAATACTCGCCACTTTGGTCGCTATGCGGCGGCAAGGTCAGTAGATCGATTGGCGGCAACGCATAATCTTCATTTTCCGCCTCCTCTTTCATCGACATGACCGGCTCTTTCAAGATCTCTCCCGTTTCTGGGTCAACATGCCTGATTTCCTCAGAAGCTTCGGTTTTCGGTTTTTCCTCTTCCGGATTCTGGCGCTTCGGCTTGACCTTTTCCGTAAAGGCCGAAATGATTGGCTCTTTTTCCGTTTCCTCTTCCGGCTCGCGCTCGGTCTCCTGATCAAAGACCAGCGTCGTCTCTGTCTCTTCCAGCGCATCGTCATAAGCCAATTGCTCGTTCATTTCCAACACTTTTTCAGGCGCATTTTTTCTGCGCGGCTGTTTTTTCGCCGGCTTGCGTTCCGGCTTGAAGCGTTCTGCGAGTGACCGCATCGCTTCGCCGACTACCGGCAAGCGCTCTGCAATAACGGGCGCAGCCGTTTTGCCAGTCAAGATAATGGCGCCAATCGACAATAAGATGATGGCGATGACCCATGTGCCAGCTGTCGCAAATAGCACGTGAAGCAACGCATATAGCACAGCGCCGAAAAAGCCGCCGCCAGTTGCTTCGTAATTGCCCCAGATCGTGCCGGTCATTTGCGTCATTTTCGATGTTTCCGACAAGACATTTGCAGAAGTGATCGGCAAGATCGAACCTGCTGCCCAGATTAAATGGCTGATCAATAAAGCACCGGCAAGGAGAAATATAGAGCCGGCTGCAATTTTTGCGCGGATTTTCGGCAGCCCGCGTTTGACCATGATGTGGAGTGCGGCTGCGATCAATGCCAGTGGTGCGAGAAAAGCTAAATAGCCCAGCAGATACTCAGCCATATTATTGAACATGCGGCCGACCAAGCCGAGCCTAAAGACCATCAAGATCGCGATGCCGATCATGATGAGGCCTGTCACTTCATAGGCGATCATCGGAACCGGCTGGCGCTTCTTCTTCGCTTTCGGTTTCGGTTTTGTGCGCGGCTTGGTACGCGGCTTTGTGGTAGTGGTTTTTTTGTTCGTACGGCTTGGCGCCATGGGATTCCCTCTTTTCTTACGTAATGAAAAAGGATTCCTGCCGATAAAATCGGTATGGAATCCCTTTACTTGTATTCTTAGTATTCCATGATGATCGGAATGATCATCGGACGCCGTTTCGTCTGCTGATACAGATACGAATTAAGCGTGTCGCGGATTTCCTGTTTGATGTTGTTCCATTCGAACGCATCGCGCGTCACGTATTTATCGACGACTTTGCGCACCAATTGGCTCGATTCATCAAGCAATTGCTCCGATTCGCGAACATAGACAAAGCCTCTGGAAATGATCTCAGGCCCTGAAGCGATGCGTTTTTCCTTGCGGTTCAAGGTAACAACGATGATAAAGATGCCGTCTTGAGACAAAAGCTTACGGTCGCGGAGCACAATATTGCCCACATCCCCGATGCCGATTCCGTCGATCAAGACATTGCCTGTCGTGACACGGCCGCTCATGCGGACTTTTTCTTTTCGGTATTCGACGATATCGCCTTTATCGGCGATGAAGATATCCGATTTCGCGATGCCGACTTGTTGTGCCAATTTCGAGTGGGCGATAAGCATTTTGTATTCCCCTTGGATCGGGACAAAATACTTCGGCTTCATCAAGTTCAGCATCATTTTCAAATCTTCCTGGCTGCCGTGGCCGGAAACGTGGACTTTCTTGTTGGATGTCAGCACTTTCGCGCCGGCTTTCGCCAATTTGTTCATAGTCTGGAACATCGGCACTTCCATGCCTGGCGACGGTGTGAACGTGATCAATACCGTATCCGTTTCATTGATGCGGACATCTTTATGCTGGCGTCTGACCATTTTGTCGAGCGCTTCAAGCGGTTCGCCCTGGTTGCCGGTCACGATGATGACGACTTCATCGTCATTGTATTTCTCCAAGTCTTTCAAGGAAATGACTGTGTCTTCGTCGACTTCCAGATACCCGAGTCGCAAGCCGACTTCATAGCTCTTCTCCAGGCTTTTGCCGATAACGGCTACTTTCTTGCCCGTTTGATGCGCGATATCGAACACTTGCTGGATACGGATGAAGTTTGATGAATAAAGTGATACGAGAATGCGCCCAGGTGCCTGGTGGAATGCCGTCAAGATATGATCGGCAACGACCGTTTCAGACGTCGTATAGCCTGGGCGTTCGGCTTCGGTGGAATCCGACAACAGCATCAAGACGCCGTCTTCGCCAAGCTTCGCCATTTTGGCATAATCCGGGCGGTAGCTGCCTTGCATCGACTGGTCGAATTTGAATTCCCCGGTGTGGACGATTGCGCCTTCCGATGTATGGAAGACGATTCCGAGCGCATCCGGGATGCTGTGTGTCGTATGGAAAAAGGTGACGTGTGTTTTATCGAAATTCATGCGGCTCTTGTTGGTGACTTCAAAGAATTTATGGTGCTTAAGCGAACCGAGTTCTTTCACGTGTTCTTTGGCCAGCGCGATGGTCAGCTTCGAACCGTAGACCGGCGCTTGGACTTTCTTCAATAGATAAGCAATCGACCCGATCGCATCTTCATGGCCATGCGTCAGGAAAATCCCTTTGACACGGTCTTTGTTTTCTTCGAGATAAGTGACGTCCGGAATGACGATGTCGACGCCAAGCATCTCATCTTCCGGGAACATCAACCCGCTGTCGACGACGAACAGGTCATCGTCGATATCGATGACGTACATCGCTTTCCCGATCTCTCCTACTCCGCCAAGCGGAATGACTCTAATGACTTCGTTTTTAATTTTACTCAATTGATTTCCTCCTAAAAATATTTCACCCGTACAGATCCATAAACTTCATTATACGGTAATCACCGGTAACAGTCCAAAGAAAAAATATCCGCAGCCATTCCCCCCACATGGCTGACGCAAAACCATCCGTTCGTGAAACAAAAAAAGCCACCCAGAGACACGAGGAAGACATGACTTCCAAGCGGCACCGGATGGCCAAAGATTTCACATGCGCCAGCAGATCACCCGCTACCGGATGATTGCCTGACAGCTTACAGCAATTGTTCTTCGATGAGCGCTTCGGCGATTTGAACCGAGTTCAACGCCGCGCCTTTGATCAAATTATCGGAGACGATCCACAAATGATAGCCGTTCGGGTTGTCGAGATCTTTGCGGATACGGCCGACGAACACCTCGTCTTTCCCGGCTGCCATCAACGGCATCGGGTATTCCTGATTGGCGGGATTATCTTGTAGCACGACGCCTGGCGCGCCGCTCAGCGCCGCTCTCACTTGCTCGAGGGACGGTGCGTCATCCAGTTCCACATAGACGGATTCGGAGTGGCCAGTTACGACCGGCAAGCGCACACATGTCGCCGCGACTGCCAAGCCTTGGTCGCTCATGATTTTCTTCGTTTCGTTAATCATTTTCATTTCTTCCAACGTATAGCCGTTGTCTGCGAATTGGTCGATTTGCGGCACTGCGTTGAAGGCGATCGGATAATGGCGATCGGCTGACTTCACAGGCAAGACCTTCGCTTCGGCAGTTGCTGCGTTCTCAAAATCCGCTGACTGTTCTTTCAACTCATTGATTGCATCAATTCCTGCACCAGAAACCGCCTGGTAAGTGGAAACGATGATTTTCTGCAAGCCGAACTGCTCTTTTAGCGGCTGCAATGCGCACACCATTTGGATCGTCGAGCAATTTGGGTTGGCGATCACGCCGGAATGGCCTTTTAGCGCTGATTTATTCACTTCAGGGACGACGAGCGGTACATCTTCATTCATGCGGAATGCGCTCGTATTGTCGACGACGACTGCGCCGCGTTTCACGGCTTCAGGTGCAAACTTTTCCGAGATGCTGCCGCCTGCGCTGAACAAAGCGATATCCACACCTTCAAATGATTCGGGCACTGCTTCCTCTACTGTATAGGATTGTCCGTTGAATTCGATTTCCTTGCCGGCAGAGCGTGCAGAAGACAGGAATTTGATGTCCCCTACAGGGAAATTGCGCTTCTCCAGCTGGTCTTTCATTTGCTGACCGACGGCACCGGTTGCGCCCATGATCGCTACATTATAGGTTTTCACTCGACTCTCTCCTTCTTGGCTAATTTGCGTTATTGTAACATAATTTATCGCGTTAATGTGACAAATTGTCGCAATTCCTGCTCTTTCATTGGGATCGGATGATGGAGACGGCAGGCGCAGTGGCAGTCAATTGCATCAAATCCAGCACATGCTCACGCTTCACTGCATCGATCAAGTGGATGATGTCATCCGCGGACTGGTGTTTGCCGTGAAGCAACTCATATTTGCCGTTGCGGCTCATTCTGGAGCCTGTGCTTTCTAGCCCAAGCAGCAAATTGCCTTTCAATTGCTCACGGGAATCCGTAATTTCCAAGTCGCTGATGTCCCCTTCTCGCATGCGCTGCAATGATGTGCGAATCAATTCTTCTACTTCTCCAACTTGATGGTCGGCAGTGCCCCCGTAAATGGCGAGCGTACCGTGGTCCGAATAAGCGGAATGGTAGGAATAGACCGAATAGGCAAGACCACGGTCTTCTCGGATTTCTTGGAACAAGCGGGACGACATCGAGCCGCCGACGATATTGTTCAATACCGCCAGCGCAAACAGCTGATCATCCTGTAGCGACAGCCCAGGATACCCGAGGCAAATATGGGCTTGTTCCGTTTCTTTGTGCTTGATCGATTGGCCGGGCACGAAAGTAGGCATGACATGGGCATTTTCCGGGCTTTTCCGTTCAAATGACCCGAATAAAGTTTCGATTTGGCTGAGCAATTTGCCATCGATATGGCCTGCCACGGAAATGACCGTGTTCGATGGGGTGTAATGGCGCTCCATATAATCCAAAATCTGCTGTCTTGAAAAACGGTCCAGTGTTTCGGCGGTACCTAAAATCGGTGCGCCGATGGCATTGTCGGGATACATGACCCGCCATAATTGTTCATGGACATCGTCATCCGCCATATCTTCGGTCATGCTGATCTCCTCTTTGACAACAAGCCGTTCTTTATCGATCTCTACTGGATCCATCACTGAATTGAAAAACATATCCGCCAAGACTTCGACTGCGAGCGGCGCATGATGGTCAAGCACTTTGGCGTAATAGCACGTATATTCTTTTGAAGTATAGGCATTCAAATCGCCGCCAATGCGGTCGAATTCCCGCGCGATATCTTTGGCGCTGCGTTTTTCGGTGCCTTTGAACAAGAGATGTTCAATGAAATGCGTGATGCCGTTTTCTTCCGGGCGCTCATCACGTGACCCTGTATTGACGAATACCCCGACCGATACGGAGCGGAAATGCGGAATATGTTCAGAAACGATACGCAAGCCATTTTGGCAAGTATAAGTGGTAACCATTGAAAGCCCTCCTGTATATGAAAAAAATTGCCGGCGAGTGCCACCGGCAATTTTTCCAATCTGTTTTCATTTACTGTTTCAAGCCTTTTCGGCTGCTTCTTTTTCTTCTTTCAAAACCGTTTTGCGGGACAAGTTGACGCGTCCTTGGCGGTCGATTTCGATGACTTTGACTTTGATGATATCGCCCATCTTCAAGACATCTTCCACTTCTTTCGTCCGCTCTTCCTGGATTTCGGAAATATGGAGAAGGCCGTCTTTGCCCGGGAACAATTCAACGAATGCACCGAATTTTTCGATGCGCTTGACTGCGCCTTCGTAATATTCGCCGACTTTCGCTTCGCGTACGATATTCTCGATCATCGCTTTCGCTTTGGCGTTCATTTCTTCATCAACAGAAGAAATGAAAATCGTGCCGTCTTGTTCGGTATCAATCTTGACGCCTGTTTCATCAATGATTTTATTAATGACTTTTCCGCCAGGCCCGATGACGTCACGGATCTTATCCGGATTGATTTTCACCATGATGATCTTCGGCGCAAATTTCGACAAAGTCGTGCGCGGTGTATTGATCGTAGCGATCATCGATTCGAGAATGTGCAAACGGCCGATTTTCGCTTGCGTCAATGCTTCTTCTAAGATCTCGCGGGACAAGCCGTCGATTTTGATATCCATCTGCAAGGCTGTGACGCCTTCTGCGGTTCCGGCTACTTTAAAGTCCATATCGCCGAGATGGTCTTCCATCCCTTGGATATCGGAAAGAACCGTGTAGTTCTCGCCTTTTTTCACAAGGCCCATCGCAATTCCGGCAACAGGTGCTTTAATTGGCACACCTGCATCCATCATCGCCAAAGTAGATGCACAGATACTTGCTTGTGATGTGGATCCGTTCGATTCCAATACCTCGGAGACCAGGCGGATCGTATATGGGAAATCTTTTTCATTTGGAATGACTGCTTCAAGCGCACGTTCGCCTAGAGCGCCGTGGCCAATTTCGCGTCGGCCGGGGCCGCGCAGGAAGCCGGTTTCCCCAACGGAGAACAACGGGAAATTATAATGGTGCATAAAACGCTTCGTCTCTTCCAAGCCGAGGCCATCGATGATTTGCACATCGCCGAGAGCGCCGAGCGTACAGATGCTCATCGCTTGCGTTTGGCCGCGCGTAAACAGGCCGGAACCGTGAGTGCGCGCAAGGACGCCAACTTCAGAAGAAAGCGCGCGGATTTCAGATGGGCCGCGGCCGTCCGGGCGAATCTTTTCATCTGTGATCAGGCGGCGCACTTCATCTTTGACCATTTTATCGAGCACTTGGCCCGCTTGTTTCTTGATATCGTCTTCTGAATCTGCATATGCTTCAAGCGCACGTTCGCGGACAGCCGCAATGGCTTCATTGCGCGCCTGCTTTTCGTTCACTTGAACGGCAGCATTCATGTCTTCTTCCACAGCCGTTTTCAGTTCAGCCGTCAAGTCAGCGTCCAGTTCGTACAATTGAACTGCTGATTTCTCTTTAGCCACTTCCGCAGCAATTTCTTCCTGGAAAGCGATCAATTTCTTGATTTCTTCGTGGCCGAACATGATTGCTTCAAGGATCACTTCTTCGGACACTTCTTTGGCACCGGCTTCTACCATATTGATGGCGTCTTTTGTGCCGGCAACCGTCAAGTTGATCGAGCTTTTCTCCATTTGCTCGCCTGTTGGGTTGATGATGTACTCGCCATCCACCATCCCGACGATGACGCCCGCGATCGGCCCGTCAAACGGAATGTCTGAAATCATCAATGCTAAGGAAGACCCGAACATCGCTGCCATTTCAGATGGGCAATCCTGGTCGACTGACATGACCATTGAAATAACTTGCACCTCGTTGCGGAATCCGTCTGGGAACAACGGACGCAGCGGACGATCGATCAAGCGGCTGATCAATGTCGCTTTCTCGGATGGGCGCCCTTCGCGTTTAATGAATCCGCCCGGGATTTTCCCGACAGCGTATTGGCGCTCTTCGTAGTTCACCGTCAATGGGAAGAAATCCAAAGGCTTCGGTGATTTTGATGCGGTTGCAGTGGACAGCACTGCTGTATCGCCATAACGGATCAATGCCGCTCCGTTTGCTTGTTTTGCCAGTTGACCGACTTCGACCTTCAGTTCGCGGCCAGCCCAGTCAAATGTGTAAACCTTTTTTGTTTGCTCCATAGTCGAGCTCCTCTCTTACCGTGTTTCGTGTAGTATGTATCTTTAAATAGTGTATCAAAAAAGCACATCAAGTGCGATTCAATGATAAGTTTTAAGCATAAAGAAAAAGCGGGACGAATCCCGCTTTCTCTGCTTGCTATTATCGGCGTAGGCCAAGTCTTGCGATTAACTCACGGTAGCGTTGTACATCGTTCTCGCGTAGGTATTTAAGCAAGTTACGACGGCGTCCAACCATTTTGAATAGACCACGACGTGAATGGTGATCTTTCTTGTGGGTACGCAAGTGCTCGTTCAAGTTGTTGATGTCTTCTGTAAGAATGGCGATCTGAATTTCTGGAGAACCAGTATCAGTGTCATGCACTTTGTATTCATTGATCAATTCATTTTTACGTTCTTGAGTGATTGCCATGCTGTTCCACCTCCTAATCTCTGATAGCCCCTATTACCTAGCAAACGTTGGTGATTCGATGTGCCAAGCAACGGTTAGTACGTTCAGTACTTTGATATCATAGCACAGTGATTTCCTGAAATCAACTGTCCAACTTATACTTCGAAATATTGCTTTGCGGTATTTTTGTCCTGCCCGATTTGGGTTTTCAGTTCATCAATGCCGGAAAATTTCTGTTCGTCGCGTATGCGCTTATGCCATTCAACGACGACTTTTTCACCGTAAATCGACTTATCGTAATCCAGGATATGGACCTCGATGACCAGGTTTTTGACATCGGGATTGTTGAATGTCGGCTTGTAGCCGACATTGCAGACGCCGTCGAAGTAAGCGCCTTGTACTTCAATCCGCACAGCATAGACGCCGCGCTTTGGAACGAATGTCCCGAGTTCAGGTTCGACGTTCGCTGTCGGAAAGCCGATCGTCCGCCCGCGCTTGTCGCCGTTGACCACCGTCCCGGAAATCCGGTACGGCCTGCCGAGCAGATGATGGACCGGTTCGACCATCCCATCTTTCAATAGATGGCGGATGCGCGTTGAACTGACTTTTTCATTTTCCGCTTCGATCTTGCCAACCGTCGTGACATTATAGCGCCCTCTCCCGGCCGACTCCATCAATTTCATATCGCCGCCGCCTTTAAAGCCGAATGAAAAATCAAACCCTGCCACGACTTCCTTGACGCCAAGGCCGTCGATGAAGTGCTCAATAAATTGTTCTGGGGAAAGTTTGGCAAACTCTGAAGTGAACCGGACGATATAGCAGATGTCTACGCCCATCTCCTGCAAGATCTCCATCTTCTGGCCAAGCGGCGTGATATAGAAGACTTCTTCTTTCCGGCCGCCGAGCACGAGCGACGGATGCGGATCGAAGGTCATAACAGCGGATTTCATCCCGCCTGCTTGCGCCTTGTCGATTGCCGTGCCGATCACTTTCTGGTGCCCGCGGTGAACGCCGTCAAAAAAGCCGATCGCCATCGACAGCGGGCCATCTTCTTGTGCTTTCATCTCGTGAGGATAACTCAAGTGAATAATTTTCATACTACACCTCGTCCGTTGGAGGAAATCCAAACATTTTTTCGGGTTTCATTTTGCCCGGCTTATCCGGATGCCGTTTATACAAAGCTGCCGGCTTGCCTTGATGGGTAAAAACGACGAATGCTTCCGTCTTCAAGACCGGATGCTCTTCGAGAACTTGGCCGTTTCTAATGCCGAACAATAGATCCGGGGTGATTTCTTCAAATGGAAACGCACTTAAGCCATAGGCAAGGGGCTGCAAAATAGAACCGATATCTCCATTTTGCGCAATTTCCTCCACTTCGGCAAGCGTCACACATTGTTCTTTCGTAAAACTCCCCGATTGCGTGCGCGTCAGCTGTGACATATGAGCCGGATAGCCAAGTGCTTCCCCGATCTGGACAGCGAGCGTCCTGATATAAGTCCCTTTTCCGCAGCGGATGCGGATGCGGAAAAGGATATTCTGGCCTTCCCACGTCTCTGCTTCATCCAATAATTCAATCGAGTCAATATGCACGGTCCGCACCGGGCGTTCTACCGTTTCGCCTTTACGGGCATATTCATAGAGCTTTCTGCCGTTCACTTTGACGGCGGAATACATCGGCGGGATTTGTTCAATGTCGCCGGTCAGGCTTTGCAATACATCTTCAAGCTGCTTGCGTGAAATCATTTTGTCGCTGGCGTCTTGTTCCACTATAGCGCCTTCTGCATCTTCTGTTTCTGTTGAAAACCCGATCAATACTTCCGCTTCGTACGTTTTTCCTTGATCAGTGATATACTCTGCCACTTTGGTCGATCGCCCGAGGCAAATGGGCAATACGCCGTCCACTTGGGGATCGAGCGTTCCGGTATGCCCGACTTTTTTCGTTTTCAGGATTTTCCGCAAGCGGAAAACACAATCATGCGATGTCATGCCCGGTTCTTTCCATAATGGAAGAATTCCATTCGGTTCCATATTGAAAGCCCCTCTCTTTATCGGTTCTAGGACCGAACGTATAGTATGTAGAAAAAAGCCTGCTGTCTAAATATAGACTGGCAGGCTTTCGGTTTATTCTTCTGTTGGATCTTTGATATCCCGCAGCAATGATTCAATCCGATTGCCGTATGCGACAGACGAATCGATTTCAAACGCCAATTCAGGAGTTTTGCGCAGACGGATCCGCTGCCCGATTTCCGAGCGGATGAATCCTTTGGACTTGGCGAGGCCGAGCAAAGTCTGCTCTTTCTCTTTATCGTCGCCCAAGACGCTAATATAGACGGTTGCCTGCTGAAGGTCGCCCGTCACTTCGACATCTGTCACTGTGACAAATCCGATGCGTGGGTCTTTCAATTTTCTGCCGATAATTTCGCCGAGCTCTTTTTTCATTTGCTCAGCTACACGATTCGAGCGCATTGATGACATTTCGAATCCACTCCGTTCTTACAAATATTCTTTCTCTATATCCATGCATTCCCACGACGGATTACTTTCCAGAAAGCGCAGCACATGCTCCATTTCACGCTCCGCTGCTTCTTTTGATGAAGAAACGGTAACAAATGCAAGGCGCGTGCGCTGCCAAACTTGCTGGTGATCGACTTCCGCCGCCGACACATTGAATTTTTGCTTGGTGCGCGTCATCATGCTTTTGACGACGGCGCGTTTATCCTTCAATGAATGCGCGGTAGGGATGAAGAACTCGCATTCCATTGAAAGGATCATTTACGTTCGATTTCTTCCATGATGAACGCTTCGATGATGTCGCCTTCTTTAACATCGTTGAAGTTTTTGATCGTCACACCACATTCGTAGCCTTTTGCAACTTCTTTTGCGTCATCTTTGAAGCGTTTCAACGTATCGATTTCGCCTTCGAAGACCACAATGCCATCACGGATGACGCGCACGCCGCTGTCGCGGGTGATCTTGCCTTCCGTTACATAGCTTCCGGCAATCGTTCCGACTTTAGACACTTTGAACGTGCTGCGGATTTCTGCTTGGCCGATGATTTTCTCTTCGAACTCTGGGTCCAAGAGGCCTTTCATCGCTGCTTCGATTTCTTCGATCACTTTGTAGATGATGCGGTGCAAGCGGATATCGACGCCTTCTGCATCTGCTGCGCGCTTGGCGTTGACATCCGGGCGGACGTTAAAGCCGATGATGATGGCGTTAGAAGCTGCCGCCAGTGATAC
The DNA here is from genome assembly GCF_003664125.1 of Planococcus citreus. GTDB lineage: Bacteria > Bacillota > Bacilli > Bacillales_A > Planococcaceae > Planococcus > Planococcus citreus. Next base: position 206,967 of record NZ_RCCP01000001.1, read on the forward strand.
ATCAGATTCGGTGATCGCCCCGGCGCCTGTATGGATGACTTTTACGTTGACACCTTCTACATCGATTTTCAAGAGTGAAGCAGCCATGGCTTCCACTGTCCCTTGAACGTCAGCTTTGACAATCAAGTTCAACTCTTTCATTTCACCTTGCTTCAATTGGTCGAATAAGTTATCCAAAGTAACGCGGTTCTTCTCAGAACGCATTTCCTGCAAGGCCGTAGCCGAACGGGCTTCCCCGATTTGACGGGCCGTTTTCTCGTCTTCAAAGACAACGAAACGATCGCCTGCTTGCGGTACATCACTCAGTCCAGTGATTTCGACAGGTGTTGACGGACCAGCTGTTTTCACGCGGCGGCCAAGATCGTTGACCATCGCACGGACGCGTCCGAAAGTATTACCGACAACGATTGGGTCGCCGACATGCAAAGTGCCATCCTGCACGAGCAAAGTCGCGACAGATCCACGGCCTTTATCCAGCTCCGCTTCAATGACCGTACCGATTGCACGGCGGCCAGGATTCGCTTTCAATTCCCCGACTTCAGAAACAAGAAGGATCATTTCAAGAAGCGTATCAATGCCGTCTCCAGTCAATGCGGAAAGCGGTACGAAAATCGTATCGCCGCCCCATGCTTCAGGTACAAGACCGTGCTCGGTCAATTCCTGCATGACGCGGTCCGGGTTAGCGGACGGTTTATCCATTTTATTGACTGCGATGATGATCGGAACTTCTGCAGCTTTTGCATGGTTGATCGCTTCCACTGTCTGCGGCATGACGCCGTCGTCAGCAGCAACAACGATAATAGCAATATCAGTTACTTTCGCACCGCGCGCACGCATCGTCGTGAACGCTGCGTGGCCTGGTGTATCAAGGAATGTGATTTTTTTGCCGTCTTCCTCGACTTGGTAAGCACCGATATGCTGCGTAATCCCACCAGCTTCTCCAGCAGTCACTTTCGTGTGGCGGATTGAATCCAGCAAAGTCGTTTTCCCGTGGTCGACGTGACCCATGATCGTAACAACAGACGGGCGTTCTTCTTTTTTGGCTTCTTCTTCAGGTTCGAAGTAGACTTCCAAATCAGTTTTATCGACCAAGATTTCTTCTTCTACTTCTACATCGTATTCTGCACAGACAAGCTCAATGGCATCTTTATCCAATTCTTGGTTGATTGTTGCCATAACACCAAGCATGAACAATTTTTTGATGATTTCTGAAGGCTCGCGGCCTAGTTTTTTCGCCAAATCGCCAACAGTCAAAGATTCACTGAATGTGATTTTTGACGGCAATTCTTTTTCTCTCTTCGGCATTGGCGGCATCGGGTTTACCGGACGCTGCTGTTTGCCTTTACGGTTGCGGTTTTGCCCGCCGCGGCCCGGTCCATTCGAACGGCCGCGTTGGCCAGGTCCTGGAGCTGGTTTTGCAGCTTTTGGCGTGAAGTTGGAACCGCGCCCTGCTTGGCTCGTTCCTTGCTGCGTGGATGACGTACGGTTCTGGCTGCCTTGTGTGCGGTTTTGTCCGCCCTGGCTGCTTTGGCCGCCTGTGCGGTTCTGGCCTTGTCCGCTTTGGGGACGGGATTGGCCGCCTTGCGTACGGTTTTGGCCGCCTTGGCTGCCTTGTCCGCGGCGCTGGTTTTGGCCTTGTGGGCGGGATTGTGAACCTTGAGCACGGTTTCCTTGTGCAGGTTTTTTATAAATGCCGTCCAATTTCGTTACAGCAGTATCTTCTAATGTCGCCATATGGTTATTGACTTTAATATTCATTTTTGACAATTCGTCGATGATGTCTTTGCTAGGTTTATTTACTTTTTTCGCGTATTCATGTACTCGAATTTTGGTCATCTGCTCACCCCCGGTTAGTTTTCGTCAAACAAGCTCGTCATTTTCTTGGCAAAACCGTTATCGGTAATCGCCAGAACGACGCGTGCTTCTTTTCCTATTGCGTGACCAATCTCATAGCGGCTAGCGCCTATGCGCACTGGCACATTATAGGAATTGCATTTATCGTGCAGTTTTTTTCTTGTGTTTTCAGACGCATCTTCAGCCACAATGACTAATTTCGCGTTGCCGCGGCGCACTTCACTGATGACCAATTCTTCACCGGTCACCAGTTTGCGCGCACGCGTGGCAAGCCCTAAAAACTGCAGGATTTTTTCTTTATTCATGATTTCAGCTGCTCTCTGCGTACGGCATGGACGAGCTCTTCGTAGATTTCGCCTGGAACTTTCACTTCAAGCTGCTTGTCCAAAACCTTCTTTTTACGTGCCAATTCGATGGCATCTTCCGATTTGGAAACATATGCGCCTCTACCCGACTTTTTGCCAGTAAGATCGACGAATACTTCTCCTTCTTTGGAACGCACGACGCGGATCATTTCCTTTTTCGGATGCATTTCACCGGTCGCGACACATTTTCTCAGCGGAATTTTCTTTTGCATAGCCAACGGATATCACCTTCTCAGCTTATTCTTCTTCGTCGTAAAAATCAAAGTCATCTGTATCAGTTTCAGCATCCGACTTCACGATTACCGCGCCTTCAGGCGGATAAATCCCTAGTTCACGGGCATCCGTTTCACTCTTGATATCAATTTTCCAACCTGTCAATTTCGCCGCCAGACGGGCATTTTGACCGCGTTTGCCGATCGCAAGAGACAATTGGTAATCAGGCACGACGACTGTCGTCGATTTATCGTCTTCACTCACTTGCACATCCAACACTTTAGATGGGCTAAGGGCATTCGCTACAAAAACAACTGGATCTTCCGACCATTCCACGATATCGATTTTCTCGCCGCCTAATTCATTGACGATGGTCTGTACACGGCCGCCTCGTGACCCGACGCATGAACCGACTGGATCCACTTCTTCATCGTTTGCGTGGACGGAGATTTTTGAACGGTCTCCCGCTTCACGCGCAATTGACTTGATCTCGACAATGCCGTCGTAGATTTCCGGCACTTCGTTCTCGAACAAACGGCGCAAAAGCCCTGGATGCGTGCGTGAAACGAACACTTGCGGGCCCCGTGTTGTGCGCTCGACTTTAGTGATATAGACCTTGATGCGGTCATGCGGCTGGTAGCTTTCGTTCGGCATTTGTTCCGTCTGCGGCAGTACCGCTTCGACTTTGCCTAAACCGACATACAGGTTGCGGGCGTCCATACGTTCGACAATTCCGTTGACGATATCATCTGCACGGTCCACATATTCCTCGAAAATCAACCCGCGCTCTGCTTCGCGTACGCGCTGTGTGACGACTTGTTTCGCTGTTTGGGCAGCGATTCGGCCGAAATTGCGCGGTGTGACTTCCTCTTCCACGATATCGCCGATTTCATAGACCGGGTTGAGTGCATGCGCATCTTCCAACGAGATTTGCAGGCGGTCATCTTCGACTTCCTCGACTACATCCTTGCGGGAATAGACCAGCATCGTCCCAGTATCAAGGTTCAAATCGACACGGACGTTTTGCGCTTGGTTGAAATTGCGCTTATAGGCGGTGACGAGTGCTGCTTCGATCGCTTCGATCAACACATCGCGTGAAATCCCCTTTTGTTTTTCCAACACTTCTAAAGCATCCAATAGCTCACTGCTCATAGTTATTCACTCCTAAATTCTTCTATTCAGCTTGCAGAAAAATCGATCGCCAGACGAATCACGGCAATTTTCTTTCTCGGGATGCTGATGGTTTTTCTGCGGGTCTTGATCTTGATCTCAATCTCCACTTGTTCTTCATCATATGACTTCAAATAACCTTCGAATTCTTTCGTATCTTCAATCGGCTCGTACGTTTTGATATAGATGAAGTTTTCCAAAGCTTTTTCGAAATCCTTCTCTTTCTTCAACGGGCGTTCCGCTCCTGGCGAAGATACTTCCAGGAAATAGTTCTGCTCGATCGGGTCGGTCGCGTCAAGCTCTTCGCTTAAGCGCTCGCTGACGATTGCGCATTGATCGATATCGATCGGCTCTTGTGGATTGTCCACATAGACGCGCAAGAACCAGTTCTTGCCTTCCTTCACAAACTCGACATCGACTAGTTCAAGTTTCAGTTCATCGACGATCGGTTGTGCCATTGCTTCAATTTGTTCTGTAATTTTGCTCATAAAATGCCTCCTGCCAATAATATGCCATAACAAACAGAAAAGAGCGGGAGAACCCACTCTTCTGCGACAGAGCTATCAGTAAATGTTATTACAATAATACCATGCTTAGTGGCACGGCGCAACTGACTAGAACAAGGACAGCTGATTGGCGTCAGGCATCCCCTCTAGGCAGCCGTGGTCATCCATGTACTCGATGATCGTTTTTGAAACGCGGCCGCGCTGCTGTAAATCTTCCTTCGACAGGAATTCGCCTTCCGCCCTTGCGGCAACGATCGACTTCGCGGCATTGGTGCCGAGTCCTGGAATCGCGTTGAACGGCGGGATCAAGGTATGGCCTTCGATCAGGAATTCATCCGCAGAGGATTTATACAAATCGACTTTCTGGAATGAATAGCCGCGTTCGACCATTTCAAGCGCAAGCTCCATGACCGTCAGCAAGTTCTTCTCTTTCGTCGAAGCTTCCAATCCTTTTGAATTGATTTCGTCCACTTTGGCACGGATCGATTGGGACCCTTTAGCCATGGCGTTGACATCGAAATCTTCCGCCCGCACCGTAAAGTACGCTGCGTAATAGAGAACCGGGAAATGGACCTTGAAATAAGCGATCCGGACTGCCATCAAAACGTAGGCCGCGGCATGTGCTTTCGGGAACATGTACTTGATTTTCTTACACGACTCGATATACCAGTTCGGGACCGCTTTCTCTTTCATCGCCGCTTCCATCTCCGGCGTCAGCCCTTTCCCTTTCCGTACCGATTCCATGATCTTGAACGCCAAGGAAGACTCGAGCCCTTGATAAATCAAGTAGACCATGATGTCATCCCGGCAGCCGATGACGTCGGACAGTTGACATGTGCCGTTGTGGATCAATTCCTGGGCATTGCCAAGCCACACGTCCGTGCCGTGCGACAATCCGGAAATCTGTACGAGTTCCGAAAATGTCGTTGGTTTCGTATCTTCAAGCATTTGGCGGACGAAGCGCGTCCCGAACTCGGGAATACCGAGCGTTCCGGTTTTACAGCCGATTTGCTCTTTCGTGACGCCGAGCGATTCGGGACCTGCAAAAATCTTCATCACTTCCGGGTCATCTGTCGGAATCGTCTTCGGATCGATACCGGACAGATCCTGCAGCATGCGGATCACTGTCGGGTCATCATGCCCGAGAATATCGAGCTTCAATAAATTATCGTGGATCGAGTGGAAGTCGAAATGGGTCGTCTTCCATTCGGAATCTTGCGCATCTGCCGGAAATTGAATCGGCGAGAAATCATAGATGTCCATATAATCCGGCACAACGATGATGCCGCCCGGGTGCTGGCCTGTGCTGCGCTTGACGCCGGAACAGCCTTGCACCAACCGGTCGATTTCCGCGCCGCGCATCGTCATATCGCGGTCATTGGCGTAGCCGCGCACATACCCGTAAGCTGTTTTTTCTGCTACGGTGCCAATTGTGCCGGCCCGGAAGACATTGTCTTCACCAAACAGCACTTTCGTATAATTATGCGCTTGCGGCTGATATTCGCCACTGAAGTTCAAATCGATATCGGGTACTTTATCGCCTTTAAACCCAAGGAAAGTTTCAAACGGGATGTCCTGTCCGTCTTTTTTATACGGAACCCCGCAATCCGGGCAATCTTTATCTTTCAAGTCAAAGCCAGAACCGACAGAGCCGTCATCGAAGAACTCGGATTTTTTGCATTTCCGGCACACGTAATGAGGCGGCAGCGGGTTGACTTCCGTAATCTCCGTCAGCGTCGCGACAAGTGACGATCCGACAGACCCCCGGGAACCAACGAGATAGCCATCATCAAGCGATTTTTTCACCAGTTTATGCGAAATCAAGTAGATGACCGCAAACCCGTGCCCGATGATCGACTTCAATTCCTTCTCGATGCGCGCCTCGACGATTTCCGGCAAGTCGTCTCCGTAAATCGAACGCGCCATCGTATAGCTGAGTTCACGAACTTCCTCATCCGCTCCTTCAATTTTCGGTGTATACAGTTCGTCTTTGATCGGTTTGACAACATCGATCATATCGGCAATCTTCAGGGAATTGTCGACTACGATTTCACGTGCCGTCTCTTCCCCAAGAAAATCGAAAGCATCGAGCATTTCATTGGTCGTCCGGAAATGAACTTTCGGCAATGTCGAACGGTTCAACGGATTCGCCCCGCCTTGTGAACCGATCAGCACTTGACGGAAGATGGCATCCGTTTCATCAAGGTAATGGACATTTCCTGTCGCGACCAGCGGCTTATCGAGCTTGCGGCTCACTTTGGCCAGCTTGCGGATGATGTCTTCTAGATTCCATTCGTCGCGAATCAATTCGCGGTCAATCAATGGCTGGTACACTTCTTTCGGATGCACTTCCAAATAATCATAGAACTGTGCCGTGCGCTCTACTTCTTCCATGGATTTCTGCATGACCGCTTCGAACACTTCGCCTTTATCGCAGCCCGAACCGACGAGCAAGCCTTTTCGGTGGCGCTGCAACAATGAGCGAGGTATGCGAGGGACACGGTAGAAATAATTGATATGGGAGGCCGAAACAAGCTTGAACAGGTTTTTCAGGCCTTCCTGGTCTTTTGCCAAAAGCGTGCAATGCGTCGGCCGTGAGCGCTTATAGGAATCTCCTGTCCCGACATAATCGTTCAATTGATCGTGGTAGAGAATGCCTTTATCGTCCGCTTCTTTCAATAAGTGCGTCAACAGGTATGCGGTCGCTTCCGTATCATAGATGGCGCGGTGATGCTGTGTCAGTTCGATATTGAACTTTTTCGCCAGCGTGTTCAACCGGTGGTTTTTCATTTCCGGGTGAAGCATGCGGGCAAGTTCTAATGTATCAATCGTGGCATGTGTTTTATCGATGCCGTATTTCTTATAGGCAACATACAAAAAGCCCATATCGAATGAAGCATTATGCGCGACCATGATATGATCGCCTGCCCATTCATGGTATTCGCGGATGACGTCTTCGACTTCGGGTGCGTTGCGGACCATATCATCCGTGATGCCTGTCAAGTCGATTGTCGTCGCCGACAAAGGATGATGCGGATTGGCGAAACGCTCGAATTTATCGATGATATTCCCGCCCTTGATCTTGACCGCTGCCAGCTCGATGATCGTGTCATAGACGGCGGATAATCCAGTCGTCTCTAAGTCAAAGACGACGAAAGTCTCTTCCTCAAGCAACGCATGCCGTTCTTCGTAGGCGATTGGGACGCCGTCATCAACTAAGTTCGCTTCTAAGCCGAATATCGCCTTGATGCCATGCTTTTGGCTCGCGGCATAAGCGTCCGGAAATGCTTGGACGCCTGCATGGTCCGTGACTGCGATCGCCGGATGGCCCCATTTCGCCGCTTGGGCGACCAATGATTCAATGGAAGAAACAGCGTCCATCTGGCTCATCGGTGAATGCAAGTGCAATTCCGCCCGTTTGGTTTCAGCGGTGTCTTTTCGGACAGACGGGTTGATTTCGACCATGTCATTCGACATCATGACCAAATCCCGGACGAATGTATCGGTTTGGATCGAGCCTCTCGCTCTCAGCCACATGCCTTTTTTCGCCTGGGCCATGAGCTCTGCGTCTTCTTTATCGCGCGAGAACATTTTGACGAGGATCGAATCCGTATAATCGGTCATCTTGACGGTCAATAGCGAACGGCCGCTGCGCAGCTCACGGACTTCGACATCAAACACGAAGCCTTCGATAGTGACGCGGCGTTCTTCGTCGACGATCGAACGGATCTCGACAATCGGCTCATCCGGCTTGATGGCAGAGCCCATCTGGAAAGGACCGGATGGCGCGCCATTTTCTTTGCGTTCGGTTTCGCGTTTCTTCATGTCCGCGACAGCCCGTTTAGCCATCGCTTCTTCTTCGGCTTTGCGCTCTTCCATAAAGGCAGCGCGCGCTTCCTGTTGGTCTTCTGCCGATAGCTGGAAATCGATTGAAAAAGCAGGGAACCCGAATTGCTGAAAAACCTGGCTCAGTTTTTCGGTATACTTGGATTTCAATGCCATCATTTCATGTTCATGGCAGCAGTCGACAATCAATTTATTGCCGTTCCACACAGGTGCTTGCGACAGCAGGCGCTCGCGTAAAGGCGGTGCCATATCCGCCAGTTCATCGACGACATGCCGCCAGTAGGCGGAAACTTGCTCGCCGTCAGCTTGTTGCGCGGGTGTTTCTATATGCACTTGAACGCTTGCAATCGATGAAAACTTGGCTTGCAGCCGCTCGCGGAAAATAACAAATAGTTCAAGCGGCAGCACTTGCTTGAGTTTAACAATAAAGCGCCATGCCCGGTCTTTCTTATGAACGGTCATGCGTGTGAGTTCCGCCCCTTCAAAATATGGCATATGGACATCGTCGGTTAACTCCAGATGCTGCAGCAGCAATTTAAATCTCATTTTGGCGTCTTGCTCATTTATCATGATTATCCCCTTCGCCATTTATTTCAGAAAAAGAAAGGAAAGTACGTTTGTACTTTCCTTTTATCATATCAGATTATTATTCATTTCTTAAAGAATTCGCGTACCTTGTCTTGCACTTCATCTTTATGCCATTCGACTGTTTCGTTGGTTTCGCGGATTTTCACTTCCAGGATTCCTTCAGCGGCACGTTTGCCGACAGTAATGCGGAGTGGCAAGCCGATCAAATCGGCATCGGCGAATTTCACGCCGGCGCGCTCTTTGCGGTCGTCAAGCAGCACTTCGAATCCTTGGGCTTTTAGTTGTTCATAAATTTCTTCGCCGGTTTCACGCTGCACGTCATCTTTGACGTTGACCGGCACGACGTGGATTTCATACGGTGCGACTGCAGTCGGCCAAGTGAACCCGGAATCGTCCTGGAATTGTTCAGCGACAGCCGCGACAATGCGGGAAACACCGATGCCGTAGCAGCCCATGATATAAGGCATCGCTTTGCCTTGGTCATTGAGGAATGTCGCTTTCATTGGCTCGCTGTAAGTCGTGCCGAGCTTGAAGATATGGCCGACTTCGATTCCTTTGGCGAATTGAATCGTGCCGTTTCCGTCTGGTGAAGGGTCGCCTTCTGTTACAAAGCGCAAGTCTCCATATGCTTCTACCGTGAAATCTTCATCAGGTGTAACATTTTTGAAATGGACACCGTCTTCATTAGCGCCTGTGACGCCGTTGACGATCGATTTAACAGCATTGTCCGCAAATACGCGGACCCCTGCAGGCAAGTTCACTGGCCCGATTGAGCCGATATCGCAGGACAACAATTCACGCACGTCTTCAGGCGTCGCCATATCGATCAGCTTAGCACCTGAAATATGCTTGACTTTAACGTCATTCACTTCATGGTCGCCGCGCGACAATACGACAATCAGCTCATCATCCGCTTTGAACACAAGCGTTTTAATGCAGTTTTCCGGCGTCGTCTCGAGGAACTCCGCCACTTGTGCAATGGTCTTCTGATCAGGCGTTGAGACTTTTTCAACTTGACGCGCTTGCTCATCGGATTTCGGATAGTCCATTTGAACGGCGGCCATTTCAATATTCGCGGCATATGGTGAATTGTCTGAATACGCAATCGTGTCTTCGCCGATTTCCGACAGCACCATGAATTCGTGGTTGTCCTTGCCGCCGATTGCCCCTGAATCCGCGATGACGGCGCGGAAATTCAACCCGAGGCGTCTGAAGATATTGCTATATGCCTGCATCATATCGTCGTAGGTCTTATCCAGGCTTTCCGGCGTCGCATGGAAGGAATACGCATCTTTCATGAGGAATTCGCGTCCGCGCAGCAAACCGAATCGTGGGCGTTTCTCGTCGCGGAACTTCGACTGGATCTGATACAAAGTCAGCGGTAATTTCTTATAGGACTTGATTTCGTCGCGCAGTAGGCTCGTGATGATTTCTTCATGAGTTGCACCTAGTGCAAATTCACGGTCGTTGCGGTCTTTTAAACGCATCAATTCGTCGCCGTAAGAATACCAGCGTCCAGTCTCCTGCCAAAGTTCAGCTTGCTGAAGCGCAGGCATGAATACTTCTACGCTATTGATCGCTTCCATTTCCTCACGGATGATTTTCTCGACTTTGTGCAGAACGCGTTTGCCGAGCGGAAGGAATGAATAGATCCCGCTCGTATTTTGGCGGATAAATCCTGCCCGCAGCAATAATTGATGCGATTTCACTTCCGCATCAGCTGGAGTTTCCCGTAACGTCGGGATAAAGCTTAATGTTTGTCTCATATCCGAATACACCTCGACTGGTTATTGTATTTGTAAATCCCTATGTAGCAGAGAAAGGAAAGCGTTAGACGCTTCCCTTTCTCTCATTAAAAGAAGAATCGCTGAATGTCATTCCATGTGACGACAATCATCAAGAGCATTAACAGCATGATCCCGACAAAATGGACCATCCCTTCTTTTTGCTTATCGACCGGCTTGCCTCGCAATGCTTCAAGGACAAAGAACATGAGGCGTCCGCCGTCAAGCGCTGGCAGCGGCAACAAGTTCATGATCCCTAAGTTGATGCTGAGCATGCCAGCCCAGCTCATGAGCGTAAAGATGCCGTACTGGGCGACTTCTTCAGTGGTTTTGTAGATACCGACAGGGCCGGATAAGGCATCGATGGTGAATTGGCCTGTCACGAGCATGCCGAGCAAGCGGAATATCTCTTTAAACCAAAACACTGTTTGTTCAGCCCCATACGCGAATGAACCGAAAAAGTCTTTTTCCACCGGGCTTTGGTACAAGACGCCGATGACGCCGACTTCTTCTCCAGCTTGCTCAGACAATTCGGGCGTGATCGTGAAATTCAGAGGTTCGCCATCACGCTCGACTTGGAAATCAAGCGCGGTTCCTGCACTGTCTTGTACGGACTCCACCAACTCGTCCCACGTGCTGATCGATTGGCCTTCAATTTCCGTCACCAAATCGCCGTCTTGCATGCCCGCCTCTTCAGCAGGGCTGTCTTCTGTCACTTCGGAAATCACTGGCTCGAAAGTCGGAACCCCCTGTAGCATGCCGATGGCCGTAAAGATGAAGAATGCCAGGATAAAGTTAAAGAACGGCCCAGCAAAAATCGTCATGAAGCGATTCGGCAAATTTTTTGCATCGAATGTGCGGTCATAAGGCGCCAAGATCGTTTCACGGCCGTTTTCTTCCACAACCGCATCACGGGCAACTTTGATATTCACCAATTGCTCGTCTTCGTCGTACCCTTTGATGAAAAGGTCTTTTTCGAGGTCTGCTTGTTCTACTTCCAGAAACAGGATATCGGGATAGACATGCTTTTGGTTAAGGATGACTTTCTTGGCCTGTCCCTTTTCATCCAACAGCAATCCGATGCGATGGCCTGCCTGCAGATGGATGGCATCCATTTCTTCACCCGCCATGCGGACATATCCGCCAATCGGAAGCAATCTAATCGTATACAGCGTCTCGCCTCTTGTAATGCCTAAAATCTTAGGGCCCATTCCGATAGCGAATTCACGAACGAGGATTCCGGCCCGCTTAGCGAACAGGAAATGGCCCAGCTCGTGGAAAAACACTAATGCGCCGAAAATGATGATGAACGCTAATACTGTCTCCATATTGAACCCATCCTTAATAAACCTTATTCGGTTTTAATCTGTCGCTATTTTAGCATGTTTTCCACAGTTTTTCTCGTTTCAGAATCTGCCGCAAGAATCGTTTCGAGATCTGGCGAAGCAATCGTCTGATGGGCAAGCATAGCCCGTTCAATGAATTCCTCGATTTGCAAAAAGCCGATTTGACGGTTCAAGAACATCGCAACTGCCTGCTCATTGGCAGCATTCAAGACAGTCGTCATCGTGCCGCCTTCCCGCCCGGCATCGAACGCCAACTTCAAAGCACGGAAGCGTTCGTAATCCATCGCCCGGAAATTCAACTGTGCGATTTCCGCCAGGTCCAGCCGTTTGGCAGCTGGTCGCGGCAGGCGGTCTGGATAAGAAAGCGCATACTGGATCGGCACTCTCATGTCAGGTGTCCCGAGCTGTGCCATGACACTCGTGTCCTGGAATTCAACCATGGAATGGATAATGCTCTCACGGTGCAATAACACATCGATATCATCATAGGCAAAATCGAACAGCACATGCGCTTCGATCACTTCCAGGCCTTTATTCAACATCGTCGCGGAATCGATCGTGATCTTGGAGCCCATCGACCAGTTTGGGTGATTGAGTGCATCTTCCACTGTGACATCCGCAAGTTCATCGCGCGTTTTGTCACGGAAGCTGCCGCCTGAAGCCGTCAGGATCAACCGACTTGCCTGCTCGAGCTTTTCTCCGTTGAGCGCTTGGAACAGAGCTGAATGTTCACTGTCCACCGGCAAGATATCGGCACCGTATTTTTTAGCGCTTTGCATGACGAGATGCCCCGCTGTCACAAGTGTTTCTTTATTGGCGATGGCAATCGTGCGGCCGAGTTTAATCGCTTCCAAAGTCGGTTCAAGCCCGACACTGCCGATCACTGCATTGACCAAGACATCAGCTTCATATGTCGAAGCATCAATCAGGCCTTTATTGCCATGGACGAATAGAATGCCCTTGAACTCCTGCTGCAACTGCCGCGCATCTTCAGCGAGCTGGACGCAGACGATTTCTGGCTGGAACTCTTGAATTAGCTCGCGTGTTTTTTCCATGTTTTTACCGGCTGATAATCCGACTAGTGAAAATTCTTCGGGATGTTCCCGGATGATATCGGCTGTCTGGATGCCGATTGAACCGGTCGCGCCGAGCAATATGATTTTTTTCATCTATGAAACAACCCTCTCTTAAATAAAATGCAGGAAATGCAATAGTGGCATGACAAAAAGGATACTATCGAAGCGGTCTAAAATGCCTCCATGCCCAGGCAGCATCTTGCCGGAATCTTTAACATTAAAATGACGCTTCAACGCCGATTCCACCAAATCGCCCAATTGTCCGAAAATCGAAGCAACAATTGCGACGATGATGACCAATACGATAGGCTGTTCCATGCCCGCAAAATAAGCGAAAATAAGCGCGATGCCAACAGCCCAGATAATGCCGCCGACAAACCCTTCAATTGTTTTATTCGGTGAAATTTCCGGCCACAGTTTGCGCTTTCCGATTTTGCGCCCTGTAAAATAAGCTCCGGAATCGGTGAACCATACAACCAGCAGTGCAAAAATCAATACCGCAAGCCCAGATTCCCGTGTTTCGATTAAGTAATAGAACCCTAGCCCCACATAAAGGGTGCCGAGGATAGCGAACGCGGCATCGTCAAAGGTAAAGCTATTTTTAACGACGACCGTATGTATTAACAGTAAGATGACCGCCATGAAGACGAACTCCACTTTCAAATAACCAGTCCATTCGTACACTTGCTGTGACCAATCACCAGGCAGCATGAATGCATACAAGGCGACAAGAGAAATAAGGCCGGGCACACTCATGAGGCTCCGGCCTTTCATTTTAAGCAATTCCTGAAAACCGATTGTTGCAAGAACGTATACCAAAAGAATAAACGGAATCCCGCCGATAATGACAAATGGAATAAATAGAGCCGCCGCTACGGCTCCCGTAATAATGCGTTGCTTCAATTTGCTTCTTCCCCCTTCAACCCACCATAACGCCGATTTCGTTTCTGATAAATCTCGAATGCCTCGAGCAAGCAATCTTCACCGAAATCAGGCCATAAGGTGTCGGTAAACCAAAATTCGGTATAAGCCAATTGCCATAGCATGAAATTGCTCAAACGAACCTCCCCGCTCGTTCGGATCAATAGATCAGGCTCCGGCAAATTGCTCGTCATAAGACGGCTTGTGATCATTTCTTCTGAAATTTCGGATGGCTCCAGTTCACCTGCTTGTACCAAAGCAGCCAAGTTTTTCACGGCGTCGACGATTTCCGCGCGGCTGCCGTAATTCAATGCAAAGTTCAACACCAATCCGTCGTTGTGCTTGGTTGCCTCTTTCGCTTTTTGGATCGCCTGGATCGTATGGGCTGGCAGATCATCTACATAACCCATCATTTCCACACGGACGTTCTCTTCAATCAGCTCCGGTAAAAAACTCGATAGAAACTCTTCCGGCAAACGCATCAAAAAGTCGACTTCCATTTTCGGGCGCTTCCAGTTTTCCGTCGAAAACGCATATAACGTCAATACGTCGACGCCGAGATGGCTTGCGAGCTTCGTTATTTTGCGGACGGTCTTCATTCCCTCGTGATGGCCTGCCACTCTCGGCATCGAACGCTTTTTCGCCCAACGCCCGTTGCCGTCCATGATGATCGCCACATGGGACGGTACGCCTGCACCGGCTACAGCCATGGCACGCTCTCCGTATTCCACCACTACCGGCTCTATATTTCTCTTTAATAGTTTATTGAACATAATTAATCCTCCACTTGTAACCAATCGGAATGTCTATTGCTTATCATATCAAAAAAATGCGCGTTGTGCGTGAACTTTCAAGGCACTTCCGAAATTTTGGCATGAAAAAAGCGTCCTGTTATACAGGACGCCCGGGAACAGATGAAGTTCGCTTAAACTGCCATGATTTCAGTTTCTTTGTCTTTGACCATGTCATCAATTTTAGCGATATGCGTGTTTGTCATATCTTGCACATCGTCTGAGTAGCCACGCAAATCATCGGTTGTAATCTCGCTTTTTTTCTCAAGCTTTTTTAAATCGTCGTTGGCATCGCGGCGAATATTGCGGATGATGACTTTAGCATCTTCCCCTTCTTTCTTCACTTGCTTGACCAAATCTTTACGGCGCTCCTCTGTCAGAGCTGGAACCGCAAGACGGATGACGTTGCCATCGTTTGAAGGGCTGAGTCCAAGATCCGATTTCATAATCGCTTTTTCGATTTCAGGCAATACGGTCTTATCGTAAGGCTGGATCATGATCAAACGTGCTTCCGGGACTGAAATCCCGGCAACTTGGTTGACAGGTGTCGGGGCACCGTAGTACTCGACGGTAATTTTGTCGAGCAATGAAGGGGTCGCACGCCCCGCGCGGATAGAAGCCAAATCACGTGAAAAAGCTTGAATGGCATTGCTCATTTTCGTTTTCGTATCGTTCATGATTGTTTTCGGCATTATAATGATCTCCTCACTACTGTCCCGATCTTTTCACCAAGAACAGCTCGTTTTATGTTTCCTTTTTCCATTATAGAGAATACTACGAGTGGAATATCATTGTCCATACATAATGTGGAAGCTGTCGAATCCATCACTTGAAGTCCTTGTTGAATGACGTCGAAGTACGATAGTTCATCGTATTTGACCGCTTCAACATCGGTTTTTGGATCAGCAGAATAAACGCCGTCCACGTTGTTTTTCGCCATCAAGATGACATCTGCTTCAATTTCTGCAGCTCGCAACGCAGCTGTCGTATCTGTCGAGAAGTAAGGATTTCCGGTTCCAGCCGAGAAAATGACGACACGTTTTTTCTCGAGGTGGCGGATCGCTCTTCTGCGAATATACGGTTCTGCGACTTGGCGCATTTCAATTGAAGACAATACGCGTGTTTCCACGTCTTGCTTCTCGAGCGAATCCTGCAAGGCCAGTGAGTTCATGACAGTTGCCAGCATACCCATATAGTCGGCAGTCGCACGGTCCATGCCCATCTCCGAACCGACTTTGCCGCGCCAGATGTTTCCTCCGCCAACCACTACCGCTACTTCTACGCCAAGGTCTACGATTTCCTTCACTTGCGCTGCGACAGATTTGATGATTTCAGGGGAAAGACCGAAACCTTGTCCGCCTGCCATCGCTTCTCCACTTAATTTCAGTACAATGCGTTTGTATTTTGGAACACTCATCGGTACCCTCCGTTACACGTTTATTGAAAAACAGGGAACACAACATTGTGCTCCCCGGATAACTCTTATAAAAGTTGGATTATTTTTTGTTGACTTGGCTCATGACTTCGTCAGCGAAGTTGTCTTCACGTTTTTCGATGCCTTCGCCCACTTCGTAACGGATGAACTCTTTTACAGTGCCGCCAACAGATGCTGCGAACTCGCGGACTTTCTGATCAGAGTTTTTGACGAATGCTTGGTCAAGCAAGCAGATGTCTTCGAAGTATTTCCCAAGACGGCCTTCAACCATTTTTTCAACGATTTTTTCTGGCTTGCCTTCGTTCAACGCTTGCTCAGTCAATACTTTGCGCTCACGCTCTACTTCCTCAGCAGACACTTCGTCGCGAGAAATGAATTTCGGGTTAAGTGCAGCGATGTGCATAGCGATATCGCGTGCAGCTTGTGAATCGGAAGAACCTTCCAAAAGAACGAGAACACCGATGCGTCCACCCATGTGCAAGTAAGGGCCGAAAGCGTCATTATCTGATTTTGTGCGGATTTCGAAGCGGCGCAAGGTGATTTTCTCACCGATTTTAGCGATAGCGTTCGAGATGTGGTCCGCTACTGACAATCCGTTTGACATAGTAGAAGCATTTGCTTCATCGATTGTCGCTGGTTTAGTTGCAAGCAAATGCTCGCCGATTTCTTTAACCAAAGTTTGGAAGCCTTCGTTTTTCGCTACGAAATCCGTTTCAGCGTTAACTTCGTAGATGACTGCTTCGTTACCTTCTTCAAGGATTGAAGTTATCCCTTCAGCTGCGATGCGGTCTGCTTTTTTAGAAGCGCTTGACAACCCTTTTTCACGAAGGAAATCTAGAGCTGCGTCAATGTCACCGTCAGTTTGTACCAATGCTTTTTTGCAATCCATCATACCTGCGCCTGTTTTTTCGCGCAATTCTTTAACCATTTGAGCTGTAACTGCCATGATTAAATTCCTCCTTCAACTTGTCTGTGTTTTCTCAAAAAAAGGTGATAAGTGGGGTTGGCCGCTTATCACCTGTAAACATTGCGAATTACTCAGCAGTTTCCGCTGATGCTTCTTCGTCTTCTTCCGGCTTAGACTCAAGAAGAGCGTCAGCCATTTTGCCAGTCAATAGTTTGACCGCACGGATAGCATCATCGTTTGCAGGGATTACGTAATCGATTTCGTCCGGGTCGCAGTTTGTATCAACGATACCTACGATTGGAATGTTCAATTTCATAGCTTCTGCTACTGCGATGCGTTCTTTACGAGGGTCTACGACGAACATTACGTCTGGAAGACCGTTCATGTCACGGATACCGCCTAGGAATTTCTCCAAGCGTTCGTGTTGTTTTTTCAATTGGACTACTTCTTTTTTCGGAAGGACTTCGAAAGTGCCGTCTTCTTCCATACGCTCGATCTGTTTCATGCGGTTAACACGTTTTTGGATCGTGCCGAAGTTAGTCAAAGTACCACCCAACCAGCGTTGGTTGATGTAGTAGTTGCCAGAACGTTCTGCTTCTTCTTTGATCGCGTCCTGAGCTTGTTTTTTTGTTCCTACGAACAAGACTTTACCGCCTTCTTCGCCCACTTGCTTCATGAAGTTGTAAGCTTCCTCAAGTTTGCGGACCGTCTTTTGAAGGTCGATGATGTAGATGCCGTTACGTTCCACGAAGATGTATTTTTTCATTTTCGGGTTCCAACGACGAGTCTGGTGGCCAAAGTGAACACCAGCTTCGAGCAATTGTTTCATTGAAATTACTGCCATGATGTGTTTCCTCCTAATAGGTTTTTGTTTGCCTCCGCACTCTTCGCTTCTGAACCGTTACCCATACAGGCACCTGCGGAACAGATCGGAATGCGTGTGTATTTAACACCATTTGAAATTATACCACGCATCCACTTGTGCCTGCAACTGATATTTTCAAAAAGTATAAAATGGCTTCACTGCTTCCTGCTGCGCATCCAAGAATGTGTTAAGAGAACGCAAAAGCCGCCCCGGAACTATTGGATAGTCCGGGGCGGCATGCGGGATTAATTCATTTTCAATTGTTCGAGCTCTGCAAGGAATTTCGTATTCAATACTTTGATATACGTTCCTTTCATGCCCAGTGAACGCGATTCGATAACGCCGGCACTCTCGAGTTTGCGGAGTGCGTTGACGATGACCGAACGCGTGATGCCGACGCGGTCAGCAATTTTAGATGCGACAAGCAAACCTTCGTTGCCGTCAAGTTCTTCAAAGATATGCTCGATCGCTTCAAGTTCGCTGTATGAAAGCGAGCTGATCGCCATTTGCACAACAGCTTTGCTGCGTGCTTCCTCTTCGATGCGGTCGCCTTTTTCACGGAGGATCTCCATGCCGACAACTGTCGCGCCGTATTCGCCAAGGATCAAATCGTCGTCGCCGAACTGGTCGTTAACGCGTCCTAGCAACAAAGTGCCAAGGCGTTCGCCGCCGCCGATGATCGGAACGATCGTCGTCAAGCCGTTTTTGAATAGTTCGCGCTCTTCCACTGGGAAGATTGTGTGCTCACTGTTCACATCCATGTTAGCGGATGTTTCTGTAACGTTCGAAAGGTTTTGTGTGTATTCGACCGGGAATTGGCGTTCTTCGAGCATGTTCTTCATGCGCTCGTTTTCGATCTGCTGGTTGACAGCATAGCCAAGTACCTTACCTTTGCGGCTGACAACGAAGACATTTGCTTCGATGACTTCGCTCAATGTTTCAGCCATGTCCTTAAAGTTTACCGGCTTGCCGGCTGCTGCTTGCAGCATAGAGTTAATTCGTCTTGTTTTTCCCAATAAATTCATAATTATGAACCTCCTACATGATTCGTACGTATTTCGCACCGTTTATTCAATATTCTAAAGGTTTTTACACTTTAATGAAACCAATACGCCTTGTTCTACAAGATAAATTGTGACAAATCTTTGTTTTTCGCCACATTTTCAAGTTTTTCGTTAACGTATTGAGGAGTGATATCGATTTGGGCAGGTGAAATCTCAGATGCCTCAAATGATAGGTCCTCCAATAAGCGTTCCAATATTGTATGAAGTCGGCGAGCGCCGATATTATCCGTCTGTTGATTTACTTCATAAGCAATTTCCGCAAGTCTGACGATTGACGCATCAGTAAAGTGTACCATAACTCCCTCTGTTTCGAGAAGGGCTTTATACTGATTGAGCAAGGAATGTTTCGGTTCCGTCAAAATTTTCACGAAATCATCGACTTCCAGCTTAGTCAATTCGACACGGATCGGGAAACGGCCCTGCAATTCCGGGATCAGGTCGGATGGCTTCGACATATGGAATGCACCAGCTGCGACGAACAGCATATAATCAGTTTTCACCGCGCCATATTTTGTCGATACAGTCGAGCCTTCAACGATCGGCAAGATGTCGCGCTGGACCCCTTCCCTCGATACATCGGCAGAGGAAGTGGAACTTTTGCTGGCGATTTTGTCCATTTCATCGATGAAGATGATGCCATGCTGTTCAGCGCGGCGAATCGCTTCGGACGAGATTTCCTCGCTATCGACCAGCTTTTCCGATTCTTCAGCCGTCAATACGCGCCGTGCGTCTTTCACTTGCATGCGGCGCTTTTTCTTTTTCTTCGGCATCAAGGAAGACAAGGCATCCTGCATGTTTTCGCCCATCTGCTCCATCCCCGATCCTTGGAAAGCGTCAAACATGGAAGCCGTGTTTTCCGTCACTTCCACTGTTACCCACTCGTCTTCCAACTTGCCAGCTTTCAGGTCAGCGGCAATTTCACGGCGCTTGACGCGCACTTCCACTTCAGCTTCAGGATCTTCCTCTTCCTGCTCTTGTTTTTGGCCGAAGAACATTTCAAGCGGATTTTGCGTAGTCTGCTTTTTCTTCATCGACGGCGCCAGCAATTTCACGAGGCGGTCGTTGGCAGAGGATTCTGCGCGTTCTTTTACGGCTTCGTATTTTTCTTCTTTGACGATGCGCACGGATGCTTCCACTAAATCACGCACCATCGACTCCACGTCGCGGCCGACATATCCGACTTCCGTAAACTTCGTCGCTTCGACTTTGATGAATGGCGCCCCGGTCAGTTTTGCGATGCGGCGCGCGATTTCCGTTTTCCCGACACCGGTCGGGCCGATCATCAAAATATTTTTCGGGATGACTTCATCCTGCATTTCTTCATCGAGGCGGCTGCGGCGATAGCGGTTGCGCAGCGCAATTGCGATTGAGCGCTTGGCATCTTTCTGCCCGACGATGAAACGGTCCAAGTGATCGGTAATCTGCCGGGGAGTTAAATCGGTTTGTGTTTTCATTCTGACAACTCCTCCATGATAATTTGGTGGTTGGTGTAGACGCAAATATCTGCAGCCGTTTCAAGCGCAGATTGGGCAATTTCGCCCGCCGTCAGTTGGTCGCCTGCATATTTCTTCAATGCCCGGCCAGCCGCAAGCGCGTAATTGCCGCCTGAGCCGATTGCCAGGATCCCATCATCAGGTTCGATGACTTCGCCGGTGCCTGAGACGAGCAATAGTTCATCTTTGTTCATGACGATGAGCATCGCTTCCAGCTGTCGCAGCATTTTATCGCCACGCCATTGCTTCGCAAGTTCGACAGCAGCGCGCTGAAGATTGCCGTTGAATTCGGTGAGTTTGCCTTCAAACATTTCAAACAGCGTGAAAGCATCCGCCACAGAACCGGCAAATCCCGTCAGTACTTCATTGTTGTAAAGCCGGCGGACTTTTTTCGCAGTATGTTTCATGACGACGGCATTGCCGAACGTCACTTGCCCATCTCCGGCCATAGCCGATTTGCCTTTGTGCTTTACTGCAAAGATCGTGGTTGCATGAAATTCCTGCATGGTAAGGTTCTCCTCCTTATGCCCTTGGATGGGCTTTTAAATACGTATTGCGCAAATGGTCTTTCGTCACATGCGTATAGACTTGCGTGGAACTGAGATGCGCATGTCCCAGTAATTCCTGTACGGTGCGCATATCCGCTCCATTGTTCAATAGATGCGTAGCGAATGTATGGCGGATCATATGGGGATAGATCGATGAATTGAGCGACGCCTTTTTCATGCATTCGTTCAGGATATGGCGGACGCCACGGTCCGTCACCCCATCACCTCGGCTATTGACGAATAGCATTTCGTGCTCTTTCGACTTCATTAACCTTGGACGGGCCGAGTCGATATAAAGTTCCAACGCGTCGTGTGCAAACTGGCCGTAAGGGATGTAACGTTCTTTCCTGCCCTTGCCGAGCACTTTAACAATATGCATATGGCGGTCCAAATCTTTCATCTTGATCGATACACATTCACTGACGCGCATGCCGGTCGCATACAGCAACTCCAATAATGCACGGTTCCGGAGTGACAGCGCATCTTCACCCGTGAGTGAAGCGAACAGCTGCTCAAGCTCTTCCTCGTAGAAAAACTGCGGCAGCCGCTCTTCTTTCTTCGGATGGAACAGCGAACGGAACGCTGCTTCACTGAGCCCGAATTCGCGGTTGCCGTACCGGAAAAACGACCGGATGGCGGAGATTTTCCTTGAGATTGACGTTCTGGATAATTCAGCTTCATATAGTTTCGTTACATAATTTCGCGCATGAAGGTATTCGACTTCGTGCAGATCACTCACGCCTTCTTGTTCCAGGAACAGAAAAAAACCCTCCAGATCCTGTAGGTACTGGTGGACAGTGTGGGCGGAATAATTCTTTTCCAATTGGATATAGCTCATGAACGATTCGAGCATCTGTTCTTTCGTCATCTGGCACGCCGCCTTTCAGGCAATTAAAAAAGCCTCTAAAGTATACCAATACTTAGAGGCTTTTTTCAATTAAACCGTCACTGAATTCATATAATTTTGAATTGACTCCAACGCACGGTTGGCGTGGCGTTCAGCGCGCTCCTGCTTTGACTTGATGCGTTCGCCGAGATCCGGGAACAAGCCGAAATTGATGTTCATCGGCTGGAAGTTCTTCGAATCGGCTTCAGTGATATAACGCGCCATGCTGCCAAGTGCCGTTTCTGCCGGCAATACGACCGGCTCCTCGCCAAGTGCCAGCTTCGCCGCGTTGATGCCCGCGAGCAAACCGCTTCCCGCAGATTCCACATAGCCTTCGACGCCTGTCATTTGGCCGGCGAAGAAAATGTTCGGGTCGGCTTTTAGTTGATAGGTCGGCTTCAACACGTTCGGTGAGTTGATGAATGTATTGCGGTGCATGACGCCGTAACGGACGATTTCGACATTCTCGAGCCCCGGGATCATGCGCAGGATTTCTTTTTGCGCTCCCCATTTCAAATGCGTCTGGAATCCGACGATATTGTACAGCGTGCCGGCTGCATCGTCCTGGCGCAATTGCACAACCGCGTAAGGGCGCTTGCCGGTTTTCGGGTCTTCCAATCCGACAGGTTTCATCGGCCCGAAGGTCAAGGTCTTATCGCCTCTGGCAGCCATCACTTCGACCGGCATGCAGCCTTCGAAATAGATTTCTTTTTCGAATTCCTTAAGCGGCACGACTTCCGCTTCGACTAAAGCCGTATGGAAGCGGCGGAACTCTTCTTCTGTCATCGGGCAGTTCAGATAAGCGGCTTCACCTTTATCGTAACGCGATTTCAAATAGACTTTGTCCATGTCGATGCTGTCTTTTTCGACGATCGGCGCTGCCGCATCGTAGAAATAGAGGTATTCTTCGCCAGTCAGCTTGCGGACTTTCTCGGCAAGCGCCGGCGAAGTCAATGGGCCGGTTGCGATGATCGTGATGCCTTCCGGGATTTCCGTCACTTCTTCATTGATCACTTCAACAAGCGGGTGATTGCGGACATTTTCCGTGACCATCCCTGCAAACTCGTGACGGTCGACTGCAAGCGCGCCACCAGCTGGTACCGACGCTTTATCGGCTGCATCGATGATGACCGAATCCAGTTTGCGCATTTCTTCTTTAATGACGCCGACCGCATTGGTCAATGAATTGGCGCGCAACGAGTTGCTGCAGACCAATTCCGCAAATTTATCCGTATGGTGTGCCGGCGTTTGTTTGACCGGGCGCATTTCATAAAGCCTGACATTGACGCCGCGTTTGGCGATTTGCCATGCCGCTTCGCTTCCTGCAAGTCCGGCACCGATTACATTTACAATTTTCGTCATGATAAAACACCTCTATATTATTATTGAACTTCTTCTTTGTAGTCGCAGGCTGTGCAATTGATCTGCACGCCTTTTTTCACTTTCTTTTCGACCATCAAGCTGCTGCATTTCGGGCAAGGGCGTTCGATCGGCTTGTCCCAAGAAACGAATTCACATTCCGGATAGCGTTCGCAGCCATAGAATACGCGGCGCTTCTTGCTTTTCCGTTCGACGATCTCGCCTTCTTTACAAGTCGGGCATTTGACGCCGATATGCTTGACGATCGCTTTTGTGTTGCGGCATTCCGGGAAGTTGCTGCAGGCCATGAACTTGCCGTAGCGCCCAAGCTTGAAGACCATCGGCGAACCGCATTCCTCGCAATCTTCTCCAGCGGGCTCGTCTTTGATCTGGACTTTCTCCATTTCGTTCTCTGCCACTTCGAGATCTTTGGCGAATTCTTTGTAGAAGACATCGATGATCGCACGCCAGTCGACTTCACTTTCTTCGATGCTGTCCAGATCGTTTTCCATTTTCGCGGTAAACTCGATGTTCAAAATATCCGGGAAGAAATCACGCACCAATTGATGGACAATTTCCCCAAGTTCGGTCGGGATGAAACGCTTCGCGTCGAGTGCAACATAGCCGCGCTTTTGGATCGTATCCAAAGTCGGCGCATAGGTTGACGGTCGGCCTATCCCGAGCTCTTCCAAAGTACGCACCAGGCGCGCTTCCGTATAACGCGGAGGCGGCTGGGTGAAATGCTGGTTCGGCGTAATTTCAGTCGCTTTGACTTTGTCGCCTTCCTTCATTTCAGGGAGAATATTGTCTTTTTCTTCTTTCTTATCGTCGGTCCCTTCAATATAAAGCTTCATGAAACCAGGAAACTTCACTTGAGAACCGTTGGCGCGGAAAATCGCTTCGCCGTTTTGCAGCTCGGCCATCACCGTATCCAGGACAGCGGGTGACATCTGGCTCGCTACAAAACGGTCCCAGATCAATTTGTACAAGCGGTAAAGATCGCGGGACAAAATGCTCTTCAGCGATTCCGGCGTGCGGTGGACGCTAGTCGGGCGGACAGCTTCGTGGGCATCCTGTGACTTCTGGGATTGTTTGGCTGCAGGCTTCTGCGTCACATATTCTTCGCCATATTTATCAAGGATGAAACCGATCGTATCTTGCTTGGCCGATTCGGAAATCCGTGTGGAATCAGTACGCATGTAGGTGATCAACCCGGTTACGCCTTCTTTTCCGACCGAGATCCCTTCATAGAGCTGCTGTGCGAGCATCATCGTTTTCTTGGCACGGAAATTCAGCTTGCGCGCTGCTTCCTGCTGGAGAGAGGATGTGGTGAAAGATGGGGAAGGATTGCGTTTGCGTTCTTTTTTGACAACGCTCTTCACAAGGAAATCCTTGCCTTTCATCGTAGCCAATACGGCTTTGACATCTTCTTCATTGGAGAGCTTCAGTTTCTTTTCGGGCGTTCCGTAAAACTGGGCCTCGAATATTTTTTTCGCTTTTTCGAACTCGCCTGTAATCGACCAATATTCTTCCGGTTCGAAATTCTTGATTTCGTTCTCGCGGTCGATGATCAGGCCAAGTGCAACCGATTGAACACGGCCGGCCGACAAGCCTTTTTTCACTTTTTTCCATAGGATTGGGCTGATGCTATACCCGACAAGACGGTCTAGGATGCGTCGCGCCTGCTGGGCATCGACCAAATCCATATCCAATTTGCGCGGTTGCTTGAATGCATCTTTTACTGCGTCTTTTGTAATTTCGTTGAACACGACACGGCAATCCGAATCGACGTCCACTCCGAGCGCGTTCGCCAAATGCCAGGCGATCGCTTCGCCTTCTCTGTCGGGGTCAGCCGCGAGAAAGACTTTTTTCGCTTTTTTCGCTTCTTTTTTCAGATCCTGTAGAATCGGGCCTTTTCCGCGAATCGTGATATAGCGGGGCTCGTAATTGTTTTCGACATCTACCCCCATCTGGCTGCGCGGCAAATCGCGCAAATGGCCGAGAGAGGCTTTCACTTTATACTTTTTTCCCAAATACCGTTCAATTGTCTTCGCCTTTGCGGGCGATTCGACAATCACCAAATAATCCGCCATTCATACTCCTCCTCATAGAGGTCTCTTCAAATTGTGTAAAGAATCACCTGATGCAAAATGTATAACAGTTTTTGGCTGATTGCAAGGCTTTTCGTCGAACCGCGAGTTTTCAGCTTCTCAATTGGCGGTATTCTTCCAGCACTTGAGCCCCGTTCCAGACGGGTTTTGCGCCTTCTGCAATTAATTTATGTGGACCGGCGGAAAGCGGGGAAAAGATATCCCCAGGAACGGCGAAGATATCTTTTCCGTGGTCCAACGCGTGCTCAATGGTGCTTAAAGTTCCGCTTTTCACTTCCGCCTGTGTGACGATGACCCCCTTCGACAATCCACTGATGATGCGGTTGCGCATCGGAAAATTCCACTTTCTAGGGGGCATATACGGCGGGTATTCACTCACCAGCAATTGAGTTTCTTCTATTATAAAAGACAGCCCATCGTTGATTTTTGGGTAGCGATGCAAAAAGCCGCTCCCTATGACAGCAATGGTTTTGCCGCCCGAATCGATGGCACACCGATGCGCCATTGCATCAGCTCCTTTAGCCAAGCCGCTGACGATGACAAAGCCTTCCGCCAGTAAAGGCGGCAGCAATTGTTGGATAACCGATTGCGAATAGATTTCGGCTTTTCGCGAACCGATAACCGCTATTTTCTCTGGCGCATCTAGTAAAGCGGCATCACCTTTCAAGTAAAGTACAGCAGGCGGATCGATCAAATCGTGCAAAGAGGATGGATAAAGGGGATCACGATAAATAAGGGGGCGTATTCGTTGGTGGCCGTAGATTTTCAGGAAAGGGGTATTTGCATAATGGAGATATGAGCGCTTCAAGGCATTCGCTTTCTCCAAGGGGATTTGCATCGTTTCTGCAAGATCGACAGGGCTTCGAAAACGCAGGTATTCCAGGTCCGGATCATCTTTCATCAAGGGGGCCAAGCGGTTCAAAGGCTTTGGGTACACATAATGCAAGGCAAGCAAACGTTGAGTGAATTCATCGTTCATGACAGTCCTCCTCCATTAAAGGTCCGCGCAAAAAAGCTGCGTCTACACTTATCATAGAGCTTCAGTCACAATCCGTAAATATTTTTAAAAACGGATTTGCCCTTTATTGCGATGAGTATACCGTTTATTATAATGTTCATGGAATTGCTCGACTGCTTTCAGCTCCACTTCCCCTTGCGCTTCCTTTTCGAATGCCTGGAAAATGATGCGGACAAAATTCCCCCGTCGCTCACTGCGCAATTCATCATCTGCCATCATTTCACGGAACACACCGGCTTCAATTTCTCTCAATGCACTGGAAAAATAGGAACTATGATGGATCAATTCAAGGACGCTGCCTGGCGCATCGGCCTGTAATTCCTCATGGCAAATACACCACACCGCCAATTGTTTCTCAAGCAGCCTGGTTTCCCGCAGCAAAGGGTTCGATTGAGCCAGCACATCCTTTAATATGGCGTTCGAAAAATCAAGGTACCAAAACAAAAACTTGAGCAGCTCCTGCTGGCTGTTTTGTGCAGCTGGCGCCAAATCCTGTAACTGGTCCAGCGCATCATGGCGGTCAAAACGGCGATATTCCTCGACGAGGCTCTGTCGATAAATCCCCTCCACCAACTTTTCCCTGTCTATAGCTGAAAGCGTATCTTTTCCCAACACTTCCAAATGGTAAAACCCCATTACGTCCGGTAGAAACGGCACGACGAATTCATCCATGATCGTCTGTTCTTTTAATTCCTGCTTCTTGCTTTTCGTCCTATTGTTCGCAATCTTCATTCCAGAGGCCGCAGCGATTGCCCCTGCCGCTATCCCCAAGACCCATTCAGCTTCCATTCCGTGCCCTCCTACTTGCGCATGATGCTATTCATTCCATTATAGATGAGGATTGGCAAAAACCGCTGCAAATTCGCTCGATTTTTTCTTTTGATTGCCGGAAAACAAAAAAATCCCCGAAACATCTAAAAAGATGCTTCAGGGATTCGTGTATTAATGCGTTTTGCAAGCGTCGTAAGCAATGCAGATTCTTTCTCTGTTTTCTGATGTATTCTATCGTTTATACATACGCGCCTATTATATAGTAGAAACTCAAAAAAACGATAAGATTTGTACGCTCTTGTTTTATCTGTATGTGCGAAAATGTGTGCGAGATTATCGCTCAGTCGATTAATTGTACAGAAGTAATCATGTCAACGGAAAGGCGTTTTGCTTTTAGTGAATCATCGCATACGATTGTGCGAGTGTGCAAGTCCACTTCTGTGATGGTCCCCACATAGTAACGATATTGATGATCCTTCCACATTTGAATTTCAGCTTGGCATCTGCGGACGAGTGCCAACTCGATATTCTCTTGGAGCGCTTGCAAATCAAATTCGTCCAGTTCGGGTTTCGGAACACGGTTATCTTCTTCCTTCCATTCCCTGAGCATTCGAATGTGTTCCGGCAGCATAAGGGCCGTCCACTTCAACGCTCCTCTGTCTTGGACGTCTCCTACCATTTTACGATCTCTGTTAATACTAATTTCCATCACCCCTAATAAGAACACTTGTTCTTACTATACCACGCTACTTGAGTAAAATAACCTATAAAATGAAAAATAACTGTATCAAAAGTACTTGCTATTGATATACTATCCTTATAACATGCAAAGGGGATAGTTTGATGGACGTTACATTTAGGGAGTGGCTTTACCAATTTAAAAATGATGATTTTCGAGTCGGTACTCTTGCCAGGTATGCCTACTGCGGTGCAGATTTTCCTGATACAAGAGAGTTCGACAAAGTATACCATTACTTGAAATTCACAGCTGGTGCCGGTCCCGAGTTGATCGCAGGTTTTAAATTTGCTTACGACACCTATAGACATTCGACTAACGTTTACATATATCTTGAAAAATAAATTAAGCCCCTCAACATCGACTATTTTATGCTCGACGCGAGGGGCTTATATTATTTAAGTCGAAATGTGTTTATTGATTAAACAAAGCCAACATCAAAGTAACCAAAATAGCTACCAGAGCCACAAAAACCGTGATGTTTCCCCAAAAGTTTTGATTTTTAATGCTTTCAAAATACTTAGCGTGATCTTCAACTTTTGAGTTAACTCCATTTATCATCTTTTCGATTCGCTCTTCTCTCTCCTTGGTTTCTTGCCTAATACGTTCTTCTCTTTGTTGAGATTCTTGAGCAAATCTTTCAAGTTGGCGTTCATATCGTTCTTCACGGTCAGAAATTTCTTTTCTTGATCTTTCTTCACGTTCTCGCATATCAATTTTTAATTCTTTAAAGAGGGTGTCTGTAGAATCATGGTTATTCATTGTTTCATCCCCTTTATTCACTACTGAATCATTTCCTCTATGAAAGTAACTCTGAATCGATGAATTAATATTTTCGGTTTCTGGATGCTTCATTTTCACAGCATTATTGCCATAAATAAAGCCATCAATTTTAGCTTCTTGATGCTTTTCCATCAACTTAAGTAAATCCTGTGGAGCTTCAAGTTCTTTGTCGTGATGAGAGTTCCACTTGATTGCTCCCCTTGTTGAAGTAACTGTAGATTCTGCCATTTTACCACCTACTATTTGTAGTCTAAAGGTTTTTCTTAAATACCGGTAATATCAAAGTTTTTCTATCCTCGTTTAGTTCTACAGAAATAACGTGATCTCCTTCTTCTTCAAAAACCAAATTTCGAAAGTTGACGTTAAATCCCCCATCCCCACCTGGAGGTCCTCCCTCTAATAAAGCTTCTACTTCAAACTCCATATTATTAACTGCTAGTTCTTTACCAGAAGGGCTTGTTAGTTTCACAATTGAATTATACTTTTGCGGAGTTAAGTGAATCATTCCCACCGCAACAACAAAAGTATAGTAACTCGGTAAAGAGAGTAAATTGATAGTATTCAGAGGTTGTTTTAGAACCATTTCTCCATTCGGTGTGTTGAATGCTTCTGCACATGCTATTATGTGCCCGATTTTGTTAGTCAAAAGAAAGAGCCTCCTAAATAATAAATAATACAAAACTTTCATTTAATTTAATATTATTAAGATTGAATTTTTTATGATTCCTTTTGGCACTCCATTACACACTACGATGCAAAAAAGATGTGGCCAAGAATAAATTAATTATAGCATAAAAAAAGCCCCACAAGTGAGGACTCCAATCTCACTGCGGGGCTTTTGTGTAATATTATAGTTACCTGATTCTTTCTCTACTCTTACTTCAATTTCGCTATCACGTTTTTAGCTGTGTCGCTGCGTGTCTTGCCAGATAGATCGATGAGCTTGTCGCCTTTGATCTTTCCTTTACCGCCGCCCGCGATATAGATTTCTTTGGCTACTTGGCGCTTCTCGGCATCTTTGCGGAAGAATACTCCGCATCCGAGTTGAAATGCCAAGAGCGTGGCTGTGCCTGCATCTGCTGTTCCGTTGATTACTACTGCTGTTTGTTCCATATCTTCTTCCTCCTTTTGTGCTGGTTTACTGACTACTGGTTTGGGCTGCGGTTTTTTCTCAAGCTCGGCCCATGTAGCTGCACCGATAATTCCATCTACTACAAGGCCTTTTGCTTCCTGGAAAGCCTTTGCTTTCTGATCCGTGTCTTTGCCGAAGATGCTGTCGACATCGGTTTCAAACCCATGTCTGCCGAGAGCGATTTGAGCATACTTCACATCGGCTCCGCGACTGCCAATCTTCACAACTTCTCGCCCATCAGGAAGCACGACGGAATCGAGTGCCGTGTCAAGTGCTTTCTTGCCGAAGAACTCCAGGGCGATGTTCGCGTGAATCTTCATGAGCACTTTCTGAACCTTTGGATTGAGTAAGTAGTTTTCCAAGTCCGAGCGCGTTGTGAAAAAAAAGCTTTCCGTGAGAACTGCCGGCATTTCCGAGTATTTGAGCATATAAAAAGACGACCAGCCGGTCGCCTGTGATGCGTATGTGCCTCCGGACCATGTCGGCAGCCCGTTTGCTTTAATATGCTTAGCGAAGATGTCTGCCACCTTTTTACCGGCGGCACTGTTGTACCAATAGAAGGCCGCTGCGCCTGTAGCTGTCCGGCTGGCCGATGCATTACTGTGGACATCAATCATTAGATCAGCGCCGTGTGCATTGGCGTAAGCGACACGCTCTTTCAACGTCATCCGGCGTTTATCTTGCTGCGGGAAAAGGACTGTGAATCCAGGCTGTTTCTGCAGCAGTTCGACTGCACCTTTGGCGATGATATAATTGGTATCAAATTCCTCGTAAACACCGTCAGCTTCTAAATTGGTGCGGACGCCCTTGCCGCCTGTTTTCTCCCATGTATCGTGGTCATGTCCTGCAAAAAATATGATTTTCGGCATCTTTACTTACCCTCCTTCTTCTTCACTTTTTGAAGTTCTTCATCCACTTTGCTTCCGGCCATTTCTTCTTTCAATTGGCTGCCCAGCGAAGCATTCTCTCCTGGCTGCATCACCTTCAACTTCTCGGCAAGCTCTTTCGGCACCAGTACGCCGATTTCTGCTAGGTTTTCTGTAATCGATAATACTTCATTTGCGATGTAGAAAATGACAGTCGCGTAAGTAATCGCCCCGTTCAAACCCAAAATCTGATCGATGATATTGGCCACAATGATCACACCAAAAATAAGAATCTTCCGAGCGTAGCCGAACAGGCTCTTTCTCGACCACAAGTTTCCGTTTTTTATCGCTTTGAAAATCCCCGTCAAAATATCGAACGCCATCAACACCATGAGAAAATCCAAATATTTTACCGGTCCAAACAAATACATACGCGCTACTTCCAAATGTTCCAAATCAGCACCTCCGAGATTTAATAACAATAAATTGTCCATTATAACCTTCCTTTCAATTTTTAAAATGGACCCCCTAAACACGTTTTCTCTTTTTTAGGCAAAATAAAAAGAGCATCCATATAGGTGCTCTTAAGATTTTTAACAATATCTCATCTTGTCTGTCGTGATGGTTTCATTCGTCTTGCTGGTTTATCTAACGCTACACTATAAACTCGCGCGATTATTGCAAGTTGCATTAACCCGCCAAGGCCAATGTAGAGCCTCTGCACATAATCCGTATCAGAAAAGGATAAATAGTAACTTAATAAGCTTAGCAGTATAAAAGCAATCATTTCTTCCAACAGTTCTAATGATTTTCGGTTTCGATTTCTCTGAACGTTTAAAGCAAATACCAATGCACTGATTCCTAATGCTACCGTAATAGTTAATTGAGCAGAATTTTGAAGAGTATCTTTCAAATCTTCACCAGGTACAGTGATAGCTGTATTAAGCACGGCAAGGGCAATAAAAGAAAATATTATCACCAACATCAATCTACTCTTAAAGAATTTATCCATATTGATATTAGATAGCCAACTAAACCTTGACATAAACTTCCCCTCTCTCTTTATCCGTAATACGGTAAAAGAGGAAATAGGTTTCATTATCTTTACAAAACAAAAAGAGCGTCCTGTTGGACACTCTTTGATGTTATTTATCAAGATGTTTATTTAAAGCTTCAAGATACTCATTTATATTATCGAACGTCGAATCGAGTTCATTAGCAACGAGATGTAATTCAGGAGAGTACCCACTTTTCATTTTTTCTTCTAATTCACTAATATCTGCCTCTATATTTTTCTTTACTTCTAGCAGATCTTTATATCCCACTTCTGATTTTCCCCTTACAGTAATCCCACCCTCACGCACAGTTCCTTGGAAATTATTCGCTTTTTCTTTCTTATCAGAAATTGATAGATACTCAAACCAAGTTGCAGGAATAGATATTGCAATGCCAGTATTCTCTTCAAAATCTAAGCGGAACTTTGTATTATCAGCAATAGCTTCCATACCATAAGTTGAGCCTTTAATATGAGTAACTTCAAAACCCTTTTCTTGGAAGTAAGTGGTTGAGTCTTTGATTATATTCTTTTTAAACTCTTCAAGCTTTGTTCGATAACCAACTTTCCTTGTTAATTCTTTATAAGTGTTTAGATACCTTGTATAAAGTTCCTTAACTTCTTTTTTTATACGGTTCAATTCTTCCTTTGTTTTACCTTCACTGCCCTTGTCATCAAAAAAACCCATATATTAACCCCCTAATTTGTTGTAATATAATATATTCAACAAAGCAGAAACGGATTCCTTCCGCAGTTTAAAACCTTCTTAATCAACAATTCCCCCCCTCATTCTATATTTTGGTTGATATTCTTTTTTATTCAGCCATAAAACCCATACCGCTATCCACCAAAATCTCTTTTACCTGCGGCTGCAACATAGCCGGTACTTCCGCGAACGTCATCTTCTCCAAAATTACACGTTGTGCCATCAACATCGCCATCATGATTTCACCTCCCGTCAAGAACATCAGTATTTTGAGTATCACTTGTACACCAGCTGCGCCATTTCCACCAAGCATTCTTCCAGGAAGTCTGCCCGGTCATCGGATGCTTTGACCTGAGCTTGCAGAATTTCGACTTCGGAGGGAGTGGCCGGTTGAAGCTCGGACGCTGTTCCGCCCTCCACCCATTCGGTACCGTTCCATTTTGGCCAGTAGAAGCCTTGCGGAACCGGCTTAGCGATGTATTGCGGATCTGGGATTCCCTCTTCATCGATGGGAATAGATTCTAGTAATATATCTTCTACAAACATTCCCGTTAAGACGTCAATTTTACCGAGTAACATAATAACACCTCCTTAGATATAAAATTGCAAATCACCGTGAACATCAGTATTAGCAGAAGAATAAATAACAAAGTTACCGCCAGTTTCTATCCAGCCTCTACCAATTACGTAATTAGTTAATATGGGAAAGTGCTTGAAGAAAGGAGGGCGATGTGAAGCAATTAAATTAAAGAGCGGCTTTGCCAGAGCTCCACCCGAAACGCCCTTGAGATATACTTCAAGAACCCCAAACTGATTCTTCCGGTACTTCACTTCTCCTGTCCATCCATTTAATAAAGTCGGTGTAATCCATCCTTCCTGATGCTTGTTCGCTTTCCCGCGTACTTGATTTAACAAGAATTTCACGAACTTTTTATTCTCTGCCAGATTGACTGTGCCATCGAACCAGCTCTCGGGATAAAAGGCCAATAATGAATCCATCTCTTCAACTGTCGGCTCATTGCCGGCGCCGAACGCTTGTGTAAGATTTAAAGACAGCCTCTTCCGGACTTTAAACCTTTTTCCAAGACTGTCGGATGAAGTATTGAAGTTTAATCCTATTTGTATAGATGCTAAAGTACTTGTGGTCGGAGCAGTTTCTACTCCTAATAATGAATACTCTTGATTTACTACTGGATCAAAAATCGTTTTATTCTTAACTGCGCCAACAATAAGCTCTAATTTAGGGACTATATCCAAAACGGTCACTAGTGCGCGACTATAATATTTATTACCAGTTATTCTTGATCCAGCATAGACATTGGGGAACGTGGCAGTTCCATCTCCCGTTACTATCCAACCGTCTCCGTCCGCGTTGAGCGTGGAAAAGTTTGCCGACCATCCACTATTATTAAGAAAACCGTCCTTAGGAAGAATATTCTTCGCGGGGAAGAAAGAATCTTTTTCAAGATCCTCAAACCGATCGTCCACGGTCCCAAACACTTTTCCTTTTGTCACGCTGTCTTTGAATCCCGAAAACTCATCAATGATTTGGCGCTGATGGGCGTCGAGCACCTCTTCGACTTCTTCTTTATATGTTGTAAAGTCCGTTTGGTAATCCTGAAGCTTTCCATCCACCGATGACTCGTACGCAGTTTGAGCTGCTTGTTGCTCCGATCGTAACTGCTCAACCGTTACCATCCGAACCCCAGTTACTTCGATGTTCGCGCTGGATGGTTTAATATCAAGCCTT
Source organism: Planococcus citreus (assembly GCF_003664125.1). Lineage (GTDB taxonomy): Bacteria > Bacillota > Bacilli > Bacillales_A > Planococcaceae > Planococcus > Planococcus citreus. The sequence goes on from NZ_RCCP01000001.1 coordinate 240,911, forward strand.
CCTGAGTACTCGTCAGAAGGAACCACGACACGATAGTTTGCATTGCCCGGATCTGTAACGACAAATTCGATTTCAAAGGTGCCGTGATCAAGCATTTGCGTAATGGTGAAAATGATTTTTTGAGACTCCGCATCAAAACTGGCTTCGGCTTCGAACATGATACCCGCCCGACGATTATAGATCGTTCCCATGATTTCTTTTCCGCTGAAATCAATAGCTTCGCCATTAGAATTGCGTGCAATATAACCCAGTGTAATTTTATCGTCTTGCCGAAAAATGTTACCGCCATTAATTAGGTCAAGGCGTGTATGAAATTTATACGTCATCTGAATCCCCCTCCGCTTCCGACTTCAATTCCTCTACTTGCCTGGTAGCATCATCGAGCTGATGCAATAGGGAAGCCTTTTCGACTTCTAATTGACTGACGCGCTGCGATAGATAGTCGACCACGAATTGTGCTTGTGACTTCATTTCCTCACCCTTTCTTCTTCACCTTATTCAAGTTCACCGCTTTGGTATCCACGAGCAATTCAAATAGCTCCTGCATCGCTTTCCACAGCAACGTGTTCTGTGCATACAAGCTGATACGATCGCCAGTCTCGTCACGAATCCGCATGACTTCGGGCGATTCATCCGCAAGCAAGCCGATGACCTTTGGTTCGTTATCTTCTTGTTGCACCAGATGATATGCGTGAGCTGGTGTGTTCAACACATCCCATAAAGCCGTTCCTTCGAATTTCTCGATATTCTTTTTGAATTTCCGGTCGGAAGCAACTTCGATATTCGATGCAGAAATCGGAATGAATGCCGTGTCTGCAGAGTTTCGTACTTGAACTCCCGCAACAGATCCGTTCAATGATTTCAGAGCGCCTTTTCCGAACTTCATCAGCGCGTGACGGAAGGATTCGACGTTGGAGAACTCGAATGTATCTGTTCCGCCATTCGTAGCAAAAGTAATTTGATCGTCGGTATCGATCGTGAATTCATTATCTGAATAGATTCGACCGTAAGTGATTCCATTTACCAGATTCGCTCCATAATTGACGCCGTGCTGCACGCCTGCTTCTACACTATTGAAAGCCAGTCCACTGTTATTCCAAAATGTGTAACGTTCATCAGCTGTGCTGTTCAGGGAATGGATTCGAATACCGTGTGCGTCGATTTCCAGTTCGTTGTTCGCTGTTTCTTGATGAAAACGCCCTCCTGAAATGAGGGTTTGCTGACCCTCTCCAAGATCGTTCAATCCTCCAACATTGACTTCGCCGCTAAACGTACCGCTTGCGCCGCTGAGTACGCCAGAGAACCTGACGTCGCCGTCATCCACCACAAACTTCCCGTTGCCGAAGTTGATTACGCCAGTATCCATATTGATAACGTTCGAACTTGTGGTATTTCGGAAAATCCCAGCCGTTACTTCGCCTAGGTTCGCTTTAATGGCCGAAAGATTAGAAACATCAATATGATTCGCCTTTACGACATCGTGTTCAATTTGAGTCGTTGAATCCACGATATTCGGCCCTTGCTCGCCCTGTTCGCCTTTCACTCGATTCCATGTGTAGTCAGCTGGATTGGAGCTGTCTTGCTGAGTGAAATCAACGTATTGCCCGATGTACTCTCCGGCTGTTTCGCCATTGTTGGCCGTGAACGTTGAGCCGCCATCGTTTGAATACTTGATGTGGAGGAATGAGCTGCTACCGTCAGCACCAGGCTCTCCAGGTATACCATCGCTTCCTCGAATCAAAGTCCATTGATAAGCGCTTTTCTCAGACGGCGCAGAGGCCGTTTGCGTAGTCGCTACACCGATGTATCTTGCATCGGTTGGATCGTCCGTCATGAAGCTGCCATCAGCATATTGGGAGTACTTCACCCACATATATGATGAAATGCCATTCTGACCATCGACACCATCGAAATAGTCAACGCCTTTGACTGGCGTGTAGCCGTCTTCGCCGGGCTCCCCACGCTCGCCTTTCACCTTATTCCACGTATACGCAGCAGGAGAAGCGCTATCAGCTTGCGTGAAGTCTACATATGTGCCAATCCACTCGCCAACTGTTTCGCCTGAATTCGTGGTAAATGTGCTGCCATCATCATTCGAGTATTTGATATGGAGATACGATGTCCGGCCATCGTCGCCCGGTTCCCCAGGCACGCCATCTGAGCCTTTAATCAATGACCATTGATAGGCAGATGGGTTTGACGGCGCGCTTGCAATTTCAGTGGTTGAAACACCGATATACTTAGCACCTGTCGGATCATCGACCATTCCGCTGCCATCCTCATTTTGCGAATAGCGAACCCAAATAAAGGATGAGGTTCCGTCGCTTCCGTCTTGGCCATCTTTCCCATCAAAATAATCGGTACCCTTCACAGGCGTATAGCCGTCCTCGCCTTTTGGTCCTTTGACCGCTGTCCAAGCGGCTCCGTCCCACATCTTCAACTCTGGAATAATGCCTGACGTATCTACCCACTTTTTCGTGGTCGCTGGATTCGGTGGCGTTGGGCCCTCAGGAATTTCAGGTTCTGCGCCGATTTCAAACGGATAGATCGCGGTGGTGCGCACCCAATCACCGAGTTCCATATCGGCTGTATGGGAAATCTCGAATCCACTTGGGTTTTCCGGATCGGTTTGAATCCAGATTGCATTCTTTCGAAGTGGTGGTTTATTCGGCTGCTTAATGATTCGGGTGCTGTATATAGCTTGAAGCTCGCGAAACACCTTGCGGACTTCCTCTTCGCTCTTTTCACGGATTTCTCCGATAATGTATCGTTTGGAGACTGGATTGCTGATGCTGCGAATCATGCGAAGCACCCGAGCCCGAGCATAAATAGCTGGCTTTACATCTTTGTTCTTCACATTGATTCGGTCACCCAGCCGCACTTTCTTATGCGGAAACAAATGCTCGAGCGAAATAGCTTCGACATCGTATTCAAAGATAGAAGCGACAAGCTTATTGAGCGCCTTAGTTCCATATTCGCGTAACTCTTCGACAGTCATCTCCTGATTGTCACTCTCCGGCTCGTAGATAGCCGTCAGATGTGTGCCTTGCCAGTTCCATTCTTGAAAGGCTTCGGCGTGTGTCACGGTCGTATATAGGCGCGTACCATCTTCCCTTTCAGGCGTCTGGCAATAAAGCGATGTCACGACTGCATAAGAGTCGACGAACTTGCGAAAACCGACGAGGTCCTTGCCATATTCGACTGTCAGTGACCGATCATCGCCAATGCGCTCCAGTAGATCTATAAAACGACGTGTAATACACCCGCCTTTAGTTTGGGTTCTAACGCGAACTTTAAGGTTAAAGGCCGTCTCGACCATACCTAGAAAGTCATAGCCACCCCGTGGACGGCTGAGATCTATTATTTCGCTGCCTTTAAATTCAACAATCCCTGGCTCGAATGTCTTGGTACCGGTTGTCACCAGCTCAAGATATTGAAAGGCTGTGAGCGACTTGTCTTCGTCCGGCTCGACAATCTTCAACTTATTCAAGTCGACTTCCGCACCATTTGTACGCACTTCTCGGTTCGGTCCTTCATCTTCGGCACTATGAACAATGAACTCCTGCCAGCCAATATCTTCATGAGGAATGAGCACACGAACGCGCCCTACAACCTTTTCAGCCAGAGGAATATTGTTCGGCATGAAGAAGTTAAAGTAATTCGTGCCATCTTCTGCATCCTGGACATGCTCATCGCCCCAGAACCGGCGATTTCCTCGGTTATCTAAGGTTCCGAGATACTTGCCAGTATTCTGGTGAAAGAACAATATTTTCTTTGGTTTTTTCATTAGAAATTACGCTCCCTCAATACGACGTGCGATTGCGTGAAGTCCAGTTTGTCCGCTGGCTCGAATAGCAGATTGGATTGACCGGTCGGCACATCGAAGAAATCACCGCCGAAATCCTCTTCGACTTCGACCGGCTCTCCGTTGATCAATATCAGCCCCGTGTCGAAATCCATCTCGATGACATCATCTTGCCGGGCGATATAGGGCACGCCTTCTGGTTCCGGATTAATGCGCACAACTTTGGCATGCATGGCATACATGTCGGTCACCTCGGTAGTTCCTGATTGACCGAAATGGAGCTGTAGCTGGGAGAAATTGCGAGTGAACTTGTAATCTGCATCGATGTAAGTAACTGATGCACGAGCAGTATGCCGGCCGGTCACATTGTCGACTCGCGCCACATACCCGACCCATTTGTTTCCGATGCGCCCCATCCGAAGAACGCCTTCGAAGTCGCGCCATTCAATGCCTTTTTGACCGGCAGATGACAGGATGAATTCTCCCGACGCATCACCGAGACGAATTTCAACGCGGTTCCCGTAAGCTCCAGAGCCAATTCGCTTCATTGCCAATTTCCCCACGAATTGCCCTTGGTCATCAAGCAAATACCATTCCAGCCTACCTCTCGCTTTAATGGATGGATTCTTGAAGATAATCTTCACTTCTAAAAGGAAATCAACTAGAGGTTCGGACAAGCTCATCTTTTCAGCCGGCCCGTGCCAGTCCTCGCCAGTACCGAAAGACACTGCTCGGAAAGAATAGCCATTGGCTTCAATCGAACCACCTTTCAATCCTCCATCAACAAAAGCATCTGTCTCCGTCCATCCGACCTTGGAAGCCATCGGATCGTTCAAGATGATTGTTTCCGGATCCACTGCCATATCTGATTCGTCCAACTGGCGGCCGATTCGCTTGTACTCCTGGTCGTTGAAGACGTCCAGGTGCGTAATAGGCTCTTTTACCAAGACTTTCACATAGGGTGGCGTTTCTTCTGCGCCATTGTTGTAAAGAGTAGCCACACCATCTTTAATTGGATATGTCCCCGGTTCAGAAAATTTAAATGGCCGTGGACAAAGAAAGCTGATCGTCGCTTTGTAAAATCCTTCTTTCTTGTAGCTCGGCGTCACCCCGGCATAGAAGCCGTAATATGTACGGTCGAGCTCATCGCCAAACTTGATGGGCACTTCTTCTTTCGTGTTCAGTAGCTTGTTCAGCTGTTCGATTACCTTCTGCAGCTCTTCTTTGGATTCTGCAGCGATTAGGATTTCTTGATTGATTTTCCGTGGGGGATACTTGATCTCTTGTACATAACCGCCGTACTGACCGGGTACTTGCAAGATTTCGATTGACCGATCCAACAACTCGCGGCCATCGTCCATTCCCGGAATAACGTATTCAGACAAATCAATTCCATTAAAAAAAATGGGGAACACAACTAAGTGCTCCCGCATTTCACGTGTGATCCACATTAATTTGTCCCCCTTCTTCTGCTGGTCGCATTCCGTTGATATGAATTGCGATCCATTTCATCTTTCATGTCGTCCGCTGTAGCGCGCGCAAATTCGCGCCCGTTGATATTAAACACGGTATCGCCTTGGTAGACTTCCACCGGTTCGATTTCCGCAGCGAAAGACTTACGCACAACTCCCATATCTGCTCGGTTGAGCGATGTGTCGAGCTGTGCAGAGGCGCGCATGTCAGCCATCGCCAATTGAGGACTAAAAGCATTGCTCAATCCGCTGGATAGCTCAGTCACGGCTCGGAACGCCTGTCCACTGGTCTTATTAATCCCCTGAACAATACCTGGTGCGAACCACTTAGCTACGTTCGCAAAGGCACGGGAAGGCGAGTGTGTATCGGTATCTTTCTTGAATCGACTGATCAAACTTGTTGCCAATCCACCGATAACGCCCAGCCCTTCAGAGATCTTAGACTTGATACCGGAAATTACGCCACCTACTAAATCAGCGCCCGCCGAGACCATATCGCCCACAAATTCAAGCACTTTGCCAGGCATTTGGCCGACAAATTTCGCTACCTCTTGCACTGCTTCGCCCATCTTCTCTCGGATTTTCGAAACGATTTTGGCGAACATTTCGCCGAACTTAGCAAGCAAAACGCCAAGCAACGTAGTCAGATAGCCCTTCACAGCATCCCAGATTCGCTGAATTGTAGATTTTGCCAACTCCATCTGATTTTGAATGGCTGTGCGCATTCCGGAAAAGTCGCCCTTCACCAGTGCCTTCAAAAAAGCTAGGGTATTGGAGAAGGTGCCCTTTATAAATGACCAGACCGCAGAAATTATCGACTGCGCCATTGTCATGTAAGAGGAAATGATCGAATACAGAGCCGGAAAGCGAGAGCTAATAAGGCTCATGAGAACCGTTACAGCACCGACTACAAAGTTAGAAATGGCTGACCAGGTTTTGGATGTCCACGCAGAAATTTTGTCCCAGTTCGCAATCACGAGAATCGCCAAACCGACGATAATTCCGGTGATCCATCCGACTGGACCTAGCGCAATGAACCAAGCTGCGGCCATTCTTGCTGCGTGCAGTAACGCCTGAGCGCCCATGAGCGCCCATTTGGCTGTCCAGAGCACTGCTGTAACCGCCAACTTCGCAACGACTTTTGCCATCATCAGGATAAGGCCGCTGAATACAGAGTTGATCAGTATTGCTACTGGAGCAATAGCCACTAAACCGGCAATTAAGACGAATGCACCGGCTGCAATCTTGCCTATCCACGGATGCGCCTGCAGCATGGAGTTAGACCACTGAAGGAAGGTATTCACCATTTCTAGCATCTTCGCTCCAATAGGCGCCAAAGCGATGCCCAAATTAACGATGAAAGTAATTAAGCTGCCGATGGTCGATACTACGACTGGACCGTTGGTTTTGACGTAATCCACAAAGTTCTGGAAACCTTGATTCTCGCTAAGTGTGGATGAGAAGTTCTTAAAGCGTTCCATCAAGTCTTGCAATCCTGTCATCATTGTTGCTGAAGATGGCGCGAACGCCGCAAAGGTATTGATGATACCTTGGATCGCATCACTGAAAATCGACCGGATTTTCGGCATGTTCTCGCTCACATAATTCACAAACGATTGGAACTTCTCGCTTTCGCTTAATCCGTCCGCCCATTGCCGGAACGATTCGGACATTTTCAAGAAGCTGTTTTGTGTTTCTGTGGCTAGCGGACCAAACGCCTCCATCATATTGAATAGACCCATGACGAAGTTGCCAGCCGCTTGCGTGATGGTTTCGAGTGCCGGTCCTGCAAAGTCTCCCAAGAAGCTGAAGAAGTCTTTCACGTCTTGCGCTTCCAAACTGCGATTGAATGAATCCATCAAGTTGTTCACAGACGTCACGACATTCTCAATCATCGGACGCGCCAAATTAAATACGCCAGTAAGACCCGTGAGCCCTCCGCTAAATGCCGTTAAGACGCCAGGCTCCATATCCTTCACTAACTTACGGAACGTCTCCTGGAAGTCACGCAGTGCGGAATGCGCCTCTAACTGTGGACCACTCATATCCTTGAAGATGCGATTCATTTCTGCAAGATGTTCATTCGCTTTTTCAATATCACCGGCTGCTTTTGCATCAGCTATTTTCATTTCTAAATCGGTGATTTCACTCGCTTTGTCGAATACACCTTTGAGCGCTGGTATTGCAACTGCTGCAAATCCCGCCGCGCCAATTCCGGCTGCGCCGAATGAAGTCGCGAGTGCGAAGGTTGATCCGAGTATCGTGCCGAGCATCGGGCCGAGTTGACCGAGCAGGCCGACAGTCGATGCGATAACCGGCACCATAGCAGGACTCAGTAGCATTAAACCTCCACGACCCATTGAACCTGTAATTTCATCAAAGTTTCGCTGGAAGTTGGCGATGCTGCCCATCACGTTGCGGAAGTTATCAAATCTTGCACGAATTGGAATCACAATGCGCTTCTTGCCTAAGGCGAGCGCTTGAGCTTTAACTAGAGCTGCACCACGCATAAAACCTTGAATCGCTGCAGTAATGGTGACTTCGGTGTCGCCTTTTTGAATCTCTTTTTTCTTCGCGTCAATCGCTGCGACTTTGGCGAGAAAGTTCCGGATATTAGCCGAGATTTGCACATCAGCCCCACTGGCCGATTTACGAATTTGCGCATCCACTTGTTTGAGCTTTCGCTGAAAGTCGCGGATGTTTGCTCCTATATCGGCTTGAAAACGTTCGCTCATGTGACTTCTCCTTTCTCCTTCTGCCGTCCCCAATTTCTCATGGACTTTACGGCCTTGCGGTGTAATGTTGGATCAAATGTTTTCTCTTTACCATTTTCATCCGAAAGCAATTGCTTCCGAACTTTGTCACCATCGTATAAATCCTTAAGACTGACTTTCTTTCGGCTATTCTGAGCTCTTGCTGTAAATAGAGCGTTGGCTGCATGCAATTCATACTTATCGACTTCACGCAACCTAGCACCCTTCACAAAGTTTTTGAATTCCCGAGGAGTCCAGGAAAAGATTAGATCGGCATCGTATACGCCAAGATATTGAGCCGCATCGATTAAGATTTGGTCGTAGTCTATGCCTCGATTTCTTTCTTCGCTTCTTGCATGAAGAGATACGACTTCTTGTTCATCTCTCGCTCCTCGTCGTTCTTGCCAAAGTCTTTCATGAGCTCGATATTTTTCCAGTATTTCTGAACTTTTTTCTTGAAAAAAGACGATTCATCAATCGCCTCGTATGCTTCTTTGAAGGCAGCCTCTGTATCGCCGTCTTCTTCGAATCGTTCTTCGAGCGCTACTTCGATTTCAGCAACTTTCGGCTTGTTTTTAGGATCATAGTCCAGTGCGCAATCCCAGAAAGCTACAAGTGCGTCATTGTCGAACTGCATCAAGCCGTTGAAGACTGTGTCGAAGCCGTTATCTGGATCAGCGTCATCTTTCTTTTTCGAATACTTTTTGTCAGCCAATTTGCTGAATCTAAAATTGCATTTACCTTCAAAGTCCGTTCCGTTCACTGTAAGAATTGCCATATTTCCTATTCCTCCTATGAAATTCAAAATTTGTGTATAGAAAAAGAGGCAGGTTATCCCTGCCTCTTGGTTATGTTGCTGGTGTTACTGGTGTTACTGGTGCTTCTTCGCCTGTAAATTCTCCCGTTGTTTGGCCAGGAGTTTCGAATCCGTATTGTGCGAACTCGATTACCTCTGGCGGGAGTGCTGGCAATGTGCCGCGCTGAGACTTCCCGAATACTTGAAGTGTGCCAGAGAGCTCAACAAATCCTTCTCCTGCAGCTTCTTCAATACTCTCAACCAATGCATACGCAAAACGAGCATTGTGCTCTCCGTCTGCATTCAAAGGCAAGTCGACTTCCCATACCTTGATTTGTTTATGATCACGAATCGCATTGGCAATAACGTTTTGTCCCGCATCACTTGTGTCTACATAGGCTGTGCAATCGGTTGACTCGGAATTATCGCCATACCCAAGAACGCGGCCTTGTTTTGTTTGTTCATCAACCAATTCGTTTTCTGTGCTCCATGTGTGTTCAGTTGAATTGCCGAATACTACAGCGTCCTCGCCCAGTACCGCATCAACCGATTGAAACATCAGAATTCGATCTTTTCCTCTTAGCATGAATGTTCACGCTCCTTATGTGTTTTTGATCGTAAATGTAAAGCTCGCCAGTCCATGCTTAATCCGCGGATCAATGTCATCGATGACTTGAAGGGACGGATAACTCACCGAAACCAATTTAAAAGGGCCCTCGATTGAGAGCCCCTTGCCAATTGCTTGCATGATGGTATTCAGCATTTCCTGCGCTTCTTTCTTTCCGGAATACGTGGACCAAGCGTGAATAACCACCGAGACTTCTTCGTTGAACGTATTCTTTGTGGCGAGTGGATCTGTGGTCGGTGCGCCAATCGTGATATACGGATGCACCAGCCCATCCTCTACCGCGTCATGAACGCCAGTTGCAATCGCCATAACCGCAGCATCGTTGGATAGGCGTTGAAATATCGCCTTTTGTAACAGCCATAAGCTCGTTTGAATCATTTGCCTAACCTCCTCATTTCTCTGCGGAAATAACGCTCTCCGGCGTCAACAGCTGGATTCCAATAGGGTTGTGCAGGCATACCGGAAGTCGTTACCCATTTCCCGAGCTTCGGACTGAAATAAGACCAGGGAATCTTCTTAGCACGACTGCCTCCGGGGCCTTCCGCATAAATGCCGGTACCATACTCCACGTAAATGGCGTATTCGGCCGTCACTCGGACAACCGCCTTTAACCCGCCATCAAAGATCTCCATCTCAATAGAATCTCGCAAGTTGCTGCTATCGACCGGGGCGCGTGCTTTGGCTTCTGATTGGATGAGCTGAGCCGTTTCAACAACGATGCGCCGGACTTCTTCCAGAATCTGATCGCCAAACTCTGCAACGGCCGACTGCAATTTACGATTGCCAATCTTCACGCGCCCCCTACCCATTCGGCACCAGCTTGAGCATGAGCTTCATGATTTCTCTTTGGCCGCCTTGGTCCTGCGGCTTTGATACGAGCTCATATGTCTCGACGGTGCTGTCATAGCGATAGAGGCAGCGCATTTGCTCTTTTACATCCGTGCGATACGGATAGAACAGGTTGCGATCCAGCGTGTAATTCAGCTGCTGCGCTTGGAATAGCTCTTGGCTGGTCGGTGTATCAAGAAATCCATTGAAGTCTAGGACCGTTACCCAGTCTTCTTTGTAGCCACCACCGCCGTCTGGAACCTTGCCGAGAGTCTGAAACTCGATGTGATGCGGAAATTCCTCATGCATCCCATTTCACCTTCCGATAGGGCGCCAAGTGACCTTTCAGTTCTTCCGGTACCGACGTATCGTAAGAATAGGAAACCGTCCCCATTGAACGGGATTTCAGCCCCGTCTTCATGGTGTTCCGTTCGATTGCCTTGGCCAGATAAATTTTCACGCCGCCCGGGATTCGCAACTTGCCTTCTGCCGTATAGCTGAATTGATTATTCGTGTGCGCCATTACTGATTCCAGGAACAAAGGCAGCATCGTTTTGATGTACGCATCTTTGCTAGTGTCGCTTTCGGGCATCTGCATGATCGCTTTGATTTCATTTACATCTTCTTGCTCGGGAATGAATTCGACTTCCATTCAGTCCACCTACTCTCCGAGGATTGCTTTTACGTAGTCCTCTTTAACCGCGTCAGATTTGTACTCTACGCCTTTTGCGTCCAGGTAAACCTTCAGGTCATCGTTCTTCACTTTCTTAAGCTCTGCTTCAGTGAACGTTGAATAATCAGCTGCTTCTTCTGCTGCCACCGTTTCTTTCGTTTCCACTTGAGCTTCTTCTGCCTTTGGCTCTACAGGTGTACGTGTGCGATCTGCACCTTTTGAATATTTTGCCACGTTGTCGTCCTCCTTCGATTCAATGTCTGCCACGCGGGTTTTCCCTTTTAGGATTTCCACGTTTTGCGTATTGTCTTTCATTTCCGTGTTCTTTGTTTTCGCTTGTTCACGGCGCATACGTTGAAATGTTGTTGCTCCCACTCTTCCTGCCTCCTCTCACGAATATAAAAAAGAGAGGCGAATCGCCCCTCCAAATCATCAACCGTTCGTAATCATTTTCACGATTCGGATTTGTTTTCGATCGTATACGCGATTCCAGTTTGAGCCAGTCGCCAATTCAGCATTGCTTGGTGATTTACCTGCAACTTGTGCTGAAGTGAATGCAATGCCACGTGGGTGCAAGATGAAGTGTTTGCGGTTGATCAGGATGTCATCCCCGGCCAATTTATCGCGGTCTGTTTCTGTTTGAACATCAGATGGTGTGCCGTCAGCATATCCAAGAGCGCCTGGACCGAAAAGGTAAGATGTGTACTGACCGCCAGAGACCGGAACACCATCGTCTACGATTACACGCTTGCCATCGAATGTAGCAAACTCTGTATTTGTAGCCGGATCCACTTTGTATTCCAACAAACGCAAGATTTTCAAGTTAGAATAAACGCGAGAGTGAACGACGATAGCCGTTAGGCCACCCTGGGCATCACCAAGAAGCTGAGAGCCTTCGATGATAGTCTTGCCATCAGCCTTCGCTTCAGTGTTTGTGCCGCCTTCTGTGAAGTCGATTTGGTTATTTGCCATAGAAGCAGATGAGAACACACCTCCTAAAGTCGCGATTGTTGCTGCTTGCATACGGCGTGTCCAGTAATCAGCTGCACGGTTACCGATTGCTGCCATTGGATCAGAGCCTGCAAGGTCTCCCGCCAAGTCGTTTGCCGCCCATGCTTTACCACGGAGCAATTTAACAGCCACATCTTGACCAGCGTCAATTTTATCCGGCGTCAATGCGACGGTATCGGACAGAACTTCGTCGTCCCCGTCAAGATCATTCCAAAACGGCATATTCAGGGTACGTCCGCCTCCGCTTGCTAATACCTGCAATTCGTCGTTTGTTGCGATAATACCGGACTGATAAAGAGCCGAGAGCTCCATGGTGCGATTGACTACATATGGATTGAATACTTCAGGGACGATAACGTCCGAAATAAGTGTTTTTGCCATTGATTAATCTTCCTCCTTAGGCTTGCGCCTGTAATTTTTGTGCAAGTGTCGGATCTTCCCGCATCAGGCGACCTTGCTCAGTGAGATTGAATGAATCTTTCTTCCACGGGTTTTTCTGGCCGGATGGGACTTCACTGCCTGGCGGAACGTGCGGATTGCGGCCCTTGAGTCCTGCTGGCGTCTCTTCTTCGGCAAATAAATAAGCGTCACTCTCTTTGAGTGCGCTCAGTTGATCGTCGAGACCGAGAAGCTTTTCTCCATCCAGTTTGATTTGTTCAGCGTCCAAGAGCGCTTTGACAGCTCGTGGATTCTTCGCCTTTGCTCCATGCAGCGCTTCGTTTAACTTAGCGTCGAGTGCTTGCTGCTGAAGTTTGGTTTGATATTCTGTGGCTTGAGTAGCGTTTTCGTCTTTCAAGCGATTGATTTCAGCGGTTAGATCAGCGCTGTCCTTCGCCGTCTTGCTCAGGTCGTCCAGTTGCTTGTCGCGGTCCTTCAATTGGCCCTCTAAGTCCTTCACTTCTGCGATTTTGTCATTCAATCGAGAGCGTGGCACTTTCTCTTTATCGGATTCTTCAATTGCTGTTAGAACCTCATCAACAGTGGATTCGCCTTTCGCGAGCTTTTCGAGTAATTCTTTCATAATAGCCTCCTGTACGTTTTTAACGTGATCGACACGATAGGATTGAGTTCTGCCTTTTAACGCCATTCAGCAGGGCGAGGGTTGCTATTTAAGCGATAGCTCGCAGATGATGGATCACCAAACCTTTCTCGAATTTGACTTAGGGTCAAGCACAATCCATCACCCCTTTCAAAGCTGCTGATGCATTAAGATGGCTGATAGCCTCTCATGGCTTTCTGAGCTCGGTTCATCATTTCCAAGTCAGGAGCAATTGCTTGAGCAACGACTTTCCCATCAATCTCAATTACGCGATTCTCCCGCCCCTGCCGTTTCAATTCCTTGAGAATATCCTTCAGCGTGCCGTCAATCGATTTGAGATACTTCACTTCTTCTGTCACTGGCATGGCTTTCACTCTCCTTCTACAAATTCAATGCCGTTGTCATGCAAAATGACGTTCATCTTCCTTACATCCATCTCTTGGCCGTCCGGGAACAACAACGTTTCCCAAACTCCTTTGCGATGCCGAACCGCGACACCCCAAGGAAACTCGACTGTTTCCCAAGCCATTAATGAAACAGGTTCCACGAGAAATCACTCCCCTCACGCCGCAAACTCCTTATACCATTCCTCATACGTCACAAACGGAATGACCGTGCTCGGCGGCTGCAGCTCTTTCGTCGTCTTCTTGACGGCTTGCTTATACGTCATGCTCTCGTCAGCCATATACTGCTCAATGCGGTCTGCGAGCTTCTGCTGATACTGGTCGTCCATGTAATCACGACCCCGACGATATTCCGGCAGCTTCCCGTTGATTTTGTAAATCACAACACACCGGCAATTGATGGAGAGCGATGCCGCATCGATGCCGACCCATAAGCGAGGAGCGAGCGTGTAATTCGATTTGTAATGAAAGACGCCGTTCTTGTCTGCATCCTGGCCATCGAGTTTCCGGTGGGATTTCCGCACCCGGGTATCGAGTGATGACGTCCACACCTTGGTCGCTTTGCTGTACGCTGATGCTTCTTCGAATACTTTCTCTCCAGCAATGCTCCGGGCGCGTCCTGCCTCTGTCCTGGCGACTGTACGTGCTTTGTTGCTTGAGAAGCCGAGGACTCGCTTTAATCGCTTCGCCATAACCCAATAGCTTTCGCCGGCTTGAATGCCCTGAGCGAGCTCGATATTGATTTTCCGCACCGTCTCGTTTCGATGTTGCTGCAAGATCTTTGGCAAGGTGAGCTCAGCAATCGGATTTAGCAACACTTCCTTGACCGTTGCCGGTGAGGGTAAGCTGAATCCTTGCGCGGCTGGTGGCTGCACCTGTGAAATCAAATAAGCTGAGAGCAAATACTTCTCCAGGTACTGCGTCTCCTGAAGGGCTCGCATATCCTTCACAATCTGCCGATAGTCATCCGTTAGCATCTGTGTGATCCGTGCCATTTCCTTGTCGAATCGGTTGTACTTCACCATTTCAGTCGATGTGAGCTTGCCATCCTTCTCGTATTTCTCAAACATACGGGATAGTTGGTCCAGGATGGTCTTAAGGCGCCGGTTAAAGACGCGCTCTAAATCATCCTCAGCTTCCATCAGCTTCTTATCGAGTAGATCCTCGATGTCGAATTGGTTCATCGCTTCCTCACGCCCGTTCCTTTACAGGAAGGACACTGAATCTGTTTGGCTGTTGCCGGGCTCGTTATCTTGCCGTCACCGTTACACTCCGGACAAGGAAACTCGTCATTTCCATCTGCTTGCTCTTGAGCGCTTGATGAACTGGTGCCACCGTTTAGCTCGTCGTCCTCATTCAGCGGAGGAAGCGACTCGCCAAAACGTATGGCCTCTTCTTCCAGTCGCTGCATCTCCAGTTCGACATCATTCACCCACGGATGGTTTTCGAGAATGGTTTGTTTGCTGACATTGCCAACTGAATTCTGCCCCATCTCGATTTGCTCGGCCTCATTGGTGAGCATCGACTTGTTGAACGTGAACGTCAGATCCTTATAGTCGTGGTCCTTTTTCTCAGTGATGTTGATGTATTCGACCAGGAACCACGCAAAGTGCTTGAGGCCCTTCGTAAACTTCCGTTCCATGACACTCGCTTTCATGTCCAGCAGCTGGAACAACTGCCGAAGGGCGACCCCGGACGGCGCATTGCCGAACTTATCCATGGAGACGTCTGCGCCTTGGCCGAAGTGAAAGATGTTCTTGGTGTATCGATCCAATTGGCTGTCGACCGCATTCACCGGCACTTCCGATTGCTTGGTATCAACGCCGCTGCCATCTTCACCGCTAACCTTAATGGCCTTGAAGCGCTTGAGATTGGCGTTGAAGCCTTTTAGGTCTGTGCCCTCATAGCCTCTCAGGATATAAATGAGCGACTGCATGTCTTCAAGTGTGTTCAAGGTGTCGGAAACAATAAGGTCGTATGCATCGATGTAGCCCTTATAGAACGTCAAGTCCCCGACGCGTTCTTCATTGTTCATGAACTCGATGAACGGCACCTCGCCCCAGCCGTAACCGGAACCGTTGTAGTAGAAATGGGACGCTGGATTGATGTCCTCTGAAACGTCAAAGAAGATATCGCCATCGATGATTTCGTAAAAGGTCACTTGCTCCTTATCCCACATTTCTACTTTGGTTGTAGTATCGTCCACCGCGTAGAAACGGATGATATACAGCAGTTTCTTTTGCTTCGACCGGTCATAGATCGGAATGACTTCTTCTTTCGGGATGCGGATATAGTCGAACAGTCCATCTTCATCGATATACGGATGCAGCCACTCGCGGCCTTTGTTCGATACGTTCTTGATAAGCTCGGGAATGATGTCCTCAAAGTCATCAGACAGTGTGTCTGTGACCATCTCCAGCAACTCGTTATCGTCACCCTTAGAACCAACTGTCACCGGCTTGCCAGCGAGATAGGCAACCTTCTGATCAACCAGCAATTTATGAAAGCCGGATGACACTTTATTATTCTTTGCATCCTTATCTTCAACCGGCCGGTCGTTCACATAAGTATTGATTATGCGATTCTGAATATCATTTTCGCCCATGTAATACCTATGGCCATCTTCGATAATAGCTGCAGACTCATGCGCTTCAATCATTTCTTTCACGATATCCTCCGTCATTGGCTTGTTCAGACGGATAATTTCGTTCAGTTCTTCTGTATGTGTCGTGTCGCTTGGATACATGTATTCACCTCTTTACGTTAAGAATGTTAGTGACGACTTGCGCATATCTCGCTCAAATGCATAGCGCGTGCTGTCGATCGTGTGATTGTCTTTGTCTTCTAAGCGTGGCTTTGGATTGCCGTCGCGGTCCGTCTGGTAATCGATGTTCTCGAATTCCCTGGCGATGTTCGGCGTTCGTAATGGATCAATGCAAATGAAATCAAGGTCATCCAGCCATTTCTCGCCATACTCTACGCTGTCCGGCCCCTTCTTCACTTGCTTCAATCGCTGTATGCCGTGCTCTAAGCGCATTTCGTCATTACTCTTCGGCTCAACCTCTGCGAAAATCTCCTCATGCGCATATCCACGCTTGGTAATCCATTCAGCCAGCTTGCGGTTGCTGATTTTTACGCCGTAATGCTCGTCGATTGCGTAGATGCCATTGCGCTTCTTGTCGTAATGCCAACGAACAAATGCCAGTGGATCTGATGCATAGCCGTAATCGAGTCCGTTGCGAATGTTGTCGAAGCTTTTGGCCATATCGTCTGTGATGCAGCCAGCTTCGATTTGCAAGTTATCGAATGGCACCACGCCCGAGCCGACCGCCTTGCCTTCATACTCCCACTCATATCGTTTAGGATTGCGCTCTTTGGCTGCCAATGCCTCTTCGATGAATTGCTTGGAGATGAACGGATTGTCGTGATACGTGGAATGATGCACAAAAGTATTCGCCGGCTGGAAGGATGATTCGTATTTCTTATTCACCCATGACTGTCTGCGCTTCGGTGGGTTGTAGCTGAAGAAGAACTTATAAAAAAGGCCATCAGCCAATTCTCCACGTAGTAAGGAGTTGGTGATGGTCGTGACTTCTTCTTCAGTTTTAAACTCTGCCAGTTCTTCCACCCAAGCTAGCGCGAAGGGGAAGTTTGCCGACTTCAAGGACTTGATGCGTTCCGGTTCCTGGGCACCCTTAAAGACCATGTAATTGCCTCTCGGCAGATACGTAATCCGCATCGGAGACTTGTTGACTTTGAACAGATGGGAAACGCCTTGCTCAGATATCGCCCACTTGATCTGTTCGAAGATGGAAAGCTCAAGCGTGTTGTCGACTTTCCGGATACCGATACCGTTCAACGGGAGACGCATCAGCAGCTGCACAAAAATGTGCGCAATGTCTGAAGACTTCCCAGAACCACGCCCGCCCTTGCAGACGATGTTTAAAATGTCGCTGGACATCGTAGCCTTCCAAACCGGATGAAACGCTGTAGGGATGAATTCGGATAGCTTACGAACCATCGTCTCCACCACCGATATCGTCCACGAAGGTTACATTCAATTCACCTTCATGCTTCACGGTTTCCTTGAACATGCCGAGATGCTTCCCGATCAGTTCTGTTGCTTTGTTCGCGCCGCTGCTGTCGAATTGGTATTCACCTGTTGGAACCAGTCGCTGTTCCACATAATCAAATTCCATCACAGGTTCTTGCTGCATTGCTCGGTCTGATATATCCATCAAGCGTTTCAGCACCCAATAAGCATCAAGCTCCAATCGATCAGCTCGTGTTTTCTTTAGTTCCTCTATACGCGCGCGGATGTTTCCTTTTGCTAGCAACTTTGCTGCTGTAGTCCTCGCTGTTTTTTCACTGTACCCTGCACGAATCGCCGCCTGAGTGCCGTTTAGGTCCACCAGGTACTCATCGATGAACATCTGTTGCTTCGCTGTAAACCTCACCATATATCACCAACTTTCGCGCTAATTGCTATTTTTATTCTCGTCATTACTAAATTTACATATGCTATAATCTTTTTAAGCACCCTTCTCTAGCGTCCGACGCTGTGAACACCCGGCATTGGATTCAGGTTTTCCTGGATAGATGGGGGGTGTTAGTTGTGAAGGTAACAATCACCATCGAGGTGTCACCAGCCATCATAAGATTGTTGGCGGCCTTTACAACGGGCTTCCTCCTGTAAAGGGGGGAGTTTTTTTGTTGCTCATAATTAGTAGTGGGGCTGTGGAGGGATGTGCCAGTTGCCCGTGCATCCCCTCTTTTATTCTCCCCTTCATTACAGATGAATTCGGAAGTCAATCGGAAGGCAAGGAAATCTTTTCATTGATTTTCTTTTGGGCTCTTTTGATGTAACCCTGAACCGTTCCTTTGCTTACCCCGATTTCCTCAGCTATCTTTGCCCAGCTAATGCCACCAGCGTAATGCAAGATATAACACTGCCGTTCACGCAGCGATAACGATGCAAAAATATCAGCCAATATAATCTTCTCTTCGGCCGTCATATACAATTGTTTCGGTCCTTCTTCTAGCTGCTCGGTGATGTCCGGGATGAAATCCATATTCGAGAAGGATTGGTGCTGGTAGATGCTCTTCTTGTCAATGCCTTTGAATGTCCCAGGCTGTCTGCCGGTCTCGAGCCACTCCATCGAGAAGTTCATGCTTTCAATCATGCTGTTGATCTGTGTGAGGTCCTGTTTGCTATGAAAGTCGTTACGATCCAATCGGTCCCGACGTCGCTCCAGGTCTTTTTTGTGAATGCTGTATTCGTGTAATAGTTCGTCTGCCCATACTTTCATCGAAGAACCTCCCCTGATTTTGGAAATAAAAAAAGAGGACACAAAACAGCGGTTATGCTGTCATGTGTCCTCCAGTTGGCTGGTGGGACTATTAGTGTCAGATTTTGACTAGTTGATAATAGGCGTTAGCTCCATGAGAACCTAAATGCTTATATTCAAGCTTCATTTTAAAAATGTCGTTATACTTCTTTCCGCTTATATCTTGATAACTTATTTCCAATCTACAATTAAAATCCTCTTCTAAATCAAGATCTTGACCTTCTTCTAATCGATTAAAAAGAAGTTCCGAATAGATACCATAAATATATCTAATTGAAGCACTTGGTTCTAAGAATTCTTCGGGTTCTTCGTTAGTCTTATAAGGTAATATAAAATCAAAATCATGCGTGTAAGAAAGTCTTACCATCGCTTCTTCATTACTTCGAATTTTCTTTATACTATAAAACATACGGTCTCCACCGCTGATTTTTTCAAATATATATTCATCCTTGTCATCAAATTCTTTGAGCTTATCAAAGTTTTTTTCATCAATTACCCATTTAGCCTTTATATTTTTAGCTGTACCTAGACCTATATTGAATATTGCAGATTCTAAAGAATCATCGTTTTTACTTTCTACATACGGCAACTTATCTTTTTCATCAAACTTGATAATTATATCTTTCGGCTTAAAGTGTATATCAGGTCTATTTGAAATAATTCTTTGTCTTGAAACATTCCAAAGCGTTCCAAGTGCAACCAATGAAGTTAACAAAGGTGCAATTATAATAATATTATTCAAAACTCTTTCCCCCTCATCAAAATTCACACGCCTAACCTGACCATCGTGCGTTTTGATGCGTCTCTCTGCATGAGGTGGTAGCGCACCGAGTTTAGCCTTGCCATTAGAGATCAAAAGCACATGGCTTCCCGGTTATTCCATTATATCCAACCCAAGAATCCTTGCCTCCAGATTTTGTCACATTATATAAAAAGGACACAAAACAGCGGTTATTCTGCAATATATCTCCCGGTTGGCTAGTGGGGCTTATTTATAAATAGAGTTTATAGAAGACATTAAATCTGTGTATTTGTCTTCTAATTCTTTTTCTACCATTTTTATTAAACTTACCTTATCTTGATCAAAACCTTTCAATTCAATAATTCTTTTAAGGTTTTTACAAGTAAAAACGTAAGAGTTTATCTTGTCTTCTAAATACTCTAAATCTTCGTCATCTATTTTAACATCCAGCTTAATAAGCTCTTGACAATTATCACTTATTCTAGTTTTCGCTAAATTATAGAGTTCTTCGTCTTTTTCTGGCCAAGGACTTGAAAGTTCCTCTAGTTTATAAAGAGACTTGCCGTAATATTCATACCAAGTCAAGTCCTTCATTAAACTAAACTCTTTAGCAGATATTAAGTTAGCTGCTTTTTTAATTTCATTAATCGACTTACTTTTATCAATATTTTTTTTATCTTTCTTTTCTAACTTCGATTTTGCTAAATAACCTAAAACTGCACCTGCCACGCTTCCCGCCACTGTAATTAAAATACTCAGAACTCTTCCCCCTCATCAAAATTCACACGTTTCACCTGCCCGTCGTGTGTCTTGATGGTCGTTTGAGCAAATGGTGGAAGCTCACCGATTTTCACCTTTCCTTCAGAAATCAGGAGAACACAACTTTTAGGTAATTCCATTATATCCAATTCTAACATTCCTGTCTTCGAAATTTTAACATCTTGCAAGCGCATTGGACCCCTCCATCCTCTAACTCTTCGCTTAGTAATTAATCAGCACAACGACCCTCGGCGTCATGCTGTATAGTTTCTTCACCGTCATGCTGACCACTTGGCTATCATCCTGCCAAATAATCTTGGACAGTCCATCCTTCACACCCTTCGCTAGATTATCGACATCGGGCTTTGTAATCGGCAGTAATAACCCTGCGGCAATAAGCTCCTGTTTCGGGCGCGTCTGATACTTCTTCGGTGTCGGCTGATAGAATGTCAGCTCCAAGTGTATCGGGCCTCGAATAAGCTCCTGTGGCTTGTGCTGGGATGCGATGAGCTTTACGTATTGTTTGAAGTCCCGGGATTTCACCGGATCGTAGAGAACCGTTTTGCCCGTGAAGCTTTTTCCGGCTCGGGGACGACCCTGGGCGACTGGTTGTCCGACTATTTCGAATGCGATTTGGTTCATTGTTTCGCTCCGAATGTTGTGTTCTGATAATTCTTTACCAATTCGAATGCTTGCTGTTGAGTGAATCCTTGCGCTTGCAGTTCTAAGTAGTAAGTCCATAGCAGTGGAGAAAAGTCTCTTAAAACTGCTTGCATTTGTTCAAACTGATGTACAATATCCATTCCTACTCCCCCTTAATTAATCTGCAGCAGTCGATCATACTCTTGAACGAGCCTCCGTTCTTCCATATCCTCAAAGTAGCTTTCAGGCTTTCCAGTCATCACAGACAGCGTGGTAATCATGCCTTGGCGATCTTCTTCGTTCATCGTTATGCTCCTTTCCTAAATCCGGTCCATTTGCCGCAGCCGATGCGTACGCTGCTTAACCGTGAGATTGTGCCGGTTGTTTTCTTTCTCCGTGGCCGCGACGTCCTTCCGGTAGCAGACCCCATCAATCAAGATGAGGGTCGGGCTTCCGTTTTTGACTTTCAGGACTTCGCCGTTGAATGAGAGCTTGTCGCCTGGCTTGTACTCAGTAGCCATGCGCTTGTCTTTCCCAATTGATCTGATTCTTTTGCTCGTAAGCTTCCACGATTTGTTCTTCCGTGAAGCCAAGCACATTTCCAAGCTCCAGGAACGATTCCAGCAGCAGTGCATAATAGACGGTCAGTGCTGAATGATGCTTCCTTTGCATGCGGTAAGTCTTGCTCAAGAGCGCCAGTTGTTCATTGACGATCAGGAATGCATCCGTCACATCGGGTTCCCCGTCAGTAAGCTGCCCTTGGAAGTAGTTGCCGAGCAAGTGATACTCGGTGAAATTCATTTCGTTCCCGATCGATAAAACGAAGTGAAGGATATCGACGAATTCTTCTAGTAATGGATTTTTAATTTCATAGCTACCGAACACTTCGCCATTTTCTTCATGGCCAATAATAGATTCTCGAACTTCTGTGCGCGGCTCCTGATCCGTACTCCAGAACTTCCACGACCGCTGCTCGTTTGCACATTCGCCTAACTCAACGCCTAATGCCAGCATCTTTTTCTTCAACCGATCTTCACCCGGCTGTGCCGGATGCTTTTCTGTAATTTCTGCATCCAGTTGCCGTTGCTTCTCAAATAGATTGCTGATTCCCACGTGAACACTCCCCTTAATCATCAGATTCCTCGCTGATCATGACTTCCAAGTCCAAATCCGGATTCTCGACTTCCAGTTCGTCTGCGATGCGCTCCTCGGCTTCGCTTACTGGCATGAGCTGCCCGTTGTATTTGATGTTTGGCTCCTGGCACCCAGCGAGTGCTAGGGCCGATACAGCTGCAATGAGGATGATGGATTTCTTTTTCATTCAACCTCACCTCGTTTTTCTTCCTGACGTAGTTGCTGGATCTCCATCCCTGCCAACATCCCTGTGACCAACGCGACCATCATGCCGCCGATTAAAATTCCCAACATACGATTTCCTCCTTCATCCTTTTGTTTTAAGTAACCTGCTGAGCATCATGATGCAACCGAGCGCGATGCCGAGAAATATGATTGTGGTCATTCTGCGTCCTCATTTTTGCGACTTTTTCGTAGTCGTTTCCATTCAGGATTAAATGTTTCAAGAGTCTTATGCTCTTCGTAATAATCCTCTGCTTGCTTTCTTACATAGGCTGCTTCAGCAAAACTGTCATAAGCCCCTAAGTTATAGCGTTTTAATTCTCTAGTGATATACGCCTTGTATCGGCCACCTGAATTCTTAAAAACACCCTTCGCGCCCGAAGTATTGTTTTTGTGCACCCCTCTGTTTTGTGACTGAACCATTGCAGTAGTCCATCGGCAGTTAGAAGGAGAGTAATCGCCATCAGAATCGATGCGGTCGAGAGATAATCCCTTTTTATAGCCATTTTCAATTGACCATTCCGCAAATGCTTGAAAATCGTCTTTCCATTCATCGCAAACTTCAACGCCTTTTGTTTGATAGTATTGCTTACTGGCGTTTGTTTTCTGATAGCATCTCCTTTTCATATCGAACCATTTCATGTACAGTTCGTTTTGAGTTACAGTTGATCCGTTTTGTGATTTCTTTTTACAACCACAACTCTTTGTGGCTCTCCTATTTTTTTGATCAAAAAGATTCGCTTCATAGATTTTGAATTCTTTTCCGCATACGCACCTGCAAATCCATGAGTTTCCGAAGTGGTGGGCGTTTTTCAAAGCTACCACTTCAAGAAAACCAAATTTCATTCCAACAGAGACTTCCATCTCCTCACACCTTTCTATTTGTTGCGCTTTTGTATCGGACGGCTCATTGACCTTTGATTGCCGTGTCGATGATTACGTCCTTTTCGTAGCTCCAGTATTCTGTTGCGCTGTCACCTTTAAAGGCTTCATCGAGGACTTCCTGAATCCTTTGATAGTGCTCATCTTTTAGGCACTCCATCGCTCGGTCGTCCCAGTCTTCGTACATTTCATCGTATTCCTGTTCGATGTAGGCAACGACCATGCGCTCCGCACTAGGCTTCCACCGTTTACGCTGAATAGTGCACCAATTATCATTCGCTTGGTCTAAGTCTCCGTCTCTTTCTAAGTCGCGGCGAAGTTCACCAGCAGTAATCGTGTAGCCTGACTCTTCAACACTTAATTCCGTTTCGTTTGGAAGTTCTGACAGTAAAACTGAATTTTTTCTCATGGGCTTTCCTCCTAGTTTTGTTTTAGTGTTTCCGTCAACGGCGCCACAACTAAAGCCGCCCGCCAACTTGCGATAATTTCCCACTAAGCCCGAATAGCAGTTTTTCGTCCTCTGCGTGAAGCTCCAGCGCATTTGTTAGCCGCTGGACTTCCTCTCTTAGATGACTGATGATTTCGTCCGATTCTTTCTGCTGCGCGAGCTTCTCGTCACGCCATTGATCCCCACGCTGGATGTTCGCTTGATTCTCTTTTTTTAAGGCAGCATTTTCTTCTTCCAGCCATTCGATTTTCTTCAACAGCCTTTGTTTGATCTGCTCATATTCGCATTCTGGCGTCCGAAGTACGTTCGGGAATGGTGCGCCTACAACGTCAATCATTCGACTTCCTCCAATCGCTCACCTAGTTTTTTATCCGGCACCAATATAATGCTCAAGATGCCCACAATGGCCGTAGTAACAAGCGACGCTCCCCATAGGAACTGAATGACCTCAATCATTCCAAGTCCTTGTAGGTATCGCATCTTCGTAAGCAAGGCGGTCTCTGATTTCCAGCGCCTCTTTCAACGTGCATTTCACAATTGATTTGATGGACGTAAGTCCGAACCGGCGATCAGTGCGAGACGGCTGCCATTTCGGCAGCGCCTCAATCACCGTCTGATATTTTTCATCTTCCGTCATAGTAATTTCCAACCCTTCTTGCGTAATATTTTGACAGCAGAAGGCCGCAAAGGTTCGTAGATGGTTACGATATGTCCGTGGTCGTAGCGCCATAGAAACGTCCACTTGGCTTTGCTCATGGGAACCACGGGCTCGATTTGACTTCGAGATTACGTTGCATCTGTGCTTTCACAACCATCGAGCGAATATCGTAATAGTCCATCTCTTCCAATGCTTGGCCGCCTGGCCCCTTATGGATCCCGTAGCCCCTCAACTCGGTGATCCAGTTCTTCATGTGAATGTGCGCGTTGTGTTTCATCCCCTTCGCCTCCCCTTTAATTAAAAAGCGATTCCTGGAAGTAACCTGTACTTGCAGCTACTCCGTTTACCCAAAGAACTTCCTGCCGGCGAGCACCAGCTTCTGCTGCTACATCGAGCGTCTGTCGCTGCCAATACTTTAATCTTTCATCGTATATCGGATGGGCATATCCGGATAAGAGCACCGGTCCTGGATGGGCATCCAATACCTCCAATAATTCCATATGGTCATCAAGCGCCATTTCGTGTTTGTAATGGCGCTTCGTTCTCGTCTCAATGATGTATGGTGGATCTGCATAAATGAGCACGTTGCTGCGGTTATATCGTTCAATCAACTTCACAGCTGGTTGATGTTCAATTTGAGCTTCTTTCAGCCTGTCCGTTACCTGCAGTATCTTTTCAGGAAGCTTGCTCCATTCTTTAGCCACATCTGGTCCATTAGAAGAAATTAAGCTTCGCCATCCAGTCCGATCGCTAGTCTTTGCTCCAATTGCCTGCCAGCACCGAACCAAAAATCTGCGAGCATCTTCGATTTCATTCCCCGTTTCAAATTCGTAGGAAGCGTAGTACTCTTCCCTGGAGAATGGTGTCCATTCAATTTTTCTGGCCAGTTCTTCTGGATGATCGCGAATGACTTTAAACAAATTCACTATGCTGCTGTCCATGTCATTAATGGTTTCGATTCCTGACTTCTCTTTTTTGAAGAAGACTGCGCCGGATCCAAAGAATGGCTCTAAATAGGTTTTATGCTCCGGCATGTGGTGAATAATCCAATCGGCCATACTCCACTTGCTGCCGGGATAATGCAAAATTCTCGGTACCGACATTCCCCTTCCTCCTTTATGCTGCGACTTCCATCTCCATGTGCTTCTCCAAAATCGAGATAGCCGTTTGCGTGTTCGGATGCAATTGCTTCAAGAGATTCATAAACTCCTGCTCAAGACTTTCATCGTTCTGGCCCCGGGCTTTCCATGCCCCGAGCACCAAAATCAGTTGATTGAGTAAATACTGGCGGTGTTTTGTGTATTCCATCCCTTCGTCCTCCTCGTTAATTTAGTAAGTGGTCAAATTTAGACATGCGGCCCTTCGCCAATTCTCGGCGGTAACTTGTCGCTTTGTTTTCAACTGGTTGAGAGATTTCAAGCATTCGATCGTATGCACGCTTCCCGATTTTTCCGGACAACTCTTTTGGCTCCAAATTTGAAGTGGCCATAATCGGTTTGTTGCGTCGGTAGCGATTGTCGATGATCAGGAAGATGATTTCTTCCACCCATTCGCTCGTTTTCTCAGCACCGATGTCATCAATAATGAGCAAGTCGCAGATGTTGAGCGCTTTGAGAATTTGTTCTTCACTTTCGGTCTTACCTTGTCCGAATGTCGACTTTATTTTTTTGAGTAGATCCGGCATTGATATATAGACAACGACTTTGCCTTTTGCGTGGAGTTTGTTATGAACGGCTGCGGCCAAGTGTGATTTTCCGTTTCCCGACACGCCCCATAGCAGAATGGACTCAAGTCCGAACTCGTCAAAGTTGTCAGCGTAGTATCTGGATATCTTCTCTGCGTTTTCGGCGCCGGTTCGCATTTTGAAATTTTCGAAGCTGGATGTCTGAAAGCGTTCACCCAGGTCGCTGATGGAGAATAGCTCTCGAACTTCCCTTTCGCGTTGAACGTTCTGATATTTTACGATTTCTTCTTTACGAATATCAGCTTCGCATTTACACACTGGCTGTACCCAGCGCGTTCTGCCTAGAACTTCGACTTCCATCGGCGGGACCAGATCGCCACAGTGTTCACACACAACGCCCTCAGAGTGAGATTCCGTCCCATTCTTCGTCGTCAGGTCCTCCATGATTTTTTCGATTGGTTCCATTCGCGTTCCCTCGCTTCCGTCGTTCGGTTTCCTTATCGGCAGCTAAGACCGCTGACAAGGTAGTGATGCGTTGATCGCTCCATGCTCTTAATATCGTGTCCGCATAATTCATCTTGTTCCGCGCATTCGCTTCCACCGAACGTTTCAATGCCTCATGAACCAACTCCTCAGATGATTCATCAATCATGATGGAAATTCGTTCGGCAATATGGGGAACTAAGTGGCTGATGTTTTGTTCATAGAAACGGAATGCTTTACCAGCATCCGCAACAACCGGTTTTGGATCTGGCCCTTGATGATGTTGTTCTTTTTCTTTATCTTTATCCTTATCTTTCTCTTTATCTCTTATCTCTTGTTTGCATAGACTATCTGTACTGTATGGATACTGTATCGATACAGTATCTGCTTTTATTGTATTTGCTATGTCGAGATAATTTGAAGCGAAAGGAACGTGTTTGACTGAGCGTAATTCCTCTTCCACTCGAGCAACTACTTTCGGACTGTTATTCCAATTATGTCGAGCCCAGTTAAGAAGCATAATTTCTTTTGTATCATCGTTATAATCAATCTTTCCGTAATCAACGAACCGCTGTAGTAGTTTTTCTACCGTCTCACGGTTGTAGCCGGTTTCTGTTTCGATGATTCGTTTTGGCAGCTCGTAAATACCGATTTGCGATGCCTTGCTGTTGGTCATCAAATATATATAGAAATACTTTTCTTCTGGGGTTAGATCCAAAACAAACCCATCTTGCCAATAACCAACTTGCACTTGCCGATATTTGCTCATCCTTCTTCCTCCTCTAAAAATGAAAGGAGAGTCCCTCAACTCTCCCTATTTACTTAAACCAAAGTTTGTTCGTGTGCACTTGGCTTTTTAGGCTTCTCTTCTTTCTTCTGTTCCGTCACTTCCGGCTCAGTGGTTTCTGGATCATCCATGACCGTGTTGTCCGTCACATCAATCACATCGCTCATATCTTGGCTTAGCTCAGTCTTAATTGTTGAATCAGCTTCGACCGTCTTCTGCAGCTCGATGGACTTCGGTGCGTATTTCAGAACTTCTTTCAAGACCGTTTTCTTGGCCATAGCGTCGTAGTTGGTTTTCCATGGGCTGGTCCATCCTTTTTGAACAGCCTGCGAGAATTTCTTGGCGTGATGATCAATGCGTTCTCTCGTCCAGTACACGAAGTCATATCCGCCATTTTGCAGATGATAGACCGCGTAATAGCCGATTGGTTCGCCGGTAGGAATGGCTGCCGGTTTGTGGACCAAGTCTTTGATTAAGCCGTAGCTGAATTCGAACTCATCGTCTTCATAAACCTCATGGGCGTAAATCGCTTTGTATTGACCGCTGCGCACCGCTAAGTCGATGAGACCCTTGTAACCCAGCTGGAACTGCACTTGCTTGCCATAAGGAATCAGGTAAGCCTGGCCAAGTCCTGTGTTTGGCTCCACGCCGAGCTGTGCCGATTGCATGATAGCTGCTAAGAAAGATGTTTGGTCACATTCCAGAAGCTTTGGTGTAGTGCGAACGGCTGTTAAAGCGATACGAGCGATGCGATCCGCATCCATATGCTTTGGGAGAGCCCGCTGAATCTCGGGGCCCATCCGTTTGAGTAGAGCATTCAGCGTTTGCTCTGGCTTCACTTCTTTGTTCGCCACGCTGTTTTTGTTCAGATTTGCTAATTGGTTTTTGACTGCTTCGTTTGTTGCCATGAATGATTTCCTCCTATTTCACGGTGAACCGACGTGCGGTTGTCGTGTTTGTGTATTTTTTAAATAGATCCGGCTGTTCAGCTTTCAAGCGCTTGGAATCGATTCTGTTGGTTTCATAACTCTTCCAAGTGACAATTCGATTCAGTGTATGGCCTTTTTCTTTTTCGCCCAGGATGGCTTTAATTCGGTTTTCATATTCTTTCTTCTTGGTAGTGAAGTCTTTGATATCTTCTGTCAGTTGATCCATAGCCTCTAGCATCTGCTCGACATCATTCCCCAGTTTGATTTCAGTGGAAGGCTGTTCTTCGGGATACATCGCTTTCAACAAGTCTGTCGAGGCGTCTGATCCGTCGAATGCTGGTGGAATTTCAGCAAGAACGTGATTGTTCCAGAAATCCTCTTC
This sequence comes from Planococcus citreus, assembly GCF_003664125.1. GTDB lineage: Bacteria > Bacillota > Bacilli > Bacillales_A > Planococcaceae > Planococcus > Planococcus citreus. Next base: position 269,420 of record NZ_RCCP01000001.1, read on the forward strand.
AATATCGATAAGGTACTGGATCAACTCTTCATCCCGTTCGATTTTCTTATGGATGAACTTGTTTCCTCCGACTAATACCGCGATATGCCATGCTTTGTATCCCGTGACAGCCATATAATGCTGGCATTGAAGCAAGTATGCTGCTGGGACTTCTTCGTCTTCCCATTGGCCTCTCAGGTACTCAGAAGCTGTTTTGCATTCAAGCCCTTCTTCTTTCCCAACAATCAGCCTGTCAACGTTCGCCAGCATGAAAGGATGCTTGGGATGCTGCAGAATGGCGTTGCGCTTTCGGACTCGAATGCCTGTACGAATTGAGAACTCTTGGGCGACAATGTCTTCCATGACATTCCCCCAGTACGCGGCTTCGCCGGCCGTGTCTTCTTCCGGTGATTGACCGGTCTTATCAAGGTAGACTCCAACAGGAGACTTCCATTTATTCAATCCGGCAATGGCTGACACGTCACTGCCACCAATGCCCTTCTTACGTTGCTCGAGCCAATCTTCGCGGCTTAGATCCCGCGTATCAGCAAGTAATAATGCTCGCATTGATATCCCTCCATTTTCTGTGCTAAAATATCGATATAAGTTGTTTTTTCAGCCCACGCCAATGGGTCTGTGTAGCCGGTTGCTTTTTAAGCAGCTGGCTATTTTAGTGCCTTGAAGAATTCAGCGCCGACGACTTCGATTAAGTAGTCTTCCATGTTGTCTTGAAGCACTACGCGACCTGCCTTGTCTTCAAACCACGTGTCGCCTGTCTGGATCTCCGAACCGAAGTGATCTTCAATCGGATAATCGTTCTCGACCTCGATAGAGATTTCCGATTTCTCGAAGCGTGCGTCTGTAACTGGGTATCCTGTCAGCATGCAGCGTTCTACGTCTGGATGATTCATTCTCTTCACCTCCCTCTGATGGTGGAATCCCATCAATCAGACCAGGAACGGAAACGGGGGAACATTCCTGGGCTGATTGACGAGAGCCAAAGCTCTCGCTATAATCGAAGTAACCTTACTTTTATTTCGGCGGCTGAGCTCTAACTCAGTCGTCGTTTTTTTGTGCATTTATAGAACCGAACTGCGTACCAACTAAGAAACAAAGGAATCCCAAAAGGCCAGTAGCGATGAGCGTGTGTAGTGCTTCGCCGGCTTGAATCATTGCAGATAACCTTTCGATCGCAGTTGAAGATGATGCTTGTGCCAGGTTTCGTTGTAACTGATGGAAGCTTCCTCACAGACCACGACGACCAAATGCTCTAATGATGTGATGGCCTCTACTGCCTCTTCCAATACCTTTTCGACTTCCGGCGAGTGCCAGGCGGATAGGCTCGTGAATGGCTGAGCAAAGCTGAATGCTTTAATCGCCTCATAGGCCTCTTTGATTTCTTCCAGCGTCTTCTCCTTCACCGCCGAGCGATGCAGATCCACGTTTGGGCCATCCAGCCACATCGGGCCGGTTTTTGTGTACTGGCTTCGTATAGCAAGAGCGAACCGTGGGTTGTCGTGCTTCGCCATCAGGTTTTGTGCGATGTCTTGCGGAATGTTACGAGCACCGCCTTCATATTTCGTGACAGCCTCTCGTGATACGTTCAACTCCATCGCCATTTGCTGCTGTGTTTCATCGCCGCGCATTTCGCGCATGGCTTGCGTTAGTCGGTTCTTTGTCATTGTCATCATCCTCCTGTGTCCCATTTGCATTGAATTTTCTATTCAGGCGTACCAATATAACTTGTTGAAACGCTTATACTTAAATTACAGACAAGGAACGCTTCCTCTTCTGGAGCGCCGGTGTATTATCCTCAATCCACTTGAAAAGCTTGTCTGTGTAGATTTTTGTTCCGAACTCTCGGCAGACTGGAAAGTCTGAACGGCCCATCAGCTCATACATCTTCGAATGGCTGACTCTCAGCAACGCCTTCGCTTCCTCCACTGTTAGAAAGTGCGGTAGCTCCTCCCTCGGAGCTAAGTCTTTCAAGGCCGCCTGTACTTCCGAACGAATTTCCTCTTGCAAGACTTGCCGTAAATCCTCGACGGTTAATGTCACGAGCATGGTTTCCACGTTTATCACTCCTCACGGGCGCTCCCTCGCGCCTTTTTTCTTTATAAACTCAATGCCTCCAATTCTTCTTCCAATCCATGGCGTGCGATGTTTAACTGATATTTCACAGCCAGTTCCTTCACGACTGTGATGTAAACTGCGATTAGTTTCTTGTCTTCAGCAATAATGTCGAGAGCCGTTGTTTTGTTGATCGCCGACTTCGATGATCCACGTAGTGCCATCTTTGCTTTACGGTTGTTCAAGCGAATGCTAATGGAGCAACCAGCGCGATCTTCGAGCAGTTGATAGCTTTCGTTTTTAATGTCCGAGTAATACTGTCCGCCGCCGAGCTTTAAGGCGATGCCGTTCAGAATGGCATTTACTTTGTTGCGCCAGTCGGTATTGGTAAGCGCTAGAATTTCACGAGTATTTCTTTGTTCTTGTTCAACCAGTGACAAGCGGCGCTCTTGCTCTACGTTATTCTGCGCCATCATGGCAATCAGTTCGGCTTGTGATTTTGGCTGCTGCATCATTCGTCTTTCCATTTGATTGAATGCATTGATGTACTCTAATTTGAAATGCAATGCTTTCGATCCAGTGAAGCCCATTGCGAGTAAAGTGAAGCCGTCTCGATTCATTAAGTAGATACGACGGTCGCGGCTGTAACTGTCTGGTTCTGTTGTTTCGAAAAACATGGCGTTAAAATTAACGACATCTTTTTTTAGAGTTTCAATAGCTTTAATTACGTTGTGATGTTCCTTGCTGAATGTCTCCGCGATGTTCGATGAACTAGTTACCGCTTGCTGATTGTGCATAATTAACAGATTCTTCATTAGAACTCCTCTTTTCTTTGTTATAATTTTCCTATCTGATATAGATGGGAGGTGAAAACATGTCGAACTATGAAGAAATAACGAAAGATATCCTTATAAAGGCTATGGAACATGGTTATGTCGCTAAGTATTCGTCAACTTACACTAAAGACGCGGATACAAAAAACATTGAATCCATACAAAACGCTTTTAAAGAAATTTATAAGGCAGTAGCGAATCCAATTGATTGATTACATGTGATTTCTGATTTCAAGAGATACTTTTACAAGTTCAGTAAGAGCCACTAACTCTTCTGGACTTGTATCTCTTTTTGAAAAGTCTTCAATTTTAACTTCAATTAGTTCAACTAATTGACTATAGACAGTCTTTTTTGTCATCGTTCTCACCTCTTTCAAAAACCTGCTAATTTAAAACCCTCACAGACCCTGCAACTTGTTTAATTTTTCCTCAGGAGTTTTGTCTTGCTTGGTAAGCAAGACAAAACTCCTCTCTTAGACCGCCACTCGCTTTTGTTTCGTTTCGACGACTTCTTCAGCAAAAAAATTTGTCCATTGAAAACCGAAGACTTCAGCGATTTTCTTTGCGACTTTTACTGAAGGGTTTCGGTTACCAATTTCAATATTGGCGTATGCTCCCCGGGAGATACCTACTAAATCTGCTGCTTCTTGCTGGGTTAGTTCCCCGCGCTTCTCGATGAGCCATTTGCGTTCCATTTTCGAACCTCCTTTTGTTTCGTTTTGTGGTGTTGAATTTATAATATCGTCTAAATGAAACAAAATCAACAATAAAATCGTCTTTTCGAAACATTTATATTTTGTTTCAAAATGAAACGTTATAATTATAGTTAATGGAGGTGCTCAACTATGTTCAATAAGAAACTGCAAAGCTTACGTAAATCTAAAAAAATGACTCAAGATGAGCTCGCTAACAGGCTTTCTATCAATAGAGGTACATATGCCAACTATGAACGCGGTCATAGACAACCAGATTTCGAAACACTTATTAAAATAGCTGACTACTTCGAGGTTACAACCGACTATCTGCTTGGAAGAAATGAATACGCTCATGGAGTTTCAAAAGAAGAGCCTTCAGTTTACCTGCAGCTCGGATTAGATCGAGATGAATTCGAGTCCCTCACTGCCTACCAGCAAGAAGCTCTTAACTGGGCCGCAAACAATGATTACCTTCAGTTTAAAAATAAATCCGATGACATCATGGACATGATAGAGCGTATAGAAATCGCCTATGAAGTGGACAAGGTCATGAAAAAACGGAAGAAAAATAACAAATGATTGGTTAATTTTCACAAAAGGTATCGCTTTCCCTCCAATATTTGCTAGAATATAGGAGTAAGATAATAGAAGTAGGGGGGCAATATGTATGAAGAAAGTCTTTAAAATCGGTTGCTTGGGGATCATTGGTCTCGTTGTACTAGTGATCATCGCAGCAGTCGCATTTGGTGGAGGCGACGAATCGTCGACAACATCTACGGAAACCGATAGTTCGGCTCCAGCGACAGAAACCGCAGATACAGAAGAAGTGAAAGTTGCTGGAATTGGCGAAGAAGTTCAAGTAGGAGATGCAACGTTCATTATCAATAGCATCGAAACTGCTGATCAAGTTGGGCCGTCTATGCTGCCAGAAACAGCTTCTGGTAAATATGTGGTGCTTGATGTAACTTATACCAATGGTGGCAACGAAGCTGTAATGGTTGATACTTCATTCTTTAAACTAAAACTTGGTGAGAAAACATACGAAGCTGACGCAATGGCTAGTATCTCAGGAAACCAGCAAGAAGACGGAACGATTCAAAATGCTTTCTTGGCAGAAGAAATTAATCCTGATTCTGAAGTGACTGGTAAAGTCGTATTCGACGTTAACCCTGATGTTGCTGAAAGCGAAGACTTGCAATTGCAAGTACAAAGTGGCTTATTCGGAACTGAAACGGGTATGATTGATTTAAGATAAGATAAAGAAGCTCGGCTACAAGCTGGGCTTTTCTTTCAATCTCAAAAAGAACATATGTTCTATTTAGGAGTGGTCACGTGAGCTATACATACAACTGGAGCGAACAATACGTCAACAACATGTGCAAAGCTATTGGCATCTATCATCCACATCAACTAAGCATCGATACACTATCCTCTCGAAATGGCATTTCTGTTTTCTATCGACCGTGTGAGTCAATGAATCTCGGTGCCGGCATCATTCTCGACAGTCGAGTGTCGGACGCTGAGCAATGGGAAGACTTCGGGCACGAGCTTTGTCACGCCCTCTGGCATGCGGGAAATCAACTGACGATGCCCATGCCCTTTCAAGTCTATCAAGAGCACAAATCAATCAACTTTGCACAATATGTCTGCATCCCCACCTTTATGCTCGAGCGCATGGAATTGCCGGCAACGGAAAATGAAGCTGTGTGGTCCATCATGGAAATGTTCAAAGTTACGAGAGAATTTGCACTGAAACGGCTGCATCAGTACCTGCAAAACTTAATGTACCGATAGACAGTCCGATGGGTTAAAAGAATACCAACGGCTATCGAACGAGAGGAAAACCTGTACCGGTGGGTGTAGCTGCTGCATGATACGGTGAGCATGAGGGAGTGTGTGCAATGAAATGTAGAAAACTGCCCAATGGCAATTGGGAATGTTACGAAGAAGGACCGCGGGATCCGTACACGAATAAACGGAACCCCATCCGCAAACAGGCAAAAAGCAAAACGGCTGCGCAAATCAAGGTGAAGGAATCCTTAAAGATTTTGGAATCCGGAATCGATGGCCGGACAGCAAACCGCGTTTTCTTCCAGGAAACGGCTGCAGAATGGTTTGAAGTCTATGCTCATTCCGGCGTAAAAAAGAGCACGCTGCGCAGCCGGGATTCGACGGTGAAGCTAATTAATCGTTACATAGGCGATATGCTGATTGGCAGAATTACGCACCAACACATCCAGGACATGCTGATGGATCTTCACCGCAAAGGCGCATCGAAGTCCCAGATTACGCATGTAAAAGTCACGGCGAACTTTGTCTTTGTGCATGCTCAGAAGCAACGGCTGCGGCTGGACAATCCGGTGAACCTGGTTATTATGCCGAAGCGACGGCGAACAGTAGAGGAAATCGAGAGTGTAGAAATCAAAGAGAAGTATTTCGAGCGCGAAGAACTGACAACCTTTCTAAATGCAGCGCGAGACATCGGCTTGATCTTTGATGAGGAATGGTTTTATCTGATTGCCTTTACGGGGATGCGAGCTGGTGAAGTCTGTTCATTAAAGTGGTCAGACATTGATTTTGAGGAAAGCCGTATCCGCATCACCAAAACAATGGACAGTCCAGGAGCCGTAGAGGAATATGAATTGACGCCACCTAAGTCGCATCAATCCATTCGAGTGGTCGATATCGAAAGTGACACCTTGAACCTGCTAAGACGCTTGAAAGTTAGGCAGATGGAGAACCGGCTGAAATATCGAAAAGCAACAGACAATTACCACGACATGAACTTTGTGTTCTGCCGGCCGACGACCGGCTATCCGTACTCGGCCAAATTCATTTACCGTCGCTATCTCCGGATCTGCGAGAAGTCGGGCATCGGGAAACGAGACGGCCCTCACCTTCTCCGCCATACGCATATCACCATGCTGACAGAAGCCGGCATCGACCTGGACACGATCATGAATCGGGTTGGCCATTCGGATGCCAAGACGACGAAAAACATTTATACGCATGTCACGAAGCGAATGAAACGAAATGCTCCGAACCAACTTAAAATTCATTACGGGGAAATCTTCGGGAAGTTTTTCGATGCCTGATGTGCGAGTTTTGTGCGAGTAAGGAAAAAAAGACAAAATAAAAAAGCCTGAAACGCTGCTGTATCAACGTTTCAGGCTTAATTTATAGATTAATGAGTTTTACAAGCGTCGTAAAGGCCTTTTTCTTTGATCACTTTGATCAAAGTTTCGCCAATTACAGAAGGTGTGTCTGCAACTTCGATTCCAGCGGCGTTCATTGCTTTGATCTTGTCTGCAGCAGTACCTTTGCCTCCAGAAATGATCGCACCGGCGTGGCCCATGCGTTTTCCTTCTGGAGCTGTTTGGCCGCCGATAAAGCCGACAACAGGTTTCGTCATGTTCTCTTTCACCCATTGTGCAGCTTCTTCTTCAGCTGTTCCGCCGATTTCGCCGATCATGACAACCGCGTACGTATCTTCATCTTCATTGAATTCCTTCAATACATCGATAAAGTTCGTGCCGTTGACCGGGTCTCCGCCGATACCGACAGCAGTTGACTGGCCGATGCCTTCTTCAGACAGTTGGTGAGTCGCTTCATACGTCAAAGTACCAGAGCGCGATACGACGCCGACATGTCCTTTTTTGTGAATGTAGCCAGGCATGATGCCGATCTTACATTCGTCCGGAGTGATGACACCCGGGCAGTTCGGTCCAACAAGACGTGTTTTCTTGCCTTCCATATAGCGCTTCACTTTTACCATGTCCAATACTGGAATGTGTTCAGTGATGCAGATTGCCATATCCAACTCAGCTTCTGTTGCTTCAAGAATTGCGTCAGCAGCAAAAGGAGCCGGCACATAAATTACAGATACATTGGCACCTGTCGCTTCTACGGCATCTTGAACTGTATTGAAGACAGGTACGCCTTCAACTTCAGTTCCGCCTTTGCCTGGTGTTACACCCGCAACGATTTTCGTTCCGTATTCAAGCATTTGCTTTGTGTGGAAAAGGGCAGTTGACCCTGTAATTCCCTGTACAAGCACTTTTGTGTCTTTATTAATGTATACGCTCATTTTTGTCCCTGCCCTTCTTTAGCCTACAAGTTCTACGATCTGTTTCGCGCCATCTGCCATAGTGCCAGCAGCTACGATGTTCAGACCTGATTCGTTCAGCAGTTTTTTACCAATTTCTACGTTTGTGCCTTCAAGACGGACGACTAATGGCACTTCCAGGCTGACTTCTTTAGCCGCTTGGATAACGCCTTCCGCAATGATGTCGCACTTCATGATTCCGCCGAAAATGTTAACGAAGATTCCTTTGACATTCTTATCAGAAAGAATGATCTTGAAAGCTTCTGTTACTTTCTCAGCGGTGGCACCGCCCCCAACGTCAAGGAAGTTAGCGGGTGAGCCGCCGTAATAGTTAATCGTATCCATTGTTGCCATAGCAAGGCCGGCACCGTTAACCATACAGCCGATGTTTCCGTCCAAAGAGATGTAGCTCAAGTCATACTTGGAAGCTTCGATTTCTTTAGCATCTTCTTCATCATAATCGCGCATTTCCATGATGTCCTGATGACGGTAAAGAGCGTTTGCATCGAAGTTGAACTTCGCATCCAAAGCTACTACCTGCCCGTCGCCTGTAACAACCAATGGGTTGATTTCAACGATTGCTGCGTCTTTTTCCACATAAGCCTGGTAAAGGCCTAGCATCAATTTCGCGGCTTTGTTGACAAGCTTAGCCGGGATGTTCATGTTGAATGCCATGCGGCGAGCCTGGAAGCCAGTCAAACCGACAACAGGATCGATAGCTTCATAGAAGATACGCTCCGGTGTGTTTGCTGCCACTTCTTCGATGTCCATGCCGCCTTCTTCTGATCCCATCAAGTTGACTAGGGAAGTTTCACGGTCAAGAACCAATCCAAGATAGTATTCCTTCTCGATGTTGCTGCCCGCTTCGATGTAAAGGCGTTTAACTTCTTTGCCTTCTGGGCCTGTCTGATGCGTTACGAGGACCTTGCCAAGCAATTCCTTCGCATATTCACGCACTTCGTCCAAGTTTTTCGCCAGCTTGACGCCGCCTGCCTTGCCTCGTCCACCTGCGTGGATTTGGGCTTTAACAACGACAACATCCGAACCAAGTTCTTTCGCTGCTTTGACTGCTTCTTCAGGTGAAAAAGCAACATGGCCTTCTGGTACTGATACGCCATATTGTTTCAGGACCTGTTTTCCCTGATATTCATGGATATTCATCTGTCATCCTCCAATCAAACATCTGTCTCTTAATTTTATTGCCTCTACCATTGTATTAAAGTTGCCACAGAATGTCCACAGCTGACAGCCACTCTGCATAAAACTTCGAATTTTCCGTCTCTTACGGTCTTTCAGCCATCGATTTTACTGGCTCAAAGCTCTTGCGGTGGATTGGGCATGGGCCATGCGCTTCAAGCGCCGCGAGATGGTCTTTCGTACCGTATCCCGCATGCTTCGAAAACCCGTATTGTGGATACATCTCGGCGTAGTCATCCATTAGGTCATCGCGGCCGGTCTTTGCCAGGATCGATGCAGCGGCGATGCATAAACTTTTCGCATCGCCTTTGATGATCGCTTCAGAATGCATCGAAAGCGTCAACTTCATGGCATCCGCCAACACCACATCAGGTGGCGTGCCCAAATTGTTTGCTGCTGCTTCCATCGATTGTTTTGTCGCTTGGAAAATATTCAGCCGGTCGATGGCTTCAGGCGGCTGGATATGGACTGACCAACTGATCGCCTGTTGCTTGATGAGCTGCGCTAATTCGTTGCGCTTCGCTTTCGCTATTATTTTTGAATCGTCCAATCCGATGAATGCGCTGCAATCTTCCGGCAAAATGACGGCTGCCGTTACGACCGGGCCGGCAAGCGGACCGCGCCCTGCCTCGTCGATGCCGGCAACGAGCGAAGCCGGATGTTTCTTGAACTGCCGATCAAAGCTTTGCTTGTCTTCCAAGTCCCGCAGCAAAGAAAGCTTTTTGTCGAAACGGCGCTGCCAGGAGGCGAGCAATTGCTGGACGCTTTTGCGCGAATCGCTTTTCAACTCCTCCATCCACGGTTCGAATGTTTCTGCCTGCAATAATTTTTCCTTGATTGATGCTGTCGTCTCCAAGTAGCCACTTCCTTTTCACAAAGAAATAGCGAGCCCTGTTTGAGGACCCGCTGTGTTATGCCAATTCGTCTTGTTCCACAATCATTTCATCCCGGTAATCGAATGTGATGCGCCCGAGATGCTGGTTGCGGATATCGCGGATGATGATCTCGGCTGTCATTTCATAATCGACTTCGTTATCCGGTCCGATTATATAGCGTTTTTTGCCGATATGGTCGAAGGTCTTCACCAAGTCTTCATCGATATGGTCAATGCCGTAACGGTCCATCAAACGGTCCGGATAGCGCTTTTCCAAAAACTTCAGCGCATAAATCGCCAGTTCCTGCATTTGGATGACCGAATCTTTGATCGCCCCCGTGACCGCAAGTTTCTGCCCGGTCTCCTGATCCTCGAATTTCGGCCAGAGGATCCCTGGCGTATCGAGCAATTCGATTTCCTTGCCGACTTTGATCCATTGCTGTGCTTTCGTGACGCCTGGCATATTGCCCGTTTTCGCTAGGCTTTTCTTGGCGAGGCGGTTGATCAACGTCGATTTCCCGACGTTCGGGATTCCGACGATCATGGCCCGTATGGCGCGCGGCTTGATGCCTTTCGCTTCCATGCGGTCCCACTTCTCTTTAAGGATCTCCTTCGAAGCTTTCGTGACTGCCTGAAGCCCTTTTCCTTCCAAGGAATTGATCGCCACGGCGCGTGTCCCTTCTCGTTCGAAATGCTCGATCCATTTCTTTGTTTCCCGCTCGTCTGCCATATCCATTTTATTGAGAATGATGAGGCGGGGCTTTTGCTGGATTACTTGGTCGATCATCGGGTTGCGCGATGACAACGGCAAGCGTGCATCCACCAATTCGAAGATGATATCCACCAACTTCAGTTTTTCTGTTACTTCCCGGCGCGCTTTTGCCATATGTCCGGGAAACCATTGAATCGTCATGCTACCACTCCTTATTTTACGATGCCGGCTTCATCCACCGGCCAAAAAACGAAATTCGTATTGCCGATCACTTCATCGATCGGCACCAGCCCGATATGGCGGCTGTCTTTGCTCGCCCTGCGGTTATCCCCCATGACGAATACATAGCCGTCCGGGATGGTGGAATAGCTGGTGATATCCTCAAGCACAAAATCTTCTGTCAAGGTGCCGGTAATGCCTGTCTTGTACTGGTCAAGATAAGGTTCTTCCACTGCTTCTCCATTTATAAAGAGCTGGTCTTCCTCATAGGCAACATGGTCGCCCGGTAATCCGATGACCCGCTTGATATAGTCTTTTTGTTCCGGCGCATGAAAAACGATGATGTCGAATCGATCCGGTTCGCCGATATTATAGCCGATTTTGTTGACGATCATCCGGTCGCCGTGTTCAAGAGTCGGCATCATCGATTCCCCGTCCACCACAATGGGGGTGAATAGGAAAAACCGGATAATTGCCGCAAGGCCGAACGCGATCAATAGAGCTTTGGACCATTCCCACACTTCATTTTTCTGTTTCCCTTCAGCTTCCATGCGTGTTCCTCCCCGCGCTTAATGCTTTAATTGTACAGCGAAACAAGGTGTTTAGCAAAGAAAAGAAAAGCTATCACCCTGCATTTACTATGCTCTTTACGCCCTGTAAACAGCATATTAAAAGGCCCAGGCGATAAGCCCGGGCCTTTTAAATGCAAAAGAAGAAGGCATTAAGCCTTCTTCCCTGTTTGCGATATTAACGGATTTCTTTGATACGAGCTGCTTTACCGCGTAGGTTGCGCAAGTAGTACAATTTAGCACGACGTACTTTACCACGGCGAGTAACTTCAAGCTGAGCGATTTTCGGTGTGTGTACAGGGAATGTACGTTCAACACCTACACCGTACGAGATTTTACGGACAGTAAATGATTCACTGATTCCGCCTCCGCGACGGCTGATAACGACTCCTTCGTATACCTGGATACGTTCGCGAGTTCCCTCGACAACTTTCACGTGGACGCGAACAGTATCTCCTGGACGGAAATCTGGAAGATCCGCACGAAGTTGTTCTTTAGTGATTTCAGCAATGATGTTTTGCATGTTTTTTCTCTCCTTCTACAGATGCTCTTGCAATCCGTAATCTTTGCAGCGGAACACCGTGATTCGTGTACTTTACATAAAAGTACATTCTCCATACTACCACTTCATGCGTCTGGCTGCAAGAGCTATCGTGATTTATTTTTCGGCTTGTAAACGAGCCAATATGGTTTTCTGCTTATCGCTAAGTTCGACATGGTCGAGAAGGTCCGGACGGCGTTCGAGCGTGCGCTTCAAGCCTTGCTCTTCGCGCCAGTCTTCAATTTTAGCGTGGTTGCCAGAAGTCAATACGTCCGGGACGGCCATGTCTCTATAGATCGCTGGACGCGTGTAATGCGGATGCTCCAAGAGGCCGGTCGAAAAGGAATCGCGGACCGGTGAATCGCTATTGCCAAGCACACCCGGCAACAGCCTTACAACGCTGTCGATCACGGTCATGGCCGCCAGCTCCCCGCCGGTCAATACGAAATCGCCGATGGAGATCTCGTCAGTGACCAAATGTTCCCGGATGCGTTCATCGTAGCCTTCGTAATGGCCGCAAATGAACACCAGTTCCTCTTCAAAGGCAAGTTCTTCCGCCTTCTGCTGTGTAAAGCGCTCGCCTTGTGGGCACATCAAGATGACACGCGGTTTCTTGCCGTCATTTGTAATGCTTTCGACCGCATTGAACACTGGTTCGGGTTTCAGCACCATGCCAGCGCCCCCGCCGAACGGGTAATCATCCACTTGGCGCTTGTTGTCGGCAAATTCGCGGATGTCAACAACCCCTAAAGTTACCGCACCTTTATCTTGTGCTTTTTTCATGATCGAATGCTGGAACACCCCTTCGAACATAGGCGGAAAAAGAGATAGCACTTGGATGTTCATCATGATAACAAGCCATCCAAAACATCGATGGTGATTTTCTTTTCATCGATATCGACTTCTTTGACCACGTCTTCGATATAAGGGATGTAATGCTTTTTGCCTTTTGCCGGCGTTACTTCCCAGACATCATTGGCGCCTGTCTCCAAAATCTCCGTTACTTTTCCGATCTCTTCACCTTCAACTGAAAACACTTGGCAGCCGAGAATTTCGTGATGGTAAAAAGCGCCTTCTTCCAAATCGCCGAGGTCGTGTTCAGCGATCTTCAGATATCCTTCCTTGAACGGTTCGACATCATTGATGTTCGGATAGCCTTCGAAAGATAGGAGATTGAAGTTTTTATGTGTACGATGGCTCGCCACTTTCACCATGATCGGCTTTTTCGCACCCGCTGTAAACAAGCCAAGCTTATTGCCGATCGCAAACCGTTCTTCCGGGAAATCGGTACGGGACATCACGCGCACTTCACCGCGGATCCCGTGGGTATTGACTATTTTTCCTACGTTAAACCATTCCACGCATAAACACCCTTCCTGTATTTTTTCCTGAAAAAAAAGGAAGGAACCGGGGCTCCTTCCTTTCAATCCACAATATCAAGGTACGTTTTCTTCTTATGATAATTCCCTGCTGCTGAATAGACGACAGAGCGTACAGCTTTCGCCACACGTCCTTGCTTGCCGATCACTTTCCCTGTATCGCTTTGATGCACGGAAAGCTTGTAGACGACTCGGTTAGTGTTTTCGTCTTTTTCAATACGAACTGCTTCCGGATAATCAACTAGCGGCTTGACGATCGTTTCAATCAGCTGCTCCATAAGAACGCTCCCTTACTTGTTTAGTTTTTCGTTATGGAATTTCTCCATAATGCCGTTCTGAGAGAACAAGTTGCGTACTGTGTCAGATGGTTTAGCGCCATCATGAAGCCATTTCAACGCCAATTCTTCGTCGATTTTAACTTCAGCTGGAACTGTCAGCGGGTTGTAAGTACCTACTGTTTTGATTTGACGGCCGTCACGTGGAGCACGTGAATCAGCGACTACGATACGGTAGAAAGGAGACTTTTTAGCTCCCATACGTTTTAAGCGAATTTTTACTGCCATTTTATAAAGCACCTCCGAATAGTTTCACACAAGATATTATATTAGCAAGCTTTAAAAGGTTTGTAAAGTATTTTTTCTTAACACTACCAAATTTACTTGAAAAGCGAGTCCAGGCCTGGCATCGACATCTTTTTCTTGCCCTTTTTGCCGGCCATTCCGGACATTTGTTTCATCATTTTCTTCATGTCTTCAAACTGCTTGAGCAGCCTGTTGACGTCTTGGATGGACGTTCCGGAACCGCGTGCAATCCGTTTTTTGCGGTTTGCATTGATGATTTCGGGAGTCGTCTTCTCCTGGATCGTCATCGAGCGGATGATCGCTTCGACGCGCCCCATTTGGCTCTCGTCCACTTTGGCGTTTTCAAGGCCTTTGATTTTACCCGCGCCTGGGAGCATCTTCAAAATTTCATCGAGCGGCCCCATTTGCTTCACTTGATCCAATTGCTCAAGGAAATCATCGAATGTGAACGAAGACGTCCGGAATTTCTCTTCCAATTCCTTCGCCTTGGCCTCATCGACGTTCGTTTGCGCTTTTTCGATCAAGGAGAGCATATCGCCCATGCCGAGTATGCGGGAAGCCATGCGCTCTGGGTGGAATGGTTCAAGCGCGTCCATCTTCTCGCCTGTCCCGATATACTTGATCGGTTTTTCGGTGACGGCACGGATTGACAATGCCGCACCGCCGCGCGTGTCGCCGTCAAGTTTCGTCAAGACGACACCTGTGATGCCGATTGCGTCATCGAAGCTCTGCGCGACATTGACTGCATCCTGACCGGTCATCGCATCGACGACGAGGAAAATTTCATCCGGCTCTTTGATCGAACGGATGTCCTTCAATTCCTGCATCAATTGCTCATCGACATGCAGGCGGCCTGCCGTATCGATGATGACTGTATCGAGATGTTCCGCTTTAGCATGTTCGATCGCTTCACGGGCGATATCGACAGGGTTTGCTTCCGTACCTTTGGAGAACACCGGCAGCGATAATTGCTTGCCGATTGTCTCAAGCTGGTTGATCGCAGCCGGGCGGTAAACGTCCGCTGCGACGAGCAATGGCTTGCGGTTGTTCTTTTTGCGGAGCACGCCTGCAAGCTTACCGGTCGTCGTTGTCTTACCTGCCCCTTGCAAACCGACCATCATGATGACAGTCGGCTGGCGTGTCGCAAATTCAATTTTGCTTTGTTCGCCGCCCATTAATTCAGTCAGTTCATCTTTGACGATTTTTACGACTTGCTGGCCTGGTGTCAAACTTTCCATCACTTCAAGGCCGACAGCGCGTTCGCTAACTTTCTTGATGAACGATTTGACGACTTTCAAGTTGACATCCGCTTCGATCAAGGCAAAGCGGACTTCGCGCATCATCTCTTTTACGTCTGCTTCGGACAATTTCCCTTTGCCTTTAATTTTGGTCATCGTTCCTTGCAGGCGTTCAGATAATCCTTCAAATGCCACTATATACCGCCTCCTAGTCCCATTCCTTCAACTCGTCCAAAAATTTCTGGACATTGTCATCTGTGAATGGCTGTTTTTCAAAAGTCGAGACGAGTTGCTGGCGCCGCTGGAATTTCTCGAACAGCTGCAACTTCTCCTCATATTCTTCAAGCATCGCTTCGGTCCGGCGGATATTGTCGTACACCGCTTGGCGGGTGATTTCATATTCTTCGGCAATTTCGCCGAGCGAATGGTCGTCCAGATAATACAAGCTCATATAGCTGCGCTGTTTGGGCGTCAGCAGCTCCTGATAGAAATCAAAAAGATAGTTCATTCTTGTCGTTTTTTCCAGTCCCATCAATGACGCTCACCCCATTCATACTCCTGTATACCATACTGAATCCCGAAGCCTCCGTCAAGTAATTTTACTTGTCTGAGCCCATTTCTTCCTGCTCTTCCCGGTCCAAGCCTTCGGCAAATAAGCCGTAGACGTATTTCTGCGGGTCGAACGGCTGAAGGTCATCGAGTTTTTCACCCAGCCCGACGAATTTCACCGGGATATTGAGCTTGTTGCGAATCGCCAGGACAATTCCGCCTTTTGCGGTACCGTCGAGTTTCGTCAAGACGATGCCCGTCACTTCCGTCACTTCTTTAAAGGTCTGGGCTTGAATCATGGCGTTTTGCCCTGTCGTCGCATCAAGTGCAAGCAGCACTTCATGAGGCGCCCCTGGAATTTCACGGGCAATAACGCGATGCACTTTCTGCAATTCATTCATCAAATTGACTTTGTTCTGCAGGCGGCCTGCCGTATCGCAGATCAAGACATCGATATTGCGCGATTTCGCGGCCCGCACGGCGTCGTACATGACCGCTGCCGGGTCGGAGCCTTCACTTTGTTTGATGGTTTCAACGCCGACGCGCTGCCCCCAAACATCGAGCTGGTCGATCGCTCCGGCACGGAACGTGTCACCTGCTGCGAGCATGACCGACTTACCTTCATTTTTCAGGCGCTGCGCCAATTTTCCGATGGTTGTCGTTTTGCCGACGCCATTGACGCCGACCATCAAGATGACAGTCGGGCCCGATTCGGCAAAGGTCAATTCGCTCAATTCCTGATCGCCTGCTTCGTAGATTTCGACAAGTTTCTCAGAAATGACCGACTGTACATTGGAAGTGTCTTTGACATTCTGTCGCTGCACTTCATAACGCAGTTCTTCCATCAGTTCGATGACCGTCTCAAAGCCGACGTCTGCCTGCAATAGCACTTCTTCCAATTCTTCAAAAAAGTCTTCATCGACTTTGCGGTAACGGGCGACCAAGTCATTGATCTTCGACGTGAAGCCGGTCCGCGTTTTGCTTAAGCCTTCGCGGTATTTCTCGGTTGATTGTTCTTCTTCTACATTGTTGCTGAATTTATCTTTTAATTTCTTAAAGAAACTCATCGACTCACTCCTTATTTGATGTCTTCCTGCAATTTTACGGAAACCAGTTTGGAAATACCGGATTCCTGCATCGTGATGCCATATAGCACATCAGCGCCTTCCATCGTGCCTTTGCGATGGGTGATGACGATAAACTGTGTGTCTTCACTGAATTTTTTCAAGTACTGACTGTAACGCACGACATTTGATTCATCAAGCGCCGCTTCGACTTCGTCAAGAACACAGAACGGCACGGGGCGCACTTTCAAGATGGCGAACAGCAAGGCGATTGCCGTGAGTGCCCGCTCCCCGCCGGACAACAAGCTCAAATTCTGCAGCTTCTTGCCTGGCGGCTGTGCAATGATATCGACGCCTGTCATGAGCAAGTCCGATGGCTTGGTCAACACCAGATCCGCAGAACCGCCGCCGAACAATTCACGGAACACATGGCGGAAGTGGCTGCGGATGGCATGGAAGGTTTCGTCAAAACGCAAAGTCATCTCCTCATCCATTTCTGCGATCAAGGTGCGAAGCGTGTCTTTCGCTTCATTCAGATCATCCCGCTGCTCGCTCAAGAAGCGATGGCGCTCTGCTACATGTTCATATTCCTCGATGGCGCCAATATTGACGCTGCCGAGCTCTTCAATCGATTGTTTCAGAAGCTTCACTTGCTTTCTGACAGCGGCTTCCTCCCCTTCCAGTGGGTAGCGGCTTGCCGCTTCAAGATCCATTTCGTAATGATCTTCGAGCTGTCCGAGAATCCCCTGCAATTGCACTTCAAGGCGCGTCGCCTTCACTTCACAGATGCGCACAGCTTCTGTAAAACCTTTATGGATGCGGCTTTGTTCACGCAGCTGCTGTTCTTCCGCATCGAGCGATTGCTGCAATGTGTGGCGCTCTTTGCGGGAAGCATCGACGGTGTCGTTCGCTGACTGTCGTGCATCGGACCATCTTTGGATTTCTGACTCGATTTCTTCGTCTGAAAAGTTTTTGGCCGCTTCTTCCGATTGAATCCATTCCAGCTCGCGTTCAAGCTCACCGAGTCTGTTGCGGCTGGCTGTGCGGCGTTCCAATAATTCATCCACCTGCCCAGTGAGCTGCCCGATGCGCTCTTTGCGGACTGCCATGTCTGATTTGAATTCGGCGAGTTTCGCCAGCAATTCACCTCTGGCTGTTTCTTTTTGCTGCTTGAATCCGGTCAATTCTTCAATTTCACCGTTCAATCCCGTCAGCTCACTGGCGATAGCGTCCATGCGGCCAGCCGCCTCTTCCTTGCGTGAAGCAAGGCCAGAGAGATCCTGCTTGTTCTGCTGTTCTGCACGGAATAGCGCAAATCGGCTATCGGTCGTTTTCCACACCGCTTCGATTTCCCGCAGATGCATCGCGCTTTCCGCCTCAAGTTCTCGGTAACGCTCTCCTTCTGAGCGAAGATGTTCTAGCTGTTCTTTTGCAACCTCTGCATGCGATTGCAATTCGTGGACTTTCTGTTCGGCTTCCTCAATAGTGCTTTGAAGTTCAGCAGCCTGTTGCTGCAATTGCTCCAGTTCTGCCTTTCTCGTAAAGAAGGAGGCCTGGTTTTTCGTCGCGCCGCCTGTCATGGAACCTCCGGCATTGATGACGTCACCATCCAATGTCACAACACGGTACCGATGGCCGATTGCTTTGGCTATCGATGTCGCGCCCTCGAGATCTTTTGCCACTAGGACATTGCCGAGCAGGTTTTGGAAAATCATCGCGTACTGTTCGTCATAGCTGACAAGCTGTGAGGCGATATCCACAAACGAAGGATGTGCCGAAACTGATTGCACTACTTGCTGGGAGATCTGTCTCGGTTTCATGACCGTCATCGGGAGGAACGTAGAACGTCCTGCGCGTTTGGTTCTCAAAAAACGGATCGCTTCACTGGCACTTTTTTCATCGCTCGTGACGATATGCTGGCTAGCTGCGCCAAATGCGGTTTCGATCGCTTTGGCATATGGCTTTTGGACATCCGCCAATTCTGCCACAGCGCCGATGATGCCATTTAGTTCGTTGCGCTCCCTTGCCTGCAATACTTCGCGCACCCCATGGAAGAATCCTGAGTAATCGGCTTCTAAATCCTGCAAGGTCTCGATGCGTGCAGATAGTTGTTTATGGGATTGGTACGCCTGAAATAATAGGGATTTCTTGTGATCGTAATCCGCGGCTAATTGTTTTGCACCGGTTTCCTGTTGTTTGAAATGCTGGCGTTTGCGGTCAAGATCCGCATGAATTTCTTCATACGCTTTTTCCGCTTGTTGCTTTTCTTTCAATAGGCGTGCAAGTTCTTTTTCAAACGATTGTTGTTGCGCGGCAATGCGGCCGCTCGATTCCGTCATTTGCTGCTGTTGGAAATCGATGTTTTTCAGTTCATTTTTCAAGCCTGCCTGTTCGTTCATCAATTCGATATAGAGGGATTTCTTCGCTTCAATTTCATTGTCGATATCGGCAGGCGTCAAATTCAATTGCGCTTCTAGCTGCTGAATTGACTTGCGGGTCTTCTGCTGATCCATTTTCTGCTGTTCGAGGGAAGCGCCTTGTTCTGCATGGCGCTGTTCGAGCTTGGCAGTTTCTTCACGCTCAGCCTTGATCGACTCTTCCAATGCCTGGCGCTGGCGGTCTGCATTATGCTTTTTCTCGTGCATCAGCAATTTGCGGCCTTCCCATTTTTCGGCTTCCGAACTCGCTTCAACGAGCGCCGCTTGTGCTGTGTCGATTTTTTTATCCAGCGCATGCACCGACCGCTTCGAAGCCGCAATCAATTGTTCCGTTTCCGAAATTTCGCCCGCCAGACGCTGCTCTTCCTCTGCGTGCTGCAAAGCTTCTTGCGACAGCTCTGATAGTTGTGCCTTCAAAGCATTCGCATCGTATGCCAATAGCGCAATATCCGCATCTTTTAATTGGGCGCTCATATCGAGGTAATCGCGCGCTGCGGATGCTTGCATCTGCAGCGGCTCCATCCGCCCATCGAGTTCGTGCAGTATATCGAGCACACGGTTCAAGTTTTCGTCCGTTTCGTTCAATTTGAATTCGGCTTTCCGTTTACGCTGTTTGTATTTCAACACTCCGGCCGCTTCTTCAAAAATGGAACGCCGCTCGTCCGCTTTGCTATTGAGGATTTCATCCACGCGCCCTTGGGAAATGATGGAAAACGCTTCTTTTCCTAATCCCGAATCCATAAACAGATCGGTGATATCCTTCAATCGGCACGGCTGCTTGTTCAAGAGATATGCACTTTCGCCACTGCGAAAAACCCTTCTCGTTACGCTGATTTCGCTGTAATCGAGAGGGGCTTTGCCGTCCGTATTATCCAATATCAATGTGACTTCCGCAAAATTAAGCGCTTTCCTCGAATCGCTTCCGGCAAAAATCACATCTTCCATTTTCGCTCCGCGCAGCGATTTTGCGGATTGCTCGCCGAGGACCCAACGGATCGCATCGGTTACATTGCTTTTGCCGCTGCCATTCGGCCCGACAACGGCGGTGACGCCAGGGACGAAATCGATGCCGACACGGTCGGCGAACGATTTAAACCCGATTACTTCCAATCTTTTCAAAAACATGTTCAATCCTCCGCTGTTTCCTGCAATTTAAGGATGGCAAGCTGCGCTGCCTTCTGCTCCGCTTCTTTTTTGGAGCGCCCGTCGCCTAGGCCCAGTTCCTGGTCGCCCAAGGAAACGCGCGTCACAAAAATACGGCTATGTGCAGGACCCTTTTCTTCGATGATTTCATAATTCAAGGTGCTGGTATTCTTCTGCTGCACCAGCTCCTGCAATTGGCTTTTATAATCCATCGCATGAGAAAAAGCACCGACTTCCACTTTCGGGAATAGCACTACCTCTAAAAAGGCCACGACCTTCTCAAGCCCCTGATCCAGATAAAGCGCTCCGACGAATGATTCGAAGACATCCGCAAGAAGTGCCGGTCGCGTTCTGCCCCCTGTCAATTCCTCGCCTTTGCCGAGTAGAATGTATTTGCCAAAATCCAGTTCGTTGGCAAATAGCACAAGGGACGGCTCACAGACGATCGATGCGCGCAGTTTGGTCAGTTCGCCTTCAGCCATTTCGGGGTATTTCATATAGAGGAAATGCGATACCGACAATTCCAATACGGCGTCGCCTAAAAATTCCAGGCGCTCATTGTCCGTGAATTGTCTTCTTCGATGCTCATTCACATAAGATGAATGGGTAAATGCCTGCTGCAGAAGGGCAGGTTGTTCAAACTGGATATCCAGCTCTTTTTGCAATTGCTCAAATGCCTGTTTCGCGCTTTCTTTCAGCGCCATTTGTTTGGTGTGTTTCGGTTTTCGTTTCATCGCCATTTTTATCTGCCTTCCTCTATTGTTCTCTTGTTGATTTTACCTGTTTTTCTGGCATTGTGCAAAAAGAGAATTGACGCACAGCTAGGCTGTGCGTCAATTGTTTGTGCTATCAAGCTGGGACGGATCCCGTTTATTCAACTTAAGCTTGTTTTTTTTCGATGTAAGTTACTGCGTCGCCTACCGTTGACATTCCTTCTGCATCTTCATCGGAAATTTCCATATCGAATTCGTCTTCTAGCTCCATGACCAATTCAACTACATCCAATGAGTCTGCCCCAAGGTCGTTTGTGAAAGATGCTTCAGGTTTCACTTCGCTCTCTTCCACACCAAGACGATCTACGATTACTTTGGTTACTCGCTCCAATACTGTTGACAATGCCGTCACCTCCCCTCAAATCAGTATACATAATTGTGAACTACATGACCATGCCGCCGTCCAGATGCAAAGTCTGGCCGGTTACATAACTTGCTTCGTCGGAAGCCAGGAACAATGCCGCATTCGCCACATCTTCCGGCGCGCCGAAACGGGCGAGCGGAATTTGGGCAAGCATGCTCGATTGTACATCATCGCCGAGCTTTTCTGTCATGTCGGTCGTGATGAATCCAGGGGCTACCGCATTTGCCGTAATCCCACGGCTTGCAAGTTCTCTCGCCGTCGTCTTCGTCAAACCGATGACGCCCGCTTTTGCCGCCACGTAATTCGCTTGTCCTGCATTGCCCATGACGCCCACGATCGACGCGATATTGACGATGCGCCCTGCGCGCTGTTTCATCATTTGGCGGGTTACTGCTTTGGTGCACAGGAAAACGCCTTTCAAGTTCGTATTGATAACATCATCCCATTCGTCTTCTTTCATGCGCATCATCAAGTTGTCGCGTGTGATGCCGGCATTATTGACAAGGATGTCGATCGAGCCGAATTCCTTCATCGCTGTATCCGCCATCACTTTTACCGCATCGGCATCTGCGACATTGGCTTTGACGGCAATGGCTTTGCCGCCCGCTTGTTCGATTTCAGCTACGACGGCTTCCGCCTTGTCCTGGCTGCCGCTGTAATTGACGACGATATTTGCGCCTTCTTCAGCAAAACGGCGGGCAATGGCTGCCCCAATGCCGCGGGATGCCCCTGTAACGATGGCTGTTTTTCCAGTTAATTTGCTCATGTTGTCAACTCCTCTACCGCTTTTTCGAATGACGCCAGGTCATGGACCGGAATAACAGTGACTGAACGGTCGATTTTTTTCACCAAGCCGCTCAGCACTTTTCCAGGTCCGACTTCGACAAAAGTGGTGACGCCTAGTTCGATCATCTTCCGCACGGATTGCTCCCACAAAACAGGGGAGTACAATTGATGGATTAACATGTCCTGCAATTGCGTCGCGTTCGTTTCCGGTTCGGCCCTGAAATTTGTCACGACAGGAACTTTCGCATCGAGCAGGAATGAATCACTTAGCACTTTTGCCAAGTCATGTGACGCGGAACGCATCAATTCCGAGTGGAACGGGCCGCTGACGTCAAGCGGGATGGCACGTTTTGCGCCGCGCTCTTTTGCCAGTTCACACGCTTTTTCCACTCCCGCTTTCGTTCCGGAAATAACGATTTGCCCCGGGCAGTTCAAGTTGGCCAATTGGACGACTCCTGCGCTATTGGTCGCATCATCCGTCACTTCTTCCAGCTTGTCTGCATCCATCCCCAGAATAGCGGCCATTGCGCCTTCACCTGCAGGCACTGCTTCATTCATGAATAATCCGCGCTTATGGACCACTTCCACAGCTTTCGGAAATTCCAAGACATTCGATGCGACAAGTGCACTGTATTCACCAAGGCTGTGCCCCGCTGTATAATCCGGTCGGATGCCTGCACGGATCAATCGTTCCGTGATCATCGAGCTGACAGTCAAAAGTGCCGGCTGCGCGTGATAAGTCAAGGTCAATTCTTCCTGCGGGCCTTCGAGCATCAATTTCGACAAACCCATCCCAAGCACTTGGTCTGCGCTGTCGTAAAACTGGCGGCTCTTGTCATCTTCCAGAAAGCTTTCGCCCATGCCCACTGCCTGTGAGCCTTGCCCTGGATAAATAAATGCGATTTGCTTTCTCATGACGATTGTTCCTCCTTCAAGGTGCTGTAAATCTTGCCGGCCACATCATGCTCGACCATCGTCCGCGCTTGGCGGATCGCGTTATAGAATGCAGTGCCGTTGGATGAACCGTGCGCTTTGATGACCGGCGCCTTTAGCCCGAATAATCCAGCACCGCCGTATTCGCTGTAATCCAGCATGCCTTTTAACGCGCTCAAATCATTTTTCACGAGCATCGCCGCTATTTTAGTTTTAGTTGAAGCCATAAAGACATCTTTGATCATCGCGAATACATTCATCGCCGTCCCTTCGATCGTCTTTAAGACCATATTGCCGGTAAAACCGTCCGTGACGACTACATCAGCAGCGCCGTTCAGCAAGTCGCGCGACTCCACGTTGCCAATGAAGTTGACAGGCGCTTCTTTAAGCAGCGGAAATGCCGCTTTCGTCAGTTCATTGCCTTTTTTCTCTTCTGTCCCGATATTCAGCAAACCGACTGTCGGATTTTGGACGCCGCGTACTTTTTCGGCATAGATGCTGCCCATGATGGCGTATTGCACAAGGTGCTCCGGCTTGGCATCGGCATTGGCGCCGAGGTCCAGCATGAGAAAACCTTTTCCGTCCATCGTCGGCAAAGTCGGCGCAAGCGCCGGGCGGTCGACACCGTCGATGCGGCCGACGATAAACAAGCCGGCTGACATAAGGGCTCCTGTGTTTCCTGCGGATACTGCCGCATCCGCGGTACCTTCTTTGACCGCTTCGGCCATACGGACCATCGATGCATCTTTTTTGCGGCGCACCGAACGGACCGGATCGTCTTCCGATTCGATCACTTCAGTGCAATGGATAATCGTCAAACGGTCTTGCGGTTTTATGTATTCATCGATTTTGTCCTGTTGCCCGTAAAGCAAAATCTCCACGTCGCTGAACGCTTCGAGTGCTTGTTTGACACCTTCGATAATTTCTTTCGGGGCGTTGTCCCCGCCCATTGCATCGATCGCTATTTTCACGAATTGTCACCTTCACTTTGTTCAGTCATGCGGTACATTTCAAATGTCCCGATAAAAACTACTGCCTGGTCAACCGTCGACACCACTTTGACGAACGCGCGGTGCTTGTGCGGCTGCCTGTCGGTCACTTGCGCTTTCGCGACGACCCGCTGCCCGGCTTTAACCGGCTTCAAAAATTGCAATTCCGATTTCACTGTCAACGCCAATTCTTCGTTCATCACCGCTACCGCCAAGGAATTCGCCTGCGCGAACAGATGGTGCCCCCTGGCAATTCTATTGCGCTGGAAAACGTGTTCCGGTTTGACATCAAAAATCGAGATGGCTTTATTGTCCAATTCTATATCGATAATTTCACCGATCACTTCGTCAATCGGCAAGGATTTCACTTCATCGTCAAAGGTCTTCTCGGCTACGTGCTTGATGCGCTCCCGAAGTTCAGGAATCGAAAGCTCCATCCTGTCGAGACGGATGGTCTGGACACTGACACCGAACTCTGCCGACAATTCTTCATCGGTCACGAACGGATTATCTTTGATCGAGGATTTCAGCGCAGCCTGCCGCTCTTTTTTAGGTTTTCTCACTATGTCACCGCCCGCTATTAGCACTTGGTACTAATATGAGTATATAAACAACAAAAAAAGAATGCAAGGAAAATCGGTCTCCCTGCATCCTAATCAAGCCTTCCGCCTTCGAGAATGCCGGACTCTTCAAGCATCGCCCGCAGGCATTTCGTTTCGTCCGAGATCCAGAACGACTCGCTTGCGATTAACGCCTCCGCGTCTTTTCTCGCCGCTTCAAGCGCACGGTAATCGTGGACCAGATCCGCCATGCGGAACTCCGGAATGCCGCTTTGCTTGCGGCCGAAGAAATCACCCGGCCCTCGCAGCTCCAAATCCTTTTCAGCTAGGATAAAGCCGTCGTTCGTTTCCGTCATCGAATTCATGCGCTCTTTGCCGATCTCCGTTTTCGGGTCTGCCAGCAGCACACAATAGGATTGGTCGCTGCCACGGCCAACACGCCCGCGCAATTGGTGTAGCTGCGACAAGCCAAAGCGTTCAGCGTCATAAATCAGCATGAACGACGCGTTCGGGACGTTGACGCCGACTTCGACCACAGTCGTCGACACCAGCACCGCGATCTTTCCTTCTGCAAATTCACGCATCGTTTGCTCTTTTTCATCCGGATGCAGGCGTCCGTGCATCAACCCGACGGTATGGCGGCCTTCGAAATACACCGTCAATTGCTGGTACAGCTCGACCGCATTCTGGTATTCCAAGGTTTCGGATTCTTCGATCAGCGGTGCGATGACATATGCCTGCCGCCCGGCGAGAAGTTCTTTTTCCATGCGGCCGACAATTTTGCCGAACATCTCTTTTTTCATCCAATAGGTTTCGATTTCTTTTCGCCCGGCCGGCATTTCGTCGATGATCGAGACATCCATTTCACCGAAAGCCGAAATTGCGAGCGTCCGTGGAATTGGGGTCGCGGTCATGAACAGGACATCCGGGTTTAAGGCTTTATCTTTCAGCACACGCCGTTGGTCCACACCAAAGCGGTGCTGCTCATCGGTGATGACCAATCCTAGGCTTTTGAACAAGACTTCCGGCTGGATCAATGCATGGGTGCCGATCAAAATGTCGATTTCGCCATCCACTAGACGCTTCAATACTTCCTTGCGTCTCTTGCCTTTAACGGATCCCGTCAATAAGGCGACGCTGACGCCAAAAGGACGGAACCATTCCTCGAGCGTATTGGCATGCTGCTCAGCGAGGATTTCTGTTGGTGCCATGAGCGCCCCTTGTTTGCCTGCTGTTACGGCGGCATACAAAGCGATTGCGGCGACGACAGTCTTGCCGGAACCGACATCCCCCTGCAATAGGCGGTTCATCCGGAACGGTTCTTTCATGTCGCGGCAAATTTCATTGACGACGCGTTTTTGGGCACTGGTCAAATCGAACGGCAATGCATCGATGAACGCTTTCAAACGATTCAAATCATAATCGATGAACGAACCGCCCTCCGCTTCCCGGTTCTTCTTGCGCAGCGCCTGCATCTTCAATTGAAACAGCAATAGCTCTTCATACACAAAACGCCGGCGCGCCTGCTTGAGCGAAGCGGCATCTTCCGGGAAATGGACGGTTTCGAGCGCTTCTTCAAACGGCAGCAGCTGGTATTCTTCGCGGATGGAAGCGGGCAGGCAATCCTGGAGGCCGCCTTTTGTGGCATCTAGCGCTTGCCGCATCAGTTTGCGGAACGTTTTCTGGTGCATAGAACCTTTCAGGCTGTAAACCGGCTCGAAATCCGCGCCATCTGTCCGCGGGCCGATCGAATGGCTGGAAACCGTGATCAATTGGCGGCCACGATCCCATTTGCCAGTCAAAGTGACAATCGCGCCGATTTGGAGTTTGGCTTTCACATAATGCTGGTTGAAGAATACCGCTTTGACGAGATGGCGACCGACGAGCACCGTCACAGTCGTCCGCGATTTATTTTTTCCTAAAAAAAGGACGGAAGGTTCATTTTCGACCCTTCCCTCCACCGTTACCCGTTCATTATGGGGCGTTTCAGCCAGATCTTTGAGCTGGAAATCCTCGTGGCGATACGGGAAGGTCATGATCAAGTCTTCAAGACTTTCGATTTTCATGTCCCGCAAGGTTTCAGCCGCTTGCTTCCCGACCCCCTTCAATGAAGAGACGGGTGCTTTATTGTCCACTGCCGACTACCGACCCGCCGAAGATTTTCGATTCTAGCCATTTGCCGGTCGGTGTCGCAGCCAATCCGCCTTTCGCCGTTTCGCGGAACGCGCTAGGCATCGCTTGCCCGATTTCGAACATGGCGCTGATGACTTCGTCGCATGGGATGCGGCTGGTAACGCCAGCGAGCGCCATATCGGCAGCAACGACCGCATTGGATGCACCCATCGCATTGCGCTTCACGCATGGCACTTCCACGAGCCCCGCCACAGGGTCGCAGACTAGGCCGAGCATATTCTTCAGGGTAATGGCAAAAGCTTCAGAACTTTGCTGAGGCGTGCCCCCTGCCATTTCGATGATGGCAGCAGAAGCCATTGCCGCTGCAGAGCCGACTTCCGCCTGGCATCCACCAGCAGCTCCGGAAATCGAGGCATTATTGGCCACGACAAAGCCGAACGCTCCGGACGTGAACAGATAACGGATCATCTGTTCACGTGTCGGGTTCAATTTATTCTTGACGGCAAACAAGGTGCCTGGGACAACCCCTGCAGATCCTGCGGTCGGT
This sequence comes from Planococcus citreus, assembly GCF_003664125.1. Taxonomy (GTDB): domain Bacteria; phylum Bacillota; class Bacilli; order Bacillales_A; family Planococcaceae; genus Planococcus; species Planococcus citreus. Next base: position 296,691 of record NZ_RCCP01000001.1, read on the forward strand.
GTCGCACAGATCGTGCCCATCGCCGCGTTCACTTCATTGGTCGCGACGGCTTTGCTGACGGCATCGAGCAGCAGATCGCCGGATAGGCTATTGCCTTGCTGCATGTATTTTTGCAGCAGCACCGCGTCGCCACCCGTCAAGCCGGAAACGGAATGAACGCCTTGCAAGCCTTTTTCGACCGCTTCTTCCATGACAGTCAAATTGCGCTCCATCTGCTGCATGATATCTTCCCGCGAACGGTCTGTGATGAGCATTTCCTGTTCGATCATGATCTCGGAAATGAGCTTGCCTTCTTTTTCTGCCCGTTCTACGAGCTCCCTTACGTTTCGGAATAGAACATCCATTTCTCTTACCTCCTGTTTAGTCGGCGATGCGTGTGACTTGCGTAATATTCGGCAACTCGCGCAATTCGCCCATTACTTCTACATCTACCGTCTGATCGACTTCGATGACCATCAACGCCATGTCCCCGCGCTCTTTGCGGGATACTTCCATATGGCCGATATTGATGTCGTATTTATATAAACAATTCGCTACGTTTGCGATACAGCCCGAGCGGTCGTCGTGGACGACGAGGATCGCCGGGTGGTTGCCGGATAACCTGAGCGGGAAACCGTTCAGTTCCGTAATTTCGATTTTGCCTCCGCCGATGGAAATTCCCATCATCGACATTTCGGATTTTTCATCCCCGATGACGATGCGCGCCGTATTCGGATGATCGACATTCCCCGTTTCCGGAATGAACTCATAGCTCATGCCGAGCTTTTCCGCTTCTTCAAAAGCGGTTTTGATGCGCTCGTCGAATGTATCGTAATCCAGTAAGCCGCCGACAATCGCCACATCGGTCGAATGCCCTTTATAGGTTTCTGCGAAAGATCCGTATAAATGGATCTTCGCCCATGCCGGCTGCCTGCCGAACAGGTCGCGCGCTACCCTGCCGATGCGCGCGGCACCTGCAGTATGCGAAGATGATGGACCGATCATTACCGGGCCGATTATATCAAAAACAGATTTGAACTTCATGCTCAAACCCCTCACTTTCCGTCTCGTATAATTTCATTTTACATGAAAAGCGCCGCGGAAACAAAAATAATAAAGCGCATACATTGTCTTAACCGTGGGTTTTTCCCGCTATCCGCCAAGGCTTAACTTGTTTTGCATCATTCTGTCCTTCACACGGCGCTTTTCTATTGTGGGAAAATAAAAAAGCGGAGGCCCGGTGTCTTGTTCCCGGACCTCCGCCTAACATTATTCAACTGCCAGAATATATGGATAGAGCGGCTGCTTGCCGTTGTGGATTTCCACTTCGACGTCGCCGTTCAATGATTCGATGAACGCGCCGAGCTTTTCGGCATCCGCTTCACTGACATCTTCGCCGAAGAGGATCGTGACAATCTCTGCATCTGCATCGACCAGCTTTTTGCATAGTTCTTCAGTTACTTTTTCAAGGCTTTCATCCGACACGACGATCTTGCCTTCTGAAATTCCCATGAAATCGTCTTTCTTGATGGAGACACCATCGATCGATGTATCGCGCACCGCAAAAGTCACCGATCCCGATTTGACGTGCTTGATTGCATCCCCCATCGCTTGTTGGTTGTCTGCGACGGCGGCTTCGGGATTGAAAGCGAGAAGTGCCGACATGCCTTGTGGGACATCTTTTGTAGGAACGACGGCTGCTTCGATATCAAGAAGCTCTGCCGCTTGTTCCGCTGCCATGATGATGTTTTTATTGTTCGGCAAAATCAGCACGCGCTCTGCGCCGATCGAACGGACCGCATTGACGATATCTTCCGTTGACGGGTTCATTGTCTGGCCGCCTTCGATGACGTAAGAAGCGCCGATTGAACGGAGCAATTCCGCTACGCCTTCGCCCATTGCGACCGTGACGATCGCATATGGATGCTTCGCTTCTTCAACTGCCGCAGTCTTCTTATGGCCTTCGCCGACAATGTCGGTATGCTGCTGGCGCATGTTCTCGATTTTCATGCTGATCAGGCTTCCGTATTCCTGGCCGTATGTAAGGACTTTCCCAGGCTCTTCGGAGTGGATATGGATTTTCGCGATTTCATCATCTGAAATGACCAGAAGTGAATCACCGTAAGCGCTCAAATCTGTACGGAACGCGGCTTCATTGAATGAGCGCTTGCCGTCTTCAAATTTGACCATGAATTCCGTGCAATAGCCGAATTCGATATCTTCGGTGTTCATGAAGCCGGCGATGTTCTTATGGTGCTCGGCACTGACTAGGTCATCCATTGAATTATCGACATGCTTCTCCGGCAATGCTTCGCCTTTCAATGATGCAAGAAATCCTTCGTAGACATAGACGAGGCCTTGCCCGCCGCTGTCGACAACTCCAACTTCCTTCAGCACCGGCAACAGGTCCGGTGTTCTCTCAAGCGATGCTTTTGCTTCTGTGACAATCGCTTCGAACAATACGATGATATCTTCTTCACTGTCTGCTAGGCTCATTCCTTTAGCCGCTGCATCTTTCGCGACCGTCAGAATCGTGCCTTCGACCGGTTTCATGACCGCTTTATAAGCTGTCTCGACCCCATGCTGAAAAGCTTCTGCCAATTTTTTCGCGGATAGTTCCGGCTCATCGGCGATAAATTTGCCGAATCCGCGAAACAATTGGGACAAAATGACTCCTGAGTTGCCGCGCGCGCCCATGAGCAAGCCTTTTGATAAAGCGCTTGCTGTTTTCCCGATATGTTCTTGTGTATGGGCTTCTGTTTCTTTTGCACCGGATGTCATCGATAAATTCATGTTCGTCCCAGTATCGCCGTCTGGCACTGGGAAGACGTTCAATGCATCTACATAATCCGCATTTTGGTATAGATGGTGCGAACCCATCTGCACCATTTCAGCGAATTTCACTCCGTTTAATGACTTCATAACCGAATTTTCCTCCTCTTACGGGTTCGTCACACGAACGCCCTGGACATAAATGTTTACCGCACTAACCGGCATGCCCAATGTTTTTGTAATTGTATATTTCACTTTGGATTGGACTTGATACGCCACTTCCGAAATTTTCGTTCCGTAGCTGATGATTACGTACATATCAATGACCAAATCGCCATCTTCTTGGCGCACAAGGACTCCTTTGGCAAAGTTCTCTTTGCGGAGAATGTCCGTGAGGCCGTCGCGGATCTGGTGTTTCGTTGCCATTCCTACGATGCCGTAGCATTCGATCGCAGCACCGCCGGCTATTTGGGCTATCACATCATTGGAAATATCGATTTGACCATATTCATTATTCAACTCAATCGACATTAAAATTCCTCCTCGAGTCCTATTTCACTCTTTTCATTCTACATGAAAGCCCTTTATAAGAAAAGCCAACGTTTTAGCCTGTAAAGGTTTTTTTCTTGAAAGGCTGTGAATTTCACTTGCGCCTGTCTTTTTTCTATGGTAAATTATTAAAGTATGTGAAACGAAAAACGAACTGAAATTCTATTATAATTTTCAGCTTCACTTGTGAGGAGGGACTTACATGCCAAAAGTATGTGCAGTATCTGGACGTAAAGCTCGTGCAGGAAACAGCCGTTCACACGCGTTGAACTCGACAAAACGTACATGGGGAGCAAACCTTCAAAAAGTTCGCATCCTTGTAGACGGCAAGCCGAAACGTGTATGGGTTTCCGCGAGAGCATTGAAATCAGGAAAAGTTGAGCGCGTCTAAACCGCTCATGAATAATGCCAGGTCTGACAATTGTCAGCCTGGCATTTTTTCGTGCGTTCAATCGGAACTTTCGATGACGATTAGATGACCGCCCGTGAATTCAACCGTTCCATCCTGTACTAATTCATTGCTGATAAAGCGCGTCGAACCGAACGGAATCCGCTCATCGTTCACCGGATACTTGAATCCTTCTATCGTAAAGCCGCTCACTTCTTCCGCGAATGGATAAAAGGAGACGTATTTGAAAGCTTGATCGGCTTCCATAGGATATGTTCCGGGCTCCATGAACCGGATGCGGTTCTGCTTGTTCACGATCATGAAATCGATATACGGATAGCTTCTTTGGTAGGCTAAGACGATGTGCAAGGCAGCCATATAATGGTCGAGCCTGCCGCCGGTCACACCGGTAACAATGACAGTGTCCGGATTGTAATGCATCGCTTTCTTCAAGGCAAGTTCCGTATCCGATTCATCTTTTTCCGCCGGCGACCGTTCAAGTGACGGAAATGCTGAGCGGATTTTTTCATACTCGCTGTCTGTCACCGAATCAAAATCCCCGACCGCTTCCACTGGTTCAATGCCGAGCCCAAGCAGCGTCATGACCCCTGCATCCACCCCGATATAGGATGCCCCTTCATATGAAGAAAGGTCCGGCAGTTCGTCTGCCGGACCTCCTGCTGTGATTACGATAATCACGAGATAACTCCTTGCCCCGCCTTTTTGATCGCCTGCAGAGCTTGCGTGCGGTCTTGTTTGCCGAAAATGGCTGACCCGGCCACGAACACATTCGCCCCTGCTTGCGCGCAAGGAACAATCGTTTCTTCATTGATGCCGCCATCGATTTGGATATCGACAGACAAGCCTTTGTCTTTGATCAATTGCGACAATGCCGCAACTTTCGGGACGACTGAATGGATGAACTTCTGTCCGCCAAATCCAGGGTTAACGGTCATGAACAGCACCAAATCGATATCTTCCAAAACATGCTGGATCGTTTCGATCGGCGTGTGCGGGTTCAAGACGACACCCGGTTTGACGCCGAACGAACGGATCAATTGGATGGTGCGGTGAAGATGCGGGCACGCTTCGACATGGACGGTAATATAATCCGCACCAGCCTTGGCGAAATCCTCGATGTAACGGTCCGGGTTCTCGATCATCAAATGGACATCGAGCGGAAGCTGTGTCAACGGGCGCAGCGCGTCGACCACAATCGGCCCCATCGTGATATTCGGGACGAAATGGCCGTCCATGACATCGATATGGATCCAATCGGCTCCGGCTTTTTCGACTTCCTGTACTTCTTGTCCAAGTTTTGCAAAATCTGCTGCTAGAATAGACGGTGCAATTTTAATCATGTGAATACCTCGGCTTTCGATTCATTATTTCTTCCAAAAATTTCAAGTAGTGCTTATAGCGGTATTCAGGGATGTCCCCTGTCTCAACCGCTTTTTTGATAGCGCATTTTGGTTCATTCAAATGCAGGCATTCGCGGAATTTACAGCCGCCTGCGCGTTGTTCCATTTCCGGGAAGCATGCCGACAATTGTTCTTTCTCGAGCTGTTCAAAGTCGAACGAGCTGAATCCTGGCGTATCCGCCAGCAAACCGCCATTCACTTCGATCAATTCCACATGGCGCGTTGTATGCTTGCCTCGGTTCAAGGCTTGCGAGATGTCATCGGTCTTCAACTTCAGCGACGGCAAAATCGTATTCAGCAAAGTTGATTTCCCGACGCCAGACTGCCCGGCAAGAACGCTTGTCTTGCCTTCGAGGACCGGCATCAGCCTTTCCTGCAATGTCGGGTCGTCTATGAAAGATTCAATGACATCGTATCCGATTGTCCGGTAATCATCGGCATAACGGTCCAGTTCTTCGCGCTCCGCATCCGACAATAAATCGATTTTCGTCAAGCAAATGACTGGCTGAATATCAAACGATTCAACCGCTACCAGGAAACGGTCCAATAACAGCGGATGGAAATCGGGCTGCTTGGCTGAAAACACTAAAATCGCCTGATCAATATTGGAGATGGGGGGGCGCACCAGTTCATTTTTGCGTTCATCAATATCCAGTATCGTCCCTTCGCGATCGTTATCCGCTTTGTACTCGACAAAATCCCCGACAAGCGGCGTGATTTGGCGGTTGCGGAAAACTCCACGGCCCCGGCACTGGGTGTAACGTTCACCGTCATCATCCAATACATAATAGAAGCCGCTCAACGCTTTTCTGATCTGACCTTTCGGCATAGCACCACTCCTTATCCATTCATTGTAGTTGTATTAATCTGCGTTCTCATAGTCCACTGTCTTTTCCAGGATGATCGTGGCATCCCTGACGATACGGTAGGAAGCGCTTGCGCCTTCGACAATCTGCATTTCAATCTGGTGTTCGGTCGTTTCCGTGATTGTGAATTCCTCGACCGGTTCGACCATGCTTTGGTTCTGGTCCTGAATATAGACGCGGATGGTCTGCTCGACCGGGTCTTCACCTTCTCCTGCAGGCTCTGCCGGCTCATAAGGGATTTCCACTGTTTCGACGTAGGTATTCACCGGAAGTTCCGCACTGCCAGAAGACAACACGACTTCAATCGTGCTTCCGACTTCAAGCATCTCTCCGCCCGCAACGTTTTGCGACAGCACCAACCCTGCTTCTACGGAATCGGATTCTTCTTCACGGACGATGCGGATATTGAATCCCGATGAACGGGCATACTCATTTAATTGTGCTTCTCCATAGCCGGTCAAATCTTCCACTTCGCGCATGTCCGGTCCTTTGCTGACGACGAATTCGACAGCGGTCTCGCTGATGGTGACCTCGGTTCCCGCTTCAGGGCTTTGGCTCAAGATCGTGCCGGGCGCTTCATCGGAAAACTCTTCCCGCGAATCGACCGATGCATAATTCGAACCTTCCAACATACGCTGTGCCTGGTCAAGTGACGTGCCGACATAATCACCAAACTCGGCCGTTTCTTTGCCCCTGCTAATGAATAGGCTGATGCTCGACTCTGGATCGCGCATCTTTCCTGCTTCCGGTATGGTACGAATCACATGATTCTCTTCGACATCTTCAGAGAACTGTTCCGACTCTTCTGCGACAACAAAGCCAGCAGCGGTCAGCTCTTCGTGTGCCGCTTCTCTTTCCATCCCGGAAACATCCGGCACGGCCACTTGCCTAGGCTCAAACAATCCCGGGAACGCAAAGGCCGTGATTAATCCGATCAAGATCAAGGCGGCGAAAATCGCCAAGACAATCGGCGTTTTCTTTCGTTTTTTCTTCTCAGGCGGCTTGTTCTTCTCTTTTTTATCCTCTTTGACAGGAAGCGCCATCGTTTTGGTCGCATCGGCCTGTTCGTACGTACCCGTATCTTTGATCGCCGGCATGGCGCGTGTTTCCCCTTCGTCTACCGGCACGGCAAATTTCGGTTCATTGATTCGTTCCGGAGTGAGCGCCGTCGAAAGGTCTTCTGCCATTTCATCCGCCGAGGCATAACGGTATTGCGGATTCTTGGCAGTCGCTTTCAATACGATATTTTCAAGGCTTTGCGGCAGGTCCGGTACGGTTTCTTTCAATGAAGGCGTTTCCGTTTGCAGATGCTTCAAGGCGATAGCCACAGCCGATTCACCTGAAAACGGCAGCTTTCCAGTCAACAATTCATACATGACGATGCCGAGCGAATAAATATCGGATTTCTTATTGGCGGTGCCGCCTCTCGCTTGTTCGGGAGACAAGTAATGAACAGTCCCGAGCACCGAATTGGTCTGTGTGTAGGAAGTGGCACTCAATGCCATGGCAATGCCGAAATCCGAGATTTTGACGTTGCCGTCTTCATCCACCAGCACGTTCTGCGGCTTGATATCCCGGTGGACAATATGGTTGTGGTGGGCATGCGCAAGGGCAGATGCCAATTGCTTCATGATTTCCACGGCGCGTTCCGGTTCAACCGGGGAATGTTTGATGATGTATTCTTTCAACGTATCACCAGGTACATACTCCATGACGAGATATGGCAAGTCATTGTCTTCCCCGACATCGAAGATACTGACGATGTTCGGATGGCCAAGGCTTGTCGAAGACAGCGCTTCCCGTTTGAAGCGGCGGCGCAATTCCTCTTCATTGCTGAAGTCGTAGCGCAGCACTTTGATGGCGACATCACGGTCAAGGATCATGTCATGTGCCAAATAAACATTGGACATGCCTCCGCTGCCGATCGCCTCAAGCACTTTATAGCGGCCGTTGATTCGTTTTCCAACTAACATCGCTACACCTCCTCACCAAGCGCCGTCAACAATACAAATGAAATATTGTCTTCTCCGCCGAGGTCATTGGCCAGCGCAATCAAGGCTTTGCCTTTTTGAGACAGTGAAGCTTTCGAGCGGACAATCGACGAAATGTCCCGCTCATTCAATTTATTGCTTAATCCGTCGGTGCATATCAGGAAATAAGAAGTGCCAGCGAGAGAAAAATGATGCATTTCCCGCTCGATATCAGGTTCCGTGCCCAGTGAGCGCAGGATCCAGTTTTTCTTCGGATGGTCTTCCGCCTGCTGTTGGGTAATTTCCCCGTTATCGACTAGCACGTTGACATAGGAATGATCACGCGTCACTTGCGCCATCGACGGGCCGATGACATACGCACGGCTGTCGCCGATATGGCATAGCACACAATCATCCTCTTCAATCAATGCGGCGATTAGAGTCGTTCCCATCCCTTTGCATTCGCTATGGGTGATGGAATGTTCATAAACAAGCCGGTTGACTTGCAACACTTGGCCAGATAGCCAGGCCGTCTTTTCTTCTGTCGTTTCAAACGTTTCTTCGTCCGCTTCCATGAACCTTCTGCCGAGTTCATCAACCGCCATCCGGCTCGCAACGTCTCCTGCATTATGGCCGCCCATGCCATCTGCGACAAGCGCGAGCAATAATCCGCCGGGGCGTTTGAGCACAGCGACGCGGTCTTCATTGACTTCCCTTTTTCTACCGGTATCGCTTTCAATTACATACTGAAACAATAGTGGACACCCCGCTTTTTAGCTTTCGGCAACTTGGCCGTCGGTTTTTCTGAAGCTTGCGATAAAAAATCCGTCACTCCCGAAATCCTGCGGGAAGACTTGGACAAATCCTTTGCCTTTGCTCTTGAACGCGGCAGGCAATTCAGCAGGGATCTGTTCCATTTGCGGATGTGTGTTCATGAACTTCTCGGCAGTTCCCCGGTTCTCTTCGGTATCGACCGTACACGTGCTGTAGACGAGAATGCCGCCTGGCTTCAACAGCTTCACCGCTTCATCGAGAAGCGCAAGCTGAATCGTCTGCAAGCGCCCGAAATCATCCGGCGTTTTCGTGTATTTGATATCCGGCTTGCGCTTGATGACACCAAGCCCGCTACAAGGTGCGTCCACCAGGATCCGGTCGAATTTTTCTTCACCGAAGCGCTCGCTGCTTTCACGGCCGTCTCCGACTGTGGTTTCGATTGTCTGGTGGCCCAAGCGTTTTGCGGTTTCTTCAATCAATTTGACTTTATGGGCGTGCAAATCCATCGCCAGTACCGCCCCATGTCCTTCAAGCTTTTCGGCGATGTGGGTCGTCTTCCCGCCAGGCGCCGCGCACATATCGAGCACGGTCATGCCAGGTTCCACTTGCAGCGCATAAGCCGGCAGCATCGAACTTTCATCTTGTATGGTGATGAAGCCTTTTTCGAATGCTTGCGTGCGCACCGGTTGCCCGCCCGTGACGACAAGGCATTCAGGGATAATCTTGCTTGGTTCGGCAGTCAGCCCTTCCGATTCAAGCATTTCGATCACTTGTTCCGGCGTCGCCTGAACGGTATTGACACGCACCGTCTGGAGCGGCGCTTTATTGTTCTCGAGCGCCATTTCGCGGGCTTTTTGCATGCCGAATTGTTCCGACCAGCGCTTGATCATCCAAGCCGGGTGGCTCGTTTCGATGGAAATCTTTTCGATTGGGTCGGCAATTTCATTGAATGAACGCACGCCTGTACGCTGGACGGAACGCAGAATGCCGTTAACGACAGACGCAATGCCGCCATGCCCGCGCCGTTTGGCGATTTCCACTGCTTCGTTGATGACGGCATGGAACGGGATGCGGTCCAAGTAAACGATTTGATAGAGCGATAAGCGCAGAAGCGTCCGCACCCATGGATCGAGCTTGCTTTTGATATACGGTTCTAAATAATAGTCCAAGGTCATTTGATGCTGCAGCGTGCCATAAGTGATTTCCGTCAACAAGCCTTTGTTTTTGGCGGAAATGCCGTAGCTGTCCATTGTTGTATTCAATAAGAGGTTGCTATATGCCTGTTTGTTTTCCACGGCATAGAGAATCGACAATGCTGCATCTCTTACATTGCCGTGGATTTTTTTGTTTTTCATTCGAATCGGTCCCCTGCCTGTAATTTCGGCCCACGTAAATAATCTTCAGCCGTCATGCGTTTTTTCCCAGCCGGCTGCAATTCTTTGATGGCAAGTGCGCCTTCGCCGGTTTGGACGATAATGGCATCTTTTGTCAATTCGATGATTTCACCCGGCGCGCCGGTTTTCTGGCTGTCGGCAATTTCCGTCCACCACAATTTGACATTGGCGTCTGCTAAAGTTGTGAACGCGACCGGCCATGGATGCAACCCGCGCACTTGGTTATAGATTTCGCGTGCGGATTTGTTCCAGTCGATGCGTTCCTGCTCCCGTGAAATATTGCGCGCAAACGTGACGCGTTCTTCGTCCTGTGGAATTCGCTCATTGGTCCCGTCGATGATCGACGGCAAGGTTGCTTTCAACAACTCCATTCCTGCCGCACTTAATTTCTCGAACATGCTGCCGGTATGGTCCGTTTCTTCGATCGGTACCGATTTTTGTGAAATGATATCCCCTGCATCCAGACGATCCACCATATACATGATCGTCACGCCGGTTTCTTTTTTGCCGTCAATGATCGCCTGGTGGATCGGCGCACCTCCACGGTATTCCGGAAGCAGTGAGGCGTGCACGTTGATGGCGCCCAGTTTCGGGGCTTCGAGTACCGATGTCGGCAAGATTTGCCCGAATGCCGCTGTCACAATCAAATCCGGCTTTAAGTCGAGAATTTTTTGCGCTTGTTCGGGATCTTTCAGTTTTTCCGGTTGGTAGACCGGCAATCCAAGTTCCAATGCTTGCTCTTTCACTGGCGTCGGCGTCAGGGTTTTCTTTCTGCCGACAGGGCGGTCGGGCTGTGTGACGACCGAAACGATGTCGTATCCCTCATCGGCAAGCATCTTCAGGATTGGAGCCGAAAATGCCGGCGTTCCCATGAAAACAATTTTGGTCAAAGCGAATCCTCCTCTTCCTGCTGGCGGATCAGTTCATCCAATTCTTCTTGGGTGACATATTTCTCGATTTTGCTCGTGAACAGCACGCCGTCCAAATGGTCCATTTCATGAAGGATGGCACGCGCTTCGTAACCTTCTGCCTCCAGTTCATACCACGAGCCGTCGCGTTCCTGGGCTTTGATTTTGATGCGGCCGTGGCGCTCGACTTCCCCGAAAATACCCGGGAAGCTCAAACAGCCTTCGATATCCGTCTCTTTCCCTTCGAATAGCGCGAGTTCCGGATTGATCATTTCAATCGGCTCCTGCCCTTCTTGGAAATCGACGATCGCGACGCGCAGTGAGACACCCACTTGTGGTGCGGCAATGCCGACACCGTCCGCTTCAATCATTGTCTCGTGCATATCGTCCAATAAAACAGCTATCTGACGGTCGAATTCAGTGACCGACTTGCACGGGGTTTCTAATACTTCATTCGGGTGTTTCACAATTTCACGGATTGCCATTTCTATTCCTCATTTCTGCTACATGACTGTTGTTGGATTCATGTCGATGGACAAAGTCGCACCCGTTTTGATCCAGTCGCTGCGATAGATTTTAATCAATTGCTGCAGCACTTCAGCCAGCTTCGGTTCATTTTTGTATTTTATCAAACATTGATAGCGATATCTATTGTTCACACGGGCGATGAGCGATGCGGAAGGGCCGATAATAATGGTTTTGGGCGACAGGCGGTGGCGCAGGTATTCGGTCATCTGCTGGGCATAGCCCGACACCGTCATCAAATCCTCATGGGTGAACTGGATATTGACGACATAATAATACGGAGGGTATCCGCTCGCCCGCCGCATAGCCATTTCCTGCTCATAGAACGGTTCGTATAATTGGTCTTTTGCGAGCGTGATCGCATAATGCTCCGGCGTATAGGTCTGCACATACACTTCCCCCGGCAATACGTCGCGTCCTGCACGACCGCTCACTTGCGTCAATAATTGATAGGTTTTCTCGGCTGCCCGGAAATCCGGCAAATGCAAAGTCGTATCCGCTGATAAGACACCGACCAATGTAATATTCGGGAAATCCAAGCCTTTGGCAATCATTTGCGTGCCGAGGAGAATATCGGCCTTGCCTTCGCCGAACGCTGACAAGATCTTTTCATGTGCGCCTTTATTGCGGGTCGTATCGACATCCATCCGCAACACGCGCGCATCCGGCACGAGCTTCGCCAGTTCCTCTTCAACTTTTTGGGTCCCTGTGCCGAAAAAGCGGATATGGTCGCTTTCGCATTCCGGGCAAGTCGTCGGCACGGGTTCATCGTAGCCACAATAATGGCATTTCATGCGTTCGCTCGCCCGGTGATAGGTTAGCGAAATATCACAGTTCGGGCATTGCAGCACCGTCCCGCAATCGCGGCATAAAACGAATGACGAGTAGCCGCGCTTGTTCAAAAACAGCACGACTTGCTCTTTCCGTGCCAGGCGCTCGCGTATCGCTTCCGCCAATTCCACGGAAAACATCGACCGGTTGCCGGTGCGCAGCTCTTCGCGCATATCGACAATATGAACTTCAGGCAGCGGCTGGTTTTTCGCCCGGTTTTTCAGCGCGAGTAATTCATAGACGCCTTTTTGGGCGCGCGCATACGATTCAAGTGATGGCGTCGCGCTACCAAGGATGACGGGGCATTGATGCTGCTGGCTGCGCCAAATCGCCACATCCCGTGCGTGGTAGCGGGGTGAGTCGTCTTGTTTATAGCTGGATTCATGCTCTTCGTCGAGGATGATTAAGCCGAGATTTTGAAACGGCGCAAAAATCGCTGAACGGGCCCCTACGACGACTTTCACTTCCGCACGCTGGATTTTTCGCCATTCATCGTATTTTTCCCCTGCTGATAAGCCACTGTGCAGCACGGCGACCAAATCGCCGAAACGCTCCTTAAAGCGGATGGTCATCTGTGGCGTCAAGGAAATTTCCGGGACGAGCATGATCGCTTCCTTGCCTTCTTCAAGCACTTGGGCGATCGTCTGCAAATAGATCTCCGTTTTTCCGCTGCCGGTGATGCCGTGAAGCAAAAAAGTTTTTTCCGTGTTGAGCGAGGATTGGATAGCATCGAATGCCGTTTGCTGTTCATCCGTCAAATCCAAGGCGATCTTTTGTTCAATAGCGGTCAGAAGTGAAGGGTCCCTGTACGATTCCATGGACGAAAAATTGGCCAAGCCTTTTTCCGCCAGAGCGTTGACCGTCGGAAGCGAAACACCAGCTTGCTTTTGCAGTTGGGAAGATTCAAAGCTTTGGCCCACGTGTTTCAAGAAAAATTCCTGCAGCTTCAATTGCTGCTTGGCGTTCGCTCTTATGGAAATATTTTCTATATCTTCTGCAGAATCTGTAATATGGACCATGCGTATTTTTTTCACGCCGGTTTTCTGCTGGATGTTCGTATCCGCAAGCACCGTACCTTTATCCATTTCCTTTTTCATAAGCCCATAGACCGCTTCCGCTTCCTGGGCACGGACAAAGTCACGTGTGCCGAAATACGGATGTAGCTCTTTCGGCAGCTCGTCGATAGCAGCATTCAACACGAACCGCTTCTCGTATTTGGCGCGAAGTGCTGCTGGCACCATGACTTGCAGGGCATCGATTTCAAAACACACCGTCTGGCGTTTCATCCATTGTGCAAGCTCGAGCATTTCTCCGTTCAATACGGGCACGACATCCATCAATTCGTGGATCGGCTTGAGCCGTTTTGGGTCAAATTCAGATGTGTCTTTGATAGTTGTAATAAAGCCGAGCACTTTGCGGTTGCCAAAAGGCACTTTGACGCGCATGCCCGGCTCGGTGAGTGCCTGGAATTTTTCCGGCACTGCATAATCGAACGGCCGGTCAATCGGATGTGCGGCAACATCGACGATGACTTCGGCAATCATTTTGCAAATTCCTTTTCAGTGATAAGCGTTAACAAATCGAGCGCAAGCGCTTTTTTCGGCATGACCGGGAATGCCCTTTCGAATTCTCCGCGGCCGTAGACCGTCACTACATTCGTGTCATGGTCAAAGCCCGCCGAATCCGCACTGACATCGTTGGCGATGATATAATCAGCATTTTTCCGCTCGAGTTTATCTTTGGCATATTGCGCCACATGATCGGTCTCTGCCGCAAAGCCGACCAGGATTTGATGGCCCTTCAGTTGGCCGAGCTGCTGCAGGATATCTACCGTGCGCTCCAGCTCAAGGACCGAATTGCCTTCTTTTTTCTTAACCTTCTGCCCCGCGATGGCCGCCGGGCGGTAATCAGCGACAGCTGCTGTCTTGACGACCAAGTCTGCGCTGTCGTATTCACTAAGCACTGCTTCTAGCATCTGCTGTGCACTTTCGACTTGAATGCGTTTGACACCGCTTGGCAACGGCAATGACACCGGGCCGCTAATCAAAATTGTCTCAGCGCCGAGTTCCGCTGCCGCTTCTGCCATGGCATAGCCCATCTTGCCGCTTGAAAAGTTCGTCAAAAAACGCACCGGGTCGATTCGTTCCCGAGTCGGCCCAGCCGTCACGACCACTTTTTTGCCTTTTAACGGCTTGTTTTTCGTGAAATGGCCGGCCACCAGTTCAGTGATTTTCTCTGGTTCTTCCAAACGCCCTTTGCCTACATAGCCACAGGCCAAAAAGCCTTCAGACGGCTCGATGAAACGGATGCCGTCATGATGCAAACGGTCGATATTGCGCTTGACTGCGGGATGGTCGTACATATGGACATTCATCGCAGGCGCGACCCAAATCGGTGCTGTCGTCGCAAGCAATACCGTCGAGACCATATCATCGCCTAAGCCATTCGCCATTTTAGCGATCATATTGGCGGTAGCAGGCGCGACGATCACGAGGTCTGCCCAGTCCGCCAAATCGATATGGGCAATGACTGAAGAATCTTTTTCGTCGAATGTATCAAAATAGACATCGTTTCTGGACATGACCTGGAACGATAAAGGCTGGACGAATTGCTTCGCTGATTCTGTCATGATGACTTTCACTTCCGCCCCTGCCTGGGACAATTTGCTGACGAGGGCGACCGCTTTATAGACGGCGATGCCGCCGCTTACACATAATAGGATTTTTCGATTTGCCAACACCGCTAAACACCCTTTCTAAACAACAAACTCCCAAAGAACAGGTTCGCTCTGGGAGTCGTCAATTGAGATCATAAGTTAAATTTCGTCTTCGTAAATCGCGGATGCATCTTGCTGAACCGGCGTCAATGCACCAGCTGCAATCTCTTCAAGCGCTTTTCCAACCGCTTTGTGGGATACGTAGGAATCAAGTTTTTCATCGCCATGTTCGTGCAATTGACGGGCTCTCTTGGACGCCAAAGCGACCAGGGAGTATTTCGAATCGATGCGGCTTTTCAGTTTATCAACGGATGGGTATAACATCAGGCATTCTCCTTTAGCATATCTAAGTA
Organism: Planococcus citreus; assembly: GCF_003664125.1. Lineage (GTDB taxonomy): Bacteria > Bacillota > Bacilli > Bacillales_A > Planococcaceae > Planococcus > Planococcus citreus. The sequence continues at coordinate 312,137 of NZ_RCCP01000001.1, forward strand.
TCTTTTTTCGACGCGTTCCCGCTTGCAATGTTCTGCGATGATGATGGCATTGATGCGGTCGCATGCGTGTTCGACTTCATCATTTTCGACGACGTAATCGTACAGGTTCATCATCTCGAGTTCTTTCCTGGCGGCATGGATGCGGGAAGCAATCACTTCATCCGACTCCGTGCCGCGGCCGACCAAGCGCTCTTCGAGTTCTGAGAGGCTAGGCGGCGCAAGGAAGATGAACAAGCCATCCGGCACTTTATCGCGCACTTGCGCTGCCCCTTGCACTTCGATTTCCAAGAACACATCACGCCCGGCATCGCGCATTTTATTGACGTATTCGAGCGGCGTGCCGTAATAATTGCCGACGTACTCGGCATATTCAAGCAATTGTCCCTGGTCGATCAGTTCTTCAAACTCATGACGGGTCTTGAAGAAATAATCGACTTCATCCACTTCCCCTTCACGCGGTGAGCGCGTCGTCATGGAAATGGAATATTCATAATTTGTATCCGGCTGTTGGAACAGCTCTTTTCGCACCGTGCCTTTGCCGACGCCCGAAGGCCCGGACAGCACGATGAGCAGTCCACGATGTTTTCTCATTTTATCCCTCGCTTGCCTCATCATCATTTTCTTCAATCCGCGCAAGGGCCGTCTCGACCGACAAGGCGGAAATGACCACATGATCGCTATCCATGATAAAGATCGACTTGGTCTTCTTGCCGCCTGTCGCATCGACGAGCAAGCCTTTGCTGCGCGCTTCCTGCATCAAGCGCTTGGAAGGCGCCGAGTCCGGCTGGATCATCGACACGATGCGGTTCACTGACACCGCATTGCCCGCCCCGATGGATATGAACTTCGGCTTTCTCTTCATCTTCCTCACCGCCATTGATGCTCAAGTAATATATTCACGCTTAAAACTAACTGTCTTATTATATCATATTCTTCCGTGAAAATGATAAGATGGAACAAAACGATTTGAAAGAGGGATTTTTCATGGCATTTGATGGATTATTTACGAAAGCGATGACGAGCGAATTGCAACAGCTCATCACCGGAAGGATTTCAAAAGTTCATCAGCCTAATCAGCTCGAACTGCTCCTGCACGTGCGCGCACAAGGAAAAAACCATAAATTGCTCATCTCGATCCACCCGTCCTATTCACGGATCCATTTGACCAACACGGCAAACGTCAACCCATCGGAACCGCCGATGTTCTGCATGCTGCTCCGCAAACACATTGAAGGCGGCGTCATCACGGGCGTCGATCAGCACGGCTCCGACCGGCTGATCATCCTGCGCATCCGCGCACGCAACGAAATCGGCGACGAAATCGAACGCGAGCTCCATGTCGAAATGATGGGCCGGCATTCGAATATAATTTTAGTCGACGCCGAGCGCGACATGATTCTCGACAGCCTCAAGCATTTGCCGCCAAGCGTCAACTCCTATCGGACGATTTTACCGGGCCAGGATTATATTTTCCCGCCTTCCCAAGACAAACAAGATCCATTTGCGGCGGATGCTGACTTCAGCGGGCTTACCGACAAGGAAATCGTCTCACAGTTTGCCGGTTTTTCCCCACTGACGGCGAAAGAGTTGAACTACCGGCTTGAACGGAATCCTAATAGCGCTGCTGCCTTTTTGCAGGACTTCAATGATCCGGAACCGACTGGCTATTACGTCGAACAGCAAGGAAAAAGCTATTTTTCCGCAACTGAATTGACGCACCTCGGGCAGGACAATATGCGTTTTGACAATTTATCCGAACTGCTCGACCGGATTTATTACGCCAAGGCCGAACGCGACCGCGTCAAGCAGCAGGCAGGCGATTTGGAACGCTGGCTTCAAAATGAAATCGCCAAATTGAAATTAAAGCTCAAAAAGCTTCAGAAAGAACAGGACCAAGCCCAAAAACGCGACCAATTGCAATTGAACGGCGAATTGATCATGGCCAATCTGCACACCATCAAAAAGGGGATGAAACAAGCGGAAGTCGTCAATTATTATAATGAAGAAACAGTGACGATCACTCTCGACCCGCGCAAGACACCGATCGAGAATTCCCAGAAATACTACTCGCGTTACCAAAAAGCCAAAACAGCGGTTGTTAAAACGCATGAACAAATCGAAAAGACGGAAGAAGACATCCGCTATTTCGAATTGCTCATGCAACAAGTGCAGCAAGCCGGGCTTTCCGATATCGAAGAGATCCGCGAGGAATTGGCGGAACAAGGCTATATGAAAGCACAGAAATCGAAGAAAAAGAAAAAGCCGCAAAAACCGAATGTCGAGCATTATGTATCGAGCACCGGCATTCCGATTTCTGTCGGCAAAAACAATAAGCAAAACGATTATGTGACCTTCAAGGTTGCATCTAAATCCGATACATGGCTGCACACGAAAGACATTCCGGGGTCCCATGTCATCATCCACTCGCAAGAACCGGATGAAGACACCATCCTAGAAGCTGCCAGCATCGCCGCTTATTTCAGCAAAGCGCGCGAATCGGCCTCCGTCCCGGTCGATTACACCGAAGTCCGCCAAGTGAAAAAACCGAGCGGCGCCAAGCCCGGTTTCGTGATTTATTTCGAACAGAAAACCGTCTACGTCACGCCGGATGAAGACCTGGTGTTGAAATTGAAAAAATAAGTTTGGACATGCCCGTACTGGCTTTTGCAGTGCGGGTTTTTTCTTACTACAAATCAAGTTTACATAATAATATTATAAAATAAATAATGCGGCAAAGCATTGCCCCAAGCTATAGTTAATGCTATCTTTTTATAGGACATCAATTAAGGGGGCCTATCATTGAATATCATGACGAAACGAACATACATAACTGCCGCCCTATTCGGGACGGCAGCAATTGCATTATCAGCTTGCGGAAATGAAGCTGCTGAAACCGAACAGCCGTCAGAATGGGACCGCATCCAGGAGGAAGGCGTCTTGACTGTCGGTACATCCGGCACACTGTTGGCAACTTCATTCCGCGACGAAGAAAGCGGCGAATTGACGGGCTTTGAAGTAGAAGTCGTACGGGAACTCGGCAAACGCCTGGATCTTGACATCGAATTCCGCGAACTCGGATTCGACGAAATGCTGACAAGCGTCAGCACAGGACAGCTCGATATGGCAGCGAACGATATCGAAGTGACGGAAGAAATGACCGATCAATTCCTGTTTTCTACACCGATCAAATATTCCTACGGCACCGCCGTCGTACGTAAAGACGACCTGTCCGGAATCGAATCACTCGAAGACTTGGAAGGCAAAAAAGCAGCCGGCGTCTCGACATCCGTCTATATGCAGATCGCCCGCGATTACGGGGCGGAAGAAGTGACGTATGACAATGCGACAAATGAAATCTATTTGCGTGATGTCTCTATCGGACGGACCGATGTCATTTTGAATGATTATTATTTGTCGAAATTCGGCGTGGCCGCTTTTCCGGAATTGAACATCACCATCCATCCGGATATCAAATACCTACCATCTGAAGTCGGGCTGGTCGTCAATGAAGACAATGAAGAACTTCTCGAACAAGTCAATACCACACTTGAGGAAATGCTTTCCGATGGCACCATCAGTGATATCTCAGCCGAATTCTTCGACGGGGCGGACGTTTCCGTCGAACCGGATGTCGAAGAGGCAAATTAAAGGAGGGCCATCTGTATGAGCGATATCGAATGGGGGCTGTTGTTCGATCCCGAACTTGCCATCAATTCCTTGCCCTATGTGCTTGAAGGCATTTGGTTGACGCTGTTGATTTCGATGGGCAGCATGCTCGGCGGACTGGTCATCGGCTTTTTCATGGCGCTCGCCAGAACGTCAAAACAGCCGCTGCTCCATCTGCCGGCGCGCCTTTATATATCATTCATGCGCGGTGTGCCGATTCTCGTCATCTTGTTTTTGCTGTATTTCGCACTTCCTGTCATCGGCCTCGAATTCACCGCCTTGCAAGCAGCGCTCATCGGCTTCACCATCAATAGCGCCGCCTATATCGCGGAAGTGTTCCGCTCGGCTCTTGCCTCTGTCGACAAAGGCCAATGGGAATCGTCCACCGCACTTGGCCTTAGCTATTGGCAGACCATGCGCCGGATCATCTTGCCGCAATCGGTGCGCATTGCGGTGCCACCCTTATCGAATGTCTATTTGGACCTGATCAAGGCCTCGTCGCTCGCGGCCATGATCACGGTCCCGGAGATTTTCCAGAAAGCGCGCATTGTCGGCGCACGTGAATACGACCTGTTGACATTGCTCATCCTGGTCGCGCTCATCCACTGGGCCATCTGCACAGTCATGACCGTGCTTCAGAACTACCTGGAAAAACGCTATGCTGAATACTTATAAAACTAAAACCGCACCGGAACTTTATCCGGTGCGGTTTTTTTATTCGAATGCCTCATCTTCCATATACATGACTTCCCATAAATGGCCGTCAGGGTCGTGAAAACTCCAGGAATACATAAACTTATTGTCCATCGGCTCGTTCGCGGAACTGCCACCGGCTGCCATCGCTTTTTCCACCCATTCATCAACGGCCTCCCGGCTAGACGCCGATAAGGCAATGATTGCCTCTGCGCTGTTGGATGTGTCGGCAATGTCTTTATGGGTGAAACTTTTGAAGAAGTCTTCTACCAGCAGCATGGCGTACATATTTTGGCCGATGATCATGCAAGTGGCGTTATTATCCGTCATCCGTTCATCGAAATCAAAGCCCATTTCGCCAAAAAACTTCATCGATCTTTCCAAATCCTTGACCGGCAAATTAACGAAAATCTGGTTCGCTTGAATGGCCATGTCTCCGCTTCCCTTCTTTTTCGTTTATCGTTCACTCTTCTATTCGTGGAATGAACTGAAAATCCTCCCTATCGTTTCAGTTTCTTCAACCCTCTTGCATAAAATCCATCCATCTCTTCCTCGGGCACGAGTGCCCCTCCTGTCAGCCAGACGATGTGTGTCGCTTTTTCCGCATCCATGTCATGTTCTTCAGCGTAGTTTGTCGCTGCCATCATAAATGGCCCGGCAAACCCGGCTGCTGCGGAAGGTTCGATTTTGATCCCTTCACTATCTTTCAGCATGGCGAGCAGCGGGAACAACTCTTCGTCTTCGACCGTCGCAATGCCCGATATCAATTGTTCAGAACTTGCGGACGCGAAGCTTGATGCCCTGCCGACTGCGAGCCCGTCCGCTTCCGTCCTATTGTCGATACCGATATCCTGGACGCAGATGCCGCTCTTCAAACCTGTCATGAGACCGAGCAAGACGGCAGGTGAATGCGTCGGTTCGATGAACACCGGGTGGACGTGATCGCCGAATAGGTGTCGCAGCCCAAATGCGATGCCCCCTGGCGCCCCGCCGACACCACATGGCAAGTAGACGAATAGCGGATGCTCTTTGTCTACAGGAACTTTATTTTGTTCCAATTGCTGTTTCAAACGAAGTGCCGCAACGCTATATCCGAGAAACAATTCGCGGGATTTCTCGTCATCGACAAAATAGCCGTTAGGCAGATGGAGCGTCTCTTCGCGCCCTGCCATGACCGCTTCACTGAAGTCCCCACTGAATTCGACGACGCGGACGCCTTTTTGCCGAAGCAGCTCTTTTTTCCACTCTTTGGCGTCCGCCGACATATAGACGGAGACCTTGAAACCAAGCTCTGCGCTGATGATGCCGATGCTCAAGCCTAAATTCCCGGTCGAGCCGACGCCGATGGAATGGTGTCCGAAGAACTTTTTAGCTTCGTCCGTTGCAAACCATTCATAGGAATCCTCCCGCGTGACAAGCCCTTCTTCCAGCGCCAGCGTTTCTGCATAGCGCAACACTTCGAAAAATCCGCCGCGCGCCTTCACCGATCCTGCAACAGGCAGTTCATTGTCGCATTTAACGAATAACTTCCCTGGCAGCTGCTCGCCGTAATACACTTCCAGTTGACGTCGCATGCGGCTAACTTCCCGCAATTCCGATTCGATGATTCCTCCCGTTTCAACCGTCTCGGGGAACACTTTCATCAAATACGGGGCGAAGCGCAGCCATAATTGTTCTGCCTCCTCCAAATCATGCATTGTCACCGGCAAGCCTTGTACCTGATTCATTTCCCTGCGTTTCGGGTTTAGCCAGACGACCGGCTTCAAGTCGAGCAAATCCCCCATCAGCGGATGTTCATCCGTCCATTTGTGGATTTCATGTTTGGTAAGTCCCATGTCTACCGCCTCCTTATCGTTAGTTGTACCATACCCCTTTTTGCTTTCTTTATTTCCTTAAGCAGATGAAAAAACCTTCACACATCCTGTCGATGTGCGAAGGTTTTCTTATGAAGTCAATGCGCCGGCTTTCAGTTTTTCGTGCCATTCGCTGAGCATCGGCAAATCCTCTGCCGCTATCGCTCCGCTTTCCCTGGCTTGTTCAACCAGTGCCGGGAAATCCGTCAAGGTGTGGAAGGTAAAGCCCGCTTCCTGTATCGCTTGCTGTGCTTGAGGCAGCCCGTAAGTGAAGATCGCGGCAATTCCCGCCACTTCAAAGCCGGCATCTTGCAAGGCTTGTGCCGCCTGCAGTACGGATCCGCCTTTAGAGATCAAGTCTTCGATGACGACGGCTTTTTGGCCTGGCTCGATTTTTCCTTCGATCAAATTCGATTGTCCGTGGCCTTTCGGTTTCGAACGCACATAGACCATTGGCAGATCCAGGCGTTCGGCCACCCACGCCGCATGCGGGATGCCCGCCGTCGCGGTTCCCGCAATCACTTGCGCGTCCGGATGCTCCCTGCGAATCGTTTCCGCGAGCCCATCAGCGATTGCCTTGCGGACGGTTGGATAAGACATCGTCAGCCGATTGTCGCAATAGATCGGCGATTTGACACCTGATGCCCAGGTAAATGGATCGTTCGGGCGCAACTCGACTGCCCCGATGGATAATAACTGTTGTGCGATTTGCTTTTTCATGAACAACCGCTCCATTCTCCGTTGATGTAATCATAGCTTTTTTGCGGGTTTTCCGAGCGGGTGATGGCTCTCCCGACGACGATATGGGTCGAACCTTGTGCTTTTGCATCGCTTGGTGTCGCGATGCGCTTTTGGTCATGGCTCTCCGATGCAGCCGGGCGGATGCCCGGTGTGACACGCAGGAAATCGTCGCCACATGCCACGCCAATTGCTTTCGCTTCATGGACCGAACAGACGACACCATCAAGCCCCGCCTGTTTCGCCAGTTTCGCATAATGCACGACCGATTGTTCCAGGCTCACCGAAATCAATTGCTCTTGTTGCATCTGTTCTTCGCTCGTCGAAGTCAATTGCGTCACCGCAATCAATTTTGTCCCACTACCGGCGAGCCCGCGTTTTGCGGCTTCCATCATGGCAAGGCCGCCTGCTGCGTGGACATTGACCATATCAACGCCGAGTTCTGCGATGCGGCGCATGGCAGCTTCAACGGTATTCGGGATATCGTGTAATTTTAAATCCAGGAAAATATCATGGCCGTAGCGATTCAATGTATGGACGAGTTCCGGCCCTTCCTGGTAGAACAATTCCATTCCGACTTTCACAAACAGTGGTTCTGTGAACTCCGATAAAAATTCTTCCACATCGAGCTTCGACGGGAAATCGAGTGCAATGATCGGTTTGCTGGTCATAAGCGATGGCTCCTTCCGGTGAGTTCTTGAACGGATTCATAGCCCAGTTCATGCAAGCGTTCCGGCAGCTTGTCGATCAGCTCGGGGCATACGAACGGATTGACGAAGTTCGCCGTTCCCACTGCGACAGCATTCGCTCCCGCTGACAGAAAGTCGATGACGTCATCCACTTCCGCGACGCCGCCCATTCCGATGATCGGCAGCTTTGTATGGCGCCGCACTTCGTAAACCATGCGAAGAGCGACCGGTTTGATCGCGGGGCCTGACAAGCCGCCTGTGATATTGGCGATGACAGGACGTCCCGTTTTCGGGTCTAGCCGCATGCCGAGCAGTGTATTGATCATCGTGATCCCATCCGCCCCGCCTTCTTCGACCGCTTTGGCGAGCTGGACGACATCGGTGACGTTCGGCGATAATTTCACGTAAACTGGCACGTCCGATACGTCTTTTACCATGCGTGTCAATTCTTTTGCGACGTTCGGGTCCGTCCCGAATGTGATGCCGCCCTGCTTGACATTCGGGCAGGAAATATTCAATTCCAGCGCGTGGACATTCGGTGCCTTGGAAATGGTTTTTGCCACTTCGACATAGTCCTCTGCGAGCGACCCGGCGACATTGGCAATGATCGGCACATCGAATTGATCGAGCCACGGCAATTCCTCGCCGAACACTTTTTCAAGCCCCGGGTTTTGCAGCCCTATGGCATTGAGCATACCGGATGAAGTTTCAGCAACGCGCGGTGTCGGATTTCCCAGACGCATCTCGGCAGTTGTCGCTTTGATCATGATCGAGCCGAGTTTCGATAAATCATAGAGCTGGGCGTATTCTTTCCCGAATCCGAAACAGCCGGATGCCGGCATGATCGGGTTTTTCAAGTCGAGTCCAGGCAATTTCACGCTTAAATCTGTCATGAAATCACCACCCCTGCTGGAAATACGGGGCCATCGGAACATACTTTGATGTAATCTGTTTCGCTTCTAGTTGTCCGGCAGACGCACGCAAAGCATGCCCCGATGCCGCAACCCATGCGCTGTTCATAAGACAAAAACCCTTTTTTCTCCGGGTACGCCCATTGCACCGCTTCGAGCATCGGCGTCGGCCCGCAGGAATAATAGGTATCAAAGTCATTCGGCAAGCCATTCAAAATATGGGTCACGAAACCTTCCGTCCCGTGCGAACCGTCGACTGTTGCAATGTGCGTATCGCCGAGAGCCCTGAATTTATCTTCATAAAACACCGCTTCACTGCTTTCGAAGCCGAGAATGTGGACGGTTTCCACACCTCTCGCATTCAATTGCAATGCCAGTTCGTATAGCGGTGGCACGCCGATCCCCCCGCCGATCAAATAAGCTTTTTTTCCAGCTTCCTCAACTGGGAAACCATGTCCGAGCGGCCCCAGGACATCCAGTGTGTCGCGTTCTGTCTTTTGAGACAATAAACTAGTCCCGCGCCCTTCCGAACGGTAGATCATCGTGAAGCTCGATGCTTCCTTGTCGATTTTCGCCACCGAGATCGGCCGGCGCAATAGCGGTTCAAAGCTGTCCGCCACACGTACATGGACAAATTGCCCCGGTTCGTTCATTTCCTGCACCAAAGATCCTGCTACGGTCAGTTCAAAAATGTTTTTTGCGATTTCAGTTTGGGAGACAATCGCCATTTTCTCCTGTTTGATCATACACCTGCCCCCATTTCCTCTGCCTGGAATGTCATCGATTCGATGACTCTGAGCATCGCTTCCGCTGTATCGAGTGAAGTCAAGCACGGTACTCCGTTTTCAACCGATTCCCGGCGGATGCGGAACCCGTCACGTTCCGGCTGCTTGCCTTTTGTCAGCGTGTTGATGACGATTTGTGCATCGCCGTTTTGGATGACATCCAGCAAAGTACGGCCTTCCGCACCGATTTTCCCGACTTCAGCAACGGCAATGCCAGCAGATTCGAAAGCTTGAGCCGTACCGCCAGTTGCCATAATTTGGTACCCGATGTCCCGGAAGCGCTTCGCCAGCCCAACTGCTTCTTCTTTGTCCTTATCCGAGACGGTCAGAAGCACGGTGCCATGGTCTTTTACTTCCATGCCAGCCGCAGCCAATCCTTTATAGAGCGCTTTTTCAAGCGTGACGTCTTTGCCCATCACTTCCCCGGTCGACTTCATTTCCGGCCCAAGCGTAATATCGACGCGGCGCAGTTTCGCGAATGAGAACACCGGCACTTTGACATAGACGCCTTTTTTCAGCGGCGCTAGCCCCGTAGTATAGCCTTGGTCAATAATACTCTGCCCCAAAATTGCTTTTGTTGCGATGTTCGCCATCGGAATGCCGGTGATCTTGCTGAGGAACGGCACCGTGCGGCTTGACCGCGGATTGACTTCGATGACGAACACTTCGCCTTTTGAGATGACGTACTGGATGTTCAACAGGCCGACGATGTTCAAGCCTTTGGCAAGCCGTGTCGTGTAATCGGTCAAAGTCTCGATTTGCTGTTGCGAGATATTTTGCGGCGGATAGACGGCAATCGAGTCGCCGGAGTGCACCCCTGCCCGTTCAATATGTTCCATGATTCCAGGAATCAAGACATTCTCGCCGTCACAGATGGCATCGACTTCAATTTCCTCGCCTGTCAAATAACGGTCGACTAATACCGGATGTTCCGGGCTTGCTTCAACGGCGTGTTCCATATAGTGGATCAAGTCGCTTTCGTTATAGACGATTTCCATCGCACGGCCCCCGAGTACATAAGACGGGCGGACCAGTACCGGATAGCCGATGTCCGAAGCGATGACCACCGCTTCTTCTGTCGATACCGCCGTTTTGCCGAGCGGCTGCGGGATGCCGATTTCATGGAGCGCCGCTTCGAATTTATTGCGGTTTTCCGCTCTGTCGATGTCTTCAAGCGTCGTGCCAAGAATCTTCACGCCATTTTTCTCGAGCTTGTCGGCCAAGTTAATTGCCGTCTGCCCACCGAACTGGACGACGACGCCTTTCGGTTGTTCGAGGTCGATGATGTGCATGACATCTTCAATCGTCAGCGGTTCAAAGTAGAGCTTGTCGGAAATAGAGAAATCGGTCGACACCGTCTCCGGGTTGTTGTTGATGATGATTGCCTCGTAGCCCGCTTCTTTGATCGCCCAGACGGAATGGACCGTTGCGTAATCAAATTCGACGCCTTGGCCGATGCGGATCGGGCCTGATCCGAGCACGATGACGCTTTCTTTGTCGGTGAGGATCGATTCGTTTTCGTCTTCGTAGCTGGCGTAGAAATAAGGCGTTTCCGATTCGAATTCTGCAGCGCATGTGTCGACCATTTTATAGACAGGCATCAAGCCTTGTGCTTTGCGCCACTCGTATACTTTCGCTTCTTCCGATGACCATAGCTTGGCGATCGTTCTATCTGCAAAGCCCATGCGTTTTGCTTTTCTCGTTGTCTCATAATCAAACGGATTTTGCTGCAAGACTTCTTCAAAGCGAACGATTTTGTCGAACTTCTCTAGGAAGAACAAATCGATTTGGCTCCAGTCGTGAATCGTTTCGATCGTCACCCCGCGGCGCAGCGCTTCGCCGATAAAGAACAGCCGCTCGTCGCCGGCTTTGCGGATGCGTTTTTCGATCCATTCATCACTCATGTCCGTGCCGTTTTTCAGCTCGAGATGGAATTGTCCTGTTTCGAGCGAACGGACCGCTTTCAGCATCGATTCCTCGAACGTCCGGCCCATCGCCATGACTTCGCCGGTTGCTTTCATTTGCGTGCCGAGGTTACGTTTGGCTGCTTCGAATTTATCAAAAGGCCAGCGCGGGATTTTCGATACGACATAGTCGAGCGCCGGTTCGAATGCGGCGTAAGTACGTCCTGTCACCGGGTTCATCATTTCGCCAAGCGTCAAACCGACCGCGATTTTGGCCGCCAGTTTGGCGATCGGGTAGCCAGTCGCTTTGGATGCCAGTGCAGAGGAACGGCTGACGCGCGGGTTCACTTCGATGATGTAATAATCGAAGCTATGCGGGTCGAGCGCGAGCTGGACGTTGCATCCGCCCTCGATTTTCAAGGCGCGGATGATTTTCAATGATACGTTGCGGAGCATTTGGTATTCACGGTCCGACAAGGTTTGGCTCGGTGCGACGACGATTGAGTCGCCGGTATGGATGCCGACCGGATCGATATTTTCCATATTACAGACGACGATGGCGGTATCCTCCGCATCGCGCATCACTTCGTATTCGATTTCCTTGAAACCGGCAATCGATTTTTCCAGCAAGCATTGTGTCACTGGACTGTATTTCAATCCTGATGCGACGATTTCATGCAGTTGTTCGTCGTTATGGCAGATGCCGCCGCCCGTTCCGCCAAGTGTAAAGGCTGGTCGGACGATGACTGGATAGCCGATCCTCTCTACAAAACGCTTCGCTTCTTCCATATTGTGGATGATATCAGAATCCGGTACCGGTTCCCCGAGTTCGTTCATCAAGGTGCGGAACAAATCGCGGTCTTCCGCTTTATGGATCGCTTCCAGCTTGGTTCCTAAGATTTCAATATCCAGTTCATCCAAAATCCCTGATTCGTCCAATTCGATGGCCATGTTGAGCCCTGTCTGTCCGCCGAGAGTCGCAAGCAAGGCATCTGGCCGTTCTTTTCTTAAGATGCGGCTAACGAATTCCAAAGTGATCGGTTCGATATACACTTTATCGGCGATTTCGGTATCGGTCATGATCGTCGCCGGGTTGGAGTTAATCAAAATGACGCGGTAGCCTTCTTCTTTCAAAGCGAGGCAGGCTTGTGTGCCCGCGTAGTCGAATTCTGCAGCTTGGCCGATGACGATCGGGCCAGAACCAATTACGAGGATGCTTTTGATATCTTGTCTTTTAGGCATGTTGTTGCTCCTTCCGCTGTGCGTTCATCATTTCCAAAAATCGGTCGAATAGATAGTTTGAGTCTTCCGGTCCCGGTGAGGATTCCGGATGGTACTGGACGGTGAAGGCTGGGTAATCAAGGTGCGCCAGCCCTTCGTTCGTTCCGTCGTTGAGTGCGGTATGCGTCACTTTCAGGCGCGTGCCTTGCAAGGTTTCTTCATCGACTGCATAACCGTGGTTTTGTGACGTGATTTCGATTTTACCGGTGACAAGATCGCGCACCGGGTGGTTGCCGCCGCGGTGTCCGAACTTCAGCTTGAACGTCTCGGCGCCGCAAGCTCTTGCGAACAATTGATGGCCGAGGCAAATTCCGAAAATCGGCACTTGTCCAAGCAATTCTCCGACAACATCCACACATTCCGGCACGTTTTTCGGGTCTCCTGGTCCGTTTGACAGCATGACGCCATCCGGTCCCCAAGCAAGGATCTCCTGAGCGCTCGTATTATGCGGCACGACAATAACATCGCATTTGCGTTTGTTCAGCTCGCGCAAAATCCCGTGCTTCATGCCGTAATCGATCAAGACGACGCGCTTGCCGCGTCCCGGGCTTGGATAAGGGCGTGTAATCGACACTTGCGCTACTTGGTCAGTCGGCAAAGGGGTTTCTTTCAGCTTCCCGACCACTTGTTCCACATCCGGCTCTTCCCCAGCAGCCGTCAAAATGCCTTTGATCGATCCGTTGACGCGTATCAATCGTGTAAGCTTTCGCGTATCGATTCCCGCGATGCCCGGGATGCCTTTTTTCTCAAGCAATTCGCTCAAGCTCATGGTGCTTCTGAAATTCGACGGAAAATCAGCAGCTTCCCGGACGACCATGCCTTTGACGGCTGGGTCGATCGATTCGAAGTCATCGCTGTTGATGCCGTAATTGCCTTGTAGCGGGTAAGTCATCGTGACAATCTGCCCGCAATAGGATGGGTCGGAGAGGATTTCCTGATAGCCGGTCATGCTCGTGTTGAACACCACTTCCCCGAATGATGCCGTTTGTGCGCCGAATGCTTCCCCTGCGAATACTGTGCCGTCTTCTAAGATCAAATAACGTTTCATCAGTTTTCCTCCTGCCATGCGATGTCACCGCCGAAAATGGTCATTACTGGCCAGCCGGTGCAAGTTTGTCCGCCAAATGGCGTGTTCGTTCCTTTGGAAAGGAAATCTTCCGTGCGGATTTCCTGCTGTTTGTCCAAGTCGAGCAGCACCAGGTCGGCTGCTTGTCCTGCCTCAATCGTCCCGTATGGAAGGCCAAACACATCCGCCGGCTTTTTCGTCAACCAGCCGATCAATTGCCCGAGAGTCCATTTGCCGCTTTGGACAAATTCCGTATACAGGAGCGGGAACGCCGTTTCGAATCCGACGATGCCGAATGGCGCTTTTTCCATGCCGTTCGCTTTTTCTTCCGCCGCATGCGGGGCGTGGTCCGTCGCAATGAAATCAAGTGTGCCGTCGAGCAGCCCTTCGTGAAGCGCTTCGTAATCTTCTTTCGCGCGAAGCGGCGGGTTCATTTTGTAATTCGCGTCGTCGCCTGGGATGTCATCTTCCGTTAGCAATAGATGATGGGGCGTCACTTCCGCCGTGACGCGGACGCCTGCCCGTTTTGCGTCGCGGATGACGCGAACCGACTCTTTCGTGCTGACGTGGCAGACGTGATAATGTGCGCCTGCCGCTTCAGCAAGCAGGATGTCGCGCGCGATATGGACCGACTCTGCAACAGACGGGATTCCAGGCAAGCCCAACTCGCGGCTTCGCTTGCCATCATGCATGACGCCGCCGTAGATCAGGCTATTGTCTTCGCAATGTGCGACGACAGCCATATCGAGGTCTGCGGCTTCTTTCATCGTCTCGAGCATCATTCCTGCTTCCTGGATGCCAACACCGTCGTCTGTGAACGCAAAGGCGCCATGTTCTTTCAGTTCTTTCAAATTGGTCCGTTCTTTGCCCGCTTCGCGGATCGTGATAGATGCATACGGCAAAACCCGGATGAGCGCATTTTTTTCGATCAAGCTATTGACGTGATCGAGATTTTCTTTCGTGTCGGGTACCGGCCGTGTATTAGGCATGGCGCAGATGGTCGTATAGCCTCCGCGTGCCGCTGATTTCGTGCCGCTTTCAATGGTTTCCTTTTTTTCTCCCCCCGGTTCACGCAGATGGACATGGACGTCCACAAATCCTGGTGCGATCATTCGGCCTTTGCCGTCGATTTCCGTTTCTCCCTGCCCGTTCAACTGTGCGCCGATCTCCTCGATGCGGCCATCCTTGACGCGGATATTCGTTTCCTCCAATTGTTCCCCGTTCAACATCTTTACGTTCTTAATGAATAATCCCATTTTATTCTCTCCCTTTCATTGCATATTCAAGTACAGCCATCCGGACGAAAACGCCGTTTTCCATTTGTTTGAAGATTCTTGAACGCTGGCATTCGACGAGCGAATCCGCGATCTCCACTCCCCTATTGATTGGTGCCGGATGCATGATGATGGCGTCTTTTTTCATTTTGCGCTCGCGTGCTTCTGTCAATCCGAATTTAATATGGTAGCGTTCTTTGGAAAATAATGCGGAGACGGCGTGCCGTTCATGCTGCACGCGGAGCATCATGACGACGTCCGTTTCGCCGATCAAGGCATCCAAATCATCGGTTGTGTCGTAGTCGCCGCTCCACTCTTCCGGACACACGAAGCTGACTTTCGCACCGAGTTGTTTCAGTGCGGCTGCATTCGACTTGGCGACACGGCTATGGGCGATATCCCCGACAATCGTTACATGGATGCCATCGATGCGGCCGAACTCCTGATGGATCGTGTACAGATCGAGCAGCGATTGCGTCGGGTGCTGGCCCGAGCCGTCGCCGCCGTTGATGACCGCTACTTTGCAGCCTGCTAGCTGCTGGTAATATTCTTCTTCCTCGTGGCGGATGATGACCGCCTTGACGCCTATCGCTTCCATCGTTTTCACCGTGTCGTAGAGCGTTTCGCCTTTTAGAATGCTGGAAAAGGCCGTTTCGAATGGCAGTACGGATAGCCCAAGACGATGTTCAGCCATCTCAAAGCTCATTTTTGTCCGTGTGCTCGGTTCGAAAAATAAATTGACGACCGCCCCCTCGAGTGACGCTTTTTCACCTTTTTCGAACTGCTCGGCTCGCTTCAGCAAATTCATGATTTTGTCGTTTTCAAGATTGTTCATCGTTAACAGATTCGGCAATTTGCTCACGCCCTTTCGTTGACTGTACAAAAAAACACCTTCCCAGGGGCAGGAAGGTGTAAGGAAATAAGGGTAGACTGCACCCCTATCCATAACCCTTTCCATGCCTCTCTGGACATTCCTTAAAAGGTAAGTTTATTCAGTTCCATCATCCAATTCCTGTTTATCAAGCCCAGGCAGGATTAAGTTCAAGATTACGCCGACGATGGCGGCTAGCGCCATTCCTTCGATCGCGAACGATTCGCTGAACTCGAGTTTCGCGCCGCCGATCCCGATGACCAGGATGACCGACGAGATGACCAAGTTGCGGTTATTGCCGAAGTCGATGCCGTTATCGACCAGCATCCGTAGTCCGGACGAAGCGATGATGCCGAACAACAGGATCGAGATGCCCCCGAGCACTGCTGTCGGAATCGTGTCGATGACTGCCATCAATTTTCCGAAGAACGAGAACAGGATGGCGAATACCGCAGCACCCAGAATGACATAGACGCTGAACACTTTCGTGATGGCAAGTACGCCGATGTTTTCGCCGTAAGTCGTTTTCGGCGGGCCTCCGACAAGCGAGGAGATGAACGTCCCGATGCCGTCGCCCAAAATCGAGCGGTGAAGTCCCGGGTCTTTTATGTAGTTGCGGTCGACAATCTTGCCGAGTACGAGCTGATGTCCGATATGCTCAGAGATTGTGACGATGGCGATTGGCACCATGACGAACAACAAAGTCGGTGTCACTTGGAAAGAGTAATCAATTCCCGGCAGCAAAAATTCCGGTACTTGGAACCAGCTAGCCGCTGCCACTGGAGCAAAGTCGATAATGCCGATGAGTGCCGAGTAAGCGTAACCCGCGATGATGCCAATCAAGATCGGCATAAGCGAGATGATGTTCTTGAAGTAAATATTGCAGATGATGGCCGTGGCGAGCGTGACCAAAGCGGCTGAGAAATGCAGCAGGCTGTATTCAGAGCCGCCGTCTGCTGTCGGGATGTTCATGGCCATGTCGACCGCTGTGCCGGACAGTGCCAGCCCGATGACAATGATGACCGGGCCGACGACGATCGGTGGCAAGAGTTTCATGAGCCATTTGTAGCCGGTCTTCCAGATGATCAGCGAGACGATTGCGTAGACGAGTGAAACGAACATCGCGCCGATCATCGCCGAACCGATGCCGCCTGTTTCCGTGGCGATCTGTATCGGGACAATAAAGGCGAATGAAGATCCGAGGTAAGCCGGCACTTTGAATTGCGTGATGAGGACGAAGATGATGGTGGCGATGCCGCTCGTCAATAGCGCGATCGCGGGGCTCAAGCCAACTAGCTGCGGCACCAGGATCGTTGCGCCGAACATGGCGAACATGTGCTGCAGGCTAAGGGAAATCCATTGCCCCGTTTTTGGTTTATCGTGTATGTCTAGAATGGCATTGCTCAAGTTGTTTCTCCCCTGTCTCTGTAGTAATTCTTAGTCGTTGATGGTGACGCGGTCGGTGCTGTCGCTTTCTGTCATCTCGACCACGATTCGTTCTTCACTCGAGGTCGGGATGTTTTTCCCGACATAATCGGAGCGAATCGGCAACTCCCGGTGTCCACGGTCGATCAGGACGGCGAGCTGAATCTGCGCCGGACGGCCGAGATCCATGACCGCATCCATTGCTGCTCGGACAGTGCGGCCCGTGTAGAGAACATCATCGACCAGGATGACTTTCTGGTCTTTAATGCTGTGTTCGATATCGACTTGCTGGACAAGCGGTTCCTGGCCCGGGTTTTTCTGGCTTAAATCATCCCGGTAAAGCGTGATGTCCAGTTCCCCTGTCAGAATGGGCTTGCCTTCGATTTGTTCGATTTTCTCCGCCAAACGCTTGGCGATGAATGCACCCCTTGTCTTGATCCCAACTAAGATGCACCCGTCGATTCCTTTATTGCGCTCGATGATTTCGTGGGCGATGCGTGTAATCGCACGTCCGATTGCCTTA
This sequence comes from Planococcus citreus, assembly GCF_003664125.1. Classification (GTDB taxonomy): domain Bacteria; phylum Bacillota; class Bacilli; order Bacillales_A; family Planococcaceae; genus Planococcus; species Planococcus citreus. The sequence goes on from NZ_RCCP01000001.1 coordinate 329,816, forward strand.
TCATCGAGAATGACCGCTTTTTCTGCCATGTGTTCCACTCCTTTATGATTGCATCGAAATTTCTGCATAAAAAAAACCTCCGCCGAAGAGGCGAAGGGTGCATAAGCGCAGAAAAAAACCTTCCGGAAGACACACTTCCGGCTTTGCGAATATCCCTTTTCAGCCTCTCTGGACTGTTCTTAAAGGTGATGCGTATTCAGTTGACTGGTCTAAGTATAAAGAACAGCCATTTCGTTTGTCAACCCCCTTAGCGGAGAGTCTCGAGAAGTTCCTCGAATTCTGTCGGTAAAGGAGCCGAGAACTCCAGGTATTCCTTCGTCCGTGGATGGATAAAACCGATAACGGCGGCATGCAAGGCCTGGCCGCCGATATCCATCGTTTTTCTCGGTCCGTATTTCGGGTCGCCGACAAGCGGGAAGCCGATATAACGCATATGGACACGGATTTGGTGCGTGCGTCCCGTTTCAAGTCGGCATTCCACTAATGTGAAATCACCGAAACGCTCAAGCACAGTGAAATGCGTCACCGCATGCTTGCCTTTATCGACAACAGCCATCTTCTGGCGCTCTTTCGGGTCTCTCGCGATTGGTGCATCAATGGTGCCTTTGTCGTGGGCGATATGCCCGTGGACAAGTGCGATGTATTTGCGCGTCACCGATTTTTCGACCAATTGATCCACTAAAGATGCATGGGCGAGATCGTTTTTCGCGACCATCAATAAGCCAGAAGTATCTTTATCGATACGGTGGACGATTCCCGGGCGCACGATGCCATTGATGCCCGAAAGATCGGTGCAATGGTACATGAGGCCGTTGACGAGCGTCCCGCTCGCATGTCCTGGAGCCGGGTGGACGACCATGCCTTTCGGTTTGTTGACGACGAGCACGTCTTCATCTTCATAAACGATATCAAGGTTCAGGTTTTCCGGTTCTGCATCCAATTCTTCCAATAGTGGCGGCGTGATGAGGATCTCATCTTCCAAACGCACTTTGTAATTCGGCTTCACCGTTTCACCATTTACTTTGATATGGCCATCTTTGACCCAATTGCTGATCTGCGAACGCGACCATTCCTCATCGATGGCAGAGATCACTTTATCGATCCGCTCGCCTTTTTGTTCTTCTGTAATGTTTATCGTCAGTTCTTCCATTAAGACACCTTTTTCTTTTGTTGTTTTTCATCCATGATCACGTAAATGACCATTAAGACGACACCAATGGTCAATGCAGCATCCGCTACATTGAAGATCGGAAAATCATAATTGATTACTGGAATCAGCACATCGACAAAATCGACCACTTCCCCGCGGTACATCCGGTCGATGAAATTACCAATCGCGCCTCCTAGTAGCACCATCAGCGCCAATTGAAACAGCGGCTGCCCTCCAGCATGCTTATGGAAATAATACAGAATCGCCACGATCACTACGACAGTGATGATGGCAAACAGCCACATCTGCCCTTCTAACATTCCCCAAGCCGCGCCGCGATTGCGGTGGGAAAGCCATCCCAGATACGGTTCGAGCACAGGAATCCGTTCCCCGAGCTCCATATTTTTGACGACCAGCCATTTGGTCCATTGATCCAATGCAATAATTAGTAGAGCAATCCCATAATAAATCACTTGTATTTCCTCCGTCATTCATCAGTCTATTCATTTTAACACAGAGCGGGCGAAAAAAGAAAAAAGTCCGAAAACCGGATAACCGGCTTTCGGACCGTTCAAACTTAAGCGTATTCGATTTCAACGACTTCTGCACAACGTGGGCAAAGCTCAGGATGTGCTTCCGATTCGCCGACATGCTTGGAGATCGTCCAGCAACGGCCGCATTTCTCACCTTGTGCTTTTTCTACGATGACTGATACTTCATCGAGTGAAAGCGCATTTTCCGGCGCTTGTTCTCTCGCACCGCCGAATTCATATTCAGAAACGATGAACAATTGCGCGAGATTGAAATCGATAGCTGGCAATAAGTTCGCCAACTCGTCACTTGCATAGACCGTTACTTTCGCTTCAAGCGATTTCCCGATCGTTTTCGCAGCACGCGCTTCTTCCAAAGCTTTCAAGACATCGTCGCGGACATCCATGAAACGGCTCCATTTCGCTTCAAGATCCTTGAATTCAGGACGCTCTACTGCTTCTGGGAAGTCGGTTAACTGGACGCTTTCTTCTGAAGCGGATTCCAGATACGACCACATTTCATCCGCTGTATGCGGCAAGATTGGGGATGCAAGCTTGACGAGTGCCATCAAGCTGTCGAACATCACTGTCTGCATCGCGCGGCGGTGCGGATGGTCAGCGCGTTCGATATAGACGACGTCTTTTGCGACATCGAGATAAAACGAGCTGAGATCATTGGCGCAATAGCTGTTCAATGCCAAATAGACAGATGCGAATTCATAATTCTCATAGCCTTTAGTTGCTGTTTCGATCAATTTATTCAATTTCATGACCATGTACTGGTCCATTTCACGCATGTCTTCAAACGCTACACGGTCTTTTGTTTCATCGAAATCAGCCAAGTTGCCGTGAAGGAATTTCAGCGTGTTGCGGATTTTGCGGTACACTTCAGATACTTGCTTGAAGTTATCATCCGATACGCGCACATCCGCTGTATAGTCGACAGAAGAAACCCATAGGCGCAGGATGTCCGCTCCCATTTGGTTCATGACTTTTGCCGGCACAATGACGTTGCCAAGCGATTTACTCATTTTGCGGCCATTGCCGTCCAATGTAAAGCCGTGGCTCAATACGCCTTTATACGGAGCGATGCCGTTGATGGCGACGCTCGTTGTAAGCGAGGAGTTGAACCAGCCGCGGTATTGGTCAGAGCCTTCGAGATAAAGGTCAGCCGGGTATTGAAGGTCTTCGCGCTCATCGAGCACTGCCTGATGGGACGAACCGGAATCGAACCAAACGTCCATGATGTCCATTTCTTTCGTAAAGATGCCGTTCGGGCTGCTCGGGTGCGTAAAGCCTTCCGGCAATAATTCCGCTGCCGTGCGCTCGAACCAGATGTTTGATCCGTGCTCGCGGAATAGATCGGCGATGTGCGCGATCGTTTCTTCTGTGATAACCGGATCGCCGTTTTCCGCATAAAATACCGGAATCGGGACGCCCCATACGCGCTGGCGGGAGATGTTCCAGTCGCCACGGTCGCGCAGCATATTGTAAAGGCGTGTTTCGCCCCATGCCGGAGTGAACGATGTCTCATCGATTGCTTTTAAGATTTGGTCGCGGAACGCATCGATCGATACGAACCATTGCGCAGTCGCACGGTAGATGACCGGTTTTTTCGTACGCCAGTCATGAGGGTACGAGTGGGTGATGAATGACAAGGCTTCTAGTGCGCCTGCTTCATCTAATGCTTCAGTGATCGATTTATTCGCTTTGTCGTAAAACTCGCCCGCAAATCCTGGCGCTTCTTCTGTCATGACGCCGCGCTCATCGACTGGACACAATACATCCAAACCATATTTTTTGCCGATCAAGAAGTCATCTTCCCCGTGTCCAGGAGCGGTATGGACACAACCTGTACCGGAATCGGTCGTAACATGGTCGCCAAGCATGACGAGTGACGTACGGTCATACAATGGGTGTTTCGCCTGGATATGCTCCAGTTCCTGGCCTTTCACTGTGCGGACCACTTCATAATCCGCCCATTCCAGCTCTTTTGCCACTTCTTCTAGCAAATCTTTCGCAACGACGAACTTTGAACCGCCGTGAGAGACTTCCACGTAATCCAGATCCGCATGAACGGAGATTCCGAGGTTGGCAGGGATCGTCCAAGGCGTCGTCGTCCAGATGACCAGCTTGACGCCTTCATCCAAAACGCCTTTTCCGTCTGTAACAGGGAAGGATACATAGATCGATGGTGATTTTTTATCGTGATACTCGATCTCCGCTTCAGCAAGCGACGATTCACTGGATGGGGACCAGTAGACCGGCTTCAAGCCTTTATAGATATAGCCTTTATTGGCCATTTTGCCGAATACTTCGATTTGGCGCGCTTCATAAGAAGGCTTCAATGTAACATATGGGTTTTCCCAGTCACCGCGTACGCCGATCCGTTTGAATTGTGAACGCTGGCTGTCGATCTGTTCGTATGCGTATTCCTCACATAGCTTGCGGAATTCCGCGAGTGACAATTCTTTGCGGTTCACGCCTTTATTGGTCAATGCCTGCTCGATCGGCAAACCGTGTGTATCCCAGCCTGGGACATAAGGGGCATGGAAGCCCATCATGCTGCGCGAGCGGACGATCATGTCCTTCAATACTTTGTTCAAAGCGTGTCCCATGTGAAGGTCGCCGTTCGCATATGGCGGCCCGTCATGAAGCACGAAGAACGGACGGCCTTTTGTGCGGTCCTGGACTTTTTTATAGATGTCCATTTCTTCCCATTTCTTTTGCATTTCAGGTTCCCGGTTCGGCAAATTGCCGCGCATTGGAAACTCGGTTTTTGGCATCAATAATGTATCTTTATAATCCATTTTCCATTCCTCCTGTAAGCATAATAAAAAGCCCCCATCCCTGGAAAGGGACGAGAAGCTCGCGGTACCACCCTTGTTGCAGCTGTGTGCTGCCAACTCTACACCGTAACGTGGCGGGGACGGGCCCGGTTACTTGCGTTCACCGGTCCAGCTCAGGAGTGATTTTCCAAGACGGACCCGCGCCAGGCTTCCACCGCCCCCGGCTCGCTCGATCGGATTTCCGTTTTGTACTGTCTCCATCAATGCGTTTGTAAGTATGTCGTAATTATAGAAGCAGAATGGGCCTCAGTCAAGAGCGGGCTTATTCCTTGGCTGCGCTTCCGGCTTCTTTCTTTTCGATCTGGTCGATATTCTCCGTGTCCAGGTCGTATTCAAGTAAGGTGTTCCAGTCTTCCGTTTCAATCAAATCAAGCTGCGCTTCCACCAGCATCTTGAAACGATTGCGGAAAATCTTCGACTGCTTTTTCAACTCTTCGATTTCGGTCGCGATGCGGCGCGCTTTCGCCAAAGATTCATTGACGATGCGGTCTGCATTCTTCTCCGCTTCCTGAACGATCAAATCCGCTTCTTTCTGGGCGTTGCGGCGGACTTCTTCTGACGCTTCCTGAGCGACGAAGATCGATTTTTGCAAAGTCGTTTCCAGATTGGTGAAATGGCCCATGCGCTCATCCGTGGATTTCATGCGCTCTTCCATTTCAGTCCGTTCTTTAATGACTTTTTCGTAATCTTTCATGATCTGCTCGAGGAATTCATTGACCTCATCTTCTTGATAACCGCGGAATGCGCGGCTGAACTCTTTATTATGTATATCTAATGGTGATAAAGGCATCGTATCTCTCCTTACTCTCTGCATGTTTACACTCATTATACCTGTCATGGCGAGAAATTTCAGTAATATTCACCACATTCGCAGGTGTTTTATTTTTTCAGTTCCAATTTGCCGACCTGCAGGCGGATCTTGTCCTTTTTCGTTCGTCCTTCGATTGCGATGATTTGCACGCGACCGAGCCCTCTCGCTGAAATCAAATCGGATTCGTGCAGTTCAAACGAGACACTTTCTTGTGCTGTCCAATTGACTTTCACTTTACCGCCGCCGATCAATGCGGCTGCTTTCTGGCGGGAAATCTTATAGACCGAGCTCATGACCGTGTCGAGCCGCAGCGAACTGACCGTATGCGCCTCTTCCGCCCACTCCTCGATGACCGGGAGATAGTCGGCGGGGTCGGTCACTTCTTCGAGCTGGACTTTCACTTTGCCGGCGCTGATAAAATTGGCGCGCAAATACGGCGCTATTTCCTCCATCACTGCGAGCTGCACGGTGCCTTCACCGATCCGGATATCCCCAAATTTCCCCCGTTCCAAACCGAGCGACATGAGTGCGCCGAGAATGTCGGGATGCTTCAAGGTAACGAATTTCACAGGGTAGCGCAGCTCGAACATAGTCACTTGGAAATCACTTTCTTCCGGAACGTAATATGAAGGATGCAGCAAGACGCGCTGCCGCTCTGCCTGGCTGAACAAGCCGGAAGCAGCCATTTCCACTTCCCTGCCGCCGATCAGCGATTTGACGATAAAGCGCTGGCGCGGGTCCAGAAAATCGGTGAGCTTCGGCGCATACATATCTTCTACATCTCGCAGCCAGTCCGATGCCTGCTCGATAAATTGTTGTTCGTCTTTGCGAAAATGCTGGAATATCTCTTCCATAGGCCGTTCCCTCCGGTTCTTGGATTCGTTCTTTGTTTAACAAGCATTCTACAAACAGCAGAAAAACCCTTTCGCAGTTTGCCGCAAATAAAAAAGACAGAGAAATGGATTCTCCGTCTTCCTATATCAGCTGTTCTTTATTCAGCTTCTTATCAGAGAAGGTACTCAGCCAATGTAATGATTCCTTGGCTTGCGAGACTTAATGTGAAAATAGCCACAATCGGCGAGATATCGATCATGCCGATCGGCGGGATGAAGCGGCGAAAAATATCCAAATAAGGATCGGTAATCCGGGAGATCATCTGACCGAATGCAGATTCCTTGATGCTCGGCACCCAGCTCATGAAGACGCTGATAATCAGGATATAAAAGTAGATGTTAATAGCGCTCAATAATAAATTTACAAGAAGATACATTCGATTTTTAGCACCTTTCTATTGTTGATCGTCGTGATAATAATCGGAGATGGCGCCATCCACTTCGACCGTGTCCGGCACGCATAGGAAAATGTCCGTCCCGATACGTTGAATGTCCCCACCTAGTGCATAGACAGTGCCGCTCAGGAAATCGATGATCCGAAGGCCTTGGTCCCGTTCAATGCGCTGCAAGTTGACCACGACGGCCTGTTTTGTTTTCAAGCTTTCTGCAATGTCCTGCGCTTCCGCATAGACGCGCGGTTCCGCCAAACTGACTTTCGATGAAGAAGCAGATGAATTCTGCAAATTGACTAAATTCTGCACGGTAGGTTCCTCCAAATTCTCACGGCGTTCTTTCACTGGCTTTGGTGCTTTCGGTGCTTTCTTCTGCGGCTGTTCGGCAGCTGCCGGGGCAGGCTTCTCATAGCGCTGCGCGGGCCGCTGCTTGCGTTCTTCCTGGACGGGCTCTTCCTCGTACTCGTCCAGATAAAAGAAATTCTTGAATTTATCTTTCATGCTCATCTTTCCGCCTCACTTTCCGACCCTACCAATGCGGTCCCGACGCGAACGAACGTCGCGCCTTCTTCAGCCGCAATCAGGTAATCATTGGACATGCCCATCGACAATTCTGTGCAAGGGGCGTGCTCCCAGTTGTTCGCTGCGATTTGCAGCTGCAAGTCTTTCAAACCTTTAAAAGTCGCTCTCAATAAAGCTTCATCTTCTGTGTTCGGGGCCATGGTCATCAAACCGACCACATGCACTTTATCGAAATCCTTTAGGGATTCGATAAATGCGGGAACTTCCTCAGCAGAAAAGCCGCTCTTGGAATCTTCGCCGGAAACATTGACTTGGATAAAGCAATTGACTGGCTTATCGGCACGTTTTTGGATTTCTTTCGCCAGGCTCAGTCGATCCAGCGAATGAAGATAATCGATCAGACCGATCACTTCCTTGACTTTCCGCGACTGAAGCGTACCGATATAATGCCAAACGACATCGCCTTTTATCTCCCCATGCTTCATCTTGAGGCCTTCCGGACGGTTTTCACCGAGATGGCGGATGCCCGCATCGACGGCTTCCTGGGTTCTATCGATTCCGACTTGTTTTGTGACTGCGACGATTTCAATGCCGCTATGGATTTGATTTAATGTATGGGCCATTTCTTCAAACTTCGGTTTAATCGCTTTCATCTGCTCACAACTTTTCTATAGACGTTCACTTTATTGTACCAAGCCGAAGCTGATTTATCAATTCAGCCTGGCATTAAAACAATAAAGCCGCCGATTTTTCAACAAAATTATGAAGGAACCGTGGCAACCGCCGTTAAAAGAAATTCTACAGCCTTCCAAAAACAAAAAAGCAGCTGCCAAATTGGCAGCTGCTTTCGTATTAACGGCGTTTTTGTCTGTTGCGAAGGAATGTCGGAATGTCCAACGCATCTTCACTTTGCTTATCCTGGCGCTGAGGCTCCTGGTTGTAATAAGGAGTTTGTTCTTCGCGGCGCTGGGACTGTTCTTCGCGGCGTGCTTCACGAATGGAAGGAGCCGGGTTTTGCTGCTGGATCGATTGGATACGGTTTGCGTTCAATCCAGATCCGCGTGGTGCACGTCCAGCAGGGTTCAATTGTTCTTCGTTGAATCCAGTAGCAATAACCGTAACGACGATTTCATCTTTCAAGTTGTCGTTGATAACGGAACCGAAGATCATGTTCACTTCTTCATCAGAAGCGGAAGCGACGATATCGGCTGCTTCTTGCACTTCATACAAGCTCAAGTTCGAACCGCCTGTAATGTTCATCAAGACGCCTTTCGCCCCATCGACAGATACTTCAAGCAATGGGCTCGATACAGCTTTTTTCGCTGCTTCGGCAGCACGGTTTTCTCCAGAAGAGACACCAATGCCCATAAGTGCTGATCCTTTGTTCGACATGATCGTTTTCACATCGGCAAAGTCAAGGTTGATAAGACCAGGAACTGCGATCAAGTCAGAGATGCCTTGTACACCTTGGCGAAGAACATTATCCGCTTCACGGAATGCTTCTAGCATCGGCGTATTTTTGTCGACGATTTCAAGTAGGCGGTCGTTCGGGATAACAATCAATGTATCGACTGACTCTTTCATCGTCGCGATTCCGCCGATAGCCTGAGTCGAACGCTTGCGTCCTTCGAATGTGAACGGGCGAGTAACAACGCCAACTGTCAAAGCGCCAAGTTCTTTGGCGATGCCTGCGATGACAGGTGCCGCACCCGTACCAGTGCCCCCACCCATACCGGCAGTGACGAAGACCATATCGGCTCCACGCAAAGCTTCTTCGATCTGTTCTTTGCTTTCTTCTGCTGCTTTTTTCCCGACATCCGGGTTAGCGCCAGCGCCAAGGCCGCGCGTCAATTTTCCGCCGATTTGCAGGCGTGTTTCCGCTTTCGAAAGGTTCAAGGCTTGCGCGTCTGTGTTGACAGCGATGAATTCCACCCCTTGAACTCCATGTTCGATCATCCGGTTGACTGCGTTGTTTCCGCCGCCACCGACACCAATGACTTTAATTACGGCTAATGCATCGATATTTGTATCAAATTCCAACATTCTTTTTTCCTCCTAAGATTGCTCAGCTTTTGAACATAAGCCGGACACAATGATGATTTTATTCAAAAAAACGATCAAACATTTTTTTGGCTTTGCTTACGACACCTTCGTTATCCTGTTTCGGTTGTTTCGGCTGCTTCTGCTTTTTCGGCTGCTGCTCCACATACTCAGGTTTCTGCGAATGTGCTGCTGCTGAACTATGGCCGACGTTTCCATAGAACAAATCTTCTGCGTAAGCGTATTGGATCAATCCGACCGCTGTTGTATACTGCGGCTCGCGAACTCCGATGAATTCAGGCGTGAACAGGCGCACACGCGTTTGGAGAATGCTTCTTGCCAGTTCTGGAAGGCCATCCATTTTGGCCATTCCGCCTGTCAATACGACACCACCAGGCAGCTCATCGACGCCGAGGCGATATAACTCATCCAAAATCAATTCGAAAAGTTCTTCCATGCGAACTCCGATTATTTCAGATATGTATTTTTGGCTGTATTGTTCTCTTGAGTCCGAACCGATCACCGGCACTTCGAATACTTCTTCTTCTGAAGCATCGTCGAAGAATGCGTGGCCATGTTCGAGCTTGATTTTTTCAGCCTGCTCTGTCGGCGTTTTCAAAACGATCGACAAATCTTTCGTTACGTGATCCCCGCCCACTGGAATGACGGATGCCGCACGCAAGTGGCCATCGCGGAATACTGCGATTGAAGTCGATCCACCGCCGATATCGATGCAGGCCGTTCCGTGGTTTTTTTCATCTTCCGTCAACGCATAGCTTCCGGCTACTAGAGGCTGGACATAAATCTCACGGATTTCGAGGCCAGCACGCTCAACACAGCGAAGCACATTGTGCAAGACCGTTTTCGAAGTCGTCACCATTGTACCATCCATTTCAAGGCGGATGCCGATCATGCCTCTAGGGTCTTTGATCTCGCCTAAGTGGTCGACGACATATTCTTCAGGAATGATGTTGACTAGCTCACGTTCTGGCGGGATCGACATGACTTGTGCCGCTTCCAAAACGCGTTCCAAATCTTCATCCGTGATTTCACGGTTCTCGCTGTTTACTGCAACGATTCCCTTAACCGGCTGTAATGCCACTTGGTTGGCTGGAATTCCCAGCACGACTTCATGGATTTCTTTGCCGATCATGCGCTCTGCCTGATCGACAGCTTTTTTAATGGACTGGACAGTTGCATCTATATCAACAATCGCACCTTTTTTGATTCCATTAGATTTGACGTTGCCAACGCCGATGACGTGCAACGATTTATTGGTCATTTCCCCGATCAATACTTTGACGGAGGAAGACCCGATATCCAAACTCACATATAATTCTGATTGACTCAACTCGTGGCACCTCCTTATAAAACTTCTCTACATTACATTCTATTGTAAAATACACACCTTGTCTAAGTAAAATAGCGAAACTTAGAAAATTTTCCTGCAATTCGTCAATTTGCCTCACCAAGCTTCTTTTTTTCGGCCCATTTCGCAAGCAGAATGCGGCGAATCACCGCTATATTCTGGAATAGCCGCACACCGAACGCGAAAATGGCTGCCAAATACAAATCTACACCTAAATGGACGCCGAGAAAAGCGAGGCCTGCAGCCAGTACGATATTAAAGAAAAAACCTGAAACGAACACTTTATCATCGTAAACTTGCTGCAAGTGGGCCCGTATACCACCGAACAGCGTATCCAGTGAAGCCAGCACTGCTATTGACAAATAACTGGCATATTCAGGCGGTATTTGGATATCTGTCAACAAGCCGAGCGAAATGCCCAACAGCAATCCAAGAATCGATATCCACATTCCTACTCCCCCTCCTCGGCTTGAAGATGATCTATGTTGATTTCTTCATCGAAAGCCGGCAGCGTCAATTCTTCCTGCGGCTCCGAAATAGTGATCGTCAAATCGTCTATGTAAAAATCATCGTGAATTGCAGAAGCCGTTAAATAACTAGAAAGTTTCCGTGCTTCTTCCATGCTCGTTGCCGTAATAGTAATCACAAACGGTGGCGTCGAGATAGGCTCAGTATTCACTGTGGTGTAGCCATTGATATCGCGTATCGCGGTCGTGTTGATGACACGCTCCCCAGCAATCGCCAGCTCGATGCCGTCAAAGCGGTTGATTTCATTCACCAAGCGGATCAATAAATCCGGTGGAATTTCTGTTATTTCGGTTCCTAGCGCAATCGCTTCAAGCGAAGGGCTGATCTCGAGTTCAATTCCCGGCCCGCTCATTTGCGAAAGGCCGGCAGAGATCCGCAAATCTTCGACCGTCTCTTTCAAAACCGCCTCCGGATCTTGAGTCGCTTCATCGCTATACTTGCCGAGTGTCTCATCCAGTAGGCTGATTTCCGACAGCAATTCCGAATGAAGTTGCTTTTCCCGCGATAATTGCTGACGGATTTCCCATGTATCCCGGGAATCCCGGCTGTCATCCGTATTCACAGTATTGTATTGTGTTGCAGTCATAAAACCGATGACAAAAAGAATGACCGTAAAACGGCCAGTAATGCGTTTTTTCATCGTCATCCCCCTGTATCCAACTCCGACAAAAGTGCCGGCATGCGGATGGCTTGCCCTGAATCAAGCGTTACAATGATGTTATCGTTGACGAGCTGGTCCTGGACGCCGCCTGACAGCTGCATGGAGGCAGCCAATACTTCCGGACTCCCAATCGCTTCGATGGTAAAAGGCGCAGGATGCTGGATGCCATCGACTGTAATGACAGGGCCTGTACAAACTATATGGGAATTGCCGTGAATCCGCTGGCCATTCACCGCAATCGCCTCGGCTCCTGAAATATAGAGTTCGTTGATTACTTGAAACACATGGCTTTCGTGGACAATATAATCGTTCGGGTTCACATGGTCAGCCGTGTACTCGCCGTCCTCGAGAGTCACTTTCAAGCCTTGCCCTTTAACCGGAACAAGCCCGAGGAAGCGTCTCAATTCTTCTGCTTCCCGGGCGTATGCCGTATAGTTTTCCTCGCCATCCACCACTGACCGTTCGAATTCCTGGACGGCTTTTTGCTTATCATCCAACTCTGCGCGTAATTCTTTATTACGCTCTTGCTGTTCGATTAATTCTTTCCGGTATTGTTCTTTTTGCTCGAAAAAGCTGGCTCCCGTAAAATCATTTTCCGCTTCCCGCTGGTTCGATAAACTATAGGAATAGGCCATGATAAACCCGAGAACTAAGAAAACGAGCGAGAAGATGATCGACTTGCTGATGCTTTTGCGGTCATTGTTCTTCGACATTTTCAAGTTCCTCACCCGCTTCCGCCAATCCAAACACATCGTTATAGGAACGGAAATAGATGCCCACTTCCATGTCGATGATGCCTTTGCGGTCTTCTAATTGAGCGGTAACAGACGGATAATAATTTATCTTCTCTGCTAAAGTCGATAAAATCGCCTTGATTTCGTTTCCGTCATTCATATAGATTGTGATGTAATCCGCACGTTCCTGTTCTGTATCCAAAATAACTTGCGAGATGAGATTCTGCACTTCCGGGTCGGTTTTGACCAATTGTTCAATCAGCGCTTCCCGTTTCGCTTCATCTTCGAAATTCGAAAAGATCGGTCCTTCCACAACGCTGATTGGCTGATTGAGCACGACGCCATTCGACAAGACCACCTGATAGCTATTGCCTTGGTCCAAATACCCCATCTCGACAAATTCCTCGATTTCGATTTCAACAGAGCTCAGCCATTTCTTTTCGACAGTTGCCGATTCAACCCACTCTAGCGATTCGATTTCTTGTTCGATCTCCCCGCTGTCAAATGACCACATCGATTCCCCCACAGCCAAAGTGCTGGCCTGCTTATAACTCTCGCCATCGAACAATTCAGCACCTGTGACTTTGATGTCGCGGATTTCGCTGTAAGTGGACTGGCTGTATAAAAGAATGAACAGCAACGAAACGAAAACGGTCAATAATGCCGCAAACTTGCGGTTCGACCTTTTTCTGCGCCGCTCCCGGAGCGTTGGTATGCGTTCTTCGATGTCTATAACTTTGTCCATATCCGCCGCTCCTTCGCCTTATTCGTTCGCTTCTGTATATTTCCGTACCGCTTCGATGAACGCATCGCCACGGACTTCAAAACTTTCGTATTGATCCCAGCTCGCACAAGCAGGAGACAATAGGATTGTATCCTCCGCAGAGGAGTGGCTGACCGCCTTTTCGACCGCGTCGTCCATCAATCCAGCTTTGATGACCGTCGGGACATGGCAGCTTTCTGCAAATTCAGCAAAACGGTCTGCCGTCTCGCCGAAAGTGACGAGCACTTTCACGCGGTCCATATAGGGACGCAATTCTTCTAGGGAATGCTGGCGCTCCAGTCCCCCCGCAAGCAAAATGATGTTGTCGTTGAAAGCTTCCAGCGCACTCTTGGTGGCAAGTTCATTCGTTGCCTTTGAATCGTTATAGAACCGTCTTCCTTGCCATTCCCCAACGAATTGGGAACGGTGCTTAACCCCAGTGAAAGAAGTCAATACGCGAATGATGGTTTCTTTCGTTCCTCCTGAAAGAAGCATTGCCGCAGTGGCGGACAAAATGTTCTCAAGATTATGCTCACCTGCCAGCATGATCCGCTTGCGCTCGATCAGCGGTTCGCCTTGCCAATAAATATAGTCGCTGTCTGCGCTGATGCTTTCTTCGGTGCGGCCTTTCAAGGTGAAAGGAATGCCTTGTGCTTTGACAGTCTTGGCATGGTCCACGAGCATTTGCTGGTCGGCATTGTAAATGAAATAATCATCAGCCGTCTGGTTTTCCGTGATTTTCTTTTTCGATCCGATATAGTCTTCCAGCGATCCATGATAATCAAGATGCGCTTCATATAAATTGGTGATAATCGAGATATGCGGGCGGAACGATTCCGTCCCTTTTAGTTGGAATGAAGAAAGTTCTGTGACAATGACGTGGTCAGCTGTCGCTTTTTCTGCCACTCCGCTTGCCACTGTGCCGATATTCCCCGCAATAAGCGGTGATTTACCATCTTGATTGAGCATATGGAATAACAAAGTCGTCGTCGTGGTTTTGCCGTTCGACCCCGTGATGCCGATAAACGGCGCTTCGCTGATGCGGTAAGCCAGTTCGATTTCGGTCCATACCGGGATGCCTTTTTCCAATGCTTTCTGGATCAGGTGGTTGCGATAAGGAATCCCCGGATTCTTGATGACCAGCTCAAAACCTTCATCCAATAAATCTTCCGGGTGACGCCCGCAAATGACCGTGACACCCAAATTCAATAGTTCCTGGGCTTCAGGGTTTTCTTCAAAGGGCTTGGAATCATTGACCGTCACGAAAGCCCCGAGTTTATGTAAAAGGCGTGCAGCGGTAAAACCGCTCTTCGCCAATCCGAGCACAAGCACTTTCTTTTGATGCAGTTGCGGCAAATCTTTCATTTACATGACCTCCAATAAAACGGCAATCGCAGCGCTGATGAAGCCGACACCCCAAAATACGGTGACTACTTTCCATTCAGACCAGCCGCTCAATTCAAAATGATGATGGATCGGGCTCATTTTGAATATGCGTTTTTTCCGTAGTTTAAAACTTCCGACCTGCAAAATGACCGAAGCGGTTTCGATGACGAACACCAAACCGATCAAGAGCAAGAGCAATTCCTGTTTCAGTAGGATCGAAACCATGGCAAGTGCACCGCCAAGAGCCAAGGAACCTGTATCGCCCATGAATACTTTTGCCGGGTATTTGTTGAAAACGAGGAATCCGATCAGCCCGCCTGCAACAGCAAACGTGAACAAGGCAATCCCGGTTTCCTGCTGGACGATCGCCAATATGCCGAATGCAGCAAAAGCGATGGATGCCGTTCCAGCGACCAGCCCGTCAAGACCATCCGTCAAATTGACGGCGTTTGAGAAGCCGACCAACCAGAACACGATGAACAAGACATATACCCAACCAAGTTCGATGGATACATCCGTAAAGGGAATGCCGAGTGCCGTATCAAAGCCGTTTGCGCGCAGTAAAAAGAACGACAAAACGGCAATGACAATTTGCGCCAGCAATTTCTGCAGTGACGTCAGCCCAAGATTGCGCTTGAGCACCACTTTGATGAAGTCATCCAAAAATCCGATCAATCCGTAACCGAATAGAACAATCAGCAAAATGACCACTGGCGTTGTCAATTCACCATTGAAAGCGGCGACCAATAGGACCGTGACGATGATGGAAATAAGGAATACTAATCCGCCCATCGTTGGTGTCCCTGTTTTTTTCAAATGGGATTGCGGGCCTTCCTCACGGATGCTTTGCCCGAATTTCATGCGTTTCAATAGTGGGATGAATACTGGCATCAATGCAACGGTCATGACCAATGCAATCCCAAATCCAAATATATTTATACCTTCCATAATAGAGCTCCTTTAAAGACGAGTACACTCGTTCATTTATTCATTATTCACAGGTTGTTCCGTTTGTTGTTCTGTTGGTTCTGTTGGTTCTTCAGTTATGGGTTCTGTTGTAGTTTCAGTGGTTTCCTGGCTTTCTGTTGCAGCTTGTTCAGTCTCAGTCTCCTGCGCTTTTTCAGCATTCAGCGATTGCTCCGGATAAAATATTTCCGGTGGCTGCAATTCGATGATTACCGATTCGCCTTTATCCGGTACTGCTCCTTGTGCAACACTTTGCGTCATGGCAAAACCTTGGCCTGCAATTTCAAGCGGCAATCCGCTGAGCGCCTGGAACGCCAATAGTTCCCGCTTCGACCAGCCCGTGAAATCTGGAATGGCCGTGGTACCGCCAGTTCTCAAAATGATATTTTCACCAGCCACCAATTTCTCGCCGGCTGCTGGATATTGATCACTTATTTGAGAATTATCACCAGCGATAATCGGGTTCAACCCCTTGGCTTTTAGCTGAGAAACCGCCTCTTCCATAGGAAGCCCTTTATAGTCTTCAATTTCAACAGTCTTTGCTTCCACTGAATTCTCAGGTGCGATGTTCAAATACTTCAATCCGTTTTCCATGACAGACGTGAAGATTTTGGATACCGGGACAGAACCGTATTCATCCGCAGGCAATTGAGGCTGCTGCACGCCGATGTAAATCAATAGTTCCGGGTCATCTGCCGGGGCCATTCCGAGGAATGAGAACAAATAATTGTTCGAGCCCGTCATATACCGTCCGTCTTCTCCAGGAACTTGTGCGGTACCGGTCTTCCCTGCTACAGAATAATCCTGCAATGCGAAGCCTTGCGCAGAGCCAACTTCCGATGTGACAGTGGAAGCCATGATTTCACGCACTTTTTTCGCGGTTTCTGCTGAAATCGGCGTACCGGCTTCTTGTGGTTCAGATTTCACAGTTACATCGCCTGTATCCGGATTCTTGATTTGATCGATGATATACGGTTTCATCATCGTGCCATCTCCGGCCAGAGCTGTTGCTGCCTGGATCATCTGAATCGGCGTAACGGTCGACCCTTGTCCATAGGAAGTGGTCAATTTATTGATCGGGTATTGATCCAGGATCTTTCCTGCCGCTTCATTCGGCAAATCGATGCCGGTTTTTTCGCCGAAACCGAAAGCATCGATGTAATTCATGAAATTATCCGCACCGAGGCGCTCAAGTAAATAACCCATCGATACGTTGGAAGAACGCTGAAAGCCTTCAAGGAACGTGATGCTGCCCCAGCCGCGGCCGCTGTTATGGTCGCCGATTGTACGGTCCAGCAATGTATAGGTCCCGGAATCATAATAAGCATTCGGATCCCATTTGCCTTCTTCGACAGCTGCCGCCAATGTGAATACTTTCATCGGCGAGCCAGGCTCGATTGTCAGTTCGATGCTCTCGTTTAACCAATTGTCCGATAAGCCTTCACGCGTGTTCGGGTTGAAGGTCGGGCGCTGGGACATGCCCAGGATCTCGCCGGTATCCGGATCGGCGATCACAGCTATCATGCGTGCCGGGTTGTATTCTTCCTGGACGCTCGACATGGCATCTTCCAAAAAGTTCTGAAGCGTGCGGTCCAGCGTCAATTGCAGATTGGATCCGTCGATAGCGGGAGTGACAGCTTCTTGGCTGTTAGGCAATAGATATCCCCATTTATCCGTATCAAACTCCATTTTACCGTTTTTGCCCGTCAAGACTTCGTCATGAATGGACTCCAAGCCCATTTTGCCTTTGGTCTTCACTTGGCCATCCTCGACTTCTTCTTTCATGGCGAAGCCGATTAGATGGGAAGCAAACACACCGTTCGGGTAAAGGCGTTTAAGATCCTTGACGAACAATAAGCCCGGCAGATCTTTTTCCTTCATCTCAAGCATCTGTGTGTGGCTGATTTCGCGTCCGGCTGCGCCGAACTCCACCTGATAACGGTCTTTTTCGATTCCATTTTCCAGAATGCTGACTAACTCTTCTTTCGGCGTCCCCAATTGCTCAGAGAGGTACGCTGCCGTTTCTTCGGCATCGATCACGTGATTCGGTTCTTTTGGATTCGTCGTTACCGATTCATCCAGCACCGCCACTAATTTATACGTCAATGTGTCTTCTGCAATGACTTCGCCGTTGCGGTCCAAAATCTTCCCGCGTTCTGCGGTCAGTACTTCTTCCTGGCTGTATTTGGCAGCTGCTCTCGCAGCCAATTCCTGACCTTCCACTTTGCCCGTCGCTTGAATTGTGATTATTCTGGCCATTAAAAGGAAAAAGAGCCCTGCAAATAGTAAAAATAGCAGAAAGGCTCCTCCTTGAAAACGAAATTTTTTCTTCATTGTCCCGGCACTACCTTTACATTTCGCTCATTTAATTTTAAGCCGTAATCCTTTGCTTTCGACCAAATGCGCTCATATGAAGACAGTTCACTTACTTGCACGGACAAATCGGTATTTTGTTTCGTCGTTTCATTGATTGAATTTTCAATTGTCTGGATTTCCTGCGTGGAAGCTTGGATTGTCGACTGATTTTGCAAGACGAGCAATGCGCACATGATGCAGACAGCCAGGAAAGCTGTGTAAAGAATTTTCTCGCCCTTCGTAATGCGTTTTTTCTTTTTTGCCGGCTGTCTATTCGGACTTTGCGGAACGGCCGGCTGCTGGATGTAGGTTTGGGTTCTCGCATTCAACGCCATTTAAACACGTCCTTAGAGTTTGATTTTCTCCGCAATCCGCAACTTGGCGGAACGCGACCGATTATTATGCGCCAATTCTTCTTCCGATGGCAATATTGGTTTTCGAGTAATTAATTTCAATTTCGGTTCAAGACCGTCCGGGATGACCGGCAAGTTCGGCGGCAGTTCCGGAAGTGATGAAGCTTCCTTGAATAATGCCTTCGTCAAGCGGTCTTCGAGCGAATGGAAAGTGATGACGCTGATTCTTCCGCCGATTGCGAGCATGTCGATCGCATCCTGCAAAGAAGTTTCAGCAGCCCCAA
Source organism: Planococcus citreus (assembly GCF_003664125.1). Taxonomy (GTDB): domain Bacteria; phylum Bacillota; class Bacilli; order Bacillales_A; family Planococcaceae; genus Planococcus; species Planococcus citreus. Next base: position 348,402 of record NZ_RCCP01000001.1, read on the forward strand.
GCTCATCGTTCACCGCGATGCGGATCGCCTGGAATACACGTTTTGCCGGATGCCCGCCTTTACGCCTCGCTGGCGCCGGAATGCCGTCTTTGATGCATTCGACCAGTTGCGCTGTCGTTTCGATTGGTTGTTTTTCTCTCGCAGCTTCGATTTTACGTGCAATCTGCTTGGAGAACTTTTCTTCTCCATAACGGTAGAAAATGCGTACCAAATCTTCGAAGCGCCATTCGTTCACGACATGGTAAGCGCTCAGTTCCGCACTTTGGTCCATGCGCATATCGAGTGGGGCGTCATGATGATAGCTGAATCCGCGTTCCGGCGTATCGAGCTGCGGCGACGAAACGCCCAGGTCATATAAGATGCCGTCCACGTGCTCGATTCCGCGTTGTTCTAATTCTTCCTTTAAATCTTTGAAGTTTGCATGGATAAAAGTGATCTTATGTAAATGGTCTTTCAGTTTTTCTTTTGCATGTTCGATTGCTGTTACATCCTGATCAAAGCAGTACAGATGTCCCTGATCGGATAGCTGCTGGGCCAAATATTCGCTGTGGCCGGCACCGCCGAGTGTACAATCTACATATATGCCATCAGGACGAATGTTCAGCCCATCGACAGTTTCATGCAGCAAAACTGTAGTGTGATTGAACAACCCAGTCCCCCCGTTCGTTAATTAAAAATCAAAGTCAGTTAAGTTTTCGGCAATTTCATTAAAGGATTCTTCGGATTCTTCGAAATACGCTTCCCATGCATCTTTCGACCATATTTCAAAGCGGTTGGAGACGCCGAGAATGACGCACTCTTTTTCGATTTTGGCATATGACAAAAGGTTGGCAGGTATATTGACGCGCCCCTGCTTATCAAGTTCCACTTCCTGGGCCCCTGAGAAGAAAAAACGGGTGAATGCGCGCGCATCTTTTTTCGTAACTGGCATTTCTTTTAATTTTTCTTCAATTTTATTCCATTCATTCATCGGATAACCAAATAAGCACTGATCCAGGCCTCTGGTGATCACAAAATGCTCACCAAGCAATTCACGGTATTTTGCAGGAACGATTAATCTGCCCTTAGCATCAACATTGTGTTGAAATTCGCCCATGAACATGCCTTTCACCCCACTTATTATAATTAATGTACCACATTCCCCCACATGCCACCACTTGTTTTTGAAATATTTCACTATTGTTACAGCATTTCATCTCAAAGAGTTTACTTCACATAAAAAAAGCCTGCATATGCAGGCTTTTCCAAGTTAAAGAGTGACAATTTTGTGGGTGTTATCGTATTTCATCGGCAGCGCTAATAGGTCTTCCACTAAAGCTTTGCCATACTGGTTCAAATAAGGGACCGGGTTATATATCCGCTCCTGCAACCCTGATTCCGGCAAGAGGGCATTTTCGATCGTTGCAAGTTGATTGAACTGCGTGCTGTTCTGGATCGCCACTTCATCTTGCAGTTTGTGTTTCAAGAAATCGAGCTGAGCCAAGTGGATGCGCAAGTTCTTCTCGGCCAAAGGCGTGAGTCCGGCACTAACCGCTGTAAAACGGCTGATCAGTTCTTCGTACTCTTTCGCCAAGCCTTGTTTGACTTCATCAATTTTCGCTTCCGTTTCTTCGTCTCTTATGTGATCGAAAAGTTCATTGCGCAATTGGGGAATTTTCCGCTCCACGACGACCTCTTCAAAACTCAAGTCCCGCTTCTCCAAAAGTGCTGCAGTCCGGCGGTCGACCAAGCTGACACTGAGCCTTGGCATGACAATCGGCATCTCCATTCCCATGACTTCGAATGCGCCTTTTAACGCCGCCCAATAGGCGATTTCGCCTGGCCCGCCGACAAAAGCGAGCACCGGAAAGACGAGATCCTGCATCAACGGCCGTGTTACGACATTATTGCTGAGACGCTGGGGTTCGTTCTTGGCAATCTCCAAGAGTTCCTGTTCCGTATAGCTGATCGCCGTATTCTTGACGGCAAAACGGCTACCATCACGCTCGAGCAATAGGCGTTCGCCTTCGATCGTGATGAAGAGATGCGCCGCTTCCTCTTTGGCATCGATCCCTGCTGTATAACCGTCCTCTTGAAGCGCTATTTCAGTTTCCACAACCGTTTTCGCTATCGCTTTGCTGTTTCCGATGATCTGTGAGAAAAAGCTTGATTCATAGGCGCGCAATTGCTCATAGGCTGCGTCGATATAAAGCAAGCCTTCCTGGTTGAAGAAATGATTGAGCAAACTTGCAAAAAATGCGGTAAATGTATCGGCTTTCTCGAGATGGCCAAATACTAAGGAATGGATTTCCTTCGTATGCACGGTCTCGGGCAGGCTGCGGAAATATTCTTCCAAAAACGCCTCGATTTCATCTGCTTTAAGCGGTGCGTGTGAAGCAGCGCATTTCCCAAGTTTGGCATGCGGGTAATTCAGCTTTTCGACACGTCCGTTCGTTTCGCGGTAAATATGGCAAATCTCGGCCAAGTCATGGTCTTCCCCGGCGATCCAAAATACCGGCACGACCGGTGTATCTAGCTTTTCAGAAGCTTCTTTCGCCAATAAAATCGCAGAAATTGCTTTGTGCACCGTATACAAAGGACCTGTCAATAACCCGGCCTGCTGGCCAGTGACGACGACCGATGCGCCTTTTTCGAAACGCTCAAGATTTTGCCTTGCCGCTTCAGAGATTCCGAAAGGTTCCATATAACTTGCGATGATGGACACCAGCTTTTCGCGATCGACCGGATGGCTTTCAAGAGTTTCAAGCCTTTTACGGGCTTGTTTCAAGGAAGGCCCATAGGAAAAGTATCGCAAAATCGTTTGTTCTTCGTTCGTATAATCAGCCATCAGTTTGGAGGATGGCGGTATGTATTTCTCCTCTAATTTCATGAAGTTGAATCCCCTTTTCGCTTTACATTCAAAGACTACTATAACAAAAGGAGGATTGCTTGAGAAAAAATCCGCCTAGCGGAATGATTGGATTGCTAAAAAGATGAGGCCGGCAAGCCAAGTGACGGCATAAATGGCAGACAAAGCCAAAAAACAAATGCGCCAGACTTTGCGCAGGAACTTGATCACTTCGAGTTCTTTTTGAGTCTTCCATTCACGGATCAGCAGAAAGATCGCAAACAGTAAAGCTGCCATGAGGATAAAAGGCTGAACTTCGAAGCCAAACAGCAATTCAATCGATGCCGGCACTGAAAAAAACAACAGAAAGGCAGTGACATCAGCCGCAATGCCAAGCGCTTTGCGTTTTTGTGATTTATAGGTCAATGCGTAAACAAATAAAAACAAGATAAACGGGACGTAAAGCAGCACGTTCCCGGCAGTAGATATCCATTCCATCAGTTTTCCTCAACAGTCTTCAATAAGTGGTAGAACGCTTTGAACAAAGGCAAATCCAATTTCGAAATCTGCAGGATGTACAGCATCAGCCCATCCACATCCATCGAGTCACCGGCCATTCGGTCTGCAAGCATGGAAGATATTTCTTCCGGGCGTGACGCGCAATAAGCAGCGACGCGTTCGATCGGCTGCAAGCTTTCGATTTCCGGAAATGCTAAATACAATTCGTTATACAGATTGCGGAACAGTTCGTAGGCATTCGGATCAGTAATCAAACGCCCTTTTTCGATTTTCATCAGCGCCGTCAACGGATTGATGAGGCTGTCTCTCAACAGCTGTTCGAACAACCGGCTCTCGATATCCTCTGTCCATTGCACCGCCATGTGGCCCACATTCGTGAGCACTTCGAATTGAGCCGGCTCGCCTTTCAATACGCCAAGGCTAAGCTGAGGCGTTTTCGAGTAATTAATTTCGTGTGCATTGATTTTGACTGCGTCGCAATCCAATGTGGCGACCGCGATTTGGCGATGCGCCAATAAGCGGGCTTTTTCGATATACAGCATCCCTTGCTGGACAAACACGAGCGGATTGCTAGGCCGGCGAATTTTCAGCAACCTTAAGATAGGCGGCAGTTCATCTGAATGAACCGTAATAAATATATAAGCATCCGGGTCCACCTGTTCAAAATCATTATAAACGGCGATTTGCTGTTGTTCTGTTCCATAAATGAGCCCATGCGCGTTAAGTTCAGCGGCTTGTTCTTCATTCGTGATGATCAGCTGCACATCGCCTTCTTTTTTCAATAGATGTGCCAGCAGCAATGCCTGGGCGTTTCCGCCAATAATTGCGAATTTCATGGAAACCCCTCCTTTTTTAAAGAGCAATCGTAGGTAGCAAACGGTCCCTTGTCTTGGGCGTCTGCTAAAAAAGAAGCCTGCCTTATAAGGCAGACTCCACGTCTATTACTCATTATACAGGAATGATCGGATGTTTTCGATATGGCAAAGGCAAATCTTTCGTCGCATAAATCGACAAGCGCTTGGACAGTTCCTCGCGAAGTGCATATGGCGCGACGATTTCATCGACAATGAGCTCTGATGCCAAGCGGTAAATATTAATTTCTTCTTTATATTCCTGATGTTTTTGCTGGACATAGGCCAGGCGTTCTTTCGGGTCTTCAATCGCTTCGATCTTGTTGGAGTATACTGCGTTGACTGCCGCTTCAGGGCCCATGACGGCAATTTGCGCTGTCGGTAGCGCAATGCACACGTCCGGCTCAAAGGCAGGGCCCGCCATCGCGTACAAACCAGCACCGTATGCTTTACGCACGACGACTGAAATCTTCGGCACAGTAGCCGCACTCATCGCAGAGATGAACTTGGCGCCGTGGCGGATGATGCCTGCGCGTTCCACTTTCGTGCCGATCATAAATCCAGGCACATCGGCCAAGAACAAGAGTGGAATCGAGAAGGCATCGCATAGATTGATGAACTTGGCGCCCTTGTCGGCAGAATCACCGAACAAGACGCCGCCTTTTACTTTCGGCTGGTTGGCAATGATGCCGACTGCTTGCCCGTCGATGCGCGCAAGACCGGTAATCAATTCCGGCGCGAACAGCTTCTTGATATCGAAGAAGCTGTCTTCATCGATCAATTGGTCGATCAATTCATACATATCGAATGGTGCGTTCTGATTTTCCGGAATGATCTCTTCCAGGCTGCGGCCCGCTTTTTTCGCTTTCGCTTCGAGCACTTCAGGCTTGCCGGCAAAATTCGCCGGGAAAAATGCCATATAACGGCGCGCTTCTGAAATTGCTTCTTCTTCAGTGGAAACGAGAACATCGCCAACGCCGCTCACGGTACAGTGCATGCGGGCGCCGCCCATTTCCTCGAGCGATACTTTTTCGCCGATGACTTTTTCGGCCATGCGCGGCGACCCCAAGTACATCGAAGCATTTCCTTCGACCATGATGACGATATCGCAAAACGCAGGGATATACGCCCCGCCAGCTGCAGACGGGCCGAACAATAAGCAAACTTGCGGCACCATTCCGGACATGCGTACTTGGTTGTGGAAAATACGGCCTGCGCCGCGGCGGTTCGGGAACATCTCCAATTGATCGGTGATGCGGGCGCCTGCAGAATCGACCAAATAGAGCATCGGCACTTGCATCTTTTCAGCCGTTTCCTGGATGCGGATGATTTTCTCTACAGTCCGTGATCCCCACGACCCGGCTTTAACGGTCGAATCGTTCGCCATGACGCAAACGGTTTCGCCGTTCACTTTGCCAATCGCCGTGACGACGCCATCTGCCGGAAGATCGCCCGCTTCCACATTCGCGAAACGGCCGTCTTCAATATAGTCACCGTCATCAAAAAGTAAATTCAAGCGGTCTCTGACAAATAGTTTATTGCTTTCTTTCAATTTCTCATGGTATTTCTCTTGCCCGCCCGCGAAAATCTTGGAAAGCTTTTCTTCGAGCCGTGTATTATATCCCGTTGTTTCAGTCGTTTTCGTCATTTCTTCCACCCCTTTGGATTCAAATGCCTTATTCGCCGAGCGTCACCAATGTGTCCCCTTCGTTGACAAAGCTGCCAACTTCCACATCGACTTTTTCAACGTTTCCGCCGAATTCCGCTTCTACCGGAATCTCCATTTTCATTGATTCAAGAGTCATGACGGTTTGTCCCGCAGATACGGAATCCCCTTCGGATACTGCAATGTTCAAGACCGTTCCGGCCATAGATGCTGTTAGTTGTTTCATACTGTTTTTTCCTCCTTTTGTTGTGTAAGCCACTGAGCCAATACAGCGGTCGCATAATTTCCTTCTATAAATGGTTTCGATTCAATGAATTGGTCGAAGAGCGGCAAATTGGTCTTCACGCCTTCAATCGCCGTTTCGTCAAAGAACTTCCTGGATTTCTCCAAGACCTCTTCTCGCGAAGCTCCTGTCAAAATCACTTTGGCGATCATCGGATCGTAAAAAGGCGTTACTTTATTGCCTTCTTCGTATCCAGTTTCAATGCGGGCGCCAGTACCCCATTTCAAGACAGCTAGCGACCCTGGTGACGGGAAGAATGTTTTCGGGTCTTCCGCATAAATGCGGTATTCGATCGAATGGCCGTTTGTATGGATCGTATCTTGACCGGGCAAAGTTTCACCCTTGGCCACATTGATTTGCCATTCGACGAGGTCGACGCCTGTCACTTCTTCAGTAATTGGATGTTCCACTTGCAATCGGGTATTCATTTCCAGAAAATAAAAGTCATTATTCTCATCAACGATGAACTCAACCGTTCCTGCATTGGTATAACCCACCGCGCGAGCCGCTTGAACGGCTGCTTCGCACAATTTGGTTCTGGCGGATTCCGGCAAATCCGGTGACGGCGATTCTTCAATGACTTTTTGGTTGCGGCGCTGCACAGAGCAATTGCGCTCATACAAATGGACGATATTGCCCGACTCATCGCCGAAAATCTGAACTTCGATATGGCGTGCATTGGCAATGAATTTCTCCAAATAAACGATATCGTTCCCGAAGTACGCTTTAGCACGGTTTTTCACCGAATCAAACTGTTGAGTGAGCGCTTGCTCATTTTCACACAGCACCATGCCGATGCCGCCGCCTCCTGCACTCGCCTTCAACATCAGCGGATAACCGATCGCTTTCGCTTCCAAGACAGCCGCATCAATGTCTGACACCCCTTCAGCTGTACCTGGCACGACCGGCACACCGGCTTGTTTCATCGTGTGCCGAGAGCCGAGCTTATCGCCCATCGTTTCGATGACTTCAGGTTTCGGGCCGATAAAGATTAGCCCCGCTTCTGTGACTTTGCGCGCGAAATCCGCATTTTCCGATAGCAGGCCATAGCCTGGATGGATTGCTTCAACATTGCGCTTTAATGCTTCTTCAATGATTTTATCTGCTTGTAAATAGGATTGCGCGACCGGATTCGGGCCGATCGCTGCCGCTTCTGTCGCTTCACTCACATATGGCAGTTCCCCATCCGCCTCGGAGTGGATCGCGACTGTTTCGATGCCGAGGCGGTCGCACGTGCGGATAATCCGCCGTGCAATTTCGCCCCGGTTGGCAATCAGGATTTTTTTCATGTATGAAATACCCCCTAAGTTTTCTCCCTTCTCTAGCATATACGAATTTTGTAAGCGATTTCAACTATTGAAAAAAATATTTTCCATAATGTTCCGTCTGTTCGCTTCTATTACGCGGCGAAGCTGTTGTCAATCCATAAAAAATAAGCCCCCTTAGGAGCCTTATTTTTTGCTTTTATTCAAAAACCCATCGACGGCTTGATGATGGGCTTCTTTGGCCCACAATCTAGCGCACTCACGGATCTCCTGATCGACCCGCTGTTTCAAATTCGTTTCCTGCCATTTACGGATCGCGATCTCTTTATAAGCACGGTGTACGGACGGCAGCACACGGTTCATTGATGCCAGGAATTGTTCGATATCCCCGTCCTCTTCGATGATGGCACTAGCCCATCCGTTTTCAAGCAATTCGGTCGCTGTATAAGCGCGCGCATCGCTGAGCATTTTGAGTGCCGCGTCATGCTTCAAAGTTTCAAAAAGATAGGTGCCGCCTCCCCACCCGCTCGTGATGGCCAGCGTCCCTTGAATAAAGCCGCATTTGGCGTGGCTCTTCACCAGCCGGTAATCGCACGCTGTCGCAATCTCACAGCCCCCGCCAACCGCGGTGCCGTTGACGAGCGCAATGACCGGGACAGGAATTGTCTTGATGCGATACAAGGCTTCGCCCATGCGGCTCAGCATCGGCCAAGCCTGCTGTTCTGTTTTCAGTTCGTGGAAAACGGACAAGTCGCCGCCTGAACAAAATGCCTGCTCGCCTGTTGCCGTGATGATGACATAACGGATGTCTTCTTCCCTGGCGCGGTTAGCGAGTTCTTCAAACCCTTCCATCACTTCGTTGTTGATAGCGTTGCGGATATGGGGCCGGTCGATCGTAAATGTCATTACCTGATTTTTTGTTTCGATTATGTATGCCATGTTTTGACTCACCTCTGGCTCTAGTTTACCTGTTTTTCGGCAAATGAAAAAGGTTATCCGGAGCCATGGCCTCCGGATAACCTTTTTCTAAGCAAATACTGTTTTATTTGCTAGCTACTACTTCTTTGCCTTTGTATGATCCACATGCTTTGCAGACATGGTGAGCCAATTTACTTTCGCCACAGCTTGGGCACGCTACCATACCAGGTACGGATAGCTTGAAATGCGTACGGCGTTTTCTTTTAGCGGTTTTGGATGTTCTTCTGAACGGTACAGCCATTGGTGACACCTCCTTACAATGATTCTATTCATCTGTCTGATCGAAATACTTGGCTAAATCAGCCAGTCTTGGATCCGGTTTTGATTGTGCTTCTTCCTTCTCGGCCTGAACTTCTTCGTCTGACAAATAAGACCAGTCGTTGCCGCCTTTGATGACGGTTTGTTCTGAGTCTTCCTTGAAGACCTGAATAGGGACTTCAAGGGCGATCAGCTCTTCCAATATCGGCTGAAGATTAATGACTTCAGTCGTTACCGTGTGGACATATTCGTCCTCGCCTTCTTCACGGCCTTTTTCAGACCAATCGAAGATTTCCACGGTGTCGATGCTGATCGGGTATTCGACATCTTCCCAAGTTCGTGCACAGGGCAGCGTAAGCGTCCCTTCAAGATGGAGCATGCACGTCATTTGTTGCGAACCAATCGTACAGTGTCCTGTGACGTGTATAGGAGATACGGCGCGAATATCGCTATTGCGCTTTTTCGCCTCATCCAATTGAACATACTGGTCAATTGGCATCCCGTCGTTACGATACTTTTGTAGCTGTTGAATCGCTATTTTCATAAGTAATCACCTCAAGACAACAAAGTTGATTATATAATGTAGAACAAACGATGTCAAGAAAAAATCTTGTCACCATAATTCGCTCATCGTTATACTATATAAGTTGAACAAATGCTTTAATAATTTAATATAAAACGATATTCCGCAAAACAGCTAGCTTTCCTGGGGGCTTGCGCTGAACTAATTCGGGCTAGCCGCCCGAATGGATTTCAGCACTTCGCTAATCCCCAAGGAGTCTGCGCTATTTTGCTCCATATCTGCTAAATATCTCAAATGAAAGAGTGGAAAGCGTCCGTCTCGAACGGTTTCATTTCTAACTTTTACGGATTATAAAATTTTTGTTTAACTTATATACAACCAATCATACCAAAAGAAGGTGATGTAATGAAAGCGACAGGAATCGTTGTTGAATATAACCCGTTTCATAATGGCCATTTGCATCATGCGTCGAAAGCAAAGGAGCTGTCAGGCGCAGATGTGGTCGTTGCCGTCATGAGCGGCCAATTCCTCCAACGCGGCGAGCCGGCGTTTGCCGATAAATGGACGCGCACGGAAATGGCGCTGTCGGCTGGCGTCGATGTGGTCATCGAATTGCCTTATGCTTTCGCGACCGCTCAGGCATCTGAATTCGCGCGCGGCGCCATCCATTTGCTCGACGCAGCAGGATGCGATTCTTTTTGCTTCGGCAGCGAACAAGGCGAAATTGAACCGTTCTTGAACAGCCTGGAATTATTGAACACCAAAAGAGAGCAATACGAAACAATCATCCATGACAGGGTGCAGACCGGAATCAGCTACCCAAAAGCGTTGAACGACGCTTACCTTTCTTTAACGAATAACAGCAACCGCTATGCCGACTTAACCAAACCGAACAATATCCTCGGCTATCATTATGTCGAAGCCGCGCATGCGATCAACCGAGCAATGGCGCCGCTGACGATACAGCGCATCGGTGCAGGCTATCACGATCCGCTAGAGCCTGGTGTCGCGATTGCCAGTGCGACCGGCATCCGCAATGCCTTTTTCGAAGGTGAGGAGCTCGGGGAACTAGCACCCTATTTACCGTCGAGCAGCATCCGTTTGCTGGAGCAGGTTCACGCGGAACAGCAAGGATTTGTCGACTGGCAACGATTCTATCCCACGTTGCGCTTCACGATTTTACGCGAAGGGCCAAAAGCACTTGCACGTTTTGCCGAAGTAACGGAAGGCATCGAAAACTTGATCCATGAGTCGGCTAAGCGCTCGGAGACCTTTGATGTCTTCATCAGCCGCGTGAAGAGCAAACGCTTCACACGGACGCGTATACAGCGCATGTTGACCCACATCTTCACGGGGTACACGCAACAGGAAGCACAAGCGGCCAAACAGCCGGAATACATCCGCTTGCTTGGCATGACGCATAGCGGCAGGCGTTATTTGAATGAACGAAAAAAAGCCATCCCGCTCCCTGTCATCAGCCGCGCAGCGGATTTGACAGGAAACATGGGACAGCTCGATATCCGCGCATCGGCACTTTACCTTCAAGCGATCGGCGCAGACTCATTGAAAAAGGAATACACAACACCGCCTATTTACCTGGGCGATAGTTCCGACAAATAATCAAGTGCCGCATCGATATCGGTGACCGGGACGATATCCATCTCGGTGCCGATTTCTTCTGCGGTTTCCATCGCGACATCAAAATTGCTCGGCGTTCCGGATTCGCCCTCATTGTCCGGTGCGAAGAAAACGTCGATGCCGGCACGGTCTGCCGCCATGACCTTTTGGTCGATCCCGCCGATAGGCCCGACCGTCCCGTCGCTTTCCATTGTGCCGGTTCCCGCGATGTCATACCCGTGGGTAATGTCTTCATCGAGCAATTGGTTCAGGATTTCCAAGGTGAACATCAACCCGGCGGACGGTCCGCCGATGGTGTCGGAATCGATCGAAACATCCGGAGTCGTTTCGATTTCTTTGTCTTCCACAAACGAAATGCCGATGCCCGCACGCTCAGGCTCTGTCGGCAGCGGGGCTAGCGTGACCGTTTGGTTAATCGTGCGCTCATCGCGCTCGATCACCAGTTCCACTTCATCCCCCACCTTCTTGGTGCCTAAATAATCAAGGAAATCTTCCATCGAATCATAAGCTTGCCCATCGATTTCCAATAAACGGTCGCCTGGCGACAATAAACCGGCAGCCGCCCCGTCTTCCAGCACGTTTAGGATGAACACGCCGTTACTCGATACTTCATAGGGCTTTCCTGCTTCTTCAAAGGCCACTTGCAGCGCATTGACCTGTGAATCGGACATCAGCTTTAATTGCCTTACATTGTATTCCTCATCGCTTTCATGAGGGCTTCTCACTTGTTCCGGGTCGAGCACTTTATAACCTTCCTGAAATTGCGCCATGATGTATAAAGCTGGAGTCGCATTGAACATCGTCACCGTCATCAAGCTGAGCGTACCTGCATCATCTTCATCCCGTCCCTCCACTTCCACCAGCGGCGATAGCTCATATGCATCGCCTGGGCGTGAAATATAGGCATCCAGCCGGTAGGAGCTGACAAACACGACGAGCGCCATCACCAGAACAAAAAACCATAGTTTTTTATTTTTCATCGCATATCCTCTCCTTTTCGTTCGAACCACAACAAAAAGCCACGTGTCACGTGACTTATTTGAACTTTTCTATTAATGCTTTTTCCACCGCTTCCGGGACCAGCCCGGAAATCTTGCCTTGATATTTCGCCACTTCTTTGACAATGCTCGAACTGAGGAAAGAATATTGGTTGTTCGACACCATGAACAAAGTCTCGATGTTTTCATTCAAGAAACGGTTCATGGACGTGATTTGCATCTCGTATTCAAAATCCGATACGGCCCGCAAGCCGCGGATGATCGCATTCGCTTCTGCTTCCACCGCGTAATCGATCAGCAAGCCGGCGAAGGAATCGACCGTCACGTTCGGAATGGTTTTGGTCACTTCAGCAATCAAAGCCATCCGCTCATCTACATCGAACAATGGATTCTTCGACGAATTGTTCATGACTACCACTTTCACTTCATCAAAAATCGATGACGCCCGTTTGACGATATCCAAATGGCCCATCGTAATCGGGTCGAAACTCCCCGGTACTACTGCAATTTTAGTCAATGCGTTCTCCCTCTTCCCCCTGGTAGCGGTAAATTGAAATGATCGTATTTCCATATAATTCCTTTTTAAACCGAACACATCCAGCTGTTTCGTCCGGCAATTCAATGTCCCGCTCATGTTCACACACGATGATTGCCTCTTCTTCAAGCAAGCCGAATTCAGCTGCCTTCCCCATCAATCCGTAGGCTTTTTCCATATGGTATGGCGGATCGAGAAACAGCAAGCAAGCTTTTACGCCATTTTTCTTCATGGCTTTCAACCCGCGTTCAGCATCGGCGCGGTATACTTCCGCTGATTCCGCAAACTTGGTTTTTTCCAGATTGGCCTGGATGGTCTCTACGGCTTTTTTGTCTTTATCGGTAAAAATCGCATGGTCGACACCACGGCTCAAGGCTTCAATCCCGAGCCCGCCGCTTCCGGCAAACAAGTCCACTGCCGTTCCGCCATCAAAAAATGGGCCGATCATATTGAAGATGGATTCTTTTACTTTATCAGTCGTCGGCCTCGTCGAATTCCCGGGAACCGCTTTCAAAGGCAGGCCTTTCGCCTGTCCTGCTACTACACGCATACTATCGCCTCTTACTTTATCATTTTAGTACTGCAAATACCGCCCATAATGTTAGAATGGATTCTGGAAAGGACGTGTTTTAGATGATACAACGTTTTATCGAGCTTGGAGAAGGGTACGGCGATATATATGAACTTCGCCAATTGATGGAAAGCAATCAAGAACGGTTTATGCACGGATTCGTCTTCGTTTCAAAAACAAAAGATGGCCATCCAGTCGTTTCCGTTGCAGCTGCATTCCGGCCAGCCCAAGAAGGCAATTTCATGCCGATCTATTTATGCCGCGAAGGCGTACCGGACGGGTCAAAACGATTGGCCGTGTTTGAGGACAAAGTAAAGCAATTGGGCCATGAGCCGATTCGCATGGACGTCAAGCATTCTTCACAATACGCAGACACCAAACTTTATTTCGGCCATCTCATCGCCATTCTCAGGCTCAACCATTATATTCCGCCGATGCAATGATCACAAGCCGATTTTATAATCGTATTCCTTCGCTTTATCGGGCTTGGCATTTTCATATTCCGTCTTAAGGAAAGGACGCTGGGACTCCAGCACTTTCTTGACATACGGCAGCTTGGATAGTTTTTCTTTTGTGGCTTCGATTTTGTCCTGATCCATATAGACGACAACATATTTCAATTTGCGGGAAATAAAATGGACGTGTCCATACTTCCGCAGCGATTTTGCTTGTTTCAGCTGATGCACATAGACAATCAGACCTTGGCGATCATGCATATCTATCCCTCTTTTCTAAACTCTAGAATACCATAGGTCTAAAAAAAGCCGCAACCGAATAAACTGACAGCAAGTGAAGCGTTCCGCTATAATGTGGATACTACCAAAACAGGGGGTAATACATATATGGGTAAGAAAACGAAAATCGGACTGGCCGCAGCCGCTGTTGGCGCAGCCGCATGGGCCGGCTCTAAAGCATTTACGGAACCACAGCAACGGCCTCAAAAAGCCGTGCTCGATTATAAGCATCCGATCGTACTGGCCCATCGCGGCGGCAGCTCGCTCGCGCCCGAACATACGATGGCGGCTTTTGACCGCGCCGCAGAACTCGGCGTGCACGGCTTTGAAATCGATATTCGCATGACCAACGACGAAGAAATTCTGGTTTTCCATGATGAATTTGTCGATCGCACGTCCGGCTCAGCCGGCCGCGTAGCCGAAATGACACTCGAAGAATTGCGGGAGCTTGACCTTGGCTATCATTTCGTTGATGACAAGGGCGAAAACTCCTACCGCGGAAAAGGCGAAAAAGTCGTCCTGCTTCGTGAACTGCTGGAGAAGTTCCCGCAGATGTATATCAATATCGATATCAAAGACGCACCTGATACGTATGAAGGCAGTCTGGTGCCATCGAAGCTGTGGCGCTTGATCGAATCACTTGGCGCGGAAGACCGTGTCGTCGTCACCAGCTTCTACGACGAACAAATCGACCGCTTCAATTTATACGCCCAAAACCGTGTGGCTCTTGGCGCTGGAGAAAATGAAGTGCGCAAAGCTTTCACTTCCTTCAATAGCCAGTTCGGCCATCTGTATGCACCGCGAGCGGATGTCGTGCAGATTCCGGTGAAACATTCGGTATTCCGCCTCGACTCTGCACGGTTCATTGCCTTCCTTGACCGATTGAATGTCCCGGTTCATTATTGGGTCATCGACAACAAGGAAGCGATGGAGAAATTGATCAACGCCGGAGCCAAAGGCATCATCACCGACCGGCCTGATATCGCCATCGAATTGATTTCGGCATTAGAAGAAAAACGCCAATAAAAAAAGTGCAACCCATTGAGGTTGCACTTTTTTATTATGCGGAGCAGGAACAGCCGCCGCCTGTGCCGCAGCCGCTTCCGCACGAGGAATCCGAAGAAAAGAACGGATTGCTCGAGGGGATCTTAACGGCTTCTGACACCGAACGGCCCAGGATAAAGCTCACTTGGTCCATCAAATCCTGCAGCTCATTTTCCGCGAGCCGCAGCTCTGCTACCTTTTCATTAAGGTCCAGCCGGCGTTTATCCACGCGGATTTGCTTCATCACCCGTTTGTAGTCAGGGTGGTATTTGCCGAAGCGCTGCACTTCTTCGTACAGCTCCTTCAGCCTGGCGAAATCATGGATCTCCCTCGCCAATAGTTTATCGCTATAGACAGAGTCATAGGCATCGCGGTATTTCGCAGCCTGCTCTGATTGCAGTATCATTTCACTCAGCTCGTCCGCAGAGTCAGTTATACCGACCCATTCGTAGGTCATGATCACTTTGCATTCCTCCTCTACGCTTTCATCATATCAGATTGTTTTCCAGATTCATACACCGATTACTCCTGAAAATAGCTGAAAATGAAAGCTCGCCCTATTGGCTTTCGTAGACGCCCGAATCTTGCTTCAACAGGATCTGGCTATAATACTTGCCGAACACGCCGACGCCGACCTGGTTGTATTGTGTACTCAATAAGGTTCCCCTGTGGCTCGGGGAGTTGAACCATCCATGCAAGGTCTCCGGTGCATCATAATAGCGCGAAGCCGTATTGATTGCCGCCAGATCAAACGGAATATCCGCACCTTGCAGGCGGGCTTCCAAATCCGACACTTCCATCTCAACGGAAGTGAACTCCATGCGTGCCATTTCTTCGCTTGTCTGCTCTGCCAATATACTGATGCCGACATTTTCCTTGACCAAGGAGCGCTGATGGCGAAGCCGGTAGACATTGGTCAAATCGACCAGTTGTTTAGCGTTCGCATCATCAATCGACCGCTGCAAGGTCGACGACGGCCTTGGAGTCACCAATAAATCGCCTGAATACATCATATCGTAAGGCTGATGGCGGATCAGCGTTTCCGCATCCATGAACCTAACCGCCTCTAATTGCTGGTCTTCAGCGTCAATATACAATTGCGCGTAGAGGTCCTCAAACCTGACCAAGATCCGTTTATCCATATCCTGCTCACTTAAATTAAAAGTATACGTATTGGTGCCATATTTTACGGTCACTTCATTCTCGACGATCGTAAACCTGTACAAGTCAGCGAGCGTCTGCCCGATCGTATAAGGTTCGACATCTGTAGACTCACCAGCTGCATAAACTTGGACAACGCGCCCTTCCTTTACTCCCACCATGACGAAATTGGAATATGCGGCATCGTACACCCACCACTCATAGCCAAAAGCGGATGGCTCGATGCGGTCGGGCTGGCCATGCTCTGCCAACCAGTCTTCCGATGGCTCCCCAATGTGAACGGAAAGCCCGCTCGTTGGCCGTTCAACATCAAGCACAGATTCCGTCAAGTTATCGGCCGGTAAAGGATCTGCTGGCCGCGGTGCTTCAAGTAATTCATTTTCACTGATTGACGGGTCCAAGTAAAACAGTCCAATCAGGACAATCGCCAAGAAAATCATGATGCGTAACAAGTCCTTCACTGAATCAGCTCCTGACACCCATTTTCCCCATTATAACAGCCGCCTGCATTCTGACACAATCTAGCCATTGCATGTACCTAAAATATGATCTATTATTAAAGGAGCATTCAGTCTTTTTTTGTTATAGAGGAGGAGATCCCATGTATTTTGAAAATACAGGACTAGAGAACATCGAAGTGGATATTACATTGCTTGAAGACATCATGAACAAGCATGGCTTAACGAAAGAAGGCCAGTGGGATTATGAGCGTGTCACATACGACCGCAAATTCATCGTCCGCGAAGGCACTTATTACTTGCGCGTTTTCGCATACGCGATCGACGGAGATGTTGATGCCAACGATGCGACTGTCCGCGTCTTGAAGCCGGTCATCGGCAAGCACTACTACCCGCATGGCGTTGAATACGGTGAAGACGAGCATTTCCCGGATCACCTATTGAAAACTGGCGCTGAAATTTTGGCTTCCATCAAAAAAGAAATTTCCGAGTTCGAAATCAAAGCGTAAAATTTCCGCAGTTCAATACGAACTGCGGTTTTTTTAAACAAATGCTTTGCCGTGGAATTTCACGCAGTCAATTGAAGGAGGTTTATTGTGGGCAAGTGGTTTAATAAAAAATTGGCGACCATATTGCTGGTCATCGCTATCGTGGCTTTAATCTCTATATACATATTGCCGATTGCTGTTCCGTTAATCATTGCGTTGCTCACCGCCATCTTTCTTGAGCCTTTCGTCAAATTTATGCAGAGAAGGTTCAAATGGGAGCGCAAAGGTGCAGTCATCACGGTATTCATCTTATTCCTCGTCATCGCTTCCGGCTTGGTTTACTGGATTATTACGCAGTTGGTTGGGCAAATTATACAATTCTCAAAAATGGTTCCAGAGTATACAAATTCCCTCTCACATATGTGGGGCGAAGTGGAAGCCTTCTTCCTGCGTTCTACCGCCGAAATGCCTGTTGAAGTCGTCAATTCATTCGAAACGGAAATGATCGCTTTTGCAGAAGGCATTCGCGACTGGATCTTAACATTCGTCAACTACGATACAGTCACTAATTTATTGACGGGCATCCCTTCTTTTTTGGTCAGCTTCATCGTCTTCCTCATCGCCCTATTCTTATTCATGCTTGATTTGATGGATTTGAAAGGCATGCTGTTCAACCGCTTGAAGGAATCGACAGCCGAGAAGGTACGCTTTATGAGCGCACGGTTGAACAATGTCGTTTTCGGCTTCCTGAAAGCCCAATTTCTCGTCAGCTTGATCATCTTTGCGGTTTCATTGATCGCCTTGTTGTTCATCGCCCCCGAATATGCCTTGGTCATGTCGCTCGTCATCTGGGTCATCGACTTTATCCCGATACTCGGGTCGATTATCGTATTGACCCCTTGGTTCATTTACATGTTCATCGTCGGCGATATCGTCCAAGGAACGCAGCTTGCGATTTTGGCCTTGGTGCTATTGGTCATCCGCAGAACTGTTGAACCGAAAGTGATGGGCACTCAAATCGGGCTGTCCCCTCTTGCCACATTGATCGCCATGTTCATCGGCCTTCAATTGATCGGCTTTCTTGGCTTTTTCATCGGGCCGCTATTGGTCATTCTCTTTACTTCGGCACGCGAAGCCGGGATCATCAAAATGGAGTTTAAAGTTTAAAATGCAAAATAAAAGCACTGAGCAAATTATGCTCAGTGCTTTTTCATAATGTTGAAGAAATCTGAAATCGCTATAAATGAAAAAGGAAACCACTTATTCCACAATCAAAAATCAATGTTCTATGCAAGTATTTGGAGAAGCGTTCGCTCGACTCCAGTGGATCAGCGAGACGACCGAGACCCCGCAAGCAATGAATGAGCGAAGCTTCGCTGAGCGCATTCATTTGCGACGCATCTGCGTGCAGATGTGGGAGCAAGCGGGTTTTCGATAGCGGATGAGGAGGCTTGGGCGCGAGCCCACGGAAAGCGAGCGCTAAGCTTCGGAAAATACGGTGTCTAACCTTTCTCGAAAACCGAAAAAGCACTGAGCAAATTATGCTCAGTGCTTTTTTTATCCGCCCAGAATCGCTTTGAAAACTGATGTCGTATGGCCGCCTTCATAGAATACGTAGAGCAATAAGTAAACCATTACTCCTGTGATCGCGGTAAAAAACCAGACAACGCTGGTGAATGGGCCTATTTTGCGGTGTTTGTCGAGGCGGTTTTTCAAGCCCCAGAAAATGGTCACCAGTCCCATCACAGCTCCGATCGTTGCGAGCGTGATATGGAAAATCAGAAAGACGGTATAGTAGATCTTCAATTCATCCGGTCCCCCGAATGCCGTATTTCCTACAAATAGCGTACGCGAGACATAGATAATGAAAAACGTGAGCGCAGCAGCACCCGCGCCAAGCATCACTTTTTTATGTGCTTCGATGCGGCGTTTAAGGATTAAGTTCCATCCGATCGCCACTAATACGGCGCTCAAGACGATAAAGAATGTACTGATGGTTGGCAATAGCGGCAAATTCATTTAATTAAACTCCTTTTGGGTCATTGCCCATTATGTCTGTAATACGCCATATCTTTGCGGTCCTGCAAAACTTTAGCGGTGATTTCATCGGCATTGGCTGTTTCATTTTTGAGCCATTCATGGAAAACCAGCCAAATGAACACAGTAAATACCAATTCCTGGATAATTTTCATTGTGATGCCGCCGGTGCGTTGGTCTTCAAGCAGCGACATATTCGTGAAGAGTTCAGGGCCTGACAAGTTAAGCTGTGCCAACGTTCCTGCAGGCACGCATAAGGCCATCGCTTGCATCCACGCTTCCCCATCTGAATACGTTGCATAAAACGGTGTCGTGCTGAAAATGATCAAGGCACAGGCTGGCGTCATCAAGACGCTCAAGCCGAATAAATAGCCCAATTTCTTCAGTCCGTGGAATTTATGCATGCCTTCAAGATTGTTGACCACCGGCCACCAGTAAAGCAGTGCCGACACGAACAGCAAGGTGCTGACGATGCTGTGGATCAGCATGTCTTGCTTGACGAAATCGAAGACAAGCGGCAAATGGTAAACGGAGAAGAATAAACTGAATAGCAGCAAGGCAATCAATGGTTTAGTGAAGAACATGAACAGAGGGTTGATAATTGGCAACTCGATGAACGCCCGCCAAATATAGGAAGGAATCCCCATGATCACAAGCGGGGCAGCCAATAGCAAGAGCAGCGCCATCTGAACCATATGCATCGTCAAGGTGATATGCCCAAGCAAATCGACCGGCGAGCCTTTCAAGATGTAGATCAAAGCCATGCCTGACACGAAGAGCAAGGCCTGCTTGGTTTGAAGCGGTTCACTATCAGTGAATTTATATCTCCACTTAGTGGTGATTAGAAAATATAAAAGCGTAATCAGTACGAGAAATCCAAAATACCAGGGGCTCCACAACGCTTCGAAGCCGAAAATGCTGATTGGCATTAGACCGTACCTCCTTTTTTCCTTAAGTACCCTCATTATATAGGGGATGCCTTGCCATATCAATGAACGAATCATGACATTTGCCGGCAGACACAACCCATCCACATAAAAAAACTCCGGACTTTTTATAGTCCGGAGTTTTTCAGTTTACCACCAAACGATGGTGACCATCGTGAGTACGATAGTGAATGCGACAAAAATGCCGCTGAACATGAAGAATGCCATCATGCCATGC
This sequence comes from Planococcus citreus, assembly GCF_003664125.1. Taxonomy (GTDB): domain Bacteria; phylum Bacillota; class Bacilli; order Bacillales_A; family Planococcaceae; genus Planococcus; species Planococcus citreus. Next base: position 368,400 of record NZ_RCCP01000001.1, read on the forward strand.
CCTTTATTGCTCATGTGCATGAAATTATACAGCTGAAGCACTACTTGAATAGCAGCCAATAGCAAGATAATCGGCACGATCAAGTAATTCGAGAAATCTGCCGCTACTACAGTGAATGCGATTAGCGTCAAGAAGATCATCATAGCGAATGATGTCAACTGGCCGCGCATCTCAGTAGCACGTTTTCTCTTGATGAATTCAAATTCCGCTCTGGATCTGTGAATGTCGTGAGTATCATGTGCCATATTAACCAATCACTCCCATCAAGTAGACTACAGTGAAGATGAACACCCATACTACGTCAATGAAATGCCAATAAAGAGCGGCAAGATAGAACTTCGGTGCATTGTACATGTTCAAGCCGCGTTTTGCGTTGCGGAGCATCAATGCGATGAACCAGCTAAGACCGAAGACTACGTGAGCCCCGTGAGTCCCGACTAGGGTATAGAATGCGGAACTAAAGGCACTATTGGTATAGCCAAAGCCTAAATGCACATAATGGTTAAACTCGTAAATCTCCAAGCCTAGGAACGCAAGCCCCAAAAGCACGGTAATTCCGAGCCATGCCTGCATTGCTTTGAAATTATGATTCTTCATATGATACATCGCGTAGACACTCGTCAACGAAGATGTTAAAAGAATCATTGTCATGGCAAACACAAGCGGTAGTTCAAACAAGCCAGAAGCGGAAAATTCCATTCCGCTTGGGCCTTTATCTTTCAACGCAAGATAAGTTGCGAAGAGAGAGGCGAAGGTGACGGTCTCAGCTGCCAGCAGCAACCAGAAACCAACGAACTTGTTTTTCCCTTCGAGCGTCGCCGTTTCAGGATGATCGGGCCAAGTTTGTGGGGTATATCGTTTATTTAAGTCCACCTTTTTTGCCTCCTTCCAGCGCTCTTGCTTCTCTTTGAATGCGTTCGTTATCCGCAATCAATTCTTCTTTGGAAATATGGAACCCAAGATCATCTTTCAATGAACGGACAAGCATCGAACCGAATGTGATCGCAAGACCACCGATCAAAACAGGAAGCGCCCAAACATGGCCATCCATATGGTACATAGCACCAAACGCTGCAATGAACATACCTAGTGAGATAACGAAAGGAATGAATGATCCATTCGGCATGTGGATATCACCAAGTGGCTCAGCATAGACCATGCCTTCTTTATTGCCTTCCATTTTCTCGATCCAATACGGGTCGAGTCCACGGACAAGCGGTGTTTGTGCAAAGTTGTAGAATGGCGGTGGTGACGGGATTGCCCATTCAAGCGTACGTCCGTCGCCCCATGGGTCGTTGCCGACACGTTCGCCTTTAACAACTGTCATGACAACGTTAACGAGGAGAATGATAACCCCGATCGCCATCAGCAAGGCACCAGCCGAGCTGATTGCGTTAAATAGATCCCAACCTTGGTCTGCTCCGAACGTGTAAACACGGCGAGGCATACCCATGAGGCCGAGGAAATGCTGGATAAAGAATGTCAAATGGAATCCGATAAAGAAGAACCAGAATGTCCATTTCCCAAGTTTTTCGCTCAACATCGTACCGAACATTTTTGGCCAGTACAAATGCGTACCTGCCAAAATGGCGAGCACGACACCACCAACGATTACGTAGTGGAAGTGGGCAACGATAAAGTAAGAATCGTGCAACTGGTAATCCAGCGGCGCAATCGCCTGCATAACGCCAGTTACCCCACCTGCTACGAATGACGGGATAAACGCGACTGCGTAAATCATCGGCACTGTGAAGGAAATGTTTCCTCCCCAGATCGTAAGTAGCCAGTTAAAGATTTTAATCCCTGTTGGAACTGCGATAATCATCGTTGCAAGGGCAAATACCGCGTTAGCTGTCGGTCCAAGACCAACTGTAAACATATGGTGAGCCCAAACCATGAATCCGTAGAAACCGATCAGGATGGTCGCAAAGACCAATGCCGTGTAACCGAATAGGCGTTTGCGTGAGAAAATCGCAAAAATTTCAGAGAAAATACCAAATGCTGGCAAAATCAAGATGTAAACTTCTGGGTGACCGAAGATCCAGAAGAAGTGCTCCCAGATGATGGTGTTACCGCCCATTGTTACATCAAAGAAATTAGCCCCGAACAAACGGTCGAATACCATAAAGAAGATACCAACAGTTAGTGGAGGGAATGCCAGGAGAATCAAAGCGGACGCTACGAAAGTCGTCCAAGTGAATAGCGGCATTCTCATATACGTCATACCCGGAGCACGCATATTGATGATCGTAACAAGGAAGTTAATCCCTGCAATCAATGTACCGAAACCGGATATCGTCAAACCGAGTGAGTAGAAATCGATTCCGTGTCCTTCAGAGGCAAGTGCCAAAGAAGCGTAGTTTGTCCATCCTGCATCCGGTGCTCCTCCTAGGAACCATGAAAGGTTCAAGAACACACCACCGAAGAAGAACAGCCAGAACCCAAGTGAGTTCAAGAAAGGAAACGCCACATCACGCGCACCGATTTGCAAAGGTGAGACCGCGTTCATGAATGCCAAAAGAATCGGCATGGCTGCAAGGAAGATCATGGTCGTTCCGTGCATCGTTAAAACTTCGTTATACGTTCCTGCGCTAAGGAAATCGTTTCCGGCTTTCATCAGCTGAATCCGGATCATCATCGCTTCTACACCGCCGACTAGGAAGAAGAATCCGCCGGAGATCAAGTAGAGGATCGCGATTTTCTTATGGTCTACCGTTGTCATGTAGTCCCAAATTGTAGCGCCGAAACCCTTTTTCTGAGAGTTAGAACTCACAATAGTTTACCTCCTTTTTTAACTTTTACTCTTCAACTTTCAAGCCCATCAAATATGCAGCAAGTGCATCAAGCTCTTGATCAGAGAATGGCTCTCCATTGTTGATTTCTTCTGGATTAGGCATCAAGTTGCCTGGCTTATATTGCTGAGGGTCAGCAATCCAGTTTTTCAATGTTTCTTCATCATGCTCCATGAATCCGGCGATTGTTGTACGGTCGCCGAATGTTGCAAGGTTCGGTCCTACTCCAGTAGCCGCTCCTGCTGCGTTAGTTGCGTGGCAGGCGATACAACTTTGCTCAAAGATTTGCTGTCCTTCTTGGGCAACAGTTTCTGTAGGCGCAGCTTGTTCTTCCTGCATTGCAGCTACCCATGCATCAAAGTCTTCGCGGTTAAGCGTTTTAACTTTGAAATCCATCAAAGCGTGGGAAGGTCCGCAAAGCTCGGCACATTTACCGAAGTAAACGCCCTCTTCAAGTTCTGAAGATTCTTTATCAAACTCCAAATAGAAGGTGTTGACGTTTTCAGGGTTGACGTCAAGTTTACCGCCAACAGAAGGAATCCAAAACGAGTGCTTAACGTCTGCGGCAATCAAATTGAAGTAGACGCGCTCGCCAGTCGGGACGACCAGTTCCTGTGCAGTGCGAATTTCCTGTTCAGGATACTCGAATTCCCACCAGTAAAGTTTACCGGTTACATTGACTGTCAAGTTCTCAGCCGCGCCGTCTTCATCCTGTGCGTCCATCGCCGTGACATCAGCCAAGTCGAATGTTGAGTAGACCGTCGGAACAGCGAGGATCAAAAGCAGGACGATCGGAATTGCTGTCCAGATAAACTCAAGACGCGCACTTCCTTCAACTTGTTCAGGGATCATGTCCTCCCCTACTTTTGAACGGCGGAATTTAACAATTGCCAATACATAGATGATAGTAACGACGACGATAACGAATAACATGACAATGGATGACAAAATCAATAAGTTGAACTGATCTTGTGCAACCTTACCAGCCGGTATCAGCGTCGAGATCTCTTCGCGCCCGCAGCCTGAAAGAAAAACAAGCAATGCGGTCATCAAGGCGAAGAGGCGCCATTTCTTAGGTCCTTTCATCATAGCTTTTCATACCCCTCTCTGAATAAAGTGTTTTACAGTTAAGTAAAAGAGAAATTTAGACGAATACTGCGAAAATGATCATCGAGACAAATAGAATCGTCATATAGTTCAACGAATAGATGAACATTTTCTTCGCCCATTTCAAATCATCAGCTGCCTTGAAGCCTTGGATTGCAAGAACAAGCCATCCGATATTCAACGCTGTAGCTAAGATGATGAAGCCTATCCCAAGTTCCATAAGCAGGAACGGCAATGGGAAAAGCAGTAAAACCCATGCAAGCATCGATTTTTTTGTCCGGTGGAATCCTTTGACCACCGGAAGCATCGGAATATTTGCAGCCCGATACTCTTCCGTCCGTTTCATGGCAAGCGCATAAAAATGCGGCGGCTGCCAGATGAACATAATCAGAAACAGCGCCCAAGCGCCCGTACCGAGCGTCGGCTCCACCGCAGCCCAGCCGATAAGCGGCGGAATTGCGCCGGAAATGCTGCCGACGATCGTATTGCCGACATGCCGTCTCTTTGACCACATCGAGTAGAGGACAACATAAGCCAAGATGCCGGCGATTCCAAACAGACCTGCTGAAACAGAAGCGGAAAACAAAAATAGTTCGCCTATAACGATGAAAGAAATGGCGAGTGCCAAGACAGCGGATGGCTTGAACCTGCCCGTAACTGTCGGACGGGCTCTCTTGCTGGCCATCAATGGGTCGATATCTGTGTCGATATAATTATTCATCGCCGCAGACCCCGCAATGATCAATGCCGAACCGACGATGGTATAGACAAGAATATCCATATGGTCAAGGAAATTCTTATCCGAAAACTGGAAAGCGAGCCACAGTCCCGTAAAGACGGTAATTAAATTGGAATTCACGATCCCAATCTTAATAAGTGCCAGAAAATCTTTAGTGAACGTACTCGATTCTACAGCATCGGTCGGTTCTGCAGACAAAGACCGGCCGTTTGACATATAACTCCCTCCTTTCAAAGTTGTAAGCATATTCCGCTAACCATAACTATATCTAAATTCCAGCTTCTTTTCTACATATTACTGAAATTTCCTGATATAAAGTGATGATTTCACGCAATTGGTCTTACAAATATTCATCTCTAATCATACAGTAGCCCCCTCGTTATTTTAAGATAGAAAAAACGCTGTTTTTGAACAGTTTGTGAAGGTCTCTATTATTATGTCCAATTCTTGAAAGTTTAGGGGAACGCCCATTTCTCGTTGTATTTTAAACGCAGTTTCGCTATCATCGAGTATGCAGGTTATCGTTAACGCTAAAAGTTTTTCTAAAAAAAGTAGGTGGCATTTTGAAAAGCAACATTTATATAAAAATATTCGGGGTTCTTGCGTCTGTCGGCATGCTGCTCATCCTCCTCGGCGGGGCTTTGGTGACCAAAACCGATAGTGGCATGGGGTGTGGCCGCAACTGGCCGGACTGCAACGGCAATTTGATTCCGCGGGAAATCACCCCTGAAGTGCTGATCGAGTTCTCCCACCGCCTGGTAACGGGCGTGGTCGGAATTTTGATCGTGGTGTTAGCGGTGTGGGCTTGGCGCAAGTTCGGCCATGTACGGGAGACGAAGTTCCTCGCCTTTATGGCTGTCTTCTTCCTCGTGTTGCAAGCATTGATCGGTGCCGCGCAAGTTCTATGGGGCCAAGGCGATTTTATCCTCGCGCTCCACTTCGGGATTTCTCTCCTGTCGTTCGCAGCTGTCCTGCTGTTGACCTTGCTCATCTTTGAAGTGGACCGCAAGTTCGATGCGGACCGTGTACAAATCGGACGCACTTTGAAATTCCATACGCTTGGCGTCGCACTGTATTCTTATGTCGTTGTCTACACTGGCGCTCTTGTCCGCCATACAGAATCAAGCTTGATCTGTTCCGATTGGCCATTGTGCCGCAACGACCAGTTCGCGCTGCCAAGCAATATGTATGAATGGGTCCAGATGGGGCATCGCTTCGCAGCTGCGCTCATCGTGATCTGGATCGGCGTAATCGCACTCCATGCGTATCGCCATTACCGCGACCAGCGCGTCATCTATTGGGGCTGGCTCATCGCTTTCACCATCGTGCTTCTTCAAGCAACGAGCGGCATGCTCGTCGTCTTGACGAAGTTGAATCTTGCGGTTGCCTTGCTCCACTCCTTGCTCATCTCAATGCTTTTCGGATTATTATGTTATATGGTCCTTCTCGTATCCAGAAGCAAGTACATTAAATCCAAATAAAAAAATCCGGTGCGAATTCGCACCGGATTTTTTTATTTTATTTTGATTCCATTTCAATGAGCAAATCGCCCGTTGAAATGCCGTCTCCGGCTGTTACATAGATTTCCTGGATCGTGCCGTCAAATGGTGCTTGAACAGTTGTCTCCATCTTCATTGCTTCCGTGACCAACAGATGGTCGCCGCGTTTTACTTTCAGCCCTTTTTCCCCGACTACTTTCAGGACAGTGCCAGGCATTGTCGCTGCAATATGATTTTCTTTTGTCGGGTCGGCTTTCGGTTTTGCTGCTGAATCGGTTTCAACTGTCATATCCTGGATGCTGATTTCACGTGGTTGGCCGTTCAATTCAAAATAGATAATCCGCGTGCCATCTTTTTGCGGTTCGCCGATGGACACGAGCTTGATCATTAAGGTCTTGCCTTTTTCGATCTCGACTTCGATTTCTTCGCTGAGGCGCATGCCGTAAAGGAAGGTCAAGGTATCAAGGACCGATACATCCCCGAAGGTCTGGTTCGTCACGCTGTACTCTTCGAATACTTTCGGATAAAGCGCATAGGCCAGCACTTCGTGGCTAGTGACCGGGCGCTTCAGGCGTTCGAATAATTTCTCGCGGATCGCCTCAAAATCAGCAGGTTCGAGCAATTCGCCCGGACGCACCGTGATCGGCTCGCGTTCTTTCAAGATCACTTTCTGCAACTCTTTCGGGAAGCCCCCGTGCGGTTGGCCGATATAGCCTTCGAAGAACTCGATGACCGATTCAGGGAAATCGATATTCTCACCGCGTGTCAGTACTGTTTTTTCATCCAATTCGTTCTGGACCATGAACAAAGCCATGTCCCCTACGACTTTCGATGACGGCGTGACTTTTACGACATCGCCGAACAGCATGTTGACGCGGGAATACATTTCCTTCACTTCTTCCCAGCGCATGCCCAGGCCGACCGCTTTTGCCTGCTGCTGCAGGTTGCTGTACTGCCCGCCTGGCATCTCGTGGACATAAATCTCGGAATGCGGGCTGTTCATTCCGCTCTCGAAATCGCTGTAATACTTGCGGACATCTTCCCAGTAATGAGACATGGTCTCAAGAGACTCAATATCCGCTCTGACTTTCCGCTTGCCGCCGCTCATCGCATAATAAAGCGAGTTGGCGCTTGGCTGCGATGTGAGCCCCGCCATTGTGCCAAGAGCAGTATCAACGATATCGACTCCGGCTTCAATCGCTTTGGAATAAAGGTAGATGCCGTTTCCGCTCGTATCATGCGTGTGCAAATGGATCGGCAATGAAACCGTATCCTTCAGTTCAGAAACGAGACGGTACGCTGCTTCTGGCTTCAAAAGGCCCGCCATATCTTTGATCGCGAGAATATGCGCGCCTGCCGCTTCCAGCTCTTTCGCCATATCCTTATAGTATTGAACCGTGTATTTATCGCGGCTCGGGTCGAGAATGTCTCCTGTATAGCAAATCGCCGCTTCTGCGACTTTTCCGGAGTTGCGCACTTCATCGATGGCAACTTCCATTCCTTTAATCCAGTTAAGGCTGTCGAAAATGCGGAATACGTCGATTCCAGCTTCAGCCGATGTCCGGGCAAACTCGCGGATGACATTATCCGGGTAGTTTTTATAACCGACCGCATTCGCTCCACGGAACAACATCTGAAATAACACGTTCGGGATGTCTTCGCGCAATTTGATGAGGCGCTGCCACGGGTCTTCTTTCAGGAAGCGGTAAGACACGTCGAATGTCGCGCCACCCCACATCTCCATCGAGAACAAATCGCTTTGGAGCCGGGCAGTTTCTTTCGCGACTGCGAACATATCGTGTGAACGCATGCGCGTTGCAAGCAGCGATTGATGGGCATCGCGAAGAGTCGTATCCGTCAGTAGCACATCATCTTGCTCAAGTATCCACTTCGTCAAACCTTCTGGGCCGCGCTCATCGAGGATTTGTTTTGTGCCTTGTGGAACTTCAGTAATGATGTCAATTTCGGGTTTGCGCGGTGCTGCATAAATTGGTTTCTTTTTCTTCTCGATTCCAGGGAAGCCATTTACCGTCACATTGCCGATATAGCTAAGCAATTTCGTTCCACGGTCTTGGCGCACAGGGAACTTAAATAATTCTGGGGTGCTGTCGATAAAGCTGGTATCGAAATCTCCGTTGATGAAATTTTGATGTTTTACTACATTTTCAAGGAACGGGATATTCGTTTTGATGCCACGGATGCGGAATTCCTGCAAGTTGCGGTCCATCTTCGCTGCGGCTTCTTTGAACGTTGTTGCCCATGTAGACACTTTAACGAGCAATGAATCGTAATACGGGGAAATGACAGCCCCCTGGAAACCGTTTCCGGCATCTAGGCGTACACCAAATCCGCCGCCTGAACGGTAGACCATCAGTTTTCCGGCATCCGGCATGAAGTCATTCAATGGGTCTTCTGTGGTCACACGCGATTGAATGGCGAAGCCGAACAAAGGGATATCTTCTTGTTTCGGAATAGCTATCGTTTCGCTATGCAACATATGCCCGCGGGCGATATGGATCTGTGCATGGACGATATCGATGCCTGTGACCATTTCAGTGATCGTGTGTTCAACTTGGATGCGGGGGTTTACTTCGATAAAGTAAAATTCATCTCCCGCCACCAGGAACTCAACTGTCCCGGCATTTATGTAATCGATGTTTTTCATTAATTTAACGGCAGCGTCGCAAATTTCATTTCGCAATTCATTGCTGATCGAGTTGGATGGGGCGATTTCCACGACTTTCTGGTGGCGCCGCTGAATAGAGCAGTCACGTTCGTACAGATGGACGACATTGCCTTCTGCATCGCCGAGGATCTGCACTTCGATGTGCTTCGGTTTGTCTACGAATTTTTCCACATACATTTCGTCGGAACCGAAGGCAGCTTTCGCTTCGGATTTCGCACGTTCGTAAGATGATGCCAGTTCACTGGCGTCTTTGACGATGCGCATGCCTCGTCCGCCACCGCCTAGTGATGCTTTGATCATCAACGGGAATCCGGCTTGGTCGGCAAATGCCTCTACTTCAGCCAATGATTCGACAGGGCCGTCCGTTCCCGGAATGACTGGGATTCCTGCAGCGATCGCTTGATCACGGGCTTTGACTTTATCGCCGAACATATCGAGATGGCGGGATGTTGGCCCGATGAATACGATGCCTTCTTCTTCACAGCGCCGCGCAAAATGCACGTTTTCGGATAAGAATCCGTACCCTGGGTGGATGGCGTCCACTCCTGAGTCCTTGGCGATGCGAATGATGTCTTCGATGTCCAAATAAGCATCAATCGGCTTTTTTCCTTTGCCGACTAAATACGATTCGTCAGCTTTGTAACGATGAAACGAACCGCTGTCTTCCTGCGAATAAATCGCAACTGTCCGAAGATTCAGTTCTGTACAGGCGCGGAAGATCCGAATTGCAATTTCTCCGCGGTTGGCTACTAAGATCTTGTTAATCTCTTTCACTCCGACGCACACCCTTTACTTTTTCGTTTTTTCGTATTTATTGAACATGGAAACATTCATTAATACTCCCATAGCTAACGATAACAAAATTACTGAAGTTCCGCCATAGCTTATAAATGGAAGTGTAACGCCAGTCAGCGGTATGATGCCCGACAGGCCGCCCAGATTGACGAACGATTGGATGCCGATCATGCTTGCGACGCCCGCTGCGAGCATGCGCGCAAGCGGGTCGCTAGTCGTCATCGCGATCCACAATCCGCGAAGGACAACGAAGCCCAATCCGCCGATGACGACGAAGACGCCCAGAACGCCGAGTTCTTCCGCAATGACCGACATGATGAAATCGGTATGGGGCTCGGGCAAATAGCCGAGCTTTTGGATGGACTGGCCGAGGCCAAGGCCGCTAAGCCCACCTGAGCCGATTGCCAAATAACCGTTGACGATTTGGAAACCGAATCCGAGCTCATCAGAAAATGGGTTAAAGAAGGCGTCGATGCGCCCCACCCGTTTTTCAGTGAAAATCAAGTCTTTGGCGAAAATCATCGCAGGCACGATGAAGACGGCGGCAGCTGCAACGACGATTCCTGCCAATTTCACGAACGGTTTCAGGCGGACGCCTGATGCTGCCATTACCGACAAGCCGACCGCGCCGATGATGACCATCGACCCCAAATCAGGCTCAAGGAAGACTAGCAGCAAAACTGCGGTCAAAATGATGACCGGCGGGATGATCGATTCGTTCAGTTTATTGATGGACCCGTTACGATATTTATTCGAAAACACACCCGCCAAATAAAAAATCAAGCCGACTTTAGCGACTTCCGATGGCTGGATATTGGCGAAGCCGAGGCTGATCCAACTTTTCGCACCGCCTGCCGCAAAGCCGATAAAATGGACCAAGATGAGTCCGGTGAAGATGACTGCGAGTACGGTCGCCATCATCCACTTTTTCTTGAAATGCTTATACGGGAATACGGCTGCAAGCAGAAATACAGGGTATGCGATGGCCAAGTTGATCAATTGCTGTATGTAGAAGCGGTCCGGTGAGTCATTGTAATAGTTTACAGACCAAGCCATGCTCGAGGAGTAAATCATGATCAGACCAAAAATGGTCAATGCCAGGTATGTAAAGAGAAGCGGGTAGTCTATGTACTTGCCGTATTTCTTGATGTAGGATTTCATTGTTTTTTATACCTCATTCAATTGGATTCATTAGTAAAAAAACTCAAACTGGAATCGTTTGAGTTTTGGGTCATTTATTTGTATACGCGTCATGGAGGATGGACAGTTTCTTCTCCAGCGTATCCATTAAATTTTTACCGGTCTCACGTTCGATCAAGCCGAGTTTGACGGCAAAATCGATTTCCCGTGATAAGCCAAACATTTGCGTATCAAGAACTTCTTCATATAAAGGGCAGGAAGGCAATGTAAGATGATCCATCTGCACCTTGATCAATTGCTCGATTTTCTCTGCATCAGCTTTAAGGAGTTCCAGCGCTTTTTCCTGATAAGTCTGTTCTTCTGTATGTTCCATGAGGACTCCCCCATCACTTGTATTTCTGCTCCATTAGCCTGTTTAAAGTGTATCTTTTACGCTGTCAAATTGCAAGTCTCTCATAAAAGGGATTAAACCCTTTGGGAATTGTATGTGAACAGTTATACTGAAGAAGAGAGATACTATAATGGAGGGTTTTATTTATGGAATTCATCATACCGTTCAAAGGGAAAGTCACATACAAACTGACCTTGGATCCGACCGTGTGGATTTTTGATGACCGCAAACTGGATCTTAAGACGTTTTTCACAGAAGAGCATGTCGATAAGGACGATCTAGAAGAATACAAGCGCGGCATGGGCGAACATTGGTCACGTGAAATCATGGAAGGCGCTACCGTTCCGCCGACCTTGAATTCAGAGAAAAAATACAAGCGCCAGGAAAAACAAGACATGCTTACAGGCACATTCGGCATGCGATTCCAGCCATTCTTAGAGAACGCCGAGCCAACAGCTGGCTCGTCCAAAGTCGTGTTCGAAACGGCTTCAGGAGACCATGCTTTCGAAATTGAAAATGCCAAGCAATTGATTTTCAAATTCAGCCAGGATGGGAAGCCTCTCCGTGAAGATGGACCCGTCCATATCCTATTTCCGGATGGCTCGAATACCGATCAGCCGATTACCCATGTCTCCGCTATCCGGGTCGAATAGGAGGAATATCTATGCGTGTTCAATGCGTCATCTGCGATAAAATCGAAGAACTTGAAGACGATACGCTGCAAGCCAAGCGCCTTCGCAACCGGCCGATCCACACCCGTATGTGCGAAGAATGCCACGACCGGATCACCAAACGGACAGAAGAGCGTCTAGCGACCGGACATTTTCATTTCTTCCGCAGCTCCCGCAGCATCGAGGATGATTTCTGATGAAAATCCTAAAAGGTTTGTGGATTGGTTTCTGGAGCGGCCTCATTCTCGGATTATTGCTGAAATGGATGCAGGCAGTGACCGGTGTCCGGAATTACGAATTGCTATTGAACGTCGATTTCATCCCGCTGGTCAATCAAGTGAACTGGTCGGAGCTGACTGAATTCGTTTTCCATTTGATCATCTCACTGATAATCGGCATCGTTTATGTGTATATTGCCAAACGCCGCAACTATACATTTGGCCAATTGACGATCATCAGCTTGGTACTTACCATACCGACCTACATCCTGTTTTTCCCGCTGGCCATGCTCGCGGTAGAAGCCGATGTCCCGGAACCGACCGATATGGGGGCTTTCCTCTATTGGATCTTGGCACATCTGACGTATGCGCTACTGTTGCCGATACTTTACAAAACATTTGAACGCAAAAACGCTGCCTCTCATTGAGAAGCAGCGTTTTCGCGTTTTTCGCGCCAAAGGCGGATCTTATAAAGGATGAGAATCAATGCGGCAATGACCAAGCCCTCGACAACGGGCAGGAAAAAGGCCAGGAATGTCAGGCCCAATCCTCCCGCAGCCAAGAACAAGATGATGACTGCATTTTTTCCGATCGATAATTTTTTGGCAAAGCCCAGCTTATACACAAGTGCCGATAACAGGAAGATGACGGCAAACAGTGCATATCCCGCCACATCGAAATTAGGCATGTTCTGGTAAAGAATGCGGGCTACCGGATACATATTTTCATAGACAAAAGCCTGCTCGTCCACGGATTATACATCCTTCCAGTTGTTTATTCTTCGATGGCTACTTTCTTTTTCTTCGCCATGCGCTCGCGCTCATTCTTATCAAGAATTTTCTTGCGCAAGCGGATCGACTGAGGAGTGATTTCGCAGTACTCGTCATCGTTCAAGTATTCAAGTGCTTCTTCAAGGCTCATCAAACGCGCTTTTTTCATCGTAGTCGTCTGGTCTTTGTTGGCAGAACGGATGTTAGTCGCCGCTTTGATCTTGACAATGTTGACTGTCAAATCGTTGTCGCGGTTATGTTCACCGACGATCATGCCTTCATAGATTTCAGTTCCGACTTCAACGAATGAAGTTCCGCGGTCTTCGATGCCCATCAAGCCGTAAGTTGAAGATTTGCCGCGTTCCATTGAAACGAGCACGCCTTGGCGACGGCCGCCTACGCGTCCTGATGCAACTGGCTGATAGCTGTCGAATGTGTGGTTGATGATTCCATATCCGCGTGTTTGCGTCAGGAATTCAGTTGTGTAGCCGATCAATCCGCGTGCAGGGACATTGAATACTAAACGTACTTGTCCACTTCCGTTATTGATCATGTCGAGCATTTCACCTTTACGTTCACCGAGTGACTCGATGATCGCGCCAGTGTATTCTTCAGGAACATCCACTTGAACGCGTTCAACCGGTTCGCAGCGGACGCCATCGACCATGCGGACGATAACTTCAGGTTTTGATACTTGAAGCTCGAATCCTTCACGGCGCATATTTTCGATCAAGATCGATAGATGCAACTCGCCGCGGCCCGATACGACCCATGCATCCGGGGAATCCGTTGGATCAACGCGCAAGGAAACGTCTGTCTCTAATTGAGCATCCAAACGCTCTTGGATTTTTCTTGATGTAATAAACTTACCTTCTTTACCAGCGAACGGGCTGTTGTTGACAAGGAATGTCATTTGCAGCGTCGGCTCGTCGATACGCAGAATCGGCAAGGCTTCTTGATGATCTTGAGGACATACCGTCTCACCGACGTTAATATCTTCTAGACCAGAGATTGCGATCAAATCGCCTGCTTCGGCTTTTTGGATTTCAATACGCTTCAAGCCCATGAAGCCATGGATTTTCGTAATACGGAAGTTTTTGACGGAGCCGTCCAGTTTCATCAAGGAAACGGATTGCCCGACTTCGATCGTTCCGCGGAATACGCGCCCGATACCGATACGGCCAACATAGTCGTTGTAGTCAAGAAGCGCCACTTGGAATTGCAATGGTTCTTCGCGGTTATCGATCGGTGCAGGTACATGGTCCATGATGGCATCATAGATGACCTGCATGTTTTCTTCTTGGTCGGATGGGTCAGATGAAAGACTTGCCGTTCCGTTCATGCCTGATGCAAAAATGACAGGGAATTCCAACTGGTCATCGTTTGCTTCTAGTTCGATGAACAATTCGATGACTTCATCGACAACTTCATCCGGTCGCGCGAAATCGCGGTCGATTTTGTTGACGACTACAATCGGTTTGAGGTTTTGCTCAAGCGCCTTTTTCAAGACAAAGCGTGTCTGTGGCATACAGCCTTCGTACGCATCGACAACGAGCAAGACACCATCAACCATTTTCATGATACGCTCAACTTCACCACCGAAATCGGCGTGTCCAGGAGTATCCAAAATGTTGATTTTAGCGTCTTTATATTGAATCGCGGTGTTTTTAGCTAGGATTGTGATTCCGCGTTCTCTTTCAATGTCGTTTGAGTCCATCGCCCGCTCATCAACATGTTCGTTTGATCGGAAGATTCCTGATTGCTGAAGCAACTGATCCACCAATGTCGTTTTGCCGTGGTCAACGTGTGCGATAATTGCAATGTTTCGTAAATCGTTTCTAAGGTTAGTCATACTTTCACTCCAATATTCTTTTTTCGAGCCTATAACTGTGCTAGTATAGCACATATAGGGGAAAAACCCTACGATTTTATTTTCTTGTATGCAGGAGGTTAGATGGGATGAAAGAAGCGATCGTAGAATCATGGCATAATATAAAATGGATTTTTGTACTATATTCATTGGCGGCAATCGGGGCGATGGTGCTCATCGGCGTCGCAGTGGCACTTCGCAGCGTGACCGGTATTTTGCTTTCCATTCTATTGTTGTTGGTCATCATGGGCTTTGGGTTCAAACGCAAAAAAGAAATGCGCGAAGCAGGCGTATTATAGACAAAAAAAGGGGCTGCCCAAAAGGTCATGAAAAATGACCTTTTGGGCAGCCCCTTTTTCCTTCTAGCAAAGCATAAAAAAATCGTCCTTTCTGTTAAATGGGCATTGCCCCACTCCTGCAGAAAGAACGATTTTATGCGCAATCCATTTTCAGCTTTATTATGCTTGCTTTGGCTTGATATAATCCTGGAGCAGTTTTCCGTGTATGGACGGGTTAGCGGCGACGAATGTATCCGACTTCAGCAGGTTTGCAGCTGCGCCCGAAAAATTGCTCGCAACAGCACCTACTTCTTTTGCCATGACCAATCCCCCGGCGATGTCCCACGGCGATAGCCTCATGGAAATATAAGCATCGATTCGCCCGCTCGCCAGATAAGCGAGCTCAAGCGCCGCGGAACCGTACGAACGCATGCCACGCGCATCATGAACGAGGCGTATCGTCGCTTCATGCTCCACGTGCCGGTTCGGCGTTGCCCACATGGCGTTCATGCCGATGATCGATTCGCTAATGTCCGTCTCGATGAGCGGCTGCAGGCGTTCATCGTTATAATAAGCGCCGCCTCCTGCTATTGCATGATACAAATCGTCATTGACGACATCATAGATATAACCCATTTTGCCGACACCATCTTCATAAATACCGAGCGAAATGGCAAAATTGCGTCGTTGGTGCACAAAATTCATAGTGCCATCGATTGGGTCGAGCATCCATACCGTGCCGCTTAATTCTTCGATTGTGTCTCCAAATCCTTCTTCACCAAAAACGCGGTGGCCAGGAAAATCTTTTCGGATGTTTTGGATGAAGAATTTCTCCACTTCCTTATCCACGTTTGTGACCAAATCATTTGCATGGGCTTTCGTATCCACCGAGATGTCACTAAGAAATGAATTACGGATCCGGTGCCCCGCTTCTTTGATCATTGATTTTATGTATCGGTCCATTGCGTGCTGGTCCATGTATGAGCTCCCCCTTATTTCTTTCCAGTATAACGAAAAAAGCATCCACTGTCTTTAGCCAGCAGATGCTTCTACGGTATGGTCGTCTGTTTACAATGCATGAAGAGCCTCCAGTTCTACCTGTATTTCTGCAAGCCGTTTCTTGCTCTTGTCTTTTTGGCTGCTGTCATTTTGCTGCATTGCATCATACAAGGTGGCCAATTCGTAATCAAGCTCCAGCTTCAAGGTATTGATATACTCTTTTTCTACATCCGCTTTCCGGATAATCTGTATCATCTGCTTCATAAGTGAGCGCCCCCCTTCCCTCATAATCGGAATATTCCGATTGCGATGTTTGTTACACATCTTTACCCCGTTTTTTCTTCTTGAAAACTTATTTATATTCATTCTTCCAAAACTTCGTTAAAATAAACCGTGATGATTATTTAAGGAGGGGATGTCCGTGAATCCATACTGGACTGAACAGGATTTTGAAGTATTTGAAACTCCAGGGCTCGAGGAACGCATGGAAGCATTATCGACTTATGTACGGCCAAAGTTCGAAGCATTGGGCCAAGACTTTTCCGCTTATTTCTCTGGAGAAACCGGGGATGAATTTTTCCCCCATGTCGCGAAACACATGCGCCGGACTGTTAATCCGCCGAATGACAGCTGGGTGGCATTTGCACCTTATAAACGCGGCTATAAAGCCGTCCCGCATTTCCAGATTGGGCTTTGGGAAAGCCATGTATTTGTCATTCTTGCTGTCATTTACGAAGCGCCCGGCAAACCGCAAATGGCGAATCAACTGATTTCCACTGCGGCTTTAGCCGACATGCCGGAAGAATTTGTCGTTTCAGGCGATCATATGAAGCCTGAAGCCGATTCCATTGCATCGCTTGGCGAAGAGGGCATCGAAAAGCTGCTCACGCGGCTGCGCGATGTCAAAAAAGGGGAGCTCGTCATCGGCAGGCAGTTGGCACGTGCTGATGCTGCTGCGCTCGATAAAGATGGATTCTATGCTTTTGCAGAAGAAACATTCCGCGAGCTGCTTCCGATTTACCGGAAGTTGCTTCAAGCAAACGAAAAAACCGCCGTTCATCGCTGAACGGCGGTTTTTCTATCTTTTGATGCGGATCAATTCATCGCCTGAAGCTTCTTTCATCTTTTTGACGACCGTAAAACTGACATAGCCGCTTTCTTCTTCAAACTCACGGAAGTATGTCTTTTCTTCTGCCATCGATGGCACAACTTTTTTAAACTTACGGTATTTGTCCATCAATTCCTGACGTTTGACCCCTTTTTCATAAGCTTTTTCTATCGCTTCGAAAAATTCCACGACATCGACGATCTCATCGGTCGTCCAATCGATGGAAAATGGATATGAATATTCCATGGCCTTCACCTACTCTCTTTCATTAATCCCCCAGCGTTTGCGGATTTCTTCAGTTTGCTGGATCATTCTGTCGAACAATTCCTGGACAGTCGGCACATCCCGGATCAAGCCCGTCACTTGCCCTGCCCAGCCGAAGCCCTTTTCTTGTTCTCCATCATAAATATAGCGTTTATTGGCGGTTCCGCTAATATAATCTTTTAGCGCTTCATAGTTCGGCGTCTCTTTTTCGATATCCAAGATGCGATCCGTCCATGCATTGGACAATGTACGGGCCGGTGCACCGATACTGCGCTTGATAATTACTGTATCGTTTTCTGTGCTGTCAATCAACTGCTGCTTATATAGCTGGGACGCGTGAATGCATTCTTTCGTTGCGATGAAGCGCGTTCCCATTTCAATTCCTTCAGCTCCAAGCGCATGCGCCGCCATCCATCCGCGCCCATCGCCAATGCCCCCAGACGCGATCACAGGAATCGACACGGCATCGACCACTTGCGGAATCAGGACCATTGTCCCGATATCATCACGGCCGAGGTGCCCACCACCTTCATGCCCGACGACCATAACGGCATCTGCCCCAAGCGTCTCCGCCTTTTCAGCTTGGCGCCTTGCTGCCACCAACACCAATTTCTTGATATCGGTGCCTTCCAATTGTTCAAAAATCGGTGTCGGGTTGCCGCCAGTCATCGACACAACAGGCACCCGTTCTTCGATTGCTACATCGAGCATATGCGAAAATGCACGCCCATGCTCACCGATCGCAAAGTTCACGCCGAATGGCTTATCTGTCAATTCCCGGACTTTGCGGATTTCTTCGCGCAACTCATCAGGCCCCGGCAGGCTCATCGCCGTGATTTGGCCAAGCCCTCCGGCATTCGAGACCGCTGCGGCCAGGTCTGCATAAGCCAAATATGCCAAGCCCCCTTGTATGATCGGATAGTCGATTCCAAGTAATTCAGTGATTCTTGTCTTAAACGCCATTATCCCACTCCTTTTTTGTCCTCTATTTGTCTATTCGCTTCAATTTCGAAATCCCCTTTTCCATGCGTGCAGCTTGTTCCATGCGGACGAAAATAAGTCAGACATCCATACTATAAGTATAGTAACGAGGCGTCTTGCATGCTATAATTTCTCTTGTTTTCATTTTGATAAAGTGAGGTGCACGTCCCATTGTCACAACTCGAAACTCCGCTCTTTGATGCTTTATTGAAGCATCGAAACCGGCATCCTATACAATTTCACATTCCCGGCCATAAAAAAGGCCAAGGAGTCGATCCCGCATTCCGGGAATTCGTCGGCGATAATATCCTGTCGATCGACTTGATTAATATAGCGCCACTAGATGACCTGCATTCTCCAAAAGGCGCCATCAAACAAGCGCAGGAATTGGCAGCGCAGGCGTTCGGCGCAGACCACACCTTTTTCTCGGTCCAAGGAACGAGCGGTGCCATCATGACGATGATTTTGAGCGTCGTCGGGCCGAACGATAAAATTCTCGTCCCGCGCAACGTCCATAAATCCATCATGTCCGCCATTGTTTTTGCCGGCGCCATCCCTGTCTTTATCCATCCGGAAGTCGATCCGGAACTCGGCATCTCCCATGGCATTTCGCCTGAATCAGTAGAGAAAGCCTTAATTGAATATCCCGATGCCAAAGCGGTGCTCGTCATCAACCCGACTTATTTCGGCGTGGCGGCTGATTTGAAGCGCATTGTCGATATCGCCCATGACAAATCCATTCCTGTGCTCGTCGATGAAGCGCACGGCGTCCATATCCATTTCCATAAATCCTTGCCGATTTCCGCGATGGCAGCAGGAGCGGACATGGCTGCCACATCGGTCCATAAACTGGGGGGCTCCATGACGCAGAGTTCTGTGCTGAACGTACGTGAAGGCTTGGTGTCGCCGAAGCGCGTCCAAGCGACTTTGTCGATGCTTACGACAACATCCACTTCCTATCCGATATTGGCATCGCTCGATACGGCACGGCGCCAGCTCGCGATACACGGCTTTGACCTGATCGACCAGACGATTCGGCTGGCACAGGACGCACGCAAGCGGATCAATAAGATCCCCCATTTAGTATGCGTCGGGAAAGAGCTGCTTAATTCTTCTGCGACTTACGATATGGACCCGACTAAGTTATTGATCAGCGTCAAAAACCTTGGCATTACCGGGCATCAGGCGGAAGAATGGCTGCGCGAGAACGCCAATATCGAAATTGAACTATCCGATTTGTATAACATCCTCTGCCTCGTCACGCTCGGCGATAGCCGGAAAGAAATCAACTTGCTCGTCAATGCCTTGCAGCGCATGAGCGAAGCCTTGGAGACTGAGCATGCGGTTTCGGAACCGATTGTCTTATTGCCGGAAATTCCACGGCTAGCGATGACGCCACGCGATGCTTTTTACGCAGAGACGGAAATCATTCCAATCGATGAAGCGGTAGGACGCATCTCGGCCGAGTTCATTATGGTCTATCCACCAGGAATCCCGATTTTCATCCCCGGGGAAATCATTACCGAAGAGAACATTTCTTATATCCACACGAACGTCAAAGCCGGGCTGCCGGTGCAGGGGCCTGAAGATGATTCGCTCCAAACGCTTCATGTCATCAAAGAACATCATGCATTCCGTTAACGATATACAGTAAAAAGGATCCAGCGCAATCAGCGCCGGATCCTTTTTTTTTACGGTTGGACCTCTTCTATTTCATCTGGATCTACAAATTCATAGCCTTTATCGCGCAGCCCTTCGATGATTTGTGGCAGTGCCTCATTTGTCCACTCCCTGTCATGCATCAGCAGATTCCCGCCGCTATTGAGTTCAGGAGCATTGACCATGATCTCCGTCAATGCTTCCGGTTCCATATAGCCCTGCATGAAATCATAGCCGTAGGTCCAGTTCATGCGCACCATGCCCTGTTCTTCGGCAAGGGCTTTACTGAACTCGGTGTTTACGCCAAACGGGGCACGGAAAAACTTCGGCGCCTCCCCGATGATCGCTTCCACACGCTCATTCAGCGAAACGATTTCATCTTGCTGGACGCTTTCTGTGGACTGTTTCAAGTTGACATGGGTATTCGTATGGTTGCCAATCGCAAAGCCCATGTCGTGAATTTCAGACAATGTCTGTTGTTCTTCCTCTGTATCGAGGAAATGCCCGTTGACGAAAAAGATAGCCGGTACATCAAGTTCTTTCAAGGTTTCGGCCATTTCAAGCGAATATGTATCCGGTGCATCGTCGATCGTGATCAAGACCGCTTGTTCGTTCGCATCGCCGATCGGTTCGACTTTCGAGTTTTGCGGATTGATACGGTAGCGCGGCTCGGCAACCTTTTCGCTGTCTTCTTCAGCCCCCTGCTCTTCCGCGTTTTCCTGCTCTTCTATTTCTGCTTGTTCTTCTTGATCGCTTGGAGATTGCTCTGATGCCACATCTTCCTCGACATCATCCGTTTGCGCTGATTGTTCTTGTGCTGTATCTTCCGGCTCTGAAGCAGTCTCATCAGAACAAGCCCCAAGCAGAAATATCGCATATGCTGGCAATAGCCAATTCTGTTTTTTCATAATCAACCTCCTTGTGTAAAATTTTAACATACGCAGTACGTACAAAGCATAGAAAAAAGGACCGCATTTTGCGGTCCTTTTGCAATTATTTATTTAATGATGTGAATCGGCGTACCTAAAGCTACTTCGGCAGCTTCCATTGTAGTTTCAGCCAAAGTTGGGTGAGCGTGGATCGTCATTGCGATATCTTCTACTGTCATGCCCGCTTCGATGGCCAAGCCAATTTCTGCAACCATATCGGAAGCGCCTGCTCCGACGATTTGCCCGCCTAATAGCAGCCCATCTTCTTTACGAGAGACAAGTTTCACGAAACCTTCTGCAGCGTTCAGTGACAAAGCACGGCCGTTTGCGCCGAATGGGAATTTAGCAGCTGTTACTTCAAAGCCTTCTTCTTTTGCCTGCTCTTCAGTCAAACCAACACTTGCAAGTTCAGGGTCTGTGAAGCAAACCGCTGGAATTGCCAAGTAATCGACTTCTGATTTTTCGCCGGCAATCGCTTCAGCAGCGATTTTACCTTCGTATGAAGCTTTATGCGCCAATTGAAGTCCTGCCACAATATCACCGATCGCATAAATGTTCGGGATGCTTGTACGGCATTGCTTGTCGACTTCGATAAGGCCGCGCTCGCCCATTTTGATGTTGAGCTCTTCAAGGCCCATTTCATCCGTGTTCGGACGGCGACCGACAGTAACCAATACATAGTCCGCGTCGATTGTTTTCTCTTCGCCGCCAGCTTCGTATGAAACCGAAACGCCTGAATCTGACTCTTCTACGCCTTTAGCTGACGCTTTTGTGATGACTTCGACGCCTTTTTTCTTCAAGCCTTTTTTGACAATTGATGTCATTTGCTTTTCGAATCCGGCAAGGATATCCGGTGCACCTTCAAGGATTGTCACTTCAGAACCCATGTTCGCATAAGCTGTTCCAAGCTCAGTCCCGATATAACCGCCGCCAATGACAACAAGTTTTTTCGGAACTTCTTTCAACGCAAGGGCGCCTGTTGAATCGATGACGCGCTCTGAGTATTTGAATGTTGGGATTTCAACCGGGCGTGAACCCGTTGCGATAATCGCGTTTTTGAACTTATACGTTTGGGCAGAGTCCGCGTCCATGATGCGAACAGTGTTCTCGTCCACGAAATATGCTTCGCCGCGTACGATTTCCACTTTATTGCCTTTTAGCAAAGATTCGACGCCGCCAGTCAATTTCTTGACGACGCTATCTTTGAACGCTTGTGCTTTTTCGAAGTTCAAGGAAACTTCTTTTGCCACGATGCCCATCTCATCGGAATGCTGGGCTTCTTCAAAACGGTGGCCGACAGAAATCATCGCTTTTGAAGGGATACAGCCGACGTTCAAACAAACGCCGCCGATGTATTCTTTCTCAACGATGGTAACTTTTTGGCCAGTCTGTGCTGCACGGATAGCTGCGACATAGCCGCCAGGGCCTGAGCCGATGACGAGCGTGTCTGTTTCGATTGGGAAATCTCCTACTACCATAAGTTTTACGCCTCCATTAATAGTAATTCTGGTTCACTTAACAAACGCTTGATGTGATTTAATGCGTGTTGTGCGGTTGCTCCGTCGATCATGCGGTGATCGAAGCTCAATGATAATGCTAACACAGGAGCTGCTACAATTTCACCATTTTTCACTACCGGTTTTTCAGCAATGCGCCCGATGCCCAAGATAGCAACTTCCGGGTGGTTGATGACTGGCGTGAACCATTGGCCGCCTGCAGAACCGATATTCGTGATCGAGCATGAAGCGCCTTTCATTTCTGCAGATGATAATTTCCCTTCGCGAGCTTTTGTCGCGAGCTGGTTGATTTCATCGGAAATGGCGAAGACGGATTTGCGGTCTGCATTTTTGATGACCGGAACGAGCAAGCCTTTATCCGTATCTGCAGCAATCCCGATATTGAAGTAATGCTTGTGGATCACTTCGCCGGTTTCATCGTCGAACGACGTGTTAAGCGCAGGGAATTCGCGCAATGTGCTGACTAAAGCTTTGACTACGTACGGCAAATACGTCAGCTTGATTTCTTTTTCTGCAGCGATGTCTTTGAACTTTTTGCGGTGTGCAACGAGTTCTGTTACATCGACTTCGTCCATCAACGCAACATGAGGAGCCGTGTGCTTCGAATGCACCATCGCTTTGGCGATCGCTTTGCGCATGCCGGACATTTTCTCGCGAGTTTCCGGGAACTCGCCTTCTGGAGCGGCTTTCGCTGGTGCTTCTTTTGTTTCCTGTGTTTCTTGTGAAGCCGTTTCTTGATCTGCTGCCGGTGCTTCTTGCTCCTGGCCGCCTTCCAAGAACGCTTCGATATCTTGTTTCATAATACGCCCGTTGTCGCCGGACCCTTTGACTTTCTTGATATCGACGTCTTTTTCACGAGCGAATTTACGCACAGATGGCATTGCGATGACGCGTTTATTCGAGTCGCTGTCTGCTTCATCTGCTTGCGGCTGGTCGCCTGCGCCGGTTTCGCCTTCTGGCTTGCTTTCCGGAGCCGGCTCTTTTTCGACGTTTTCGCCGGATTCAGCTGTTCCGGATTGAACTTGCTCTTCTGTTTCTTCTTGCTGCTCTTCTTGCTTCGCTTCAGGTTCAGGTTTTTCTTCGTCGTCTTTTCCGCCCTTGAAGTGGACATCATCCGCATCCGGAGAATCGATTTTCACGAGTACATCTCCGACGACTGCGACGGTTCCTTCTTCTACGAGCACTTCCTCGATGGTTCCTGAAACAGGAGACGGGATTTCTACGACCGCTTTATCATTCTGTACTTCACATAGAATATCGTCTTCTTCGATCGTGTCTCCGGCCTTGATAAACCATTTTACTATTTCACCTTCGTGGATACCTTCACCGATATCCGGCAATCGAAATTCAAAAGCCATTCTAGTCACCCTTTCTATTGTACATTCGATACGGCGCGCCATACGGAATGCTGCTGTTTAGCAATGATTCAGTACCGGCTTTCATTACGCGAAAGCCGGTACTGAATTCAAGCTGTTTTTCTAATTTCACGCTGGAAAGAACGGCGTGTTGCTTCCGCTATCCGGCAATTAGAAATTCAGTACTTTTTTCGCTGTTTCTACTATATCCTTTGCATTCGGCAGCCAAACTTGCTCAGCTTGCGAGAATGGGAAGACAGAGTCCGGTGCTGTTACGCGGAGTACTGGAGCTTCAAGGCTCAAGATTGCACGGTCGTTGATCTCAGCTACCACATTCGCTGCAATTCCAGCTTGTTTTTGTGCTTCCTGTACAACGATTGCACGGTTTGTCTTTTCAACGGATGCGATAATCGCTTCGATATCAAGCGGCTGAACTGTGCGCAAATCGACGACTTCCACTGAGTGGCCATCTTTTTCCAATTCTTCAGCTGCTTTCATGCTCTCCTGCACCATAGCACCGTAAGTGATGATGGAAAGGTCTGTGCCTTCACGTTTCACGTCGGCTTTGCCGAGTGGAATCGTGTATTCTTCTTCCGGCACTTCTTGGCGGAATGAACGGTACAATTTCATATGCTCAAGGAAAATGACCGGGTCGTTGTCGCGGATTGCAGAGATCAACAATCCTTTTGCATCGTATGGTGTCGATGGAATGACTACTTTCAAGCCGGGCTGTGAAGTCATAAGCCCTTCGAGTGAGTCAGCGTGCATTTCCGGCGTATGTACGCCGCCGCCGAATGGTGAACGGATTGTCACCGGCGATGTCAACGTGCCGCCGCTGCGGTAGCGCATACGCGCCATTTGGCCGCTGATGGAGTCCATGACTTCGAAAACAAAGCCGAAGAACTGGATTTCCGGTACCGGGCGATAGCCTTGCAATCCAAGACCGATCGCTAGGCCGCCGATTCCTGATTCAGCGAGTGGCGTATCGAATACACGATCTTCGCCGAATTCTTTTTGCAAACCTTCAGTTGCGCGGAATACACCGCCGTTATTACCTGCGTCTTCACCGAAAACCAGAACATTTTCATCGTTTTTCATTTCTGTTTTCAGAGCGTCCGTAATCGCTTGGATCATCGTCATTTGTGCCATGGCTTACTTCGACTCCTTTGCTTTATAGATATCGAGTTGTTCCTGTACGTTAAATGGAACTTCCTCGTACATAATTCCGAGAAGGTCGGATACTTTTTGTTTCGGCGTGCCATCTGCTTCTTTGATTGCCGCTTTGATTTCTTCTTTTGCTTTCTCAATCACTTCGTTTTCTTTTTCTTCGTTCCAAAGCTTTTTAGCTTCAAGATATTTACGGAAACGTACAAGTGGATCTTTCTTTTCCCACTCGCTGTCAATGTCCGAAGTACGGTAGCGCGTCGGGTCATCCCCGGCCATCGTATGCGGCCCGTAGCGGTAGCACATCGTTTCGATCAACGTCGGCCCTTCGCCTTTCACGGCGCGCTCACGTGCATCACGAGTGACTGCGTATACTGCAAGCGGGTCCATGCCATCAACAAGCACTCCTGGGATCCCTGCTGATACAGCTTTTTGTGCAATCGTTTTTGCTGATGTCTGCAATTCACGCGGTGTCGAAATCGCGAATTGGTTGTTTTGTACGATAAAGATTGCCGGTGCGCGGAATGCGCCGGCAAAGTTGATGCCTTCGTAGAAATCACCTTGTGAAGATCCGCCGTCGCCTGTGTAAGTGACTGCGACTGCTTCTTTTTTGCGTTTCTGCATGCCAAGCGCAACACCAGCTGCCTGGATGAACTGTGCGCCAATGATGATTTGCGGAGGCAAGATGTTCAAGCCTTCAGCCATCTGGTTCCCTTTGAAATGCCCACGGGAGAACAAGAACGCTTGGTGCAACGGCCAGCCGTGCCAGATCAATTGCGGTACATCGCGGTATCCTGGCAAGATGAAATCATCTTTTTCCAACGCGAAATGGGAAGCCAATTGAGACGCTTCCTGTCCGGCAGTCGGTGCATAGAACCCAAGACGCCCTTGGCGGTTCAATGAAATCGAGCGCTGATCCAGGATGCGCGTGTAAACCATGCGCTTCATCAATTCTTCCAATTGCTCATCGGATAGATTCGGATCGTAATCCTTATTAACAATTTCGCCTTCTTCGTTCAATACTTGAACCATTTCGAACTTTTCTTCGATCGCTTGAAGTGTTTCCACCGGATCGAATTGCTGATTCTTTTTCGCAGCCATAAAAGCAACTCTCCTTTATCTGTATTAAAATTTTAACACTAGCTTAGTGATACAATTGCCACATTCTTTTTCAGTATACGCCACCACAATATTACGGTCAATCATAGAAGAACATTACATTATACGTGTATACCCGTTTTTGCAGAACTTAAAAATAATCGTAACTGTACTATAAGAATAATTGCCACTGTATTATAATACGAAAAGAAAAAACCACTCTTTTATAGCACAGAAAAAAGCAGCCGGGGCGGCTGCTCAGTCGTTTTCTGCATTCATTTTTTCTGTGGTTTCGTTTTTTAGCTCATTGAACTGTTCCGTTTGTTCGTTGAAGGCTGTTACGGCTTCTTGGACCAGCTCATTCTGCTCATTCACTTCATTTGTCTTATCTTGAAGAGTGGCAAGATCCATATCTTCCTCTGCCACCATTGCATACAATTCTTTCTGCCGTTCGATCAAAGTCTCATAAGCGTCCGTGAATTCGGCGTGCTTTACAAAGCGTTGATTCATCTGATCTCTCAGCGCTTCGAGATCTGACTGGACAGTTTCGTCTTCCGTTTGTTCGATCAATTGGTCGATTTCCTTGAATTCCTCAGCTGCATTTTGCATCGATTCACGTTCTGTTTCCAAAAGTTCGAGTCGTTCATCGGCTGAAGTGATCGCTTCCTGAGACTTCTCTTCCACTTCTGCCTGTTGCTCTTTGGTCAAAGCCATAATCGATTCGAAGATTTCTTGCTCGTTCTGTTCACGGCTTTGCAATTCGCTCTGCACATCACGGTACTCGGC
Organism: Planococcus citreus; assembly: GCF_003664125.1. GTDB lineage: Bacteria > Bacillota > Bacilli > Bacillales_A > Planococcaceae > Planococcus > Planococcus citreus. Next base: position 395,216 of record NZ_RCCP01000001.1, read on the forward strand.
TTCCTCTTCGAAAGTCGTCTCCAGGATTTCGTTCAGTTGCTCCTCTGTCGATGCCCCTGAACATGCCGAAAGAAAGAGAGTGCCTGTCAAAACCGTGGCGATGGTTAGTTTCTTCACAATAAAGTCCCCCTTGATTTCCATGAATTAACTATAGAATGAATATCGGCAAAATACAATAACGGCAAGAGCTTTTTCTTTTTTCAAAAATGCGATCATACGCTACAATAGAGATACTAGTGAGCACCATGAAAGGATGAACATACGTGATTTTGATGAATGACATTATCCGTGAAGGGCACCCCACTCTTCGCCAGAAAGCCGAAGAGGTCAAGCTCCCGCTTTCTGCAGAAGACCGCAAGCTCGGTGAAGAGCTTTTGGAATATGTAAAGAACAGCCAGGATGACGAGCTGGCGGAAAAATATGATTTGCGCCCGGGCGTCGGAATTGCCGCTCCCCAGATCAATGTCTCCAAACGGATCTTCGCTTTGCATTTTGACGAACATTCCGGCGAGAATTTGAGCCTGGTGGCAGTGAATCCGAAAATTGTCAGCCATTCTGTCGAGAAAACCTATCTATCCAGCGGCGAAGGCTGCCTGTCTGTCGACCGTTCAGTTCCGGGCTATGTTCCGCGTTATGCCCGCATCACCGTCAAAGGCCATACGCTTTCCGGCGAAGAGTTCAAAATGCGCTTGAAGGGCCTTCCAGCCATCGCTTTCCAACACGAACTTGATCATTTGAACGGCATCATGTTCTACGACCACATCAACCCGAACGACCCATTCCAGGAAGTCGAAAATGCTTCACCCATCGACCTTCAAGCTGAAACCGTGGAATGACAAAACCCCGCCTCCATTTTTTGGAGGCGGGGTTTTTCTATGGAAGTTAAAACTTCTAAACTAGCTAAAAAATTACCGGCTCAAGCCAAGGAACTCGAACGCGCTGGCCAGCCCGCCTTCGTCGACGTGCCCTGTAATGTGGTTGGCGCGTTTTTTCGTTTCTTCGTGGCCGTTCGCCATCGCAACGCTGAAACCGGCGATTTCCATCATTTGAAGATCGTTCAATCCATCGCCGAACGCAATCGTATCTTCCAAGCGATGGCCAGTCGCGCGGATCAATTGCTTGATGCCTTCCGCTTTGCTGCCGCCTTTTGGAAGAATGTCGCACGATACACGGTGCCAGCGGACAAAATCCACGTTCTGGAATTCTTCATGGTATTGGCTTTCTTCGTGCTCTTCACAGAATACGAGCGCCTGGTACACATCATTCGTACGGTAGAAATCTTTGTCCATTTCCGGATGAGGGAATTTTAAGCTCTTGATGCTTTCGTCGATGTCCGGATGAAAATCGATGGAAGACACCATCTTATGCTCGTTCAAGAAGACTAGCGGATGGTCGCGCTGCTCTGCAAACGCCAACACTTTTTCCAAGGTTTCCGAATCAATAGCCTGTTTGTGCACCGCTTCATTTTCAAATGCAATGTACTGGCCATTGAACGTAATATACGTATCGATCGATAATTCCTCGAGAAGCGCACCGATCATAAACGGCGCACGTCCCGTCGCGATGGCCAGCTGGTGCCCGTTCGCGCGGGCTGCAATCAATGCTTGTTTGGTAGCTGCCGGCAATTGTTTGTTCGTATCGAGCAAGGTGCCATCGATATCCAATAATAATAATTTCGACATAATCCTATCTCCAATCTTTTGGGGCATTTCTCAATACACCCTCTTTGCTTTTGTCAGAAAAAACAGTATACTATACATAAGGAGTGGTGAGCCATGCTGAAACGGTTGAAACGCAGACTACTCAGACAGCTCAACGGCATTATGAACAAAAAGAAGATAGCATAAGGTTTGTTTCGGCCCTTCTTAATAAATAGGAGGGCTATTCTTTATTTTAGAACAATGACATGATAATATAAAGAAAGTGCATTTATATTGAACGTGGAAAAAGGAGAGCAAAATATGATTTTTAAAGTATATTACCAAGAAAACCGTTTTGAAGTACCAGTTCGCGAAAACACACAAAGTTTGTATGTAGAAGCTTCCACCGAGCGGGAAGTCCGTCACCACCTGAAGGACCGCAACTTCAACATCGAGCTCGTGCAGCTTCTAGAAGGCCAGCACCTCGAATATGAACAAGCCTCCCAAGATTATAAAGTGGAGTCTATCGACGCATAATGAAATTCGTGAAAAATGATCAAACAGCTGTTTTCGCGCTCGGCGGACTGGGCGAAATCGGCAAAAACACATACGGTGTCCAATTCCAGGATGAAATCATCCTCATTGATGCCGGCATCAAATTCCCGGAAGACGATTTGCTCGGAATCGATTACGTCATTCCGGATTACACTTATTTGGTTAAAAATGCCGATAAAATCAAGGGCCTGTTTGTTACACATGGCCACGAAGACCATATCGGCGGCATTCCCTACCTGCTCAAGCAAGTGAATATGCCAGTTTACGGTGGTAAGCTAGCACTTGGCTTATTGCGTAAAAAACTGGAAGAACACGGCTTGTTGCGCCAAACGAAAATGATCGAAATCGAAGAGGAAGATGTCATCAAATTCCGTAAAACTTCGGTCAGTTTCTTCCGCACGACCCACAGTATTCCCGATTCATTCGGCGTAGTCGTCAAAACACCGCCCGGCAGCATCGTCCACACGGGTGACTTTAAATTTGACTTCACACCAGTCGGCGAACCGGCCAACCTATTGAAAATGGCCCAAATCGGCAGCGAAGGGGTATTGTGCCTATTGTCTGACTCGACTAATGCTGAAATCCCGAATTTCACCATGTCCGAACGCAAAGTCGGCGAAACGATCAAGGAAATCATGCGGAAAGTCGAAGGGCGTTTAATTTTCGCTACGTTCGCTTCTAATATTTACCGTTTGCAACAAGTGACCGATGAAGCTGTGCGCCAAGGCCGCAAAATCGCCGTTTTCGGCCGCAGCATGGATAATGCCATGACGATCGGACGCGAGCTCGGCTATATCACGGCTCCTGAAGATGCGTTTATCGATACGCAAACCTTGAACCGGATGCCTGCCGATAAAGTCGTCATCCTATGTACAGGTTCACAAGGCGAACCGATGGCTGCACTATCACGTATCGCCAACGGTACACATCGTCAAATCCAGATCCAGCCAAACGATACCGTCGTCTTCTCGTCTTCCCCGATTCCGGGCAATACGAGCAGCGTCAATCGCACGATCAACCTATTGTTCCGTGCAGGGGCTGATGTCATCCATGGTTCATTGAATGATATCCACACATCCGGCCACGGTTCACAAGAAGAAAACAAATTGATGCTGCGCTTGATCAAACCGAAATACTTCATGCCGATCCATGGCGAATACCGGATGCAGGCTCAACACGCAGAACTCGCAGTCGACTGCGATGTTCCGCGCGAAAATACCTTCATCATGGAAAACGGCGATGTTTTGGCTCTTGGCCAAGACGAAGCTTCGGTTGCAGGCCGTATCCCTTCCGGCGATGTTTACATCGACGGCAGTGGAATCGGCGACATCGGCAATATCGTCCTTCGCGACCGCCGCGTGCTGTCTGAAGAAGGACTAGTCATCGTTGTCGTCAGCGTCGACAAGAAGAAAAGCCGTATGGTGTCAGGACCTGACCTCATTTCACGCGGGTTCGTCTATATGCGCGAATCCGGTACGATGATCTACGAGGCACAGCAGATGCTGAACCGTCACTTGAACAAAAAAATCCACAGCAAAAATACCGACTGGGCTGAACTGAAGACCGAAATTTCAGATGTCCTCGGGCCGTATCTTTACGAAAAAACGAAACGCCGCCCGATGATTCTCCCAGTGATTATGGAAGTATAAAAAAAAGAAGCCCTCAGCGGCTTCTTTTTTTTTGCCTTATTTAGTTCATGACTTTCTTTTCGAAACGGTTGATGTCGGCATCGGATCCGATGATGATCAGGATGTCCTCCCGTTCGATTTCCATATCCGCTTGCGGGGATACGATGATATCGTCACCTCTTTTGATTGCGACGATATTGATGCCGTATTTGGCGCGGATATCCAATTCGATCAAGGTATAACCAGCCAGTTTTTCGTTTGCTTTGATTTCCATGATTGAATGCTCGTCGGACAGTTCCAGGTAATCGAGCACATTGTTCGATAGGATGTTATGGGCGATTCGGATACCCATATCGCGCTCTGGATGTACGACTTTGTCCGCCCCGATTTTATGCAGCACTTTGGCATGGTAATCGTTTTGGGCTTTAACGGTGATTTTCTTGACGCCAATTTCCTTCAGCATAAGCGTCGTCAGGATGCTCGCTTGGATATTCTCCCCAATCGCAACGATGACCTGTTCGAAATTGCGGACCCCAAGAGATTTCAATACTGATTCGTCTGTCGTATCGGCAACGACAGCTTGTGTCGCGATCGAGGCAAATTCATCCACCCGCTCATGGTCTTTATCGATAGCCATCACGTCGGCGCCTTGTTCAATCAGTTCCCGGACGATGCTTCCGCCGAAACGCCCTAAGCCTATTACCACGAATTCCTTTTTCATGTCCATCCCCCATATTCTTGTTTGCTCTTCTTCATCATATCCTTCTTTCTTCTATAAAAAAACCCCCGCTTATTTACGGGGATCTAGTGGCCTTGCAGGGCGATTTTCACAGTATTCGCAACTGATGTCGCTGCAGCGCTCTTCGCGCCATTCATTACAGCTCGCGCAATAGCTTGCGTCGAATTCATTATCGAAAGTTAAAGGATCCATGCACGTATGGCAAAACGTGTGGACGTCCATCCAATTGATGAACTTTTTGTCAGCCAATAAATAAAGCCCTTTTTCGTCTTGTTTGTAATTCATGATGGATGGTTTTTGCGCTACCCGATTTTTCGGGTCGAGGAAAAAATTCATCTTTCCGTTCAAGTTGATCACTCCCGTAGTTGGTTGGGCTTTTATGTCCCTGTCATCTGTCAATTTTGCACAACCGAAAACTTCTATATCAGTCTTTGTGGACTTTATGGTTTTTGCACTTTCTCTATAATAGTAATTGCCTTAGCTGATTGCAATAGATTCGGATTCATTTCCCAAAGTTTTTTTCCCTTGAATTTCAGCGCAGGTTTTGTATAATGAATAAATACTTTAACTAAACTAAAAGTATATTTTAACTAAACCACCCTCTGTTCATTCAATCATTTAAGCCATTTGCATTTATTTCATCTGAATGACAGGGTTCACACCACCTATCGCAATTTCCTTCTATATTGTACCACTACTGAAGAATCGAGGAGACTGTATGGAAATCGGCAAAAAGATCAAGAATTTGCGGCTAAAAAACGGTTTGACACAAGAAGAGCTCGGCTCGAGGACGGACTTGAGCAAAGGATTCATTTCACAGCTTGAACGCGACATGAACTCCCCTTCCATCGAAACGCTGTTCTCTCTCCTTGAAGTTCTTGGAACGACTCCAAAAGAGTTTTTCACGGATGCTGAAGAAACAAAGCTCGTCTTCAAGGAAGAAGATCATACGGTCCACATCGACCGGGAAACTGGCTATGAAGTCGATTGGCTTGTCCCGACATCGAACAAAAAGGAAATGGAACCGGTTTACCTGACCTTGGAATCGTCGGGGCATTTCAAAACTTTCGAACCCTCGGCATCCGAAACCTTCGTCTATGTCCTAAAAGGTGAAGTTCGCCTGAATATTGGCAGCCGGTCCTATACAGCTAAAGCCGGCGATTCCATCTACTATAGCGCGGATCATGAACACCAATTAGCGAACCATTCAACGGGCCGTTCAGAAATGATCATCGTTGCGACGAAATCTTATTTATAATCCAGGAGGTATATTATGACGGACCAAGCAATCATCCGCTTTGATAATGTTGTCCAAACTTTCGAAGGCGCGGGCAATGTTTTGAACAACATCAGTTTTGAAATGGAAAAAGGTAAATTCTACACCTTGCTCGGCCCTTCCGGCTGCGGCAAAACGACGATCCTGCGATTGATCGCGGGATTCAATCAGCCAACGAGCGGTGACATCTATATCAAAGGCAAAAAAGTCAATAAGACACCGGCAAATGAGCGGCAAGTGAACACCGTATTCCAGGATTATGCGCTGTTCCCTCATTTAAATGTATTCGAAAATGTAGCATTCGGCTTACGCATCAAAAAAATCAAAAAAGCGGAAGTCGAGCGACGCGTCAAAGAAGCTTTGGCATTCGTCAATTTGAGCGGCTATGAAAACCGCGAAATTCACGAAATGTCCGGCGGCCAGCGCCAACGCGTCGCCATCGCACGGGCCATCATCAATGACCCGGAAGTGATTCTGCTCGATGAACCGCTGTCCGCACTCGACTTGAAGCTGCGTACCGAAATGCAATATGAATTGCGGGAGCTGCAGCAGCGCCTCGGCAAGACTTTCGTCTTCGTTACGCATGACCAAGAAGAAGCACTCGCGATGTCTGATGAAATTTTTGTCATGAATGCCGGGGAAATCCAGCAGAGCGGCACGCCGATGGATATTTACGATGAACCGATCAACCGTTTTGTCGCCGATTTCATCGGGGAGTCGAATATTGCCGAGGGCGTCATGGTCGCTGATTACCGCGTGCGCTTTGCCAATAAAGAGTTCGAATGCGTCGATAGAGGCCTAAGTTCGAACGAACAAGTGGAAATCGTCATCCGCCCGGAAGACTTGGAAATCACCAAGCCGGAAACCGGCAAAATGGCGGTTCATGTCGACAGCCAATTGTTCCGCGGTGTCCATTACGAAATCTCCACTTACGACGAAACGGGTAATGAATGGCTAGTGCATTCGACAAAACGCGTGGAAGTCGGCGCACAAATCGGCCTCGATTTCGATCCAGAAGCGATTCACGTCATGCGCTTGAACGAATCCGAAGAAGCCTTCGATGCAAGGCTTGAGTCGTACGGAGCCGTTTCCAATGACTAATCGCTCATCGCGCCCATGGTACTTGGCACCTTATTATATATGGATCTTGTTATTCGTCATTGCGCCGATCGCACTCGTCGTCTATTTTTCTTTTCTTGACTTGGCCGGCAATTTCACTCTGGAAAACTACGCGAATTTCTTTTCATCAACGTATTTCCGCATGACGCTCAGCTCGTTCTGGTACGCCTTCCTCATCACCTTTATTTCGGTGCTGATTGCCTACCCGACAGCTTACTGGCTGACGAAAACAAAGCATAAGCAACTCTGGCTGCTGTTGATCATCATTCCATCGTGGATCAACCTGTTGCTCAAAGCCTATGCGTTCATTGGTATTTTCGGGCTGTACGGGCCTGCCAACCAATTGATCCAATTTTTCGGTGCAGGACCGCTTCAGATCCTGTTCACCGACTTCAGCTTTGTTTTTGTCGCCGTCTATATTTTCATCCCGTTCATGGTATTGCCGATCTTCAACTCGCTCGATAAAATCAATTCGGCTTTGATTGACGCATCGCGCGACCTCGGTGCATCCCAGTGGACAACATTCCGCCGCGTCATTTTTCCGCTGGCGATCAACGGCGTCAAATCCGGCGTGCAGGCCGTCTTTATCCCGGCCTTGTCCTTGTTCGTCATTACACGGCTTATCGCCGGCAATAAAGTGATCACGCTCGGTACGGCCATCGAACAGCAATTCCTGGTGACGCAAAACTGGGGCATGGGTTCGACGATTGCCGTGTTCTTGATCTTGTTCATGATTATCATCATGCTGCTCACAGGCCCGAAAGAGAAAGGAGGGGCATTGAATGGCAAAGCTAAGTAAACCCGCCAAAATCTATTTGGCGTTCGTCTTTTTTATTCTCTATGCCCCGATTTTCTATTTGATTTTCTATTCCTTCAATAGCGGCGGCACCATGTCCGGCTTTGAAGATTTCACTTGGGAACATTACGCGGCCGTATTCAATGACACACGCCTGCTCATCATTGTCTTGAACACGGTCATCGTCGCTTTGCTGTCTGCACTCATCTCGACAGCGATCGGCGTGCTTGGCGCCATCGGCATCATTTTTCTGCGCAACCGGAAAATGCGCAACGCCGTCTTGTCCTTGAACACCGTGTTGATCGTCAGCCCGGATGTCATCATCGGGGCATCGTTTCTGATTCTCTTCACGATGGTCGGCGTCAAGCTCGGCTTTGCGTCCGTCCTGGTATCGCATATCGCCTTCAGCATCCCGATTGTCGTCATCATGGTATTGCCAAAACTGCAGGAAATGAGCTCAAGCTTAATTGACGCGGCGACGGACCTCGGGGCATCACAGCGCGATATTTTGACGCGCGTCATTATCCCTTACATCAAACCGGGGATATTCGCCGGCTTTTTCCTGGCGCTGACGTATTCGCTCGATGATTTCGCCGTCACGTTCTTCGTCACCGGCAATGGTTTCGCGACATTGTCCGTTGAAATTTACTCGATGGCGCGAGCAGGTATCACGCTAACGATCAATGCCTTGTCCGCTTTGATTTTCGTTGTGACGCTTGGCCTTGTCCTCGGATATTATTTCTTTAATCAGCGCTCCGGGGCGAATGCTGGAACAGGAGGGACACGACCATGAAAGGCATCATTAGAGCAAGTGCAGCGATCGTAATCATTTCCGCCGTCCTTTTCTACGCCGTCCATCTGTTGGAGAGCAGTTCTGCCACCAGCGGCAGTGGCTCGATATCGGTCTATAACTGGGGCGAATACATCGATCCCGAACTGATCAGCCAATTTGAAGAAGAAACCGGCATCCAGGTCATCTACGAGACATTTGATTCGAATGAATCGATGATGACAAAAGTCGAGCAGGGCGGAACGTCTTATGACGTCGCCATGCCGTCGGAATACGCCATCGAAAAAATGAAGGAAAACGATTTGCTGTTGCCGATCGACCACAGCAAGATCCCGAATCTCAAAAACATCGATCCGTATTTTTTGGATTTGCCATTCGACCCGGGCAACGAATATTCCATTCCCTATTTCTGGGGAACCGTCGGCATCGCCTACAACCCGACACTTCTCGAAGGGCAGACTTTCGAAAGCTGGGATGACCTGTGGAACCCGACGCTCGAACAGGAAGTCATCTTGGTCGACAGCGCCCGCGAAGTCATCGGCATGGGCTTGAACAGCCTCGGCTATTCGCTGAACTCCACCGATCTCGGGGAATTGCGCGAAGCGACCGATAAACTGAAAACGCTCGGGCCCAACGTCAAAGCGATCATCGGCGATGAAATTGTCGAAATGATGCGCCGCGAGGAAGCGGCAGTTGCCGTCACCTGGTCGGGGCAAGCTGCAGATATGATGTGGATCAACGAAGACATCGATTATGCAGTGCCGGAAGAAGGCTCCAATCTTTGGTTCGATAACATGATCATCCCGTCGACAGCCGGCAATGTCGACGGCGCACATCAGTTCATTAACTTCATGCTGGACGCTGAAGTAGCTGCGCAAAATGCGGATTATGTCGGTTATTCTTCCCCGAATGCAGCCGCACTCGAGTTGATGGATCCTGAAGTGACAGGTGATGAGCGTTTCTATCCGACAGAAAAAATGCGCGACCGCCTCGAAGTCTATGAAAACCTCGGGCTCGAAATGCTCGGCGTCTACAACGAACTGTTTTTGGAATTCAAGATGGATATGGAAAAATGACAGGCAGAACTTCTGCCTGTTTTTTTCCGTTTAAATAAGGTATAGTAAATAAGTTCATAACACCAAAATTTAGCCACACGAAATAAAAACGAGGGAAGGTTAGCCTCATGGCCGTCAAATCAACTAAATTCGCCTTATATATACTCATGTTCAATATGTTCATCGCCATGAGCGGAATTGGCCTCATCATCCCGATCATGCCCGCTTATCTGGAAACATTCGGTGTCGCAGGCCAAGCGCTCGGTACCTTGATCGCCACTTTCGCTTTTGCCCAATTTCTATTTTCGCCGATTTCCGGAGAACTCTCCGATAAATACGGGCGCAAGAACTTGATCATTTTCGGACTGGTCGTATTCGGCTTGTCGCAGCTGCTCTTCGGCATGGCAACCGAATTATGGGTCCTCTATCTCGCACGCTTCTTCAGCGGCGTCGGCGGCGCATTCCTGATCCCGCCGATGATGGCATTTGTAGCCGATATCACAACTTACGAAGAACGCGGCAAAGGAATGGGATTGCTCGGCGCTTCGATGTCTCTCGGTTTCATGATCGGGCCGGGTATCGGCGGCTTCCTCTCTGAAGTTAGCCTGCAATTCCCGTTTTATGTCGCGACCTCTGTCGCTTTGCTGTCCGCTTTGCTCTCCTTCTTCGCCTTGCCGAATGTCAAACCAGCGGTGCAGGCTGTGGATTATAAACGAGAAAATTTATACCAGCAGATGAAACGTTCTGTCTACACACCGTATTTCGTCATGCTGCTGGTGATGTTCATCTTTGCATTCGGGCTGTCAAATTTCCAGTCGACAATCGCCTTGTATGTCGATAAGCAATTCCAATTCACACCGAAAGAAATCTCGGTTGTCATCACTGTCGGCGGCTTTGTCGGCGTCATCGTCCAAACTTTCGTCATCGACAGTTTGTTCAAGCGTTTCGGTGAGATGCGCGTCATCCTCGTCAATCTGCTCATTTCAGCCGCTGCCATGATCGGCATTCTCTTCGTCAATACATTCTGGACGATTCTATTCGTGGCAGCTGTCTTTTTCACAGCCGCCTCCCTCCTGCGCCCGGCAATCAACACGCTCATTTCAAAACTCGCCGGCGACTCGCAAGGATATGCGGCTGGGATGAACAATGCTTACATGAGCCTCGGCAATATGATCGGGCCTGCGCTTGCCGGGATTCTCTTCGACATCGACATGAGCTTCCCGTACATTACAGGAACCTTCATCCTACTCGTCTGCTTCTTCATCGCCTTTAACTGGTCGGCGAGAAAAAAAGAGCTACTGCAGGAAAGCCGCAGTACCTGATTCATAGATTAATCTAAATGCAAAGAAGCGAGACGCCGCTATGGCGTCTCGCTTCTTTTTATCGTTGCTTGAAATAATCATAAATGAATCGTGGCATGAACGATAAGATTCTCTCGTCCGGCATCAGTTTTGAATGGTGCAGGCCATACTCCGCTCCGGCCCCTGCCCAAAACATCAAAGCCGGCAGCCTTTCGGTGAAATAGCCGAAATCTTCACCCGTCATGGCGGATTTACTGCGCACAGCTTGTATGTCCGGAACATCCTGTGCATAGCGCAAAAATGACTCGGCAAGCTGTTCATCATTGTCCACTTGGCGATAGTTCGCCCCGTAATCGATCGACACTTGGCATTCATAGCCTTCTTCGATCGACCGGCACAGCAATTCAACGCGTTTTTTTACGCTTTCCATCGACTCAGGTGTCAAGGTGCGGATTGTCCCTTCCAGTCGTGCCCGTTCAGCGATAATGTTTTGCACAGTGCCCGCAGACATTTTCCCGACCGTCAAAACGGCCGAATCCATCGGGTCGACATTGCGGCTGACGACTGTCTGCAATTGCATCAATAAAGCCGCTGCTGCCACGGCCATATCGCGCGTCTGATGCGGGTATGCGGCATGGCCGCCTTTGCCGTGCAGATCGATGAACAATTCCGATGTGTTGGCAAAGAGAAGACCAGGTTTCGTCGCGACAGTGCCGACCGGCAGTTCAGGTGCAATGTGCAAGGCAAAAAGTTCATCCGGCAAGAGATCCGGACGCTCTTTTTCAAGCCATGCCAAGAGCGGCTGTGCGCCGCCCGGCCCCTCTTCTGCAGGTTGGAACAAGATCACTGCATCGTTATCAAGCGGATGTTCAACCAACTGTTCCAGCAAGCCGAGCGCGACTGCCATATGGATATCGTGCCCACAGGCATGCATGAACCCTTCATGGCGTGAGGAAAACGGCAATGCGGTTTCTTCAAGGATCGGCAAACCGTCGATATCCGTGCGCCAACCGATTGTTTTCTCAGGCGACCTGCCCTTGACTTTGACCACGAGTCCTGTGCGCCATTCAACCAGCTCGATGCGGTCTGGGGCCATTTTGGAAATGATGTCTATTAAGTAACTTTGTGTTTTGAATTCCTGAAACCCGATTTCTGGAATTTCATGCAGTTCTCTCCTGATTTGAATAAGATCCATAGGAAGGCCTCTTACAGCTGGCGAAGTTCTTGCTTGATTTCCGTTTTCGAACGGGTTTTTTCATCCATTAGCTTCAACACACGTGCTGGCGTGCCGCCGACAACTGCGTTTTCAGGCACATCTTCGATGACGACAGCGCCTGCTGCGACGACGGAGCCTTTGCCGATGCGGACGCCTTCCAATACGACTGCGTTCGCGCCGATCATGACATCGTCCTCAACGATTACCGGTGTAGCAGATGCAGGCTCGATTACGCCAGCAAGTACAGCGCCAGCACCGATATGGCAGTTTTTCCCGACTGTCGCGCGGCCGCCCATGATGACGCCCATGTCGATCATCGTGCCATCGCCGATGACAGAACCGATATTGATGACAGCGCCCATCATGATGATGCAGTTGCTGCCGATTTCCACGTTCTCGCGGATAAACGCACCAGGTTCGATCCGCGAATTGATGTTCTTCAAGTCAAGCATCGGGATCGCTGAGTTTCTGCGATCGTTTTCCACTACGGAATCTTCGATGACTGAAGCGTGCTGCTCTAGTGCCTTCTCCACTTCAGCCCATTCGCCGAATACTGTTGCATGATTGCCTTCTCCAAATACTTTCGAGCCTTCGCCAAAATCAAGCGCAGCTACGCCTTCACCTTTGACATATACTTTTACAGGCGTCGATTTCTTCGCATTCTGTATGTACGAAATAATTTGATTTGCATCCATTTGTTCCATTGATCAAAACCTCTTTCTCTCGTGTAATGGTGTTATTATATCTGATTCAGTATAATAATACATCCTTTAGCTTAACAGAGTGGCATGTTTTTTGACAATATCGACAAATGCCTCGACCTGTCGCAACTGGAAAGACGATTCATAGCCGATCAGCCACGTATCCCGTGTCAACTCCAGTTCCTGTTCACTATTCGTCAGCGGCATCGTGTGAACATCTTCTGCCCCTGTCAAGGTAATCGAGGGCAAAATCGCATAGCCGATGCCATTGACTGCCATCTGCTTGCACGTTTCGATTTGGTCCACCGTGATTTGGCGTTTCGGGTTGGAAGCGAAATGCTTTTGCCACCATTGCTGAATTTCTTCATAATAGGTCGAATCGCTTTTAAATTGGATAAACGGCCGTTCAGTCTTCATCACTTCTTCCAGCGAACTGATTTCTTTGTCGACCAAGTACAAAGTGTCTTTAAATAAATGGATCTTCGGGCCTTTCCAGTCTGTCTGTCCCCGGACGATGCCGATATGGGCTTCGCCGTCGTACAGGGCACGGACAATTTCAGAGCTCCAACCGGTGATCAATTGCACTTTCGCTTCCGGATACAGGGTAATGAAATCTTTCAACACTTTTGGAAGCCAGTTTTGGCCGATGATCGACGCACAGGCGATCTTCAAGGTGCCATGCACTTTTTCACTTAAGGTATGCAGCTGTTCGAAAATCTCTTCCCGGCGTATTACCGCTTCCTTTGCGTACTGAATAACCAATTCACCAGCTGGCGTCGGCGTCAGCCCTTTTTGTGAGCGCACGAACAATTGCTGGCCCCACTCCTTTTCAATCGATTGCAGCCGCTGGGACAAGGCAGGCTGCGACAAGAAAAGCCGCTCTGCCGCTTTTCGCATATTGCCTTCTTCAGCGAGTACTTTAATGATCATTTCTTCATTTGACATCCGGTTTCACTCCTTTTAATCCGCGCAATCCGAAAATCAGCAGGAAACTGACCAAAGCGCAGAGAAATGCAATGCTGTATACATTGCGCAGCCCGAAAGCCAAAGCTTCCTGCAACACCAGCTTATCCGCTTCCGGCAACTGCACTCGGCTATCGATGCTTAAAATCGAGTTGACGGATTCCAGCGATAAATTGCTTGAATCGTCCAGCCGGTTCAATAGCGAGCTGTTCAATATGCTGCCGAGAAGCGCTACGCCGATCGTGCTGCCAAGGTTGCGCATGAACATATTAGAAGCGGTTGCCGCTCCCCGCTTATCATAGGACACTGCGGATTGGATCGAGACAATAAAGGCGGTGCTGGTCAATCCCATGCCGACACCGACGAAGAAACTCGACATCCCTGCCCATAGCGGACCGAACCCCGGCTGCATCGTTACAAACAACGCCGTTCCGATAAGAAGGAACGAGCCACCAAGAAGCGAGGTGCGGAAATAGCCGATGCTGATCAAGAGCCTTCCTGACAGGACAGAAGCGATCGGCCATCCGATCGACATTGTCGTCAACGTGAAGCCGGCAATGGCTGCTGGCTGTTCCATGACACCGGTCACATAAGCCGGCAGATAACTGGAAATGCCGATCAATATAATCCCTGTTGCGAGCGAAACCAAATTCGCATAGAGAATCGCGCGGTTTTGCCATATTTCAAACGGCATCATCGGATCACTCGACGCGCGTTCTGCTTTGACAAACCAGAACATGAACAAAGCGCCGATAATGGCAAGCAAATAAGAAGGAGCCGAAAGCCAGCCAAAAGACACGCCTCCTTCGATAAGCAGATACAAGACGCTGCTAAGTGCAATCGTCAAAAACAAGGCCCCTCTGTAATCGACTTTCGCCCGCTTCATGCGCACCGGTTCTTTCAAATAAACCAAGATGCCGAGCAGCGACAAAATCCCGAGCGGCAAGTTGACCCAAAATACGTATTGCCAGCCGATGGTCGCTACCAAAACACCGCCGATGGCAGGGCCGGCGATGGCCGAGATGCCCCAGACGCTGGACAAATATCCTTGGATCTTCGCCCGTTCTTCAGGAGAATAAATATCCCCCACGATCGTCGACGCGATTGGCATGATAGCTCCCGCTCCCGCCCCTTGGATAAAGCGGAAGGCGATCAACTGCTCCATCGAATCCGCTAAACCGCATAACAAGGAGCCAATTAAAAACAGCAGCATGCCGAAAGTGAAAACCGCTTTCCTGCCCACAAGATCAGCTAATTTCCCATATAACAGCACCGTCACCGTGCTCATCAGCAAATAAGCGGAAAATACCCAACTGTATTTCGAAAACCCGCCGAGATCTGCAGCAATGCTCGGCATCGCGGTCGAGACAATGGTCGCCTCAACTGCAGAAACGAACATCGCCAGCATGACCGCAATCAAGATGAGCGGGCGTTTCGTTTGTTCCATAGTGATCCCTTCTTTCAACCAGCAGAAAAAAAGGCCTCAATGGATGAGACCTTTTTCAGGGTAATTATCGTTTGAACTGGTAAAGTTGTTTTTTCAATTGCTTCAAGACAATCCGTCTTGTCAAAATCCCCATGAACATTCCATCGTCATCCACTACACAAAGGAAATTCTGGTCGATCACCAGATCCAAAGCTCTTTGGAAGCGGTCATTCAAATGGATCAGCGGCAGGTCGGTCTGCATAATCTCTTCGACTCGAATATCGCCAAGTTTCTCATACTCTATATGGTCCATTCCAAGAATGGCGTCTGTGATGCGCTGGGCATTAATCAAGCCGTGAAACCGGTACTTCGCATCCAAAACCGGGATGGCTGAATAGCCGGTCTTCGTCAAAACCAATAAAGCATGCTCGGCACTATTGCCGATTTGGACATGTGCTACTTTTTCGGACGAGATGACAAATTCTTCGATCGGGGTTTCAAGAAAATCTTTGCTCGGTAATGAAATCATGTGCTCTACTCCTTTTGCATCGCATGGTCTGATGCCGAAACACTTCGATTACATCATAACATAACACGATTCCCGAAACTATTTAATTGGGTGTTTTGGCTTAAAAAGGGAATTTATTCAACCACTGTCCACCGTCTAAGGTCACGATTTCTCCATTCATATAAGCCGCTTTCTCTGACATGATGAACGCTGCCAGATCTGCTACTTCTTCCGGTTTTCCAAGCCGGCCTAAAGGAACAGATTTCAAGGTCCGCTGCATCGCTTCTTGAGATTCGAAAAGTTTATCTGCGCCCCCAGTGCGTTCGATCGGGCCAGGAGCGATCCCGTTGACACGGATGCCGTATTGAGTGCCCCATTCAACTGCGAGCGTTCGGGTCAGCGACATGACGCCCGCTTTAGCGGCGGCGGAATGAGCGACGCCGGCTCCGGCATTCCAGGCATACGTTGCCAGCATATTAAGTATATTCCCCTTTGTGCCATTTTCAATCCAATAATTGCCGACGGCATGAGAACAAAAGAAAGTCCCATTCAAGACGATATCAATAACAGAGCGCCATCCATTCGGTGATAATTTTTCTGCATGGACGATGAAATTCCCCGCCGCGTTATTAACAAGGCCATCGATCTGACCGAATTTCTCATGCGCGAAATTGACCATCGCCTTGGCATGTTCAGGTTCACGCACGTCCATCTGGAACGCTTCCGCCTGTCCCCGCAGCCCGGACAATTTCGTCAATGACTCATTCAATTTTTCCATATCCCGCCCTGTAATGATGACGTTTGCTCCTTCAGAGGCAAATTTTTCTGCCATATGAAAGCCCATCCCACTGGAGCCTCCGGTCACGATTATTGTTTGTTCACTCAACATCTCAACATCCCCTTTTTTTGGATCATTTCCTGCAGTTCGGCACTGGATTCGGTTTATGTACAGTGACTGAAAATTTTGATATGATGAACAAAGACTGATCAATCCACTATTGCGAAAGGAATGAGCCCATGTCCCAAACGACGAAAGATTCGGAAATCGCACAAGCTATTTTCACTGTCAACCGCCACGCTAAGACTGCTCCTGATAATCAATTTCTGTATGCATTAAAAAAGCAAGCATTGAATCTGATGATTCAACAAAAACGGGCACAAAAACTGGGCCTGCACTTCAGTAAAAACCCCCGAAAAAGCCAACAACAATCATCTGTCCTCGTGAAATGCGGCAATTATTATTTCCACATGCTCCCCAAAAAGGAAGATTTCCATTCGCTTGAGCATTTTGGAGACTTGGATGAATCCTATCGCAATCCACCGAGCCGCATGAACTTGAAACATGCAAAAGAATTGCTTCAAAATTACACCGGGCTGGAGGCGCCGGATAAAAAGCCCGCTATCTCGGCTTTTTCCAAACGCTACGAACCGAAAGAAATGAATCGTTTCTATTCACCGAAAAAATCCTATTTTGATTGAGCCGGCCGTCGGTCCTGTACTGCCGGTTTTTTTGTGCTTATTTTTCCGCAAAATCGAAATGGCGGATCAATGCTTGGGTGCCTAGGTCCCCATCTCCTGCACGTTCCAATTCCTCATAAATCCCGAGTGATAATTTCAGCCCTGGAAGGTCCAGGCCCCATCGCTCGGATTCCTCTACCGCTATTTTCATATCCTTGATGAAATGCTTGATGTAAAATCCTGGACGGAAATCGCCTTCGATCATTTTCGGGGCTAAATTCGACAAGGACCAAGATCCGGCTGCACCAGCTGAAATGGAGCGCAATACGTTCTCGGGATCGAGCCCTGCTTTTTTCGCGTATATAAGAGATTCACAGACCCCCAGCATATTATTGGCGATATTGATCTGGTTGCACATCTTTGTATGCTGTCCGGAACCCGCCGGCCCTTGCAGAATGATATTGCCCGCAAACAAACGAAACAGCGGAAGCAAGCGATTGAAAACCTCTTCTTCGCCGCCGACCATGACAGACAGCACTGCATTCTTGGCGCCTATGTCCCCTCCAGAGACTGGCGCATCCAGGGCATGCAAGCCTTTAGCGCGTGCAGCGTCTGCAATTTCCTGCGCCAGCTTTGGCTGGGAAGTAGTCAAGTCGATAAGCACCGTTCCTTCGACGGCATTTGCCAACAAGCCGTTTTCCCCGAAATAGATTTCCTGCACGTCCGATGGGTATCCGACCATCGTAAAGATCACTTCCGCATCTGCCGCCAGTTCCTTCGGATTGTTTTCCCAGGATGCGCCTTGTTCCAGTAAATCCTCAGCTTTCTTGGCCGTTCTCGTAAATACGGAAAGTTCATGGCCGCCCTCCAGCAAATGGCGTCCGATGCTATTGCCCATGACCCCGGTACCGATAAATCCAATTTTCATTTGATTGCCTCCTTTATATTTCCATAATAGCAAAAATCATCAGTCTATTCATTCTTCTTTTTTGGCATAAAAAAAAGGCCGGTCCATAAAGGGCCGACCACAAAAGGGGGAAATGAGAATGTTGCTGTGTTCAAGTATACTATGCCCCCTCCAAACATAGGATAAACCTTTTTCTCAAAAAAAATTTCATTACATGATTTTCCGGCGCCGCCTCATCATGTTGCGACTTTATTTGGACGGTTCTACCGTATATTCATATTGCGTCTTGCCGTGATGGAATGCCGTCCCCCGAAAATGTTTAAAGTCTTCCCGTTCAGTCAATATCTTGCGGAACTCAAAAAATTCGTCTTTTGGAATATCCAGCGTGTCGATCTCGCCATTTTTCAATCGCTCCAGTTCGTTCGCATAATCAGTCATGAAATGTTCTCCTTTCCTTTCGTGTTGTTAAAACCCTTCTGTTATAATACTATACGGACGAAACCATACCCGTCCAGCCACATTGCGCTTTGCCCCCAATCCGGGCAGCCTTTGTTGATTTTAGGAGGATTTTTCTATGCTTACTCTATTAAAGCGCCATACGCTTATTTGGCTATTGCCGCTTTCGCTTTATTTGTACCATCTAGCTTTCGAAAATACAGCCATCTTCTGGTATATGTATACATTTGCCATTCTGGTGCTGATGTCGATTGCACTTATCAATTACGCTGTATTCGATGAAATGAAAACCTGGAAATCACTAGTGTACGGTACCTTGTTCGGGGGGATGATCTATGCCTTCCTGGCGTTCGGTTATCTATTCTTCGATATCCTTCCGCTCAATGTGGAAGGCCCCGTCACCGCCATGCAAACCCTGTTCGCCCCTACAAGCATCTGGCATTACCTATTATTGATGTTTGTCATCGTTCCAGGTGAAGAACTCTTTTGGCGAGGCTATATCCAACAGCAATTGAAAAAATACATGAAACTGCCGTTCGCCATTTTAGGTTCATCCCTCTTATTCGGCATCGCGCTTGCCTTCAGCGGCTTTTGGCCAAGTATTGTGGCAGGCATTGTGGCAGGGGCATTACTCGGCATCCTGTATGAATGGAAACGCAGCATGCCTCTTTTGATCATCACTCATTTGATGGTCTTGGTCCTCCTGTTCATTATCATGCCACTGCCGATTTAAAATGGTCGGTGATTTCAAAACCCGGCGCCTATCGAATAGTTTGAAACATTCCCTCCTTCTGCCCGTCTAATTGGGAAATTGGAAGGAGGAATTCAAATTATGAAAAAGAATGCCTTATTCATTCCAGCTATCCTCACCGCCGGGATTCTGCTTACAGGCTGCGGAACTGCAGACCTTGCAGGAGAAGAGCCTGAGACGGAACCAGCCGAGACCACTGAGGAAGAAAGCAGCGACACGACACAAGACATGGAAACGCCTGAAGAAGCACCTGAAGAGCCTGAAGCTAGTTCCGGCAACGAACATAGCGAGACTTCTGAAGGCGAGCTGACGATGAGCGATAACCAGGCTTATCAGCTTTATGTGCTGGATGGCTATGAGTTCACTGCAGAAGAACCGAACCGCGACGTCATCTTCCTGCAGGAAAACGATGCCATCTTCATGCGTGTTGAAACTTATTATCCAAGTGATATCGATTTCGATGAGCTGGTTAGCAATACACAAGATACTGTCCAGGCCTCCAACCCTGACGCTGAACTGGCTGAGTTCACAGACTATGATAGCTCCGCATTCAGCAATTCAGCCGCCTATGAAGTGGAAACGGCTGAAGGCCACGTAACCGGAATCGCCTTCGAATCCGATAATATCGTGGTTCGTGTGACGATCTTCGACCATAGCACCGTCGAAGCGAGGGACGATTTCATCCAAATGGCCCAAACGATCGAACGTGTGCAGAAATAAAAAAAGATCCTCCCAAGCGGAGGATCTTTTTTCAATAGGACAAGTCTTTGATCGACAAGCCGATTTTCTTCATCAATTCGATGGCCTGCTCTTTTTCTTCCGATGATAAAGCTGCCGTCAGTTCGTGAAGCTTTTGCTCGTGTGCCGGGAAAATGTCTGCCATGAATGTCTTGCCTTCTTCCGTAATTTCCGCATAAGTGATGCGGCGGTCTGTCGGACAATTGACGCGCGTGATAAACCCGCGTTTTTCCAGCTTGTCGATGACATAAGTGATCGACCCGCTGGCCAGCAGGATTTTCCCGCCGATTTTCTGCAGTGGCTGGCGCCCTTTATGGTAGAGCAGCTCCAACACGGCAAACTCTGTCGGATTGACGCCATTCTCCTGGAAAAATTGATTGGTTTGTTCCGAAATCGCTTTATGCGCACGGGACAAAACGATAAACAGTTTCAACGACTGCTTGATGTCTTCATTCATTTTCGTTCACTCATTTCCGCTATGATTACTCGATTACTTTAATTATATCCCTTTAACAGCCGAATAGCACGCTAAGCCGACTTAGCCGATGATGACACGTTCTTTCGGATAATGGAATTTCGTCGGGTCTGTCTTGCCGCCGATCGTGAACAGGAAGGAAATCAAGCCGACCCGACCGATGAACATCAGGACCATGACGATCACTTTGCCGATTGAGGATAATTCACTCGTCAGCCCGAGCGACATACCGCACGTACCGAACGCTGAAGTGATCTCAAAGAGAATCTCCACAATGGATGCGTTCGGTTCGGTGATGATCAATAGCATCGTCGCAACAATGACCATTGTGCCTGCAAGGAACAAAACGGCAAATGATCGGAATACGTCGATCAATTCAATTTCACGGTTAAAGATCTGAATCGTGTTCTTGCCTCTCGCAAAATTGATCAAAAACAGGATGGCAATCGCGAAAGTGGTCGTCCGGATGCCGCCCCCCGCTGAACTTGGCGAGGCCCCGATGAACATGAGCGCGCTCATGAACACATTGGTCGCGTCACTGAACTGCGTAATGTCAATGGTGACCAAACCGCCGGAGCGAGATGACACCGAATGGAATAGCGCCCCGAAAAAGGTTTGATGCCAAGACATCCCTTTAAACGCATTGACCGACTCCAAGATCAAGATGCCGACCGTCCCGACAACAAGAAGCATCCCGAAAATGCTTGTCGTAATTTTAGTGAACAACGAAAAGCGGAAATTCTTCGTCTCATTCGACAAAAACTCCTTCAATTCGATCAGCACGGGAAACCCGATCGCCCCAAGGATGATCAACAGCATATTGACGATCTGGACGAAATAGTCGTCGACATAAGGCTGCAGGGAGGCGCCGGTGATGTCGAATCCACCGTTGGTCGTGGCTGTGATTGACCCGAAGACGCCGTGCAACAGAGCTTCACTAAAAGTATAGAAGTATTGCGTGAAATAGACGGTCAAGATCAATGCACCGATTGCTTCGATCAGCAACAGGATCTTGACGATTTCCGTGATCAATTTGACAACGCCCGACATGCTCGACTGGTTGTGGTCGACCATGATCAATTGGCGCTCACGGAGCCCAATCCGTTTGCCGAGCAGGATCCAGAAAAACGTCCCGATCGACATAATGCCGATACCGCCGAATTGAAGGATGACCATTAATACGATGATGCCGAACACCGATAAGGTTTGCGAAACATCAATGACCGTCAGGCCGGTGACGCTGACTGCGCTGACAGCAGTGAATAAAGTGTCGATATAGGTCATGCTTACTCCAGGCTGCAGGACTCCCGGAAGCCGCAGGAGCAAAAAGGAAAAAGCAATCGCTACGAAATAATACGCCACGATTGCCTGTGCAGGTGTAAGATTTCGGACACGTTGAAATGATTTATTCATAGGCGTAAAATTCCCTTCTGCAACTGACTCTCTTCCCATTCTATGTAAAGTACAGTGAAAAGAAAAGGGCTTTTTTGTAAAGCGCCATCCGTTGTAACTATTCCACTGGAAAAGAGCCGCTTTTCCTGTCTTATTTTTTAATGCCACAGAATAAGCGCTTATTCTTTTAGGCTGCTCCGCTGAATGCGGACCTGAAGGAATAAGCGCTATTCGCAGAAAAGCATCATTGATTCTTCTTATCTTGCTCAACTTGCTTTTTAGCTTTAGGGGTTTTCTTTTCTTCAGCTTTGGGTGAATCCGAAGCATCCTTTTTCTTCACAGGAGGTTTAGACTGTTCAGCTTTCAAGTCCTTCGGTTCTGCTTTTTTTGCCCCATTCGCTTTGGAAGAATTGCCGCTATTGTTGCTGTTGGAAATGCCGTTTTTGCTATTCTTTTCTTCCGGCTTGTTATCAACAGGACTGCCTTTGCCTTTATTATCTTTTGGCGGCTGTTTGGCTTTGTTGTTCCCGGAAGAAGGCTTTTCTTTTTTCGGTTTTGGTTCAGCTTTTGAGTTCCCGGAGTTATTATCTTTGCCAGCGTTCGGATTTTTCGGTTTGGCAGGTTCGGGCTTTTCTGGCTTTTTCGGTTGTTTTTGTGCTGCTGGAGCTTTTGAGGCAGGTTCTTTTGGTTTGTTATTCGTTTTCTTTTCTGGGACAGGCTTTGCCTGAGTGTCCGGCTTCTGCGTTTTTTCCGCTTTATTATTGCCTGAAGATGAAGGTTCATTTTTCGGTTGAGCCTCTGGAATAGCAGGATCTTCAGCTTTGGAAGGAGCTTTCCGGCTATTTGGGGCTTGTTTTTCCTGTGCATCTTTATTTTGCGCAGGCTGCACATCATTCTCTTGTTCATGCGGAGATGTGAAGGTTCGATCTTTTTCGATCAGCTTCGCGACTGGCACTTGTTGTTCTTTTGCCTCGCGCCATTGCTTTTTATTCGCTTCTTTCAAATGCACCCGCAAGTTTTTATTGCTGCCGGCAAACAATGCCGCCAATGCAATTTTCTCCACATTGTTCGTAGCATCCGTTTCCTCGTCTCCTTGCACAGTAGTAATCGTTACATGCTCCGTATCTTCATTCACGGATAAGGCGAGCACGTTTTCTAAAACTACTTCGAGTTCCTTGTTCTCCCAGTCTGCCAGTTTGGCAATTAATTGTTTGCCGTCATCATTTAGTTCCCTTAGCGAGATGACATGCCATTCATCATCTACGCCGAGTTCGATGGCCGGGTTTGATTCGACTTGCACGTATCCATAGGCTTCTTCAGCAGGAAGCATCCATGTGGAAATTAGCAAAAACAGCGCTGCAACCGACGCAATGAGCGGCAAGGCAACCGGCTTGAAGCGTCGCTTTTTCAAGGTATTATCTACGGTTTCAAAATATGCCTCTTCCCCCACTAGAGTGCCCTCTGTCGGCCTGCCAGTTACAAAGCTGCCATCTGCAAGCATGTAGACAGAACGGTCTCCATCAAGTTCCATACATATGCCTTTTTGCATTCGCATCAGTTCAACCGCTCCTTTAAATAATCTTTTAAGTAATACAACTCGCTCGTCATCAATAACGCCATTGCAATTATGTATTTCCGGTTTCTCTCGATAGTTTTTCTTGAGACCTGGACAAGTTCCTCGATATCCTTGACCGGAAGTTTTTTCTTATCGAGCAAGAATTGTTTGTATTCATCGGTTTCCGCCACCAATTGAGCAATTTGGATTGCATTTCTCCTTGCATCTTCGTGCACGGGAGAAACTTTGGCAATCATCCGGAAAGACAAGCCGAACTCTGAGAGCATCTCCTCGAACTGCAAAATCTCTTCACGCCGCTTGGCTATTTGCTCCTGCTCCGTATGAAAAACCGTTGATGCCCGGTCGCCGATATGGTTATGATGGTCTTCATTTGGCGAAGCTGTGAAATCGTGGCTGAATTCCAGGCGTTTGCTTTCTTTCCGGATATGGTCGATCACTCTACGCCTGATGACCATATGCGCGAAAGTCAAAAACGAAGCGTCATGTCCCGTACGATATTGGCGTATCGCTTCATGAAATGCCAAGAGCGCAATGCTGAATTCATCCTGATTATCATCGATGAATCTTTTGCATACTTGTGCAGCGGTTTTTTTCACAAACGGGATATGAGAAGAAATCAATTGTTCTTCCGCCTCTTCATCGCCTTGTTGTGCAAGCTTCACCAATGTTTCAGGGGGCATTTCTGCTCCATATCCAAACAAACCGCCCAAAGCAGTCAATAGCATGCAACTCACCTCATTTCAATTCCATTTTCTCTATTGTAGCTTTCAGTCCAGGAATTTGGAAGATTGAGGGGGGCTGCTACGTATTACATTCGTGTGACAGTGATTGTTTGTGTCCGTTACTAATGAAGGAATGCATAAAAATAGCCCTGCGGAGAAAATGCTCCGCAAGGCTATTCGACCAATCTTTATTCAATTAAGCGTTTTGTTCTTTATTCTTTTTAAGGCCTGTAAACACTCCGGTCAAGACGATGCCTAAAAGCACAAGCCAGAACGTGATCGTCCACGGCGTCGAATGCGGAAAATCATGCGGTAAGACACCAAGTTTGTCGTGGGATAAGGTCAAAACGACCAATTTGACCCCTACCCAGCCGACCACGACGAATGCCGCCGTTTCAAGCTGCGGGTATTTCTCCAACAGCCGGACGAATTTATGGGCCGCAAAACGCATGATGATTACACCGATCAACCCACCTGCAAGCATGACGCCAAACTGTCCGCCATTGATGCCGCCGATGTCAAAATCGCCAAGATGCGGCAATGTTACCGCGAGTGCAACGGCCGCGAGCATTGAGTCGATGGCAAAGGCGATATCTGCCAATTCCACTTTTAAGACGGTCATCCAGAATCCCGATCCTTTTGTCGTTTCGGGTTCTATTGTATGTTCTTCGCCTTTGCGCTGGTCATATATGTGCTTGACCGCGATAAACAACAGATAGGCTGCGCCAAGGGCCTGAATCTGCCAGATATTCACCAAGAATGTGATCATGAACAAAGCTGCAAAACGGAAGATAAATGCTCCTGCCAAACCGTAGAACAAGGCCTTTTTCTGCTGGGGTTTCGGCAAATGCTTGACCATGACAGCCATAACCACCGCATTATCTGCAGCGAGCAAACCTTCCAGCCCGATGAGCACAAGCAGCACCCATGCATATTCCAATAAGATAGTATCCATAATTTCCCTCCTATTTTTTCCCGACAAAAAAGACCCATGCCTAATAAAAGGCAAAGGTCTTGCTAAGCGTCGTAATTATGCCGCTATCACAACCGATGGCCAGAAGCCACGTCTTGACGACTGTGAAATAGGTTTCCCTATAGCTACTCCCCTTTGTCGAGAGTTCGAATTATTGGTCTGTAGATGTATTATAGCACTTGTACGGAAAGTGTAAACAATTAGGCGATTGTCACGTGGTATTTGCGGTCTTCTTTATGTTCGTTGTAGAACTCCACCATTGCCGGAATCGTTTCCAGAAAATCCGCCGGGCGGATGCCGCTTCCTTCCAATAAAGACTGGGCGTTTCGCGTATCGAATTGCGCTTGCCAGTCCATATAATCCAAAGTTTCTGCTTCGACACCGAGATATTTACGGATCGCCGGTGCCTTCATCGATATAGCCGCCAGTTTTTTCGGGATCCTTCCTTTCGGATAACGCCCGGTCATTTCATGGACCATTGCCCGGTACACTTCCTCTACAGGATGAGGATTGGGGTCAGTTAGATGAACCGTCGCAGACTCGGCCTTTTTAAGTTCGCTCAAATACACGGTGGCATCCAAGATGTAATCGACAGGCACGACGTTAATGACTGTGTTCGAGTGTCCGATGTATGGAATGGCAGGTAAATGCCTCATCCGGTCGATCATATTCAAAAAGAAATAGGGCCCATCGAATTTAGAGGTTTCGCCACTTGCGGAATGACCCCTGACAATTCCTGGACGGATGATGGTCGTCGGCACTTCCTTTTTCAATTGTTCAACGAGAAGTTCTGCTTCAAATTTGGTTTCTTCGTAATGGTTTTTAAATGATTCCGGACGGATGAGTTCACTTTCGAGCAACAGTCCTTCACGCTTTCCAGCGATATATGCCGTGCTGAAATACATATAGCGCTCCAGTTTATCGAGTGTTTTCACTAAATCATTAACGTTTTGAGTGCCTAGGATGTTGACTTTTTTCGCAATATCTTCCGGCACCGCCAAATCGTAGATTGCCGCCAAATGCCAAAAGACGAGTTGCTGGTTTCTAAGCCAGGACCGGTCTTCTCGTGAAAGCGCCAAGCCTTCTACCGTGATATCACCCGGCAGTAAGCGGATCGGCCCGCAGCCTGTCTTCCCCTCAATGCTGAGTGTCTGCTTTTGCGCTTTTTCCATTTCACTGGGCAGAACGATTGCCGCCAAGCCCCACCCTTTTCGGGCGCACGCTTCCATCAACCGCGTTGCAATAAACCCCGGAAACCCGGTAAACACCATCATCTTCATCCAATCACACCCCTTTTCTGTATTCTACTAAAAAATGGATAGCTGTGCCCATAAAACTTATGCAAAAAAATCCTGTGCAGATAATTCTGCACAGGATTGGTTATTCTCCGGTTTTTGCTTGTTTTCTCTTCTTGCTGTTCATGAAACGTGTTTCCCGGTCAAATAAACTATAGACGACTGGCACGACATATAAAGACAAGAAAGTCGAACTGATCAGTCCGCCGATGACAGCAATTCCCATCGGCTGGTTGATTTCCGTTCCTTCACCGATGCCAATGGCTAGCGGCAAGAGGCCTAGAATCGTCGTCAAGGCCGTCATCAGGATCGGCCTTCTGCGATCATGGACTGCCGTTACAATCGCATCAAAGGAACCTAATCCATCCGCTTTGCGCTGATTGATGTAATCGACAAGCACGATGCCGTTATTGACGACAATCCCGACGAGCACCAGCACGCCGATAACAGCGGTAATGCTGATCGGTGTTTGTGTCACAAATAGCGCGATGGAAACACCAATGACCATCAATGGCACCGTGAACATGATGACCAATGGATATTTGAACGATTCAAACTGTGCTGCCATGACGATGTAGACGAGCACAATCGCCAATACGACCGCGAGCAGCATATCATCGATCGCATCGTCGAACAGCTCTCGATCTCCTCCGAAAGAGACTTCCGTCTGTTCTGACAAATCAAGATCCGCTATAGCTGTGTCGACAGCAGTCGACATATCGCCCAAAGTCTGGTCGGATGGATACTGCAGTGTAAAGGATACACTTTCCGCTTGGTCAACCCGGCTGATTGAAACAGGACCTTGTGCAACTTCGATGTCCGCCAGTTCCTGCAGCTCGACGAATGCACCGGATGGCGTTCGAAGCGTCAATTCACGCAAGCTGTCTACACTGTTGCGCTGTTCTTCGTCATAGGAGACGAACACGCTGAGCACTTCATCCTGTTCATCGATGACTTGTGTGGCGAGCACGCCGCGGGTAATATTATTGACCGTCTGGGCAATTTGTGCCGGCGCCAGGTTGTTTTCAGTCGCCGCTTCCCGGTCGATTGTCATCTGGATTTCATCGATGGTCTCCTGACGGTCATTCGTCAATTCAACAACATTCGGCAGACTCGACAACTCTTCATCGATTGCTGCCACGGCTTCATCTAAGCGCTGCTTGTCTGTATCGGTCACGGTAAAACTTAATGTATTCGGCGTAGAGCCGGCAGCTGTCTGGAGATTGAAGCTGACGAGCGCATCGTCGCCGATTTTCTCCAGCACCTGCGGCTGTACATCATCGACAAATTCAAAAACCGAGCGATCGCGTTCATCTAGCGGCAATAATTTCACGTAAATTTCTGCCGTATTGGATTCTGCACTGCCCTGCGCCTGTCCTTGCTGGGTCGTACCGATTAAGCTGACATACACATCAACGTCTTCTTGAGCCTTGAGCTCTTCTTCAATGCTCTGGACCACTTCATTGGTCGCAGACGTTGAAGAACCGTTTTCAAGTTCGACAGTTACGCTGACAAAGCCTTCATCCGTTGCCGGCAGGAACTCAGTGCCCACTTGGGAAACGCCAAATGCGCCGATTCCAAGGAACACAAGCGCTGTCAAGAGCACCAGGATGCGGTGACGCAAGGCCCACAAGACGCTTTTCTCAAAGCGCTGGACGCCTTTTGAATCTGGCTTCACCGGCTTTGGTACGCCGTCTTTTTGGCCGAGCATCCTTGAAGCCATCATCGGGATGACGGTCAAGGCGACAGCGAGCGAGGCGATCAAGCTGAACGAAATCGTCAACGCGAATTCAAAGAAAATCTCCCCAATCAAGCCGGAGATGAAAATGACCGGCACGAAGACGGCAATGGTCGTCAATGTCGAAGCGGTGATTGCACCGGCTACTTCACGCGAACCGTCTGATGCCGCTTGTTTCGGCTTTTTGCCCATCGCCAGATGCCGTTCGATGTTTTCGATGACGACAATGGCATTATCGACGAGCATTCCGATGCCGAGCGCCAAAGCACCGAGCGTCAAGATGTTCAAAGCGAAATCGGCAAAGAACATCAAGACAAAGGTCACGATGACCGAATAAGGGATCGCGACACCGATGATGATCGGGCTCTTGATCCCGCGAAGGAAGAAGAACAACACGAGCATTGCAAAGATGCCACCGAGTATTAGGGTCTGACCGATATTATTGATGGCGAGTTTAACGTAATCTCCTTGGTCAAACAGGATATCGGCTTCGACAGCCGAAAAACGCTCTTCAGCAAGCAATTCATCGAGGCGTTCCTGGAATGCCGTAGAGACGTCTGCTGTATTGCCTCCAGACTCCTGAAGCACTGACAGCAAAACAGCAGGTTCTTCATTGGCACGGGTTTCGCTATTGGTCTCCCGTTCTGTCACCGCTACTTCAGCCACGTCGGCCACGGTAACATTGTCGCCAGACATCGGGTCGACCGTCACGATCAGGTCTTCAATGTCTTCCACACTTTCCAACGTGCTGACGATGCGCGTCGTTAAATTGCGCCCATCTTCCGTTTCAATTGGGTCGCCCGGCAAGGAAATATTGTTCGCTTGAATCAATTGGACGATATCTGCCTGCTGTAAGCCACGCTCTTCCAATTCTGCCGGATCCAGCTTGATGGAAATATCTTCAATCAACGAACCCGAAACATTTACGCTCGCTACACCATCTGTCTGGCGCAGCTGTGTTTCCAATTCTTCGGCAATGACCCGGACATCCTGCTCTGCATCAGTGGCGCGCAAAGATAATTGGATAATCGGGAATTGCGAAGGGTCGAACTTCAAAAACCGGGGGTCGTTCGAGTCGTCAGGAATCGGCGTCTGGTCGATTCGCTGCGTAACTTCCGCCTGGACATCATCAATATCCGTATCCCATCCGAACTCTAGCAAAATGAAATTGGATCCTTCCTGGCTGTTCGACTGAATTGATTCGATTCCCGGCAATGTCGCCAAGCTCTCTTCCAGCGGTTTTGTTACTTTTTCGTTCACTTCCGTCGGGCTTGCCCCTGGATAGTTTGTGACTACAACGCCGATCGGCGGATTCAATTCCGGAATCAAGGTGACAGGTATGCGGAGAAATGACACTGCCCCTAAAATGATGACCAACAACATCGTGACGATGGTCAATACTGGTCGTTTGATGGAAAAATCGCTTAATTTCATGTGTTCAATCCCTCTCTATGCCTGGTCCCTTTATCATAAGAAAAAAAGCCTTATACCGCAAACTTGAGGCCGTGTGTTCACAAGAACGCCATGTTTTTCCTGTTCGATGGAAACCACGGCGAATCTCGGAAATTTGTTCGCTAAATGAAGAAAACAGCCTGCCGGAAAAGGCAGGCTGTTGAAAATTCCACTTTTAAAGCAGGCTGTACAAGCGGATTTCCGGATTTTTGTCCTGGAACCAACGGGTTGCAAAATCATTTTCGAACAAGAACACCAAGTTGTCGTAACGGTCTTTAACCAACATCGAGCGGCCGCTCGACATCGACTCTTTGACGTCTTCTTCGTTCTCGATCCAGCGCGCAATTTTATTGCCGACTGGCTCCATTCTTACATCGACATTGTATTCGTTTTTCATGCGATGCTCGAACACTTCAAACTGAAGCTGCCCGACCGCACCGAGAATGACTTCTTCCAGGTGTAGCGTTTTATAATACTGGATTGCGCCTTCTTGCACGAGCTGCAGGATCCCTTTATGGAAATGCTTTTGCTTCATGACGTTTTTCGCCGTGACTTTCATGAACAATTCCGGGGTGAATTGCGGCAAGGCTTCGAATTCGAACTTTTTGCCGCTCGTTATGGTATCGCCGATCTGGTAATTCCCGACGTCGTGCAGGCCGATAATATCGCCGGCGACGGCTTCGGATACCATTTCCCGGTCATCCGCCAAAAATTGTGTCGTTTGGGATAGCTTGAACGATTTACCGGTTCTGGATAGGGTGACGTTCATGCCGCGGTCGAATTTTCCCGAGACGATACGTACAAAAGCGATGCGGTCTCGGTGAGCCGGGTTCATATTGGCTTGGATCTTGAAGACGAATCCTGAAAATGGCGTTTCCACTGGGTCCACGATGTCTTCTTGTTTCGTCAAGCGAGGCTGCGGCTGAGGCGCAAATTGCAGATACGTCTCCAAGAAAGTTTCCACACCGAAATTGGCAAGTGCAGAGCCGAAGAAGACAGGTGTCAGTTCACCTTTTTTTACGCGGTCGATGGAAAATTCATTTCCAGCTTCCTCCAATAACTCGATGTCTTCGAGAGCTTGTGTATAATAGGAAGTTTTCGTCATTTCATGCTCGCCAGCGAGATGGCCGTTTTCATCAAGTTCCATGAAACGGTCTCCATCCGTGCGGAATGGTTCTATGCGTTTGTTGTAGCGATCGTAAATTCCCATGAATTCCTTGCCCATGCCGATTGGCCAGTTCATTGCGTAGGATTGGATGCCTAGCACTTCTTCCAACTCTTCCATCAACTCAAGCGGCTCTTTTCCTTGGCGGTCCATTTTGTTGATAAATGTAAAAATTGGAATGCCACGCATCTTACAGACTTTGAACAATTTCACGGTCTGTGCTTCGATCCCTTTGGCGACATCGATGATCATGACGGCACTGTCGACCGCCATCAACGTACGGTACGTATCTTCACTGAAATCTTGGTGACCAGGCGTGTCGAGGATATTGACGCGGTGTCCTGAATAATCGAATTGCATGACGGACGAAGTGACGGAAATGCCGCGCTGCTTCTCAATTTCCATCCAGTCGGATGTGGCGAACTTGCCAGTCTTTTTCCCTTTGACCGTCCCGGCATCGCGGATCGCGCCGCCGAACAGCAAGAGTTTCTCGGTTAAGGTCGTTTTCCCGGCATCCGGGTGAGAGATAATTGCGAAGGTTCTTCTACTTTCAATTGCTTGTTGTAATTGGTCTGACATTGTATACGCTCCTTTAATTTCCTCTCTCTATCTTAGAGAAGGGACGTTCAAAAAACAAGAACTATCGCCTGAAGTCGCAGAAAGCGACATCGGCAAAAACGCAAAAATGAACGGAGAAAAATGCTTCGATTTTTCTCCGTTCCATTTATGATCCGAATTTACGCTGGGCTTCTTGTTCTGCTATTTCTTTATCGCTGTGCGGATATTTCGTATTTTCGATAATCTGGTAATCTTCATGTCCTTTGCCGGCCAGAATGATAATATCGCCCGCTTCTGCCTGCTGCACTGCGTGGCGTACCGCTTGTTCACGGTCGCCGATGCACGCGTAGTGGTCGTGCTGCATGCCCGCTGCCAAGTCATTTAAAATGCTGTCATATGGTTCATAGCGCGGATCGTCTGTCGTCAATACAACATAATCTGCGACCGACGCTTTTTCTGCCATGATCGGCCGCTTCGTCTTGTCGCGGTTGCCACCTGTGCCGACCAGAAAGATAAGGCGGCCGGTCTTGAAATCCTCCACAGCGGCAATCGCTTTTTCTATGGCGTCCGGTGTATGTGCGTAATCGATGAAGACCGACACCGGGGCATCGATTTCCGCTTTTTGCATGCGGCCTTCGACAGGCGAAATGGCTTCGAGTGCGGCGATGACCTGATCAATCGGATAGCCTTCTGCAGACAACGCGGCAATGGCCGCGAGTGCGTTATAGACATTGAAATGGCCAAGCAATTTCATCTCAACTGAAAATTCACCCTCGGGGCAAAGCAATGTAAAAGACGTCCCTCTTGCTTCCAAGCGGATATCGGCTGCACGGAACATCGCTTCATTTTCCAAGCCGTAGGTATAGACGGGAAAAGGCGTCATGGCTGCAAATTTCTCGGACCATTCATCGTCTGCATTCAGCACCGCCCGTTTGTTCTGCGTCAAATCCTGGCCAAGCTGTGAGAACAGCAGCCCTTTGGCGTGGCCATATTCTTCCATCGTTCCATGGAAATCCAGATGGTCATGCGTCAAATTCGTGAAAATCGCCGTATCGAATTCGACACCGGCCAAACGTCCCAATACGAGGCCATGAGAAGAAACTTCCATCGTCATATGGGAACTGCCCGCCTCTAAAGCACGGCTGATCATTTGCTGGGTGGTCAGTGCATCGCTCGTCGTATTCGCCGACGGGTGCAATTCCCCGTTTAAATTAAAGCCGATCGTACCGGTTAAAGCCGAGGTTTTTCCAAGCTCCATGAGCATCGCGTGCAGCATGCCGGCGACACTTGTCTTGCCGTTCGTCCCTGTCACGCCGATCATATTCAACTTTTGGGAAGGATGGCCGTAAAAACGTGCCGCCAACATGCCGAGCGCACGGCTCGTATCGGCTACCGTGATGACCGTTGCCCTTTCTATAGCCAGCGGTTTTTCAGCCAATATGACCGATGCGCCCTGCATCACCGCTTGTTCAGCGAAGTCGTGGCCGTCCACGGTATAGCCTTTAATGCAGACAAAAAGAGAGCCTTGGACAATGTCCCGGGAATCCATTGTCATATGGGAAATGGATTGCGGCAATTCTCCTTTTATGGATGAAATTGGAATATTTAAAAATAGTTGCTTGCTGTCCATCTGAAATCCTCCTAGTATTATGACCCGAGCGGTGAGTTGATATACGCATGAAGAAGCGCTGCTGTCGCTTTCAATGAATCGGTATGCGTTCGTTCATACGCATGGGACGCTTCGATTCCAGGACCGAACAACGCGTGTTTCACATCAGCGCCTGCCCCGATTGCTGCCGAAGCATCGGATCCATAATACGGATAAATATCCACTTTGTAATCGATCTCCTGCTCTTTCGCTAATGCGATCAATTGGCGTGTTAGCCCGTAATGGTAAGGCCCGCTTGAATCTTTTGCGCAAATGGAGACCGTGAATTCATCTGAAGCCTGGCCATCCCCAATCGCCCCCATATCGACAGCAATGTATTCTTCGGTCTCCAGCGGAATATTGGAATTGCCGCCATAGCCGATTTCTTCATTATTGGAGATGTAGAAATGGGTTGTCTGAGGCAAGGTTTCACCGTTTGCAGCTTGCTTTGCCAATTCCAGCAATAGTGCCGTGCTCGCCTTATCATCCAGATGGCGCGATTTGATAAATCCGCTTTCCGTTTTCGTGAAGCGCGGGTCGAATGAAACAAAATCGCCCACTTCGATGCCCTGTTTGCGGACATCTTCTGCGGAATCGCATTTGATATCCAAGCGCACTTCCATATTGTCTGCCGAACGCTCCGCTGTACCGGAATCACGGTACACATGGACAGTTGTCTGATGAAGCAGGATCGTGCCGGTGATCGTTTCGCCGCCGGCTGTATGGATGAGGCAATTCTCGCCTTCGATGGCATTGAATTTGAATCCTCCGACAAGCGATAGCTTCAAGCGCCCCGAAGGTTTGATTTCTTTCACCATCGCACCGAGTGTATCGACATGTGCCGTGAGCAAGCGG
Source organism: Planococcus citreus (assembly GCF_003664125.1). Classification (GTDB taxonomy): domain Bacteria; phylum Bacillota; class Bacilli; order Bacillales_A; family Planococcaceae; genus Planococcus; species Planococcus citreus. Next base: position 429,088 of record NZ_RCCP01000001.1, read on the forward strand.
TGGCGCTTGTCGTCCTGTCCTTTGATCGTGGCGATGACGCCGCCTTTATTGCTGATTATGTATGGAATCGTTGCCTGGTCGAAAAAATCCGTGACGAAATCCATCACTTGCATCGTGTAGCCGGAGGGGCTTGGAATGTTCACCAGTTTCTCCAACGTGCTGATTGTTTCTTGTTCTTTCCAGTTAAAAGCCAATTTAATCACTCCCTGATTTTTTAATCATATCAAAAACTGCCATTTTCGCACAGTCCCGACTATAGTAAGATGAATAAGACTCTTAGCATGATGAGGTGCAATTATGGAACGCTCACTGACAACCCGCAAGCGCAATCAATTATTTATCCACCTGTTCGGCTTCGGCAGCCTGTCCCATTTGGTTCTGAATTATTTCGTCGACTTCAACGCTTCCATTATAGCGCCGATCTTCGGCATGCTCGCCTACTCGGTGCTATTCACTCTACTATATACGAAATTGCCCCCTTCTCGGTTGCGTTTTGCCATATTGTTTGCGTTAAATGTCTATATTTTAATTCTTCAATTCGAATCGCTGTCGTTTGTCACAGCCATTTACTTCATCATCCCAATCGTGGCCGCTTCGCTTTATAACGATACCCGGTCCATTATTTCCTTGTCGGTCTTGACCATCATCGAAGTGGCTCTTTTAACATTTGTCTTCGGCCGCTTTCAAACGAGCGGTTCCTTGGAGTATATCCATGTTTCGATGGTGATGTTTTTCAGTCTGGTCATGCTGCTGACAATTTTACATAGCTTTTATTTCAGCAATTATTGGCGGCAACTGGAACTTCGCAATGCGTCGATGGAAAAAGCGCTCACTTCAAAAGAAGGTTATCTCGACTTGTTCTTCCAAGCGGCCAAAGACGCGATCGCCGTATTTGATTTCGAAGGGCGCATCATTGCGATCAATCCTGCGTTTGTTCAATTATACGGCTGGACAGCAGAGGAATGCCTCGGAAAAGTTCTTGCGCTTTATCCTCCGGAACATGCAGAAGCAGCGGAGTTGCGTGCCGAACAAGTCCGGCAAGGCGAAAGTTTTACGCTCGAAACGGACGATGTCAAAAAAGACGGCACGCGTTTCCCTGCTCAAATCACGCTCTCCCCGATTTTTGATTCACAGGGGCAAGTCATCGCGACCTCGGTCATTTCCCGCGACATCAGCTATCGGAAGGAAACCGAACGGATGCTGTTGCAAACGGAAAAACTCAAGATGGCAGGTGAAATTGCCGCCGGAGTAGCACATGAAATCCGCAACCCGATGACGGTCATTTCAGGCTTTGTCCAAATGATGCATAATGACCCGAACCACCGCTATCCGAGTTACACGTCATTGATGCAATCGGAACTCGACCGCATCAATCTGATCATCAGCGAATTCCTGATCCTTGCAAAACCGCAAGCGCCTCAAAAGAAACAACTCGATATCGGGAAAATTCTCGACGAATGCATTTTCCTGTTCGGGCCGGAATTCGTACTCCATGATATTTCGGTTAAAGCGGAAGTCCCAGGCCCATTTATCGCGGAGGGCGAAGAGCATCACTTAAAGCAAGTGTTCATTAACTTATTGAAGAACGCAATCGAAGCGATGGAAGACGGCGGCACCTTGAGAATCATCGCCAATCGCGATGTGGACAAGCTGAAGGTCCATTTCAAAGACGATGGCCCCGGCATTCCTCCTCAACTGGCGGAACGTGTATTCGAACCATTCTACACGACAAAAGCGACAGGAACCGGCCTCGGCTTATTGATTTCCCAGAAAATCACGCAAGAACATGGCGGCAGCTTGGCGATCGACAGCACGGAAGATCAAGGTGCATGCGTCATCGTTACTTTGCCGCTATTGCCTGAGCAATGAAAACCTTAAAACCTCCCGCCCTAAGAATCAGGCGAGAGGTTTTTTCAGGTCTTATATCAATCATTATCGTCCTCATCTTCATCGTCGTCATCATAGCGGCTATCATTGTCATCATCTTGGTCGTCATCTTTGTCGTCATCGGACTCTACCGACACCACGGTCCCATCTGCTGCATCCACAATGACATCGTAATCGGTTTTTCCATCTTCAAGCTCCACTTCGTAATACACCCAGCCGTCATCATTCTCACGCTCTACCTCTTCCACTTTTCCTGGAGCTGCGCTTTGTGCTGCTTCGATCGCTTGCTGTTTTCCGATGAACGCTTGGCCATTTGTTCCGGATTGTTCTTTGGCGCTAGCTTCTGCCGTCACAGCGTCATCTGCCGATTGCCCATTAGAGCGGTCTTCTGAATCCTCGAATAGCTTTTCCCCTTGGACGTTTTGCGCCTCCAACTCCGCTCCGGTGTCATCTGTATCTGCAAGAACAATCCCACCGAATGCCAAAATTCCTGCCGCTGCTGAAACATAGATCAATTTTTTCATCTTAATCTCCTCCTGTTCTGTTGTTACTTTGAATATAACCAGCGAAGCTTAAGCTGCGCTTAGACTAAGATGAGAAATTCATGAGAACAGGCAGATTCAGCGCAATCTATTCAAAAGAAAACCGTTTTCAATTCGAATCATAGCTGATTTCCCATCAGCCCCGATTCCGTGAAAACGGCATTCGTTCAACTCTTCTTAATCATCCCATTCCACGGTCATCGTCTCTCCACGAATCGCATGGATTTGAATCGTCGCTTCCCGGTCGGATGCGTCATCATCCATTTCAACCAAATAATAGCCGCCATCTGTGGTCTGGACAAATTCGACTTCGTCAACTGTTCCATTCAAAGTCTCTTTTGCGATAGCGATTGCCCCATCCTGGCTGATGATGCGTTCCGGTTCTTGTTGAGCGGGCGCTGAATCCGGTTCAGGCTCAGCCGGAGTTTCCAGCGCTTCTGTTTGGACATCCAGCACTTCCCCGGTTTCTGCGGAAATGGCCAAGATTTTCCGTTCCGTCTCGCTATGGATTTCCACTTCGTAACGATTATCCGATTCTATATATTGGATTTCTTTTATTTCACCTGACTCTGCTGCTGTGGCCGCTTCGCTTGCTTGATCTTCAGAAAGTGCTTTTGCAGGGCCGGTTTTCTCCAGCAATTCAAGTGATTCGACTTGTCCATCGGCGCGGTTGATGGCCGCTAAATACGTTCCATCGTCCCGTTTGAATTCGATCTGGTAAAACCCTTCTGTTTCAGTAGCATTTTCAATCGAACCGCCGTAAAGCTGTTCAATCGATTGCGCCGCTTCATCCATTGTCACGGAATCAGCAGCCGTTCTCGGAAACAGGAAAAAGGCCAGTGCAGCGACGGAAAATACGATGACGATTATACCGATAGCCCACCATTTTCGCATGATCATCCCTCCTGTCCTGATTGTAACTCTCCAACATTAAAATTCTCTGAGAAAACGATTGTTACCGTTGTCCCCAATTGTTCAATGCTGTCGATCTCGAGACGAAGATGAAGAGAATCAGCCAATTCTTTGGCGAGCGAAAGGCCAAGCCCAAATCCGCCAGTCTCGCGGCTTCTCGCCTTGTCGACGCGGTAAAAGCGTTCAAACACATGAGGCAACGATTCTTTCGGGATGCCGACGCCGTAATCACGGATTTTGATGTATACCGCACCGTCTGTCCCCGCCTCCAGATCAATGCTGTCTTCACTATATTTGCGGGCATTGTCGAGCAAGATATAGAGCAATTGCTTGAGTTGTTGGACATCAGTTTCGACAATCAGCGGCTGTTCGGACTGCAGGCGGAACTCCCTGTCATAGGATGCGTTCATTGCTGTCATGACTTGTCTCAGCACCGGTTCCAGATCCGTTTTTTGCCAATCCATTTGGGCTTGGCTGCGCCTCGCGATATGCAATAATTGTTCAATCAGCTGGCGCATGCGCTCTGTTTCTGCACGTATCGCAGTCAAGGCTTCATCCTGCAGTGCCGGGTCCTGTGCACCCCTGCGCTGCAATAAATCAGCATAGCTAGAAATGACCGTCAGCGGCGTTTTCAATTCATGGGAGGCATTTGAAACAAACTCTTCCTGCTTGCGGTAGTTTTCTTCCAATAAACCGATCATTTCATTGAAGGTGACACCCATTTGGCTCAATTCATCCCGCGATTCTCCCGCGACAGGCAGCTTCTCGAAAGAGCCGTCGCGCTGGATGCGCCGCATCGTCCCGGTAAGCCCTTCGATCGGGCGGGTCAACACGCGCCCTAGTAATGCACTCGAGAGAAAAATCGGGATCATCGAGAGCAGCGTGACGGAGATGAGCACTAAACGCAAAGTCGCGAGGTTTGCTGTCACTTCCCTGAGCGACTGGGCAACGATCAATTCCACCACTTCACCGCCAGGCCAGATCACAGGAGCCGTAACGTAGGCAAATTGTTCTCCTTCAACAGCCATATGTCCGGATGTGTCTGCGACATCATTTGGAAATTCTACACTGACGGATGGATCCTGGATAATTGTATTCAGCAAGCCGCTGCTTCGGTTTTTCTCTTTGATCAAGCCGTCCACCGGCACATAGGCACGCAAGATATTATCCGGTGTTTCTTCGCTACTGTTGGCATTGAATGTCGCGACCATCACTCCCACTTCAGCTTCTAGCCGTTCGACTTCCGTTTCATAAGCCAGGTTGCTGAAGGAATAGTAAATGACAACTGCCAGGATCAGCAGCACGAAGAACATCAACAAAGTCGAGGACAAGTGGATTTTATGCTTGAGCTTCATGAGGCTGCTCCTTCAAGACATACCCGACGCCCCGCACGGTCTGCAAGTAAGTGGCATCTTCCCCGAAGTCGATCTTTTTGCGCAAATAACGGATATAGACATCGATGACATTCGTGTCGCCGTAATAATCATAGCCCCATACTGCATTCAACAATTGTTCACGGCCCAGCACTTGCTTCGGATGGCGCATGAGATACAATAGCAGATCGAATTCACGAGGGGTCAATTCGATCTGCCGCCCCGCTCTTACGACTTCCCGTGTGCTTTCGTTAAGCGTGAGCTCTTCAAAACGGTGCAAATTTTCATCCACTGGATTTTTCACCCTTAAGTTGGCGCGGATTCTGGCAAGCAGCTCCTCGATTTCAAATGGTTTAGTCACGTAGTCATTGGCACCAAGGTCAAGCCCAGCCACTTTGTCTTTGACATCATTTTTGGCGGTCAGCAAAATGACCGGCAACTTGGCATCAGATGCACGGATCCGTTTCAGGACATCAAGCCCATGGATTTCCGGCAGCATCAAATCGAGCAGCACCAGATCCCATTCCTGTTCCCTGAAATGAATCAGGGCTTCGGAACCGGTCAAAGCGACCGCGGTCTCATAACCTTCGAATTTCAGTTCCAGCTCCAGGACGCGGGCGATACTTTTTTCATCTTCCACAATCAATATGCGTTCCGTCATCTGCGCACCCCCATTTTTCTTAATCATAGCAGGTTCAAAAAGAAAAAAGCGACCTAAAGGCCGCTTTCTACTTCAATACTGTCCGGATCCATTTCGCCCGGTTTTTATAAGGGGGATACGTCAAATTGGTCGACAATTTTGTGGACTTCTTGACGATCGATTTGGCGTGTGTAAAGGTTTCAAAACTTGCTTTGCCGTGATAGGAGTTCATGCCGGATGGCCCGACACCACCGAACGGCAAGTAATGGCTGCCGACGTGCGAGACGGTATCGTTGATGCACCCTCCGCCGAATGGCAATTGGTCCAGGAAGAACCGGATAGCCCGGTCATTCTCGGAAAACAGATAGGCAGCAAGCGGCTTCGGTAAACGCCGGATGTCCCGCAGCAATTGCGGCAAATCGTTATAGGTGATGACTGGCAAGACCGGCCCGAACAATTCATCTTCCATCGATGGGCTGTCCCATTGTATGCCATCGAGCAAGGTCGGTTCGATGTACCGATCGGCACGGTCAGTGTCACCGCCGTAAACGATATGGTCACGTTCTTTTTCGATGATGTCAGTCAGCCTATCATGATGTTTTTCGTTGACAATGCGTCCGTAGTCGGGGCTGTCCTGTGCATTGTCTCCATAAAACTTGCGGATCGTCTGGATAAAGATCTTCATAAAGTCTTCTTTCACCGACTCATGGACACAAAGATAATCCGGCGCCACGCAAGTTTGTCCGGTATTCATGAATTTGCCCCAGGCGATACGTTTTGCCGCAAGCTCCAGGTTCGCCGTCTGGTCGACGATTGCTGGGCTTTTGCCGCCGAGCTCCAAAGTAATCGGGGTAAGCCGTTCGGATGCCGCTTTCATGACCACTTTCCCGACCGGCACGCTGCCGGTGAAGAAAATATAATCAAAGGAAGCATGGATCAGAGCCGTCACTTCCTCGCGCTCCCCTTCGACCACTCTCACGTAATGCGGCTGGAAGCTCTCCTCCAACACTGTGCGGATGACGCGTGCGACGTTCGGTGTCGCTTCAGATGGTTTGACGATGGCGCAATTGCCTGATGCCAAGGCACCGATGAGCGGTTCCATGACTAATTGGAACGGGTAATTGAACGGACCGATAACCAGCACCGAGCCATAGGGTTCACGGATGATAAAACTTTTTGCCGGTTGCAAATGGATCGGCGTTTTAACTTGCTCAGGCTTCATCCAATCTTCAAGATGCTTTGTCATATGGCCGATGCTATCGAGTACAAAGCCCACTTCCGTGGCATATCCTTCAAACTCGCTTTTTCCAAGGTCCAATTGCAACGCTTCGATAATATCGCCTTCATGAGCTTGAATCGCAGACTTTAGGCGCTGCAGCTGCGCAATGCGGAAATCCGCCGACTTGGTCACGCCTGTAAAATAATAGCCGCGTTGATCGGCTATCATATCTTCTACATCATTGGCTGTAAAATTCACTATTAAAAACCTCCTGTGGGTCATTGCAATAATTGGTCAATATAACGCTGGACAACCAGTCCTTCGTCAAAGCCGACGAGGAACGTTGATTGCTCTTTCATTTCATCGAATAGGGAATGCACTGTTTTTTCCGTTTGCACTTCTACACGTGTTTTCCCCCGCTCTTCGAGGTACAAACGCGACCAATTTTCAAGCGTCAGCACCCCCTCTTCGCCGTACACTTTAAATTGCAGCAACTCGTTCTGCCCTGCCCCGCTCATGCCGGACAACAGAAACGGTGAACCTTGCTGCGTCTTGCCGTAGGCGATGACCCCGGTTTCGCATTTTTCGGTGTCTTCCGGAAAATCCACTTGGTGGGCGGCAATCTCCAATGTGCCGAACAAGCGATGCATTAATTGCAAGTAATGAGGAAAGACTTCCCGCACAAATCCTCCCTGGTCTCTCGTGGCAATCCATGGGTTTTGCTGCCACGCACGCGGCCATTCAGGAAATACGGTATGCAACTCAATGCGGCGGACTTTTCCGATGTCTCCGCTTTTGATGCGCACTGCCATATCGCGGACGATCGGCGAATACATCAACGGAAAATGCATGGCGGTGTGGATTCGGTTATTCGTCGCGGACTCCGCCATGGCCTGCGCTGCCTGTTCGTCATGGGCAAGCGGCTTTTCGCATAATACATGCAGGCCCCTTCTTGCTGCAGTTTCTGCAAGCTCTGCATGGCTGTTTGGGGGCGTGCCGATGTACACCCAATCAATATCAGCCTGAAACAGTTCGTCCAAGGAATTGGTGACGGCTACATCGTATTGTTCTTTAATATAGTTTAGACGATTCCTGTCCGTGTCATAAACCGCTTCGACCTGCGCGGCATCGTCTTGTAAAATTTGCTTAATGATGCGCTCCCCGACAATGCCGGCACCAATAATTCCAATCGCTATCAAAACCATCGCCCCTTTTTGAGTTTCATTGTTTATAAGTGTAACCTTCCGGGGTATAGAATAGTCAAACAATTACATTCGGAAAACTAGGAGGAATCATCATGAATGAACAGAAAAACTGGTGGGAGCCGATCTTTACGGGAACATTGGAAATGGGCGTCGACAAAGAAAGACTCGAAACAATCAACGAGGACAGCCTTTTATACTTTGAGGATGCAGCAAACACTTTAGAGCAATAAAGATGTTCAACTATTTCGCAAGTACATAGCAGCGCTTGATCCGGCCTCATGCGGAGCAAGCGCTTTTTTATGGAATCCGGAAGTTTTATTGTCGGCTGCAGTTGTTTTCGCTATAATTCGAGATAGAAAGCAGGGGTTGCCATGAAATCATTCATCTTATTATTGATCAGCCTGCTGTTGTTGTCTGGATGCAATCTACTTGGAGCTACCGATACCGGAAGCTCCACTGACAGGACGGCTGTGGAAGTCACTGAGGTCATCGACGGGGACACGGTGAAAATCATCTATGACGGCAAAGAGACCACGGTCCGTTATTTGTTGGTCGACACGCCGGAAACGAATCACCCGAGGTTCGGCGAGCAGCCACTCGGCCCAGAAGCGACCGAGCGCAACCGCGAACTGATCGAACAGGCACAGCAAATCGAAATCGAATTCGATGTCGGCGACCGTTTCGACGACTATGACCGCCTGCTCGCGTATTTTTACGCTGATGGGGAAAGCGTACAGGAACAGTTACTTGAAGAAGGCTTCGCTCGCGTCGCCTATGTCTTCCCGCCGAACACTCGCTATGTCGATGAATTCCGTGCTGCCGAATCTGAAGCGAAAGATGCCGAAATCGGTATATGGGAATATGAAAATTATTCAACGGACCGCGGATTCAATGAGGATGCTTACCAGCAAACTGAAACTGACGCCCCGGATATCGATGGAGACTGCCGCATCAAAGGCAATATTAACCGGAGTGGCAATAAAATCTATCACTTGCCGGGCTCCCCTTCATATGAAGAAACCAATCCCGAACAATGGTTCTGCACAGAGCAGCAAGCAAAAGATGCTGGTTTCCGCAGTTCCGGCCAGTAACCAGAGGAGGAATACGATGCAATTGCTTGTCCTGCGCCTTGATTACCGCAGCTCTAAAATGATTGAAAGCCTTCAAAGACAGCTCCGCCAGCCGAATTCCAAACTGGCGTTGCAACTGCCGCATGTCCCGCTGCTGGCTTATGAAAATACCGACCCGCTTCATTTGAAGGCAGCACTGGAACCGATCGCAAAAAATATCGAGCCCCCTTCTTTTCATGCCAGTAATATCGGATTTTCTAAAGAAGGTGCCCGATTTTATCTGCAGGTCCTTCCGAATGAAACACTAAACGAACTTTACAGCTCGCTGAAATTGGCAGCACACGAATTTCCGAATGGCGCTAATGCACAGTGGCAGCCGCATATTCCACTCATCGACAATGTTCCCGCTCCATTTTGGGGCCCGTTGTTTGCCAGGTTGGCGCTGGAGTTCAATCCGCTAGAAGGGACAGGTGCTGCATTGGAATGCTGGTCTGTGATCGGCAACCGCACGACAATCGAATGGAGCTTGTTCTTGGAAAGCTAAACAATAATGCCGGTTTTAAAAAGCTGAAAGTTTTTTTACAAAAACTATTGTCTTTTTTCAAACTGGCATATATAATAATAAATGTCCTTGAGATTGCGATTCCTTAGCTCAGCTGGGAGAGCGCTACCTTGACAGGGTAGAGGTCGCTGGTTCGAGCCCAGTAGGAATCATCATATGCATGCTACGCGCTGCACAAACCACCAGCCGGTTTTCCGGCTGGTGGTTTTTTAATATTATTGTTGCAAACAAAAAAAGATGGAAGTCCGCGGGCTTCCATCTTTTTTTCTATGCAGTTTGAGCTTTACTTGTCTTTTTGTCTCTCGACATCCATTGAATTACGAACAAGACGATAAAGACAGCCGCCCCGATGAGATCTGTGAAACCTTCCGGATAGATCAAGGCGATCCCTGTGACGAACGTGATAATCCGCTCAAGCCAATTGAGCTTGCGGTACCAATAGCCGATCAAACCGGCCCCGATAGCGATCATACCAGTGATCGCGGTGATCAACACCCAGATCAATTGTGTCCAGGTGGTATCGATCATTAACAGTTCTGGAGACAAGACGAACATATACGGAATGATGAATGCCGCAATAGCAAGCTTCGCCGCATTGAACCCGGTCCGTATCGGCTCCCCGCCGGAAATCCCGGAAGCTGCGAACGCAGCAAGCGCGACCGGCGGTGTGATATCTGCAATGATTCCGAAATAGAAGACGAACAAATGCGCAGACAATGCAACGACGATCGGAACAGCTGCGCCAGCCGGCTCGTCGACCATCAGCAAAGTAATGATGGCAGGAGCGGCAATGGTGGACGTGATGACATAGTTAGCCGTTGTCGGCGATCCCATACCGAGCACGATTGCTGCAAGCATGGTGAAGAACAATGTCAAGAGGACGTTCCCGCCGGATGCGGAAACGAGCCCGTTTGCCAAGGACAAGCCCAAGCCGGTTTTTACGACCACCCCGACTATGATTCCTGCTGTTGCTGTCGCTGCTGCGACCGCAAGTGCAGTTCTCGCACCATCCACAAGTGCATGGATGATGTCTTTAAAGCCAAGGCGGGTTTCTTTATTGAAGGCACTGACGAAGATTGTCAGCAAAATCCCGTATAAAGCCGCTTGCATCGTCGGAATTCCGATTAACAAGAACACGATGATTGCAAGGATCGGCGTCAATAGGTAGATTTTTTTCAATACTTCTTTGCGATCGGGCATTTCTTCCGGCGACAGGCCTTTCAAGCCGATGCGTTTCGCTTCAAAATGCGTCATGATCCAAACGCCCGTGAAGTAAAGAAGCGCCGGGATGGCTGCCGCTTTGGCGATTTCCCAATAGGTGACACCGCCAATGAATTCGACCATCAGGAACGCTGCGGCCCCCATGATCGGTGGCATTAACTGACCGCCTGTCGAAGCCGCTGCCTCAACGCCGCCAGCAAATTCTTTCTTATATCCAAGCTTTTTCATCATCGGGATCGTGTAAGACCCGGATGTAACAACGTTTGCGACCGAACTCCCCGAAATAGTTCCTTGCAAGGCAGAGGAGAAAATCGCTACTTTTGCGGGCCCACCGGTCAAGTTACCTGCCAGCGACACAGCAAGGTCATTGAAATACTGGCCCACGCCTGTTTTGACCAGGAACGAACCAAATAAAAGGAACGTAAAGATGAATGTTGCAGAAACACCGATCGGGGTACCGAGAATCCCGTCCGTTGTATAAAACATCAATTGAATCAAAGATTCCAGGTCTTGACCGCGGTGGCGCATGAATCCCGGGAAATAAGGCCCGAAGAAACCATAAGTCAAAAACAGTATGCCAATGACTGTAATCGGCATCCCAACGGCCCGCCGTGTTGCTTCAAGCGTTAAAATGACCGCTAAGATCCCGACGATCAAATCCAGTTCCGTTACGCGGCCGATGCGGAAGACCAAATCATCGTACATAATCGGCCAATATGCACCGACTCCGATAGACAATAAGGCGAATATGTAATCGTACCAGGCCACTTTATGGCGCGCGCCTTTCCGGCGGCGCAGCGGGAATAGGATGAAAATGAGTGACAATGCGAATCCTAAGTGGACAGAACGCTGGATGTACGCTGTGTATTGGCCGAAGATGGCTGTATATAATTGAAACAGTGAAAAGGCCAAAAGCCCAAAAAACACAACATGTTTGATTATGCCTGACAAATCGCGTGTATTCGACTCAGGATCGTACTTCTGGAGAAGCTCTTTTTGCTGCTCCTCTGAAAAATGGCTTTCGTCTTCTGGCGGAAGCTTTTTCTTTTCTCTTTCTTCTGGCGATAATTTATCACTCATAGATGTTCACTCCTTCTAATTGCTGATAAATGGATAGGCGCTTGGCACGGAATGTGTAGATCTTGCCTCTTTCCAAACTCTTTTTCAAATCGAGTTCTTTCCCTGCGAACAGGAAAGCGAGTTCCGCGTCCACGTCCCCGACTAGCAACCGGAATTCGGGCAGCTTCCGCTTCATATCCTTAATAAAGTATTTCCCGTCTTTTTCGACAAAGCGCTCCCCTTCTCCTGCATTCGACGGCATGCCGATATTGAAATCTTCGTACTCAAGTTCCGTCATCACCAATTGCCCCTCATCATCAAGGCGGTAACTTTCGATCACATCCGATAGATGGATCGAATGCGTATAGCGGATCTTAAAGCGGTCTTCTATAACTGGAACACGCGCTGCAATCTCGTTTGTTTCCGAATCGATGAAGATGAAGTTTTTCTGATATGGGATGAAGAAAAGTGCGGAGCAGATAAGGATGAGGATGATTAATATAAGAAGGACTTTGAGAATTCTTTTATTCTGCAAGATGATCCCCCTAGCGACAAAAAATAAATAACGACGATAAAGCTTGCGCTTTATCGTCAGTTATTTTGACCAGTTCTTATTGGTTTACTTCATCGAAGTAACGCTGAGCGCCAGGATGGATATCAATCCCGATGCCATCTAGAGCTGTTTCCGCCTTGATGAATTCTGCTTTAGCGTGTTGGATTTGATCTGTGTTTTCATAAATCGCTTTTGTAATATCGTAGACTGTGTCTTCAGAGATATCGTTCTGCACAACAAGCATCGCAAGAACGGAAACCGTTGGAACGTCTTCAGTCAACCCGTAAGTGCCAGATGGGACGACATCTTCTGCATAGTACGGATATTTCTCGATCAATTCCGCTGCTTTTTCCGCTGCTACTGGGACAATATTGACATCTGATGTTGCACTCAAGCTTTCAACCGCGCCTGTTGGCGTTCCAGCTGTGATGAATGCTGCATCGATTTGTCCGGATTGCAAGCTTTCCTGCGACTCGCCAAAGTCCAAGTTCTGTGCGTCTACATCATCCATTGTCATGCCATGGATTTCAAGCAATTGCTCAGCGTTGATATACGTACCTGAACCAGGTGCACCGACGGATACCGATTTGCCTGCCAAGTCTTCAAACGCAGTGATGCCAGATCCTTCAGTCGTGACGATCTGGATTGTTTCTGGGTATAGAGCACCGATTGCAGAGACGCTGTCGATGACTTCCCCTTCGAACATGTTCGAACCTTCAGATGCGTAGAAAGCCGTGTCTGTCTGCACAAAAGCGATTTCGCCCGTGCCATCAGCAAGTGATGTCATATTGGCTGCAGATGCTTGGGACACTTCGGCAGTCGTATCGATGCCTGTCTCATTTTCGATGATCGTCGCCATCGCTCCACCAAGCGGGTAGTAAGTTCCCGTTGTTCCACCAGTCAATACACTGATGAATTCCGGCTCAGCTGCTCCGCCGCCTTCTCCTTCATTTGCTGCATCGTCTCCACAGCCTGCTAGGAATACGGATCCGGCCAAAGCGACAGTCGCGTAGAATCCAAACTTTTTGTTTAACATAAATCGGCCTCCCTTTATCTATAGTTTCTTTCATCCTTCATAATACCATGACTTTCTGTCCATCTGTCAATTTAATTTTTTCAAATGGAATCGGTTTCAAACCAAATTTCTGGCAATAAAACCCTTTTTTTATATTTCTGCTCCAGGCACATGAGTTTCCGGCGTCGTCTCTTCAGGAGTGAGGTCTTCGAAGCTTCTGCCTTCCTCTTCCAAATCGCGCGTGCGGTGTGCGATGCGGGCCGAGGCACACGCTGCGATGCTTGCTACAAGATCGTCGAGGAAGGTGTGGACATGCTCGCCGTATTTCGTATCGAGTTTATGGATGATGCCGGTCTTGTTTTTGTCCAAATGGCCAAACGTCGTCACGGCGATGCTGCCGTACGTGAGCACTGCTCCGAGGCCGATCATTTCATCGACTCCGAACAAGCCTTCATCCGAACCGACGATCTGCTGAAGCGGTTGGGATAACTTCCCTTGTTCAGCCAGTTCATCGAGTTCAATGCCAACCAACAGGGCATGCTGCATTTCCCGTTTGCGCAAGACGCTTTCGACCGACTCGACGCAATGGGCCAATGTCAATCCTTCATTAAAAGGCAATTGCATTTCCAACACGATTTTCGCGATATCTTCTTTCGTGACGCCTCTTCTTTCCAAAGCATCATGCGTCGCTTTATTCACTTCTTCTGAATGCACACGGAAATGTCCTCCATCCATGTTGCCATCCCCTCTCTCTATTTGGATTTGTCTTCCTGTCCATTATACCTTGCATAGTGGAATATGTTACAATTTTTGTACAATAGAATTAGAAGGAGGCAACATCATGAACAAAGGAAGCGTAGAAGATTTCACGCTTTATAGCGATGCTCTTGGGGAAGACATGCAGGTGCTCGTCCACTTGCCCGCAAATTATTCTCCCCTCTATAAATACAGCCTCGTCATTGCATCGGATGGCAAGGATTATTTCCAGCTTGGCCGTGTTCCACGGGTCGTCGACGAATTACTTGAAAACCAGGAGATCGAAAACATCATCTTCGTCGGCATTCCCTATAAAAGCGTAGAAGACCGCAACCGGAAATACGAACCGACCGGCGAACAGCATGGCGCATACTTGCGTTTCCTGGCCCATGAGCTGGCACCTTATCTAGACGAAAAATACCCGACCTACCAAGTGGGCATGGGCCGGACATTGATTGGCGATTCACTCGCAGCCACCGCTTCCTTGATGGCCGCACTTAAATACCCGAATATTTTCGGGCGCGTCATTCTCCAGTCGCCAAAAGTCGGGCCGGAAATGATGGAAGCCGTCGAGAAGTTTCCGATGAACAATTCATTCACGGTCTACCATGTCATCGGCTCGGAAGAAACCGAAGTCAAGTTGACCAACGGGGAAACCGCCGACTTTCTCACGCCGAACCGTGAGTTGAATGAGTTGATGAAAAATAAAGGGTTTTCGCTCTTTTACGAAGAATTCAAAGGAGACCATACATGGAAATACTGGCAGCCGGACCTGAAGAGGGCGCTGTTGATGAATTTCGGCATGTAGGCCTTAAGGAAACAAAGCGAACAATTTGATATAATTGAAGAGAAGATCATTTATTAGATGAGGAGGTCTATTGATTATGAAATATGGTATTGCAGCATTTCCATCAAAAAAACTACAAGACTTGGCGAATTCCTACCGGAAACGCTATGACCCGCATTACGAGTTGATCACGCCCCATATTACATTGAAAGGGCCTTTCGAAGCGGATGACTCTGAAGTCAAAGCAATGGCGGAGGAGCTCGGCAATATCGCCAAACGCCAAAAGCCTTTCCGCATCCATGCGACGCGCGTCAGCACGTTCACCCCGGTGACGAACGCTTTGTACTTCAAGATCGAGCCTTCAAAAGAGCTGATGGATCTTCACGAAGACCTCCACTCCGATTTTCTAGGCGGCATGCCGGATCATCCTTTTGTGCCCCACATCACCATTGCACAGAAACTTTCAGATTCGGAGCATGCTGATGTGTACGGCCAATTGAAAATGGCTGGCATCGACCACGAAGAGACGATCGACCGCGTCCACTTGCTCTACCAATTGGAAGATGGATCGTGGACTGTATACGACACATTCCGGTTGTCAGGAGATGAAGCTTAATTGCAGAAAGTGAAAATCGTTGAAACCGAACTCGAAAAAGAACAGGCTTTTGAAATCCGCCGGAAAGTTTTCGTCGATGAGCAAGGCGTCGCACTTCATGTGGAAATGGATGAACATGACGACAGCGCCACTCATTTTATCGGATATGAACTCGAACAGCCGATTGCCGCTGCCCGGATCCGCGAATACGAACAAGGCGTCGGCAAAGTCGAACGCGTTTGCGTATTGCCTGAATACCGTGGACATCATTTCGGCGCGGAGATGATGGAACAGCTCGAGGAATATGCCCGCTCGATCGGCTATTTCCGCTTGCAGCTCAACTCCCAAAGCCATGCCATCCCGTTTTACGAACGGCTTGGCTACGACGTGGTCTCTCCAGAATTCATGGACGCCGGCATTCCGCATCGCCAAATGGAAAAAACGCTATAATAAAAAACCCTTCCGGAATTCCGGAAGGGTTTTTTCATGAATATTATAATACGTGATAGCCGCTGTCGACGTGCAAGACTTCGCCAGTGATGCCGCGGGACATATTGCTAAACAGGAAGACGGCCGTGTCGCCGACTTCTTCCGGGGTGGTATTGCGGCGAAGCGGTGCTTTCTCTTCGATTTCACGTAAAATCGAGTTGAAGTCGCTGACGCCTTTGGAAGAAAGTGTACGAATCGGGCCGGATGAAATCGCATTGACGCGGATATCGTGCTTGCCAAGATCCGCTGCCAAATAACGGACAGACATTTCAAGCGATGCTTTGGCAACACCCATGACATTGTAGTTCGGCATGACGCGCTCTCCGCCGATGTATGTCAAGGCAACGATGCTACCGCCTTCTGTCATCAACGGTTTTGCGTATTTCGAAACGATTGTCAATGAGTACGAGCTGATGTTATGCGCGAGCAAAAAGCCGTCGCGGGAGGTATCGGAAAAGTCGCCTGACAATTCTTCGGTTTTCGCGAACGCGATGCAATGCGCAAGCCCGTCAATTTTCCCAGCGCTTTCTTTGATTGTGTTGAAGCATTTCTCCACATCTTCATCACTGGTCACATCACACGGCAAGATCTGCTCATGATTGCCATCGAGTGTCGCGACCAAATCACGCACCGACTTTTCAAAGCGCTCCCCTGCATATGTAAAGATCAAGTTTGCTCCAGCTGCGTCCAACGAACGCGCAATTCCCCATGCAATGCTGCGCTTATTGGCGACACCCATGATGACGTATGTTTTATCTTTTAATGAAATTGACATATATATACCTCCTAATATTATTACCTGGTACTAATATTACCCCATAAAAAAAGAAAGTGCAATTGCACTTTCTAGGATATTGCTTCATTTAGTCAGTTGACGGCTTATAAATTCGTCAGGAATGTCGTCGCCAAGCCCAAATAAATGAGGATGGAAATGATATCGTTCAAAGTCGTGATGAACGGCCCAGACGCTACGGCAGGGTCGATCTTCATCCGGTGGATCAATAACGGGATAAAAGAGCCGGCCAATGTCGCGACAAAAATCGAACTGGCGACCGCCGTGCCAACCAACATTCCAATCAGGAGTTCAGACTTCCAAAAATAAACCAGTCCCACGACCACGATGCCGCAAATGACGCCCGTGATCAAGCCTGTCCCCGCCTCGCGGAACAACAGCTTCATTTTACTTTCTTCTTCGATATCACCCGTGGCAATACCGCGGACAGCAACCGCCAGCGCCTGCGTGCCGCTATTCCCTGCCATTCCGGCAATCAAGGGAATAAACACGGCAAGCAGCGCCACCTGGTCGAGCGTCGCTTCGAACATGCCCATCAAATTCGCTGTCAGCATGCCAAGGAAGGTCAGCAGGATGAGCCACGGCAAGCGTTTTTTCGCTGCTGTCAGCGGTCCACGGTCAAAGGTATCCATATCGGATACGGCAGCCAATTTGGAGTAGTCATCAGACGCCTCTTCATCCAACACGTCGATGATGTCATCAACTGTGATGATGCCGAGCAGGTGGTCTTGGAAATCAACTACCGGCAATGCGAGAAAGTCATAGTCTTTGATCATGCGCGCGACTTCTTCCTGGTCTTCACTTACCTGGACACTGACGACACGATCGTTCATGATCGATTCGATCAAGGTGTCCTCATCCGCAACGATCAAATCACGCAAAGTCACGATGCCCGATAATTTTCGATCTTCATCGATAACAAAAACGTAATAGATCGTTTCGGCGTTCGGTGCGGCATTGCGCAGGATGTTCATCGCTGAACGCACCGTCGAGTTTTTCGGGATCGCGACAAATTCCGTCGTCATGATGGAGCCCGCCGTATACTCTTCGTAATGCAGCAAGTCTTTGATCTGCTGGGCAGATTCCTTGTCCATGATCGTCAAATAGCTGGCGACTTGGTCTTTGTTCAATTCATTGAGTACATCGACTGCATCATCGGTATACATATAAGACAGGATATCTGCAGCATAGCGAGCATCCATTTCCTTAAACAGGTCTTCGTATTCGTCATCGTCCACTTCAATGGCTTCAAAAATGTCCGCCATTTCTTTCGGAGAGAGATACTGATAGAGCAAATGCCTCGTTTCTTCGTCCGCTTTCTCATAAAAGCTTGCTTGGTCGTATGGATGGTGGGACAAAAATTCTTCTCGGAATGCTTCAACATCCCCTTTTTGCAATAATTCATGCATCAATTCTTCGTTCAGTTCCTCGTCACGGATCTTCGTTTCGTCCATCATGTATACTCCCTCCTTTCAATTGTTTCAGCTTTTTTCCCGATATGCGTTACACTGAAATCACCAGTTGGCAGTTAGGAGCTGAAGAATATGAAATATGATGTCATCGGTGATATCCACGGATGCTTCAATGAGTTGATCGAATTGATCGAACAACTCGGCTACCATTTCGAAAATGGCCTGCCTGTTCATCCCGAAGGCCGCCATCTCGCTTTTGTCGGTGACGCCATGGACCGCGGCCCGGAATCCCTCGCGGTGTTGCAATTATTATTCGCGATGCAAGATGCGGGCATCCTTTATTATTCCCCTGGCAATCATTGCAACAAACTCTATCGTTTTTTCAAGGGAAATCCCGTTGAGCTTTTACACGGCTTGGAAATGACCGTTGCCGAATGGCGCGGATTAGAAAAGCAACAACAGAAAAAGTTCAAGGATCGCTATCTCCAGTTTTATGAAGCTCTTCCCCTTTATCACCAGCTGCGGGATGAGTTGATTGTCGTCCATGCGGGCCTGCGAGAGGATATGATCGGTCAGGCATTGAACCGTCAAATGATCACATTCGCTCTATACGGCGAAATCACCGGCAGGTACCATTCCGATGGCCGTCCAGTGCGCGGCAATTGGGCGAAGCGCTATAAAGGCGAACCGTGGATCGTTTACGGCCATACTCCGGTCAGGAAGCCGCATTTCCAGAATAACACCGTCAATATCGATACAGGCTGCGTCTTCGGCGGAACCTTGACCGCACTGCGTTTTCCAGAAATGGAGATTTGCCAAGTGCCGTCAAAACAGGCTTACCAACCAGAACGCTTCCACCATTATAATTAAATCAGTATACGCATATCACCGGCAAGCGCAGATGTAAATGCCAGCCGCTCCCCGGAGACAGGATGATCGAGCTGCAATTCCGTACAATGCAGCGCTTGCCTGTCGATCAACTCGCGTCCGCCGCCGTATAAATCATCCCCCAGCAGCGGATGCCCGATATGGGATAAATGGACGCGGATCTGGTGTGTCCTGCCAGTATTCAATTTCAGCCGAACATGGCTGATGCCGCCGATTGACTGGATTAACTCTATCTCAGTCTCTGCAAATTTGCCGTCTTCCCTTACTTCACGTTCGATGATGCTGGTTCCTTTTCGGGCGATTGGGGCGGTGATTACCGATTTTCCAGCAGCCACTTCGCCGTGCACAAACGCTTCATAGCGCCGGTTCATCCGCTTTTCCTGTTGCTGTACGGAGAGCAGATGATGGATATGGCGGTTTTTGGCGATGCATACTAGCCCCGATGTGTCTTTATCAAGGCGGGTCGCAATATGCAATGTAGACGGGATTGCATGACGTTCGAAATGCCCGGCGACAATATTCGCCAAACTGCCGAACGGCTGTTCACGTGACGGGATAGTGTTTTGCCTTGGCGGCTTTTCGACAATTAAAAGTGCGTCGTCTTCATAAACGATGGCAAGCGGCCCGTTTTCTGCGGTCAAGCCTTTGCCCTGTGTCTCTATCGGAAAAATAACGGTCACGGCATCCCCAACTTCGAGCGGATGCCTGACCGTCACTTCCGAACCGTTGACCAGCAAATGGCCTCCGCTATACTTCACAGAAGCCAAGGTCCTTTTGGAAATCCCATAATTTTGCAGCGCTTCCCGTAACAGGCCGCGCTTTTTTGCAGTGAATTCAACTTGAAATGCTTTCATATTTTCAATCCTCCGACAGTTCGCTGTCGATGAATGAGTCATGGACGCGGCGCCAAAACGGGAATGCACGGAAACGGGCGAAGCGTACTTTTTCTTTCGCCACCCGATACTCGATCGATTCGACATCTTTATGCAGCAATTGAAGATGGTCGATCGTCACCATGAAATCCGGCGCCTTCACCGGAAGTAAAGTGCAGCGGTGATGGGACGGCAACACAAGCGGTGACCCGACAGTCCGGAACACCCGGTTGTTGATTGAAGCCATCTCGGTCAATTGCATCGCCGGCAAAGACGGATGGATGATCGCCCCGCCGAGCGCTTTATTATACGCCGTGCTTCCTGAAGGAGTCGACATGCACAAGCCGTCTCCGCGGAACCGTTCAAAATGGCTGTCGTTCAGGAAGACATCCATCACAAGCGTGACGTCCGGGGATTTCACGGTCGATTCGTTCAAAGCCAAATAAGTGGAAGATTCCTGGTCACTTCGGTAATGCACCGTCACTTCCAATAAAGGATATTCAATGACTTCAAATTCCTTTTTCGCGATTGCCAAGACGAGCTTCTCGATCTCGATCGGCTTCCAGTCCGCATAAAACCCTAAGTGGCCTGTATGGATTCCAACAAATGCGACAGCATCCAAACGGTCGCTGTACTTATGGAATGCATGGAGCAAAGTACCGTCCCCGCCGATCGATAAGACGATCTGCGGGGATTCCTCGTTCCATTCCATGCCGAAATCCTCTAGATATTCACGGGCCTCTTTCATCAATCGATTGGACAGATCATCACTTCTCGATATGATATAAAATTTCATGTATCCTTTCGACCTCCTTCCGCATCCGCCGGAAATCGTGTTCCCGGAGATTCTTTGTATTCGCTGAAATATGCTTGCGCTTCCTGGATTTCATCCCTGATCTGCGTCATTTCCTCGTCGAGCTGGAATGCCGCTTCCGCCGCACGCTGCAGCCGGAGTTTGATCTCCTCAGGGAAGACGCCTTTATACTTATAATTCAAGGAATGCTCAATCGACGCCCAGAAATTCATCGCCAAGGTGCGGATCTGGATTTCCGCTAGGATCAGCTGCTCGCCGTCGATGGTTTGTACCGGATACTCGACGATGACATGATACGAACGATAGCCGCTTTGCTTTTCATGCGAAATATAATCCTTTTCTTCAACGATGCGCAAATCGTTGCGCTGGCGCAACAGCTCCACGACGGTTTCGATATCTCCAACGAATTGGCACATCATCCGCAACCCGGCGATGTCCTGCAAATTGCGGGCCAATTCTTCCGACGGTTCAAATAATAGCCCTTTTTCCAAGGTCTTGTCATAAATGCTCGCCAGCGGCTTGACGCGCCCGGTAACGAACTCAATCGGTGAATTCGTGTTATTCGTTTCAAATTGCTTGCGCATGCCTTTAAATTTCACTTTCATCTCGTCGACCGCCTGTTTATACGGCGCCAAAAAACGATTCCATTGCCCCATGTCTGGCCCTCCTCACTGCTTTGCCCATTTCACTATCCATTAAGCCCAGCACAGGGCTGATTCTTCATACCGTTATTTTACCACAGCAATGCTCTGCGTTGCAGATTGCACCCAACTATCCGATAATGAATTAACGGCTATTCCAAGAGCAATCGGCGTGAGCATGAAATTCCCGCTCCTCGCCGGTTGACCCACCGCGCTTTTGAAATGCCGCTTCTTTCCTATAGAAAAGGAAACAGTATTGCAAAAGCGCGATTAATGAGGTGAACAAATGACAAAAGAACTTGAAATTGAATTCAAGAACATGCTGACAAAAGAAGAGTATAGCAAATTATTGGCGGAGCAAAATACCTCCCCGATCAGCCAGACCAACCATTATTTCGACACAGCGGATTTCCAGCTGCGCGACCAAAAGGCGGCCCTTCGCCTGCGCAGCATTGGCAGCCGTTTTGAATGCACACTTAAAACACCGGCCGCTTCCGGAAATTACGAAACGACCGATAGCTTGGACGAACAACAGGCGTCCGCCATCCTGGACTTGGAGCGATTCGATGCCCCGGATGTTTCCGCTGAGCTCGAACGGCTCGGGGTGTCCCCGTCCGAATTGGTGCTTATCGGTTCTTTAACGACCCATCGTGCAGAAGCTGCTTACGAAGGCGGCCTTCTCGTACTGGACCATTCGGAATACTTAGGGGTGGAAGATTACGAGCTGGAATATGAAGTTACAGACGAAGCTGCCGGCAAGCGGAGTTTCCTCTCTTTGCTCGAAGAAAAATGCATCCCGTTGCGTCCGGCAGACAAGAAAATCGCGCGTTTTATGAAGGCGGCTTCCAAGCGCTAAAGGCAGCACAGCCGTTCGGTGGCATGCGATTTGTTTGAGATATTTACCAGGCGTTGATAGAATGGATTTACAGCAAACACAAAGGGGACAAGACTGATGACTGGAAAACCGCTTATTCCGTACGATGAAATCGGCGCGGAAACTTTATCAAACCTGGTGGACGCCTTTTACGCACGCGTCTCAGCACATCCGCAACTTGCACCCATTTTCCCTGATGATCTGACCGAAACAGCGAGAAAACAAAAACAGTTTTTAACACAATACTTAGGCGGCCCAAATATCTATTCAGCGGAACACGGGCACCCGCGCCTAAAAGCGCGCCATCATCCATTTCCAATCACTCCAGACCGTGCACAAGCTTGGCTTGAGTGCATGAGTGAAGCTATGGATGAAGTCGGGCTCAGCGGCAAATTCCGCGAGACATTTTTCAACCGCCTCGTTTTGACCGCCCACCATATGGTAAATGATTACGACAGTGAGGAGGAGTTGGAGTGAGCAACCTGGATCTGGCAGAGGATATCCGCGAACACCAAGTTTCCTGCAAACCAATGGAATTATACGTGTTCATGGATCCGATGAATCCCGCATGCTGGGAACTTCAATCCATCATCCGTAAATTACAAATCGAGTATGGCCATTATTTTTCCATGCGGATGATCTTAAGCACACAATTATCCGCCCTGAATATGAGCGTAAAAAATGCCGATATGACCGGAGACGAGCTTGAACATCCCGCACTTCCGTCCGTCGCCATCAAAGCGGCAGAGCTCCAGGGCAAACGGGCAGGCAATCGCTTCCTGCACAAACTGCAAGAACAACTTTTTCTACAATCAAGAAACGTCACATCCTACGATGTACTGCTTGAAATTGCGGAAGAAGCGGAATTGGACCAAGCTGAATTCAAGGATGACTTTCATTCGGTCCACAGCGCCAAAGCATTCCAATGCGATCTTCGCATCACACGGGAAATGGAAATTTCCGAAGTACCAAGCATCGTCTTTTTCAATGAATGCATCGAAGACGAAGGCGTCAAAGTTTCAGGCCTTTATTCATACGACGTCTATTTGACCATCCTACAGGAAATGCTGGGAAAAGACCGGCTCAACCGGCAATCCCCGCCTTCTCTCTATGACCTGTTCATAAAGTATCCGACAATGGCGACGCACGAGGTCGCAAGCATCTACAATATCAGCGAGCAAACCGCAGAACGCGAGCTGAAAAAGCAAGTGCTGCAACAGAAACTGGAGCGCATCCCGATGCAGGACGACACATTGTGGAAAGTAAAATAAGCTAAGCTCCCAATAGGAGCTTAGCTTATTTTTTCTTTTATATAATAGCGAAAGGCGCCTTCCACGTCCGGAAGGCGCCTTTCTTATCTTACACAAAGGGGATGGGAGAAATGTTCACGCTCAAACAAAGGGGTGTATGTTTGTATGTGATTAATTTCACAACCTAATAATATCACGCCATAATAGTTAATGCAATAAATCACAAACCATTTCACAAATCTGTCATAATATCAAGCGCTTACATAAACATAACGGATAAATAAGTTATTTAAGAATAACTTATTATCCTCTAATACCCCCTTTTTCCATTGTCCATCCTTACCTATTTCCATTTCGCTATAATATCGTCCATCATCCCTCCTCTTCCACCGATGCAAGTATCACAATCCCTAGACAACGCATAAAAAACCTCTGCAGGTCTCACGCTGCAGAGGTTTTCGT
The DNA here is from genome assembly GCF_003664125.1 of Planococcus citreus. Taxonomy (GTDB): domain Bacteria; phylum Bacillota; class Bacilli; order Bacillales_A; family Planococcaceae; genus Planococcus; species Planococcus citreus. Next base: position 452,979 of record NZ_RCCP01000001.1, read on the forward strand.
CGGTCTTTTATTTCTTCAATAGCAATCCTTCGAGTTCTTCAAGCTTTTGCCCGAAGACTTTGCACGCCTCTTCGACCGGCTCGGATGAGGTCATGTCCACACCGGCTTTTTTCAATACTTCAATCGGGTAATCGGAGCTGCCCGCTTTCAGGAATTCGTTAATATAACGCTCTACAGCTGGCTGCCCTTCTTCAAGGATCTTTTTGCTTAATGCAGTAGCTGCGCTGAATCCTGTCGCATATTGGAATACATAGTAATTATAGTAGAAATGCGGGATGCGTGCCCATTCGAGGCCGATCTCTTCATCCACTGCCATGTCTTCACCAAAATACTTTTTGTTCAATTCGTAATACACTTCCGTCAACCGGTCAGCCGTCAAAGCTTCACCGTTCTGGTCCATCTGGTGGATTGTGTGCTCGAATTCAGCAAACATCGTCTGGCGGAAAACTGTGCCGCGGAAACCATCCAGCCAGTGGTTGAGCAAGTAAATGCGTTCTTGCTCATCTTCTGTCGTATTGACCAAGTGTTCATTCAACAAGGCTTCATTTGTCGTCGATGCAACTTCCGCCACAAAGATGGAATAATCGCCATAGACAAACGGCTGGTTTTCTCTTGTGTAGTGGCTGTGTACACTATGGCCGAATTCATGTGCCAAAGTGAACAGGTTGTCTACATTGTCCTGCCAGTTCATCAGTATATAAGGATTTGTGCCATAAGCGCCGGAAGAATAAGCGCCACTTCGTTTGCCTTTGTTTTCTTTCACGTCGACCCAGCGGTTGTCGATGCCGTTTTTGACGATCCCGACATATTCTTCACCGAGCGCATTCAAGCCTTCGAGCATCATGCCTGTCGCCTTGTCATAAGGGATCTCCATCTTGACTTCCTTAACAAGCGGCGTATACATGTCATACATATGGACTTGGTCAAGGCCCAATACTTCCTTGCGGAGCGCTACGTAGCGCTGCAATAGATGAAGGTTGTTGTTGACGGTTTCGACCAATTGATCGTAGACAGCTTCCGGAATATGGTCATCCGACAGTGCCGCTTCGCGAGCCGATGAATAGTTACGGATTCTCGCGTGAACGTTATCCCGTTTAACATTTCCGGATAAAGTGGATGCAAACGTATTACGGAATTTTCCATATGTTGCATAAACGGCTTTGAATGCGTCTTCACGTACGCGGCGGTCTTTACTTTCCATGAAACGGATGTAATTGCCATGTGTGATCTGCACTTTTTCGCCGTTTTCATTTTCGATTTCCGGAAACTCCAGATCGGCATTGTTAAGCATGCCGAAGGTTTCGGAAGATGCTCCGACCACTTCCGATAATTGTGCAAGCAGCGCTTCTTGCTCCGCTTTCAGTACGTGCGGACGCATCGTATTAAGTTCTTCAAGGGCATGCTTATATAGCTTCAGACCTTGATGTTCATCTACATAGCGGTTCAGTTCTGCTTCATCCAAAGACAGGATTTCAGGCGTCATGAATGACAAGCCTGCTGCTGTTTTGGCGAAAAGCGATTTGATGCGGCTGTCCATCGCCTGATATGTTGAATTCGTCGTATCTTGGTCGTAGCGCATATGAGCGTATGCATAGAGTTTGCGCAATCGCTCCGACAATTCATCTTTATAGCTTAGCGCGTCATACAAAGCGTCCGCGCCTCCTGATAGAGTACCTTCATATTGTCCAGCTTTCTCAGCCAGTGCTGAGACGGCTTTGAATTCCTCTTCCCATTGTGAATCTGTAGCAAAAATATCTTCCAAGCGCCACGTCAGTTCTGCAGGCACTTGATCTCTGGTCAATAATTTTTCCGTCATTTGGCTGCCTCCTCTTTCCCTTGTTTCGGGAAACGAATTACACCTTATTTTCTCAATTTTCCCACGCTTTTGCAAGCAGATGATAGGAAATATCCACCACTTCCGAAAAACACACGGAATGGCCATTTCTGTAGAGAGTTTCATACGCCGAAAGCACCTCCAAGGGCTTGCACTTGTCTATGCTAGAAGGCGCAAGCTTGACCAGCTGATCAGCCAATAAGGTCTCCACAGGTTTTCCAGACTCGATTATAAGCGCTGCTTTCATTTGCCAAATAAGAGGATGCTCTAAAAAAAGATGCCCGCCTGCAAGCGGCAACCCGAAAATTTCCGGGATGTCCCCCTTGTCGAGTTGCAGTTCATAGCTTAATCGCCAAAATGGGTTTCTCATCCGATTTTTCGCAAATAATTGGGAACGGATGTATTTATTCTTTTCTATCCGCATGAGCGATATTACCTGCTTGTATTCTGCTTTTGTTAATTTTTTCGGCACCGCGAAAGGAAAAACTTGTTCCTTCATTGGCAAAAGCGACGCCTTCCCGATCCAGCGGTTTCCTTGTACATAAAAAAGGTTGGAGTAGTAGACGAAGAGGGAATGATTGGGGTTGAATTGCAGGAGATGGGGATGAAGTGGCGTGCTGCGGAACATTGCTCTTTCAAAGGTGCGAATTTGGAAAATACCCAGTCCTGGAGCCGGCACATTTTCTATGCCGCGGATCCATACGGCGTGAAGACCCATTTTGGCATATCCTTGGCTGCGCTTCACAACTTGCTCTACAGCTAATGTGCTGCATTGGAATTCAATCGCAGATTTCTCGGCCAACAGGTCCGGCCGCTGCTTGATCGCGGGTAAGTAATGCTCGACATGGACCGGAATGTTGTTGTCGTAAAAAAAAGAGGACAGGCGGGATTTTCCGAGCAGATGAAGCGGAGTTTCCGGTTCACCGCCCGGCGTGCAGGAGAATTGCTGGAGATGGGCAAAATGGGGAATTTTCGTCGTGCCGACTTTTAAGACGACTGGGGATTCACAGGCGGGACATAGAAACGTTCGGTCCCTTCGCAGCTGAATCAGCTCTTGCCTGGTGTGATAAGCTTGCAACGTGAATAAATAGCCATTATCGAGCGCTGTCAGTATATAAATCACTCTCCTTTTTTTCAGTTTACGTTGAAGAGCCATTATGCGCAATACGAAAAATACTGCGGCTTCTAAAAATCTGCCACAGCTTCCCCTACATAAAATAGCATAAAAAAAACCTCCCAAGAGGAGGTTTTTAGCCGAAATAATGCAATACATTCGACAACGCATCTTCTTTGAAGATTGGCTTGCCGTATTCTTCAAGACGGTGAATCGTCATCGGGGTTTGCTGCAAGTACTCAGTGATGACGCTCAACTGGTCTTTAATGTCTTTTTCGGAATGCAGAATTTCATCAAATTTCACGTGCATATAATACTTTCCGTCAAAGTGGTACAATGCCGTATCGACCGGCATATACATGAGGCGCTTCGCAATCGGAAGCAATTCTTCCACTTCAGAAAGAACAAACGAGTATTCGAGTTTCTTCGTATCACCCTCGTCATAAACCGGTTCAAATTCATCAAACTCCTGGGAACCAGCTTCTTCCCCTGAAAACATTTTGCGGCGTTCTTCTATATCATCCGGCAAATCAAGTTTTTGCCCGTCTTTCGTCAATTGCGCACGAGTGACAGTGACTTCAAGTCCTTTGTCCATGGCTTGCACTTGGATCCACAGCGGCCCTTCCATAACGAAATCGGCTTCTTCATTGACTTCATCCATCATTTCCCAGAAAAGCTCTTCGCTTTTGTCTCTGTTAAACCAAATTTCGTCACGGCTGAACCCTCGCTCTTCAACATCAAGATAGGAAATGTAAAATTTCACTGTGTTGTCGTTAATGCGTTCTATTTCCATTTTACACCTCTCCTTTTCGGATCGGATTAAGAGGAAGTTCCTCAAAAGCCGTGATTTATTACTACCTTCATTATACCTTTCCTGAAGGCTTAAAAACATTTTTCTGCCTATAGGCGGCACCAGAAGATAATTATCTTAGAGTCTAATCGAATCGACAGACTTTTGCAACTAATCAGGTTGATCGACATAGGGTCGACAGAAAACTTTTTCTAGGCGTTCTGTAAAAAGATAAAGAAAAGCCGTCCCATGATCCCTTATGAAATACCATAAAGACCGGACAGCTTTTTCTCCTTATTCTTAGTTGACCATGCGCTGAGCTTCCAGCAATTGATACGCGCGCACTTTGCGTGGCAAGAACCGGCGAATCTCGTCTTCGTTATAACCGACTTGCAGGCGTTTTTCATCCATGATGATCGGGCGTCTCAATAAGCCCGGATGTTCTTGGATCAATTCATAGAGGCGCTGCAATGGCAAGCTCTCTACGTCTACATTCAGTTTTTGGAAGATCTTCGAACGAGTCGAAATGATTTCATCGGTTCCGTCCTCTGTCATACGTAAAATTTCTTTGATTTCACTAATTGTCAAAGGTTCAGAGAAAATATTGCGTTCTGTATATGGGATATCATGTTCTTCCAGCCACGCTTTCGCCTTACGGCAAGACGTACAGCTTGGAGAAGTGAATAATGTAACCATCATAATGAAGCACTTCCTTTCGGATTCATAGGTGTTGAGGAAATTCATTCTTAAATTAGAATCACTATCGTTTAGAAGCTCTACAATCATTATACAACATTGGGCTTCAGTAATATATAGCTAACGGCGAGAATTTCAAAAAAACATTGATTTTGTCACAGTCTCGCTACATTTTCTGAGAGTTTGTAAAACTTATACATTAAGAATTTACCCGCTTCTTTTATCAATTAAACTTCAATAAGAAAATTTTATTCTCATTTACAAATTTCTTTTGAAAACAAAGCTTCTATCATATAGTACGTTTCATATCGTGAAAGGTTTCAAATTTAAAGTTTATTTAAAAAGCATAACGCCTGCAAAAAAGTGCCCTTGCTGGTCGTCTGTATGACAGCAAGGGCATTTCGTTTATTCGGGTGTATAGTCGACTCCAGCTGAATAGCGGTTTCCAGCGTTCCAAAGAAGGAATTCATCAATTCCTTGTTCGTTTAAAGCGCGAATCTGGGCTTCCACTTCTGCCTTACCGTAGCGCTTATAGTTTCCTGCCCCCAGGTAGCTAGCCGTGAAATCCTGTAGCCACGGGCGCGATACGGGCGCATCGTCTAGCTTGGAAAGAACATCGTTTTCCACTTTAGCATACTCAGCGACCAATTTATAAGGTTCCAGATCTGGCTTTTCGATTCCGAAGTACTTTTTCCAATGGCTCGGATAAATCATTGAAGAGATGACATCGACGTTCTCGGAGATCTTCGAGAAGTTCTGGCCGATGCCAGGTGCTTCCGAAACAGTGGCTGCATAGCCGAAGATATCAACCGATACCTCTACTCCATAAGGTTCAAGCTTTTCTTTCGCATAAGCGACGAAATCTGTCACAGCTTCCACACGGCGCTGAACCGGGTCTAAATTGGATTCTGCATAATCGCCCATCGAGTAGTCAAGTTGCTCACCAAGCCGTTCAAACCCTTCTGGAAAGCGCACATAATCGAACTGGATTTCCTTGAAACCTAGTTTAGCTGCTTCGATCGCCACTTCTACATTATAATCCCACACATCCTGCATGAACGGATTGACGAACGCCTCGCCCCTGTTGTTCTTCCATACTTCCCCTCCGGAAGTAAATGAAAGCTCTGGCTGCTGCTCTGCAAGCACTGTGTCCTTGAAGACAACCACGCGCGCAATCGGGTAGATTTGCTCCTGTTCCATTTGTTCAAGCATTGCACGGGGATCCTTAATCAATGAAGTTCCGATGTCTTTATCAGCCAGCGAGGAATCTTCTTCCGGGATATACGTTAAATGCCCCATGTCTTCCTTGACGTCAATGACCATCGCGTTCAAATCGGTATTTCCTATGAGATCGACCAGTGAAGAAAATCGCTCTCCCCCGGCTGAGTTTCCAGTGACGAATATTCCCCGGACCACATCAGGATAATCAAAATTCAATCCTGAATCGAAGCGGAATCGTTCCGATGTCCCAAGCAAGCCAGAGTCGATGCTCGCTAATTCATATGTTCGGGTCGAAAAGTCTTCTGTTGCGGTTTCAGCTGCCTGCACTACATTGGCACTTCCCACTAAAACTAGGGATGCAGCAAGCCATTTCAAGGATTTCACAAAAATTCACACACCTTTTCCGCTTTTCTCCAGTCTACCATTTTTACGTACTTTAAGCAGGATAATTTAGTAAATTTAGAGAAACTCAGACATTTATTTGTTTTGAGAAAATATCCCCAGCATTTGTTCCGTTCAAAAAAAAGCACGCACCTTATAAACAGGTACGTGCTTTACGAGTTCTATTTTTTGGCTGCTAGATGCTCTTGAATCTCAGCAAATTCTTTCTCTGAACAATCGACAAAATGGTTCGGTGAAACTTCGCGCATTTTCACATCTTCCCCATCCACATAGTTATGGACTGCCGGGTCGTATGCTTTACGCGTACGGTTGCGCTCATAGTTCGGGTCCGGAAGCGGTATCGCCGAAAGCAATGATTGCGTATATGGATGCATAGGGTTTTCGTACAATTCGTCAGCTGGCGCCAATTCCACCAACTTACCAAAGTACATAACGCCGATGCGATCTGAAATGTATTTAACCATCGACAAATCGTGTGCGATGAACAGATACGTCAAACCTTTTTCTTCCTGAAGCTCTTTCAGCAAGTTGACGACCTGGGCCTGGATGGAAACATCGAGAGCAGAAATCGGCTCATCCGCGATGATAAAGTCCGGATCTACCGCCAGAGCACGCGCAATACCTAAACGCTGGCGCTGCCCGCCTGAGAATTCATGCGGATAACGGTTCGCGTGCTCTTTATTCAAGCCGACCGTTTCCAATAGGTCATAGACCATTTTCTTGCGGTCGTTGGCGTCTTTTGCCAAACCGTGGATATCGATGCCTTCAGCGATGATATCCATGACTTTCATCCGTTGGTTCAAGGAAGCATAAGGATCCTGGAAAATCATCTGCATTTTACGGTTGAATTTCTTTAGGTCTTTCTTGTTTTTCTTGCCGTGCACACTTTCACCTTCATAAAGAACTTGGCCATCTGTCGCATCGTACAAACGAATGATCGAGCGGCCAGTTGTGGATTTTCCGCAACCTGACTCGCCTACAAGGCCAAGCGTTTCCCCTTTATAAATATCGAAAGAAATGCCATCGACTGCTTTTACTTCGTTTGCTTTTCCGGCATTGAAATGTTGTTTGAGGTTCTTGATTTCAACCAATTTTTCAGCCATTAGTTCGCGCTCCCTTCATAATAACGGCTTCCAGGGAACTTTTTCATCCGTTCGATAACCATTTCAGGCGGTTCAACTGCTGGCGCTTCAGGATGAAGAAGCCATGTGGCCGCCATGTGCGTATCGCTGACTTTAAAGAACGGAGGCGGCTGTTCCATATCGATCTTCATGGCGTATTCACTGCGCAGCGCGAATGCATCGCCTTTTGGTGGATCGAGAAGATCCGGCGGCGTGCCAGGAATCGCATACAGTTTTGCATCTTCTGCATCCATTGAAGGCATTGAACTGAGAAGGCCCCATGTGTATGGATGCTGCGGGTTGTAGAAAATCTCATCGACTGTGCCGATTTCTACGATTTTCCCTCCGTACATGACTGCTACGCGATCTGCCACGTTTGCCACTACCCCAAGGTCATGGGTGATGAAAATAATCGACGTATCGATTTTCTTCTGCAAGTCTTTCATCAATTCCAGGATTTGCGCTTGGATCGTCACATCGAGAGCAGTTGTCGGCTCATCAGCGATCAAGATCTGCGGGTTGCACGCTAGCGCAATGGCAATAACGATACGCTGGCGCTGTCCACCTGAGAATTGGTGAGGATATTGTTTCATGCGAAGCTCGGGTTTTGGCATGCCTACTAAACGCAACAAGTCGATCGCGACTTTTTTCGCTTCGTCTTTGCTGATTTTTTGGTGCTTCAAAATCGGCTCTGTAATCTGGCGGCCAATCGGCATCGTCGGGTTGAGCGATGTCATAGGATCCTGGAAAATCATCGAGATGTCTTTTCCGCGGATTTTCTGCATTTCCTTATCGCTCAATTTCGTCAAGTCACGCCCGCCGAAAAGGATTTCACCGTTTTTGAATTCTGAAGTTGCTTCGGGCAATAAACGCATGATCGATTTGGTTGTAACGGATTTACCGGAACCGGATTCACCTACGATTGCCAATGTTTCACCTTTATATAGATCAAAGTTGACGCCTCGGATTGCCTTTACTTCGCCACCAAATGTGTGGAAGGAAAGTTCGAGGTCTTTTACTTGAAGTATTTTTTCCATCTAAGGCTTTCCTCCTTAATCTTTCATCTTCGGATCGAGCGCATCGCGCAAGCCGTCACCGATTAGGTTAAATGCGATCATGATCAAACTCAACACGACAGCCGGGAACAAAAGAATATGCGGCTGATACTGGATCAGTTTATACCCATCATTGATCAATGTCCCAAGAGACGCATCCGGAGCTTGAAGCCCGAGCCCGATAAAGCTCAAGAATGCTTCGAAGAAAATCGCGCCTGGGATCGTGAACATCGTGTTGATGATGATGACGCCAAGAACGTTCGGCATCAAATGCTTCCAGATGATGCGGGTATCGCTTGCGCCAAGCGTGCGGGCTGCGAGGACGAATTCCTGGCTCTTATATTTAAGAACCTGACCACGCACCACCCGCGACATTCCGGTCCAACCGGTAATCGTCAAGGCGATGATGATCGCGAGTATCCCCGGGTCCATGATAAGGATAAAGAGGATAACGACGACCAGGTTTGGAATACCTGTCAAAATCTCAACAATACGCTGCATGACATCATCCACACGGCCTCCGAAGTAACCAGAGATCCCGCCATAAATGACACCGATCAACATATCGATTGCTGCTGCCACGAAGGCGATAAACAAGGATACTTGAGTTCCTTTCCATACACGAGAGAACATATCACGGCCGAGGCCATCCGTCCCGAACCAATAATTCTGTTCGACATTTTTCATTTCATACAAATCGACTTCACGGCCGCCTAATGTACCAACACCATCCATGATACCAAGGTTTTCGATAACAGGCATTTTCGGCGGCAAGTTGGCATGTGTAATGGTCTGGTCATTTGGTTCGTAAGGGCTGATCATTGGTCCGATAAAGGACATGAGAACAATCAAGCCAAAGAGAATCAAACTGATGATTGCTCCTTTGTTTTTCTTCAGGCTGCGCCAAGCATCCTGCCAAAAGCTGACACTTGGTTTGGAGATTTTTTCTGCCTCTTGTGTATCTCTAGGGATGCGAGTGAATGCATCTTGAGGAAGCTTTTCATAATTCTGTGTCATTAACTCTTACCTCCTGAAAGACGAATACGAGGATCGATGACGCCGTACAAAATATCCACAACCAAAATGACGACAATTAAGAATACAGAGAAGAAAATGGTTGTACCCATGATAATTGAGAAGTCATTGACCATGATTGATTTTACGAATTGCTCACCGATTCCAGGAATCGCAAAAATCTGCTCGACTACGAGTGAACCTGTCAAAATGCTGACTGCCATCGGCCCAAGAACCGTAATCAGTGGAATTAAAGCATTTCGGAATGCGTGTTTGAAAGCGATTTCAGACCCGCTGGCCCCTTTAGCTTTTGCTAACGTGATGTAGTCAGATCCAAGAACTTCGATCATTTCTGTACGAATAAACCGTGCAGCCGTTGCCAGTGGGAACATCGCCAATGCTATTGATGGCAATACGCTGGACATGAATCCATCTTTCCACAGCGCCACTGGGAACAGGTCCCATTTTAAACCGAGCCAATATTGTAGCATGGATGCAAAAACAAACGATGGAATGGATATACCGATGATTGCAACAATCGTACTGCCATAATCCACCCATGTATTTTGCCTGAGCGCCGCGACCATCCCGAATAGGATTCCAAGAACAGTTCCGAGGAGCATTCCTTGGAATCCGATCTGGGCTGACGGCCCCATGCGGCTTAAAATAACATCCGTTACGTTTGCGCCTTTGAATTGGTTAATCGAAATACCCAAATCACCTTGTAGCAAACCAAACATATAATCGAAATATTGAACAGGAAGGGGTTGGTCCAGTCCGTACCGTGCCTCTACGACTGCCCGTTGTTCAGGAGATAGCTTATCTGCGGAAGCAATTGGGGAACCTGGTAATATTTTCATCAAGAAAAATGTAAACGTGGCAATAAGCGCTAAGGTGATGAACATATAAATTAATCTTTTTCCAATATAGCGTGCCATGGTGCACCTCCAAAATAAAATCGCTCTATTATATCAAGCATCAATCGACACTTGTATTTTTCTGATTAAGCAGAATACCGTTAATTTTCGGTGAATTTATCTACAGTAGAAAAGAGAGTATATCAATCCCTTGATATACTCTCTTTCTATTATGTTTTCCTAAAGTACATTCAGTTGGGAATTCTTATTCCTTACCGGAAATGTAAGCCCATTTGTAGCTGTAATCTCCACCGAATGGGTGTTTGATGATGTTGTTAACATATGGCTTTTGAAGGGACATGATACCGCGCTGATAGATCGGTGCGATAGCAGCGTCTTCTTCAATCAAGATTTTTTCAGCTTGAGCCATTGCTTCCCAGCGTCCTTCAGCATCCTGTGCCAATTCGCCTTTAGCTTGCTCAACCAAGTTATCGAACTCTTCACTAGAGTAAGACATCAAGTTGTGAGAAGAGCCAGTTACGAATAGGTCGATGAATGTCATTGGATCCTGGTAGTCAGGGCCCCATCCAGAGTTTTGGATATCGTAGTCTTGTGCTTCATCAAGCTCAAGGCGTACGCCGAATGGTACAGCTTTCAAGTTAACTGTCAAACCTTCAAGGTTTGTTTCAAGTTGCTCTTTCAAGTAAGCATCCATTTTACCTGCAAGCTCAGAGTCGCCGCCGAGAAGTTCCATAGTCACTTCTGTTTCGCCGATTTCCTCTAGGCCTTTTTCCCAATAAGTTTTCGCTTCTTCAGCGTTGAATGGCAGCATGTCTCCGTTGATATCACGGAAATCTTCGCCAGCTTCGTTGAAGGAGAAATCAGTTGGTACAAGGTAGTTAGCTGGAAGTGATCCGTTTGCTAGAACTACATCTACAAGGTCTTGCTTGTTGAAGCCAGTAGCAATCGCTTTACGGATGTTTTCGTTAGCAAGTGGAGTTTCTTCGCCATTACGTTCTTGGTTAAATTTCAAGTAGAACAAAGTTGGTTCAAGTTCTTTCACCACTTCTGGGTCTTCAGCATATTGCATTGCGAATTCGCCAGAAAGTCCGACACGGTCTTTTTCACCAGATTGGTAAAGGTTAACTTGCGTAGAAGTTTCTTTTACAACGTCAACATTGATTGTTTCAAGTTGAACAGTTTCAGCATCCCAGTACTCAGCGTTTTTCTCCATTGTCCAAGTCAGGCCAGTGCCATCCCAGTTAGTAAGAGTGAACGGTCCGTTGTATAGGATTGTTTCAGAGTTAGAAGCGTAGTTATCGCCTTGCTCAGTTACGAATTCTTCGTTCAATGGGTAGAATGTACCGAAAGCCATCAATGACATGAAGTAAGGAGTCGGGCGCTCAAGTTCTACGACAAGAGTCTTGTCGTCTTCAGCTGTGATTCCTAGTTCAGAGACTTCCATGTCCCCTTCAGATACTTCTGTAGCGTTTTTAATTGTTCCTGCCATCATGTATGGTCCGTAAGGTGAACCGGTGGCTGGATCAATCGCGCGCTGCCAAGCATAGACGAAATCGTTAGCTGTGATCGGTGTACCGTCCGACCAGTTAGCATCACGTAGTTTGAAAGTATACGTCAAGCCATCTTCACTGATCTCAGGCTCGCCATCAGCAAGTGCAGGTTCAGCAATGTTTTCTTGGTTCAAGCGGAACAAACCTTCGTTTACGTTGTTAAGGATGTTGAATGCTACTGCATCCTCAGCAATCGAAGAATCCATTGACGGAATTTCTGCTCCTTCGACCAAGTTTAGTTCTTGTACAGAGTCAGGCTCGCCGCCGTTGCCTTCTGCGCCTTCTGTACCTTCTGTGTCTGTGTTTTCTGTCCCAGTATCAGTGTCGTCTCCGCCGCCGCAAGCAGCTAGGAAAGCACTAAGTACCAAAACCAGGCCAAGTAGCCATAAAATCTTGCTGTTTTTCACTGATTTTGCCCCCTTAAATTTTCTGAAAAATTGGTACATGATTAATTATACATAAATATTTTTTGTTGTACAGCGTTTTTTTTGGAATATTTTACACTTTCACCATTAATCATGCTGTTCACAATATCACTAATAGGCTGAAAAGCGCGTCATGTAAGCGTTTTCTTATCAGATGAATTTCGAATAATTTTTTGATTTTTTTTGTTATTTCTTCTACAATAAGAACGAATAGGGGTGCCATAATGAAAAAAATAATCATCGGAATTGCCGCTGTGCAATTGGTCATCGTACTGACGATGCTTGTGCGAAGCGAACCGTTTTCACTGCTGTCATATATCAATAACTCCTTTATCTACGGGGGCATCCTTGTATTTTTCGGTGCCTGGGTATTCGTCGTCCGGACAGGGGTTTTCGACGTATTTACGATGAGCATGCGCAAGGTGTTCAAAAGCAAGTCCACGCTCGAGGACGACGAGATGCGCCTCCCATCGGAAGTGTTGGCATTCTCAAGTTCCCCACTCTTGATCGTGGGCGGGGCGACTTTGGTTGCCATGGCTATTTCTTTGGCGTTCTATCAATCGTAGAATTGCGTATTGCAGCGCCAATCTCTTTTGTATTATAATAAATTCAATACAAAATGAGCGTTGACAAAGAGTAGTAAATGCAGTTTCTTCTATAATAAGAGAGCTTGTGGTTGGTGTGAACAAGCAGAAGACTGTATTGAATGGACTTTCGAGCTAAAGCGGCGAAACAAGTAGCCGCTTTCGAGTTCTCCACGTTAAGGAGATAAGAGGCCGCTGCTGCGGCAACCAGGGTGGTACCGCGGAACCGCACATCATTCGTCCCTTTAGTTCCAGGGACGGAGATGTGCTTTTTTGTATCCATTTTTAGTTTACCCATTAGAGGAGGAATTGCATTGAAGAAAATTTTTTCAGGCGTACAGCCAACCGGTACGGTTACACTTGGCAATTATATCGGAGCGTTCAAGCAGTTTACTGAACTGCAGGAAGAATATGATTGTATCTTCTGCATCGTCGACCAACATGCCATCACCATGCCACAGGACCGGCTTGAATTAAGAAAGAATATAAAATCGCTTGCCGCGCTATACCTTGCTGTCGGCATCGATCCGGAAAAAGTTACGCTGTTCATCCAATCGGAAGTGCCGGCGCACGCACAGGCCGGCTGGATGCTGCAATGCGTCTCGACCATTGGTGAGCTCGAACGCATGACACAGTTCAAAGACAAATCGGCCAAGGCCGCTTCCATCTCTGCCGGACTCCTGACATACCCGCCTTTAATGGCTGCTGACATTCTTTTGTACCAAACGGACATCGTCCCTGTCGGCGACGATCAGAAACAGCATATCGAATTGACACGCGACTTGGCAGAGCGGTTCAATAGAAAATACAATGACATCTTCACGATACCGGACATCCGGATACCGAAACACGGTGCGCGCGTCATGTCCTTGCAGGATCCGACGAAAAAGATGAGCAAGTCCGATTCAAACAAAAAATCAATCATCACATTGTTGGATGATTTGAAAACCATCGAAAAGAAAGTGAAAAGCGCCGTCACCGACTCAGAAGGAATCGTCAAATACGATCCCGAAAACAAGCCTGGCGTATCCAACCTCTTATCGATCGAAGCGGCCTTAACAGGAGCCTCCATCGACGAACTGGTCGCTAAATACGAAGGCGGCGGCTATGGTGATTTTAAAGCGGGTGTTGCCAAAGCGATCACGGACCACCTGGCACCGATCCAAGAGCGCTACTATAAATTGCTCGACTCCGAAGAGCTTGATACGATCCTCGATGAAGGCGCAGAAAAAGCTAATTTCATCGCCAATAAAACATTGAAGAAAATGGAGAACGCGATGGGCCTAGGACGCAAACGGAAACGCTGAGGCACTTCCCTCTCTCAAAATAAAAAGGATGAACGAAGTGGTATGCCACTTGTTCATCCTTTTTGTTTTGTTTAAATTAACGCAACGATTTCGGATTCAACGCATCCTTCAACCCTTCCCCGATAAAGTTGATCGACAGGATCGTCAAGGTAATAATGATGGCTGGAGGCATCCAGATCCATGGCTTGCCTTGCAGGACATCCGGCTCGTTGGCAGAAGACAGCATATTGCCCCAGCTCGGTGTCGCTTGCGGGACGCCAAAGCCTAAATAGCTAAGTGCCGATTCGATGACAATCATCGTCGCAAAAATTAAGGTCCCTTGCACGATGATGGTCGAGATGACATTGGGCAACAGATGTTTCGTGATGACTTTGAACGGGGAACAGCCGATCGATAAAGCGGCCAGGATATACTCATTCTCTTTTTCTGCCAACACTTTGCTGCGCACCAAGCGGGCGACGCCCCCCCAGCTGAGCGCACCGATGACCATGATCAAGACCCATAAGCCATCCACGATGCCATAGAGGATCGTGTTCAAAACGATGACGAAGACAAGGAACGGGAAATTCAATACGAAATCCGTGAAGCGCATCAAGATGCTGTCGATAAAGCCGCCGAAAAATCCGGCAAGCGCGCCGACCACTGTTCCTAAAGTAATGACAATGAGCGTTGCACTAAAACCGACCAATAGCGAAATTCGGCCCCCGTAGAACAAACGCGTCAAGACATCGCGCCCGCTTTTATCCGTTCCGAGAAGGTGTTCGCCGTTCGGCTCGATATTCATCGCGCTGATATTGACTTTTGAAATATCCGGCAGCGGCGACAACACCGGTGCGATAAATGGTGCCGATAACGACATTAAAGTGACCAGTACGATAAAAAAGGAACTGATCATCGCCAATTTATTGCGCACGAATTTCCTTCTGGCAATCTGCCAAGGAGACAAGCTTCTTTCCGGCTTCTTCTGTTGGGTAATGGTAGTTGATGATGCCATTTTACTGCTTCCTCCTCAATCCAGGCGAATTCGTGGGTCCACGACGCCGTATAGAATATCTGCCAATAAATTACCAAACAATGTAAGGAACGACAAAAGCATGGTCAAGGCCATCAATGTTGGATAGTCCCGGCTCGTCACGGATTCCAAGAACAGCTGGCCGATGCCCGGATAAGTGAAAATCGTCTCTGTGATGATGGCTCCACCAATCAACGCGGCAAAATCAAAGCCGAGAAAAGTGACCAACGGAATGATCGAATTGCGCAGGATATGTACATTATAGATTTTCTTCATCGGCGTACCCTTCGCGCGCGCTGTCCGGACAAAGTCTTTGCGGGAATTCTCGATGATGTCATTGCGTAAAAATTGCGTGTAGCTCGCCGTGCTCATTGCCCCGAGAACAATCGCCGGCAGCAACACATGGTGCATGCGGCTTACATAGTATTCAAAGCTTCCCTGTTCTGTCAAAATATCGACTGAGCCCGCAAACGGGAACCAGTTCAACTGGAATGCAAAAATATAAATTGCGAAAACGGCAGCGACAAAAGATGGAATTGCCAGCATGACGTAGTTGAACCCTGCAATGGCGTTATCACCTAAAGTATAAGGCCGCCTGCCTGAATACATACCCATGATAAACGCCATGATGTAAGTGATGATGAGTGCCGTAACACCCAACAATAAAGTATTCGGCACTTTTTCCATGATCAAATCGAATACAGGGATTTTAAAGCGTGTGGATTTTCCGAAATCCCCTTGGATGAATCCAGTGATCCAGTTAAAATACTGGATTGGCAACGGATCGTTATAGCCGAGTTTTTCGCGCATTTCCGCTATGTACTCCGGGTTGGTATTGAGCGGATCGATTTCCCCGCTGAGTGAATCGCCGGGCATCAGTTTGGCGAGGCTGAAGACAACGATGGAAATCAAGATCAGCATCGGTATCATTCCAAGCAATCGTCTAATCGAATATTTAAGCATAGGTACTCTCCTTGTCTGATAGGTTCTCGGCTGTGCTCTCGTGCACGGTAAGGATTGTTTTTTGAAACAGCCCTTACCGTGCATAAGAGCTTCATATAAAGATTCAACGATGGGCGGACCGCCCATCGTTGAAGGTTTGTTGCTGATTTTATTCTGTTACGAACCATTCAGCAGGGCTGTTTTGACCGGATACGTCATATTCAACTCCACCGACACGGTTATTAAGTGCCATGATTTCTTCAAGTTCCGCGATGTAGAGCATCGGGAGGTCTTCGTTGACGATCTTCTGCCATTCTACATACAATTCTTTGCGTTTTTCCTGGTCAGTGCCGACGATTTCGATATCCAGTGCATCGTCTAGCAATTGGTCTGCTTCAGGATTGTTATAGCGCGGGTAGTTCCAAAGCTGGTCTGCTTTCCATAGTCCAGATGGATCCGGGTCAGTTCCCGTGCCCCAGCCGCCGAAGAATGTTTCAATAGAAGCATCATCTTTTTCGACCATATCGTAGTATAGGTTGACTTCGACCATCTCCACTTCAGAACGCAGTCCGACCGCTTCGAAATACTGGGCGATTGCTTGTGCACGGGATTCGAAAGTCGGGTTGCCTGTTGCATAATGCGAGAATTTCACGACAAACTCGTCGCCATTTGGATCTTCACGGAATCCGTCATCGTTCGTATCAACGTATCCTGCTTCATCCAGCATCTGTTTCGATTTTTCTGGATCGTATTCGTATTGAATCAATTCGCTATCATCTGCCGCATTCCAGTGAGAAGACGGTACTGGCTTGTTGACAACATCTGCATAGCCGAAGAAGAATGCATCCACCCATTCCTGGCGGTTCAACGCATACATCATGGCCTGTCGAAGCTCTTTACTTTGGTATTTCGGAAGTTCTTCTGTGATCGTTTGGGATTCGTTATCGAATTTACCGAGCTTGAATCCTACATAATAATAAGTCAAACCAGGGTAAGTAACGATTTCGACATTTTCTAGAGGTTCTACTTCAGGGCCGGATACCGGCTGAAGGGAAATCATATCGATGTCATTGTTCTGCAAAGCGCCAACAACTGATGAGTTGTCGATAACGCGCAAGACAATTTTATCCAAGTTAACATCGCCGTTCCAGTACTCATCGAATTTCGAGAATTCAACAGATTCTCCAGGAACGATTTTGTCGACTTTGAATGGCCCGATTCCGATTGGAGTCGAACGCACCCATTCCGATGCTGACATTTCTGCAACCGGCACATCGCCAAGAACGGATTCAGGCATTGGGTATGCCCAGAGGTTCGTCAGGTTGTTTACGCGTGCTTCATCGAAAGTGATGTTGATTTCATAGTCGCTCACCACTTCGATTCCTGAGATGGAATCTGCATCGCCGTTGCGATAAGCTTCAGCGCCTTCGATTGTTTGCACGTTTGTGTAGCGGGGGCCGTCATAATCAGGATCTGCAATTGTTTCAAGTGCAAATACCCAGTCGTTGACAGTCAATTCTTCTCCGTTATGCCATTTCACGCCTTCTTCAAAAGTGAAGTTGAAAACTTTATTGTCTTCAGTTTCCCAAGAAGCGACGTTTGGTTCAGGTTCTAGGTTTTCGTTATAGTTAATCAATGCTTCATCGAATAGTTCGATGACTTCAAAATCAGTGGCAATGCCGTAAAATGCGGAAGAGTATAAACCTTCCGGTGGAGCGTCAAGGCCGTATACGAGCGTCCCGCCTTTTTGTGGTTCGCCGTCTGCGGCACCTTCAGAAGAGCCTTCGCCTTCTGAGCCTGACTCGCTGGCATCATCGCTGCCTCCACCGCACGCCGCTAGGAATGCGGAAACAATTAGTACGAGCGCGAAGAGCCAGAGTAAGGATTTTTTCTTCATCTCTTTTCCCCCTAAAAAAATTTTTTGATCAATACAAATGGCACGCGACTTGATGGCCTGGCCTTACTTCTGCCAACGCTGGTTTCTCTTGTGAGCAGATTTCCATCGCCATTGGGCAGCGCGTATGGAACGGGCAGCCGGCAGGCGGGTTTTGCGGGCTCGGCACATCCCCTTTTAAGACAATCCGCTCTTTGCGCTTTGCCGGATTCGGTTCCGGAATTGCAGAAATGAGCGCTTGCGTGTAAGGATGCAGCGGTTCTTTGTATAAATCTTTATTTGAAGCAAGCTCTACGAGGTTGCCCAAATACATCACTCCGATTCGATCGCTCATATGCTTTACGACACTCAAGTCGTGTGCAATAAAGAGATAAGTCAGATCGAATTCGATTTGCAGTTCTTTCAACAAGTTCAACACCTGCGATTGCACGGAGACATCGAGTGCGGATACCGGTTCATCCGCTACAATCAGCTTGGGGTGCAGTGCCAGCGCACGGGCGATTCCGATGCGCTGTCTTTGGCCACCGGAAAATTCATGGGCGTATTTATAATAAGCCTCTTCAGGCAAGCCAACTCGTTTCAGAAGTGTTTTGATTTCCTGCTCCAACTCTTTTTTATTGCGCTTTTCATAATTCAGGATCGGCTCAGCAATGATATCGCCGACCATCTGCGTCGGATTCAGTGATGCGTACGGATCTTGGAATACCATTTGAAAATCACGTCGCGCTTTTTGCAATTTGGATCCCGATAATCGGGTAATGTCTTTCCCTTCAAAGAGGATCTCGCCTCCTGTCGGTTTCATGAGCCTCAAGATGGTCCGTCCCGCAGTTGATTTGCCACAGCCCGATTCGCCGACCAAACCAAGTGTTTCGCCTTTTCGGATAGCGAACGACACATCATCGACCGCTTTGACATTGCCAATCGTCCGCTTAAAAAAGCCGCCGGTTACCGGGTAGTATTTTTTAAGATTGCGAATTTCGAGGAGGTTTTCACGCTTATCTAAATAATCGATACGGTCCTGGATGAAATCTCTAGTGGTCATAATGCGGCGACTCCTTCTCGTTCTCTTTTTCCGTCCGTGGGCCAGCTTTCTTCATATAATAGGCACGCAGCTTCATGGCGATCGGCCACTTCCGCAAGCTTCGGCGTCACCGTCAAACATTCCGCCATCGCCTTCGGGCAGCGGTTTGCAAAGCGGCAGCCAACTTGAGGCATATTGATGACGGACGGCACCAGTCCTTCAATCGTCGCGAGCTCTTCGACATCTTCGTCCATTTTCGGGATCGCTTTCATTAATAATTCGGTATATGGATGTTTTGGATCACGGAACAAATCTTCGACAAATGCACGCTCTACGATTTTGCCCGCATACATGACCAGTACTTCGTCGCAAATTTCGGCCACAACTCCTAAGTCATGCGTAATGAGGATGATCGACATATCATTCGCTTCTTGTATGCCTTTCAACAATTCGAGAATTTGCGCTTGAACTGTTACATCCAAAGCTGTCGTCGGTTCATCGGCGATCAACAGTTTCGGCTGGCAGGCAATGGCCATCGCAATCATGACCCGCTGGCGCATTCCACCGGACAATTGGTGAGGATACTCCGTGACGATTTGTTCGGCACGCGGAATTCCCACTTGCTTCAATAAAGCGACCGACCGCAGCCGTGCTTCTTTTTTCGTCAGGTTCTCATGGTTTAAGATCACTTCTTCTATTTGATAGCCGATGGTGAAAACCGGATTGAGCGAAGTCATAGGTTCCTGGAAAATCATCGAGATGTCTTTTCCGCGAATGCTGTTCATCTGCTTATCCGAAAACGTGGAAATGCCCTGTCCTTCGAATTCAATCTCGCCGCCGCGAATCTTTCCGATGCCGTTTGGAAGCAGTTGCATAATGGACAACGACATGACACTTTTGCCACAGCCTGATTCGCCCACCACTCCGACAATTTGCTTCGGAAGGACATCGAAACTCACATTCTCGACTGCGTTATAATAATCCCCATCTATTTTGAAACCCGTTTGGAGGTTTTTGACCCGCAAGAGCGGTGCAGCCTCTTTAGATCCATACGTCATGAAAACACCTCAAAATTCTTTTTTTTCTGTCAATTCTAACTAGTTTTAAGCATATCACAAAAGTATTACATGCGCAATATAATTTTTGTATTTTAAGCAATGATTACCAAAATAGATAATCATTTCTCTCCTCCAATCCTTGCTATAAAAGCATTCTCCATCTTATTCAAGACGTGCATATTTTTTACCATTATAAGAAATGGATAATAAAAAAGCTCCCGGCATCGGGAGCTTTTCAATAAGCTTTAAACTTTTTTCAATACGAGCGAAGCGTTATGTCCGCCAAATCCGAGCGAATTGCTCATTGCATAGTCGAATTCTGCAGCTCGAGCTTCATTTGCTACGTAATCCAAATCCAATTCCTCATCTGGTGTTTCGTAGTTGATCGTCGGTGGCATGACGCCTTCTTTCAAAGCCAGCGCCGTAAAAATCGCTTCAATACCGCCAGCTGCACCGAGCAAATGGCCAGTCATCGATTTCGTTGAGCTCATGCCAAGTTTATACGCATGGTCGCCGAACACTGTTTTGACAGCCATCGTTTCGAACAAATCGTTATACGGCGTGCTCGTTCCATGGGCATTGATATAGCCGACATCCGTCTTTTCAATGCCTGCATCATTGAGCGCTTGCTGCATGGCGCGCGCTGCCCCTTCTCCACCTGGTGCTGGAGCTGTAATATGGTGCGCGTCACCAGTCGAACCATAGCCGACGAGTTCTGCGTAGATTTTTGCGCCGCGTGCTTTCGCGTGTTCGTATTCTTCCAGGATGACAATCCCGGCGCCCTCACCAATGACAAAGCCGTCACGGTTTTTATCGAATGGCCGTGATGCGGTCGATGCATCATCATTTGTTGTCAATGCGGTATTGGCCGTAAATCCTGCAACAGAAAGACGAGTGATTGGAGCTTCCGCGCCACCTGATATCATGACATCGGCATCGCCGCGCTGGATGACTTTAAAGGCATCGCCGATCGAGTTCGTGCCGGATGCACAAGCTGTCACCGAACAGGAGTTGATCGCTTTTGCGCCGAAGTGGATCGACACCTGTCCAGAGGCCATATCTGGAATGATCATGGGCACGAAGAATGGGCTGATACGGCGAACGCCGCGGGAATTCAATACGTCCATCTGGTTTTCAATCGTCTCCATCCCGCCGATTCCTGATCCGATCCAGACGCCTGTACGAAGTGCTGTCTTTTCATCCAACTCAAGCGCTGCATCTTTCATTGCCATGATGGATGATGCGAGTGCGTAATGGGTGAAGCGGTCCATCTTGCGTGCTTCTTTGCGTTCGATATATTCTTCGATCGAGAAATCCTTCAATTCAGCGGCAACTTTCGCCGGATACTGATCCGCATCGATGCGTGTCAACGGGCCGACGCCTGAACGCCCTGCCTTCACCGCTTCCCACGTTGATTCTGCGCTATTTCCAAGCGGTGTTACGGCACCGATACCTGTAATGACTACACGACGATTTTCCATTTCTTTTACTTCCTTTCGCATATCCGATTATTTCCCCCACTTCATAGCAATTGCGCCCCAAGTCAAACCGCCCCCGAAGCCGACCATGACGACGACATCATCGTCTTTAATCCGGCCTTCCTCTAAATCTTCTACAAGGGAAATCGGAATCGACGCTGCTGAAGTGTTTCCGTATTTTTGTATAGTCTTCGACATTTTCTCTACCGGCAAGTCAAGACGTGCCCGTGACGATTCCATGATCCGGATGTTCGCTTGATGCGGTATGAGAAAATCGACATCCTCTTTATCCAAACCTGCTTTTTCAATGACGTTTATGGCGGACTCGCCCATTTGGCGCACCGCAAATTTGAACACTTCACGGCCATTCATCACCAAATGCTTGTCTTGATACAAATGTTCCCCGCCTGAGCCGTCCGCTCCGAGCTCGAACGATAAGATCCCGCGGCCTTCCGACACTTTGCCGATTACGGCAGCGCCGGCTCCGTCACCGAATAGGACAGCTGTATTGCGATCTTCCCAATTGGTGATTTTCGAGAGCTTCTCAACACCAACTACTAGGACGTAGCGATACGTATCCGACTCGATAAATTGTTTCGCCGTAATGACACCGTACATGAATCCAGCACAGGCTGCAGAGATATCCATAGCGGCCGCATTCACGGCACCGATCTGTTGTTGGATATCGCACGCGACAGATGGAAACGGACGGTCTGGCGTAACTGTCGCTACCAGTATCAATCCGATGTCCGCTGGATCGATGCCGGCATCGGCAATCGCCTTTTGCGCCGCGACCCGTGCCATATCCGATGTATCTTGTTCATCGTTTGCAATCCGGCGTTCTTCAATCCCGGTCATGGTCCGGATCCATTCATCCGAGGTGTCCATGCGCTGCTCTAAATCAAAGTTGGTCAATTTATCTTCCGGCAGGCATCTGCCGGTACCGATGATTCCAGCATTCATATCTATGTCCCTCTTTTCGATTAACATCAATTATTAGTACCTGGTGTTAATGATACGCCCTTTTGCTATTGATTTCAAGTTGCCGACATATTTCTGACAAAAACTTTCGAAACGCACGAAACTTTCTTTCTGAAAAGGCTTCCTTATGCTATGATAAAGCTAGTTATTCTATATATAGAGGTGAAAACAGATGCAATATATTGGAACACTTTTCTGGTCTGTCCTTATTATTTCAATGTTGAATTATGTCGTAAGTGCGGTGCAAAACGTGCCATTCAACTTTATGATGGGTATCATCATGGCAGTGGCAGTCACTGTATTGGTCATCGTGATGGATGCCATCATCCCGAAAGAAGCAGCGAAAGAATATTAATCACGATAAAAACGGAAGCCGCGACGGCTTCCGTTTTTTTATTTGCTCGAATCGGACGGTTTAGATAGAAAAAAGCCGCATTTCATTGAAATGCGGCTTTACTTATACAGTGATAAGCAATTGTTTATTGGCGTCCATCGATACCTTCAATGTCGAACCTGGAGTGACCTCTCCTTTAATCAATTCCTTAGCGATTCGAGTCTCGATTTCACGCTGGATAAAGCGTTTCAGCGGGCGCGCCCCAAAGACCGGGTCCGTTCCTGCTTCAATGATATAATCGATGACCGAATCCTCGACTTCCAAGGAAATTTGCTGTTGTTTCATCCGAGCGGCCAATTCGCCGATCATTTTCTTGGCGATGCCATAGAAATGCTCATTCGACAAGGAATGGAAAATGACGATATCGTCAATGCGGTTCAACAGTTCCGGCCGGAAATGCTTGCGCAGTTCCATCATGACGATGTCTTCTGTATCGTGTTCGTCACTGCTTGCGCTGATATGTTGGGAACCGATATTCGATGTCATGATGACGACGGTATTGGAGAAGTTCACAAGCCGCCCTTGGCTGTCGGTGATACGCCCGTCGTCTAGGATCTGCAAAAGGATGTTCGCGACATCCGGATGGGCTTTCTCGATTTCATCGAGCAGCACTACGGAATACGGATTGCGGCGGACCGCTTCTGTCAATTGGCCGCCTTCTTCATAACCGATATATCCAGGAGGCGCCCCGACAAGACGCGATACGCTGTGCTTTTCCATGTATTCGGACATGTCGATGCGGATGAAATGGTCTTCTGAATCGAATAAGTTTGCTGCCAACGATTTCGCAAGCTCCGTTTTCCCGACACCGGTTGGCCCGAGGAAAATGAACGAGCCGATCGGCTTTTGTTCATCCTTGATGCCGGCACGTGCACGCCATACGGCTTCTGTCACCAGTTCGACGGCTCGGTCCTGTCCGATGACTCGCTCTTTCAACGTATCCCCAAGGCGCAATAGCTTTTCGCGCTCGCCTTCGACCAGTTTCGTTACGGGAATACCCGTCCAGCGAGCGACAATACCCGCAATTTCCTCTTCGGTCACTTCTTCGCGCAGCAACCGCTCCCCGCCGTCTCCGGCAAGTTCAACTTCCATCGCGCTCAGTTCTTTTTCAAGCTCTGGAATTTTTCCGTGGCGCAACATCGCCGCGGTATTTAAATCATATTTGTTTTCCGCATCTTCCAATTGGCGGCGGTATTGATCCAATTGTTCGCGCTTGGCCTGGATTTTCTGAAGCGATTGCTTTTCTTCGTTCCATTGCTGCTGCATGCCTTCAGAAGACGACTTCAGCTCTTCAATCTCTTCGCGCAGCGCAGCGAGGCGTGTTTTGCTCGCTTCGTCTTTTTCTTTCCGAAGCGCCTGCTCTTCAATCTCTAGCTGCATGAGGCGCCGCGTTACTTCATCGAGCTCTTGCGGCATGGAATCGATCTCCGTCCGGATCATTGCACACGCTTCATCGATCAAGTCGATTGCCTTGTCCGGAAGGAAACGCTCCGTGATGTACCGGTCCGACATTGTAGCAGCTGCAACAATCGCCCGGTCATGGATGCGCACGCCGTGGTGGAGTTCGAAACGCTCTTTCAATCCACGGAGAATCGATACCGCATCTTCAACAGAAGGCTCGCGCACCATCACCTGCTGGAAGCGGCGCTCAAGTGCCGCATCTTTCTCGATGTGCATGCGGTATTCATCCAGAGTGGTGGCTCCGATGCAGTACAGCTCTCCGCGCGCAAGCATCGGTTTGAGCATATTTCCGGCGTCCATCGCGCCTTCCGTTTTACCGGCGCCGACGATGGTGTGGATCTCGTCGATAAACAGGATGATCTGCCCTTCACTGTCTTTCACTTGCTTCAATACGCTTTTTAGCCGTTCCTCGAATTCCCCACGGTATTTTGCGCCTGCAATCAGTGCACTCATATCGAGTTCATAAATGACACGGTCCTTCAAGCCTTCCGGCACATCGTTGCGGACAATGCGCTGTGCCAGTCCTTCGACAATTGCGGTTTTCCCGACGCCTGGTTCACCGATCAATACCGGATTATTCTTTGTCTTTCTGGAAAGAATCCGGATGACATTGCGGATTTCCTGATCGCGCCCGATGACCGGATCCATCTTTCCTGACTGTGCTTGTTCAACCAAATTGCGGCCGAACTGTTCCAATGGCGACTTTTGCTCTTCGTTTGGATTTTGGAATTGAACCAATCAAATCACGCTCCTCTGATTAATTTGACCATCTTTGACTAATTAAATTATATGATTGCCGTGTCCCTTTTGCAACGGAAATGCTCATCAAAAAAAGCCGCAAGGAATTTCTTCCCTGCGGCTTTCTGCTATTTCTCTTATCGAACGCCGAGCGCCATTTTTGCGTAGCGCGACATATGGTCTTTACTCCAGACAGGCTGCCAGACGATTTTTACATCGACTTCTTCCACTTCCGGCAATTCATACAAGGATGTTTTAACCATCTGGACGATTTGCGGCCCCATTGGGCATCCCATAGAAGTGAGTGTCATCGTGACCACGCAGAAACCATCTTCGGATAATTCTACATCATATACAAGGCCCAAATTGACGATATCAACACCTAGTTCAGGGTCGATGACATTTTCGAGTGCGCCTAATAGATAATCTTTTGTTTCTTGATCCATTCGGAATCCCTCCTTTTCCTGTTACTGCTTATCTTACCAAACATCACAGTGAAATGAAATCGACTTGCTTATTCCTTTAATCGGTCGGCAATCCAAGCTGTTGCAGACAGCATCCCTTTGCGGCTGACCGCGTGCGCAGCTTCTGTTTCTTTCATGAATGCCAGCCGTTCAGGATAGGCGGCATAATCCTGCTGCAATGCATGGAAAAGCCGGTTGGTCGGTTCGAAAGGAACGGTCGGGTCTTTTACGCCATGCCAGAAAAAGACTGGGCGTCCGCCAAAGGATTGGCGGTTCAAACTGATATCAAAACGGGACAGGGCCTGAAGCATGCCTTCGCGTTCCTCATCGGTGAGCGGCAAGTCAAAACCGCGCGACTCGTATTGGCGCATTTGGGCTTTCGCAAGCTCCACGTAATTGCCGGATCCCATCATGACGGCTGCCGCTTTGATCCACGGATGTGCCGTCAAAGCACCGAGCGTCGTGATGCCGCCCATCGACGTGCCCCCGACAGCCGGTTCTCCGCTAATCAGCTGGCGCTTGTGCAATTCTTCGTGTAAAAATCCGAGTTCTTCGATAGACGTTAAAACGATTTCCCAAAAGCGCAGGCTGATCTGGACCTCATCAAGCGATTGATCCCGCTCTCCGTGAAGCAGCGCATCCGGCAAGATGACACGGACTCCTTTTTTTGCCCATTGCCAGGCATAATGCAAATTATGTTCTTTGGCACTCGTATGCCCATGCAGAAAAATGACCGTCGGCAATGGACCGCCCGCGTGCCCTTCAGGTGTTATATGTAAGATCGGGATATTTCCCCATAATTCATTTGCTACTTTCATGCGCTTCACTCCTCACCCTAAATCCTACCAATTTTTCTTTGTTCCCGCAAATTCCGGCATTGCCGTCAGGTTTTTTTGACGGATAGCCTCTATTATCGCTAAACTGAAGGTAGATAGAAGGGAGCCGGATTTTCATATGAAACAACATTTAATCGTACTCGACTTGGACGGAACATTATTGACCGACCAAAAAGTCATTTCACCTAAAACCAAGTCCATTTTGAATCAAGCCCAGCAAGCAGGCCACCAGGTCATGATCGCTACGGGGCGTCCATACCGCGCAAGTGAAATCTATTACCGCGAACTCGGCCTCAACACGCCGATTGTCAATTTCAATGGAGCTTTTGTCCATCACCCGAACAACGAACGCTGGGGGCTGCACCATACGCCGATCGGCTTGGATGTCGTACACGAAGTCGTCGAATCGATGCACGATTTCGATTTCCACAACATCGTCGCGGAAGTATTGGATGATGTCTATGTCCACCACCACGATGAGAAACTGATGGATATCTTCAGTTTTGGTGACCCAAGCATCACGACGGGGGATTTGCGCAATTATTTAAAAACCGATCCGACGTCGATGCTCATCCATGCACCATACGAAAAAGTCCATGCCATTCACGACCACCTATCGGAAGTGCATGCGGAAGTCATTGACCATCGCCGCTGGGGCGCACCTTGGCACGTCATTGAAATTGTCCGCTCGGGCATGAACAAAGCTGTCGGTATCGATCGCGTCTCAAAATCACTGGGCATCGCGAAAGAGCATATCATCGCATTCGGTGATGAAGACAACGATCTGGAAATGCTGGACTTTGCAGGAGTTGGGGTTGCGATGGGCAATGCCATTGCACCGTTGAAGAACATCGCCAACGAAATCACCTTGACCAATAACGAAGACGGCATCGCTGAATTGCTGATGGACCGTTTGAAACTGAAACTCTAAAGGAGGAAGATCCATGAGATTATTTGCAGATAGCGCATCTGATTTACCGAAAGCTTTTTTTGAACAGGAACAGGTCGTCCTGTTCCCTTTGCGCGTCCATATCGGAGACGCTGAGTACGAAGACATCCGGACCATCGATTCCATGAAAGTCTATGATGCCATCCGCTCCGGCGTCCATCCGAAAACATCTCAAGCGTCTCCGGAAGAAATGCTCAAGGCATTCGAACAATTGGCAAAAGACAAAGAAGCTGGATTCTACATCGCCTTTTCCTCGGAATTGTCCGGTACCTATGCCACAGCCGTCATGGTGGCAGATCAAGTGCGCGAAGAATACCCGGATTTGGACTTAACGATCGTCGATTCCAAAGCGGCTTCACTCGGCTACGGGCTGCTCGTTAAAGAAGCCGTGAAATTGCGCAATGCCGGTGAAAACCACGATGCGATCATCCAAAAAGTGCGTTTCAAGGCCGATCATCTCGAAAGCCTGTTCACGGTTGAAGATCTGGATTACATGGCGAAAGGCGGCCGTATTTCAAAAGGCAGTGCATTCGTCGGCGGCTTATTGAATATTAAGCCTTTGCTTCATGTCGAAGACGGCAAACTCGTTCCGATCGAAAAATTGCGCGGCCGTAAAAAAGTCATCAAGCGGATGATCGAACTGATGAAAGAACGCGGCAGCAATTTGGACCAGCAAGTGATGGCCATCAGCCATGCCGATGACCTGGAGTTTGCCAACGCGTTGAAAGGCGAAATCGAAACTGCCTACAACCCGAAAGAAATCGAAATCCACATGGTCGGTTCCGTGATCGGCGCCCATACAGGACCTGGCACGCTCGCCTTGTTCTTCTTTAATAAAACCGATTGAGGAGTGGACTATTGATGAAAAAAGTGATTATAGTCGGCGCGGTAGGCGGCGGTGCAACTGCAGCGGGCCAACTCCGTTTCTATGATAAGGAAATGAGCATCACGGTATACGACAGGGATTCGACAATGTCCTATGCTGCTTGCGGAACGCCGTATGTAATTGGCGAGGTCATTGAAGATGAGACTTCGATCCTGATGGCCGACCCGGAACAGTTCCAGCAAAAACGCAATATCGATGTCAAGCTCGAACACGAAGTCGTGGAAATTCTCCGGCCGGAGAAAAAAATTCGCGTCCGCAACTTAAAGACTGGCGATGAATTCCACGATTCCTATGACGCATTGATTTTGTCTCCGGGCGGCAGCGCCATCATGCCGGATATTGAAGGCTTACAGAAGAGCCATTTATTTACGCTGCGCAGCTACGGTGATATGCAAGCCATCCATTCCTATATCCAAAGCGAGAAGCCTTCCCATTGCGTCGTTTCAGGGGCCGGGTTCATCGGGCTTGAAATGGCGGAGAACCTTAAGCATCTCGGCCTGGAAGTCGATATCGTCCATAAGTCGAGCGCCATCCTATCGATTTTGGATGAGGACCTGTCGCAGCTCCTGCATGCGGAACTGGAGAAAAATGGCGTACAAGTCCATACCGAAACCGTCATCGAAAAGATTGATGATCGAAACGTCCATTTATCCAATGGAAAAAGTCTGGAAACCGATTTTGTCATCATGAGCATCGGCTTGAAACCGAATACCGAACTCGCTGAAACCGCCGGACTTAGCATTGGTGAAACCGGAGGAATCCGGACCAATGACTTCATGCAGACCGACGATGAATCAATCTACGCCATTGGAGACGCGTCGGAGAATTTCGATTTTATTACAGGAGACCCAAAACGCGTCCCGCTCGCTTGGCCTGCGCACCGCCAGGCTTTTCTCGTCGCGCAGCATATTACCGGCAACCCGATTGCGAAAAAAGGGCTGCTCGGCACTTCCGCATTGAAAGTTTTCAGCTTGGATGCGGCGATGACTGGACTGACAGAAACAGCAATCAAAGAAAAAGGGCTTACCGCCAAAACGGTCAGCCATACCGGAAACTCGAACGCGGGCTATTACCCGGATCACGAAAAACTGACCTTAAAAGTCCATTATAACCCTGAAACCAGACAGATTTTGGGTGCACAATGTGTCGGAGGCAAAGGAGTCGATAAGCGCATCGATGTAATAGCGACCGCGATTTATGGAGGATTGACCGTCGATGATTTGCAGGCGCTCGAACTGTGCTATGCTCCCCCATTCTCTTCGCCAAAAGACCCTGTCAACATGATTGGCTATAAAGCATTCGACTGACTTTTCATTGAAAGCGCCTGGAAACGGGCGCTTTTTTCACGCAAAAAAGCTGTGAACAGGTTGTTACCTGTTCACAGCTTTTTAATTATTTATTTTGTTTGCTGCTTCATCAGCTTTCCGCTGCTTGCCCTTTTTCCAGACAATCCATAAAAAGCCCATGAAAATCAAGTACATTAGCCCAAGCGTAACGATATACGCCGTATTCAGCCCTCGTTTTTCAGTAATATGGTAGGTTTCTACCAATTCGCGGTCCAAGGTGAGGCGGTACTGCCCGTCTTCATCTGGACGGACGATATCGCTTTCGAACAGCCCTCGAAGTTCCATTTCTTCACCAACGACCTCTGGCGCCAAACTCAAACTTTTCGTTTCAGAAGAGTTATTAATGGCAATGACCCACGACTCTTCTTCATTTGAACGCTTATACACCATCCAGCCCTCTTCTTCATGAAGCAGTTCCAATTCACCTGTACGCAATGCTTCAGATGAATTGCGCAATGAATTTAGATTGGTGATGTAGTCGATCAATTCCTTTTCGACCGCCATGTCCAAAATTTGGTGCGATTCCGGCAACGCTTCGCCGTTCATCGCTGTTTCAGAGCCATATTGGACGACCGGAATGCCCGGCATCGTCAATAATTGCGCAAATAGCATGCGCCAGCGTGTCGGCGGGTAGCCTCTTGACTCAACAATGTCCGATGTAAAGCGTGAACCGTCGAGTGAATCGACACGGATCAATTTGCCTTCTGCTTGCTGCATTAATTCAGGGATATCGGCCAAAGATTGGTCAAAATTGCGATAGCTGTCGCGAAGCGTCTGTTCTACCCCTTCTTGCACGACCGCATCAAATCCAGCCTGGTTCTCCATTTCTGCATCTGCCAGCACGTAAAACCCTTCTTGCTGCTTCATGGCTGTGGAGAAGTTTTCGACGAATGCCGGGTCCAGTTCCTCTGAATCCTGCAGGCGGACTCCGTCTATCCCGTATGTATCACGGAAATCGCTGAACATTTCGATCAAGGCTTGTTGGACTTCTTCATTACCTGTATCGAGCGAGAGCGTCTGGTCACCGTTTTCAGTAAACCAATCAGGATTTTCCTCTGCCCACATATGATCCACGCTCACTTCTTGCGTCGGCAAATCGACAATGACTTTCATGTCCCCTTCATGCACTTCGTCGACGAGCGACTGGAATTCTTCCGCCGTCCCGAAATGGCGTTCCAACTGGCTGTAGTCCAGCACTTGCCGCCCATCGTAGCTTGCGGTCTGGAAGACTGGCCCAACTGACAGCACCGTAAAGCCCATATCCCGGACGTGCGCTAGTTCGCTTTCCATCCCTGAGAAATCACCGCCGCTGAACGATGCCGGGTCGGTGGAATCCACTTCATAATCGTTTTGGATCTGTTTATTGAAATAGCGGTCTACGAGCACGTCGTAGATGCTTTCGTCTTCGATTGTGCGGGTTTCTTCAGCTGCCACCATAGATGTTGACGGCAATAGCAATGCTGCTGCCAACGCCCAAATCATAGTTTTTCTCTTCAATTCCGTACTCCTCCTTCAATGAGGCCAAGATGATGCTCACCCGGTCTATTTTATCAAACTCACTTGTTTGCCGCCATGTCATCTTGGTGAAAGCGCGGCTGTTTATGTCTAGTTTCGTCCAAACTGTGAAATCCCTATGAGGAATGGCCCGATTTTTCCTATTTCGATGACAATACAAAAAAACTGCACGTCTCTTGTCAGTAAAAACCAACAAGGAACGTGCAGCTTTCTATTTGATGGAACGGCCGTTTTAAGCTAAGAAGTTAAAGCCGAGCGGCAATTTGAAGCCGAGGAACAAAGTCACGAGCAAGAATACTGCAAACAATGCCCAGAACAAGGTTACAGGCTTTTGTTTCTTGCCACGCACAAGCACCATTTCCATCATGCCGATGGTCAATAGCCCGAATAGGAATTTCAAGCCGTAAAGCATGGCATCGTATGACGAATGCTCAATGAACAATGTCAGCCCGGTAATGATGATCAAAACGTAGATCAGTCTCGTGATCATGTGGACGATTTTGCGCCCCTTGCTGTCGCGGTGCATAAATGCAGCCACGAGGAAAAGCACGATGCCTACTACCCACATGGTAATGTGTAGATGTGTTGTATCAGTTAAAAATCCCAAAAGCTCACCTCATTTAATATAGTCCCCTCAAGTTTACCACATGCAGGACAATTGGAAGTGATTGTTCCTTATGACAAATGTGTGACGAGTGTGCCGATTGACTGGATGGAAACTTTGATCGTATCGCCCGCTTTCAAGAACTTCGGCGGATTGAATCCTTTGCCGACGCCAGCCGGGGTTCCGGTCAAGATGACATCGCCCGGTTCAAGTGCCACCGATTTGGAAATCTCTGCGATTAACTCATCCACACGGCGGATCATGTTTTCCGTATTGCCATTTTGGCGTACTTCGTCGTTCACTTTCGTCACAAGGGACAGGTTCTGAGATTGCGGGATCTCATCCTTAGTTACCAAATATGGTCCCATCGGGCAAGAGCCTGGCAAGCTTTTCCCAAGGAAATATTGCTGGTGTTTTTCCTGAAGATCGCGCGCTGTCAAGTCGAGCGCGATAGTATACCCGAATACATGATCGTAAGCCAGCTGTTTCGGGATTTTATGTCCTGCTTTGCCGATAACGACAGCTAGTTCACCTTCGTAGTCATACGAATCGGTGATATCTGCATGCACAGGGACTGTTTCTTCATCAGCAGCGACCGTATTCGGCGCTTTCGTGAAAACGACCATATCCGTTGGTGCCTGCCCGCCCATTTCTTCTGCATGATCAGCGTAGTTCTTCCCGATGCAGATAAAGTTTTTCGGAGGTCTCGGGACAGGCGCCTGCCATTCGATTTCCGAAAAAGAGTGTTTGAATTGCTCAGGGGTTTCCGATTGGACAGCCGCCTCCGTCAATTTGCGGATCTGTTCCACAAACTCCATTCCTTGCGACACTCCATCAATCAGCTTTTCCGGAAATTCCGGCAGTACTTCCAGCTGCTCCTGGATGGCGAGGACATCCCACACGGCTTCTTCTTTTTTTACCTTTGGTCCAAAACGTTCTTCTCCTTGAAAGCGAAACGATAGAAGTTTCATTCGTCAAACACTCCTTTTCTGTGATTGCATTCATTATACACATTCAGCGTTTTGAATTGTTGCTTTTTTCAAAATTATTTCCGTACGTCCAGCGCCGCCAGATCATTTCGATCGGCCCCCGTTTGAATTTACTGAACCACAGTTCCGCAAAGATCAATTGGACAACGAATATACCGACAGCGATCAAAGTCCCCGTCAACAGATCCACTTGGCCGTATAAGCCCAGGCCAAAGGAATAGAAGATGGTCGTTGCGATGATCGATTGCGTGATGTAGATCGTCATCGACATCCTGCCCGCTTTGATTAGCGGTGATAAAGCCTTCATGAAATTCAGATTCAGCGACAATAGGGCAATGATTCCGGCATAACCGATCGAAACAAGCGGCCCGCCGAACATCTCTTGGACATACTGATAGGCATAATTCTTATCGAAGAGGTACGGAGTCGATTTCAACAGCAGCCCTGCCATAAGCGAGCCTGCAGCAAGCACGAGCCAAACTTTTTTCTTGGCAGCTACTTGTTCGATCATCCGCCATTTCGCCGCTGCCGCCCCGATCATCATGAGTGGCAGAATGGTGACGGTAAAGATGATAAAGCTAAATGGATTATTGACATAATACCAATCCGTTAAACGCCGGCTGAATATTTCAGCGAAATTGCCTGATTGATAGGCAGCTACCGATTGTTCAGCTTCCTGATACCCGATGTAAATATTCGGGTCGACCGTGACCGCCAAAAACATGATGACGGTAAACATCAGATGCGGCAGCGTATAAAGCAATACCCCAAGTCCAAGAAGCCAAGCGGGCGGAAGCCGCAGCATCCCGATCAATAATAAGCCCATGAGCGCATAAGTGATCAAAATATCCCCATACCAGATTAAAAAGGCATGGACGATCCCGAATGCCAGCAAAATCAATAGACGCTTGACGGCAACTGGCATAAACGGCTGCCCATAATCTTGGGCGCGCAAAAATTGCATCATCAGCCCATAGCCGAACAGCATCGAGAATAACGGATAAAAACTTGCCTGAACGAAAATGTCCAAGCCGGTGAAAATGGTTTGATCCATATTTCCGCTGAACCATTTATACGGATCGATATAACTTAAAGGCGTGTGGAAGGCCAGCATATTGATGAGCAGGATTCCGAATAACGAAAATCCCCTCATCAAATCGATGGCGTCCACCCGTTCACGTAAAGAGATCGGCTGTAATTTCAACATAATCCTCCTAGACTTCCACTTCTTCATTTGTAGAGAACAAATACAAGACACGCTGTTTTATCGCAATGCGCAAAATCGCTTCCACCGCTTCTTGGTACACTGATAATTGGATCGAGTAGCGCTCTTTCATGGCCGATTGGACATTGCCCATACCGCGCGTTTGGTCGGTTTTATAATCGAGCAAGATCCATTCCCCGTCTTCCTTGAACAGGCAATCGACGATCCCTTGGACGATTTGATGGTCGCCATCTTCATCAGCGCGTGCATACGTAAAAGGGACTTCCCGTCTGACATCCTCGGCGTTCATCAGGCGCTGTGCAATCGTACTGTGGAAAAACGCTTCAACTTGCTCAGCTTTGACAGCCTGCGCTTCTTCCTTCGTAAGAATTTCACGTCCTGTCAACTCGTCGAGAAATTGCCGGATCTCCTCCACATCCATCTGCCGCTCAAGCGGCAAATGCTGCATGACGGTGTGGACTGCCGTACCGATATCTGCAGCTGACAGTTTGCGATCCATCAGGAAATCCGGGCGATGCGGTGCTTTCTTTTGCGCTTTCGGCTGATAATTCTGGATGAATGATTCCGGCTCATCCGAACGCTGCAATAACTGCAGCCTCTTCATTTCCGTCACCGATTGCTTGGAACGTTTTTCGACAGCTGCCTGATGGGGATAAGCGAAGTCGAATCGGCTGTGGATCAATGCGGCATCCGCTTCGGCTTCCGGCCGGTCTTGTTGCGCTTCGAGCAAAGGCTGCGGCTCTTCCAAGGAAGCGGTCTCGACAATGTCGATGTGGAAGCGCGAATGATGATCGAGCACTTCACCGCCTACATGCAGCTCTTCGGCATCGGGATGCCTAGACACAGCGGGGCCGATCCAATCCAAATAGGATTTTGCACGCGAACGTTTAAAATCAGGCAACAGCACATCGCCCGAGGAAGTTTTCCACTTCTCGAGTAAACGGTCAATGTCTTTTACCGAAGCGGTCAAGTAGAGCTTTTCTTTCGCACGGGTCATGGCCACATACAACACCCGCATTTCTTCAGCCTTCATCTGCAATTGTTTCATCTCTTTAACGGCAAGATAAGGCAATGAAGTGTATTCGATGCGTGTATCGGGATTGACGGCCTTGACCGCTAGGCCATATTGCTGGTCGAATAAATACGGTTTGTGGAAATCCATTTCATTGAACGGCCTTCCTGTCCCAGCGAAAAAGACGACCGGAAATTCCAAGCCTTTCGATTTATGGACGGTCATGAGCCGTACGACATTTTCCTTTTCGCTCAATGATTTTGCCGTCCCAAGATCATCCCCGCGCTCCCGCATGCGGTCAATAAAGCGCAGGAACCGGAACAATCCGCGAAAAGCGGTTTTTTCGTATTCGAGCGCACGGTCATGAAGGGCGCGCAGATTCGCTTGGCGCTGCTTGCCGTTCGACATGGCACCCGCCATTTCGTAGTAATTCGTATCCAGGTAGACTTTCCAAATCAACTCCGACAACGAGCCCCTGCGCGCCAAATCCCGCCAAATACGGAGGCTGTTCGTGAAACGGGCCAGCTTAATACGAGTCGCTTCATCCATTGTGCCGATGCGGATAAACGCTTTCAATGCATCATAAAAAGTTCCTTTTGCATCGGCAAGACGGATCGCTGCCAACTCATTTTCCTGTAGGCCGAAAAACGGCGCGCGCAACACGGCGGCAAGCGGAATATCCTGGTACGGGTTATCGATGACGCGCAATGTATTGAGCATTATCATCACTTCAAGAGCATCGAAATACCCCCCGCTCAACTCTGCGTAAAGAGGGACGCCAGCCATTTTGAATTCGTCGGAAAAGTCACCCGACCAAGTCATCGAACGCATCAAAACGACAATGTCGCGGTATTCAAGCGGGCGCTCTTTTCCGTTCCATGGATCGTGCACGAGCGTTCCCGCATCCATCATATGGCGGATCTTTTGCGCAATCCAGCGTGCTTCCCATTGCGACTTGTCCATATCGACAGTTATTTCTTCCCCTTCTTCTGTTTCCGGTTCATGGATAAGCGTCAAGTGAATCGGCACATCTTCTTCTGGATAGGGCGCTTTCGGCTTCAATGCCGCATCTTCATCGTAACTGATTTCACCGACGCGCTCGCCCATAATTTGCGAAAAGATGTAATTGGTGCCATCGAGCACTTCTTTGCGGCTCCTGAAATTGGCGTTCAAATCGATTCGCAGGCCCGTCTCGTCCGCTTCCCTGCTAAAGCGGGAATACTTGCCCAAGAACAACATCGGCTCCGCCAAACGGAAACGGTAGATGGACTGTTTAACATCGCCTACCATGAATAAATTGCCATCTTGTTCCGATCCGGACTTCACAAGGCTGAGTATCGTTTCCTGCAGCATATTCGTATCTTGGTATTCATCAACCAAAACTTCTTTGAAGCGTGTGCGGTAATCCTGAGCGATCGCAGAAGGTTCTCCCCCATCGCTCAGGATTTCCAGCGCGTAATGCTCCAAATCCGAGAAATCGACCAAACCGCGATCGATTTTAAGAGCCTTGTATTCTTCCGCAAAACGCTTCGTCAAATCGACCAATGTCCGCATAAGCGGTGCCATTTCGCGCATTTCCGCAAGCAGGCGCTCAGGGGCGCGGGTGAAATACCCCTCTTTTACATCATTGAACAGTTTTTTCGCTTCATTTCTCCGTGCTTTCGCTTCTTCCGCCAACTGCGGGTCGCAGGAATCCTTTTTCACAGACGCCAAGCGCTCCCATTTAATGTTCCGGGCATAAGCATGAAGCGATGCCCAAGATTCATCCAGTGCGTCGATTGCGGCGCGGATCAGCGTAGCATCCATCCGGAAATTCTCTTCCAATACGGCAGGGCCGTCCGGACGGGTGGCTATCTCCCAACCTTCATCAAGTAAATTAAGCGCTGCTTCGAAACTATGACGTATCGTCATTTTCAAGTCTTCCATGAACGGCAGGCCGTCGATCGTGGCGTGTTCCGGTACATCGTATAACGTTGGCAATTGTTCAAGCCAAGCTTCCGGTTCAGGATGCACACGCGAATAATCGTATAGTTTGCCCAGCAGGATCTCCATTGCTTGGTCGCTGCGGTCAGAAGTAAAACTGTCTGCGAGCCTGTAAACCTTCTCGCGCCCTTCGCCTTCGTATGCGGATTCAAGCACCGCTTCCATGACATCATCACGAAGCAAGGCCGCTTCCGTATCTCCCGCAATGCGGAAGCCAGGGTCAATTTCCAGCAGATAGGCGTATTGCTTCACGACTTGCAGGCAGAACGAATGCAAAGTCGAAATCTGTGCTTTATTGATCAGCCGCAGCTGCTTTTTTAAATGAACAGATTCTGGCTGTTCCGTGACCGCCTGCTCAAGCGCCGCTGACATGCGGTGGCGCATTTCCGCTGCCGATGCGTTCGTGAAGGTGACGACCAAAAGCTCATCGACGGATATCGGATCTTGTTCATCGAGCACTTTTTCGATCATCCGGTTGATCAGGACAGCCGTTTTCCCGGAACCTGCCGCAGCCGATACGAGCATATCCTGTCCCTTTGCCCATATCGCCTGCCATTGTTCATCGGTCCATGTAGCATCATTCGGTTTTTCCGGTATCATCAGCGCTCAACTCCTTGCGTATTTTCTCCACTGCCTGGTCAGAGCTCAACACCGGCAATTTGCGGTAGCTTTGTTCGGGATCACTCGGGTCGAATTGGCACACCGCACGGAAATTACAGAATTGGCAAGGCGTGTCATCTTTCAAGCGGTATGGCGAAACGGCTGTATTGCCGTCAAGAATGCCATTCCCCGCCCCTTGGTGTTTTTTTCGGACAAATTTGCGGATCGTTTCCATATCGTCTTTTTCGACTGTTTTCGATGAACCCTTCGAGACCGAGCCGTTTTTATTGAGCCGCACTGGAATGACATTCGAATAGCCATCGATCTGATCGTCCATCGCTTGTATGACTTCCGGATCTTCAACAACCAAACCGTTCATCTTAAATGACTTCGCAAGTTCTTCTTCCAGTTCTTCAGCGGTCAGTAATTTCGTCATTTTCAACATCGGGTTGTGCATATGGAAATACAGCACCCCTGCCGGCTCCGCCTGCTCCCCAAGCCAGCGCTTCGAATGGGTCAGCGCCACATCCAAATAAGTGAAAGTTTGAAGTGCCAACCCGTGGTAAACTTCGCCCAAATCCAGGCCTTGCTTGGATGATTTATAATCGACGACCCGCAAATACGGCTTGCCGCCGATATCAGTTGAATCGATGCGGTCAATGCGGCCCCTGACATTCATCTTGCGCCCGCGATCAAGCGCAATGTCGAGCGGCGGAATCGCTTCTTTCGTCCCGAATCCTACTTCAAGCGCAACCGGCACAAAGCCGGAAACTTGCGCATGTTTGCTCAGCATGAAAGCCGTCTGGCGGATGATGCCTTCAAGCTTGTATTGGATATACCGATAGCGATGCGAACTCAACAGGATCTGGTTGACGAAATAAGGCGATAATTGTTCGATCGCCCGCTTCGCGAGATCCGCGCATTGTTCTTTGCTTAGCGACGACCAGGAAACGCCGAGTTGCATCACTTCATCGGAAATCCATTTGATTGCGGCATGGAATAAATCTCCCATTGCCGGTGCAGCCAAACGGTATTGGCTACGTTCTTCGAGTTTCAAGCCATAAGCTGCATAATGGGCAAATTGGCAGCTATGATACGTCTCGATACGGGATACGCTCGAGGCGATCGGTGCACCGTAAAGCGATTCAGCGATTTCTTCCGATAGCTTTTCAGCTTTCCCATGGCTCAAAGGCTTGAAGATTTGATTGATAATTGACGACCATAACGGGTCTTCCCGGTAGTAATCGAGCACAGCCTGCCATTGTCCCGTGAGCTCGCCGCTCCTGATTTGGGCAGCCAGATGCGAAAGCGTTGCACGCGGATGGCTAATGTATTCCAATGCATCCGGCTCATGCAGCTCTTCCGGGCCGATCGCTGCCAATTTAGGCTCCAACTGAAGCAAATCGGCGATTTTCCTGATATATAAAGAAGGCAATAAGGCTTTTCCTTCTTCGTCCGCAATCGGGTAAGAGACGCTCAGCCGATCGGAAGCGGAAGAGAACGAGCGATAGGCCATATAAGTTTCATCCATCAAACGCATACGGGAGCTTGGCGCGAGTTCGATGCCAATTTTTTGGAA
Source organism: Planococcus citreus (assembly GCF_003664125.1). GTDB lineage: Bacteria > Bacillota > Bacilli > Bacillales_A > Planococcaceae > Planococcus > Planococcus citreus. The sequence goes on from NZ_RCCP01000001.1 coordinate 491,937, forward strand.
CCACTCGCGCTCTGCATCTGTCAAGAGCCCTTCGTGTTCGATGCGCTGCGGCAAGACGCCGTCGTTTGCGCCGATGATGAAGACCGACCGGATATCCATTAGGCGTGCCAGGTCCATTTTGGCGATGGTCACTTGATCGAGCGACGGCGGTATGCGGGAAAACTCCAGAGTTTCGAAGCCTTCATCGAGAATCCGTGCCGCGCTTTGGAGGTCCAGTTCTTTGTCCCCGAACATCAGGACGAATTGATCGAGCACGCCGACCCATTGATTCCACGCCTGCTCGTGCTCCGTCGCAGCAAGCAATTGATGATCGGCTTCTTCGCGGTCTTTCAGCAGCTGGATTTTCGAATAGACATCGAGCTCTTCGATGAACTGAAACAGCGCTGTAGCAAATTCGCGGCCTGTGACGCAATCGCCGAGACGTGTTTTCAAGCGCTCAAGCGGGTCGCGCACCACATCCCGGACGGTTTGCAATTCCATCTGGAGCGCCAATTCTTCGTCTGTCTGGATGCCTGAATGAAATTCGAGCCCGCGGTATTTTTTATAGATCCAGCGCTTGTCATCAAACCAGCGGTCTCCGTAGATGCCATTGGCAAGGACGAAATTTTCCAATTGGTCCCCTCGCTCCCGCCATTTGCTGACATTGCCTTCAGGAAAGAACAAATCCGTCTTCAACGCCCGGAAAATTGGTTCATACGCATAATTGCCGATGACCGCTTCGAGTGCGGAGCGGCTGAATTCGATTAATGGATGATGAAGCATTGACTTTTTTTGGCTGATGAAATAAGGGATTTCGTATTGAGGAAAAATAGTGTTGATCAATTCGTCGTACACTTCCGGCTGGCGGTACAGCACCGCAATATCGTTATAGCGGCAACCATCCATCACTTGCTGCCGGATCGACCGCGCAAGCTCATGGATTTCAGCGCGGCGGTTGGACGCTTCGACCAATTCGACAGCCCCTTGCCCTTCAATGGACGGGGCAGGAAAGGTTTCGATGAAGCGTTCGATATGCAGAAGTTCCTCGTTCATGAAACGTTTTGGCTCTTGCAGGTATACTTCCGGTTCCAGCCCGATTCCTTCCGATGCGGCAAGATCCGTAAGCCGGCTTGCCGTGACGGCGGATTGGTAGAATAACGACTGTTCATCCTCCGTACTGCTTGTGTCATCCATCGGCAAGACGATCGTCACCGATTTGGCATGTTTCAATAACTCTTCAATGATTTGGAACTCGCGCGCTGTAAAGCTAACGAACCCATCGATATAAATAGCCGAATGCTTGATTGTTTCCGAATGGCGGATTTTCTCGCTCAATAATCCGAGATGGCCTTCGGAATCCACGAACACTTTGCCTAGCCTGCGGTCGATTTCCAGCAAGATGAGTTCGAGATCTGCTGCCTTGTCCTGCAGCGTCCTCGGGGCTCCGGCTGTTTCAAGAGATGACCGGATGGTGCCGAGTTCATCGCAATCGATGCAATAACGGGAAAACTCTTTGATCAATTGCTCAATTTGGTCGGTGAAGCCCCGTTTGCCTGCCGCTCTTCTGAATAAGTGAAACTCATCCTTATGTTCTTCGAGCAGGCTGCGGATCAGCATGCGGTAGCCGAATGTGTCGATTTCCTTGCGGCTGATCCCGCCGACCTCTTGCAACACGCGCCAGGCAAGGCGCTTGAAAGTCACGGCCTGCGCACGGATCATGCCGTTCATGCCGTATGCGGCGGACAAACGATACTCCGTAGAAAAAGACATCTGATCGGGGACGATAAGGAATATTGGATCCCCATCCGCTTGGTCTTTCAAACTATCGGCGATTTCTTCTTGGACAAAACGGGTTTTTCCGGTACCGGCGCGCCCGTAGACAATTCGTAAAGACATGTAATGCACCCCTTTTCAATAAGAACGTTTGTTCTTATTATACAATAAACAATCGAAAAGAACGACTTTCCTGTTAAGATAGCCGTTCTTTTTCGCGCTCTTCTTTCGCCCTTTTGAAGTCGGCTTCCACTTTTTTGTTGAGTCGCTTCTCCAAAATTTTCCCGATAACATAAAGCAGCACGATGACAGCAATGACGATACCTGTCCGGATCGGCTGTGTGAACAAAGCGCGGATATCATAGCCGACGTAGGAAATCGTCAAGACCATGACGAATTTGCCTGCCATCAAGGTCAATAAGTAATAATGGCGGCTGATATTCGATAGCCCGGCCACCAAGTTGACCAATGCCGATGGCGTAAACGGGAAACACAGCAGCAAGAACAAAGGGCCGAAGCCGTTCCGCTCCACCCAATGGATGAGCCTTTCGACTTTCTCATGGCGCGTCATGAAATTCATGAATCGCGCTTGCCCGAACTTGCGGATCAGCAGGAATACGGTATACGAACCGGCGACTGCCCCGCCCCATGACAGAAGGAAACCGAGCCATAGGCCATAGGCTGTCGCATTGGCGAAGACGAAGACAAAGAGCGGCAAAAACGGCAAAAACGATTCAAGGAACGGCAGCAAAAATCCGATGAGTGGGCCGAATGCCCGGTAAGATTGCGTTAACTCGACAATGTTTTCCATAGTAAAAAAATCCGACATAAGCTCATTCCTTTTAAATTGCGCGATTTTTCAATAATGAATCTAAAAACAGGAGAAAATATGCTATGCTATTATAATTACTTTACACTCTTTCTCCCGTTTTGGAAAAGAGAAATACTTGCGGCAAAAGGAGCGGAATAAATTGCAAGAACACGGATTCTCTTCAGGGCTGAAAGCCGGCGCCAGCATTGCCATCGGCTATTTCCCGGTTGCGCTGACTTTTGGGCTGCTGGCCAAAACGACAGGTTTATCACTCATCGAAGCGACCGCCATGAGCATTTTCGTCTTTGCCGGCGCTGCCCAGTACATATCACTTTCCCTTATCACAGCCGGTGTACTCCCGGCGCTCATTGTCGTCAATACGTTCATCGTCAACATCCGCCACTTTTTGATGACAGCGGCATTGAATGAAAAGATGGAACCGGATGCCCGCTGGAAAAAAGCACTGTACGCATTCGGCATTACCGATGAAACGTTTACGGTGCTAGCCACTCAACCGGGCGACAAAATCCGTACCTCATTTGCCGCGGGCGTCATCGTTATTTCCTACGGAAGCTGGGTTGTGTTCACTTCTCTCGGCCATTTGATCGGCGCCAGCCTCCCAGGCTTCCTGCAGGCGTCCATGTCGATCGCACTGTATGCGATGTTCGTCGGCTTGCTCGTGCCGTCCATGAAAGGCAACCGGAAAGTTGTCAGCTTGGCGTTGATCGCCGCACTTTTCAACTCACTGTTCTATTTCACCGGCTGGCTGTCCACTGGCTGGGCGATCATGGTGTCGACGCTTGCTTCAGCGATCATCATTGAACTGATTTCACGGAAAGGAGTTGCCGCCTGATGGGTGCTTGGTTTTGGTGGATGATTTTTGGAATGGCCGTTGTTACTTATATTCCACGCGCAATACCGTTAACCTTTTTGGAAGGCCGTGAATTACCGGAAGCTGTACAGAATGTTTTGCGAAATATTCCTTATGCCGTGCTCGGCGCATTGATTTTCCCGGCTGTGTTCTTTATACAGGAAAACGTCTGGTTCGGCGTGATCGGGGCCGCATCCGCATTTGCCATCGCGTTTACCGGGGCGAACGTTATCCTCGTCGTGCTCGGGACCATTGCCATTCTCTCCGTATATGGACTTTGGTTCGGATAAGAAAAAAAGCCGTCACTCATTTTCATGAGCTTCGGCTTTTTTTCTTTTATGATACATATTGCTCGCATACCAGAAACCAGCTGTTAACGAAGCGGCGTTGACGATAAACAATAGCCACGTATGTGTGAAGCCGGCATAAACGGCCGCGGCAATCAATGCCACGGTCAATATGAGGCCGACATAATGGTTGAACGTCACGCGCGTAAACAGGATAACCAGAAGCCCGGGCACAAACAGCGATAGGAAAAACTTAGTCACCATTGACTCCATATTCTTCTCTCCTTACTCGACAATCAAGAGACCCAGGCGGTGATGGTCATGGCGGAAGACGACATGCTGCCGCAAACGCATTTCCAGGTTATGATCGATTACTTCCAGGCGGCAATGCGCTGCATTGAGCTGGATCGCTTCGTATAGTTCTGTTTCATTCGTTACGGTTGTGCCGTTTACTTTGCGGATGATTTCCCCGCGCACAAGCCCCATCTTCTCTGCCGGAGATCCCGGAAGAACGTCAATGATCATGACGCCTTGCGCTTGTGGTGTCACGGTGTAATTCCCGCTGCGCTCTTTCTGTGCATAAAACAAGCTAATTCCCAAACGGAACAATGCTCCGGCGGCCAGCGCGATAATCGCCATCGGCTGCCAAAGAAAACCGAATAAGGCAAGGACGATCGTCAACACAGCTGACCAAGCGACCGATTTCGCGATTTTTGGATACAAATAAACAGGCAGCGTGCGTTTGCTGCGCCCTTGGAAACCAAATACCAGCGGGAACAAAATGAATGAAAAGGCCGTTTCCCCGATCGGCAGCTGTGGCCAGTACGGTGCATATTCGGAAATCATTTCACCAGGGACGACCAGAACAGCCGGTATCAGCCATAGGCGGCGTGAAATATAGGCAGCGGCACGCAATCCGCGAGCCGATTTATGCAAACGCGGCGAAGCGGCAGCGGCAGCTGACTTTTCGACCATGCGGCTTTCAATGAATAGCAAAAGCCCTGCAATCAACGCGACTGAAATGAGCCAGCCGTCCGAAAGCCCCCTGCCCGTCATTTCGGCGAACCCTAGATTGATCACCCAATCATTGGCTTCGAACAACCAGACGACCAGCGCTGCCGCTCCCGCCAAATAGACGAAAGAAGCCAGGTGGTAAAAACCTGTCAGCATGACGATAATGCTCACGATGCTGAGTGCAATCAACCATTCCATCGGCACTGCCAAACCGGCAGCAGCCACGATGACCGATAAGATTAACGCATACAACCAGCCATCTTTCAGCAAGCGTTTAAATTCTGTTCCGCCATACACGATCCGCGTGCGGAAAATGCGGCGTTCTTTTTTAACGCGAAAATATCCAAGCATCGTCGCAGCAAATAATGCGACATAAAAAACAGGGTTAAGAAAAAACATGGCGATCGCCATCAAAAAATCCGTTAACACTCCACTGACACCATCCTTAAGCTAAATGAACTTATCTTCCATTGTACCAAAGATGCAGGGATAGCCCTACATCTTTTTCAATCAGTTAAACGCCTGCTGCAGCTGCCCAAGGATATCTTCAATGCCTTCGATTCCGGCGGAAAGCCTTACAACCCGCTCAGTTACACCGATCCGCGCTTTTTCTTCTGCGGATAATGCACGGTGAGACGTGCCGAATGGATAAGAGACGGTCGTTTCGACACCAGCCAAAGTCGGAACGATCTTGATCCAGCCGAGTGAAGAAAAGAAGGCTGAGACGTCGGCAGTTTCAGGAAGTTCAAATGAAACAATCGCGCCCTTCCCCGGATACCACACCCGTGCCTTGTCTTGCAGGAAGTCGGCAATCGCCTGTGCATTGGCGTTTTGCTTTTCCATACGAAGCGCCAAGGTCTTGATGCCGCGTATCGTTAGCCATGCTTCAAAAGGGCTTAAGTTCATGCCGAGATTCACGACACGTTTTGTGGCTTCTTCGATTAAAGCGGGATCGCCTACCAATACGCCTGATGTGACATCACTATGCCCGCCAAGGTACTTGGTGGCGCTATGTACGACCAAATCCACGCCTTGTGTATAAGGTGTAAACGTATAAGGCGTCGCGAATGTATTATCGATCATCACTTTAACGCCGTATTGATTTTTCAATTGGACGAGCCCTTCGATGTCTTCGATCCGCAAAAAAGGATTGGTAATCGATTCGCTCACCATCAATTTCACTTCCGGGAAATCGACCAAAATCTGCTCAATCGTTCCGCTTTCCGAGAAATCAGCGAAATGGACCGTAATGCCAAGCCTTCTCAATTCTTCCTTCAGCAAGTGGAAAGTTCCTCCGTATACATCCTCTGCGGCGAGGATATGGTCTCCCGCTTCTGCAACAGACAGGATGCCTGCGAGTATCGCTGACATGCCGGAAGAGGCAGCAACGCCTTTCGGTGCACCTTCTAGCTGTGCGACCGTCTGGCCGAGTGCATCCGTGTTCGGATTAGCTGTCCGCGTATAGAGATAAGTTCCGTTTCCTTCGTAATAGCCTTCCAACTCTTCTAAAGAAGAGAAAGAAAAGGCGGATGTTTGGTAGATTGGCATGACTTTCGGGCGGATTGTCCGCTCTTCCATGCCGGCTGTGTGTACAGATTTCGTATCGATTGATGTCATTGTGATTCCCCCTCATTGATTTCTTCGATAAATCCATTCATCATTTCTTCATCCATCGGGCCGACAATTTTATGCAAGATACGGCCTTCTCTGTCTATGATATAGGAAGTCGGAATGGAAAACGCTTGGTAGAGCGCGCCAATATCTCCATCCACATCCATCGGAATCGGAAAGCTCAAGCCGAACTCTTCAACAAAGTTTTTAATTTCCGTCATGCCGCGGTCTTCTGTCGTCAAATTGACAGCTACCACTTCGACATCTTTATCCTGTTGGTTCTCATAGAAAGTTTGCATATGCGGCATTTCTGCTCGGCAAGGCGGGCACCATGTCGCCCAAAAATTAAGGATGACCGCTTTGCCCCGGTAATCCGACAAGCGCATTTCCTCGCCTTTCAAAGTCGTCAATTCGAAGTCGGGAGCGAGTTCGCCTTTTGCCAGCCCTTCATCGGTCGGCAAAAAATCGACCGTGCTGCCAAGGGCCATTTTATTCAGTGCGCGGTCTTCTTTTTGGCTATCAAAGACAGCCCATACCGCTAGAATAATGACCAAAATGGCTGCTATCAGAAGCCCGATCACTTTTTTCGACATTCTTTTCACTCCATTCCGTTACCATCATACGATAAACGAACTGTCCGTAGCCAGTAAATTCGCCGGAATTGTTCCGCAACAAATTGTGTCCATAAAAAAACCGCCAAGCCCCTTTCCGAAACTTCACTAGTCATGAAGCGGAAAGAATGGCTTTGGCGGCTTTTTGGATTAATAAGAAAGATAATTGGCTGGGTTCACAGCGTTGCTACGCGAACCATTCCAAGATCCCACGTGGATTTCAAAATGTAAGTGTGGCCCTGTCGAACGTCCGGTATTGCCCATTCCGCCGATAAACTGGCGTTGGCCGACTTTTTGGCCGACCGATACGCCAATCGAACTTAAGTGTGCATATGCTGTCGCATATGGTTGCCCGTTAATCGAATGGTTGATGATGATGACATTCCCGTAACCGCCCATTGACCCTGCAAATGATACATATCCAGCAGCTGAAGCAACAACCGGCGTGCCTGGGCTATTGGCAATATCGTAGCCAAGATGCGTTTCCGCGCCGTCTCCGATATCACGTCCGCCGAATCCTGATGTATGGCGCCCTGATGCCGGCATCACGAAGTTTGCTGACGGTTTGACGACTGGCGCCGGAGCCGGTGCTGGCGTTGGAGTTGGTGCTGGTGCCGGGCTTGCGGTGCTGGCACTTGCTGATGAAGATTTAGTTGCTGCTTTTTCGGCTGCTGCTTTTTCAGCTGCCGCTTTTTCGGCTGCTGCCCGTTCAGCTGCTGCTTTCTCTGCTGCTGCACGCTCAGCTGCGGCCTTTTCTGCAGCGGCTTTTTCAGCTGCCGCTTTCCGTTCAGCTTCTGCAATACGCGTACGTTCAGCTTCTTCTTGCTGAGCCAGTTTCGCCATGCGAGCTTGCTGTCCCATAATCTGCTTCTCGACTGCAGCGCTGACTTCAAGCGCCTCTTCATGCTGTGCTTCCAAATTGTTTTTCTCTGAAGCTAAACGTTTCTGTTCTGCTTCCATTTGCTTTTTCAATCCAGCTTGTTCTTTTTTCTGGCTATCCAATGATGCTTTCAAAGAAACCAGTTCAGCGCGGCGCTCTTCTTGATTGGCAAGAATCGTTTCAACCGCTTCTTTTTTTGCAGCCAATTCTTTTTTGTCGGCTGCTTGTTCACGCATGATTTCACGGTCAGCTTCGATCAAAGTGTTGACTGCCGAAAAACGGTCGATAAAATCGATAAAGCTATTGGCGCCAAGTAGAACATCTATGTAATCGACAGACCCACCGCTCAACTGGATGGCGCGCGCACGTTCTTTCAATAGTTCAGTGCGTTCGTCAATTTTACGTTCGAGTTCTTTGATCGCTTCTTTTAATTCATCGATTTCTTCTTTGGTTTGGTCGATTTCAGCTTGTACTGTATCGATTTTAGACTGTGTTTCCTGCATTTTCTTATCCAATTGCTGGATTTCCGAAACGATGCGGTCAAGCTTCGAAGACGTTTTCTCGATCTCGCCTTCTTTCTTCTCGATGCCTGAGCTCAGGTCTTCTTCTTTTTCTTCCAATTCTTTGCGTTCTTTTTCCAATTTCTGCTGTTCTTTTTGGACTTGCTGTTGCTCCTGTTCCAATTCATCAAGCTTGCTAGTGTTTGCGTGTGCAGTAGGCATTAGCAAAGACAATGCGAGAATTGATGAAACGCCGGACAACATCCATTTAGACTTCGAATTCAAGTTCGTTTCCCCCTTGGATTTACGTTCTTTTTCTATGTCTGTATTTTATTTCCTAATTTATGTAAGCTTTAGGCCTATGGTTAAGATGCGACCATAGGCCTTTGATTGATTATACACGTAAGAACTTGCGAATGGACATAAAACTTCCCCAAATCCCGATAAAGACACCCATCGCCAAGATCAACGCGCTCACTTGGTAGATGAAAGGTGAAAACTCAAGTAGTTGGAAGAGTTCCCCGCTGAGCCGCGGTTGTGCAAATTCCGTAATCTTCTGGTAAAGAAGTACAACGAGGCCGATCGGTATAATGGAACCGAGAATCCCAAGCCACATGCCTTCCAAAATGAACGGAACACGGACAAACCAATTGGTCGCCCCGACGAGCTTCATAATCTCGATTTCGGTGCGGCGCGCCACGATTGTGATGCGGATCGTATTTGAAATCAAGAACATCGCCGTAAACAATAAAGCAAGAATAAGGATCAGGCCGACATTGCGCCCTGCGTTAAGGAAATTGAAAAGCTTCTCAATTTTCCCTTCCCCATATTCCACGTCTTCGATATATTCAAGGGCAGCAATTTCTGTTGCTACTGTTTCTGTCTGCTGAGGTTCTGTCGCTTTTACATAGAAAACGTCAAACAATGGATTGCTTTGCTCGAATAGGCTAAGCTCTTCACCAAAGTCGAGCACAAGATCCGTCAACTCTTCTTCTTTCGTTGAAAAGTCGGCTGATTCAACGCCATCAAGCCCGGATATCTCTTCTTCAAGCTCTGCAATTTCCTCTTCTTCCGCATCCAGTGACACGAACACTTTGATTTCGACATCGTTTTCCAGGTCATCAGCGACTTTATTGAGGTTCATCATGATCATGACGAACACGCCAACAAGCAGCAAAGTTACGGTAACGGCGCTGACAGATGCAAACGTCATCCAGCCGTTTCTGCCAAGGCTCTTGAGGCTTTCTTTGATATGGCGGCCAAATGTTCTAATCTTCATAGCCGTAATCACCTCCGGCTGCGTCTCGGACAATCAGCCCGCCTTCAATAGCGATGACGCGATGTCTTAACTTGTTGACGATCTCACGGTTATGGGTTGCCATGATGATGGTGGTCCCTGTCGAGTTGATCTGTTCGAAAAGATTCATGATGTCCCAAGACGTATCCGGGTCAAGGTTACCCGTCGGCTCATCAGCGATCATGATTTTCGGCGTATTGACAATCGAACGGGCGATTGAAACGCGTTGCTGTTCGCCTCCGGACAATTCACGCGGAAACATCTTCGCTTTGTGCTTTAGCCCGACCATGTCCAGCACTTCCATGACACGCTCTTTGATGATTTGTGGTTTCTCCTCGATGACCTCGAGTGCAAACGCAACATTTTCATAGACGTTCAGGCGTGGCAATAGTTTGAAATCCTGGAACACGACGCCGATGTCGCGCCGTAGAAATGGCACTTTCCGGTTCTTCAATTTTGCGATATCTTTTCCGTCGACAAGCATTTGCCCTGAAGACGGGCGTTCTTCACGGTACATCATTTTGATGAACGTGGATTTACCAGCTCCGCTCGGGCCGACGATGTATACAAATTCGCCCTGGGCAATCTCAACATTCAACCCGTTGAGTGCCACAATGCCGTTCGGATATTTTTTGTAGACATTCTTCATTTGTATCATTAAATAAACCACCTATATCATTTGGCATTTCGCCAAATTTTATTTCCCAAGTACATAGCAAATTTTGCAGCACGGTTATTATAACACTCCTAAACCCCTTTTTTGTTACAGTTACATTTCAATTCAGACTCAGTCTCGATACAAAGAATTATCTGAAATTTTAATAATATAAGGTCTTAGTTCATCATTAATTACCTTATTTTTACCATATATCTATAATAATGCCTTGTTTTATGGCAAAAAAAATAAACCGGGCAAAATGCCGGTTTATTGTTGGTTCGCAAGATATTCTGCTACGGCTTGTGCTTCTTCGCCCTCGATGATGTTCGGAGGCATTGCACCTTGGCCATTTTCAATGACTGATAGGATTTCTTCTTGTGACAAGCGCGATCCTACATCATTCAATGCTGGGAAGTTGCCTTGGCCCTCTAAGTTTTCACCGTGGCATGAAATACAGTTTTGCTGAATGACTGCTTCTGCATCCACTGTCGTTGTTTCAGTTTCTGTATCGCCGCCTGTATCAGCTGGCTCTTCAGGAGATGTTTCTTCACCGCCGCCACATGCGCCAAGTACGAGAACTGAACCGAACAATACGGTCATCAATTGCTTTTTCATGGAAATCCTCCTCTTTGTCTTGCTATTTTTACCTTCTATAGGAGTATACCAAATTTAGGCACGTTTGAAACCTTCCCCGAGCACTTCGGAAGCGTCGGAAACAATTACGAAGGCTTGCGGGTCAATCAGTTTAACCAATTGTTTCAACCTTGTAAATTCTGTCTGCGGTATCACGACCATCAAAATCGGCTTTTCATTTCCGGAGTAGCCACCGGTCGCTGTCAATTCCGTTACGCCTCTATCGACTTCATCGTAAATAGCATCCCGGATCTCCACTTGCTTGTTCGTAATGATGTATACCATCTTCGAGCGGCTGAAACCGACCTGCACCAAATCGATGGTTTTGGTTGTCAGGTACAATCCGATCAATGCATACAATCCCTTTTCGATGTCAAAAACGATGGCAGCTGCCAATACGATCATACCGTCGATGATCGCGACGCTTGTGCCGAGAGTCAGGCCGGTGTATTTGGTGATGATCTGCGCGGCAAGATCGGTTCCGCCAGTCGATGCTTTCCCACGGAACACGATTCCCAGCCCGAGACCGACCATGATGCCGCCAAACAAAGAGCCTAGCAGTGGATCTCTCGTCCAAGCTTCCCAATCTTCAGTCATGAAAACGACTAGCGGCAAAAACACCGTGCCGACTGCCGTCTTGATGCCGAAATTTTTCCCGAGCAAAATGACGCCCGAGATGAACAATGGAATATTGAATGCCCATTGGACGAATGCCGGTTTCCATTCAAACAAGCCAAATAGAATCGTACTGATGCCGCTGACTCCGCCTGAGGCCACTTCATTCGGTAATAGAAACACGTTGAATGAAATGGCGACAATCGCCGCTCCTGCCAAGACGGAGATATAATCCATCACGCTCGTCAAAACCGGATGTGGATCTTTTGATTTTCGTATATTTCGTTTGCCCATAAGCTGTTATTCCTCTTCCTTCTATATTCACTTGAACCCTGTCAGAGTATAGCAGACCCCCCGTTTTTTGTGAACTTCATCTGGATAAAGCAATAGCCCTTCCTCAACAGAACTGCTAGCTGTATTCTAACGGCAAACTCCGACATTTTTGCAACTCTTCTTCTATTGAAGTTTTTTTAATACTTTTGATAGCGGGTAAATGCCAATGCTTTGAATGACAAGTGATAAAAGAATCGCTGCAAAAGCCAGTGCAATTAGAATCTGATCTTTTCCAGAAGCCGCTTCTTCCAACCATAATAACAAGGCTACAGACATCGCCCCCTTGATACCAGACCATGCTGTCAAAGTAATTGTGGATAAATCGTTCTTGAATTCTTTTCTCCATTTAGGAACACCGTAAATAAACAGTGCAATTACCATGAACCGAACAACGACTGTCAGAAGGAAAATGACGATTGCAAACCACCAGCCTGAAAAAGCCAGATACTCTGCACCGCGTATGCCGATCAGTAAAAATAACACTGCCAATAGAATCGGGGTGACGATATCCCAGAAACCGTCCAATGACTGAGGGAGCGTATCTTCCTTAATGTCCCTGCCCATTTCATAAGCGACGAATATGCCGGCTGCCACTGTCGCGAGCACACCCGATACCCCGATGGCTTCGCCAATATAAAAAGCGCCGTAAGCTCCGATCACGCTTAACATGACTTGGTATTTTTTATCCTGGGTGAAGCGGATCGTCTTGCTCATCAGCCAGCCGACCGCGATTCCGAGAAGGACACCGCCAATCGAAACGAGCAGCAACTCCGAGACAAATTTGCCCAATGAAAACCCGTTTCCAGTTTGATACATCGTCAGGAAAATCGTGAAAAAGACGATGCTTGTCCCGTCGTTGATCATCGACTCCCCTTCGACCACATCGGCAATCTGTTCTGCACCGCTGCTTTCTTTCAAAATAGCGGTCACCGATACCGGATCGGTCGGCGTCAGGATCGCCGCTAGCAAGAAAGCCGCCGTGAGGGTCAAGCTGGTAAATATCCCGCCTGCGAAATAGATGGACAAGCCGAGCAGAGCAACTGTGAGCATTAGCCCAATCGTGCTCAAACTGACGATGATGCCGATGTTTTGTTTTAACTGCTTCAAAGGAAACTGATAAGCAGAGGTAAACAACATTGCCGGCAAGAAAACATTGAAGATGATGTCCTTCGAAATATTGAATTCATCAAAATACGGAATAAATGAAAGCCCTAAGCCGATCGCCACCAATACGACGGGAACGGGGAAAAAGTTCTTTTTAATGTCGATTGTATAGACGATATAGCCAATGATCAGCAAGACCAATAATTGATGGGTCATCATATCCAAAACCTCCTTGGCAAATATAAGCTTCTTGTTCTTCTATTGCCTTTTCACGCGTAAAAAAACCCCCAAACGCCACCGCTCTATTGAGCAATAGCTTTTGGGAGTCGTATTTACGATGATTGGAGATGGATTTTTCAGCTTATTGCATTTTTGAACGCAGCATGGCATGGATAAATCCGTCCAAGTCACCATCCATGACAGCCTGCAAATTCCCTGTTTCGTAGTTCGTCCGGTGGTCTTTGACCATGGAATACGGGTGGAAAACGTAAGAGCGGATTTGGCTGCCCCAGCCGATTTCTTTTTGCTCACCGCGGATTTCCAGCAATTCTTGCTCCTGCTCTTCGATTTTCAATGCGTAGAGCTTCGCTTTTAGCATTTGCATCGCTTTTTCGCGGTTTTTGATCTGTGAACGTTCTTGTTGGCAAGTCACTACAGCACCGGTTGGCAAGTGGGTGATCCGGACAGCGGAGTCTGTCGTATTGATGTGCTGTCCACCCGCACCACTTGCACGGTAGGTATCGACTTTCAGATCTTCGGTGCGGATATCGATTTCGATTTCGCCCGTGAACTCCGGCATCACTTCACACGATACAAATGATGTGTGGCGGCGTCCCGAAGAATCAAACGGCGAAATGCGAACCAAGCGATGAACGCCTTTTTCAGCTTTCAAATAGCCGTAAGCATTATGCCCTTTAATGCCGAGCGTCACTGATTTGACGCCGGCTTCATCCCCTGCCAGGTAATCCAAAGTTTCCACTTTGAATCCGCGTTTCTCAGCCCAGCGCGTATACATGCGCAGCAGCATCGAGCACCAATCCTGGGATTCTGTTCCACCAGCACCAGGGTGTAATTCTAATATGGCATTGTTTTTATCGTATTCTTCACTTAATAGAAGCTCCAACTCGAACGCGTTCAAGTCTTTAAGAAACTGCTTCAGTTCCCCGCTTACTTCTTCGTGAAGTTCCTCATCCGGTTCTTCACGCAACAGTTCAAGCGTCATTTCCATATTCTCTTGCTCTTCCTCGAACTTGCGGTAACGATTGACTGTATCTTTCAATGCATTCACTTCGGAAATGACCACTTGCGCTTCTTCTTGGTTATTCCAGAAATTCGGGTCGATCATTCGCTCGTCCAATTCCTGTATACGTGCCTCTTTGTTTTCTAAGTCAAAGAGACCCCCTGAAGTCCGCCAGTTTTTCGGCTGTTTTGTCAAGCTCGTTGCGAATATCCGCTAATTCCATCATATAAAGTTCCTCCTCATAATAATGCCGAAGAGCTTTTGCTCTTCGGCCATAAACAATCGTTTACGAAGCTGCCCCGTGGCAGTTCTTGAATTTCTTGCCGCTGCCGCATGGGCACAAATCATTGCGCCCGACTTCCATCTCGCGGCGTGCCGGCTCTTTTCTCTTGCGTGGTGCATCCCCGCCTTCTTTCGGGTTGACGGCTTGGCCTTTTGCCACTTCTTCACGCTCGAGATTGTTCTTGATTTCCGCTTTCATGGCGTATTTCGCCACGTCATCTTCAATCGCCTCGATCATCGCTTCGAACATGGCAAAGCCTTCGTTCTGGTATTCACGAAGCGGGTCATTCTGGCCATATGCACGCAAGTGAATCCCTTGTCTCAACTGGTCCATCGCATCGATGTGGTCGATCCACTTCGTATCGATCGAACGCAGGAGAACTACTTTCTCGAATTCGCGCATGCGGGTAGGTGTCATTTCGACTTCTTTTTCGTCATAATGCGCTGTTACTTTCTCGCGGATAAATTCGATAATCTGTTCTTGCGTCTTGCCTTCTAGATCTTGTTCGGTGATGGTATCTTCCGGCAAGAGATTGGCGGAAATCACTTCCGTTAAGGACTTCAAGTGCCATTCTTCAGGCTTTTCAGCTGTTGTATAGCTTGCAACCATACGGCCGATCGAACTATCGATCATATTGTCGACAAGTTCACGCATATTGTCCGTCTCGAGCACTTCCATCCGCTCTTTATAGATGATTTCACGCTGCTCGCGCAACACATCATCGTACTGCAAAAGACGTTTCCGTGCATCGAAGTTATTGCCTTCCACCCGTTTTTGTGCGGATTCGACAGAACGCGTCACCATGCGTGATTGCAGCGGCTGGGAGTCGTCCATACCCAGTTTGCCCATCATATTGCGCATGGAGTCCGAACCGAAGCGGCGCATCAAATCATCTTCAAGCGATAGATAGAATTGCGTCACGCCGGGATCTCCCTGGCGTCCGGAACGGCCGCGCAGCTGGTTATCGATGCGGCGGGATTCGTGGCGTTCCGTACCGATGACCGCGAGGCCGCCCGCTTCGATGACGCCTTCACCCAATTTGATATCCGTTCCGCGCCCTGCCATATTCGTGGCAATCGTGACGGCGCCTTTTTGGCCGGCATCTAGGATGATTTCAGCTTCATGTGCGTGGTTTTTCGCATTCAAGACCGAATGCTTGATGCCTTTTTTGGTCAAATACGCGGAAATGATTTCGGACGTTTCAATCGCAACGGTACCGACAAGAACCGGCTGCCCTTTTTTATGGCGCTCAATAATGTCCTCGGAAACCGCTTTGTACTTGCCTTCCGTTGTCGCATAAATCAAATCGACACGGTCATCACGGATGATCGGTTTATTCGTCGGAATGGAGATGACATTCATATTGTAGATATTGCGGAACTCTTCTTCTTCCGTTTTTGCCGTACCGGTCATACCTGACAATTTCTCATATTTGCGGAAGTAGTTCTGGAACGTGATTGTCGCCATCGTCATCGATTCGTTTTGGACTTCGAGGCCTTCTTTTGCTTCAATCGCCTGGTGGAGACCGTCCGAATAGCGGCGGCCTTTCATGAGGCGGCCAGTGAATTGGTCAACAATGACCACTTCGCCGTCCTGGACGACATAGTCGACGTCTTTTTGCATCGTCACATGCGCTTTTAGCGATTGGTTGATCGCGTGATTCAGACGCACGTGGGTCAAATCGAATAAATTATCGATGCTGAAGGCTTTCTCGACTTTTTCAATACCTTCTTCCGTCAACACGACACCTTTTGTTGTTTCATCATAAGCGTAATCCGTATCTTTCTGCAGCAGGCGGCCGAACGCGTTTGCCTGCATATAAAGCTGTGCAGACTTCGCCGCTTGCCCTGAAATGATCAATGGCGTCCGCGCTTCATCGATCAAGATTGAATCGACTTCATCGATGACGGCAAAATGAAGCGGGCGCTGGACCATGTCTTCTTTATATAGCACCATATTATCGCGCAAATAATCAAAGCCAAGCTCATTATTTGTGCTGTACGTAATGTCCGCTTGATAAGCTTCACGTTTTTGTTCTTTTGTCAGGCTGTTGACGTTGAGTCCGACCGTCAAACCGAGCCAGTTATAAAGTTGGCCCATTTCTTCCGCATCGCGGCTCGCCAAGTATTCGTTGACGGTCACGACATGGACGCCTTTTTTCGTGATGGCATTCAAATAGACGGCCATCGTCGAAGTCAAAGTTTTACCTTCACCGGTCTTCATCTCGGAAATATTCCCTTGATGAAGCGATGCGGCCCCCATGATCTGGACACGGAATGGATACATTCCCAGTACGCGCTTCGATGCCTCGCGCACTGTCGCGAATGCCTCAGGCAGCATGTCGTCGAGTGACTCGCCTTGTTCGAAACGCGCTGTGAATTCGACTGTTTTTGCTTTTAAGGCTTCGTCTGTCTTAGCCGTATACTCATCGGCCAGCGCTTCCACCTGATCTGACACTTTTTCCAATCGTTTTAAATCCCGTTTGTTCGGGTCAAATACTTTATTCAATACTCCAAGCATGTTTAACCGCTCCCTGCATGGCGATTCCGGCTGAAGACAGCATAGAAACCGCGATTGCTCATATTTTCATTCTTTGGGTTTATCTTAATCATATGCAGCATTTTCAAAAAAAAAATCTCACCATTCATTTTAACACTGCACTATAAAGCGTGCAAACAATGCATTTTTCACCCATGCGCAAATTTATGTCAAAAAGAACCGATTGCTGATACATCTACAATCAAGAAAAAACAAGACACGTATATGTAAATAACTGCATAACAAAAGCCTCCCGTTACAGGAGGCTTCCACTATTATGAAGTTGTTTCAATCAATCCGTATGAACCGTCTTTACGTTTGTAGACGATGTTCGTGCCATTTGATTCAGCGTCTGTGAAGACGAAGAAACTATGCCCGAGCATATTCATCTGAAGAACCGCTTCTTCCTCGTCCATCGGTTTCAAATCGAATTGTTTTGTGCGGACGATTTTCAAGTCTTCTTCATCATCCGATTCCGCAGCACCGTTGTTTTGTGCTTCGCTTTCGGCTTGTGCAAACGCAAGGCCCATTCCTTCGCGGTCACGGAATTTACGATTGACTTTCGTTTTATACTTGCGGATTTGACGTTCCAGTTTTGAAACGATCAAATCGATCGCTGCATAGAGGTCATCGTGCCGTTCTTCTGCACGTAATGTTAAGTTTTTCATCGGAATTGTAACTTCCACTTTTGTTTGGCTATGGTTATACGTTTTCAAGTTGACCATCGCTGTTGCATTCGCTCCATCGGTGAAGTAGCGTTCGATTTTCTCTACCTTCTTCTCGATGTGTTCGCGTATTGCGGGAGTTACCTCAATATTCTCGCCTCTGATGTTGAATTGCAGCATGTGAACTCCTCCTTCTGTTTTGCTATCTATCTATTTCTAGTTGTTCCCTCCGGAATCCTTCTTGAAACGTAAAAAGTTTCAGCACTATAGTAAAAAGGTAAACTATATGACAAGGAGATGAAGCCCATGTTTACAAATAAAACGATTGTAGTGACTGGTGCCGCACAAGGCATCGGGAAAACTGTAGCACACTATTTCCAAAGAGAAGGCGCGAACGTCATCGGCCTGGATATTGAAAAAGTCGAAATCGACGGAGTGGAATACCGCCGCTGCGATGTAGGAAGTTTTTCGGAAGTTGAACGCGTCTTCTCCGACATCCACAAATCCCATGGCAGCATCCATGTGCTGATCAACAACGCCGGAATTTCGGAATTCACGCCGCTTTGGGAATTGACGGAAGAAGATTGGGACCGCGTGCTCAATACGAATTTGAAGAGCGTCTTTATCTGCAGCCGCGAAGCTGCCCGTTATATGGATGAAGACATCCGGTCAATCGTCAATATGTCATCAACGAGAGCGTTCATGTCAGAACAAGGGACGGAAAGCTACTCTGCATCCAAAGGCGGGATTTTTGCGCTCAGCCATTCACTCGCAGCAAGCCTTCATACAAAAGGCATCCGCGTTAACTCGATTGCCCCTGGCTGGATACATACCGGCGATAAGGATGAACTGCGTAAAGTCGACCATGAGCAGCATTGGAGCGGGCGTGTCGGTACCACAGACGATATCGCTAGAGCGTGCTTATTCTTGTCGAATCCTGATAATTCTTTCATTACCGGCGAATGTTTGACGATTGATGGCGGCATGACACGCAAAATGATTTACGAACATTAATACAGGCGGCTGCTATGCAGCTGCTTTTTTATTGCCTAAGAGTCAATTGACTGTTCAATTACGCGCGAATCAACGTGAGTATGCGGATCGACTCTGCGCCCGCTTCCTGCAAAGTTTTTGCTGCCTGTCGCATCGTTGTGCCTGTGGTATAGAGATCATCCACCAGCACCAGTTGTTTCGGGACCACTCTCTCGTTCAATCGAAACAATTGCTTTGTCGCCATCCGTTCCTCGCGGGTTTTCTCCCCCAAAGTTTCACCGCATTTTTCCAGCAGATGACTGTACGGAATCCCCGCCGCCAATAGCAATTCGTCCACTTGTGAAAAGCTTCGTTCGCGCAGCTTCTCGGCATTCAGCGGAATCGGCACGATTAGCGCTCGCTCGTTCGCCAAGGCTTCCCTTAAATCCTTCGCAAACACTTGTGCCAATAAGACATCTTTTAAAAACTTGTATTGGTGGAACCAGTCTTTCATGGCATCGTTGTAGCGGTAAAGGCTTTTTCCTGAGTGGATAAGGCCCCGGTAGCCATGCTCTTCCCAGTAATGGCAATCACGGCAAACAGCTTCGCCCTCTTTGCCGCAATATTTACAGCCTTGTCCGGTAATTTTTGAAAACTCATTCCGGCACGGCTGGCAGAGCAATTCCGGAGGTTCATAGAGGAAAATGCCGCGCCACGAAGGGGCAAAGCGCAATACTTGATCGCATAAACAGCAGTTCATGCTTTTCCCAACTTGTTATAGAAGAGAATCTCTTCCCTGGCCGCATCCATTTGCCTGGTGATGCCATTGTGGAAAAAGATGACGTCCCCAGTAGGGTCTTCCGCGCTTCGCCCGACCCTCCCGGCAATTTGGATGAGCGCTGCCCGGTCGAATACACAGTGGTCGGCCCCGATGACGGCGACTTGCAAATGGGGGATGGTGATGCCGCGTTCTAATATAGTGGATGTGGCAAGGCCTGATAAGCCACCATCCCTCAACTGCATCACTTTTTCTTTGCGCTGTGGATCTTTCGAATGGACTGCAGCGATTGCGCAATCGATTTTGTGCAGCAACGGGCTTGCTTGCTCAATCAATTGAATAGATGGAAAGAATAAAAGGAACGGCTGTTTTTTCTGCAGCTTGTCTTCTATCCAATCTTTTAACGGAGCAGGGATTTTGCCTTTTTGGATATGGCGTTCATAATTCCACATCGATCGGTAAGTGGGAACTGGCAGTGGCGCGCCATGGTAACGCCTGAATATGGTGGAGTGTCCGGCAATCTGTTTTCGGAGAGTTTTGGATGGAGTGGCAGAAATGTAGACGACGGGAGCGGACGGCTTGGCGGCTTTTTTCACGGCCCGTTCAAGTGATGGGTCAAGCGAATATGGAAAAGCATCCGCTTCATCGACGAATAGTAAATCAAAGGCTTCCTGAAATCGATACAATTGGTGGGTGGTGGCCAGGATGATTTCGCCGTACCCCGCTTGTTCAGGGCTATCGCCGTAGAGTGTATGGACGTTGGCATCCGGGAATGCCTGCTTGAATCTGGGGGACAATTCGAGGATGACGTCGGTGCGCGGTGCAGCCACACAAATGCGCAATCCTTTTTGTAGCGCTTCGTGGATCGGGGAAAATAGAATTTCTGTTTTGCCGGCACCGCATACGGCATACAAGAGGTGATCTTCTTGCTTTCGGATGCTGTCGGAGATGGCTTGCGATGCGTTTGCCTGCTGGGGCGTCAGGCTGCCGGCCCAGCCAAAGGCACGTGGGGCTGATTTTGGAAGTGCGGGAGATGTCCATAAAACCAATTCCGTGCAACTGCTGATACGCCCCATCTTGATGCATGTCCGGCAATAGCGGCAAACTTCGCCGCACGTTGCGCATTGGAATGGAATCACATAATCGGGCGACGTCTCAAGGCATCTTGCACACTGGCCGTCAGCCGATATACCGCTAACTACGCGTGCGCTGCCTTTCTCGATTGCTTCCTGTATGACTTCTTTTGGGAACGGAATGAATGGCTTTATCCATATCCTCCCTGTTAAAAATGCTTCGATTGCTTGCATGGATTTCCTCCTTTTTTTATAGCCAAAAGGCCTTGGCCGGTCATTTCTTTGCCCAGCCAAGGCCCATTGCGCCTTCTCCTAAATGCGTGCCGATGACCGGGCCGAAATGAGAAATCGTGAATTCCACATCCGGGCAGGCCAGTTCAAGCTCCGCTTTCCATTTTTCCGCTTCTTCGAGCCGGTTGGCGTGGATGACCGTCGCTTGAAGCGGTTCTTTGCCGCAGTCTTTTTTCAATTCTTCCGCAATGCGATTCATCGCCTTTTTTCGTGTGCGGATCTTTTCATACGGGACGATCAGCTTGTCCTGGAAATGCAGCAACGGTTTGATCTGAAGCATGCTGCCGACCAAAGCCTGGGCCCCTGATAAACGCCCGCCGCGTTGCAAATGGCGAAGGTCTTCCACCATGAAATAAGCACGCAGCGTTTTTTTCATTTCCTCAAGTTCTGCCAAAATCCCTTTGGCATCCATGCCTTGCTCCGCCAGTTCCGCTGCTTTTAGCGCATAGAACCCTTGAACGGCACAAGCGATTTCAGAATCGAACACGTGGACATCCACGCCTTCGGTCATCTCTCCCGCCTGCTTCGACCCAGCCATTGTTCCGCTGATGCCGCTGGACAGGTGAATGGCTATGACTTCCTCATGTTGCCCTGAAAGTTGCTCGTATAATGAAATGAACTCACCGACTGGCGGCTGAGAGGTTTTCGGGAGCTCTTCACGCGCTTTTTCGTAAAATTCCACAGTATCCAATTCGGTTTCCGCATAGGACTCATTGCCGAATGTAATCTGCAAAGGCACCACATGTATGCCTTTATCATTTGCTTGCTGCTGCGGAATATACGCTGTGCTGTCTGTTACAATTGCTGTTTTCATTTTCAATCAGCCTCCACTGCTATCTTACCAAAACTTGCCTGCCAATAGACAAAAAATCCGATCCATTGGACGGTCTGTTTTCACTATTTTTAAACTGGCGCGAATCCAAAAAAGCTTTTCCGGCTACAAGCATCCATTTGCCTGCCAGGAAAAGCCTTTCGTTTAGTTTTCCATTATTGATTTCCGATGAAATGCAGGCTCGTCACTTTCCAGTCGCCTTGCTCTTTCTTGAAAACGACCACTTGGCGCCCGGATTGCTGCATCCCTTGTTCTGTGCCGGCTTCATTCATTTCCACATCGATGGTGGCAAACACTTCAGCCCGGTCCTCTTCGTATTTGACGATTGTTTCGTCGCTCGTCGTATATGTTGTGTCGTAGTTTTCGAAGGCTTCGCTCAATGCCTGCTGGTCTTCTTCACGATCAAAGCCATCGGGATTTTCCGCGATGGTCGCCATATAGCGGTCCATGTCTTCCGCATTAAAAGCCGCGATGTATTCCTCATACGCGCCAAGGAGTTCCTGCTTTTCAGCTTCTGGAACATCCGCAGCGATGACGTCTCCCTCATCGTCCAATGTAAACCCTACTTCTTGGTCTGTGATGCCGTGTTCAACCGCATTATTTTCATTGGTGGCATTGCCGTCTTCTGCAGTATTGCTATTGACCGACGAATCGTTTTCGTCTGAACAACCTGCGAGCGCCAATATGAGCCCAGTTGCAACTATCCATTTTTTCATGATGCATTCCTCCTGCGCTCATTTTGCCATAGCCTCGCGCGGAATACAATGAAGAAACAGTGTCAATACGCGACAGGACAATTCCTTCCGCTGTCATGTACAATGGAAAGAAACCGAAAGGAGACGATCATTTGGAAAAATGGGAAGCAGAGCGCTTGCTCAACCAAAAGATGCGTGACACACGTACGTATCCGAAAAAAAGAACCGCTGCACGAGCGAAAAAATACAATTTGACGATGGAACCGGCAAACGACTATATCGTGCTGGATTTTGAAACGACTGGCTTGCGTGCCGGCGATGATAAGATCATCCAAATCGGTGCCGTTAAATATATCGGGCATCAACAACAAGATACGATGTACATGCTGATCAATCCGGAACGGCCGATTTCCAGCACGATCACCCGCATCACCGGCATCCGCAACGGAGACGTCCAAGATGCGCCAGTCATCGAGGAAATCGCTCCCCAACTGATTGACTTTATCGGCGATTTGCCGATTGTCGCCCACAACGCACCATTTGATATGGGATTTCTCTATGCGCTTGAGCACATCACGCCGGTGCCGCCTTATCAAGTCATCGATACGGTCAGGCTGGCACGTAAATTCATCACCGAAACGCCGAATCATAAATTGACGACACTATCCGCCTATCTCGAGCTCGAACACAATGCACACGATGCGCTCGGGGACTGTCTGGTCACTGCATCGATCTATCAGTTCTGTATCGGACGCATGTAAAAAAGCGCCGGAAGCTTTTGCTTCCAGCGCTTTTTTTAATTTTCGGCATCGGAACCCGCTGCCGCCAAATGTTTTTTTAACGTACTTCTACCCAACCGTTTTTAATGGCTGTAACGACAGCCTGAGTACGGTCATTGACCTGCATTTTTTGCAGGATGCTCGAGACGTGGTTTTTGACTGTTTTTTCTGAGATGAACAAAGTTTCACCGATTACGCGGTTGCTCTGTCCGTCCGTCAATAACTGCAAAACTTCGCTTTCGCGTTTTGTCAGTAAATGGTAAGGGCGACGGATCTCTGTTTGATGGAAAGAACCTTTGTTTTCACGTTCGCTCAAACGGCGGAATTCCATCACCAAATTACGGGTCACTTTCGGATGCAGGTAAGAGCCGCCTTTTGCGACCACTTTGATCGCCTGGATGATGGCGTCCGCGTCCATTTCTTTCAGCATATAGCCGAGCGCGCCTGTTTTAAGGGCATGCGTCACATACGATTCATCATCGTGAATGGACAGCATAATGACTTTGGCGTCCGGGAATCTCTCAATTAGTTCTCCCGTTGCTTCGACGCCGTTTTTTTGCGGCATGTTGATATCCATCAACACAACATCCGGCTGATGCTCTTCGTACAGCTTGATGACTTCCTCGCCGTCGCCGCCTTCTGCGACTACTTCAAACGATTCTTCGAAGTCCAAGATGCGCTTAACGCCCTCCCGGAACAATTGGTGGTCATCAATAATAATAATTTTTGTCATTATGTCGTCCTCCTCAAAATACCATATCTTACATACCCGCCTTCAGCGGGATATGAAACATTAACACCGTTCCTTCGCCGAGCGTGGAGTTGATGAAGAATTCCCCGCCGATCAATTCGATCCGTTCCCTCATGCCGGTCAAGCCGAATGACTGGTCTTTGACGATTTCCTGGTCAAAGCCGGAACCATTGTCTTTGATGATGATGGACACCTGTTCAGTGAGCCATTCCATCTTGACTTCGATATCTGTCGATTTGCCGTGGCGAATCGCATTCGAGACCGCTTCTTGCACGAGCCGGAAAATAGAAGTTTCAAAATTATTCGGGAGCCGTACCTCGTTACCATTGGAATGGAAAGACAGCCGGACACCGCGATTGTATTCTTCAATCGTCTCCAGATATTTTTTCAATGTCGGGACCAGCCCGAGATCATCAAGCGCCATTGGTCGCAAGTCATAGATGATGCGCCTGACTTCCGTAAGCGCTTGCCTTACCATATCCTTTAACGAAGAAATTTCCTTGAAGGCCTTATCCGCACCTTTTTCGCGGTAGGTTTTTTCAATCAGATCGGAACGCAGCAGGACGTTCGCCATCATCTGGGCTGGTCCGTCGTGGATTTCACGCGATAGCCTCTTGCGCTCTTCTTCCTGGGCTTCGATAATCCTTAAGCTGTAATCCTGCTTGCTCTTCGACTTGTCGACCGCGTCCCCGAAATCTTCCAGATCCGACGCTAAATAATTGGTGGCCACATTGATTTGATTGACTAGCCGCTCTGCACGCTCGATCGTCTGAAGTAACTTCTGAAGCTTGCGCTGCAGGCGGTCCCGCTTTTGCCGAAACTTTTTTTCCTCGGCGCGGTTCAAGGATAATTGCACTTGCAGTTCGTTGGCCAGCTCAAAAGCTTCACGAACCTGGCTTTCAGTGAAAGATTCGAATGAACCCGATAGTTCTGCGAGTCGCCGGCGTGCCGAGCGGGTCCGCTCTTCAAGTGCGTCACCTTCCGCGATGATGCGGCTGATATTCGCCCTGACATTCTCCAATTCGTCCTTCATCTCTTCATAGCTGCGGCGACTTTCTTCGCTAATGGCGAAAATATCCTGTTTCGACTGGTCCATCTTTGCGACCAGCTCGTCAAAGATGGAATCTAATGAAGTTCCATCGTTTTTCTTTGCCATTCTAAAACCGCCTTAGCTATACTTACTGTAACCATCCGTCTCTTTGCTTCTTTCGCCTTACGGGCTTTAACAAGTATATCACTATATACGCAACAGCATATTAAGAATACATTACAAATTATCTGATTTCATTTTACAACAGGGGGAATAAAAATGCGAGAAAATTACATAACAGTAGGTTCTTCTGCCAATGCAGAAATACTCATAAACAAATCCCGTTTTATCGGCCATGCAGCAAGGGCAGAAACGGAGTCGGAAGCGATCGCTTTCATCGATTCCATCAAATCCAAACATCGCCAGGCTACCCATAATTGTTCAGCTTACATCATCGGTGAACACGATTCCATCCAAAAAGCGAATGACGACGGGGAACCAAGTGGAACGGCGGGCGTTCCTATGCTGGAAGTGCTGAAAAAACAAGGATTAAAGGATACTGTGCTAGTGGTGACGCGCTATTATGGCGGCATCAAACTCGGAGGCGGCGGGCTGATCCGTGCGTACGGAAAATCCGCGTCGGAAGCGATTGCCGCTAGCGGCGTGGTGGAACGGCGCCTGCACCATTTGATGAAAGTGTCTATCGATTATACTTGGCTCGGCAAAATCGAAAACGAAATTCGCCAGTCGGATTATCCGTTGGCAGGGATCGATTATTCTGATGCCGTGGTGCTATCCATCCATGTGCCGGTCGAAAAAGAACAAGCTTTTATCGACTGGGTCAATGAACTGACTAATGGGCAGGCTAAAATCGAGTCAGCGCACACGGAATTCCTCGAATTTCCCCATCCATAATTTCTTTTCATTTACGTGCAGAAAAAATCACTGTATAATATCCACAGCACAAAAAAATGAAAATTCGTAAATTCACTATGTCCTTAAGATTAGTGAAATGGCACTTGCATGTGTTTGGCTACTACCAAAGCCGCACATAATCCCCCTTTAGAGGAGCAACTATAATGAGTAGAAAAATGAAACGGGAGGCAAAGTCCAGCCGGCAGCGGAAGATCATCAAAATTTCTGCCATCCTGGCTGTCTCCTTGTTGATTAGTTTATCCGCCTTTGGAATTTGGCTCGTGAAAAAAGCCGAGTTTGCTGCGAACAATGCGTATGAATCAGCGGATGGACGCGACAAATCCGATCTCCGCGACGAACAAGTCGAACCGTTAAACGATAATATCTCGATTTTGTTCATCGGCATCGATGATAGTGCCGCAAGAGACCAAAGCAGCGATAACATCAGGTCCGACGCGTTGGTTTTAGCTACATTGAATAACGAGGATAAATCCGTCAAACTCGTCAGCATTCCGCGTGATACGTATACCTTCATTCCTGACTCTGGTTATGAAGACAAGATCACGCACGCCTATGCACTGAACGGCCCGCGCTCCACAATCGAAAGTGTCGAAGGCCTGCTCGATGTACCGGTTGATTATTACATGACGATGAACTTCGATGCCTTCGTCGATGTGGTCAATGCACTTGGCGGGATTAAAGCCGATGTTCCTTATGATTTAAAAGAAAAAGATGAAACGGATTCCCATAACGCCATTGAATTGGAAGAGGGAATCCAGCAGTTGAACGGCAGTGAAGCCTTGGCCTTGGCCAGAACACGTTATTATGACAATGATATTGAACGAGGCAAGCGCCAGCAGATGATTCTTGAATCGATCATGGATAAAGCCTTGTCAGCAGGATCCATTACCAAATACGGCAATGTCATCGATGCAGTCGGGGACAATATGAAAACCAATATGAGTTTCCGCGATATGCAGGCATTCTTCGAATATGCGAAAAACGGCAAACCGGATGTGGAGACGATGAGTGTCCAAGGTTACGATGATATGTCGACAGGCATTTACTACTACATGCCCGATGAAGAATCCCTTGAGGAATTGAAAGATATTCTCCAAAGCCACCTCGGCTTAAAACCGGACACTTCCAATCTTTCCTTGAATGAAGAAGACCTCACCGATCAGGCTTTTCCAGCCACCGAATCAGATCAGGAAGAAGAATAAAAAAACTGGCAACCGATAGCGGTTGCCAGTTTTTTTGTATCTTTAATTATTTTGCCTAAAATAAAAAGCGGCCGCAGCCACTTTTTATTTCCCTATCATTCTAACTAAATTGATCAATGGGCGGTAATTCTTCCCTGCGAGCCCGACCACTTCGACGAACAATTCAATCGCCAGAAGCATGACACCGATCAACAGGATGCCTCCCCAGAGTGTTGCTTGGGAAAATAGCAAAGCCGCAAGTCCAAATAATGCGGAGATGCCATAAATGATCAGCACGGTCTGGCTATGTGAAAATCCGATGTTCAACAAGCAATGGTGCAAATGCGATTTATCTGCTTCTGAAATGGATTTCTTTTCACGCACGCGGCGCACGATGGCAAAGAAGGTATCCGAAATTGGCACGCCGAGCATGATGATCGGGATGATCAAGGCAACGACTGTCACGTTTTTGAAACCCATCAAGGCGAGTACGGAAATCATGAAACCAAGGAACAAAGCCCCTGTGTCCCCCATGAAGATCTTCGCGGGGTGGAAATTATAGAATAGGAAGCCGATAGAACTAGCAGCAAGAATGGCAGCTGTCGACATGACGAAAATATCGCCCATGATGAAGGCCATCGCCGTCAGCGTCAATAACGCCACGGTGGAAACCCCTGCGGCTAAACCATCAAGCCCGTCGATCAAGTTGATGGCATTGGTGATGCCGACAATCCAAATGATCGTCAGCGGGATGCTGAAGTAGCCGAAATCCAAGACGCCGCCGAACGGCAAGTTAATGAATGAAATTTCGAGCCCGCCGCCAATGACGACGACGCCGGCCGCAGCCAGTTGCCCGAGCATTTTGGCTTTTGCTGTAATTTCGAGCATATCATCCAAGACACCCGTCACGATGATCAAAAACGCACCGATGATGATGGCTGTTTCAATTGGGATCAGCGATGATTCAAAAGCAGCTGAAACCGGATCCTTCGGTTGAAGGAAAAGATAAGCGATCAAAAATGATCCGAATATGGCTAATCCGCCTAAACGCGGCATGATCCTTGCGTGTACTTTTCGGTAATTAGGCCGATCCACTGCCCCGATGCGAAATGCCAATCTCTTCACAAGGGGTGTCAGGAGAATCGAAGCGATAAATGCCACAACCAGCGTCAGGTATAGCATGTCCTTCCTCCTTAAAAAACTCTCATTTTGCATACATATCCATCATTATTATAGCACGGCTGATAAAAAAAGGAAGTGATATATGTTACCAATTTTTATCTTTCCTTTAGTTATAGACGGTCTCCAGGAAAGAAAAGTTTCCGGCTCTCCGATATTTTTCATCAATAAGTTATGTGCATGATGCTTTTGGACCGGACAATGAATTTTTTTGTTAATTTTCAGAATTGAAAGGCACTTTTATAGTATTATATCCATAATATGCTATAATAAACCCATGGATCACGAATATCATACTAATTTGAGCGGGAGTGCGAAATATGGACAGCAATCTTCTATTTTATGCATCGAAGAAAGAATGGTCTCCTTATGATGAAGCAGCTGTATTGAAAATGGATTATCTCAAACGGGCAGAGCTTGCACGTTCCATCAATTGTGAAGGGCTCCTTGTAGACTTATCACTCGATCAACATCCTGAAGTCCGAAAAGGCGTCGCCGCCAATGCAGCCACCCCTTTGACCACGTTAAAACGGTTAGCAGCCCAGGATTTATGCATTTCAGTCAAGGAAAAAGCAAAAGAAACACTTAATGAACAACCATTAAAATCATAAACTCACGCTTCCCGATGCCTTCGTCGGGGAGCTTTTATCTTTTATATAGAAGGTTTATAAACTTCAAGATAGGAAATATAGGGAGTAAAGATATTCTAAAGGAGGCATTCAAATGGCTGATAAAGAAGGTTTCTCAGATAAAGTGAAAGGTGCCGTCAGCAAAGGCAAAGGCGAATTGAAAGACCAGGTCGGCAATGCGACCGATAACCCGGACTTGCAGGCTGAAGGCAAATCCGATAAGACAAAAGGCAAGGTCCAGGATACGGTCGGCAAGTTTAAGGAAGGCTTCAATAAAGATAAATAAGCACATTGAACCCGGCAATTTTGCCGGGCTTTTTTATTTCCAAATTTTAATTTTCATAACTGCGTGAATTCAGTTATAATAAATTCTTGTGCGACTATGTTTAATTTAGAAGGAGAACTCCCATGAACAAGAAAACGCTTACAAACTTTGAAACTTTAACGATCGGCCTTATGCTTTTCGCGCTGTTCCTCGGTGCCGGAAATTTAATCTTCCCTCCCTATCTCGGACAATTAGCAGGAGAGCAATTGCTTCCCGCCATCATCGGCTTTTTGCTGACCGGCGTCGGTTTGCCGCTATTAGGCATACTTGCCATCGCAAAAGCGGGCGGAGATCTGCAGTCGATTGCCGGACGGGTACACCCGGTCTTTGGCATCGTCTTCACGATGATCGTCTATTTGGCTATCGGTCCGTTCTTTGGCATTCCCCGAACAGCCACTGTCGCTTTCGAAATTGGCACTGCGCCTTTTCTGTCCGCTGAAATGGCATCATCGTTTTGGTCATTATTTCTCTTCACGATCATTTTCTTTGTCATCACCGTATTGTTTGCATTGAACCCGACAAAACTAGTCGATCGCATCGGTAAAATCCTGACGCCGATTCTCATCGTCGTCATTGGCTTTTTAGCTGTCAAAAGCTTCCTGACGCCTATGGGACCAATCGGTGCGCCTGTCGGAAATTATGACACAGAAGCGTTTTTCGAAAGCTTCCTTCAAGGCTATTTGACGATGGACGCAATTGCCGCGCTCGTATTCGGGATTGTCATTATCCAATCCATCCGCGCGAAAGGCGTTGAAGATAAGAACACCATCCTGAAAACGACGGCATACGCGGGATTCATCGCGGCAGCCGGCTTGTCACTGGTGTACCTATCCTTAAGCTATATCGGAGCGACCAGTGTAGAAGCTATCGGCATGCAGGAGAACGGCGGAGAAGTCATTGCGCTCGCTTCACGCGTACTGTACGGCGAAATTGGGGGCATCATTTTAGCTGCCGCGATCACATTCGCCTGCCTGACGACTTCCATCGGGCTTGTGTCAGCGACTTCCCAGTTCTTCAATAAAATTTTCCCGCAATTGCCATATGTGGTCTATGTATTCATTTTCGCTGGATTTTCGACCGTCATTGCGAATGTTGGGCTGACCCAATTGATCGCTATTTCATTGCCGGTATTATTGGCCATCTATCCTCTTGCGATTGTGATTGTCATTCTATCGTTTTTCGATCATTCCTTTTACCAAAAATCATACGTCTATGTCATTCCACTTGTGCTTACAGGTATTGTAAGCGTCTTTGATGCATTGAAGAGTTCAGGTTTTGAATTCAACGCAATCACGCAGATTTTCTCTTACTTGCCATTTTATGAACAAGGAATCGGCTGGCTTGTTCCCGCAATCATCGGAACGCTTGCTGGGATCATCATTGCGCGCACCACCCACAAACGATAATCCAGACATAAAAGAAGGCCGGAGAAATATAATATTTCTCCGGCCTTCTTCTATTTTTAGAATAAACGCGGCGTCGGTGGCGTACCGGTCTTTTTCTCTACATTTTTATGGAAATCATCCACATCTCTAGGATTTTTCGTAGATTCAAAATCGTCACGGCGCTCTGTATCAGCTAGATGCTCTTCTTCTGAATCACGGCCGAACGGCGCTGGCCCAAGATTTGGATCCACTCCCGGAGAAGGTTCATCTTGCCGGCGGTTCACCCCATCTTCCCGGTTCAATTCCTTTTCACCGTCTCGGTCTCCCAGTTTCGGCTCATGCTCCATGCGCTTTTCAGATGGCTTTTCAGCTTCCGACGGCTTTTCACGGTCGCTGGTCGGGTGAATTTCAGCACCTTTCAAACGGGAATCCTGGGATTTGCTGTGCAATTGGGATTTATTCGTCTGTTCGCGCGTAGCATCGGTTGTGTAGATGCCTTCAACGCCCGTATCGTGTCCCCCTTCATGCTTTTGGATGTCTTTGTCGATGAGCTTTTCATCATCATGCATTCTACCGTCCCGTTCAACATCGCGGCCAAACGGCGCAAATGCTGTATTGCGCCCATCTGCCTCCAGGTCCATAGGGGTGTTGTCGTCAGAATGCGAAGAGAAATGCTCACTTTCTGCATTCCCGCTAGGTGCACCATCCGTATACAAAAGAACCGCACCGCGTTCAATTTCGCGCTCATAATGGTCAGCTGTGTCGCGATCTACGCCAAATTCATCCAATTTAGCGCGGGCTTTGTCTTCCCCTGTCAATAGGGTTTTCATACGGTTGCCGAAAGAGTTGGCTTTATGCGAATCTACACCATAACGATCGTGGGCTTCATTCACCAAGTTTTTATCGTTTGCAAGCACATGGATATCCTCATTGCGATAGCCTTTTGAGATCAATGCTTCCAAAGCTCGTTCCATTTCATCCTGTGAATAAACAATTTCAAATTGACGGTTTGTCTGTACCATTTATAAAACCTCCTGATTTAACTTGTATTGCTTTCTGTTTACCCGCACTTTATCGGTACTAAAACATTTCAATCCTTCTATATAATATATTTCAGGCTCTTAAGCTACCCTCATTGAATAAAATAAATCCCCGATCTTCAAACGACCGGGGCCACCATATCACTTATATTTTTTATCGTTGGTGCTTTGTGCTTCTGTTTTGCTTGTGCCGCCCCGTGCTTTTTCGACTTCCGGTTTCTCTTGCGTCGTAAATGATACGTGGCGCTCGTCTTTCACTAATGTCGGATCTTGCAAGAAAGTCTCGCCGCGTGCGAAACGGTCTTCCTGTTCATCATAATTATTATCGACAGACTGGATATACTGACGGCGTTCTGCATCAGTCGGTTCACGTTCCGGCGCACCTTCCGATTCCTTCACCGCATCGATGATCCCTTTTCTTTCGTCTTCTACATACAGCAGGATTCCGCCTTTAGCAACATCTTCTGTATACCGCTGCGCCTCTGCTTCTGATAAGCCAAGTGAATCAATGGATTCCTTGACTGCGCTTTTTCCTGTGACGAAACTCTTCATTTTATCCCCGAAAGACCCGGCTTTTTCCACTTCCACTTGATGGTCGTTTAATTGATCCGTATGTTCAGCCACCGCATGGATTTCATTTGCGGAATATCCCTGTTCATTGAGTTGGCTAAGTTTACGGTCAAAATCTTCCTGAGAATAAACAATTCCAAGTACTTTTTTATTTGATGAGTTCATAATAATACCCCCGTTTGATTAATTTGGCTGTTGCTATACTCTTCCTTTCCCCTCAACCTACTTTATCTAAACTTTCACGAAATTATTCCGATAGAACAAAAGGACTAGTAGTAAGTCCAAATACTGTAATGATTTGGCTATTATTTTAGCTGTTAGGCACTTTTTACCTTTTTTCTCAAAACAGGAGTTACCGAAATAAAAAAGCAGTTTATTTTGAAAATTGATGCTATCATAGATTTAATATATGTAATTAAAGTAAAATGTGGATGTGGAGGCGGTAATTATCGTACTAAACAATCTATCGGATATACGCTTGTCAGGGCCGCCTGGCCAAGCGGAGATAAACTCTCCTACATGGATGATTGAAGTACTGCCCATGCAAACGGAAAGGAGAGTCGACATGGACACAGGAATGCGACTGAAATATCATCGCTTGAAAAAACGTTTCAGCATGGAAGAAACTGCATCAGGCATTTTCTCTCCAAAAGACCTGAAAAAAATTGAAGCTGGGTTGAAAGAACCCGCACTAAAAGACTTAGAATCACTATGCAAAAAACTTGAAATTCCGCTAGCTGCCAAAGACAACCCAATTGGCAAAGTGCTAGTGAAAAACTTTAAAAACTCATTGCTCCATCCTCAGAACAAAGGCAAGATCATGGAGCATTACGCGGACATTTGCAACCACCCTCTTTTGCGCGCTGATGAAGACGTCGAACTTGAATTCGATATCCAACAAATCCGCTACTTCATCATTACGGGCGACTTGGAAAGCGCAGAAAAGAAAATCAAAGAAATGGATCGTTTCAAAGAGTTTATGGATCAAGAACAGTATTATCTGTACCACAAATATAATGGTAACTATAATTATATTTTGAATGATTATGAGAATGCTCTAAAGACTTATCTGATTGCTGAGAGAATCGCACCAAAATCGATTTCTCCAGCTGAACTTGGAGACCTTTATTATTCGATAGGAATTTCGAGCACGAAATGCGAAGAACATGAGTTATCTTATAAATATTCAGAAATGGCATTAAAAATCTATCAACAAGAATTCGTCCCCAAACGAATTGTAGAGTGTCATCTAAATATTGCCATTACTCATGAACAATTCGGCAACCATAGACTTTCAATGGAACATTATAAAAATGCTTTAACTATAGGAAGTAAATTGGATATTGATATTTTAAAGTTTACTACGGAGTACAATTTAGGTTTTTCGTATTTTATATATCAGCAATACGAACTGGCTATTCCGCATCTAAATAATTCACTGAAGTATATTCCTGATGAATATATAGCGGATAGCATTTCTGCACACTGTGTTTTGATTAAAAGTCACTTAGAACTGGGTGATAAATCTAAAGCTAAAGAAATAGCAGCAGTTGGACAACAACTTGTTAAGGCTAAAGAACTGCGAATAGATTCACCGTCAAATGCTATTTTTAAAGACGCTTACATGGAATTTGTAGCATTAACTTATTTATTAGATGATGAAGATGATAAATTTGAAGAAATTATATTAAATAAATTAATCAATAGTTTTACTAATTCAAATAGTTTTCATGATTTGGGATATTATTTAGGATATTTGGGTAAAATGTATTTCAGACAAGGTCGGTATAAAGAGTCTGCTGAAATAACAGAAAAATCTAGAGATGCGTACAAAGAAGTACTTAATATTAAATGGGAGTGATAAAGAATGAGAAAAAGCACTGTAATTTTATTTGTATCTACAATTGTATTAAGTACGTTGCCAGCATTCAACATATTATCAGACTCCGAAGACTTAGCTGCTAAGGCTCGCGTACCTGAGCCTTGGTCCGTCGAAGACCAATTCGCCGCTAAAGCCCGCGTACCTGAGCCTTGGTCCGTTGAAGACCAATTCGCTGCTAAAGCCCGCGTACCTGAGCCTTGGTCCGTTGAAGACCAATTCGCTGCTAAAGCCCGCGTACCTGAGCCTTGGTCCGTCAACCCGAAAGCATAATTTAATCATTACATTTTTAACCCGCTCTCCCAATACGGAGGGCGGGTTTCTTGCTGCTATATAAGAAAAACGCCGGGGCAGCCCCCAACGTCAATTCTTATTGATTCTGTTTTTTATCAATCAGGCACTCATTGACGAAGTAGGAAAAAATATTGCATGAAGCTTCATCGCCTTGCAGCGCAAACTCTTCAGGATGCCATTGGATGCCCATCGCAAATTGATGGTTCGGGCTCTGCAATGCTTCTACAAGCCCGTCTGCCGCACGGCCAGCTACTTCCAGTCCTTCCGCCACATCTTTGACGCCTTGGTGGTGGAAAGAATTCACATGAAACTCTTTTTCTTTCATGATTTTATAAAGCAAGCTGTCTTCTTCTAATTTCACGGAATGCGTACGGTGTGTCCGCATAGCCATTTGCTTGTGCTGATAAAGCGTCCCTTCGTATTGAGATTCCAAGTCTTGATAAACGGTTCCACCAAACGCAACATTGAACATTTGCATGCCTCGGCACATTCCCATAAACGGTTTATCCAGTTTCAGGAAATTCAAGATAAGTTCTTCCTCATACTTATCACT
This sequence comes from Planococcus citreus, assembly GCF_003664125.1. Classification (GTDB taxonomy): domain Bacteria; phylum Bacillota; class Bacilli; order Bacillales_A; family Planococcaceae; genus Planococcus; species Planococcus citreus. The sequence continues at coordinate 526,812 of NZ_RCCP01000001.1, forward strand.
GCCCGGATAAACGGCACCTAAACGGATATGAGGCTCTTCCCCGTAAATATTCGGGTTGATGTCCCCTCCTCCTGTCACAATCAATCCATCCAATCGCTCGCAAAGAAGCGGAATGTCTTCCTCATCCACAATCGGGACGATCAGAGGCAATCCGCCTGCCTGTAGGATGGCTTTTGCATAGACGGGATCCAACGAATACATTTGATCCTCTTCGACACGAGCCGTAATTCCAATAACCGGTTTGTTTTCTGTAGCCACTATTAATTCCCCATTTCTGCAACAAAAATTAGTCAATGCAGGTTTATACCCTTTATAAGGCGTAAGATAAACTTACATTTTCTTGCTTACAGCTCCGGAAAATGTTGGTAGCGGCTCAAAGCTACTTTTCCTTCTTCCTCAAAACAAAGACCTTCTTCTTCCAAAAGCAACTTTTGGGTGAACCGTCCTTCCCCATCCTTTATGGCAATTTCGCCTTTTGCATTGACGATTCTGTGCCACGGAATATCTTGCGTTTCACTCATACTATGAAGGATCCTTGCCACTTGACGGGCAGAACGAGGGCTTCCGGCTGTACGGGCTACTTGCCCGTAAGACATCACTTTTCCTTTCGGTATGCTTTTCATGACCTCGATCGCTTTCTTTGTAAATGGCTGCATTGCTCAATAACTACCCCTTTTTGGCATTCTGTGAATGTTTCTTGATTTCCTCAAGCAACTCGCCTTCCTCATATCGCTGAATCAACTCTTCTACAAATTCAATCAAGGGCAAATTGGAAGCTTCCACAGCCAATCCGTAGCTTTCAGCATGCACTTGACGGTAATAAGCACCCATTTTTTCCACTTGTTCCTTGAAGCCATCCAAACTGGATTCATCAGCGTATTTTAACGGTTGTTGAGGAGTTTCCTTCTTTCCTTCATTTACGTAAAGAAAATGCATTTTGTCAAGCTCCTGTACTTTCTCGTCGAATAAGCGCTGGTGATCATCGTATCGGTAGAAATTGCGCCAGTATTCGAAGATCGTTTTCGCCACGCCGAGGCGCAGCGCCCCATTTACAGAATCCATTTCTTCCACAACGCATAATTCGTACATGATTTTGCGCAACGATTTCTTATATTCCCGTTCCACTACCCCTTTATATTGCGTATATCTCATTTAGTATACCCCCCTGTATTTTTTGAGTACGTTTCAAATATTGCGGTAGCGTCGGATGATGTCTTCATCGTCCAAAGAAATGAATTGGTCGTATATCTTTTGTTTATGGATGTACCTGCCAATAAAGAAAGTGGATGGCTGCATATTGGCAATCGCCCGTTTCGCATCTCCCAATTCACTGTCCAAGCTTCCTCCTAAATGGAACTCTTCATAATAATTATCCAAACTCCATTCAGCAACTTTAGCCAGTAGCTCATGATCCGCCTTGTGCTTTTTCTCCTCTGGTAAATTGCCTTCTAAGTGAAAATGAACAGTCTTGCCCATCGCCAAGACATAGCAGGCGGATACCAATTTTTCTTCTCTATACGCTCCGAACAAATGAAGGTTTGGGCCGAGCGTGCTGACTAAGGCTTCAAAATAGTCATTGGTGAAAAAATAATAACTATCAGCCTCTTCCCGTCTTCGGGCATTCGAGTAATAAAGGACAAGAAATTCGAACATATGGCGGACAGTCCCTAACTTTCGAACCTCTACTTCAGGCGAAGTTGGTTTACCTTGCACAAAAGGATTTTGCCACTTTTTCAAATCAATCGAATAAGTTTCGTACAAAGGCAATAATTGCATATAGTTTTTGAAGAACTCTGCATTTCCCCTGGAAGGGTGAAACCGGATGAACTCAGCGACAATCCGTTCGTTTTCACAGAAATCGATGAATTCCTTCCTGAAATTGGCTACTAGCGATGCGCTGTCGGATCGTATGTTCAGCACCGGCCCACCATAGCCAAACGGTGTTGCAATATCATAATACTGCGGCATTTCTTCGTTCACTTTTCTTTTGATGAAAGGATATGCCACTTCCCCGTCTTCGCATCGAAAATAAAAGAGGTAAGCTTCTCCAGGATCCAATTTAAGGGCACTCAGAAAGTATTGTGTCGTGTAGTAAATATCCTGTATGTCTAAGGCATCAAGTATTTCCTGCCATTTGATATGCTCTTGGATGGAAACCAGCTTGTACATACTCTCACCCCTGCTTTAACTACTGCTTATTTGAAGACGGTCTGTAAATGTGCGTTCTTTCTTCTTCCAAATTGAGCATATCGTCTAACAAAACCGAATAACTCAAATGTCAGGCTCAGCAGGATTCCCGCCACCAAGCCTGCAATTGCCGCTAACGATAACAGGATACTCAAACTGCTATTCTCTTCAAGCGCATTTTGAGAAGTGCCAGCTTTCAAGATGACGCTCACATTGTCCACTTTCAACAGATGCTTCACTTCCTCTTGCAAGCTGAAAGCTATGGCATTTGCTATTTTAGCAGCTTCATTTTTTTCCCCAGCCGAGACAACGATGTTAAGGACTTGTGAGTTTTCCGGCCGGTTGATGGCTATGCGATGATGAAGATCTGCCATCGAATACTCGCTGCCTGTGCGTTCAAGCACTTGGGACAGTACAGCAGGGCTTTTCGCCAAAACTTGGTAGGCTTCCAAAGTTTGATAATCGGATGTGGCTGAAGTCTCCCCATGAATAGTCTCGGATGTAAAAGGTTCGACAAACACTTGGCTTGTCGCCATGTATTCGGGCTCGTAAACAAAGACCGACACGAGCCATACGGCAAAGACCGTTGATACAGTTGTACCGGCTACCAGCACAAAATTCCTGCTGACGCACGCTAACAGCCGGCGCCCAATTAGTTGTTTCCCCATTCCCCATCCTCCTCGTTAAGACATTATCGAACTTCCTATCTAAAAATTCAGATTATTATAGTACCTTTATATCACACTTCTTTGGTTCATTCTACACTTTTAAGCGGATTTTCATAAAAAATATTAATAAATATAAGCAAATAGGCTGTATCTGTTCCAATATTTAATTCAACTATAAATAAAATAGTCTTATATGTTCATTTAAATAAAAAATGCCTTCTCGGTGGACTAGGTTTTTTGTACCCACTTCAAAAAATATAGCCATAAGAAAAAGACCGGCGGAATATCCGCCAGTCTTCGCTAAGCTGATTCTTCTAGGTCGCTGAAATTATTCCTGCCACAAACCGATGATACCGTTTCTTCTATAGATAATCTCTTCTTCCTCGAGCCGTTTCAGGACTTTGGTCAAGGTTTGGTGAGAAATATTCAAGTCGTGGGTGATTTCTTTGATCGTCTTGAAAAGTACACCTTCCGACGAAGCATTCCTAATGAAGTACTCCATGAATCTTTCAGCGATTTCTGCTGTTCGAGCAGTTTCAGATGAAAAATAGTGACGGCATTCCTTCAAGATTTTCTCTTCGGAAAACGGGCGTGCATTATTAGAAGCATTATTCTCAACTGCTTTCACGTTCATCACCTCCGTACAGGTTTTAATATCATTCCTTGCATTCTATATACCCGATTTACCGGTAAATATACACTCTATATCAATTTAACCTGATAATTCCATAATAAGGATCTCTACATCCATATTTTTCAAATACATTTATACTAAAAAAAAGACAGAGGCATCTCCCCTGTCTTCCGAAAAAATTGCTTATGATTTTGCCATTCTCGATTCGATGAATGCTTTTAAAGCGTGAACCCCGTGAACGCAATCAGACAAGGACGACCACTCTTTAGGATTGTGGCTGATGCCGTCTTTGCTGCGGACAAACAGCATCGCAACCGGAATATGGCGTCCGACGATCATGGCGTCATGGCCCGCACCGCTCGGTATCCGCACCGGTACGATTCCCTGCTCCTCCAATACCGCCGCAATTTCCTGCTGCAATTCCTCTGCTATCGGCACAGGAGTGATGCTCGTATTTTGCTGGAGCGAAACACTAACTCCATGCTTGTCAGCTACTTCTTCTGCCAGGCTTCGAATGCGTTCTACAAGCATATCCCGCGGTTCTTTATGAATGTCGCGCGCATCGACATGCAGCACGACCTGCTCCGGAATGACATTAATGCCATTTGGCGATACGTCCAGCTTGCCGACCGTCGCCACCGCCGTCTCACTAATCGCTGGAGGAAGCTGTGGCAAGCGGCTGACGAATTCACCGGCTGCGACCAAACTATCCGTTCTGCCGATCATCGGCGTATTGCCGGCATGTCCTGCCTGACCTGAAAACTTCACTTCCATCCAGGCGGGGCCGGCGATTCCGCTGACGATGCCAACCGGCTGGTTTTCTTGTTCCAGTTTTTTGCCTTGCTCGATATGCACTTCTGCAAACAATTCCAGCTCCGACAAATTCCTAACCGACTTGCGGAACCCATCTAGAGAACTTCCGTAGGTGTCAAGAACTTGTTCCAAGCCTTCTCCGTTGTAATCCCGCAATTGATTCATCTCTTGTTCGGTAATATCACCCGTCATCGCTCGGCTCCCGGTCAGGCCGCTATTGAATCTTGAGCCTTCCTCGTCGGTGAAAATTACCACTTCATAGGGTTTTTCAGGAACAAAACCGACTGACTTCCAGGCTTCAACTACTTCTAGCGCAGATAGCACCCCAAGCGGGCCGTCAAAATTGCCGCCATTCGGTACGCTGTCGACATGAGACCCGGACGCGATGGCCGGCCCAGCCGAGCGTCCCGGTAAAGAACCGAAAACATTTCCGGCACCGTCTTCCCTCACGCTAAGCCCAGCCTCTTCCATCCAGGATCTGACCAATTGCTTAGCTTGTTTTTCTTCATTGGATAACCCCGGGCGTTTGATTCCGCCGGGTTCGGTATAGCCGATTTCCGACAAGGCATGCAAGCGTTTTGCAAGGCGTTCCCCGCTGACTCCCGAATGGTCCAATTGTTTATCGTATCCCTTGATCAAGTCTTCGTATAATGCACTATTTCCCATAAGCCCCTCCATCGATTCGATTATTTTCTATTCAAGTAAGAATAAGCGTATTGTGCATATAATTCCGCACCGGTGGAAAGTGCCTCTTCATCGATATTGAACCGACCATGGTGATGCGCCCACTCCGTATCTTTTTCTGGATTCCCCGCTCCGACCAATGCGAAACAGCCAGGTGCTTTGTCCAAAAAGAATGAGAAATCTTCTCCGCCCATCGTCGGCTCTTCATGGTACAAAACATCTTCCCCGAAAGCTTCCGCTGCAACTGCACGGGCCAACTGTGCGCTTTCAGCTTCATTGATGACCGCCTGCGTGCCGCGGATATATTCGAGTTCAGCAGTTCCCCCATAGAGCTCGGCAGTGTTTCTGGCATATACTTCGAGCTGCTTTTCGATATGGTCGCGCACTTCCGGATCGAAACAGCGAACCGTGCCTTCAATAAGTGCATTTTCTGCAATAACATTAAAGCGCGTGCCGACCGTCATCTTGCCGACGGTAACAACTGCAGGCTGCTTTGGATCAACCGTTCTCGAAACAATTGATTGTACGTTCATGACGAATGAAGAAGCCATGACCGATGCATCGATGCACGCTTGCGGCATGGCACCGTGCCCACCGCGCCCTGTGAATCGAATATTGAAAATATCAGCAGACGCGAATGATGGACCTGCTGTGCAAGACACCCTCCCAGTCGGGCTTTGTGACCAGATATGCATGCCGAATACATTATCAACGCCTTCCATCGCGCCTTGTCGGACCATTTCCCGTGCGCCTGTCGCCACTTCTTCCGCTGGCTGAAACAAGAACCTGACCGTACCCTCGAGCTGGTCTTTGACCGAAACGAGCGCTTTTGCGGCAATTAACAACATCGCTGTATGGGCATCATGCCCACAAGCATGCATTTTCCCTTGTTCTTTGGAACGGTACGGCAAATCCGAAGTGAGCTCTTCGACAGACAAAGCGTCCATGTCTGCCCGCAGCGCCACCGTCTTTCCGGGTTTTGCGCCAACTAACTCACCAATGACACCGGTCGGTTCGGTTTTGCGGCAGTAGATCCCAAGTTCGGTCAAATAGTTAAAAACGTATTCCGTTGTTTCATACTCTTCCCAAGACAGTTCTGGTTCGCTATGCAATTTTCTCCGGATATCAATCAATTCCCCGGCATGATTTGCTATTTCTTTTTTGATTGCTTCAAGTATCACTGCAAAACCCTCCTAAATGATGTTTACAGGAATCCGACAAAGATTCCTGCCAAGATGACCGAGACGATGGTGACCGTAATGAATCCAGCGACGAGCATCGGCGGCAGCATGCGGCTAGTCAGCATTTCGCGTTCTTTTTCGTCCTGCGTCAATGCATTGATCACTTCAACAGTGATGATATAATCTGCCGGGAATCCGTAAAGTGCCGTCAACGAGCAAGCGAACGCCATTTCTTTGCTGACTTTGAGGATCTTCCCGATGATGAATGAAAAGATGTACATCCCGACAAGCCCGATAATGATGCAACCAATCAACGGATAGAGAATTTCCAGCATCATTTGAGGTGTCGCCGTTTTCAACCCATCGAAGATGAATAGCAGCAAAGCCATAATTGCAAAGCCGAAGCCATTTGCCTTTTGCAGCGGGTGGCGCTCCAAGAATCCGATCGAACGCGCTAATACCCCGAACAATAAGCACAATACATATGGGCTGATTTCCACAATCGGCGCAGCCAATGTTGAGACAAGATACGCAGCATATCCGACTAAAGCAAGACGGAAGAATTTGAAGAAATCGGTATTGTATTTCTCCGGCAAGGCCGCAAACAGCTTCGGTTTTTCGTCCTGGACTTTTTCTTCAGCCGTTCCTGCTGCTAAAGGTGCGTAATCCGTCAGTTCATTATTGCGGTATTTCTGCAGCAAGTTGCGCCCTTCTCTTTTTAGCATGACAGAAGTCAGTGGATAGCCTGCAAACCCCTGGATAACATAAATGACGATAGCGAACACGGCGAGCGTCGGAAGCCCCGCAGCCGTTGCCCCTTCCGACATGATCAATGCCGATACCAATCCCCCGACAAGTGGCGGGATGGCTACGATAACTGTTTGAAAATCAAACAACAGTGTCCCGATCGCAAGCAAGAAGACGACAATCCCCAAGATTCCGGATAAGGCGATCAAAATCGTGCGCCACTGCTTTTTCAGTTCATCCAGCGACAATAAGGTCCCCATATTCGTGATCAGCAAATAAATCAGCAAAGTGGCGACAACCGGCGGGATTCCCCCGATGGTCACGATATCTTCCGGGAAAAATGTCCAATACCCGATCAAGAACAATACCCCACTTACAAAAATCGATGGAATCCAAGCTTTGGTGCGGATGGAGATCAGTTCTCCGATAAACAGGATGAAAGCCATAATGGCTAAGGCCAACATTTGGGGCATAGTGTTCATTCCTCTCTCTCAGCTTCAAAACATTATTCATTATTTAGTTTTTTCAGAAGCTTATTAGTTTTAAGCAATAGTAGCACAGAATTTCGAGTTCGGAAATAAAATTTATAGACTATTTCGAAATAACTTTAAATTGAATAATCGTTCATTTTAATGTAAGCGCAACCAATAGCGATATATTGCGTATTTCTCAAGACGTGAACTTTTTGAGTCCATTATTTATTTTTTATTGAATTTTTCAAGTACCAGCCCTCCCTCTGCGCAAGTTTAGAGATTTTCCAGGTGAGGTATTGACTACAAGAAGCATAATTTAAGGAGGAGTTTGAATGAACGGCAAACATTATATAAATGGCGAGTGGACGGATAAAGGCAACGATTCCATCAATGTCATGAATCCCGCAACCGGCGAACAAGTCGGCACAGTCCCCAACGGCGGCGAATCGGAAGCGACTGAAGCCGTCGAAGCTGCAGCTGCGGCATTTCCTTCCTGGTCGAAGACGACGGCTTATGAACGAGCAGAATTACTGATGAAATGGCATGATCTTCTATTGGAACACAAAGAAGAAGTCGGGGAAATCTTGACGAAGGAGATGGGCAAGCCGCTAAAAGAAGCGATCGGTGAAGTGGAATATTCCGCCTCGTTCATTTCGTGGTTCGCGGAAGAAGGAAAACGCGTTTATGGCCGGACCATCCCTGCGAGCAAAGACGGCAAACGCATCCAAATCAACAAGCAGCCAGTAGGGGTCGTCGCGTCCATCACACCTTGGAATTTCCCTGCGGCCATGATGGCACGGAAAATGGCGCCTGCCCTCGCAGCCGGCTGTACCTTCGTCTCGAAACCGGCGAAAATGACGCCGCTCACAGCCGTCCGCATGTTTGAGCTCGCGGAGGAAGCTGGATTCCCGAAAGGCGTCGTTAACCTGGTGACCGGCAGCGCCTCACAAATCGGCAAAGTGTTTACGAGCCATCCATCAGTCCGCAAATTGACTTTCACCGGCTCGACTGAAATCGGCAAGGAATTGATGAAACAAGGCGCTGATACGATGCTGAACCTGTCGTTGGAACTTGGCGGGCACGCGCCGATCATCGTGCTCGATGATGCAGATATCGACAAAGCAGTCGAAGGCGTCATGGCGTCAAAATTCCGCAACGCCGGACAGACTTGCGTATGCGGCAACCGCATTTACGTCCAAGAAGGAATCGTCGATGAATTTTCCGAGAAGTTGAAGCAAGCAGCCGGCCAATTGAAAGTCGGCAATGGCCTCGAAGACGGAGTGGATATCGGCCCGCTCGTCGACAAAGATGGATACGAAAAAGTAGAGCGCCACGTAAAAGACGCCGTCGATAAAGGCGCAAAAGTACTAGTCGGGGGTGACGGCCAGACGGATAACGATGCTTACTTCTACAACCCGACCGTTCTCGTTGATGCTACAGAAGATATGCTCGTCATGAACGAAGAAACTTTCGGGCCAGTTGCGCCGATCATGAGCTTCAAAACCGACGAGGAAGCGGTCAAGCTCGCAAACGACACACGCTTTGGCCTGGCTTCATACTTCTTCACTGAAAGTATGTCACGCGGTACGTTTATCGCCGAGAATCTCGAATACGGCATCGTCGGCTGGAATGATGGCCTGCCTTCTACGGCACAAGCTCCATTCGGCGGAATGAAAGAAAGCGGCGTTGGCCGTGAAGGCGGACAGGAAGGCCTCGATGCATTTCTTGAAACCAAATACATCTCCATCAAACTGTGAAGAATATACAGAAAAAGCTCCGGATCAAGGGATCCGGAGCTTTTTGTTATGCCACTGTTTCATATGATTTGGTGCCGCTACAGGCCGGCTTCATTGCCATGCTTTCATAATGCGGGAATAGCTGGCCGAGCGCTTGTGCGATGCGTTGTTCATCGCCAGCGCGGACCGGGATGAAGAGGGACGGGCCCGCTCCGCTGATTGCGTATCCGTAAGCGCCGAGCTCGCGGCACGCTTCACCGATTTCCTTGAAATCCGGGAAGCGATTTTGGCGATATGGCTGATGGAACGTATCTTTGCTCATGAGCTTACCGGCTTTTTCCCAATCGCCAAGCACCATCGCTGCAGAAAGCACATTGGCTGCGGCACTTCCACGTACACTTTCAGCGTGTCGAAGCTGTTCGGGCAAAAGGCTTCTGGACTCTTCTGTCAGGAAAATCTCCTGGGGGATCAATAGCACGACCCCGATATCGACTTGTTCGACGTGCACAGTTTCGATCTGCTCTTCATCATAATAGGAAATTGTCAGTCCCCCGAGCAGTGAAGCGGAGATATTATCCGGATGCCCTTCCATCTCTGTACCGATTTGTACTTTTTCCTGGCCGGACATATGCAGATCGAGCAAACGATTGGCCAATTCAATGCCTGCTGCAATAGCTGAAGCGCTGCTGCCGAGCCCCCGCCCGAGCGGGATATCCGTTTCGATTTCCAATTTGGCTGCCGGCAACTCTTTGCCGTAAGCGGCAGCTGTGCGTTCAGCCGCTTGCAGGATCAAATTATCTTCAACACCGGACAAATGGGCGTATTCAGGTGTTTTATAGTCAAGCTGCCACGAATCTGCAGGCGATACATGAATATTTAAATGGAGGTCCAGGGCAAGGCCGATGGAATCGAATCCGGGGCCTAAGTTGGCAGTGGATGCAGGTACTGCTATCGAAAACTCTTTACCGCTCATACTTTGACCTCCTTTTTTAACTCCTCCCAAAACTGTTCCATGTTCGCCGCTTCGAGCATGCCGTCTTGCTTGCTGACTTCGATGGCTGTCGCTGGGTCTTTCAAACCGTTCCCTGTCAATACACAGACGACAGTCGACCCTTTTTTGATTTGGCCGTCTTCGACTTGTTTTTTTAGGCCGGCAACCGATGCACAGGATGCCGGTTCCGCAAAGACGCCTTCTGTCTTAGCGAGCAACTGGTAAGCTTCGAGGATTTTATCATCGCTTCTCGCAAGGATTGTGCCATTCGATTCATCAAGTGCGTTAAGTGCCAACTGCCAGCTCGCCGGGTTGCCGATGCGGATTGCCGTCGCGACAGTTTCAGGCTGCTCCACGACTTTGTTCTGGACGATCGGCGAAGCGCCTTCCGCCTGGACACCGAGCAGTTCAGGGCGTTTTTCGCCAGTGCGTTCTGCATATTCAGTGAAGCCTTTCCAAGCGGCCGAAATATTGCCGGCATTGCCGACAGGAAGCGCGAACAGGTCCGGCACTTTCCCGAGCTGTTCGATCACTTCGAATGCGATGGTCTTCTGGCCCTCTAAGCGGTACGGGTTGACTGAGTTGACGAGCGCGATGCCTGGGGATTTGCCGATTTCACGGACCATTTCCAAGGCTTCGTCAAAATTGCCTTTGATCTCCAAAATTTCCGCGCCGTACATTTTCGCCTGCGCCAGCTTGCCAAGCGCAATGCGCCCTTCCGGAATGACGACAATCGTCCGCATGCCCGCTCTTGCGCCGTATGCAGCGGCCGAAGCCGATGTGTTTCCTGTGGATGCACAAACGAGGACGCTCTTGCCTTCTTCCTTCGCTTTAGCGACTGCCATGACCATGCCGCGATCTTTAAAAGAACCGGTAGGATTGGCGCCTTCAATTTTGGCGTAGACTTCGATGCCCCAATCAGCAGATAGCTTTTCGAGATGGATCAGCGGCGTATTGCCTTCTTGCAAAGTTAGTTGAGGCGTAGCTTCCGTCACCGGCAGCCACTCTTTATATTGTTCGATCAGTCCAGGCCATCTCATGCTGCATCCTCCCCTTCAATGCGGTAATGGCTGATCAGGCTTGCCATTCCTTCAAGTTCTTTCAAGACATCCAAATGCTGCTGGCGCGAAATTTCATGCGTTTTTAAAATGAGCTCCGCTTTTCCTTCGGTTTCATTTGTTCCTGGATTCTGTACGATTGATTGGATACTGGCGCCGTGTTTGCTGTAAATGGCGCTCACTTTGGACAATACCCCGACGACATCATCCACCAACAAGCGGTGGAAATATTTTGAACAGCTTTTATCCGCTGGCTTGATGACACGTTCATGCTGTGCTGCATGTTCGCGTTTTCCGTTCACGCCGAGAAGCAAATTCCTGCAAGCTGCAATGATATCGGATACGACGGATGTCGCTGTCGGCAATGAGCCTGCTCCCGGCCCGTAAAGCATCGTTTCACCGACCGCATCGCCGTAGATGTAAACGGCATTGAATTCGTTATTGACCGAAGCCAAAGGATGGCTGTTTGCCAGGAAAATCGGTTCAACCGAAACGTCGATTCCGTCTTCATCTTTTGTCGAAGAGCCGACCATTTTCATCGTATATCCCAAGCTCTCGCCCATCTCCACATCGCCATCCTTGATCGTATCCATTCCGCGGATATTGACATCATCCAGCTTCACTTCTGTCGAATAAGCGAGTGATGACAAGATGACCATTTTGCGTGCTGCATCAAGGCCACCGACATCCGCTGTCGGGTCGGCTTCCGCAAACCCAAGTTCAGTCGCTTCCGCAAGTGCATCTTCATAGCTTTTCTTTTCCTGCTTCATTTTCGTCAAGATAAAGTTCGTTGTCCCATTGACGATGCCCATCATGCTTGAGATGCGGTCGGAAGCCAGGCCATCTTCTAGCGTGCGGATGATCGGGATGCCGCCGGCTACACTCGCTTCATAGAAAAGGTCGCATTTCTCGGCATCTGCCAATTTCAATAAATCATGGCCATATTCTGCCATGACGTCCTTATTGGCCGTCACGACCTGCTTGCCTGATTTTAACGCCTGTTCCATCGCCGCTCTGGCGCCTTCGATGCCGCCCATCACTTCTACGATTATATCAAGGGAAGAATCATTCAAGATTTCTTCAATATCTGTCGTGAAGACATTCGGATCGAGGTCCGATATCCGGTCTTTCCCGGCATCACGTACCAACACTTTCCGGATCGCGACTTTTGCGCCGAGTTTGTGCTGAAGATCTTCCTGATGCTGCTGAATGATCTTCGCCACGCCGCTCCCTACTGTCCCGAAACCTAATAATCCGATTGAAATTTCATTTTTCATTGACGATTCCTCCCATGGTGTGTACACTGTGAAAAAACAGCTGTTTTTGTCATAGAGACATTATAGTATTATATTTTGGTGAAAACAACCCTTTTCACAGACTATTAAAAAAGATGGGACTTGATAGGATGAAAGTATGCAAATTCGGTGGAACTTCAGTCGCTAGCGCGCAGCAAATCAGAAAAGTCGCAAGCATCATCAAAGCGGACCCGGCACGCCGGATTGTGGTCGTCTCAGCTCCAGGCAAACGCCATAGTGGAGATGTAAAAGTGACCGACCTGCTCATCCGTCTCGCATCCGCCGCATTAATGGGCGAATCCATCCAGCAGCCCTTGCAGGCAGTCATCGACCGTTACACGGAAATCGCAGATGAACTCGGTCTCGACCGGGATATCATCGACATCATCCGTGCCGATCTCTCAGACCGCCTCCGTGCAGACAGCGGCCAGCATGATTTGTATATCGACTCGATCAAAGCGGCAGGGGAAGACAATTCAGCGAAATTGATCGCTGCTTATTTCACTTCCATCGGAATGCAAGCGGAATACGTCAATCCACATACAGCCGGCTTATTCGTCAATGATCCGCCAGAACGCGCACAAGCTTTGCCGGAATCTTACAGCCAGCTTGCCGCTTTGAGCGACAAGCCGTCAATTACCGTGTTCCCCGGATTTTTTGCTTACACAAAAGACGGCATGCTCCGGACATTTGACCGCGGAGGCTCCGACATTACGGGATCGATCCTAGCAGCTGCAGTCAAGGCTGAGCTTTATGAGAACTTTACCGACGTTGACTGTGTGTTTGCCGCCAATCCGCAAGTCGTGGATAATCCAGTGGAAATCGAGCAAATGACGTACCGTGAAATGCGCGAGCTGTCCTACGCTGGATTTGCCGTTCTTCATGATGAAGCCTTGATGCCTGCATACCGGGCGTCCGTGCCGTTGTGCATCCGCAACACCAACAATCCATCAGCGCCAGGCACGATGATCGTCGCGGAACGCGCCGACTCCCCGCGCCCTGTTACCGGGATTTCCGCAGACAGCGGCTTCTCCACTTTGTATGTCGGCAAGTATTTGATGAACCGCGAAGTCGGATTCGGCCGCAAACTTCTGCAAATTTTGGAAGAAGAAGAAATCTCCTATGAACACATCCCATCCGGCATCGATAATCTATCGGTTATCCTCAGAAGCCATCAGCTCGATGATGAAAAAGAACAGCGCATCATCGAACGAGTGAAAAATGAACTCCAAGCAGATGATGTCCACATCCGCAATGATTTCTCGATGGTCGTCTTGGTGGGCGAAGGCATGAACAATAATAAAGGCCTGACTGCCCGTGCAGCCGCTGCATTTGCGCGCACCAACGTCAATATTGAAATGATTAACCAAGGGTCTTCCGAAGTCAGCTTGGTATTCGGCATCCTGAAAGAAGACGAAGGAAAAATCCTCAATGAACTATACAAGGAATTTTTCGCACCGGCGCTTGTCGGCCAGTAAATTTCCTAAACAAAAAGGACGAAGCGCGAGGTCATCACCTTGCGCTTCGTCTTTTTGTTATGCAACCTCAAGCATTCCATTCCGAAAGCAATGGCCCTTCGTCGCCGTAAACAGGGTCGGTCTTCGGAAGCGGCGTATTGTGGATATCTTCCAGCACATACGGGCGTTCATCAGGCTCCCCGGTTTTCAGGTTGTATTCCACACCCCTGGGATATGCCCCTACGATACGGAAGTCATCGCTTGCCGATAGACGTTTATGGCCTGTCCCCGCCGGTAAAACGCAGACATCCCCTGCTGCCACTTCCACTTCTTTTCCACTTTCGCCCCCCAATTGCAGGCGCGCCGACCCACTCACTACACCGAGTGCTTCGTGTGTGTTGCTGTGGAAATGGTGAAAATCGAATACACCGCCTTGCCACGTATTGCCCCAGCCATGCTGCTGAAAAGCCTGTTCGATTCGCTCTGTCTTTCCGCTGAATGCAGCGGGATAGAAAACTACTGGAAGCCCGGGATTATTCGGGATGGTGCCATCATCTTCAAAATGAAAAAACTGTGCTTCTTTCATTTCGATCAGCTCCTTTTGTCCTTCTTTACCCCGCGTGCTTCCAGTTATGCTTGTTTATTCGACAATACCGGCGTGAACTGAGTCAGCAGCAAATCTTCCAGCAGTACAGGAAGTTCCTCGAATGCACTCTTGCGGTTCAAACGCTCCGTGCGCTGATGCGCATCCCGCCCGAATGGCCCAACATTCAATACCGGTGCCTGAAGCTTTTTCATCGCATCAAATGGGACGCTGTAGCTTCTGCCGTAAACAGGCGTGTTTTGTTCATAAGTCTGCCAGCCTTCGTTTTGGTCCTGGAAATTGACGTAACTTAAATCGGAAATGCCGTTGAAATAATGGCCTTGCTTCACTTCCAGGCCAAAGCGCTCTAACGCCGTTTCTTGTACTTGCTGAATGCATTTCTGGACAAGCTTGGAATCGCTTGAATTGACTGGCGGATAATAGGGCGGTGCAAACAGCAAGATGACCGCAGGCGTCAGTTCATGGCATTGAATCAACAATTGATCGGTGATGGCATGGGATTGCTCCCGCACATCGTGGTCCACATCCTCTGTCACATTCGACATGATCTGCTCAACCGTTTTCTCGCCCAATTTTTCAAGCGCATATTCCTTCAGCTCTTCAAAGCGGAAAACTTTCACTTCGTTGACCGGCTCGATTCCTTCACGTTTGCACATCTCGACGTAATCACGGCTCATTTTAGCCAATGCTTCACGAGCCGTTTCTTCAAACATTTGCATCGTTTCTTCCGCATTGCGTTCGAGCAGGAAAACATTGTACATGGAAACCGCGCGATACGGTGTCTGCGCGGAGTATTCCATTTTAACGTCGCGCTGCAAGACCGTTACCGGAAGCGGCGATGTTTCACCGTAAAGCGTTTCACGGAATTTCGGGTTCCAGCTCATTTCCTGGGTCAAATACGAAGCCATATAATTCGAAGTCAGCCCGCTGAGCGGTTCGCCGACATGTGTTTCTTTCCCGTAAAATAAGGCGCTCGGCATGATTTTCCCGATACTTCCGCTGTAGACTTTAAAATCGCTTTCTTTTGGGTCCTGGGCAAATACCGGTTCGCCGTTCAAGAATAAAGAATAATCGAGCTGATGCGTTTCGGCCAGTTCCAGGAGAAACGGGACGGCATGACGCATGCCATTGGAATTGACTTCCTCATCCGGCACCGTCAACAGCAACAGATTGACCGGCCATTGTTCCGTCGATGCCTTTTCGAGCAAGGCCATATGCAAAGCGAGCCCCGCTTTCATATCCATCGTGCCGCGTCCGAACAAATAATTGCCCGATTCCAAATCGGCCAAAGCTTCTTCAGTGAGCATTTCCTTCCGGTCATGGAGCGCACGTGTCAACAGGCGCGGATTTGAAGCCAGCGGGCGCAAAACCCCGTAATCCTCAGTGGACACCGTATCGAAATGGCTGATCAGAACGACCGTATCCACAGCGTCTTCATGTTTATAAAGTGCCGTCAAAAACGTTCGGCCCCAGTTGACTTCGCCGAGCTCTAAGTGGTCCGGGTGCTGTTTAAAATACTCCAATTCACCCAATAAACCTTTTAATTTAACCGGGAATTCCGCTTCTCCTTGCGTCAGGTAAATACTTTCCCAGCTGACCAGCTCGCACAGCAAATCCTCCAATTTCTCCGGTGTATCCCAGAAACGCTCCATGTAGACCAACCCTTTCCTTTTCCTTTAAATTGAACTTATGGTGTTTAGTTATCGTCGTGTCAAAAAGAACCATTTTATCTCCATAAATGCTTCGAACAGCCCGTGCGATTAATCCGCCGCGGGCTGTTCGAAGCTGTTGCCATTGCCTTATGTTGTATGGAGTGTGGATATAAATTTCTCCAGACGGTCCATGCCCTCTTCCAGGACAGACATGCTGTAAGCATAGGAAATGCGCAGGAATCCTTCGCCGTATTCCGTAAAAGCAGATCCCGGAACAGCGGCCACTCCGCCTTCTTTCAATAAGCGGATGGCAAATTCATAGGAAGGCAACCCGAACTTTTCAATCGAAGGGAAAATATAGAAAGCCCCGTTCGGCTTGATGACGTCAATGCCCATGTCCGTCAGGCGCCCATAAACGAAATCACGCCGTTCAATATAGGCTTTGTTCATTTCCGCAGGCACATGGCGTTGATTCGTCAAGGCTTCGATTGCGGCGTATTGAGCCGGGGCAGAAGCGCAAATTGCGTTGTATTGATGTACTTTCAACACATGCTCCATGAGTTTCGCTGGCCCAAGTATATAGCCGATGCGCCATCCTGTCATGGAATGGGATTTTGACAAACCATGGATGAGGACCGTTTTATCGCGCAAGCTCTCGAAGCAAGCAAATGTGCAATGCGTGCCGCCGAATGTATTCTCGCTATAAATCTCATCAGTCACGATATACAATTCGTGGCGTTCAAAGACATCTTTTAAAGCGGACAATTCATCCATCGTCATCGTGACGCCTGTCGGATTGGACGGAAAGTTCATCAATACCGCCTTCGTGCGCTCATTGATCAATTGTTCAAGCGCTTGTGGCTCGGGCTTAAAATCGGTATCCGATGTATCCAAGTAGACGACTTTGCCGCCGCATAGTTCCACTAATGGCCCATACCCGGAATAAGTCGGTGCCGGCAGGATGACTTCATCGCCTTCTTCCAGTATCGTCCGGAAAACGGAATCCAAGCCTTCGCTCGCACCATTTGTGACAATGATTTCATCTTCTGTCCGATAAGACAAGCCGTAGCTGTCCTTGAAAAAAGATTGAATGGCTTTGCGCAACTCCAAGACGCCTGCGTTATGCGTGTAATTGGTTTGGTTATTGCGGATGGCATCCATTCCTGCCTGCTTGACCGCATCCGGCGTCGGGAAATCCGGCTGGCCGACCGTCAAATTGACCGCATCCGGATAATCCACCATTTGGTTGGCGAATTGGCGAATGCCTGAGAAGACAATCGACTCCGCCCGTTTGTTAATTGTCATGCTCATAGAAAAAACAACCTTTCTTAAATTAGAAATAGCCCTTATTCATAAAGACCTGGCAGCCATAGGGAAAGCTGCGGGACGAACGTGATAACCAGCAAACAGATGATCATTGTGAATAAGAATGGCAGGACCGCATAAGCGATTCGCTCGAACTTGACGCCGCCCACACTCGAGGCCACAAATAAATTGACGCCGAGTGGCGGTGTAACAAAGCCGATCGCCAAGTTCGCGACGAGCACGACGCCGAAATGGACAGGGTCCACGCCCACTTCCGTCACGATTGGAAGCAGGATTGGCGTCAGGACGACTAGTGCCGAGATCGTATCGATAAACATTCCTACTACGAGCAATAATACATTAATGGCGAGCAGAATAACGAATGGATTGGTCGATAAAGCCGTTAAATAATCGGAAATCTCACCCGGTATTTGCTGGATCGTCATGAAATAAGCGAAAGATACCGATAACCCGATGATGATCATCGTCGTCGCATTGATGACAATCGTTTCGCGGAAACTTTCATACAAGCCTTGCCAGCTAAGTTCTTTATAAACAAATTTCCCGATAATGAGGGCATATACGACCGCGACAACTGCCGCTTCTGTCGGCGAGAACACCCCGCCGTAGATGCCGCCAAGGATGATAACGGGAATCAGCAATGCCCATTTAGCATCCCAAAACGCTTTTCCGACATCCTTTAAATGAAACTCCGATTCTTTGCCGGGTTCCGGTTTATAGCCGCGCTTTTTCGAAATCAAATATGCCGTCAGCATCAACGCAGAACCGACAAGAAGTCCCGGCAAAATACCGGCCAAAAACATGCTGCCGACAGAAACACTGCCGATGACGCCGTACAAAACGAACGGAATGCTCGGCGGAATCATGACGCCGATCGAGCCGGCAGATGCCGCAATAGCAGAAGCAAAACCACCGCTGTATTTCCGTGCCACCATCGCTGGAATCATGAAGCCACCGATTGCCGCAACAGTTGCGGGACCGGAACCGGATATCGCAGCGAAGAACATACAGGCAACAATCGTCACCATGCTGAGCCCGCCAGTCATCCAGCCGACCATGGCAGACGCTAGATTCAACAAGCGCTTCGAGACGCCGCCCTTGCCCATCAGGACTCCGGCAAGCATAAAGAACGGAATCGCAAGCAGCGGGAATGAATCAAGTGAAGTAAACGCTTTTTGCGTAATGATGCTCAGTGGCATCGTCGTACCGAAATAAATAGCCGTCAGTGCAGACACGCCAAGTGCGATGGCGATCGGCACACCAATCAATAAACAGACAAACAAAGTACCGAATAACAGGGCGATCGTCATGCCTGAACACCCCCGTCTTTATGCATTTCGTAATCGCCTTTCCAAATTTGGCGCAATTGCACAATCAACCGGATGCACATGCCGATGCCGCCGATCGGAATCGCCAGGAACGGTATCCACATCGGCAATTGCATCGCTGGTGTCACTTGGCCGTTGGATAAACTTTGCATGACAAGAAGGGTTCCAAAATAAGCTAGGAATAACGCCATCGCAAACCAAATCATTAAAGAGATGGTTTCCAAGATCTTTCTCGTAAGCCCATGAAAACGGATAATGAATGCTTCAACACGAATATGTTCACGCAATTTCACGGCATAGCTTGCGCCAATCCATACCTGGAAAATATGGATATAACGCGCCATTTCTTCCGTCCAGCTCGGCGCGTTGGAGAATACATAGCGCCCCACCACTTGGCCGAAAATCAAGGCGACCATCGCAACAAGCGTCAGCACCAATAATGCTTCTTCTGCTTTCGCGAATTTCTTCATCATCAGAATCTTCCTTTCTAAAAAGAAAAATCAAGGAACCACGTCCTTGATTTTTCATCTGTCATTGCTTAGTTATTCGCCTCAAGTGCTCTGTCGATCAAATCTTTCCCGATCTGGCCTTCGTATTTTTCGTAAACCGGTGCAGCCGCTTCGCGGAATGCGTCGCGTTGTTCGTCAGTCAAGTCGTTAATCTGCATGCCTTCTGCCACTAACTGATCCATGAACTCAGTGTCCTGCTGTTGTGCCAGTTCACGTTGTTGATCACGGAATTCTTCAGATGCTTCCATTAACAATTCCTGCAGATCCTCAGGCAAGTCGTTGTAGAAATCATCGTTCATGAGAAGAGAAGTCGCTGCATAGACATGGCCCGTCAACGTCAGGTAATCTTGCACTTCATAGAATTTATTCGTGTAATAAAGCGAGATTGGGCAATCCATTGCATCATATGTGCCTTGCTGCAAGGCCGTGTACAATTCGCCGAACGCAAACGGCGAAGCATTGGCACCGAATGCGTTGAATGTATCGGTATGAAGCGGGCTCTCGAGTGTACGCATCTTCAAGCCTTCCATATCTTCCGGTTTTTCAATTGGCCCTTCGTTATTGGACACGTGGCGGAAGCCGTTTTCGCCGAAGACCAGCCCTTTCAAGCCATTGCTTTCCAAATCAGCCATCAATTCCTGGCCGAGCTCCCCATCAAGCGCTTTGTATGCCGCTTCGTTGTTATTGAACAAGAACGGCAAATCGAACACCTGGAACTTTTCGTTGAATGAAGCCATCGCAGCAACCGCTGGAATGGTCATTTCGATATTGCCTAGTTGAACCGCTTCGATTGCTTCACGGTCAGAGCCATATAACTGGCCATTTGGATACAATTCGACTTTAATGCGTCCGTCAGATTCGGACTCCAGTTTTTCTTTAAAATCGACTGCTGCCACATGGGATGATTGCTCTTCCGGCACTAAATGGGCAAGGCGGATCGTATACGTTTCGCCGTCTCCGCCTTCGTCGCCTGATGAACTGCCGCTGTCCGGCCGGCCGCAAGCGGCAAGGATCAATACGAGCATAAGTAAAATTAGTCCTGTAAGTTTTTTCATAGTTCCTCCTGTGAAATGTATTTCAGCAGCCTGTCCTCGATATTGTCGAGGTGGGCAGCCAAGTGTTTTTTAGTCTTCTCCAAATCCCCTTGTTCCAACGCTTCAATGATGGCACCGTGTTCTTGGTGGGCGATCACGGCACTATCGAATACTTTTTTAGACAACAGCAAGAACGCACGGCTGCCCCCTGTGTTCACTGCGTGAATCAATTCACGCAAGCGCTTGTTCGGGTGGTATTCATAGAATTGGTCGTGGAACCATTGATCCCAATCCATGAATTCCGCAAAATCATGCGCTTGAATCGCTTCCCATTGACGTTCATGGGCATAGCGCAATTCCTTTAAGACATGCTGTTGATCTGCTTTCGACAACCCTTCAATCCCGTAAATCTCAAGCAATCTCCTGAGCTCCATGATTTCCTTGACGTCCTGGTGGGTAAATTTGGCGACGAGCGCCGGTTTCGTTTTCCTCAACTCGATAAGCGCATCAACAGCGAGTCTCTTCAGCGCCTCCCGCAGCGGCGTCCGGCTGATGCCCAGTTCAGCTGCGAGCTTTTCTTCCGGCAATTCTTCCCCCGGCTTCAATTCTCCGCTGATGATCATTTTCTTGATGGATTCGTATGCCTGTTCAGCCAGCGTCGGCTGCTTGACGATTTTTCTCATGATTCCTCCCTTCCCATCCAAAACTTACACAGTGTATACTGTATACAGAAAGTATAGAATACTCATTTTTATTTGTAAACATAAATTTCAGAATAAATTCACATTTTAGACATATCCTTTTTCCGTTGAAGAACCTATACTTTTAAGTTACCGTTCCACCTCGCGAGAAAAAGCCAGTGCATGCTCTTGTATAAATAAAAAAGGAGTTGTTCAAATGTCCATTAAAACGAATGACGAGTGGATCAAAATCTTATCAGGCCGCTTGAACCCCGGCCAATTATCCACAAGCGAAGGCGAACGCTATCGCCATAGCCACGATGAATCCGATCACCAACCTGTCGAACCCGACGTGGTCTGTTTCCCCGAAAGTACAAAAGATGTCCAGGCGGTGCTCTTGATTGCGAAAGACCATCACATTCCGGTCACGGCTTTTGGTGCCGGCTCTGGTCTCGAAGGATCCGCCATACCGATCAGAAAAGGCATTTCGCTTAATTTTGAACGGATGAATCAAGTGCTTCATTTTGCACCCGAAGACTTGCTCGTGACTGTTCAGCCCGGCATTACACGTCTCGCCTTGAACCAGCGCATCAACCGGCATGGCCTGCAGTTTCCTATTGATCCCGGTGCCGATGCATCGATCGGCGGCATGGCAGCGACCAACGCGAGTGGCACGACCGCCGTCCGCTACGGCGTCATGCGCGACCAGATCCTGGACATGGAAGTCGTGCTGGCAAACGGCAGCATCATCCATACCGGAACGAAAGCAAAAAAAAGTTCTTCCGGTTATTCCATCGGCGGTCTGTTCGTTGGTTCAGAAGGAACGCTTGGGATCATTACCGAAATCACCTTGAAGCTCCACGCCATCCCGGAACATACCATTGCGGCATCGTGCACTTTCGAAACGCCGCGCGAATGTGCCGAAGCGGCGAACAGTGTGCTATTGATGGGCATCCCGGTGCAGCGTATGGAATTCGTCGATGCCCCGAGCATTAAAAAGGTCAATGAATACGGTGGCTATGGGCTTCCTGAAAAACATTCGCTGTTCTATGAATTTGCCGGACTGACGCAGTCGGCCATTGAAGACGCCCGCCTCGCCGAGGAACTCATGGAGGATTTGGGTGCGCAAAATTGGCATGTCGCCGCCGATGCTGAAGAACGCGCCACGATCTGGAAAGCACGCCATGAAATGGCCTATGCCTACCGCCACCAACCCGGCGTTTCCGTCACGGGCGGCGACGTCTGCGTACCGATTTCCAAATTGCCGGAGCTTCTGGAACACGGCCGTGAACTGATCGAAGCGAGCGGATTGGAAGGCGGCCTGCTTGGCCATATCGGCGATGGCAATTTCCATACCTGCATCGTGTACGACCCTGAATCCATTGAACAAAAACAATTGGCTTTCGGAATTAACGACCAGCTGGCGTTCCGTGCGATTGAACTTGGCGGCAGTTGCACAGGGGAACACGGCGTCGGTCTCGGCAAGCAAAAATTCCAAGAAAGTGAACATGGCGAAGCCTTGGCTCTTTTCAAAAACATGAAGCAGATGCTCGACCCGGACAATCTATTGAATCCCGGGAAGATCTTCGCATAGCGGCCATCATCTTCAGCAATAAAATAGGCTATAGGCCAGCTTATGTATCATCTTTTTTATCCACACCAAAAATCCCCGGCAACTTTATTTACACAAAGTTGCCGGGGATTTCTATTCATCTATCAACTCAATAAACCCATAAAAAGAATACTACGGACGAAAAATTCGCCAAAAAATGTGAAATGGCGCTGATCCAGGCATTGCCTGTTTTGTAAAAGACAATCCCGAAAAGCAAGCTATTGATGAACACAAAGAATAAATCATATACAACGATAGACGCATCTCCTAAAACGGCATGGCCGAGCGCAAAGAGCAACGACGATAGCAGCAATGCCGGAAGAATGGGCATCGCTTTGCCCAATTGATTTTGGAAAAAAGCACGCCATGCAATCTCTTCCCCTAAGGCGAAAAAGGCTAATTGAAAAACTAACAGCAACAGCAAATCCCAGGATAGAAAAGCTTCGGTTCTCGCGACGACATGCACGAGATAATCAGGCAAAAAAACGAGGGCAATGCCGATGCTGACCAAATTCACCACTACCGGAAGAATGATCCACAGCCAGATGCCTTTGTATTTCAAATTCTGCCGCACGTTCCGGAGGTCCAATCCACTTTCATGCGAAGACTGCTTTTCTCTCCGTTTAATGATAAAAAAGAAAATGATGCCGATGATCACGGCAAGTCCCGCAATTTCGATTCCTGAAAAATTGGCGAATGACAGGATCGCCATAAGGATCATGCCGATTGACGGCAATACACCGATGTTTTTCATCCGTCCACCCCTTCAACTGATTTAGAAACCCCAAAGTGATGTTTCCAGTTTCTTCTAGCTTTACAATTCTGCTCAACTCCTGTTATTCCTCCTTTGGTGTGGCGTCTCTGTTGTTTCATAAACTAACTCACCATTTGGAAGCCCATTATCCGCTTTTATCGCTTTTGATTCGAGACAATTGGTATACTGTTCAAGATAACAAGCTTCAAGAAGGACGGGATGAATTGAAACCATTATCGCCAACAGGCGGATTTATATATACCTATGCTTATCATCAAGACGAGAAGGATTTATGCCAATTGGAAATGCGCGCATTTTTCGGTGAAGACACTGGCGGAAAAGTCATCAAAAGCAGCCGCAACATCGCTCCAAGCCGGAGCCCATTCATCAAGGAACGAATCGAGCTCTTGTTTGAAGAAGCCGAGTTCGCGGATATTGTAAAACGGGCTGGTGGATTGGACATGGAGGATTCCACATTTAAAGTGATCTTTCCGAAAATCAACGGCTTGGAGGCGGCTGAGCAAGTGGATTTTGATGAAAAGCGTGACATGGAGCGCCAAATCGGCTTTGTCATTAAAGGAAAAGCCGATGTCCACAACCCCGATATCATATTTGGGTTGATTCCATATAATGGCCGCTGGCATTTCGGCATCTATCAATTGAGCGAGTCGGTCTGGTTCAAACATCAGCAAAAACCGCGTGAATACTCAACTGCTCTCAGCACGAAAACCGCTCGCGCCATCGCCAATATTGCCGTGCCGGATCCGAAGGGAGTTAAAGCGATCGACCCTTGCTGCGGAATCGGGACGGTGCTCGTCGAAGCTTTATCGATGGGGATCGACATCGTCGGCCGGGATATCAATCCGCTCGTCGTTGACGGTTCGCGGGAAAACATCGCGCACTTCGGCTTATCTGGATCGGTTGACTTGGGTGCGATTGCCGACATTACAGAGCAATATGACGTTGCCATCATCGACATGCCCTATAACCTGTACACCCACGCAACCCCCGATGAACAACAGGAAATCCTGAAACACGCTTTGCCGGTCACCGAAAAACTGCTTGTCGTCACCATCGAACCGATTGACCATATGATCGAACAAGCAGGGTTCACGATAATTGACCGCTGCATCGCGAAAAAGTCGTTGTTCCTGCGGGAGATTCTCGTCTGTGAAAAAATAGGGATGCCCTCTTATGCCGGGAAGAACTTTCAACAAGCATGAAATACAATGCGCGACCGTAAAAAATCACCCCGACAATTAGTTCGGGGTGATTTTTCGCTAGCCGTCCAAACGCCTACTCCATTTGCTATTCCAGTTCTTGCACCGCATAGGAAACCATTTCATAGCGTTCGCCGACCCGTACGACCGTAAATGTCAGCCTAAGATCATTGCGATCCGCCAGATGCTGGATGGGCTCGTTACCTTGGTAAAGGTTGACCGCGTAGTAATCATTGCCGACTTTCACTTCGATCACGCGGCCGTCTGCCAGCCCGAATGGCTCTTCAGTGGTGAGTTCAAGAACTTTCCCAGTGATTTTAAGCGGCTGGAGCACTTGCAATTCTCCGCTGGGCAAAGTGATGGTGTTGCCGAATTTATTTCGCAACGTGTATTTCGTATCGCCTGACTTCACATAGTACGTTGCAGAAGTCCGCTCAATTACTCCGACATCTGGGTACAGCGTCAAGACTTGTCCGATCATGATCAAGTCTGATGTCAAATTGTTCATTTTCTTAATGCTGTCGATCGACACGCCTGTTCGTTTGGAAATGGAGTATAAAGTATCCCCTTTGACCACTTGATAATTTCTTGCATTTAAATCTTCCTGGTTTCCGGACCATGGTTGGGTTTTATGCGGGATGGCGATTTTTTGCCCAACGATGATTTTCGTGCTCGTCGTGAAGTTCGCCGCCATCAGCTGTTCCACCACCAAGCCATACTTTTTCGCGATGCTGTAGAACGTATCCCCTTTTTGGACAATGTAATAACTGGCCACTTCGGTAGCTGCACTGGGTGACAGGATAGGGCCTGCCGCTGCTGCGGATGAGACTAGCGCAAATGATAAGAGAACTTTAGATAGCCGTTTCTTCCCTTTCGGCGTTCGTGGCTCTTTCTGGTTGGCTGGAGGGACAGGTGTCAAATGAAGTTCAGTCATTTTACCTCCCTACTTTCCTGTTTTATTTTATATCCACCACTACTTAAGTACCCTTTTATTAAAAATAACAATCATTAATTTGTTATTATTACAGCATTTTCACATTTCGTTATACCGTATGTAAATCTTTCACTTTCCTGACTTCTATCCATGGGGCAGTCATCAATTGCTACATTCCCCCTTAATATAAGGTGTTGGATATTTTGACATCGCCTACATCAATGGCTATCATAAAACCATAGAATTAATTCTGCTCCATAACAGGGTCAGGCCATCGTTCATGCGCGAATGTCGCCCCTTTTCCAGTGATTGATTGTCCCATATTTTAATAATTCGGTAGAGTGAGCCAGACAATTGAGCTGGAGTAACACCAAGAGAGCGGAAGCTTCTTTTTGGTGTTTTTATTTTGCATAATAATCCTATTTATATACTTTTTGTTGTTAACAAAGACAGAAAGGAGAATTCGATGTTCGGTTTTTCTGATTTTATTTCACTCGTGATTTCCGCTTTTATCATACTGCCATTAACGATTCTCATAAGGGAAACGGGATATCTGATTGCCAGCGGCGTTGTCGGGGTGAAAAATCCGAGGCTGACGATCGGCTCAGGACCGCGTGTTTTTAAAATCGGGATATTCGATGTACGCAAGTACTATCAATTGTACAGTTGGTTTTCTTACGATTCATTGAAGAGAGACAATAAATTCGCTTATATTTTTTTATATGGGAGCCCTATCATGATGACGCTTGTTCTGGCATTGTCACTCAATGCGCTCCTTGCTAATGGCGTCCTACAGTCATTCATGACTTTTTGGGATCGATTTATTTTCTACGCTATTTTTTACCTATTGTTTGATGTGGTGCCGATGAAAATGCAAGGGGGCATGCCCAATAACGGCATGATTATTTACGAGATGCTGCGGTATGGGAAACGGATGGATTACAACGAAAGCCCTTTTATCCCTGCAACATCAGACGTGGAACAAGACCAGGAAGAGCTTATCGAGAAACTTAAAAACCAACGAAGTGAACAGGAAAAATAAATACACAAACAAAAAAGCCGTTGCTTTCCAACGGCTTTTTTATATGGAAGAAACTTATATCCACCAATTCCACGAAACGACGAGCGCGACGATGGAGACGACAATCGAAGCAATGACTGCCATGGAACGTTCCCTCCGGATCAACATCGAAGTAATGCCAGAGACCAACGCGACGACAAAAGAGGCAAGGGACATCAGCAGCAGAAACGACAAGAGCAGGTTATCGGACATCTCCCCCCCGAACGCCAGCGGCAACTCCTGGAATGCACCGGCAAGCGCGATGAGCAGTGCCAATAGCAGCGGGACGACCGTGAAGACAACAGATATATTGCCGAGCTTGGATTTAGGCCAGATTGTCATATCAGCCTCCACCTTTCCCCTCGTTTTATGTTCTGCATAGTGTATTCCACTTGCCGCCCCCATTTCCTGCCGAACGAATTGTAAAAATTGTTAAAATCCGAGGCGGCTGCGCACTTCGGCTGTGTAGTTTTGGCTGACGGGAATCGTCGAGCCGTCACGCAAAGTCAAAACATAATTCGAAGCGACATCTTTTGCGATTTCTTCTATATAATGCACGTTGACAATAAATGAACGATGGACGGTCAGGAAATAATCGGGCAATTGTTCTTTCAGGTTCTTCAGTGTATGGCTCGAACAATATGGATCTTCATCTGCATAGAACCAGGTTTTCTTTTGGCTGCTTTCGATATGGGATACTTTCTCGACGGGAATCGGCCGCCAACTGTCGTCTTGCTTGCCTGTCAAAAAGGCGAGCGGCTTTTTTCTCCCTACCACATAATCGGGCGGCAAAGTGATGACCAGCACGGCATCTCGGTTGTCGATGGTAATCGGGTAGCCAATGCCGTAATAAGCAGATCCAAGAACAGCTTCTTCAACATACATCTCGACTTTGCTGCCTTCTTTTGCAACGCGTGCCGCAATGGTGCCGGATGATACTGGCTGCCCTTCTTTAATGGAGAGATCGTGGACACCGGCTTTATAGTAGATATACCGATTATCGGCTGCAACCGCGATCGATGCCTCTTTCGGAATCCAGTCCCCGATGATGAATCCTACCTGTTCCAATACAGTGTTTGCCATAGCCATTTCCCCTTTCAAGTCCATTCGTCCGAATATTCCGCCTCTTATCCGCCTATATCGGCTTTTGTCATTTTTTCAGGACAGGCTGAATATTCTGTTATATATTAATATACATCAAAACAAACTGTATTAATACAGTTGATTTTAAAAATATTTCTACACCGGAAAGGGATGGTTGGAATGGTAAACAAACAACAGCAAATCGAGGAACTGAACAAAACATGGCAGGAAGATAAACGCTGGGAGAACATCGAGCGTCCATATACAGCGGAAGATGTTGTCAAACTCCGCGGATCAGTCATGATCGAGCATACACTCGCGAAACGCGGTGCAGATCGCCTCTACCGCCAGATTAACGAAATGCCTTTTGTCAACGCACTCGGTGCACTGACTGGCAACCAGGCAGTCCAGCAAGTAAAAGCAGGACTCCAGGCGATTTACTTGAGCGGCTGGCAAGTAGCAGCGGACGCAAACTCCGCAGGCCAAATGTATCCTGACCAAAGCTTGTACCCGGTTAACTCGGTTCCGGATGTTGTCCGCAAAATCAACCGTGCATTGCAGCGTGCAGACCAAATCGACAGTGTCGAAAACACAGAAGGCTTCGACTGGTTCGCACCGATCGTCGCAGATGCTGAAGCTGGATTTGGCGGCCCCCTTAACGTATACGAATTGATGAAGTCAATGATCGAAGCTGGCGCAGCTGGCGTTCACTTTGAAGATCAACTCGCTTCCGAGAAAAAATGTGGACACTTGGGCGGGAAAGTATTGCTTCCGACTCAAAACGCAGTGAAAAATCTTGTCTCTGCTAGACTTGCAGCTGACGTCATGGGCGTTCCGACACTCATCATCGCACGTACGGATGCAGATGCAGCAGACTTGATCACAAGCGATATCGATGAGCGCGACCACCAGTTCATCACCGGCGAACGCACACCGGAAGGCTTCTACCGCACAAACCCAGGCATCGACCAGGCAATCGCCCGCGGCCTTGCTTACGCACCATACGCTGACTTGATCTGGTGCGAAACGTCCCACCCGAACTTGGAAGAAGCACAGCAATTCGCTGATGCCATCCATGCACAGTTCCCGGGCAAGATGCTTGCGTACAACTGCTCGCCTTCATTCAACTGGGCTGCGAAGCTTGACGAGGAAACCATCGCGAAATACCAAGTTGAACTTGGCAAGATGGGTTATAAATTCCAATTCGTTACACTTGCAGGATTCCATGCACTCAACCACAGCATGTTCGAACTGGCTTACGACTACAAAGACAACGGCATGGCTGCTTACTCGAAATTGCAGCAAGCTGAATTCGCTTCAGAATCAAAAGGCTACACAGCAACTCGCCACCAGCGCGAAGTGGGCACAAGCTACTTCGATGAGATCTCACAAATCGTTTCCGGCGGAACTAGTTCAACGACGGCGATGAAAGGCTCGACTGAAACCGAACAATTCCAGACAGTGAAAGGGTGATTTGATTGCTGACGAAATCGAATGTACAGATTACAGGTGAAGCAGTTCCAGGCATGGAGGAGATCCTGACTCCTGAAGCGCTGGAGTTCATTGAGAAGCTGCACACTCGTTTCGACAAGCGTCGGATCGAACTTCTGGAAAAACGCCAGGTGCGCCAACAAGAACTCGATAGCGGCAAGAAGCTAGACTTCCTTCCTGAAACGAAAGAAATCCGTGAAGGGGACTGGAAGATCGCCCCCCTTCCGGAAGATATGAAAGACCGCCGAGTGGAAATCACCGGCCCGACCAACCGCAAAATGCTCATCAACGCGCTGAACTCCGGCGCGAAGATGTTCATGGCGGACCTCGAAGACGCGACAGCGCCAAGCTGGTACAACGTCATCGACGGACAAGTCAATTTGCGTGATGCAATTCGCCGGCAAATCGATTTTGAAATGCCTGAAACCGGCAAGAAATATGCGCTCAACGAAAAAACTGCCGTCTTGATGGTCCGCCCGCGCGGCTGGCATTTGCCGGAGAAGAACCTTCTCATCGATGGAAAGCCGACTTCCGGCAGCCTTGTCGATTTCGGACTTTACTTTTTCCATAATGCGAAAGAACTGATTGACCGCGGCACTGGCCCTTACTTCTATTTGCCGAAGCTTGAGAGCCACCTGGAAGCCCGACTTTGGAACGACGTGTTCATCTTTGCACAAGATGAGCTCGGCATTCCGCAAGGCACGATCCGGGCGACGGTGTTGATTGAGACGATCATGGCAGCATTCGAAATGGACGAAATCCTTTACGAACTGCGCGACCATTCTGCGGGACTCAACTGCGGCCGCTGGGATTACATCTTCTCTGTCATCAAGCGGATGCGCAACAATCCGGAATACATTTTCCCGGACCGCTCCCAAGTAACGATGACGGTTCCATTCATGAAAGCCTATACCTCGCTATGCATCAAAACCTGCCACCGAAGAGGCGCTCCGGCGATGGGTGGCATGGCTGCACAAATCCCGGTCAAGGGCGATGACCAAGCAAACACGGCCGCTTTCAACAAAGTTGTCGAAGACAAACGCCGTGAAGTGACGGATGGACATGATGGCACGTGGGTCGCCCATCCAGGCATGGTCCAGACGGCGATGGAGCAATTCGACAAATACATGCCAACGCCGAACCAAATCGACAAACAGCGCGACGATGTCCACGTGACCGCAGAGCAGCTGGTCGAAGTTCCGGAAGGCTCGATCACTGAACAAGGCCTCCGCTCCAATATCTCGGTCGGCATCCAGTACATCGCCTCTTGGCTCTCCGGAAACGGGGCTGCACCGATCAATAATTTGATGGAAGATGCGGCGACAGCGGAAATTTCCCGCTCCCAAGTGTGGCAATGGATTCGCCATCCGAAAGGCGTACTGGATGATGGCCGCAACGTCGACGTCAGCTTGTTCCACGAAATCATCGAACAAGAAGATGCGTTGATCAAACAAACGGTCGGCGAAGAACGCTATAACACCGGACACTACGCGGAAGCCCGCGAGTTGTATACAAGTCTCACGTTGCAAAGTGATTTTGCTGAATTCTTGACGCTGCCAGGGTACGAAAAACTAACCTAATAACTGGAGGAGATCACTATGAAAAACATGCAAACATTTGAGACGCGTACACGTAAAGAATGCCGGGAATGCGGTTGTGAAATCAAGGAACGCCGCGAATCGATCATCTACGAATGCGAACGCTGCATCGCGAATAAAGACGAATAGACAATAAAGAAGGGAGATCCATAATCGGATCTCCCTTTTCTATCGTTCATTCCTGGTTTGATGCTTCAATGCGGTAGCTTTCATCAGCTTCGATAGCGTTGAAAATATTGATATAACGCATGCCTTGCTGCGCAGGTTCTTCCGGTGCTTCCTCTTCATCGAGCACTTCCTTGAGCGGTTGCTTGACCGGCTCTTCGACAGTCGCATCGTAGTCTTCCATCAAACTTTGGAGTTCTCCGTATGAGTCGATGCCTCTCGATTCTTTCACTTTTTCAAACAGGCGGTCCGATTCGTCTTGCGTCAATTCCACATATCCGACCGTGATTCGTTGCTTTGCCATGTCTACCCCTCCAGCTTCATCGTTTCTTTTCCATACCCTCGTGAAGAAAAGGGCTAAACATACTTGGTGAAAACTGGAGGTTTCCGCTATGATGGAAACAGCAGGAAAATGAAAGTGGAGGGATTCTATGCGCGTCGCCATATTCGATTTCGATGGCACTTTATATGCAAAAGAGACATTTCAATTGATGATGAACCATTTAAAGAACCACCCGATCCACAGCCGCAGATACCGTAAATTTTACCGTGCCATCATGCCGCCATATATCGGCCATAAACTGAAAATCTACCCGGAAGCGAAAATGAGGGCTCGTTCCGTCCAGGCCTACCTCGCCGCACTCGAGACTTTTTCCAAACAAGAACTGGAAGAATACTTCGGCGAAATCGCCGAACTCATGCACGATGATTTCAACCACGAAGTCGTCGAGCGCCTAAAGCAGCACGTCTCCAACGAAGACTATTGCATGCTCGTCTCCGGCGCATTTACGCCGCTCTTGCATGCCGTAACGAAGGAATTGCCGATTGAGAAAATCATCGGTACAGAAGTTCCTTATGAAGCAGATATTCTTGCACACAGAACACCTGTTATCCATATCCAGGGGCCGCTCAAAACCGAAAAGATCTTGGAAGCACTTGGCGATCAAGCAATCGATTGGAAAAACAGCTATGCCTACGGCGACAGCCTGTCAGATGTACCTGTACTGGAACTTGTCGGCAATCCCGTCGCTGTTCGTCCCGAACCGCGACTGCGAACACTCGCCTCTGAACGTAATTGGGAAATTATTTAAAAAAGAATCGCACATAGCGATTCTTTTTTTATTATGAAGCGCTGCGCCATTCCATCAAACGGATGGCAATCGCCATGCAGATGCTGCCGAAACCAAGCAACAGCAATAACGGAATCGCGACCGCCTGCAGGCCGTTTCCGTAGACGGCGACACTCGTTAACGCCTGCAAACCGTACGTGATGGGCAATGCTTTCGAGACCGCGAGCAGGATTTCATTGGTCACCAGCTCAATCGGCCAGAACGCCCCGCCCACCATCGCCATTCCTGTCGCGACAATCGGAATGACGGCACCAAGCTGCTGCGGTTTGGTGATGAGCGAGATAATCAACAGCCCGAGTGCGACGATGGAAAATGTGTAGCATGCCGCAATGGCGATCAATAGCCAGAATCGATCCCCTAGCTCAAAGCCGAACGCAAAGCGGAACAATAGGAAAATAAGCGTAATCTGGGAAAAACCGATCAAAAAACTATAGCCCAGATGGCCAAGATACATCTGCCATTTGCGGACCGGCGAAATGATCATCCGGCTCCAGGTCCCTGTCCTCTTTTCATCCACGATGCGTACCAGGCTGAACATGATCGTATAGATGACAAAGAACAAGGTCATGCCAAACAATAGCTGAAGCTGCCCATTGTATTGAAAACTGTCTTCCTCGCCTTGCAGCGATTCAACTGATAGCGTTAACGCCGGTTCAGACAAGGCCGACTCCATTTCCGACCTGATTCCTGGTGTCGTTTGCTCCGCATTTTCGAGACGCAATTCTTCTGAATAGATGCGTCTCAGGAACGAATCCAAGGCAAAACGCGCCGGATCTTCCCTGCCGACAAGCAAACGGTAATCAGCTTCAAGCAAATTGACGGCTTGGGAGACGTCTCCTTCCGCTACATATGAACGGGCTTCGGATTCGGACATTAATTCAAACTGGAATTGTTCTCCGCCGTTCAAACGTTCAATCCAAGTTTGTGCTTGCTGATTGTTCATTGATTTATCCGCATAGACGGGAATCATTTGCGGCCCGCTTTGCCCGCCTGCCGCTGTAACAGAGACGAAAATGACGGTAAGCCCGAACATCGCCAACACGAGCAGGGGTTTTCGGTAAAAACGGCGCCATTGCAGTAAGAATACAGCTTTCATGCCGCTCCCCCCTTTCTCGGAAATATGGCGAGTGCCAATAGCAAGAAGATTACTGCTACGACCGCAATCCGCAAGAGCGGACCTGTCAATTGGCCGAGCTCAGGTTCTAACAGCCAGGAAAAATAGGCGGACAGCGCCGCTCCGTTCGGGGTCCAATTGCCGATCGCCCGAAGCATTTCGGGCATGCCGTCAAGCGGCATAAAACTGCCGCCGACAAACGCCATTAGGGAAATGACACCGCCTGAGAAAATCGCTGGCACGGCATCGCTTTCAAGTCTCAAGGTTATAGCGACCATCAGAGCTGCGAGGCAACCGACCGATAATGCCAGTACGATGGAAATGATGGCGATCCCCGACCAAAAAGCCCAAGAATCCGCTGCAAATGCCTGGAACAACAACGCCGACAAGCCGAACAATAAAGTAAGCTGCACCGAGACAATTGCCGCTGCAGCGATGGCCTTGCTGCTCAAATACAGCAGCGGCGGCCGGTTCGACAAACGGATCCGGTCGAAAACCATTTGCTTTTGTTCAAGATTCGCCTGTCCGGCAATTGTGGACCCGACAAACAACACAAACATGACGGCCATGCCGATCGTATAGTATTGAAACGAAGTGATCGGCTGACGTGCAGTGATCGTTTCGATGCCGCCAAACACTTCCGTTGCCGATTGTTGTCCCGACAGCCTGGAAATCGATGCTTCAAAATTTACGGTGCGCACAAATTCGTTGAGGATGGACTTGAGAACATCTGTTTGCGGAGATGATAAATCCGCTACCAGCAATTCCAGTTCGCCGCTTTTGCTTTCGCCAAACAGCATATTTCTCAGGGAATCTTCTGTAAACCCTTGCGGCAAGGTAATGACCGCATCCACCGTTTCTTCATCCAGGCTTTCTTGCGCCTCTGCCCGGCTCATCCGTTCAATCGTTACCAATTCGCTCAAACTCTCATCTTCCAGAAGGGAGACGAGCATCGTTTGCGGACTGGCCGATTCAGCCGCCTGTTTCAGCGCTTGTGTTTCTCCAGGCGGCAGCCCCATTTCCTCGATTTCGTTTTGAAGCGATGCCACTGCCTGCGCTTCGTCCCCTTGTGATACAAGCGCAATGTCCATTTCCAAAGCTTCCAAATCCCCTGAAAAAATGCCGCGCAGTGAAAAGCCGAGAATTGCAATGAGTAAAAAAGGCATCGCTAAAAGTATCAATAGTTCGGAACGGTCGCGGAGCAATAACATGATGTCTTTTATTAAAAAAGCGCCCATAAAGCTCCCCTCCTCAGTCCCTTAATTTGCGACCAGTCAGCCGCAGGAATACGTCTTCAAGGGTCGGCGTCTGGACATTGACGTTGACCACTTGGGCCCCGTAGCGTTCCGCTTCGTGGAACAAAGCCGCAAGCAATCTTGTCCCTTTCGGGATGATCAGCTTCAAGCTATGCTCCTCAGCTGTCGCCTGCTGAACCCCTTCTATTTCGCTGAGTTTCGTGAAGAGTTCCGGATAATTTTGGTCGAAATCGATCAACACCGTTTCCTGATCCGACAAAATCGCTTTGAGCTCTTCTTTCGTTCCTTCCGCGATGACTTTTCCGTGGTCCATGATGTAGACGCGGTCACAGAGCTTTTCCACTTCTTCCATGTAATGGCTCGTATAGAGGACCGTCATTCCTTCGTCCTGGTTGAGCTTGCGAATTGTCTCTAACAGGTGGTTGCGCGATTGCGGATCGATGCCGACTGTCGGTTCGTCCATGATCAGCACTTCCGGTTCATGCATCATCGCTGCTGCCAAATTGACCCTCCGCTGCATGCCTCCAGAATAATTTTTGACCAGCTCTTTTTTTCGGTCTGCCAAACCGACGAGTTCCAGCACATAATCGATGCGCTGTTCGAGCTCGTTTCCCGATAATCCGTAAAGCCGGCCAAAGAACTTCAAGTTCTCATAAGCGCTCAACTCTTCGTATAAGGCTATTTTTTGCGGCACGACGCCAAGCACACGGCGCATTTCACCAGGCTTTTTCAACACGCTCTTGCCGTTAAGCTTCACATCTCCCGAGCTCGGCTTCATCAACGTGGAAATCATGGCAATTGCCGTGGACTTGCCAGCCCCGTTCGGCCCCAATAGCCCAACCGATTCCCCTTGCCTAAGCACCAAACTCACATCATCGACCGCAATGGTATCTTTGAATTTTTTTGTCAGTTGCTGCGTTTCAAGCATAAGGCACCTCCATTCCTAAAACTCTTGTTAAATCTATCCTACTTCAATTCACAAAAAATGCCATTATATTCTATAAGAATATTCACTCTTTTGCTGTGAATTTCTCTCCCATCTATTTCTGCTCACAATAAAAAGACAGAGCTCCAAGGCTCTGTCTTTTTAAGTTTCATTATCTTTCATTAGCCATCGTTTCCAAACAAATCCGCACGCCGCGCAATAAGTCTTCATGGGACCAGCTCGGCAGCTTTCCGTGTTCAATTGCCAATTGGTGATCCGCCGGTATATGGATAAAGCCCGACAGCATTTCCGGCTTGTTTGTGGCTGCGTAATGAAGTCCCTCATACATAATATTATTGCATAGATATGCACCAGCTGTATTGGAAATCTCTGCGGGCAATCCCGCCTGAAGCAATGATTGTGTCATCTTGCGTACCGGCAAAGTCGATAAATAAGCGTCGGGCCCTTGTGCAGAAATCGGTTCATCAATCGGCTGGTAGCCTTCGTTATCCGCATCTCCATCTTTCACATTAAGTGCGACACGCTCAGATGTAATCTTGTAGCGGCCAGCTGCAAGCCCCAAAGAAACGACTGCATCAGGCTTCAACTCATCGATCCATTGCACTATCAGTTCACCTGAATGATTAAAATCGACCGGCAAGATGCGGCTGATGATGCGGTATCCGCCAATCTGTTCGCCATCCAATTTCTCCGCAATTCTCATCG
The DNA here is from genome assembly GCF_003664125.1 of Planococcus citreus. GTDB lineage: Bacteria > Bacillota > Bacilli > Bacillales_A > Planococcaceae > Planococcus > Planococcus citreus. Next base: position 562,937 of record NZ_RCCP01000001.1, read on the forward strand.
TTGGGTTGACCGTATATTCCAAAAAAGGTTCGAATCCTGTCAAAAGCAAAGTTTTCATCTTTTCACACTCCAATTTTCTGAACTATTTGAATTAATAATTATTCATAAATATGTATAAAAACTCTTTTACTTATTGTGTCGTCGTGTTAAGATTCATTTTATCGAATAAACATACAACGGAGGGAATTAATATGAAAAAATCATACTTACTTGCAGGCGGCGTTTCTGCATTGCTATTGACAGCTTGCGGCCAAGAAGACACAGCGACTGGAGCTGCCGAGCAAAAAGAAGTACTGGAAATGGGCACATCCGCTGAGTTTGCGCCTTTTGAATCGCGCAACCCACAGGGCGACATCGTCGGGTTTGATATCGACCTTGCTAATTATATCGCAGATGAACTTGGGGTTGAACTGAAAATCACTGATATGAAATTCGACGGTTTGATCGGCGCTTTGCAAAATGACCGTGTCGACCTGGTGTTGGCCGGCATGTCTGCGACGGATGCCCGCAAGGAAAACGTCGACTTCTCCACGGAATACAACCATTCTGGTGAAATGTTCGTCTCCCAAAAAGGCTCAGGCCTCGAGACGCTTGAAGACCTGGAAGGATTGACGGTTGGCGTCCAACTCGGAACGATCCAGGAAGAAGGCGCCAAGAGCATCATCGAGGAGGAAGCAATCGATTTTGAACTAAAGGCGCTCGATGATTCCGGCGCATTGATTCAGGAGATTCTTTCCGGACGCATCGATGCTGCCTATATGGATAAGCAAGTTGCGCTCGGCTATATCGAAGCACAGGGGCTCGATGCATTTGACGATCCGACGACGGCTTCTCCTGGCATGGCTGTTGCCTTCCCGAAAGGCAGTGACCTAGTTGATGAAGTCAATGCCGTCCTCGCTGAAATGGAAGAGAGCGGCAAACTCGATGAACTAAAAGACAAATGGCTCACAGACGAGCAGTAAAATTCGCCCTTAGAAAAGAGTTGGAACTGTTATGAATCTAGATTTTTCACAAATCGTCCCGTATATTCCCTTCATGCTCGAAGGCATTTGGGTGACTTTAAAATTCGTCTTTTTCGCGATCATTCTCGGCTCCATTCTCGGGACCGTGCTGGCACTGTTTAAAATCGGTTCAGCAAAGCCGCTGAGATGGTTCGCCGATGCTTATACGTCGATTTTTCGTGGAACGCCGCTTATCTTGCAGCTGATGATCATTTATTATTCGATCCCCCAATTGACCGGCTATGATATCTCGCCATTTCTATCCGCAATTCTCGCATTCGGCTTGAACTCCTCCGCTTATATTTCGGAAATCATCCGTGCCGGCATCCAGGCAGTCGACAAAGGCCAGCTGGAAGCGGCGCAAGCTCTCGGCGTCCCGTATGGCGCGATGATGAAAGACATTATCTTACCGCAAGCGCTGAAGAACATCTTGCCTGCCTTGATGAATGAATTCATCACCTTAACGAAAGAATCCGCCATCGTCTCGACGATCGGCTATCTGGACTTGATGCGCCGCGCCCAAGTGGTCGGGGCAGACTTGTTCCGCAACTTTGAGCCGCTATTGTTTGTCGGCCTGATCTATTGGTGCCTGGTCATGGGCTTAACGGTAATCGGGCGCATGGTCGAAAGGAGATTGAAGCTTAGTGATTGATGTACAAGCCTTATCGAAAAAATTCGGGGACAACCTCGTATTGAGCGATATTACAACCAGTATCCAAAAAGGCGAAGTCGTCGCGATCATCGGCCCGTCCGGCTCCGGTAAATCAACCTTTCTGCGCTGCTTGAATTTACTGGAGACACCGAGCTCGGGAAGCATCGAAATCAATGGCAAGAACTTGACCGCCTCCAAAAAAGAAATTCACAAAATCCGCCAGCAAATCGGCATGGTGTTTCAGCATTTCCACCTTTTTCCCCACATGACGGTGCTGGAGAATTTAATGTATGCCCCGATGAAAGCGAAAGGCCTCAAAAAGTACGACGCTGAAGGAAAGGCACGCCAATTGCTTGAGCGCGTCGGCTTAGCACAAAAAGCCGATGCCTACCCGAATAGCTTATCCGGCGGCCAGAAGCAACGTGTCGCGATTGCACGCGCACTTGCCATGGAACCGGAACTCATGCTGTTCGACGAGCCGACTTCGGCACTCGACCCGGAAATGGTCAAGGAAGTATTAGAGGTCATGAAAGATCTTGCAAAATCCGGCATGACGATGGTTGTCGTCACCCATGAGATGGGCTTTGCGAGAGAAGTCGCAGACCGCGTGTTGTTTTTGGACCACGGTGTCCTTGTCGAAGAAGGCGAGCCTGAAAGCTTTTTCAAACATCCGACGAGCGAACGCGCACGCGATTTCCTGGATAAAGTACTGTAACGGAAAACGTTCATGTGATGCTCAAAACTCTCGCCCATTTTCGGGTTTCCCTCGTGCTATAATCGGTAGTGCAGGAAATACCCGAAATTTGAGGTGGAAATTTTGTTCAGAAAGATTGTCATATTGATCATTACTTTGTTTTTCATGGCACTGATCATTTTTACAGCAGTCATGTTTTTGAAAAATGAAGAAACTCTTTATACCCACGAAGACGTTGAGCTCAGCATCGACAAGCCGACCTTCATCACGCTCGGCAAAGTACAGACGGAAACAGACGGAAATGTCACCACTGACATCTATCCTTTGACCTTCCTGACCTTGTCAATCGGTTCGCTGGCCATTACGGAAGAAACTTTGCCCAACGGTGATGTCCTCCTCTTCGACAAAGTCGAAAATACCGGCTGGATGCCGTTTACGTTTTCGATGAACCGCAGCGGCGTGGAAGATGCCATGATTACCCGCTGGAATGAAGACACGATGCTGCAGCAAGAGGAAGAAACATACGGCACTGATGCCACGCGCAATCCCTTTGGCGTCATTCGCAGTGCAGACACCGAAACGCTGCAAGGCAATATTTATGTGTCCCGCGGCTTGTCGCTTGGAAACGGTGAACGCGTACAGGAACTGCGCCATGAGATCTACGATTTCCCTGTCGAAGAAGGCGTGATGGAAAAGAGCTTATGGCTCCCGCCGAAGCACCAAAGCGAAAGCTGGATGCTCATTTCAAGCGAAGCACTGTTCGACTCACCTGAAACCGAGACCGATTGGGTCCAATTCGCCAACGACAACCGCCGCGCGCAATTCAATTGGCTGACGCCGGATGGCCCGCGCCAAAAGATGGCCTTGACGGATGATTTGCGGACCGAGCTTGCCTATACCATTCCAGAAGATCCGGAATCGGCGTACTCTGAATGGTTCGAGCAGACATCTTCACGCTTTTTTGAATCGATGCAACAGTATTTAGCTGAATAAGCCTAAATCCCCCTCGCCTAGAAATTGGCCAGGGGGATTTTTAAAATTTCTTAAGTAACTGATTTCATCTGTTGATGGATTAAGAGCCCGATATTCGCAATCAAATGTTGGGCTTCCAGTGGATTACCCGCCCCTTCCACAAAAACCGCAGCGATGGCGACATTTTCTCCTTCCCCAAAAACCCCGACATCTGCCTGCAGGCCAGCCAGTTCACCAGATTTTCCGTAAAACTGCACTTCATCTTCCTCGATGGCTCCTGTCAGTTTACGGCTTTGCTGATTGCCCAATATTTCCATGGCCCGTTTTCGCTCCCGCTCCGGCAATACGCCTGGCATGGCGAACGCTTCCATTAAGCGAATCATATCGCTTGCACTGGTTCGGTTATCGAGCCCTTTTTCAGCCGCTTCGAAATCCATGAAGTGCCGCTCGATTTTCGTGTTGTTCAACCCAAGATCGCTGCACGCCTTATTGACGGTTTTTTTCCCAAGCAACTCCAGCACCGTATTCGAGGCGGCATTATCGGAAACGATAATCATCAAGGTCAATACATCCCATAAGGCTAATTCTTTAAGTGATGGCAGATGGTCCAGCACGCCTGCTCCTCCGGTCGGTTTGCCCCCGAACGCAATTTTCTGGCCGCCCGACAGCGTGCCATTTGCGATTTGCCGGCACGCTTCGAACAACAGGGCCAATTTGATCGTACTCGCTGCACGCGTCGGGGCCTCACTATTGATATACACTCGGCTTGCCCGGAATTTAATTGCCACACTCACATGGCCTGAAGACTCGCCAATCAGTTCTTTTATCGCCTTTTCCACTGCTGTCACACATCCTTCCTTGATGATTCATTTCGGCAAAAATCGTTCCAGTCCTTTAAGTCAAATTAATATTAAAAAGACAGAATAATCTGTATAATAAAAAGTGAAAATAGAGCTTGTCCGTCGTTCTTGCGATTTTAACAGAAGGAGGATATCATCATGGAACGCAAATGGGTGGAACGGAAAGAAGTCGAATTGCGGCTCGATGAAGAGTTCAATGCGATTTTGAACATGATCGGCGAAGGCGGCCCGGACTATGCAAGAATCGACGAAGACATGGAACCGAAGGAATTGAGGGATTGGCTTGCTGAAGAATTCGATTCGATCTTGAACATGATCGGCGAAGGCGGCCCAGACTATGCAAGGAACGATGAAGATATCGAAATGCAAATCATGAAGCACGACGAAGCCAAATCCCGAGACCTTCATTGATTGCTCCCCCTTCTTAACCGGAGGGGGATTTTCTATTGAAAAAAGCACCAGCTCAGGGCTGGTGCTCAAATTATTCCATCATTTCCGCAAGCAACGAATACGAATGCAGGCGGTCTTCCTGATAGAAAATCGGTGAATTGACGATGACTTCGTTGGCACGGGTTTTCGAGACAAATGCTTCAAGCTTCTCGCGCACCACTTCTGGCGTGCCGACAATCATCGATTCGGATTTCAGTTTATCCCGGAACATGACAATTTCACGCGGCGTCCATACCGAGCCAAGATCATCAATCGGCGGTTGGAAAGTCGTCGGTTCGCCTTTCATCAACGCAAACATCTGCTGCTGCGAAGACGTGGCGAGCCATTCCGCGCGTTCCTGCGTATCGGCGACGATAAGTGACACACCGACCATCGCATACGGGCTATCAAGCGCCGCTGATGGCTTGAAATTCTGGTGGTACAACTGCAGCGCCTGCATCGTGAAGTCCGGCGCAAAATGGCTGGCGAATGAGAACGGCAAGCCTTTTTGCGCGGCGAGTTGAGCACTGAATCCACTCGATCCAAGCAGCCAGATTGGAATGTCCATGCCTGTTCCGGGGTACGCTTTGACTCGGCCGACCGGTTTATCGGAGAAATAATTCTCCAATTCCATCACTTGCTGCGGGAATTCGTCTCCCGTACTGTGTAGCGTACGGCGCAAAGCATAAGCAGTCGCCTGGTCACTGCCAGGTGCACGGCCAAGGCCGAGGTCGATGCGGTCCGGATACAATGACGCGAGCGTCCCGAATTGCTCCGCAATGACCAAAGGTGCGTGGTTTGGCAGCATGACGCCGCCTGAACCGACGCGGATCGAGTTGGTTTTTCCGGCAATATGCCCGATCAATACGGACGTTGCCGAACTGCCGATGCCTGGCATATTGTGATGCTCCGCCAGCCAGTAGCGGTTAAAACCAAGTTTCTCTACATGCTGCGCAAGTTCTACGCTATTTGCAAATGATTCCGTTGCGTTGCTGCCTTCATTGACCGGCGCCAAGTCGAGCACAGCCACGGGAATCTGCTGAAATGTTTTTTGTGTCATATCTTTAAGCACTCCTTTACCCCTCCTATTGTAACGCTCAAATTTCGGAAGGCGTAAGAAAATGCTCAGAGATCGAATTCCATTTTTTCCCTGAAGCTAAACTGCCAAGTGCATGCACATCCACGTACTGCAGAAAATGCTTATCCAAAGCGCGAGGTTAATCAATAAAATGACGGGGTAGGAAACCGATTCTGCTTTCTTCTTATAGAAATAGATCACGACGAGAATGGCCTCGACTACCCATAGCGGGATCATCCAGAGAAATTCAGGTGCAACAAAGCGCTTGTCCGTTTAGTTCTCCGCGATGGCCCCTTCTGCAAAAAACATGGAAATCGAAATGGCCATAAAGCCGCTGAACAATAAATTGCCCCATAATAAGACTGCTTTCATGCACCGCCACTCCCTATGTAAGTTTGGTGAAAACTTGCCTAAACACAATTTAATCAGAGTGTTGAAGAAGCCTATAATCATCTATAAATGAAAAGAGTGTGACACTATTCCACAATTTAAAAATCAACGAATTATCTCAGTATTTGGAGAAGCGTTCGTTCGACTCCTGTGGGAGCAGCGAAGCGACGGGTTTGAGAGACCCCGCAGACAATGAATGAGCGAAGCTGTGCTGAGAACATTCATTTGCGACGCATCTGCTTGCAATATTTTTTGCGATGCATTTGCTTGCAAATGTGAGAGCAGATGTGGGAGCACAAGGGTCTTCGATAGCGGGTGAGGAGGCTCGATTCCCGCCCCACGGAAAGCGAGCGATAAGCTTCGGAAAATACGGCTTTTTAACTTTCTCGACAGCCTGATTTAATTTTATGCATTTAACTCTTGGACGATCCTATTCACTTCGTCCAATTCATCTATAGCGTAATCCGCCGCAGCTTCATTCCACCCAGCATCTTTCTTCCATACCCCGATCATGCCGGCATTTTTAGCGGCCTCTACATCCGTCGTTGGATGATCCCCGACAAACAAACTGTGGGAAGGCAAGACATTCAAGCTGGCCATCGCTCTTTCAAAAATCCGCGGATCGGGCTTCCTTAAATTCTCGCTTTCAGAAATCAAGATCACATCAAACCACTTCTCGATTCCCAAGGCTTTAATATTATCCAACTGGAACTTTTCTTTGCCATTCGAGATAATTCCTAGCTTCACGCCTTGTTGTTTCAAGCTCTCCAGCATGGAATGCAAGCCACTGAAAGGGATGCAATGGAAACGGAAGTAGGTGATATAATCGTCCAATAAAAGTTCCATCGTCGTATGTTCGATATCAAATTCTTGGATCAATTGCGCATAAACCTGGTCTTTCCACACATAGCCTCGCCTGTCCAATTCAATAAAGCGCTTGGCATACAAGTCCTTCGGAATATGCCCGAGAGAATGATGCATCCGATTGTATTGCTCGTCGATAAACGATACCACCGAAGCATCCCGATTGAGCAAGGTCCCGTCCAAATCAAACAGCACCGCTTGAATCATCGAGAGTCCTCATTCCACAATCGTTCCCCGCTCTTTCCATCTGGCGCGTCAGTCAAAATGAACACATCCGGATTGCTTAAAGCACGCCATCCTTCAAACCCGAAGCCTTCCACATAACGCGACAGAAGCAATGCCATAATATTGCCATGGGTAACGATTGCTGCTGTTTGGCCACTTTTTTCAAGCTCGCCTGCGACTTGTGAAATTCGGTCCAGCGCCTGTCTGCTGGATTCGCCGCCTTCAAGCACGAGCTCGTGGTCATCGAAAGTGTTTTTCAAGTGCTCGAACCAATCGGGAAGGTTTCCTGAACTCAAGACCCGTTCTTTCAAACGCTCGTCTGTTTCGATTTCTACAGCCAACGCCTCCGCTAACGGTGCGATCGATTGAATGGCTCGCGTATACGGACTCGAGACAATCCGCTCGATCCCCAGCTCACTCAAAAAGCCGCTTAATTCTACAGCTTGTGCCATTCCGGTTTCCGTAAGCTCTGCCCCCGGCTCCTGTCCAGAAGCGGCACAATGCCGGATGATGTAAATCTTCGTCACTTGAAATCACTCCATTTCCGTTTATAAACCAAGCAAATCCGCCATGATTTCTGCGCTGCCTGGCGAGAACATGAATAGGGAAAAGCCGATGCATAGAGCACCGCCAACGAGCAAGCCGATTTTCACAACGAGCGGAAATCCTCTTTTCGGCAAAATCCCTGCGAAAAATAAACAAATTCCGATGAATAACAACAGCATATACCAGAAGCCCATCTGCCCACCCCTTTTCAATATGTTAATAACTGGACGCTTCTTGAATGAAAAGGTTCTGCTGTAATATGTCTATTGTCACTCCTGAATTCAGCTTACCATATGCCTGACTGCTTACTAGACAGAAAATCACCCGCTGCAAAAAATCGCAGCGGGTGATTTTTTTACTTATCCATCACTTCTTTAAAATAGTTCACGGTCTTCATTTTTCCTCCTATTGTTCTTGTATTCCATGTCACTTCAGTGAAAATTTCCGCAAGCGGCGCATACATGCCGCCATGTTTTTCAGCCCATTCAAGCGCGACAGTGTTCTCGAAAAGCTGCGCCATTTTCTTCATCAGGCTCTTCGCCTCGAAGCTTTGCAGCGCCGCATCGAATCCGGCAAACGCCGTCAGCTCCTCACCAAGCTCTTTCGTTTTCTCTTTCAGCAATTCCACATCAGCGCTCGCCTGCAGCTTTACCAAGCGTTTTTGGATATAGTCGATGAATATTTCATGCGCTGACAATTTATTAACGAGGCGGATTAGCTCGAGCCCGAGAATATTCGCCGTACCTTCCCAAACGGTGAGCACTTGTGCATCGCGCAATAGGCGCGGCGTGACGAAATCCTCGATATAGCCGTTGCCGCCGTGCATCTCGATCGCTTCGTGCGAGAAATGGATCGCCTGTTCAGCTGATTCTTTCTTTAAAATCGCGATGAGTAAGCGGTTCAGCACTTGTTCTTCTTGTGTCGCGCTTCCGGAAGTGACGTGGTCGTACAAGCCAATCAAATCGAAGATCGCCGCCGTTTCAAACTCCTGCTTGGCACGCAGCTTCATCAGGCTGTCCTGCACCATCGGAAAAGCGGTGAGCTTTTGGCCAAATGCATTGCGGCGTTCTGCGTATTCCGCTGCTTCATCAAGCGCGCGCTTCATGATGCCAATCGATGCGACCGCGTTGCAGATGCGCGACAAGTTCAACGCTTCCATCATATACTTAAGGCCATTTTTCGGGTCGCCGACGATATATGCTTTCGCGCCGTCGAACTCGACTTCGCCGGACGGCACCGCCCGGACACCGAGCTTGTCTTTCAAGCGGCGGATCTTGATGCCGTTCAGTTCGCCGTCCACTTTCCACGGCACCGCGAACAATGTCAGCCCCTTCGATCCTTCCGCTGCCCCTGGCATGCGGGCGAGTACCATCGCGACGCCCGCCATGCCGGCATTCGACGCGAAATATTTTTCCCCGTACAAGCGGTAACCGTCATCGGTCTCAAGGGCCTGCACGACATTTGCCCCGACATCCGAACCGCCTTGGCGCTCAGTCAGGAAAGTCGCTCCTTCAAATAATTCCATGTCCCCTGTCGCACAGACATGCGGCATGAACTTTCTCTTCAGTGCTTCATCTGCATAATGGTCAAGTAAATAAGCTGTCGCCATCGTCAACGTCACTGGACAATAAAAGCCGGGTTCCGATTGCGATAATAAATAACCTTGCGCAAAGCTGTAAACGTAATTGCCTTTTCTTCCAAGCTCCGGAATCTCCTTGTGGACATAGCCGACAATACCGGTTCTGTAAGTTTCATCGACCGTCTTTCTATAGCCTTCATTGACCCAGACGTGTGAAATATCTTCGCCGAGACGGTTGTATTTCTCTAGCTTCGGTGCGCCTTCCCGGTCGGTATAGCGTGCGCGTTCGTCGATATCGCCCGCAGCCAGTTTGCCGAATGATTTCAGCTCACGTTGGGCATAGCGGAGAAAATCCTCCGGCAATTGTTGTGCCAATATTTTCTTCAAGGTCTCGTCATTTTCATAGAAATTGCGTTCGCCGCTCGGTGTGGCACCTTTCAAGACGACCATTTAAACACACCCTTCCCGCAACGGCTGCTTGAGGATCTTGCCGGATGCGTTGCGTGGCAATGCTTCGACTTGTTCTATGAGCTTCGGCACTTTATAGCTTGCCAGTTCATTTCCTGCGAATGCTTTAATTTCCTCTGCACTCAATTCACGTGATGCGGCGAAATATGCTTTTACCGTTTCTCCCCATTCCGCATGCGGCACCCCGATTACTGCGGTTTCATGAATATCGGGATGCGTAATGAGCACTTCTTCGATTTCCTTGGGGTAAATATTGACGCCGCCTGAAATGATCAAATCCTTCTTGCGGTCGACAACCCAAATAAATCCGTCTTCATCGAATTTCGCCAAGTCGCCTGTTTTCAGCCAATCGCCGATAAAGGTTTCTTTCGTCGCTTCCTCGTTCTTGTAATAGCCGAGCATATTGCCTTCGCCCCGGAGCAGGATCTCCCCGACTTCGCCGGGCGCAACGTCCTGTCCGTCTAGATCTACAATGCGGATTTCGGTATGGAGCGCGGCGCGTTTGCCGATGCTCCCCGCTTTTTCCGCATGTTCCGGCCCCGTCATCAAGGTTCCGCTCGGCCCTGCTTCTGTCAGGCCATACACGCAGACCAAATTATCGGTACGGAATGATTCCTGGACGAATTTCACTTCTCCCGCAGACAGCGGTGCACTTCCGTAAATCCACCATTTCATCGAAGACAAATCGCGCTGGCCGACCTCTGGATGTTTGGCGGTCATGAGATAAGCGACCGGCGCACCGAAGAAATGGGTCGTCCGTTCCCCTTCGACCGTATCAAGCAACAAGTCCGGCGTGAACGTCGGGACGAGCACATGCTTCGCGCCGACGATCATTCCGGCCACCAAAAACAAGTGGAGCGGTGCAGAATGGCTGAGCGGCATCATATGGAGCAGGCGGCTATCCGGTTTCATCTCCATTTCGACACAGATCATCTGCGCAACCGTCAGCACATTGCGATGGCTGAACAGGACGCCTTTCGGTTTGCCGGTCGTTCCGGACGTGTAAAGGATTGTCGATGGCTCGTCGTCCTGTGCATGGGAAGTTAATATTTCTTCCGTTTCCGTTCTTATCAAGTGGGAGAATGCTTCCCAGCCAGGTACTGCTTGCCCGGACTTGACCAAAAGCAATCCATTCGTTTCCAGAGACTTTACAGCATCAAATATCAGTTCATGAACGAAAAGCGCTTTGGCATCTGAATGTTCCAAGATATAGCCGATTTCTTTTGGCCCGAGTTTTGCACTGATCGGCACGATGATCGCGTTGATACGCTGCACAGCAAAATAGCTTACAACGAATTCCGGTACATTCGGCATGAACAAGACGATTTTGTCCCCTTTGCTGATACCCCGTTTCATCAACGAGTGCGCCAAGTTATTCGCAATTTTGTCCACTTCACGGAACGTTAAACGCTGCCCCATCCCCACCAGCGCCTCTTGTTCCGGATATTTCCGTGCATTCCGCTCCAGCAATTGTGAAATATTCATTTTGCCATCCCCTTCAGTTTCGATAATTTTTCATTAAACTCCCCTAGCAAAGACTCCATCTCTTGTTTCGTCTTTTCAAGTTCTTCGATGCGGCGCTCCATTTCCTCTATCTGCTTTTTGCCGTACTCGATTGTGCGTTCGAGCTGTTTCTTGCCCGAGCGGTCAGCATTGAACAGCAGCACCATTTCTTTGATTTCCTCTAGTGTGAAACCGTATTTTTTGCCTCGATCGATGAGCTTGAGTTTCGCGATTTCGGCATTCGAAAACAGCCGCTTATTGGAATCTGTTCGTTCTGGCTTCAGCATGCCTAGTTCCTCGTAATAGCGGATCGTCCGCGTGGTCACCCCGAATTCCTCTGCGGCTTCGCGTATCGTTTTCATCTCCCATCCCCTTTGTCTGATTTTTTTGATAGTTAAAGCTTACCATTGACGTTAACGTAAAGCGCAAGAGCTTTCTAAATATAAAAAGCCAGCAGCCTGCCGAATGGACAGGATGCTGGCTCGAGATAGACCTTATTCAATTCCATACCATTTCAATGCATTACCATAGAGAACTTTCTCTGCTTCGATGTCACCCAAAGTTTCTTGAATAACTGTGACATCACTCGCTTGAAATGGTTTTTTTGCTCGAGTCGACGGCAGGTCGGTGCCGAAGAGCAGCGCTTCAGGATTGAGTTCATGGATGGCTCTTATTGCTTGCGACGGGTCGAAGTCAATCCGCCCGAACCCGGTCGCTTTCACTTTGACGCCTTGTTCCACCAGCTTCAACAGTTCGGGGAATCCTTGTTTCGATAAGCCGAGATGATCGATGGAAACGGCAGGCAAGCGGCTGATTACGTCTTTCAGTTCCACGAGATCTTCCGAATCGATGTACAGCTCTGCGTGCCACCCGGCGATGTCATGGACGCGCCTTGTGAAATGATCGAGCCGCTCGATCGCTTCCGAACCGCCGCGCTTCACATTAAACCGCACGGCACGTACGCCTTTTCCATGCAAATTGAGGATGTCTTCGTCCAATGTGTCCGCCGGCAATTGCGTCACGCCGACAAACCGGTCACCGAGCGTATCAAGTGCATCCACTAAATACGATTGGTCAAAGCCTTGGAACGAGCCCGATACGATGGCGCCTCCGGTTACTTCGAAGTTTTCTACAGCGGCCACATAATTCGAAGCGGTGAATGCAGGCGGCAAATAGCCTTGATTTTCGGTCAACGGAAATCGCGGGTCGATAATATGTAAATGGGCATCGAAGATTTTTACTTTCTTCATCGCTTCAGTTCTTCCGTCAATGCCGAAATCGCTTGCCTGACACTCTTTAGATTCGCTTCATCGTTCATCTCATTTCGCGCATGCAAAAGCACCGGCCGTACCGACTCGACGGAACGCCCCAATTCGTACATCCATTCATAGCGCGGCACTATCCACGTATGGAAATGATGCGTCGTATCTTCATTATAGAAATAATAGACCGATTCGATGCCAAGAACGTCGCGCTGTGCTTTGCGAATTTCCGACAGGATCGTGATGTAATCGAGCCGCTCCGCTTCGGTCAATTCGTCCAAGCTTTTCAAATGGCGCTTTGAGGCGAGGATGATCAAGCCGGGGATGGGATAAGCCACATCTTGATGGGCGTGGAAATGCGCCGTCTCCACTACGACTCCGCCTTCAGGTTCGATCAAGCCATCCACCAACGCGCAGCTCAGGCATTCCACTTCGACGGTTTCGCCATTTGCCAAGGTGATCGTTCTTATTTCAATCGCCCTCCCCGCTAGTTTCTTTGTTAAAAACTTCTGAAGCGGAAAATACCACGAGCCCGATCATCAAAATCACAAACCAGTTGTCGATCAATGCGTTTCCAATAAAATATTCAGAAATGCCATTCGCCAACAGAATCAATCCCCACGCTGCGAAAACCATAAAGTATCCATCTTTGCCGCCGTCTTGTTTATCGGTGTCTTCTACAAAAAATAAACTGAGCAATTTTTTCATCATCCTATCGCCCCTTTTGCATTTTAGCTTTCTGCAAATTTATGTATTGCCTCCAACTACCTGAATGAACCATCCCATGCATAAGTCGAAAAAGAGGCCAATTTCTCGAAATAATGCTCCATGCGCTGATAGACCGAAGGCACGATCAAGCGCTCCCGGTTCATTTGCTGGAATTCAATCCAGTTGACTAACTGTGCGGCGCACACTTCGCCAGGTTGAAGCTGAAGCGCATCCAGGTCGATGCTCTCTTTGCATCTCCAGACATAGCTGTCCAAAAAATAATTACCGCCTTTCATTTTGCCTAGGAAGCGAAGTTCTTCAGGCCTGGCGAGCAATCCTGTTTCTTCTTCCAACTCGCGAAGCGCCCCCATCAAACTGCTTTCCCCCGCCACTACAGAGCCGCCCGTCGTTTCCCAAAGCATCGGAAGCGGTTTTGCCGGATCTCGTTGCGTCATAAAAATTCTTCCATCTGCATTGAGCGTAATCACTTCCACAACAATATGGAACTCGCCAGGCTGCAATTTATTGCCTCTAATATGTTTCTTTCCAAGCGGGTTCCGCTCCCCGTCATACAAATCCCAAACTTCCATTCTCTTGCTCCCACCCTATCATCTCTAATTTTTATGCTGAACTTTCTTACTATTTAAGCCCTGTATATACTTTAATGAATATTCCCATTAATTAACAGACTTTTTTTATTCATTTTAGATTTTTATTTTCATCTAAAAAAGTGGTGGAGACAGACGTCCCCGCCACTCGAATTATTTCATTGGATTGCTGTCAACCGCGCATGGAATTGACTGCTTCTTTAAAACTATTACTACTATCCCGCCCATACAATTCGGGGTTTCCCCGGAACAATGTGTTGATCGTATATTCTTTTGCACAATCTAGGCTGCACTCGCGTGAAGACATGATGAGCGTAAGATAGGACTTAAAGTATGCAGGCTGCAGACGGCCTCCGTGATTGACTGTCATCACAATCCACTCCTTTCAGCAGCAGCCGCCGATAGCAATCGGCTGACGGCCATTTTTGGAAACGCCGGAACTGCAGACGCCCGTTTCCGGCAACTCCAGGTCCACTTTCTCGGAAGCTTCAATGTTTCCATTGATATAAGCGACGATGGAGCGGACTTGTTCATAGCCGGTCGCCATCAAAAAAGTCGGCGCGCGTCCGTAGCTTTTCATGCCGGCGATGTAGAATCCTTGTTCCGGCTGACGCAATTCCTTTTCGCCGTGCGGCCGGACCGTTCCGCAGCTATGGACGTTCGGGTCGATCAGCGGAGCGAGTGCTTCGATGCTTTCCGTTGCATTATCGATCTTCAAACGGAGTTCCTTCAAGAAAGAGAAATCAGGGCGGCTGCCCGTATTGACGATAATTTCATCGATTGCTTCAATCGAATGGATTTTTCCTTGCCAATCACCCATTAAGGAAAGCTTTCCATCTTTTCGAGAAACCTGCTCTATCCGAAACGGCGTAAAGATTTCCACACGCCCCGAATCCACCAATCCGTGGACACGCGCACCTAATTCACCTCTTGCCTCGAGCGCATCATCTGCTTCGCCGCCGTAGACATCCTCAATTTTCGGCTTGCGCAGGATCCAGGAGATTTTCACTTGATGTCCTGCATCCTCAAGTGCGGCAAGATCCAATAAAGTGTTGATTGCAGAATGGCCTCCACCTATGACGGCTACCTGTTTTCCGGCAAACCGCTCGCGGTCTTTGCCATGTAGGTCCGGGATGCCGTAAAAAATACGCTCTTGTTGGCTGCGTTCTCTCTGAGTCCAAACCCCGTCGGCTTGAAGCGGATTTGGCTGGCCCCAAGTGCCTGTGGCATCGATGACAGCTTTCGCTTCCATCCGCTCCATTTCCGCATCCTCAATCTCTACATAGATCACAAAAGGCTGATACTCGCGATTCGCCGTCTTCATCTTGTCTTGATGTTTTCGGCTGATGGCACTGACACGTGCATTGAGGCGGATGTACGGTTCGATTTCGGGAACAGCGGCCAGCTTCATCAAATAATCTTCCACCAGCTCGGCACCTGTCGGCAACTTGTCATCCCCTGGGGCATTCCAGCCAGAGCGGTCCAATAAGGCTCGCGCGGCTTTATCGATATTGTATTGCCAAGGAGAGAACAAACGAACATGTCCCCATTGCAGCACGTGATGGCCGATTCGGCCGCCAGCTTCGAGCACCAAAAATTTTTCACCCGCCAGCGATAAATGGGCGGCAGCAGCCAAACCGATTGGTCCTGCCCCGATGATAACGACCGGCAATTCCGGCTTTGTCTTTTTTATTCTTTTGATTTGGATGGGTTGTGGAGTGGTTGAACAACAATTTGTTTGAGTGTTCATGTTTTGGCCTCCTAATTGTTAAGAACTTGATTATTGCAAGTATTAATTCGAACTTAATACATCGGTTTACAGCAGACAGATGATTTTGCCATCGCCTCGTTCAGCAATTTGATTGATTGCAGCACCATGTCCTGTTCAAATTCGGTCATATGCGAGAAGATTTCCTCGAGATGCGCCTCCATGTCTCGCTGGATGGCAAGCGCTACTTTCTGGCCTTCTTCTGTCAAACCCAGCACCGAGATCCGTTTATCCGCAGAAGATGGCACTTTCGTGATCAAGCCTATCTTCATCAAGCTTTGCACTTGCCGGCTGAAAGTAGACAGGTCGGTCGCAAGAGCATCCGCCACTTGTTGCATGGATGGCCATTCCCGGCGGTCGATCTCATAAAGGATATGGCTTTGCACCAAGCTGATTTCCACATCGTCAACTGTACAGCAATTTCTATTCAACAAGCCAAAGCGTTTAACCATGCTTTGAAAAAGTTCCCGTTTGTTTTCCATCTTCAACACCTCTAGTGATAGCATATAGAATAAACTTGCAAATTGCAAGTATTTATTTTAATATTTAATCTAATTATAAGAATCGGAGTGATGCATATGGAATACACCATCAGGCCGGCGGTGGAGTCGGATTGGCCGGAAATCAAGCAGATCTATGAAGCGGGCATGGACAGCGGGCTCGCTACTTTCGAAACCAAAGCGCCTAGTTATGAACTCTGGAGCGATAGCGAGATAAGCCATTGCCGTTTGGTTATCGAATCAGCAACGCAAATACGTGGCTTTTGTAAGCTTTCACTTGTATCGAAACGCACGGTTTACTCGGGTGTCGGTGAAGTGAGCATCTATGTCGACCCTGTACATTCGGGCGAAGGCATCGGCCACAAGCTTATGCAAGCTCTTATTCATGCTTCGGAACAACAAGGCTTTTGGACTTTGGAAGCGAAAATATTTCCTGAAAACGAAGCAAGCATCCGGCTTCATAAGAAAAACGGATTCCGTGAAGTCGGTGTCCGTGAGCGCATCGGAAAGCGAGACGGCATCTGGCGTGACAATGTCTTACTCGAACGCAGAAGCACAATAAATGGAATCCATTAAAAAAAGAGCTCACGGATGAGCTCTTTTTTCTATTCAACAGCCAGTCGGCGCACCGATCATGACCAGGCCGCCTTGCTCGCCTTGCGTATCAAAATCCAAGGCGAGCTCCTCTGCCAGTTCTTTTGCGTCCGGCGCGACCGCTACACGGATGCCGTTCACATCGATGAGTTCATCCGTTTGTTCCGGTGCATCGAGCGACAAGCCGATTTGCGGGCCGCAGCAGCCGGCGACTGCATAAAGGCGCAAGTTTTCTGTTTGCTGTTCTTCCAGAATGGACTGGATATAGTTCTTAGCTTCATCGGTAATCATCATAAACTCCATCTCCCCTGTTCTTTTCAATTATTCTTCACTTTAACATGGACTAGGCTTGCGGAAAAATGCGGTGCAGCGATTCTTTCAGTTCTGGCTTTACGCTGATAATCGGCCGTACGTTCGTCGCCATTTGTTCGGCTTCTTCAACCGTCTCCGCTTTGCCTAATGCAAGCAAAGTGCCGATTGCCACGGTACCAGTGCGATTGCTGCCCCCTGCGCAGTGGAAAAAGACTTTCTTGCCTTCTTCGTACGCAGTGACAACCCCGTCCACCGCTTCTTGGATCGACTCATCCTGATGTTCTTTAGAATCGTCGACAATCGGTGCATGGATGCGTGTATAGCTTTCATCGTTGTCTCCTGCTTCTGCGCGCAAATCGAAGACGACGTCGATGCCTTCATTTTCAACTGCTGTTTTCGCATCTGCTGCGCCGCCGATGAAAATGCGGTCTTTCACTAATGGCTGGTATGCTTCACTCATCGTTTGCCTCATCCCTTCCAGACTCATTTGATGTCCCCATTATTATAAAATGAATTCTTTCAATTGGTCATAACCAATTTTCTCTTCTTCGAGCCAAGGAATGATGGCGCATTTCTCGGCCAGTTCTGCGTCAACTTTGCAAATCCACTTTTTCTCGGAGATCGCGCGTCCCCTCAGTACAGCATCCGCTGTATTTGTAGCATAAAGGCTTTGGTTAATGACCCACCATTTCGGCTCGATCCCGGCACGCTTTAAGTCTTCTTCGAGACGCGCCGCTTCCAATACTGGTGTCGCTTCCGCCAAGGTGACGATGACGACCCCTGTTTCTTTTGGATTGCGCAGGCGCGGCAATAGTTTTTTCACACTGTCCGGCACATCGCCTGTCGAGCGGCTCATTTCCTTATGATAGGCTTCTGTCGAATCGAGCAGCAATAAAGTATGTCCGGTCGGCGCGGTATCGATGACGACGATTTCGTTCTCGGACTTCTCGACTACTTTGGCGAAGGCTTGGAACAACGCGATTTCTTCGGTGCACGGCGATTCCAGGTCTTCTTTCAAATAAGCGAGCTCTTCCTCGGTCATCCCGCTGCCTGCCTGTTCGATGACGGTTTCTTTATAACGCGCCACTTCGATGTCTGGATTGATGCTGCTGATGGACAAATTATCGCGTATGCCGCTTCCTTCAAACGTATACGCCAAATGCGCTGCAGGGTCGGTCGTCGTCAAATGAACTTGATGGCCTTTCTCGGATAAGCCGACTGCGATAGCGGATGCGACGGAAGTTTTGCCGACGCCTCCTTTGCCCATCGTGAAAATGACGCGCGTATTGTGTTCGGAAAAGTCATCAATGACGCTATTCAATCCCGGCAAGTCGAGCGGCTCGCCCTCTTCTTCCGTTTCGAATGAAGTGATGGCGTATGAACTGAACAGATGGCGCAAGTTTTCAACACCCGTAAGCGAATATGAAACATATGGCAATGAATAAGTCATCACTTGCTTCAAGGCTTCAGGTGTCTGTTCAATCGCCGCACGTTGCCGCTTGTAGAATGCCGTTGACACCCGGTCTTCCGGCTGATGACTTTGAAGCAGCCCGTTGACGATGAGCAATTGGTTTTTGATGCCGATTTCTTTTAATTCAAATGATGCACGGTCTGCCTCGAGCAAAGAGGAATTGTCCGGGCGCGCAACCAAAATCAAGGTCGTTTTATCGCCATCAGACAGCGAATCCACCGCTTTTTTGTACAATGCCTTTTTGCCTTCTAGCCCAGCGAGCGGACCGAGGCATGAGGCGCCGTGTGTGCTGTCTTCCAAAAAGCCGCTCCACGCCGTCGGCAATTGCAAAAGACGCAGCGTATGGCCGGTCGGTGCCGTATCGAACAGCACATGGTCGTATTGCGCTAAAATCTCTTCATCTGCCAGCAAATGCGAAAACTCATCGAACGCCGCGATTTCGACCGTGCAAGCACCGGATAATTGCTCTTCCATCGTCGCGAGCACCGCATCCGGCAATTTGCCGCGGTAAGGACCGACGACGCTTTCTTTATAAGCTTTGGCCGCTTGTTCCGGATCGATATTGCAGGCGGACAAATTGGCGACAGACGGAATGGGTTTCGGGTCGTTCGTCAGTTCCACTTCCAGCACGTCTTGCAGATTAGAAGCAGGATCGGTGCTGACGAGCAATACCTTCTTGCCCTGATCAGCTAAAGCTACCGCTGTGGCACACGCAGTCGAAGTTTTTCCGACACCGCCTTTACCGGTGAAAAACAGAAACGGAGTGACGGCCATTTGATTCGGATTGAACAATGAATACATAGGAACGCTCCTTTAGTTGTTGATGTTCAGTGACACGCGTACGCGCGGCTTTTCCTGCAATTCGGACGGTGCGGTCTCGAACCACTCTGCCAATTCTTCTGTTGTCGGGTATTCGGCAATCTTTACGACTTTACCGTTGACCAGCACGACCGGCAACGCGTCCGGCCCTTTATCGACCAGCACTTGATTGACTTGTTTATTGTCCACAAACGCACCAGGGTCATCCGTCAAATTATGGCGTGAAATCGCAAAGCCCTTTTTCTCGAGTGAATACACAGCCGACGCGATGCGCGTCAGTTCCGGGTCCACAGTAGGGCCGCAAACACCCGTCGAACAACACATCGCCGGATCGAAAATTTCCACCTTTTTCATATTCAGCTCTCCTTCAACCTGTGTAGTTTGGTTCTATCAAATAAGACTAGAGTCATCATACATATGCTTACTCTATTCAATACTTCACTTACTCACCAGTTGCAGCGAAATGGCGGATACGCGCTTCGATATCATCGCGTACCGATTGGAAAACTTTCCATTTCTCTTCTTCGGTACCTTGCGCTTTCGCCGGATCCGTAAAGCCCCAGTGGTCGCGTTTTACGTGAGGAGGCGTCATCGGGCATTTATCGGCCGCATCGCCACAAAGTGTCACCACAAAATCCGCATTGTTTAAAATTTCGGTGTCGATGACATCAGATGTTTGATTCGAAATATCGATATTCACTTCATTCATCGCTTTTACCGCGTTCGGGTTCAAGCCATGTGCTTCGATTCCGGCACTCAATACTTGCCACTCATCGCCCAAAATTTCTTTCCCCCAGCCTTCCGCCATCTGGCTGCGGCATGAATTGCCTGTGCATAAAAAGTACAATGTTTTTTTCGTCATATTGATTAGCTCCCTTGTTCCATGAATGGTTTTTAGTATCTCTATGTTTATTCAACGTGATGCCTTTTCCATATCAACAATTACTCACAACGAATGCGCAATCCCTGCTCCACCAATTTCTCGATTCGCTCATCCTGGCTCGGAATGAATGACAAGACTTGCATGAGCATATCGTATAATTCACTGTCCTGGTTCAATGAATAGAAAATCCATTGCCCTTTGCGCTTTTCCTTCACTAAACCGAGATCGCGAAGCTTGCGCAAGTGCTGGCTGATCGCCGACTGGCTGACGTTAAAGATTTCCACAAATTCACAGACGCAGCAATCGTTTTTTTCGAGCAATTTGACCATCGACAATCTCGTCTTGTCGCCTAATAGCTTCAGCACCATGCTCGCCTTGTCGATTTCTATTTCGCGCGCTTTCACTTCCATCGGATGATTTCCCCCGCTTCTATAATTAGGTTTGCTTAAATACTGTAATACCAAATACAGCATATCAGCATATGCTTATATGTTCAAGCGGTGATTTGGATGATAAAACATATACAAATTGTATTTTTCATAGAAAAAAGGAGCGGTATGATCCCACTCCTTACTGGTCGATTCTTTTTTCAGTGATGATGATGCCCTGCCGCTTCAGCCTCTTCTTGCCCTTGGCAGCGGATCGAGTCGTCATGTGGGTGGTCTTCATTTTCCAATTGGACGGTGACATGGCCGATTTTCAGCTCCAACAGCGCATGTTCAATATCCCTAAGCACTTGCTGGCTGTCTTTGAACGAGATATGTTCTTTGACGACTACATGTCCCGACATGGCATTTTTTCCGCTCGTGATGCTCCATACATGCAAGTCATGAATGCTTTTAACCGCAGGCAACGCTTCGATTGTCTGCGCTACTTGCTCCAGGTCGACATTTTTCGGCGTGCCTTCCATCAAGACATGCACCGCTTCTTTCGTTACGCGCCAGCCGCTGATCAAGACAAGGATGGCGACAACTACACTCGCCAGCGGATCTGCCCATGCCCACCCGAAGAAAATGATCAAAAGGGCTGCCGTGATTGCACCGACCGAGCCAAGCAAATCACTTAAGACATGCAAAAAAGCAGCACGGAGGTTCAAGTTTTCTTTCGTATCTCCGCCGCGCATCAAGATCCACGCGACGAGGATATTGACGAGCAAGCCGATGACCGCGATAGCCAACATTCCTGAAGTCGCAATTTCCGGTGGATCTGAAAACCGGTGGTAGGCTTCATAGAAAATATAGAACGAAATCAAGACGAGCGTCACGCCGTTAAAGACTGCCGCCAGAATTTCAAAACGTTTATAGCCGTAAGTCTTCATTTGGTCGGCTGCTTTTTCGCCAATGGAAAAAGCCAGGTAGCCGACACCGAGCGAAATGGAATCGCTTAGCATATGGCCGGCATCAGCTAGTAGCGCTAGGCTGTTCGTCAAATATCCACCGACCGCCTCGACCACCATATAACTGGTGATGATCAAAAAGGCGATCAGCAATGTTTTTTTATTGCGGCTATGCGAATGATCATGTGATGATCCCATCGCCAACACCTCCACTGCAGCTTTTAATAATCCTTTTCTCTAAATGTATTCCCGAAAAATCGCCGGATACCCTATGGAAAATGAAACAAACATCCAGTCACTAGGCTTCCTAACCAAAAAAAACCGGCTCCCATGGCCGGTTTTATCACTGATTTTCTGAGGCTGTTGTCAGGACGGATTCCAGTGATGCTTCAAAACGCAAATTCATTTCCCGTTTCAACAGATGCAATTTTTGGGCATGGTCCGGCTTTACGCCGGTGATGACTGCATCGATCCCCATGACGCCCAAGGTCTGCACGAGCGACTCCAGGTAACTGACGCCTTCTTGCGTCACCGAACCCATCGCCGTCAAATCGATCACGACCGTTTCGGCTTCGTATTCATAGATGCGCGTGACAATATACGGGCGGATCGCTTCAACTTTTTTCGCATCCAAATTACCGAACAACGGAATGAGCACATAGCCTCCGCCGATTGCGATGCACGGTGCGGAAAGTTCGCGCACTTTATCCAGCAGCGCATCCGACCGTTCCTTTTCCTTGAGCAATTCATAATCCGTTTCTTTCAAGCGGCCCCGCAAGCGAATCAATTGCGCCGTGATGGCAGCCATTTGCTCATCTTTTGGCACCAGTACAAGATTCAGTGAAAAGTCGCTATCCCACCGGTAATAGACGTCCGCCAAGAAGAAGCCAGCTGCTGTGGTGAAATTCAATTCGACAGGTTTTTTGCTGCCGCGTGTTTTCAGTAAGCGTTCCGCTTTGGCGTGGCTGCCTTCATCGAGTAATTCAAAAAATCCTTTTGGTTTTCCGAAAAGCTGTTCTGCCTCTTGGGAATAGTCGACGACCGCAAAGCTATTGTTCAATTGAAAAGCCGGAAGCGGCCATTCAGCCAGTGGAGAGCGTGTCATCGTTCGACCCCTTTCCAGTGCGGATCCATTCCCTGAGCGCACCAAGTTCCCGGACGACGACCGCTCCTTTTATACGCAAATCCGCAAAGCTCGACAAAGTGACGGCCCTGCCGCCAATCAGGACGGCTGGATTTGAGTCCACCTTAGAAAAAGCTTCGGCGTAGGTTTTCAAAACCGGCAAGCGGTGTGCAAGTGCACCCGACAATGCAACAACATCGGGTTGCCAGTCACCGGCCAATTCGAGCGCTGAATCGAGCGGCAAATTCGGCCCCATATAACGGACATCATAGCCCTCTTCACGGAACATCGCCGCGACCATCTTGAGCCCGATATAATGCTCTTCGCCTTCCGGGCCAAAAATCATCGCTTTTTTGCGGCCATCCTTATCTTTATTGCGCAGCTCCGTAGCGGACAAGACAAAATCGCAAACAGCGGTTGCCAAATGCTCTTCCGCTACCGATATTTCATTTTGTTCCCATAATTCCCCGATGCGGTACATCGCCGGCGTCAGAAGTTCGCCGTAAAGCTGTTCATGCGAATGGCTTTCCAGGAAAGCCTGGACGTATTTCAAAGCTTCCTCTTCCTGCCCCTGCAGGAAAAGATCCGAAAGCTGTGTTGACTCGTTCATTTGATCAGCCCCTTTTATGTGGAGGGAGCTCCAATAACCGGACTGCGCGATCGAGGCAGCCCCGCATGAAATCTCCTTGCGTTGTTTCGGTATAGCGCGGCACAATTTCGATGAGCCGCTGAAAATTGTCGATGATGAGCGCAGTTTCGACATTGCGGCTTACGAGCACCGTCTCGAGCCAGAGTGCATAATCTAGAAAGGATTGCTCGCTCTGCAGCTCCCAAGCCGTTTCGAGATAATCCAAGTGGTGATGATTGTCTTTGACGGTATGTTCATATCCCTTATCGCCGAAACGTTCCCATAAATTCGGGTACGCTTCGTATATACCGTCTGCCGTGTCGGTCGCGATTTGCTGTTTTTGTTCCTGGTTCATTCGGCCACCACTTCGTATTGATGGACTTTCGGGACGATGCCCGCGAGTTCCTGGTCAGGATAGTTCTTCTCCAAATCATGAATCTCCTTGAACTCCTGGCTCTTGACCCAGTTCATGTAGGCCTGCTTGGATTGCCATTCCAAGTGGACGGTCAATTCATGGCGCTTTTTCGTGTTTTGGATCAGCCGGAATGAAGTGAAGCCTTCCGCCTGGTCAACACGGCGCGATCGTTTTTGGTATATTTCTATGACGTCTTGCACTTTGTCTTCAGGCACAATGACGGTCGATGTGACGATGTACATAATTCAGAACCCCTTTGCAACTGGCTTTGTATAAGCCGGGCAGGATAAAAGTATACCTCAGCATACCATTTCAGCTTCCGAAATAAAAGCGAGCGCCTTCGGGACATTTACAAGAGTATTTTCAATATTCCGCTTGTATTTCGAAAGTAATTGCCGTATGATGGAAAACATCAACCAACCACAACTATATAAAATGATTCTTATCGAGAGAGATGGAGGGATTTGGCCCTGTGAAGTCTCAGCAACCGGACGTGTTTGTCACGGTGCTAATTCCAATAGGTGAAGCCTAGTAGATGAGAAGATAGCATATACGGCAGGGGCTTTCTTCTTATCATAGAAGAAAGCCCCTGCTTTTTGATTTGAAAGGATGAGGACCATGACACAACATAGCCTAGAAACACGCCTGGTACAACTCGGCAACCGCAGCGACCAACGCACCGGGGCGGTCAATCCCCCGATTTATCTTTCTACCGCCTACGAACATGAAGGCCTTGGCAAATCCACAGGCTATGATTATACGCGGACAAAAAATCCGACACGCCAGCTTCTTGAAGAAGGGATCGCGAATCTAGAAGGCGGTGACGCAGGCTTTGCGTGCAGCTCTGGAATGGCCGCGATCCAGCTGGTCCTCTCCCTGTTCCGCCCGAACGATGAGATTTTGCTTCCCGAAGACATTTATGGCGGCACCTACCGCCTGCTGGAACAATATGAAGAGAAATACCATATCCGCCCCGTGTACGATTCCTTCATCGATTCGAAAACGGCCGAAGCGAAAATCAATGACAACACAAAAGCGATTTTCATCGAAACCCCGACCAACCCGTTGATGCAGGAAATTGATTTGGAATTGTACGCACAACTGGCCAAGCGCCACAATCTTTTACTGATCGTCGACAATACTTTTTTGACGCCTTTCCTCCAGCAGCCGCTCGCAATGGGCGCTGATATCGTACTCCATAGCGCCACCAAATACATCGGCGGCCATAACGATGTGCTCGCAGGCCTCGTCGCTGCAAAAGGCGCAGGGTTATGCGAGCAGCTTTTCAACGCCCACAACTCAGCCGGCGCTGTGCTGTCGCCGCTCGATTCCTGGCTGTTGATCCGCGGCTTGAAAACCTTGCCGCTGCGTATGCGCCAGCACGAAGCGAACGCCAAAGAACTTGCCCGCTTTCTGGAAGCTCAAGATACCGTGACAGACGTGCTGTATCCCGGGAAAGGCGGCATGCTGTCGTTCCGCCTGCGTGAAGAACAATGGGTCGGGGAATTCCTCGAGAGCCTGTCGCTCATCACATTCGCAGAGAGCCTTGGCGGTGTGGAAAGTTTCATCACGTATCCCGCGACCCAGACCCATGCCGATATGCCGGTCGCAGAACGCACGGCACGCGGCGTCTGTAACCGCCTGCTCCGCTTCTCTGTAGGCGTCGAGCAGGCAGAAGATTTGATCGCTGATTTGTCACAAGCCTTGGCCAAACTGGAAAAGGAGGTCGTTTCCCATGAGTGAACGACGCGAGACCAAATTGATCCATTCAGCAGGCATCGATCCATTAACAGGCGCAGTCAATGTGCCGATCTATTTATCATCGACTTTCCATCAGGAAAGCATCGATTCATTCGGGCCTTTTGATTACAGCCGCTCCGGCAACCCGACGCGCAAATCGCTTGAAGAAACGATCGCCAAACTAGAAGGCGGCGCGCGGGGCTTGGCCTTTTCTTCCGGCATGGCAGCCATCTCATCGGCCTTCATGCTATTGAAAGCCGGCGACCATGTGCTGGTCTCGGAAGATGTTTACGGCGGCACTTATCGCTTCATCACGGAAGTGCTGGAAAAATTCAAAGTCGATTACACATTCGTCGACATGACCGACCTTGGCGAAGTGGCCGCAGCATTCCAGCCGAACACGAAAGTGGTCTACATCGAAACGCCTTCCAATCCCGTCATGAAAATTACCGATATCGAAATGGCCGCGAAACTGGCCAAAGCAAACGACGCCATGACTTTCGTCGACAATACTTTCATGACGCCGCTTTACCAAAACCCGCTTGAACTCGGCGCGGATATCGTGCTCCACAGCGCGACGAAGTTCCTGTCTGGCCATAGTGACATCACGGCCGGCCTTGCGGTGACAAAAGATGCCGGCCTCGGCGAACAATTGGCATTCATCCAAAATACATTCGGATCTGTGCTCGGCGCACAGGATTCCTATACATTGATCCAAGGCATCAAAACGCTCGGCGCCCGCACAAAACAATCCGGCGAGACGACCGCACGCATTGCCGAGTATCTGCATAGGCACCCGCTTGTCGAAGAAGTCTATTATCCCGGCTTTTCATTCCATCCCGGAAATCCGATCCATAGCCGCCAAGCAAGCCACGCAGGCTGTGTGTTGTCATTCCGCCTGGCGGATAAGGACGCCGCCCGCATTCTCGTGGATGCTTTGGAAATCCCTGTGTTCGCCGTCAGCCTCGGCGCTGTTGAGTCAATCCTGTCCTATCCGGCCACGATGTCCCATGCTGCAATGCCGCCGGCTGAACGCGAGAAGCGCGGCATCACCGATGGGCTTCTGCGCTTTTCCGCAGGACTCGAGCATCCCGATGACTTGATCAACGACTTCAGCCAGGCACTCGAGAAAATCGCGATCGCCAAAGGGCTTAGCGTCGCTGATTGATTGTGTTCATTCTAAAGGCCGCCCGGTTCGTCAGCTGACGAACCGGGCGGCCTTTTTTGTGTCTACTCATTCCCCCTCAAACCTAAGAAAGCCTGAATTCCAGGGGGAGGGGAATTCAGGCTTTCTTCTATTTATCATAAAACAATCTGCTGGGCAGGCTCTTTAAGCGATACTTTGGCAACGCCCGTTTCTTCGGCAGCTTTTGAGACTGCTTCAGCGACCGCCTGTGCTACACGCGGGTCGAACGGCTTCGGTATCACATAATCTTCGTGAAGCTCATGGGTAGCGATCAACGCAGCGATCGCTTCGACTGCCGCGATTTTCATCGCGTCATTGATATCGCTCGCCTGTACATCAAGGGCACCCCGGAATAACCCCGGAAACGCCAGTACATTATTGACCTGGTTGGCGAAATCGGAACGCCCTGTCCCGATGACCCGCGCACCGGCTGATTTCGCAGCATGCGGCAAAATTTCCGGATTCGGGTTCGCCATCGCGAAGATGACTGGATCTTCGTTCATCGAACGGACCATGCTTTCCGTCAAAGCGCCTTCTGCCGATACGCCGACAAAGACATCGGCACCGGCGATGACATCCGCGAGCTGGCCTTGCTCCATCTGGTAATTGCTCATCTCCGCAACTTCTGCCTTGAAAGGATTCATGCCGTTCTGGCGCCCTTTATAGATGGCACCTTTCGTATCGCACATGACGATATGGCCAAAACCGAACTTTGCAAGCAATTTGACGATGGCGATACCTGCTGCGCCGGCGCCATTCACGACCACTTTCACGTCTTCCACTTCCTTTTCGACCAACTTCAAGGAATTGATGAGGCCTGCCAAGGTCACAATTGCAGTGCCGTGCTGGTCATCATGGAATACAGGGATATTCATTTCCTGTTTCAAACGCTGCTCCACGATGAAGCAAGTCGGGGCGGCAATGTCTTCCAGATTGACGCCGCCGAAGCCCGGCTCGAGCAATTTGACGGTTCGGATGATTTCTTCGGCATCCGTTGTATCCAGGCAGATCGGGAATGCATCCACACCGGCAAATTCCTTGAACAATAAAGCTTTCCCTTCCATCACCGGGAGCGCCGCTTGCGGGCCGATATTGCCGAGCCCGAGCACGGCGGTGCCGTCAGTTATGACTGCAACCGTATTGCCTTTCATCGTGTAGTCATGCACTTTGCTTGGATCGGCATGAATTTCACGGCACGGTGCCGCTACGCCGGGAGAGTAGGCGAGGCTCAAATCCCTCTCGTTTTCCACAGCCACTTTTGAACGAATCTCCAATTTCCCTTGATGCCGTCTATGCAAGTCCAGCGAATCGTTTTTCAAATCGGTCATTTGCCTCATCTCCCTTTTGATTATAATTGTTTATTATATCGCCTTCACGTCAAATTGAAATACTTTTCTTATAATTCTGATTAATTTCAGACTTTAGGCTGATAGAGAAATGATGAGCCTATATCATTCTTTTTCCATATCCTGTTTAAGGAAGTGAATCAACGCTTCTTCCCGTTCAGCTTGCACAGCTCTCGATTGCGCTTCCGGCCACTCGTAGAAGCCGCTTCCTGTCTTGGTCCCAAGCTTGCCACTTTTCGCTAATTCACTCAGCGTGCGGCCCGGCTTTTGATCTGTCGACAGGTCCTCGAATAGATAATCCGAAATCGCATAAAAAATATCCAAACCGCCGAGATCCGCCGTCTGCAGCGGACCGGTTACTGGCAAGCGCCTGCCGATGCCATAAGTGACGGCAGCATCGATATCTTCTTTCGACGCCACCCCCGCATCCAGCAAAGCCTGTGCTTCACGAAACAAAGCGAATTGAAGCCGGTTTCCGATAAAGCCCGGGAGTTCTTTTTTCAATAGTACAGCTTGCTTGTTCATCTGCTCGATGAGCGCTTTCGTTCGTTGCAAAGTTTGTTCACTGGTTTTCTCGCCGCCGACGATTTCCACGAGCGGGATTAAATGTGCCGGATTCCAGAAATGTGTCAACACGAAGCGTTCCGGATGTTTCATTCCTTCGGCAAGGGCAGTCGGCATCAACCCCGAGCTATTGCTGGCAATGATAATATCGTTTGCGATCAAGCCCTCCAACTGCTGGTAGATTTGATGCTTCAACCCTATATTTTCAGGTACAGCCTCTATGATGAATTCTGCATTTTCCACCGCTTTTTCCAATGAACTCGTGAAGGCCACACGCTCCGCTATCTCCTTGGCTTGTTCATTGTCGATCAGTTCATTGTCTGCCATCAGGCGCAGTTTTATTTCAAACCCTTTTTGCGCAGTTTCCAGATCTCGGGCGTCCACTCCGAATATACTTACTGACTGGCCGCTCCATGCCGCTGACAATGCAATTGAATGCCCCATTGTTCCAGCACCGATAATCGTGATATTTCCCATCGTGTCCCTCTCCTTTAGCTAGTAATGATACGCCCATTATACAGCGAAAAAGCCCGCTAAATCAGCGGGCTTTTCAATGAAATCGCCTGTCTACTTCTTTTCTTCGGCAAGTTCGATCGAGGCGAGTGTAGATGTGATCGCCATTTCATCGGAGTCATCGGCATTTGCACGGAATTCACGTTTCACTTCTCCGTAACCCTCCACGAAATAATTGCGGTTGATCGAACCGTCCTCTGTCATTGATTCAAGCACGAAAACATCATCAAAATTTTGATATGGCGTCTCTAAGCTTGTGCCAGTTTCCACCACAGTCGCGTCACCGATTTCCTGGCCTTCTTCGATCGGAAATTCCAGGTAAGTCGAAATCACTTCCAAGGCTTCCAATTCTTCGAAGCTTGCCGTGTAGTCATCGTAAAACTCGCCTTCCTGTTTAACGAGCTCGATGCGATCGTCATGCAGTCGGAAGACTTTGAGAACGACGGTTCCGCCATTATCTTCATACGTTGCGACATGGTTCGCTTCCATGTAATCGGTTTTCAGCGTAAATTCGGCAAATTCATTTCCGTATCCTTCGAATCTGGCAATCGACCCATCTTCAAGGAAATAATCATATGGATCGACGGCTGCCTGGCCCCCGTCATGGCTGTCGCCGCTCGTGCCTTCAGCTGGCGTTTCCTCCTGTTCTGCTTCTGTCGCCTCATCTTGGGTTGCTTCTTCCTGCACTGTATCTTCTTCAGGTTCCTCTGTTACCGTATCCTGTGTTCCGCAGCCAGCCACTGTAAGCATCAGTGCCACCCCTCCAAAACCAAGCCAATATTTCATCAACTCTCCTCCTTTTTTTAAATATTACGGCTAACAACCTGATGATAAATCGAATATTCAGTCATTTATTAACGGAATTGATTCGAAATTCCTGCGCGCCTCCAGCTAATCAAAGATGGAGTGAATCGTGATAAATGGGCTTTAGATGGATATCGTATTCTTTCCGCACTTCGTTTAAATCGTAAATATGCCCTCGAAATTCCGGGTCTTCAAGTTTCTCGATCTGTTCATGCACTAGATCCGCAAAATAAACCCCCACGGCTACGCCTTTTGGGTATTTACGCTTCACTTCTGCCACAAATTCGTCTGTAAGCTCTTGGTTGAAAGCATGATAAAGCGCCGCATTCACCACTGTCAAGGAATCTTTCGTCGCGTAGGAGACGACATAATAATTGCCATATTCGTCCTTCAAAAGATCGCGTTCGGCTTCTATATTCATTCTCTTCTCCTCCTTTTAACACTATTACTTGTCCATACCCTCAGCGAGCTTGGGGAAAACAGGTTTCCGGGTCCATAAAAAATCACCTGTACGCCTCTTTTAGGCACACAGGTGATTTCCAATCAATACGCCAGCTGCACCAAATCGCCGAATAGCGAAATGAGCAATAAACTGACCGCCCCGACAGAGATGGCCGCGATCAAGCCGATGTAAAACGGCTTCAATCCCATCCCGCGGAATATTTTCAAGTTGGTCGATAACCCGACGCCTGCCATTGCGAGGCCAAGCATATAGGTAGATCCGAACGAACTCCAAAAGCTGTAGAATTCTTCCCAGCCCGAGGCGCTGAAAATGCCGAACGCCTGCCCGCCTGAAGCGAGCGTAGCATCTCCAACCGTGCGTAGAAACGACAGCAGAAGAAACCCTAGAATGAAGAACGGAAACAATTTATACCATTTCGGCATGGGGTTCCCGTCCTGCCCCTCGCTCCGGAAGAACAAATACGCGATCAGCGGAATCACGGCAATGATGAACAGATTGCGCGTCAACTTCGTGATGGTCGCCACGTCAAGCGCCAGTGTCGAGCCGTACATTTGCTCATACATCAACGCAGCACCGGTTACTTGCGCAGTGTCGTGTATGGCGGTGCCAAGGAACAACCCGGCTTTGATCGGCTCATCTGCAAAAAAGAAATGGGCAAGGTATGGATAGAACAACATGCCCAATAGCCCGAAAACCGTAATATTGGCGATGGCGTACGAAATTTCGTTCTCTTTTGCGCGGATTACCGGTGCTGTCGCCATAATGGCGGTTACGCCGCATATGCCCGTGCCATTTGCGATCAATGCGCCAAGCCGGTTGGACTGCCCAAATAGTTTCGTAAAAAACAAAGTGACGCTGATTCCTACTGTGATACAGGCTATGATGAGCGGCATGCCCCACGCCCCGAGCGTCAAAGCTTCCGTCAAACTCAAGCGCAAACCGAGCAGGATAATGCCTGCCCGCAAGGCGTATTTGACTGAAAAACCGACGCCGCTAATGAAGATCTCCGGTAAGCCTACTGTGTTACGGATGATGATCCCCACCAGGATCGCCACAAAAATCCCTGACACCGGGCTTTTTCCGCCTTCCGGCAATAGCCCGGCCGCCCCGAGTGCCGCG
Organism: Planococcus citreus; assembly: GCF_003664125.1. Classification (GTDB taxonomy): domain Bacteria; phylum Bacillota; class Bacilli; order Bacillales_A; family Planococcaceae; genus Planococcus; species Planococcus citreus. Next base: position 594,360 of record NZ_RCCP01000001.1, read on the forward strand.
CCGATTAAATCCGCCCCATAAATTCCTGACCATATAACCAACAAACAAAGGGCCAGGCCTGGAAGCAGCCTGACCATTCGCTGATTTTTCGTGTTTTCACTCACACTCATCTGCTCCTTGCGAACCGTCTTTTGATTTCGTACTAATCGTACCACCAAAATGCGGCTCCGTCTAAGGGCGTTTAAGCTAAGATTTCTTCAAGCAGCCCGATGATGCGTTGTTGCTGCTCTGGTTGCAAATCAGATCCTGAAGGCAGGCAAAGCCCTTCCGCAAATAATTTTTCGCTGACAGCCGTTTTGCCATGCGGATTATGCGAATAGAATTTGCAGCCCGCAAACAATGGCTGCAGATGAAGCGGCTTCCATACACGGCGCGATTCGATATTTTCCGATTCCAGCCATTCACGGATATAATCCGGCGACCGGTCGGTTCTAGCGGGGTCAAGCAGCATGACTGTCAACCAGCGGTTCGAACGGGTACCTTCAAGTTCGGGCTGGAATTTCACCGCTTCATGCTTGCCGAGCGCAGAAACATAGCGGCCGAAGACAGCTCGGCGGGCCGAGACGCGCAGTTCGATTGCCTCAAGTTGGGCACGCCCGACGCCTGCCAGCACATTGCTCATCCGGTAATTATATCCGACACGGCTATGTTCATAAAATGGGGCGTTATCTTTCGCCTGGGAAGCGAGAAACCGTGCTTGCGCCACTCCTTTTCTGTCATTTGACACTAACATGCCGCCTCCGGACGTCGTAATGATCTTATTGCCATTGAATGAATAAATTCCGTATGTTCCGAGACTTCCCGTTTTCTTGCCTTTATAAGTGGAACCAAGCGATTCCGCTGCATCTTCGATGATGGGCACCCCGTAATGATTACAAAGGGCAAGAAGTTCATCCATGCGGGCGCTTTGTCCATATATATGTACAATAATCACCGCTTTTGGAAGTTTGCCCTCTTGTTCTGCAGCCGCGAATGCTTTCTGCAGCGCCCAGGGAGACATATTCCACGTTTCTTCTTCTGAATCGATAAAGACAGGTTCCGCCCCAGCGTAGAGAATCGGATTGGCACTCGCCACAAACGTCAAACTGGAACAGAAAACACGGTCTCCTTTACCGATGCCCAATAGTTGTAAAGCCAAATGGATTGCGGCAGTCCCTGAAGATAAAGCAGCCGCTGCCTGAGTCGTGGCATACGCCGCTATTTCTGCTTCGAACTGATTGACATTCGCCCCCATCGGCGCAATCCAATTGGACTCGAACGCCTCGCTGATATACTTCTGCTCATTTCCCGTCATGTGCGGGGCAGAAAGAAAAATCCTATCACCTGTTTCTTTAACCGGAACCGGAAAGGGCACAACCGATGTTCCTGCATCCTGTCGAATGTTCATGTACAACAGCCTCCTCTTCTTTCTTCGCACGTTCAGTCCGTGCTGTAATCACTTTGGCAAGTTCGCGGGAATTGCAAATTATTGATAATCAAGCCGGCAGGACCGGTTTCTTCCGACAGGCCATTCGAGCGGCCTTTCACCGTAAAAATCATATCCTCACCGAATATAACTTCCATTTCCTGGATAATATCTTGTTCAAGTTGCGGAGGAACGAAATCGGTTCCACTGAGCCATATTTCAATCGCATCCAGAGAGTTCTGGACGAACTGCATGGAAGGCGCAGCTTGCTGGAATTTCCCTTGCACCGTGGCTAAATACAAACTTGTCACCTTGCCTCTGCTCCTCGATTGCAAAAAGCCAGATATTGGCTTGAACGGCTTGCGGACTACCGGATGCACACTGCCGCATGGACATGCACAATGCACCGGCATCCACTGTTCTTGAATCTTCAGCCGGATCAGCGGCGTCCCTTTTGTATGGAAGCGGGTCAAGAGAACTTCGCCTTTGTCGGTAAACTCCAACACCCCTGTCCGCATATTGAAGTGCAGATTCCCGACAGCACATTCAGAAAGAAATGGGGAACGTTCGGTTGCCATGCTCCACCTGCGGACAGGGCAACCAAACGCGCTTTCGATCTCCAATCGTTCGCTTTCAGACAATATTCCCGTTTCCACAAAAACGGCCACAGCTTGAAAATCCAATAGAAGCCGGTGATCGTTGATGAAACGGGCTATCGTTACGATCGATTCAAATAAACCATCGATGAAATCAGGACCGAAATCATTCAAGTTGCGGACCACAGCTGAAAGATAAGGCTCCGTGCAATGATGGGCTGAATATAGGCGCTGGTTGAGATAGTAAATATCACGCCAGAACGCACCTTCTTTCTGGCCGATAGGAACAAAATCCCCACGGTAGAATGTCGCACGCTTCATGTCCAGGTTGATTGCCCCATGCTGCTTCTTGAAATGGTCCATTGCTGCGGTTTGTTTTTGCAGATCCAAATTGTTCAGCCATAAACGTGGTAATTGGCCTGGTTCTGAGATTTCAGGTTCCGCCCTTTTCTTGCGGCCGTTTTGCGTACGGATTTCATCAATCCGCTCATTAAAAAGCTCCTCTTCGATAACCGGAAGCTGTCTTAAATCACTGGCAACTCGGATATCAGCCAAGTCCTCCCCATAAAAATCCCGGTAAAATGCACTATGCTCAGCAGCATGGCGGAGAAGCGAGCGAAGTTCCTGGTCTTGATACCGCTCCTCTGATTGCCGGTCATTCTCGTCCATGCCCGAAAGTTGATGAAGAAAGCGATAATAGCCCATGCCATACCTTTTACGTGAATTGGCATATTCACGTAAACTGAGCAACAGACTTTGGAGGTAGACGGGAGAATTCCCATACAGTTCCGTTGATAGCAGCTTCACTTTGCATCCCCCCTGCGCTTCTAGGCAGAAACTGTAATCAGGCCAATCCCCCTTCGATCTTCCATTGTTCTTTCCAAGCTGTTTCTTTTACCTTGTCTTCTTTCGGGCGATTCGCGAGTTTCAACAAAGTGTCGCGGATTTCCTGTTCTTCCATTTCAGGAAGCTTCTTCAAAATCCGGCTAATTTCCACTTGGCTGATCGGTGTGGCTTTGCCGATATGGATTTTCGCAAACACTTTTTCCGATTGGATTTCACTCGGATCCAGCAATTCCTCATAGAGTTTTTCACCCGGCCGCATGCCCGTGTACTTGATTTGAATCTCATCCTCTTCAAAGCCGGACAAACGGATCATGTTGCGGGCTAAGTCGACGATTTTCACTGGTTCTCCCATGTCCAGCACAAACACTTCACCGCCGGATGCGAGCATGCCTGCCTGGATCACCAGGCGGGAAGCTTCCGGAATCGTCATGAAATAGCGGGTCATTTTCGGATCAGTGATAGTGACCGGGCCGCCTTTCGCGATTTGTTCACGGAACAGCGGCACGACACTTCCTCTAGAGCCGAGTACATTGCCGAATCGCACTGCGGCGAATGTCGTATCAGAAGAAACCGCTAAATTCTGGACGATCATTTCCGCAAATCGTTTAGAAGCTCCCATGATATTCGGGGGATTGACGGCTTTATCGGTAGAAATCATGACGAAATTGCCGACGCCGTGGCGATCTGCCGCTTCTGCCACATTCTTTGTCCCGAAAATGTTGTTCTTCACCGCTTCAAGCGGATTCGCTTCCATTAATGGCACATGCTTATGGGCTGCGGCGTGATAAATGATATCCGGCTTGAATTTACCGACCATTTCAAAAATCCGTTCACGGTCCTGGATATCCGCAATGATCGGGACAATATCGATTTCTTGCGGCACTTTTGCACGCAACTCACGGTCGATCGTGTAAATCGAGTTTTCGCCATGGCCAAGCAAAAGGAGGCGCGCCGGTTTGAAAACACTGATCTGGCGGCATATCTCTGAACCGATTGATCCACCGGCGCCAGTGACCATAATGCTCTTTCCTGCGATTTTTTCAGTCAATGCTTCCATATCCAGGCGAACCTCTTCGCGGCCAAGAAGATCCTCGATTTTCACGTCACGGATATCACTGACTTTGACTTTGCCGACCATCAGATCTTCAATTCGCGGAATCGTCTGTACTTTAAGTCCGGTTTCAATGCACAGTGTTGTCACTTCAGCCATTTCCCTCTTCGACAGCGAGGGAATGGCAATGACAATCTGGTCAATCTCGTTGTGTGCGGCCAAACGCGGAATTTCAGAAATCGGCCCCGCCACTCCTAATCCAAATATCTCCAGACCCCATTTTGTCCGGTCATCATCAATGAAAAGAATCGGCTTTCGTCCCCATTGCGGATTCTGCTTCATCTGCCGGACAATCATGCGCCCAGCTTCACCCGCACCGACAACAATCGTGCGGCTTAATTGCCCTTCACCTTTACGCGGCTCGCGCTCATGATACAAGCGGAATGAAAAACGCGATGCCCCGAGGAATAGAATGAGGAACATCCATGTCAGCGCTAGGATCCGGACAAACACCCCGCCGGTCTGGATATACTGCATCACTGTCGCGACGAACATCGTCAAAGTGACCGCTTTAACGATCGACTTCAGCTCGTGGACTGAAGCGTATGCCCACACTTTTCGGTATAGCCCGTAATGCCAGGCAAAGGAATGATGGGCAATGAACAATGTAATTGTCATCAGCAATAGCAGGCGGTTTGACATGATGTTGTCGAACGGCAGCAAAAACAAATAACAGAGATACGTTGCTGAGAGGATGATCAGCGAGTCGATTATGAACAATGAAGTATAGCGTTTAGTAATCGTCATGTCATTAGCTCCTTCACCTCGCGCAGGTACCCCTTATTAGTTGTAGTCATGGCTGTAATAATGGTCCTTGCTGAGTTTGTAATTATTCATCACGACTCCAACGATATAAGCTTTGGAAGTCGCTAGGCTGTCGCGCGCCTTGATTGCGCTTTGCTTTTCGGTTTTTCCAGTATTGACGACGAGCACCGTGCCATCGCATTTATTCGCCAGGATCTTGGAATCCGTCACCGATAGGATCGGCGGCGAATCGAAGATGATCAAATCGTAGCGTTCCTTCATCTCAACGACCAATCGATCCAGCATCGGTGAATCCAGTAGTTCTGCCGGATTGTGCGGAATCTGCCCTGATGTCAGCAGTTCCAGGCCACGGATGCCGCTATCGCGCACACTTTGCTCAAGCTCCCCTTTGCCGACCAATAAATTCGACAAGCCGATATGATTGTTCAAATTGAAGGTATGATGCAAAGTCGGTTTCCGCATATCCGCATCGACGAGCAGCACTTTTTTTCCGGATTCCGCAAAGACGACGGCCATATTGGCTGAAGTCGTCGATTTCCCTTCCTCTTTCGAAGCGGAAGTGAACAATAAAGTCTTCATTTCGTTTCCTGGCAAGGAAAAGTTGATGGTCGTGCGGATCGTACGGTATTGTTCGCTGATCACCGAATTCGGCTTAATACGTGCTACCAACTTTCGGGCGAGCGGCCGTTTTGACGCTGTCTGGTTCAACATTCTCATCCAACTCCATTCTGTCAGTATGTTTCGATGGTTTATCCGTTCTGTCCAAGTCGCCGACCGGGCTTACCACGCCGAGCACTTGCAGGCCAAGCAGTTCATCGATATCTTCTTCCGTGCGCACCGTCGTGTTCAATTGATCGAGGACAATCGCAAGTCCAGTTCCGAGCATGAATCCGATGATCGCACCGACGGCCATATTGAACAGCGGATCCGGCTTGACCGGCTCAGGGCTTGCAGGCATAGTGGCAGGGGCGAGTATGCTGACATTGTCGACACGCATCAAATTGCGGATTTCCTGTTCAAACACTTTGGCGGTCGTATTGGCGATCAATACCGCCTGTTGCATCGAACCGTCTTCGACTTCTAGCGTCACGACTTGTGAATCCTCGATGCTGGAGACTTCAATCCGTTCGTTCAATGACTGCACCGTTTCGTTAAGCCCGAGTTCATTGATGACTTCTGTCAAAATCGCCGGGCTCTTGATGATAACGTTATAGGTGCTGATCAATTGAAGATTCGTATCGATATCCTGCATGCTGAACTCCTGGGCATTTGCCGGGGCTTTATTGACGAGGATCTGAGTCGATGCCTGATAGACCGGCTTCATCCATAAATAACTGACAGCTGCCGCGATGGCGACAAAAGCGACAGTCATCGCGATGATGAGCGGCAGGCGTTTCTTCAAGTTCTTGAAAAATTCTTTCATATTGAATGTACTTTCCATGTCTTCACCTCATATCCCCATGTACGGGGTGATTTTGCTTGTTCAATGGAGCTGTTTTTCTGCAAAGCGGCCGATGATCCACAGGCGCAGCGCTTTGCCGTTGTGTGCGTTCAACATGAGGATGATCCATAGCACTAAGCCGATCGGCATCAATAGCACTTCGGCCACCCATCCTGTCATCGGCATCATGCCGGCTGCTGTAAACAATGTGAAAAAAAGAATCGAGACGTATACGGACTGGAAAGCGTGGTAACGGACGAAACGGTTTTCCCGCTCAACCATCAATAGGATGAAACCCGAGAAAAACCCGAGCAAATACGCAAGCGACCCCGCTACATTTTCCGAAAGGCCAAGCCCAGTGATGGAAGGCTGTGTGCTTGGGGCTTCCCGGCTCTGCTTGAAGACGGTTTGCTGCTCAAAATTGACAGGCGGTTCATTCGTCATCTTGATTTTGTTCTCAATCATCTGCTTTTCCTCCTTGATATCTGTCTTCCTATCGGTTAAGACCCATACTAAAGAGAGCAGGTTAAAACAAAGTTAAATAGTTTCACTAGTTTTATTTATCTAATAAATTAATTTATAATGGCGCTTTCGTCGTGCTTATGCGCAAAGTTCCACGGGATTTTCCGCAAATAAAAAAGCCGACCCGTTCGCCTCTTCGGCAATATGATCGGCCTTTCCATCTTCAATTGGTGAACTTATACCCGAATCCCCGGACTGTCTGGATATACCGCGGAGTTGCCGGATCGTTCTCCACTTTCCGGCGCAGGTTGCTGATGTGGACCTTGACGGTTTGGACATCGCCTTCTGAATAATAGCCCCACACTTGGTCGTATAATTGCTCGGCTGTCCAGACGCGGTTCGGCGTTTGGGCCATCAAGAGCAATAATTGAAATTCTTTATGGTAAAGTTTCACGGGCTTGCCCTTCACATACAGCTCGCGTGAATCGACATGGATATGAAGGTCGCCGAATTTCAGGATCGATAGCTTATCCTCTTCCCCGCTCTTCCAGCCATTGCGGCGCAGGATCGCTTTGACGCGCGCTTCCAACTCTGTGAAATCGAAGGGTTTGGTGATATAATCATCGCCGCCCACTTCCAGCCCTTGGATTTTATAGGCGAGTTCTTTCCTATAGCTGACGAAAAGGATCGGCGTCTTGGTGCGTATCCGGATTTTCTCGCACAATTCCAAGCCGCTCATGCCAGGCATTTCGATATCCAGCAAGATCAGGTCCGGAGTTTCTTTCGACAGCACGTCCATCGCTTCATAGCCATCTTCCGCCTCGATGATTTCATAGCCTTTCTTTACCAGGAACAAACGCATCAATTCGCGGATGCCGTCTTCGTCTTCGACAATCAATACAGTCGCACTGTTCATGAAAATCCCTCCCATGTGTTAGTATCTCAAGGGCAGGGCAATGATGAATGTGCTGCCTGCGCCTTCTTCGCTTTCTGCCCAGATTTCGCCTTTATGTGATTGGATGATTTCTTTGGCAATCGCAAGACCAAGTCCGCTTCCTTTATAATGGATCGATTCATCGATTTTGAAAAACCGGTCGAATATATGCGGCAACGCCTCTTTTTGAATTCCGCATCCATTATCTTCTACACGGATGATCAATTCGCCGTCCGCTTCCGTTTCGTCCAGTACATGTGCGCTTGCCCGGATGCTTGTCGATAAAGTGATGCGCCCTTCTTCCGGCGATGTGTGCTTGACCGCGTTCCACAATAAATTCGAGAAAACTTGGTCGACACGGTCCACGTCGACCAAAAGCCGCCAATCAGCTGGCCGTTCTTTTCCACTTGGCCCTTCGAATCGGAAGCGCCTGCCGCTTTGCGCAAGATCCGCTTCCATTGATGCCGCAATCCGCCCCAGCCACTCATCAAGCTTCAATTCCCCGAAACGCAACGTCATATTGCCGGATTTGTATTTCGACAGTTCGACTAGGTCTTCCGTCAAACGCTCGAGCAATAAAAGTTTTTTGTGGATCATATCCAAATACCGGGGATTGTTTTCCTCGATCAAACTCTCTTTTACAGCCTGGATATAGCTATGGATCAAGGTGATTGGTGTGCCCAGTTCATGCGAAATCGCCGACAGCATCTCATTGCGGGATTTCTCGACTTCCTGGATTTCGTCATTCACCGTCAATAAGTTCATATTGGTGATCTCCAAAGCCATCGTCCGCTCTTTGACGTTGCGTTCAAGGAAGAAATTCAAATTGGTGATTTCCTGTGTCATGCTGCGAAGCGTAGCAAGCGTTTCCACTCTCATCAAAAATTCTTCGACATCGCATGGTTTCACTAAATAATCGTTGGCCCCTGCACTGAACGCATTCGTTTTTTCCCTGACACTTTCCTTGTCGGACAACATCAAAATCGGCAATTCCGTCAGAGTCGCATTGACCCGGATGCGGCGGCATAATTCGTCTCCTGCCATATCCGCAAGCTCGTCGTCGAGAATGACCAAATCCGCCGGCCGATTCTCCAAATGCACGAGCGCTTCTTCGCCACAGCTGACGCCTTCCGCCTTATACCCTTCTCCTTTAAGCTGATGGATCAGCATCAACCGGTTGACTTCCTCCGCCTCTACGACCAAAATGCGTAACCCTTTCCTGACATTCTTTTCCTTGACCAGCGAATCTGCCAGTTGCGAAGCCGTCAGTTCCCTGATTTCTGTCGGGGGCGTGGATTCCTGTTCCCGTTCTTCTTCTGTAAGCGGCAGCGTGAAGGTAAAAGAAGAGCCTTTCCCAGGGGCCGATTCCGCTTTAAGCCAGCCCCCCTGCATTTCCACAAGCCTTTTGGTGATTTTCAGCCCCATCCCGATGCCTAGATGTGGTGTTGTTGAATTGCCGATCGGTTCAAACAAACGATCCAGTTGCTCTTCTTCCATTCCACTTCCAGTGTCTTTGACCGTAATGGCGACTTGTTTTTTGATGATTTTTGCAGTAATGATGATTTCTCCACTATCTGTATGCTCCACCGCATTGCCGACAAGATTATAGAGTACTTGGCGCACCCGTTCGGGATCAGCGATTGCTTCCGGGAAGTCAGCGGGAATTGTGTGCTTTAAGCTAACTTCGCTCGATTTCAGCAAAGGGGTGCACAACCGAATCACGGAATCCGCAACGCCCGGCAGTTTCACTTTCTCCAGATGCAAAGATAGCATGTGGTGTTTCGGGCCTGAAAAATCCAATGTTTCATTGATCATCCGCGCCAGCTTTTTACCGCTCTCAGAAATCGTCTCCAATTGCTGGATAACAGAAGGCGGCATTTTGCTATAGGCTGATTCTTGAAGGGATTCTGCAATTCCAACCATTCCGTAAAGCGGCGTGCGCAAGCTATGGGAAGTGATCGCAAGTAACTCATCTTTACGTTCATTGACTTGACGAAGCCGCTCGATTTCAATGCGCTGCCGTTCAACGGAACTGCGCTCGCGCTGAAGCCTTTCTTGTTCCCTGATTTTCTCTTTGTCTCTCAGCGCCAATGCAGCGAACAGGACAGCGAAGACCCCTAAGAAGAAAATCAAGCCTTGGGCCGCCATGGTAATCGGCAAGACCCCTGAAACGTAAAGTGCATTAAATAAGACAGCGGCTAAAAAGAAGATCAAAGATACCAGATAGTAACGGGCATGAACCACTCCCCTTTTCATCCCATAGACTGCCAATAACAGGCTGACAACCAATGTCGCACCAAGAGCCAGCGTCAGCAGCAGCCTCGCCCATTCAAACGAAATGAATAAAGTGGTTAACACTACTGCATTGAATAGGAGCAATGCCTTGATCATCCGGTCCGTTTCAGGCAAATGGCGCTTCGTATTCAATAAGCCTTCCGTCAGCAGTGTCGCAGACAGCGAAGACAGCCCGACAATGAAAAATACACTATAGCCATTCCATAAATCCAGCTCCGGCCAAATAACATCAAGACTCAAACCCGCTGCAGAAGAAAAAAGGAAAAAGGCGGTTATCGCATAAATGACGAAATACAAATAGGCGCGCTGCCGCACTGTGATGAAACGGTGGACATAATAGAACAAAAACATTAAACCAAGCCCACCGAGCACACCGACAAACGCAACCTGTTGCCTGGTCTGGCTCTCAAACGCTTCCCGCTCCCAAACGGTAACCGGCAATTGAATCGGCGCAGAAGATTCAACGCGCATCCAGTAAATGGCCGATTCGCCTGTGGGCGGAGATATCGGAAAGACTGCCGTCCTATGGATAATTTCCGTATCCGCCTCCTGGCCACTGCGAACTACCGTAAATCCTCCTTCGCCATCATCCGTATAAAGACTCACTTGATCGACGCTCGAAGATCCCAGTTCGAGAAGCCATTCCTTCTCGGCATGAGCCATATTTCCCACTTCCAGCATTAGCCAATACACTGATGAGCTAAAACCGATATTCATCGGGTTATTGCTAGCAGGCATAAAATTCCAAGCATGAGGCGGCTGTTGGATATCTTCAATTTGCAGATTGCCTGATTCATCTTCCAGAACAGAAAGCCGGCTGCCCGCAGCAACTTCTTGCTGGGCATCATCCAGCACGAGCAGATTGCCGGAATCGGCTGAAGTATTCATGCCGGCACCCGAAAGCGCCATACAGCATACGAGAAAAAAGAATAGAGCTGAGTTTATCTTTCTCTTGGAATAACCCATGGAACAGCACCTCTTTTATCCGAATTATCAGATATCTACAGTTTTCAGCAGCTCTTGTGTTGAATGCGACAACGAAACGCAGAAAATAATCATTTGACCTAAGGCAAAAGATTTATTTTTTATTTTTTTAATCCATATTATGTATATTAACTAGGTTTATTGATTTAACGAAATCATATCATTTATCACAGGAAAAGAAAACCATTTTAATTTCCGAATATTCAAATATATATTTAGAACTATGGTTTTTACATCATTTTATTCCCCTTAGTCCGAAAGCATTAAAAAAAGCCATAAGCTTCTGCTTACGGCTGCAATATTTTAATTGTATCGGTTTCGTTTCCTTTTGCTTGGTACATCGCCTTATCCGCCCGCCTTAGAATAGAGGAAATGCTTTCCTCTGCGGATAAGGCTATAGCTGTCCCTAAGCTGAAATTGACCGGAACGAGATTGCCTTGGATGGTCCAGTCTCCTGTAAGCTCCGCACGGATTTTTTCAGCAGCTGCTAGCGCCTCTGAATTAGTGGTTACACCTTCCAGAATTACGACGAATTCATCACCGCCCATCCTGGCAGCAACGTAGCCTGCCTTCTCCAACTTGGCTAAGCGAACTGCAAATTCCGTCAAAACCATGTCCCCGAAATCATGTCCATAATCATCATTAATGCGCTTGAAATCATCGAGATCCAACACAGCCAAGGCTATTTTCCCGTCTGTTTGCTCCTGATTTCTCAGTTTGTTGCGGCTATATTCCTGGAAATAGCGGCGGTTCGGCAGCCCGGTTAAGGAATCATGGAATGCATAATATTCCAATTGGGCTTCGTATTTCTTCTGTACTGAAATGTCACGGACAATCATGACCATATGGGAGAATGCGCCTTCCTCATCGTAGACTGGGGTCCCATTCATCTCCCCCCAAATCCAGCCACGCCCCGGATGATCGAAGCGCAGCTGCAAGGAATATGGGCCCGCCTGTTGCACTGCCTCCTGAAACTGCTGATCCACAAGCGCTAAATCGTCTGGATGCACGTTAAAGAACGGTTTCTGCTTAACTGCTTCTTCGGAGGCAATGCCGAAAATCTCCTGGCTCGATGGGGATACATATAAATACTCCTTTTGCCTGTTCATCAAGACCACTACATCGTAAACATTTTCGGCGATCACCCTGAAATTTTTCTCACTTTCCAAATACTTGCTGACCAGCCTATCCAACTCGGTCATGTTTTTCGCCATCATATAATAGCCCGTTACCCTGCCTTGGACGCTGATCGGGATGAATTTCACCAAACACCCGATAGCATTCCCATCCTTCGATTGCAGGCTCAGCCGGTGGTCTTTATAGAGACCCGCTGCCGCTTCCTCGAAGATTTCTTTCGATCTCACGCGTTCGCTTTGCTCAACCAAGCCGCAGAAATCCCTTCCAGCCAATTCACTGATCGGCCGCTGGACAAGCGCCCTGGCCATCCGGTTCCCGCCATTGATCTGCCCACCCAATGTCAAAGTGAATACCGCATCGCCGTTGCTTTCGAATAAGGAACGGTATTTGGCATTGCTTTCCTCCAAACGGTTCAGCGCTTCCTCCCGCGCATGTTTTGCCAACTTTTCTTCTGTCACGTCATTGACCACGCTGACGATATGGCTGCAACGGCCGGTTTTGTCAAACATCGGCGTCAAGCGCGACTTGGAGTAACGCAGCTCCCCGTTCGGGGCATAGTAAGAATCTTCATAAAAAATACTCGCCCCTTCCGCCAACGCCTTTTCATAGAAATGTTTCAGCTGCCGGGCAATTTCTGGTTCGTGCACTTCCCTGAAAGACTTTCCAAGAACGGAGCCATCCAACTGAGTATTGGTTTTTACCGCCTCGTTGATGAATTCATAAACCCAAGCATCCGGCTCGACTCTGACAATGAAAATCATCTCTTCTATACCTTCGAGCAATACACGCTCCAACGCCAACCGTTCAGGCTTGCTCCCCATCTACAATACCCCACTTCCCCCGAAATGCCACTGACTTGTTTAACTTGTTTTATCTTCTTTAACATCTTATCAGATTTTCAATCCAGCAGGAACTTTCCGCCTAGCTAAAAAGCTTGCCGCCACTATTTTTCACCTTCAATTCAGCTGGTTCCACTGGCCTAGCCGCCAAGCACCCTTTGAGCCAAGAGTCTCCTTATCCGCTATAATAAAATCAACTTTATCCGGCTAAATGATTTCAGTGTTCGATTCCTAACCGGATCGATTAAGGAGGATCCATTATGTGTTTGATCAATTTGCAATTCCAGCAGCACCCCCGCTACAAACTGATTGTCGCCGCGAACCGCGATGAGTTTTATGGCCGCCCTGCTGCGCCCGCCCATTTCTGGGAAGACTTACCCGGGATTCTCGCCGGCCGTGATTTAAGCCAGATGGGCACTTGGCTCGGCGTGAATAAATCCGGCAGTTTCGCTGCGCTAACCAATTACCGGGACCCTGAACATATGGCAGCTGGCGCCAAGTCACGCGGCGAACTAGTCACTCAATTTCTTGATGGCCATATCTCCCCCGAAGATTATCTGCGGGCAATCAATGATCAGGATTATGCCGGATTCAATTTAATCGCCGGCGATGCCGAAGGGCTTTATTATTACAACAATATCCACGGAGAACCGGTAAAAGTTCCACCCGGCACTCATGGATTGAGCAATCATTTCCTGAACACGCCCTGGCCGAAAGTCGAGCGCGGAAAAGAAAAACTCGAAGCCTACGTATCGGTGAATGAACAATTGGAACTTGACCGGCTGTTTGAAATCTTAGCGGATGCCGAACAAGCGCCCGACCACATGCTTCCAAAAACCGGAGTCGGCCTGGACTTGGAGCGAGCGCTTTCTCCCATGTTCATCAAAATGCCTGACTACGGGACGCGTTCCGCAACGGTGTTGCTCATCGGCCATGACGGGCTTGTCACTTTCGCTGAACGCAGCTACGAAAACGGCGAGTTCCGTGAAGACCGCAAATACGAATTCCAGATTCCCTGAAAACGGCCATCAACAAGGCTTACAGCTGTCTCTAGAGATCTCATTGAATTCCGGGAAGCAACTTTATGCATTTTCCTCTTCTCCATAGAAATGATCTCCAATAAAATAAGCCCATAAGAAACCCCAAGCGGATGACCCGCTTGGGGTTAAATTCAACTCCTATGCAAAATCGACGCCCATGCTTTCGAACAAGCGCTTATATTCAGGATACCAGCGCTCCCATTCAGAAGTGCGCTCTATTCCATGGCCATCTAAAATGGCTTCCATAATATCCAGCGCCACATGCCACCCGGCAACATCTTTCGGGGTTTGATCTGTAATATCCGGTAAAGTTTCGACCATTTTCACTCTCGTGCCTTGGCCATCCGGGCTCAGTTCAAAATGCACATGGTCGTCTCCCCATTCAAATGCAAGAATCTCGCCTTTTTTATAGTCGGTAATAGGAAATTCTTTCTTTTTCCCATGGCCCATTTCCAGTGTCAGATGGCCAGATTCGCCTTCTTCTTCCATTTGAAGCCCTGAAAACCAGCGATGGATTTTGTGGTTGTCTGTCAGCATTGCCCATACTTGCTCTGGGGAATGCTCAAAGTATCTGTCGAATGTGGCGTTGTAGCCGGTAGGATTTTTAGTGATTTCTGCTGTCATTGAAATTCCTCCTCCACTCGTCTTTATTCATAGTATACCCAAGTTCCGTGTGTTTTCTACTTAAATCGGGTATATTGTGCGGGAGGAGCTGAAAACGATGAGATTAGGATATGCATGCATGAACACCGAGCTGAAAACGGTTTTTCGCACATTGCGTCTAGCCACAGCCGAAAAAGAAGGCGTCGAAAAGATCAAAGAATTGACCATCCAAAATATGGAAACCACATTAGAAGTCATTCGCTGGAATTTGGAGCAGGGCATTCTTTTTTACCGCGCTTCAAGTTCCATCGTCCCCTTATCGACACACCCAATCAATGATTGGCGCTGGTGGGAAGATGAAGATTTTTTGGCGATAGCTGGAGAGATCCGCCGATTGGTAGATGAACACGGAATACGCGTTTCTGTACATCCAGGTCAGTACACGGTGTTGAATTCACCTAAACCTGAAGTAGTCCGGAAATCGATTGAAGACCTTGAATACCACGACAAATTGATTCAATTGCTCGGCGGCACAGACATCATCCTGCACACAGGCGGGGCATATGGCGATAAAGAAACTGCCAAACGGCGTTTTGCCGATAATTATTTGATGTTGTCCGATAGCATCCGTCAGCGATTGAGGCTCGAAAATGATGACAAAACTTTCACATTGCGCGATGTGCTCGATGTGCATGCCATGTGCAAGGTGCCGATTTGCTTCGATATTCACCACCATAATTGCAATAATGACGGGGAGCCGGTTGATTTCTCGGAAATCCTGGCTACATGGGAAGGATACGGCCGCCCGAAAATCCACATCAGCACCGGCCGTGAAGGATTTACCGACCTGCGTCACCATGACCTCATCTCAGAAGAGGATTTTGCTGAATTGCTGAAGCTTGTCGAAGGCTATGAAGTCGATATCATGTTTGAAGCGAAGCTGAAGGAACAAGCGGTGTTGCCGTTTCTTCACAAACTCCAAAACCAATAGCAAAAACCGCCTGGACAGCCGTCAATCGGCTATCCAGGCGGTTCTTTTATTCAGCCGGCAATTTCGGAAATTCCAATGTAAATTTAGTTCCTTTGCCGACTTCCGATTCGACGGTAATATCTCCGCCCATTTGATTGAGTATGCTGTAAGTGACCATGAGACCAAGCCCTGTCCCTTTCGACTTATTGGAGAAATACGGTTCCCCGAGACGCTTGACTTGTTCTTTCGTCATGCCCACGCCTTCATCTTGGATATGCACACAAACCGTATGGGTAGATGACTCAAGCTCGACCTGCAGCCTTCCGCCATCCGGCATCGCTTCAATGCCATTCCGGATAATGTTCACGAGCGCCTGATGGAGTTTTTGGGAATCGCCCAAAATCGGGCTGGCAGCGTCAGCGCCCTGCACAAAAATTTCAACATTCCTGGCATTGGCATAAGGCGTCATGATTTTGATGACATGGGATAGTTCAGGTTCCACTTCGATGCGTTTCATTTCACCGTAAGCCGGCTTTGCATAAATCAAATAATCATCGATCAAGTCTTCGGCTACTTTGATTTCTTCCAGGATGGTTTGCTGGAACTCCAACTGTTTCGCCCGCGGGTATTCGTATTCCTGAAGCAACTGGACAAACCCTTTTACGCTTTGCAGCGGATTGCGCAGTTCATGGGATACGGCCGCAGCGAAATGGCTGACCGTCTCCATCTTTTCATGGCGCATGAGCGAATTATATAAATACTCCTGTTTCTGCAGATGCTCGATGAGCAAAGCGGTCAAGATGATGATACCGCCTTGATTTAGCATGAGCATGAGCCAAATGCCGATCAGGTTATGGATCGGATCCCCGAAGAAGAAATAACCTGCAAACAAGTTGAATAACAGGGACGCGATTGAAATGGAGAAAACGACTACCGCTTTCCACCACCGATTGACTTTCCTGTAAAGAGGCCCAAGCAAAGGCACGCCGGCCGCTAATAAAAACTGGTTCAGAATCGCGATATACATGCCGTCCCCGCCAATGGCTATACGCCCGATAGCCGATACGATGAACAGCACCGCACTGACCAAGGGCCCGCCGTATAAAGCTCCGACAATCATCGGTACTTGCCGGAGGTCGAATATATAATCTTCCGTGAGAAATTGGTACGGAAACACCATGCACAGGATGATGGAGATGGAAAACAGGATCGTCATGGTGATCCTGTGGCTGACGAAGAAGTTTCGCTGCCCGGCTGTCGCGAACATTTGATAGAGGATGATCGGAAAAATGATGAAGAAAATATTATTGATCATGCCGGTCATCATCGCTTCCATGGCTGCACCTCCCTTTCCCGTTTCAGATTACTATTATACCGATAATTTCCCCTCACCTTCCAGCTATTTTTAACGATCTTTATACGGATGGTCAATTGCCGCCCGTATCTTTGTCAAGGTCCGTTCCCTGCGCTTTTTCATTCCGGATAATGTGACGCCATAATGTTTTTGCAATTCTGTCAGGCTGTAGCCGTCTATATACATCTCTTGAAGCAGCCGCCGTTCTTTCGGGCTCAACAAAGCCGCATCCAGCCAGTCCGGCAACTTTTCAGCCACCCACTCCACCGCTTCTTCCTCTTCAAGGAATAAATCGGAATTCTTGACCTTCTTGCCTCCTTTTTGGCGCCTTGTCAATTCGTCTTTCATGGCACCTTTAATGCTGCGATAGGCAAACGGCGCAAAATGGCCGATTGCCGGATCATGTTTTTCCCACGCTTGCCACAGCGCAATAAACCCTAGTTGGCGGAATGCATCATAATCGGTGTAAATATTCAATTTGCGGATAATCGATGAAATCATCGGCGCGTACTGGTCTGCCACTTCCGTAAAAGCTTCCATCTTCTTTTCCTTCTGGACGTCCTGTTTATTCCCGGGTGAATACAGCTTATGAAAGCTTCCCCGCTGAGTCTAGGTCGGAAAGCGAATAGCAATGCTTTTAAAATTGGATAATAAACCCATTTTATAATACTTAAGTTTTTGATAATTTCCATAATAATTACAATTATCTGCATATTACTATTGATTCATTAAAAGAGAAATGATACGATTTCCACACAATGCAAAAAGGAGAGAGACGGAATGAAAAATTGCGGCGATTTGCGGGTTGATCGGGACGTCTTATTCCTCGAATCATGGTACGAGACAGGAAAGCGTTCACGCATCACTACTACATACGGTGTCTTCTATTCGCCCGACCCGCTGCTAACTTTGATCGATAAAGCATCCATGTTGTTCGCTATCCCTGACGGCGGACGTGTAAAGGCTACGCGCCATAACCTCAAGATACATGGGAAGAACATCATTCTATTCTCAAATGGCGGTCTTGCCGCCTACCCGACTCATTCCCCTTGCCAACTGGGATGTGTATGGATCTTCAATCACCACTATAAACTGGAGGCCATCTCTTCCGTCAGGACACGCATCATTTACGAACGCTTCGGGATCTCCAAAGAAGTCGACGCATCTACCCACAACTTATCCAAACAGAGGAAACGGCTGCATGAAATAATTTTTTGATGATAAACAAGCAGTGTTTCCATCAGCTGCACCCATAAAGAAGCCACGCCGTCTGCCGGCAGAATCCGGCAAACGGCATGGCTTCTCTTTTTATGCGGCATGATCAGCGAGCAGCAAAATGAACAACTCAATCACCCAAGCATCCTGCGTCTTTTTTTCAAGTGGGTCGGTAATAAAAAAAGCCATATGCCCGTCCCATATCTTCGTTTCAGCTTCGTAACGCAGCGCCGCCGAAAGACCATCCCTTTCCAACCAGCCCACCAGCGCGTCTGCAGATGACCAATATTGTTCCGGCGGCCCATTGTGAATTGCATGGGCAAAATCTCCTCCCGGCAAATACCCCGAAATGATGCGATGATCTTCAGCCATCAACTTTTTTGTCGGAACGCCGACTTCGATCAGCCGCTGGCCATTATCGTCCAAGCACCAGAAGCGGATAAACGGCAGCCCAACAGGCGATTCATTACGCGCACTCAACCATGACAATACTTCAGCTGCAAGTTCAGGCGCTTCTCCGATATGGCCTGAAATCCTTGCAGTAATGCCGACATATGGCTGTTCCCCACGCGCTTCAATGGTCGGTTCATTTATATAATGCATGCAAAAGCCCCTCCCGTTCCATCATTTGCTTTTCCATACCCGCCTCGAGACTTTTTCAGTCACTAGCTCTTTTGCACTAGCCCGATTGCCATATCATAGATTGAGGGGGGAAGCTTCCATTGCCTAGGGAAGATTTATTATATTTTATTTATTATTTACTGAATTTTCAATCATAAAGATAGTTTTTGTATTGGAACGTGATATAATAAGACTATAAAAACTGATTAAAAAAAGAAATATCGACATATTATAAGCCTTGAATCATGCAAAGTTTTCCATATACATAAGCCGTCTGCCGGCTAAATCATATAAGGGGTGAGCAGAATGTTATCCAGATGGAGCAAGTTGCTAGCTATCACGGGATTATTGCTCTTTTCACTGCTGTCGTTCACAGGCCAGGCCGATGCCGCATCCTCTACTTATGTCACGAAAGGCAACACAACGAGCAAAGTAGTCGCCTTAACTTTTGATGACGGATCCGATGGAACGAACATCAACAAAATCCTCGACATCCTAAAAACCAATAATGTTAAAGCTACTTTCTTTCTGACAGGTTCCGGCATTAACCATCACCCGAGCTGGATCCGCAACATCGCCAATGCAGGACACCAGGTCGGCAACCATTCCTACTCGCATCCGGACTTCACAAAGATCAGCATTGCCGCTATGCAAAGTGAACTCGCCCGAACGGAAACCGCTTATAAAAACGTCACAAGCAAATCGACCAAACCTATTTTCCGGGCCCCATTCGGCGCGTCCAATGCGACCGTGTTGAAAGGTGTCGGTGATGCAGGCTACACGCATACCATCCAATGGAATATCGATACCATTG
This sequence comes from Planococcus citreus, assembly GCF_003664125.1. Lineage (GTDB taxonomy): Bacteria > Bacillota > Bacilli > Bacillales_A > Planococcaceae > Planococcus > Planococcus citreus. The sequence continues at coordinate 613,792 of NZ_RCCP01000001.1, forward strand.
ACTGGAGAGGCTTATCTTCTACCGAAATCACCAATAAAGTCGTCAATAATATCGTGCCAGGATCCATCGTTTTGATGCACACCGGTGCCGGAGCTTCCGGAACCCCCGGTGCACTCCCAGGCATGATCAGCAAACTGAAAGCGAAAGGCTACAAATTCGTCACCGTTTCCGAGCTGTTGAAATTGCCGCCAACAGGCGGAGCGACTTACACAGTCAAAGCGGGCGACACGCTTTACAGCATCGCCAAAAAATATAATGTCACTGTCGCCGCTCTTGCGAAAGCCAATAACATTACCAATTACAATTTAATCCGCGTAGGACAGGTCTTGGTGATTCCAGGCACAACCGCTCCGACACCGCCGCCAGCAACGACCGTCAAGTACACGGTAAAAGCCGGAGATACGCTCTATAGCATCGCCAGCAAATATAATACGACTGTTGCAGCTATTGCATCCGCCAATAGAATTACCAATATCAATCTCATCAGCGTCGGGCAAGTCTTGGTCATTCCGGTCAAACAAGCACCGCCGCCAGTGACGACTGTCAAGTACACAGTGAAAGCCGGAGATACACTTTACAGCATCGCCAGAAAATACAATACGACTGTCACTGCCATTGCCAAAGCGAATAACATCACCAACGTCAATTCCATTCGCGTCGGCCAAGTACTGATCATCCCACGCTGACATTGAAGGCATAAGAAAAAGCCATCCTCGGATGGCTTTTCCAGAGTGTTGAAGAAGTCTGTGATCTGTTATAAATAAAAAAGGAAATCACTTTTTCCACATTCAAAATCAATGTTCTAGCTGAGTATTTGGAGAAGCGTTCGCTCGACTCCAGTGGATCAGCGAGACGACCGAGACCCCGCAAGGCGCACCGCGACTGAGGAGGCTTGGGCGCGAGCCCACGGAAAGCGAGCGATAAGCTTCGGAAAATACGGCTTCTTACCATTCTCGACAAGCTAAAAAAGCCATCTTCGGATGGCTTTTTTAGCTTTCTTGATTAATAAAATATTGATTCCACAGCGAATTAAGCCGGGCTTTTCCTATATAAGAAGCGTTTATACAGACGAAAAATAACAATCGCCATTACCAGTAGAAACACGACAGCCAATGCGGGCACGAAGAAAATCAAAATTGGCGCAATGGTGGCGGTGGCATCCTCTGCAACCGAGACAGCCGGGCCCATCAATGCTGTATCGCTGACCCCTTTCACTGCCGTCAAGGTCGCATGTGAAGCCGTAGCCACACCCCCTCCTCCGATAATCGCAATCGCCCATTCCAGAAATGGGTTCATATCGCCGATAAACGATGCCGTCAGCAAAATTCCCGCAAGTGCCGCGACCGGCGTAGAGATCAATTTCATGAACGATCCAACCGCCGGAATATAATTGACCAGAACCTCAAATATCGTGGCTGCACCGAACGCAATGAGTGCCGGCGTGCTGCCAACCCAACTAAACCCTTCAGACAAGGTAACCCAATCCACCCGTTCGAAAATCCCTGTTATCAATAATGGGGTGAAAATACGGAATCCGACCGTGGCGCTCAACGCCAGGCCAATCAGAACCGCCATGACCATCTCCATTCAACCACCTCCAGAAATCTTCTTCTTAACGATTCCATACCCTTCTGGAAAATAAACTAACTACATAAGCTGAAACACTCGAGTCTTCTCCACCCAAAAAGGATGAAAAGGATATCCCTTTTCATCCTCGCGCCGAAACAGCTCGATTACTGTTCATGCATCATCATTTGATAATGGATAAAGTCAAAGAAATGCAAATCGCCCGGTAATTCCTCTCCTGCGAGCGACTCCGCACGCTGAACTACCTGTTTCGCAAATTCCGTTTGCTCGATTCGTTCGAAATACTGCCATAAGTAATAATAGACCGCCAAGGACTCGTAATCGACAGTCGGTTTTCCGGTTTCCCGGTCGTACCTCCCGGCCAATTGCCCTTGATTAACCCACTCTTCGGTCAGCCAGTTTTCAAATTCAGGGGATTCGATGTCCTGGTCGAAGCGGTTGACCGCAATCAATAATTGGTCGATCATATGGACTTCGCCGCTTTTCACATATTTTTTTTCATCAAAGTCATAGTACTCAGGAAAAAAAACTTCACTCTCTCCCGTATCCAGCATAGCGAACGATTCAGGAAGCACCGTTATTTCGTCGATGAGGTAGCTGAGCGTAAGCCGATTTCCTGCAAGCTGATAGGACCAATCATAATAATCAACCGCTGTTCCTTGTTGGTGTTGGCGGTCTTCAATCGCAGATACAATCTGCTGTGAAAGTTTCAAATAAGCTGGTTCTGCAAATTGTTCTGCTGCACCTTCCAAAGCCGCCGCAATGCGCACATCATCGATCAATGCATTTACATTCGCTTCCTCGTATAGGCGCCAAGGGATAAACACCTGGCCACCTGTTTCAATCAAGAAACGGTCTTTTAAAATTGCCGCCTGCTCCGCGAAATTTTCTTCGTCTTCAACTTGAAGCAAATACTCCAAATACAAGCCGAGGCTTTCCGATAAATATTCAGAATCCCGATTGTCCGGATAGGCATGGATGACCCCTTCATCATTCACATAATGAGAATCAACCGTTTCCTGAACCGTCGTCCCTTGCCCGTTGACCATTCCGCACCCCCCTGTCGCCAAGCTACCCAAAAACGCCAACACGAATAATTTATTTCTCTTTAATCGCTTCAATTGAGTAAACTCCCCATTTCACCGACTGTAGTAATCGCTGTTTTTTTAACTTCGTATGTTGCCGATTCACTCTTTGCACTCATTTTTTGCTCGATTCGTTTCAATAAAGGCTGAATCGAATCCTCTTCCGTTTCCTTGACCAATACATAAACCGCGCCTTTTCGGCTCGTTACGAGATCCCGCTCCCGAACGATCGATTGCAGTGCTGCACGCTCCAATTCCGATGTCTGGACAGGGCAGTTGGCAAAAGGGGTCACTTCCATCAACCATGTGCGCTCTTTTCGCTTACTTGTTTTCAACATCCATAAAGCCTGTTCGACAAATTCCTGTAACTCCAGCGCACGGAGTTCACCCTCTTTACGCAATAAGAGTTGCCGGTGTTCTTTCAGGCGCTTTGTTTCTTCCCCCACCAATTTCACTTGGTCAGAAACAACCCAAAGCGAAAATTGAAAAACCGACAACAGGAAATAAGTTCCTATTGAAGTGAGTGAAGCTCCAGGCTGCTGAAATGCCGTCCCAATCGCCGCAAGCAAGACCAGAAATAGAAAAGCAGGCAGCCATTTTCTCGGCAATAACAAGATAAAAGGGACAGAAAGGAAAGCAGCCGCTACAGCGTATTCATAGAAGGGCCAACGAAAATAAAGCAATATGATTCCAGAAAGCAATGCTAAGCATATGAAAAAAGGTAAAAATTTCAATTTATTCATTTTATTATCTTCCTCGTAAAATAATTGGTAAAAACTCAAAAAGATATTGAAGTTCATTACCAAAATTATCTTACACTAGCTTGCACAAAAAAACTATGGGACAGAGAAATTCTCTGTCCCACTTTCTTTTTTCTAAACTCACTCATTGCTTCTCCCAGAACTCGCTGTCCGTTTTACGTCTGCGGAATTTCTGTGCCACGGCCGCTACGGCAATGATGACGAAGATGGCTAGCGGAATAGAAACCCACCAGAGATCTCTTGTCGTTTGCGCAACAAGAACACTCATCGGGCGAGAAACTTCGATATCGCCACCTGCTGTTTCTACTACCATACCGTCCACTTCTGTTTTATGATCCATCTCTTTCAAGTTGACCCATTCATACTGATTATATTTTTCCAACTTGGTCATTACTTCATCAAACTTATCGATTCCCAAATATGGATGATAGAAGAACGCTAAATAACTATCGCTGAATTGGGCTGTGTAATCGGCTTGTTCAATCATTTCATCTACCGCATTGTCATTCTCCGGGTCGATATAGCCCAATGTTTCTGGAATCACTTTCATCCCGTCCAGCCCTGATGGGGTCGTTTCATATACTGGCACGAAAGTTCCGTCATAGGTCCGGTCTGAAATTTGGATCTGCCCAACATAAGTCGTGAAATACTTGGACAATTCTTTATAGCCGGTTTGCGACATGGAATAATGGGGCGCTTCGAACGCAATCGGATATAGTCCTTCTGCTGTCATTTCGTAGACCCCATTGACGATGGAGTTGTAAATATACGTTTGTTCGTATGGCAAGCCAACATTTTGAACGAAATCTTGATATTCTTCATCGGAAGCGAAATCTTCCCTCAGCTTTACTTCATCTGTATTCGACTGGTAAATGGGGCGGTCGTGATCTACATCCCAATATTCAAATCCCTCACCGGTTTCATCTTCCCGGTACTGATGAAGATAGCCATGTTGAATCAAGCTGGCGCCGTTTTTCTGCATTTCCTGCAAAACCTCCACCAACTCGATAGCCTGGGATAAATGGATGCTTTGCCCGGTTTCAGGATTCGTATAGACCGGCACGACTGTCACGGCATAAGGTATATTCCGCTCTGCCAAATAATCACCCACTTGCTTGACCAGTACCGGATCGCTCCTTGGGTGGATATCTTCCAGGCGGATCAGTTTTTTAGGCGGGGATTTCTCTTCATCAAAAAAGTCGAAAAGCGATTCACCTACAATGTCGCTGATCCGGCCAGTAATCGAGTTGGCAGCGACATAATATAAATTATCGTTTTTAAAAATCAGCGGATATGCCCCGTCTGCTGCCTGCCCTTCATAAAGAACTTCCATCTGTTCGATGCCATTGATGAGCATCATGTCCTTTTCTTCCTTCAAATCGAACATTTTACCATCTCCGCTAACGGAATCAATGTTACGATAATCTCGGATGCTAAGATCGGGAGCTTCTTTAAAGTATTCAAAATAATTCCCGATAAACATTTTTTTCACGTCGTCATATTGGTCGACAATGAACAGTTCTTCTTCAGTCAATTGCCGTTTCCCAAGCCCAAAGTATATGACGTGCGTGTAATCGCCTTTTACGTATTCTGCTGCAGCTTCCTCAATGGATTGTATGGTGATATCCGAACTGAAATGCCCTACCAGCATATCCAGAATCGGCACTTCTTCTCGTTGCGTCTGCTCTTCCGCATGGTACAAAATCAACACTTTCGCTTGTTTGCTGGACGAGTCATCAGCTGCAGCGATTGCCCACGGGCTGGCGGCCAGGAAGGCGAGCAGTAATATGAAAGACAAGATTTTTTTCATCAACAGCGCCCCCTTTCCTACTTCGACTCATCTTCCATCATGAGATGATAATGGATGAAGTCGAAGAAATGCGTTTCACCTTCGCCATTTTCTTCAATCATTTCGGTCGCGCGGACTTTCACTTCTTCAGCAGCTTCTTCTTCACCGATGATCAGAAAATATTCATTCATGAAAAAGTACATTGCGAGTGATTCATAAGTGACTGCCGGCTGCAGCGTCTCGCGGTCGTACCTTCCGTATAACCGCCCTTCTTCCTCCCATTCGGTTTTAAGCCACTCTTCAAAACGCTCTGACGATAATCCGATCCGTTCACGGTTGATCGCTATGAGCAATTGATCTATCGGATGGATTACATCACCCTTCACATAAACTTCTTCCACCACATCGAAATACTCCGGAAAGAATACTTCGTCAGTGTCGACATTTTCCAGTACACGATCGGCATTCATATCTTTTGGAACATCATCTATTAAATAGCTCAAGGTCACTCTTTGCGCTGGAAATTCCACTTCCCAATCATAATAATCGACTGTATAGTCATTATTCGTTTGGATACGGGAAATGGTTTCAATAATCCGGTCTGCGGTTTCCGAGTACTCTGGCTGACCGAATAATTGGTCTGCCTCCCTTAGCGCAGCTGCAATCCGGATATCGTCAATTAACGCGTTGACGGTAGCATCCTCAAAAATCAGCCAATTAATGAAAAAGTTATCTCCCTCTTCCACCACAAATTCGTCCATGAGATTTTCGTATTGCTCTGCAAACTTTTCTTCATCTTCCATCATGACCAAATATTCCATATACAAGCCGATGCTCTCGGACAAATATTGCGAATCGGGAGCCGAAGGATAAGCATGGATAAAATTATTTTCGTCGAAATAGGCTTCCGCAAAATCTTCCGGAACCGCTTTTTGCTCCACCGGCTGTTCTTGGTCCTCTGGCGCCTGTTGCTCGTCTGGTTGAGGCGACGGTTCACTTGTTTCCTCGCTGCAGGCAGCGAGCATTGCCACACCCATCACCGGCAAGAGCCATTTCCTCATGAATCCACTCTCCCTTTGAAGCGCTGGGTTTTGTCCCAGGCAATCGTTTTTTTGCGCAATTTGCTCCATGTATAAGTAGCAACGCTGCGGATCAGCAGCAAGATAAACAATTGGGCATACGTGAAGTACATGACCAGCACGTACAGCACATTGGTCAACGAAACATTCCGGTCGACGACAAGCGCACTCAAGAGCTGGGCGGTATAGACGATATAGGTCATAAACCAAAGCATCATGAGTGGCGCACCGACGTTCGGAATGTCAACTCCGGAAATGCTCAGGATGAAAAAGATGTCCGAAATCAGCAGCATCAAAACAAAAATCAGGTACGTGAAGAGATGCTGTAAACTGAGCACGAAGGTTCTGCCTTTCCAGTGCGACCAATCTTTCATTGACTTCTCCAATAAATACAAATTGCCGGTAAGCCAGCGGGTCCGTTGCTTGATGAAAGCTTTAAGCGTTTCCGGTTCCTGCTCCCATGTGCGTGAAGTCGGAATGACCGGCAACACGTAACCAGCAGCTGTCAGACGGACCGTCAGTTCGGCATCCTCTGCCAAGGCATAAACATCATAGCCTCCCAGCTTCTCGATGACCGAACGGCGCAAAAGCATGTTCGTCCCCGCTAGTGAACCAAGTCTGAAAAGTGCCCAGCGCCCGCATTGCATGAGCAATTGGAACACTTGGAATTCAAGCGAAATCATTCGGGTCAAGACATTTGTATCGACATTTTTCGTCTTGACATACCCGACAGCCCCTGCAGCGTTCGGCACCGTCTCTGCTGCCTGGACCAATTTCTCCAAAGCATCCGGCTCAGGTTCATTATCCGCATCGTAGACGACAAAATAATCCGAGTCCGTTACGCTCAAGCCGTAGTTCAAGACCCGCGATTTCCCCTTTGGATTCCCGGGCGGTACAGGAATGTAATGGATGCGCGAAAAGACTTCAGCGAATTCCTGGACGATGGCAGCCGTTCCATCCTTGGAACTGTCATCCAAAATGTAAATATCGAGTTTGCCTTCATATTTCAGCCGCGCCATGGCGCGCAATGTATTTTCAATGACGATTTCCTCGTTGTGTGCAGGGATCAACACGGCCACGCTCGGATAATGTTTGATTTTCAGCGGATTGCGGAACCGCAGCCGGTACCAAACACCGCCGATTGTCACCGCGGAATAGAACAGCAGCAAGATCCAAAACAGGACAACTGTGGCTGTGATGAGTATATTCATATCGCTCTACCCAAAGCACGCGACAATTCATTCAGATTGGACACCTGCTCCTTTCTGACTTCATACGGTGAATCCAGCAAATTCAATTCCTGCTTCACTTTGTCGCGGTAGCGCTCCATCATGAGGCGTACCCCTTCTTCATCTATATCTTTCAGCAGCAGGTAAATTGACTGGCCGGTCGAGGTCGCCAAGTCGAACTTCTGGCGGATCGTGGCCAGCGTTGCCCGTTCAAGCGATTCTTTGATGTTTTGTTGGGTGCGCTTGTTTTTCGTATTGATCGTGATTTCCACGAACCACGCCTCTTCTTGCCGGCGTTCTGTCGTCTTGAGCACCCATTGCGCCTGCTCAGTGAACTCATTGACCGTCAGGATGTCAGTTTCTCCATGATATTTTTGGAGAAGCTGTACTTGCCGGCGCAATTCGCTCGCTTCGTAGCCGATTTGCTTGATCTGATTGAGCAATAGCCAAAAAGACAAGATGAAACCGGTGAATAGCAAATGGCTATAGACATACATGATTTCCAAATCCGGCCGCTGCGTGAAGAAAAAGGCAAATACTGTCAAGAAAACCCCATAGCTCAAAATGATGCTTATGCCGTACAGGAATACATAACGTTCATGAATTAATGTCATGAACAAGATGGATAGCCCCGCCACAAGCAGCATTTCGGTGGAAAACGGCAGAACCAGCGAGAATAACGCCCAACCGAATCCAAGCACCATCAAAATCAAAATTCCGAGCTTCAAATTATTCTTCATTCCGCCCACCCCATCGCATAGGTTAAAGTACCTGTTATTTATTCCAATATTATAAATATTGAAATATCATAAACCTATACTACTACATAGAATAAATTTAAACTAGTATAAAAAGTATTGTCAGTAATAATATCCTGTGATTTTTTAATTATAATAGGTATTAATATCTATATAATTCTAATTTTCAGATATCATTTTCTATATGAACAAAGGTATAATGGGCTTAATTCAAAGCCTCTGAAAGCGGATACAAATATTGACATTAACTTTTAAAAATCATTTTCGATTTTTATTCAATCTCCATATAAACGCAATAAAAAAACTGCCGGATCGGCAGTTTTTTCTGTTATAAATACGTATACATGACCGGATTTTCCATATTTTTCTTTAAGCGTTTAAAGCCATTCTTCTTATAATATGCCCTGATTTTCTTGTTATATGCTTCATCCTGCTTGGAAGTATTCGTATAATAACCCGGAATGACGACCAGCAGTTCTACATCCAAGAACTTCAATTCCTCTAGCATTTTTTGTCCGAACGATTCTCCGATGCCTTTATTTCGCTCTTCCTCGGCCACCTGCAAATCATCAAACACTGCCACTAGGCCAAAGACATCATCGATATCCGGAATATGCTTCAAGTCACGGTAGACATCCCCCAAGCCTTCGGAGATATGCTCTGCATACATGGCCAGTGACTCGAGCGAACTGCGCTGGGGATTGAACAGGTAGAAATGGGCATCCCCGACTTGCGGCTGCTCTTCCTGCCCCTTCAACGTACAATCTGCTTTGCATGCAAAGATTTCAGTCCCCGGCCGCATCTCAATCCGATAGTCGACGTGGATATCATCTTCTGTAATCATCGAATCTCCTCCTTCACAGTGTCCATTCGGTTGAACATACATCAAGTATGTCATTTATTATCAGAAAATTCAATCACTATTAAAAACTATTCTCTCGCCTTTTCTTCAGCTAGTTTCTTTTCGAATAGGTCGAGCAACTGCGCTTTCAGTTCAGGGCGCTGCAGTGCGAATTCGATCGTCGTTTCGATAAATCCATATTTTTCGCCTACATCATAACGTTTACCTTCAAAAGCGAATGCCTGGACCGGACGGGTCGCATTCAACTTTCCGATGGCATCGGTCAATTGGATTTCCCCCCCAGCCCCCGGTTCCTGCTCTTCCAGTAAACGGAAGATTTCCGGTGTCAGGACATACCTGCCCATAATGGCGAAATTAGATGGGGCATCTCCAGGCTTAGGTTTTTCGACGAAATAGCCGACCTTCATGAGCGGACCTTCGGTTTTGGACGGGGCAATGATCCCGTAACGATGGGTTTCATCCTCACTTACTTCCTTGACTCCAATGACCGGGCTGCCTGTCTTCTCGAACTGCTCGATCAACTGGAGTAGCGCCGGGGGATCGTTTTGGACGATATCATCCCCGAGCAGCACCGCAAACGGCTCATCGCCAATAAAATGCCGCGCCGACCAGATGGCATGCCCGAGGCCGAGCGGCTGTTTTTGGCGGATGTAATGAATTTCCACTTCTGAAGTGGCAAGAACCGAATCAAGCATATCGAGCTTTCCTTGTTCTTTCAGGATATGTTCAAGTTCAAAAGCATGGTCGAAATGATCTTCAATGGCACGCTTGCCTTTTCCCGTGACGATGATGATACTCGTGATGCCAGAGGCAATTGCTTCTTCAACGATATACTGTATGGTCGGCTTGTCGACAATTGGCAGCATTTCTTTCGGCATCGCTTTGGTCGCCGGCAAGAAACGGGTACCCAGGCCCGCCGCCGGGATGATCGCTTTTGTGATCTTCATGGACCTTCCCACCTTTCCTAACGCAGTCATTTACTTGAGAGTATAGCATTGTTTCCAGAAAGCAAAAAAGCCTCCGCCATGGCGGAGACTTTTGTTTAAACGAAAAGATGTGCGAACAATACGATGATCGGCAAAGTGATCGCTGTGCGCAAAAGGAAAATGACGAGCAGCTCCCAGAACTTCACCGGAATATTCGATTTTAAGATCAAGATGCCGATTTCCGACATATAAATCAATTGCGTGAGCGACATGCCGGCAATGACGAATTTCGTCAAATCGCTTTCGATGCCGCTGCCGAGCACTGCCGGCAAGAACATATCGGCAAATCCGACCAGTAAAGTCGGCGCCGCTTCAGCCGCTTCCGGCAAGCCCAAAAGCGTAAGCAATGGAATGAGCGGATAAGCGATGATGCGGAAAATCGGCGTGTATTCCGCGATGACCAGTGCAGCCGTACCGAGCGCCATGACCAGTGGAATCAAGCCAAGCCAGATATCCATGACCGTGCCGATGCCTGACTGAGCCAGTTTCTTGCCGCTTGCGGCCGTACTCGCTTTCAAGCGCGCGGCTTCAAATCCCCATTTGACCAAAGAAACATTTTCCGGAACGCTGTCGTCGATTTGTTTCCCGACGCCTTCCCGATATGTATCAGTTTTACGGGACAAAGGCGGAATGCGCGGCATGATGACCGCCGCGACGAGGCAAGCGACCGAAACCGCCAGATAGAACGGCAGGAACAGGTGGCCGATGCCGATGACATTTGCGACGACTAGGCTGAATGCAACAGAAGCGATCGAGAAAGTTGTCGCGATGACCGCAGCTTCGCGTTTCGTGTAATAGCCTTCGTCGTATTGTTTCATCGTCACCAATACCCCGACAGGTGCAGCGCCCATCCAGGAAGCCATCGCATCAATTGACGAACGTCCCGGCAATGTGAACACCGGGCGCATGATTTTATTGAGCAAAGTCCCGACGAACTCCATCAAGCCGAATTCGACTAGAAGCGGCAACAGGATGCCGGCAAACAAAAACCAAGTCAACAGTACCGGCGCGAGGTCGTAAAGTACGACGCCGCCTGTATTGCGGGAAGCGATGGCTTGCGGGCCGACTTCATAAAACGCCATGATACCGACCGCAAATCCGATAAAGCGGATTGCCAAGCTAACTGGTCCGATGATGAAAATCGGACGAAGCATATCGAAATTTTGGATGAATCCAGGTTTCACGATACTCGCTGCCAATCCTGCGAATGCTGAGAAGCCAAGAAGAACCAAAATGAATCCAGGAATCCACTCCCCGAATGTCGACAGCAAGAATGAAGCAAGAATGCCGACTCCGATTGTAATTTGCCCGTCATAGGAGACAGGGACAAGGAATAGTAAAGCCCCGATTAATGATGGGATGATAAATTTCCATGTTGCAGATGGCGATAAGGCCTGTTTCTCTTTTGGTATGCTGGTCATGAACGTTTCCCCCTTATATATATTCCCCTTCATTTGTTACTGCAAATTTGTTAATGCCTTGTCCAGTATTTTGATGCCTTCATCAATCTGTTCTTTTGTGACCGTCAGCGGCGGAATCATCCGGATAACTTCTCCTGAATTGCCGCATAAATAGAACAGCACCCCTTGCTTCAGGCAATCATCCAATACCGTCATGACCGCTTTCCCGTCCGGGCGTTTGGTTTCTGGATCCATCAATTCGATTCCGATCATGAGCCCGACGCCACGCACTTCGCGAATGGTTGGATGTTTTTGTTTCAGCTTGTCCAACTCTTCCAGGGCATAAGCACCGAGCGTCTGCGCATTTTCCAATAGCCGTTCTTCTTTCAGCACTTCGATCGATGCAAGCGCCGCAGAACAAGCAAGTGGATTGCCGCCGAATGTCGTGCCATGCGTGCCGAGCGGCCATTGATCCATCAATTCTTTCGATGCCACCGTCGCACTGAGCGGGAGCCCAGCGGCGATGCCTTTTGCGACAGCCATGATGTCCGGCGTGACTCCAAAAGTCTGTGCGGCGAACCAATTGCCAGTGCGGCCGAAACCGGTCTGTACTTCATCGAATATCAACAGGATGCCGTGGCGGTCGCAGATTTCGCGCACTTTCGCCAGCCATTCTTTTGGCGGGATGATATAGCCGCCTTCTCCGAGCACCGGTTCCAAGATGATGCAAGCGACTTCTTCCGGCGTCACTTGGTGATTGAAGAGCTTTTCCATATCACGCTCCAGTTTTTCAGGGAAGAACACTTTCGGATCCGCTCCTTCCGGCAAATCATCCGGATGGGCATATGGCAATTGATAGGTCAGCCAGGACGGCTGCATATGTTTGCGGTATTTGCTTTTCGAAGTCGACACGCTAAGCGCGCCCATCGAACGCCCGTGGAAACAGCCGGTGAACGACACGACGTATGGTCGTTTCGTGACGTATTTCGCAAGCTTGATGCCGCCTTCGATCGCTTCTGTCCCACTATTCGCGAAAAAGAAATTATCCAGTTTCCCCGGCATGATTTGCTGGAGCTCGTATGCCAGCTTCAAGATCGATTCATAGATGATGACGCCGGATGGACCGTGGATCAAATGGTCCGCCCCGTCTTTGATTGCCTGGACGACTTTCGGATGGCGATGACCGACATTCTCCACCGCGATACCTGAGGTGAAATCCAGGTAGGTGCGCCCATCCGCCCCGTAGTAATAACAGCCTTCCGCTTTTACGACCGGCAGATTCGGGTGGTCTTTCGCCATGCTCGGCGCCAACAAATTGCCGATGGAGTTCGTCATTTCCATCCATCCCTGTGTTTGTTTCGTTGTCATAAATCTTCATCCTTTCCTGTTGCGATAGCATGTTTTTTCAACTTGCGCACGACAGATGGCTGGCTGATGCCGAGCCGTTCCGCCATTTCGGTCGTCGTTCGGTAGCGTTTCTTGGCGTTTTCCAACACTTTTTTCTCAACTACATCAAGCAAATGCGGCAGTGTACGGCCTTCAAGTTCGATGCCGACTTGCTCATCTTTTGCGGGACGGTAACTTGCCGGCAGGTCTTCCAGGCAGATGTCACCGTGCTCGCTTTCAAGATAGCCACGTTCCAGTACATTGCGTACTTCCCGGAAATTGCCTTTCCAATCCAGTTGAAGCAAATGGACATATGCCGGGTCTGTCAGTTTTTTCCGAGCGCCATATTTATCCCCCAGTTCATCGATTGTCCGGGTCAAAAAGGCTTCCAAATCCTCCGGCCGTTCGCGCAGCCCTGAGAGTTGAATCAGCGAGACATGCAATAAGTAAAATAGGGCCTCCCGGAACTTTCCTTCTTGCATATGTTCCTCCAATGAAGTGTCGCTGATGGCGATCAGCCGGATGTCGCGTTTTTCCGCAAGCAATTTTTCAAGCATCGACTGCGTACGGCCTGATAGCTGGTCAATTTCGTTCAAAACGAGCGTCCCGCCTTGTGCCAGGCCGAAATAGCCGCCTTCGCCTTCAAACGATTCAACGAAGATTGTTTCCGGAATGGCGCCACAGTCAACTTCGATAAAGGGTTCATCCTTTCTCGCGCTATGCTGGTGAATGAGCTTGGCAAACATGCTTTTTCCGGTTCCCCGAGGGCCTTCGATTACTAAAGAAGCATCGTATTCTGCCAATTTCAACGCACTGCGCAGCGCTCGTTCGGACTGTACGCTTTGGGCGATGACCCCGTCGACTGATAATTGCCTGCCGCGTAAATACGCCAACTCCCCTTTGACACGGTCCATCTCTGTTTCCAGGGATTCAAGATATTCTTTCATGATCATCAGTTCTGATACTTCATAGGAATAACTGATGACATATTCTACTTCTCGTTGTTCATCGAATACCGGCATCCCCGTAATGAGCATTTTTTTACCCGTCGCAGTTTCCTGAACGAGCACCAGTTTTTTCTTTCGCTCGATGACTAGCGGTGTGACGGCTGGCGTAAAGACGCCTTCCTGCTCCAACTCATAGATCGAGCGGCCAAGCAGTGCAGCCGGTTCCAATCCATAATGCAAGCCGCTCATTTCCGTTACTTTAATGATGCGGCCTGCCCGATTCGTGATGATGATATCTTCATCGTGCATGGCCATGACTTCTTCGATAGCGTCTGGCACCAGTAAATGTCGGTGCATGTTTTCACCTCATTTATTCATTATTGTATAGACTATACGATAATGAATAATCAAAAAGCAAGACAATTCGAACAATTATTTCTTTTATCTTTAAAAACCCAGCAGTTTCATGAAAGGAAAAGCAAGTTATAATCTAATAGACCTATTCTAAAAGCCATGATTCAAGACTATACTATTCTAGATATTCCATTTATTTCACATACAGGAGGATTCAAATGAAAGGTGCGTTAACACTTATTACTTCCCTCTTACTGGCTCTTGCGATTGGAACAGTTCCGGCGTTCGCCATTTCAGAGGATGACCGCGGCTTTAACCGCTTATTGACAGAAATCGGCTGGGAAAAAGCGGATTACATCGATTATTTGGACAGCAAAGGCTGGACGCTGGATGATTTTTATTCTTCCACCGATCTAGGTACACCGCTAACGGAAGACGGCATTGCACAAGTTCTGGATACATACGAGCTGACACGCGTTGAATTGAACAGCCTGCTGGAAGAGTTCGGCGATCTTGATGCAGGCGTAGATGTATTGGACGGGGACTTCATTATTTTCATGGAAGAACTGGAAGAATCGGTAGACTTCTATTTGACCTATCAAGAAGATTGGACACCGATCACCGAAGCGAACTTAGCTTTATTGCTTGAGGATTTCGGCTTTGCTTCCAAAGAAGAACTGGAGGAATTCCTTAACTTATTCGATGATTCAATCGCCAATTATGAATTCATCGAGGACTTGGAGAGCTCCATCATGTTCTATCAGGAAGACTGGCTATTTGACATGGATTTGGAGGACGTATTCGCTGAATTCGGCTTGACTGAACAGGAACTTGAGCGCCTCGCCCAACATTTTGAAACGCTTGATTACACGAATCCGGAATTTGAAGAACGGTTGATGGAACTCAGCGAGCGCATGATGGCGATCGAGGAATTCTCCACGGTGACCGAATTATCCGCCGAACAAATCGCGGAACTCCTGTCAATCTACGACGAATTCATGGAAATCTTCGAAATGGAAGCCAAGTATTATTTCGTCAAAGGCGATGAGAAAAAAGAGATGAGCGTCCAATCCCTTATTTCACTTGAGTCGACAGATGGTTATGACCTCTTGATCGAGCTGTACAATTTGCAAGGCGACTTTCTGGCAGATATCCTGTTGACCGCTGATATGTTCGGATCGGACCTCATTGTCGATACCGGAAAAGAATTGGAAAACAGCACACCGACTGTTATACCGCCGCCTAAAAAGCCAGCTGATAACACGAACCAAACCGTCAAAGGCGGAAAACTGCCAAAAACAGCCAGTGACTTCGCACAAAACGCGGCTATCGGGCTTGGCTTTATCGCATTCGGTGCTTTGTTGTTCAGACGCACACGGGTGAAACCCACATCATGAACAAAAAGCGAATTTCCTGGTTGATGACAATGGCGGCAGCCGGAATGATCGTCTTTGGCCTATGGTTCAGCGGCACACAGGCTGCCACTTTCGCAAAAGGCTATTTTCTATACAAAGCTGATTCAGTCTCCGCAGAGGACTTTGCGCCCAAACTGCAGACGACAAACGCCGAAGTTTCATTACCGGAAGCTGCGCCGAATGAAGACCCACAGGCTCCAATCGAAGAAACTAAAGAAACTGAAGAAGCAGCCCAACTCCCGAAAGACATCCAGTATCCGACAGATCCACAAATCGGCGACTTGATGGGCGAACTGATCATCCCGAAACTGGAGGCCAGCCTGCCAATTATCCATGGCACTGATGAAGACGAATTGGAGAAAGGCGTTGGCCATTATGCAGACAGCGTCTTGCCCGGTCAATCCGATAACTCAGTCTTGTCAGGTCATCGCGATACGGTGTTCCGGGAACTCGGAAAAGTCGGCAAAGGCGATGAATTCATCGTTAATACCGCTGATGGCACGTTTACCTACCGCGTCCGCCAAGTGCGCATCGTCGATGAAGACGACCGCACTGTCATCGTCCCGAAACCGAGGGCCACATTGACGGTCTCGACGTGCTATCCTTTTGATTTCGTCGGCTATGCGCCAGAACGCTATATTCTCGTAGCTGACCTCATCTCGAGCAACTAAACGAAAGACCGCAGCCTCCCAAAAGGAAGCTGCGGTCTTTTTTATTCAATAGAAAAGTCTATTAATACATTTCGAATTAGAATGGAATTGGTTTTTAGTACTTTCAAAAATCAATGATCTATCTAAGTATTTGGAGAAGCGTTCGCTCGACTCCTGTGGATCAGCGAGACGACCGAGACCCCGCAAGACGCGCAGCGGCTGAGGAGGCTTGGGCGCGAGCCCACGGAAAGCGAGCGATAAGCTTCGGAAAATACGACTTCTTACCTTTCTCCACAAGCTGAGAAAAGCCCTGAATTCTCATTCAGGGCTTTTCACTATTCCACGTTGACGATATCGGAAATATAGAAGAATCCGTAATCATCCATGACGATCGTATAAACTTTCGTGCGTTCCTGCACCGACCAATTGCCTTCCGCGTCCTTGAACTCAAACGCTTCTTCCGTATAAACAAGGGCATGGTCTTCCTTGATTTCAATATTGGTGATATCAAGTTTATTGAAAATATGTTCCATGTCTTTGCCAGCAATCTGGTCGATATACTCAATCATGCTATTGTAGATATCGCTTTGGTAGACCAGCAAGTTCTGGACATAATAGAAATCCTCTTCCTGCAATGCCAGTTCGTAAAATTCCTGGTAGCTCACGACAAATTCCGTCAATGATTCTTCCGTGAATTCATGTGTTGTGCTGTAATCGAATTCGTAGTTTTCGTCTTCGTAGCTGCTATCAAAATCGTCGTAGGCCGGGAAGATCTTGGCGACCGCTTCACGGCTCATCGGATTTTTCGCCCATGCATCCAATTGGTCATACATCGAATAGAGAGGGATGGAGAATCCGATTGAATCCCCTTCAGGGAATAACAGTGAGTTGATGCCAATGACTTTTCCTGTGCCTGCGTCAAGAAGCGGACCGCCGCTTGATCCCGGTGCTAGGGCAGCATCGATCTGGTAAATATTTTCATACGTGAACTCCTGGTAGAAATCACGGTCGATGCCAGTCAAATAACCCATTGACGCGGTATTTTCAAAACCGGACGGGCTGCCGAGCGCGATGACTTCCGTGCCGACATCGGTTGCTGCCATTTCCACTTCCAAAGGCTCGATGCCCGTTAAATTATTTACTTGAATCAAGGCAATATCGGATTCAGCTGAAATACCGACAACGGTTCCTTCATGGTCCTGCCCATTGATATTGCGCACGATGACATCTGTATACCCTGATACAACGTGCGCGTTCGTCACGACCATGCCCGTTTCCGTAAACAGGAACCCGGATCCTTGGCCGCCTTCCGTCAAGATGGTGTAGACGCGTGATTGTGCGTCTTTAATGATGGCCGCTTTGTCTTTTTTCTTCGGCTCGACTTTTTCTTCCTGGTCGGAAGGGTGGGTGATATTTTCTGCTTTCGTCACTGTGCCTTCTACCGGTTCTTCAGACGACACTTGCGTTTCCGGCTCTTCTACCGGCATTTCTTCTTCCACCGGCTCTTCTTCCACCGGTTCTTCCTCAGGCACCTCTTCAGGCACTTCTTCAGACGCTTCGGTGTCTTCCTGAGGCAATGCCACTTCCGGCTCTTCCTCACCTAGCAATTGCCCTAATCCAAATCCAAGCCCCAATAACACGGCCAACAACACGAGCGCATACATGAATTTATTGCGCTTCGGTTTGCGTTGCTTTCTTGTGGCAAGCGGCGCTCCGCAATTATCACAGAACTTTGCAGACTCATCATTCATCGTGCCACACTTTGTGCATTTCATAGCTGTACCTCCTGCCGGACATAATTCATCCCCGAATTTTCTTCATTATAAACCTTAGAACGCCAAACCTCCACCTTAGGTTGCCTTTGTAATATTTTGTCCTTATTTGGTAATAAATTTCAAAATTCAGAACATGTTTTTTAGGTCTTTATACGTACTAAAATTGCTTAAAGCTCCGTTTTCCCTGCCTCCATCAGAAAGCGGATAAAATTACCGTTTCGTTCTTTTGGGAAATGCTTTTAAAATAATGGGATAGGTGATTCGAACTTGCCAGCTGCAACATCTTGCTATAAAAATAATCTCCACTAAAAAAAGCAATGCCTCGGCATCGCTTCCTGTACTTCTCTTTTATTGCACGCTTCAACAAGTTCAGCGGACATCGATCCCTGTGACTGCTTCCTGCAGTACCAACACGTCACTGAATAGCTGGGCATCGGCTTTTCCGCTTGCTTTCGCTTGTTCGTTGACGCGCTGCAGCAGTTCATCCAACTGTCCTTGAATCTCTTGATACTCTTCAATCGTTAATGTGCTTTTGCTGTCTACATGCTGTTCTAGCTGTTCCAATTCTTGTTCCACATCACCATGAGGGCCCAAACGTTCGATCACTTCGCGCCCCGGTTCGTGCTTTTTGCCGCCTGTTGAATTCTCGCTTGCAAACGTCACCGGTTCAAAATGCGCCATGAATACCGTCCCAAAAACGAGCGCCGAAAGTGAAATGTTCAGAGCAGAAATCTTCAAATGATTTTCCTCCTTCGAATTGGTCTGCTTTCACTCCTAGGCTAACCGATTTGTCCGTCTTCGTAACCCCTTTGGCGACAGTCTTCACTAACACTTAACAAACTTTACATTCAGTTTCATCGCAAAAGAAAAAGCCGCTTAAGCAGCAGCTTTTTTCTTATCTGTAATCTGCACGGGTCATGCGACCATTGTATGGCAGCCGTTTTTGCTGTTCCAAATCACGTTCACGATTCTCGATCTTTGCGGCAACGATGCCAAGCAATGTGCCGAACGCAGCCCCTGCGAACACTTCGATTGGCTGATGGCCGAGCAATTCCTTCAACTCTTTATCGCGCTCCACAAATTCAAAGCTCGGAAACTCCCCGGAAATTTTCGTGAAGCTGTCCTCGAGGTCATTGACCAAACGCGCAATTTCGCCTGTATGGCGGCGTATGCCTTGCGCATCGTACATGACGATGGCGCCGAATACGACTGCCAGTGCCGTTTCCGTGTGGCGTGCACCTTTATTGGAAGCGACGTATGCGGCGAGTGCCGACACTCCTGCTGAGTGGGAACTCGGCATTCCACCTGTCGTAAAGGCTTGCTGCCAATCCCATTTCCCTGCCACCACTTTATGCGTGACGATTTTCAATCCTTGTGCGATGCCGATCGCCCCGAGTGACGTGATCATTCCGCGGTTCATCTTTCTCATCTTTTCATCCTCCAATACAGTAACTGCTGCGGCTTATGCCGCCTGATAACTCCCTTTACCCTGAAATCCCTAAAGATATGTAAAGGCAGGGAATATTTTTGGAGGAACTGCTTAGAAAAGCGGATTTCCCGTTTATTTTAATTGCAAATCAACCTCAAACTTCACATCTGGCGTGATAGCGCCTTTGCTGCCGAAGATTGAATACGCCGGATACGAAGGAAGCAAACTTTTCGTCGGCGAAGGAATCGAGTTCGCTGCGGTCAATAAAATCGGCGCGTCTTTTTTAGCCGCAAGTACCGATCCCGCTAAAGCGTCCGGGAAGTTTGTGCCGGTGGCGATAAAAGCTTTCTGTTTCCCCATCGGCAAGCCTTGGTTGATCAACTTGCCGGTATCGTAGCGGCTGGTTCCACCGTACCGCTTAGCGCCAGGCAACTGGGCCATGACGGCATTGCTGACCGCGCTCGTGCCTCCGGTGACAATCGTCGAATCTTTACCGGCTAGGGCAGCTTTTGTTTCTGCCGGCAATGTGCCCGTCCGTGTCAGCAAAATCGGGATGCCATTTTTCGCTGCATAAGGGGAAACGGAAAGAACATCCGGGAAATTTTGGCCGTTGGAGACGACTGCCCGGTCACTAGTAATTTTTTTAGCGATCAGGGCGGCCGTCTCGTAGCGTGTCTTGCCGCCGATGCGCTCTACGCTATTCACCAGCTGGCCCACTTGCTGTTCAACAGTTGCCGATAACGCCCCGTTGCTGCCGAGAAGAATAGCTTTGCCGGGTTTCAAACGACGGATTTCAGCTGCTGCTGCCGGGTGAAGGGCATCCCCTTTTGTCAGCAGGATCGGCGCATTTTCTTTGTAGGCGAGCGGACCACCCGCCAATGCATCAGGAAAGTCAGTGCCTGTCGCAATGATAACTGTCGAAGCCGAGCTCCATCCGGCTTTGGAAATGGCAACCGCCGTGTCATAGCGGCTGGAACCAGCCAATCGGTCCGACCAATGGCTTGCATCCAAAGTCAATGCACGGTCTACATTAAGGCGGCCATGGCCGTAATAGACATCTTTTCCAGCCGTCCCAAGATCTTTTGCCGTCAGCATCAAACGCCCTGCGATGTCGGTATTGCTGAGTTTCGGTTCATTCGCCTTGAGCAGCGCTGCAGCCCCCGAGACGATCGGCGTGGACATGGAAGTTCCGTCCATTCCCCCGAATGATTGATCAGGGAATATGGAAAAAACGCCTGTTCCCGGTGCAGCGATATCGATCGTTTTGCCGAAATTCGAGAAATCGGAGCGCTTGTCCGCAGCATCAGTTGAAGCGACGGATAGCACTTCTTGATATGCTGCTGGGTAGTAAGGGGAACTGATGCCATCGTTGCCGGCTGCTGCCACGACGAGAACATTTTTGGAATGTGCATATTGCACAGCTTCTCTCAAGACGTTCGTGTCGGAATATGCCACCAGGCTCATGTTGATGATGTCAGCCCCGTTATCGACTGCATGATAAACGCCAGCGGCAACGTCCGAGATAAAGCCATCCTCGCCATCGAATACATCAATTGGCATGATGCTCGTCGACGGTGCCACGCCAACCCCGAATAATTCATTGTCCATGTTGCCGGCGATAAGCCCGGCTACATGTGTCCCGTGGATCTCTACACTTACGCTTCCAGGTTTTCCAGTGATGATATTAAACGGGGAAACGATGCGCCCTTTCAGATCGGGATGCAGCAAGTCAAATCCATCATCGATTATCGCCACAAGCACATCGGCTTTCCCGGTCGTCTTATCCCAAGCGGATTCTGAACCGATGAGCCGGTGGTGGTATTGATACCCTGCGTAAAACGGGTCACCCGGTATGGCGGCCAATTCCACTCGATGGTCCGGCTCGACGTATTCAATATGCCCTTGCTTGGAAAGCTCCGCCATAAACGATTCCACGCTCTGCCCTTGCGGCACTTCGAGCGTGACGATTTGCCCGTCGCCCGTTTTCGCTGTTGCGACTTTCTGTGCAGCAGCTGCACCTTCCATAGCGGCTTGTTCCCGCAATTTAACAATGACCCGGTCTGCCGGGTTTTCTGTCGGTCCTTGCGCTTGCGCCATTGTGCCAATGCCGATCAGAGAAAGGGCTAATGTCATAGCCGCCAATACTGTAGTTGTCTGTTTCATGGTCATTCCCCTCACATCCCCATAGTCTTTCCACCCTATATTTTCTGATAATTCAAATATTTATTTACAAAAATTATACGACCTTTCCTGACAAATGCCTAGACAATGTAAAAATTCTTTTGAATTTCGATAAAAAATGGATATTAATCTCTACCCTTCGAAACCCATCTTTTAGCACTAATGGCATAAGTTTTATTTTTTTAATCAAAAAAACAGTTCCTTGTCAAATGGATGACAAGGAACTGCTACAGCAATTAGCACTTATTTACTTAATTCGGATACTGGGGTTGGAATGACAGCTTCGTGAAGAAGGATCTCCAACTCTTCCGTATAACGCGTTTTCTGTTGGGCTGTCCAATTGAATACGCCTGCCATGTAATCCGCTGCAGCTTCTTTATGGGCATGTACCCAGTGGATATCAAAATACAACGCGCCTGTACGGCGGATGAAGAAATCGACCGGCTTGCACACAGCTTCAGATTCGATGCCGTATTGCAGCATTGCATAGACGAGTGGATCGAGATTATGCTCAGCGGCCTCAGCCAATCCATCTGTATAATGGCGCAACACATGGTCGACATTCGCGCCGTAGCGGTTGACGAGCAATTCCATTGCGTCTTCCGTAAGACCGAATTCGGCCGCACGTTTCAAGCGATCGGCTTTGAATGTTTTAAAGCCTTTCGATCCGCCAACTTCCCCGCCGGACAGCGCCATTTTTTTCGTGGATACTTTCTTGAAAGCAGTACCGTATTCCTCTTGAAGTTGCTTGGTGACTAGATCCATGATGCTTTCGCCCATTTTCCGGTAACCGGTGAGCTTGCCCCCAGCGATCGAAATCAAGCCGGAATCCGATACAAAGATTTCGTCTTTACGGGAAATCTC
Source organism: Planococcus citreus (assembly GCF_003664125.1). Classification (GTDB taxonomy): domain Bacteria; phylum Bacillota; class Bacilli; order Bacillales_A; family Planococcaceae; genus Planococcus; species Planococcus citreus. Next base: position 636,329 of record NZ_RCCP01000001.1, read on the forward strand.
AGATGGGTCCTTGCCTTCTTCGTGGATCAGCGGGCGCAATCCTGCCCAGCTGGATTCGATATCCGCAGCTGTAATCGCCACGTCCGGGAACATGAAGTTAACAGCTTCTAGCACATAGTCGCGGTCTTCCGTCGTCATCGTTGGGTGCGCGATATCCTGTTTGTATACCGTATCGGTCGTACCGACATAAACTTTGCCTTGGCGCGGGATGGCGAATGCCATACGGCCGTCCGGCATGTCAAAATAAATCGCTTGCTTGAGCGGGAAGCGCGATTGGTCAAATACCAAATGGATCCCTTTCGTCAGCTGCAAGGTTTTGCCTTTTTTCGATTTGTCTTCTTCGCGCAATGTGTCGACCCACGGGCCAGCTGCATTGACGATTCTTTTCGCGAAGATTTCGTGGATTGTGCCATCAAGCTGGTCTTCCGCTACCACGCCGACCACTTTGCCATTGTCGTAAAGAAAACCTTTCACTTTCACGTAGTTCATCGCAAGTGCGCCCTTTTCAACAGCTTTTTTCATGACTTCCATTGTCAAGCGCGCATCGTCCGTTTTGTATTCAACGTAATACCCAGCGCCTTTCAAACCATCTTGTTTTACGAGTGGTTCGCGGCGGATCGCTTCTTCACGGGAGAACATTTGGCGGCGTTCGCTTCTTTTAACCCCTGCGAGGAAATCATAGACACGGAGGCCGACGTTTGTGCTGAGTGGGCCGAATGTGCCGCCTTTGTGGAATGGCAGCATCATCCATTCAGGTGTCGTGACGTGCGGCCCGTTTTCATAAACGATTTCGCGTTCTTTGCCGACTTCCGCGACCATCTTCACTTCAAATTGCTTGAGGTAGCGCAAACCGCCGTGCACGAGTTTCGTCGAACGGCTCGAAGTTCCTGCCGCAAAATCCTGCATTTCCACGACGCCTGCACGAACACCGCGTGCTGCGGCATCGAGCGCGATCCCTGCTCCTGTAATACCTCCACCGATGATCAATACATCAAGTGGCGCCTGTTTCATTTGTCCATAAGTTTCTGTACGTCTTAAGCTTGAGAATTTCATTCTTAACCGACTCCTTTTCCAATATATTCCATATTAAAAAGAGAGACCTGTACACAGCCGCAGATTCGCATCTGCTGTACTGGCATGGTCTCTCCTCGTCTCCGGCCATTTATCTCTCGGTGATTAACTTGTAAGTTTAGTTGACGGGCTTGAATGTACGAGTCGCGGCTACCGCATTCTGCCAGCCTGTATACAGTCGCTCGCTTGTTTCGTCGGACATTTCCAGCTCGTAAGTTTTATCAAGCTGCCATTGTGCGGCAATCTCGTCTTTATCTTTCCAGAATCCTGTAGCGAGGCCTGCCAAGTAAGCTGCCCCGAGCGCCGTTGTTTCTTGGATGCGTGGGCGTTCAACAGGTACGTGAAGCAAATCCGACTGGAATTGCATCAGCATATCGTTGCCGACTGCACCGCCATCGACGCGCAAAGTCTTCAATTCAATCTCTGCATCTTCTATCATAACATCTACAACGTCTTTTGTCTGATATGCGAGCGCCTCAAGCGTCGCACGAATGAAATGTGCTTTTGTCGTGCCGCGCGTCAAGCCGAATACAGCGCCTCTCGCATCGGTATCCCAGTACGGGGTACCGAGCCCGACAAATGCCGGCACCATGTAGACGCCGTCCGTCGAGTCTACTTGTTGTGCAAATTGTTCACTCTCCGGTGCCGTCTCGATAACTTGCAGTCCGTCGCGCAGCCATTGAATGGCCGAACCTGCGACGAAAATACTGCCTTCGAGTGCATATTCGACTTTGCCATCGACGCCCCAAGCGAGTGTCGTCAATAAGCCATGTTCGGATTCGACTGCTTTCTCACCGGTGTTCATCAGCATAAAGCATCCAGTCCCGTAAGTATTTTTCGCCATGCCTTTTTCGAAACACGCTTGACCGAACAATGCTGCCTGCTGGTCGCCGGCAATCCCTGCGATCGGCACTTCATGGCCGAAGAAATGATAATTGACGGTATGTGCATAAATTTCTGATGACTGGCGAACTTCCGGCAGCATGCTCTTCGGCACGGTCAGGATATCGAGCAGTTCATCGTCCCACTTAAGATCATGAATATTGTACATGAGCGTACGGGATGCGTTGCTGTAATCCGTGATATGCGTCGAACCGCCTGACAAGCGGTAGACGAGCCATGTATCGATCGTGCCGAACATCAAATCGCCGTTATCCGCTTTTTCCCTTGCGCCTTCGACATTGTCGAGAATCCATTTCACTTTCGTGCCTGAGAAGTACGCGTCGATCAAAAGGCCGGTCTTCTTGCGGAATGTATCGTTCAATCCCTGGTCTTTCAACTCATTGCAGATGCCGTCCGTTTGGCGAGATTGCCAAACAATCGCTTTATAGATCGGCTTGCCTGTATTGCGGTCCCAGACAACCGTCGTTTCACGTTGGTTGGTGATGCCGATGCCTGAAATTTCGGATGGGTCGACGTCTGTTTTGCGCAATACTTCTGCGATGCACGCCAGGACCGAAGTCCAAATTTCATTGGCGTCATGCTCGACCCAACCCGGTTTCGGGAAAAATTGCTGGAATTCCTGTTGGCCTGTCCCGACTATTTCGCCGGCATGGTTCAGCAGGACCGCCCGTGAACTGGTTGTTCCTTGGTCGATCGATAGAATATATTTTTTACTCACTGGAATCTCCTCCGCTAACTTATGAAATGGTTTTTTCTCTTAATTGCTTGGCTTTCACTCGGCCATTTTTCAATTCTACACTGGCTGCCCCGATAAATACCAGGAAGAGCACTGCACTCAATGCAAAGAACGGCAAGCCGAAATCTCCTGTAAAGATCGCTTTATAGAACACTGCCCCATAAATACCGCCAAATGCAGGTCCCACAATCGGCACCCAAGCATAGCTCCAGTCAGATGGGCCTTTTCCTGGAATCGGCAACAAAGCGTGTGCGATACGCGGCCCCAAATCACGAGCGGGGTTGATTGCGTATCCTGTCGTGCCGCCAAGCGACATGCCGATCGCGATAATGAGCGCGCCGACGATCAACGGGTTCAAGCCTTCCGTGAAATCATTGGCCCCGATGAACAACAAGCCCATGACCAAAACGAAAGTCCCGATGATTTCACTGATCAAGTTGGAAAACGGGCGGCGGATCGCTGGAATCGTTGCGAACACAGCAAGTTTCGATTCAGCTTCCTTTGTTCTGTCCCAATGCGGAAGATAGTTGAAGAAGACAATAACAGCACCGATAATGGCCCCAAGAATTTGTGCGGCAATATAAACCGGCACCTGCGACCACGGAAATTCACCGACAAACGCAAAGCCTAATGTGACTGCTGGATTCAAATGCGCTCCCGAGAAATTCCCGACCGCATAAACACCCATTGTTACCGCGAGCCCCCAAGCGATCGTGACGACGATCCATCCTGCATTCTCCGCTTTTGAATCTTTTAAAACCACACCTGCTACAACACCCGCACCAAAAATGATGAGAATCATTGTACCGATCAATTCCGCTAAAAATACTGTCATTTCCTTACACCCCTTTTTCAGATCCTCCGCTTGTATCGAACCTGTCGAATGACAAGGCACGCTTTCCAGCAGAGTTTCCATGTATAATCAAGGACTAGCCACAAAAAATCCGCACCGAACGAAGGCCCAATAAACTGGGCCTTGTCCGATGCGGATCTCTTTTCTCCTGCACGGTCCTTAACTTGTAAAATCAATTTAGCAGTTTTTGAAAACGCTGTCAACAATTAATTGGGGCTTATCTGGGAGTGATGGAAATTGAAAAAATCGGCACGCACTCTTTCTGAAGAGCGATCGCCGATTGATGGGCTTTACAAAATCAGGTATCCCATAGTTCTGGCTGGGATGTCGAGACGGCCTCCGCCCCGCCTTGGTAGGCAAGTTCGATATCTTCCCTTGTGCGGATCAAGCCGCCTGCAATGATGGGGATGCCGGTCCGTTCGTGCACTTCCTTGATGATTGACGGAATGAGCCCAGGCAATAATTCGATGTAATCGGGTTTTACTTGATCGATCAAGCTTAAATTATGTTCGAGCGCATGGCTGTCGAGCAGAAACAATCGCTGGATCGTCGTCAATTTATTTTTCTTCGCAAGAGCGATGACATTGCTTCTTGTCGAGACGATGCCGTCCGGTTTCACTTCACGGACCAAATACTCAATGCCGTAAGCGTCCGTTTTCAGGCCTTGAATTAAATCGGCATGCAAGATCACTTTCTTGCCTGCCTTCTTGGCAGCCGCGACAAGCGGCTTGAGCTGGGCAAGCCGGACTTCCAGGAAAATGATGGTCTCCTGGTCACTGGCAAGCAGCCGTTCAAATTCCTTCAGGTTACGCATGACAGGCACTACGCCTTTTAACTTAACCAACAGATTTTCCTCCTCCGTTAAAAAACAATCTACGGACATTATGCGCCAGCTTCGTTTCCTGCACAACTATTTGCCCCCGGCTTCATTTCATCGGCCGATTGCGATAAAATGGCAGTAATCATCCAAAAGGAGTTGGCGGCCATGCGGGTCAAGAAAGTGCAGAATGTCTATCAACTGGCTTTTATGCCTACAGTATTTCCGGTGAATTGTTATTTGGTCGAAGAACAGGAAGGCTTGACGCTTGTCGATTGCGCTTTGGGTTTCGCAGCCAGGGACATCGCACTGGCGGCAAAAACCATCGGCAAACCGATTACAGAAATCGCGCTGACGCATGCCCATATCGATCACGTCGGCGCACTCGATGCTTTGAAAAAACAGTTCCCTGCGGCGCAAGTTTCCGTCTCGGAAAGGGAAGCAAAAATCCTCTCGGGGGATAAAAGCGCTTCGCCTGAAGACGCGGGCAAACCCGTCAAAGGCGGGATCCCGAAAAATATCCAGACGACACCCGACCGGCTGCTGAAAGAAGGCGACCGGGTCGGGTCGCTCGAAGTCGTCCTGTCCCCCGGGCATTCTCCGGGCTCCATTGCCTTTTTCGATAGACGTTCGGGCGTCCTCATCGCGGGAGATGCCTTCCAGACACGCGGAGGAACCGCAGTTTCCGGGACATTCAAGCCGCTGTTCCCGTTCCCGGCGATGGCGACATGGGACAAACGCATAGCACTCGACAGCGCCAAGAAATTGACCTTGCTGCAGCCGAGCTTTCTCGCTGTCGGGCACGGCCGCCTGCTTGATCATCCTGTGCGCTTCATGGAACAAGCAATCCGCGATGCCGAACAAAAATTAAAACCCTAGCCAACAATGGCTAGGGTTTCTTTCGTTCCAGCTGCTGGCGACCGACGCGCATAAACCAGACCGGCCTCGTGATCTCCGATACTTCCTCCACGCGCCGGACGATTTCAAACCCGACTTTTTCGTAAGCACGGATTGCCGGCTTGTTGCGGATATCGGGATCGGTGACGCAGCACGTCACCGATCCGTCGCGGAACACCACTTCTTCCAGAAAGCGGCGGATGATCGCTTGCCCGAAGCCCTGGCCGCGGTAGGCAGGCCTGCCGATGAGAATATCAAGCCCTGCCGCGCGCTGCAATTCCGTAAACTGTTCGCTGCCCGGATAATCACTCCAACGGAATGTCTGGATATAGCCAATCGGTTCTTCCAGATAATAGATAAGGTATGGTTCAGTGGGATCCTTCCCTTTGATGCTCCCGACAAATTCGCGCACAAATTCCCCGTAAGTTCCATTATAGCTATATCCCCAAAACCGGTTGATCTGTGGCTCTTTCGTGATCCATTCGTAAAGTTGCGGCAAATGTTCCCGGCGCAAACGTTCGAAACTGACATGTTCAATTTGCAAGGCCATGAAGCATCCCTCCCCGTGGTCGCGGCTACTCCCGGTCTTTATCTACCGGCGGCCGCAAATATTCCTTCAAATGCTCATTCGGCAACGAAAACATCGATTCTACAGGCGAATAATTCCCGGCAAGCCGACCGATCGGCGCGAGCTTTTTCGTATCGATCCGTCCCTTGTCATATAATTCATCCTGGATGTGATAACGCAGCACTTTGCCGATGACGAGATGATCGTCGCCAAGCGGAATGACCTGCACCAGCTCACATTCCATGCTGACGGGAGATTCTTTCACGCGCGGCACTGAAACCACTTCAGATGATACAGGCGTCAATCCTACGTATGCGAATTCATCGACGTCCGGCGCGACATGCTCGCCACTTCTCGCCATTTCATTCGCGAGTGGTGCGGAAACGATATTGACGACAAACTCTCCCCGCTCCCGGATATTCGTCAAGGTGTCTTTCACTGTGCCTGCCCTTGCCTCGACCCCTTCACCGATTGAAAAGATCAGCATCGGCGGATTGCGCGAAGCGACTGTAAAAAAACTGAAAGGCGCCAAATTCAACTCGCCGCCCGACGAGACGGATGAGACCCAGGCAATCGGCCGCGGCAACACGCTGCCGATCAGCAGTTTATAATTTTCCTTGCTCGTTTGTTGTGCAGGATCGATGATCACGAATGTCCACTCCCTTTTCTATTCCTCCGAACCGTTCTGCTTCGAATGGTCAATCGATTTTTGAAGCAAATAGCCGAACAATGAGATTCCCGCCAAATACGGCAGGATCATCATGCCGAAACCGGTCCCGAACTCTTCCATAGTTCTCGTAGCTTGAAGATACAGCCCCCAAGCTATGTAAAGTACATACCCGACTGCCACGAAACCAAGCCAGATGTATCGCTTTAGCCACCATGGCAATAATAGCGGCGCCAGCAAAAATACCCCCAATTGGATGTGGCCCATCCATTCATATACAAACTCCACCACTTTCACGCTCCAGCCCTTGTAAAATCATTAACCCCAATCTACAGTGTCGCCTACCCCAGTTTTTCATTCTTTAAGATAAGTTTAAACTTTCGCCATAAAGCAGCTTTAACCCTTTTTATGTGAGTTTTTTCCTGCAAATAATGCAAAATTTTATACAAGTATAGTTTACTATGAACGCAATTATTACGCGCTCCGAATTACTAAAATAGACCTAGAAAATAGGAACGTTTTCTGTTATTTCTGACAATATAGGTTTATAATACAGTTAATAATTAGGGAGGTGTCCTATATGGAATGGGAACGCAAACTCGCCAGGTGGCGGGCGGAAGGGCTTATCGACCAAGAGACGGCCGAGCGCATCCAGGCGTTTGAAACCCGTCAGCCGAAAAAGCGCAAAGTGCCTCTTTTGCTCGTCATCGGCTTGATCTTTTTTGCGCTTGCCGTCTTCAGTTTTATCGCTGCCAACTGGCAAGCCATACCGGCGCTCGCGAAAGTCGGCATGGTCGTCTTGCTCATGTGGATTTTCTATGTGCTCGCTTATTTCTCCGAGAAAAAACATTTTGGCCATCCCATCATTTTTCAGGTGCTTGGATATGTGATGTTCGGTGCGAGTTTAGTCGTGACTGGCCAAACCTTCCATCTCGGCACCGGTTCCAGCATCGTTCCGTGGGCGCTGTTCATTGCCGCCATCGCCCATTTCTTCATCTGGCGCCATGCCGCATTCACCGTATTGGCGTTCATTAGCGGAATCACTATCCTGACATCGGCAGCTCCCGGCATTGGCTTGATCGAATGGCTGCTGTTCATCGCCGTTACGCTCGCTTGGCTGTTCCTGAGCAAAGACGGGCCGATGATGATTTTCAGCTGGCTCTTGTTGTTCGGTTCCGGCTTTCTCGTATGGAGTATATGGGACATCGACAGCCCGCTCGTGCCGATCTGGACTTTGTTCGCACTGACCTTGCTCTTGCTGCTGATCCCAAAAGACAAGCAGAAGCTATTGAGACCGCTTTACTTGATTGTCGGAGGGATCCAGTTGATCGTCTTCCTGGCGATTCGCGGGGAAAGCGATATGGCTTTCGCTGAATTGACCATGCCTGAATCGATCGCTCTTGCAGTGGCAGGGGCAATAGTGCTCGCACTCGCCTACTTCCGCGAACGCCATTTGATGTGGCTCGGCGTACTCGGGCTTGTCGGTTTCATGCTCTTCGATGAAACGGCCATCGCCTTAGCCATCGTCGCGGAATTGACCGCGCTTGCCTATTTGGTCATCGCCCAGCGCCAAGATCAACCGCTCGCTTTGGGCTTCGTCTATTTCATTGTCGTGCAATTCGTCATCTACGTCATTTACGCGTGGGAACGGCTCGACATGTCGCTGTTCTTCCTGATCGGCGCCATCCTGCTGTTCGTGCTATCAGGCATCGCCTGGTGGCTTAACCGCAAGAAAGAAGGTGCAGTGACATGAAGAAATGGCTAATGCCTGTTCTGCAGACCGTCTTCGTCGCATTGCTCGTCGTCAGCTTTTACGCCACTTCCTGGTTCGGTGAGCAATACTTATTGCGTGCTGAACCTTACGATCCGTTCGATCCGTTCTACGGTGAATACGTCATGCTGCAGTATCCCGACCTTGACGCACCTGCTGGAATATCTGACGGCGCCGTCTACTTTACCTTAACGGCAGGCGAAGATGGCTACGCCGTCATCGACCGCATCGAGGAGCGACCGTTCTTCGGCGCCATCAACGGCAGCAAATACGACCGCCGCATCGTCGCCCCACAGCTCGAAAACTTTTACGTTGAGCAAGGCCGCGGCCCAGAACTGGAAGAAGCGGTCGACCTCGAAGTCACCATCGACGTTGCGCCATGGGGCTCCATACGCCCGATCAGCATTGCCCCAAGAGAAGAGTAATAGCATAAACGAAAACCCGGCATATAGCATGCCGGGTTTTCGTTTGGCTTGAATCTATTTTGCAATCAGGAAACAGATTAAGTGCAAGCACATTTCACTGCACTTCACCGAGTACACTCGAGCGTTCTAGCAAGCAGCTTCGGTAATATTGATCCATCTCTTCCCATAAGGCTTCATTGCTGAAATTCTGGCGTACCCATTCCAGGCCATTTGCCCCCAGCTCTTTACGCAGCATAGGATCACTGATCAATTTGTCCAGTTTTCCCATCACATCTTCGTGGCTGTCGGGGTCGACCAAATAACCGGTTTCCCCGTCCACCAAGGTGTCGCGCGCGCCCGTGACGTCCGCTGCAATGACCGGTATCCCCGTCAGCGCCGCTTCCGCCGACACATTGCCGAATCCTTCGCGTTTTGTGAGGAATAAAAACAGGTCCATCAAATGATAAAACGGTACGGGGTCCAATTGGTAATCTTCGTGGACGATATGCGGATGACTGGTGATTGTTTCACGCGTCCACTCGGAAACTGCATCCGCCGATTCGTAATCGCCGACAATGAGCAGCCTTAAATTCGGGTGCTGCCCATGCAGCTCGGTGAACGCGCGCACTGTTTCGTCAATGCCTTTATCTTTCGTGATACGCCCCATTGACCCGAGAACAAGTTCGTCGCCGGTCCATCCATAAGCTTGACGCTTTTCCTCCACACGCCGTTTCATCTCGTCATCCAGTTCAAAGCGCTGCAGGTCGAAGCCATTGACGCTGCCATGCCCGAGAATCTTAATTTTATCGGCAGGCGCAATACCAAGCTCGACAATTTGGCGCTTCAGGCTCGGCGATACTGCAAGCATATGGGTTGAAGACGCTGCGGCGATTTTCTCTGCCATCAGCAAGATCTGCCGCTTGATGCCCCCGGTCGTCTCGAGGCGCAAGCCCAGCACATTATAGATGCGCACGGGCACCCTGCAAAAGTAAGCAGCGAGCGACACGATCAGCCCCGCTTTCGGCGTTCCGGCATTGACGATATCCGGCTTTTCGGAGCGGATGACACGGATGCAGGCGAACAGCGATTCCAAGTCTTGCTTCAAGGCGATTTCACGCTCCATATTGACGTGCAGCACCTTCACTCCCTCTTGTTGTTCAAAGATTTTGGCGTAGCTTCCCTCTGAAGTCAATGCTTTCACTTCATAGCCGTGCGTTTCCAATGTCTTCAATTGCCCTCTCACCAATTGAAGGCTTTGCGCAATGGTCATGGCGTGCAACACTTTCGCTGACATGATGGACCGCTTCCTTTCAAGCCCCTTGCACTGCTTTTGCAGGTGCAATCGGGCTGCCGATTTGTTCGAGTAGTTCCTTCGCGTAATGAGTGGCGTTATTCTTTTTCACGGAAAACACTTTCTCGCTGCCCCGGATCAATTTCGTCAAAACTTCGCGTTCATTGGCGAGTGCCTGGTCGATGTTCAATTCGGGATTGAAGAATTCATACGCCGTCAGCAATGGCGAGCGTAAATAATTGAATTCATAACGGTTTAAGTTCATCAGCTTCTGGAGCGCTACGGCTTCCGTCTGTTCCGCGACATAATCATCGCCGCGCTCAAGAATGGCGACATGCGTCACTACTTGATGGTCGAGTATCGATTGTTCACCAACGTACTCTGTAATCGGATCCGGCTTTTTAAAGCTGATGTATTCCATCACCGGCAATAGTTTATCGACGCGGTTCTTGATCTTCGCGCCCATTCCCTGCTCAACAGTGGAGTAATAGCGGAATGTACTGGTCCACGGCACGGAATGGATCGTTTTGCCGTCTGTGATGGCCAGATCCTCTGCAATGAATTCAGCGCCATGTTCCATGCAAGCCGTCATGCTGCTCAAGGTCTTGCCAGTATCCGGCGGAGCGAACACCGTCAAAGTCGACTCATCTTTCTTGAATGCGGAGCAATGAATCGGCGCATAGCCTTTTCTCAATAGCAGCAATGTCGCAAGGTCGGTCATGATATAGCCGATGGAATGAAGGTTCATGATCCGGTGGGTGATGAGTTTATAATAAGCGCGGTTGACGGTGATTTTCGGCTCGTCTGTCAAAAACCCTTCTGCGCGGATGCGCATGCGGCCTTTGCCGGCGTAATTGCGTGTGTAATAGATTTTGTCCGCTCCTGGCGTGCCGCTGAAATAATGGTATTTCCCCATCGCTTCGTGTTCAGCATCGTCATTGAATTCCCTTAAATCGACCTGCATGCGGACCACGCAGCGCTCGTATTGTTCCCTCGTGCCTTCCGGGACATTATGGCCATATGACCAGCCGAAATTTTTGATGTTCGTTTTGACTCCGAGCACTCCAGCAGACGCAATATAATAATATGTTTTCAAATGAAACTCCCCTTTGTTTTTGATTTTCCCCGCATGACCTGAACCCTTAGTTCAATTCGCCGGCTGGTACCAGCGATTCGCTGAGGCAGTTTTTATAGAAACTGTCCAGCTCTTTCCATAACACCTCGTTGCTGAAATGGGTGCTTGCCCATTCCCGACCGGCTTCCCCAAACCGTGCGCGCAAACTGTCGGATGCTATCAATTTGTGAATCGTTTCCGTGATTTCCTTTAAGTTCCCAGGGTCCACCAATAAGCCGGTCTTCCCGTCCACAATCGTATTCCGTGCACCCGTGACATCGGAAGCGACGACCGGCAGCCCACATAAAGCCGCTTCGATCGACACATTGCCAAAACCCTCACGTTTCGTTAGGAATACGAAAATGTCCATCAAATGGTAATACGCTACCGGATCCGGCAGAAACCCGGTCTTGATGATTTTCGGGTTGTTCTCGATTTCCCATCTCACTTCTTCTTCCACCGGGTCATCGTCTTCGTAATCGCCGACGATGAGCAATCGCAGCTGCTCGTTGTCCAGGCTTAACAGCTTGAAGGCGGCAACCAGTTCATTGACTCCTTTGTCTCTTGTCAGCCTGCCGACAAACCCGAGAACGATATGCTCTTTGCTGAGTTTATAGCGATGGCGCAGTTCATTTCCGGCTGCCTCAATTTCAGGGGTGCTCTGGAATCTCGCTACATCAAATCCGTCGCCGCTGCCTTTTCCGAGCACGCTGATTTTTTCTTCATCGGCGATGCCGAATTCGATCGCCCGCTCCCGCAAACTGTCCGATACCGCCAAACAGTGAGTCGCAGAAGACGCAGCAATTTTTTCCATACTCAACAACAAACTGCGCTTCCATCCCGCAGTCGTCTCCATTCTCAAGCCCCTCATCGTATAGATTCGCACGGGCACCCGGCACATCCGCGCCGCCATAGTGACGACCAGGCCAGCTTTCGGTGTGCTGGCATTGACGACTAACGGGCGCTCCCGGCGAAATAACGTGATGCACCGGGCAAGCGATTGCAGATCGCGGAGCGGCGAAATGCCCCTGTCCATCGACAGTTCAAGCATCTCCACTTGTTCACTTGCCCGAAACTCCTCGTAGCCAGGGCCTTTGGAGCTCAATGCTTTCGGCTCGAATCCACGGGTTTTCAAATAGCGCAATTGGCCATCCATAAAGCTCAAACTTTCCGAAACAGTTACGGCGTGGATCAGTTTCATTGTCATGGCATTACCCTCCGCTCAGCTTTTTTCATAAATTTCTTCTGTCCGGAACACTTTGACCACCGTCTGCATCAAGATGTACAAATCGAGTCGCAAGCTTTTGCGGTTGATATAATCGATATCGATGTCAATTTTTTCGTCCCAGCTTAAACTGTTGCGCCCGCTCACTTGTGCAAGGCCCGTAACACCCGGTTTCACCATCAGCCGCTGCTTCTGGTAATCGTTGTAATTGTCGGTCTGGTCGGTGACAGTCGGGCGCGGCCCGATGAATGACATATCGCCTTTGACGATGTTGATCAGCTGGGGCAATTCATCGATGCTTGTTTTGCGGAGGATGTTGCCGATTTTTGTAATGCTCGGATCGCCGTCGAATGGATCGATGCGATTGCGCTTCTTATCCCGCCCGTGCTCCATCGTCCGGAATTTATAGATGGTGAAATGCCGTCCGTAAAGTCCGCCGCGCTGCTGCTTGAACATGGCAGGGCCTTTCGACTCCAGGCGAATCAATAAGGCGACTGTTAACAATAATGGCGATAAGACCAATAACATCAAAGTGGCAATAACGACTTCCAGGAACCTCACCGCTGCGTTCGAGCGCTTCGGCCGTTTTTTCTCTTCACTGAAATCTCCAACAATCATGGGCTGCCCCCTCCTCACATTCTCCATAAAGTCACCTTCTCCGGTTTCTCATTCCGTTCAAGTATGCTTTTGACATCAAAGACATAGCCTTCCTTGCCTTCCAGCAAACGCTCGAATAATTTCCATCCTGTTTTTCGGTAAGCTTCATGCGGTACCGCAAGTATGACCGAAACCGCTGGAAGCAGTTCCTCCTGTTTTGTCAGCAAAACGCCTCCCACGCATTCCGCCTGGCCCAGTTCGAGCCTGGCATCCGTGACTTGGACATCCATGCCGTATTCCTGAAGCTCCGAGACGAGTTCGAGCACCCCCGTTTCCGGCACTTCGCTTGTCCCGTCTTCTTTCGTGAGGCCAAGCACCGTGATGCGCGCTTCGTGGATGATGACTTCGTTCTGGATCAATTTCTTGATAATCCGCTGTGCCACTTGCCTCCCTTTCTGCTCGCCTTTGCACCAGAATTGGCCCACTCCATGCCATGGCACGGGATTGTCTCCGAGGAGGTCTGGTTCGAATTTGATGAATCCCCGCTTCGTATTGGCGGTTTCCAATACATCATGCGTATCGATTCCCTGCTGGTTCAAGGTCAGCGCAACTTCATTCATCAATGCGATATTCACTTCTTTTTGGGCGATTTCGAGCAATTGGGCGGCTTCTGCGACACGGATCGATTTCGCTTTGTAAATGCCCCCGTCATGGATAGGTTCGAATAAATCTGCCAGATAATCGGTGACGGGGCCGCTTTGCCCTGCAATCACTTTGCGCATTTTCGCAACCTTGCCTTGCGGTTCACTGCCTTGCCATCTGGATGGTGCGAAACCGACGAAAAATTCCTTTCCGGCGACAAAACCTGAATGCTGCTCTATCAAGGGGATGCAAATTTCTTCGGTTGTGCCAGGGTACACCGGGGCTTCAAAAATGAGCACCGAGCCTTTTTTCATATGCCTCCCGACAATCCGGCACAACTCCGTAAGCGCATCCAAGGTATAGGCGGGGCGCTTCGATCCGGTCATCAGGAGGATGCCGGCATCAGCCAGTTCGCCGGCTTGATCGGTAAAAGCAATGCCTTTTTCATCGAATCTTGCTCTTTTGGAGCGATCCGGATCAAATACGATGACCGGATAAACCGTGCCGAACGTTGTTGCCGCAAGCAAGCTTGTTTCCCCGGCCCCAACAATTGCGATTTTCAAGTTTTCCATCATGAGCCCACCTTCTCCCCCTTTTTCCCCGTCCATTTCATTTTGGTGAATTCCAGCAATTGCTTGCTATTCGCTGCTCCGAACGACAGCAATAATAGCGGGATGATTTTATTGCGGTGCCGCATCGCCGTTCCGGCACTTTGCGTCCCGTAGGAATAGATGAAAACGGTCATCCCGATCACCAGCAAGATGAATATTTTCGTGCGCACCGGCATTTCACTCCGGAACAGGCCATAAAGCGTAGCGCCGATCAGGAACAAATAAACGGTGGAATCAAACAAGAAGCTGACAATGTCCCCGACTCCCCGCCAATCGAGCGGCAGCGGCGAAAACAGGAAGTAGAACATTTTGAGCGGCGCAACGAGCAGTGCCGCTATCCCCGATAATCCACTGAAGCTTGCCAGGTAGACTGAACCGCCTTCAGCGAAAATCTCGTAATCGACCGTTCCGCCTTCTTCCGTGACGAATTTACTCAAGAAGACATCTGAGTTCTGGAAAACGAGGAATGCGATGCCGCCGACAAACAACAAATAGATGAGAGGCGTCGAAATTTTCCTGCCCATCTTCCCGCGCTCCAACCAGACGAACGAGGCGATATAGACGAGCAGCAAGCCGATCATGCCGGTGTGGAACATCATCGCCAGAATCGACAACACCACAGCCCAGCCGAACTGGAGGAACGAGCGCTCCCCGATCCAGCGCAGGAAGTAATAAAGCGAAACCGTCGTAAAGAAAATGATCAGCGCTTCCCGAAGCAGGATGCTCGACATGAAAATACTGTTCGGCATAAGCGTGAAGATGAGCAACGCGATAAAGCTCAATTTCTTCTCGATCTGCAAATAGTTCAGTGACTTGAAGAGGAACACGGCCGAGAATACCCAGCAGGCGATATTGAGGAATTGCGAGTAAACCCGCTGCTCCCCGATCATGTAGTAGAGCCCTGACAGAAACGGCACATATACCGTCGAAGTCTGGTCCAGCGGATATTGCCCGTTAGCCACCATTACGGAAACTTCATGGAAGTATTCCGTATCCGTGCCGCTCGAGAAAATCCCGATCGACGGAACATACAAGTCGATGAATAAAATGACCACCCGCACCGCGAACCCGGCAAAAATGACGAACAGCCATTCATTCTTCAAATTGCGGTATAGATACAACGAAATGGCGACGATTCCTGTAAAGACGAGAAGCATCCCATATCCATCACCTGCCGGAAGAAAATCTTTGATTAAAAACGTTGCCAGAATCTGTATCACAAAAAATCCAAGTACATAAATCATGAACCCCCACCCCCTTCTTTCAACGTTTCGCCAATGCCATCAATCGCGACTTGTAGTAGGCGATATCGCTCAATTGCAGCGCCCACAGCATCGCCGCATAAACAATGACCCCCGTCAATACGCCGATGAACAATGCCGGAATATCGCCCACTGCCAGTAAGGAAACCGTGAATGCCGTTCTTGCCGCGATGCCCATGACGATTGCGGCGAATATGCCTTTCGCCAAGTCGACCATAAGCCGCCGACTGTCGAGCGAACCGATTTTCCGGACCAGCGATGCATACAACAGCACCGTACTGACGATTGCCGCGATGCTGGTCGCAAGCGCCAAGCCGTTCAGCCCGATAACGCGTGATAGCACCAGGTTCAATGCGACATTCAAAAACATCGCGCCGAATGCGTTGATCATCGGCGTCCGTGAATCTTCCAAGGAATAAAACACTTTCGACAACACTTCACGCAGACCGAAACCGAGCAAGCCCAGCGCGTAGAAGAACAACAAACCCGTCGTCATCGCAATGGCACGTTCCTCGAACGCCCCGCGCCCGAACAACAGCTCCGTAATCTGCCGGGCAAAAATCATCATGCCGACCGCAGCGGGAATGACAATCAACGACACCGTCGTAATGATCTTGCCGACGACGCCTTTCAATTCCTCCATATTTTTCCTCACAGCCAATTTCGAGATTTTCGGGAACATCACTTTCACGACCGCCAGCACGAAGATGGCTTGGACGAAGAATACGATGCGGTGCGCATAGGTCAATGCGGATATCCCGCCTTCCGCCAACTGCGAAGCGATCGTCCGGTCGACCAGGATATTGACTTGGTCAGCCGATACCCCGATGATGACCGGAATCGCGAGCATCATCATCTGCTTCAAATCACGGTCTTTCAGGTTCAGCACCATTTGATGGCGATAGCCGCTTTTGCGTATTGCCGGCACCATGTACAGAAACTGCACGATGACCGCAATGACCGTTCCGATGGCAAGCATCATGATGTCCATTTTCGAACTGACCACAATCGTCGTGATCAGCAGCACATTCAGCGGCAAGCCGCTCAGCACCGTCGGCAGGAATCGGTCCTTCACTTCCAGATAGCTGGTGAAAATGAAGATCAGGGCGGTGAAGTAGAGCGTCAGCGAAATGATCCGCGTGAACAGCACCGCGATGCGCAGCGTCTCCCCTTCGAACCCGTAAGCGAATAGTTTGACGATCGGCACCGGGAACACCAAGAGCAAGATGACCAACACCGTTGACAACAGCATGACCGCGTTGGTGACGTTCGCTGTAAAGCGCTCTGCCGCTACATCGCCCCGCTCTTCACGGATTTTCGTGTAGACCGGGATGTAGCTCGCGGCGATGCCCATGCCGATAAACGCAAAGAACACTGTCGGGATATCGGTCGAGATCAAGTAGGCGTCGGTCAATCCATCGGCACCGTAGAAAAACGATAGGAAGATATCCCGTGAAAAGCCGAGAACTTTCGTGATGATGACGACGAACATGATGGCGATGACTGTTTTTTCCATAGTTTCAACCTCTTTTGCGTTCATTCTGGAAGCCAAGATCCGCTCCCGAAGCAGTGATGCAGCATATCATTTGATCCGGCCATCTGTTTGCGGCGGCGATCCTCCTTAGAATTTGGCGCGGACGGAATCCTGTTGTTGTTAATCCTAGGGGGCAGAGGTTAAAAGAGGGTTAAACTGTTTAGGTGTTTTGAAAAAGCTTTGGATAATTCGAAATATTTTAATAGAGAAGATTGCAATCGGAACTTTTATGTGGAGGAGATTGCGCTTGAAGGGGACGCTTGGGACCGGTCATGCAGATGATGAGACAGGACTTCGTCATTTTGAATATGAATAATAGAGATAGTGGAAGAGACTTCGCTTCAAGGGGACGCTTTCTGAGGGGGCCGGCTTCAGCCGCTTCCCTCGCTAGCGCTCAGTCCAGGGCACCTAGTTTCTCTGTGTTCGAGCATCACGAGAAAACCGTTGCTCCCACATCTGCTCAACCCTCACTATGTTCGGGCATCGCACAAAAACATTTGCTGCACAGATGCGTCGCAAATGAATGGACTCGGCTCCCCCTCGCCATCCATTCGCCCCTTTCCGCTTCATCTCTAGTTTTAGAATGGACGGCATGCTTTCTTCCATTGGTATTTGCGTCAATAATTTTATACATCCTTCCAAGATAAAAGGTGAAAGTTATAACATCTTTATAATTGCTATATCCAAATAAGCGTCTCCCACTAGTGGATGAATATAAGAAAAAGATGCTTCATCACTCAAAAGCATCAATGAGATCTATTAGCCGAACCGCGCATATGGGCGAGCCGACGCCATAAGACAAGTGCCCTTCTTGGCTTATGGCTAAAGGCCAGCCCTAAGCGGGACGCGGCTGCTTCGTGATGAAAAGATCGACAAACCACTCGTCTCACTCACAAGCCTAAATAAGCATCATCCACCAGCGGATGATCACGAGAAAATAACATACTTCGTCAATTAGCGAATTCAGTAGAATGTAAAAGCCGAACCGCGCTCACGGGCGAGCCGGAGTAATGAGACAAGTGTTCTTCTTGGCTCATTGCGGGAGGCCAGCCCAAAGCGGGAGGCGGCTAACTGGTGAAGAATTATCTAAAGGCATTCCACTTCTCTCGCCAGTCCGACTAAGCATCACCAGCAAATGGATTAAATTGATGGATAGAGATATGCCATCTCGCTAGCTAATCCAGCTAACCTTCCCGTTACCCAAAGATTTTCAGCAACATGACAATAAAAAAAGCCCGCAAAAAATGCTGCGGGCACTTTGGGATTTCATAAAGTTTCATACGCTGCTCAATTGCTTGCTGGCATTCGCCCGGTATGCGGGGAAGAATGATTCCGCCGCATTGGCTCTGGACTTTTTGCAGAGCTCTTCATAAATCTCGGCGTTCCAGATTTTCCGGCCGGTATAAAAGCGGAAGCCCGTATGCTGGCCGAACTTTTTCTTGAATTTGTAAAGTGGATCTTCCTCGTCGTTTGTCCGGCCGCCCCCTGCATGGATCAGCTTGACGCCGTTCTCTTTGCCCCAACGCACAGCGCCGTATTGCAAAACGTAGATCGGCGACAGTTGATGGAAATCGTGGATAGTGCCCGAAAGATGCGTGTGCAAAATGCCGTCATACAGAAAGTGCAGCTCTGCAGCGATCACTTGCCCGTCATAAATGGCTTCAGCCAAAACAATTTTATCGGCGAATTTCAGCAGGCAGCTATCGAAATACGTATCATCAAAGAAATAATAGGAATCGGCGTGGACGCGGCTCATCGTTTCATAGTAGATTTCCTTGAAACGGCCCAGGTCGCTCGGCGCAACGGTGATGCGGCACGTAACGCCTGCATTCAGCGAACGGCGCAAAGTTTTTCTGGCGGATTTTGAAAACTCGGACGCAACCGGATCGTCGAAGCCGTCGAGTGTCGTCCCGACGGTTTCACGCTGGAACGTGACATCGTAGCAATTGGAAAAGTCGCGAGCGTTGTCGAAGATCGGATGAAAGCGGACGAATTCGCTAACGATGCGTTGGTCCTTGCAGTATTCACGGAAAGCATGCTCAAAAGCACTGACCAAATCGGAATGGCACCCTGTCGCACAGCGCATGATCCGCGGGCCGCCGTAACCATAAGGTGTGATGGCGTCATACCATCTCTCCCCATGCACCATCATCGGAATTTCGCGTTTGATAAACAGATGCCTGATTTCGCCGTATGCGCTTTGGAACACGAATTCCTCGCATACTCCGTGCTCCATCCTTTCGTAAAGCTTGCCGTAAGCTTCTTCAAAAAACAGGTCATTCAATGGATCCACTTCCTTTCATCATGTGCCGCCCTAGACACGGCTCGCTTCCAAATGCTTTTTACAGCGGTAAGCCGGGAAATACTCGGTCGCTGCATCGGCCGCATTGAGTTCGCATAATTTCCTATAGATCGGCTTGTTCCATATTTTCTTTCCGATATAGAAGTCAAATCGGGTATTCTTGCCGAACTGCCTCTTGAACATCAGCAAATTATCATTCGGGTCGTTAGTCCTTCCGCCCCCGTCATGAATGAGCCGATAACCGTTCGCTTTTCCCCAAACCGTCAGTGCATATTGCAACACGTAGGCAGGATAGGCGTGATTGTAATCGCTTAAAGTCCCTGACAGATGCGTGTGGAGGCGGTCTTCGTAGGCGAAGTTCAACCCCATGCCTATCACTTGCCCATCATAGATCGCTTTTGTCAAAACGATGCGGTCGGCAAAATATTTTAGGCATTCCGTGAAATAATCTTCCTCGAAATAATAATAGGCATCCGCATTATTGCGGTTCATCGTTTCATGATAGATGTCTTTGAACTCGCCCAGGCTAACGGGATTTTCGATGATCTCGTAAACCACGCCTGCCTCAAGCGCTTTGCGGATATTCTTGCGTGTCGATTTGGAAAACTCACTTTGAACCGGGTCCTCGTAAGCCGCCAGGTTAGTCCCTACCGTCTCGCGCAAATAACGCACCTCATAGCAATCTTCAAAATCCAAGGCATTGCCGATGACCGGGTGGAACCGGACGAACTCACTGACAATGCCGTGTTCCGAGCAATAGTCCCCGAAAGCTTGCTCGAACGCCTCCACCAATTGGGCTTTTCTTCCTTCTGCACATTTTTTGATGACCGGCCCTCCATAGCCATACGGAGTCACAATGTCGAAATATGGTCCACCTGTTACGGGAATCGGGATCTCACGGCGGATAAACTGATGACGCACACAGCCAAGCGGATGTTCAAACTCGAACACTTCGCACCGGCCATTCTCGATCACTTCGTACAATCGGCCGTAATTTTTTTCGAAAAACAAATCCTTCACATGCTAAACCCCATTTCTGCTTATGTTGTTTGTGCCTGCTCCCCCTCTGTTTTCTCTCTGTCAGACCTCGCTCGCCTCTTTTACCGGCCGTTTCCGGTATGCTGGAAAGAACTCATCCCCTACGGCAGTGTTCGCTTCTTGGCAAAGCTTTCTGTACACCTCTTCATTCCATATTTTTTGGCCGCTATAGAATGAAAACTTAGTATGGTGGGCAAATTGCTGTTTAAACCGAAGCAGGTTATCGTCCGGGCTATTTGTTCGCCCGCCTCCACCGTGGATGAGCT
This sequence comes from Planococcus citreus, assembly GCF_003664125.1. GTDB lineage: Bacteria > Bacillota > Bacilli > Bacillales_A > Planococcaceae > Planococcus > Planococcus citreus. Next base: position 656,898 of record NZ_RCCP01000001.1, read on the forward strand.
TGATGCCATGCTCTTTAGCCCACAAGACCGTAGCGTACTGCATGATGTAAACCGGCGATAGATGATGGAATGCTTCATATGTTCCGGACAAATGCGTATGGATCAGATCGTTGTAGACAAATTGCAATTCCATGCCGATCACTTCGCCCTCATACAGTGCTTCGACCAGCAATAATCTCTCCCCGAACGACTCGAGCAATTGAGTGAAATACTTTTCACTGAAGTAATAGAACGAATCGGCATGATTGCGGTCCATCGTCGCAAAATAAATCCGCTGGAACTCCCGCAGGTCGCGTGGCCCAAGCGTCACCCTGAACTCAACGCCATCACGCAGCGCTTTGCGGATGTTCTTGCGGGCAGAAGCGCTGAACTCCGCTTCAACCGGATCGTCATAGGCATCGACCGTGGTTCCGACCGTGTCGCGCAGGTAGCGTACTTCGTAGCTCTTTTCGAAATCCTTTGCATTATCGAGCACCGGATGGAACCGGATAAATTCACTGACCACGCCTTCTTCTTCGCAATACTCAGCGAATGCTTCCATAAACGCGGATGCCAGCTCTTCCCGATGTTCCGGTTCACAGCCCGTCATCAACGGCCCTCCATATCCGTAAGGCGTGACGATATCGAAGTAACGATTAGACCCGAGCAATATCGGAATCTCCCGCTTGATGAACAGATGCCGGACACGCCCGAGCGAATGATTGAACTCGAATATTTGGCAAACGCCTTTTTCTATTTCTTCGTACAACTTTCCATAACGCTCATCGAAATAAAGATCCCCCATCATCTTTTCCTTCTTTCTCGTTGTAAGTTGCGAATACTTCCCCCCAATGCCTGGTGGAGTTCCTGCCATCGCATGCACTCCTTTCCAAATGAAACCCTTCATTAGCCCCTATCCTAAAAGGCCTAGGTTAAAGACAGGTTAAACAAGCCTGGAATTTTTTTAATACTTGTATATAGACAAAATCGCCCGAAAAGGGGACAACATTCTTTGCGAAAATGAAATAATTTACTTAATATAGGAAATATAGAACTTTCAAAGAAGAGGTGCATATCGATGAAGCTTTATAAATGGCTCGGCAATGAACAAGAAACCGATACGCTGAAAGACAAAGGCTGGTTCGTTTTAACAAGCGGCAGTGACGTTGCAGCCATCAATGAACAAGAAGTTCCGGCTGGCGATCAGATTGAATCTTACGAAGTGCTTGATCAAAAAGGGAAGCTCGAAGACGGGGCTTACGCCGTATTCAATAACATCCCAGTCACTGAAGAAGGCCGCGAATTGTTCGAATCGCGCTTCCAGAACCGCGCCGGGCTCGTCGAAAAAGAACCGGGCTTCGCAGCGATCCGCATCTTGCGCCCGCTCGATTCCGATACGTATGTCATTCTCACGATGTGGGAAGACGAATCCGCCTTCACCACTTGGCAGTCGTCCCAAGCTTACTCGCACGCACATAAAAAACGCGGCACATCGGAAGGCATCGACAAACGCCCGAACATCTTCCCGCGCCCATCGTTCGTCACCACTTACTCCAAATAAGAAAGAGGCTTCCAATTGGGAGCCTCTTTTTCTGTGGAGAAGTATGTGTGCATCGATATATTTGAGTGGATTAGACAGATGCGCAAAGTGGAATGCCTTTGGACATTTCTTCGTTAGCTAGCCCTTGCACGCGGTTCGGCTGATAGATTTCACTATATTTTGCATGCGAAGAAGTGTCGCTGTTCATTGTCTTCATCCGCTGACGCCGACACTTAGTTGGACTTGATAGCTCCGAAGATGTTTGGTGTCTATTCAATGTGTTGAGTCAGAGCTGTCCAAACTATTCATGCTAATTTCAATGACAGATGAATCTCATTCATTTCCACACTAAACTTAGAGATGGAGCGGAAAGGGGCCGACGCCTGAGGGATCATGCGGGCCCCAAGCGTGCCCCTTGGAGAGCAATCTCCAGCACGAGCATTTACTCAATCTCATCTCGATTTTATTTCTGGATGAATTCAATTTCTACTCTACACTTAGCCATGCAGCACAAAAGAAAAAACCGCAGCAGCCGCTGCGGTTTAGCTCACTTTTTCTCCTGCCAGATAGCGGGCGAGCACCATGTCTTCACCGTTTTCCGAGACGACTTCCAGCGTCCGGTTGATGTCGCGGATCGTCCCGTTCAACTCTTCAATCGTCTGGCACACGATATTGAAACGGCCCAGCATCTGTGAATAGGAGCCGGTCACTGTAATCTCATCGCCCACTTCTCGTGTCGGCACCCAGGAAATCACGGATGGCAAATCCAGGATTTCTTCCAAGCCCTTGATTTCACGGATGGTTCCCGGCCCTAGAAGCACCGATAGATTGCAGGACGGATAGCGCATGAACCCATCATCGAAATTGCTTAAATCATATTTTGAGATGTCTTCGCCGACCGCAAAATCAATCATCATCTCCAGCAAGTTGACGTCCGTCTGGCGTTTGACGATCTGGTAATGCTGCTCCCCACTCAAGCGGTAGCCCATCTCGTAAATATAGAATTTTCCGCCCTCGTATAATGACTGGATCAGTACAAGGCCGTTCTTGAGCCCCATGCCTCTCAACATCTCCCGTATGTTGGCATCATGCTTTGAGACGAATTCAGCGAGATGGCTTGAAGGATAAATCGTTGCTATCGGCAATGGAGGGCTTTGGTGGCCTTGATTGTGGACAAAACGGTCCGTGACGGCGGATAGAATGACCTCTCCGTTTTGCAAAGTGTAATACATCTCGACGCCGTGGTTCGTATCGATAAAGCGTTCGACGAGCACGCGGCCGTGACGCGAAAAGCGCCTTGCTTTTTCTACTGCATCATATAGTTCCACTTCATTTTGGCAGACCGTAATGCCTTTGCTGGCGTAGCTGTCGACCGGTTTGACGATGACCGGATAACGCACCGGAACCCCATCGTCTTTTTCGTATTGTTCGATGACCGGCACATCGAATCTTCGGCAAAACTCCTTGAACCGATCTTTATTGGAACTGATCTCTAGATGTTCTTTTGTAGCATAAAACGGCAATCCAAGCCGCTCAGTCAACAATTGGGCATTCCACGTGTTGATATCGTCGAAAGCCGTCAGCACGCCATCGATTTGTTCTTGACGCGCCATGGCTTCCAAGGCGTCTATGTCTGCGGTGCTGATATGGTAAGCTTTGTCGGCGTTTTTCTTTGCCGGCGATTCCTCGTTGTTGTCCGTAACGATTGTGTAAAGTCCCATGTTCTTAGCAGTTTCGACCACATCGATCATATGCGTAATGCCGCCGAGAATAAGCAGCTTTTTCTGTCTTTCCACAGGAAACACCCCCTTCAGTCTATTCAGGTAATATTGACTAGGAATTTCTCGGATTATACAAAATCCATCGACTTTCTTGTTTGTTTGTAGAACAAATTTACCAACCGGGGTATTGTTTTGTCAATCTGGAATTCTGAAAAAAATAATATTTCTTCCTATTTAAAAAGCTTTACCTCTTTTTAACCCGAAAACCCTATTGTGAAAGCAGATAGCATACCATTTATTCTAAGGAGGCAGAGAGCCATGGCAATACCTACTAAGCAAGCGGTTCCGGACATTTTCTTTACGCCTGAATGGAACGCAGCATACGCCGCACACGAGGGAGGGGAATTCCAGCAGTTCGAATGGAAAAGTGAGCTCGGGCACATTATCTATCCTTTCATCAAACGGCCGGTGCCGCTGTTAGAAGGCTGGTTCGATACGATTACCGCGTTCGGCCAAAGCGGCCCTGTTGTCATAAGTGGCGAAGAAAGCCAACGCCGCGCATTGGTCGACGAGTTCGATGCGGCATTCCAGGATTACTGCGAACAGCAGCACATCATTTCCGAATACATCCGCTTCAGTTCCTGGATCAAGAATGCGGAAGACTTCTTCCCGCTTTATGGCCTTGATATGCGCGGCATCGTCATGTATATCGATTTGACTGTCGATGATCCCTTCCGCTTTGAATTTTCTTCCGCCGCCCGCCAGCAAGTTCGCCGTGCGTTGAAAAACGGCGTAACAGTGGAATATGATTTCACCGGGGACACATTGGATGATTTTTGCCGGCTATACGATCTCACAGCGGACCGCAATGATTTTCCGGATCATTATTTATTCAACCCGGCCATGTTAAAGGAATCCTTTACGTATCTGGAAGGCAAGCAATTTTTACTCAATGCGAAATACGACGGCAAGACCGTCTCCTCCGCATTGATCGTCCACCACGGCGACTATATGCACTACCATTTGGTCGCTAACGACCCCGAGTATTTCCGCTGTGCCGGAAATTCACTGATCATGGCGGAAGCGTGCCGCTACGGCAAAGAAAACGGCTTTTCCCAATTTCATCTAGGCGGTGCTTCAACAGAAGCCCTATACCGCTTTAAACGGCGGTTCACCAAAACGGAACCGCTCGAGATCTTGACCGGCAAACGCATTCGCAATACCGATATGTACGGCAGGCTGACCGAGCTGAAACGCCTTCAAACCGGCATCGAAAACACTGGCCATTTCCCTTTATACAGAGGATGAAAAAGCGCTGGATCCTATATGGATCCGCGCTTTTTTCATTTCACTTTCAAGGCATCAAAAAACAGCGGGCATACGCTCACGCTGTTTCATTGATACTATTACGAAGCGTTCACTTTTGCGGGTTGGAAACGTGCCATGATCATATCTTGGCCGTCTTCTGAGCGGATATCGAGCGTACGGTAAATCCGTTCAATCGTTTCGAGGAGTTCCTGTTGTGATTTTGCGACCACATTGAAACGGCCGAACATTTGCGAATAAGAGCCTGTCCGCTCGATCGTTTCGCCTTCGGAACGGTTAATGACGCAGGAAATCACTTCTGGCATCGCTTTCACTGCCTCCAAGCCCCGAATTTCCGTAATCGTTCCCGGCCCGAGCAAAATCGGCAAATTAGCGGAAGGGTATGGCATCGGTGCATGGTCGAATTGTTCGATCGGATGGTTGGCCGTATCTTCGCCGACCGAGAAATCGAGCATCATCTCCAATAAATGGACGCCTGTCTGCTTGTGGATAATGTGATAGTGCTGCTCGCCGCTGAAACGGAAGCCCATTTCGTATACATAGATCCTGCCCCCATCGTACATTGTCTGGATGAACACCAAGCCATTCTCGATGCCCATATTGCTGATCATCTTGCGCACTGTTGGATCGACTTCCTTAATATACTGCTGCTGATGCTGGGAGGGAAATAGCATCGCCACAGGCAGTGGCGGATGTTCTTTTGATTGCTTATGGGTAAAGCGGTCCGTGACGGCAGTCAAGACGAGATGGCCATCCCGTGCGGTGTAAAATGCCTGAACACCGATATCTGAATCAACAAAGCGCTCGAGCATAATCTTGCCCGTTTTTGATTCCCCGACTGCCTTTTCGACCCCCTTTGTAAGTTCGTCTTCTTCATAGCACACCGTGATCCCTTTGCTCGCGTAGCTATCGACCGGCTTGACGATGACCGGAAATTCCACCACAGGGAGCTCAGGGTCCTGGATTGGGTCACATTCATATTCTTCAATGACCGGCACGCCGAATGTCCGGCAACATTCCTTGAAACGGTCTTTATGCGAAGTGATTTCGAGCTGTGCGGGCGTGGCATAAAACGGCAAATGGAGCGTTTTACACAGCGCGACCGCATGCCATGTGTTGATGTCGTCAAAAGCCGTGAACACGCCATCAATCTGCTCTTCCCTGCCGATTTCAGCTAGCTTCTGAATATCCGCAGTACTGATGTCATACGATAGATCGGCAATTTTCTTCGCTGGCGAACCGACCATATTGTCGGTAACGATCGTGTAATAGCCCATGCGTTTGGCCGTCTCCACTACATTGACCATATGGAATGTGCCGCCAAGGATCAAAATTTTCTTTTTATCCATCTAAAACCCTCCACTTCGCAAAAATCGTGTGCATATAGTATAAGTGCTAATTCAAAATAACTAAATAATTCGATAAGCATAATACAAAAATACCAATTAAAAACAGAAACGTCAATAAAAATCTGAAAATTCAGGTATAAAATACTTTTTAACTTAAAGGTGTCGTATGTGAAATCATCCAGCTCTTGTCGGTTCTATTGTAATAAGCGGTGATTTTATAGCCGATCCCTGCCGGCGCGAGCACGCCTTCACTGCCTGGCCGGTTATTGACCTTGGCGTTATCGCAGACAAGCCGCACTTCCTGTCCGCCGCTATGTTCGACAAAGATTTCCACTTCTTCGCTGAATTTATGGATTGGTGCTGGCGGCAGCTTCACGGTTTCCGCCTGGGATGCGCCGTTTTTCTTATTAACTGTCATGCGCGGCTCATCTTTCATATCGAGCGGCGAGCGGCCGCCTTCAGGCACATATTGATGCAGGCGCCCGTTATAGAGGATGCTGGTCGTATCGTATTGGTACTCTTCATTATATAAAGAAGTGATCGAGGCAAGGCCATCCCCCATGCCGTCGCGCGGTTTCGCGAGGAGCGGCTCGATGATGCTGAGCCCTGCTGCATAATCGAGCAAGACATTCGCATAGCCATTGTTTTCGAAATAGCTATGGTTGATGCTGCCGGAATACGCTGGTGTCGTATTGATCGCGCCGCTGCCGATATGGATGCCCGAGATGCCATTCGAATCGAAATTGCCGCCTTGGATATGATGGCCATACAACCCGCGCACCATCAGCCCGGTTGCTGCATTGCCGACAAAATGGCAATCGTAAATCCCGTAGACATTATTATCGCTGCCGCGGTCCGTCTGCAAGCCGCAGCCAAGATGGATTTTATACGGCGTTCCCGGGGAAACCGTCTCTTTCAAAGGCGGCGATACGGTAATGCTGCGCGGGCCGACTTCATCGATGTGATAAACGGACCCTTCGCCGGATCCTACTTTGAAATACGCGCCGACATGGACGTCTCGCGCGGCTGGGTCGAGTTTCATGAATGAAATATTCGTCCCCCGCCCGGAAGCCCCGCTGCCCTCGATGACCGAGCCATTTTGCGAAAACTGGCACAACCGGTCGAATACACATAGATTATTATTGCCTTCCCCTAAAATCTGCAAACCGTGGACCGAACCCCACATGAACGCGGCGCCTGAGAACAATTTATCACGGATTTCGCTTGCGACCATACAGACCTTGACCAATTGCGTATAGCCGTTTTCAGGATCGGTCCCCATAAACTGGATGCCTTTGACCGAGCCGCTGCCACCGCGCATTCGCACCAAATAATCCATCGGCTCGGATGGTGCGATGCGCGTCGTCTCAGAACTATGCCCGATCCACGAAACAGCTGCCCCCATGCCCCATTCCGGCACTTCGATGGGGCCGCTGATGCGATACAAGCCCGGCGGAAAAAACAGATTGCCGCCTTTACTCGTGCCGTATGCGGCATCGATAGCTTTTTGCAGCGCTTTCCGGTCATCGGCTTTGCCGTCGCCGATCGCCCCGTATGATTTCACATTGAATAATTGGTCTGCCGTCTTTTTCGGACTCCACATTTCGCGGACAATATCCTCTTTATTGCGCGGAAGCAATTCCTTCTCCCTCGGTTTTTTCCAAAATGCCATGATTGGGCCGCCCCTTTACTTACTGAATGTCGTACGACGATTCTACCTGCTAAATGTTAAAAATCGGTTAAATATTTTTAAATGAAAAAACAGCTCCCAAAAGCCGGGTTTTTTGCCGGCGGAAGCTGTCCATGAAGCATTCTATTTTCCGAGTGTCGGCGCATGGCCTTTCATCAATTCCATTCGTTCAATCAGTGCCGCTGCCCGCAGCACTTTCTCTTCTTCAAAAGCCGGACCCATAATCTGCAATCCCACTGGCAACCCATCTTTCACCCCTACCGGAATGCTGAGCGCCGGCAAGCCGGTCAAATTTCCCGGTCCTGTAAAGCGGATCACTTCATCCAGGAAACTCAATTCCTGGCCGTTGACATCCACCGTCTGCGAACCGATCGGCGGTGACAGGAACGGCAAGGTCGGGCTGATCAGCACATCGACGCTTTCAAACGCCGCGGCGAATTCCAGATCGAGTTTCCGCCGGATCTGCTGGGACTGGACGTAATCGACGCCGCTCATCAATTCGCCGACTTCGAGTAAAAAGCGCACGTCTTCGCCGAATTTCTCCGGCGATTTCAATAAATTCGCATGATGCACAGCGCTCGCTTCTGTCGTGATCGTCACGAGCTCCGCAAATTCCGCCTGCTTCAAGGATGGAATGCTAACGGGCTTGATGACCGCTCCCTCATCTTCCAGCTGTTTCAAAACGTGGCGCACTTGTTCGTCCACACGGCTATCGACGTTTTTGAAGAAATATTCCTCCTCAATGCCGATGACTAAATCTTTCGCATCGCTTTCCAATAGCCCTGAGAAATTCTTCGCCGGGCGGTCGATTGAAGTCGGGTCTTTCGGATCGTAACCACTTAATAATTCCAATAGCAACGCCGCATCGTACACCGTCTTTGTCATCGGCCCGATATGATCGAGCGACCAGGCGAGCGGGAAGCAGCCGTATTTCGAAATGCGCCCATGGGTCGGCTTGAGCCCGATGATGCCACAGCTCGACGCCGGGATGCGGATCGATCCGCCCGTATCCGTACCGAGCGACGCAATCGACATATGGGACGCCACCGCAGCACCCGAGCCTCCGCTTGAGCCGCCCGGAATCTTCGTCAGGTCCCACGGGTTTTTGCACGGCCCGAAATGCGGATTGGTCGTCGTCGCACCCCACGCATATTCGTGCATATTGAGCTTGCCGGTGAATGTCACACCCGACATCTTCAATTTCGAGACGACCGTCGCATCGAAATCCGCCACGAACTCACTGTGGATACTCGATCCCATTGTCGCTTTCTCGTCCTTGAAATAAAGAATGTCCTTTAGCGCCATCGGAATTCCGTGAAGCGCGCCGCGGTAGTTGCCGCTTTGGATTTCCTGTTCAGCCTGGGCGGCGGCTTCCAGCGCTTGTTCTTTCTGAACGGTTATATACGCATTGATCTCCCCGTCATATAAATCGACGTTCGCCAATACCTGCTCCGTCAATTCAACAGGCGAAACCTGTTTCGATTGGATGAGCGGCGCCAGTTCCCCGATGGATTTCTGCGCGAGTTCATTGCTCATTTCTGCTCACCTCCCGGAATATGCGTCAAGGCCATATCCAGGTCTTTCAATTGTTCCTGGTTCACCGTCTTGCGCAACTCCTCGAATCCTGCCATCTGGCCGGTGAGCATTTCCTTGTGATGATCCGGGACGTTGATGCCTTTCCTCTCCAAAACTTCGTGAATGTCGAACGCCACATGAATCCCCCATTCCTGAATTTTTTCTGAGGTGTAGGTCCTGCTGATTACCGACAGTTTACCATTCTTCGTTGTCAATTAACAGATTGTTCTGAAATCAAATAGTTTGCATTCGAATTTAAAAGCAGTGATTAGAAAAGCTTCCGCTTTTCGACTGCGTTGCAGGGGCACGCTTTCCGGAGAGCTCGCATTGAGCCGCTTCGTCGCTACGCTCCTGCAGGGTCTCAATTGTCTCGCTATTCCTCCCGGAGTCGGCCCCTTCCACTCCGTCTTTAGTTTTAGAGTGGAAGATAAATTTTTCAATCCACTCAATATAGAATATAAAAAGGCATCATACTTTGTATCTCCAGACATCGTGACCGAGATATTTGTAATTGCTAGTCCTAGTCCACCAACAAATTTTTCGATTCAAGCCTCTATATGCCAGGTGGTATGGGCCGGGAAGCGATTCCCCCACTAGACGGGAACTTCATATAGAAGCAGAACTGTTTGAACAGTCTTCAACCAATGAAATCTCTCAGTCGCCCGGCGCCCAGGGTGAGCCGACGCAGTAAGACAGGCGTTCTTCCTGGCTTACTGCTAAAGGCCAACCCAAAGCACGGCGGCGGCTATTCCGATGATACTTTAATAGAATATCGGAACCCTTCCACTGTCAAACACTCACTATCTGTCCAAAATGGCTCGGGAAGCGATCCCACCGCTAGACGGCAACAAAAAAGAAGACACAGCCAAGGCCGCATCTTCTATCAACTACTATTTATTTCGCCGTCACGCCGCCGTCTACCGGAAGCTCGATGCCCGTGATATGGCTCGCTTCATCTGATGCGAGGAACAACATCGCATTGGCGACTTCAACTGCATTGCCGAGTTCAGGAAGCGCAATTTGTGAGAGGAAATGCGGGCGGAATTTTTCACTTTCCATGTATTCCGCACTCATCGGCGTCACGATATATCCCGGATGCACCGAATTGACGCGGATGTTCTGTTTGCCGTAATCGACAGCGGCAGCTTTTGTAATCGATCGGACAGCCCCTTTCGATGCCGTATAAACGCCCGCTCCCGACATACCGGTCAACGCTGCGATCGACGACACATTGACAATCGATCCACCGCCGTTTTCAATCATATGCGGAATCGCCAGCTGCATGCCGTACATAACGCTGTTCGTATTGATTGCAAAGCCCTTCGCAAAATCTTCTTCGGTTTGGTCCAGGAAATCTTTAGCCACGGAAATGCCTGCGTTATTGACGAGAACATCGATCTTGCCGAAAGTTTCAACGGTCTGGCTGATGACTGACTGCCAATCCGATTTGTCCGCCACATTCTGCTTCATCGCCACCGCTTCAAAACCTGCGGACCTTACTTCTTGCGCAACCTTTTCCGCCGCTTCCAAATTGATATCGGTTGCAACGACTTTCGCGCCTTCTTTTGCAAATAAGCGCACAGCAGCTTCTCCCATGCCAGAGCCGCCGCCCGTGATGATGGCTACTTTGTTTTCCAATCTCATTATGCTCACCTCGAATTAAATTTTGATAGTCTGACTATCAATTTATTTCAAGTATACTCCCCTGGCTTCATTTCATCAATTAAAGCGCTATACTAAAAGCAAGGAGTGAAAACGAAATGCCATCAAAACGACAAGAAAACAAACAACTGCAAACCGATAAAATCGTCGAAGCCGCAAAAGAACTCTTTACAGAACGCGGGTTGAACGACGTGCAAATGAAAGACGTCGCCGAACGCGCCGGTGCCGGCGTAGCGACCGTCTTCCGCTATTTCCCGAAAAAAGACGAATTGATCGTTGAAGTCGCCATCCGTTCACTGGATGCCGTAGAAGCTGAATTCCGTCGCATCATTTCCATGAAATCAAGCGCCTTCGAACGGCTGGAACAATTGCTCGACACCTTGCTCGATGCACAAAAAGCCGAACATTATAAATCCGCGCGTTTCCGGGAAGCATTCGAAAGCTATGCCTCGTTCCGCACCGAACCACTTCCCGAGATTGACCGCTACCTGGCAAGACAGCGCCAGATCATGGATTTGCTCGAACCGCTTATCCAAGACGGCCAACAAGACGGCTCCATCAATAGCTCAATTCCCGCTAAACCGCTCATTGTCACCATCATCAACAGCTATTCAAGCTTCACGAACAACGTCGCCCTAAAATCGTCCATCTCCTACCTGGACCAAGACATCCAACCCGAAACCCAGCAACAAGTGTTGAAAAAAATACTGCTCGACTATTGCAGAGCCTAAAGGAAGCTAAATTGATTTCCTCCCCTCCCTTTTAGTTCAGCAGTATGGATCATCTCTCGAATCCAAAACCACTCATTACCTGATGCAATTTCCAGGGAAGCGATTTCCCCACTAGCCCGCAACTATATAAAAAAGTAGATCGCATTAAACTTGAAATGATCATTGCAATCTCTCAGCTGCCCAGCGCCAAGGGTGAGCCGACGCAGTAAGACAGGCGTTCTTTCTGGCTTGCTGCCAAAGGCCAACCCAAAGTAGGGCGGCGACTATTCAGGTGAAGCACAAACAGAAGAACGGAACAGTTGAACAAGCAAACACTCGCTATACGCCCAACGCTTGCCCAAGGAAACGATTCCCCCACTAGCCCGCAACTATATATAAAAGCAGTTCCAACTAAACACGCTTCATCCAACGAAATCTCTCAGCCGACCAGCGCCAAGGGTGAGCCGACGCAATGAGACAGATGGTCTTTCTGGCTCATTGCAAGAGGCCAACCCAAAGCTAGGAGGCGACTACCTTGATGACACAAAACAGAAAAACGGAACAGTTCAACACGCAAACACTCACTATCTTCTTTTATCTGTCCAAGGACACGATTCTCGCCACCCATTATCTCCAGCTAAATACTGTTCATTCAAAACAAAAAAGACGCAGCTCATCGCTGCGCCTTTTCATATTCAATATAAAACCGGTGCATGGAACATCCCGTCCGGCTGTTCAAGATACTTGTCCCACACCCTCGCCGCTTTGTCGGCAGGGAGCGGCCTGCTGAAATAATAGCCTTGACCGATGACTTCATATTGCCGCATCAAGGTCACTTGCTCGAGCGTCTCGAGCCCTTCCACGACCACGTCCGCCCCCAGGTTTTTCCCGAGTTCGATAATGGTCGCCAAAATCGCCATGCTGCGGTCGCTGCCGAGCACTTCGTCGACCAGGGATTTATCGATCTTCAAGGTATCGATCTGGATATTCTTGACCGCGTTGAGCGATGAATAACCGGTGCCGAAATCATCGATCGCCAGCTTGACGCCGATTTCCTGCAGCTCTTCGACCAATGCGGCAGCGGTATCGAGGTCGATCATGACGCTTTCGGTGATTTCAATTTCCACGCATTCGGCAGGCACGTTGGTTGCGATTAAAATGCGCGCCACTTTCTCGGCAAACTCCGGATCGAGGAATTGCTTGGCCGAGACATTGACCGACACATGGATATCTGGCCGGCCTTCCCGGCGCCACGCACTCAATTGCTGGCAAGCTTCACGCAGCACCCATTCACCGATTGAATGGATCGCGCCGCATTCTTCAGCGACGGGGATAAATTCAGATGGCGGAACCGCGCCCAGCGCAGAATTCCAGCGCAGCAAGGCCTCGAACCCGATGACACGACCGCTCAATAATTCCACTTGCGGCTGATAATGAACCGAGAACTCCCCATTCACCAAAGCCTGCTGCAACGCCGCGGTTATTTCCTGCTTGCGGATCGAGCTGTCCAAAAGATCCGGGGAAAAGAATTCATAGCTCTCTTTGCCGGCGCTTTTCGCCATGAACAGCGCCAGGTCCGCCTGCTTGATCAAACTCTCCTCGTTAAGCTCCGTAATTTTTTGGCAACTGATGCCGAGGCTGATGCCAGAAGCCACAGACCGTTCCCCGATTTGTATCGGCTCTTCCATGATTAGCAAAATGTTTTGGCAAAGCCGCTCAAGATACTGCTTTTTTGCATTCGGCACCGCAAAGACAAATTCGTCCCCGCCAAGCCTGGCAAGCGAAATGGTTGCCGGCAGCACCGATTTCAAGCGCTCAACGACTTTTTTCAGGAACTGGTCACCGCCATCATGGCCGATCAATTCATTGATTGACTTAAAATCATCAAAATCGAGCAGCACCACCCCGACCGACTCCACTTTGCCGTCTGGTGAATCCATCAACTCCCGAAAATGCGCAAAAAACCAATGACGATTCGGAACACCTGTCAATTGGTCGGTATAGGCGAGTGTCCGGAAACGGCTTTCGCTCGCTTTTACCTGTTGCAACAGTCCTGTTTCTGTCTCAAGCGCATGCAAATCGACCAAGGCCAAATTCGCTGCAGACAACAGCAGCAAGGCAACAATCGAAGCGACAAAAACAGCCATCGTGATAGCCCCCATGCCATCGGCTGTTGCTTCCGGAAGAGCCATATTGGTATAGAAGGTTTTTGTTGAAGTGTAATAAAGCAAAGTGAGCACGAATCCTAAAATAGTGGCGTTTTTAAGCCGCTGTTTCTCTGTCACTTGCATTGCATTGGTCTTCAAAACGAAGCGGAAGCTGAAATAACTTATTCCCAGTACCGTAATTGCCGACAATACATAATAGCCTGGCGAAATCGCCGAAAACCGGACGTCCAATACGCCCGATAACCCAAGAAAATGGACTGCTTTCATGAAAAATGCCGTGACGAGTACCCGTCTCGCCATGTCACTGCGGTTGTTGATGCCTTGTGGCAGGATCTTCAAGACATAGACTGCCAGTATACAAGCGGTTACTAGCGCGAGGGCAAGCAGCCAATAGCGTGGCGTGAACTGGTACTCCGCCATAAAGGTCAGGATGCCGATCACTTGAATGCCAAAAAACCCACTGCCCAACGCCAGCACCGCCAGCAGATTGGAGCGCGAATTAATGGCTTTTTTCCGCTTGCTTACGTATTCAATCAGGATCAATACAGTGTAGCTCGTCGCTATGGAAACGATAATGGATAAAAAGATTAAACTGATATGCGGGAACATAGCCATGACAAACCTCCTGACTTGGCGAACCGAAAAAATGTTATATAGCTAACTATTTAATGAATTCAGTAAGAAACATCCTGTTTAAAGGACTTTTTGCTTATCGATTAAAATTCACAGTGATTCTTAACGCTCTTTTTTCTGGAATATAGTAAACATTATACCTTCGATTCCCTCCTTTTCACATAGACCTTAATGCCTGCAGCTACCTCATGAAATTATCAATTATGCACTTATCAATGCCAATTATCCTATCCCGTACGTTTATTGAGCGTTTTTTAGAAATTAAAAAAACGCCGCTATCGCAGCGCCGCCTTCCGTTGCCCTTTATTCTTTCGGTTTTCCATGGCTCCCTTTCTTTTTCAATGTCACTGTCATTCCAGCTTCCGCTTTGCCGGCAACGATGAACTGCAACAGGCCGCCCGTCTCGACTGCCCCGACCACGTTCAATTCGATTGTCTCCACTTCGTAGCCTTCGAAGCCGCGCACCATCTCTTCCAATTTGTCTCGGGAAATCGGTGCATGCTCACGGCTATCACCTTCTGAAGCCATCTTGAATTCCTTTTCGGTGATATTGCTTTGGATCTGAACATCTTTTCCCTGCTCCTCCTTGATGATCGGCAGCCAGATGAACGGCTCCTTGGATTCCGCCATACCCATCCTCCCCTTTCGCATTGTCTCCTATA
Organism: Planococcus citreus; assembly: GCF_003664125.1. Taxonomy (GTDB): domain Bacteria; phylum Bacillota; class Bacilli; order Bacillales_A; family Planococcaceae; genus Planococcus; species Planococcus citreus. The sequence goes on from NZ_RCCP01000001.1 coordinate 671,913, forward strand.
TTCCATATTTTCTGCCAATTTCCTGCCGCGGGGTGACCAATGGACATTTTTCCCTTAGAATGGATATAGACACATCAAAACGCATCAAGGAGGAAATGGGATGGCAACTTTAAGCGACATCGCTCTAGCTGACGATTTAGGGCAATTTGAAATAAAGGAAATTTACGGGGCGACGCATCAGCTCCTGCAGGAAATGCAACAAGCGAAAGCCGAAGCTTTCCCGGGCCGCATCAATGCCATGATCAACCATTTGAAGGAGCGCCTTCAAGGTAAAGCGGCTTATCCGCTCGCTGTGCTGCTGGAGACGAGTTATCTATCGATCCAGCACCAGCTGAAAAAAGACTGGAACTCCGACTTGAAACAACGCCAATTGTATCTATACGATAATACGATTGAAACATACCGCGGACGCATTCCATCGAATGTCTGGAACCAGGTGTGCTTAAACTATGCGGAAACGCTCGTCCACACTGGACGCTCGATTGATGCACAGGCGGTCCTGAAAGAAATGGTCAAAGATGAAAACGACCCGTCCTACCAGCGCCTGAACGGCGAATTCGGCTGGACATTGATTTTCTATTCGACCTTCTTGCCGGTCAAAGCAGAACGCCTCAGCGCACTCGAAAAAGCGCTCGATTTATTCAAGACAGCCAAAACCGACATCAAAGACGAAAAAGGCCAAGCCCTTTACGACGAACGCATCAAGCTTGCCGGGAACATGATCGACCAACTCGGTGATGTGGATCCAGTGAAACTCGCGCAGCAGCCGGAACCGACTGCGGACGAACAGCGCTATCTCAATTGGTGCGCTGAGCAGCAATTGTTCCTCAATAGCGGCAACGATATCGAACCGGATACGATGGCGAAGCGCGATCTCCCGCTGCGCATCCAGAACAACGCGTTCCTCGGCAATTTCCTGGACTCGTTGACGCATGAATTCACCGCAATGCGCCGTTCACTCTACCTCGCATTGAACAGCGAAGATGTCGCGGACGACCATAAGATGGACGGCGACAATACACGCTATACGAAACGCCATGAAGACTTGAAGCAAATTTATCGCCAAGCCTATTCCCTATTCGACAAAATGGCGCTGTTATTGAACCAGACGATGCAACTCGGCGTCGAAGAGCCGCGCGTCAATTTCCAGCGCATCTGGTTCGAGGACGAAGACTTGAAAAAGCCACTCAAGCCATTTGTCCAGAACACGAAAAACGATGCCTTGAAAGCCTTGTACTGGCAATCAAAAGAAGTATACGGCTATGAGCAATCGGACGAGCAAAGCCTGTTCGTGAAAAAAGCCTTGCACATCCGCAACCGCATCGACAATAGCTATTTGCAAGTGGTCGAAAAAGCGGAACCTTTCGAAAAAGACAATGCCCGTGCACAAAGCCACCACATTACGGAAGCAGAGCTTGAACGCATGACGCTCGCCATGAGCCAAAAAGCGCGCAATGGCCTGATGTACTTGCAGTTCGCCTTGGCGATCGGCAAGAAATAACTAGAGAAAAAAGCCGTGCAGTTTTTGTTGCACGGCTTTTCAGAGTGTTGAAGAAGTCTATTAATCCATTATGAATGAGAATGGGATCGTTTTTTCTACATTCAAAAATGCAATGATATTTCTAAGTATTTGGAGAAGCGTTCGCTCGACTCCAGTGGATCAGCGAGACGACCGAGACCCCGCAAGACGCAAGGCGGCTGAGGAGGCTTGGGCGCGCGCCCACGGAAAGCGAGCGATAAGCTTCGGAAAATACGATTTCTAACCTTACTTATTGCCCATATTGCTGGATGGCGATGGTGACTTTGTAGCTCGCGAACTCGCTGATGTCGTTCAAAAAATCATCCAGTTCCTGATGCGTCGGGAAATGGCATTCGATCAAATAACAGCCTTCGCCGCTCGTCTTGAAATACCGGCTGACGGTGTCCTGCCGGCGATCCAGTTCGTCGAGAAACTTCTGATGGCGAGGCTCATGCATGATGGCCGTAACAAAAGCATGGACGATGTAGCCGAGTTTTTCTTTCGACACACGGATCGTATAGCCATCGATAATCCCTGCTTCCTCCAATTTCAAGACGCGCGCAGCGGTCGCCTGACCGGTCAAATGCACTTTTTCGCCAAGCTCCTTCATCGTCATGCGCCCGTTGCGGGAAAGTTCACGCAGGATAAGTTGATCTGTCGAATCCATTGCCAGGTCAATTCCTTTCATTAATCAAGTGAAAACGCCAAAAGACCTTCACGAGGCCATCGTCTCTATCGTGAGTTTCAGTATATACTAGGGTCACACCTCATGAAAGGAGTTCGAATCATGAAAATCGAACAGATCCGCAACGCTACTTTACGCATCCAATACGCAGGCAAGCATTTCCTCGTCGACCCGTTTCTCGGCGACAAAGGAAGCTACCCGCCATTCCCGAATTCCGCACGCCAAGATCAAAACAATCCTTTGTCGGAATTGCCGATTCCGAAAGAACAGCTCGTCGAAGGCATCGATGCGCTCATCATCACCCACCTTCATCTGGACCATTACGATGAAGCGGCCAAAGAATTCTTGCCGAAACATTTGCCGGTCTTCAGCCAAAACGAAGAAGACGCACAAGTGCTCCGCAACGACGGCTTCACGAATGTCACCGTTCTCGGCGAAGATACGAGCTTCGAAGGCATTTCCTTGATCAAGACGCAAGGCGAACACGGGCGAGGCGAAATCCTGAAAATGGCAGGACTAGTGTGCGGCGTTGTCTTCCAACACGAAGACGAAAAAACGCTTTATGTCGCAGGCGACACCGTTTGGTACGCGGGCGTTAAAGAAGAAATTGACTTGCACCAGCCGGAAGTCATCGTCCTGAACGCAGGCGACAACCAGTTCCTAGAAGGGGGTTCGCTTGTCATGGGCAAAGAAGACGTCCTACAAACGCATAAAGCAGCACCGCAAGCGACATTGATCGCGAGCCATATGGAAGCCGTCAATCACTGGGCCTTATCGCGCGAAGACCTCAAGCAGTTTGCAGCTGAACAAGGCTTCTCCAACCAATTACACATCCCACAAGACGGCGAAGCATTCGAATTTTAATCGTCAAAAAGCCAGGAATCTGAATTCCTGGCTTTTCCTATGCAAGAATTAGACAATCGACGCCGCACGCTTCTCCTTGCCGCAGCGCTTACAACGATACCAGCGCATAGCGGGAACTTCTTCAACCCGCTCCTGGCGCTCAAAATCATGGAACCCAATCCGGCACAGCCAATGCTTTTCATGATTCCCCACAAACTGGCCAATCACCAGTAACAACAAGCCGCCGCCAATGAAATACCCCGCAAATTCCCCCAAAGGCGCGAGCAGCTCAGCATCCGCAAACAACAAAATAATTCCCATCAAAATAATAAAGCCCGCTAAAGTCTTCATAAAATCCCCATTTTCTCACAGATTTTTTACTATAATGTCCACTGCTTTATGTGTATTTGCAGAGAATAATTTCTAATTGCATATTTGGCAACAGAGATGGAGCGGATGGCGGTGACGCCTGGGGGACTGAGTGGGACTGGCGAGACAAATGTGACGCGCTTTTTGCGGCACATTGGCTCGACGCCCACCCCCCGGCAAGCATCCGCCAGGAGCGTAATCTCCGTATAAAAAATCTCAATTTACATTTACAACGTGCTGTGCGTTCTAAAATTGAATCTTCAATACTGATATGTATTTCACTTCCCTTTATTCCAATACAAAAACCCCTTCTCAAAAAAGAGAAGGGGCTGTGTTTTACAATGTATTGCCTTCTGCTGGAATCGGATTCTCTTTCAGCATATTCGCTAAATGGTACGTATTATACGCTAAGCGTTGGATCGCCGATTTGGAGAAGTCGTTGCCATGCCCCGCTTCCAAATACGACGGCCCTGGACCGGCTTCCCCGACCCAATACGCATCGACATTCGGCGGGATGACAAAGCCGATATGCGACAAGCCGTATAACAGCGATGCTGCTGAATGCTTCGCGCCATCTTCATTGCCGGTAATGACGGCTCCGCCGACTTTATTATAGAAAATCGCCTGGCCTTTATCGTTGGTCACGCTGCTTGAGCCATACAAGCGCTCAATGGCTTGTGTCGCAAGCGAACTTTTTTCTCCGAGCCAAATCGGTGTGCCGATGATCAGGATATCGGCGTCTTTGACTTTCTCCAATATCTCCGGCCATTCGTCGCCGTCTTCCATGTCTTCCTCCACGCCGTAAGCGATGTAATAATCCGCCAAACGGATGATTTCCGACTCGACACCAAGCTTTTTGTAATGGGTTTGAACGTCTTTCATGAATCCTTCAGTATTGGATTCTTCTTCTGAACTCTTCAATGAACAATTAAGGAATATTGCTTTCAAAGCCATGCAGGCACGTCCTTTCGTTTTCCGTCTCTCTCTAGCTTTCCCTGAAACGGCACGAAAAAAACATTAGTTCAAATCTTCGAATTCACGTGCGATGCGTTCCATCGCTTCTTGGATCAGCGGGCGCGGTGACGGGATGCAGATGCGCTGGAATCCTGCGCCTTCAGGGCCGAACATCGTACCGTCTTCCAAAATGACGTTCGCTTTATTGTAGATGCGGTCATGGATTTCCTTATCGTCAATCCCATATCCGCGGAAATCGAGCCACATGACGTAAGTGCCTTCTGGAATGCGCACTTTCACTTTCGGCATGCGCTCTTTGAGAAATTCCTGCATCCATTCGAGCGTCCCGTCAAGGTATTCATTCACTTGTTCGAGCCAGTCGTCGCCTTCCGTATAGGCTGCGATGAGTGCTGCGACTGTGAAAGGCGTCGGCAATTGCATGCCGAGTTCCGCTGTGAATTTCTCGCGCAAGCTTTCGTTTTCGATGATGACGTTCGTGCAGTGAAGCCCTGCCACGTTGAAGGTTTTATTGATGGCCGTGCACGTGATGATATGGTCGGTTTCATCCGCTGCCAGGACCATCGGCGTAAACGTCTCACCGCTGCGCACCAAGTCTCCGTGGATTTCATCGGCGATGATCGTCACATTATGGCGCTTGCAGATGTCCGCCAGCTTGTTCGATTCTTCCGGCGTGAAGACGCGTCCTGTCGGGTTGTGCGGATGGCAATGAATGAATAATTTTGTATCTTCATCTTTTGCGAGTTCCTCGAATTCTTCGAAGTTGATCGAGTAACGGCCTTCTTCATCCTGCACGAGTGCGTTGTTTTTCACGACGCGCCCGTTGCCCTCGACAGCGGAGGTGAACGGCGGATAGACCGGGCGCTGGATGATGACGCCGTCGCCCTCTTCGGTGAAGGCTTTCACGGCGATATTCAAGGCGTGCACCGTTCCTGGACTGAAGACGATCTGTTCTTTGTCGATTGCCCAGTCGTAACGTTTCTGGAAATACTGCTGGATCGCTTCGAAATACGTATCCGGCAAAATCGTATAACCGAAGATGCGATGGTCGACCGTTTTATGGAGGGCATCAACGATCGGCTGCGCAACCGGAAGATCCATATCCGCCGTAAATAGCGGGATTGTGTCCTCATCGTAGCGATCGGTGATGCCGAATTGCTTGATCAGTTCCGCACCGTCCCATTTCAGTGAATAGGTATTGCGGCGTTCAATTGTTTCGTCAAAATTATAGTTCATGCAAAAACTCCCTTTCTCGAATGGATTCAACACATCTAGTGTACCGCTCCTATCCAGTGAGTTGGTGAATTTTGCTTATCGTTACTCTTCGAACTTCTTGAGCAAATTCCCACGCAGGACATCATCCGAGATTTGCAGTTCTTTCGAGCCTTCCTTGAACGGCTCTTCGCACGCCTCGACGCCCAGCTCTTCACCGGTCATTCGCCAGAAGCAACTGCCATTTTCGTAAATGCCGTCGGATGACGCGATAAAGCTCAGTTCACCCGTGATGAACGAGCCGTCACGGAATGTCGCCCGCCCGCCTTCTGCATCCCACATATTGCGCCCGATGAAATGATGCTGTGCCGGGTCCCCGCCGAGCACATCGAGCAAGCTCGGTGCCAGATCGAGCTGGCTTGCCACTTGGCTGAAGGTTTTCGGTTCCGTACCTGGAATGTGGAGAATAAGCGGCACGTTTTTATTCGTCTCGAAATAAGTGAGCGGGTCTTCCGCATCAGTGAACTCCACGAACTTTTTCGTATTCGACGTCATGCCCGTGCTATGGTCGCCGTAAATGACCAGCACCGTATCATCGAGCATCCCTTTTTGTTCGAGCCCATCGACAAATTTGCCGATTGCCTGGTCGACATAATGAATCGACTGCAAATAATTCTTGAAGTGGCGGTCATGATAGCCGTTATAGCCTTCCGTGTTGAGCAGTTGCAAGTGTTCCGGCATCTCGAACGGGTGATGGCTCGTCAAAGTAACGATTTGCGAATGGAAGGGTTCTTCAAATCCAGCCATCTCCTCGAGTGATTGGTCGAGCAGCGCTTCGTCATTGATCGCCCAGCCGATCACTTCCGCTTCCTCGAAGTCATCGTCCGAATAGAACGTGTCGATGCCGAGCTGTGGATAGATGATATAGCGGTTCCAGAAACTTGCTTTATACGGATGGAACACATTGGTCCCATAGCCTTGCTCCTTTAAAATGCCCGGAAGTGCGTCGAATGTATTTTCAGCATGGAGCATATAAGCGGAACCTTCAGCTGTCGGATACAAGGATGTATTCAACAGGAACTCGGCATCCGAAGTCCGGCCAAGCGCCGTCTGTTCGTAGAAGTTCGGGAAATAGAGATTTTCCCTTGCCAAACGGTTCAAGTTCGGCGTGATTTCCTGCCCGTTCACTTCACGGTTCAGGACGAAATTCTGCAGCGCTTCCACTTGGAGGACGATGAGGTTCTTTCCTTCTGCCACACCGGAATACGGGCCAGGCAAGCGCTCGGCATTGCGCCCGTCAAACCAATCCTGGCTCGCTGAGATTTCATCTTCACTATAGACTTTGCGGTTGATGAAATTATCATCGATATAGCGCGTGATATTGGCGCTGTGGAATCCGAGCAAACCGGTGAAATTATACACCCGCATATTCGAAATCAATTTATTGAACTGCCATGCGCCGCCGCCTTCCATCGATTTAGCGAATGGAACCGCCGTCAACTGCCAGCCGAGCACGAGCACCAACAGCGCCGTCCCGACTTTCGCCCAACGAGAAGGCATGCGGACATCCGCCTTTTTCCGGCTGATAAACAGCCAGAGAATCGCCATCAATAACACATCCGCCAAAAGCAATGCATCGCTCAAGCGGAATAAAGCGAAAATACTTTCGCCGACATCGCCCACTTGGCGCATCTGCATCAACACCGTCACGGAAATGATGTCTTCGAAATAACGGAAATACAATGTATCCGCCAAAATGATGAAACTCAGCACCAGATTGGTGATTGCCATCCAAAATAGTCGCTTTCGGCCGTGCAGAAGCAATAGCCAGAATGTACTGAGCAGGATCGTCCCGATGCTGATCAATAGCACCCCTTCAAAAATCCGTTCATTGTCCCCTCCGAACAGCCAAGAAACGAATTCCTCGGCATACGCAAATGGGCCGAGCGTTGTAAACAGCGTGCCGCTGACATTCGAAAAATAATACACCTTTCCTAACAGCAATAAAACAAATAATACATAATCCCATTGGCCGAGCAGAAATTTCCCAGCCGCTTTCACTTTTTCCAATCACAAAACGCCCTTTTCTCTTTTTCTCATAATTTTACCATATAAAAAAATAGTATTTCCATTTTTTGATTAATTATTGATTTTTTCGACTCACTCTTTCTTTCACATGAAAATCACGCATATCAATTTAATGGAACGGGTAAAGATTCCTATACTTCATTCTAAAAAAAGGAGGGATTGCATGAAACATCTCATTGCACTGGCTATTAAATTCGTCATCATCACCGTCGTCCTGTTGATCGTTTTGACGTGGGCATTTGATGTCAGCTTCATGAATACCTTGATGATCAGCCTTGCGCTCACGGCCTTGTCCTATGCGGTCGGCGATATGCTCATTTTCTTGAATGCCGGCAAGCCGAACAACCAGTCAACCCGCAACACCATCGCGACATTCACGGATTTCATCATGGCATTGGGCGTCATCTTGCTGGTCGGATGGCTCTTGACGGGCGAATTCGCCGCACTGGTCGTCCCTGCACTCGTCAGCGCATTGGTGCTGTCGGCTGGCGAATGGTTCTTCCACCAATACGTCGACCACAGCGTTGTCCCTTGGTATAACGAATACAAATCGGTAAAGGGCTGAACGTAAAAATGCTATCCCAGTTCCGTGGGATAGCATTTTTATGTCCAGCAGTCCGTACATCCTGCCAACTCTTTATATTTTTCGAGCGAAATCATGCGTTCACGTGATAGCTGGATTTTTTTTCGATACTTGTTTTCATCGATGCAACCGTCACTTGGTTGCGCCCTGATTTTTTCGATTGGTAAAGCGCACGGTCAGCCTGCTCGATCAATTCGTCAAGCGGCTGTTCCGTTTCGGAAATCGCAGCTCCGAGTGATACGGTCAAGCGCCCGCCCGGCTGCTGCTCAGCACCGTAGAACGCATGGTCTTCAATCCGTTCTCTTAAGGCATTGGCCAATTCGAACGCTTGCCGTTCAGTAGACACTCCGGTAAAGCACAGGATGAATTCTTCCCCGCCGTAGCGGGCGATGACATCTCCTGGACGCGTCGATTCTTCCATCAATCGGCCGATCGACCGGAGCACGCCGTCCCCTGCCGGATGGCCATGTGTATCGTTATAATTCTTGAAATGATCGACATCCATCATGACAATTGCCATCGGAACGCCCCGGTATTTCAACTGGCGCACCTTTTCATGGAAAAACCGAAGATTCGGCAAGCCCGTCAGCACGTCATGAGTCGAATCGTGTTCAAGCGCTTTCCAGCGGATGATGTTGCGATGCGTATCGTTGAGGATCCAGCCCAGCGCCAATACCCCAATGGTCGCCATCATGGCCATTATCATTGCCATTCCTGCAGTCGCAGGCGTTGACAACACCATCCACACCGATTTGATCACTTCAAATACCGCAAAGCCGAGCATCATGCGTTTGATGCTGGCCATCGCATAAGGCGGACGGTAGTTTTTCCGGTCATGGAACAAGCTGCCGATCAGCACTGGCAAAAAGATCGCCTGCATGATGCCGAGCCATACCGTCGGCCCTTCCATCATCATCCGGTAGATGAACGGGATGATCATGGCAATGACACCGGGCAGCCAGCCGCCGATAAAGGCGATGAAATAAAGCGGCGCTTCGCGGAGGTCGATGCGCATCCCTTCGTGAAGCAGCGGATTGTACATGATCGCGAACGCCAAAAATCCTGTCAGCAAGCCGTTCAACAGTGGCGCTTTCCTCGATTCCGCCAGTTTTGGCACGAGATATTCCCGGGCTTTCAAGCCGAGATACATCATCGCAATGATCAATGCCATATTTTCAAGGAAATAAAAAAAGTACGCCTCCATCAATACACCCCACTCTTATCAGTCTCTTAAGTTTAGCAGGAAATGCCTTTTGGTACATATATTTTGGAAATAACATATAGAAAGATAGGAACTTACACTCATTTAATTCCACAAAAATACCGCAATCGCTCATTTTAAGCGTTGCGGCACATTCCTTAGATGTCCAATAATAGTTTCGATAGGCGGTGCGATTGCTCGTCCAGCTCCTCGTGTTTTCTCACGAGATCGCCGAGTTTCCCTTTCATCGCGTCGACGTCTTTATCGTCTTCGAATTGTTCGGTGATCGCCACCTGTTCCTGTAAAACTTGGATTGTCTGCTTTAAGTTTTCGCGGTATTCCGTGCTCACCGCAAATTTCTCTTCCTTGTCTTTTAGCTTATCTTTCATCGATGCCCACCTCCTGCTTGTTCTATTCCCGTTGTGAGCCTTCAAAAACACCGGTTTTACACAAAACAAAAAAGGCCGCTCACCAACTGGTTTCGGCCTTTTTCTCGTGTTGCCATTTGAACTTAGCGAAAAGCCAGTACAATACTAAACCTGTCGCCGCCCCTGCGCTGTCGATTAAGACGTCGCGAACTTCGCCGCTGCGCCCCGGGATGAATAATTGATGGAATTCATCGGACGCTGCGTAAAGCGCGCTCAAGGCGAATGCCACAAAAACCGCGCGCTGCACGGCCATCCCGCTTTTTCCGAGCGCCCTTACGAACAGCAGCCCGAGCACGAGATACGCGAAGAAATGGGCGCTTTTCCTGAACAGTGTATGAAGTGTATCGAACTCCACCGGGACGAACGATGCGATAGCTTCAAACACTTGCCGGACGATTTCCGAACTGATGCCGCCCGAAACCCCGGCTGGCTGATGCGATAATCCAAATATAAAAATCATCCATAAGACCGGCCATAACCAGGCCAGCGATTGCTTTTTCATCCTGCCAAATCCTTTTCTTTCTTGTCGTTCTTCTATTATAACCTAGTGCGCTCAATCAACAAGTGCTTCAAGTGAACGGGTCATTTCCGCATCGATCAGGCCTTCCGAATCGACGATCAAAAATGATTCATACCGCTCCAGCTGCTCTTTCAGCTCTTTCGTCAAGCCGCTATCGCCAATCAAATACAAAGAAGCGTTGCGCCTGGCGGCAGCATTCGCCCCAGCCAAGGCATCCGTGAAATTCGATGCAGGCGCCAAAACCGCGACGCGGCGCTCGGCGTCTTCCTCTTTCGTGCGCGCTTCGATCGACAAGCGGTCAGCGGCCAAAACGATATCGCTGCGCCCCCTCATTGCTTCGGTCGTCTCGCGCGGCATACGGTTGCCTTGTGACAACAAAATCGGGTATTGGTTTTGCGCCGCAAAGACAGACGCGAGTGAAACATCCTTGAATGTCGCGCCGTCCGCCACGACCGCCCCTTCCGAATCGATGCGCTCGGAAACTAACGCCGCCGTCTCATAGCGGTTGGCACCGCCGATGCGTTCTGCCTCAACCCCCATAAAAGCCAATTCCTCCAGCTGCGTATCGGAAATGACCGGTTCGCTGCCGAGGATGATGGCGTTCGTGGCCCCGAGACGTTCGATTTCCGCTTTGGCCGACGCATTCAACTCATCATTTTCCGTGAACAATAATGGCCCGCCTTCCTGATAGGCGAGTGGCGCACCGGCTAATGCATCCGCAAAGCCTTCACCTGTCGCCAATACGACTGTCTCTGCCGAATCCCATACCGCCTCCGATAACAAAGCCGCCGTCTCGTAGCTGTCATCGCCGCTGATTTTCTTCACTGCAGCCGCTTTCGGTTCCGGTTCTCCGCTATACGCCGCAATGCCGCTGCCGCCGTATACGTACACCGTGTCGTTAATGGAAGCGAGCAGTTCACTGCCTTGCGGGACACTCTCCTTGGCCACTTGATTGCCTTTAGCATCGTAGAATTTCAACTTCCCGTCGCCCAGCACCGCTGCCCCGCCGGACGGAGACAACGCCGCCGCTTCGATGGAATGCTCCAGCACTTTATTGAAACCGCCATTTGGTGCCATCACTTGCAAGGCGCCGAGATGATACGGATTGCCGAACGCGCTTGTGCCTTGTTCCTGAAGCAACAGCAAGCGGTAATTGCTTTGCTGTTGATGGCTCAGTGCGGATTCCGTCACCACCGGGCGGTAGCGGCTCTCAAGCGCACGGAACGAAGCTGAGCGGATCGGCTTGCGCAAGCGCTCGTTTCCTTCGGCGTTCAAAAATGCCCACTCGCCCGAATTCACGAATTCAACGATTGCACCGTCTGCGTCGGTCCCGGCCAGCCGCACCTCTTCTGCAGCAGGCAAGGCTTTTTCATATATGACTCGTTCTTTGCTAAGCGACCGCGCAATCAAGGTCGGCACCATCAGCTCTTCGTTTGGTGCTTTAATATAGTAGATGATGCCATCTTTCACTGCATAAGGCTCCAGCACATGAGGCGATTGCCACTCCTTGCCTCCTGAAAGCGTACGTCCGTGAAGCACCGAGCCATCGAAATACATCAAATGGCCGCTTGAAATGGCCGCTTGCCGCAAATCACCGCCCGCCACGTCTGCGACCGGCTTGCCGTCAAGTTTATATACGAGCAAGCGTGCGCCGAGATTGCCGGTGATGATGACGTGTCCCGAATCGAACGCAACATCCGCACCGGATCCGCTCATCCGAAAACCGTCCGCAAGCGTAAAGGTTCCGGTTTCTTTGCCATCCGCTACATCATGCACCGACACTTCATTTCCGGAAATCACGACAAATGCCCGGTCGCCGATTGCATACTGTGCACCTTCAAGCTCTTTGCGCCACAATTCCTTGCCTTCTGCGCTATAGCTGACGATTGCTTGCGGCCCCAACTGGCTCTCGAGCACTGCGATGACTTGTTCATCCACCACTGCGAGCTCTCCTGCCTTGACGCCGTCCGGGAACTTGGCCAGCTCCCGGTACTCCGTTTCTGCCGCGAGCGCTTCATGCGTTAAGATGCCCGCCCCGCCCGCCGCTGCAAGCAAGGCGATGCCTACGATTTGAACCTGTTTCATGTGCGTCCCCCTCTTCTCCTGGCTGTCTTCTTTCAGCTTAATGATAGAAGGTTAAGGAAATGTTAAAAAAACGAGAAAACGCCCTGCCTGGATTGCTCGAATCCAGATAGGGCGCATATGGCTTCATACCGTTTCTTCGCGTTTCGGATGCGGCTGCGTGATATCGACCGCATATACTTCGATTTTATTGACCATCAAATCTTTGATCCCGTAGACTGGGCGTTCGCGGTTTTCAACGTCCGCAACGTATTCATTGAGCTTCTCCTGTAAAAAGACGCCGACTGGCTTATCGGAATCCGTGATTTGAGACGCCGCATACTGGAATGAAGTCTCGAAAAACAGATTGGAGATTTCGATCGCCTTCAGCGTGTCTTCGTCCTTATGTAAGCCCACCACTTTGTAGTAATTGCCGTACTCATCGCGCACCAAATCCTGTTGTTCGATGTTCTGCATGCTCATCAAAATTCCTCCTTCAATTAGTCTCGGTTGAATTGCCTCCGTTATTCCTATAGACGGAACGAAGGGTGCTTAAACAAATTTCCATTAGCGAGAACCGCTTGAGGTGAATGAATTGAAAATGAGTAAAGTATGGCTGCTTATCGTTTATGCTTGCTCCAATCATAAGGCTCTTTCGCCCAGCCCCAAATTAAACACATGACAAATACGATAATCCCGAACAGCAGGCTGTTTCCCCATTGGATTTCACCACCGGAAAGAAGATCCTTGAAAGAATTGAATTTAAAATGAAGCCCTCAGCGCTTTCATCCGTATAGTTACATAGAGGTGAGCATAAATGACTTTCCATTCGAAAATCGATTCTTTTTTTATCCGTTTCATGTTGGCAGCTATCCTGTTCATCGCCGCCGTTTCGTTTATTCCATTGTTATTCGAAGGTGCGCCGTTTTCAGCTTTCGTAATCGTCACGGCTACTTTTGTAATCACCACTGTACTCATCTTGTGGATCACCTTCGCCATCCGTTACGTTTTCCTTGAACAGCATTTGCTCGTGAAAGCTGGTCCTTTCAGAAGCCGCATTCCTTACACAAGCATCTTAAAAATCACCCCGACACGCGATATTTTCACGGGCTACCGCCTGTTGTCATCGCGGGATGCGCTGGAACTGATCAACAACAAGACGATGTTCGGGACCGTGAAAATCTCACCGGAAAATCAAGATGCGTTTATAGCAGAGCTGAAGAAGCGTTGCCCTGATGTGAAGCTTGATGAAAAATTTTTCGGCCAGGCATCCACCAGCGAAAAACCATAGTATGATGAAAAGAATAGAATGTTTTTCAATCGGAAGGAGCGCCTTTATGCCACATTGCCAAAACTGCGGGTTCAAATGGAGCTGGAGCGACATGATCAAAGTCGCACTAAAAGGAAACATGCCTTGCCCGAATTGCCAAAAAGACCAATACGTCAAAAGCGGCCGGAATCTCTTCGGGGCATTTTTGGTCGTCATGCCCTTTGTGCTGCTGTATTCCTATCTTACTTCCAATTTCAGTTTCAGCTGGCCATTGGCAATTACGGGTTTCATTTTTTATATGACGCTAGGTACGGTCATGGGGCCATTCTTCTATAGATTATCGAATACTTCTCGAAAAAGGTAAGAAGTGGTATTTTCCGAAGCTTATCGCTCGCTTTCCGTGGGCTCGCGCCCAAGCCTCCTCAGCCGCTTCGCGCCTTGCGGGGTCTCGGTCGTCTCGCTGATCCACAGGAGTCGAGCGAACGCTTCTCCAAATACTTAGATAGGTCATTGATGTTGAACGGCAAAAAGATGGTTCCATTTTAATTCATAACTGATTAATAGACTTCTTCAACACTGTAAATAAAAACAGCCCGAGGGCTGTTTTTTTAATGCATTCTATTTCTTCATTACCCCAATGACCCGCCCGTTGATGTAGACATCTTCACTGCGCATCATGATCGGTTCGAATTCGGGATTTTCCGCAACGAGCAGGATCTCGCTGCCCATCGGCATATACTTTTTCATCGTCGCTTCGCCGTCGATGACTGCGATGACGATGTCGCCGTTCGACGCCGTATTTTGCTGGTGGACGACGACCATATCGCCTTTATCGATGCCGGCACCGGTCATGCTGTCCCCAGTCACCGTCAGCAAGAAGCTGTCTTTCGGCGACACGAGCCAGTCACGCGGCAAGCTGTGCGCCGTTTCGTAACTTTCAGAAGCAAGCGCGGGAATGCCCGCCGCGACGTTTCCGATGAGCGGCACTTCCGCCAATTCGTGCACTTGGATCAATACGTCTTCGCCCGCTTCACGCACTTCGATGTCCGCACCCGGTTCTTGGGCGTATTCGTAATCGCGGCCGTTCTTCAAGTTTTTATACAAGCTGCGCTGCTTCGTGTCCGGCAAAAAACGTGCCTGGCATTTCGGCAAGTCCTGTACTCCCTCGCCTTGCCGGTCGATGATCTTCACCGATAAGCCGTCTGTCGCGATTCCGTAAAACGCCCGGCTGTCCGCTTCCAAATAACTCTTCAGCTGATTCACGGCGTCGGCAATACCCGTGCCGAAACGTTTCACTTCGGCGATAATATATGGCCGCGCTTGGCCGTCCGCATGAATTTCCACGGCGATATCACAATAGCCTTTTTTCGAAAATTGCTGGACCGGGTATTCGAGCTGCATGAGTTCATACGGATATCCGTACGTCTCGTGTAGTTCGCGGATGAGCCACTGTCGGGTCAGTTCCTCTTTGGAATGCAAATCGACCAATTGATCGGCCAAGCGGTAATCGGTCATGCTGATGGACTCGAATGGGCGGAGCGCAGCGTCTTTTCGCATGCGCAAATGCTTGCGGTCGATTTCCTTGATGAATTTCGACGGCTTTTTCACCGACGACATATACAATAGTTCATTCGCGCGCGTCATGCCGACATACAATAGCTTGCGTTCATCGGAATCGATCGTCTTCTGGTCTTCGGCGTCATCGTAAAGCTCCATCGGGATGACACCTTGATTCAAATCGATGAGGAAAATGACTTTGAATTCCAGCCCTTTGATCGAATGCATCGTCACGAGCTTCACTTTGTCCGATTCGAAATCCGGCTCCTTGCTCTGGAGGATCTCACAGGCAATGCCTTTGGCCGCCAAATCCGCTGCGGCGCTTTCGACGGAGCGCTTGCCTCGCGCGACGATGCACATCTCGGACAGACGGTAATCGCCGCGAAGCCGCTCGATTTCCTCTGCAAGAAAAGCCACTTGCTGCTCGGGCTGCATGAAGAACTGGTAAATCGGCGGATGGCCGTGGCGGTCAATGAGCGCCGGTTTGACGAAATCGACATTCGACTGGATCGTTTCGTCCGCTTCGATCAAATCGAAAGCGGCTTGCGAAATCTCCGTCGTCGTCCGGTAGTTCTTGCTCAAGGTTCGCGATTTCCCGCTCATGTCATAGCCGATTGTCGTATACGGCCGCCCTTTGCCGAGCCAGGAATCCGGATAGATGCTTTGCGTATTGTCCGCCACGAACATTAGCGAAGAATGCGCTTTTTCCTTATAAAGCTCCTTCAGGAATTCCAGCTGCACGCGCGTCAGATCCTGGCTTTCATCGATGATGATATGGGTATACTTGCCGCCGTTCGAGCGCCTCACTTCATCAAGCGCCAGCTCGTTCATTTGCTTGAATGAAACGAGGCCTTCTTTTTCCAGAAGCTCGCGGTACAATCTCGCCACTTCAAACACCGCTTCACGGGTCGGCGAATTCTTCAATAATTTCTGCGGCGTCCCGCTATTTCCGGAAGCGCGCCCGATGCGGTCCACCGATTGATAGGTCTCGATATCTACCATCGCGCAAGACGTGATCCACTCCGCCTCGTCTTTCAAGAACTTCATATTTTTCGGCGTCAGCAGCTATCACATCCGGATGGGATTTCTTCACTTCGTGAATCGCTTTCGTCAGCACTTGCCATTCCTTATCGCCCGGCGCAATGGCCAGCTTGCGTTTCGTGCGCTGTAAATATTTCATGAACTGCCCGTACATGAGCGAATCGATCGTCGCGATCTTCACTTCCGCATTTGACGCAAATAACCGTTCCGCCTCGCCAGCAGCTGCATCCGCCAAACGTTCGTATTGAAATTTTATGTAATTGAGCAAAGTCTTGTTGTACGTCACCAATAAAATCTGGTCATCTTCCTCGTGGCAATAATGATCCATCAAGAAATGGATCCGCCGAATCGCCACCGTCGTCTTGCCCGATCCGGCCACCCCTTTGACCAACATTGGCCCGCCCGGCTCCAATTCCACAATGCGCCGCTGCTCCATATTCAACTTCATACTCCGCACCCTCCCCATTTACAACTTATACCTTTATTCTAAGAATATTGTCATGCAATAGCAAGGTCTTGCTGCATTCATTCATGGTTATATTTAAGTTGTGTCTCTATGTCATGCTGACAAACTCTATTTCTTTTATTAAAATGGCGCACATTACAATTAGCGGGCACTATCTCATAATTTATTCCCATTAATTTGGATTAATTTTAAAATTAAGGGTATACATATATTTAACTCATAAAAGCAAAGGAGCCAAACAATGCCTCATTGTGACAACTGCGGAGCCAAATGGACTTGGAGCGACACTTTTAAAATTTCATTTTTGAACAAACGCAAATGCCCGAATTGCGCGAATATGCAATACCCTAAGACAAATGCTAACGCAAAGAAACTTTACGCAGCCTGCGCCTTTTTATTCGCAGTGAGTATCCTACTCCCCTATTTGGATGTTCCGCTCAATATGTTCACCCTTTTTGTTACGATCTACTCCTGCTCACTTATTATCGCATTGCCCTATGCCATTCAACTCTCCAATCAACCAAAAATCCGCTGAAGGAAGGATACATTTTATGCCACACTGCCAAAATTGTAATTTCAAATGGAGTTGGAAAGATGTCATGGTGCTCAGTCTGAAAGGCAAAAAAGAATGCCCCAACTGCAACAAAAGACAATATATATCTCCCGCATCAAACTTCTGGGTTACGTTCTTTACTTCCATGGCTTTTATCCTTCCCACAAGCTTTCTTCGTGCTTATTACGAAATTAGCTCGTCATGGATTTTTCTTGCCATACCGATTTACTTACCGCTTGTTTTGCTGGTGCTGCCTTTCTTCTATAGGCTATCGAGTACCCGGAAACGATTCGGCAAAACGATCGAATAATCACTTGCTTCAAGCTGACTTTCAAATCAATGAATATGCGATTGCCGGAAAGGATGAACCCTATGCCCCGTTGCCAAAATTGCGGATTCCAGTGGGACTGGAAAGATATGTTCAAACTTAGCCTTAAAGGGAAGCAGGAATGCCGAAACTGCCATGTCCTTCAATACCCTTCAAGAAAATCGAATTTCTGGAGTTATATGCTGTTTCTCATCCCGTTCATTCTGATATCCAATTACTTCATCGTCTATCGGGAAGCCGGGTTGCTGTTTCTTCTCCTGCTCTTCCTTGTGTATGTCACGCTTGCTTCGCTTTTGATCCCGTTCTTGCTCAAGCTATCGAACACGAAGAATACGATGCTGAAATCCTAAAAGGTTTCCAAGTCGAATCACCAATTGCATGAGCCGCTTGCAGCCTATTCTCATGCTTTAACTGTTCTGATCCGTCTACAAATATAAAAAGCTTAGGAATTGTTCCCAAGCTTTTTTTAAGTATTGAAATTAATAAGGCTAATATTTTGTAAATAGGATATAAAATAGAACATGCAACAGTTCGGAATGCTATTTGTATTGGCTTTATTTTATCGCTAAACATGCTTATTCCTATAAAGACTGTACCGCAACATACTCACTGTCATGGCAGTTACACTGTATCCCCACAGAACCAAAGCTGCTCATGTCGTGGATTTCTTACTCTACATCGCCTTCCCACGACGACATACCTTCCGATACATTCACTACATCGTATCCTGCTTCATTCAAAATGGCGCTCGCTTCCTGGGAACGGTTACCCGACTGGCAAATCACCACATACTGTTGATCTTCCGACAAGCCGGAAAATTCCTCTTCCCGAAGCGTGCTGAGCGGCTTGTTCTCCGCGCCGACAATATGCGCCTCTTCGTACTCATATGGCTCCCGCACATCGAGCACCGTATAGCCCGCCTCCTGCTTCGCCGCCACTTCCTCAATCGCAATCGTCTCGTATTCGCCATTGCCGCATGCCGCAAGCAGCAACACAAGTAGTATCGCCATCAAGCCCATCATTCTTTTCATCTTGCGTCTCCCTTTCCTATCGTTCTACTCGAATTGTATGAAATTCCGTCGTTGATTACTATTTATAAGCTCAAAAAAACACCTGAACAAAACTGTTCAGGCGTTGACTTTGGGTGTCTCTGGATGCAAATAGCTGTCAATGAACTGCGTCGCTTCTTCAAGCGTTTTGTATTCCCACGCCATGCCGTTGGACATGTCGCGAATGACCAATCCCCCCGTGCTTGGCTCACACTGAACGATAAGCGTTTTGCCGTCTTCGGAGTTGAAAGTCTGGGTAATACGCACGCCGCGATATTCGAGAAGCGTGGATAAAAATGTGCGGATACTCTCTAACTTCATACGGAACGCCCCTTTCAGGTTTGTGGTCCGTGGCTCGAAATCCGTGCAGTCTTATGCTACTCCACAATATCATATTCAGAATAATTGCACGAGAGACTTTTTTCCTCTTTATGGACTAGAAAGCTCTACAAGAAATGAAGCGAATAGGTCCTCTTCCACTGCCATCTCCCAAATCGCGGAAGCCTCTTCCGTTTCGAGTAGTTCCTTTAGAATCGTCTTTGCGGCCAGTGGCTGATGCCTTGCTGCTTGCGCGCGCGCCAGTTCATACTTCGCCGGCACAAAGCCCGGCATATCCGCAAGCAGCGGCTCGATCATCTCTTTTGCCCGCTGCCCGTGGCGTTTCGTCGAATAGCTCGACGCCCTTGCGAGAATCAGCCATTCCGCGTAATGC
This sequence comes from Planococcus citreus, assembly GCF_003664125.1. Lineage (GTDB taxonomy): Bacteria > Bacillota > Bacilli > Bacillales_A > Planococcaceae > Planococcus > Planococcus citreus. The sequence continues at coordinate 691,370 of NZ_RCCP01000001.1, forward strand.
ATTTCTTCCGGCAAATTGTCTTCCAGTTCCATACGCATTTCGCATTCCATCGACTCCAAAGCATTCCATTTGCGGATATAAAGGTCCGGATTGAATGGTTCCAATGCAATGGCGGCATCTAATTTCTCGAGTGCGCCAGGGATATCCTCTAAAATTTCCAGCGCTTCGCTCCACCAGGCGAGCATTTCCGCATCGAGCGGCGCCGTCTCCCCATACTCACGGAAGCGATGGATGACCGTTTCGTAATGCTTCGGTTTGCCGGTCTCTTCCGCCAATTGAAGTTCGGCAAAAATCAGCATGCGCTGCGCTTCTCCAGGTGCTTTCGTTTTCGCATAAGGTTTCAATTCATCGACCGCTTCCTTTGCCATGCCGCGGTTCAAATAAAACTGCGCCAACTGGATCGCTGCGTCTTCGCTCTCCGGTGCCAGCTTGGCGGCGGTTTCGCACAACGTGATGATAGTACTTGCGAACATCAAGCGTTTGCTGCGGTGGCGCATGCGTTTAATGATGCCGGCAGGCGGTTGTTCTTCCAACTGTTCAAGACGCTCCATCATTGACTCGGCTGCAAGGACATATGCGGCTGCCTGGCCCTCTGCCGGCAGCCATTTCTGTAAATTGCGCTTAAGGAACGGAATCTTTCCGAGCGCTTCCAGTGTCAGCACATATTCGCCGTACAATTCCTCTTCGTCCGGCGCTTCCAAAAGCAGCTTCTTGAGCTCGTCCAGCGCGCGTTTATGTTCGCCGTGGCGATTCAAAAATTGCACATATTGGAAACGTGACGGGAACGCGTTCGGTTCTTCATTTGCCTTGTGGAAATATGTCTCCGCCATCTCGAGGTCGCCCGCTGCTTCATGGACATGTGCCCGTGCGGCATACAACCACTCCGCCGGCACTTGGTCTTCAATCCGGTCGAGCAAACGGTTTAATTTTTCGATATCGGCAGGCGTCGCAGCAAACCCAACTAAGTCCGGCAAGACAGCGGATAACGGCTCGGCTGCGATAAAATCCAGCGCTGCCGCAAATGCTTTTTGGTTTTTCCCAGTTTCCCGGTAGCAGCGCACTAACCCGCCAAGTGCCGGCGCGTAACCGGCTTCCTGTCCAGCCGCTTGCTCGTAACAGGCAATGGCCTCGACAATGTCGCCGTTCGTTTCCGCCAGCTGCCCTTGTTTGGCGAGCGCCAACGGGAAATTCCCTGCCGACTTATACAGATGCCTCGCAAAACGCGGATTGCCGGCCAGTTCGTGAAGTTCCGCTTCCAGACAGAGAATTTGCGGCGCGCCGATCTTGCGCAACTTTTTCAATCCAGCGATGACGCGGTGGCGTAGGCTTGGGGCCGCGCCGAACTCGCTATAGCGTTCAGCGAGCATATACAAATCTTCGCCTTCGGAAAGCTCAAATCCGTCTTCAATGAGTTTCAAAGCTTCCCCGGCAGACGCTACGTCCTCTGCTTGTTCCAAGATCAATTCGGCAGCTCGGAGACGGTAGCCGGCATCGGCCCGTTCCAGCCTTTGTATCAAAAACGCCAACGCTTCCTTGCCGCGCTTTTGGCCGTATAGAGCCTGCGCGATGTGGACAGGCGTGAACAAATCCGTGGGATCCAGTTCATACGCACGCCTGTAGGCAGCCTCCGCTTGTTCGAATTGTTGCTGTTCGATCGCGATATGGCCAAGATACGAGTGAAGAATGTCTTGATTCAACTCTTTCTTCAAGGCGTCTCCAATGATTTTCTGCGCTTCCGCCCAGCGTTCTTTCTCCATGAACAGTTCGGCCATGCGCAAATACGCAAAAGGCTGTTCTGAATCCAGTGCAAGTGCATGGCGGTACTGCTCCAAGGCTTCTTCCGTTTTGTCGAGCGCTTGCAGGCAACGGCCCATTTCATAGGGGAAATAGCCATCTTCCGGATGGTTTTGGTTCAATTCGGCAAAGCGGCGGTACGCCTGCTCGACAGCCCCGTACTCATACTGGATGAGGGCGTGCGTAATTTGTGCGTACATGTCTTCGGGCAATTGGCCGATCGCGATTTTCGACCATTTATAGGCCTGGAAAATGTGGCTGCCTTCCAAATAGCAGCGCGCCAAATGGCTATAGGCGAGCGGCTGGTAATGATCGAGTTCGATCGACCGTTTCAATAAAGGAATCGCTTGTTCCACTTTTCCTTCATTCATGGATATGGCCGCTTTTAAAAACAGGGCATACGGGCTTCTCGCGTGTGCCGGTTCTGTTAAAGCGGAGAGCGCTTTACTGCCTTGATCTTTTTGGAAATACAGATGCGCTTCCAGTAATTCCAGTTCCGCATCATGTGCGTCGAACTCCGCCCGCAGCCGTTCCAGCCACTTTTCATGCCATTCAACGGACTGGCCAGCAAGCGCCATCGTCAATCCGATCACCGCTGCATAGCGCTGTTCTTCGTGCTGCTCCAAAAAGTCCACGAATTGCGCTTCATTGAGCGGCTCGACATCGAGAAGTTCATAAATTTCTTTAAAGAACAGGTGATCCGCCGGGTCCAGCGTCTCCAGCAATTCATTACGGGAACCGTCCACAAACGCCACGCTCAGGGAATCGGTCATACGGAACATTTTCGGCACTTCGTCATAAGCGACGAGGAACGGCCCCAAGTCATTCGGGTCTTGGATGACGAGCGCTTGCAGACGATCGTCGTATCCGACCACGACCTGCACGTGCGCACTGTTTTCGATCATCATGCTGAGCAGCACCGGAACGCCGGCGTCGATGAAAGTTTTATAACGTTCGATTGTTCCTTTAAAATAACGCGCAGTGAAGCCAAGCGTTTCCATATAAGACATCGTCGTCTGCAATTTCGAACCCGTCACATCAAAGACGTGCGCGGCGATGTCGTCTTGCGTCGCCTTGCGCCCGAACGCCTGCAAAATCAGCGACAGCGAAGCCGGGACGCAATAATTGAGCTTCTGCACTTCAGGCGTCAAGGACAGCTTTTTATGTGTCCCATTCGGCTTGATTTCAGCTTTCGTATAAAGGCTGTCTTTCAACTCGCGGGGATGTGTGGCAACCCAATGGCCCAGCTCCTCGAAACGCTCGAGTTCGTACAAGCAATGCGCCGTTAAATGAATGAACATTTTTTTGCGCGAATGAAAAGGATTGGCTTCAAGAACCGCCTGCATTTCATTCAGGACTTCTTCAAAACGGCCCAGCTGATGCAGCCTGGCAATCTGTTCCGTGCGAAAAGCGTGGACATGCGGAAATTCAGCAGCGGCTTGAATCAATAACTCAAGCGATTGTTCCGGCGCCCCTCGCATCGCCAACAGGTCCGCATACAACAAGTGGATGCTCGTGCTCCAGCGGCTGTTTGTATCCGGCAGCGCACTCAATAGAGTTTGTTCCGCAAGTTCCCAGTCTCCGCTATGGATAGCGAAAAACGCTTCCTGGTCCGGGCGCGCCCCACCGAGCTCCTCGATGCGCGCCAATTGCTCGGCAGCCTCTGGGATACGGTTTAATTGGCAATAAACTTTCATCAATAAATGATGCGCATGCATCAATTCTTCATCTTCATAAGCATCGGCATGAATGCCTTGCAGGCGGGCTAAAATCCTTTCCTCTGCTTCCAGGCTGCGCCCGTTTTCCATAAAACGCACGCAATGCCATGCATAGGAACGCAAGCTTCCGAAACGCTTATAGCTCACCGTCGCCAGCAAATTGCTATAGCCGTACAAATCGGATTCATCCGCCATGCGGATCAAGCGGTAAAATTCCTCTTCATTCGGAATGCTGGCCAAAAACTCCTTTGCCGCACGCAGCGACTTCTTCTTCCATAACTCCCCGATAACGCGGACCAAATCATCCGCCGTCTCGATGTGAACAGTCGCCATCATCTCTCTATCCCCTTTGGTTTTCTTCTATATAATATGGATATTCATTTTTCGTAAACTGGTTATCTTTCTTTCATTTCCACAACCATTCCTTAAATGGTGCGCCGGGATTCTTGCGGAACTGGCGTTTTCTCGATCGTGGCCTGCGAGATTTTTTTATGGAGCTGGCTCAATAAATAAAGCCCCCTGAACATGCAGCCGAACAGGATGCCGAAAGCCAATATCCCGCCATATAACGGCCCGAACATGAACAATATATAGCCCAATAGCGAGCTGAAAAGTATAGACCAAAATAATTTCATGCCATTCCTCCTAAAGTATCTATTCAGCACACGGGGTTAACCCCGAAATTCATCAGAAATCTACTTCATTATCATGAGATAAACCAATCAACTTATTATATATTGGCGGGTTCTAGGCCGCAATGACTATTTCGAAAGATAGCGGCATAATAAAATCCGCCCTTGTCGACGTGACAAAGGCGGATCATTGGTTTCTTCTATTATTAGACGGTCAATCCGCGTGCTTGGCGGAATTCAGTGATGCGCTCATCTTTGATGATGCCGTCTTCGATGACGATGGCATTCTGGACCATTTCGGACATATGGCCTTCAAGTAACTCGTCGAGCATTGGCGCAAAGCCGGTGCTGAGTACTTTCGTAATCGTGTGCGGGAACATCGCCGGCGTGTTGTCGACAGCGTAATGAATGATTCCGTCCACAGTGTAGACCGGGTTGTCGATCGTCGTCGGTGTCGAGGTTTCGATCTCGAGTTCCGGGTCGCAGCTGACGTCGATAATCATCGCGCCTTTTTTCAAGCGCTTCAGGTCTTCGCGGTAGATGATGCGGTCGGTGCGCGTCGTGTCCCACATGATGCAGTTGACGAGCACATCGTAATCGACCATCTTCTCGCGGAACAAGGCTTCAGCGCGGCGGCCGTAAACGTCCACTTCTGCACCAAGTCCATGAAGGATGCGCATTGCGCCTTTTGCCGTATGGCCGTTTCCGAGAATCGCGACACGCGTCTCATACGGCATCTTGCCGCAATGCTGGTAAGCCTGCAGCACAGCCGCTTCTCCTGCCACTTCACGGTTGCGATAGAAAATATAACGCCCGCCTTCGAATAACTCTTCCCAAGCGACAACCGTATGCTTGCCAGCAATCGCGCCATCCGTGAACTTAACGTCCTGGATCGCATGCGCCCAGCCGATCAACAACTTGCCGTCTTCCAATTGATCGAAATAATCCGCAAAGCCCAATTTCACATCGACAATCGCGTCGCAAGACAAGACTTCATCACGCATGGCGATATGAACGCCCATCGCACGATAATCCTCATCCGTCAGGCCGAGTACCTCGCCGTAGCCTTGCTCAAAATACAAGCGCTCCGGATGTGCCACTTGCTTCAAATCTGCCGGCAAAATCGCCCGCCGCTTCTCGTTATTCTTGCGGCTAATTACAAAACCCATCGTCTTCAAAATCCATTCCCCCATTTTCTCTCGGCAAAGCCGTTAAACCCATATTATCATGAAAACCCTTTCAACAGCGTATTCTGACAGTGGTGATTTTTGAGGCGGATATGGCCGTGCAATCCACTCAAAAAAACCGTTTCCCCAGATTCCAGGAAGACGGTTCCCACTCGTTGCCATCGATTTCCACTGCCTTTAACGGAAAAGCTCAAATGGTCAGTCCAACATTCACAACAACGGATTTTCCCTTCAATTCGTATTTAAGCCCCAATGGACGAGCCTTTCCGCTTCGGGACTCCATTTCACTCCGGAAAAATCCTTATTCGTTGCATTGAAAATCGCCGGTCTGCCGATCGAATGGTATTCGATAGCATGGGATTTCACCATTTCCAACCCAAAACAATTCCGGCCATCGATCACCAACGGGCGCTTCATGCCCGCAAAAACATTCAGGTCCGCATTCTTAATTTCATCCCATTCTGTAACAATCAATGCCGCATCACTGCCTTCGACTGCAGCCTCGAGAGAATTTGCATACACGATGGAAGGATTGAGTAAAGCTTTAGCCTTTTCAGTCGCCACGGGATCGAAAGTAACCACTTCAGCGCCTTGCTTAAGTAGTTCTTCGATGATGAGCAGTGAAGCCGCTTGACGCATATCGTCTGTCTTTGGTTTAAACGCAAGCCCAAGGACGGCCACTCGCTTCCCGGCGAGGGAGTCAACACAGGCATTGAGCTTTTCAATCAGCAGCAATTGCTGTTTGCGGTTGACATTGACGACGCCTTTCAATAATTCGAATTCATAATTGACATTGCCCGCAATTTGGATCAAAGCTTCGGTATCTTTTGGGAAACAGGAGCCGCCATAACCGATGCCCGCTTTCAAAAACTGATGGCCTATCCGGCTGTCCATCCCCATTCCCGCTGCGACATTTTCAACATTGGCGCCGACCAATTCACAAATATTGGAAATCTCATTGATGAAACTGATTTTGGTCGCCAAAAAGGCATTCGACGCGTATTTGATCATCTCTGCGCTGCGCGTATCGGTATGGAAAACTGGTACCCCGAATGGTTCGTTGATAGCTTCTACAATCCGCGCACTGGGTTCATCATCCGAACCGATGACAATCCGGTCTCCATAAAAAGTGTCCTGAATCGCCGACCCTTCCTTCAGGAACTCCGGATTGGACACGACAGCTATTCGGGCACGCCCCTTCACAGCGGCTTCGACCAATTGTTTGATTTTATGGTTGGTGCCTACCGGGACGGTGCTTTTCACGACGATGACGATATCATTTTCAATATGGTCCGCAATATCTTTTGCTGCTTGTTCGATATACGTCAAATTGGCTGAACCGTCTTCATTTTCCGGAGTGCCGACTGCAATGTAAATTACTTCAGCCTCCTTGAAACCCGACTGTGGGTCACTCGTGAAGTTGAGCCGTTTGGCAGCAATGTTCCGTGCCATCAAATCACCAAGGCCCGGTTCATAAATCGGGGAAATCGCTTGTTTCATCTGCTCGACTTTTTGAACATCGACATCGACACACATCACTTCATGTCCGATATCCGCCAACGTCGCCCCTGTCACCAGGCCGACATATCCAGTCCCGATCACCGATATTTTCATGTCGATCACTCCTCGGCCTAGCTTGTTTTTGTCATTGCCCGCATCCTTAACAATTCAATCATCATCTCCTGAACTTCATCGCCCAACGCCGGGTTATCCAGGGCAAACTCAAAAGTCGTACGGAGAAAGCCCATCATCTCCCCGACATCGTATCGCTTCCCTTCAAAATCATAGGCAAAGACATCCTGGATCTGGTTGAGTTTTTGGATAGCATCGGTTAGCTGCACTTCCCCGCCTGCGCCAATTTCCTGCTCCTCCAGGAAGCGGAAAATCTCCGGCGTTAAAATGTACCGGCCCATAATTGCCAGGTTGGAAGGGGCGGTGCCGGGCACCGGCTTCTCGATGAAATTCCGGACATCATAGCAACGCCCACTCTTGCGTTCAGGATCTATGATGCCGTAGCGATGCGTTTCGCTTTCGGGCACCGTCTGCACCCCAATGATCGACGCCTGTTTTTCATCGTATTTATCGATCAATTGCTTTAGGCATGGTTTTTCCGATTGCACGATATCATCCCCCAGCAGGACAGCGAAAGGTTCATTCCCTATGAATTTCCGGGCGGTCCAAACGGCATGCCCAAGCCCTTTCGGTTCTTTCTGGCGGATATAATGAAGTTCAATCTTGGAGCAGCTCTGCACTTTTTCCAATAATTCGATTTTGCCTTTTTTGATCAGATTATCTTCGAGTTCGAAGTTCGTATCGAAATGATCTTCAATCGCGCGCTTTCCTTTCCCGGTCACGATGATGATGTCTTCAATCCCCGACCGGACCGCTTCCTCGACAATGTATTGAATCGTCGGCTTTTCCCCGATTGGCAGCATCTCTTTCGGCATGGCCTTGGTCAATGGCAGAAAACGCGTCCCTAAACCCGCAGCGGGAATGATCGCTTTCGTTACTTTCTTGTTCATGTCTATTCCTCCTCCATTGCTTGGCCGCATAAGGCCCCATGCTCATTTAAAGATCAGCTTCCGTTTTCCTGGCACCGGATAATTTCCGCTATTGATTTTCTCGAATTGCCTGTACATGAACAGCAAGACTCTCCGGTTCATGAACGTCGTGCCATATAACATCAGGTTTTTGCCGGTCGATTCTGTCCTGGCTAAGCCATCGACTAAAATGCGGCGCGCCAGATTGATGGTGTCTTTGTCTTGTTTAATCATGCCGACCCTGAAAATCGTCTTAGCGATTTTAATGCTGAATTTCTGGAAAGTGTCTTTTCCCTGCTCTTTCGCTAATTCTTTGTAATTGTGGTAGATCTGCATGTGGCCGCGAATCACCGAATCGACGTTCGTGGAAATTCGTTCACCAGGGTGAAGATAATATAGCACCGAGGAATCTTCCACAAAACCGAAGCGGGTAATCTGTGCTAAACGGATATAGAGGTCCCAATCCTGGCAGCTGGGAAGCGACGAATCGAATCCACCCGCCTCTTTCAACAGGGGTCTTTTCACTAAGATAGAAGAAGTGGTATAAATGCAATTGGATTCGATCAGTTTGCTCAATAGACCCCCTTGATATTTCGGAATTACCTCTTTCACTAAATAATCGCCTTGATAGACTTTCATCCCTGTATAGACTACGCCGACATCCGTCTGCTTTTGGAACACTGCCATCTGCTTCGCCAATTTATCGGGCTCCCATTGGTCATCGGAATCCAAAAATCCGATGTATTCACCTGATGCGTGGCGAATGCCTGTGTTCCTGGCTTCACCTCCGCCTTTGTTCACTTCATGTTTGAGGTAAGTGATGCGGCTATCCCCAATGCTTTTCACGGTTTCCTCTGTCCCATCAACTGAGCAATCGTCCACGATGATTATTTCGATGTTTCCATAGGTTTGATTCTGGAGACTTTTGACTGCTTCTTTCAGCAGTTCGGCGCGGTTGTAGGTCGGGATAACAATGCTGACTTTCTCTTGGACATCCTTCATTAGGCAACACTCCCTCACTTCAAGATTGCTTCTCAAATCTCTGCTTTTTTGATGAACATGCCTTTCACTTCCTGAAGCAATTTACGTTCAAACAACAGCATCAATCCTCCGTATACAAATGCCCCCGCCAACGTGCCCGTGACGATCATCCTTCCATCCGCAATTCCTGAAATGGACGCAATGATCACCACCAAAACCGTCGCCATGACAGCAGAATAGCCAAGCGGGATGAAAATAGCTTTCAGTAAAGGAGCGATAGCAGGCCCGATAATCCAGCGAATCCGGAGCCAGTAATTGATGAAAAACAAAACGAACCGCAACAGCGCCATCGCCGATGCCACCAGAACGATACTGCCGCTCAAGCTGGAAAGATAAGCGACTAGCGGTACCACGAACAACAGCGACAATTGCCAATAGAAACTCCATTTGACCTTGCCGACGGCGACGAACAAGCTGCCGCTCGGATTGCCTAGCGCCCTGAACAAAGCGTAAAGCGAAAGGATTTGGACAACCGGTATCGCCTCGCCCCAGCCGTCCCCCAAAAGCATCGGGATGACATAAGGCGCCAACACAATGAGCCCTCCGTATAAAGGCGCATTCAACGCCATGATCAGCTTGATGATGAACAAATAAGCTTTTCTCAAACGCAATCGATCTTTCTGGATCTTGGAGAAAACCGGGAACGACACTTTGGTAATCATCGGATTGAGGCGTTGGATTGGCTGCATGACAATATTCATCGCCATGCTGTAATAACCGAGGATTTGGGGGCCGAGCATGATGCCGACGACAATCTGGTCGATTTTAGTGTTGAAGAAATTGGCCGTATTTGCTGCCAAGCGATACATGCCGAAATTAATCAATTCCTGAATGTCTCCCCAAGCGAACTCCCAGTGCGGGCGGGTCCCGCTGTCGCGGAAGCCGTGTATGGCCCATGGCACAGTCTTGAAAACCGACATGGTGATAAATCCGTATACCAATGACCACGCCCCCAAGCTGAAAAAGATGGCCAGAGTCAATGTCACAAGGGTCCCCGCGAGATTCGACAGGATTTCATACTTGCCGATGTCCTTGAAGTCCAAGCTTTTGGTAGCAATGGTCTGGAACTGGGCGCCAAATGGAATGATGGCAAAACTGATGCCGATCACGCGGATATAGCCCTCCAGTTCGGGCTGGTCAAACAAAGTGGCGATTACAGGCGCTGCCAGTGCCATGAGCAGGAAAAGGACAGTCCCCAGGCCGATCGAAAACCAATACAGGCTGGACAATTCTTTCTTGCTGATTTTTTCTTTTTGAATAATGGCGTCCGTGATACCCATATCCATGTACATTTGGGCAAATTGAATGACGATCTGTATGACCGCGATGGCTCCAAACACCGCTGCCCCCAGCACTCGCCCGAGCACCACCAATTGGATTAATTGGAGGATGCCCACAATTGCCATAGTCGCTCCGGTAATCTTAACGCTGTCCACAGCTTTCGTTTTCAAGGATGCCATAAGCCTGACCTCAGATCGCGATTAATTTAAGATTTTTTTCCACACTTTTTTCCGGTGTGCGCCCTTGATGCCATAAGGTTTATCTCCCTCAAAATCAACCGGGAAGCCAAGCAGGTCGAATGTTTTCAGGCTACTTTCGGGTAATTGGTCGTAATGATAGAGGAATTCAAAATCGATCACTTTCAGCCCTTCACGCGTGATCAATAGATTGCCCGGATGAAAATCAATTAACGCACATCCTTTATGATAGAAAAAGTCGCTGATACCGTAGATTTCTTCCTTATAATGTTTTTTCAGCATTTTGTTCTTTGCCCGTTCATTGTTCGAGAATCTCACAGTCTCGAAATAGGGGATGATGATATAATTATCCCCACTGTCCAAAAGCTTCGGGATGAATTCCCGTTCATTGCTTAGCTCACCGTAAACATACTTCTCGCGATTCAAGAACCGTTCTTTTCCGGCTTTATAGGTTTTTTTAACGGCTTTAACGCCATTGAAGTCGATGATTTCCACTTTAGCCCGCCGTTTATTCTCTGAAATGTCCTTGATCACTTTTTCTTTCGTCCGGTACTTTTCATCCCAGTTCCGGATGGTTTCTTCCACTTCCTGGAATACCTGAGGCACGACGGAATGGATATACTCCAATGCTTCAATTTCATCGTCCGAACTGTGGAGCGCATTCGCCTGTTGCTCTTTGCACAAATTCGAGTTGATCTCTTTCCGCAATTTTTCCTTCAATAGATAATGCTCATTGGAAACGTAAGGATATTTCTTTCGCTCCTTTGCCTTCAACGCTTTAGGGTGGTAATCGTAGACAATCAATAAAGCGGCCGGTTCGCCTCCACTGACAGGCCACGGCCCCTTGCCCCAATTGCCGCCCCGCAGGTTTTGCGCTGCTTTTTTTCGCTCTTCTCCTTCCAGCTCGATCAATTTCACGACATTCAATCCGGCGTTTTCGAACCAATCCGCGATATAGCCGTTCAAGCCTTTTTCACTCGCCCATTCGCGGATGACAAAAACCATCAATTCACCATTTTTCTCGAAATTCATTTCATCGGCCTGGACAATCGATTCGAGCCAATGGCCGTTTCCTTGACTGAGCTTACGGATGGTATCAGTTGCCGGTGACCAGCCTTGCTGTTTCAAAAAGCGGTGGCAATCGGTCAAGTTCATGGCCAGTTCTACAACTCCGTTCTCTTTTGCCATTTCCTTAAGAATACGGGGATAATCGTGTTCGGTTTGCCGCTTGCCTCTGCCCCCTTCAAAAATGGGAAGACCAGATTCCTCGCCTTTATGGTAGACTGCGTGATACATCAGGCTGAGAAAGCGATGCCTGCAATCCGGAATGTAAAAGCGGCTGTTCCAAAGCTCTCTGCTCAAGACAATTTCCCGCGCAAGATGCGGCCGGTAATAAGCCATTTCTCGATAACCGCTTCCCGTCAAGCCGCTTTCACTATACACGTCGAATGGTACAATCCCTATTCGCTCATCCAGGATTGCGTGCACTTTGCCAATGGCTTCATCGGAAACCAGTAAATCGATGTCTTCATCGATGTCCGTAAACGGGATTTCCTCATGCCAACGCAACACAACATAAGGCACTTCTTCCTTGTTCAACCGCCCAAAGAAGTCATCCGGGCGAATGTCCGGTGAAAGGTAATGGCGGGCTGCCTCTTTCTTGATATGCCTCCGTTTAAAAACAATCACCCGCTGCATGCCCCGGCCGGCCATTTCGAAGTTCTCAAAACTGAAATCCCAGCGCCTGTTTTTGTATTGAAGCATAGCGAGGAGCGGCCGAAAAGTGAACTTGTTGAACCATTGATTGGGCCGATAAATGATCCACTCTGCCCGTGAGCGAAAAGCATTGACCAAAGTTTCGAAATCGGCACCATCCAAGAATAGGAGTTCCGCATTGTTTTTATGTGCTGCCTTTTTCGACTCATGCCAGTAAAGGCCCGGTACTGGCTTATTCATAGCAATCCCTAAAAAATTCGAAAACCCACGTTGTGACAGCTCTTCTTTCAACACCAAATCTTTCGCATTGAAATGCAAAATCCGGAGATCGGCCCTTCCTTGGAAAGCGTCTGCTATATAGCTGCTTAAAGTTGCCTGTTGTTCCATTCCTCCACCCTCCCCCACGCGAAATCCGCAAATTCATTTTTATCCAAAGCTTTTCGCCGGCACAGGCTTAAAATTATTCAAGATGACGCCAATCAGCTGAGAACCTGACGAAGCAAGGATTTCTTGTGCTTTCAGTACTTGTTTTCTATCGGTTGCCCCGGAATGGATGACCAGAATGCTTCCATCACATTTGTTTGCAATGATCTGGGCATCGACGGCTTTCAAGAGGGGGGGAGAATCAAAAATGACAATGCCATAAGTTTTCGCCATCCTGTCCATCAGCTGTGCCATCGTATCCGAACTCAATAATTCGGAAGGATTCGACGGAACGGGACCGGAAGAAAGCAAATCAAGGTTTTCAAAAGCGTTTTTTTGGATTGCCGCTTCCATGCCCATTCGGCCCTCCAATATAGTTGATAAACCTGCCTTGTTTTTTAATCCAAAGCTTTCATTCGCTGTCGGGTTTCTCAAATCCCCGTCGACCAAGAGCACTTTTTTCCCTTGCTGAGCGTAAACAACTGCAAGATTCGCAGCGACCATCGATCTCCCTTCCCCTTCTGCCGAGGATGCAACAAGAAGCGAACGAAATTCACCAGGAACAGAAGATAAATTCAGATTAGTGCGCAACCTCCTGAATTCTTCGGAAATATGCGAGTGGGGCGTTGTGGCAACGACCAATTCATTATCTATCCTGTTTTTCCTTTTAATCATCATGGGCTAAGCCTCCTTTTCCTGCAGTCCCACTTTTGCTGAAGCGAGTTCTTCTTTGACGCCGTCAATGGGGGGAATGTTTGCCAGTACAGGCACGCCAAGAAGATTCCGGACATCTTCTTCGTCCTTTATGGAAGTGTCCAAATAAGCGAGCAGGAATGCAGCACCGATCCCAAACATAAATCCTACTGCCAATCCGACGATGATATTGAATATCGGCTCAGGTGATACTGGAATCGCATCGTCATTGACGACCGCCGGCGAGAGAATCTTCACATTATTGCTGTTCATAAGGGTTTTTACTTCTTGCTGGAAAATCGTCGCTGTCGCATTTGCAATTTCTACCGCATTTTTTTGGCTGGAATCTATTACGGTAATGTCAATCAGCTGGGAGTCTTCAGCAGAATCCACTTTAATCTGCGATCTCAATTCTTCTTCAGGAGCCGTAAATGGCAATTGCTCACTGACCTTCCCTAAAACTGCTGTGCTTTTGATCAAACTGCTATACGTGTTGACTAGCTGCAGATCCGCCTTGATGTTCTGCTCGGTCAATTCCTGTGTCTCTCCGGCTTCCCTGCTGACCAGCAATTGCGTCGTACTTTGGTACAGCGGGGTCATAAAGAAATAAGAAATCACTCCAGCCACTACAGCCCCTGCAAATGCCATCAACAGAATCAAGCCAATAAAACGTTTCCCTATCCCGAAAATTTGGCGAGCGTCCATTTCCCCCTTCATCCCTACCACTCCATTCCGTATCATTTTAATGGGTTAAAAGATTTAGTTAAAAAGAATAAATTTATATTTATTTATTTTTTATAGCCTATTATACATATTTATGATATTTTTTAAATATAAATTTTTTAATTTTCAGATATTTTAATATTACATGAACCGTTGTGTTAAAAAATGACTCCTACTCTTTTTCAAGAAAGGTTGATGGAGATGCGCAATCCCGACACTTTGATGCCCCAAAAGCAGGCTTCTTCTTTTTATTTATGGCTCGTTTTCCTGATCATGGCCAGCAGTTCCATCGTCTTGATTGAACCTGCACCTGTAGACTTTGGCCTTATATTTTTGCTCGTGGCAGGAATCCTGTTTCAGCGGCTCAGATTCTCATATGCCAATCTAACCCCGGCTCTTCTTTTTCTTTATTTATTTGTAGTCGCGAGCCTCATTTCGATGTTCGAACTTCCTCACACTTTGCTCGGGGTGCGGGATTTCGCCATCACTTTCTATCTGATCCTGTCTTGGTTCCTCTATATCGGCATCATTGAGATGTATGGCCAAAAGGCGGTAAAAATCCTATTCTATGGCTATACATTGGCCGCCGTGTTTTCAGCGGCCATCGGCATCCTCACGTTTTTCGGCATTATTCCTTGGCAAGAAATTCTTATGAAGTTCAGCCGCGTCAAAGGCTTATTCAAAGATCCGAATGTGTTCGGCCCATTCCTCATTCCCATCGCCCTTTACGCTTACTCGTTAATCGAACAGCCTAAAGGAAAACAGAAGGTGATTTGGCCAGCCATATTGGCGATTTTAATTTTCGGCATCTTCCTCAGCTTCTCCAGGGCTGCCTGGGGTAATATGGTGCTATCCCTTTTTCTCTATACAGGCCTGCGTTTCTTATTGGAGCCATCCATGAAAGTCATAGGGAAATTTTTATTGACCTTAGTATTGCTATTCGGCATTTTCAATTATGTGTTGAGCATCCCCCTGGTGAACGAGATGTTCTATGAACGTTTTGAATACCAATACTACGACGATGACCGCTTCAGCAACCAGGCTACAGCGGTCGGGGTCGGGGCATCCAATCCATTGGGCATCGGGCCAGGGCAATACGAGGAAACGATCGGCTATGCCACCCATAATTCTTTCTTGCGGGTATTATCGGAAAATGGCCTTGTCGGCTTTATTGGCTATACCGGATTCCTGTTGACGACCTTATACCGGTCCTTAAGGATTGTCTTGGTTACGAAAAGCCCTCTATCCATCGTCATTTTCGCTTCCGCTGTCGGCTTACTGTTCAACGGCATCGTGGTAGACACTTTGCATTGGCGCCATTTCTGGTTTATTTATGCACTTCCTTGGGCGTTCCCGTTGCCCAAAAAATAAAATAGTTTTTCATTTAAAAGCAATACTTCGAATGGACAGGCCCGCGCAGCCTGTCCATTTTTGGTTCTGCCCATTTAAAGCACGCCATATACTTCCGATAAGCGCTTCATCATTTGGTGTGTGTTGAAACGCTCGCTGAATACACGATAGGATCCAGCCGACAAGGATTGCCAAATTTCCTTGTCGCCGAGAAGTTGGGCGATGAAATCATAAAGCGCTGGATCTCCCTTACCTTTGAACAGCAATCCATTGCTGCCATCCATTAAATCCGTATGGCCGATGACATCCGTCAGCAATAAAGGCAGTTTATAGGACATGGCTTCCACTGCCGCAAAAGGCAGCCCTTCGTAATGGGAAGTAGAGAGATACAGATCAGCATGCCGAAGAATCCGGTCTTTGTCGGCAGTAAAGCCGATAAACTTCACTTGCTCTTCCAAGCCGTATTTTCTCACACGCCCCCTCGCTTCCTCCAGGTGTTCTCCGCTTCCCGCCCATATAAACTGGATATCTCGTGAAATGCCCGCCACTTCCCTGGCAATGTCAATGAAATCGAACGGATTTTTCTGGTCGTCGACTCTTGCTAGGTTAACAACCGTAAAAATACCTTGCGTTTCTCGGCCCGGCATCCTATCCGGTGGCTTTACGCCATTTAAAATCACCACCGACTTATCCTGGTCGACCAGCTTTTCGCTGAGCGCTTCCCGCTCTTCACGCGGCGACACGTGAATCACCTGGTCCGCCACTTTATTGATGCGCTTCTCGATCAACTGCACAGCATATTTCTTCGCCCTTCCCATCTTCTTGAATGAATAATAGCCATGGGGAGTGTAAAGAAAAGAAAGCTTAGGATTGTAAAAGGAATAGACGTACATCAGCATGCCGGCGAATGTGCTGTTGGCATGGATGACATCGATGGCTTCGCTTCTGACGATTCCGTGAGTTGCCTTCACAGCTTTTATTAATTTCCAAGGCGATTTCCCGAAGGACAGATTATCTTCTATAAAATACCCTTCCCCTTGGCTTTCCCCGGAATCGAGGCGCACGGAACTGACCATCGCAAACACGCGCACCCTTGGGATGCCTTCGCTATTCTCCATAATGGTGTCGATATATGTCTTGACTCCGCCGCTATAAGATTCTCCGATCAACAACACCTTTTTCATGATCCCGCCCCTTCCGAAACCCGCTCAGTAAGCGCCTTTTCTATGCAGAACTTGCACAACGGTCTTGCACAGGATTTCAAGGTCTAGCAAGAGACATTGATGTTTCACATAATACAGCTCAATGTCCACCCGCTCCGGATAATGAACGTCACTCCTGCCGCAAACCTGCCAGTAACCGGTCATTCCCGGCTTTGCCGACAGCAGCAAATCTTTCTGTTCGCGATATTCGTCTAATTCCGCCTGGACCAGCGGACGCGGGCCCACAAGGCTCATGTCCCCTTTCAGCACATTAAGGAACTGGGGGAATTCATCCAAACTGGTCTTCCTGATGAACTTGCCGAAAGACGTGATCCTCGGATCTTCCTCTGCCGTGATCTTATAGCCATTGGCGACATATTTCTTGTACAAAAGTTCATCTTTTTTCAACATTTCCTCTGCATTGTTGACCATCGACCTGAATTTATAAATCGCAAAAGGTTCCCCGTTCCGGCCAATGCGCTTCTGTTTGAACAAAACCGCACCCTTATTCGGACCCACTACATAGAAGAATGAACAAAAGGCCATGATGAAAAGCATCAGGAAAATCCCAACCAATGCCCCTATGACATCAAGCGACCTTTTGATGAACAAATAGGCGACGCTCACTTCAGGAAAACTTGGGCTTGCGGCAGGCATATCCAAAAGCAACCTGCTTTCTTTTACTCTCATAGGACTCTCCTCCTTTTTACATTGGCCATAGGGCAAGCTGCCGAAAAGATTCAACAGCCGTTCAATTCCAACAAGAAAGGTCAATCAACCAGGACAGGGACTTCGCCGATTACCCAAAGATTGATGATTGTAATTCACCAAGGCCAAGAAGGAGAACCAAATAAAAACCATGACTTTTGTAAACAAAGTAAAGATTTTGTTAAATTTTCGTTAATCTTATCATGACTTTTAACCTAAGTCATCATTAATTTTTTTAATTTTTAAAAAATACACAATACTATAGTCACATTAATTTTTCTCATATAAGATTCAATTACAATATAATTTACAAATAAATAAATAACTGACATTCTACCTGCTTTTTATAACCTAAATGTTCCTCGACAGTTTTCCGCATTAAACTTCCTTATTGTTTAATTCATATAATTTCCACGCTCTCCTTCGCCCTAGTTTCCTTCCCGCTTTCTTCCTCTACAGCTTTAATTGCGTTAATTTTTTGGGTAAATGGATGCATAAACGGTCATTTTTATTGCTAGCCTGTTTAGTAAAGTTATATTCTAAAAATAAGAAAAACTTGGCTAATCCTAGGAATACCCAGGATTAACCAAGCTTTTTATTTTTATGCACCATTCAGCTGGAACTTCGCCATTATGAAAACCAATGTGTAAAATACCTTTTTAATTCAAAATAACCGCATAAAAATATTCATCCTTTTTACATTTCGATCCTTTTAGCGATGCTTTTTTCCTTCAACTATTTATACAAGCGATAAATTGCCGAAAACAGCTTTTCAGTTTCCGATTAAATTCGGCCTTTATGCCATATCCAAGCGCTCTCGATGATTTCCTCTAACCCGTAATCAGGTTTCCACCCAAGCAAACGGCCGATTTTACCGGAAGATGCAACCAAGATAGCGGGATCACCTTCTCTCCGTTCCCCGTACTCCACCCTTGCCGACTTGCCAGCCACTTTTTCGCAAACCCCGATAACTTCTTTTACTGAATGGCCTGTCCCATTCCCCAAATTGAATACTTCATTGCTTATGGAACCTTTCCGCAGAGCTTCATAAGCTAAAATATGAGCTTTCGCTAAGTCCGTCACATGGATATAATCACGGATGCAAGTGCCGTCCGGCGTATCGTAATCCGTCCCGAACACCGCTATGTTCTCCCGCTGCCCCAATAAGTGCTGAAGTATGATCGGGATCAAATGCGTCTCAGGATCGTGGCTTTCTCCAATTTCGCCGGACGCATGGGCCCCTGCAGCGTTGAAGTAGCGCAAAACGACATACTTGAACTGATGTGCCCGCGAAATATCAGCCAATATCTCTTCCACCATCCGTTTGGATCTTCCATAAGGATTGATGGGAGTGCTTGGCATTTCCTCCGTAATGATCTTTGAATCGGGAATTCCATATGTCGCAGCTGTGGAAGAAAAAATGAATTTATCCACGCCATGCTCAATCATTTTCTGTAATAGAACGATTGTGGCCCCTACGTTATTGCCGTAATATTTCAGTGGATCTCGGACCGATTCCCCAACCAAGCTATTGGCCGCAAAGTGAAATACCGCATCGATGGCATGTTCCGTAAAGATCTTATCCAAAATCGCCCCATCACCTAAATTCCCCTCTTCAAAAATCACTTCGCTATCCAATAAAAAAGAATTCCCTGTTGTTAAATTATCCAATACGACGACTTCATGATTCCCTATCAATTCTTTGACGGTATGGCTGCCGATATATCCAGCGCCACCGCAGACAAGTATTTTCATCCTTTCACCATCCTTCTTTGAATTTAAGGCCTTCCGTAGATTTACTTCAATAGGCTGTCTAAAATCAGGACCATGCACATTGAAAGTTTCAGTCGATTATTAAGAGCTTCTCTTACATTCAACTGAAGACCTCCTTGGCGACCAACTATTTTTATAAAAGCTGAAAGTTCATCGGCCATTTCGTTCCTTCTGTATTGCGCAAAATACCGCATAGCTCATTTCCGTATTATTGGGACGAAGACTGCACGCCCCGCCTTTTTTAGACCGCCACTTTCTCTCCACGTTAATGAATCATCCTCACACAAAACCAACGCCCCCTATTGCCAATACTGCTTGAAGTATCGGCAGAAAGATGAAGAAGATATGAAATTCGAAGCGCTGGAAATGTAGTTTTCAACGGCATATGTGACTGCGTAACACACAATTTAAAAAAGCATCCAGCTGCCATGAAGGCGGCTGGATGCTTTTTTCTGATGAATTGTGTCTGACACAGGGACAAGCAGAAAGCGAATTCCCAGTGCGAAAGTATTCTTCCTCCTTGAATTGTGTCTAACACAGGGACAGAAGAACGAACCAGCCCTACCCTTTCATCCGGTTCAAGCAGAACTCCAGGTCCAGCTGCAGATGCGCTTTCATGAGCCGCTCCGCTTCGTCTGCGTCATGAGCAGCGATAGCTTCGTAGATGTCTTGATGTTCGTCGATCAAGAGCGGACGTTTGTGGTAGACGACCGTCTTGCGGAACAGGTAGATGATCGACTGCATGCGTTCGAAGATGTCGATCATGACGGGGTTGTTCGTGGCGCCGACAATGATTTCGTGGAATTCCTTGTTCGCCGCCATGACTTGTTCCATCGTGCCGGTACGGCCGACTTCGACGCAGTTTCTAAGTTTGTCGAGATCGCCTTCGCCCATGTACATCGCACAGTGGCGCACGGCGAAGCCTTCGAGCAAGGTGCGCACTTGGAAGACGTCGCGCAAATCGCTGTCACTCGGGTTGACGACGCGTTTGTCTTTGATGAGCCCTTCTTGCTCGAGCTTGCGGATGGAATCGCGTACCGGCGTCCGGCTGATGCCCATCTCTTCGGCGAGCCGCTCCTCCACCAATTTCGTGCCGCGCTCGAGTTCACCGTTCAGGATCCGGTCCCGGATATATTCGTAAGCTTGGATATACGCAAGCTGTGTGGCTTTTTTGGTCATGCTAATCGACTCCTGGCTAATTTATTTCTCCTTACAAAGTATAAGTTCTATTGGAAAAATTTAAAAGCCACTATTTTTTTGTATACATTTTAAAATATTTTGTATACAAAATGAACAATAATGTGTACTATATTGATTAATACCAAAATGAAAGCGCTATTTTACATGGCAGCTTTGTGAATTTGAAGGGAGCAATCATCAATGAACAAAACCATAGGATTTATCGGGCTCGGCATTATGGGCAAGCCGATGTCATTGAATTTACTGAAAGCAGGCTACCAAGTGTCGGTCAATGACCTCAACACAGAGGCTGTCGACACACTTATCAGAGCCGGCGCACAATTCGCCACCCCTGCAGAAATGGGTGCAACCTGTGATGTCGTCATCACGATGCTTCCAGCGTCCCATCACGTGAAACAAGTCGTCCTCGACGACAACGGCATTTTGACGAACGCCACACCAGGAACGGTCATCATTGATATGAGCTCGATCTCCCCTGTCGCTTCGGTTGAAATTGCCAACGAAGCAGCGAAGCGAGGCGTCGACATGATTGATGCACCTGTTAGCGGCGGAGAGCCGAAAGCCATCGATGGCACCTTGGCGATTATGGCGGGCGGAAAAGAAAGCGTTTTCGAATCCGTCAAAGATGTCTTCGAATGCGTCGGCTCCGATATCGTCCTTGTCGGTGATAACGGCAGCGGCGTCACCGCTAAACTCGCGAACCAGATTATCGTCAACTTGAACATTGCGGCGATGTCCGAAGCGCTCGTACTTGCAGCGAAAGCCGGCATCGATGTGGAGAAAATGTATCAAGCGATCCGCGGCGGCTTAGCCGGCAGCGCAGTGCTCGATGCTAAAGTGCCGTTGATCCTCGACCGTAATTTCGTAGCAGGCGGACGCATCGACATTAATTTGAAAGACATGACGAACGTGATGGAGACCGCACACGAAATCGGCGTGCCGCTTCCGCTTTCGAGCCAACTAGTGGAGATTTTCCACGCCTTGAAAGTCGACGGCAAAGCAGCCGACGACCACGGCGGAATCGTCCAATACTATGAAAAGTTAGCGAATGTCGAAGTAAGGAAGGTGTAACGGATGGCTCATTCTGAAATTCTAAACGCACACGACGTGCTTGCTTCATTACCGGCAGTTCCGGACGCCGCAAAAGTAGACGCAATGCTTGAGCAAGAGCTGCTTGATTTCAATAAAAAAATCATCGTGCTCGACGACGATCCGACCGGCGTGCAAACCGTCCACAGCGTTTCAGTCTACACCGACTGGACAGCAGAAAGCATCGACGCTGGATTTAAGGAACAGCAGTCGATGTTCTTCATCCTCACCAATTCCAGAGGCTTTACGGCAGCGGAAACAAAACAAGCGCATGAAGACATCGCGCGCGTTATCCAAGAAACCGCCGCGAAGCACGATAAAGACTTCATCATCATCAGCCGCGGCGACTCGACCTTGCGCGGCCATTACCCACTCGAAACCGAAGTGCTGAAAAACACGGTCGAATCCGAATCCGATCGTTCATTCGACGGCGAAGTCATCATGCCGTTCTTCCAAGAAGGCGGCCGCTTGACCATCAATAACATCCATTACGTCCAGGACGGCGAGCAGTTGGTGCCGGCCGGTGAAACCGAATTCGCGAAAGACCGCACGTTCGGCTATACGGCATCGCATCTCGGCGAATGGGCAGAAGAAAAGTCAAATGGTGCCTTCAAAGCACAAGACGCGGTCTATCTGTCGCTCGAAGACATCCGCGCATTGCGCATCGATCATCTCGTCGACCAGCTGATGACTGTTACGGATTTCAATAAAGTGATCGTCAACGCCGTACAGTACGTAGATGCCAAAGTCGTCGTCATCGCCTTGATCCGCGCGATGAACGCCGGCAAGCAGTTTATGTTCCGCAGCGCAGCGGCCTTGACGAAAATCATCGGCGGCATCAGCGACAAAGCCTTGCTGACGAAAGAAGAACTGATCACTGAACCGAGCGACAACGGCGGGCTCATCATGATCGGCTCTCACGTGAAAAAGACCACCGAGCAATTCGAAGTATTGAAGACGTGCGATTTTATCGAATTTATCGAGTTCGACGTCCATCTCGTCTTGCACCCTGAACAATTCGAAGCGGAAATCAACCGCGTCATCGACACGAGCGAGCGCTTGATTTGTGAGGGCCAGACCGTCGCTGTCTACACGAAACGCGAACGGCTCGACCTCGGCGACAACCAGCAAGAAGAAGAATTGAAGCTCTCGGTGAAGATTTCGGATGCTGTGACGAGCATCGTCAAAAACCTCCACGTGCGCCCGAGCTTCATTATCGCAAAAGGCGGCATCACCTCAAGCGACATCGGCACCAATGGCCTAAGCGTCCAGCGCGCCACTGTCGCCGGCCAGATCCAACCGGGCATTCCGGTATGGCTGACGGGCAGCGAAAGCAAATTCCCAGGGATGGCTTACGTGATTTTTCCGGGCAATGTCGGCTCGAAAACTAGCTTGAAAGATGTAGCAGAAATCCTTCACGGATAAGGCGGGTGGCATTTGCCGCTTGCAATCCATGTAAGCGAATACAATAAAAGGCGGTGTGTGAATGTTTATCCAAACAAAAGAAATGTTACAAGCGGCACAAGCCGGACACTACGCGGTTGCGGCGTTCAATGTCTACAGCCTCGAAACTTTGCAGGCTGCAATCCAGTCAGCAGAACAAGAAAACCAGCCTGTCATCATCGCGCTCGGCGAACGTTATTTCGGAACTGTCGACGTCGAAGGCTTTGCGGCACTCACGAAAACTTTGGCGGAAAAAGCGTCCGTCCCGGTGTCCTTGCATCTCGACCACGCGTACGAAAAAGAATCCATCATCCGCGCGATTGCTTGCGGCTTCACGTCCGTCATGTACGACGGCTCGAAACATGAGCTCCCGCAAAACATCGCCTACACGAAAGAAATCGTCGAACTCGCACACCAGGCAGGCGTCAGCGTCGAAGCGGAAATCGGCTCCACTGCCCGCGGCGCGTTCTCCGATGAAGAAGAAGGCACCGGTGCCTTGACGGACCCCGCGTCCGCTAAAGAATTCGTCGACCAAACCGGCGTCGATTTCCTCGCAGCGTCGATCGGCACCGTCCACGGCATGTATACCGGCGAACCGGACATCAAGCTCGGGCTACTCGACGACATCCGCCAAGCGGTCGGCGTCCCGCTCGTGCTCCACGGCGGTTCCGGCACCCCGGACGACACGATGCAACAAGCGGTCGCCAAAGGCATTTGCAAAGTCAACGTAAATACGGAAGTGTCGCTCGCTGCGACAAAGTATTTGAAGCAAGCAGCCGATCAGCCGATGCATCTGTCCGATATGATGGCCGGCATGCAGCAAGCCATCACGCCGGTCATGGCGCGGTTTGTCCGTCTGTTGAAAAATCCGGATGCTTGATGGACCTTATTGCGAATAACAAGCTTTATTATTGAGGGAAATTTTTGCATTCATTAAAAAATTAAGGCATATCTAGCCAGCGCCACTGGCTTCTAAGCTATAAGCTGCCCCACCAAACTTTACCGATAAGGGAGATGTTCACATGGTTACAGGAAATTTGTTGATTGTGATTTTTGTTCTGTCGCTCGCCGCTTTGTTTTTTGCCATTCTTAAATTAAAAATCGAGCCCTTTCTCGCCTTGATTACCATCGCCGTGCTCACTGCGCTCGCAATCGGCATGCCGCTGCAAGACGTCGCATCGACCGTCACGACCGGCTTCGGCAACACGCTTGCAGGCGTCGGGATCCTCATCGGCCTTGGCGTCATCTTCGGCCAATTCCTCGGAGCGTCCGGCGCGGTCGAGAAAATCGCACAAGCCGTCTTGAAAGTGTTCGGCATCCAACGCTCGCCGGCAGGCCTCGCCTTGACCGGTACCGCCGTTTCGATTCCGGTATTCTTCGACGCTGCGTTCGTCATTTTGAGCGGCTTGATCCGTTCGCTTTCCAGCAAAACGGGCATTTCGGTCGTCAGCTTCGTCACGGCTCTCGGTGTCGGCTTGATCGTGTCGCACAATATGATCGCCCCGACACCCGGCCCGCTTGTCGTTGCGGAAAACACCGGCGCTGAACTTGGCCTGTTCATCATCTACGGCATCATCGTCGCCATTCCAGCGACATTGGTCGGCGGTTATCTTTACGGCATGTTCATCGGAAAACGCGTCAAGCATTCCGGCGAAATCGAGGAAATCATCGTGGAAAAAGAAGACTTGCCGAAAAAAGAAATCAGCACGGCCTTGAGTTTCTTCATGCTCGCATTGCCGATCGTCTTGATCTTGGCAAATACGGTGTCCCAACTTTTGGTGCCTGAAACTTCTGTTTCCAGCTTTTTTGGATTCGTCGGTGAGAAAAACGTTGCCCTCTTGATCAGTGTGTTCGCAGCGATTATCTTCTTGCGCCCTTATATTTCCATCCCGAACAACCGCTTGTATAGCGAAGCCATCAACTCTGCCGGGATTATCATACTGATCACAGGAGCTGGCGGTGCGTTCGGTGCCGTCATTAACAACAGCGGCATCGGCGACCATTTGATCTCCACGATGCAAAGCTGGAGCATTCCGGTACTCTTGCTCGCGTTCATCTTTTCACAGATCCTGCGCGCTTCACTCGGCTCGGCAACTGTCGCGCTCGTCACCACTTCGAGCATTCTCGGGCCAATGGTCACTGAACTCGGCGTCTCCCCGATCCTTTTGGGTCTTGCCATCTGTGCCGGCGGAATCGGCCTGTCCTTGCCCAACGACTCCGGCTTCTGGGTCGTCAACCGCTTCGGGAAACTCACTGTTCCCCAAACGCTTCTCGCCTGGACCGGTGGCGGTTTCATCGCCGGTGTCACCGCCTTGATTACCGTCTTTATCCTGAACTTGTTCTCAGGAATCTTGCCTGGGCTGTAAGGAATAAAACATATACAAAAAAGCCGCTTCCATTTTTGATGGAAGCGGCTTTTTTTTGTAAAGATATGGCTTGAAGCAATCGAATTGTGTTGAACACAGGGACAAGCGAGGGACAAGCGACAAGCAAAATCCCGGTGCGACAACATTCTGCCTCTGTGAATTGTGTCCAACACAGGGACAAAATCTACAACAACAAGTCCACTATCTCCTGGCGGTTCCGTTCGAAGCCGATGAAATGATGCGTCAGCTTCTTGCCGAACAATCCCTTTTTATAGAAGGCGAATACCGGCACGATCTTGGCGCCAGATATGTTCTTCATGTCTTGTTCGAGCGACGGGTCCGCGCCAACGTCTTTATGCTCGTACGGGATGTTATGCTCTGCCAGATAAGCTTTCGCGTCCTGGCAATCTGAGCAAGTCGGGCGCGTATAGAGCACCAATTCCGTTTTGTTATCCATTTCCATCAAACTCCTTTCATTTTCTACTATTATCCACTCAACTCACCCATCAAACCGCAGCTGGTTTGAAGTTTTTTAAGCGCAAGGCGTTGAGCAGTACCGATACGGAACTGAAGCTCATCGCCGCAGCCGCGATCATCGGGTTCAACAGCGGTCCGCCGAACAAGTACAGGATGCCCATCGCGATCGGGATGCCGAGTACGTTGTAGGCGAATGCCCAGAACAGGTTTTGCTTGATGTTTCTGATGGTTGATTTGCTCAATTGGATCGCGGTCGGCACGTCCATCAAATCGCTGCGCATCAAGACGATGTCAGCCGATTCCATGGCAACGTCCGTTCCTGAGCCGATCGCGATGCCGATATCGGCTTGTGCGAGCGCCGGAGCGTCGTTGATGCCGTCGCCGGCCATCGCCACTTTATTGCCTTGTGCCTGCAGTTTCTTCACTTCGTTCGCTTTTTCTTCCGGCAAGACTTCGCTCAATACTTCGTCGATGCCGACTTGCTTGGCGATTGCAGCGGCGGTCAATTTATTGTCGCCTGTCAGCATCACTACTTTGATTCCCATGTCCTGAAGCTTGCGGATCGCATGGACGCTCGATGGCTTCACCGTATCGGATACAGCGATGATGCCTGCAAATTCACCGTCCACAGCGACGAACATCGGCGTCTTCCCTTGATTCGCGATGCGGTCGGACGCTGCTGCAAATTCGACGAGCGCAATTCCGGAATCGTCCATCAGTTTGCGGTTGCCGAGACGGACTTCTGTTCCTTCAATGAACACTTCAATGCCGTGGCCAGGGATTGCGTTGAAACGCTCGACCGGTTTTAGCGCCAGTTGTCGCTGCTCCGCGCTTTTGACGATCGCTTCGCCGAGCGGATGTTCCGAACCTTTTTCAGCCGATGCGGCGAGGCTCAGCAATTCGTCTTCTGTCAAACCGTCTTGTGCAATCAACACATCGGTCACGGTCAATTTCCCCTCCGTGATCGTCCCGGTTTTATCGAAAACGATCGTATCGATGGCGTGCGTCGTCTCAAGTGCGCCACCGCTTTTAATCAAGACTCCGTGTTCTGCGCCTTTGCCGGTGCCGACCATAATGGCTGTCGGCGTCGCAAGCCCGAGCGCACAAGGGCACGCAATGACCAAGATGGAAATGGCGATCGTGAAGGCGAACAAGCCTGACTGCCCACCGATATACCAAGCCAAACCCGAAAGAATCGAGATGGCGATGACGATCGGCACGAAATAGCCGGAAATGATGTCGGCCATTTTGGCAATCGGCGCTTTGGATCCTTGTGCGTCTTCGACCAATTTGATGATCTGTGCCAACGCCGTGTCTTTGCCGACTTTGGTCGCTTCGTAGCGGATCGCGCCGTTCTTGTTGATGCTCGCCCCGATGACGCGGTCGCCGGCAGCTTTTTCGACCGGCATGCTTTCGCCCGTCAGCATTGATTCATCGATCGCAGTCGCACCTTCTATAACGACGCCGTCGACCGGCAGTTTCTCGCCGGGCTTGACGATGACGATATCGCCCGTTTCCACAGCGTCGACGGGAATTTCCGTCTCCACGCCACCACGCACGACGACCGCAGTCTTCGGTGCCATGCCCATCAATTTCTTGATCGCTTCGGACGTTTTTCCTTTCGACAGCGCTTCAAAATATTTTCCTAAAGTAATCAATGTCAAAATGACAGCGGCTGATTCATAATAAAGATTCGTCGTGTACCCTGTATTGCCCATCAAGACGAAAACGGTCGCGATGACGCTGTAAATGAAAGCCGCACTGGTTCCAAGCGCAATCAGCGAATCCATATTCGGATGGCCTTTGAATAAAGTTTTGAAACCGACCGTGAAGAAGTTTTTCCCGAAAACCATTACCGGTATGGTCAATACGAGCTGCACCAGCACGAAGTTCACCGGATTGAGTATCGGGTCGACCACTGCTGGCAGCGGCATGCCGATCATATGCCCCATCGAAATCAACAATAGCGGAATCGTCAATGCCCCGGACATCCAGAAGCGCCGCCACATCGAGTGGATGTGCTGCTGCTTTTTCTCGCGGCCCTGATCAGCAGTTGATTCGCCGTCGACATCTTCAACTGCTGTGTAACCAGCATCCGCAACTGCAGCTTTGATATCATTCACTGTGATTTGTTGCGGGTCAAAGCGGATGACCATTTTCTCAGTCGCCATATTGACGTTCGATTCTGCGACGCCGTCGAGCTTTCTCGTCGCTTTCTCGACCGATTGCACACAGGATGCACAGGTCATCCCTTCGATCGTGAAGGTTTTCGTTTCGGCAGGGGCCAGCGCTTTATAGCCGGCCTGTTCCACCGCTTCGTAAATCTCTTCTATTGAAACCGCTTGTTCATCAAAGCGGACTTTCAGTTTCTCGGTCGCGAGATTGACGCTCGCTTCTTCCACACCGGATAGTTTGCCGGCGGATTTCTCGACGGACTGTGCGCACGAGGCACACGTCATCCCTTCGATCGTCAATAATTTCTCCATTGCGTTTCACCTCTCTATTTTAAAATCAATGCGTGCTGCACTTGCACTGGCCCGGCACGCAATTGCATGCCACTTCATCGACCGCGTGTTTCTTTTTGTCATTGAGTACTTGCTGAATTAATTCAACATCCTGATGGCTAAGTGGCGCCTCTGACAGCATATCCGCGATCGTCTTGCCCGCCTGCTTATGGCAGATCTGATCGAACAGCCGGTGCGCCGCCGTTTTCACGCTATCCTCTTCACTGATCGCAGCCGAATAAATGTATTTATTGCCTTCCGGCTCCGCGAGCAAAAAGCCCTTCTTCACCAAGCGGCCAATAAACGTCTTGGCCGTCGCCGGCTTCCACTCCTTTTTCGCCTCCAGCACATCGATGATATCTTTACTCGTCGCCTCGCCAAGCGTCCAAACCACGCGCATGATCTCCCGCTCTGACGTGGTCATCTCCACTTTCTCTTCAACTGCCATTTTGCATGCCTCCATTTCGTTTACGTTTGTAATCGATTGACCTTAGTTTACAACTGTAATCGTTTTTAGTCAACCCATCTAGCTCGGTTCCTGCTCGGTTCCCTGTGTTGCGCACAATTCGACGGGCGCATCCCTTGGTGTATAGGCATTTCGCTGTTGGATTGTCCCTGTGTTAGACACAATTCTGCAAGCACAAAAAAACGCCCCCAGCTGTCGCCGGAGACGGTCTCTCTTACTTCAAAAACTTCGAACCTTCTAAATTCAATGCATCTGCCACAGGGCAATAATAGGTTATGCCTTCCCCGACTTTCTGCGCGCCGGCAAATGCCACGCCGAGCTGTACAGCGGACGTGCCTTCGCGCGCCATTTTCGCCGTCGCATACGCAAGCAGTGTCAAGCCGCCGGCGATGCGGAACATCGAGTTATACGTGCCGATATTTTTCTTCACGGTAGCGCCTCCTCTTGAGATTATAATCAGTTTAAAAATTCCCTATATTCATATGTCTAAACAAATCTCTTCACTGGGGCTCCCTGTGCTCCGTACAATTTGACGGGCGAAATCCTTGGTATATCGGCATTTCAGTGGCCGTCTGTCCCTGTGTTACACACAATTTCACAGAAACCTTCGTGCCACACAAAATTCTATATACTATTTTTCACCCGTCGATTATACTAAACGTGAATATATCCTCTATAGAAAGAAGGGATTTTTATAAGCATTTTCTCCATTTCCTCTTACACAGATTCAGCGCCCCACGAAAGCTCTTCAACCACCACTTTTAATTCTCCTCCACAAGAAAACAGTTACCTAACTCCATTTGTCAACGTCCCCCAATCGGGCGGTGGCCTCACATGACGAGAAGACGCAATTTCAACCCGGATTCCTATTATCACGTCATTATGCGCGGCAATAACCGGCAGTCCATTTTCAACACAAAAGAAGATATGCTTGAATTGAAGCGGGCATTCTTGCATGTCCATCAGCATTATCCATTCACGATTCTCGCTTGGTGCTTCATGTCCAACCACTATCATATTTTAATTAAACCGGAGCAAGATTCGCTCAGCAAAATCATGAGCTTGGTGAATCGCCGCTATAGCCATTCTTATAGCAAGCGTTACGGGCATCTCGGGCGCATCTACCAAAAGCGATATTTCGCCAAGGAAGTCGCTTCGCCGTATGGCTTATTGGTCGTCAGCAGCTATATCCATCGCAACCCCATCCAAACATCCACGCCTATGGTCAAGCGCCTGGCCCACTATCCGTATAGCTCGTTTCCGTACTATTGGAACGAGGATCGGCAAGCTCCGCCGTTTTTGGACCGCTCCATCCTATCCACGTTAATGCCCGAGCCTTTCGCACAAACCAACGCCGCCTATTGCTTGTACTGCCTGAAATACAAGCAACAAGTGGACGAAGACAAGCATGTGGAGGAACTTGCCCCGCCGGAAATGTAGTTTACGGCTGCAGGTGTTCGTCAAAGTCGCTATGTGCCATAAAAATGATAAAAGCCTCCATCCGTCTTTTGGGCGGATGGAGGCTTCTTGTTTTCTATTGAATTGTGTGCAACACAGGGACAGCCGCGAAGCGAAATACTTCTATACCAGGAATTCCGTCCCGTGAATTGTGTGCAACACAGGGACATCTAATCACTCACCGTAATCGTCCGCTTTTTCAACGCACGGATCCAGAAACCGCCGTAGATCGTTTTCGCATCATAAGCAACGATGAACGCGTGGGGATCCAACTCTTTCACGATGCGGTAAAGCTCAGGCTCCTGTTTTTTCGGCATCAGGATCTGCAGTGAACTGCGCTTCCCTTCGTAGCCGTTTGTCTCCCAATCCGTAACGCCATATCCTTTATCGCGCAATTGAATGGCCAGCCGCCCGCTGCTGTCCTGCGAAATGACATTCGCTGTCACATAGCCGAGGCTTAATTTGTCTTCGATTTTCGAACCGACGATGATGCCGGCCGCAAAACCAAGCGCGTACGCCAATAAATTTTGTACATTCGCTAAATTGTCCAAGACCAGACCAAGTCCCAAAATATTGATGATGACTTCGAGAATCGACAAGCCGGCCGCTGAATATTGATAACCCTTTACCATCAAAATCATGCGGATCGTCGACAAAGTGACAAAACTTAAACTGATACTGAAAATGATCAGCACCAATAATAAGGGATGTATTTCCACTAAATCTTCTCTCCTTCCCACATGCGAACGCTTTCGCATGCGTTTAAAGCTTAATGACTTTTTCCCGATACGCATTGCAGTAAACACATGTGTCTCTTTTTGATTCGATGGGCATAAGTACTGTCTGGGCAAGGGCTGAAAATGAGTTTTTCCCATACAAAAAGCCTGGAAAGCAGCGCTTTCCAGGCTTTTAAATTGTGTCTTGCACAGGGACGTCCAGCGACCAAAACCCCGCTATATCAGCATTTCTCCCCCCATGAATTGCGTCGTGCGCAGGGACACTACCGAACACAACACTGTCCAAGTACTGCAAAGCTGCTTCATCGGCAATGATAGTAGCATTTTGATGCGTCTTTAATATCGACGCGGGAAACCCTTCATCAATTTCCCTAAGCACCAAACGGCTTAAAGCTGTGCTTTTTGCCGCACCCGAGACGAGCAGTAAAATTTCTTCGCTTCCCATAATCGTGGATATGCCCATCGTGATCGCCCGGTTCGGCACCAAATCGAGACTTCCGAAAAACTTGGCATTCGCGGTTCTTGTAGCTAACGTCAATTCCACGACATGCGTCGTTGAATCGAATGGAGTACCGGGCTCATTAAAGCCGATATGGCCATTGCCGCCCAAGCCAAGAATCTGCAAATCCACCTTGCCGCTGTCTTGGATGAGCTTTTCGTACGCCTCAGCTTCTGCGAATTCATCCACCGCATCACCTTTTGGAAGGTGCGTATTCTTTTTATCGATATCGATATGGTCGAACAGCCGCGTATCCATATAGTACCTGTAGCTCTGGTAATCGCGTCCGGACAATCCGATGTACTCGTCTAGATTGAATGTCTGGACGTGTTTATAGGAAGTGCCGTTCATCACATGGTCGGAAATCAATTCCCGATACAATCCTTTTGGCGTGTCGCCTGTCGCCATCCCCAATTTGATTTGCGGATTTCGGTGAAGTTTATCGATGACGTAGTCAGCTGCGATCCGGCTCATTTCGTTATAGTCTGCGACTTTAATTAACTTCATGACAGCTTCTCTTTCCTTTCTTAAGCATATGTCCCTGCCACATCAAAAGCTATGCCCTCACTAGACAGAAGAACTTTTGCCTCTACTCAAGGAGTCCCAGCATATCGCCACGAATTCACTGCCTTCCACTCTTCAAATCCAGCCATGATTATTGTTTCCGTTAAAATAAGCATACATTTTATGATAAATTTATGCTAATTAGAGACATTTTATTGAAGGAATATTATTGCAATTTGTGAAATTATTTTGACTATCCACAATAAAATCCACTAAAAAAACGAAAGGAGAAATCCGTCGTCATACTCAGCAGTTCTTATATCTATCCAAAAATAAAACGCTGTATCCATGAGCAGGATACAGCGTTTAAATTGTGTCTAACACAGGGACAAACGAACGGAAAAACTCCGCCACAACAAAGTTCCTGCCCGACGAATTGTGTCTAACACAGGGACATCTTACCGCCCAAGCATCCCTTTCACTCCGTCAGACACCGCGCCGGTGCCTCCGAAGATCGAGAAGCCATGATACACCGGCAGCTGCTGTTCGGTCGCTTTCGGGATGCGATCCGGGCGCACGAGCAAAATCGGCGCGTCGTTTTTCGCAGCCAACACAGAGCCCGTCAGCGCGTCCGGGAAGTCCAATCCGGTAGCGATAAAGGCGCGGCTGTCGCCGAGCGGAAGCCGTGTCGCGACTTCGGATCCGGTGTCGTAGCGCGATTTGCCGCCGAATCGTTCGGCATCCGGCAACTGGGCGAACACTTCTTCACTGACGGCGCCGGTGCTGCCGATGACGTAGCTCGACGTATAGCGTTCAAGCGCGGTAGCGGTCTCGTTTGGCAAGGAGTCGCTGCGCGTCAGCAAAATCGGGATGCCGTTTTTCGCGGCATACGGCGAAACCGATAAAGCATCCGGGAAGTTCAATCCGCTTGCGACGACCGCTCGCTCCGAGTCCAATTTCTCTGCGATCAACGCAGCGGTGTCATAGCGCGATTTTCCGCCGATGCGCTCAGTGGATAGTCCCATGCCTTCCAGTTCCGCTTCCACTTCTTCGGATATGGCGATGCTTCCCCCGAGGATGATCGCCTTGTCAGCGCCCAAACGTTCGATTTCCTCGCGCGTTCCGGAATGAAGTTCACCTGTACGCGTCAATAAAATCGGTGCATCTTCCAGGTAAGCGAGCGGCCCGCCAGCCAGTGCGTCCGGGAAATCGCCTGCAGTGGCGAGGACCACTGTGTTAGCTTCATCCCAGCCGGTTTGTGAAATCGCGATTGCCGTTTGATAGCGGCTAGTGCCGGATATGCGTTCCGGCATTTCTTCCGGCTCCGTTTCTTGCACGACAACTTCCAGCGCTTCGCTTTCATTGCCGTAGCGGTCGCGCACCAGTATCGTCAACGCGCTCCCCGCTGTTTGCTTCGGAATCGCCACGCTGAACGTGCCCGCTCCCGCATATCCTTCTTGGCGCGCGATTTCACCGTTTTCATTCTCAACAGTGATCACGGCGTCTTCTACGGGCTGATTCAAAGTGCCAGTGATTTCCGCCGAGCTTTCATAGACAGCATTCACTGACGGCTGTTCGATATCAAAAATCATCAACGCCGCTTCTGCATCGACCCGGCCGTGGCCGAAATAAAGGTCTTTGCCGGCAGCGCCGAGGTCGACCGAGGTATCATACAGCCGCTGGGCGATTTCTTCATTCGTCAAATCCGGCTCGTTCGCTTTCACGAGTGCTGCGACCCCTGCCACGACTGGTCCCGCCATCGAAGTCCCGCTCATCGATGAAAAGCTGCCGTCCGCGATTGTCGACCAAATGCCGGTGCCGGGTGCCGTGATGTCCTGGTCAGCACCATAATTTGAGAACCACGAAATCCGGTCAGCATGGTCTGTCGATCCGACCGCGATAACGTTTTCGTAACCCGATGGATAATGCGTCTCGTCCGTGTCATCATTTCCGGAAGACGCGATCACCAATACGCCGCGCTCATGCGCATAGTCAATCGCCGCTTGATAGGGCTCGCTCTTGTAATAATTGCCCAGGCTCATATTGATGATATCCGCCCCGGCATCCGCTGCGTAATAAATGCCTTCGATGACATCGGACGAATACGCCTCTTCTCCTTCGAACACATCAATCGCGAGCACCCCAGCGCCCGGTGCAACACCCGCGCCGTAAGTCCGGTTATTATGTGCAGCGTTGATGATGCCCGCAACATGCGTGCCGTGGTCGTCTTCGCTTATGCTCGACGCTGTTGCATAGGAACTGACGAGTTGCCCTTTCAAGTCTGGGTGGTCCAAATCAAATCCATTATCCAGAACGGCGACCAATACATCCGTCGTGCCCATCGTTTTCGTCCAGGCGCGTTCCGACCCGATCAATCCGTGATGATATTGGAATGAATAATACGGATCGTTTGGCACCGCCGTCGTCTTGAGCAAATGATCCGGCTCGACATTTGCCACGCCCGGCGCCGCGCCGAGTTCTTCTATGTATGCTTCTGCGCTTTGCCCTTTCGGCACCTCGACCGTCACCAGCTTATTGGCTGTATTGACCTCCAAAGCTTCGATTTTTTCCCCTGACAATGCATGGCTGCGTGCCCCCGCCTCCAATTCAACGATGACGCGATCGGTCTCGACAGCATCATCCGCTGACACTCCTCCTGCCATATGCAAAACCGCCGCTCCCGTCAGCACAGTGATTCCGATTTTCTTAGATGTATTCACATTGTTGGCCCCTTCCATCTGTTCTCCGTGGCTGGTAAATTCCCGCTTATTGTAACATCTCTATTTTCCAATTAATAGTAATCTACTTTCTGTTTTGGGAATAATTTCTTTTTTTAATATGACTGTGGTGGGTCAAATTGTGTGGTGTACAGGGACAAACACCATCTGCCAAGCCGCAAAAACCACATCCCCTCGCCTTTTTGGCATTGGGAATGCGGCTTGAATTGTGTGGCGCACAGGGACAACTCACGCCGCCTGCTGTTCTTTTTTTCACCGGTAATTGTGCCTGACACAGGGACATCCGAACGGTCAACCCCCGCCACAACAAAGTTCCTGGCATGCAAATTGTGTCTGACACAGGGACATCAAGTCCGACGCCGACCCCCGAACACGATGCCAACCCCTCCGCCAATCACAGCCCCCACATACGCCGCCAGTTCATAGCCTTCCAGTCCGGTATTTTCGTAAATATCCAATCCGCCCAAAAAGGTACCACCGATGACCAGCCCGAGAAACGCACCGGCGAACACCCCTGCAATCAATCCGATTATCCCACCCGCCAATTTTGATCGGCCTCTATGCTTCACGCCCAGCCCTCCCTATACATCCTTTCTCCTTATGTTCTCTCCCCCGCCGATAATTCCTCCATTCCTTAAATCCGTGACAATCGGATCAAATGAATCATATGCATTAAAAATAGATAGAATATTCGAACTATTAGTTTTATACTATAGCTGAATGAAGAGAAAGGGAGGGTTCTATGAAAAAGCTCATCAAAACCATTGTCGTTGTGTTGCTCGCAAGCCTGCTCGTGTCTCCTGGTGCTTTCGCAAAAAGTGACAACGCCAAAGAATCGCTCGTCGCAGTTGGCGATTCGATTCCGTTCGGCTTGAATCTCGGCCAGACCAACCAAAATCCGGCGAAGACCAGCTATCCTTATCTAATCGGCAAGCTCGCCGATCTCCGGGTGCGCAACCTCGGCGTGTCGGGCTGGCAATCGGATCAACTGCTCGAAGCTTTGCAGAACGACCAGAAATACCGCCAAGCCATCATCCACTCGGATTACGTCGCCGTAACGATCGGCAATAACGATTTTCTTGCCATTCTGCGCGAAGCCGCGATCGAAAGCGGCGGCAATCAACTAGCGTTCCAGCAATTGCTTGCAGCGAAACTCAACCAAAGCGATGTCTTCTCGAATATCCAGCAAATCATCACAGAAATCCGCACACTCACAGATTCACCGATTGTGCTCTATAATGTCTACAATCCGTTCCAGCTGACCGACCCGCTCCACTATATCGTCGATCCCCTACTCCCGGACATTAACGATGCTTTCGCCGGCCTCGCCTTCTCCAATGAAGACGTCTATCTGGCGGATGCTTACACAGCCTTCGGGAACGATCAAGCACTGTACGTCCTGCCGGGAGACATCCATCCGTCGAATGCCGGACAAGCAAAACTCGCTGAAATCGGCTTGGACGCTCTCGGCCTGTACTAAGCGCATAATCCCCAAAAGTTGCCTCCTTCGGCAGCTTTTTTTTCGTTGAATTGTGCGGCGCACAGGGACGCCAAAACCACAAAACCCCGCTTCAACCGCAATCACATACCCGAAATTGCATCTGACACAGGGACACCCAACAAAAAAAGCTTATCCCCGCCCACTTCAGGGTATGATAAACATTGTTGTGACAAAACCCAAAAAAGGAGAAATGTCCCGTGAATCATGTAACACTAAATAACAAACTCGAAATGCCCCAACTAGGCTTCGGCGTCTGGCAAGTCGACAACGACCAAGCTGCCGATGCCGTAACGACCGCGCTAAAAACTGGCTATACATCTATCGATACAGCCATGATCTATAAAAATGAAGAAGGCGTCGGACAGGCGTTGAAAGAAACATCCGTTCCGCGTGAAGATTTGTTCATCACCACAAAAGTGTGGAACTCTGACCAAGGCTATGACAGCACCTTGCGCGCATTCGACGAAAGCCTGGAGCGCCTCGGCCTCGATTACGTAGACCTTTACCTCATCCACTGGCCGACACCTGAATTCGACAATTACGTTGAGACGTATAAAGCGATGGAAAAACTATACAAAGACGGCCGCGTCAAAGCGATCGGCGTCTGCAATTTCCAACCCGAACATCTGCAGCGCTTGTTGGATGAATGCGATGTGCCGCCAGTTCTTAACCAAATTGAATGCCATCCATACTTGGCGCAAAATGACGTAAAAGAATTCTGTGCGCAGCACGATATTTTCGTGGAAGCGTGGAGCCCGCTTGACCAAGGCGGCGAAGTACTGAAAGACGAAGTGATCCAAAAAATCGCTGAAGCACACAAAAAATCACCAGCACAAATCGTCTTGCGCTGGCACCTGCAAAACAACACGATCGTCATCCCGAAATCCGTCACGCCATCACGCATCGAAGAAAACTTCAACGTCTTCGATTTTGAATTAAGCGAAGAAGACATGAACCAAATCAACGGGCTGGACAAAAACCGCCGCAAAGGCGCCCACCCGAACGAAATGAACGTCCGTTAACATTTCCATAAAAAAGCCCGTTCCTTCCCTGGAACGGGCTTTTTTCTGTTTGAATTGTGTGGTGCACAGGGACGAACAAACACACAAACGCCGCCGCAACAGGTTTTCCGGCCGGCAAATTGTGTGGCTCACAGGGACATTCCCTCCTCACCGATTTTTGGCTTTTTCCATAATGGCTTCCGCTTCCTCGTAGCTGATCGATAACTCTTGCGCTGATTCCCTCACGATTTTGTCCCCATCGATGAATTCTTCTGGACCTGCACTGTCAAGCTCTTCATGTACTTTATCCAATATATAGTAAAACACATCCAGCTCTTCTTCAGTCGGATACGCCCCTGCTTCATAGTCGGCCGGAATTTGGTCATTTCTTAACGACCCTGTTTCAATGACAAGTTCGTGGTTCGAGTAATCGCCCGCTTCCACTTCACTCGATCGCGCCCAATTTCCATAGGGAGAATGCTGGCCCTCTGCGAACGTCCGAAGTTCATCAATAGACCGCTCATCATCAATAACGTTAATCAAAACAGAATTATACGGCCCGTCATCCCCAGCTTGATTGACTGCATCGGTAATCAATAATTCAATCTGTTCCTCACAAATAAAAATATCATCTGGGAGCACCCAATAATCCCGGCGTATAATTCCCGCATCTTCAAAAACGTCCATTTCCAAAACACTGTATTCAGGAATCTCTACCTCTTCCACTTCAACACCTTGCTCACTTGCATTCGGGGAATCTGTCCCCGTTTGTTCTACCTTATCTTCACTGCATCCCGCTAAAAGTACAGCAATTGCCAGTAATCCAATATGCCATTTCTTCATCTATAGAACCTCCAATAACTTTTCAACTTCTCCACTCCACTTCCAGAATGTTCCTGGAAGCGACTCTCGTACGATTATCAAGCAACTTCCAGATCTATGCAAATATTTTCTGAAATGAAATTGTGTGGCACACAGGGGCGCAAACAATTTCCCAACACCAAAAAACCGCATCCCAGCGCCTTTTCGGCTTCCAGAATGCGGTTGAAATTGTGTGGTGCACAGGGACACAACTACAAATTCCGCTCCATATATCCCTTGCCCCAGTCGTACATCGAATCGAGAATCGGCATCAAGCTCTCGCCTTGTTCCGTCAGCGAATACTCCACTTTCGGCGGCACGACCGGATACACTTCGCGGTGGACGATCAAGTGATCTTCCAGTTCACGCAGCTGGTTGACCAACATGCGCTGGGTAATGCCGGGCATGAGTTTTTTCAACTCGCCGAAGCGCTTCGTGCCGGATTTCCCTAAATGCCACAACACGAGCATTTTCCACTTTCCGCCGATGATGGAAAGGGTCAATTCTTTTTCGCAATTAAATGTCTTCTCTCCCAAATTGGGCATTCGTTTTCCCTCCATCGTTCGCGCATTTCATTCTTATGATGTCTACTGGAATCCGTCGCTCACTGCCCCGAATCGACAGCGGCTGTGCGCGGTTCCAAAATGAATTTATTGAGCACGTGCAACACGCCTTCTTCGTTGTTCGACAAACTGGTGTAGTCCGCGAGCGCTTTTAATTCTTCGACGGCGTTGCCCATGGCGATGCCGAATCCCGCTGCTTTGACTAGGTCCGTGTCGTTGTGGTTATCGCCGATGCCGATCACATGCGAGCGGTCGATGCCGAGATGTTCGGCCAAGAAGTTCAAGGCACTGCCTTTATTCGCTTCCGGATGCGTCACTTCGAGGTAGCGCAGTTTGGATTTCTCGATGCACGCCTCGTCGCCGAGCACCGCCTGCAATTCTTCCTGCACCGGCGCGAGTGCTTCCGGTTCGTCGATAAACAGCAATTTCATGAAGCCGTTTTTCGCAAGCTTGAGGAGATCCGGCTCGATTTCATAGCCGACGCCGACTTCTTTGGAATACGCTCTGACTTGTTCGTTATCCACGGCGCTGTAGAGCACATCGTCTTGATAGACTTGGATATGCATTTGCTTCTCCGCTGCCAAATGGATGCATTTTTGTGCGATCTCGAACGGCACGACGCGCTCACGCAGCACTTCTCCGCTCGTCGCCGATTTGATCATCGCCCCTTGGTACGTGATCATCGGTGCATCGAGCCCCAACTCCAAGGCGATGCGCTGTGCGGACGGGTACATGCGTCCGGTCGCAATCGTCACGACCACTCCGAGTTCCACCGATTGCCGAATCGCTGTCATCGTATCTGTTGTCACCGTCAACTCATCATTCAATAAAGTTCCATCTAAATCAATTGCGATCATTTTATACATACACTTGCTCCTTCATATCAAAATAGTTTCGTTGGCGGGTCTTTTATTAAAATTAAGCGCTGCACGAGCGGCTCGCCATTCATTTCAATCAACACTGCCCTGTCACCGCAGTTCTCCATTCCATCAATTTTGCACCTCTGTGAGCGAGTTGTCCAATAGGTACGCTTGGCATGAAAAATAAGCTTGAGACGGAATCGCTTCCAGCCTCAAGCTTATTTCTGTGCTATTCCAAATTGGCGTGTGTGCCGAACATCGCATCGGCGGTAATGTGGTACTGCTCCATATACGCCAAGACGAGCGCGTCGTACACCACCAATAGCGATTGCTCGAACAACGAACCCATCGGTTGAATGGATTTGCCGATCGCGCCTTCCGCTTTCGCTTGTGCCGGGATGGTGATGTGGAGACCGGCAAGCTTGCCGATTGATGACGCCGGATTGGTCGTCACCGCTGCGACCGTTGCGCCGATTGCGTTGGCTTTTTCCGTCATCGCGATCAAACTGTCCGTTTCACCGGAACCTGAGCCGACGATGAACAAATCATTTTCCTGCAAACTCGGCGTCACCGTTTCGCCGACGACATAGGCGGTCAAGCCCATATGCACCATGCGCATGACGAACGCTTTCGCCATGAACCCCGAGCGGCCGCCGCCTGCGACGAAAATCTTGTCGGCTTGCGCCATCGCAGTGACCAACCGGGAAGCTTCCGCCTCGTCCACTTGCCCAACTGTATGCGCAAGTTCAGCTGAAATTTCATTCATAAATCCAGAAGCGCTCACGTTAAACCGTCACGCTTTCGTTCATCAGCGCCTTAATTTTCGCTGCTTCTGATTGCTTATCGTCTTTAGACGTGATGCCGCCCCCGACAATGATCAAATCTGGCTGCGCTTTGATCACTTCCGGCAAAGTTTCGAGCTTGATGCCTCCAGCAATCGCCGTTTTCGCATTTTTCACGACGCTTTTGATCGTGTGCAAGTCTGCGAATGAATCTTTGCCTTCTGCCTGCAAATCATAGCCCGTGTGGACGCAAATATAATCCGCTCCCAGCACGTCCAGTTCAGCGGCACGTGTTTCGATGTCTTTCACAGCGATCATGTCGACGAGAATCTTCTTGCCCAGTTTCTTCGCTTCTTCGACTGCGCCTTTGATTGACGAATCTTCCGCCTGCGCGAGAATCGTCACGATATCCGCTCCAGCAGCCGCGGCGTTGCCGACTTCATAAGCCGCCGCGTCCATGATTTTCACGTCCGCCAAGACTTCTAGGTGTGGAAACGCCGCTTTCACTTCGCGCACCGCTTTCAATCCTTCTTGGTTAATGACCGGTGTGCCCAGTTCCACGATATCGATCGACCCTTCCACTTCTTTGATCAATTCGATGGCTTGCGGAATGTCTACTAAATCCAATGCTAGTTGTAATTTCATCTATGTGTAGCTCCTCATATGCGTATTTTGATGCTTCCCCAGTGTAAGTCCTGCCCTACATCTTGGGAAGTACGCACTTTAACCGCACATACAGACAAAAAGTATACCGTCACGTGTCGAATTGTGTGGCGCACAGGGGCGAACGAACAGCCAAATGCCGCTGCAACGGGTTTTCGGCCCGCCAAATTGTGTGCAACACAGGGACAAGCAAGAAAACTCCCCGCCGAAATTGTGTGGCTCACAGGGACGCAAACCACCATCCGCAACACAAAAACCGCATCCCGGCGCCGTTTCGGCCACCGGAATGCGGTTGGAATTGTGTGGTGCACAGGGACAGCTGCAACAGCTGCAGCAACTACTTCTTCATCGCCTCATACTGGCGCACGACTTCTTTCGCCAGCTCGCTGTCGGCTTCAAGCCCGCTGACTTCTGTCAATACGCGCTCCGGCCCGCCTTGTGCGATCATCTCTTGGATTTTCACCGCTTCTTCGTCTTCTGCATAATCGAACAACAACGCCGCCGCGATCGCTTTCGCGAGATGCGAATACGCAAGTCCCGCTTTTTGCGCTTGCACGGCCGGGCGCACGAGGCGGTCTTCCGGGCCGAGCTTGCGGATCGGCGCGCGGCCGACGCGCGTGACGCCGTCGTTCAAATAGCTGTTTTTGAAGCGTTCGATGTTTTTATCGATATACGCGAGATGCTCGTCTTCGTCCAAGCCGTATTGCTTCACGAGGTACGCGCCCGTCTCTTTCAAGGTTTCCCGCACTTCTTGTTCGATTTCCGGGTCGGCCAAGGTTTCATCGATCGTCGTCTTGCCCGCGAGATAGCCGTAATACGCGATAACCGCGTGCCCCGTATTGACCGTGAACAGCTTGCGCTCAATGAACGGCGCCAAGTCGTCGACAATCGTCATGCCCGTTACGTGAGGAATATCTTCAGTCGTTTCAACAACCCACTCGTAATACGGTTCGACCAAGACATCAAGCGAATGGCCTTCCTGAATCGGCACGATGCGGTCTACTGCAGAATTAAAGAAATACACTTTGTCCGCGAGATCCGCTTTCGCTTCGTCGCTCAAATGGCTCAAAATATGCCCTTTCAAAATATCGGTCGCGCCGATCTGGTTTTCACAGGCAATGATGTATAATTTTTCCGAACCCGCGCTCATGTCCGTCGCCACATCCAAATCAGACGACGGCACCAAATCCGGCCCAGTCGCAAAATTGCTTTTAACGCGCGCTTCGATTCCTTTTGCAATTAACGGCGCAATGCGCGGCAAGATGTTTGGCCCGATCGCCGTCGTCAAATACGTCGCTTGCTGGATCTTCGCAATGACCGCCTCTTCGTCTTTCATATTATTGATGCCCGACACATTCTCCACCAAGACGCTTTCGTCCGTTTCCTGCGCCATGTTCACGCGGTACTGGCCTTGTTCGTTCAAGCCGTCGATAACTTGTTCCGCCACATCGACGAAACTGACG
Organism: Planococcus citreus; assembly: GCF_003664125.1. Taxonomy (GTDB): domain Bacteria; phylum Bacillota; class Bacilli; order Bacillales_A; family Planococcaceae; genus Planococcus; species Planococcus citreus. The sequence goes on from NZ_RCCP01000001.1 coordinate 733,523, forward strand.
TGATAGCCGGATTCTGAGAACAACGCCCCGATAAACCCTCTGCCGATATTTCCTGCTCCAAAATGGATCGCTTGTTTCATTCAAATCATTCCTTCATCAAATTATTTTGTAAGTATTCGAAAAACAACTCTTCCAACTTGCCGCGGATGACGCCTTCATTCGACGACGAGAAAATCATCATCGCCGCTTCGCTTTCAATGAGGCTCGAACTAATCAAGCTCATGATTTCCTGTTCGCGCTCGCTTAATTCCACCGGCGTCAGCATCAACAATAGATTCGTCATCTGCACGTCGCGGCCGTCCATCCCTTTGACCGCACTCGGCGTATCCAAATGCACCACTTGGAACAGCAACTGACCGACCGACTCGTCTCGGCAATGAAACAGTGCCATATTGGTCCCCGGAATCCCGAGTCCCCCTTTCGTCTCGCGGTCTTTTAATTGCCGCAACGTGCTTTGGGCATCCAGCAAACCGCCTGACTCCATCCCGTCCAATACGTCTTCGAGCACCCGCCAATAATCGGTGCCGCGCATTTTCACGACCCCGAAATGCTCGATTATCGCTTCCATGCCGGTCTGTACTTGCTTGATGTCGAGCAGCAAGCGCCGGAGATCCGGCCTGTGCTTTTTGCCCGCATCGCCATAATCCTCCGCCGGCAAATACTGCTTGTTGCGCGTCACTTTCTGGATATTGTGCTGCAAGTAATTCTCGATATGGCTGATGTCTTGTTCGTTCAAAAGGGGGCTCACCATCAAATAATCCACATCGGTCACCGGCAGGCGGATCGTCGAAATGACCAGATCGTAGTCCTCAAAATTCGCCGCCTGAAAATCGTGGATCGACAAAATCTTCACCGTATCGATTTCCGGCAGCTCTTTTTGGATGCGGCTCGCCAGCATTTTCGACGTGCCGATGCCGGTCGGGCACACGACGACTGCGTCGATCTGCACGCGCTCTTCATTCATCAATAAGGCCGATCCGAAATGAAGCACGATAAACGCCACTTCGTCCGCCGAGAACTCGAGGTCGTCAAACTCCGTCTCCAAGGTCTGCTTGACCGCGAGAAACAGCATCGGGTATTTCTTCTTGATCTCGTCGGTCAACGGATTGAACGATTCGAGCTTTTGCTTGAGCCGGAAAATGAGCGGCTCCATATGCGCAAGCAAGCCTTGGTACAAGGAGAAATCCTTCGTCAAATCAACGCCGAGCTGCCCCGACACATCGCGAATCATATTCTTCACGAGTTTCCCGAGCAGCACACTGTCGTAATACAGCACATTGGACGCCTGGATTTTCGAACCCTTCAAGACGACCGCAAGAAACTCAATATCGCGCTCTGTCAATTCCACGCCAAGACGTTTATGCAAATCCTCACAAATCGCTTCGATGACGTGGTACTCGCCGTTCGGTTCACCCGCCGGCTCTTGCGCATCCAGCAACAAGCCATTCTCGGTGCGCTGCAGCGCCAACGCCAGATGCACGACCAAACCGGTATAATCGCTGTCGGCCAAGCGAATCTGTTCGTCGCTGATGTGTTCGCCGACCAATTTATTCGCCTCCGCGAGATAGTCTGGGTTGAAATAGCCGAGCACTTTTTCGTCCTGGGTCTTGCCGCGCTGCAAGTAATACAGGCTTTCAATGAGCTCTTCGTAGAAATGAATCAGGAAATACGCCGCCAGCGCATGGCGTTTATGCGCTTCCGCACCTGCCACTTCCACACCGACACCGCGCTGACGGGACAAAGTGACCGAGAACTTGCGCAGCCAATTGCCCAGCTCATCCAAATACGAAGTCAGCGTCGTCGTGCTGATGCCGAGCTGATTCGACAGCACCTGCTTTTTAAAAAACGCGCCTTCTTCCATTAAAATGACCAACAAACGCAGCTTTTTCTCCTCAGGCGTTGCTTCCGGCGCACTCGATGCCGCAAGCTTTTGCATCAAGCGGTAGATTTTTTCATTGTTGCCATCAATAAACAGCGCATCCGCCGCATTGCGCTTCATCGCAAGGCCGAACCCCTCCAATAGCTTATCCACCGATTTCAAATCCCGCTGAATCGTCCGCGCGCTGACATCAAGATACGTCGCCAAGGAATTGACCGTATGCTTCGCCGACATCCGCGTCACCAGCTCAATAATCGACTTTTCCCTAACCGTGACAAACATCCACTCACCTACTCCCTTGTCACCTTTCGTTGATGAAGACTTTGTAGAATCAAATACTGAGTCATAAACCGTGTTTTCCGAAGCTTACCGCTCGCTTTCCGTGGGGCGGGAATCGAGCCTCCTCATTCGCTACGAAAACCGCTGCTCCCACATCTGCATGGCAGCTGCGTCGCAAATGGATTCGCTCAGCTAAGCTTCACTCATCCATTCACTGCGGGGTCTCTCAAACCCGCTAGTCCCACAGGAGTCGAGCGGACGCTTCTACACACACTCTAATATCTTACTGAACATTTTGTTGTGAACTCTTACTTCTTATAGCTATAAAAGCTTTTCAACGTTCTATATTCATTTTCCCACTACTATCCACATTCCGCAAAATAGCTCACTTTCCTCTTTTATCTCCATAAAGTTGGAAACACTACATCAGTGCTCACCCTAAATTTAAAGAGCGAAAGGTGGCGACTAATGAATAAGCGAAAGGCAGTTGAGCTTGTTCATTTGCGACGCATCTGCCCCGCAGATGTGGGAGCAGCAGCGTTTCAAACTGATTCATTGGTAAACTGGAAGCGGCTGAAACCGCGGGCAGCTGAAACCGCGACGTCCTGTCGCATCAGCTGCATGACCCGCATCCTGCGCGCCTAAAGCGTCCGCCTGGAGCGATTTCCCCACTATCATTTACTATTTCTATTTCTTCAACAAATTGCTCACTTTGAATAAACCAAAGAAATAGCACAAAAAGGCAGGATCTCCCCTGCCTTTTCGTGGTGCTGATTATTTGCTGTTCAAGATGTCCAGCAATTCTTTAGAAGATTTCGCGGCGACGAGTTCGTCGACGTTCGACTGCTCGGCGCAGATGACCGCGATGCCTGACAAGATCTCCAGGTGCGTGCCGTCTTTGCCAGCGATGGCGAAGATCAATTTCGCTTTCTCTCCGTCAAAGTCTACCCCATCCGGCACTTGGACAACCGTAAAGCCGGATTTGATAACCGCTTTTTTCGCTTCTTCGGTGCCATGCGGAATCGCCACATCATTGCCCATATAGGTCGTCGTGATTTCCTCACGCTTCAACATTTCATCGACATACGATGGTTCGACGTATCCTGCTTTCACAAGCGCATCGCCTGCGAAGCGGATCGCTTCTTCTTTATTGCGGAAGCGTTTATTGATGAAAATATTGTCTTCCGTCAGTAGTGGAGCGTCGCCTTCATCGCCAGTCGCTGCATTCGCTTCACTATCGTCGACCAGTTCACTTTGCTCTTCTGTCACGCCGTGTTTCATGCGCTCGATCAAGCGGTCGTATTCCGGGCTCGACAGGAAATTGTCGACCGAGATGTGGTACGCATCCGGGCGTTTGTCTTTTGCACGCGGCGTCAATTTATCCTGCGTGATGATGATTTGTGAATCGGCAGGAATTGACGAAATCGCGCTATTGGTGACTTTGATGTGCATGCCCGCTTCTTTTACTTTCTTGCTCAAGAGCGAGGCGCCCATCGCGCTCGACCCCATCCCGGCGTCACACGCAAAGACGATCTTTTGGACATCGTCCGGGAACGTGCCAGCTGTAGAAGCCGTTCCTGCAGCTCCAGCGCTAGCGCCAAGTGCGCCGGCAACCGAGCTCTTCTTGCCTTTCATTTCTTCCATGCGTTTCGTTGCAGCTTCGACGTCTTCATCTGATGCTGTGTCTTTGCTGCGCTTCAAGATGACCGCTGAAATTAAGAACGATACGGTCGCTGCGACCAAAATCGCCGTGAAGTTTGCGACATACGCCATGCCTTCAGGCGGTGTGACCGCGGCAATCGCGAAGATACTGCCTGGTGATGCAGGGGCCATCAAGCCGCCGCCCATCAAGACCAGTGTGAACACGCCGCTCATGCCGCCGAGGATGACGGACAACAGAAGCATCGGTTTCATTAACACGTACGGGAAGTAAATCTCGTGAATCCCGCCGAAGAAGTGGATGATGACGGCCCCTGGTGCCGATTGCTTCGCGATGCCTTTTCCGAAGAACATGAACGCGAGCAAGACGCCAAGACCAGGTCCCGGGTTCGCTTCAAGCAAGAACAGAACCGAACGGCCCGCCTGCTGGACTTGTTCAAGCCCAAGCGGCGTCAGGATGCCGTGATTGATTGCGTTATTGAGGAATAAAATTTTCCCCGGTTCGATCAAAATACTTGTTAATGGAAGCAATCCTGTTTCAAGCAACCAGTCAACGCCTGCGACCAATACTTGCGTCAATGCGCTGACGGCCGGCCCGATGCCGAGGTAAGCGAAGATCGCTAGCGCCCCGCCGATGATACCGGATGAGAAGTTATTGACAAGCATCTCAAAACCGGAGCGGATCTTGCCTTCGATCAAATGGTCAAACTGCTTGATGACCCAAGCACTAAGTGGCCCCATGATCATCGCGCCTAGGAACATCGGAGTATCCGGCGCCCCGACGATAACCCCCATCGTCGCGATCGCGCCAATGACGCCGCCTCGCTGATCGTGCACAAGCTTACCGCCCGTATAACCGATCAATAGCGGAAGCAAATACGTGATCATCGGCCCGACAAGTGACGCGAAATTCTCGTTCGGGAAAAAGCCCGTTGGAATAAATAATGCGGTAATGAGACCCCAGGCAATAAACGCGCCGATGTTCGGCATAACCATCGAGCTCAGGAAGTTACCGAACTTCTGGACTTTCACTTTCACGCTTGAACGTTCTTCTGCCATTCCTTTCATCCTCCTTTTTTGGGCTCTTGCCCTTATGCTTTGTTTGTTAATTCAGATTATACGCCCTTTGTGTAAGCGCATTCAATCTAATGAAAAACCAACTTTGTCGCCACTGTCCGGACAAGGCTGTCGTTGGCGTGAAATTGTGCGGCGCACAGAGGCGCTCGAGCAACGAAATCCCTCTACGGCGGGAATCTCACACGCCAAATTATATCTAACACAGGGACACGGCACTCCACCCGCCCAGCGAATTGTTCCTGACACAGGGACACGCGAACACCAAAACCCCGCTGCGCCGCAGATCTCCTCCGCCAAATTGCGTCTAACACAGGGACACAAAAAACCACCCCTGTCGCCCCTTTCCGGACAAGACTGTGTTTTCTGTTTTTTTCACCCACAAGGCCATCGCTATGCATTTTCTGCGGATAATGTCATAATGGGGGGTGAATTCGCTTACATCCCAACCACCCTAAGGAGGAATTTTTCATGGTAGAAAAAACATTCACAATCACAGACCCGGCAGGCATGCACGCACGTCCAGCTTCAGCACTCGTAGGTTCGTTATCAAAATTCCAATCGGACATCACGATGGAATTCAAGGACAAAAAAGTTAACTTGAAATCAATCCTCGGCGTTATGTCACTAGGCGTACCTTCTGGCTCCACAGTCCAGATCGCCGCAGACGGTGCAGACGAAGCGGAAGCGATGGAAACAATCGAACGCGTACTCCAAGAACAAGGAATCTCGAACGAATGAATCGCATCTCCGGAATCGCAGCCTCTAACGGCATCGCCATCGCCAAGGCCTTCCGCCTGGAAAATCCGGAACTGACAGTCGACAAGAAAAACGTAGCGGACACACAGGCGGAAATCCAGCGCTTCGGTCAAGCAGTAAACGAATCGATCGCTGAACTCGAAGTCATCAAAAAACGCACCGCTGAAGAAATCAGCGACAAGGAAGCGGCCATTTTCGGCGCCCACTTGCTTGTCTTGGAAGACCCCGAATTGATCGGGCCGATCACCGACAAGATCAACAACGATAGCGTCAACGCAGAGTTCGCGCTTCACGAAACTTCGACGATGTTCGTCGACATGTTCGAAGCGATGGACAATGAATACATGAAAGAACGCGCTGCCGATGTGCGCGATGTCACAAAACGCGTGCTCGCCCATCTATTAGGCGTGAAGATCCAAAACCCAAGCATGATCACCGATGAAGTCGTCGTCATCGCAGAAGACTTGACGCCTTCCGATACGGTGCAATTAAACCCGAAATACATCAAAGGCTTTATCACCGATATCGGCGGGCGTACGTCCCACTCCGCGATACTCGCACGCACGCTGGAAATCCCGGCAGTCGTCGGCGCGAAATCAGCGATGAGCTCCATTGATAACGGCACGATCGTTATCATCGACGGATTGGAAGGCGAAATCCTTCTTGACCCGGACGAAGCGACACTCGCCGAATACAAAGAAAAACAAACGGCGTTTGCCGATCAAAAAGCCGAATGGGCGAAGCTGAAAAATGAAGCGACCGTCACAAAAGACGGCGTTGAAGTTGAACTCGGCGCGAACATCGGCACACCGAAAGACCTTACCGGAGTTCTCGAAAACGGCGGCGAAGCAATCGGCTTGTACAGAACAGAATTCCTGTATATGGGCCGCGACGAGTTCCCGACAGAACAGGAACAATTCGACGCATACTCAGCCGTCTTAAAAGGCATGGAAAACAAACCAACCGTTGTGCGCACACTCGACATCGGTGGCGACAAGGAATTGTCGTACTTGAAATTGCCGAAAGAACTCAACCCGTTCCTAGGCCTCCGTGCGATCCGTCTATGCCTCGAGATGCCGGACATGTTCCGCACGCAACTGCGCGCACTTCTCCGTGCCAGCGTCCACGGGAATCTCAAGATCATGTTCCCGATGATCGCGACGCTCGATGAGTTCCGCGAAGCGAAAGCTCTTCTATTGGAAGAAAAAGCAAAACTCGAATCAGAAGGCGTCGAAGTGAGCGATTCAATCGAAGTCGGCATCATGGTGGAAATCCCGTCGACTGCCGTCATGGCAGACACTTTCGCAAAAGAAGTCGACTTCTTCTCCATCGGCACAAACGACTTGATTCAATACACAATGGCTGCTGACCGGATGAACGAATCCGTATCATATCTCTACCAGCCGTATAACCCAGCCATCTTGCGCCTCGTGAAGACCGTCATCGACGCGTCCCACAAAGAAGGCAAATGGACCGGCATGTGCGGCGAAATGGCAGGCGACGAAATCGCCATCCCGATTCTCCTTGGCCTCGGCCTGGACGAATTCTCGATGAGCGCTTCGTCCATCCTAAAAGCCCGCTCCCAGCTGAGCCGCCTATCCAAAGCGGACATGGAAGGGCATACTGAGCATATCCTAGGGCTCGCGACTTCCCAGGAAGTTGAAGACTACGTGAAAAACCTATAATGCAGAAAAAGCCGTGAACTCCAATGAGTTCACGGCTTTTTGACGATTGAATTGTGTGGCGCACAGGGACAACCAAGCACCAGAATCCCGCTGCGACGCGGTTCTTCCCACGCGAATTGTGCCTAACACAGGGACAGTTACAGGGACAGCTTACGATCCACTCTCCACTTTTAGCGCCTTACGACCCACCGGCACATGCCACTGCGGAGCCAACTTCTCCAGCTTATACTGTTTATAACCGTCAATATGTTCCTTATAAGTTTGCAAATAGGTTTTGTTCGGGATCTCCATTGTCATTTCTTCTTTTACAATCGCAGTCATCCGATTCATCCTCCTCGATTTTGGTCCTTACAAGCATTGATTACGCGGCTACCAACTCATTATTTAAACATTGCTGTTGTTGCTAACATAAATGCATATCTTCCCCCGTAACAATAAACGGGATAGATTTGCCGTATTCACTTTTTTTGCGGGAGCGCATGGAGCGCATCCGTCAGGCGTTCAACAAAATCAGGAAAATCCTCTTTCGAAGCAATCCGAAGTGCGTGCTGTCCATCTTCTACTGACGAACGCTGTGAATAACTCGTCGGCAGCAAAATTGGGTGTTCAATGAGCGCTCGCGTAAAACTCGGTAATTGCTCAACTGAAAGCAGAATCGTTGCCTCGTTCAGCCCCTCCTGCTCATCCCGATATAATTGAACAGAAACGCCTCGGTCCATTGGCAAGCCGATATACAACTGAGGAACTCGATGCCCTTCGATTTCAGGCGCGCTGCCGATCGGGCAACTCCGCGATTTCTCAACCGCTTGGGCGGCCATCATCTCGGCTGTCTTGTTGTCTGGTGAAGCCACCTGCTGTGTATCCATCATTTCAACCATTCCTCCGCTCGATTTAATCGATCTGTCCATGAAAACTTCTTACCTGCGACCGCCAATTAATAATTAAAAATCAATTATTTATCAAAAATTAAACCTCGTATAACTGATAACACTACAATAAACCTACATTAAGGGCCAAAATATGTAAAGTAGTCTATGAAAATTCTCATAATTCAGATTATATTTTGTTTTTCTTATATACTTTTAATGGAAAATAAGTTGCTTGCTTCCGTAATTTAAGCAAATCAAAACCTTATAAATCCCACTGTTTCTAACGTTTATTCCAATCTATCTTTTCAACTGCCCTTAACAAATACCCCACCCGGTTTCCATTAAAAGGTAAACTGCAATAATGATTTTCTGAAACTTTTTTCTTCAACTTAAAGCTGTTTTCTCCTGACAGCCTCAATTATGACTATTCAATAAAGTTTATAAACATTCAAAATTTTTTTGACTAATTGTGTGACGCACAGGGAAACCCGACAATTAAAATCCCCACACGATGCGAATCTAATGCTGTAAATTGTTCCACGCACAGGGACAAAACACCAAAACCTTCAACCCCCATAATGCATAAAAACCCCTTGAACTCAATCGAGTTCAAGGGGTTTTTGACGTTCCAGCTACTTAAATTGTGTGGCGCACAGGGACATCCAAGCAACAGAATCCCGCTACGCCGCGAATTGTCCCCTGCAAATTGTGCCCAACACAGGGACAATGCAAAACACACACACCCTGCCTACGATTCATACTCTTCTCTAACGGCTTTCTGGCGTTTCGCCCGTTTCTTCACTTTCAGATCCTTCCGGTAATACTCATCCGATGAAAAGAACTCGTTCTTCAAGTCTTTCACTTTGTTGCTGAGCAACAAGATCGCGATGACGTTCGGAATCAGGATCGCGGCGAGCATGATGTCGAGGAAGCCCCAGATGACTTCCGCTGCGCCGACTGCACCCAATACCACGGCGATGATATAGACCACTTGCATGCCGTAGGAAGCTTTGGTACCGAACAAGAACTCCGCTTGCTTGGCGCCGTAGAACACGACGACCAAAATCGTCGACAAGACGAAGAAAATCAATGCGATCGTCACAAGAATCGCGCCGAAATCCCCGAAATACTCTTCAAATGCCAAGCTCGTCAACGCTGATGAATTTTCCATCGCGCCTTCTTCTGTCCACACGCCTGAAGACAAAATGACAAACGCTGTTGCTGTACAGACGATTAATGTATCGACCACTACGCCAATAACGGCCCAGAAGCCTTGGCGCACAGGATGGTCAGTCGTCGCCGCAGCGTGAGCGATTGGCGCCGTCCCGAGTCCTGCTTCGTTCGAATAAAGTCCGCGGGCAAAGCCCCAGCGGATGACTTCCACAATCGCCGCACCGGCAAATCCGCCCATGACAGGCGCCGGAGAAAAGGCATTGTTGAAGATCAACATAAAGAATTCCGGAACAGCTTTCACGTTCATCAATAAAATGACGACCGCTCCGCCGACATACATCAAGGCCATGAACGGAACGAAGATTTCCGTCACTTTACCAATGCGCTTGATGCCACCGAAGACGACGATCGACACGAGAATGGCAGTTGCAATCCCCGTCCATAACGCTGGAATGCTGAAGGTCGCTTCGACGGTGTTGGCAATCGAGTTCCCTTGCACCATGATGCTCGGGATCAATTCGATCATCAACGCGAACGAGAACCAGACGCCCAGCCATTTCATGTTCAACCCTTTCTTCATATAATACATCGGCCCACCAACAAATTCGCCGTTGCCGTTTTTCTCGCGGTATTCAACCGCCAGCACGCTTTCCGCGAATTTCAGCGCCATGCCGATCAATGCGATGACCCACATCCAGAAAATCGCGCCCGGTCCACCGAACATGATCGCCGCCGGGACCCCGACGATGTTCGCCGCACCGATTGTCGACGACAATGCAGACGTCAATGCCTGGAACGGCGTGACCGTCCCTTCGCCTTTTGGCCTTCTGAAAATGCTGCCGAAGGTTTGACCTACTATGTACCCGAAATAACGAAACTGAAAAAATCCTAATTTAAACGTCATATAAAGTCCAGAAACCAATAACAATGTAATGAGCGGGATGCCCCATATCCATGCTGAAAACTCAGCAATCCCCTGCAAAAATCCTTCCAACTGCTTTCCCCCTATATTATTTCAAGATATGAAATAATTCCCCAACCGACTAAGGATTAAACAGAAATCAGGAAGTTTTCTAATAAATTTAGAAAAAATCGGCAATTAAGCCCACGCCGCTATCACCCATTTAATACAATAAACCTCCCCTAAAACACAAAAGCCTTAGACTCCATGAAGGAATCCAAGGCTTTTGGCTGATATTCAAAAAAATTTACCCTACTCCTTAAATTTAATTTAATATCTTAACTTACCCATTGATATTCAAGTTCAAGATTTTCTTCAGATTCAGTCTGCGTAAGAAGACCTTCTTTCAGCAAGTAATTGTTAAAGGAAACTTCTTCTAAGAATTCATCTAATTCTTTTACATTTGGAAATGGGATTTCTTCACGATAAGCCATTCTCCAAAGCTTAATCATTACTAATTCTAAAAACTCTTTTTCCATTTTATCTTTTTCTATAAACCAATCGGTTAATTGTGATTTTCCATCAAGCAAAATATCGACCACATCAACGCTATCACTAGAATTGTTCGATACAATGACTTCGATTCGGAACCCAAATTTCCAAAGACCGGTATTAAATAAACGAAACTGTCTATGCTCCCCTTGAACATATCCCCACTTTTCATTTACTCTAACAAATTCTATTCCACTTTCAGATTCTGAATATTCCTTAGTTTCTTCTACTTCTTTCACCATACTTCGAACGGGTGCAATAATTGGTGTTTCTCTCTCGGAGACAATTGGATTTTCTGATTCTGGAGTATAGCCTATAAGTAGACGATAGCAATATCTCAAAACACTATAAACAGTACTTACTATCCCAAATAAAATAAATAGAACAAATAAGAATATAAAAAAACTTGATTCTATTAAGATATCTACTAAATGAATTACACCCATTATAATACCAATAAAAACCATTAGGTATGCTATTATTTTAATCATAATTCCTCTTCTTTCTTCCCATACGATTTCTGAAATACTGCACGTATGAAATTTACATAGAAATTCATTAACTACTCTCCGCTGGGATTTGAGCGTGTATATCCGCCGCCCATTCCAAACGGACGGTCAATTGATGTATCTCCGTCCCCATCTCGATAATAGCCTTCTACCAATGTTCCGTCTTCTCGAATATAGGGAGCTACGTAATGAGGTTTGACGATATCCGATCCTTCAACATTCAATTGCAACGGTGTGAAATCAAAAAGGTGGGCGTACTTCAATGGATCCTTATAAGCAAATACCTCTTGGCTGCACAGGGACGTTGAAGCTGGAAGAACCTCGACTTGTGTTGAGTTATCCGTAGAAAGCACTTCGTATATTGCTTCAGAAAAGACTTCACCAATTGAGTCATTATCCATAAATTTCAACTCCACTTCTATAGGATGTTACAATATTTTTTAACTCTTCAAGCTTAGACTCTCGTTTCTTAATATCAGCCGTTTCATTGTGATGTTTATCCATTTCATCATTTAAGATAGTCTCATAGGAGTAAAGCAAGCGGTTAAACTCTTCTAAAGAGCGGTCCCTAATATCATTTGTTGCCTCTTTAATATATTCACTTAACTGCCGGTCAAAATCTTTTACCATTTCATTTACTTTTTGCCTAGCTGTCATAATAAGTTCCGGTTTTACCGCAGCCAATTGTTTTTCTGCTATTTTCTCTGAAATGTAAGGCAACCCGGCCATGCCGACAATCGGCAAGAAGAATGGAGCTCCCAATAACAAGGCAACAGATCCAACACTTCCAAGAATTACCCCTGCTTTTACATGAGCGTTCCCGCTTTTCGCGTCGAAAATAGGAATCGTGGACAAATGATTAAATGAAGCGCGCTGGTTTTTTTGTAACTGAATTGATTGGTTGAAAGAACGTGTAAGTCCTTGAGAAACTTCCTTTTCCAATTTAATTAGTAATTGATGGATTTTATCTTCATATTGATCAATCCATGTGGTGAATTGAGATTTGATTACCATGGGAAGTTGATTTTCTACTAAATTCTTTATAGCAGCACCTTGGAAAGTATGTATACGCGTTTCTATGTCATCATTCAATCGCTCACCAAAGTGGCTTAATGATTTACTGACCATAAAATTAATTTCAGCTTCCCGATCGTACAAATAGTTTTGTAGGTCCGTTTCTTGTGCAGCTAAATCACCGAACCACTTCTGAATAGCCGCAAATTGAAGCTCTAATTCTTCAATCGTCTGCGATGAGACGATTGAAGCAGTCTTTATTTCATCTTCAATGACTTCACAAATATTAACTAATCGTTCTGTGAAGTTTTTAATTTTTTCCTTACCTCTGGAGCCAGACTCGATACGCCGAAGTATTTCCTCTTCCAGTTCTGGCAATCCCGAATAATTTAATAGTTCAGCATCGTTCTCCTTCTTCCCTTCCAAAGCTTCGAGTGCAGACAGTGGATATAAAGAGTTCAAACGCGTACCAGTAATCGTCTCGAGACGTCGTTCGACAAACTCAGTTAGTTCGTCCAGTTCTTCTTCATCGATACTATCCATGAAATTAGCAGCAAAAATTACACGGTCAATTCCATTCTTAATCAATCGTTCCCTAATAAACTTTTCCTCTGAAGCCTTAATGGGGGAGGTCAATGAACCCATAAAGAGCACAACATCAGCCCGCGGCAAAAATTGATGGGTAACTTCAGATCGCTGCTCACTCAAATCATTGACTCCTGGGGTATCGATTAATACAACCTTATTTTTTAGTAGAGTAGAATCCACAGTCAGTTTGATATGCCTAATTTCATCTGAATCAAAATCATCATCAGCCGTATAGCTCTTTAAAATATCAAGGGTATCAAATTCCTCAATGGTTTGGTTTCTTTTATGAACTGACGCCTTTTCTTCTTTACCATACTCAATGACATTTATCGTAGCTGTAGTAGGTGTAACTCCTCTCGGCATAATATCCCGTCCCAATAGTGCATTAACGAATGTAGACTTTCCATGTTTGAATTCTCCTACTACCATTATCTTATAGGAATCTTCATCGAGGTCTTCAATCAAATCCGTTAAGGTTTTCATCTGCGAACTTCCTGGCAGTGTACTTTCGAGCTTTGTTAAAGCGGCCTCAGCTAATTTTCCAATTCGTTCTTTCTCATCAATATAAGTCATATCAGACGCCTACTTTCCCTGCAGATTGCCGTTTGAGCGTTAAAGCTAATTTCTCCAAAGTAATAGCGATACGGTTCAGCTCTTCTTCCTGTTCTAACAGAACTAACTGTCTTTCTGTAATTTCATTACCTTCTAGTTCAGTTGATCCGATTAATTGTTCCAGCTGTTTTTCAATCATCAATAAATGTTCTTTTATGATTCCTTGATATTGCTCTTCTGCATATTTACTCATAGTGCGATATTCGGACTTCATAGTGATCATTTTTTGATTAGCTACGCTATTATAATGAGCGACCAACTGGCCTCTCAGTTGAACTTTTTCGTCCACGCCTGTGAGCTGAGACCATCCCCAGCTAAAAAGTTTGGTAAGCCCATGAGCCACTACACTGACAGCTACGCCTACCCCGACTGCTGCTTTATCCCAAAATCCACGCGAACTGCTCCAAGCACTGTCTAACTCCTCGTAAATGGAGTTAAAGAAGTCGTCTACACCATCGGATGCAGGATCTTGGTCAACTATTGTCGACAATTCGTAAGACGATTCACTTTCAGGCATACTCTTCATTTCAAAATCCATCTTTGCCCATTCTTCATTGATTTTTCCTGAAGCTGTTTGAATCGCATCTTTCACAATTGAATTCATCTTTTTCTTTTTTTCCTCGAAAAGTGTTTTCTCGTATTTGGCTACTGCTAAATCCACTTTTTGACTTATCTCTGATTGAGAAAGATGAGGATGCTGATCAAAAGCTTCCAATGCCTTCTTTGCAATCTTAGCTAATTCGAGCTCATGCCATTCCATCAACGCTTTTTCCTCAGACTGCAACTTCATTTTCAATACTTTAAGAGAATCGTTGGCATGCTTTTCAGCTAAAGTCACTTTCGGCTTAAATGCTTCTACTTTTTCTTTTAAACCGTTCATCTGTGAATGCAAGATTTTCTTTTCGAATTCAATATACTCTTTCCTCACACCCTTGATGTTTTCCAAAGTTCTTTTAATAGGCTTCATCATTTTAATACTGCCTCTTTCGAACTGTAGAAAATCAGCAAGTTGCTCTTCCAGCTCTGGGAATCCTGTTCTATCAAAATCCCACACATCCATTGGTCTTCCTCTTCTACCCTTAAGCTCTTCACCACCAGCTTTTCTTCTGGCATTTAAAGCATGCTTGGCAGAGACTAAGTATATCTTGGGGTCTCCTAAGATCTCTTTTAAGTTGGCGTAAGCGAAGTCCAGCACTTTTCTTTCATCTTCTGCAGATTTCAGTTCATCCTTGAAATTTATAACAAGAAATATTTTTTGAATATCGTTCGCCAACAGGCGGTCTCGCAATAAACTTAATTCCGATTCAGAAAGGATTTTTACGGCACTCAATAACAAAATTGCAGCATCCGAACGCGGGATTATCGTATTCGTTATTTCTTCACGTAAAGGATCCAAATCATTTGTCCCTGGGGTGTCTATAATCTCCACTCCATTTTGACAAATCGCTAAATTTCTTCCGATTTCAGCGTACTGAATCCCTTTCACAAAACTCACTTGCCTAGCATATTCTTTTTCAGACTCAGAATTTCCAGGAATAGGATCCATCGGCGCTACTAAACTTCTAAATCCGTCTTCTGAAATCATTTCTACTTTCTTCTTACGATCGTGGAAATGCAACTTGATGACCGGTTTTTCACTATACGTGATTTTATTTAAAATCGTTGTTGTCGGTTTGGCCGACGAGGGTAAGATTTTTGTACCTAACAATGCATTAATGAAAGTTGACTTTCCCCTAGAGAATTCACCCACTACGACTAATTGAAAAGTATCTCTTAAGATATCTTCTTTGTAGTGCGTAAGCTTTTTTTGATCATCTTTCAGCTCCATTTTTTGGAGCCAATTATTATAGCTGTCTAATTCTCTGATCAATAAGCTCCTGTTTTTTTGATATTCATCTAAACTGATGCCCACGTCTTGCTCCCTTCTACTTGTTTAAAGTTCATATTTATTCAGGATATCCAGTGACAGCATTTCTTCTATTAACATATCCCCGTATTCCGTCACCTTTATTAAGTATTGTGCGCGGACTTCCTTTATATCTCCTGCACCGCTTTGGTAATGGTACTCATCTTCCAGATAAACCGTTACTACGTAATGATTTGAATCATGGATTTCAATATCTTCTACGGTCAGTTCGTGATTGATCATCTTCATATTTTCATCTATGGCTTTCTCAATATATTCTTTAGTTGGTTCATACTCTGCCCCATCATGCGAAAGATAATAATCAACTATTCCAAAACCGCCGCCATTGAAACCATCCTCCAAAGCGGTGTAATAAGAACTCACCATACTGCTTATCTGCTCTTCCGTTACTTGATAAACTGTCTCTATACCTTCTGTATCGGTATCAAACTCTTCATCTTCCGTTTCAGGCGCTTTGATCATCTCATTGGACTTTTCAATCGTTTCATATCCTAAAATCCGTAATTCGTCATTACTGTTAGTAGCAAGGGTGTACTCCTTAGTTCGGCTATTATAAAATTCACTGTCATCTTCCCCGTATAAATAAAAGGTCTCTCGAGCGAGCATTTCATATTCTCCAACTTTCCCTCGCTGAATAGAAAGAACTTCATTTTCTTCAAAGTCGTAATAATTATCGGTGTAGCTATTGTCGTTTACAAAATCACTTAAAGCATCGTATAAATCGCTATCCGTATTTATATAATCAGCTATTCTGTCAGTTGACTCACCGTTTAAATCACTCATATAAGCAGACCGGTATTCCCGGAAGAATTCTTCAATCTCTATATCACTGAAATCGTATAGCCGAGTTTCCTCTTGCTCGTCAGAAGTTTCTTCTAATCCTTCATAATCAGAGGTTTCAGCGGACTCGTCCTCTTCAAGAGCAAATTCAACGCTACCTGGTTCAGTACTTGCTGCTTCAATACTTGAGTCTTCCGCAAACCACTCTTCCATATCAGATGCAGCTTCTTCAACAAAATAACTTTCCGGACTCTTATATTGATCAGAAGTGTTAGGCCCTGCATCATAGCTGTCATATGATAAGAACATGCCGGTTAATGCCGCAGCCCCTCCTGCAACCGCTAATATTATCTTTAGATTGGTAGCCCTCATAGCAATATTTTCTCTATTTTGTTCTTCAGTAATCTTATATTCAATCTCAAGTTGCTCGAAGTGTTTTAAATCGAATGCGCTTCCTTTGACAAAGCTCAAGTCGATTTCAATATTATCCAATACATTGAATCTATACGATATTACTCTTTCTAAGTGATCAAGAGATAGCTCATAGTTTTCTTCATGATAAAGTGTTGAGATTGCATTCAAATTAGCTCTTACTTTATCAAGTTCTTCATTATTCTTATTAGACAATTCTGTCGGGAATACAAGAGGATGAACATCTTGATGAAAGTTCTTATGCAGTTCAATGTGACTTCTTACAATTTGAATTTCATCTTGAGAAATTCCATCAAAACGTTTATGCACTAACTCAATAGTCTTTTGAAGGTTTTTCTTGAATGGCAAGGATTTATTCATCGAACGAGCAAAATTTTGCTCAATTTCGTTTTCTAGCAACTCCTTGAATGCAGTTATTTCTTTCTCTATCTGTCTGGTCTTATTCGTTAACTTCTCTGCTTCTTTGTTCCAATTTTTCACTTCAGCAATATGTTTTTTTTCAAGTCTTGAGAACTCAATTTTATGATTGAGTATTTTCGTATTTGAAATAGTAGATTTCCATTGTGTATCGAGTTCTTCTCTTTTTCTTAACAATCCTCGTAAAATATTTTCCAAATTGGGATATCCTTCTTTTAGCACCTGTATTTCACCCAAAATTTTTGAATTCCATATAGCATTCAATTTTTGGGGATTGCCCAATTTTTCGATGATCTTTTCTACTTTGCTGAAGATATAGAGATTACCATTTAATAAATCACTCCATGCAGCGCGTTCTTTTTCAACTTGTCTAAGACTCTTTTCATAAGCTTTTTGTTCTTTCAAAAATGAAGGATAGGAAATTTCATTAAATATCCTATAGCTCTGCGAGTCTCCTACAAATAGCAATGAAGATTTCACGCCTTTATGTATTTCTCTAAACTCTTCAAGTACCGGTACTAATTTTCGATAAAAACTATCAATTTTTCTTTCTTCGACAGAACCGATATCTTTCAGTAATTCATCAATCGCCTGTGCATTGCCCCAGTCAAGCAACTCAGCATTTCGTTCCATTTTGCCCTTCAAAATCTCCTGGGCTGAAACTCCATAAAGCTTATTAATAAGTGGATACAATCTGCGCTCATTGTATTCAAGGAATTGATCCAAATCCTCTTCCTCGTCTAAACGATCAATTGCATTCACTACTCCATATGTAGGTATATTCAGAGCGCGCATTTTTTTCAGCCATTCTAACTCCGAAGCAGTTCCTACACTCATGGCATTAAATAGCCATATTCCAACTTCATTACGTTTCATGAACCGTTCAGTAACAGCGGTATGATGAGAGTGAAGGGCGGTTAAACCTGGACTATCGATTAGTGTAAATTTTTTCAGAAAATCCGAAGGTAATTGATATTCAACATAAGAAAGTTGCTGACGAATACACTCACCTTCTCCTTCGCGTTCAGCTGTTAAATTCTCAATCCATGACCAATCGAATTCTTCCTGACTCCCATTAGTATAATGCGCTATAACTCTCTTTTGATCACCATATGTTAGTTTTGTAATCATTGCAGTTGCAGGAGTTATATCGACTGTCAGTAATTCCTCTCCCAGTATTGCATTGATAAAAGTCGATTTTCCGGCATTGAATTCTCCACTTACCATTATCATCAATCGATCTTCGAAGTCTTCCTTAATAGAATTTAATTTTTTGTGGAAATCCGCATAATGATCCTTATCATTCAATAAAATCCACTTATTCATCCCTTTAATAATTCTTTCTTTTTCTGTCATCTTCTTCACCCGTTCTACAATTTATATTCGAAAGAAATCATGCTATGTCTTTCACACTGATCAATGATGCGAGAGAAAATTTTCTAGATGCAAAATATTGACTATTTATTAATCACAATAGTAAACCTCTATCAACCCTAAAGAACTATCTTATGTAGCCAATTTTTGATTCTTTAATGGTAAAATTCAGCACTTTGCATGTGATAATTATCTTATTAAAAATATAATTTTTCATGAGAACTTATACCTATAACTTTACAAAAAAATCTAAATATCCATCCTTTTATAATCTAACATTAAGAAAAACTACTTTCATTTTATTCCTTGAAACTTTTATCGTTATTTTTATCTGCAAGAGATTTCAGAGATTTTCACTATTAATTTTTATTCTTATTTTTTCACTAGTGCTCTAACTAATTTATAACTTCAATCGCATAAAACCCCAGATGTTAGACACTGGTTAATAAGTGTCTAACATCTGGGGTTAAATTCATTAAGGTTATTATTTTATAAAAAATAGCCTGCCAAAGGCAGACCATTATTAGTTAAAATTATTCTCCACGTACTCCGCTTCCTGCTCTTCTGACAACAACCCCGTCGCGCGTCCGACCGTACCATTGTGCCATTCCCAGATGGTGTTGTGCACATTGACGGCATTGGAGAAATTGCCTTCTTCCCAAGCGCTCAAGCTTTGCTCATAGAATTCGTACTCTTTATAAGCGTCTTCGTTAGCCCGTAAGATTTTTAACATTTCATCGATGCGCTCCGGCGTCATCTCGATCGCCCCCCGCTTTTCGGTCGCTTGGATTTTTTGATGTGTCATTTGGTGAAGATGAATCTGGAATTCACCTTCACTCAAGCCCACAGTTTCAACAAGCTCATTCGCTTTAGGTGCTTCAGTGTCTTCCCCTTGTTGCAGCTTATCTTCAGCTTCCTCTGCAGCCTTGGAAATTTGCTGCTCGTCGCTCGCGGTCAAGCTCTTGTACGCCCAATATCCAGCTCCCGCGAGTATAGCTAAGCTCACCAGGAGGATAATGATCGTTCGTAATACAGTTTTCAAATAGACACGTCCTTCCTTTCAACGGCAAATTTATTCCGTCAAAAGCGATTTAAAACAAGCAAGGACTATTATACAACAAAAATCTCTGAAATGCTGCACTTCTAGTATCTTTCTTCCTATCCAGTTTAATATTCACATTACTCCAGCACTTCTATTCTTCCACTTATTAAAAATTAAGCCAGGTTCTTGTCAATGAATTCCTCTCAACAAGCGATATTCTTGCTATACTTTAAATAGGCATTTATACATAGACAGCAGGAAAGGATTCTCCCCATGACCCAACCTAAACGCAAACGCCTGATTATCGGCATCATCCTCGTGGCACTTTCGCTTCCCTCCATCACGCCGATGCTCATGGAAATCGCATATAAGATTGAAATGGACACGCGCTACGACATCGACGAGTTGAACGCTGATTACGCCGGTGCTCCGGATGATGCCAATTACTACGGGAACATCATCCGCGCCTCGCACATCACAACCGGCGAGCCGTATTTTGATGGCTCGGACGAGCTCGTTCATCCCAGTGATATCCGCCTGACGGTCAACGGCGAAACTGTTGAGACACTCGAAGACTATCCAGTGCAATTGCTTTATTCCGAAGACATCGCAGTCGCTGGCCTCGACCGCTATACGCATTACCTTACATACTGGACTGTTGAAGACAAATTCACCGACGAGGATTTCTTCGCCATCGTCATTTGGCAAAATGGTTACGACACGAGACAGATTGATGAAGATGGCTGGATGGAAGGCTATGTCGACCTGGAACAACTCGAATACAAACTCATCAAAATCACCAAAGATGGCACCGTCTCGCAACAACTGTTCACCTTCGACAACAAATCCAAGCTGCAGACGCAATTGATCACCGAAAACTACAGCGGGCCGATCAATTATTACTTGCCGCCGGGTTATTATTACCCGTCGCTCTTGTACCCGCTGCTCTACCCGTGGATCACGACAATCGTCGGGCTGGGCTTGATTCTTTTCAACTTCCCGTATGGTGCAATAAAAAGACGCTACACGAAAACCAAGCAAACCACCTGACATCCATAGCTCTCACACTCTAAGCAGCGGTCTCCAAAGGATCGCTGCTTAGAGTGTTGAATAAGTTCGTAATCTACTATAGGTCAAAAAACCTTAGCTTTTCGATATATTAATCAACGACCTATCTTAGTATTTGGAGAAGTGTTTGCTCGACTCCTGTGGGACTAGCGGGTTTGAGAGACCCCGCAGGAACGAAGTGACGAGGAGGCTCGATTCCCGCCCCACGGAAAGCGAGCAATAAGCTTCGGAAAATACAGCGTCTTATCTTTCTCGAAAAACAAGCAGCGATTCCCACTCGGAGACCGCTGCTTTTCATGTATTGTACTCTATGGACTTCACCCGTCTCTGCGCCGCTCATTTTTTCTGAGCGCGATAGGCGAATAATACTCGTTGATCAAATAAGCTGGGCGTTTCTTCGTTTCATTGAACACTTTCCCCAAATACTCACCGATGATCCCAAGCGAAATCAATTGAATTCCGCCGAGGAACAGGATGACCGTCATCAATGACGGGTACCCGGGCACCGAGCCGCCAAAGACCAAGGTGCGGACGAAAATGAATAACATGAACAATAAGGCGAAAATCGAGATGACGATCCCGAAGAACGACGAAATCCGCAGCGGTGCCACCGTCGAAGACGTCAGGCCATCTACGGCCAAATTGAACAGCTTCTTGTAATTCCATTTCGTGGTGCCGGCTGCCCTCGGCTCACGGTCGAACAGCAATTCCTTTTTGTTGAAGCCGATCCAACTGAACATGCCTTTCGTATAGCGCTCGGATTCGCGCATCTGCTTTAACGCTTCGATGCATTTGCGGTCCAATAAGCGAAAATCGCCGGTGTTGTTCTGGATCGGGATGCTCGAGACTTTCTGCAGAATCTTGTAATAGGAATTGGAAGACCATTTCTTGAACCAAGTCTCCCCCGCACGCGTATTGCGTTTGGCAAATACGTCATCATAGCCTTTTTCCCAGTAGCGGATCATTCGCGGAATGAGCTCAGGGGGATCCTGCAAATCGGCATCGAGGATGATGACGGCGTCTCCGTTGATATGATCGAACCCCGCGAGCATCGCCACTTCCTTGCCGAAATTTCGCGATAAATTCACATAGGAGATTTCAGAATGGACTTTGGCCATTTTCCTCAACATCTCCAATGTCCGGTCGGTACTGCCGTCATTGACGAACAGGAACTCGAAACTATAGTTCGGCAGTTTCCCCGTTACACCCTTCAGGCGCTGCAAAAGAGGCGTCAGTACTTCTTCTTCATTATAGGCAGGTATAAGAATCGTAATTAATTTTTTAATCGTTTCCACCCACTTCTTATTATTGGAGTCATATATTATCATAATAGCAATAATTTTGAAACAAGTCGATGAGTCAATCCTACAATTCGGACTCAATTTGGAAAATATTACGAGCTTTACAGATTCCTACTACCTAATATATGGTATAATTCTCAATGTTTCAATCAATTAAAATACCAGTGCTTGATTCCAGCAGCTGCAAGGGAGATTTTAACTGCTCATCCCCCTGCCTGTCTTCATCATTGCCGAAAAAAGGAGATTTCCATGCCAGAACAAGTATTGCTACGCCTTAAAAACGCGATCAAGCCGCAATGGAAAACTGCGTTCTTCGCTGCGCTTATCATAGGTTTCCTCACTCATCTCTTCATGTTTACGAATGCCATCCCAAACCACGACAGCTTGTTGAATATCCATATGTCGCAAAAAAAGTTCTCGCTCGGGCGCTTTTTCCTGTCGCCGTTTAGCGGCATCAGTTCCTATTTCGACTTGCCGTGGGTCAACGGGGCTTTATCCATTTTCTATCTCGCGTTGACCTCAGCCGCCTTGACGGAATTATTCGGCTTGCGCAAAAAACTGTCGATCATTTTAACTGCCGGATTGCTCGTGACTTTCCCGACGGTAACGTCCACCTTTTCTTATATGTTCACGGCCGACGCCTATATGCTCGGTTTCTTCACAACCGTCCTTTCGCTGGTGATCACCAAGAAATACACTTACGGTTTTCTGCCGGGGGCAGTGCTGTTTTTCGTGAGCGTCGGGGTCTACCAAGCCAATTTGCCTCTCGCCCTCACGCTGATCACGGTGGTGTTGCTCAATGAAATTCTCACGCAGCAGTCAAGTTTACGGAAAACCCTCACGTACGCTTTGCGCTTTTTGATGACGACGGGAATCGGCATGGCGCTGTATGGCATCACTTTTACGCTCTACACCAATTTCTTTGCCGGCAAGATCTCCAATTATCAAGGCTTGAACGAAATCGGCGATACGTCGATCACCATATCCGAACGCTTCACGTTAATCAAAGAATCGTTCCAGGAATTTTTCTTCCGCGGCTATATCACGGAGATGCCGGTCAACCTTTTTGAAATGTTGAATGTTGCCACCTTCACCCTGATCATACTCGGCTTCGTCTGGTTTGCCGTGCACCATAAAATTTACCGCCACGGCTGGCTGCTCGGCATAGCGATTGTGTTATTGCTGAGCTTGCCGATATCGGCTTATAGTTTGTACTTCGTGTCGTCTGATGTCAGTTACCACATGCTGATGGTCATGACATTGGTCAGCTTCTATTATGTGCCAATTGTCTTTTATGATAATTACACACCTGTCAAATTCACCACACCGGTCTTGTCCTGGAGCACCTTGTTGGTCTCTGCTTTGATCGTCTTCAACTTTGCGATCATCGCCAACATTTCCTATTTTAATATGAACTTGAAATACGAGCGTTCCTACGCCTTCATGAACCGTGTCGTGGACCGCATCGAACAGACAGAAGGCGTAGAAGAAGCCACCAAACTGGCGGTGCTCGGTCGGATCTCGATGGAAAGCAGCGTCAGCTCCGTAGAAGTGCCGCAGAATGTACCGAAAATGACGGGCATGTTGGGTGATCGTTTCTTGGCTCACCCGCCTCATTATAAGCGCATGATGAAAAACTATTTCGGCTATTCCTATGGCTTGTCCAGTGCGGAAGAGCGAGAAGAAATTAAGGAAAGCGACTTATACAAAGAAATGGAGCCATGGCCCGCAGCCAGCGCTGTCCAACGAGTCGGTGATACCATCATCATCAAATTGGATGACTAAAAAAACCGCCTGCCCAAGAATTCACGATGCTTGGACAGGCGGTTTACTTATGGCAATGAAATGTATTTACCCAGCCGATCAATCGGCAAGCACTTCGCGAACCCTGCAGGTATGAACAGCTTTTTAACTCAGTCTACACGATACTTCGCTTGCTCCAACTTTTTCTCAAACAACGCCAGCAATTGATCTCTCAATTCCGGCCGCTGCAAGGCGAATTCAATGGTGGTTTCGATAAACCCGTATTTCTCTCCCACATCAAAGCGCTTGCCTTCGAATTCATACGCATAGACCGGTTGCCGCTCATTCAACTGCTGAATGGCATCCGTCAATTGGATCTCCCCTCCAGCGCCGAGCTCATGCTTTTCAAGAAACTGAAAAATCTCTGGCGTCAAAATGTAGCGGCCCATGATGGCGTAGTTAGAAGGGGCGGTCCCCGCTGCCGGTTTCTCGATAAATTTATTCACCGCGATCAATTTATCATCAACCGAAATGGGATCGATGATGCCGTAGCGATGGGTTTGGTCTTCCGGTACTTGCTGCACGCCAATGATGCTGTTTTGGGTCAATTCGTACTGGTTCATTAACTGCGCCAAACAAGGTTCCGGGTTTTCGACAATATCATCCCCGAGCAACACAGCGAACGGCTCATCACCGATGAATTTACGTGCTGACCAGATCGCATGGCCCAAGCCAAGCGGCTGCTTTTGACGAATAAAATGGATCTCGACATTCGACGTTTGCAACACGGAATCCAGCATATCCATCTTCCCTTTTTTCAACAAGGTATCTTCCAATTCAAAGGCATGGTCGAAATGGTCTTCAATGGAACGCTTATGTTTCCCAGTCACAATGATGATGTCTTCTATACCGGAAGCAATCGCTTCTTCAACGATGTATTGAATCGTCGGCTTATCCACAATCGGCAGCATTTCTTTCGGCATCGCTTTTGTGGCCGGCAAGAAACGCGTCCCAAGACCCGCCGCAGGTATAATCGCCTTTTTGACTCTCATGAATGCACCTACTTTTCCATTTAATAAAATCCGATTTTCTTTTTTCTTATACACAAGAAAATTATACCATTTTTTAAAATTTAGACCAGGATCACAAATCCATTTGGAGTATCTACATAATAAAGCCGTGATTAAGGCGCTACTCGATGCAGTAGGTTTTAGCCATTCACTCCTCCGATTCCTTTCGCTGGCAAAGAATGTCCTGTGGTACTCTTATGAATAAACAGCAGAATGCCAGATCGCTGGTACATCATCGTCCTGAAATGAAATTAAACACTTA
This sequence comes from Planococcus citreus, assembly GCF_003664125.1. Lineage (GTDB taxonomy): Bacteria > Bacillota > Bacilli > Bacillales_A > Planococcaceae > Planococcus > Planococcus citreus. The sequence goes on from NZ_RCCP01000001.1 coordinate 758,492, forward strand.
CAATCCGCATCCACGGGGAAAGGACCATACCATGAAAGCCAAATACATCCCGGCCCTCCTGTGGGCATTATGCATCCTGGTCGCCACCAATAATTACAATTTCATGGCGCTGTTCGCAAGCGACATCGACTTCAACATCCGGCTGTTCCCGAACCTGTCCGATTTGTTCATCACCAGCGACATCCACCTCGACTCTAAGCTCTACGTGTTCCAGAAAACCGGCCACGCCTTGTCGTTCGGCATCCTTTACCTATTAGTGAATCAAGCCATCAAAGACCACCGCGTCGCCATCGTCCTGTGCAGCTTGTTCGCCTTGTTCACTGAGTTTCTTCAACTGTTCTTCGAGCGCAGCGGCAGGCTGGTCGATGTCCTCATCGACATCGCCGGCGTATACGCCGCCTACCGCTTGGGCGTGTATGTTCAAGCACATGGCGGCATCGTACCCGCTTTCTTCTCCGCCATGCAGAAACTATCCAGCATGCTGAAAGACGAAAAACAGCGTTGAATCCAGATGAAAAGCCGGACTCCCTGATAAATGGAATCCCGGCTTTTTTCAATTAAACAACGCGAATTTCCACAGTCATTTCTTTTCCAATTACAGGATTTAACGATGGGAAATGGCGAGCAATGGGCATATGATAAAAGCAAATAACTAGCTCTCTCCTCCACCAACTCGATTTCTATACATATAAGCCAGACTACGAGGAGGAGTTAAAATGATTCGCCCATCCTTGACCGAGCCTTTGAAATTGAAAGAGCTGAGGAAAAAGGGATTGATGCTGCTCAGTGCGTTTTTCGCCGCCGCCAGCCAAAATGTAACGGTCGACACGGAAGAATCACCCGAACAGATGAGAGACCCTTGTGAAACGGCCATATACTCGGTCATCAATATGGAGTTCTACGGCCCTGACGAGGAACTCGTCCGAATCGATCAAAAAGTCGAAGACCAAAATCAGCAAGAATTGGCTGCCGGCGCTTACAGCAGTTACGGAGAACATCCCGGCTATCTATGGGGAGACCCTGAACTGGATGAGTATTATGTGCATGCGGCTGAAGTGTACAAACCGTATTTAACCGACACCGCAATCGAAAATTATGTCCAAACGGAATGGCCAAACGCCTTGAGATTGCACCGCGCCAATATCGACTACGAGATCTTTCCAAAGCATTTGACGCTGGATAAAGCACAAATCGATGGAAACGCCGCTGGCATCAGCGCTTATGAATTCTTCGTCTACTTGGAATACGTCACCGCACCCGATCCTCCCAAGCACTTCGATTTCATCGGTGTGGCCGTCTGTACGCCAGAAGGCAAGATCACTCATCTATCCATCTACGATACGGACCAGTTATATGAACAGCTGGACGAAGATGCGAAAAATTAATCCCATGTAAAAAAGCCGGAAACCTCGAAAGCGAGAGTTCCGGCTTTTTTCTTCCAAATCCAACAAAATCCAGTGTACTATAAAATATTGGGCCACCGGTAATAAAATATCATAAATCTTTTAAAAATAGTAAATAAACGATGTAATAATTTATAATAAATAGTATAATTGATTCAACAAAATAAACTCAAGGAGGCTCCTCAAGTGGATAAATCAAGAGATCTTTTCATCAAAATCAGTAATGGCGGAAGAGAATTAACCGATGACGAAGCTGAACTAATTCTCGAGTTGCTATCAGTCGTTAAACTAGATGAACAAGGAAATTTCATGCTAGATGAAAAACGGCATGAAAAACATCGCAGAGGAATTGTAGCTCCACCTCCAGATTCTTGCCTGTCTTGTGGCCGGCCCTTTTAAAACTGAGAATCAAATAGGGATTTTCAGCCGTATAACTGAAAATCCAAACGAAGAGTTTGATCTCTATTTCGAGAGATCCCCCGGTAAAGACCCGCTAGAAATGAGTTTAATAGACGAGGAATTGTTTAAAAGCATTGAGTATACAGTCACTATCGTAAAAAGTCTAAAGCATACAAAGAAAGAAACGAAAAGAGTCTACTTCAATAAGCTATTATCTTTAGCTAGAGTAGGTTTTTTAGGTGTATCTCCACAGCCTAAACTAGCCCAAACATCACTCGATTTAGTGAAGCAGGAAATTTTACTGATAGAAGGACACAGAATTAAAAATCGCTACATGAAGTTATTAGGAATCGGCGCTCTTGTTTCAATTGTAGCTTGTTGGATCGTGTATGGTGTATTCTCATCAATCACCAATATCACGCCATTAATCGGATATTTTTCCGTATGGACAGGTTCGATGGTAGGGCTATGGATATCTTTTGGGGCGAGAAAACTAACCTTTCAGTTAGATGATTTAAGCGTCCTTGAAAAGGACAACATGAATATCTATATTCGACTGCCTTATATCGGTCTCTGTGCCATAATTTTCTTCTTATTATTGAATAGTGAGATTTTTAGCTTTGAAATTGGTGAAACATCTTTTGAAGCTATCACAGGGAGAACTGAATTCCAACTCTTAATCGGCGTTATTGCAGGTCTTTTTGAAAGCAAACTTGGCTCTAGCATCTATGAAAAAATTCAAGGACTGACAATTAAATAGCCCTAAGTAAGAAGATGAAAAAGCTGGAACTTCCATTGTGTTAAGAGTTCCAGCTTTTTTTCAATCGAATAATTCCAACAATCCATCGAATCGCTTGATCACATAATCAAACTCATCCACTTCCCCAAATCCATACGCCGCATACACAAAAGGAATCCCGGCCTTTTTCGCAGCCTCATGGTCACCTTTCGTATCGCCGACATACACCGCACAATCCACATTGTTTCGCTCCATGACCAACTGGATGTTCTCGCCTTTCGACAAGCCCGTTCTTCCCGGATTCTCGAAATCGATGAAATGCTTGTCCAGTGCGTGGTATTGATAGAAGCTTTCGATATAGCCGTCTTGGCAATTGCTGACGATGTACAAATTGTATTTCTGTGACAGCCGCTCCAACACATGCTCGACGCCGTCATACAACTGCCCGCCTTGTTCTCTTAAATACACGCATTCCAGTTCCGAGGACTCTTCCGTCAGTTTTTCGCATTGCTCTTTCGAAAGATGTGGAAACAACCTCTCCCCGACTTGATCCGCTTGCATCCCCATGATGCCACGCAAATCGTCTTTCGAGAGCTTCTCCTCTACACCGTTGTCCGCCAATACCTTATTCCACACCGCTACCGATACCTCGAGCGGATTCCAAAGCGTCCCGTCCAAATCAAAAATGATGCTGTCCATCCGTATGACTCCCTCTCCACTGCGTTTTCTCCATTCTACCGCATCGAATTGTGTCTTGCACAGGGACCGAAAAACACACACGTTCACCAGAAATCCCTACCTGACAGTCTTTCTGATAACTCAAGTGCATGTGAATTGTGCCACGCACAGGGACAAAACCAAAAAAAGAAGAGCAGGCACACAGCCCACTCTCCCCCAAAAACCTATTCCACCTGATGCTCATAATTTACTTGGCCCGCCTGCTTCACCAAATGATACGCATTTTCCGAGATGACCCTTCCATTGTCGAAAATGCGTTTCTGCGCTTCCATCTTGAACTGCAGCTCATACGCTTTTTCCATGCGGCGCTGGATCGACTTCTTGCTTCCCGCGAGCACGATCGAACTGCCGTTGCTCAAGGTCACTTTCGTCTGGTTGCCTTCCAAGCTAAAGCATTCCATAATGTGCTGCAAGGACAGCCACACGCAGTCATCCAAAATCGCTGATTTGCTTGGTAATAGGATAATGCCTTTATCCCGGTCGATGATGACCGGATTCTTATTGAGTTTCCCGAGAATCGCCGACGAGCCTTCCACCGCTCCGCGCATGCTCGAGCCGCGGAAACGCAGATTCGTATCGATTAAATCGAAAGGCTTCGACTCAACTTTAATCATGCCGTCCGTATGGTAAATCACCGAGTTCAAGCAACCGTTTTCATCATAGTCCGGCAAAATCAATACGGTATCTTGCCCGATTTCCTTCTCTATGTTCATTTCCAACTTGAAATTCTTACGCTTTCTCACGTTTCTATCCCCTTTTGTGGTTTTTGATGTATTTCTTTACCGAAAAAGGAGTATACTAACTAATAGTTGGTACACTCCAACTGACTGCCTCCGGATGTTTGTCGACCAAGACTATGACATCCGGAGGTTTCTTTTTGTCTTTATCCCCCTAACAGTGAACACAGCACACCCCCCTCATTTCTATATTCATCGTCAGTTTCGAGAACAGCTATCCGATTCATCAATACGCCGCAATCATTATCGCGGCATATCACATTCTTCCACGCCTGAGAGAAACGCCAATCAGCGAACACAAAACTGATGGTTGGTCGACCCAATCGGGCTCTCACGGCCGTTGATCTCCAGCGAATACAGTTGGATTTCTTCTGGCCGCTAAAGCGGAATAAAATTTGTCGCTCTATTCTAACTTTTATCATTATATAGTTTTTATGGTCCACTTGTATAGATATTTTTTCCTTTTTTAAACGAAAATGGTCATTAGTTTATTAAAGCTATTATGACCTGTAAAAATGACTAGAGTTAAGCTCCATTTTGCCATTCTTCGTCTTATTTTATGTAAAAATAAGCGTATTTCCTTCGCTACGCCTTCCCTCTACTTCCCGGATTTGATCAAAAAAAGCCTTTTTTTCAGCAGATGCAAAGAAAGTAGCCGCCAGTTAAAATCTGAACTGGCGGCTACTTTCTTGAATTGTGTCTGACACAGGGACAATTCACTAGCGTTGCATAGCTTACATGAATAGGATTACTTGTAAGGAAAATCCAAAGGTAAACAACTAAATACAAAAAGGGGAGCCCTCAACGTAGAATGAAACCGACGACTAAATCAGTTTATGACTCTACAGAAAGGAGCTCCCTTATGAAGAGTGTAGACGAAACGAAAGTCTTTCGTCAATATTTACAACTCCTCCCGATCAATACGTTGGCTTGTCCGCTGTACAATTATGACGCGAAAAAACTAACCGATTTTTCGTTGGTAAAACTCATGATCATGGCGGTTTTAAGCAAATGGGAATCCCACCGGACGATTGCTTTAAACGTTGGGCCTGAACAATCTTTCCAACAAGAATTGAACCTAAAATCCATTAGCCATTCACAGATTAGTCGTCGATTGAACGAATTGAATACAGCTCATTTAGCGGATCTACTGGGACGGTTGGCTCGTCATTATTGGATTCTACAGCGACACGCAGGAGGAATGAATCCCCATGTAGGAATTCTACGCATCATCGATGCGACCTATGTGAAACTGCCGGATAGCGCTTCGAACTGGACCGCCATTTCCAAGGTGTCCAGTGGCATCAAACTGCACATCCGCCTAGTAGTTGCTTCCGCCAACAGCGTCTTTCCGGAAAAAATGATTCCTTCCACAGGCAACATGGCCGATGTGGATGCGGCGAACCATATCATTGACGCCGATAGTCCATTGTATATCATGGACCGCGGTTATGGGCATAAAACCAAGATGGGCGGTTGGATGGAGCGGAACATTGATTTCCTCGTGCGTGTCCGTCACGATTTTCGAACAGAGACGTTACGGGCTTACACACCGGAACTACCGAATGTGTTGAAAGACGAACTGGTGTCCATGCGGACACATAAGAAAAAGTTACGCTACATTGAATTCGTCGATGAAAAAAATACCCATTATCACCTGATCACCACTCGGCTTGAACTCAGTGAAAAGGAAATTCTCGATGCTTATAAAAACCGATGGTATATCGAATTGTTCTTCAAATGGATCAAGCAACACCTGAAAGTGAGTCACTTATATAGCGAATCCCCAAAGGGGATCTGGAACCAAATGTTTCTAACGTTAATCACCTTTGCACTTTCCGAGATTTTGCGGCTTACCCAGTTGCCGAATGTCTCGGCCTGGGCGTTTTTAAGAGCGATCCGGGCCTACATCTATAAGACACTGGATGATTTCCTCGCGTACATGACCCGCCCGTTGAGAAAAAGCAAAGGACGCCAGAAAATCCCAATATCTCGCCCCGTCCAAATCGATTTTGGGGAAGATCATGCCATTGTAAGACCGATTTCAAAACATCATTATATCCATAAACATCAAAAAAGTTAAAAAAAGGAAAACGAATTTTGGCTACCCTCAATTTCTTTTTCTTCAATGGTGGGATATTTTAGCTCTTCTTAGTAATTATGGATTCTATGCAACGCTAGTGGGGACAATTCCACACATATACAGACGCGAATCCCCATCCGAAAGTATTCCTGTTTTCAGAATATTCCCGAACACAGGGACACAACTTAACTTTTATCACAGATCTCATCGCTTCAAACTGCTTACAGCTTCAATATTATTCGTGAAGATCCCAGTTGCTCCCCAGGCTTTCTGCTTCTTCCCTTCTGCCAGTTTGTCGACAACAAAAGGATGGACCAATAAGCCGGCTTCTCTTGCAGCAGCAATATAGGCCTCGTCCGCTTTCCTGTGACTAACGCCAATACCGACGGCATATTCACTATACAACTCAAAAGTTTCAGGGGAAGGGATTACTTGCTCCGAGTCGTCTATCAATTGGATGAGTGGTATATCGTCGTCCAATTCATGAATCGTCTTTAAACTGTCTGCACTAAATGACTGGATAATCACTTTCCCATCCGCTTGAGACTCTTCCACCAACTCAAACCGATCAAGCAATTCCAGCAGCTTCTCTTCCATTTCTTCACTTTCAGCCGGTTGCTTGGTTTCAATGTAATAATTGGCACTGTCACCGAAAGCTGTAAAGATTTCCTCAAGCGTCGGAACTTGAATGCCTACGTACTCATCTTTCGCTCTGTCCGGATTTTCGGCATTAAACCAAGAACCCGCATCCAGTTTTTTAATGTCTGCCCAGTCCATTTCCGCTACTTTTCCGCTGCCATCGGTCGTGCGGTCCACAGTATCGTCATGGAAGGCAACCAGAACCCCATCTTTTGTCATCTGTAAATCAATTTCAATATAGTCTGCATCCATATCTACCGCCAGCTGATAAGATGCCAAAGTATGCTCAGGGGCAAATGCGCTTGCCCCCCGATGAGCAATTAAAAGAAAGGCATCTTCGTCCAATAAAGCAGACTGCTGATCATTTTTACCAGCATCCCCTAAAATATAAACAGCCGCACAGATCATCGCTACCACTAGTATAATTAACAGTTTTTTCAATATTATCACCATCATTCACATTATAGTGTTATGAATACGCTGAATCGTCTTCGACACAGGGACGCGACTTTTTAATACTGCTAAACTATGATCAAAAACAATTATGATGGTTTTTGAGAAGACGCCTCCCCTCAAGCTACTGGTAATGCCGATACATAGGGTGGCGCCTTTTCCTTTCTCCAGAGTTATTAAGGACATTATATCCATCAATTTCTTGACAAACAATCCCCTCAATTTTTGGACATTAAGAAACAGTATTAACACCATTAAGAAACGACAAGGAACACATTCGGAAAAAAGAAGACCTTTTGGTTTTTGTCAGTTTAGGGTATAGAAAAAATGAAACAGCAACAAATTAGGAATGAAAAAACGGAAATGGCACCGTATCTATAGGGGGTGCATTCACCAATGCCACAAAAAAACGGAAATGATTCTTCGGAAATCGAGTTCAGCTCAAAAAATCACGAGCTTATTATTCGCAACCGCTATAAGTTCTACTACAATGTCAACGATGTTCTAATCGCGGTTTGGTTCATACTCGGCAGTGTTTTGTTCTTTTGGAAGGAAACTGAAACAATAGCGATCTGGTTCTTTCTTTTTGGAAGCATCGAGCTTCTCGTTCGTCCGCTGATGCGCATATTCAGTGAAGTCCATTTAAAGAATATCCAGGGAAAAGCTGGCTCTGATGACAACTCCGGGATCTGACTAGTCGGCATAAAGGATCTTAACACTACACTATCGACATCAATCTCGTATCCGCTTTTTCACAGAATAAAAGAAATAGCTAAAAGCCAGTAATCGGTTGATCCGATTACTGGCTTTTCACTTGAATTGTGTCGTGCACAGGGACAAAAAAGGTATAACCTCCCCAAAAATCCCCACCCGTCAGTATTTGAGTAGTCAGAATAGTTCCCTGCACAGGGACACTAACCAATTTCTGCCTCTGTATAATCTTGTGAGATCTCAGCATCTTGCAAAAGAACTTCTTCAGCAGGAACATAAAAATTGAGGATGGTGTTTGGAATGCGCTCTGTATAGCCCTCTGGATTTTCAGTTTGCCATCTCCAGGAGTCCCTGCACATATCTTCTAAACTTTTTACTGCCCGCCATCCGAGAACTGTTTGTGCTTTTTGTGAGTTAGCGTAGCAGGCAGCCACATCCCCAGGACGTCTTTCTGAAATTTGAAAAGGAATTTCAATGCCACTGACCTTGCGAAAGGCTGCGATCATGTCCAATACGCTATACCCGACACCCGTTCCAAGATTAAAGGAATCGATTCCTGTGTGGTTTTTTAAATAATTGAGTGCTTTTAAATGACCACTAGCCAAGTCGCATACGTGAATATAATCTCTCACCCCGGTCCCGTCCATTGTTTCGTAATCCGCTCCAAAAATCTGGAGCTGCTCCCGCTTGCCAGCCGCTACTTGTGTAATATACGGCATAAGGTTATTGGGGGGCCCCATTGGACTTTCACCGATTCTGCCACTTTCATGAGCGCCGACTGGGTTGAAATACCGCAGAACGGCTATGCTCCAAGAAGCGTCTGAAACAACCAAATCCGCTAGCATTTCCTCGATCATCAATTTCGTACGCCCATATGGATTGGTCGCAGAAAGCGGAAAACTTTCGTCAATCGGCAAACTAGCCGGTGTGCCATAAACAGTTGCAGAGGAACTGAAGACCATTTGCTTCACTCCATACTTGCTCATCACTTTACACAAATTCAAAGTACCGGTGATATTGTTTTCGTAATATGCTAGTGGCTTCTCAACTGATTCCCCAACTGCTTTGAGTCCAGCAAAATGCATGACAGCCTCAATGGCATGCTCAGCAAATACTTGGTCTAAGCGCTCACTGTCCATTAAATCGAGTTTATAAAACGGAAAACCTTTGGCAGTCAACTCTTGAATGCGTGTGATAACTTCCATTTGGCTGTTGTCTAAATTATCCACAACTACGATATCATAGCCATGATCCAAGAGCTCAACAGCAACGTGACTACCAATAAATCCTGCTCCTCCAGTTAGTAATATAGACACATAACACTCCCCCTTTTTCATATTCTTTTCTATTAATCAGTAAAAAAGAATCAGATGATTCTCTTGTATCTTAAGAAACAAACGTTAAATTCGAGTTAAAAAGAAAGCCTGTGACAATCTTCTACTGCAAAAAAACCTGCCAACGAAATCACTCGATTTCGTTGGCAGGCTCTCAGAACGGCTTTATCATTTAGCAGTCACGATAAAAATGGCGACTTTTTTTCTGCGCCAAATAAATACAAGTCAGGCCAAACATTTACCTCTCCTAAAAAGTATTCCTACTAAAGGGAGTTAACTCGCTATTCCTTTTACTTTTATTTTCCATTTACTGACGACTAGATCTTTTAAAAGACGCGTGTATCCTTTTATAGGGAATCCGAAAACAAGATACCCTTTAAATGCGCCGAGTATCCATGCAGACTGAATGACCGGGATCACCACTACAGCTAAAGGGATTTCCTCTTTCTCAAATTCGCTTATAGTCATTGCTGTTAGGTAAAGTAAGTAGCATACACCAGCACCAATCAATAAGTAGCTGAAGACGTTCACGCTGAGCAGCGCTAATCCAGTCGCAAACAGCAATGCACAAAGCGCAAAAAACGGCAATAGGTGTGAGAACCTCATGGATTGTTCGTGCTTATTAGCTGTTTTGGTTCGCCAATAACCGTAATTGAAATATTGTTTGCCCAGCTTCCCAACTGTATTTCTCGGAAAATAATTGATGACAATATCGGGGTCCAGCATAATTTTTTTATCCGTCGCTTTTCTTAAGCGATAATTTAATTCCGCATCTTCATTGATGATCCAACCCTCATCCCATCCTCCAACGGTCAACAAATCTTGTTTCAGCCAGGCTCCTGGGAAAAGAGAATCTACTTCCATTTTGGTGGTGGCAAAGCGAAATTGCGCGCCGCCTATGACCCATTTCGTGGAAAGAGCTTTTGCGACAACCTTAGACGTCTTATCGTATCCTTTAGCAACCGTGCGACCGCCGAAATTACAGTATTCAGAAGCATGTTCCGCCAATCCCTTGTAGATCCGACTAATGTAGTCACACGGAATAGTGCTGTGGACATCTAACCTAATAATGTAGGTGCCAGTGCTTTCTTTCAGTCCGATATTTAAAGCCGAAGAAATATACCTTTTTTCATTGTGCAATATTTTGATGGCAAATCCTTCATTTTCCCGCTGGAGCGCCTGCAGTTTGGACAGTGTTTGGTCTTCGGAGTTGCCATCGATAAAGAGGACCTCCACCTGTTCACGGTCTAAATTTTGCTGTTGCGCTAAAGAGTGATAAAAAGCTTCAATAAATTTTTCTTCATTATATACTGGTACCACTATACTGATAGTATGCATGGCTTGCTCCCTTCCTCGCCCCTTGAATTTCCGCATAGTCCTCGCTTTCACGGTGAAACGCCTTTAGCTTACTCCTCCACTCTTGGAGTGAAGTGCAAATGCTGCCTTCCTGTTCTGCTCGATTTCGAATAAATAGCGCCAGATGACCGCCAAGATTAAGAAAAACACTTCACTCGCAACCAGTGACAGCGAACTCATAAAAATGAGCATGGAGATTAAAGTAGCCACTAAATACCGTGTATCGACCGCTTTGCTGCGATGGAGATAGAAGTCGTAAAAGATCCACAAAAAGATAGCGATATAAAGGGTGAAACCGATGATGCCAGACTCAGTCAGCACTTCTAAAAACGTATTGTGCATATAGTGGTCATTGTTGAAAACGGCATTGCTATAGGCTCTGTAATTGTAGATCCCGATGCCGAAGTATTGGTTATCAGCAAATAATTGCAGGCCATTCCTCCAAATTTCCAGCCGCCCGCTCCCGTTATCGCTCACCGACCCACTGAATCTATCCCCTACGATTTGTGCGATATTCATATTGAATACTTGAGATGCCCCAGCCACTAATAAATACAGGACTGGCGGCCCCAATAGCACAATCTTCAATTTGGTCTTCGCCTTGGAGGTGAGGAACAACAACAGCCCGCCGAGCAAGACAGCAATATATGCGCCCCGTGAAAAAGTGAGCAAAAGCGCAGTGGACGACAATAACAAGCCAATTTTTGCCGTAGTGGTCTTTAAATGTGTCACATAATAATAAAAGAACAGTAAGTTTCCGAATGCGAAGATATTGGGATCCGAAAAGGTGCCAATCAAGCGCGGGACGCCGCGATCGAGCAGAATGCCGTATGCCCGCACCCCATTTCCTACAAAGTTAAAGCGTAAAGTCAGTGCACCGAAGGCAAACAAAGCGAGTGAAATGACATTAAACCAGATGCCACTGATGGAAATGGCTTTCTCCAGTTTGGCGATCGATAGGCTGCTGAACACATAGCGCATGATGAAGTAGACGATGAGTACCAAAATGATAGCTACGATTAACCGGATGCTGTCCTGGGGGTATCTTGAGAAGATTCCAGTCGCGCAATAAAAGATGAAAAACACCAGCATGCTCACTTCAAAAAACCGCAGTTTGTGGATTTGAAATTTATAGAGCACCAAAATAAAAATCAAGGCACTGATGATCATGTACGGCTTTAGCGAAAATCCGACATTGAGATAAAAAGCATTCAAATAAACGGAAGTAATGAGCAAGCATGCCAGAACGATATTTGTGTTTTTGTTGTTATTGGTATCCATCATTTTGATTACTCCTGCCTTTAACGTAACTGTTATTAGCACCGATCAGAACCTAGTAGAAGCGGAATAGCCTTGCCCCATTACTTGCGGCTTAGCCTAAACTCCTTGAAATCATATATCTTTAGCAGTTGAACCAATGCCAGGTAAATGAAGCCCGACACGACAGACGTGATGATCAAATTCAAGTCATCCGACAGCTTGCCTTCAAGCCCTAAATGGACCCCTCTTCCCAAGGCCAGCATGGCGATGGTCGCAAGAACAATTCGAAGCGCCGTCTTCAACAGATTCCCATACTGGATTCCCGAGACTTTCCGTCCGATTCCTCTGATCAATAAGGCAGCTGCCACAATAACAGAAATACTGGTCGCGAGAGCCAATCCGAGAATTCCTAAAAAATAAGAAAGGATGATGTTCAAGACAATATTTATGCCGATCGCAATCAAGGAATTATACATGGGCGTCTTCGTATCTTGAAAAGCGAAATAAAAGCGGGACACGATTTCTCGGTAAGCGAAGCCCAAAATCCCGAATGAATACCCGAACAAGGCCAGTTGCGTCAACTCCACCGCCTGTTCATCAAATGCCCCCCTGCCAAACAGCAACATCACAATATCTTCCGAATAGATCATGAGATAGAGCGACATGGGGATGACAATCATATTGATGGCATTTGCAGCTGTCTCAAAAGCCTTCCGCAAGCCGATTTTGTCCCCGATAACCGCCATTTTAGAAATAGCAGGAAACAACACAGTGCTCATCGTCAGCACGAACACTCCTTGAATAATAAGGTTGACCTTGTCTCCATAATTGAGTGCAGAAATCCCGCCTTCGATGATGTTCGAAGCTAGCGTTCTGTCGATCAAGATATTGATTTGATGTGTGGACACCCCGATAATGACTGGCAATGACAGAAAAAGCATTTTCTTGACGTATTCATTTTTGAACAGCAAACCGAACCGAATTCGAAATCCATGCTTTCTGGCGAATATGAATAACACCAGCACTTGCATGAAGACCCCGATAATCTCGCCCCAGACGATCAAGTAAACGCTATAGATCGAGCTGAGCCAAATAAACAGCATGATGACGAGATTGTACGGAATGCCAATGAACGCGTGGGAGTAAAACTTTTCCTGTGCCTGTAAAAAGCCTTGCAGAATGTACAAGATTCCGACGAAAAAGATGCTCAACAAGCTAATTCGTGTGAACGAAACGGCTAGCTCCAACACTTCTCCGGAAAATCCGGAAGCAAACACCAGCACGATCGGTTTTGTGAAAACTTGTGCTACCCCAACAATCAATAGGGCCAATAACAAGACGATATTCAATAAGTTCCCCGAAAATGCCCTGGCTTCTTCCGTTCCTTTGCGCTCTTCGATTTCTTTATAGATCGGTATGAAACCAGTGATGACACCGGTCACCACGATGTCAAACAAGGCGATGGCAATTGTCATGGATATGATATAAGCATCACTGATATCTGACGCTCCGTAAAAGAACGACAATGTAATATCACGAAAAAGGCCCGTGATTTTCGAAACGATGGTAATGACGATTAAGAACACAACGGCTTTTTTCATGGCTTATCCCTCTGCCAGTACTTTTCCGCATATGAATGATCCGTGATATGCGGAAAATTATTATGAATCCTTCATTAGCTCTTTTCTGCCTTTCCACATATCCGTAATGGCTTTGGAAAAACGAACTTCGTGGTGGTATTCTTTGTGTTTCCGAATCGCAAATTGCAACACGAGCGGTGTGTAAAACCAGCTGCTCATCCTGGAAAATACCGCGCCTTTTGAGACGAAATACGAACTGTTATATCCTGTAAACCAGCTGGAAGGCCTGTCATTGTGCAACGTGCCGATAGAGTCAGGCACAAAGACAATTTTCAAATCGTTCCTCAGACAATCCCATAAAAAGATGTTTTCCTCGCCCAAGAAGTATTTTGCACCGGCCCCAAAATCCTCATCAAATTTTATGCCATTCGAGACAATGCGGTCTCTTCTAAACGTGATTTCCACTGACATGGCTTTCATCGATTTCACAAAGCCCACTTCTGTTGGCTTGTCCCAATACGATTTGGTAGTGCCGTCTACTTTGAATAAGATAAGATCTGCCTGTGGATAACGCTCGTAATAACGGGCAATGTCTTTTGCCGGTAAGGTGTATTCCATATCGTCATCGCAAACTACACAAATGTCGCCATCGCTATTTCGGATGGCCATGTTGCGGCTTTTGCTCAAGCCTTTATCGAGAACACTCAAGATCTTTTGTCCGGGTGCATGTACATTAGCAACTGGCGTCATTTCCCCATCGGTCACTTGATTGATGACCGTGTAATTTTCTTCTGCGATATTCATCTTGCCGACTACTGAAGCATCAGGCTGATTCATTGTGGAGACGAGATAGTCAATTTTCAAAGCGCTCCCCCCTTTATCGGTTGCTCTAGTAAGATGTGTGCTATCTGGCGCCGTGGCCGGTGAACATGATCTTAGCCGTCCGCAGCATGATTTGGATGTCTAGCATGAAAGACTTATTGGTGATGTAGTGTAGATCGTATGCCAGCTTTTCGGCTGGCGTTAACTCGTATCCCCCGTTTATTTGCGCCCACCCGGTCAAGCCTGGTTTTACAGCCAAACGGTCGCTGAAATTCGGGATCTCTTTTTCAAACTCCTCCACAAGTTCCGGCCTTTCCGGGCGCGGCCCTATGAGTGACATATCCCCTTGCACGACATTCCACAATTGCGGCAGTTCATCGATCCGTGTCTTGCGGATGAACTTGCCCACCCTGGTCACTCGGTGATCGTTTGCCAATGCCCATTGAGGACCGTCTTTTTCCGCATCGATATACATCGAACGCAATTTATAAATTTTAAAACTACGGCCATCTTTTCCTAACCTAATTTGCGAATAAAATGCGCCGCCTCGACTTTCAAGACAAACCAGCAATGCAAAAAATAAAGTAATGATAGCGACAAAAACAGAAAAGACGAGTATCAACGCGACTTCAATTATTCTCATTTCCAATCAACCCCCTTTTATCAAAAATATAACTCCATTGTTGAAAATTCATAGGCTTTGTCACACGAGGGAAGAGCGACTTCCAGTTTCTATTGAAGTTGATTTCTACAAACTTTTTTCAGTTTGCCTCACCCGCTTTTTTTGGAATAAATCTATTATTAGTAGTTTAGGTTGGTTAGGTTAAATTTTTGTTAAATATTTTCAATCATTAAAAACTAAAGTCTGCTTAATAAGGGAACTAACTAGAAAAAGAGAGCGAGCAGTGAAAATATCACTGCTCGCTCTCTTCTTGTATTTCTCTTTTACCTGAGTCACTAACTACCTGTTCGCTTCATCAATCAAGGGGCTATGTGCAAAGCACAGAAAAAGCCAGCAATCGGTTGCTGGCTTTTCACTTGAATTGTATCGTGCACAGGGACAAAAACATTCAAACTTCTCAACAAATCCCCACTCGTCAGCGTTTCTATTATCAGAATCTTTCCGTGCACAGGGACACTAACTATTACAACCACACAACCATTACAACAAAGAAATCCGCTCCCGATACTTCTCAATGAGCCGCATATTATGCGCATCCGCCCCGTCGATATTGCCGCTCAAAAAAATCGGCGGCGCAAAGCCGGAATCGGCCATTCTCTTGATAGCCTCCGCAAAAATCGCATTCAGCATCGTGGCTCCGACCACAGTAGAAGTGGGACCAAAGGGTACTTCGACGTGTTCATACGACAAGATGGCGTCCCCAGACACCGAATGATTGTCGATGACCAGATCTACCGAATCAGACAAGTACTTGCCAGTGTCATGGCGCGAAGCTTGGCTCCCTGAATATTCGAGCGATGTGATGCCGATAACAAATGCGCCTTTCTCGCGAGCCGCGAGTGCCACATCTACCGGTACCGGATTGCGGCCCGAAGTGGAGATGACAAAGACGACATCGCCAGGACGGAAATCCTGTTCCTGCAAGAATTCGCTAGCGTAGCCGTTTTCCCGCTCCAGTTGAGAGGATCGGACCGCACCTTCATGAAGCATGAGCGGCTCCACAAAAATCGGCTTGACCGGCACCAATCCACCGGCGCGGTAAAATACTTCTTCCGTCAAAATATGCGAATGGCCGCATCCAAACAATTGAACGATGCCGCCTGCTTGGATCGCGTCTGACACTTTTTCAGCCGCCGCAAGCATCGCCCGCTCCTCTTGTCTTTCCACAAGCTCTAAGCGTTCTTTCACTCGTTTAAAATAATCGCTTAACATCAGACACCCACTCCAAACCGCTTACTTTCTTACGCTTGCCCAAGCCCTTCCGTCACAATCAATTCATCGACTTTCGCCATCAAGGATTCTTCATCGCTGCCATCGGCTGTGATTTTGATGGTGTGGCCTTTAGAGACACCAAGTGACATGACGCCCATAATGGACTTTAAGTTCACTTCTCTTTCTTTATAGAGCATTTTGACCTCCGCAGAAAACGGTGACACCGCTCCCACTAATTTGGAGACTGGGCGTGCATGCAGCCCTTCGTCGCTGATGATAGTGTACGTTTTTTCAATCATGTCCATGTCTCCTTTTCGTTTACCGCTGAATTTCGGTCGTGAATTTATAACGGTCGGCCCGGTACGTGCTGCGGACCACTTCAAATGGCAAGTCGCCTTCTAGAAAACTGATGCGTTCAATCATTAAGATCGCTGCGGGCGGTTGGATCTGCAGCAACTCGGCGTCTTCTTTTTTCACGAGTCCCGCTTCCATGCGCTGCGTGGCGTGGCTGATTTTCAGTTGTTGCTCGTTCTCGATCACCGCATACAGCGAGCCTTGAAACGACTCTTCCGTTAAATTCGGAAATCGATTGACCGGCAAATAGGTGCGTTCGATGGCCATTGGCTTGTCGTCCGCAAAACGAATGCGCTCGACAAAATACACTCGGTCGCCTTCGTTTAACTGCAACTCCTCGGCCACATCGGATTCCGGCTCCAGAATGTCAAAGCCGATCAGCTTGCTGCTCGGCACCATGCCGCGCGACTCCATGTCTTCTGTGAAACTGGTCAAGCCATTGAGCGGCTGCTCCACCTTTGGAGAGGCCACGAACGTGCCGCGCCCTTTTTCCCGGTACAACAAGCCGTCATTGACCAAATTGGTGATCGACTGGCGCACCGTCATGCGGCTGACCGCAAAGCGTTCGGACA
This sequence comes from Planococcus citreus, assembly GCF_003664125.1. Taxonomy (GTDB): domain Bacteria; phylum Bacillota; class Bacilli; order Bacillales_A; family Planococcaceae; genus Planococcus; species Planococcus citreus. Next base: position 775,566 of record NZ_RCCP01000001.1, read on the forward strand.
GTTCGCGTTCGGAAGGAATCGACGTGCCGACGGAAAAGTCGCCTTGCTGAATTTGCTGCTTCAGCTGTTCTTCTATTTGAATGTAAATGGGAATCGGCGATTGTTTGTCCAACACAGCCATCACTCCTTTTCTGCCGCTGCCAGGCTATAGGCTTCCTTGTCTACTATGAGTGTAACATGAGGATGCTTCCATAAAAACGACACCGGAAAATCTTCGCTGACCCCGCCAGCCAAAAACCGCTTCACTGCCGGCGCTTTCTTTTTGCCGGAAGCAAGCACAAGAATTTGTTCGCTTTTTAGAATCGACTGAATGCCCATCGTAATGGCGTGCATTGGTACACTATCCAAGTCGCTGAAAAACCGCACATTGCTCTTGCGTGTCGATTCTTCTAGCTTCACGCAATGCGTCACACTCGCTTCAGGTGTACCTGGCTCGTTAAAGCCGATATGGCCGTTTGTCCCGAGTCCGAGAATTTGCAGATGCGGCGGGCCAATTCTGTCAATCAAGGCCTCATAGCGCTGACATTCAGCTTCAACCGGAGAAGCTGTGCCATCTGGAATATGCGTATTGTCCAGTTGAATGTCGATGTGCTGGAATAGGTGGCCATTCATAAAATAGCGGTAGCTGTTCGGATGGTCCGCTGAAAGTCCGCAGTATTCATCTAAGCTGATCGTTTGAACTTGCTTGTAAGAGATATGGCGTTCATGGACGCCGCGAATCAATTGTTCGTACAGTCCGAGTGGCGTCGATCCGGTGGCGAGTCCGAGTACCGAACGGCTATTGTCCAGGATTTGCTGTTCCACTAACCTTGCCGCGCTGCTGCTCATCTCTTCGTAGTTTTCGACTCGTATCAGTTTCATGACAGTCATTCCTTCCTGTAGGCGATTGTTCCTCTGCAAATGGTCAATTGGACGTTGAAATCGTCATCCAAAATCGCGATGTCCGCATCCGCGCCGTCACGGATCTTGCCTTTATCCGCCAAGCCCAGTTCGTTTGCCGCGTTGGCGGACGTCATGGCCACCAATTCATTGACGCTGCAGCCGGTGATAGACTGCACATTCTGAATCGCTCTATCCATCGTCAAGATGCTGCCGGCTAAGGTTCCATCCGCGAGCCGTGCGTCTTTTTTCGTTACCTGTACATCCTGTCCGCCCAAATCATAAACGCCCGGGGGCAGGCCTTTCGCACGCATCGCATCGGTAATTAACATCAGGCGATTCGCCCCTTTTTGCCGATACGCCATTTCGACGGATGCGGGATGGCTGTGAATGAAATCGGCAATGATTTCGACCATCAAGCCATCTTCCATCAATGCCGCTCCCACAACACCCGGCTTACGGTGATGGAATGGGCTCATTTGGTTATACAGATGCGTCACGTGGCTCGCGCCAGAACGAACGGCTGCCTGTACTTCTTCAAAGGTGGCATCGGAATGACCGATGGAAGCAATGACCTTATCCTCCTTCAGCTTTTTGATAAACTCCATGGCGCCCCCGGTTTCTGGCGCTAAAGTAACCAAGCGGATCTGATTGCCGCTCTTTTTTTGCCATTCGCGAAATAACGGATATGACGCTTCGACAATATGTTCAATCGGCTGCGCCCCTGCACGTTCAGCGGAAATAAACGGTCCTTCCAAATGAACGCCAAGCATCTCCGCCAGCCCTTCACTAGCTTGAAACTCACGGATATTTTCTAACGCAGCTGAAATGGCCTCATCCGATTGCGTCATCGTCGTCGCGAGAAAACTGGTCGTCCCTTCTTTCGGCAAAGCTCCAGCTAAACCAATCAAGGCTTCTGGCGTGGCATCCATCGCATCATGCCCTGCCGCCCCGTGAATATGGACATCGATAAATCCGGGAAACGCGGTCCAATTTTTACCGCTTGCTTCAATATGAACGTCTGCCTTTACATCGATCTTTTCGGCCACGCGGCTTATTTTGCCATCTTCAATCAGGATGTCTCCTACAAAACTGTCTTCCACCGCATCTGCAATGGTGATGTCCGAAATCAATAGGCTGTTCTTCACGTTGATTCCTCCTTAGGAAAAACCAGGAGAATCACGATGGATGTCCTGGCTTTTCTGTTTTTCTATTCAATTTTCACAATGGAATGGGTTCCTTGTGGTTGATTGCCATCTTTCAAGATGATGACTTTTTGGTCTGTCAGGTTGGTGAAAATGACTGGCGTCGCCAGAGATGGTGCATTGGCATCCAGGAATTCCAGATCGAGCTGCAGCAATTTGTCGCCGCGCTGGACAAGCTGCCCTTGTTCTACGAATAGCTCAAAGCCTTCGCCGTCGAGTTTCACCGTATCCAAGCCGACGTGAATCAAGATTTCAATGCCGGTATCGGTCTCGATGCCGATCGCGTGCTTCGTCGGGAAGACACTGACGACACGGCCATCCACTGGTGAATAGAGAACATTTTCAGTTGGCAAGATAGCAAAGCCAGGCCCCATCATTTCTTTTGCAAACACGTCATCCGGCACTTCCGATAGCGGAATGATTTTTCCTTGGATCGGCATTTCGAAATCTTTCGGGATGATTTCTTTCATTGCCGGTTCCTCATTCGACGTATCTTCAACCGCTGCGGTTTCCGTTCCAGCCTCAGGAGCCGGGTTGCCGTTTGCCACGCGTGGTTTCATTGCGTCCCCTAAGAATTCCACAGCCGTTCCAATGACCACTTGCACATTCGTTTTATTGATTTTCATGACGCCCATGGCACCATGGCGCTTCAAGGCTTTTTCATCGACGAGATCTGCATCTTTCAAGGTCATGCGCAGACGCGTCGTGCAATACTCGGTCGCGACAATATTATCCGCGCCGCCCAATGCTTCAATCGTGTTATAGGCTCTTACATCAATTGCGTTATTGCCTGAAGCCGCATTGTCTGCGTCCTCGTCTTCGTCTTCACGGCCAGGTGTTTTCAGATCCAGTTTGACAATCAAGAAATAGAAGATGAAGAAGTAAATGACACCGAACACGAGTCCCATCACCAATAAAATGAGCGGGTTGGTCGCAAGCCCGAAATTCAGCACATAGTCAATCGCTCCGGCAGAAAAGCCGAAACCGTGATGGATATCCAAGGCATAAGCGACCATCATCGAAACGCCCGTTAGTAACGCGTGGACGACATACAAAACAGGCGACAAGAACATGAATGTAAACTCAATCGGTTCTGTAATTCCTGTTAAAAATGACGTAAAGCCGATACTGAAGAACATCCCGCCAACAAGGGCTTTGCGCTCTTTTTTCGCTGCCACGTACATCGCTAGACAAGCAGCCGGAAGCCCGAACATCATAATTGGGAAGAATCCAGACAGGAATGGCCCTGCCGTAGGGTCGCCCCGCAAGAAGCGGTTAATTTCTCCTCGTACCACTTCTCCACTAGCAGTCGTGAACGTGCCGAAATCAAACCAGACAATTGTGTTGATCACGTGGTGAAGCCCCGTCGGCAACAACAGCCGGTTCAAGAAACCGTAAGCGCCAACGCCAAACATCCCTGCATTTAAAATCCAGTTGCCGGCACCGTCAATAAGATCCTGGATCGGAGGCCAGGCAACGCCGAGCACACCCGCCAAAATCGTCATGGCGGCTGCGGTGATAATCGGCACAAAGCGCCTGCCGCCGAAAAAGGCCAGCCATTGCGGAAATTTCACATTATAGAATTTATTGTACAGGAGACCTGCGACAATCCCGGAGATAATCCCAGCAAAGACGCCCATATCGATCGTCTCATTGATCGTGACGATGGCAGACGTTAAGACCAGATAAGCAATCGCACCGGCCAATGCCGCTCCCCCGCTGCCATCATGTGCAAGCCCCATCGCAATCCCGATGGCAAAGATGATTGCCAAGTTATCGATGATCCCCGCGCCTGCTGCTGACATGAACGGAATCCCAAACACATCGTCCTGCCCCAAACGCAGCAGCAATGCCGCCGCCGGCAAGGTCGCAATCGGGAACATCAAGGATTTCCCTATTTTTTGAAGAAAACCAAACATAAATTTTCCACCCCTTTATGTATTCTTAAACTCACTATAGCCCCAAGAGGTATAGTTGTCTATACCAATTTAGCAAGTGACGAAAAATAAATAAGCGGTTACTTAGTGGAATTCCAGTTTCGCACTTGAAAAAAATAGCTCTGTAAGGACGCTTTCTCTCCAAAATCAATGTTCACTTTCTTTTTTTAACTGCTCAATAACTAATTGTGTCTAGCACAGGGACACCATTACGATAGCCGATGACATACGTAGATGTTTTATCCTTCAATGACGTTTTCGTTTCTTCCTCTAAACGGTCTGTGTGCGTCAAAAGAATCGGCACGCCATTTTTTTATGGAATACGATGATACGGACAAGATATCCGGGAAGTTCAAGTCGTTCGCTACGACAGCTTTTTCTGAGTTCAGTTTGCCCGCAATCAAAGCCGCCGTATCAAAGCGTGTTTGTCCACCGAATCGCTCCATGGTCAAATTCATTCACTACACAGAACAATACCTTCCACCATGGCTTAAACAACTAAGTCTAATATTCATAGTTAATCTCATAAACGAAGAGAGTCGCTGGCGAACTTTAACCAGCGACTCTCTTCGTTGCATTCACGGTAATACTCTCAGCAATTAAAGTTCCCGAACTCCTCACATAGGAATTTCCGATACTTAATACTCAAATACTATAGCTTTTAACATCTCGAGATATACATTGAGAAATTAACATCAAAAGCTTTAACAGATTCGATAAGAAAATCCTCGGAATTCAATTGAACCTTATAGCCTATTCACGCCGTTGTAAATAGGCTCTAATTTTCAGTTTTTTTTTACAAGTCTCAAAATCTTTTTAGCTCTTTAAAAGAGCGTATTTATCTAATTAACAATATAAATACCTCAAAAAAACAAAAACGCAATTCTTATTACCTAATTCAAAATAAACAAAAATCAATATTTACAAGTTTTTTTGTCTATTCGGATAATTATATACTTTTATAGCCAATTGTTTTACACTATATATAGAGATTATTACCCATTAATTTTATTTATTTTTATTTTTTAAAATTTTAGTAAGCAATAAGAATTACTATTCACTTTACAATTAATTATTTTTTCACTCTTTCGCTACTTTTTTATTATTATAAAAATAGAAGAAATGAGGGGATTATAATGACCAAAAGAAAAAACCTTACAGTAATCTCATTATCTATAATGCTCGTCACTGGTTTTACTTATAGTGCAGTGGCAAGTAATGGAAAAGATACTGAATCGGAAGAAGGATCTAACCAGAGCGAGTACTTCTCTAATAATTTCACTACTCTGGGCGATGTAACAGAAAAAAATTCTTATGATTCTTCTAAAGACGTGCAAACAATACTTCAACAAGAGAGTGTAAGCATAAAAACGTTTGGGGCAAAAGGAGACGGTGTTTCTGATGATACCAATGCCATAAGGGATGCTTTCAATTCTGATGTGGGAGACTTGTACTTTCCTACAGGAGTTTATAAAGTTACTGCTCCTATCGTCGTTAATTCTGGCAAAGCGCGAAAGATTACTGGAGAACCACAAGTAGTGATTTCAGCTCATCTCGCTGCGAATCAAAATCTTTTTAGTTTAAAAAGGAATCTGTCATTTAAAAATATAGAATTTGACTTCAATAGTGGCCCCCTACAGTATGGAATATTTTACTCTGAAAACCTTGGAGAGATTTCACTCGAAAATTTAAAGTTTAAAAATATAAAAGATATAAATAGTTCAGGGGGGACAATTGTAGTGTATTTTTCGGCAAATGGAAATCACTTAAATGCCGAAAATCTTAAGTTCGAAAATATGTATAAAAAGGGAAATGGTATTATTGGAGACGCAGCTGGAAATTTAACATCTCTTTATGTAAGAAATGGTATTGAAGACTCTGCAGTTTCAGCTCATTTGAAAGGAATAAAAATACTTAACACCCATAATATCGATGAAAATAATAAGATTATATTCGAAGATGTATCTGGTATCTATATTGTCGATAAAGGAAAGCCAGAAAATAACAAGATTATAATTGAGGATATACATGGGCATAACTTCGGCAAAAGGCTCATCAAACTGCAAGCTTCCAACGTAGACATCAGAAAAGTTGTAGCATTCTCTGATACTAATGATTCATTTACAGCAATAAGTGTACTAGCAGATCCACTATCGATAGAAATGAATAAAAATAATACAATTACAGATGTGAAAGTCCAAGGAAAATTTAATGTTGCTTTAGCTTCTAACAGTAAGAACACTACTTTCAGAAATATTAATATTAACGTTAAAAAACCTAATTTAGTAGGTAATCAGCCTGTTGCTTATGGAGTGCGGATAGCGGGTGGTAGCACATTGGTTGAAAATGGAACAATAGAAGCAGAAATACCTTTAGAAAATTTAAGTGGATACGGAGGAAAACTACAAGTTAAGGATGTCACAGTTATTCCAACTGGTGGAGGCACAGAAACCGACGCTGAATCAACAAATCGAATTTCAGGTTCGAATCGCTATTTGACTGCAATTGCGATTTCACGGGAAGGCTGGGATTCGTCTGAAGTCGTTGTGCTCGCCACGGGTGCCGATTTCCCGGATGCACTAGCGGGAGGTCCGCTAGCGTTCAAGGAAGATGCACCGATTCTGTTGACGAAAACAAGCGCATTAACGCCTGAGACGAAACAAGAAATCCAGCGCCTCGGCGCGAAAAAAGTCATCGTCCTTGGACGTACATCCGCGGTTTCCGCAGAAGTGGAAAGCGATTTGAAACGCATGAATTTGAACGTGGAGCGAATTGGAGGACAAACGCGCTTCGACACGGCGGCTCTGATTGCAGGTAAATTGAACTCTGACAAAGCGATTGTAGCAAACGGCTTAAACTTCCCGGATGTCTTATCTGTATCATCGTATGCTGCGAAAAACGGCGTGCCGATTCTTTTGACAAGGCCAGATCGTTTGCCAGAGGAAACGAAAGTAGTTTTGAAAAACACTACTTCTACCTATGTAATCGGCAGTACCATTGCAGTGAGTAACAGCGTCTTCAAAACCCTGACAAAGCCAACACGCCTCGGCGGCAAAGACCGCTATGAAACTGGGCATATCGTAGCGACCACACTCACACTTGGCACCGATAAAGCATATATCGCAACAGCGATGAACTTCCCGGATGCGCTAGCGGGATCTGTACTTGCCGCGAAAAATAATGCGCCGATTTTACTCGTTCGCTCAGCGGGAATTCCAGATGCAACTTATAGACAACTGGACACGTATGACGGCTTCTCGATCTTTGGAGACACAGGCGCTGTATCTGATAGCGTTAAAGTTTCTTTAGATGAAGCGCTGAAAAAATAATCCATAGAAAACCTGAAGAACAATTATTTTGGTAGTGCCGCTTTAAAGTTACAATTTCAATTATGTAGCTAGTTGGCCAGCATACGTCCGGTATAGCACCAGGCTCATGCCGGCCATTTTTTTATACGTTCGGTATTGTAATAATAGATGTATTATTTAATCCGCTACTTTAATTCTTCGTAAAAGACCAACGCTTCTCTGTAATATGATGCGAGATGGCTCACAAAGTGGAAATCCGTATCACCCAAACTATGGTAGAGGTATTCTTCAACAACTTCCGAATTGCATATCACAATTGTTGGTTACTTCTTGAATCCGTTGAATTAAATAGGGCATATACGCATCTAATTTACTTGCCCGTTACGTTCGTTTGTTGTTCCAAAGGAGGTGTTCGGTATTTATGTATTTCCTTATAGTTTTCCGGTCAAAGCCAGTCTCTTGAGCTATGGCGGTTAACGACCATCCTTTTTGATAAAGTTTTCGAATCATAAAAAATTCCTCCATTTTCAACATCGACACATACTCCTCTACGACGTGGTATATATAGATTATCCTTGATAAATGGGGAATTTTAAAACGGCGTTATTGGGTAATTTTATCAGCGGCAGTGACAAAAGACTTTTACATTCAAAAGAAAATAAAAAAATGCATTTCCGAAAAAAATGGAAAGGCATTTATTTTTAAGAAACGAGGTTTTCGTTATTGGACGCTCACCGCGCATCATCGATAACCGGATAGTTAAGAAAGTGATCGAAGGAGAACCGCTTTAGTTCTCCCACGTTTTTCTATATTCATTTGGACAAAGAAAACTTCAGGTTTGGGCCAAAAAAACCGTTAGTTTCTAGATAAACTCAGGCTTCATTAACGTTTAGCGCCCGCGCACATGCTGGAAGACACGAGAAGATTGAAGAGGTATATTCTTGAGTGTTCGTTAATACCGGCTGTGAATCCGACTAGATACAAGTGGAAGGAACCCTCAGAAAAATGCTGCACAGTACAATTTGGGTAAAAAAATTACAGGTCTATTCGTGAACGTCTCATATCAGAGTTGATACTACAATAATTTTCGAAAAGAGGCTTACCAAAATTGCGGAAGAACTAAAAATAAACCGGCGTTGACAAAGGTATTTAGATTTTCTTAAAACTTTGTAGATTTGTAAATGAACAAACTAAATTTTCTCTTTTATAAGGACACAAAATTACATATGCTTATTTATTTTGAAATATATTTTAATATGTTTTACTAATTTTCTCTTTGTTCCTGTCTAACATCAAGATACAACTTGTTAGTAAAATCGAAATTGAAGCAAAAAACATACGGTTGCTATTAATGTCGCCACTGACCATTGCATTTATAAAAAAGTAAACTAAAAAGAATACACAGGCTGTCAATAAAGGGCTATAAAGTTTTTGCGACTTAACTTTAATTAGAAAGTATAGTACTTGAGTAATCAGAAAAATGAATAGAATTAAACCAATTAGTCCATTTTCAACCAATAACTCTAATACTATATTATGAGGATAATCATTCTGATTCGTGCCATTATAAAGATATCCAAAGCTGCCCGTACCATTACCAGCTATTGGTCTATCCCCCCACATTGAAAGAGATGAATCAAATCTATGAACTCGCTCAGCTGCGCTTGTACCTCCGCCATCAGAAAAAAGTATTTCAAAGCGATTAAAGACTGTACTAAAATATCCTTTGTTGATAGCAACAGTTAAAAAAGGTACTAGTAGAATTAATAATCCTATAATAGGTTTTACTTCTTTTTTCATGTACAGACTGTGTTTAAAAACTTTTATACTTGTTGCCAGGTAGTATATGACCAAAATACCAAGTGCGATTATTGGCATTCTACTGCCGGTAGATAGAAGCACAAAAGAGAATATTAATATTAAAATACTGTAACCAATACGATCACTGCTTCTTTTTGTTTCATTAAAATGATAAAATGCCAAGAAAACAAGACCTGCTCCTGTAAGCCTTGCTAAGCCTTGATAATTACCATCTCCATATCCTACAAAGCCAACTCCTGAAATACTATTTATTGCCACTGGGAGAATGGCTAGTGCAGAAAACGCAGAGATGACAACTATTGAGTCAGCTAACCTTCTAACATTTTCCTTCTTATTTAAGATAAAAAATGGGAGAATGGCAGCTGGAATAGTCAAAACAATAATTTTTAATACTTTTTCTTGAGCAGCTATGATATTGGGACTGTAAAAATAACCAAATATTAAGTACATCATGAAAAGTAAAATTAACCCCACAGGTAAAAAATATACTTTGGAGATATGGGGTAAAAAATATAATCTTTTTAAAACTGCAAGAATTGTAAAAGCTAAAAAAACTGCCGCTAAATCAATAGGGAAATTAACTACTTCTTTAAAGTAGCCTACAAATAAGAATACAGCAAAGAAAAACTCAGCTGATATTACGGTGTGGTAAAACTTTCTCATGTTTTAGTAACGCCTTTCTATCTTAAAATTCCCATAAATCCCATTAGAGAATGAATTAATAGTTTCAAACAATTAGTTACATTGAAAATCGTGACCTTTTATAAGTAAGCTAACAACAGGTTTATTTACCAATTGAATGGGAAAGGACAAAATGCCAAATAGAATAATAATAAAATTTTTCTTCTTAATATACTTCTCTTTACTGATTTCTTAACAACTGATTTTCTGCCACTTTTCTTAGCTCTCTCGCAGGGGATCCTACTACTAACGTTTCTTTGGTAACATCCCGTGAAACTGTACTTCCAGCAGCTACTGTTCCATCTTCAAAAATAGTTTTACCTGGAAGTATTATAGAATTTGCTCCTACTCTCCCCCCTTTTTTTATCGTTACACCTTTAAATTTATCATATCGTTCTTTACTTCTACCCATGTAATTATCATTTGTAGTTACAACATATGGAGCTATGAATACATAATCACCCAATTCAGAATAAGCCGTTATATAACTATTAGTCTCAAGCTTGCAATTTTCACCTATTTTACAATCATTTTCAACAGCAACACCACGACCAACAATTGTTTGCTTTCCTACAATTACACGTTCACGTACAGTTGCTAAGTCTGCTATAAATACGTCATCACCTATTATTGCATTAGCATAAACGATCGCAGAGGTGCCGATGGTAACATTCGATCCTATGATAGCAGGGGGGAGTTTATTTACTTCAGGTAAAATTGAAGCTTTAGCACGAGTAGGTTGTTTTCCTACAACAGCATTATCTTGAATAATTACATTGTTTCCAAGTTCAGTACCTTCGTAAATAACTACATTGTTCCCTATTTTTATATTTTCTCCAAATTTCACGCCATTATCAATTACAACATTAAAACCTTTTTCGATTGTCATTAAAGTTCCTCCTTAAAAGAAGAGTTAGTCTGACTTCAGACTAACTCTTCTTTTTAAATAAATTGTTTTTGTATAATTGAAGTAATCTTTTGAGCAGCTTGCCCGTCGCCGTACAAATTTTCAATGGGTTCTCCAACGGTCAAATTAGAAATTTTTACTGATAAGTTCTCTTCAAGAGGATTTACTAGCTGATTCCAGCCTGTCTCAATAGTTTCAACCCATTCAGTTTGATCTCTTAAAGTTAAACAAGGCACTTTTGCAAAATATGCTTCTTTCTGAACTCCACCCGAATCCGTAACAATAGCTTTAGCGTTTTTTTCTAAAAATAACATTTCCAAATAAGATATAGGCTCTACAATTCTAATGTTTTCTGATTGCTCTACGATGCTCTGGAACCCACTGTTTTCAATCATCTTCTTAGTTCTCGGGTGTAAAGGTAAGTAAATAATTTCTTTGACTTCACTAAAAGCCTCCAGTATTGCTCTTAAACGTTCTGGATTGTCTGTATTGTCCGCTCTATGAATAGTCCCTAAAATGTATCCTTTTTCTTCTAACGCAAAATCATCTAACTTATATTTTTCTTCTGCTAAACCAATATTAAATTTAACTGCGTCATACATTACATCTCCAACTTGATGTACCCCTTCTTCTATTCCCTCTCTTTTCAAGTTATCCCCAGCATTTTCTGTCGGAGTAAAAAGCAAAGTAGAAATATGATCAGTAAGGATTCTATTTAACTCTTCTGGCATTTTTTTATTATAGCTTCTCAGCCCTGCTTCAATATGAATTATTGGAATATGCAGTTTAGCCGCTACTATCGCTCCAGCTAATGTAGAATTCGTATCCCCGTAAACTAAAATCGCACTAGGCTTTTCTTTTTCTACTACTTCTTCTAATGCAATCATCATTCGACCAGTTTGTCTCCCATGTGAATCTGAACCAACTCCTAAATCATAGTCTGGTTTAGGAATTTTTAGTTCGTCAAAAAACACACCTGCCATTTTATAATCATAATGCTGTCCTGTGTTCACTAATATTTCATTAAAAGATTCTCTAAGTATTCTAGAAACCGCTCCAATTTTCACAAGTTGAGGTCTAGTTCCTGCAATTGTCATAATCTTCATGAGTAAAACTCCACAATCTTCTTAACTACATATTCTTGATGTTCGCGAGGTAATTCAGGATACATTGGTAAAGAAATCGCCTCTTTTGCCGCTTTTTCTGTTTCTAGCAAATCGCCTTCTACATAACCTAAATCTTCAAAAACAGGTTGTAAGTGGAGCGGCATAGGATAGTAGATCATTGTAGCAATACCTTGTTCTTTTAAAAACCTCTGTAAATCATCACGGTTAGGAACTCTTAAAGTATATTGGTGGAAAACATGATGATTTCCTTCCTTTACAATTGGTGTTTGAATTACATCTGATAATTTTTCATTTAAAAGTTTTGTATAAACTGCAGCGTGTCTTCTTCTATCATCTGACCATTTTTCTAAGTGTGAAAATTTTACATTTAGAATAGCTGCTTGCATTTCATCGAGACGACTGTTATACCCAAGCACATGATGATAATACTTTGGTTTACTGCCGTGAACTCTTATAACACGAGCTTGCTCAGCTAATTCATCATTATTTGTAATAATCATTCCCGCATCGCCATAAGCTCCTAAATTTTTTGTAGGGAAAAAGCTATAAGTTGCAGCAGTTCCAATTTCTCCAACCGTTTTACCATTTTGTCGTGATCCGATAGCCTGAGCCGCATCTTCAATAATTATTATTTTATATTTATCAGCAATAGCTTTAATCGCTTCCATGTCTGCCATCTGGCCATACAAATGAACAGGTATAATCGCTTTTGTTTTATCTGTTATTGCAGCTTCAATTTTAGTTGGATCAATATTAAAAGTAATAGGATCAATATCTACATAAACTGGAGTTGCTCCAGCGCGTACAATAGCACCTCCAGTTGCAAAAAATGTAAAAGAGGTGGTAATAACTTCGTCCCCGGTTTTAATACCTGCAGCTTGAAGTGCAATATGTATTGCATCACTACCATTTGCTACTCCTATCCCATTAGTAGTATTACTATATTCTGCGACATTTGATTCTAATTTTTTTACATTATCTCCAAGAATAAATTGAGATGAAGACATTACACTATCTAAGGATTCTATTATTTCATCTTTTAACACTTTGTACTGTTCAGATAAATCTAGCATATTTACTTTCACAATTTATTCCTACTTTCATTTATTAATTTTTTGGTAAATACTAATCAATTTCTGACTTTCTCTTTCCCAATTGTATTCGCCTTCAACAGCTCTCCGTCCATTTTCCCCCATTTTTTTTGCAATTTCAGGATTTTCAAATAGGTAATTTATAGCTGAAGATATATCTTTGGGGCTTTCTGGATCTACACATATTCCACAGTTATGTCGTTCAATGATACTCCGCCATAAAGGAAAATTAGAACAAATAACTGGAATCCCGGCCGACATATATTCAAACATTTTATTTGGTTGAGCGTTTATATGATTTGGTTCTGGAAGAAAAGTAACAATTCCTGCCATAGAGGCTGAAAGAAGTTCTTTTACTTCTTCACGACTTATATTTCCTAAATAGTTGAAAGAACCATGAACATTTAATTTATCCTCTAATTCCTTGGGACTTAAAGGACCAGCAACCTGTATAGTACCATTTATAAAATTTGCAGCTTCAAGTAACTGGTTCGAGCCTCTTATAGATCCAAGTCCTCCAACATAACAAACTTGTTTCCGCTTAAATCGCTGTTCCTTATCGGACGTCGATTGTAATTCTTTCAATAACGGATAGTTATTGATATTAGTAGTATTTGAGTTTATACGAATAAAACGTTCAGTAATAAATGGAGTCGCTGTTATAAGATAATCAAATTTTTTAGCAGAATTGTTTTCATAAATTTCTAATAGATTTGCCAACGGCTTTCTAATTAAAGGGGTAATCCACTTTTTAGAAAGTAGTGCTCTGGGCAAATCCTCATGTATATCATAGATAATTGTTTTGCCTTTCCTTTTAAGTTTAAGACCTATCGGAATAAGTTCAGAATCGTGAAAATGGTATACATCTGCATTTATATCAAGTGCTTTCATATAAACTGAATTCACAGTTGTAGTCATTCGATGAATTCTATTCCCACTCCCTTTACTTATTCCATGTATAAAAACATCCTTTACTTTAGTATCTTCTATTCCAGGAACAATATAATGGACTTCAAAACCTGTCTGCGCAAGTGAAGTACATTCTTTTATAAAAATTCTTATATCAAAAGGTGAGTGGACTGATGTCATATGACAAATTTTCATTAATGTACTCCTAACTTCAAATTTTTCTAACACTCTACTAGTAAAATGCTCCTAAATTATCATGTTTATAAAAATTTGCACTTAATTGATTACTTTTTTTTTGAATAATTTGTAAAATAAAGCGCTAATTGAAAAACAAAATTGAAAACACTTGAAAATAAAACTGCTGTTGTAAAACCAATTAAGCCATATTTTGTAGTTAGTAAATATGTAAGTAAGAGAAAGAATATTAAATTTGAAATGCTCATGTAAATTTGCCATTTCATCTTATTATATCTTAAGTTAAAGGGTTGAAATACTGATGAAAAAATTGCAACTATAGCTGTAGCTGAAGTAATATATATTAAATTCAAAGATTCTTCAGCCCATAAAGGATAAAAGAAATTCAAAAAGAAAGGACTTATATAAATGGTTAAAAAGTAACCAGCTATACCAATTGTTAGAATTACTGATAAAGCTTTAATAAAGACCTTATGATTTATTTCTTCAATTTTAACTAAATAACTTAAAATCACATTATTTATAGGACCAAAAGCAAGTGAAACAATTTTCCCTACTATACTGGCTGCGTAGTATATTGATACATTTTTGGGGCCAAGTATCGGTAAAAGTATAATTTTATCAGCGTAATTTAAAAAGTTTTTGAGAAGCCCCGCCCCATAGAGTATTGTGAATTCTATAAGTGTATATTTAAATTGTTTTGTTTTTTTAATTGGCTCAGATAGCAAAGATGTAGTTAAGATAATGTAAACTATGCTTGCGAGTAAACCACACAAATAAATGATCTCCCAATAATTTAAAGAGAAAAAAAATATAGTCCCTAAACCATATCCTATACTTAATAATAAATTATTTAATAGTATGCCTTTAAAATTTAAAGTAATCCTATAACTTACTAATAAGTATTCTTTCAGTACGGATAATACTACAATCAAAACTAATAGTATGATATTAAATATATTTAAATCGTTAATATAAAAAATTGAAATAAGTATAACTAATAAGGCACTAAAGATAGAAGAGCCAATAAGTAAATAATTAAAATCCCCAACAAGACCTTTTTGGAGATAAAAGTCATTTTTTAATAACCTAATATTATTCAAAACATTTCCTAAAGGATGGCCAATAACTGTAATTACACTTATTACAGTTATCACCACTCCGAATTTATCAGAACCTGTCTGATTGGCAACTATAGGCAGAGATACTAATTGTAAAACTAATAAGGGTAAGGTAGTAGAAAATATATTTAGTAAAGAATCAATTAAGAATTTTTTTTTATTCATTATACAAACCTTCTATCAAAAAATACAAAGATGTGAATAAGGATTAATGAAAAAATAGCGGAATTTAAAATAATCACTCCTTACCTTATTCATACTTACAAAAGCAAAAATAAAGAAAATTTTACACCTACTCTTAAAGAAAACTACTTAAATTCTTTTTTAGCTTGACCCATACTTCATATATCAATAAAACAAGTATTGAAATACCAAAAATCAAAACTAATATGATTTCTATATTATTTCTTTATGCATTTTTATACAGTTTTCTATTTGAAACGGTCAACCCTTTATCAATAATAATTTAATTAGATTTTAAAATACAGCTCATTACTTACATTTGTATTTCTAGTATCTAATATTGCTTTACTAAATTTACTAATTTTTTCATAATCAAAATTGCTATGATTTGTCGTTATCAAGACGAGATCTGCCTCTTGTATTGTTTCATCTTTCAAATCAATAGTATGAATAATTTCTCCTTCTAATTTAAATTTAGCCACAAATGGGTCAACTACACTCCAATTTGAACCTGCCAAAGATAAACGATTTAAAATTGGTAATACTGGAGATTCCCTGTAGTCATCTATATTTTTTTTATAGGCAACGCCCAAAACTAAAATTTTCGATCCATTTAAAGCTTTGCCTTGTTTATTTAAAATTTCGGCACAACGCTGTACAACAAAATCTGGCATACTATCATTAATTTCTCCAGCAGTTTCGATTAATTTAGTATGGTAATTATATTCTCTTGCTTTCCAAGTTAGGTACCATGGATCGATTGGAATACAGTGCCCTCCGAGGCCTGGTCCGGGATAAAAGGGCATGAATCCATATGGTTTCGTTGCTGCAGCATCAATAACTTCCCAAACATCAATACCCATCTTATGACATAAAATAGCCATTTCATTTGCTAAAGCCACATTAATATTTCTAAAAGTGTTTTCGAGTAGTTTTTCCATTTCTGCTACAGCAGGACTTGAAACTTCATGTACATCTCCATCCAAAACTGCTCTGTACATTGCAGCAGCCACTTTTGTACAACTTTCAGTTATTCCTCCCACTACTTTAGGAGTATTTTTTGTATTAAAGTCTTTATTGCCTGGATCTACGCGTTCTGGTGAATATGCCAAAAAGAAATCTTCTCCACATACCATTCCTGACTCCTCTAATATTGGCTTAATTAGCTCTTCTGTAGTGCCTGGGTAGGTCGTGCTCTCTAAGACGATTAGTGTTCCTTTAGTGAAATTAGCAGCTATTGCTTTAGCTGAACTTTCAACATATGCCATATTGGGTTGTTTATAAACATCTAGAGGGGTTGGAACACATATTGCTACTGCATCTACGTCTTTTATAAAAGAATAGTCAGAGGTAGCTTTCAATTTCCCTGAAGATACTAATGATTCAAGGTCAGTTGGCAATACATCCCCAATGTAATTTATACCATCATTTACATTTTTCACCTTATCCTCTTGAACATCAAAGCCAATTACATTAAAACCGGCTTTGGCTTTTTCTACAGCTAAAGGTAAACCGACATAACCTAACCCTACAACACCAATTGTTGCATTTTTTGTATTTAACTTTTTAACGAGTTCATTTTCTAGTCGTTCTATTGTATTTATTTTCATTTTCAAACCCCTTATCTAATTTTTATAAACTTACAATTTCTTTTGATTCAGCTGATTTATAAAAAGCCAATACTAGTTCTAATGCTTGTTTACCATCTTGTCCTGTAACAGAAGGTTTTTTATTATTTTCTATAGCTAATATCATTTCTTCAATAATTCTTTGATGACCTGGAGGCCCCCAAGGATCTTTTTCAACTTTACTTATTATCCTACTAATTTCAGTCTCATCTAAATCTTTAACTTCTAGCTTTTCGAAAAAGAGAGCGTTTGTTCCCCCGATTTTAATTGTTCCTTTTTCACCAAAAATAGTTATAGACTCTTCAAAGTTTTTCGGATAAACAGTTGTTGATGCTTGAACATTTGCCAATGCGCCATTTTCAAATCTTATAATTCCGGTAGATACATCTTCGGCTTCAATATCCCTTAATCTAGTAGCCTCCATACTGAATATTTCTTTCGGCTTTCCCATAAACCAAAGGAGTAAATCTAAATTGTGAATAGCTTGGTTCATTAATACTCCACCGTCATGCGCTTTCGTTCCTCTCCACGAAGCTTGATCGTAATATTCTTGTCCACGATTCCAATTCACAAGACAATTTGCGTGGCTAATTTTTCCTAGTAAATCTTCATTAAGAATTTTTTTAACTTCTTGTACTACTGTTCTGAATCTATTTGGATGCACAATCGTCAATTTAACATTATTTGATTCAGCAGCATTAATAATGCGATTTGTTTCTCTAATTGTCATTGCAATTGGTTTTTCTAATACAATATGTTTTTTGGCTACAGCCACTTCTTCTGCAACAGCAGCATGAAATCCGCTAGGCGTACAAATGCAAACAATATCAATTCTGCTGTCTTTTAGCATTTCAATAGAATCTACGTAGGCTGTTGCATTATAGTTTTCAACATAAAAATCCATCGCATCCGGGTACTTATCACAAACAGCTATCAATTTTGCGTTAGGTATATTCTCAATTGCTTGTGCATGTTTTTTAGCTATAAATCCGCATCCTATTATTGCAAAGTTCATTTAAATTTCTCTTCTTTCTTTTTATAGTTATTTTTATTGACAAGATAAACACATAAATTACTCTTCTATGTAGGTTGAAGATAGACATAAAGTCATTGCAATAAAACTTTCTCTAATTTTTCTGATAAAATGTTTACACCATGAACTTTTTCAATATAATTTCTTGCATTTTGATCTATTTCTATAAGTTCTTCTTTTGACTTTTGATAGACATTAATGATTGTATTTGCAAGTAAATCCGCATCATTAGGTTCTATAACATACCCTCCCTTTGAAAGGTCGACTGCGTTGTTTAAGTGAGAAAATCCGAATATTGTACATCCCCCCGAATATAGATATTCATTTATTTTATTTTTAGATATTCCATACGCGAAAGCGTCTTTATTATTAAGAGATAGAGCCCCTAACTTAATTTGAGATTTTCTTAATAAGGTGGGTATTGCTTCTTTATTTATACGCGATCCTACATATACGTTAAAAAGCTGGTTATCTCTTACATAATCTGACATTTCTTCTTTTTCGCTTCCATTTCCTACAAATACAAATTTTACAGGTATGGATTTATCTTGTAAAATCTTTGCAGCTTTTAACATTGTTAATACGCCTTCATAACTTTTGTAATACCCAGTAAATGTACAAACAAAAGAATCATTTATGAAGTTTGTAATTTCTTCAGGAATTAGTTTTACTTTTGAGACGCTATATTCGTCAAATCTTTTACAATCCATAGGTTGTCCTATCCAAACAACTTTTTCCTTAGAAAACCCTAACTTATCGCAGATATATCGTTCTGCAAATGGCAACGAAACTATTATTTTATCAGCATTTTTGTATGCCCATTTTTCTAACATCGAGAAAAAAATTACTATTGGATGATATCTTGAAAATGTACCTGCCTGAATAAAAAAATCTGGCCAAAAATCCCGTACTTCAATGAAAAATTTCACCTTGTATTTTTTTGCACAATTATACGCTGCAATCCAAGTAAGTGGATGAACAGAACAACCCATTACTGAGTCTGGTTCTCCCAGTGCTTTTGCAATATTATCTCGATACTTTCTAACCATTCGGACAAAAGAAGCCATATTAAGGAACCTTTTGGGGCTGTTTTCAGTATATTCAGGTGTAGTACGCAGATAAACAAAATGTGCATTTTCAGATATTTCCACTATTTTATAATCTTCGTCAAAAATATTTTTTTTGGAAAAATGGGAATAAGAAGAAGCTATTACAACTACCCTTTTCCCACGTTTAGCCAATTCTTTGGCAAAGTCATAGTGTCTTGTAATACCACCATACTTAGGTTCTGAGGCGTGATGATCTAATATCCATATTGTTTTCATAATATACTCCTCAAGGTCGTTATAATAATAATGATTATCGATAAAAAACAGACTATCCCGCTTCGTTCAGTTGTATAAAATATAATCTTTATAATTTTTGAACTTAAAGTAGTTACTCTTTATAAGTTTGATGAAATATGTTTAAGCCCACTTAAATAAATTTACTTACTAGAACAATAGATTTAAAGATACTAAGAGCATCTTTTTTAAAAATTATTACAACTTATATATTTTTCTTGCCTTTCTTATAAGTTCTATTTACTATCTTCAATTGATTCTCTAAAATCTTTTATCCTGTATTCATTTTTATATTCCGACAAACTCTGCTTGTACACAAGATTACCAAATATTTTATTGGTAATCTTTACATATTTCCCCACACCCACAACGAATGGATTAAAAATTTTAGTTAACTTTATTTTCTTTCCCTGTACCTCCGCTATCACTTTAACCATTTCACTTGTTTTTACATATTCAGCATTTTGTGGAAAGAAAATCCCTTTTTCTTCATTATCAATTAAAAGTCGTATGAATTCACACAGATTATCGATGTGTAACATACTGCGTTCGTTGTTTACTTCAGGAAACACCGGTAATTTTGAAGCAACTTTAACTAATTTTCGATAGTTTCCTTTTGATTCTTTTCCATAAATCATTGGAGGTCTAATTATTACTACTTTAAAATCATCGTTTTCTAGAGGCAAAATCCCTTTTTCTGCCTGTAATTTGCTATTGCCGTAAAAATTAGCTGGTGTTGGAATTGTATTTTCATCAATTATTCTAGGTTGATTTATTTTACTAGAATCGCCATAAACGATAATACTACTAAGAAAAATAAACTGTTTTACTTTATCATCTTTTGATTTTTTTGCTGCTTCAATTGTTAGATCTCTATTAATTTTATAATACAAGTCTTCCATTTCAGGCTTTGCTTCTACATGAGCGATTCCAACAGTATGAAGAACTGTATCGTAGCCAGCAAAAGATACTTCTTTCCACTGATTATCTCGCAAGCTAATTGTGTCTACTGAATATATTACTGGATGCTTAGATAACCAAGCTTTCAATGAAGAGCCTACATAACTGTTCTCCCCTGTTATAAGTATTTTCTTCATTACTTAACCACCTCTCAGATATTATTCTCTTTCACTGCTACTTTTATATTAACTAAAGAGTTATTGATATATTTATCTTCACCAAATAAAATCACACCAATTGTCCGGAAAATAATTTTAACATCTAACCATATATTGAAATTTTCTGCATAATATATATCGTATTTATATCTATCTTGTAAAGTGATGTAAATATTCCCACTTACTTGTGCTAAACCTGTCATTCCAGGAACTATGTCCAATCTTTTAGAGATTTCATCTGTATAAGCATCAAGGGAGGCTAGTCGTTCTGGTCTCGGCCCTACCAGACTCATTTCTCCTTTAAGAACATTAAAAATTTGAGGCAGCTCATCAACTTTAAATCTTCTCAAGTACTTTCCAATAGTAGTAATTCTATTGTCATTCAATAACACTTCTTTACCGGTAATCATTTTTTCAGAACCAGGCTTCATAGTCCTGAACTTATACACTTCAAAAATTTCTCCGTGGAGTCCTGGACGCTGTTGTTTAAAATATACCGGTCCTTCTGATGAAATCTTTATCAATAAAGACACTAGTAAAAAAAATGGAGATAAGATAATTGCCAATATTAATGAGACGCAAAAATCGAAAATTCTTTTAATTAATAATTGAAAATTACGCATTGTGCATTACTTCCTCTACTTTATAAACTAAGGGAATTAGGTAACCGTCTTTTAATGGTAAAACTAGTTCATTCTCATTTTTTTTTTTGCACACTTTGCTTCCCATATCCGGTAAGTCTGGCCCTCAAATATATAATAACTACCTGGGTAAGGGGTTGTTACCGCTCTAACTAATAGGTCAGCCTCTTTCATAGAATTAGAAGCAGTTATCTCTCCATCTTCTGGCTTTCTTCCTTCCCAGTAAGTCGCAAGCGCTTCATCTTGCTCTTTTGTTTTCAAGTTATCTTCTATAATTAATCGCCAAACTTGCTCCATCAATTTAACATGAGATTCATTTACTTTCTTGTACAAAGTTGTTGCATTTTCTGTAGGAGATATAGAAATCTCAACAGTATCAATGATAGGTCCTGTATCTACACCTTCATTAATCTTAAAAGCAGTAACACCTGTTTTATTAAGTTCTTTTAAGATTGTCCAAGGAACTGCCGCTCTTCCTCTTCCTTGAGGCAACAAGGTCGGATGCATACCAATACATCCATGTATTGGCGTATCCAATAACTCTTTTTTTGCAATTTGAGACCAACCGATAATAAACAGCAAGTCTATTTCTTTAATCTTTAGTTCGAAAAGTACTTCTTTATCATTAATATTATTGATTTTTAATAAAGGAACTTGATGTCTAGAAGAAAAGTCATCTAAATAAACTCTTCCGGATTTTTTCTTTGCCTTATCATCCTTTAGCGTAATTAAAAGATCCAGTTTTCCGTCAAGACGGTAGATTTCTTCAATACAACTCATTCCTAGCTCTACACATGTAGCAAATGCTATTTTCATAGTTTATGCTCTCCTCTATTAAAAAACTCTTCTAAATACACTTTCAAAAGCTTCAGCGTAGACAAGTCCAGCTTGGCTTCCTCTATATGTAGCTAAACTTTTGAGGTTTTCAGCACTTCTCGGATGAGGATAGTCCCTCATTACTCCTCGATACTTTGAAAGTGATTCGACTTTCTTTTCTACACCTGACTCGTGGATTTCAAAATACACATTGGCTTTGAATGTATTTAACGAACTATTGAGAGCCCAATCCGTTGAAGACGGGATTTCCATAAATAATAGTTCTTTTAACTGAACAACATCGGACCTTCTTTGAAAAAGTCTGGACGCTGCTTGACAAGCGATAGATACATGATAATGATCGTTATTTAAATCACCTGGATGATGGGTAAAAAGGACTTCTGTTTTTGTCTCAATCATTACTTTTTCAATGAATTGAACCAATTCGATTTGTTTCACAGTATTCAAAGCAATATTGGGAAATCCACCTTGAAACACCTTGTTTACTCCTAGTAATTTATTCGCTTCTTTTAAGTCTGAATTCAACTCTTCAGTTGTAGGTCGGAAGTTACGAATTTCTACTTCTGAGCAAAGAATACAAACATTCACTTCTTCTCCTCTTTGCGTTAAAGCGTGAATTGTTCCTCCTGCCCCTAAAACTTCATCATCTGGATGTGCTACTACAACTAAATATGACATTTTCCCACCTGATCCTTACTATTGTATTTTCACTTACTGATTGCTGACGAGAATGTTTGACTCGCCAACATTTTTACGATTTGCTAAGCCTACTAGAACTTCTTTCAGCTCTATATCGTTCATTTCATGTAGTTTTTCCATTATGTACTTCAGTTCTAATTCCGCTACCGGATTTGCTACTCCAATGAAAATTTTCGGGAACACTTGTTTATCCTGAATTTCATCAGAGTCCAATAATTCCTCGTACATCTTCTCTCCAGGTCGAATTCCTGAGAAATTAATTTGAATATCTTCTTCGGAGTAACCAGATAAACGAATAAGATTTTTCGCTAAATCAACTATCCTAACTGGTTCTCCCATATCAAGAACAAATACTTCTCCACCACGTGCTAATGTTCCAGCTTGTATTACCAGTCGTGAAGCCTCGGGAATCGTCATAAAATAGCGCGTCATATCTGGGTGTGTAACCGTCACCGGACCACCAGCTGCTATTTGTTTTTTGAAGAGTGGAATAACTGATCCACGGGATCCAAGCACGTTACCGAACCTAACTGCAACAAAAGTTGTTTCACTTCGCTTCGCTAGGTTTTGGACAATCATCTCCGCAAAACGCTTCGAGGCTCCCATCACATTCGGTGGATTAACTGCTTTATCGGTTGATACCATGACAAAGTTTCTTACTCCAGCCATATGGGAAGCTTCAGCGACATTCTTCGTTCCATAAATATTGTTTTTCACAGCCTCCATCGGATTTCCTTCCATTAAAGGAACATGCTTATGTGCTGCAGCGTGATATACAACATCTGGCTTGTATTCATCCATAATTGCTATAATTCTTTCGCGATCTTGAATGTCTGCAATTAGAGGCACAATCTCAGTTTCGTTACCGATAGCTTTTCGCAGCTCCATATCTATTAGATAGATAGAGTTTTCACCATGACCAAGTAATAAAAGTTGTTTTGGACCAAAGCGAGCGATTTGACGGCAAATTTCGGATCCAATCGAACCACCTGCGCCGGTCACTAAAATCGTCTTCCCCGTTAGTTGATCAGCGATTTTGTTCATATCAAGCTTCACTTCTTCACGTCCGAGAAGATCTTCAATTTTCACATCTTGAATGTCAGTCACAGAAACCTTCCCCGTCATAACGTCTTCAATAAGGGGGATAGTCTGAGTTTTGATACCGGTGTCCATACAGTGCTTAATTAGTTCTGCAGCTTCTTGCTTGGAAAGTGAGGGAATAGCAACGATGATGCGCTCAATCGCATTGTCTTTTGCGATGTCGCCAATATCTTTTGTCTCACCATGAACGACACGGACATCGTAAATATCGAGACCATGCTTGTTCTTGTCATCATCGACAAATAGTACAGGCAAAAATCCATTTTCAGGATTATTCAATAATTGGCGTGCAACAAGCGTGCCAGCTTTTCCTGCACCTACGATCATTGTTCTTTTCAGATTTTGAGCTGAAGATTTCAATTTAAAAGCTCGACCACGCATCATGCGCCACGAAAGGCGAGAACCACCGATTAAAAGCACATGAAGCATCCAAGTGATAGCTAACGCACGAATTAAGATGTCGCCACGATAGAGGAATTGGACAAGTCCAATTGCGACAATGGATAAAGTTACAGCTTTTACAATAGAAGAAAGTTCACCAATAGAGGCATATTCCCATACTTTTCGGTAAAGACCAAAATACATGGCAAAAACGTGATGAGCGATAAAGATAGTTAATGCGCTTGCTAAGAGGAATTGATTTTCGAAGATATCTACGTAAGGGTAGAGGATATAGTAGCCGACAAAGATGGAGAAAAATACGATCAGCGAATCGACTACTATGAGTAAAGACATTCTGTTTTTCAGTGACATGTGGATCCACCCTTTCACGAGGCATTACTATTTACATAAGTGCTGGAAATCTGTTGCTAATTTTAACATGCATTTTCCAGTAAAGATAGAGCAGAAATGTAAAATTCATACTAAAATATTAGGTTTTAAGCAAAGATATTCCACCACTTGCCCTTTCCTATGTCTTGTGGCTCAAGAACGTACAAGTCTTGGTCCAGGAGGATGCGGTCATTGTTCTCCAGGAGAATGTCAATCATCTGGTGACGGTTCTTTTTCTCCAGCACATCAAGGCCCGCATTGAAATGGAACGGCCGCACATCTTCACTGTGCACATCCGAACCATATACGTGAATCATGTTGGCATCGATGAGCTGAAGTGCTGTTTTTTGGATGCTTTTACCGAAGCTCCCAGAGAGGGATCCAGCTGTCACTTGAGCCATGGCACCGTGAATCAATAGCTTCTTTAAACGTTCAGGCTTTTGAATAATGCCTTGATTGCGCTCTGCATGAGCAATGATTGGAATATAGCCGGAAGTGATTAATTGCTGAATGACTGGGACGGTATAAGCAGGAATTCCAGAAGAAGGAAGCTCTAATAACACATAGCGTGATTCTGCTAAAGTCAAGGCTTCGCCATTTGCGAGACGTTCCGGTAGTTTATCCGACAAGCGGCATTCCTGTCCGCTGTAGATTTCAAGTGGCAATTGTGCTTCTTTTACATAGTCTTTCACTGTTTTCAATTGCATATGAAGTGCTGCGATATCGGTCTTGAAATTTGGGTGGTGGCCGTGCGGAGTCGCGATGATTCCTGTCAATTGCTCTTTAACTGCCATATCCAATAACCGCTTCGTGTGTTCCATTGTTTCTGCACCGTCATCCAGTGCTGGTAAAATATGTGAGTGTGTATCGATCATGTCTAGTTCCCTCCTGTTGCTCGGCAATCATTTCTCAGGTCCAGGTATTCATTTCTCTATAAGAGTTCTCTATATATTCGCTTATGATTGATAGATTTACCAATTATGGCTAGCTTTAAATCTTTCTTTGAAAAAATTGGGTGTCGTATCTAAAAGAAAAAGCAAAAGGAGAAGATGCCCCTTTTACTCTTCAGCATTGCCGTAGTATTGGTAATAATAGCTGTCTTTTGCCAGCTCAAAATTGTTCAATACGGCGCCGATTAATTTGCTATTGGACGCTTCGATTGCTTCTTTTGCCTTGGCTGCCATTTCCTTTTCTGTACTTCCGGAATTGACGACCAAAATGGCACCGTCGCATTTATTCGCGAGCACCTGACCATCCGTTACAGACAATACAGGCGGGGCGTCAAAAATCACGACGTCATATCGTTTCTTCAAATCAGAGATGAGCATCCCCATCGCGTTAGATGCCAATAGTTCTGCCGGATTTGGCGGAATAGGTCCACATGTCATCAAGTCGAGACGTTCGATTGTCGTCGGACGGATTGCGTCTTCCACTGTTGCTTGACGCGTCAAGACGTTGGATAGACCGATAGTGTTTGGCATATGGAATGTATAATGAGTCGTTGGTTTTCGCATATCGCCGTCTACAAGCAAGACAGTCTTTCCTTCTTGCGCGAAGACGGTCGCTAAGTTCGCGGACGTTGTCGACTTCCCTTCCCCTGGTGCAGCGGAAGTGACAACGATTGAACGAAGTTCCATATCAGGCGATGCAAAATTGACGTTTGTCCGCAAAGTACGAAATTGTTCAGAAACGACCGAGCGAGGCGTTGTATGCGTAACGACTTTTCGTGCAGTTGCTTGCAAACTCTGTTTTTTCTTAGCCATTCAATTCCGCCGCCTTTCTGCGATTGCTCGTTGTTGTTTCAAGTTCTGCTTTTTCTTTGATTGGTGAAATCACACCTAGTAGCGGAACTCCGAGGATGTCTTCGATGTCTTGTTCTGTCTTCATTGATGTATCCAGATATTCACGTAAGAATGCGATACCGACACCAAGCATCAAACCTACTACTGCAGCGATTGCCATGTTAAGAATCGGGTTCGGTTCAACCGGGCTTGGGTTTTCTTTCAATACTGCAGGGGATAAAATTGATACGTTGTCGACATTCATCAATTCACGAACATCGTTTTCAAATACTTCAGCTGTTGTATTGGCGATTTCCACTGCTTGCGCTGGATCTTCATCGCGTACGACTACGTTCACGACTTGCGAGTTTTCTGCTGTATTTACTGTTATTTTTTGAGTTAATGCTTCAGCGCTCATATCCAAATTCATCTGCTCGATGACTTGATCGAGAATCGCTGGGCTTTTGATGATGACCGAGTATGTATTGATGAGTTGCAAGTCAGTTTGGATGTTTTGGTTAGTCATCTGTGATGCTTCAGTTTGTTCTTGATTGACGAGGATTTGTGTTGAGTTCTCATAAATCGGTGTCAGAAACAAAAACGAAACCGCTCCTGCAATCGTGATCGCAAGGATCGTCGTAAGGACAATAATTCCGAAGTTCTTTTTTAATGTCTTGAATAAATCCTGTAAGCTAATAGTCTCTTCCATGTAGTAAATGGCTCCTTCTATTTCAATTTAAATAATAGACAAATTTAAACAACATAAGACAGTATATCACAGGAATATACCATTTGGACTTCCAATTTTAAAAAGTTATATAGGAACAAGGATGGATTTATGCTATCTTTAATTTATATAAATGGCTATTTTTGAAAGGAGTAAAGTATGAAGTTGTATAAATTAGGAGGGCTCGTTGCAGTCCTTGCCTGCTTAGGAATCCTTGTCTTTTCTTACTTATCTTGGCAGGACAAATTGCAAGGCGCTACCGGCACAAACGCTGAAGCGAGCACCGAAAGTAAAAACACCACGAGCGAAACCGAAAACACACAAAGTGAAGAAAAAAATGGCGAATCTGTGAATACCGATCTCTTCGCCAATATGGATGAACAAGTCCAGAAGCTGTTCCTTCAAAAAGGGACAGAAGGCGAAACGCTTCAACTATTAATTGCGGGATCTGAAGCACTCGAATCCGGCAATCCAGGTTATGCGGAACGCTTGAAGACTTCATTAGATGAAGTATATGGCGATTCGATTGAAGTTGCGATTGAGCCAGTAGAAGGAACATCCTACAATTTGCCGAGCGTGGATTTATCCGCCGGCTACGATCTAGTCTTACTCGAACCGATGACGCTTATGAACAACGACCGCATCTCCATTGAAGATGAACGCAAAGACGTCCGTGACTTCACCACTCGCCTGGAAGCAGAAAATCCAGACGCAGTTCTTGTCCTACACGCACCGCAGCCGATTTATGGTGCCGGGTTCTATTTGGCACAAGTGCAGGCACTCGAGGAATTCGCAAACCTTTACGGCCATCCGTACATTGAGCACTGGGATGCATGGCCCGACACGGACGACATCGCTTTGAAGGAACATTTGACCGAAGATGCCGTCCCTAATGATAAGGGCGCTGAAACGTGGGCATCTGAATTAAGCAATTATTTTATCGCGAACTAACGGAGGAACGAATGTGAAAAAGAAACGAAAATGGCCCAAGTACGTGCTCATTGCATTGCTTTTGGCAGTTATCGCTGGCGGCATCTATGCCTATAGCGTCTACTCAAACTTCACGACAACACTTGATACAATGCACGAACCAGTCGAACGCGAACAACCGTCTGTTGAACGGACTGAAATCGTTGAATTCGACCAGCAAGATCCATTCTCTGTGTTACTGCTCGGCGTTGACGAACGCGAAGATGATCGCGGCCGTTCGGACACGATGGTCGTCATGACCGTTAACCCAGAAACACAGTCAACAAAAATGGTCTCCATTCCGCGTGATACTTACACCGAAATTATCGGGCGCGGCACGACAGACAAGATCAACCATGCTTATGCATTCGGCGGCATTGAAATGTCGATGAATACAACTGAGAATTTACTTGATATCCCAATCGATTACGTCGTGCAAGTGAATATGGAAGGCTTTGAAGATATCGTCGATGCCGTGGACGGCGTGACCGTCAACAACTCACTCGCGTTCGATAACTTCCCAGAAGGCGAAATCCAATTGAACGGCGAACAGGCTCTCGACTACGTCCAAATGCGCAAACAAGATCCGCGCGGCGACTTCGGGCGCCAGGACCGTCAGAAACAAGTCATCCAAGGCATCATGAGAAAAGGCGCTTCCATTAACAGCCTCTGGAATTACAAAGACATCTTTGATGCCCTCGGGCAAAACGTCCGGACGAACATGACCTTCGACGAAATGGTCGATGTACAACGCAATTACCAAGACGCGGTAACCAATGTTGATCAGATGATTGTTGAAGACGGCTACGGGGAAACCATTAACGGCATCTGGTATTACATGATGGACGATGCAGAACTTGCAGAAATCCAGTCGACTTTGAAAGATCATTTAGAACTTACAGAGTCAATAGATTAAAAAAAGAGGCCACGCCGAAGCGGAATAACAAAGCTTCAGGGTGGCCACTTTTGTGTAGCAATTAAAATGGAGAGTCAAATTAATAAAAAGAAAAATCAAATTACCCAAACAACCTCAATATTAAACAATCGTAGTACTGCTTTATATTAAAAAATTTTTAACAAATAACATATGAGTTAATATTTAGATTTCAGGTAAATTAGAAGGATAGGAAGACCTGTTAAATATAAACTACATATATTAAGAAAGAAGGAAAATGGATGGGTGGATTTATATTATTCATTATTGTTGCAACCGTAATATTAGCATTTATAAGTGCAGTAGCACCTTTAGTTAATGATCATAACGAAGGGCAGATTGCTAAAGAAAAAATGGATAATCTTATTAATGAAAACAACATGACGTATTATGAGTGGCAATTATTCAACGGTGGACAAATTTTATTAGATAATACGGGCACTAGAATGTTGTGGATAATTGAACACAATGGCTATATTAGTCGCCATTATCATAACATAACAGACGTGAAATTGATTATTGATGACACAATTGAATATAGGTCTTCTCTAACTAGTGCTGTTGGCAGAGCAGCCATTGGTGGTTTAGCATTAGGAGGAGTAGGAGCTATAATAGGTGGTGTGACTGGCAAAAAGCATGGAAAGAAAATGGTCCATAAAATAGAGTTAGTGCTATCATATAATAACAGCGTAACTCCCTATAGCTCCATTGTCATACTTGATGAAAAAGGTGGAATTGATCTGGATAGCGAAATTTATCTAGAAGCTTATAAGCAAGGCATGTATTGGAGTAAAAAAATTTCATCTTTATCCGCTTAATAAAATCAAATTGTCCTTCTATTATTAGTGTGCAACTCAATAATAGAGGGGCTTTTTTATTCAAACACACTTTCACTTTAACGGTATAAATTCAACAAAAGGTTGTCCTACAGATATAAAACTCTTCGATTTAAATAAAAAATGGCCACCCTCAAAGGGCAGCCATCAATTCACCGGAGTTCAGTGCTTTTTTTTTAATGAGGTCGAACTTGGCCGCCTGCAGCTCACATTGCTGGACGAAGTAGACGAATGCCCGGCGCGGAATCCCCAGTTCTTTTGCACCGACAGCTGGACCCAAATCTTTCTCGATGTAGTAATCGTACATAATATCATCAATCGTTTGTTTATGCTCTCTCTCCAATTGCTTTTTCACTAGTTCGTAATCTTTCATGCGCCCGGACACTCCTCCTGTGTATTGCGTTTAGATACAGTTTGTTTTCATAAGATGTACCTATTATATTCCTTTTATATCCTTTTGACTAGTCAATTTTTGAATATTTGTACCTACTAATACAAATAAATTAAAGAAAATATTTTTAAACCGGTTCATTCATCCTCTTTCTGTCTTTGCACCTCTGTCATTTAGTGCATTCTTAACAAGATTTCTGCAAAGAAAAAACCGCTCCATCTGAAAATGGGCGGTTTGTATAATCACAGGCGCTGCAACTTGTCAGGCTTTAAATTGAATTCATGGACGAAATGCATAAACACTTGCCTTGGGATCCCAAGTTCCTGGGCGCCAGTGGCAGGGCCGTAATCTTTGTCGATGTAGATGGTGCGCATGATTTGTTCGATCGGTTCCCCGTATTTTTTCTCTAAGCGGTGTTGGTATTCAGCAAAATCCATCCTGCTCCACCTGCTTTCTGCTTATTCAGGGAGTGACTGGAGTCCCTTCCTGTATTATCTAATTTTTAGTATACAGCAGGTTTTCTCCAATTCCTAGACCAAATGATACAAATAACCGATAAATATTTTCCATTTTCATCAATTCGTCTTGAACGACACTTTTTTGAGCGAACTTTCAGACGAATTATATTTAGCACTATTAGCCCTCACTTTTGTTTGCCTGTGGCAATTTTCCGTTCGCCAGCTCGAGAAACTCCTTCATCACGGCATCGATTCCGAACTTGCGTGCTTTTTGCTTGCAGCGTTCCACCACTTTTCGGTAGGCGTTTTCCGAGACGAGCAGATTTTTCACCAGCTCGCCGATTTCGTAAGTCTCTGGTGCTTCCCAGTAAGATTCCCCGACTTCATAAGGCGGCAATTCATGGAAATAGCCTTCCGATAGCGCTTCGGCGTCATTGGCGCGTGACGTGATGCCCGGAACGCCCGCTCCGCACGCCTGGATCATCACCGCACCCGATCCGATAAAGCAGAAACTGTCTTTCAGCACATCTTCCATCCGCCCGCCTTTTGGCATCGAATGCAGAAAGATGTGTTCCCTTGCTTCGGATTCGTCGATGCTTTTCCGGAGACGCGCTTCGTCCGGCCCTTCCCCGTAAATATGGTACGTAAATTCGGGATCGATCTGGATGAGCTCTTCCATCAACTCGATCACTTGTGCGTAATGGGTCGTGAAGGCTTGGATCGCCCCAACCGAAACGATGCGCCTTGAATGCGGGCTGCCGAGCTGTTGGTCTTCAGTACCTTGTTCCACAGGCGGCGGCATGAATTGTTCCGGCACTTCGGTCTCTAATGCCCTCGCCGTATAGCGCCTTATGGTCGGGTTCATGAACACCAGTTTTTGATGAAACCCTTTATCAATCGCCTTCAGCGCGCGGATAATTTTTTTATTGCGTTCGAGCTTATACAGTTCCGGCTGATAGACGCCGGATAGGCGCACATGTGCAGGCAACGCATACGACAACAACAAGCCGGACGGGCTGAACGAATAAACCAGATCGTATTTATCGGACCGCACGAGCTGGTTCAATACGGACAAATCGAGCGGCGGTTCCTTGCCGTTATCGCGGACGATGAGCTCAAGCCCATCGATCTGCTGGAGGTGTTTGAGAAGTGGGCCGCCGCTGCTGTAGAGAAAGACACTTACTTCGTAGCCGTTATCTACCAGCCAGCGCGACATGCGGATGATGAGCGCTTCCACGCCGCCCGCTTTCATATGTTTATGGACGAGGGCAATTTTCCGGACTTGGCCGCTCGCCTTGTGATGGCTTTCTTCATTATGAATCGTTTCAAATGGGATCATGGGACACCTCATGGCAACTGTCGTTTGGTTTACGTGTTATACAACTTCCCAGAGCCGCTTTTTCGACAGCGTCCAGTCGATGGTTTCTTTGATGCCTTGATCGAAATGAGTTTCGGGGACGAAATCGAGCTTTAGTTTCAGTTTGTCGGCTGAAACGGCGAACCGGTGAGGCGCCTTGGCCCCGCCTGCCTGTTCTACAAAGCGGATGTAATGCTGATAGCTATCATTTCCCGGGAAATGACGGTCGAGCGATGCGCAGATCCGTTCCACGATTTCGAGTGTCTTGAGCGGCGCCTCGCCTCCCGCAAGATACGTCTCGCCTGCATCACCTAAATGGAACACGGTATCTGCGGCACGCCAGAAATCATCGATATACAGCCAGTCGTGGACATCTTCGCCTCCTGAATAGACAGGGATGATGCTGCCGGATAGGGCTTTTTGCAAAATGATCGGAATGAGCTTATCGTCTTGCTGATGCGGACCGAAGACATTCGATGCCTGCAAGATGACCGTATCGATCCCGTAGCTCTCATGGAATCCTGTGACCATCAAATCCGAACTCGCTTTGCTCGCCGCGTAGGGGCTGATCGGATCGTATTTCAAAGTCTCGTCCGCAAAACCATCTGCTCTCGGACCGTATACTTGATCGGTCGAGATATGCAAAAAGCGTGAGCCTGCGTAGCGTGGTTTCATTTCAAACGGGCCATCCATCCATTGCTTGCGCGCGGCATCGAGCACATGGAACGTGCCGAGCACATTGGTTTCCGCAAAAATGCCCGGATTTCGCATCGATTCGCCGACATGCGTTTTCGCCGCAAAATGGGCGACATCGCTAATCTCATAATGTTCGAATAGTTGTGCGACCGCATCGCTATTGCGGATATCGACTTGGTGAAACGCATAGCGATTGCAAGCTGCTAACGGCCGCAACAGTTCCGGCACGTTGTCCGCTTCCTCGTCGATCGCCACTACTTGGTAGGCCGGGTATTTGATAAGTAATTCGTGGATAAAGCGCGATCCCAAAAAGCCGTGTCCTCCCGTTACTAAAATCGTTCTCATGATTGGCTTTTCCTCCTCTCCTATCGGTTTGAATCCCACATCAGTTCTCATGGTGCCCCCACCTCTTCCGCCGTTTTCTCTAATTTACCGGTCAGAAGTTAAAAACAAGTAAAAAACTTGTATTTTAAATAATGGTTTAAGTATACAAAAAAATTAGGTATTATGGAACACTTTTGGTAAATTTTAAGAGACTATAGTTATAACTATTGCAAGATATTATCCATTTACTTAATAAGAAGAGAACAAACTTGCAGTAAACCCCGTTTCTTTATAAATTATTGCTATTAGAAATCGTGTTTTGTATTAGAAATTAGAGAGAAAGAATGAATCTTGGGGTTTTCGGCGTTAGAAAAGGTGGCTATTATGTAGAAGAAAGCGAAATTGGGTATGGTAAGGTAACGGAAAGAAAGGAGATGTGGCGTATCGAGATACCAATTGTTATGTATATTCTTTTCGTAGGCGCTGCGCTCATTATGGGGGCACTCTCTGCCATTATTTTCATGACGATCTATCGCAAGAACAAACGCGCTGGCCTATTAGTGGGCTCGCTGTTCCTTCTCTGGTTTGCCTATCAGATGTTCACGCTGTCCAATATCTCCGCATCGCTCGCTGTGACGGTGTTT
This sequence comes from Planococcus citreus, assembly GCF_003664125.1. GTDB lineage: Bacteria > Bacillota > Bacilli > Bacillales_A > Planococcaceae > Planococcus > Planococcus citreus. Next base: position 809,218 of record NZ_RCCP01000001.1, read on the forward strand.
GTGGTTTATCTGTTCTACGGGATTGCGGCTTATCGGAAGTTGAAAGCTGAAGGATCTTTGGCTTGAGGGATCAGCCCCGCTAGGGGGATTTGTGTCAATCTGGCTCATTCACCTTGTTCTGGTTATAGTGAATGGAGAACTGGTTGCCTGATGCGTCTGTTTTTATTCGCAGTCACCGCTTAGGGTTGAGCTTTCGCCATAAGCCAATGAATTGGCGAAAGGCAGTTGAGCCGATTCATTTGCGACACATCTGCCTCGCAGATGTGGGAGCAAGGTGTTTAAGCGAGGCTAAGCAAAGCGACAGCAGAGAAATGACTTTGCTGAAGTTGATGATTGCTTCGCTTCACCCATGGCGCGGAACTGCTTGGAAATTTCATTGTGAAGAGTTAGTGAGATGTGAGTGTTACAGTACTTATCGCACGGCTGTATTGACACTTAGTATTTGGGGTGACTGACTAAAGCTTGTCTATTCCACTGCACAAAGAAACTTTGCATTGGAAGCGGCTGAAGCCGGCCCCCGGGCAGCTTGAAAACGCGACGTCCTGTCGCATCAGCTGCATGACCCGCATCCTGCAGACCCAAAGCGTCGGCTTGCAGCGCAATCTCCCCCCACTATCCTTTCCTATATAAAACAAAAAAACAGACCCGAGAAAAAATCTCTCCGGTCTGTTTTTCTGTTTACTGGATCGTGTAGCCGTATTTCGCGAAGCCGTTTTGTGTGGCTTCGATATACTGGATCGCTGGCTCTTTTTCTGCCAAGCTTTGTGCTGAATTCGACGTTTCGAACACAAGATTCGGGTCGCCTGCTACCGGCGCAAACTGCCAGTTACCGTCTGCAGACGGGTCGATTGTACCGACTTCTACGATGTAATCCTGGATCGCTTGGCGGTTCTCATACGCAAAGTCGATGGATTCTGTTGCATTGCGGACGCCTGGGAAGTTGCCGCTTGCACGGTAGTTGTTCGTCACAACTAAGAATTCCTGGTTCGGGTCGATCGCTGCACCTTCGTATTGAAGGTTCTCGATGCGTTCTGCGCCTTCATTGACAACAGCGCCTTCGCCGTCGTATTTCGCTGGCTCTGTGATGTCGATATCGTATGTGACACCGTCGATGACATCGAAGTTATACGTGCGGTAGTTGTCGTTGATGAATGTCTGCTCGCCCGCTGCGTTCGGGTCGATTTGCTTGAACTGGCCGGCTGACATTTCGAGCCATTCCTTAAGGTCTGCGCCTGTCAGTTTCAAGACGAAGACAGTGTTGTCGTAGACGTAAAGGTCTGCGACGTTCTTGATGGCGATTTCGCCAGTTTCGATATTCGTGTAGTAATCGCCGCCGTTGCGTCCGCCTGCTTTAAACGGAGCTGCTGCGGAAAGTAACGGAAGATCTGCGTTTGCCGTTCCAGCGAGTTGCTGCTCGGCGTACCAAAGTTGTGCATTGTTGACGATCTGCACGGACGGGTCATCTTGCACAAGTGAGAAATAGCTGTTGATCGGAGCCGTTGTTTCGCCGACAGGGCTGCGGATGTATTCCACCGTGCCTTCGTGCGTTTCTTTCACGGCTTCAATCACTTGCTCAGCGACTTCATCTGTCTTTGAATCAATGGCGCGCAGTTCCGCTTCACCGTTTGTGATGCGCCATTTCTTGCCGCGCGGCTCCAGCGTCAAATCGATGACGCCGAGATGGCTGCCGAATTTACCAGGCATGACCACCGGCGTGCCGTTGATCGTTCCGTTTTCCTGGTCGACATTCGCCAATTCGCTATAAGATCCTGGGAACACGTCATGGTTGTGGCCCGTGATGATGGCATCGACGCCGTCCACTTCCGTTAATTGATAGGTAACGTTTTCTTCGCCGACCGTATGGACTTCATCGCCCATGCCGGAGTGGGAAAGAACAACGACGACGTCCGCTCCTGCTTTCTCGACTTCCGGAATGAATTTCTCGACCGTTTCGACAGCATCTTTGGCGATGACTTCGCCTTCAAGATGCGCGCGGTCCCATTCCATGATGCCCGGTGCCACGACGCCGATGACGCCGACTTGGATCGTGTGTTTCTTGCCTTTGCGGTCCGTCACTTCTTTATCCATGATCGTGTACGGCGTGAAACGGTTCTCGCCGGTTTCTACATCATAGACATTGGCATTGAGTACCGGGAACGGTGCTTCCTCTAATGCGTTATCGAGATACTCAAGGCCGAAGTTGAATTCGTGGTTGCCGAGTGTCGACGCATCGAAATCGAGTGACTCGAGCGCTGCGAATGCAGGATGCAATTCATCTTTTTCGAGCGGATCGACATTCACTTTATAGCCGCCGAACGGAGTGCCTTGGATCAAGTCGCCGTTATCGAACAACAATGTGTTGTCATTTTCCTCGCGCGCATCTTCAATCAAGACTCCTGTTTTCGCGAGCGACAATGAATTGGATTTCGCGTCGCGGTAGTAATCGTAGTTAACGAAGTTTGTATGTAAATCTGAGGTGCCGAGAATCTGTAATTCCACTTCTTTGAGTTTTCCTTTTTTGCCGCTGTTCTTCCATTCCTGGATGTATTCTTTAAAGCTTTGCCCCTTGCCTTTTCCAGGGTTCTCTTGCGCTTGCGGATTGCTATCTCCCGCTGCAATCGCTGGTGCCCCCGTTGTCAAACTGCCTAGCGCAAGCACCGAAGCGGCGAGCGTCAAGGATAGTTTCTTGCTCATTCTTCCATCTCCTCTTAGTTCATAATGGTCAAGCAAAGTTATTATACTACTTCGGGTTTCGGAATAGAATGCGTTTACACAAAATTGTGTCTATTGTAATAAGCTTTACTTGATGGAACTGTATTGATGGGTTTCTGGAGAACAAATAGTCATGCGAGAATTATAGCTAATTGATTAGTTGTGTGAGATGGGGTGGGAATTACATTCAACTGAAGTTGATAGAGACTTGTAATTGGTTCTGTTTTTAGTGTCTGTTTATGTAGCCGCAGTGTCCGCTTGGGGTTGAGCTTTCGCAATAAGCTAAGAAGAACGCTTGTCTTATTGCTTCGCTTCACCCTTGGCGCGGAACCGCTTTTAGATCTCGTTGATTGTGAATAGTCACGAGTGAGTGGTTTTGCATCCCGCATCCGCTGTTATATACAGCTTAGTGTTTGTAGAACTTCAATCCGTAAAAAAAGAGCAGTCGCTTTGACCGCTCCGTTTTGTTTTGAGTTTTGCACGATTCTTCTTTGGTTACAAACCAATTGTGTCTACTGCGTAGACGGCGTCAGCATTGCTAAAGCCTTCAAATTCCAGCTGTTCAATGAGACCGGCTCTGGAAAATGGCGTGTAGTCCAAGTAATCCTGTGCTTTTTTGACGGCTTGTTCTCTCCAGTCGACAGTGATGTTTTCGACAGCATACGCGGCATCTTCATTGCTGAAACCTTCGAAGACCAGCTGTTCGATGAGGCCAGATTTGGAGAAGGCTGTGTATGCCAGGTAATCTTGGGCTTTGAGGACAGATTGAGCTCTCCAATCGACATCGATTTTGTCGACTGCGTATACAGCATCTGCATTGCTATAGCCCTCGAATTCCAATTGCTCCACTAGGCCGTTCTTCGAGAAGGCAGTATAGCTGATGTAATTTTTGGCGTGTTCGACTGCTTGTTGTTGGGATAGCGTTCCGGCTTCGGCAGCCGCTTTTTCTGCTGCGGCTTTTTCTGCCGCTTCCTCTTCAGCTGCGTTGCGAGCTGCTTCTTCCTCAGCTTCGCGGGCGGCGGCTTCTTCTGCTTCACGTTCTGCTTCTTCTGCCGCAGCTTGTTCTTCCGCCTCTTTTGCTGCAGCTTCCGCAGCTTCTTCCGCTTCGCGAGCGGCTTGTTCTTCCGCTTCGCGCTCAGCATCTTCATCGGCTGTTTCTTCCTCAGGCGGTGCTTCAGCTTCTACTTCTTCCACAGCTGCCAGATCTTCTTCGACCGGATCCGCCGTGACTCCAAGCATTACGAACGAAATCAATAACGCAGGCACAAAGTACATCACAACTTTCTTTCGGTTGCGTCCGGATTCAGGCAGCCACTTCAAAATAAGGCTCGGTTTGATTAAACCTATAATCAAGGCAATCCCAGAAAGCAAAAACAGCAGCAAGAAAACATTATCCATTCTTTTCCCTCCTCATTAAATGATTGGATGGCAGTAAACAAGGATTAGCCTATTCGTATTTATTAATGACTATATGCCAACTCCTTCAATAGAACTTTTTAACCGAACTAATTGTCTTAATTTTCATTATAATGATTAATTATTACTAAAACAATGAAAAAATCTATTTATTCTAATTCCAAGATTTCTTCAATCAAAAAAGCAGACCCAAGAAAAGTTTTCTCCGGCCTGCCTTTGTTTAACTAAAGTGTCTAATTTTGAAATTCTACATCTGATTTTTAGCTTCCTGTTTCTTATCCATTCACTTGTGAAACGGAAGACAAAGTTGCCATAGCGGATCCACTCAAACTTTCTCCGTCCGATACCCAAAACCAAAATCTTTGAATTGTTGGGTGTCGCCTCTTCCTTCTTTGGCCGCTCTATTTGCCAAAACAAAAAGCCCTGCAAACAACAGAGCTTTATTACCTTTATGCTATTTATACGTCCTATTGAAGAATCTTTTTCAGATCTTGCGTCTGTTCTGCCGTCAGCCTGAAGAATTCTTGGTTTTCTTTATGGGATAGGACGTTGCGTTCATTGGACATGATGGCCCGGCCATTGTCGCGGTACCAGACAAAACGACGGACTTCCTGGACGCCATCGTCTGGGCGGTCAATGGTGAAGACAGCCTGCGGTTCAACCGACAACCGGTCGAGCGACTCGAGCTCGGTTTCGTTTTGCAGAATCGTTCTGAGTGACACAATGGAAGCTCGGTCACTGATGTCTTTCTGGAAATGAACCCCTTCGGTCAAGCCATCGCTAAATGGCACGCCGACCCGTATGACTTCATTATGTGTACATGCCGATAGCACAATCGCCATCGCTATCATTACGCCTAGCCAAATCGACCTCTTGATACTATCACCCCTTTATACCCACAAACCCGCCTTTATTTACAATTAAATACAGCTTATCATGGTATTCCGTTTAATACGAGTTATTCTATCAAATCCATCAAATTTTTAATCATTAACCCCGTCCACACACTGCCACATTAATCAGTGGCCTCTTGTGTATAGAGTTATATAGACATAAGTGCTTAGATTCCCTATGGCACTAGCCTTCTCACTACCGGTGTCTTCTGCATCAGGCGGATGACGACATACGACAAGATGAAGATGACGATCCACGACAAGGGCACGCCAATCCACACGTTGATGGTCGTTTCGTTGAAATTAAACAAGCGGTTCAAATACGTCTGGATCAGCGGGTGAATGATATAGACACCAAACGTCGCCGTGCTGATGCGCGTAATGAGCGGCGTCGATTTCAAGTTCTTGCCGAGTTGCTGGAACGCAACGAAGACGAAGAGCGAAACAAAGATCGCGTGAGGGTAATAATGCTCGTAGAAGAAGTCATCGAAATCGCCCGCTTCACGCCCCACATTGGCCGACACCGTTCCGTACAGCGTAACCGCATAGCCAATAATCGCGAGCACTCCAAGTGTCGGTAGCCAGCGCTTCGGCAATGGGTACATGACCAGATATGCACCGAGAAGGAAATAGCCTATATACGGCGCGAACATTTGCCCCGCAAAAGCGACTTCATAACCTGTCGCCCGCGTGAAAATCGGCACCGCGGCTGAGAACAAGAACCAGAATGCGAAGAAATAATGGAACATCGTCTTGTCCATATGCTTAACGAGTATGCGTAAAAACGGCGCCATCAAATACAGCCCCGTGATGATATAGAGGAACCAAAGATGGAAATAAATATCGTCTGAAATGAATGCACCGAGCATTTGCCCTGGCGTATATTCCTCCCCGAGTTGAAAAATATTATAGGCCATGTAGATGGCGCTCCAGAACACGAGCGGCAATAGGACTTTGCCGAGCCGCTTCCGGAGAAATTCACCGATCTGTTCTTTTGAGTCGCGCGTAAGGAGCAATGCGCCGCTCAGCATGAAGAAGATCGGCACGCACCAGCGGAGTGCGCTGTCGATCGCGTTTGCGTAATGCCATTCCCAATCGCCGGTTGTGTAATTATTGATGATTTTCGATGCGACGTGGACGCCAACGACCGTAATGATCGCAAACACCCGCATCCAGTCCATATAGCCGTATCTTCGTGCCATTGGGTTGACCTCTTTTCACTATGATTCCTCGCTTATTTTAACCGAGCCGCCGCTGCAATTACCACGACAAACGCATTACACTTCGATGACAACTCATAACAAGCGGCACAATTTGTCGAGTTCAGCACTTTGGCTGTCGATCATGCGCTTCGCGACTTGCCGCAGCCGGGCGAGGTTTTCCGGCGTCACGCGGTCAAGCTGTTCGATCCCGGAATCGTCCGCGGGCAGCTTTTCCTGGAAGCGGTAATAGCGCTGGTCGATTCCCTCGTCTTTCAACAAATGGCGCAGTTGATGGTCGACGGAGTCGGAACTGCCGTCCATCATCACTTTCAATAAAGACCGCGCCCAGCCGTAATGGAAAAAGGCCCGCCAGCCGGTCACTTCCACTTCACGCTGCGCTTCCCCGGTGCCAAGCGATACGAGCAGAAAATCTTCCTCTTCGTCTCCGTAAAGTTCGAGCCCTTCCGTATAAGCGCTCATCCCCGGGTCATTGGCGAACACGCCGCCGTCGATAAACGCCGCTTTCGGATAATCCGGGATCTTTGCTGGCGCAAAATAACTCGGTGCCGCCGTCGCTGCTCGGATGATGTGGCGGATTTCGCTGTCAGGCTGGCGTTCGTTCAAATTGATGACGGTACTTTTGAAGAAATGCGCATGCCGTCCGTGGATGTCATAAGTCGGGATGACAGCTGGCTGCAACAGGTCGGATAATTTCAAGTCGTTGAAGTAATGCTTGAGCACTTGTTCGAATTCGCGGTGGCTGTATTGCGTATGAAGAAAACGCCCGACGAGGCCGAACGAGCGGTGGAGAAAGGATTTCCGGAACATGCGCTCGGCTTCTGTTTCGTAGAGCTTGAGGATGTCGTTCGCCGTATAGCGCGGCTTCTTGCCATCCGGTACCAAAAGTCCAAGCGCCAAGATCGCCCCGGTCGACGTGCCAACGAAGATATCGAATTGTTCAGAGACCGGTTTCCCCGTCCGCCGCTCCAGTTCACACAGCATCATCGCCGGCAAAATCCCCCGTATGCCCCCGCCATCGATCGATAGGATTTTCTTCATATGGACAGCCTCCTTCTATAGATGTGTGTTTCGTTTCTTCTATTAGTTATTAAATGAGTGGAATGCGTGATAGATGAGTTGAGAATGTTGGACAAGGAATCCGGTAACACAGCGCTTGGCGCTTTGGGCATGGCTTTCGTGATGAGCCCGAAAGACCATCGGTCTCATCACAACGCCTAGCCCTTGGACGCGCCGACGCTCGTTCAGTTCATTGTGAAACGGGTGGAACAATTGGATTTCATTGTTTTTAGTTTGTGATGATACGAAGAATGCAAGACTGCTCCCAGCGCTTCACGCCGAGTCGCAGTGAGTTGTATTAATGGTGAAATGAGGTTTTCTAGACTCAACTTGTGGTTCGTCAAAACTACTTTCTTCTATATAAGTAAGCAGAAATTCAAAAAGCAATATCGACTAGTCATGCCTACACACCAACGAAATATGATATTTGCTTATTCCTCTAAAACTAGAGATGGAGCGTAAGGCGGTGACGCCCGAGGGATCAGCGGGTTTGAGAGACCCCGCAGGAACGGAGTGACGAGGAGGCTCGATTCCCGCCCCTGGGCAAGCTTCCGCCTGGAGCGCAATCTCAACTCTTCACTTTTTCTATATCTATTGAAGATCAAAACACTATCATTTTATATGTTCTCTAAATCAACCAGTATAATGTGTTATTTGCCTATTCCTCTAAAACTAGAGATGGAGTGGAAATCGGCGACTCCTGCGGGAATAGCATGAGCCGAAGACCCTGGACTGAGCGTAGCGAGGGAAGCGGCTGAGGCCATGCCCGCGGAAAGCGTCCGATTGCAGCGACATCTCCCCCACTCAAATACTTCTATTAATTTCCGTATACCCCTAACCCGCAAAAATAAAGCAATGAATGGATTGTTACAGTTATGTAACAAAGCTTTATTGCTATAGTTTTTGATTTTTCTAATAATTATATGATTAAATTGACTAAAAAACTGCTATGAAAGTATTCAGAGTCCCGATTTGGAAATTATAGGCTCTGAAATTTACAACAAATTCTACTGGACTGTAATATTTTATGAATTCAAACACGCGTGAGATGCTCGTGTTTCCCGTTTTTCAAAGAAATAAACATCCACTTGTAAATATTACCACCTTCAAAACCCTTGATATACCTGGGTTTATGAGCCGTCATTCACTTGTAATATTTTTGTAACCTAATTGAAACTCCACAGACATTGTTTTTGTAGGGGGCAGTCTATATAGTAAGTGGCAGAGCAAATTAATGATAATCCTTATATCCACATAACATAAATTTAAAAAAACTATCCTTCGGAGGTACTGACTAAATGAAAAAAGCATTCTTTACACTACTCGCAGCAGGCGCATTGGTCTTTTCTAGTTCAGCTACAGACGCACAAAATACAGCACAAGCACAACCACAGACAGAAGTTGCACAGAAAGCATCTGAGCCAGCGATCGTCCAGGTTTCTAACAGCACTTATAAATTCAAATACGCTACAAACGTCCGCAGAGATGCCGGCACAAGCCACGGTGTCATCAAAGTCGCTTCTAAAGGTGCTACTGCAACAGTTACAAAATCCGCTACAATCGGCAGCGGTAAATGGTTCAAAGTCCGCACTGGCGGTACACACGGTTGGGTACACAGCTCACTCGTGACAAAATCATCAGGATCTGGCGTTGTCCAAGCTTCATCTAGCGTTTCTTCTTCAGCAGTCGTTTCTAAAGCACTAGCACTTAAAGGTATCCCGTACCGTTTCGGCGGCACAACTACAGCTGGGTTTGACTGCTCAGGATTCGTACAATATGCATTCAAAAAAGCAGGCAAAAGCGTGTCACGCACAACGCTTTCTCAATATGCTCAGTCTTACAAAGTTTCAAGCCCACGCCCAGGAGACTTGGTCTTCTTCGCAAACACTTACCGTCCAGGAATCTCACACGTTGGGATCTACATCGGGAACAACCAGTTCGTACACTCTGGCGGTTCTAAAGCAGAAGTGAAAAGCTTGAGCGGCCCATACTGGGGCAAGAAATTCCACAGCTTCAAACGTTTCAAATAATATAGGCTTCAGGGAGTATCCGAAATCTCGGGTGCTCTTTTTTTATGCATTTTTTTGGAAAGAACTTCGTGTGTTGTTCGGAATCTCTTCTCTTTCTTCTATATAAAGGGTATCGCTTTTCTCTTTATTCGAAATAAACCGAATTTATAATTCAATTTATATTGAATTAATAATTTCATTCATTTAGAATAGAGAAAATGCTTAAGGAGGTTTTCAGTATGAAAATTATGGATGCTACGTTACCCGAAGAGACGATTCACTTAACTGTGGAACAGTCGCCGGTGTGGGAATGGATTGTAGGGATTGCGGGATATACGCATGGGCAATTGCGTCATACGTTCGAGATGGATGAGGAATGGACACAGGATGCACAAGCGATGCCTGCTTCTTTGCTTGAGTCATTAGCGAAGATCGAAGAGACGAATTTATGGTACGGGCTGCTGCTGTTGCAGAATGAGTTCGGGGCTCGTTCTGTTGAGGAATTTGCGGAGCGGCTGGCAGAGATTTCAGAGGAGCGATTTTACGATATTTTACTTCCCTATCATAGCCGAGCTGCAGAAGCGTTACGGGAACAGGCAGCTCAACACCCTGAAGACAGTGGCTGGTGGTTTTCTTATGCCCGCTTGTTTGAAGGACATGCATATCTCAGCGGTTACGTATGGCAACTTCACGGGCATACAAGAGCCCAGCTAAGCGAATTGTTTATGAAGGTGCTAAGAGAATGGCAGGACTGGATGACGAAGAAGTTTTATATCGGGAGATGGCTGCATGCGCTGACGTTTGAAGAACAGCAGCACCGCGGGCTTGATTCCGCGAATGCGGCGAAGGAAATCGAGCGCGTGGCGAGTGTCGACTATGCACCGGAGCCTTCCGTTTGGTCGGTCAAGCTTATTCCGCATGTGTCGTATCGGCCATGGCTGCTGACGATCCGTACGGCTGATGTGAAATTGTTTTTCTATCCGGTCAGCGAACAGCAACTGCTCGATCCGGAAGTGCCGCCGAACGAATTGATTCAAGGGCATAAAGCGCTCGGTGATGGGCTGCGCTTGAACGTGTTGCATTATTTATGCCATGGCCCCGCTCCCTTGCAGGAAATGAGTGAGCGATTCAAAATGTCCAAGACGACTTTGCATCATCAGCTGGCTTTGTTGAAAGCGGCGAAGTTTGTGAAGGTCGACAAAGGCGTCTACTCGATTCAGCCAGAGAAACTCCAGGCGTTTTCTACTCAATTGAACCGTTATTTGGGAATGGATGAGTGATAGGCTGTCCCAACGCGAGAAGATGGAATGACTGATGGTCCGGTACAAGTAATTTATCGAATTGGTCCCATAAGGTATCTATTTCTGCTAAAGCCCTGTACACTTGCCCAAATGGAATGGATAGCTTCTTCCGTTTGAAGGAGAGAGCACATGACTCAAGAGAAAACGGTCGAATCCATCATCAGTGGTTTCACTGCGTCCATCTTGCGGGAGCATTTCGGCAAAGGGCCAAGCTCAGTGTATGTGACCATTTACAAATCATTCGTCTGCATTCAGATCCGGGATTTCCTTGCGCCGATGGAGAGAATCCTGTTGGATCAGAATGAAAAGAACCGCGTGTTGAAGACCAGGGATTTATTGATGGTTGAGTTGATGGCCGAATTCAAGAGGAATTTCTGGAAGCAAGCCGACCTCGATGTGATGGAGTTGTATGCCGATTGGAATTTGGACGATTATTCCGGCATGATTCTGGGGGTATTGGAAGAACCAAGATCGCATAAACTCAGGTGGCCTGAAGAAGTGGATGAAACGGAACTCCGGAAAGAAGTGATCCGTTTAAGCATCGCCGGACAGAAAGAACCGGAAGAAACCAATTTCTTTTGGCTGAACGACCGGACTCTGCTCATTGAACGGATCGGCATTTTTACTTTGCTGGAGAAAGAACTGATTAAAAATGAATTTCAGGAAGCCTTGAAACTGGCAAAACGGCCGCTGGAGTATATGTTATTTGCAGAATCGGAAGTGCCCGCAATCGTCAACCGCCCGTTAATCGGCAGTTATGTTGACTGGGACTTTGAAGAAGATAAAGGCTACGCGCTACTTGTCTTTAAGAAATAAGCCTAGCTTCACTCCCCTCGGACCTGTCGTGGCAACGCGACAGCCCGGGGGTTTATCATGACAATGGCTGTTCATCCCCGTCGCCTAAGCAGGCGCTGTTGTTTTGCGATGCGAAAGCTATTTTTTCTAAACTTTAGGTAAAATTTCATAACAAGCGTTTCTTTATAACCATTTTCTCAATAGTCAGTTTACTTAATGAAATAAATTGGGTATGGTGTAATTGTACGAGTTATCAATGAACGCAAAGCAACTGCCTTTTTCATTTTAAAGGCCAACCAATAATGAATCGGTCGTATACACCAGACACCAGTGCTGGAGGTAGCGCCAAAAAGAATGTTCTATTCTTTTTGGCGCTTTTTTAATGGCCTTTTCATTGATGAAGCATACTTGAGAAGGAGGGATTTGAATGATGATCGCATACGAATCACGCCACCGGGAGGCTGTACTGCGCTTGCTTTCCCACCTACCCACAGCCCAGCAAGGAGTTTCAGTCCAGCAAATACTCAGCGCCTACGAAAGACAACCGGAGCGCCGATTGTATCTGTGGGAGAAAAATGAAAAAGTGGTTGGAGTGATCGGCATCCACATACAGAAACAAACCTTTGCTGTGCAGCACATCGCCGTTCACCCTTCCTTCCGCAACCGGGGAATCGGCAGTGCCTTGATTCAAGCCGTCCAGGAAGAATACGTATCACAAGCAATGTGTTCAACTCAAGAAACCAAAGATTTTCTGGACAGATGCTGGCACAAGCAATCTCAATTTAGTTGATTTCCACAAGTCGCGCCGAATACTGGCAGAAAGGACGATCGACATGGAGACGTTAACAGCAAGTGCAGCGGAGAAGGTCAAATCCTATTTGGATGCTGAAGTGGAAATTACTGCTGGCCAGACAGTCGTTAAAAAATCCCGTGAAATGAAAATTTTTCGGGAGCAGCAATGCTTTACGTGCATCATCGAACATGATATCTCGTTCGAGAAAGTGAACGCTGACGGCACGGCATTGAACCGCGCAGAGATTTTTCTATTGCCTGAAGAGTATCCTTCGTTCCTGTTTGCCTGGAATGATTTCCACATTCCCTTGCCGACCGATTATCGCCAGTGGCAACAGGTCAATCCGCATATTGTCAGTGTCTGCATGGAGTCGGTCGAAGCGCCAGAAGATTTTGCCGCGCGCTTGGCCGCTGCCTTCAATGCCTTGGAGGCGTGACTTCTCATCGAATAGAAGTATGTGCAAGAACTCTCTTTCACTGTCTTGGCGACACTTCGGCTAGGGATTGCCCCGGCTGAATTTATATAAAGCGACTCCTAAATCAAGCACATCATGCTTGTTCTGGGAGTCGCTGTTTTGTTGGCGCTCGATGACTCGTTCGATCTCGTGCTTCGGCAATAAGCCGTGGTAGGTTTCAGGGTTGTCGACTGCGCAGACTTTTCGGATACCAGCTGCGTCTTCGGCTTGTGCTTTACGGATGTCCATTATGTAATTGCCTCCTTATCTGAACAAGTATGACAAGATAAAACCGGTGATGATGCCGAGCGTAAAGAATAGAATGAGTTTCGGTGCTTTTTTCATGGGTCTCCTCCTCTTTTAGGCTTGCTATGATTAGTGTATCAAACTTCTATGGCTTGGATTGTGAATGTTCCATTTTTATGTAAAGATGGGATTTATCATTTTATTTAACACAGTCCCGAAATTGAATAGGTTAAGGAGTGATTTATCTGAGCCACTTATTATTGTCCAAGAAATTTGTTCCGGTTTATTTTATTGTAGGTTTCTTTCCATCTTATTATTCCGTTTCTTAGGGGCTTCTTGGATTGAAGTATTCCTTCTGAGCTTTTTATGCTTTCTGGTTGGTATCCTTTCTTTTGTCGAAAACTTTATCGTTCCCCTTGGATTAAAACGCAGCCCTTAAATAGCTGGCCATCTAAAGGGTTTTCCCTTTCCCCATCGAATTATTAGGGTGACGAGACTCATCATTTTATTCAGAGGAGGAAAAGCAATGATTTCAAAAATCGGACAGGTCATGGTGTATGTGCGCGACCAGGACGCAGCTGTTGCGTTTTGGAAGGAGAAGATGGGCTTTGTGGTTTTGCAAGACGTCGAAAATGATGGCATGCGGTGGATCGAAATTGCGCCTCGTGAAGATGCGGAGACGAGCATCGTCTTGCATGACAAGAATTTGCTCGAGCAGATGGATACGGGCTTGAGTTTGGAGACGCCGTCGCTATTGTTTTACGCGAACAATTTCGAGCAGCTGCGGAACGAGTTGGCGGAAAAAGGTGTCACGGTCGGCGATATCGTCGAGATGCCGACAGGTTGGACGTTCAATTTCGCCGATGCTGAAGACAACTATTTCGCTGTGCGCGAGATGGATTAAGCAATGAAAAAGAGCTTGGAGAATTCCCTCCAAGCTCTTTTGTGTAAAATCTTATTTTAGGTTTTTACGGATGTACGCAGCGATTTTGCGCAATTCTTTTGCGTGCGGACGGCCGAATGGGCTCGTTTGCTGCTGCTGGTACATGACCTTGCCTTCTTCATCGAGCAAGTAATACGCCGGCTCGCCGTGAATGCCGTGGTCTTCGTACAACGCATCTTCTCCGTGATGGTAGACACCGTATTGTTTCAAGATGTCTTCAGTCGCATCGGCCAAGATTGGCGAGGTCAAGCCGTGTTTTTCTTTCATTTCATTGAGATCCTGCTGATTGTCTGTGGACAAGAACGTGAAATGGATGTCCTTGCCTTCGAAATACGATAGGCTGTCTTGGATTTCCTGTAATTCTTCGTTGCATACTGGGCACCATGAGCCTCTGAAGAAAATGACAAAGCGCCAGCCTGGACGTTCGGATAAGTCCTGTTGCAATGAGTAATCTCCGCCTTCAGCGCGCGGCAATGAGAATGATGGGGCTAAATCCCCTAATTGTAGTCTATTCATGTGAATGCCTCCTCTTATATATAAGTAGTTTACCCGGAATAATAAGCTTTAATCTTTTTGACCGTTCTATTTCCATTTCAATAAGCCGTTCAAGTCCGAAAATATATAATTCGGCTCCAGACTGAGCTGCTCGACCGGCGCCTCTTTGCGGTTGATCCATGCGGTCTGGAAACCGAAATTCTTCGCTCCCGAAATGTCCCAGCCATTTGAAGACATGAACAACACTTCGTCGCGCTCGATGTTCAATTGGTCTAAGACGTATTGATAAGCGGCCGGTGCCGGCTTGAATTGCTTGATTTCGTCGACGCTGACGGCTTTGTCGAGCAAGTCCTTAATACCTGCGTTTTCGATCAAGGGGTCGAGCATATCATGTGAGCCGTTCGAGAACACGACGAGCTGATGATCCTGCAGTTGTTTCAACACCGCTTCTGATTCCTCATAGAGCGGCAAATGCAAATAGGCATCCATCAATTGCTGCTCGATGTCATCTGTTGATTTGAGTCCCTCGTCTTCGAGTGCGTATTTCAAGGCACTACGGGTGACGGCGTATAGTGTATCGTATTTTCCCATCAGTTGGCGCATCATGAAATACTCGACTTGCTTTGTGCGCCACGTCTGGCTGATCGCTTCGCCGTGCCCGGGAAACACCTCTTCGCATTGCTCTTTGATGGCGATAACGTCGAATAATGTGCCGTACACATCGAAGACGAACGCTTTGATCGGTTTGTCCATATAATTGTCCTCCTCTGGTTTTCACTGATAAATTTCATTACTTTTCCTTGTATCCCCTGTTAGGCAGAAAAATAACGGCATGAAAAAAAGCATCTTCTGTGAGATGCCGCGGGAGTGTATTTTAGGTTGTCAAGAAACTTGAGAAACTGTATTTTCCGAAGCTTATCGCTCGCTTTCCGTGGGGCGGGAATCGAGCCTCCTCGTCACTACGTTCCTGCGGGGTCTCTCAAACCCGCTAGTCCCACAGGAGTCGAGCGAACACTTCTCCAAATACTTGGACAGTCCATTCATTTTTAAATGTAGAAATAAAGTCCCCTTTTTTCATCTAGTAGACTATAAACTTATCTAACTCTCTGAAATGTATTTAGTTTTCTCAGTTTTTTTCATTCTCAAAGTCTCTGAGGAACTTTTCATCCTTCTTCTTTTCAATGAAACTCCAAACGGCAAAAATCAATATGGAAATCCCGACAACCAAGAGTGAGGCCGTGAAGACAAAATCGAAATCCATCTCTTCCACCATTTGGTCTACGCCAGCTCTTTGGATGTGGTGTGTCCAGCTGCTTTCGTACTCCATGAAACTGAACGATAGAATGAGCCCTATTACAAGGCCGCCTACGATTGATAAGAAAAACTTCTTCATCCTGCGGCCTCCTCCTCCTCTATCTTTGTCCATTCAATCAAGCAGATTTTCGGATGAGAGAAAACTGTAGAGTTGCTCGGCATCTTTTTGTTCCAATGTGTAGAGCGTATGGGTGTCTGCTTCATCCATGACGGAACCGTGATTTGCCGACACCCACATGTAAAATTCCTTTTCACCGAACTCCACTTTAAAATTCGGATCCACTACATCAGCGATGCCCGAGACTTTATTGGCACGAGAAATGGCTGTTGCGAACAGCTTGATTGTTTGTTTATCGGTGATTTCGTAATTTGTGTTTTCTTTCACTTGTCCGAAACTTTCCATTTGGTACAAGACGATTTTGTCGACTGATTGTTGTTCGGCATTCAGTAAACCATTCTGGCACGCCGTTAAGGTGAAGAGCATAATCAGCAGCAATGACAGGACTTGCAGTTTTCTCATGGGCTCTCCCCCTTGGCAGCTATTTCCCTGATTTCTGAAATGGCCGCTTCTGCTTGTTGTTCATTTGTTACGCTAAACAGGTAATCCGCTTCGTCTGGTGTGGGTGTGACGCCGGGGTTATCGACGGATTCAGCTTGTTGACGAACGAGGACATCCTCGAATGAAGAAACGGTGCGCAAGACGGAAGTGTCACGCCCGGCCTGATCGATTCTCATTTTTAACACCTCGTCTGCCATGTCAAAGTTCACCAAGATAGTCGTAAAGCCTTTCGATCGGTAAAAATCCAGCAGCTTCAAGCGACCTTGCCGGTTACGATTAGCGTTGCACAAAATGATGTGGCAATCGGTTTGATCGACCGCGTGATTGACGATGGTCTGTGTCAGGGCATACTTGATCACATTCGCCCCCTCTTTCGGGACGAGCGCCGGATAATAAGTTTTCAGGATTTCTGCATGATTGTCCTGATCAACAACGATTGCATTGGTAAGCTGTCGCTCAAGCGCTTTGGCGAATGTCGTTTTGCCACTATGGGTTTTGCCGACCGTGATGACCGCTACTCTGTTCACATGCGCAACTCCGTTCGTATGGTTTGTGAAAAGCGATTACTGGATAGCCGCCGCGCGATTCATGAACGCAATGAGGTGTTCTTGGTCTTCCGGGTAATCGTGAAGCAGTTCTTTCAGTTCGGCTTCTGTTTTCCACATAATTTCGTCGATTTCATTATCCGGGTCCTGCAAACAAATACCGCCTGAGATGACTTCGCACAGAAAATAATGGCTCGTGACTTCGTAATGGCCGATTTGCACATTTTTTGTATGAAGCTGTTTCTTCACTTCAATGCGAAAGCCGGTTTCTTCCCACACTTCCCTCACGCATGCTTGTTGTGGGGATTCGCCCGTTTCGATTTCTCCGGACGGGATGCTCCATTTACCGGATTCCTTCGATTTCACCATTAGGATTTGTTTGTTATCGATGACCACTCCAGCGGCCCCGCGCCAAACTTTTTTGGTTTCTTTCACAGTTCTACCCTCCATAGCATTCTAGCACCTTAGATATAATCGAGAATTTTAATATCCATCTCATCCAGGACCCCGATGTCCTCTTTTGCGTCCCATAACTTCATTTCCGTCGTTTCGTCATTTGGTATAAAGGGCTGTAACTTCTCTACCGTTCCAAGAAAAACAGGATTGTATTTGATTTCCCTAGTTTCAGTATGCTGCAGTTTGAGCAAGCCTTTGAATTCCAAGTCCTCAATCAACTGGCCGGATTCTTCATACAATTCCCTTACGGCACATTCCTTCGACGTCTCTCCGCCTTCTCTCCTGCCAGCCGGAAGTTCCCATTGCTCACGCCATTTGTTGTAGACCATCAAATTTTTGCCGCCGCATTTGATGACTGCAAATGAACCTGCAATTGTCTCAAACTGATGGATCTCATGTTCCTCCATAAATAGAAAGTCCAGAAATTGAAAGCCATGGCTTCTTGTCGTGTTCATCGGTTACTCTCCTCCGTCAGGCTCTATGCTTAAAATCCCTAAACTTTTTTATTCCGTGGTCAACGCGAATTCCTCGACTTGCCCGTCCCATTTGATCTCCACATCCAACTCTTCATCTTGTTGAATGACCGCACAGCCTTCACAGGCACTCTTGCCGACCAGCACTTCACCTTCATCGACCAAGACATTTCCACTCGATGCACCGGCAGTCGATTCAATGGAATAGATGATGGTTTCAGGAGGTGGCTCTTCGCCGGTGTAGACGATTTTTCCGGTCGCTTCCTTGCTGTCTTGTGAAGTGACGTCGACCGTATAGAAGACCTCCCAATTGTCGCCGCTTCCTTTGAAGTTGTAACGGTCGCCCTCTGAACAGCCGCTAAGGATGATCAGTATGGCCAAAAGTGAACTAAGTTTTTTCATGAGATACGAGCCCCTCTCCTGATTAGTCGACGTGGCTTAGGAACAATTCAAGCGTTTTCGCATGCAATTCCGCTTGTTCGGCATGAACCAAATGGGATGCGAAGGGAATGACCGATACGCGGACATTTTCATGCTTGTTGGGGTAATACAAGACGCCTTTCGTTTCGTTCGGGTTGCCTTCTCCTGCGATGTAGAGGATCGGTGCATGAATGCCGGACAAATCGGTCGTTTCTTCGAATGGATACCATTCTTCACTCTGCCCCATTTCGATAAGCTTCCGCCAATCGCCTTTATGCAGTTGGTCAAAATACGCATTCGTTTCCTCGTATTGGAAAATCTGTTGTTGGTTGCGCGTTTCCTGTTCACGCAATTGCGCCCAGTTGTCCGGCTTTTCTGCCGTGACGCCAGATATCGTCAGGCTTTTCACTTTGGATGGAAAGCGCTTCGCGAACACGATCCCGACCAATGCCCCGAACGACGCCCCGACGATATGGGCCGAGTCGATTCCCAACCGTTCGAGTGTCTCTGCCAAATCCTTCGCGTTGCTTTCAAAATTATCGCTTAAATCAGTGCTGACGGAATTTCCATGCCCCCGCAAGTCCGGCACAATGACCTGGTAATGTTCTTTAAAATAATCGCGCTGGTATTCAAAATCGGTGAGCCCGGTCTGCAGCCCACTATGGAGGAACACAATCGGTTCCCCTGTGCCGAAACTTTCGGTATGTAAAATCATCTAATTCCCCTTTTTAATTATAGATAGTGGCTTTATGGCGTTCATTTCTCCATATAAGTAGGCTAATAATATTGAAAATATGGTTAATTCTAGTTTAACCTATTTTCACTGATTATTCAGTACAAAGAGGCAGTTTTTTGTCATCTTGAATGGTATAATGGAATCAACTACTTACGAAAACACCTATGTCTAACGCCAGGCGGCAGTTATGCAATTCGATTCACCCTCCTTTCCTGTTCGTTACATAAAATTTGAGGAGGGGTTCCGATGAAGCGCCAATTGTTTGTGCTGTTTCTGGCGGGTGTGTTATTGCTTGCAGGATGCGGCGAACAGGACAAAAAGCCTCAGTATGAAGCGATGGAACCGGTGATTGCTGCTGGGACTTGAGCCTGGGCGGTGGAGGATTCTAATGCGCGCCGTCGAGCGTTAAAAAAGGGACAAAGCAGCTGCTTTGTCCCTTTTCCTTATTTACGCTCATTCCAGCTTGTTTTCATTTTGCATAGTTCCATAGACTTCGGCTTGGTACAATACAAGTAGGGGGAATCCACTTGTACAAATATCTATTATATATACCGGTCCTCAGTATTCTGGCGTTTGTTATATGGGCCAGTTTCATAGCAACCGGATTGAAAATCGCCTTCAGCGTGATCATCTTGATGTTCTTTCTAACAATCAATAAATACCTATCCACTAAGAGTACGGTATTCCGAAAAATCAAAGCAGCTTTCTACGCTTCACTTTTTCCAATTGCCATTGCGCTGCTTCTGGATAGCTGCACGGTCACTACTTACAATGGCATTGACTTTGCAGATGTATATTTTCTTGCTTCCTTGTTCTTGATTTTCTTGTTTGGATCCGTAGTTTACGGTGTTCCTGTTTCCTTGCTTTCCGATTTCGCGACTTCCGATGTGAAACGCTATCGCTTTCCGCTCGCTTTCCTGATCCATGTGGGGTTCGCCGTGTTTTCTTACTTGTTCCTCGGACCGCTCATGTTTTTTGCAGTATTCGTAGCTGTGGTGTTTTTCCTGTTTGATGAGCTATTGCGAAAAAGGGAAATCACGCGTTCGTTCAAATCTTTGGCCTGACGAACGACGCTTTGCGAGTTGCTTCAGAAAGGTCGATATGTGGGAGTTCTTGACGAATCAGCCCGAAGATTTCTCCAATGAGCGCTTCCAGTTCTTTGATGGCGTCAGACGGTTCTTGAAAAAACACTGACTCCAAACGGGCGGCGCAATTCTTTGGTTTGATGTCCATTAACGCGAGCGAGTTTCGCTGCCATTTGAATGCCGGATGGGGGATGAATTGGCGATTCAAACCGAATAGCAGGCCCATAATATTCGTTTGGACGGAAACGACCACTTTGTAGAACATGAGCCAATCCTTCCGGTGAACGAGCGCTTCCCGGTTGTTCCAACGGCTTCCGAAGTCGCTATAATAATTAATCCCCGCTTCTTGCAATTCAAGGGGATAATGCTCGACTTGTTTCTTTAGTTGCTCGATTGTCGTATCGCCATAAAGTGAAATGCCGTATTGGACAGCTGCGATTATACACTGCAGGTCTGGATTGATGGCGAATTTTTCAGTCACTTGATGGATGGTACGGCTAATCGTTTCGGTGAGAAAACTGCTGATTTCGAATTTCATGCCGTTTACGGTGTAAGTTTCCGCCCACTCCTGCTCTTCATATGGATGAAATTCCAATAGTTTTCCGCCCAGTTGACGGATGATTTGTTGACGTTCTTCGTCCGATGGCGCTTGCCTCCAAAAGATGAGCAATTCAATATCCGAGAATTCGTCTTGCCAATCCCTCGATACCGATCCCGCGAGCATGACCGCTTCTATATTAGGGATTTGCGCGTACTGTTCAGCAGCTTGCACCGCTAGTTTTTTCAGCTCCATTCCATCTCTCCGTTCATTTCGACTTTGGCAATCGGCCAGGTCTTATTAGCTTTACTATATATTTTTCTTTGTATATTTCCTATCCCTCTTACACCTCAAAAGAAAAAGCATCCATTCAATTTGAATGGATGCTTTGTTTTGTATGGCGATTCATTTCAAGCCTTCAACAATTTCGCATTAATTGCGACAATGACTGTACTTAAGCTCATGAACACCGCGCCGACTGCCGGGCTGACGATGATGCCCCACGGTGCCAGCACGCCGGCAGCGAGCGGGATGGCGAAAATATTATAGCCGGTCGCCCACCACAAGTTCTGGACCATTTTGCGGTAGGTCTTTTTCGACAGGTCGATGAGCGCGACGACATCGTTCGGGTTGCTTTTGACGAGCACGACGTCTGCCGTTTCCATCGCAACGTCCGTCCCGGCACCGATTGCAATGCCGAGGTCAGCGGTTGCGAGTGCCGGGGCATCGTTTACCCCGTCTCCGGTCATGGCCACGCGCCAACCTTGGTCTTTGATTTTCTTGATTTGATTCGCTTTATCATCCGGCAGCACCTCGGCATATACTTCATCGATGCCGAGCTGTGCGGCGACCCAGTTCGCGACTTTTTGGTTATCGCCTGTCAGCATGATCGAATGGATGCCTTTTTCCTTCAAAGCCGCGACTGCCTGTTTCGCCGTGTCGCGCACCATGTCGGCGAGCGCGATCATGCCCGCGAGCTTGTCATCAGCCAGGACGAAGACGACCGTTTTGCCTTGTTCCGACAATGCGTTAAAGACTTGTTCATCATATGGCACATTTTCGCCTTTGATATAACCGGGGCTGACGGCATTAACTTTCATGCCGTCCACTTGGCCCTGTATGCCTTTACCGGTGATTGATTCGAAATCGGTGACTTTGCCAATCGCCAAGTTGCGTTCTTTTGCCGATTGGACGATTCCCGTCGCAATCGGGTGTTCCGAGTTCTGTTCGATCGCTGCGGCGAGCTGCAACACTTGGTCTTCGCTGTAGCCATCACTTGCGATGATGTCGGTGACTCCAAACTCACCTTTCGTCAGGGTTCCTGTTTTATCAAAGACGACGGCGTTCAAATTGCGCGCGCCTTCAAAATCTGCGCGGTTGCGGATCAACAAACCTTGCTTAGCTGAAATCGACGTCGACACCGCGACGACAAGCGGAGCCGCCAAGCCGAGTGCGTGCGGGCAAGTGATGACCATGACCGTCACCATGCGTTCGATGGCGATATCAAAGGAATAGCCGAGGGCAAGCCAGGCGAACAATGTGGCAAATCCGGCAGCGAGCGCCAGATAAAATAGCCATTTCGCGGCACGGTTCGTCAAATCCTGCGTTCTGGATTTTGATTCCTGGGCTTCCTTGACCATCGTGATGACTTGGGACAGATAGGAATCTTCTCCGGTTTTCTCTACTTCCACGACGAGCGAACCTTCTTTATTGACCGAGCCGCCGATGACCGCATCGCCGTCTTGTTTTTCAATCGGGATCGATTCCCCCGTCAGCATCGATTCATCGACCGCGGAACGGCCTTCGACGATGACGCCGTCGACCGGGATCTTCTCGCCCGGCTTGACCAATACCCAATCCTTGTTGCGGATTTCGGACAAAGGCACGTCTTCGACTTGTTTGTCTTCATTCAAACGATGCGCTTCATTCGGCATCAATTTGACGAGCTGCTCGAGCGCGTTCGATGCCCCCATGATGGAGCGCATTTCGATCCAGTGCCCGAGCAGCATGATGGTGACGAGCGTCGCGAGTTCCCAGTACAGCTGATTGCCGTCCCAACCGAACACGACCAAGGTGCTATAGCTGTAGGCGATAGTAATCGCGAGCGCAATCAAGGTCATCATGCCCGGCGCTTTGTCTTTCAGTTCAGCGATGCCACCCACAAGGAACGGCCAGCCGCCATAGAAAAAGACAATTGTCGACAAAGCGAACAACACATACATATCGTTGCCGAAGCGCCAATCGACGCCGAGAAAATGCTGAATCATCGGTGAAATCGCGAGAATCGGGAGTGTCAGGATCAGCGAGATGAAAAAGCGCTTCTTGAAATCCTCCACCATGTCTTCATGTCCGCCGTGACCGTGATGGCCGTGTCCTTCAGTCTCATGCCCGTCGTGCGCATGTTCTGTATGGGCATGCTCTTCTTGGACGGTCGAATCGTCTTCATGCATGTCGTGATGGCCTGTACCCGATGAATGGTCGTCTGCATGTGGTTTTGTTTCGTCATGTTTTGCCATGTACTTTCACCTCTCGGATCGTTTTTCGGTTCTTTTGACTTCATTATAAGCATCAATTATCGAGAAATTATCGAGAATAGCTAATCGCGCTTTTTTGGAATTTGTGCAGTTTCTATGGAATTTCTATCGAGTTCGGAACATTCCGTTTACTTCCAGTTCCAACGGGAAATTGCCTTACTGACAAGTTAAATCCAATAAGGAGGTTTTTGGAATGGCTCACGAACAACACCAACAATTGCTCGAGACCTTGCACGACTGTATGGCGGCGTGCAACCACTGCTTCGACGCTTGCCTGAAGGAAGACGATGTCAAGATGATGGCGGAATGCATCCGCTTGGACCGGGAATGCGCAGACATGTGCGCGTACTTGGCACAGGCGATTACGCGCAACTCGCCTTTCGTCCCACAGCTCGCAAAAGTGTGTGCGGAAATCTGCCAAACTTGCGGCGACGAATGCCAGAAACATGCCGATATGCACGACCATTGCAAGAAATGCGCGGAAGCTTGCCACAACTGTGCAGAGGCTTGCCGTTCAATCGCATAAGACAGATAGAGCCAGCTGGAATGTTTTCCGGCTGGCCCTTTTGTGCGTTTATTCGGCTTCGTTCAACCATTTATAGCCGACGCCCCACACGGTCAGGAAATGCTTATCGACCGGAAAGCCGGATTGGCGGATTTTCTCGCGGACGTTGCGGACGTGTGAATCGATCGTGCGCCCTTCCGTTTCCGAGTCATAGCCCCAAATG
Organism: Planococcus citreus; assembly: GCF_003664125.1. Classification (GTDB taxonomy): domain Bacteria; phylum Bacillota; class Bacilli; order Bacillales_A; family Planococcaceae; genus Planococcus; species Planococcus citreus. Next base: position 832,942 of record NZ_RCCP01000001.1, read on the forward strand.
AGCAATATCAATTGGTCGCGCGAAAACACTTTGCCGGGGTTTTTCAGCAATTGCCCGACCATGAAGAATTCTTTCGGCGTCAGTTTGATCGGCGTGCCCCGGTAGCTCAGCTCGAAGCGTTCTTCGTCCCATTTCAAGCCATCCACTTCGATGATGTTTTTTGGCGCTTGCCGCCTGAGCAGCGCTTCGATGCGGGCGAGCAATTCTTCTTCATTGAACGGCTTGGTGATGTAATCATCAGCGCCGAGCTTGAGCCCTTTGACGATGTCTTCCTGTTGCTCGCGCGCCGTCAACATGATGATCGGCACATCGGAAAAGCTGCGGATTTTTACACAAAGCTCAAAACCGCTCATTTCGGGCATCATGATATCCAGCAAGACGATGTCGAACGCCTGCGTTTCCAAATGGCGCAACGCTTCCCTCGGCCCTTGCGCTTTTATGCATTGATAATGGTGAGGCGTCAAGTACAAGGCGAGCAAATCAAGCATGCGTTGTTCATCATCGATCAATAGGATTTTTTTCATTTTCCTCACCTCGTTTCAATGTGATGGTGACAGCCGTCCCTACTCCCCGCTCGCTGTCGATGTCGATGCGGCCGCCGTGCGATTCGACCAGCTCCTTGGCGATCGCGAGCCCAAGCCCGCTGCCACCGTACTGCCTAGAGCGGGATTTGTCGACGCGATACAGGCGGTCAAAGACGAACGGCAAGTCTTCTTGCGGGATGCCTTCGCCCGTGTCGGTCACGGTGATGGTGATCGATTTGGCGTCTTGCCGCCCTTGCAAGGTGACTTGGCTTCCGGCTTCGGAATGCTTGCGCGCGTTGTCGAGAATATTGAGCAAGACTTGCTGGAAACGCGCTGGGTCGATTCGGGCGGTAATTTTCGGATCGCATTCGACCGAAATGGTGATGTTCTTGTCATTGAACGCCGGGCGCACGAGCGCAGCGACCGAATGGCATAGTGCATCGAGCGGCACTTGCTCTTTCTGGATGGAAAATTGGTTATGGTCGAGTTGTGCGAGTTCGAATAATTGCTTGATGAGCGTCGTCAAATGGGCCGTTTCTTCCCGGATGATCGCAAGGTATTCTTCCCGCTCTTGTTCAGTCAGCCCGGGCCGGCTCGCGATGTCGGCGTAGCCTTTCATGTAGGTGAGCGGAGTGCGCAGTTCATGCGAGATGCTCGCGAGAAAATCGTTGCGTTCCTGCTTCAGCCGGTCCAAGTCATCGGAGAGCCGGGTAATGGCATTGGCCAGCTCGCCCAGTTCGTCGTTGCGTTCGATGTGGAGCGCCACTTCGCCATGGCCTTTGCCGAGCTGCTCGGTCGCTTCTTTCATGCGGATGAGCGGCAAGGTGATAAAGCGCGACAACAGGAAAATCGTCATGACCGTCAGCAACACCGAGATCAAGCCGCCAAGAATGAATTGATTTCTCATGCGCCCGACCATTTCCTTGATGTGATTCGTTTCGGCGAACATGAAGACATGCCCCCGATGCTCGCCGCCGATCGTAATCGGGCTGTCGGTCGCGATAAAGCGTTCATCCCGCCAATTGTCCTCGAGGATTTCGCCTTGTTCCGGGACCTGTTCGATATCGGTATGGCTGAGCACGTCGAGCATTTCCGGTTCGATTCTGTCGGAATGGGTCAATTCATTGCCGGTTTCATCCGTGATGATGACGACGAAATCCGAAGACGATTCCATCATCGCAACATGGGACAATGTCGTTTCATTGAAACTGTCCTCGAGCACTTCGCTATGGGTATTGCCCCGCGCGAGAAGGTTCGACATCACTTCATCGACGCGCTCGTTGACATATGTGAGGTAGAGCGTCGAAAACAGGAACAATTCGATGCCGACGATGAAGACGAAAAATAATAGGCCGATTTTTAATGCCAGTTTGTTTAACATAAACTCCCTCTTTCAGCAGTGGCTTTGCATGGCGTTCTTGCATTGGATTCGATTCAGAGGCCGGGAACTCCTTGTTGCTTTTGCCCTTTCCTCCACTATACTCGAAAGTTTTCGATTTTTTGTGCAGGGAAACAAAGAAGTGACAGGAATTTCCCGCCGCATGCGATTGTTTTAAATTGTCACGGTTTGTGCACAGATTTTGCAAACATTCGGGGTAGCGTACTTAAGAAGAGATTGAAGAAATGAGGGATTCAAGATGGTGAAGAACAAAATGATGATGGGGGCCGCCTCCGTTTTCGCTGCCCTGGCGCTGAGCGCATGCCAAGCCGACCCGTCGCCTGCCGATGCCCCGGTGGATATGGATGAGCAGATGGACGAGAACATGGGAGACAATGCCGATGACATGAACGATCAAATGGATGAACAAATGGGCGATGAGGATGACCATATGATGGACCATTCGGGATCCGGGGAAATCCCGGACGATTTAGAAGAAGCCCAAGACCCTAAATATGCCGTCGGGACTCAAGCGATCATCACGACCGATCACATGACTGGCATGAAGGATGCAGAAGCGACCATTGTCGGGGCTTACGACACAACGGTCTATGCTGTCAGCTATACGCCATCTGGTGGAGCCCCGGTCGAGAACCATAAATGGGTCATCCATGAGGAATTGGAGAATGCCGGAGGCGAACCTTTCCAGGAAGGCGATGAAGTCGTGCTCGATGCCGACCATATGCAAGGCATGGACGGCGTGACGGCCACGGTCGATTCTGCACAACAAACGACTGTCTATATGATTGATTTCAATGCGATGGACAGCGGCGAGAAAGTGACTAACCACAAATGGGTCACAGAAGATGAATTGATGCCTGTCGAGTAAAACACCAGTACACCATAAAGGAGAGAGACGATGAATAATTACTTGAAATTCGGAATCATGATCGGGACATCTACATTTATTATGTATTGGCTGATGTATTTGAACGTATTCCAACTGGGTCATATTTTCTACAGCGAAACACGCCTCTATATGGCGCTCATCATGGGCTCTGTCATGGCGATTGTCATGATGCTGTTCATGTGGCCGATGTACAAGAACAAGAAAGCGAATACCGGAATCCTTGCCGGCAGCGCGCTGATTTTCGCCTTATCGCTTTACCTCGTGCGCAGCCAAGTGCTCATTGAAGATACCGGCTGGATGAAAGCGATGATCCCCCACCACTCGATCGCCATCTTGACGAGTGAACGCGCGAACATTTCCGACCCGCGCGTGAGACAGTTGGCAGATGAAATCATCAAAGCCCAGCGCAAGGAAATTGATGAGATGAAGAAATTGATCGAGGACTTGGAGAATGAAGAATAAGCATTTCTAAGGATGGTTGCTGGAATTGGCCAGCGATACTTTTACATTGAAGGAAGCGACTGAAGATGAAGAAATTTATACTGGGCACATTCGCGCTAAGTTTTCTATTAGCAGGCTGCAGCGATAATGGCTCTCCCATGGGCGACGGGCATATGCGCGACCAGGGTGGCATGGGTGGCATGAGAGACGGCGACGGAAATAATCCGGATGGCAGAAATCAAGGCGGCATGAATGGCATGGGCGGCATGATGAACCATGGCGCCGTGCCATCTCTTGAGCCTTCGGAAGGAGTCCGCGAGCTGACAATCCCTCCTCTCATGGAGCCGCAGCAAGGGCAGGATTTCGATTATGAAGTTGTCGCCCAGCAAGGCAGCACCGAGTTTTTCGAAGGCGTCCAGACCGCCACTTACGGCTATAATGGCGATCTCCTCGGCCCGACCTTGAAACTCGAACAAGGCGAACGTACCGAGGTTAAAATCACCAACGCGTTGGACGAACCGACGACATTCCATTGGCACGGCCTTGAAGTGCCCGGCGACATCGACGGCGGGCCGCATGGTGAGATCCAACCGGGCGAAAGCCGGATCATTACGCTAGAAGCCGATCAACCCGAAGCGACGCTGTGGTATCATCCGCACGTCCATGGCAATACGGCCCAGCAAGTCTTCAAGGGGCTTTCCGGCATGCTGTTGATCGATGAGGCCGGTACGGATTCGGGGCTGCCGGATGAATACGGCGTCGATGACATTCCGCTCATTTTCCAGGATCGGCTGTTTGATGAAAACCAGCAATTGAATTATGGGCGCTTGATGGACAATGACGGCACACTCGGCGATATCTCGATGATTAACGGTACACTCGATCCGAAATTGACCGTCGCGAAGCCTGTCATGCGCTTCCGGATATTGAATGGCTCCAATGCGCGGAATTACACGTTCCGCTTGAGCAACGGTGGCGACTTCACGCAAGTCGCTTCAGACGGCGGCTTGCTGGATGAGCCGGTGGAAACCGATTCGCTGACTTTGGCCGCCTCTGAGCGCGCCGAGATCGTCATCGACTTTTCCGAATTCAATGGACAAGACATCGCTATCGTCAATGAAGAAGGCGTCGAGTTGCTGCCGTTTGAGGTGGCGTTAGACGACTCCCCTGCCGATTCAATGGATATGCAAGCAGCGGGCGAACCGTTCCTGAGCGAACAGGAACAGGAAATGCCAGTCACTAAAAAGATCGAGCTGTTTGGCATGATGGAAATGGTGACGATCAATGGCAAGAAATTCGATATGGACCGCATCGACTTGCGCCAGGAACAAGGCGTGACGGAAGTATGGGAAGTAACCAATGAACCGGATATGATGGGTGGCATGATCCATCCTTTCCATATCCACGGCACCCAGTTCAAGATCATTTCACGCGATGGTAAGCCGCCAGAAGCGCATGAACAAGGGTTCAAAGATACTGTCTTGGTCGAACCGGACGAAACAGTGAAATTGCTCGTCACTTTCCCCGAAAAAGGCGTGTTCGTCTATCATTGCCACATCTTGGAACATGAAGATAATGGCATGATGGGCCAAATCGAAGTATATTGAACACAACAAGGCAGACAGCGGAATTTCGCTGTCTGCCTTGTTTTACGTTAAAATTAGCTCTTGTTTGTTGCTGAAGCCAGTTCACCGCTTGTGGCTGCGGTTAATTTCAAGCTCATCCAAAACAATAGCAGCGAGATCCCGAACATGACGGCAGTCGAAGCGATGACCACCGGCTGAACGGAAACCAGTTCCGACGCCACACCGATGATCGCTGTCACCATGATAATAAGCAGCGCTTCAAGAAGGCCATAGACGCTGACAGTCCTGCCCATGACTTCGACCGGAATATTGTTTTGCGTGAAGGTGTGGAAACCGATGTTGGCAAACGCAAGTGAAAACGCCAAGATGAAAAACCCGAGCGCTGCGACCGCGAATGAACTCGAAAACGCATAGACGAGATAACCGAGTGATACCAACACCGATCCACCGCCGATCAAAGCAGCGACCGTCAATCTTTTCGTGAATACGGTGTTAACAATAGCCCCGAAAATGATGCCAGCTCCCGCGACGCTCACGAGAAACCCGTACTCGCCGTCTGTCAGGCCGAGCACGCGTTTCGAGAACGTCGCTTCCTGCGAATCGATGGCGGTGGCCATGACCATCATGCAGCTGAATAAAAAGAAGACCGTCATGACAAGAACGTGGCGTTTGCTGAATGCGATGACGATTCTCCAGTCGGCGCGGATTATTTCCCAGGACATACGCGTTGGAATTACCGCAGCGGCTGCTTTGTGTTCGAGCTTCGGCATCGTGCTGAGGATGAGGGCGGAAGTGACGAGCGCCGCTGCGTTCAAGTAAATGGCAATCACCGGCGTGCCCATCATGAACAAGATACCAGCAACTGCCGGGCCGATGAGAAAGGCCCCTGAATCGATGAGACTGCGGAAGGCATTGAAGCGCTGGCGGTTTTTCTCTGGAATCAATTTAGTGATGTAGCTCATCGAGGCCGGTTCAAACATCGATCCCGCCATATTGATGAGGAGTACGAATACATAGATGAGCCATACAGAGGAGGCGAACGGTAAACAAGCGATGAGCAAGGCCCGCAATACATCGAGCGTGATCATCAAATTGCGTTGGTTCGTCCGGTCGATGACACTGCCTGACCAGAAGTTTGTCAATAGGGTCGCAGCTGGCTTGACGATATATAGCCCCGCGACTGCAAGCGCCGATCCGGTCATATCGAGCACGATCAAGTTCAAGGCGATCAAATACACCCATGCCCCGAAGTTCGCGATGCCGATCCCTGTTAGTAATATGGCGGGTTCCCGCCACTCTTTGTCGTTCCATATCTTTTTCATCTCTGCCACCGCTTTCCTTTTCTTTTGGACAAAGAAAAAAATCCCGCCCCCAAGACTAATTGTCTTGGGGACGAGATTCCGGTCGTGGTGCCACCCCTGTTCGCCCATATGTCGCCATATGCGCCTCATTCGGTACACTGGATCTATACCTAAGCTCTTTAACGGGAGCAGACGCCGCATCATCCCCATTTGGTTCCGATGCGGTGCTCAGAGGCTTGCTTCGCTGACATCCTTTTGCCCCGTTCCACCAACCCGGAGCTCTCTAGGAAAAGGAATTGCCAGCTACTGTTCTCTTCATCGCACTGATTTTAGATTTTCACTAGATTACCATGAGCCCGAGGGATTGGTATATAACAAGATTCTGCCTGTTTCATTAATATTCATTCAACCGTGATCCTGGAGGCAAGAAAATAAGGAATGTCCGGTGTCGTATCGAATGGCGTGACTTTGACGCGATCGCCTTCTTCGAGCTCCTCGAACGAGCTCGCGGCGCCGATGAACTCCGTATGGTCGGTCAGGAAAATCTCTTGGATGGGGTCTTGCCGTGCATCATCGGTTTGGACATCCAGCATAAAACTCGCCTCTGTCTTTTCCGCCACCGTGCCGTGTAAACTGCCGCAACCTGTCAATAAAATCGATGAAATGATAAATAAGCCAAGCCGCTTTTTAATCGTTCCCACTCCCATCCCCGAAACATTTATACATTTTTCACCTTTTGAAGCCATCTATCGTTTTCTTGATCGCTTTAATTACGAAATACACCAACGCAATGGTGATGATCAGCATTACGAGCATGGAACCCGGTCCCATAATTAGCCCCCTTTAATTCACTGCAATTAATATGGATTTTATGGAAAATATTGATAAATAAATGGTAGCATACATATTTGTGGCAAGACATAGTTAATCTTAAGTAAATAAGGAAAAAACGACTGGTATTTATGTAACTTTTTGGATCAAAGGTCGTATAGTTCATTAGAGTTATATTCAAAATGATAATTGGAGGAGGACCTAGTATGCCCAATCACAACAAAGCTGAAGACCAGCGTGACCGCCTGCAGCTGAAAGACCAGAAAGAACATGCAGGCAGCAATGTCAATGACTCGACCAACCGCGCACAAAGCGGCATGCCAGATACGCGAGGCATGGGATGGAAAGAAATCGGCGGGGTCATTTTGCTGCTGGTGATCTTGTTGATTGCTTATAGTTTGTATCAAGTGTTTTTCGGTTGAGTAGTTGGATTAACAGAAGGGATTGGGGAAGTTGAATAAGAAAATTTTAATCGTAGTGTTAACGTTGATGGTGTGTGTGGCTTTGGTCGGCGGGACGCTTATTTTCTTGAAAAGCAACCCGCCGCTTGAAATAAATATGCAAGCCACTAATGAAAACCAACATTTCGCCGTAGTCGGTTTTGGCAATAAGGGATGGGGGGATATCCGCGTGACGGATGTCGCAGTGAATGATTACGAAGATCCGCAAGATAGCAAAATTCAAGTAAGCAACGAGGTGCAAGGACTGGTTCATACAGACGATTTTCAGTCCGAAGCAGCGCAGCCCTATCGCTTCCACAATTTCGATGAAGTAACCATCCAAACAGGTACTTCTCCGCCTCACGATGCAGAAAGTGCTTCCAAAGACGAAGAGATTTACGGGCTCAATGTGATACATAATGAAGAAATCCGGAGCATACATATCCAATACAGCTATTTTGGCATCACCTTATTTGAAGAAGTGGAAATATCTTTCTGAGAAGGAACTATAAAAGCGACGCAGCTGATTCAAACAGCTGCGTCGCTTTTATCTGTCTTTATTCAGATTCTCACCCTTACTCTTCCAATAGAACGATCCGCTCCGCGACGACGCCTGCCATTTCAGGACCTTCATCGAATTTCCAGACAGCCACTTTATCTCCTTCTTTAAATCCCTTTTCGAACCTTGTCCCATTAGAAAAAAATGTAGCCGTCGGAAGTTCATAGCTTTGGTAATCGATTTCGAGCGCTTGCTCTTTGGTGATTCTTTCGACCACTACCAAGGCTTGCTTTTCCTCGAGCACTTTGATCACATGCCCTATGACGACAGGCGGATCCGCTATCAATTCTGTTGCCGGGTAAGGTGAGTTGCCGACATCCGGTCCATCCGAACAGGCGGATAGGAAAAGCACAGCGCTTGCGATTGCTATGTATTTTAGAATTCTCAATTGCCATCCTCCTTGATAGTTTTAATTTCAATTCATATCGAAGTAACCGCAGCTCTTCCAGGATTCATTCCAAAGTAATTTTACTTATGCTATGCTTGTCTTATTAACAATTAATTGGAAATGAATAAACCCAAAAATCTGTAGAGAAAAATATAATTAAAAAGGGAATTTTACAATGACTTCTGTATTCCTGACTGGAGTGTTCAGTTTAATATTCACCTGGGTTTTGCCGATTGCCATCATTATTGCATTGGTAGTGCTATTCAAAAAGGTAAATCGGCTAGAAAAAAAGCTCGATAAGTGAATTGTATAAGAAATGTTAATCTGCTGTAGCTTACTTAGAATCCTTTACGTATTGGTTACACGTGGCCGACTTAAAGTTTCAAAAGGATTGGTTACTTTCCAGCCTTTTATTACGACCACACGTCGCCGTTTAAGATTCTTCCTCATCCAAATTGAAGGTTTCCGATTTCCCATCCCATATGACTTCGACTTTAATTTTCGTGTGCTCTTGAATGATCGCACAATCCACGCAGCTTCCGTTTTGCAGCGTCACTTTCCCATCTGTTACCGGCACATTCGTTGTTGATTGGCCTCGAATAACCGAATTCATCGAATAACCGATCGTCTCTGGTGCTGTCCCTGCTCCTATATACTCGAGCGTCCCCTCAACTTGCTGGCTGCCGCTTTGTGCCTCGACTACTTTATACGTCATGCTCCAACTCTGGCTTTTTCCTGAATAAAGATATTGCTCTCCGCCAATACATCCACTTAATAAAACAGCAAGGAATAAGATTGTGATCAGTTTCTTCATTTGGCCACACCTCCATAGTCGATTATCACTCTTCTCTTTGCTCAATCCGCCAAACGATGAACTTCACAAGCTCAGCTACAAAAAAGAAGCCGAGCACCCAGAGGAGTAGGCCGTCCGCTGCCACGTCCGTAAAGATTTTGGCAACTATAAACCCAATGATGACAGCGGCGAGGAATGATAAATGGTAGGCCTTGTTTTCTTTTAAGTATTCTCTCATCCCTTCCACTCCCATTCGCTGCGCACTTATTTCAATATCGGCAAGCTCGCGTTGTTTGCCCAATCCATGACGAAGCGTTCCTGATGAAAGTTGATTTTCGGCAATTCGTCTGGGCTGAAGAAACGGTGCTCGTGGCTTTCTTCCCCTTCTTGCATCAGCTCACCTGAAAATTGCTGTGTGTGAAAAATGATTTGCACACTATAGACCTGGTCGCCGTTTTGGTATTCGGCATAGCCTTCTGTCCCTGAATACAGGCCGAATAGCTGCAGGTTCTCTGCATGCAGGCCGGTTTCTTCATGTGTTTCCCGAACGGCCGTCTCGAGAAATGTTTCGCCAGGCTCCATGACGCCGCCCGGAATCCCCCAGACATCTCGGTCTTTTCGGTGCTGAAGCAAAATTTGGCTGTCCTTTTCCAGAATGATTCCACATCCAACCGTCATCAATAGATTCGAGTCGATCAGCTCGCGCATGTCTTTTATATAATTCATAAAAACCTCCTCATTACATCTATCGCAAAACCTTAAACCCTCTTCTAGATTGCTATTTCTTTTGGTCCTTTTTAATATACCAAAAAAACCCAACATAAAATCAAACAAAGAGAAGAATTTTCAGATTCTTCTCTTCAATCTCTTGCTATCATTTTCATTCATTCGTTAAGTTCAACATTAGGGTATTAGTGACTCTTTCGGAAGCAACATACGATCCAAGGTTTTCGCCGTCACGGGCATAATGGCGTTCAAGATAAGCCCGCCGAAACACACCGTCAGCACCGTTCCAATGCCAATCGGTCCCCCGAAAACAATGGCGAGGACCAGGAATATCAAATAGATGGCGGTTCTGGAGTAGAACAGATTGGTCTTCGCCAATTCTTTTACGAGAAGCGTCAGGCGGTCCACTGGAATCGGCGCGAAATTCGTGTGGAGATAAATGGCCGTTCCCACGCCTACTGCGAAGAGGCCCGCTGTAAAGTAGAGAATCTGGCTGGTGACACTAACAGGCGCAATCGCTGTGCTCAATGTATGAAGCCAGAAATCGATGCCGATTCCGACAATGACGGCTGTCATGATGCCAAGGAGTTCCGGTTTCTGCCGGCCGAGCATGGCGTTGCCGACGATCATGATGGCGGCGATGATGATTTCCCAACTCCCCACCGTCAAGCCGACATTAAAGCTCAGGCCGACCAATAAAGCGTCGAACGGCGAGGTGCCGAGGTCTGACAAAATGGTCAGCGCGATTCCGAGTGACAATAACAACAGGCCTACGACGTAAAAGAAATATTTCATTTTTTTCGCTCCCCCTTCTTGCATTGGCCGAGTGGTTCTTGTACACTCAATATAATTCATTATTGTTGCATTTGCAACATAAATTAAGGAGTTCTATTATGGCAGAAATCCTACGCGAAATCGGCATGATTGCCCGTGCTCTTGATTCCATCAGCAATATCGAATTCAAAGAGCTCGAGCTGACGAAAGGGCAATATCTCTACCTCGTCCGCATCTGTGAAAATCCCGGCATCATCCAGGAGCAATTGCTCGACCTCATCAAAGTCGACCGCTCCACCGCGACACGAGCGCTCCAGAAATTGGAGAGCAACGGCTTTATTGAAAAGCATAATGACTCAGATAACAAGAAAATCAAAAAGATCTACCCGACCGAAAAAGCTCGCCAAGCCTATCCCTTCATCATCCGGGAAAACGAGCATTCGAATGCGGTCGCACTCGATGGCTTTACCGAACAGGAAGCGGTTGAAATCGAACGCTATTTGCGCCGCATCCGAGAGAACATCGAAGTCGATTTCGAAACGGTCAAAAAAGGCCATAAGCGCGATTATTAACCAGTAAAAGGAGCGAATCTTCATGGCAAGCCTACGTAAATGCACAGCAAGCGATCTTCAGGAACTGCAAGACATCAGCATTCTCACCTATAAGGAAACCTTCGACAAGCACAATAGCGAAAAAAACATGAACACCTATCTTGAAGCGGCCTATAATAAGCCGAAGCTCGAGAAAGAACTCGCCACCCCCTCCTCCCATTTCTATTTCGCGATGGTCGACGAGGAAGTGGCCGGCTATTTGAAAATCAACACAGACGAAGCGCAAACCGAGCCGATGGGTGATCAGGCGCTCGAAGTGGAACGCATCTACATCAAGAAAAAATTCCAGAAAAACGGCGCTGGGAAAGTATTGATGAATCAGGCGTTTGAGATGGCGAAAGAACTGGGAAAAGAAAAAATATGGCTCGGCGTTTGGGAGCACAACGACAACGCCCGTGCGTTCTACGAGAAAAAAGGCTTTGTCGAAACCGGCAGCCATTCGTTTTTCATGGGCGATGACGAGCAGACGGATTTGATTTTGACGAAGACACTTTAATCTGAAAGGCGGTCTACCATGTATATTCCAAAACACTATAAAGTGAATGACCCCGAAGAGATCCGCGAATTCATTGAAGCCCATTCATTCGGCACGATCATCACCGCTGGAAAAGGCCGTCCGCTTGCGACGCATTTGCCTTTCCAGCTAAAAAAAGAACAAGACGGATATGTATTGCGCGGCCATTTCGCACGCGGCAACCCTCAGTGGAAAACGATTGAAGAAGCGGATGAAGTATTGGTAACCTTCCAAGGCCCGCATTCCTATGTGACGTCTTCCTGGTATGAGGAAAAAGACATCCCGACGTGGAATTACCAGTCGGCGCATGTGTACGGCACCGGCCGCTTGCTATCGGAAGATGAACTGCGCGAGGATCTGGTAACTTTGCTCGAGAAGCATGAACAGCATCGCGACGAGCCGGTTCTGTGGGACACCCTCCCGACCGAACTGCTCGAAAAAGATATTAAAGGCATCGTCGGGTTCAAACTTCACATCACCGATATCCAAGCTGCATTCAAGCTGAGCCAGAACCAAGCGCCCGAAGACTATCAACATGTGATCGACGGGTTGCGGCAAGAAAAAGACCCGTTGTCCCATGAAGTCGCGGACGTCATGGACAAAAGGCGTCCGTAATCTGCGAACCCTTTTCGCTTGAAGTTCAGGACCGTCTCTTATATAACTAAAGGTAATTGAATTACTAAAAAAGGTTTTCTAGGGTTCCGCAGCACAGCTGGCCTGGTCCGAGAGAAAACACACAGCATTCGCTGTGACACGGAGGGACAAAAGCCTGGGAGAAACTGTTTTTACAGTTCTCCCGGGCTTTTTATTTTTGAAAAGTATTCTATGAAATTTAAATTGTAGCAACGGATGTTTCACAATACTGCTACGAACAACTCTTGGATTCGTGTTACCTTCGTTTTTATGAATTTTATTAACCTGGATGAAAAAGCGGAAGGTGGCGACTAATGAATAAGCGAAAGGAACTTGAGCTTGTTCATTTGCGACGCATCTGCCATGCAGATGTTGGAGCAGCTGCGTTTCCAACTTTTCCATTAGCGAACAAGAAGCGGCTGAAGCCATGCCCTGGCAGCTGGCAGCGCGACGTCCTGTCGCGCCAGCTGCATGACCCACATCCTGTGGGCCCGAAAGCGTCCACCTGCAGCGACTTCATTGGCTGATCTACTTTTCAATTTTTTACTTTATTTATTATTAGGAGGAATTCCAATGAATCTTCAATGGGGAAAAGTATTAATCGCGGCATTGTTTGAGGTGGCGTGGGTGGTCGGATTAAAGCATGCGGATTCGCTCGGCGAATGGCTCATTACGATCGTCGCAATCGCTGTCAGCTTCACGTTGCTGATCGATGCGGGAAACAAATTACCGGTCGGCACCGTATACGCGGTGTTTGTCGGGCTCGGGACGGCCGGGACAGTATTGTCGGAAATTATATTCTTCAATGAACCCATCAATGCCGCAAAACTGGTACTGGTCGGGATTTTACTGCTCGGCGTCATCGGCTTGAAACTCGTGACACCGGATTCAGCACCTGAAAGGAGTGAAGCGTGATGGCTTGGGTTTCATTGATACTTGCAGGGATTTTTGAAATGGTCGGCGTGGCGATGATCAATAAATGGCATCACGACCGAAAGTGGCAATCACTCGCGATGCTCATCGGCGGATTTGTCGCGAGCTTCTTATTTTTGTCCGTTGCGATGGAATCATTGCCGATGGGAACGGCGTACGCGATTTGGACCGGCATCGGGGCATCCGGCGGCGCAATCATCGGCATGCTGTTTTATAACGAATCAAAAGATTGGCGGCGCATCCTGTTTATCGCGATGGTTCTCGGTTCTGCCGTCGGGCTGAAGCTCGTTTCTTAATTTAACAATGGCAAAACTCCCCCGCTTCCCCTACTATGGGAATTAGAGATTGTTTGGCAGAAACATCCTTTTCTGCCAATACACCAAGACTTTCATCATCTATTCAAAGGGAGTGGGATGGAATGGATTTCAAGAATGTCACGGTTGCAGGAAGCGGTGTGTTGGGGAGCCAAATCGCTTTTCAATCTGCGTATCATGGATTTGATGTCGCAGTATACGATATCAACGAGGAAGCCTTGACTCGCGCAAAAGAACGTTTCGAGGTGCTCAAAAAGCATTTCAAGAAGGATTTGAAAGCGACAGACGAAGCGTTGGATGCAGCTTATAATCGCCTGTCGTTCTATACCGATTTAGGGGCATCAGTAGAGAATGCCGATTTGATGATTGAAGCGGTGCCTGAAGTGCTCGACATAAAAAAGGAATTCTACACGAACCTGGCAAAAGTCGCACCGGAACAGACGGTCTTTGCGACCAATACGTCGACGATGCTGCCGAGCACATTCGCTGAATACACAGGACGCCCAGAGAAATTTCTGGCGCTTCATTTCGCTAATGATATCTGGCGCAGCAATACCGCAGAAATCATGGGCCATGGCGGAACCGACGAATCGGTCTTCAACGATGTGGTCGAGTTTTCTCAAGCGATCGGCATGGTCGCGTTGCCGCTCCATAAAGAACAGCCGGGCTATATTTTGAATACATTGCTCGTGCCGTTTTTGAACTCGGCGCAGTATTTGGTCGTCAACGGCATTTCGGACCCGCACACCGTCGACAAAACCTGGATGATTGCAACCGGCGCCCCGAGAGGACCGTTCGCGATCTTGGATGTAATTGGCATCAACACGCCGTATCACTTATCTGTCGCCAAAGCCAACGCCGGCGACGCGGAAGCTGCGAAAGTTGCGGACTATCTGAAAACGGAATTCCTCGACAAAGGCCGCATGGGCATCCAGAACGGAAAAGGCTTCTACGATTACCCGAACCCGCGCTATATGGATAAGGATTTTTTGAAAGAGTGAGATAAGAAAACCCGCAAATCTGTGTGTGAATAAACACAAATTTGCGGGTTTTTTTGCGTCTTCGTTTGTGTATCTCCTTTAATGCCTATAGATGAAAGAACGCCCTAATTGAGCTCCTCACTCTTAATTCTTGCCAAACTTAAATATTGCCTTGGTATACCTGTTTGCCGTTATCCAAATCGATGATTTCCAACTCTTGAGCATGCTTTAGAAAAATGGTCTTAAACTGTTTTTCACCGTTTTCATTCACTAGAAAGAGAATGCGGTTTCCTGGATTGTCTGTGGCCAAATGGTACGTAAGTGAATCTGTATCAACTTTCTTTTCAATCATCGCGTACTCCGCATAGTTTGAGGCATCTACCGGGCGGTTTAATTCATCGCCAGCAGAAGCTTCTTCATCTGGAGCTTGTTGCAAAAACTCACCCGAATCAGCGTCGATCATAAACTCATATTCACGGCTTGTACTTTCCACTTCGACTTCGTAAAAGCGATTGTCTTCTAATGACAACTCTACTTCTTGTACCGTTCCCTCCACTTTTGCGAATACTTCCTGCAAAGCTTCCCCAGCACTCACTTTTGGAGCTTCCGCTGCGTTCAATGCCGATGCCCCAACAACGGACGCTCCGCCAATACCACCCGCGATGGCGGTTCCTGCAATGACTCTCATCCATGATTTCTTCAAGACGATTCCTCCTTTTTGTTATTACACAATAACAATAACGAACCGAAATGAGCTTTAACTGAGGAAAAGATTAGAATTCGATGAGAATCCCCGCTTTCGCCTCCTACTAGACTAACCGCTTGTTTCCTGCTCTCTTTTACTATTCGTCGCACAATCTGAACGACGCAGTAAGGAAGCCTTCAAAAATTCATTTACTATAACTTTTATTAATGGACGAAAAAAATCCTCTAGCGTGATTCTCCAAACTACAGTACAGTGTTGTGCAGCGATAGGAACAATATTGGGACTGAGAAAAGATAGATTTCAGCAAATACATCGAATATTGTAGAGACAAGGGAGGCCTGAAGGATGTTTTTAGACGAGAGAAGCGCTAGTTTACTAAAGCTCCTGCAGCATTCATCGATTCCCTCAATGGGTGAAATTGAAGATCAAACAGGGCTGACACGCAGACAGATTCAATACAGTTTGGGCAAGGTCAATGATTGGCTTCAATTTAATGATTACGCTCCTGTGCAGTACACAAGAGAACTCGGGTATTTTTTACCCGATAAGATTCCTGAAGATGCGATCAGCGTCAAGCTGACAAAACGGAGTTATGTTTTTTCAGAAAAGGATCGCGAGCAAGTGATTTACTTGATGATCCTGCTGAGCCAAGAACCATTGTCCGTTTTCCATTTTCAATCAGCCACGGGCGTTTCAAGAAACACCGTACTGAATGACCTACAACGCTTGAAAGAACTGGCTAGCGAGATGGGATTAACCATCCAGTATTCCAAACAATCGGGTTACATCATTACGGGCGACAGCCGGAGCAAACGATTCGTCATCGAGCAGCTGCTTTATGAAGTGTTGAACAGCCCAAACAGCCAAATGATTACACAGTGCATCTGGAGTGAATTTGAAGAACGTATCGCAGCTGTGCATGAGCAGTTGGAACACATTGAAAAGCAATTGGGCATCACCTTTACTGATGAACGGCTCGATGAACTCGCTTACCTGTTCTTTTCAACCGATCAATTGATCGGTAAAGGAGAAGAGTTGGCTCAAGACCCGAGCTGGCTGCCATTTGCAGAAACCAAAGAATATGCATTGATCGAAGCCATGATCAACACAGCAACTTTCCAATCCAATTGGAGCCAGACGGAAAAACTCTACGCCACCTTGCATCTGGTCAGCATGAACCGGACAAAAGATCGGTCACCCTTGAGAGATGACGAGGTTTTCCGTGAGCTTTTGCAGCAAGTTACAGAAGAGTTTGAACGGCTGACATTTGTTCATCTTCAAGACAAAGAGCAGCTTTGCGAGCAATTGTACGTCCATTTCAAACCGGCTTTTTACCGCATCAAATACGGGTTTCCCCACGTAAATCCGATGATGGAGCGGGTCAACAAAATTTATCCGGAACTTCACCATTTGACACGTAAATCGTTGAAGATCCTGGAAAAAGAGCTGGGCATCGAGCTTCCGGAAGATGAAGCCGCTTACTTCACGATCTATTTCGGCGGCTGGCTACAACGGCAAGGCACTCGTTTGGACGACCGGAAAAAAGCGATTGTCGTTTGCCCCCATGGCATTGGCGTCAGCAATATCCTCAACTATACGCTGCGGGAATTGTTTCCGACCATCCTGTTTTTGGATGTCTTATCAGTCAGGGACACAGCTGAATATCCATTGGATTATGATTTAGTCTTTTCATCGGTCTACTTGAATACCGAGGCCACTTTGTTTGTGGTCCCCCCCATTCTTGAAGAGCGGGACAAGCAGAAACTGAATAAGCAAGTGATGCAGGAACTCTACGGTTACGCAGTTCCGGACTCGGATGTTGACGGCTTGATGAAGCTCATTTCCCAATACGCAACGATCCACGACCCGAAGCAATTGGAAAAAGAATTGCAAGCCGCTTTGTATACGCAAGCAGCCGGAACATCCACACATGCAGTAAAGGAGGCAGAAAAACCCGTGTTAGGAGAACTACTGACTACCCAAACACTTCAACTAAAACAACAGGCCGCCACTTGGCAAGAAGCGATTCAACTGGCTGCCAGCCCGCTTGTGGAATTAGGGACCGTGAAAGAACAATACGTCAGCGCGATGATCGAATCCATCGAGAAAAATGGCCCGTATGTGGTCATCACCCCGCTCGTCGCCATCCCGCATGCACGCCCTGAAGAAGGGGTACTCTCATTGTCCATGAGCTTATTGAAGCTCGACCAGCCAGTCGATTTCGCGCCGGATAAACCTGTTCAATTGATCATCGTCTTAGCGGCTGCGGACAGCGACTCGCATCTGCGTGCTTTGATCCAACTGACCACGTTACTGAACGAGCCAGCCAATATTGAAAAAATGCTTGAAGCTACAGACAAAGAACAATTATTGGAGATCATTCAAACATATTCTAAGGAGGAAACAGAATGAAAATCATGGTAGTGTGCGGAAACGGATTAGGAAGCAGCTTTATTATGGAATTGAATGTCAAGAAAGCGTTAAACGAATTGGGCAAAACAGCGGAAGTCGACCATACCGACCTGACTTCGGCGAAATCGGTGCAGGCTGACATCTTTATCGGAGCTGCAGATATCATGAGCCAACTGGAAGATGGAAACAGAACGATCATCAATCTAGAGAATATGATGAGCATTCCAGAAATCAAATCCAAACTAGAGCCTCATTTAGCATAAGTCTGGCGTGAAGGGGGAAATGCTATGTTACAGGTAATCATGAACGATATATTGGGCGAACCAGCCATTCTCATCGGTTTGTTTGCGCTCGCGGGATTATTATTGCAGCGCAAAAGCAGCGCTGACGTCGTATCCGGCACCTTAAAGACCGTAATGGGCTTCTTGATAATCGGAGCCGGCGCAACCGTATTGATCGGCTCACTGGACATCTTTGGGAAGATGTTCGATTATGCATTCAACGTGCAGGGCGTCATTCCGAACAACGAAGCGATTGTTGCCGCTGCACAAAGCGAATTCGGAACGTCTACTGCATTGATCATGGTATTCGGGATGATCACCAATATTGTTTTGGCACGCATCACCCCGTTTAAATTCATCTTCCTTACAGGTCACCATACTTTGTTTATGGCATGTTTACTGGCCGTTACTTTGTCAGTCGGCGGACTCGAAGGTGCTCCATTGATCATTACAGGATCGATTATTTTAGGCTTGTGCATGGTGCTGTTTCCAGCGCTATTGCAGCCGTATGTGCGCCAAATTACAGGCAGTGACGATTTTGCTGTCGGGCATTTCGGCTCGATTGGCTATTTTGTTTCTGCTAATGTCGGCAAATGGGTCGGCAATAAAGAAAAATCCACTGAAGAGATCAAGGTTCCGAAGTCGCTGGGCTTTTTGAGAGACACTTCTGTAGCCGTTTCGTTGACGATGGTGTTGTTCTTCCTCGTTGTCGCGTTGTTTGCCGGGCAGGACTATATTGAAACGACGCTATCAGGCGGTTCGAATTTCTTAGTCTTCTCCTTCATCCAAGCGATCACGTTTGCAGCAGGCGTCTTTATCATCCTCGCGGGTGTTCGAATGCTGATTGCTGAAATCGTCCCTGCTTTCCAGGGGATTGCCGATAAATTGGTGCCTAATACGAAGCCCGCATTGGATGTTCCAACGGTCTTCCCGTTTGCTCCAAATGCCGTCATCATCGGTTTCTTATTCAGCTTCTTTGCTGGCTTGTTGGCGATGTTCGTCCTTCCTGTTCTTGGGTTAAGTGTTATTGTTCCTGGTTTGGTCCCGCATTTCTTCACGGGAGCTGCGGCTGGCGTCTTTGGCAACATCACAGGCGGAAGACGCGGTGCCATGGCGGGCGCATTTGCCAATGGACTGATCATCAGCTTTATCCCTGCCATCCTATTGGTGTTGCTGGGCGATATCGGATTCACCGGAACGACCTTTGGAGACTCGGACTTTGGCGTTGTCGGCATCTTGATTTTGAGCATCATGAAGTTGTTAGGATTCGCATAATCATTTAAAAAAACCATTCCAAAATCGACTGATTTTGGAATGGTTTTTGCGTGCAGCAATTATAGAGTTGTTTGCCAAAGCGTCTGGACATTTCGCGGGTTTAGTTCATTAACTCCAAGACCTCATCTTTTGTCGGAAGTGAAGAAATGGCGCCTTTTCCAGTAGTGACCAGCGCTCCGCTGGCATTTGCGAAAGCCAGTAGTTGCACGTGATGTTCTTTTAGCATGGCTTCCAAATTGTCTTGTCCCGCACCCAAATTCAATAATTGGTACAAGAATGCGCCAGTGAACGCATCTCCCGCTCCCGTCGTGTCTTCGACTTTTACCGAATATCCCGGTGATGAGTATTTTTCATTTTGCACGTACAAATCTGCACCCTTAGCGCCTTTCGTTAACACCACTCCCAATACATCCCCTGTAAACAAAGAGTTGATGGCTATGGACTCGTCCGCAATGCCAGTGATGAACTCCAGTTCGTCATCGGAAACTTTGACGATATGTGCCGTTGGAATAAATTCCTGGATGGTCTCCCGGCATTGCTTCGGATTGTCCCAAAGTGGCAAACGTACATTGGGATCAAAACTGATGATCGCGCCATGCCTCTTGGCGGCCCCGATCGCTTTCACGTGAGCTTTTTTCATCGGGCTGTCGACTAAATCGACCGAACCGAAATGCAACACATCGCCTTGCCCGAACCAGTCGGCATTCACTTCTGAAGCTTTAAGAAGCAAATCCGCAGAAGGGTTCCGGTAAAATGAAAAGTCCCGCTCCCCGTCTTCACGCAAAGAGACGAAAGCAAGCCCCGTATTCGCTTCTTTAGTCCGTGGAATTTTATCGATTTTCACGCCCACCTCGGCAAGCCGTTCCAACAGAAAATCACCAAAGGCATCTTGTCCGACTTTGGTGATCAATGAAGCTGTGCCGCCAAACTTCGCAACCGCCGCTGCCACGTTGGCCGGCGCACCGCCAGGCACTCGTGTAAACGAATCCACATCTTTTAAGGCGATGCCTTTTTGATGGGGAATAAAATCGATCAGTATTTCGCCAATCGAGAACAAGTTTCCCATTCGGCACCTCTCCCTTTTCTTGCTTTCATTCATCAGTAATCCCATTTCACTGCTTTAAACTTAGCTCGGCCGCCTGTCGCAAAAAACCGGATTTCCTGGCTTCTAATATCCGGGAAGATCCGTGCGGTAAACACTTCTTCG
Organism: Planococcus citreus; assembly: GCF_003664125.1. Taxonomy (GTDB): domain Bacteria; phylum Bacillota; class Bacilli; order Bacillales_A; family Planococcaceae; genus Planococcus; species Planococcus citreus. Next base: position 853,459 of record NZ_RCCP01000001.1, read on the forward strand.
CCGTCGTTCACGAAAATCTCCACGGACGATGAATCGACGAATAGGTGAAATTTGTACACATCCCCATCGATCCGGCATTTGCGTTCGGTGCCATGCTTGCTGCCGATCACTTTGCCCGATGAGGCACGATCCATGATGACTTTCCCTTGGGCGGCATCGAATTTAATCACCGTTTTTTCAGTATCGCTCGCGCGGAATTCGATGCCATATTCCAAGGCGTCCCCGCGTTCAAATTCACAGATCAGTTCATACGTGACCCCTGAGAATCCTTCAACGACTTTCTTTTCATCCGACAGTTCCCCTTGCGCTTCCGTTTTAGCCTTGCGGAGTGATTGAAGTTCCGGAATCGGTGTCTGGATGATTTTCCCGTCCCGAAGCGTTAATTCCCGGAGGATGGTCAAGCAGTTGGCCCATCCATTGATATCGGTCGGATACTCGATTTCCGGCAAGCCCATCCAAGCGACCATAAGCCGTCTGCCACTCGGATCCTTCATCGTATGCGGGGCGTAAAAATCGAATCCCCGGTCGAGTTCGACAAAATCCCCGTGAATCAATTGCCGCCGCTCTAAATCAATTTTCTCGCCCAGCACATAACCGGCCTGGTAAAGATTCTGGTAAAGATCCCCCTCTGGTTCCAGCCCTTGCGGAGAGAAGATCAAGATGCCCCGGTCATCCATTTCAAAATAATCCGGGCATTCCCACATAAAACCGAAATTATCCAGATTGGTAGCCAGTTCCCCTTCGAACTTCCATTCCAATAAGTCGGATGAACTCAATAAACAAACAGCCCCTGTTTCATCGGTTCGCTGCGCGCCGATGACCGCGTAATACCGGTCTTCCACTTTCCACAATTTCGGATCGCGGAAATGCTCGGTGTATCCCTCTGGCACTTTATCGAGCACAGATTTTTTCGATTTGATGATATTTCCCTCATCGTCCATCTGCGCGATGCACAGGTAAGGATGTCTTACGAGATTCTCATCCCGTGTATTGCCGGTATATAACAAGTATAGTTTTCCGTCATGTTCCACAGCACTTCCCGAATATGCGCCATGGCTGTCAAAATACTCGTCCGGCTTGATGGCGATCCCGACATTCTCCCAGTTGACCAGGTCTGTCGATTTGGTGTGGTACCAATACTTCAAGCCATGAAACGGCCCGAGCGGATGCCACTGATAATACAAATGAAATTCCCCGTTGTAAAAACAGAAGCCGTTCGGATCGTTGAGCAGCCCGGACACCGGTTGGATATGAAAGGTTTGCCGCCACGTACAGCTATTGACCCTCAAAATCAAATTGTCGATATCCTCTTGGCTGATCTGGTCCAGACGGATGTAACTCTTCCCCCGCGGTAATTCCATCTTTGTCATTTCTCTCATTCTCCTTTTGGTAAAAGCAGAATTTTGTCATGCCGCATGACTTAAAAACTCCCTTGTGACATCCCCTCCTTGTAATCAGAATCCCTGGATGGCATCTGCTATACTTCACCAAAAATGATAGCGATTATTTAAAGGAATTATATTATTTTTAGGGTATTTTATCAATGAGACGCACTTAAAAAGTCAGATATTTCTGTAAATTTGTGATAGGAGTGTGTCTTGCACTCTACAAGATAAGGTACGCCAGTAAACTCACATCTCCTTGGGTTTACTGGCTTTTAAATGGAGATGCAACACAATTCATCCATGTTCATCCAGCTTCAGAAGATGTTCCTGAATTCGAAGCGCAGTTCCCTTTCCCTGGATTTTATAAACTATGGGTAGAATTCAAATTCGCTGATTCAGGAGTACCGGCCTTTCCATTTATAGTCGAAGTTTCATAAGAAAAGATGAGCTGAACCCCAAGTCGGGACACTTGTATAAGTGCCCTGACTTGGGGTTCAGTTCTATCAAAATCTATTTCTTCATTAGCTTCCATCGACGCCCCTATCCCCCTCAACTCAGTTTTCAAAAATCTCCTACAACTGAAATGGTATGAAGTGGTCTCTGTTTGAGCACCTTCACTTTCCTTTAAGTGATGGCGTGTAAACTGAATTCCGCTTCGTGATCTATTCCCGAAATATTATTTTGCTTCGAACTCCGTCTAGTTCATTCACAATTTTTTCATTCAAATCATTTCTCCATTCTTTTTACACATTTCACATTTATAGTAGATAAATAAATCGACAGAATGGAGGAAGGACTATGAAACTTGAAATCTTTCAGCCGACTATCGAACAAAAGCATGTATTTCAAAACTTGATGGAACTGTATCAATACGACTTCTCCGAGTTCGAATCCGAAGATGTTGATGAAAACGGTTTGTTTGGCTACAAGTACCTCGATTACTATTGGACAATCCCTACGCATTTCCCGTTCCTTATCAAAGTAGATGGAAACCTTGCCGGATTTGCATTGGTGCGCGAGATAGCATCTGAGGATTCAAGTTGTTCTTCCTATTTAAAGATATGCGAGTTTTTCATCATGAAGAAATATCGGAAAGAAGGGATCGGCAAGCAAGCCGCATTCCATATATTCGACTTGTTTCAAGGCGTCTGGGAAGTGGCTGAGCTCGAAACTAATCTTCCCGCACAGAAGTTTTGGCGAAAAACCATATCCGAATATACCAACAATGAGTTCGTGGAAATCCAACGCGATCATTGGCCTGGGCCAATTCAACGATTTGTTACCACGGAGTCTTTGCCTATTCAATCACTGGCTCTCTTACCATAAAGAGGAGTAGGCCATATCGCCTTCCTCCTCTCAGTATATAATCAGCCTTAACCTGAATGACTGCCAGCTGCCGCTATACCGCGTTGCAAAAATTTATGGCACATTTTTAGGAACTGCTTGTTTTTCTCCCGAAGAGCGTGTAGTATTACACTTGCTATTAAAGCGTAATTATTACACTTTGGAGGAATATAGATGAAAAAAATTGCTTTTCTTTTACTGGTCGTCCTGCTATTGGCTGCCTGCAGCCAACCCGAAAACGCTTCAGAAGAACCGACGGATGCTTCGTCGGAAGAAACGGCCGACACAACTGATGCGTCCGCCTCAGCGGAGCTCGATGTGTTCACGACAGCTTATCCGCTTGCTTACTTCACTGAAAGAATCGGCGGAGAACGTGTCAATGTCCAGTCGATTTACCCGCCCGGTTCCAATGAACACACGTTTGAACCGACACAGCAGGATATGGTGAAATTAGCAGAAGCTGACCTTCTTTTCTATATCGGTCTTGGCCTTGAAGGATTTATCGACAGTGCAGAAAATACATTGAGCGGTGAAGATGTAAAATTAATCGCTACGTCAAACGCCATTTCTGATGAAGAATTGGAATCCGGACAACTGCACGAAGAAGAAGCTGAGGACGCTCATTCAGAAGAAGAAACACAAGATGAACATGCTGACGAAGAAGGTCACGAGGAAGAAAGTGGCGCAGAAGACAGCCATGACGAACATGGCCACGGTTCAATCGATCCCCACGTATGGATTTCACCGGTCTTGAGCCAGAAGCTAGCTGAATCCATCAAAGATTCGCTTGTAGAAGCTGATACTGAGGGTGCTGAAATGTACGAGGAAAATTATGAGGAACTGGTTAGCGAACTACAGCAATTGGATGAATCCTATCAAGCATTAGCCAGCAGCACGGAAAACAAGACTTTCTTCGTCTCCCATGATGCTTTTGGTTATATTGCAGACACATACGGCTTTGAACAGGTCCCAGTTGCCGGATTGAATAGCCAAGATGAGCCTTCACAGAAAGAATTGACGGCCATCGTGGACTTGGCAAAAGAGAAGAACATCGAACACATTGCGTTTGAGCAAAACGTATCTTCCAAACTGGCTGAAGTGATTCAGAATGAAGTCGGGGCTGAAGCTGTCGAGCTTCACAACCTAAGCGTTCTCACTCCGGAAAATGAAGACAATGACGAAACTTACTTCACGTTGATGGAAAAGAACCTGAAAACCTTGGAAACAATGCTAAAATAACAAAAACACCGCGATAATGAATCGCGGTGTTTTTTGATGTCTGACTTATTTTCAATTGAGAGCTTAATGAAAAATGTTTATCGAATTTGAAATTATATTCATTGCCCTTGCAAGACGGGATGCTTATCTCGGTTCTTGGCTGCCTGTCCCTTTGATTCGTCCAGAAAATACTGCTCGTACCAAATGCAGAAGCTATAGATTGTCCAAATATACCGCGCATGATTTTCCTCATTTTTATAATGCCGTTCGAGGTACTCCAACAGTTTCTCTTGATTGAAAAACTCTTGGACATACTCTCGTTGGAAGGTCGAATAAATCATTTGATAAAACTTTTCTTCTCTCATCCAGTGGCGGATCGGCACGGGAAAACCTAACTTTTTCCGCTTTGCCCAGTCTTCCGGAAGATTCTTAAGCGCTGCTTCCCGTAAAGCGACTTTCGACTTGCCATAATCAACCCGCATGCTTTCCGGCAATTGCCTTGCCGTTTCGAATACTTTCTTGTCCAAGAAAGGCACACGCAACTCAATCGAATGAGCCATGCTCATCTTATCTGCTTTCAGTAGGATGGCCCGAGGCAGCCACAACTCCAAATCCAGCGCCTGCATTTTATCCGTTTCATTCCGGTAGTTCATTTTCGAATACTGCGGGTCCACCACTTCCTGGACGGAAGGGCCAGCCTGATAGTCGTCCTTCAAAATTCCAAGCGCATCTTTTTCACTCCACACAAGCGCATGGCCAATAAAGCGCTCTTCAATCGGCTGGATGGCTTTTTGGAAAAACTTCCGATACGGGTTCGATTGCGGCAAGGCATTCGATGCTTGTGCAAGCGTATATTGGATAGCTTTCGGCAATCGCCGGTACGAATTCAGCTTTTTAGAAGGCTGATACCATTCGTATCCCCCAAATAATTCATCCGCCCCTTCACCGGATAAAATAACGGTCACGTCTTTGCTGGCCATTTCATTCAAAAAGTACAATGGAATAATCGACGGATCGGAATGCGGCTCGTCCATATGCCATTGAATTTTGGGAAAGACGTCAAAACTTTCCTGCGCACTTACATACCGCTGCTCAATCTCGACTCCCAACTGTCCCGCTAACTCTACCGCTAGTTGGGTCTCATCAAACATGTCCTCATAATCTTCAAATCCCACGGTAAAGGATTTTTGCGGCTTCAGCAAAGAGGTGATGTAGCTCGAGTCGATTCCACCTGATAAAAAGGACCCCACCGGAACATCGCTCACCCTATGCGCATCGACAGATTCGGCGACAGCCTGCTGGATGTCTTCGATGTATTCCTCGTAACTTTTACGTTGTTCCTTAAATTCACGGGAGAAATAAGCGACAGTCCGGGTCTCTTCACCTTTTTCCATCACGAGATAAGTTCCTGGCTGCACACGGTATACGCCGTCAAAAAATGTCTCTTCCAGCACGGAGTACTGGAAAGTTAAATAGGGCTTCAAGGCCCGTTTGTTCAGCTTTTTCACAAACCCCGGGTGCTCCATGAATGATTTGATCTCAGAAGCGAACAAGAATGAGCCGTCGGAGATTTTTGTGTAATACAAAGGCTTAATGCCAAACGGATCCCTTGCTGCAATGAACTTTCCGTTCGGTTTATCCCAAATCAGGATCGCGAACATGCCGCGTAATTTCCCGATGATGTTCTCCCCGAAATGCACATAACCCTTTAACAGCACTTCTGTATCGGAAGTCGTTGAAAACTCGAACCCCAGTTCCATCAATTCTGCTCGGATTTCACGGTAATTGTAAATTTCCCCGTTAAAGACAAGGACCACCTCTTCAGCTTCCAAAGGCTGATTGGCAGCACTTCGTAAATCCAATATGCTCAATCTGGCGAATCCCAACCCAACTTGACCATCGCTGTACACTGATTGGTTATCCGGCCCGCGATGGACAATCGGGTCCAACATGGCACTCAGCACGATTTCGTCATTGGTTTCTGAAGAACCGGGAATAACCCCTATAAATCCACACATCCTACATCTCCTCATTTCCATTTCGTTATGCATGAGTATAGAAATGAATTATGGAGAAAATATGGAGAGAAAATGTGTCTTTTCAGCCAAAAACCTCAGTTCATTGTATCCTGATTATCGATACTGTATGGAAACTTTACAATAAAACGGGTCCCTTTGTCTTCCTCACTTTCCATTTGGATGGTTCCTGAAATTTGTTTGGCCAGTTCAGAGGCTATGGCCAAGCCAAGCCCCGTCCCACCGGTCGCACGGGATCGAGATTTGTCCACTCGGTAGAATCGGTCGAATATTAGAGACTGATCACTTTCCGGTATTCCTGCCCCTGTATCTTCGACAATGAACTCAATATGTTCCTCTCCCATCTCGACTTGCAGGCTGACCGATCCTTGTTCTGTATAATTGATTGCGTTCTCCAGGAGGTTCAACAAAATCTGTTCGAGCTTCATGCCATCCGTAAAGAATGCGCGGTCATTGCTATGCAACTGTACAGTTGCAGCCAGCCCTTTCTCTGCGGCTTTCAGTTTCATTTTCGCATGCAAGGTTTGGACAAAGTCTTCCATATCCACTTCTTGGATCTGAAGCGTGTATTCCCCTTCTTCCATTTTTGATAAAGCGAATAACTCCTGGATCAATTTCGCAAGTCTTGATGCTTCCCCCTCAATGACCGATGCATAACGGCCCAACTCTTCGGGTGTTTCGTACTTTCCTTGTTTAATAAGGTTTGCATAGCCAATCAGATAGGAAGTCGGGGTTCTCAATTCATGAGAAATATTCGCTAAAAATTCACTTCGGGTTTTCCGGTAATTATTAAGCTCCACACTTAAATCATTGATAGCGTTGCCTAAAGAGCCAAGTTCATCTTGGCTCTTCACTTCTACCCGTGTAGTTAAATTGCCTTTTGCGATTTCGCGTGTCGCTTTCTCCATACTGACCAGTGGCCTGGATAGATACCAAACAATGAAAAACGTATAACCTATTGCAATCAGGATTGTCGCCGCGATTGCCCGAAACATCCAGTCTCTTACGTTGTGCATCTTATTATGCAGTTCATCAATAGAAGAGAAAATCATTACTCCACCCTGAAAGGATTCATCGTCAAAAACTGGCGCTACGAAATAATAAAAATTTTCTTCAGTGTCTGAGTTGTAACGTTCGCCTTCTAAGGTCTCCCCTTTTTGCATCCGGGCGATCCATTCATCCGGGATATGGTTCCCTTCATTGAACTCCATGATATTGCCATGCGTTATATGACCACCCTGATTTAAAAAAATCACTTCATGTTCGAAGAAAAGATCCAAGTGATGATAAATTTCTTCAGGGGATTGATTTTTTTCTACCCATTCGACTTCCAAACTCTGGGCGAGAGACTTGACGTTATCGTTTAGATAAATGGAATAAACATTCAAGAATATTCGGTCGATCAAGAATGCAAACGGAATCAGGATACTCAAAAATAGGGCCATAATCAGCAAACCCAACTTTAATACAATCCCTTTACGCCTCATCTTCAGTTTCCTTCAAATCCACTTGATAACCTAAACCCCACACCGTTTTAATAACCGACACGTTTGGCTGTAGCTTCCTGAATTTCAGCCGGATATTCTTGATGTGCGAATCGATAGCCCGCACATCCCGGATTTCTGAGTAGTCCCATACCAAATCGAGTATTTCTTCGCGTGTAAAGATTTTGTTCGGTGACCCTGCGAGCAACTCAATGATGGCATGCTCTTTCGCTGTAAGCTCCATACTCCGTCCACAGAAAACTACTTGTTTATCCTGTTTATTGACCATTAATTTTTTACCTTTTAAAACAATTATCGAATCATTGGCTACGTTCTCTTTAACTTGAGCGCTCCTTCTCAACAAGGCATAGACGCGCGCTTTCAATTCCTCGAAATCGAAAGGCTTTACTAAATAATCATCTGCCCCGAGTTGAAGCCCTTTTACACGATCTTCAATCGCAGATCGGGCCGTCAACATAAGGATGGGTGTATTGGAGTTGCGCCTGATTTCTTTACACACTTCAAACCCGTTCGTGAAAGGAATCATGATATCCAATACCAATAGATCAAAAGATTGCTCTTTTGTTATCTGCAGCGTCTGTGCGCCATCGTAGGCAAATACCAAATCGAACTCGCTTTCAAGGTGAATTCGGATAAGGTCACACATCAACTTCTCATCTTCTACTACAAGAATACGCTTCATTTGCTTCTTCCTTTCCCAATAACACGGCGATCTTGATCTTTTGCACGAGAACCACAAACTATAATAATTACCCTGTTTTAAGCAGAGTGCGCAATTTTACCCAGAATAACATATATGTATGAGTACTATCCTATTTATTTAGTTTGGTGGTTGTGGCCTATCTGTTCATTATATACTCGGCCTTTCGCAAGTCAGCCTTATCTTTGGGATTTGTTATGGATTAAATCTGAAAATCCGTGAACTGAATTCGTAACACTGTGTGAGAAACATTGTCTCCACAAAAAAAGAGAAAATTGCTGCACCATAACTGGATCAGCTTCTTTTCCCTTGTTTGTTATTCGAGTTCATTCGCACATTATCAATCTGGTGATTAATTACTGACACTGACTCGTTGGCGAGAAGCGACAACTGTCCAATCAATAAACACTTTATTTATCAGTCTCATGCCCTTCTAATTCTCTTAAGCGTTCTCTATATTCCTCGGTATTGATTTCACCCCGGGCGTAACGCTCTTTTAACAAATCTGTTGCACCAGTTGAAGAAGGATTTCCACCTTCAGAAAAAGAGGTTTTTCTTATAAAATAGATTACCAATCCCACAAACAGGAAAATGAATAACAGAAATAATAATATCCAAAAGAACATAGTGCCCCAGGCCCCATCGTGCATTCCATAACCCCACATAATTGTTTCGCTCCTTTCATGATTTGTATTTCAATGCTCTTCTGTTTCTTTAAAAATCTTTCACTAAAATAATTGATTGTAATTATAGGGAAAGTGAAGAAGAAATCATGATATCCGCGCCCTTATTACTAGCCTCCCATCTCTCAGTATATCATTTTTAGCAATATTCTGATAATTGAAGAAGTGTTTCTTCACTAAAAACCTCTAGATTTTTTAACACAAACTTCAACTCAATAGCAACATGATATGTGAACCTTTATTCTGTCTAAAACCAGCATCGCTGTTATTGTGAAATTGGATTTCGAGAAAACTCAACGATTGGAAATTCCGGATTTTCCAACCCATCATAATGTTTTACAACAGCTTTTTCTTCTGCCGTTAGCTTGGTCGTTGAATTTTTCAAGTTTTGAATAACTGTATCGTCTTGCATATAAACTCCATACCAGTCTTCCTGATCTGCATCTTCCAATTCAATGGACACTGCCCTGTATTCTTCTTTCAGCTTGGCAAAAGAGTCTGCGATCGATTTCTTCGCCGCTTCTTCCCCAGAGCCTTCTGTTACCAAGTTGACCGTAATTAGGCTCTTATTAGCTCCTTCCTGTCTTTCCGTTTCAGTAAAGGCAGGGATGTTGTTTTCGTCTACTCCCATTTCGTCATAGACTGAATCACTACAAGCAGATAGAAGCAACACAGCTATAATTGAAACAGCAGTTAAACTGGTCTTTTGAATGAACATCCATTTTCTCTCCGTTTCCTCTATCTCTGGCACCTATTCCGCACAGAAGCTTTCACTTGAACTACGGATACAAGTCGATTTTGCTGACAAGATAGGCATCATTGTCACCTCTAAAAAATAAGATCGAATCCTTTTGCTATCTTTTTCAACACATCCATGTTACCTTTAGGAAGAGTTATTTTTGTTCGGTTTCAGATTGAGAATACATTTTGTTTTTCGTCTAAGGTATTTGAGCAAGGATAGTAACACATTGTGTGGAGATCCACACTAGGAGGCAACAATTATGGAACAAGGTACAGTGAAATGGTTTAATGCAGAAAAAGGTTTTGGTTTTATCGAGCGTGAAGCAGGAGATGACGTATTCGTACATTTCTCAGCTATCCAAAGCGACGGTTTCAAATCTTTAGACGAAGGTCAAACCGTAACATTTGATATCGAAGAAGGACAACGTGGCCTACAAGCTACTAACGTCACAAAAGCTTAATAATAGCTTTAGAGAGACCCTATATTATATAGGGTCTTTTTTTGTGCTTAAAAACTATCAGAGGGAATCAATTCAAATGCTGCTTCGCTGAGAGCGTAAAATATTGAGTCCTACCATAGCTATCACCACAACGGAAAGTAATAGGCCGAAAAAGGTATTAACATAGATTTGAAAAAACAATCCCAAGACAAGGTTGGTCAGCATTATAACAAATAGCGACCAAAATAATTGCTCATTTCTTTTCGTATAAAACGTTATAGCTCCACTCGCCATAGACAGCGCGAGAATCCCCCATATAATTGGATGCCAGATATAAATCCCCCACTTCTTATTAGTGTACGCAGAATGGCTTAACACTCTTTTCTTTAGCAATCACTCCAAATATTTAAGTTAAGAGAGAACCAAAAATTAATACTAAGGCAATAACTACTGTGTTAATTAAAGTAATAACAAAAGCACATATAGAAACAAGATTGCGCTTAATTTTGTTTGCAAGAAACAGGATTGAAAAAATCAACGTGATGGCTGCTCCAAATAAAATGAGATAGATCAGCAAACCGGCTACAACTTCTGACGATGCGTTGGCAATTGGGTCTAGGAAAATCATTAGCAAAGAAACAAGTATGCTTAACATAAGGTAGATAGTATTTATAGAGTTTTTAATCTCGAGACCTCCTTGAATTTAGCGATTTTATATTATCTTTATTATACATTTTTTCCAATTAAAAACATGTGATTTTTTCATTTTTCAAGTGAGACGAAATATGAGTGATCCTTGAAGCGGCAATAAGTGTTCCTAATTGCGAATTATACTGATTATTTTCTGTTGAGCATTTTCAGCTTCAGGAACCGGCATAACCACAAACACATGATTCATCTTAGGATATACAAAGGTTTGGATTTCAATTCCTTGCTCCGTTAATTTTTCGTCCAATTTAACTGCGTCTGGATATATGAGTTCATGTGTTCCGACAAATTGAGTAATCTTGCCGAGTCCAGTTAAATCTCCAAAAATCGGGCTAATCAAGGGATCCTCTAAGCTTTTATCATCGGACCAAATATTAGTGATCACGTCCATTCCCCCGGCCGATAACATCGGGTCCACTTTTTCGTATTTGGGGATAAGGGGATTATCAAGGGTTAGATCTACGGCTGGGGATAACAAAATGATATCCTTCGGTTGAGGCAAATCATCTACCTTTAACAGTTGGGCCAGCCCAAGCGCGATATTTCCTCCGGCTGAATCCCCCATCATGGTTAATTGCTTAGCACTCTCAACCGTCCGAAGCATTTCTTTGTACAGGCTTAACAGTTTCGGATATGTATGCTTGTAATTAAAATGAGGCACTTTTGGATAAATAGGCGCGATGATCTTTGCATTCACTGACTGTGCAATCTTATCCATCAGCTTCCAATGGAAAGATAAAGGCTGATTCGTCCACGCTCCGCCGTGCAAATACAGCACCACTTTCTGTTCCCGGGAATTCTGATTGTTTAAGGTGAACACCTGTATGTCTTCATACATCTCTTCTTTCAACGAGTTGGAAAAACTCATATTTTCAATCACATACGGTTTGATATTTTCAGTTCCTCTTTGCTGCACGAACTTTGTCGTGTTTTCTATACTGGAAAAGCCCTTCTTTGTTCCTCGTAAAACTAAGTATTTCTCTAGGATCCGACTCTTTACGGACCGTTTTCCCCCATAAGTTTGGATAACCATTTACTAGCCCCTCTCTAAATGACTTACCGACTCACTAGTATTCACTTCACTTTCTGTTTCCGAATCAAAAATATATTCAATCTGGATATGTTATTCTACCTCTATCAAGAAAGCATAATTTCCATCCCCCTGATTCCAGTCAGCTATTACATGATATACATATACGCCACTTTCATTAGGCGCTTTAATTCTTTCATTATTTATTTCAATAATTTTTGAATTGTTTTCATCAAGCCATTGCTCTAATCTCAGATTTTCGGGTTGATACCCTATCGGAAATTCAATTTCAATTTCGTCATTTTCGGACACTAAAGATGGGGTATGTGATTCTGTCATATCGATTGCAGAAGTATAAATGGTATCTACACACTGCGCAAGTAAAATGGCATCCCAGCAATATGAGCCTTGTGTTGTAGGAATTTCCCTCTCCCCTACTGAAATTTTTGGAGTCGGCGGTTCTAAACGAAATGGTTTAAATATAACTATTGCTATGAATAGAATTCCAACAACCATAAACACCGTCCTTTTTTTCATATTTCTCTTCCCCCTTTTGTACAATAATAGACGTTTATATTTTTACAAAGTAGCAGCATTCACTTTATTTTGAAAATTTCACCATCGACAAAACAGTGCTTATAACTACACAATCCTCGTTGATAAGGGATGAAAGTTATTAAATCAATCTTATTTTCTATCCATTTTTATTTAAATACTTCTGATGATTCCTCAAATGTAAACTCTGTTCGTACTATTCCCTTGATTTCAAGCCTAACAAGCTATTTAAAAAAGTTGAACATAGTTATTCACAGTGACAAAAGGACTTCCAATCATTTGGAAGTCCTTTGTGCTCTTTTTAATACTTTCATGTTGTTTCATGGATACGTTCAAACATTCGTGAAAGTATTTTTTAATAAGCAAAAGAAAAAGAAGAACCTCAATGCTAAAGCCCTTCCGACAAGTGATGATATGTAAACTAGTTAACCGCAAGATATATAGTCTAGTTTAAAAAATACAACAAGATGGACCCGATAAAATTAGGCAAAGCCATCAGTAAGATAGTGTTTGATAAGTTAAGTGCTTCATCTAATTTTATTATGGCTAAATTTCCAATAACAGGGGCAGTAGAGCTAATGAAACCTGTTTTCAAAAATCCTCCTATCAAGATGCCTGCGAGCCCTATTAGACCCGTCACGTTCATAGCAAGTTCGATGTTGTTTTGCATAACGAAAAAACTTACTATCAAAATAAAAATTAATAAGCCCAAAGATAATCGTTTCATAATCTCCCCCCTCTTATTATAATTTCCACAGATGTTTTAATAGCATGAGAAAATTTACTGACCAATAGTTCTGATTTAGAATCTAGCTTATGAAGTTTTCTAAAAGCAGAAATTTTGTCAAAAAATTTTTTCAAGAACTCTCATTACTAATGGATCTAATAAATACATTTAGTTCAGCGCATTGTTTTTAAGTATGCTGACAGCTGATCAAAGCTATTAACTTTATTGAATTTGAATTACTCCTTCTCAAGCGCTCGTAAAAGTACACTTTTACACTAAAAAAAGTGCGAGAAGATATGATTTACTTCTTCTCTCACTTTGATTGCTCTTTAGTTTTTCGTATATATATATGATAAACGGTACTAAACCCACTTCCACCTCCATATCCCCCACCAAAATTTAAACCCTTTGTTTTAAAATCAATTCCACTGCTTCTAAGTTCTTCTAACATAGAAAAATGTTGATCTAAATTAGCCGTTGTATTATACAATTCCCATCTCGTAAACAAGACTCTTTTCAAGAATTTAAACATCGACTACTCCTCCTTTGGAGTTCTATAAAACAATCATTCTATTTCACGAATTGAATCTACCATAAAATTCCTTAACTAAAGTTTAACAAAAATTCTTACTCCTTAACACGATAAAAAACCTAAGTAGAATAAAATCGTTCATAAAAGTACACATTTCCGAACGCTCTCAAAATAGCTTCATAAACCCAAAAAGGACGTTAGTAAATGTGTCAAAACACTTTACGAACATCCTTGAATTTCCTCATGCTTTTCCGAACACTTATGACTCTCCGCTATTCTACCGTTTAGCAACTTATTTCAGCTTGAAATCCAAGCTGCTATGGCCGAGAAGTTTTTCCCCGTCCTGCCATAAGTATTGAACTGAATATTGTTTCCCCAGCTTTTGTTCATTCACCTCAATAGTAACTGTAGAACTGTCCGTAGCCATGATTTCTTCACTCACTTCTTCTCCGTCACCATCAAACTCGAGCAATATAATTTCGCTTGGATTCGGCTCCATCCTTCCCCAGTCAATTACAATGCTGTCGCCCACTTCTGCATCTCCAGAATGAACGTCAGGCACCTCATAGCCGCTATCAGGAGTGCAATTGTTCCAACATACTTCAGAATAGGTGTGATCGAATGTCTCACCATTTGACTCAGCGGAACCTATTTTTGTAATCGAAGGCATTTCCATATATGTGTACTTCGGCAGCTGTCCGGCTTTCTGGCCTGGTGCTTCTTCGATAACGATATTTCCTACATATTGGGCTTCATCAGCTCGATCGATGAACTCCACTTCTAAAATATAATTCCCTTCGGTTTGCGGAAAGCGAAATTCTCTCGACTCGTTTAGTTCAAGCTTCGTTTCTTCTCCGTCTTTCCATAAAGAAGCCGTAATTGTTGGGTCTGTCCAAATGTCCCCGCCGTTCTCTTCATTCTCCTTGAAATCCAAAGAGGTCGGCTGGCTTGGCGAGACTGTAGTGACTTCCTGGGATAACCCAAACTCTTCGATATCGTCTATCGTTTCCATGACTTCTCCACTCGATGAACTCCAACTGATATTGGCTTCTGTTAATGGCATGGGCTCGCCCCGCAAACCATCATCTGCCAGTAAATAGGCTCTTGGAACGCCTACATCGTAATCCTCGGCAAAGCAGCCTGTCAGCATAAGAATTGATAGCAATACAGAAACGAGTATCATTACTTTTTTCACATAAAGCCACTCCTTGTTCATAACGATGTTAAACAATGTCGTTCAATTCTGCTTTACTATCACGCTGACATCTGCCCATTCATAAGCAAGTTCGGGTATTTGTTTGCCGGCGATTGTTATGTATTTTTCGTCGATGATTTTGCCGCCTAAATTTTCATAAAAGCCACTGGATTGATTCTCCTTGAGCACCCAAACGAGCATGGACTGAATGTCGCGATCCAACAGCTCCTTGCTTATTGCCTGCATCAGCAGTTTGCCGACACCTTGCCCTTGATAAGCTTTCAGGATATAGATGGAATATATCTCTCCGCCTACATCCGGGTAGTCACCGGAACGCTCCTTGCCGCCGTCTGCAAAGCCGATGACTTCTCCGGCTACATTTTCTGCTACGAACGCTGTCGAATTCTGCAAGTTGCGCTCCCATTGCTTCTCTCTTTCAACGTATTTCAACCCATCCAAATATTTGTCTGGGACAATATTGCGGTAAGTGGTAATCCAACTGTCGACATGGACTTTTGCTATTCCTCGGGCGTCCAAAACTCTCGCTCTTCTAATCATCATCCACTCACCCTTTCGGCGTAAACTTCATCACTGCGTTGAACAGGTCGGAAGTCGACTCCTGGAATCCCCGCTCCTCGCTCTTGAAGCTGTCGAGTAATGTATATCCGAAGACGAGCCCGGCGATTGTTTGTGCCGTAGTGCTGCTAAAAAGAAGCATGTCAATTTGAATATAGATTTCATCAGAAAAAATCAGGTTTCCGATAGGCAATAAAGGCAAAATAGATAACGCTAATACGATGAATGCCGGCACGCCGACCGCTAAAAATTTACTCCAATCGAAACCGCCGATCCGGCTTTCTTTTCTTTCCAGCATGAATTTGGGCGTACGCAATAATAAGCCGATGATAACTGGAAAAATAACAACGTAAATCCAGAGAGGTGTTGGGTTGAATGCTGCAGCTGCCCTCTCATCCAATACTTGTTGAAGCTGTAATCCTGCATACACAATAAAGATGATTGCGATGCTCCAGATGAAGTAATAGAAAAATCTTTTCATTTTCTTTTCCTCCTTAAATTAATTAGGTGGTATATATACTGTTAAAAATGGCAAAGCGTTTCGTTTTATTTCTAATCAAATGAATGCCAGCATAAAAATAAAAATGACAGCAATCGGAAAAATAATGAACAGCCAGTTCAAAGCCTGGAGAATCCATATACCTGATGGTTTCGGGCCCTCAGTCTTCCGGATATAGAGAAATGAAATGAGTCCGAAAACCGGCGTCATTAATTGCATGCCGCCGCCATAATTCGGGGGCGATGCGTCTAATAACTCTTCCATCAGAAATGAAAATAGTACGAGGTTGATGGCGAGCAACGCGAGTGGAATCACTAAATGAAATTGTTTCAACGTGTTCATCTTTCACCCCTCCTCAATAAAGCATAGGTCGAGCTCTGTACACTTTTAATTCCATAATTTAACTTTAACAGTTTTCTTCCAGAATCGATATACTCTTTATAGAGGTGGTTGCTGGTGAATTCTATTTCTATAAAGAAGATATTGAGTCCAGAGATTGCTGATTAAATTGAAGAAAGCTAGCTAAAACAAAACGAACCCCAAATGCGCGCCGTCTTACTGGCACTCATTTGGGGTTCCGTCATTTCTCTATTGTCATCCTTCAAACAAAGGGCTGACTGGCTTTTCATTGTGCACGTGCTCGATTGCTTCTGCAAGCAATGGCGCGATCGAGAGAATGGTGATTTTCGGGATGCGTTTTTCTTTCGGCACGTGGATTGTGTTCGTGACCACAAGTTCCGTCAACGCGGAGTCTTGGATGCGTTGAATGGAATCGCCAGACAATACGGCATGCGTACAGCAAGCGTAGACTGCTTTCGCGCCGTTTTCCACGAGCAGGTTCGCTGCGTCTGAAATAGTCTTCGCCGTATCGACGATGTCGACGATGATGACGGCGTTTTTGCCTTTGATGTCGCCGACGATGTTCATCGTCTCAGCTTCGCCTGGCATCTTGCGCTTGTCGATAAAGCCGATTGGGACGTCCAAGCGATCCGCAAGTCTGCGCGCTCTAGTCAATCCACCGTTGTCCGGTGCTACGACAATGGCATCTTCGAGGTTCTTATTGATGAAATGCTGGGACAGTTCGGTAATGCCGAGCAATTGGTCAACCGGGATATTGAAGAAGCCCTGTACTTGCGGTGCGTGGAAATCCATCGTGATGACGTGGTCCACCCCCGCTTTGACCAGCATATTTGCCACAAGTTTCGCCGTGATCGGTTCACGTGAACTCGCTTTCCGGTCCTGGCGTGCGTATCCGTAATACGGAATGACCGCTGTGATGGAGTCTGCGGATGCCCGCTTCAGCGCGTCGATCATGATCAATAATTCCATGACGTGCTCATGTCCTGGCTGCGATGTCGATTGGACGACGTAGACTTCCGCCCCGCGCACGCTTTCTTCGATATGGATTTGGATTTCCCCATCGCTAAAATGGGTGATGGAGTTTTTGCCCAGCTCACAGCCGAGGTGATCCGCGATCTCCTGAGCCAGTTCCTGGTTTGAATTCAATGAAAATAGCTTGAAGTTGTCTCTTAATTGATAAGCCACCGTTCAACTCCCCTTTCAGCAAATTATAAATTCGTAAATTGATAGCTGACTGTTTCCCATGAAATTCTGTTCATGCGGCTTGTATCAGTTGATTTCATGATAGCTCTTTCTGGGCGCAAATGCCACCAAAGATGGAGAATCGCGCCCTTGTTCACAGGCTTAGTAGAAAATCTGCCATAATATCGAGATTCCAAATTAAAATGATTAATCCGATGAGTGAAGCCGCCATCAACAAACTGATCAAACGGAAAGCCGCAAGTTGAAACCGTTCCGGAAAAAGTTTCTCGCTGCACCAGAACAGGAAGCTGAACAATAACCCGAAACTGAAAAGAGGGCCCTCTCCATACGAAAACACTTCCTCCAAGTCTCGTTTCTCTCCATCTTTCATTGGCTTGACGGCTACGTATATATTTTGAATCGCGATGCCAGCCAAAAGCACCGTTAGCGCAATTATTCCCCATAACGGCAAGTTTCATCTTCCCCTCATCCAATAGAATCGTTTGCCCAAAAATCTTTCGTATGACATGTAATTGTCTGATTCTTGAAACCATTTACTCATTATACCGTACAGTATGTTAAGGGAATTAACATTTTTTTCAGAAAACCATCTGAAGGTTCTTATGAAAAACGTACTCATCGTCTCACTTTCCATGCTTGTACTCGTACTTGGCAATTGGCTTGCAAGCTTTTTCATGCCGCTCGGGTTTTTGGACATCGCCATCCCGTTCGCAGGGCTTGCGGTCGTCATCGTGTTCTTTTTCAAATCGAGAGGCGGGATGGCCAGCCGCCAGTTGGATATGTCGATTCAAGGGGCGACCGGCATCCGGATGGAACAGAGTGCGCCTGTCTCCAATCGCTCCTATATTTTGATTGGCGCCATTTTGTATTTGGTGCTGATGGTCGGGATTACGTTTTTCGCCTACCGGGAGTATTTTTTAAATTAAGTGCGATGCGGTTATCATTTTGATTAAGGGGGGCGAATATGAAACGTTTATGGACTATTTTAACGAAATTTCTCTTCGGCGTGATCGGCATCATTTTAATCAGTGCTGCTCCAGCTTTATTCAATGGTAGTTCGTTTTTGGATTTTCGTTCATACGGAGAGGCTTTGCAAATGATTTTCACCGGGTTTACGACTGCTTCTGAGTGGACCTTGAGTTACCGCATTCCGGGTTCTCTTGAGACGATTCCGGTATCCTTCGAAAAGTTTTTAAGCGGCCCATATGTGTATTCGATGTCCATTTTCCTCATGGCACTGGCCTTAGCTTTCGTTTCAGCCTTTATCCTTTCCTTTGCCGTCTTATTATCGAAAGGCGCCTTGAAGCGCTCGATGCTGGAAATCATTAAGGTCCTTCAGTCTTTCCCTGACTTCGCCTACATATTCTTGATTCAAATCGGCGTCATCGCCATTTTTCAACAGACCGGTTTTTTGCTTCTTAGCTTTTACAGCTTAGGCGGCGAGGAAATTTACTTGGCGCCTGTCGTGTGTTTATCGGTCGTGCCTGCGGTATTGTTTTTGAAGTTGTTCATTTTATTGTATGAAGAAGAACAGCGGCACCCTTACGTCGAACTCGCGCGTTCCAAAGGATTGAGCCGTTTTGAGGTTCTGCGGAAGCATTGTACCTCCAATGTATTGAAAAGCGCGTTCTATCAATCCAAATCGATTGTATGGCTGGCGCTTTCTGCGTTATTGATCATCGAGCATTTATTCGGGGTCGAAGGCATCCTGTATTATTTGCGCAATGATTTCAGCCCGAAAGGCATTGCGTTCATTCTCTTGACGGTGTTCATCCCGCTCTATATTTTCTATGCGCTGGTAGAGTTATGGCTTGGTAAATACGAGATCGAGCGAAATGCGGTATTTAGCAAATTCAATTTGCGCCTTTTCGACTTGAACGAAATCCGGGCTGGTTTCCGTTCGCTTTTCGTCAATCGCCGGTCCGCTTCGACGCGCTTAGCAACTCTCAAAAATCCGCGCATTTTGATTCCTTCATTTATCGTGCTCGGCTTGTTCACAACGAGTGTCCTTTATGCCGTGTTCACAGGCGATGCCATCGCACAAACGAATTATCTATACGACGAAGAGGGCAGCATTGAAAGCAGCGCGCCGCATTCCCCTTCTGCAGAGATCCTGTTCGGAACCGACCCGTACGGCTATTCCATCGGCCAGCAATTATTGGTCGGCATGAAATACACCATTGTTCTGAGTTTATTGATTGCCGGCTTGCGCATCGTCTTTGGTTATCTATTCGGTGTGGTGTACACTTTTTTCTTTACCGACAAATTGCGGCATTTCGTCAATTCGATCGCAGAAGGCATGCATTTCTTGCCGCTGACTTTAGTGACCTATATTTTATTGCTGCCGGTCCTCATCAGTTACGGCCAATGGGAGCTAAGCTTATCGGAGCGTCTGCTCTTCCAGGCATTGATCATGTCACTCGTTGTTTTGCCAATCACCACAAGCGCCATCGGAAATGAAATGAACGACACCTTGAAAAAAGAGTATGTCATCAGTTCCGTCTTGATGGGCGGGTCGATGAGCTGGATCCTGTCAAAGCACATCCAGCCGGAGCTATGGCCAAAACTCGTGTTGATGTGGGTGCAGCACATCATTCAAGTGCTGCAGATGTTCGTTCACCTAGGGATCTTGAACATCTTTGTCGGCGGTGCTCTTGCCCAATCCGATTCGCCGCGGCTCATTCCGGAAATTTACGAGCTATCGGGGATGATCGCTATTTCCCGGGAAGTTTTCTCCACCAATCAATTCTGGATGATCCTTCCGCCTTTAGCCGTGTTCATGATCCTGATCTATTGCTTTATCACGATCGCTGAAGGGTTTACGCAGAAACAATTGCCTGTGGTTCAACCGGAAGTAGAAGATGCTCGGGATTCTGTGAAAAGTTCAGATTCAAGAACTTCTTTTACACGCATTCGCTATGCAGAAGCCAATAAAGAATGAACGGTTTACTTCATTGATAAAGGAGAATTGGATGCTATTTTCAAAATGGACTATTTGCCAAGCGGCTGCTTTGGCAGGCTTGATTGCGCTGGCTGTTGTGGCCGAATTCTATTCATTCAATATCGGAAACGCGCTCACGTCGGGTCCCATCAGTTCGATGCTGATCGTGCTGACTTTCATCTTGCTGAGCACGAGCTTGATCCATTTGTTTTTCGTTTTCCACAGCAAAAAAAGCGAGCGCTTCTTGTCACATCCTTTGTGGAACAAGATGAATGTGCTGTCGGGACTGCTGCTCGCAATTTTTGTCGTCGCGTTTATTTCAGCGGGGATGTTCACTTCTTTAAATGACTGGATTACGGATGGCCGCTGGATCTTATACGGGATTCTTTATTTATTTTTGTTCCTATACAGCCTGTTCGTGCTGTCGGCCGTGCACAAAGTAAAACATGATAGCGCGAAAGAAACGAAGATAGAAATCTCATTCGGCGCGACTGTCGTGAGCTTATGTGCATTGCTTTTCCTACTTTGATTCCAAAATAGCCTCCGCTCGAGACCGTTCATGGCTCGAACCGGAGGCTGTTTAATTTGAAGGAGGGCAGTTCTTTAGGGCCTTGCCGTTTTGGCATGATTCCGAGTTCAGCAACGAACATCATCAACAAGCAGTAGAACGCAGTCAAGCTAGCGGCATTGGCTGTACTAGCGGGTTGAGGAAACGAATAATTATAGACGGCTAAATTGACGATCAAGGCCACGACGAATCCTGCATAGGACAAAGTAAACAAGTGACTTCCAACGATTATTCGTTTATCGTTTGTCGAATCCCATGGCACCGACTTTGCAACAGCAATGGATTGTTTGATTTGCCCAAATGCGCCGTAAGCAAACCCTGCGATGATTAGTATCGGAACGAGATCCACCAACCATTCCATTTGAACACCTCCAAATTAAGAATTTTTAGTTTGTCCGTTGGGCTGCCCTGCGCAGCCATTTCTGGTTGTTGCGGTACGGGATTAGAAGTAGCGTCAAAAGCCCTGACAGCCCGAAGAAACCGGAGAACAAAGTGAGCCCAATCGTTGGCGAATTGAGCAACATAGCGCTCATCAACAGTAAGCCTACCGCCATCAGCGACAGGAAAATGATGTGCGTCGTTTTACGGTCTTTCAACAGCCAAGCCGATAGTTGGAAGATGATGAACAGGAATGAAGCCGCCATCAATAACGGAAACAGCGGCTCGAATTTCGCAGCGTAGACGAAATGGTCAATCACCAAGATGTCACTCGCCTCATTCACTGGCCCGTTCAGCCAAGTAGAAAATCCGGCTGAGTATTTCCATTCCCATGAAATATCGCGCAGTTGCCCGCCTTCATACCAACTGGCAAGTGTCGAAAAGATAAATACGAGAGAAGCGCCGATCAGGTAAATGATGTGTTTGAATTTCATGCAATTCCCCTTTCGCAATATTCATTGATGGTGTTCAGTGTTACAATTCGATACCTATATTTTTTAATTGTGCCTTCAAATCCCAGTTCTTCGGTTGTTCTTTTTCCATAAACCACTCTGCCCCGTTCGCCAACCATTCCGCTCGATAGGTATCAAATGTGTATCCCTGATCCAAATCATCGTAACCTGGTTGGAAAGCGCAACACGTGCAAATTAAGCTATAGTCAGGAATTCCATTTTTATATAGTGGTCCACGAAGTCTATAGAAACCGCAAACGGAACAAATATAGTACTTCCTTTTGAAGAGCATTGGTACCAGCCCCTTTTGCCATGATAGGTTCAGTCCGTCTGTACACGGTTAGCATTTTGCATTAAATATTTTCTAACTTGAATATTACCTGCGCTACTCTTTCGTAGAATTCTTTTCGAACAAAGCATCAATCTTTTCGCGGTCATATTCCAGTATCCAGTCATTATATTCTTCATACAAGAAGCGTATATCTTCTTTGTCCTTAGCAAGGATATCGCACCCTCGATCATCATATAAATGATAGATGATTTTTTTGGTCAGGTTAATAAAATAAATATCATATCCGCTTTCCTGCTGGTTCTTCAAGATAGTCGAGGGATGCTCGAAATCCTGATAGCAAAGAGCTTTTAATAGTTCTGGATAACGGATATCCCCTTTTTTTCCGGCGTAAACAAAGCGATAGACCAGTGAATCGTCCTCTCCAAACCCTTCCTCAATTTCCGTTAGTTTTTCCAACCTCAATTTATACAGATTCGGTCTTTGTTTTATATATTTCCGATAAATATTCAAAGGTTTTCTTTGCAGAAAATAATTATTCTTTTGTGTCAAAACCTTAGTTACAACTAATATGGCATCTTCAGGCTCTATTATTTCATCAAACAAAGTCAAGGCGCGCCGATGAGCCCCTTCGATAAAAGTTGGACAATCGTATGGGATATCTGGATTTGAAATTTGAAATCGAATGCCAATATCCCATGCATAAACTAATGCTGGGTTTAAAATAAGTCCTTTAAAGTTCTCGTTCAAAAATCTCTTTAAGTCAGCAGCCATATCATACCTCCTTAATTCCGCCTTCTGCATTTTAGTAGTTAATTTTTAGTTTCATAGTTGTACGTATGCTTCCAATATACTAGTAAGGCTAATCTATTTCTACATAATATTGGAAATAAATCAATTAGATACCCCAATTCAGCTATCTCAAAGAGGGAATTAACCAATTGAATAAGGTTTGTAAATTTCCATTCATAGGGACATATGTCCTTCCATCCTTTTACTATGCCCATTATCCTTAAGTTAACGAAAGGCGGTGGACCGGATGAAAGGAATTTTATTTGCTTTAGCGGGAGGGTTTTTCCTGACCTTCCAAAGCGTGGCGAACGCGACGATCAGCGACCAGATCGGTACGTGGCAAGCAGCGGCAATGACCCAGCTGACGGGCTTTGTACTTGGGATCTTGATCGTTTTGGCGCTAAGAGATACATCGATCAAACACTTGAAAAAAGTTTCTCCTCTATATGCCTCAGGCGGTTTGCTTGCGGCGTTCATCTTGTTCAGCAATATGACCGCCATCCATCGCATGGGCGTGACACTGACGATTAGCCTGTTCCTTATCGCGCAGCTGATCGCTGCGATCGTCATCGACGGCAAAGGCTGGTTCCATATGGCGAAGAAGAACGTCGGAAAAACGCAAATCGCTGGAGTGGTGCTGATGATTGGGGGCATTCTCATCTTGAAATGGTAAGGAGGAAAAACGATGCAGCCGATTAACGAGTATCTTCAACAGTATGGCTTGGCGGATTTGTTCCCCGCTGCCGTCGTCGATTCGATGCAGATCGAACGGTATGCGGCAGGACATCGATTGTTCTCACAAGGAGACGCTGCGGATAATTTGTACTTGCTCGTCGAAGGCAAGTTGAAAATTTCCATGTTGTCTCCAGAGGGCAAGCGGCTGATTTTGGCGTTCAAGACGCCTTTTGACATTGTCGGTGATATTGAATACGTGCAGAAATGCCCGTTCATCAATACGGTCGAAGCTGTCACCGATTTAGTATTGCTACGCGTCCCGCATAAAGCCCTGGATCATGAAATGAGCGGCAACGCCCTCTTCCAGCAGTTTTTATTGGAGACAATCACGCGCAAGTTCGTGACGAAAGCACAGGAATTGAACTTCAATTTGCTCTATGCTGTCGATGTGCGCGTAGCGAGTTATTTGCTCTCCATGACGCCGGATAAGCCGAGACTCGATTCGCCTTCACTCGTCGATATGGCGGACTTGATCGGCACGAGCTATCGCCATTTGAACCGGGTGCTCCAAAAATTCGAGCAGTCCGGCTGGATTCAGCGCAACAACGGCAAAATCGATTTGCTCGACCGGGGCGCTTTATTGGATCAGGCGGGCCATAATATATACGAATAGGAGGAAATCTCATGGTTGTTGGCATCATACTGGCACTCTCAGGTGGTGTTTTTGTCTGCCTGCAAAATATATTCAACGCGAATGTGAAACAACATGTCAGCGTCTGGGCGACGACGGCACTGGTGTTGTTTCTTGGATTTATCGGCTCGTTTGTCGTGGGCCTTGCTGTGAATGGGATGGGATTGTTTCGCTTCGAGGCAGAGCCGTGGTTTTGGTTCAGCGGCGTGCTTGGTGTCGGGGTCGTTGTCTGCGTCACCCAAGGCGTCCAGACATTGGGCCCGAGCCGTGCAATCTCGATTGTCATGGTGTCGCAAATTTTTTTCGGGTTGATGTGGGACACAGCGGGCTGGTTCGGGCTCGAGCAAGTTCCGTTCACTTGGCAATCGCTGCTTGGCGTGCTTTTGATCAGCGCGGGCATCTTGTTGTTCCAACTCGGACCTGTCTTGGAGCGAAAACCGTTTCTCCAACATCAGAAAGCTAAGCAAAGCACTTCGTCTTAAGGACGTGTTCTTCCCTCAACAAAATTTGTCTGCAATTCCAACATCAGACTTCGTGCATATTTTTTTCAACTGCTATATCATGTATGTATAATACTGCTAGTTTGAATTCATGAAGTTTATTTGACGCATGATTTTTCGTAAATGAAGCATTGTGCTATTAAGGAGAAGAAAAAATGTTCAAAAATGTTGAATTGCAGGATTTTTTGCTGGAGAAAACTAAGGGATTAACGGAACGATGGTACGAAACGCTCGATAAGAGTTCCGGTGGCGTCTACGCTGAAACCGAACCCCAAGCAATCGAAAAGCTAAAGCAGCAGAATTACGAGTTCCACGAGCTGTTCTGTTCGGCTTTCAGCAAGGATAAAAGCGATTGCATCGAAATTTTCAAGGAATGGATTTTACGCGTCGCCAATGATGAAGCGCATTTATCGACGCCGTTCAACTCGGTCATCAAAGAATTCTTCCGTACCCAGAAGCAATACTTGGAGCTGATCGAAGAATTCGCGGTATTGCAGGAAGAAACCATTTCGCACGCCCAGGTGAATGCGTGGAACCAAGCCGTGGTTGATACGACGAATGCCATCATTCTCGAGTTTATCGACCAGAACACGAAAGCGGCGGAACGCCGTTTGAATGCCCAGCAGGAAATGATCGTCGAAATGAGCGCCCCGGTCATCTTGCTTTCAAAAGACAGCGGATTGCTTCCGCTGATCGGCGAAATCAATACGTACCGTGCCAAAATCGTATTCGAGAAAGTCCTGCAGCAATGCCATGAGAAATCGATCGAGCGCCTGTTCATCGATCTTTCCGGAGTGCCGATCATCGATACGATGGTCGCCCACCAGATCTTCCAGCTGATCGAAGGCTTGAAAATCATCGGCGTGCGCACCGCACTTGCTGGCATCAGCCCAGAAATCGCACAGACCGCGATTCAATTAGGCGTCAATTTCGGCGAAATCGATGTCTACAATAAATTAGACCAGGCCTTGCGCTATCACAAATTGGAGTTTACGAAAAACTAAATTTCCCTAGAAGAAAATCCATCCGCGGCATACATCCGGATGGATTTCTTTTATGCTTATCGGTTTTCAGCGATGCGCTTTAATTCGGCAGCGCGCGTCGACAGGAATTTTCCCATATGGCGTTCGAGAAATAATTTATCGGCCAGTTTTCCAATGACCCCAAACGGCGCCCGGTAGACGAACCAGTCTTTCATCAACGTCCCGCTTCCGCTTTTGGTAAATTCATGTGTGTGGTGAAAGGAATGAAAAGCGCCTTTTACCATTGCATCGCTGAATCGGTACGGCCGCTCCATTTCAGTGATTTTTGACGTGAGCTTTTGGCGGACACCGAGATGCGTCGCTTCCCACGTAACCCAGTCGCCTAGTTCCATCAAACCGCTTGTCGTGCCGGCAATGGCGCATTCATTGGTGTTCGGGACGGTTTCGATATGCACTTCGATGCTTCTGGCCAAGTCAAATACGCGCTCAATCGGTGCTTCAATATACGTTTCATGATAGATCATGGGCATGTGATTCCCTCATTCCTTGCGTTGGCTATCTGTCTTTCTCTATCTTTACCCTTAACGTGCTTTTGTTATTCGCTGCTGCTTTATTTGGCTAGCAGGAGATTCTTTCACTTCCCGAGAATGATTAAAAGACAGGAGGAGTTTAAGTGAATACAGATATTTTGAAACAAAACCGCAAAAGCTGGAACACGGTCGCCGATCATTTTAACGGCGTCGATGCGCTGCCTGGCTACGGTCCTTTCGCTCAAAGCGAAGACGAATTGCGCTTATTTGATTCGATTGAAGGCAAAAATGTGCTTGATATCGGTTGCGGGAGCGGCCATTCCTTGCTTTATATGAGCAAGCAAGGGGCAAAAGATTTATGGGGCGTCGATTTGTCCGACAGTCAAATCGATCGCGCACAAGAGATTTTGAGCGGACTGGATGCACAGCTGTACTGCGCAGCGATGGAAGAAGATATCGGGCTGCCGGAACAATATTTCGATATCGTCTACTCGATTTATGCGATCGGCTGGACGGTGGACCTTGACCGGACATTGGAATTGATCTATTTCTATTTGCGGCCAAGCGGAACTTTCATCTTCAGTTGGGACCATCCGCTCTATGTTCATTTGAAAAGCGAGGACGGGCTCGTTTCACTGAACGGCTCTTATCAGGATGAAGACAGCGTGCATTATGCCAATTTCAAAGGTGAAGATGCGCCGATGACCATTCCGAAGCGCAAGTTCAGCACGTATTTGAATGCCTTGGTGAAAGCCGGATTCAATATCGAGCAAGTGGTCGAACCGGATGTTCCGCATGACTTGAAGGATTTAGAGCCGGAAGTGTCCGACCGTTATTACTCGCTTTACAAAGCGCAGAAATTCCCGACGAGTTTTATCATCAAAGCAAGGAAATAAAAAAGGCCGTGTCTGCGCTTTTGCGTAAACACGGCCTTTTATCGTGGTTTTTTAGTTAACGGATCCTCCCCATTACTACGGTATCGTAATAGTTTCCATCCGCTAAGCGCTTGTCCATTTTCAGTATGCCTTCCACTTCAAAGCCACAGTTTTTATACAACTCAATCGCTTTTTCATTACTTTCCAACACTTTTAAATTCATCTTTTTGATTTCTTGTGCATCCGCCCAGTGGATCGATGACTCCAAGAGCTTGCGGCCGATACGATAGCCCCAATACTCCTTGAGCACTCCGACACCGAACTCCACTTGATGCTTTGTCCGTTTCAGTTCGTTTCCTTCACATCTGGAAAACCCGACGATCTGCCCGCCCACTTCGGCCACCAAGAATATATTGCAGCTGCTTTTGGCATCTTCTTCGATGAGCCGTTTGAATGCCGTTGCATTCAAATACGCTTCTCCCCGCTCGCGGTCCATATTTTCCGTCTCGCCATCGATCAGCAAACGGACTTTCTCCAATTGCGCTGCGTCTTGGATTTCTGCACTTCGAATGCAGTAATCCAAGCTTTTCACTTGAAACAGCTGTTTCGCTAGTTGCATCTCATCTTCCCCTAACTTATTGGAATCGGTTATTTATATGAACCCGTCATATCCGCAGTGAACTGCAGTTTCTTTTTCTGCCTCATTTGATAATAAACGATCGTCAATAGCACAATCAATTCTGATAAGGGTATCGCAAGCCATGCGCCCGTCACACCGAAAAACACGGGCAAGATGCTCAGCAAAATCAACAGCACGACAATTTCACGCGCTGCGGTGATCCATGTCGCCATGCGGATTTCACCGGTAGATTGATAATAAGTCATCATGACGAAATTTGCGCCCATG
The DNA here is from genome assembly GCF_003664125.1 of Planococcus citreus. Taxonomy (GTDB): domain Bacteria; phylum Bacillota; class Bacilli; order Bacillales_A; family Planococcaceae; genus Planococcus; species Planococcus citreus. The sequence goes on from NZ_RCCP01000001.1 coordinate 881,537, forward strand.
AACAGGTAGGCAATAAAGAACAGCTGGATGCCGGAAGTCGCGAGATCCATCACGGCGTCCGGGAAATCGCCGAATACGCTGGCGATGGTTGCGGCAAAGAATTGCCCGAAGAGGAAGAACAGCAAGCCTGCCACGAATGCCGTTCCGATCGCCAATTGCAGCGTCTTCTTGATTTTCGCCTGGTCTTTCGCCCCGCTGTAATAACTGACCAATGGCTGGATGGCCGAACCCATTCCGAGGAATGCGAGCAGCATGACGCTATGAACGTAATTGAGGATCGCGAATGCCGCAACGCCTTCCGTTCCTGCCAGGCGTTCAAAGACATTATTATGCGAAATCGTGAACACCGACATGCCGACTTCCGCCAAGAAGCTCGGGAAGCCGATCACTAGAATCAAAAGCAACAATTTGCGGTTCGGCTTGAACCGGACAAAACGCAATTGATTGCTTTTTTTAAAGAAATGCGTGCACAAGACGAGCATGCCGACAAACGCAGCGAGCAAGGTCGCAGCTGCCGCACCTTTTACGCCGAAATCCAAGACGAACAAGAACAAGTAATTCAAGCCGATGTTCAATAAGGAAGTCGTGATGAGCGACACCATCGCCAGGTTCGGGCTGCCGTCATTGCGCACCATGATGCTGAGCGCATTTTCCATCGTAAAGACGAAGCCAAACAACAACATTAAGTATAAATAATCGGAGACGTATGGATAGGTTTCCGCGTTCGCTCCTAGCAAATAAGCGAGCTCCGTGCGGAACGGGAATGCCACGAGGCCGATGATGAGCGTCACCGCAAAAATCGACGCCATCGCATGCGAAAAGACGACGCGTGCTTCTGCTGTCCGCTTCGCCCCCATGAGAGCAGAAAATCTCGTAGCGCCGCCGATGCCGATCCATAGCGACATCGCGACGAATAATGTATAGACCGGAGCCGCAATCCCAACGCCACCCAATGCGACCGGCCCGAGGCGGTTGCCGACCATGATGCCGTCTGCGACGATATTGATTGCCATCAGCAGCATGCCGATGGTCGAGGGCACCAAATAACGGACGAATGCCTTGCCGACCGACTCGGTATCAAGACGGTGAATAGATGGTTGTGCCATGTTGAAATGCCTCCTAGCTTTCTAAAACACTGAAAACTATATTTGTTTTTTTAGTTTTATTAGTCCGAAGAAATACTGGCTTTAGTTAGCCAGCATTTTTCCTATTCGTTTTTGACGAACCCATCCAATAATAATTCACTCATCGTTTCAACAGCTTCCTTGATGGAAATGCTTTGTTCTGAGAAGAACTGCTGGTCCAAGGAAATATTGACGACGTTCAAAATCATTTTCATTAACAGGTCGATGTTTTGTTGTTTGATCAGACCAGTTTCCATGCCTTCTTCAAGTAATTGCTTCAAGTCATCCCACTGGTTCATTTCCCGGTCGACGCGCTGCCATTGTTCTGGGTAATAACGCTTCAACTGCTCCAATACGCGCAAATCGAAAAAGTCATTATGGTTCGGAATCATGACAATCAGCCGGTGGATTTTTTCCTGCAAGTCGAGGGTTTCGTCTTCACGGATGATGCGGGCACGCTGTTCGTACTCAGAAAAGGCCTGGTCGATGATCGTTTCCAGGATTTCCAGCTTGGATGAGAAGTTCTCATACAAGGTGCGCTTGCTGATACCTAGCCGTTTAGCCAAATCATCCATCGTAAATTTGATGCCGTTATTTCTCGTTTCTTCGATAAACGCCTGTATAATACGGTTTTTCACAGCCGAACCCCCTTTACGAAAACTAATAATACTATAATCGTTTTCTGAGTTCAAGTAGAAGGATTTGATGACGTAAATAAGGATCGGCTTTGTGAGCCGATCCTTATCTTCACGCCAATAATTTACTGCTTTTCGTTTTTTCCAAACGGTAGATTAATACCACGCCAAGCACCGCACCGCTGATGCTCGATACAAGAAATGGCGGCATGAAGAACAAGGCGCCGACTTCGGTTCCCATGAGAACACGTGCATAGGGCACCGCGACCAGTGAGGCGATGATGCCGGTTCCGAGAATTTCACCGGCTGCTGCAAAACCGAGCCGTCCGCTGTAGCGGTAAAAGATACCGGCAAGCAATGCGCCGATCATGCCTCCCGGAAAAGCGAGCAGCGAGCCGGTCCCCGTCAAGACGCGAACCGCACCGGTCAATAAGGCGATGACGACTGCAGGCCCTGGCCCGAAGACGACAGCTGCGATGACATTGATGGCATGCTGTACCGGATAGGCGCGGGCGATGCCTGCAGGGAACCAGACAAACGCGGATCCGGCGACGGCGAGTGCGACGAACATCGCCATGAGTACGAGTTTTTTCGTGTTCATCCGACCTACCTCCCCGGAATCGATTGTTTAAACCGTTCGATTTGACCTGCGACATCTTGTGCCTGTGCTATTGACGAAATGACGGCGATGCCTGATACGCCTGCACGCCAGACCATTTCAGCGTTGCCCGGTTCGATGCCGCCGATGCCGATGACGGGTACGTGCGGATATTGAGCTTTCACTTTAATGATTTCAGCGACACCCGCGGGCGGTTTCGCATCGCTTTTTGTGCGCGTGCCAAATACCGGTCCCATGCCGAGATAGGTGGCGCCGCACGTCAGCGCCTCGTTCGCTTCTTTGACTGAATGCACCGAAACGCCAAGAGCCATCGACGCGCCGATTTGTTTTCTCACTTGTCCGCAGTCCATATCGTCCTGGCCAATATGGATGCCGTCCGCTTCGATTATGCAGGCGAGTTCGACATCGTCATTGATGAATAGCGGCACATCGTATTCACGGCATAGGCCCTTGCACTTTGCGGCGAACTCCACAAGCGCATCGCCCGTTAATGCGCCTCGCCCTTTTTCGCGCAGCTGGAAATGGGTGATGCCGCCTTGAAGCGCTTCTTCAAGCAAGGCGAGCGGCTCTTTAGTACCTGCGTTTGTCGTACCCATTAGAAAATAAATCGCTGGATTCCCGAACAAGATGAACCACTTCCTTTTCGATAGATTCTTTGTACGCCGCATGATGCGTCGGGCCGTGGCCATGCCCGATGTTAAGCGGATACGCGAGTGCTGCCTGGATGAACTCCTTGGCGGTGAACAAGGCTTCTTCCACTGGTTTGCCTTTGCCGAGTTCAGCTGTCAATGCTGCTGAAAACGTACAGCCCGTGCCATGCGTCTGCTCCGTCTGGAGACGTTCCGAACGCAGCAAGATTACCGTGCCTTGCTGATCTAGATAAAAGTCCTCCGCAACGTCAGGGTCAGTGCTATGGCCGCCTTTGATGACCACGGCTTCCGCACCCAGCGATAAAATCGCTTCCGCCGCATTTCTGCGTGAGGCATCGTCTGTGATGTCTATTCCACTCAATACTTCCGCTTCCGGGATATTTGGCGTGATGATGGCAGCGAGCGGGACGAGCAAGGTTTTAATTGCTTCGACCGCTTCTTGCTGCAACAAGGAAGCACCCCCTTTTGCGATCATCACAGGGTCGATGACGAGCCTGTCCCAGCCGTAGCGTTTGATGCCTTGCGCCGTTTCTTCGATGATGCCGGCGTCAAACAGCATGCCGGTCTTGAGCGCACGGATGTCGAAGTCCGTTCCGATCGCATCGAGCTGTTGTTTGACCGCTTGTCGGTCCATCGGGTAAATACCGTGAACGCCTCGTGTGTTTTGGGCAGTCACCGCCGTTACTGCCGAACAGCCGAATGTGCCAAGTTCCTGGAACGTTTTCAAATCTGCCTGTATCCCCGCACCACCGCCTGAATCGGATCCCGCGATCGTCAATACTTGCGCTTTAGCGTCCATTAAGTGCCGCCTCCTGTCGTTTCGATAGCTCGTCCAAAAAAGCCATTTGGAAAGTTCCAGGATTCAAAGCGATTTTCGATGCATGGCTTCCTGCATTCGCGTAAATCTGCAAACCATTTGCAAGCGCATCAATAGGGGCATATTCTTCGTCCGTCAAGAATGCGGCAAGCACCGCACTGAGCAAACAACCCATTCCAGTGACCGACGCCATCAACGGGTCTCCGCCTGTGATGTGCTCGGTCCGTTCACCATCCGTCACCAAATCGCTGGTCCCCGTCACCGCAACAATTGTTTGATATTCAACAGCCACTTGTTTAGCGATGGCTTCCAAATCACCTTGCCCTTCTCCGGCATCGACGCCGCGTGCTTGCCACTCTTCTCCCGCAATGGCCGCGAGTTCGCCTGCGTTGCAGCGGAGTAGCGTGATATCGAGTTCCGTCAGCAATCGTTTCACGGCCTGTAACCGGTAAGCTGTCGCTCCGGCACCCACCGGATCCAGTACGATCGGGATGCCTTTTTCCATGGCTGCGCGCCCAGCGATAAGCATACTTTCGAAAGAGCGTTCCGTGATCGTGCCGATATTGAGTGACAAGGCATCGGCGTGTCCTGTGAGTTCAGCGACTTCCTGTTGTTCGTCGCCCATGACCGGCGAGACGCCGAGCGCGAGCAAGCCGTTTGCCTGGAAGTTCGAGACGACGTGATTGGTGATGCAATGAATCAATGGTTTTCGTGCGCGCAATTCCCTAAGCATGGCGGACACTCTCCTTTTTCACGGGCAGTTCCCAGGTTTCCATCGTCCACGCTTGCTGCCAGAACTGCCATTCGTAATAACTGCTTCTCATAAAGCGCTTTTTCAATTCCTGGCGCCGCTCTTCCGGCAAGCCATCAGCTAAGCGGTCCATCCGTTCGATTTGTTCATTCACCAGTTCCCCGAACCATTCGGAACCGTATGTGCCGATCCATTTTTGGAAAATCGGTTCTTCCGGCGTTGCCGTCTTCAAACGTTCGCCGATTTCGTAATAAAGCCAATAGCACGGAAGCAAGGCCGCGAGTACGTCTGCCAAGTCACCTTCTGCGGAGCGGTACATATGCGAAACATAAGCATAGGCGTGGGGCGAGGGTTCGAATAGTTTCCAATCTTCCTCGGTCACTCCAAGCAATTCCATAAACGATTCATGAAGCGCGAGTTCCGCGGCGCAAGTCTGTTCTGCGTGATGTGCAAATGACTGCGTCGTTTTCAAGTCTTTGGCTTTTGTGGCACCGATCGCCTGCACTTTCGCGAAATGGGTCAGGTAATAGGCGTCTTGCATGACGTAGAATTTGAAGACATCGAGCGGCAAATCGCCTTTCGCGATGCCTTTTACAAACGGGTGTTCAAAACTGGCGTTCCATAAATCTGCGCATTCCAACCGAACTTCTTTACAAAATGTCATGTGGCTCTCTCCTTTTTTGGGCAAAATAAAACACCGCTTCCCAGGTAAGGAAGCGGCGATAAAGGTCAGCTGAAAAAATTGGAGAAAGGCTCACAATTCGCCCACTTCCCTACGCTGGTATGATCCAGATCAGGTTCAAAGGGTCCGGACTCTTGTCCGTCTCAGCCAACATGGCTCCCCTAGTGGAATAGCGATATTTTTTATTGTCGGCAATAGAATACCATAACTGGCTTTTGAATTCAAAACTTTTTGAAATTAAGGTTTTTTTGGAATGCATAATGCGAGAGATTGGGTTTGCCAAATATGTGATTAGGTTAGTCATTTTGTTGACTTCGTCCGTTTTAATCCATTTTCTTAGAAGTCATCATTTTATGCATATGAAATTTAATGGGCTATGTAATTCATTGTCATTTCAAATATAGAGCTGTAGTGGAAGGGGCTGACGCCGGAGGGATCGCGCGGGACTGGCGAGACCTATATGGCATAGCCATAAGGGCTCGACGCCCGCCCCTCGGCAAGCATGCCCCTGCAACGTAAGCTCATCCACACTTAATTCCTTCACAAAAAAAAAGAACCTCCATAACTGAAGGCCCTTTATCGTTCTTCCACATATTCAATCTGATAATCCCCGTACTCATCAATCACCACAGTGTAACGGCGGCGGTGGTCGATCGTCCCGGTCTCGCCATTTGCTTCATGGTAATTGAACACAGCGCCTGCTTCCACATATGCGGCATCTCCTTCAATCTCGACGGAAGTGACTTCCGGCACGACCGAATCATACACGCGGCCCTCTGTTGAATACTCTTGTATAACACTGTCGACTTCTTCAACTGCCTGGCTTCCCGGTACTAAATACGAAGAATAATAATTCAGTTGCTCATCATTCATGGAATACGGCAGCAAGTCATAATAGGCTTCGATGAAACTCTCCAGCAACGCTTCGTCAAAATAGGCATCCTTTACGGACGGTTCGACCAATTGCGACTCGGGAAACGGTTCCGGATTATTCGCCCAGCTATCCAACATTTCCTTTTTCAAGTACAGCGGGATCGCGTAACCGATTTCGGGATTGTCCTCGAGCATGACCGAATTGATGCCGAGCACTTTGCCGGTGCTTGCATCCAAAAGCGGCCCGCCGCTCGAGCCTTGCTTGATCAAGGCATTCATTTCATAGAGATCCGTATAGACGAACATTTCCGAGAAATCGACGCCGGTATCGGTAATTTCCCCTTCGGTCGCAGTGTTCGCTTCGTTCTCCGGGCTGCCGATAGCGATGACCGGCGTTCCGATATCGACCGGTTCCATTTCCTGCTCGAGCGGCTCTTTTCCTGCGAGGTCCTCGACACGGACCAGCGCCAGATCTTCATCAAGCGATATGCCGATCACTTTGCCTGCGAACTCCTGGCCGTCGCTATTGACGAGTGCAATAAAGGTCGCATCGCGCACCACATGGGCATTCGTCAAGATGTCGCCTTGGTCATTGTACAAAAAGCCGGACCCTTGCTCGAAATCGGTATAGATCGTGTAGACATGCGTCTTCGCATTCGCGATCATCACCGCTTTTTCCTGAGCGGCCGTATCAACCGGTGAGTCTGCCTGCTCAGTTTCAGCTGCCGGCGGTGCTTCTGTATCTGTCCCTCCGCAAGCCGCGAGGATCATCGCTGACAGGAAAATCATCAGCCAGTGCATCATCCGTTTGTCCATAGTCTCAACCCGCTTCCGTTAATGTGCATTCATTATAGCAAGCCATAATTGAAAAAGGAACGGGAAAGAACACTGAAATAAAGGGAATGTAGTTCCACTCCACGCTCGGCATTGAACGGCCGGAATCAAAAAAGCTGCCTTGGCGCACTGCTTTCGCAGCAGCCAAGGCAGCTTTCAATCCATTATTTTTCTTGAGCTTCCAATGCTTCTAGCAATGGCTTTTCGAAGACCGGCGCGAACGTTCTGGAAAAAGTCGCTGTCAAATGGTTGCTGTCGAAATGCGTGACGACGTTTCCGACGACATAATAACAGGATTCCTGGTCACAAAAATAATCAGTCAGGTCGATCGTGTTAGTAGTTTCCGGCATATAGTCCACTTCTTCTAAAGGACTCGGGTCCCGGATGACATCCTCACGGTCGGATTTACAATTTTCGGGGTTATCCGGATTTTCACTTAGGCACGTCAACACGTTTTGATCGTACCAAGGCGTATCACGCACGAGGAATAGCGGAACTTCGTGCTGCTCGAAAAACTTCCAAGCTTCAACAAATCCATCCGAAACTTCATCGAAATCTTCTTTCGAGCTCCCTACATTCCCTACCGTGAAAATCAGATCAGGTTTTTCATTAATTAATGCCTCTTTTACATTTTGGAACCAGACATCGCATTCTTCAAAACCTTTTCTGCTCTCTTCCGTAAATCGGCAATTGCCTTTTAAATAAGTGACAATCTTTAGATCATGGGCATCGGCTAGTTCCGCAAGCATCGGCTGCCAATGGGCGGCATGTGATCCCCCGACCAACGCGATCGTATGGCTGTAATCGGTCAATGCCCCGTACTCACACGGCTCGGCTTCTGTCGTTCCCTTGCCGGACAAGCAGCCATCTTCATATATTTCAGATCGATCCTGCTTCACGAAGTCCAAGCTCGGCAGGAAGGATTCCTCAAATTCCGCAGGAGGCGTTAGGCGGCCGTCTTCCAAATAAGTGACGGCACCTGGATGCGTCTCGAAACTTTCGCTGAGCAACTCGGAACTGACGGGCGGTCCCGCCAAGTAAGTTTCTTGATAAGCGATGGTCGAGACCCAAATGGCGGCAGAGAAGACCGCAATAATGCTGGCGGTTTTCCAGACCGGGAACTGGATTTTCCGGATTGGCAACTCGAAACCGTAAATCGTAAAGTAAGCAAAAATCGTTGCTACAGCGATAATCGCCAATCCGCCCTGGAGCGAAACCGATTCGACGTCAAATAGCGCATAGTAGAAAATCAGCAATGGCCAATGCCATAAATAGAAGGCGTAGGAAATGCTTCCGAACTTGACGAGCGGCTTCCAACTAAGCAGTTGGAAAGCTGAATAGTTCGTTGAATTATTCCCCGCGATGATGATCAGAACGGCTGAAAGCACCGGCCATAGCGCAGCATAGCCCGGGAATAGCTCTGACACTTGAAGGATGATCCCGCAGCTGATGAGCCCGATTAAGCCCATCCAGCCGAATAGCCAGGCCACACGGCTCGAGACGACAAGCTTGTGGATTGTCAATGCGACCAAGCCGCCAATCCCAAACTCCCATACACGAGTGAATGTATGGTAATAGGCCACTGGCTGATTGGCTGCGGTCAAGTAGACCGAATAGCTGAATGATGCCAAGGCAAGCACGGCAATCAATACCGTCAGCATGCGTTTCATATTATTTCCTGAAATCAGCTTCAGCACCGAGATGGCCACAAAGAAGACGACAAGCCATACCAGATAAAACTGGAACTGAATACTCAGCGCCCAGAAATGCTGAAACGGCGAGGCGCTATTGTTCTGTGCTAAATAATCCACCGAATCCATCGCAAGCCGCCAATTCTGGAAGTAGGAAACGGAAGCTAAAAATTCATTGATATTCTGCTGTTTCGTAAATGGGGGCAATATGTACAGGCTAGCAATCAAGACGGTAATCCCGATTAACCAAGCCGTCGGCAATAAACGTTTTAATAGTTTTACAATATAGGAAAAGTATAAAATACGACCATTTTTTCGGTACATCGAAAGCAATGAAGTCGTGATCAAAAATCCCGATACGACAAAAAATACATCGACTCCGCCTGACACACGATTAAACCATATATGATAGATCGCAACCAATAATGCAGCGATTGTGCGTATGCCTTCTAGTTCCGGCCGGATACGTCTTTCAGTCTCCATAAAAATTTACAGCTCCTTGCATTTTCATAAATCACACAAATTTTATATTAGCATATTCTTCCTTTTAAATCATAAATCATGACAATTATTTTCACTATTTCATGATAAGACAATCAAGTAATTCTTCTTTCAAGGCACAATTCTAGTTCTTCCTATTTAAAAAACTGCCGAATCCCCAGCAGATACTGGGTTTCCGGCAGTTTTCCCTTGTTACTTTTTGCTTTTCTTCAGTTGCCCTTTGTTCGTGATGACTGTGTAGTTGCCGAATTCGTTCACTTCAAGCGTGAATGTTTCTCCGTTCAAGTCACCTTGGATGATTTTCCATTTGCCTTTGTCATCCTGGCGTGCGCCGAACTGGACTTTGACATCGGGGTTTGTCAGGAAGTTCAATTCCATCGGTTCGCTGAGTGTCAAGCCGAGTTCTTCGCCACCCGCTCCCAGTACAGCGATATCAAGCTGGTCGCTGAGTGCCGGGCGCTTATCGACTTGCTCTGCGTCATCGACTGCTAGGGCAAGCGTCATTTCCGCCCCGGCCGCTTCAGCCAATTGCTGAAGGTTGGCCGCTGTGAACGTGAAGTTCGCTTGTTCCAATTGGACCGTCAAATCCTTGCCGCTTTCAAGAAGTTCATCGATTGTGCCTTCTGTGAATGTAATGTCGAGTGTGCCATCTTCATCGAATTCACCCGCTGTGATGACTGCTTCTTCACCTGACAAATCAGGATCCGCTTGCTGCTCGCCTGGCACTTGCGGTTTATCGAAAGTAATTTGTGCAAGCAATGGGTCATGATCCGATGCACGCCCGTGTTCTTCCATGAACATCGAGTTGATGTGGACCATATCAAGTTCTGTGTTATCCGCCAAGTTGTTCGTCACCAATAAATGATCGAGCACTTGAGAGTTGCCTTGGTAGTAATAAGAGAAACGGTCTTCTTCCGGCACATCGTTGACTTTGTTCATCAAGATGTCGCCTTCTAGTGCATCAAGTGCCGGTGTGAATTCGAAATCGTTCATATCGCCAGTGACGACGACATTGAGATCCGGATTGATTTCCAGGCCTTCTGCAATGAATCCGTTGATGGCTTTCGCCAATTCAATGCGTTCGATTTCAGACGTGAACTGCGGCGGCTGGTTCTGTCCGAACAAGCTTTGGTCCCCGCCTTTTGAGTTCAAGTGAGTGGCGATAACGACGATTTCTTCGCCTTGGAATTCAAATTGTGCTGCTAGTGGCTTGCGTGTGTTCGGCATTGCGATTGGCTGGACGCGTCCAGGGTTCAATTCAAGATCGCCTGAATCTGTCCACGAGTTATCCTGTGTCGCTGTTCCTTTTGTGCCTTCAGAAAGTGTCACGCGTTCCAGGTTGTACAAGAAGCCGACGCGGATGTTACCGCCTGGCTGTCCGCCGTCCTGGTTGTATTCCGGGGCGATATCTGTCCAAGCGTATTTAGGCCCGCCTGCTGCTTGGATGTCTGCGATGAGACGCTCATAAGAAGCCGATGCATCACTATTTTCAGATCCTTCAGGCCCATCATTGTCCTGTACTTCGACCATCGCGATGATGTCCGGTGAGTTCAAGTCGTTGACGAATGATTCTGCGATGCGTTGTGCTTTTTCATCCGATGTGTGATTCGGGTCTGCAGAGAAGTTCTCGACGTTATACGTGGAAACCGTCAATTTATCGTCTGCGTTCTCGATCCATGTCTGTTCCGGCTGTGTTCCGCCGTCTACGATTTCCGGTACGTCCGTTTCGTCCGTCCAGATCTGGTAGTTGCCGAATCCATAGCCGAGAACGCCGACTGGCATGCTAGCGAATGTATCGCCCGCTTTTGCGACAACGTTTTCACCTGTAGTGACAGTGATACGTTCCGGGTTAAAATCGTCTTCTTCAAGCAGGATTCCGCCTTGCTTGTGGAATTCGTTGTTAGTCGCATTTTTCGATACGACAAATACTTCGCCATAATCTTGTGGGCCGACGATTTGTGCATCGGCCACGCCGACACGCATCAATTCAAGCGCTTCCCAGAAATCGATGCCGTCTTCTTCCGGCTGGAATTCTGTCAAGCCGTCGTTTTCGATGTTTTGAGTCGGCGGGAACACGTCTTCGCCGATAACGATCGGTTCAGGTAGTGCCGCCGTTCCAGCTTTCACGACATCCGTTGAACGGATGCGTGTGAGCGGCAAATCGTTGTCGCGCATATCGGAATAGCCTTTATAGAACCATTCTTCGACCGTACCTGCGACTGTTACGACATCCCCAACTGCAAAGTCGCTTGATGCAGATGAACGGTTGACAATGATCGCTTCTGACGTTTTCCAGTTGCCGTCACCTTCTGTATCTTGGATGACGAAGTTTGCGCCGTTATAGAAATGTGTGATGACGCCTGTCACTTCATTGACAGCTACATCTTCATATTTCGAGTAATGTCCTTGCCCTTGGATGTCGCGGATTTTCAAGTCCTCTGATTTCAGGACCGTGTAATCAAATGAAAATACTTCCGATGTTTCGCCTGTTACTGCGATCGCTTTGATCACTGTATCTTGTGTCAGGACGATCGGCTCAGCGTAAACTGCGCTGTCCGTTGTCGGCTCTGACCCGTCTAACGTGTAATAGATCGTTGCATTGTCCAAGCCGCTTGCGAGCGTGATTTCAGTTCCTTCCGAGACGACGCCCGGGAAGATGTCTGTGTAAACAGCCGGCTTGTTGACGAGCTCGAAGCTGTCGAAGCCGAGCGTTTTCACTTGGTACGTTTCGTTATATTTCGAAGCGATGCCTGAAAGATAGATCAAGTCGCCTTCTTTGTATTGTTTTGTGAAATCTTCGAACGTCAAGCCATTGCGGTTGTCGTTGCGGACGACGACTTGCTCGCCATTTTCCGCCACTGCCGTGAACTCGAACGTTCCATAATTGTTAACGGCTTTCAAGTTAGTGATTTCGACGCGTTCGATCGAAATGCGTTCGCCTTGAGTCTCTTCATTGACGCCTGCCGGTGAAATCAACTGTGCTTCCGGCAATTCATTTCCAGAAGACACGACTTCTACTGTATTCGGCTGCAATTGCAGCTCGCCGCTGTATTCAGAAACGGTACCTTCCAAACGGACGATGTCGCCCGGCGATACAGTTGCGCTCGATGTGTAGACATAAATGCCCGCTGTTTCATCCTGTACGTAAAAAGCGTTGCCGCCCCAGAAGCCTGTTCCAGTTGTCACAGTCGCTTCCACTGAAATCAATCCTTCAGAGTCGCGTGCTTCCTGTACATTGTCTACAGGTGTCGCGGTCGGAGGTGCTTCGCCTTCAGACAGGATTGTGAATGCTGTCGGTGAACGAAGACCTGGAACTGAGAAATAAGCTGAAAGTGAACCGGTAATCGTTACTTCTGCTTTGAAGTTGGCTGGGTTATCGACCAAGTTCAAGCCGGAACGAATTGAGCCGGACGGCAATTGAACCGTCAAAATTTTAGCTGGATCCGTTTCGTCTGGGGAATCAGCCAAAGCAAGGTTAGTCGCTGAATCAAACGGCGGTTCTTGCTGATAACTTCCTCCGCTTATTACAGTCCCAACGATAAAGCCTTTCACCGTTGCCGTTCCTGTATTGTTTTCAATGGCTTCTGCAACTGAAATGGTTTCCGCTGCATCGGCTGTCGCCATATATGGCAAGGCAGCTGATAAAGCCAGTAAGAGACTCAAAAAGATTTTGCTGAACGCGCTTTTTGTCACAAACCTTCACTCCTCTGATAATTTATTGTCATACGGATTTAGTATACTAGACATATGTAAACGCTTTATTGAATATTTGTAAATTTCTTTTATTTTTGACCAAATTATTTATAATATTTCCTTTTTTATCCTGTATATTAGGATTAAGAAGAGTCGTTTTTCTAATTTTGCACATTGATTAATTCATTAGTCCTGCTAGCTAGTCATATGTGAATTTTTCCGCAACATAATCGGCTTAGGGACGTCTAAAAGAGAGGTTTCGTGATAAGATAGGGAAATGGAATTGGGAGATTATTGCTCCTATATATAAGGAAAGAATTTGGTTTCGCTTTTCACCGCTAAACCATTTGAAGAAAGTAGGATTTTGTTTTGGGCAGAAAACTCGCTATTACCGGAATTTTGTTTGTCATTGCGTCGCTGTTTTTGAAAGTTTCGGGGCTTCTCCGGGATATGGTTATTGCCTATCAATTCGGGGATTCCTATCAATCTGCTGCGTATTTCGCTGCATTCGCTTTGGCAAATACCTTTATTTTATTTTTCACTACCGGCATGAAGAACGCTTTTGTGCCAAGTTTCATCCATGCACAGGCGGATGGCAAAGGCCATCATCATTTTTCACAAATCATCCGCGGGACGATGGTGCTCGGATTGATTGTTTCCGCGCTCGGTGCATTGGTATCGCCATTGCTGCTACCTTTGCTATTTCAATTTCCTAACCTTCAGCCCGACGTTCGAGCTGAAGCGATTGAATTGAGTGTTGCTTTAGCTATTATCTTCTTTATAGCTGTCTTCCTCGTGTCGTTGAACTCGGTTTACGAGGCCTATCTTGATGCAGAGAACAAATTTTCTTTGTCGGTCATTTCACAGATCATTGTTATCGGCAGCACCATTCTCAGTACTTTATTGTTTGCAGATGAAATCGGCGCCTACTCAATGGCGTTTGGTTATTTGGCCGGTGCGTTATTATCGTATATCGCCAAACGGCTTTGGTTCGTGCCTAAAGGCAGCCATAAAGTAATCGGCAAACTGGATTGGGAGGAAATCAAGCCCTTTTCAATCATTTTCATCCCGGTCGCCATTACGGTTATGGTCGGCCAAGTCAATTTGACAATCGACAACATCTTTGCGAGTTCGTTCAGTGATTCAGCAGTCAACTACGTTAACTACGCCAAGAACATCGTCCACTTCCCGCAAGCGATTATTGGCGTAACCATCGGGACGATCATTTTCCCGATTTTGTCGAAAGCCATTGCGAATGCCAATGAAAAAAGCTTCAAGCAAGGTATCGAATACGGCTTGATGTTGACGCTTTTGGTTTTGCTGCCTGCTGTTGCGGGAATGATGTGGCTGATGCAAGATCTCATCACAATCGTCTATGAACGCGGTGCTTTTACAGCGGATGCGACGGCAGCCACTGCAAATGTTGGCTATCTGTATCTGGGATCGGTATTGTTCTTCAGTTTGCAGAACATCTTGAACAAAGCTTTCTATTCAAAAAAGCAAGGCCATGTCATTTTGCGCATTTCCTTATTCTCCATCGCGCTCAATGTCGCATTGAACTTCCTGTTCATCGCATTGCTTGACTCGTATTTGGCGATTCCACTCGCTTCGTCCGTCATGGCGCTTGTCTATTTTGCGCTCAACTGGGTCGTCTTTAACCGGACGCAAGGCAAGCTCAACTCGCACTTTATCGTTAAAGACGCGGCCAAGATTTTTGCAGCGACCGCTGTGATGCTATTGGCTTTATGGCTCGCTTCAGGAATTCTCGAGGATCTCAATATCTATATCCGCTTCGGCCTGACCGCGATCATCGGCGCCATTGTCTACGTCATCGCGGCGCTCGCCTTGAAAACGGAGATCGCGCGCTTTCTCATCAGCAAGCTTAGAAAATCATAAGGAGTTTTTTGCATTATGAAACAGGCATTAATGAAAAACGCTGCGCCGGTGCTGAATCCGGCAATTAAAACGTCCTTGAAACGCTTTTACAAAGCCAATAAACCGCTCACTCCGCTTGAACCGGCAAAGCGTGTATTGGTATTTGCGCCACATATCGACGATGAAACGATCGGGCTCGGCGGGACCATCCGCCGCTATGCCGATTCCGGCGCGCACGTCACCATTGCCATCATCACCGACGGCAAAAACAGCAACGCCGCTCCGGTGGAAGCCGATGCCTTGGCCGAAACGCGCAAACAGGAATTGCGGTCGATCCAGGATCTGCTCGGCTTTACGGATGTTCGTTACCTTGATTATCCTGACAGCGAAATCAAACATGTTGCATCAAGCGAACGTTTCGTTGAGCTGATCGATGAAATCCAACCCGATACAGTCTATACGACGAGCTTGATCGACGCCCATCCGGATCATGTGTACAGCGCCCATTTGGTGGCCGATGCACTTAAGCACACGGCCCATCAGCCGGAAATCGTCCGCGAATATGAGATCAATTGCCCTGTGCCGCCGGAGGAAATCAATTGTATTATGGACATTACCGATCAGTTTCCGCTCAAGCAGCGGGCAACCGAGGCTTTCAAGAGCCAAGTCATCGCATTCGATGGATTTTTGGCGCTCGCTGAAATCAAAGCTGCACAGACTAATGAAAGACAAGCACGCTACGTAGAGACCTTCATCGAAAACACACCGCAACAATTTATCCAGGCGGCAGATCACTTGAAGACGCAAGACCGCCAATATGAAAAGCATTTCAAGCAAGCGAATCGCACCGTCACTTTGTGGTGGGCGATCTTCAAGAATTTGAAGTTGAAAAAGGCGATTTATCAAAGCCGCTAATTATAAATGCATTTGGAGGATATTATGAACTTTTTTAAGAACGATAACGAAAAATGGTTTTGGCTCATCGCCTTGATCGCCATCATGCTAATAGGTTACACAGAGCTCGCCATCATCGGCTATGCCCTGACAGTTGTGTTGTTCGCCTATGCGTTCATCAATCCGAAACACGGCATCTTGCTGCTGTTCGTTTACATCCCGGTCCGTGAGTTCATCACGCAATACAATCCAGGCCTTAACTATTTAACCGAAGCACTCGTATTCGGTGCGTTGTTGCAGGTCTTCTGGATGAACCGCAAATCGATCGGGAAGTTATTCCGTTTCAAGAATTTCGAATACGCCTATTTCGCTTTTCTGGCAATCGGCTCTATTTCCGCACTCATCACCGGCATCAGCCCGGTCCTGATTGCGATGACTTTACGCCAATTCCTGCTCTTTTACCTTGTCTATTACATTGTCTATCGCCTCGGAATCACCCGCAAGGATTTGGTCAATCTCGTCTGGATCTTCGTCTGGACGGCAATCCTAGTCATCATCCAGGCAATGGCTGAAAAATTGTCCATCCGCAACTTCTTCCTGCCTGAGTCATGGCAGGCGATGGCCTTGTCGGCGAAAAACCGCGTGCGCATCTACGGCATGCTCGGCAACCCGAACGTGCTCGGTATCTACTTGATGTTCGCGTTCATCGCGTTCTATTATGCGAAGAATAAATTAAAAGAATTCAACCCGCGCTATATGGATATCTTGAATGTACTGTTGGTGGGCATCCTTGTCTTGACGTATTCACGCGGCACATGGTTAGGCTTCCTGATCGCTGCCGTCGCATTCTTGATCATGACGCGCAAAATGAGCATACTCATCGACTTCGTGAAATACACGGCGATTGCACTCGTCCTTGTCGTGCTGCCATTGAATTTATTGACCAACTTCATTGAAAGCACCGATGTCGGCAGTGAGAAAGTCACCAATATCCAGCAATTCGATGTCGGCGGCGAGTCGGGCTTCCGTGACCGCATCGGCAGCACGTTCAGTGAAGATACCGTCACCGGCAGTCAAAGTTCGGGCCGCTTGTTCATCGTCAAAACCGGCTTTGAAGTATTCAAGGACCATCCGATCATCGGTACGGGCTTTGCGACGTTCGGCGATTCGACCACCCTTTCGAACGGTTCGCCGATCTATGATGAATACGAAATCGGCCACAAGTTCTATTCCGATAACCAATATATCCAAATCATCGTCCAAACCGGCGTACTCGGCGTCATCGCCTTTGCTGCTTTCTTATTGATGATGCTTTGGCGTTACGCGAAGAAGCATAAAGAAAGCTATCTGTATTCACTGACCGCCAGCATCTTGCTCGGCGCGTATTTCATGGGTCTCGTCTACAACCTATGGGAATCCGATATTTTCGGCCTCGCGTTCTTCGCGCTTCTTGCGGCCGCGTCACGCCGCGAAGATTTCGGACTGCAGGATGACGGTGAAACATTATGATTCGCCTGTACCAGCCGGGTGATGAGACCGGCATCAACACCCTTTATGAAAAAGTATTCGAGAAAAGACGGTCTCTTGCTGAATGGCAATGGAAGTTCGAGACCTTTCCGGAGAGCGCCACGATTGTCGTTTCTGAAGAAGACGGCCAGATCAACGGACATGCCGCTTTCTTGAAGCTCACAGCCCGCCACCAAGGCAAAGAACTGGCTCTTGGTGAACGGGTTGACATCATGGTCGATCCGGAAGCGCAAGGCCGCGGCATCTATAAGCAAATCGTTTCCCGCGTGATCCAGGAATGTGAAGCCGAAGGGCTCGATATCCTGTACGGCTTCCCCGCTGAAACGGCAAAGCAAGTGTTCATGAAAGTGGCCGGCGGCAAGGATCTCGGGAACGTTCCGCGCTTTCTTGCAGTCAATAAGCCAGGAGCTTTGCTTGCGGCTAAGGTCAGCAAGTTAAAAGCGATCCAGTCGCCAGTCGACAAAGCATTTTCTCTCAGTGTCCCAAAAAAGAGCACGCATCGATTGCGTGAACTTGGCGACCGTTTGGCAGTAGCGGAAATGTTGTACGGCCGCTTTGAAAACCAGTACCCGCTTCATGCCAAGCGCAACGATGGCTATATCCAACGCCGCTTCCTTGATCATCCAACGAAGGATTACCAAGTGTATACCTTAGAGCAGAATGGCTATGCAGAAGGCTATTGCGTGTTGCATGAGGAAACGAAAGATAATGGCGTCACGTTCGCCACGATTGTCGATTTGTTCGGACCGAATGATGAAGCGATCATTGCGGATCAATTGAAGGCCATCCGTCGCCATACAAAAGCGGATGCGCTCAATTGCTGGGCAGTGCCGGACAGCCCGCGCTACCGTGCACTGAAGAAAGCCGGCTTTTTCCATATCAATAGCCCGATGCCGTTTGTCATCAAGGATTTCACCGGCACGGGTTCCTATGACGAGCTGGCTGACTGGCATTTGTCGCAGTCAGATGTTGATTCGTATTAACGCTTGCCCTTCTTCCGGGATTCCGGGAGGAGGGCTTTTTTTGAGTCTGGAAATGAAGGCGGAGCTTGGACATTGGACAGCAGATAATGAGGGTTTGCTTGCGGAATTGTTTCGAGGTTTTATTTATTCTTCATGTTGCTAGTCGCCGCCGTGCTTGGGGTTGGACTTTGGCAGCAAGCCAAGAAGAACACTTGTCTTACTGCGTCGGCTCACCCCTTCACGCTCGGAGGCTGAGAGATTTCGTTGATTGGGGTATGTCTCGTCAAATCTGCTTCTGTATGGAGTTGCCGGCTAGTGGGGGAATCACTTCCCGGGACAAGTTTAGATGGGATAGTGAGAGTTTGCTTGTGAAATTGTGCGATCTTCTATTAAAGTGTCATCTGAGTAGTCGCCGCCTTGCTTTGGGTTGGCCTTTGGCAATAAGCCAGGAAGAGCACCTGTCTTACTGCGTCGGCTCACCCTTGACGCCGGCTGGCTGAGAGATTTCATTATTGTAGATTGTTTAATCGGATCTGCTTCTTTAGATAATTGCCGGCTAGTGGGGGAATCGCTTCCCAGGATGAAGCATCAGAACATGGTGTTAAATCGAAAAGCTTTCGGTGAAATCAGCACTCTTGATTGCCTTGTCTTTGATACATGTGATACGACCTACAAAGCTTGAAGCATTTCCACATTTTCTATTGAGTGGACAGAAGAAATTTCCTTCCTCTCTAAAACTAGAGACGGAGTGTAAGGGGGCTGACGCCTGTGGGACCGCGCGGGCTGGCGAGACAAACGTGCCGCTCTCTTTGGCACGTTGGCTCAACACCCGCCCCACGGCAAGCAGCCCCCTGCAACGTAGTCGAAAAGCGGAAGCTTTTCCAATCTCTTCTTTCTATCTAACAGTTCTTGTCGCATCAGCTGCATGACCCATTGCCTGCATGACCCTGCAACGCAGTCGAAAAGCGGAAACTTTTCTACTCTCTCCTTTTAATTCCATACTTCCCACCCCATCAAAAAACAGGCACCCATTCATTGCGAATGGGTGCCTGTTCTCTATTCACTCGATAAACGCTTCATATGTATCCAGTTCGCCGGCTTTGATGACATGTCCGATAAAGTCTTCGTAGCTGATGATGCCGAGTGCTGTGGCTTCATTAAACAGTTCCTGCACGCGTGCTGTGTCCGGATGGATATCTGCGTTTTTGGTCGGGTGCAATTTGCCTGAATGGCCGGCGATCTTGCCTTCTTCATCGAAAACGACGTTCAGTTCACCGAGGTTGGTGTCGTATTCGCCGGTCTGTACGACCAATGTGTCGCCGATTTGGTTCGGTGGGTTGGTTGTGACATGCGAGTGGCCACCGATAATGACGTCGATGCCTGGTACTTCTTTCGCCAATGTGCGATCATGGCCGATGCCGATATGGGTCAGCGCCACGATTTTATCGATGCCAATCGATTCGAAATGGGCGACGGCTTGTTTGGCCGCTTCGGTGTAATCTGCGAATGAAACATGGCCAGGAACGGTCACCACTTCATTGTAATGTGTGATGCCGAATATCCCGACCTGCTCGTCGCCGACTGTTTGCACGAAGCCTTTATTGATGCGGCCGTCCACCGGCTCGTCTGTGTAGCTATAGTCTGCAAAGGGCTCAAGGAATTGATCTTGAGAGAAGTCGACATTGGCACCAAGCACCGGATGCGCCGCGTTTCTAACGTAGGTGCTGAGCGGGCCGTGGTCGATGACGCCTTCGCCTAGGTCAAACTCATGATTGCCGAGCACCATCCCGTCATAATCGAGGTGGTTCATGAATACCGCATTTGCGAGTGAGTCCTGCACTTTCCGCCCGATTTCCCAAGACGTCATATCCCCTGCCGACAATAAAAGATGATGGGTGCTGGCTTCGCGGATGTCTTCAATCAGTGAAGCGCGCCGTGAGATATTATCCATCACGGTATGGGTATCGTTTGTGTGGATTAAGGTCAGCTCGAACGGTTCGGGTTCTTCGGGTTCCGGAGATTCATTTGATTCACTACCTGACGAAGCTGTTTCGTCTCGATCCGGTGCTTCAGCGTCCCCGAGACCTTCGCTTTGGTCTTTTTGCGGCCAAATGAGGAATGCGGTAAAGCCGACCATGATTGCCGCTAAGAGTGTCACGATTTTTTGCATAGTTGTCACGTCCATTTCCCTAAAAAATCTCTATGCACAGTCTACTATAGAATATGGGGGAAATACGCAATCTCATGGATTCTTAACCATTTCTTCACCCTTCTTTAATATTCCTCAACAGTAAATGAGCCTCATGCATTTCATCCTCCCGTAACCATGCACTGAGTTGTGACATTCATTGTCTAGCTCGATCGCTTAGCGTGAAAAATGCCATGGGCTGCTAAATTACATGCTGTTTATCCTATATATGGGTGTATGGGAATTAATGACCTGATTTTCATTTATTTATTTTATTTTCTATTTTAGTTTATAATAGAGATATGATTGAAATAGAAAGGATTTTTTTAGTGAAGCTTAAAAAGCGAGCGATTTGGTTCAGTCTTTTTGTGTGTTTTGGTTTGGTACTTATTGCGTACGCCCCTTTTACATCAGGGAGTGAATTTCAAGTTACGGCAGACGGAGAAGACCTATCAAGCACTGATACTGAACAATTACATATAGAAGATATTTATCAAGAAGTGATTTCATATAATGTCTTGGATCGAGAACAGAATAAAGCCGAAATCACGTTAACTACACGGGAATTCCCAAACGGAGATACGATGGTTTACCTTGAAGCGGAAACAGATGGCTATCTTGAACCGATCGATTTCCAACTGCCCCTTAGCGGTGAAAGCGACTTGGAGTATTTAGAAGAGCAGACGGTGCCCGAATTGTATCCACACCGGAAAGAACGGAAACTTGAAGACCCCTTATCTACAACACTTAAATATATGGAAAATGAAATGAATAGTGCACTCATTGGCACATCTGTTTATTATAATGATATTTCCCACACTTACGAAAATGGCCAATTAAGCCGCGTCGTTGAATTCCAGCGGGAAGCGGATACCTTGGATATCAGTGAAGAGGGATGGAAAGTGACGATTGAGTTCGCTCCTGGTGAAGAAAAATTTTCAACCTGGCTCATGATATCAGAAGAGCCATTGATTAGCAGCAAAGAACAATTTGAACAAGTCCATAAAATCGCTGCAGATGAATTCCGCTGGATTACACCAGATACATTGTGGTCACATGGATTGAACGCCATCTTTCCTAAAACCGATCGTGCCTTCGTCCGCTCCCTCGTCAGGCAAAGCGGCCGGGCTAGTGCAGTCATGTTGGAGACAAACCCTTCCCGTATTTGGGAAAATATCAATCGCCACCAATTCGCGGCACTGGAAGTCTCGCGAAACGAAGATGGCTTGTGGCATAGCGACTACACCAGCACCTGGCTTGAACGCGCTTATGACATAGGCCCTGAATACATCGATACGAGGCATAACGACAATATTTTCCGGGCACAATTAAAACGCGCTGAACAATTGGGCTATGAGGATTATGCGCAAGAGCGCGCCGTTTATGCTGATTTTCTGATTGAGATGTCTGAAGCGGGCTATACGATTCCCCAAGGCCCCGGTTATTATTTAATGGATTATTTCGATATGCAGCATGATACCCACAGCTCCTTGAATCATGCACTCAGCTTGATGAATTACCAATACGATGCCTATCTTCATCTTGGAGACGAGAAATACCTGGAGAATGCGGAAGCTCAATTTTCCGCTCTTCTCCATACCGGCACCGGATGGGTGGATGAGGAAAACACGATCATTTACCAAATGCGGCCCGATGGCACGATGAGCGGCCAGGATTATAACCTGGTTACTTATTATGATTTGCTTTACACTAAAAAACTTCGAAACGAACTTGAGCTCCCCGCTTCAGAAACACTCGATTATTTGATTGAAGTGAAAGAGCAGAACTTGCAAAATAAAGATATTGCTATTGAAGGCACTTTTGAAAATGTCGAAGAGTTCGTAGGATTAATCGAATAAAAATAAAAACGGAGCTTCCATTTTAAATGGGAGCTCCGTTTTTATGAATCCGGTTAAAGCCTGGTAATGAGGTGCAAATTTATTCTTGGTGCAAAGCTTTCACAACTTCTGGTGATACTGCCAAAGTTCCGCCTGTCGTGAACACTGTGCCATAGTAATGGGCTCTTGTTTCAACGGCTTCGTTTACACTGTCTTGTTTCACAAGAAGCATAGGCGCATCATAAGCTGCTGCGAGGACGTTTCCAGTCAAAGCATCCGGGAAGTTCTGGCCGTTTGCAGCCAAGCCTTCTACAGCATTTTCAAACAATTGTTCCGCTACAGCAAGTGAAGTCAAGTAACGGTTTGCGCCGCTGACGCGTGTAGCGTTCGGCAACGAGTCTGCTACATCTTCGGAAACAGCTAAAGTTCCGCCGATTACAGTAGTCGTTTCGTATTCTTCAAGCTCTGCTTCGATGACAGCCGGGACGCTATCCGGGCGCGTCAACAAGATCGGCTTATCGTTAACCGCTGCGTAAGATCCCGCTGATAGTGCATCCGGGAAGTCCATTCCGCTTACGACAACCGCGTCAGTAGCATCAGTTACCAATTCATCGGCAATTGCTACAGCTGTGTCGTAGCGTGTTTTTCCGCCGACTCTATCTACTTCCAGTCCCAAATCGCCCAATTGGTCAGCAACATCGTCTGATACCGCTAGGCTACCGCCCAATACGATCGCTTTTGTTGCACCCAAGCGCTCGATTTCTTCGGCTACCGCGCTTGGCAATGAACCAGAACGAGTCAATAGCACCGGTGCGTCTTCCTGATCAGCCAAAGGTGCTGCTGTTAAAGCATCTGCATACTGGTCGCCGCGAGCGATGACAACCGTGTCCGCAGAATCCCAGCCTTGTTTCGAAACGGAAATCGCTGTGTCATAGCGGCTTTCACCTGACAAGCGCACTTGGTTGATGCGGCGCTCTTCGTAAGGCTCTACGCCTTCGTCAGCAAATGATTGTGCGTGCTCTTCGAACATTTCCCAGTCCGTGAATCCTGGCTCTGTGACACGGCCATCTTCGTAAGCTTTTCCAAACGATTCAAAACCATCGCCGCCTTTAGCAGTGAAGGAGTTCGTTGCGACTGTATAGGTTTCTTCAAGATCCAATTCATCGTAATAATCCCCTGTGTCTACGAACACTGATAAGACGCGATCGCCGGCTGGCGCTTTGCCGTCATAGTTGAAGAACATGCCGGACACGTGAAGGAATCCACCGTTTTCTTTCGGGTATTCACGGACGCTGTGCTCGAGTGCGTCTTTGAGTTCCTGGCCAGTGACTTCCATGATTGCCAAGGCATTGCCGAATGGCAAGACTGTTAAGACTTCACCATAAGTGATCGGCCCTTCGTCGATAGACTCACGGATGCCTCCGCCGTTTTGAAGTGCGATTGTCGTGTTAGGGTTGATTTCTTTCGCTTTTGCGAGCATGCCATCCGTGATGAAGTTTCCAAGGTTCGTTTCGCTTGCACGGATTCCGAACTCTCCGCGTGTGCCGTTCAAGAAGACATTCGCTTCAACGCCGATTTCCGTGTCTTTCAATGCATCCACTTCTTCTTTATATGGCGCAAGAATTTCTGCTGCTTCAGCATCTGCTTCTGCAAGTGCAACTTCATGGTGTTCACCGACAAAATCTGTCACATTTCCAGCTTCATCGAAAGTTACGTCCAGTTGGCCGAGGAATTTATTGTACTCATTCGCTTGAACAATCACTGTATCTTCGACTTGCTGCGGCGGCAATAGTTTCGTATGCGTATGCCCACCGACGATGACATCAATGCCATCAACTTCTGCAGCTAGTGTACGGTCGTTGTCGACTGCCGCGTTGTCATCGTAGCCGATATGCGTCAAAGCGATGATCTTGTTGACTTCCTGACCCTCAAACCATGTTACAGCTTCTTCTGCCGCTTCAAGATAATCAGTGAATTCAACATTGCCAGGACTGGAAATGTCTGCGGTTTCAGCAGTCGTCAAACCGAAGATCCCGACTTCCTCGCCGTTCACTTCTTTTACAACACCGCTGTAAATTTGTCCGTTAGCAGCCGTTTTCGTAAACGCTTCGCCTGCTACCAGCGGTGACATATTCGCATCGCCTGAGAAATCAACGTTAGCCCCGACCAACGGGAAGTCTGCTCCTCCAACGAATTCAGCTAGTGAAGCGTGGCCTTCTTCGCTCGAACCAAGGTCGAACTCGTGGTTACCGAACGTCATGGCGTCATACTGCATATAATTCATCAACGCCAAATCCGCTTGCCCTTCGAAGGTGTTGAAATACAATGAGCCTGAGAAGACGTCGCCTGCATCAAGCAATAGGTTGTTCGCATTCTCCGCACGGAGTTGCTTGATCAATGTTGCGCGTTTCGGCGCGTTGTCCAGGTTCGCGTGCGTGTCATTCGTGTGCATGATCGTTAACTCGAAATCGCCTTCAGCTGCCTCCGCTTTTTGCGAATCGTAGATCCCGACGACTGTCAAAGCCAGTGTCGTCGCCATTACAGAAGTGAAAATCTTTTTCGGCATTTCTACACCATCCTATCAATTTTTTTTGACGAACGTCTCTCAGGGCTGTATCTTTCTGACTATGTATGAAGACGTTTGTCCCTATTACCCATGATACTACAAAATATTTCGAAGGTAAGTAAAATTTTGATAAATATTTCGAAAACGTTTACATTTTTTCAGATTGCAATAAATTTATTGAATTAATTCCATATAAAGGAAAAATAACATAGCGCCTTTAACATGCAAATCTGGTTATTTTTATACTTCCTTTCTTTTTATGTGATGAGTTTCTACTATTATAATAGTGATTACATGACTACTCTCAATAAAGCAAAAAACAAAAGCGGAGCGCCTTTAGGCACTCCGCTTTCATAACTCTTACTTATTGTTCAAGTACTCGTCCAATTGCTTCAGGATTTCATCGGATACTGCTTGCGATCCACCGATCACTTTCGCGTATTCGACGCCATTCTTCTGCAAGTGTTCGCCAAGTTCTGCTGGTACGGATTTTCCTACCAAGTAAACGCCAGTGTCATGTTTCGCTGCCAGCGCGCCGCCTGCTAGAGCATCCGCAAACGCTGTGCCTGTCGCGATGTACACTGTATCAGTAGGGCTGCCGAAGTATTTCGCTACTTCAAGGGAAGTTTCATAGCGGTTAGAGCCCTTGATGCGGAACGAATTCGGAAGTTCGGATGCTGCTTGTTCGCTGATCGCTTGAGTACCACCGATGATCAAGCTGCTTTCCGCTCCCATTTTCACTAACGCCGCTTTTGTAGCATTCGGAATAGATCCTTCGCGTGCCAATAGGATTGGCGTGCCTTCAGAACCTGCATAGCTTGCTACGCTAAGTGCATCCGGGAAGTTCTCGCCGCTTACTACGATAGCAGATGCAGATTTACCGAATTTCTCAGCGATCTTAGCTGCAGTCTCATAACGGCTTGCCCCGCTGATGCGTTCCACTTCAATGCCGTCAGATTTCAATTGCTTCACGACATCATCAGAAATGGCAATTGTTCCACCCAGGACTTGAACTTTCTTCGCGCCTAGACGCTTGATTTCATCATATGTTTCAGATGGCAATTTCGCTGTGCGAGTCAGAAGAAGTGGAGCATCTTGTTGCTTCGCAAGCGGTACGCCCGCTAGTGCATCTGCATAGTTATCCCCACGCGCAAGGACGACTGTTTCTGAAGAATCCCATCCTTCTTTGCTCAACTCAACAGCTGTGTCATAACGGCTTACACCGGAAATGCGCTCAGCGCGTAGTTCAGAATCAGAACGGTCGATCTTCACTTCTTTTTCGATCTTGTTGCCAGCTCCGTCTTCTGCAACTACCATGAACGTGTTAACGCCAGGTGCCAAGTCGACTTTCGCTGTTACTGTTTTGCTGACTGGATTAGCCAACGTGATTTCATCAAAGACGTCCTGGTTATAAAGAACATCTCCATCAAGTGATAGTTTCACCATGTTGAAGTTGTCTTTCACCGTAATGTCGAATTCCACTGATTCCTCGTCTTGGTCAACCACGCCAGGGGCGTCGATTGCAAGCGTCGGGTTCACTGTATCCACATAGACTGGGCGGATGATCGAAGATGTGTTGCCATTGTAATCTGTCGCTTCGAACTTCACATCGTGGCGGCCAGTTTCAAGTTCGATTGTTGTATCGAACGCGAAGCCTTTCTCCGTTTCAGTGAATGCCACTTCTTTGCCGTTCACTTTCAAGGTCTTCAAGTTTTCTTCGACTACATAACCTTTGATAGGCACTTCATTTTTCCCGTAAAGGCCAAGCGCTGCTGGGCCGTTATCATCAACGTAGATGACAGGTTTAACTGTGTCATCGGCGTTCGAGATGGCGTAACCCATGTTGTAAGCATGATCGTAGACAGCGACTTCAATCAAGTCAGCTTCTGAAGCATCAACGCCAAACTCATCCAAGTCGATTACCGTTTCATCAGCCCCGAAGAATCCTTCTGCCGGCAAACGCTTCCCGTTTACATTCACAGAGAATTCCTTAACGCCGACACCTTCGTCAGACAAGGAAACTTCCAATGTGTTGTCTTCTTCATTTACAGTAACAGAAGCTTTCGGTGCAGTTGTATCGATGTAGACCGGCAACTTCTTGCTCTGCCAATCTGCCTCTTCGTAGTCGACTTTCGCTTTGTACTCATATTCGTACAAACCATCTGCCGCAACTTCACCTTTCACTTTGCCGTCCCAAGCACGGGCTTCTGAATAGCTGATGAACGTGCCAGAGCCGCCGTTAAAGTAGTTCTTGCGGACATCTTTCTCGATGTTTACTGTACGGACTTTTTCGCCCGATTCGTTCAAGATGTTCGTTTGCAGCTCATCCGCATTCCGGAGCAGCGTGATGTTGCCGTTGATCTTATCGTTCAAGCCATCGTTGTTTGGAGATACTGGGTAAACCCATTCGCCATCAACTTCTACTAGATCGTAGTAGTAAGCTCCATCGTCAGCGTCTTTAATCTTGTAGAGATCATAGTACTGCTGGTAGAAATGCGGCTCGTCTTTTTCTTCAACCCCGAAGGAATCAATGATGTCCGGACGGTCCCATTCGCCGTAGAAGCTGATGTATGGCAAGACCAAATCAGGATTAGACGATCCTTCTTCAGCTGTCAATTTCACGAAGCCTTCTACGAAAACATCTTCTTCAAGTGCTTTTGTGATGGCGTTGCCGTCTTTATCAAGCCCTGGCACTTTGCCTTCGCTGATATCGATTGTCACCGTCACATCTGTCGTTCCGTTAGCTGGTACAGTTACTGTTTCAGGAGCCGTTACTTTTGCTCCTTCAAGTGCGCCTGATTGGAGCAAGTTGGAAGTTACTGCGCCTTCTTCTTGGAACATATCGACAAGTACTGAAGTGTCGACTGAGTATGTCGCATCTTTATCCGACATGTTTTCAGCTTTCAATGTGAAGGAGAAGGAATCGCCAGTGAAGTCTTTGACGTTCACTTTCGCTTCGTTTGTCGCTTTTTCAGTCATGATAACTGGTGTAGTGACAGCGCCGTTAAGCTGCATCATTCCGGCACCTTGGCGGCGAGGCGAGATCGTGTCGCCTGATTTGCCGTGTGTGATGTCTGCAGTATTCAACATCAATACTTTCGCTAGGCGAGTGCGTTCTTCAAGTGAAAGGTTTTTGAACTCGTCATGGTTTTTCAAGTACTGCTGGACAAGTGCCGCACCGCCGGCAACGTGTGGAGCTGCCATTGACGTTCCACTCATCACACCGTATTTGTCATTTTCAAGCGTAGACAAAATGTTTCCGCCTGGTGCAGACAATTCAGGTTTGAACTCAAGATCCGGCGTTACGCCCCATGATGTGAAGTCCGTTGCACGGCCCACTTCAGGTCCAAGTTCTTTGCCTGTTTGCTCAACATCTGCGCCAAGTTCCCCGTCTGCAGCAAGCGCTTCTTCAAGCTCCAAGCCGTCTTCTCTCGTAATCTTCATGAACGGAATATCCCAGCCGCCTTGGTCTTTATAGAATATCGGGCTAGTAGAGTTATAAACGATGATGCCGATTGCGCCAGCTGCCGCTGCCCAGTTTGTTTTATCCACGAATGTATGCTCGCCACGTTCAACGACAACTACTTTGCCTTCTACATCGATGCCTTCATAGTCTTCAGCAGATCCTAAAGCAGTTGAATCACCTGTCAATTCTTTCAAAGAAACTACTTCAAAATCATCGCCAGCTGTTTCGAAATCTGTCCAGTCATCTACGCCGAATCCTTCTACTGTGAAGTCATCGAACTCAACATCATGCGTGTAGTGGTTGACAACATTCCCAGTAGCCGCGACTTGGATGGTGTCTTTGTTAAGCCCTGGAGACCCAACCAAACCATAATCCGGGTTGTCATAATGTGGGTTATCGTATCCGTATCCGATGTGTCCTGAGTTGCCGGCAGACACCGAAGAAACGATTCCGTTGTTTACAGCGTTCGTGATGGCTTTATCTTCCGCGCTGTCAGCGTCGTAGAATGAGGAAGTTGAACCTAAGCTCATGTTCAATACGTCCGCGCCAAGTTTAACTGCATCGTCGATAGCTGCCAAATAGATATCTGAGAACGTTGACGGGAAGTTGACGTCATTCGAGAATACTTTCATGCCGAGGATTTGGGATTCAGGTGCTACCCCTTTAATTCCGCCGTTTTCTTCATCGCCGTTAGCGCCGACTGTTCCCGCTACGTGCATGCCGTGCATGGATGCGCCTGGAGCATCGTCGCTGATTTCAGCGTTTTTATCATAATAGTTATATGCATAAGGAACTTTAACGTTTTGGTAAGCGCCTTTCAAGCCGTCTTTGGAAACCAGACCTTCAACATCAGTTTTCGTCAAATCAACTTTTGACTCATCAGTGATGTTGAAATCTTTATGGTCAGGGTCGATTCCTGTATCGATTACAGCAACGACCATACCTTCACCTTGGAACTTGCTATCAGCCCATACTTGGCGAGACTGGATGAAATCGTGGCTCGTTGTCATATCTGGAGTAGCTTCTGGTCTTTCGTACTCATTTGCAATATATACGTTCTTAACGTTCGGCAAGTCTTTGATCTTCTGGACATCGCTGAATTTAACTACGCCGCTGAAACCGTTGAATGCCGTCGTATATTCATATTGGGAATTTAGTTCAACGCCTTTGGAAGAAATGGATTTCTTCACATTTGCATGCGCTTTCACTAGTTGAGCTTCAATCTGCTCTTTTTCTGTTTTAGCAAGCTCTTTGTATTGGACACCTTTTGCAGATGCTACTTCAACCGCTGACTGTCCTTCAATTTCAACAATGACACGAACTTCTTCGTTCGGGTCTAATGCATCTTTTTGTACCATTTCAGCATTTTCTTTTTTCTTAAGCTGCTTGATCAGCTCTGCTTTTTCGTTGGAAAGAACGTTGATTGCCTGCAAATCCTTATCATTGGCTTTCTCTTTGTCGCCAGATGTAGCACTTGCAGTCATAACACCGTTACTTGCAACTAAACCTGCGATCATTGCAACAGATACAAACTTTTTCCAAGTCTTTGAACCGTTTTGCACAATGTAGCCTCCCCTAATGTTTTTTTCGAGGAAATTCACCCTATGTATGTTTCCCACTTATGTACGTATTTCCTCACAGATAAAATAGTAACAATAGTCATACAATTATGTCAATATGTTATTTGAATATTCTTGTGAATTGAATTAATGGAATTTAATAGAAATCATATAAGCATAAAAGATGACTAATAGGACAATATATTCCTGCGAATTGCATGTGTATAAGGGACCTTTTCGAAAAAATAAATTTTCGAGTTACGAATAATATTAGGTATTTATATCTATATTTAACGATTTTATTTTTATCGATTTGGATTTTTGAAAAATAATAGGTATAAATAATGCTTTTTCCAATAGAACTGAGTGTCAGAAAAAAACCTCTGATTTTTTCTAGTATTTTTTTACTTTTTGCTAGTTTTCTTGCAATTCTCTTCATTCAGGGAGCTTATTTGTGGGAATCCAAGAGTGATGATTCGGAAATGGGGGTTTGGCTAAAGAGCAGATAGTGAGGGTTTATGTGTTAAACAGTTTCGATATTCGATTCGATCTTCATTTTGCTATTCGCCGCCTTGCTTTGGGTTGGCCTTTGGCACTAAGCCAATGAAATGGCGAAAGGAAGTTGAGTCATTTCATTTGCGACGCATCTGCATAGCAGATGTGGGAGCAAGGTGCTTGATGTGATGCTCGAATAAACTTTTTGTCCTCTGCGTCGGCTCACCCTTGGCGCCGGCTGGCTGAGAGATTTCTTTGGACGTTGATTGTTTAAGCTGTTCTACTTCTTTATTCAGTTGCCGGCTAGCGGGGGAATCGCTTCCTTGGACGTGCTTAGAGCAGAGAGTGAGAGTTCGACAGTGGAATTGTTCGGATATTCTATTGAAGTGTCATCTGAGTAGTCGCCGCCTTGCTTTGGGTTGGCCTTTGGCACTAAGCCAGAAAGTACGCCTGTCTTACTGCGTCGGCTCACCCTTGGCGCCGGCTGGCTGAGAGATTTCTTTGGACGTTTTCTGTTTAAGCTGTTCTGCTTCTATATCAAGTTGCCGGCTAGCGGGGGACTCACTTCCCGAGATGCAGCATTTGACACACAAGTGTTTGAACTGAAAATCACACTCTCTTTGATCCAAACGATATGAGCTACAAAACATGATGCATTTCCACACTTCACTTTAAATGAACTGAAGAAACGATCTTCCACTCTAAAACTAGAGACGGAGTGGAAGGGGGTGAATGGATGGCGAGGGGTAGCCGAGTCCATTCATTTGCGACGCATCTGCTACGCAGATGTGGGAGCAACGGTTCTTCTGCGATGCTCGAACACAGAGAAATTCGGTACGTTGGCTGGGCACCCGCATCCTGCGAGCCCCAAGCAGCCCCCTGCAACGCAGTCGAAAAGCGGAAGCTTCTCCTATCTCTTTTTTATTTACTTCACAATTTATGTCTCATCAACTGTATGACCCGTATCCTACGCCCCCTCCGGAAAGCGCTCCCCTGCAACGCAGTCGCCAAAACTAAATAGCCCCTCTCTCTTTCATCCACACAAAAAAACCATCCACCAAGAGAGGCAGATGGTTCTTCGTATTATTTGTAGCTCACCAATTCAACAACAGATTCCTGTTTGTCATCTCCGTTAGCGACTACTGTTTTTTCCTGGATGAATCCAAGACCTGGCGCGAAATAACGCGTCATTGTCGTTACTTGGTCGGATGATTCGGATTTCAGGACTTGCTCGACGACCAATACGTCTTCGAATGTGCCCGCTTGTGTTTCCAGCGTTTCGCCGTTCGACGTAATAATCCATTCACCTTCAGTGCTGTTGGCTTCATCGATCATGACGACCGGCGCACTCATCGGCACCAAACCTTCGATCGAAATGTCGCGCTCGCCTTCGAGTTCAGATGTTTCAATCAGCATGTTCATGGACGACTCTGTCCATTCAGTCACTTCGATCGTAGCAGCTTCGCCGAATGTGATTTCCTCGAGCACTTGGTTTCCGGATACTTCAAGAACTTCACGCGTCAATTCGAAGTCTTCCACTTGGAAGTTCTTGACGAGGCCGAGTTCTGGCATGTACAACTGGATACCTGTCGGGTCTGTCACTTCGATTGGTGCGTCTTCTGTTGATTCCACATCTGTTTCAGTTGTTTCTGTTTCCGCGGCTTCGGTTTCGGTTGTTTCTGTGCCGCCTGTGCCATTGACTTTATCGTCTTCTGCAGAATCGGTCACAGCGGTACCACAGCCTCCGAGGAGGACGGCTGTGAGCAAAAGACCACTGAATTTCTTCATGTATTTAACCACCTTATCATTTTTGCATTGCGTTGATCGTTGTTTTAATAGACGAGTTGACTGCGCCGCCAATGTAATATGTGCGGTTGATCAGTTTCTCTGTGCTGTGTTGCGTCAATGAATCCGTTAGTGTAGATGGCAATGATTTATCGGGCACCAGGAAGAGTGGTGCATTGTAACGGGCAGAGACTGCGGATGATACAAGCGCATCCGGGTAGTTCGTGCCAGTTGAGACAATCAAACGGTTCGACATGAATTCATCTGCGAAGTAATCGATCGCAGCCGTTCCTGTTTCATAACGCGTTTTGCCTGATAGGCGGCGGACAGCGTCAGAACCAATTTCACGTTTCACGGCTGTTTCCAATGAAGCTGAAACTGCAGATGTACCACCGACGATGACGACTTCGTCACCGAAAGCTGTCTTCAAGCTGGCCGGTACGGCCTGACCATCGCCAACAAGAACAATCGGCCAGTTCTTAACTACAGCAATGCTGGCAGCAGTTAAAGCATCCGGATAATTATTGCCCGCGGTAACAAATACGCCATCAGTAGCAGGCAATTTTTCGTTGATTTTCTCATTTGTGTCATAGCGGGTTTGGCCAGACAAGCGTTCAACCGATAACCCCATATTCTTCAACTTGCTTTCTACAGAGCTAGAGAGCGCAATTGTACCGCCCACTATAATCACTTTATTGGCTTTTAAGCGTTTTAGCTCTTGTTCCACGGCTGGAGTAAGAGCATCCGTTCTGCTCAAAAGGATAGGAGCATTGCCGTAATGTGCCGCCAAAGGACCAGCTGACAATGCGTCAGCATATTGGTTCGATGTAGCTAAAACTACCGTTTTCTGACTCTTCGTAGATGCAAATCCGTTAGGGTAGAGCAACTTGGACACGGCAACGGCTGTATCGATGCGGCTCTTGCCTTGCACATTTTGCGGAGTATACGAATACTTGGTTTCATCTGTGTTCGTATAGATTACTTTCTTAGCCCACACATCATACAATTCCGAGTTCGGCCAGTTGCGGGCATAGCTGCGAGCTTCCTCGCGGTTGTAAAGGTGGACCATCTCGCCTTTATCTTTCGAACGGACGATGAAGTTTTTGCGTTTGAAGTTCGACCAGACGATATCGTCTTCGAGCGTCGACTCATCGATGACAGATGCCTGCGATAATTTTCCAGCTCGGGCAATCGCTGCTTCTTCTTGATAGAAACGCTCTACTTCGTTATCGCTGCCGTCCAGGACGACGAATTTCTTCGGCAAGTAGT
Source organism: Planococcus citreus (assembly GCF_003664125.1). Lineage (GTDB taxonomy): Bacteria > Bacillota > Bacilli > Bacillales_A > Planococcaceae > Planococcus > Planococcus citreus. The sequence goes on from NZ_RCCP01000001.1 coordinate 914,831, forward strand.
TGGACCACAGGACAATTCCCGTTGTCGTATGGACAACTCTTGTGTTCTTCCATTTTTTCGCTTCGTTGACCGCTTCTTGTTCTGTCCCGAATAGATTATTGCTCATTTTTACGGATGGATGATAAATGCCATAGACTAATGGGCGGTCAACTGGTTCAGGATCAGGCTTCGTTGCGCCGTCCACTTTCCCGGTTTTCTTATGAATTACATAACTGCCTGAAATAGTTTTTGAATAATTCAACGCATCGGTTTTCGATGTATAGTGTTTGATCGCTTTGCCGTTTTTGTCGTTGACGACATAAACGTTGAAGAAATCATCTACCCCTTTTGCAACATTCGCTGCAATTTTCTGTTGGAACCAAGCTTGCTTGATCATCGCTTCTTCTGTCGGATTGGACATATAGCCGACTTCGAGCAGCACAGCTGGCACATTTGATGTACGTGTTACGTACAGGCTGTTTGCGACGATGCCGCGGCCTTCCTTAACGCCTGAGTTGATGACTGCGCGGTGCGTGTTCGTTGCCAAACGGCCGCTTTCCGGCGAGTAATGGCGCTGTAAGACTGATGGTGGATATGACGAACTCGCATATCGATTATCGAAGTAATACGTTTCGTATCCACCGTATGTAGGTGAACCCGTCGCATTGTGGTGCACGGACATGAAAATGGTATTGTCATTATTTCCGCTTGCAATCATGCCGTTTGCGACTTTCATCCGCTCGACGAGATCCGCACTGGATGAAATGCGTGAAAACTGGACATCGGATGTTCTGGTCATGTGAACGACAAATCCTCTTTTCTCTAGTTCGGATTTCAATCGCTTCGACACTTCCATATTGGCGTGTTTCTCGTAATAGCCGGTCCGGTTTCCTGAGTAACCAGCCGTTCCGCCGTAAGCTCCTCCGTGTCCCGGGTCTAATATAACAGTTGGTTTACCGGCTGCCGAAGCAGTTCCGGTTCCCATTCCAATGGCTAGCAGCAGCAACAACACAAACAAAAGTTTCTTTTTCAATGCTACATTCCCCTCTTTCTGACCTAATAGTACGGGGGAAAATTAGGAGAAACAAGAGAATTTTACAATATTTTCTTAAAATGATTCTTTATACAGCGTTTAAAAGTGAATTTTTCAGACGCAAAGATAATAGTCCTATGTAAATTACGAAAAATCCTTTAATTGTATACACAATTTAGGTATTTATAATCAATATCTTTTTATTGATTATGCAATAAATTTGCATTATCATTCGTAAATTTGAATTAACAAAAAAAACCAGAGAAGAGTTAACTCTCTTCTCCGGTCTCTGCTTCTTCGTCATCATCCAGGAAATTGCTCAGCAATGCATCCGAATGGTTTAAGATTTTCAACGCTCTTTCCTGCTGCTCTTCGATGATTTCAGGCTCCGGTTCGATCCGCTCCATCGTCTCGAAGTCATAATAGCGTTCGGGATATCTGGCGTTTTGGCCCAAGTACATATGGTCGCCGGTGATATATGAGCCCCCCGGCAAGTAATAGCGCACTGCGAGCAAGTTATTCTCGTATTGCAGCATATTATGCCCGACCATCGGCGCTTGCGGTTCGATGCCCATCAAATTCATGATGGTTGGCATCATGTCCACTTGCCCGCCAAAATTCGAATTCACTTCTGACTCGAGTAATCCAGGAGCTGCGACAATGAATGGCAAAAGGAAACGATCTTTTAACGAATAAGTATGCCCGAGCAAGTCGGCCATCAGCTCGTTGTCCTCTTTTGTCATCGGCCGGCCATGAAGCCCTGAGTGGTCGCCATTGACGACAATCAGTGAGTCTTCATAAATGCCTTCCGCTTTTAGGAAATTGATGAATTCCCCTACCGCTTCATCGGCATACCGGATGGATTGCAGGTAATTTCCTGTGTAGGTATCCACGTATTCTTCCGGCAACTCCAAATACTTGTCTTGTTCACGCACTTCAAAAGGCGTATGGCTCGTTACGGTCATCAAGTTTGCATAGATTTTTTTCCCAGAGGCGATTTGCTCTTGTATTTCACCTTCTGCAAACTCGAACATCGTCCGGTCGGATGGCCATAACCCAATCAGGTCTTCATTCGGGATCTCCTCGCTCGAATACGCATAATCAAATCCAAGCGATGGGTACAATTCCGCGCGGTTCCAATACTCTAACTTGTCTGCATGATAAGTCGTTGTGTAATAATCACGCTCATTGAGCATATTGACAAGCGATGGCAATGGGCTGCCGTTCAAATAATTGACCGTCGGATCCAAGCCTCTCGTCAACAGTGACATATGCAATAGCCACTCGGCATCAGATGTGTTGCCTGCACCGATTTGTTGGAACATGCGGTCAAAATACAGGCTGTCGCCAAGCAATTCATTGAGATTCGGCGTCAATTCCTGCCCATCGATCGATTGGTTAATGGCGAAGTTCTGCAAGGATTCGACTTGAATGATGAACAGGTGGCGATCTTTTGCGATGCCGAAGCGATCGTGTTCCGTATAAGGCACGAACTCATTGCCTTTCAGCTTAGCCAGCTCCTCATCCGATAGCAAATGCATTTGGGCCGATGCGCTATTTTGCTGCGCTGCCTGGACCAATTGGGTCTGGACAAATCCTTGTTCCTTTGCGAATAAAGTCATATCCAAAATCGGCTTTTGCAGGGCGACCACTGTCGTCACCACGCTCAGCACCACCAGTACAAAAGCTGCTACGCTGATCTTCTTGCGGTTTTTCATTGTCAGCGGCCGGTTCCAGTATAAAACGAACAAAGCTATGTAGACGATGATATCGGCAAAGAACAGGAAGTCGAGCGGTGCATACAATAAGCTAACCGTTTCCATGACCGAGCCGGCTTGATCGCCTTGCTGAAGGTCAAAATAACTCGGCACGGTCTGGAAATAGCGCTCATACCAGACGATCGACACAAGAAGCGCCGAGACGAACAGGTTATAGATTAACGCCACTAGCGGGCTGACCCGGCGCAGCACAACGAACAATAGCACCGGCAAGAGCATGAATACCGGAAAATCGATGGCTATTAGGCGCAGCCAGGAGACTTCACCGTAGACCAGGGTACGGAATACCCCTAGCTTGATGAGCAGAATGACGGATAAAATCACTAAAACCAGCAACGGGGAATTAAGTTTTTTTGTCTTTTTCATAATAAACACCTCATAATCAATGAATCCATCATAGCACTTTTATTACAATTATTACAATAGCGCTAATATTAGGTAAAGACGCCAGACCGTGGCGCAAGGTTCCTTTATGCCCCCATCCCTTGAGTAGCAAGACATCGCTAGATTTTCAAGTTGTTGAGCTTTTACAGAAAATTATTATAGAAAATCAGGTAGATAGATTCCAGAGTTCTATTGGATGAAGTTAAAAATGACAGCGGGAAATGCTTTTTCAGGGAGATAGGAGAGTTTGCATGCCAATCTGTTTTGACATTCGATTCTGGCTTCATGTTGGCATTCGCCGCCTTGCTTTGGGTTGGCCTCTTGCCATAAGCCAATAAGAACACTTGTCTTACGGCTTCGGCTCACCCTTGGCGCTAGGCTGCTGAGAGATTTCATTGGACGTTTATTGTTTAAGCTGTTCTGCTTCTGTAGTTAGTTGCCGGCTAGTGGGGGAATCACTTCGCGAACATATTTGAAGTGGATAGTGAGGGTTTACGTGTTGAAGTGTTTCAGCATTCTACTTGTGCTTCAGCTTCGTAGTCGCCACCTTGCTTTGGGTTGGCCTCTTGCCATAAGCCAAGAAGAACACTTGTCTTACGGCGTCGGCTCACCCTTTTACGCTAGGCGGCTTGGTGATTTCGTTGAGTCGAGTGTGTTTAGGTATATCTGCTTCTATACCCAGTTGCCGGCTAGTGGGGGAATCGCTTCCCGGAATGCAGCATCTGGCAAGTTGGTGCTTGAACCAAAAATTATTTTAATTGGTCAGAACCAGCGTCCCTCCAAAACAAAAGTTACTCAAGCTACAAAACATGATACATTTCAACATTTTCTATTGAGTGGACAGAAAAAATTTCTTCCTCTCTAAAACTAGAGACGGAGTGAAAGGGGGCGACGCCTGGGGGACCGCGCGGGCTGGCGAGACAAATGTGCCAAGCTCTTCGGCACATTGGCTCAACACCCGCCCCCCGGCAAGCGTCCCCCTGCAACGTAGTCGAAAAGCGAAAGCTTTTCCACTCGCTTCTTCTCATTTCATAGCTATCTATCGTATCAACTGCATGACCCGCATCCTGCGAGCCCCAAGCAGCTCCCTGCAACGCAGTCGATTAGCGGAAGCTTCTCCTATCACTTCATTGCAAAATTTCCGCATAAAAAAGCCGCCCTGGTGAGGACGGCTTTTTGCTATATCGTCGATGCCAACATTTACTTCACGAATTGTGATGTGTGTTCGATCGAGACGTTTTGGTAATAGAAATTCAAGATGTCCTCTGCGCTGTGGCCGGCTTGTGAGCGGTAATAGGATCCCCATTGACTCATGCCGACACCATGGCCGAAGCCAGTTCCGTCCATGATGAAGCGGTCTGATTCATCTACGATGTCAAAATCGGAGCTCTTCAAGTTTGCTGTCCCCACCAATGTGCGGAAAGTGGTCATGCTCGGTTTTTCACCGGCTTTATATGTGACGATGGCTTTGTGCTTTTTCAAAGAAGAGCCGATGTACTCGTCGCTCGCCGTCTTCAATGCACTTGGAATGACCGATTCGCCTCCAAGGTAATAAGCCTGGTCTTTTGTCAGTTTGCTGACTTGCTCCATATGTTCAGCCGGCAAACGGTTTGGATCCGGATGCAGCATGAGGATCGGAGAATTCGTTTTCGCAGCTAACACAGATCCTGCGAGCGCATCGACAAATGAATGGGCATTGCCGACAACAAGGTTTTTGCCGTTCATCGGCAATAGGCGGTTGATTTCAAGGCTGGTATCCACACGGGTTTTGCCGCTGATCCGGTCACTGTGGATATCGAGTGCCTCTAAAGCACCTGCCATATTTTCAGGAATCGCTTCATTCCCCCCGATGATCAGTGCTTTCTCGGTTCCGCTTTGCTCCATGAATGAGGCGGTATTGCCTGAAAGGTTCTTGCCTGTATGAATCAGGATCGGCAACTGATGAACAGCTGCGTAAGCAGAAGCTGATAATGCGTCTGATGATTGATCATTTCCAGTAGCCATCAACACAGTTTGAGTCTGGCCGATTTCTTGTGCAATCAGCAATGACGTGTCGGTACGGCTTTTTCCGGCCAATCGCTTGATGTTAAAACCTTTATCAATTAAAGCCTGTTCAACATTTTCTGAAATAGCCAAAGTGCCTCCCAACAGGTAGATAGTAGCCCCTTGGACGGTTTGCTTTTCCAAGAACTCCTCTACAGAAGATGGCAAAGCGTCACTCTTGGTAAGCAACATCGGCGCGCCATATTTATGTGCCAGAACCGTTCCGGCCAATGCATCCGCAGGTACATCCCCGCGGCCCAATACGATAGCTGGCGCTTTTTCAGTACCTAATAATTCTTTTGCAATTTCGATGGCCGTGTCATAGCGGCTTTTGCCAGCCAATGTTTTGGATGCTGCACCGGCTGCCATGTCGAAGCTCAAGGCCCCGTTTTTGCTGTTGCGGATATAATAATCCATTTCAAGCGTGATCGATTGGACTTTTCCGGTGTTCGCGAAGTCTTCGGTTTGGATTTTGTTGATGGAAGCGATTTTGATCGATTCGACAGTTGAATCCTGGGCTTTTGCTTTACTCAATAAATCTTTTTTAAAATTGTTGAACGCATTTTTGCTTTGCTCACCAACAAGAGTGCCATTTAGGTTCAATTCACCTATCGTATTCCACCAAGGAGCCGGGGCCATCAAATCGACAGTAGCCGGAAGCTGCTGCTTAAGCCAGTTGAGTTTCCATGGTGTTTGGGGATCGAATTCGTCTTTTTGCGTAGCAGAGAGATAAGGCAATTTGCTCGACCAATATTGTTCAGGCAGTTCTGTTTGTCCGCCATTGCTTGATGAGAAATAAGCGGTGACAAAACCTTTTTGGCCGTCTGCTTTTTTATAAGTAAGAATCTGTCCTTCTGTTTCATTGACTGCACGGTTCGTGTATTCGTAAACCGGATTGTAATGCGGGGATAGAGAATCCCACATAAAGCCTTTATATACTTGGAAAGTTGTCGTATCGTCGATTTCCAATGTGCTTTGGTTCATCATCTTAGAGAAAATATAGGAACGGGCGACAATGGCTTGGGCTTTCAGTGATTCCATGCCCCTGTTTGCCCCCCAGCTGGCCGGGCTTTCGGATGGCACAACGCCTTTTAGGTAATCTTCAAATGGCAAAGAGTTCACGGGCTGTATTTTCGTAGTACCCGACATGCGGAATAGGATGGTACCGAGATACGGATAGATCGTCTGGGATCCAGGTTTGTAAAGATGGATGTTATTGGCCTTTGAATAAACAGACGGTTCGATCGTCACCGTGTTCAAACCGCTTTTCAAGGTTTGGCTGCCTTTTTTCAATACCAATTTGCCCGATGACACTTGCACCTGGTAGCGGGTTCCTGCTGTTAACTTCACGGTTTTGTCTTCTTTTAGTTGTGAACTGCCTTGTGGAACGAAATCGTAGCTGCTGTTCGTGCCTAAATTATTGGTCAGCCGGACTTTGACTGTAAAATCATCAGCTGCCGAGACGTTAGCCGCCCCACCCGCAAGAACCCCGATAAACAACAATATGGCCAAACCCTTCAGTAAAATTCTCAATGCTTTTCCCCCTAGTTAGACTATTTCAGATGAACATTCTCTCTTTTTTAACAGTATATTCTAGATTTTTATTAAAAGGTACATAAATTTTCTAAATATTTGTAAATAATTCCACCTATAAATTCTGTTTTTGTTAAGTATCACTCGATTTCCTGTCTACGCGGGCAAAAAAAAATGGCCGAAGCCATTTCTTTAATCTGTGTAGGAACGGATTGTGACGATTTTCTTGTCCCAATGGCCCCAAGATGTATCAAGTGGCGTGATTGTGACGCCTGTGCTTGTTCCAGCATGGATGATTTTTCCATCACCGATGTAAATTCCGGCGTGTGATGGACGTGTCGGTGTGCTTCTTACCAAATCCAATAATACGATATCGCCGACTTTAACATTCGAATAGCTGACTGGTTTGCCGGACTGGGCCATCAAAGCAGTCGTTCTCGGAATCGAGATTCCGTTTTTATTGAAGACATACATCAAATATCCTGAGCAATCAAATCCTGAAGTCGTTGTACCGCCCCAGCGATACGGTGTGCCGATATGTTTTTTCGCTTCATCGATAATATTAGAACGGATATCCACTGATGGCTTGACGACTGGTATCGGCGCCGGTTTTGGATTCGGGTTCAAGGCTTCTTTTGAAACTGCTACTTCCCCGCCAATGACTGTCAGTTTCTGCACGTTTTTATTATTGATGATATCTTTTGTTTGGGAAGGCAATGCCGACTGTTTAACAAGTAAAATCGGCTTGTTCTGTTTCCCGCCCAATGCAGAACCTGTGAGTGCATCGGCAAATTGTTGCCCAGAAGCTACCAGGGAATCGTCAATGGTTTTTGGATACAGTTTTGCAACGACCGCTGCCGCCGTAGCGTATCGGTCTTTTCCTGAAATACGCTGCACTTTGGCTGATTGGCCAATTTTGTTGTAGACCGCCGAACTAACAGCGACCTCTCCGCCCACGACTGTTACATCCTCATAATTTTTTAATGCCTGCTCAACTTCTCTAGACAATTCTTTTCCGGATGTGAGAAGAATCGGCTTTCCAGTTTCTGCAGCATGAGAAGCAATCGACAAAGAATCGGCATAGCCGGACCCGCTCGCCACGATAGCTGAAGTCCCCCCGACTTCTTTGGCAATCAAGGCTGATGTTTCCGATCTGCTGCTTCCTGCAATTCGATCCACATTAATGCCTTTTGACTCCAATTGCTTGACCACTTGGTTGGAAATTGCAATTTCACCGCCGAGAATGGTTGCATTCTTAGCTCCGAGACGGCCAATTTCAGACATAATCGACGCCGGTACAGTATCTTTTTTCACCAACAGGATTGGCGCATTCAATTTTTTAGCAAGTGGAGCACCCGCGAGAGCATCCGGGTAATTATCGCCGATGACGAGCACGACATTATCGGTACTGTTAGCAGTCCATCCTTCACGTGATACCTGGATGGCCGTTTCATAACGATCCGATCCTGAGATGCGGTCAAACTTTTCATAGACGCTTGCTTCTGAACTGGAAGCGAAAGCAGTCACTGATAAAGCAGTTGCGGCGATCATTGTTCCAAACCATTTTGTCATTTTCATATGCTTCTTCTTCCCCCTGAGTTCTATAGTCTGCTTTTCTGTATTTATTAGGCAATTTTTTATTCTGAATAATTCAGAGTTTATCACTGAATTATTGAGATGAATATTACATTTATGTTACAGGGACGACAAAAAACCCTTTGAGACAGTGCTCAAAGGGCTTTAAAAACCGCGTCCTGTATAGGCTGAACGGTATATTTCATAATATTAACATTTTAAAATAAACAGGAGTAATTACCTAGTTTAACTTCAAAATAGCGCTATAAACTCGTTGGATTTCCCGTTGTAGATTTTCATTGGAAAAATTTTCTTTTGCAAAGCTCCGAAGCATGCTTCCCATTTCTTGCACATCCGCATCCATCGCCTTTTCCATCACGTGTTGAAGAGCATCTGCACGCCCCGGTTCAACGATCCATCCGGTTTTCCCTGGATCAATCAGTGCTGGCACGCCGCCAACATTTGTCGAGATAACAGGCGTTGCCATATCGGCAGATTCCAACAGCACCAGCGGAAAACTCTCACTATGTGAAGTCAATAAAGATACATCCGCCGCATATAATAATTGGTCGACATCCTTCCGCGCCCCCAAAAATTGCACGCGCTCTGAAATGCCGAGTGCCGCTGCCTGTTCACTTAGTTTCTGGCGTAGGTCGCCTTCGCCGATGACCCATAGTTTACACGGTCGATCGATTCGTGAGAGTGCATTAAGTAAAATATCATGGCCTTTGACTGGATGAAGACGTGCCACAATGGCAAAGACGAACTCATCTTCTCGAGTCTCGAGGGATTCGCGAATGGCTCTTTGATCAAATTCCGGCAAGGTTTCATGGAAATTGATGCCATTGAATACCGGCGTGATTTTCTTCGATTCGACGCCCATTTGGATCAGCATATCCTTAAATTTCTGCGATACGGCAAACAAATGGTCCGCACGGCGCATCGCCCGCTGGTTCAAGATAGTGAACACTTTTGCGAGCGGCTTGGGCTGATGAAGAAAATCGAGCGTTGGATCGCTGTGTACCGTGATGAACCACGGCATGCCCAGCTTTTTATAGACCGAGTCGATCAGAAAATTGGCACGTGCCCCGTGGGAATGGACAATTGAGAATCCGCCTTTTTTCAAGACCATCAAAATCTTGCGTGGGGCTGACCGGTCAAGACGGCTGTTTTGCTGGACGACCGTTACTGGAATCCCCATTTTTCTTGCATCTTCTGCAAATGCGCCTTCTGTCAATAATAGCAACTCTGCTTCTACGGGAGAGTTCGTCAATAGCTGCAATAAATGCTTTTTGGATCCGCCGGTTTCGCCGCCGCTGATGACATGAAGTACTTTCATCAGCGTTTTCCCCCTTTATCGCGCACAGCTTTGATAAGAAATTGCGGGAGCGCCATTTGGCGTTTGATACGCGTAGGCTGGCTCGCCAGACGGTAAAGCCATTCGGTTCCTGTGTTCAAGAACAGCTTCGGCGCACGTTTAACATTGCCGCTGTAGACATCGAAACTGCCGCCAACGCCCTGAAAGATATTGACGTCCAACCGCTCCATGTTTTCACGGATGAACAATTCCTGTTTCGGGCTGCCGAGCGCCACAAATAAGATCTGCGGTTTTGCTTCATTGATGGCTTGGATGATTTTCTCAGGGTCTTTTTCATAGCCGTCGAGTGTCCCGGCGACGATAAGATTCGGGTATTTCGCTTGGATGTTTTGTGCAGCCAGTTCCACAGTCGCCTTTTTCGCCCCGTACATGAAGATGCGATGGCCGTGTTTATTGGCGAGTTGAAGCAGCGCATCCATCATGCCGATGCCCGTCACGCGTTCGCGAATTGCGCCGCCACGCATGCGGGAAGCGATTTTAATGCCGACTCCGTCTGGAATCTGGTAGGTCGATTCGTTCAACAGTGTCCGGAGTGCCGGGTCTTTTGAAGCCATCATGACTTTTTCAGGATTGATTGCAACAATGCGTGATTTGCGCCCTGTTTCGATATCGTTTTGGATGTTATCCAGCAATTGCTGTTCGGTTTCTTTATTGACGGTGACGCCTAAAATTTCTTCTTTCATGTAGTTCGTGCCTCCATGCAAAACCGCATTTCCAAAAGCTTGAAAATGCGGCCGTGTATTTTAATTTTTTGGATTGCCTTTGCCGTCACCGAGACGGTAAACCGTGAATCCAGCCTCTTCGTAAGCTTCACGGCTGATGGCATTTTTCGTGTCGAAAATGGCTTTATGGCGCATCGTTCCGCCAAGGTTTTTCGGATTGTATTCCTTGAATGCTTTATGGTCGGTCAAGATGACGATCAAGTCCGCGCCTTCGACTGCTTCGTCATAGGATTGCGTCTGGAACGGCGCTTTGTTTTCTTTGACGTGCGGGTCAAAAGAAGAAATGCGCAGGTTTTTCGCTTTCAGGTGTTCCAGTACTTCCATCGATGGGCTTTCGCGGATGTCATCGATATTGCCTTTGAAGGCCAAACCGAATACAGCGACTTTCGCATCGGCCACATCTTTTAGGATGTCGTCGATTTTGTCTGCCGTGTATTGCGGCATGCCGTCATTCGTATTGCGTGACAGATGGATGATCTGTGAAAGATCCTTCTCTTTTTCGACCAAGAACCACGGGTCAACTGCGATACAATGCCCGCCCACTCCGGGACCTGGCAAGTGGATATTAACGCGCGGGTGATGGTTGGCGAGGCGGATCGCTTCCCAAGCATCGACCCCGACATTGTCGGAGATTTTCGCGATTTCATTGGCGAAAGCGATGTTGACGTCGCGGTAAGTGTTTTCCATGACCTTGACCATTTCAGCAGTCGTCGCATCCGTCAAAATGAATTCACCTTTAACGAATGATTCGTAATACACTTGCGTACGTTTTGAAGATTCTTCATTGATGCCGCCGATGATGCGGTCATTTTTCACGAGCTCTTCAAATACTTTTCCAGGAATGACGCGCTCTGGGGAATGCGAAACAAAGAGTTCTGTCCCGATTTCCAAATTGCTCTTCACAAGGATCGGCATCATGACATCGAGCACGGTGCGCGGAGGAACGGTTGATTCCAAGACGACCAAATCACCTTTTTTCAGGAATGGCACGATCGATTCAGTCGCTGCACGGATGTAATCCATATTGGCTGTTTTGTCTTCCGCAATCGGAGACGGCACAGCGATGATGAACATGTCCGCTTCTGTAGGTGTTGTCGAAACCGAGAAAGTGCCTTTTTCCAATGCTTTGTTCAAGTAATCTTGAAGAAACGGTTCTTCAATGTGGATTTGCCCGTCAGACAGCATGTCCACTGCTTTTTGATTGACGTCCACTCCGTGAACATCATAACCATGGTTTGCGAACATGACCGCTGTCGGCAAGCCGATATATCCTAATCCAACTACACAGATTTTTTCCATTTCGTTAATTCTCCTCAATCGCCAGTAATTTTTTATCTCCCGCTCCAAAAGCGAGATTGTATATCAATAATTTTTGCTAATATCAATAGTTCATTCTACCATAGCAAAGCCTTGGGCAGAAATCGTTTTGGTGTATTTTTCATTACGGTTTCGTTACAGGACGCCCGATGGCTTAATGGGTTCCCGAAGAAAAACCTCTTCCGCAAATGCGGAAGAGGCCAGAAGTTATTCGTCGTGACGATGTGCTTCTTCTCCCCAGCATTCCGTGTTTTTCAGGCCAGGCAAATTTTTCGCATAGAACACCGGATTCTTGCCGGCTTTTCTTTGTCCCATATAGTCGTCGAGAACGCGGAACGCGATCTTGCCGAGTAATGCGATGACCACCAAGTTGATGACGGCCATCATGCCCATGAACAGGTCGGCCATGTTCCAGACAAGCTGCACTTGTGCGATCGACCCGAACATGACCATCGCAAGTACACCGAAGCGGTAAGCGGTCAACCACAAGCTATGGGCATTGATGAATTCGATATTCGTCTCGCCGTAATAATAGTTCCCGACGATTGAGCTGAAAGCGAAGAACGTGATAGCGATCGCCAGGAAATACGGCGCCCATGCTCCTACATGCATTTCAAGTGAACTTTGGGTCAACAAAATGCCTTCCTGTTCACTTGTACGGTACAGATCCGCGAGAATGATGACGAACGCCGTCGCCGAACAAATGATGATTGTATCGAAGAACACCCCAAGGCTTTGGACGAGCCCTTGTTTTGCGGGATGCGATACGTTGGCGGAAGCAGCAGCATTCGGGACCGAACCCATACCGGCTTCGTTCGAGAAAAGACCTCGGCGTATCCCCTGCATGATCGCCGCACCGATACCGCCGCCGACCACCTCTTCAAGACCAAACGCATTTTGGATGATTAAGGTGAAGACCGCCGGAATTTCCGTAAAATTAAGTATGGATATGTAAGCGACGACAACCAAATAAGCAACTGCCATGACAGGTACGACAATTTGCGTGACATGCGCGATCCGGCGTACTCCGCCGAAAATGACGATGGCGGACAAAACGACTAAGCTTGCGCCGACGACCCAGTTCGGGATGTCCAATACATCGCTGACTGATTGGGCAATCGTATTCGATTGCACCGAGTTAAAAATAAAGCCGAATGCGAGCGTCAAGAGAATGGCAAATACGATGCCCAATTTGCGCGTGCCAAGTGCTTTTTCCATATAATACGCAGGACCTCCGCGGAATTGCTCACCGTCTTTGATCTTGTAGACTTGAGCAAGCGTACTTTCGATGAAGGCTGTCGCCATGCCGATCAAAGCTACGACCCACATCCAAAAAACAGCACCCGGGCCGCCAATGGCAATGGCCAAAGCGACGCCTGTGATATTGCCGGTTCCGACGCGGGATGCGGTCGAAATCGTGAATGCCTGGAATGCGGAAATCCCGCCCGTTCCGTCTTTCTTTTCCGTAATGACGCGGAACATTTCCCCAAACAAGCGCACTTGCACGAAGCGTGTGCGGATAGTGAAATATAAACCAAGACCGAGCAAAAGCCCAATCAATATGTATGTCCATAATAAGTTATTGCCTTCGTCGACGATCCACGTCAACCCGTTCAATATTGCATCCATCTCGATGACCCCTTTAAATTTCTTTAGTATCAGCAGTTGTTCCATACCCTAAATGACCTGCCGGGAAACTATTCCAGGCACGTCACAGGCATGCTTTAAGCAAGGCGTAAAGTTTCCGCTAAAACGCGTGCGCCGACATCAAGAGCTTCCCGGTTAAATTTCATATCTGGATGATGCAGTCCCGGCGTTAAATCAGCACCGATTCCGACCATCGCCGCTTTCAACCCGGGCTGTTTAATCGTGTAGAAATGGAAATCGTCCGCCCCCGTTGTCTGGATCGCTTCAGCAAATGCCTCGTCTCCGAGCACATTGCGAATCGCCTGGGAGGCAATCTCCATCGCCTCGTCCGACACTTCGGCAGCGGGCGTGTAGTCGTCCCATTTCAAATCGATTTCGACGCCGTGAAGCACGGCGATCGCCCGCAAACCTTCTTCGAGGCGAACTTTCATTGTGTCCATCAAAGCATTCGACTGCGAACGCACATCGAGTGCGAACGTCGCACTTCCCGGAATAATGTTCAAGCTTTCCCCACCGGTCTGAATATTCGTCAGCTTGGCTGAATAGGATTCGAACGGCGAGAAATAGATCGTTTTCACGAATTGATGGATGGCCGCGATGACATCGATGGCATTTTTACCTTGATGCGGCCGCGCACCGTGTGCATCTTCGCCGGTAATCTTGCCTTTCAGGAAAATCCCGGACCCGTGATGAAGAGCTGGCGTCACCTTGCCGAACGGCAGCTCTTCTTGTGGGCGCAAATGGACGCCGAATAGATGCGTCACCCCTTCTAAAGCGCCGCGCTCAATCATCGCAAGCGAACCGTTGCCCTGCTCTTCAGCCGGCTGAAAAATAAAGCGGATGCGCTTGTTCAAGGATTCATCTTTCAAACGCAAAAGCGCTCCGAGCACCATCGACATATTGGCGTCATGGCCGCAGGAATGGTTGGCTTGCACTTTGCCATTCACTTCCTGCCATAAGGCATCGATATCCGCACGGACTGCAATCACTTCCTCGCCTTCGCCGATTTCCGCGAACAAGCCGGTGACATCATCGAATGTCCGGTATTCTACCCCTAGCTCTTCCATGATCTGCGCGAGTTTCTTCGTCGTTTCGACTTCTTTGAAGCTGACTTCAGGATGCGCATGAAAATGATCAAAATACGTTTCGGTCTGCTGCTTGAACTCCATAAAAGATTCGCTCCTTTAAATTTTTCATCTTTTTGAATTGTACCTGTCTTCTCAATTCAAAACAAACCGGATTGTGAAAAGCTGTTTCATTCTACGATATCAATCCCCTTGTTCTCCAATGTGCAAAATCAAGCTTGCGATGATTTCCGGTATTTCTTCGAATGCATTTTTGATATGGAGCCGTTCGGTTCGTTTATGCGGGTCCTTGCCGAAAGGCCCGATGTTCAGGACCGGCGCTTTGAGCTGCTGCATTGCCTGGAACGGGATGCTGTATGGATCGCCGTAAACCGGCGTGTTGTTCTCATAGCTGACCCATCCGCTTGATGTGTCCTGGTAATTGACGTAGCTGAGGTCCGAAATGCCGTTGAAGAAATGCACTTGCTCAAGCTCCAAATCAAAGCGTTCGAGTGCATCGCGTGTAACATGTGCCACACATTCCTCGATAAACGGGTCTTCGCTTGAATTGACCGCTGGATAATAAGGCGGCGCAAATAACAAGACAATGCCTGGCGTCAATTCCTGGCAATTGAGCAGCAAGATGTCAGCGATATGGAATGACTTATCTCGGACGTCGCGTTCAGGGTCCATCAACGTGTCATGAATCAATTGATTGATGTAATCAATCCCGAATTTCTCTTCAGCGTAGTCCACCAATTCTTCGTAACGGAGGACACGGATATCATCGAACCGCGGTTCCATGCCGACTTTTTCGCATAATGCACGATAATCTTCCATACATTCCGCAGCGGATGCCTTTGCCAAGCCCTCAAAAATATCCATAACGTCTTCCGCGTTTCTTTCCATGGTGAAGACGTTGTAGAGCGATTTTGTCCGGTAAGGCGTCTGCACCGAATACTCTTCTTTCATATCCCCTTGCGTCAAGGTTACCGGAAGCGGCGTCTCTTCCCCATGCACGGTCTCGGAAAATGCTGGATTCCATTCCATTTTCCGCGTCAAATACGTCGACAGATAGCTTGAAGTCATGCCGGCAAGCGGCTCGCCTGCATGCGTTTCTTTTCCATAGAATAATGCGCTAGGCATGATTTTTCCAATCGATCCGGTATAAATGTATTGGGATTCATCGCCGGGCGATTTCGCGAACACCGGCTCGCCGTTCAAAAACAATACATATTCCAAGCCATGTTGGCGTTCGAGATCGAGCAGCTTTGACACGCCGTAACGCATGCCTGCCGAGTTGACTTCCTCATCCGGCACCGACATGAGCACAATATTGACCGGCCAATTTTCAAGGCTTGCCCGTTCGATCAATGCCATATGGATTGCCAGCCCCGACTTCATGTCCATGATGCCGCGGCCGAATAAATAATCACCGGATGCGAGATCTTCCTGCATCTCCGGCTTGAATTCGCTTTTGATTTTTTGGAATGCTTTCTCCAGTTCTGCCGGCTGATAGGCGAGCGGCGCCAAATCCCCGTATTCGTGCACGGCAACCGTATCGAAATGGCTGAGCAGCACGACGGTCCGAGTGGCTTTTTCATGCTTATACAAAGCTGTCAAATACCGGCGTTCCCAATTGACTTCGCCCATTGATACGAGTTCCGGGTGGTGGCGGAAGTATTCCATTTCCATTAATTTGGCTTTTAATCGTTCTGGGAATTTCACTTCCCCTTCTGTCAATCCTTGTGATTCCCAGCCCACCAATTGTTCCGTCAGCTGGCGTAATTGTTCGGGTGTTCCCCATAAACCTGTCATGCATTATTCTCCTTTCGCTATTCCACTATAGAAAAAACGGCTCATACGGGGAGCCGTTTCCTGCGTTTCCGAAGCAAATCCTCCGCTGCCCCTGAGCCGAATATCACGCCGATCACAATGAGCACGAGGCCGATCAAATGACCCGGCGTAATCGTTTCACCGAGAATGAGGCTTGCCGCCACGAGCGAGAACAGCGTATTCAGGTTCATGAAAATTGCCGCTTTCGTCGGTCCTGCCTGGCCAATCGAGTAATTGTAAAGCATATGCCCGACCGCTGTACCAAGCATTCCCGAAAAGAAGAACGCCAGCCAGAACGACGATGGAACTGCCGCGAATGCCGCAATTTCTCCCGGCTCCTGGATGAGCGCGATGATGAACAACACGATCGCCCCCGTCACGAGCATGTATCCCGTCAACAGACGCGGATCCAGTGAACGCGCTGCATTTGCTATGACAATATAACTGAAGACCTGTGCCAAAATGGAGATGAAGACCAATATATCGCCTAGACTCAAGCCCGATGCCGAGTCGCTCCCGACCATTACTGTCGTGGCGACGCCGGCAAAACCGATGAACACCCCGAGCCATTGCAGCCTAGATGGCACATTACGCATGATCAGCGATACGAGAACCGCCGTCAGCATCGGCCCGGTCCCGAGAATCAACCCAGCGTTCGTTCCGGAAGTAATCGCCAACCCTTGAGACAGGAAATAATGGTGCGCCACTACGTTGAGCAAAGCTCCTAACAATATGTATTTCCAATCGCTGCGCTTTGGCCAGCGCATCATGCCGAGCGATGCCAAAATGATCAGCACGGTCACGCCTGCCAGCAAGATCCGAAACGCCGTCAGCGTGACCGGATCGACAAATTCCAATAAATACTTGACCGCTGCGAGGTTGAATCCCCACACGACCATCACCGATGTTAAGATGCCGTAAACTTTCCATGGAGTCAAAAGTGCAGCCCTTCTTTCCCTTATTCCAGATATAGCCCTTTATTTTACGCTTGTTTTTCGTTTCTGTATAGAATGGCGTTGTAATCATATGCCTGACGCTTGATCAGCAAACTGAAGGCGATAAAGGCGATGAGTGACAGAACGACCGGCAAGGTGACGGTATGGACGCCGAACAAATTGCCGTTTGCGATGTTGTAGAAATGAAGTGCAATATAGCTCGCAATCCCTGTCCCCATACTCGCAATCGCCCCGTATTTATTTCCCCATTTCCAGTAAAGCCCGAGAACAATCGGCCAGATGAACGCCGCTTCCAGACCGCCGAACGCGAATAAATTCAAGAAAATCAGCAAATCAGGCGGGTCGAGAGCCAGCAAGAAGACAATCACGCCGAGAATCCCCGTGACCCCGAACGACATGCGTTTGATGGTTTTCAGGCTTGCATCCGGTTTAACGTAATTCAAATAGACGTCTTTGACAATCGACGAGCTGACGAGCAACAGCAGTGAATCGACCGTCGACATGATTGCCGCCATCGGAGCTGCCAGGACGATGCCCGCAACCCAAGGCGGCAAAGTCTCCAGCGCGATAAGTGGAATGACTTTGTCCCCAACATCGATGCCGGGAAGGATTGGACGGGCGAACACGCCGATCAAATGCATATTGAGCATAATGAAGCCGGTGACGATCGTGCCGATGATGAGCGCGCGGTGCATCGATCGCGCATTTTTATAGGACATCGCACGCACCGCGATTTGCGGCAATCCAACGACACCGACACCGACGAGAATCCAGAACGATGACACGTACGCGGCGCTTAGATTGCCTTCCGCCCCGTACGGCGTGACCAAATTCGGGTTTTCATTGATCAAATCCTGCATGATGTTCGAGATCCCGCCACCTGAAATGATGACGGCGATCAACAGGATCAGCGTACCGATGAGCATGACCGCCCCTTGCACCGCGTCGGTCAAGGCGACAGCCCGAAAGCCGCCGATTGTCACGTAAACGAGAACGCTGATGGCAAACAAGAACAATGCCGATTGATAGCTGAGACCCGTTAACGACTCGATGAGCCGCGCGCCTCCGATCCACTGTGCTGCCATCGCGGAAAACAGGAAGATGATAATGCTAAGCGCCGATAATAAAACAACGGCTGTGCTATTGTAACGGGCTTTCAGAAAATCGATCATCGTCACCGCGTTATAACGACGGGCCATGATGGCGTATTTTTTCCCGAGAATCATCAAGACGAAATAACCAGTGACTACTTGCGTCATCGCGAGCAACACCCAGCCGAAGCCCATCGTATAGGCGGTCCCAGGCCCGCCAAGGAAACTCGAGGCGCTGCCGTATGTCGCAACCATGGTCATCGCCAGGACAAAACCGCCAAGCTCGCGGCCCCCGAGGAAATAATCACTGATAAAGTTCGAGGAGCCGGCGAGCTTCTTGCTCGACCAATAGCCGATGAAAAAGATGATGATTAAAAAGACAATCATGGGAATGAGGACTGAATAGTTCATCGGCCTTCCTCCTGTTCTTCGTCAAATGGAACATCGACGAAGAAAAACTTGACGACGACCGTGACGAGCACGACCATGACCAAAAAGCCGACGATGCAACTGTAGAAAAACCAATCCGGCAAGCCGAATATGTACGTGTATTCTTCGACCGGGCGATTGCCGAGCCCGTAGGCGAAAGCGAACCACCAGATGAAGTTGAAGAGCGCAAGGCCGAGGCCGATCCAGGCTTCCCGGTGCGCGACGCGGAAGCGCCAATCTGTTTCTTTCATGGATACCCCACTCCGATCAATGGCTGTAATGTGTTGTGTCTATCGTACACCAATGGCGGCCGTAAATTAAGCGCAAGTTTCGCCGGCGCTTTCGCTGCGCCTGTTTATACAGCAAATTTTCGCGCTTTCCCAATTCCATTGCCACCAAAAAAACCTCCGGAAATCCCCGGAGGTTTTGCTTAGCGTGCCAATAAATATTCAATATAGGCGCGCCATTCTGTATTCTTCGCATAATTAAAGTCCGGCGTGCGGATTGGAAACGGCATGAAGAGCTTCGGCCGTCCCGGATAATCGTGAAGCTGTTCTTCATTGATGGTAATATTCCCTGCTTCCATGCCGCTCGCAAGAACGACACGGCCTTGTTGGGTGAAGGCGATCTCGACAGGAACGGCATTCGGGCGGCCGTCAATGTTCAAGGTATAGGCAGTGCCCGTCGTGTTGTCGTCGTCGTAAACCCAGCCGTCGCGCAAGGCAATCGCATCTTGTGCTTCATCCAAGGTAATTTCTGCGTTGACGTTGCTGCCATAAGGCATCGTGTCCTGCATAGGCGTTTCAGGAGCGATGCGCACTTCATAAAAGGCGATCGGGTTGTTTTGTTCGATACGGCCAAGCTCCCTATATGCTTCGAACCACTTGGATTCTTCAGCCGGGATTTCAGAAACGCTGCGGACCGTTCCAGGAATCGCGCCTTCAATGCCTGGCGCCTGGATAAATACGCGGTCAGCTTGTTCCACTTCGTGCCATTCATCTTCCAGTAGATACGTGACGAATTCCCGTTCGTTATTGTAGATCTCGATGCTAAGCGGTTCGGTATCGCGGTTGATGCTCGCGACCGTCCCTTCGACCGGGCTGATGAGCGCCGGATTTTCCTGGCTTTGCGCGAGCTGCGCCTCCACGACCGCAAGTTCAGAATCAATGGCTGCCAGACGTTGCTGGGCTTGCGCGATGCCTGAAGCATACGAGCCGTCTTCAGGCACTTCCACGCCGACGGAGACGTTGACATCCATGCGCAGTTCCTGTTCCATGTCTTCGCCAAACCCCGGATAGCTGGAGCTGTTATTGGAGTTTTCGGATACGCTGCTGTCTTGCGATGCGCGCGCCTGCGTTAATTCCTGCAACGTAGACTGGACTTCACTGCGTTCTGCTTGAAGCGCACTTTGTTCCGATTGCCAAATGGCGCGCTGGTCTTCCGATTCGCTTTCATTCAAACGTGCCAGTTCAGCACCTGCCGTTACAGCATCACCTTCTTTGACGAGCCATTGCTCAAGCGCTTCATGGTCCTGGACATAGATTTCCATCGTATCCTGCGGCGCCGTCAAGGCTTCTTTCGGCAACGTTTCAGTATATGTATGGGTATACGCCTGTTCATATTCGCTGACATACAGTTCTTTTGAAATGATGCTCTTTTCACCGAACAGCAACAGGAAGTTCGAGGTCAAAAAAGCGACGATGGCAATGGATAAGCCGATAAAGAAAAAGCGGTTCATAGGATCGGCCCCCCTTGCATAAAGTCACGGAGCATTTCGTCGACTGGGATTTGGCTGAATAGTGCGACGATCAATGCCGAAATCACATGAATAACAATCAATGAAAGCAAGATGATTTTCGGCGATACACGCGAAAAGTTTTTGATGAAGCGGTATTGAATCGCAATAATCAATGATGTAAACAAGGTCAATTGGTTAAAGAAATAAATCAGATAGCTGTTCTCCAGGAACGTCGCGGCGATCGGCCCGAATGAAAATGGTGAAAAGGCCATCGTGTAGCCGTTCCAGGCGAATATACCGAAAATCAAGCCTTTTTCCAGCACCAACAATGCCGTAACGTAAGCTTGCATGACGATCATCGCCTTCCATGGGATGCCAATGATCCGGCCATATAGATACGCGGCGATGTATAGATGGAAGCTCAAATACAAGCCGCCCCACAGCAAGGTGCCGACAAGCGAAGTCCAACGCGCGAGTGTATAGCCGTCGAACATGCCTGCCGCAAGCAGCGGCGTCAACGATCCGGTGTTCATGCCCCAGATTTCAGGCAAGGCGAATACGATCAAGCCAAGCACCAGAATAACGGCCAGGCGCTTATTGATTTGCCTCATTTCGGTGTGTCGCAAATTATGTATGAGTTGGCCTTGGTTCAGGAAGAAATGCCAAAATTTAAAATCAGATATCATGCGTCTAAGTCCTTTCAGGCAAATGGCGTTCTGCTTAGTTTTACTTTACCAAAAAAACATACGCTTTGAAACGAATTCCCTGCCACAATTTTCAATATTTGGTGGCTTTGAGACGAATGGCATAGGATTGTGGTGAATTTCAAATCGGGAAAGGGTGAAGTAATGAAAAAGAAGTGATTGGAAAAGCTTCCGCTTTTCGACTTCGTTGCAGGGGGCTGCTTGCCGTGGGGCGGGTGTTGAGCCAACGTGCCGAAGAGCGTGGCACGTTTGTCTCGCCAGCCCGCGCGATCCCACAGGCGTCAGCCCCCTTCCACTCCGTCTCTAGTTTTAAAGTGGAAGATCGTTTCTTCAGCTCATTTAAAGTAAAGTGTGGAAATGCATCATGTTTTGTAGCTCATATCATTTGGATCAAAGAGAGTGTGATTTTCAGTTCAAACACTTGTGTATCAGATGCCGCATCTCGGGAAGCGATTCCCCAACTAGCCGGCAACTGTCTAAAGAAGCAATTTTATCTAAACACACCTTGATCAACGAAATCTATCAGCCCCCGAGCGTCAAGGGTGAGCCGACGCAATAAGACAGGTGCTCTTCCTGGCTTATTGCAGGAGGCCAACCCAAAGCAAGGCGGCGACTACTCAGATGACACTTTAATAGAATATCGGAACAATTTCACAAGCAAACCCTCTCTATCTCATTGCACACTAGACTCGAGAAGCGATTCCCCCACTAGACGGCAACTAACTATAGAAGCAAATCTAACGAAACTCACCAGAATCACCGAAATCTCTCAGCCGCCCAGCGCCAAGGGTGAGCCGACGCAGTAAGACAGGTGGTCTTCCTGGCTTATTGCCAAAGGCCAACCCAAAGCAAGGCGGCGACTATTGATGTGAAAAATAATTAGAACATCGAAATGATTACACACCTAAACTCTCACTAATTTTTCCACATACAAACACTCGCTAGCTTCACTTAATTTCACAAAATGAAAAAACCTCCGCGGTTGCGGAGGTTTCGTTTATTGATCTGCGACAATCTTGTATTTCTTATGTGAAATTACGGTCATGTTGGAAGCAGCGCCGATTTCCTTGGCGTCTTCTGGTGAGATCTCGACGATCACCGAGTTGTCCATAATTTTGAAGATGGTTCCGTTAACGTCGACGCCATTGCGGGTGAATGAAATCCATTCGCCGATTTTGCGGGCCGCTACAAATTCAGATACTTCTTTTTCATGGGGTTGAAATGCCATAGTTATCCACGCCTCTCTATAATGAAAACATTATCTATCTATTATAGCATAAATTTATGGTTATTTCACCTGTTTCACTTACTCATACAAATGACAAGCGACGTAATGGCCGGGCTCTTTTTCCTGCCACGCCGGCTTTTTCTCCGCACAGATGCTCATCGCATGCGGGCATCGTGTCCGGAACACACAGCCGCTCGGTGGATCGATCGGGCTTGGCAGTTCCCCTTCCAAAATGACACGTTCACGGGCTTCTTCGATGTCGGGGTCCGGGATCGGAATCGCGGACAGCAAGGCTTCCGTGTAAGGATGAAGCGGCTTATCGTACAGCTGGTCGGCCGTCGTCAGTTCGACCATATGCCCGAGGTACATAACGCCGATGCGGTCTGATATATATTTGACCATGCTCAGGTCATGGGCGATGAACAAATACGTCAGCCCTTTTTCCTTCTGAAGTTTCTGCAGGAGCATGACGACTTGCGCTTGGACCGATACGTCGAGTGCCGAGATCGGTTCGTCCGCAATGATGAAATCCGGGTCGAGCGACAAAGCCCGCGCGATGCCGATGCGCTGTCTTTGCCCACCCGAGAATTCGTGCGGATAGCGGTTGGCATGGTCGCGGTTCAATCCGACATCTTCCAGCAATTGATGGACGCGCGCCTGCAATTCCTTTTTATTCTTATACAGCCCGTGGACTTGCATCGGTTCCGCGATGATTTCAAAGACGGTCGAACGCGGGTTAAGCGACGCGTAAGGATCCTGGAAAATCATCTGCATATTGCGCAAATAATCGAAGCGATCCTTGTCGGACATTTTATGGATATCGACGCCGTCGTATTCGACTTTGCCGTCGGTCGAGCTGTATAAGCCCATAATGGTCCGGCCGGCCGTCGATTTGCCGCAGCCCGACTCTCCCACGAGCCCAAAGGTTTCGCCGCGCTTGATATCAAATGAAATGCCGTCGACCGCTTTTAACGTCGTGTCTTTGCCGAGATCGAAATGGCGTTTGAGTTCCTGTACAGACAATAAAGTTTCGTTCGTCATGTTGTTTCCTCCTGTGTAAATCTGCGGACGGCACATAATTCCTTGTCATAGACCGTGCCTTCGAGACGGGTGATTTCAATGGCTTTGCCGGATGTCGGCGAATGGATCATCATGCCATCGCCGTAATAAATGCCGACATGGTGAAGTTTCCCCACCCCTTCATCGTAAGCGAAGAACAAGAGATCGCCTGTTTGCCAAGCAGCAGAATCAAGAGGGTCGATTTCCACGCCTTCCACAGACTGGTCTCCTGCATCACGTGATATGTAATAGCCGTTCGCTTTCAGCATATGATGGGAGAATCCGGAACAGTCATAGCCGAGGCTCGACATGCCGCCCCAGAAATACTGCAATCCCAAGAATCGTTCTGCCTCATTTACGATCGATTGGCCATTTCCGAGCGGAATCTGTTCAGGCGCCGGGACAAGCTGGACATGCTTAGCTTCGATATATGCATCGCCATCCGGCGTATGGACATGGACACGCGTTTCGTTCGCATCTTTGACCGGCAACAAGCTATTGAATGGAAGCTGTGCGACCGGTCGGCGGTCTAGCGTCCATAATTGCGCTTTATCAGCGGATACACGCGCGTAGCTTCGATCCGCAACTGAGTCGATTTCTTTTAGATGTGCTAGGGGCAGCCATCCCGGATAGCCGCGCTCGTCTTTATGAGACGGCTGCCACAGGGCAATGATCTTCGCCCACGTGCCGTCGATTTCTTCTATTAAAACAGGCTCCCCGTAAAGCAGCTGCGTTTGAAGGCGATTGCTTAATGTGAGGTCCTTGGTTTCCTTTTGGTTCATCGCTTCACGCCATTTATTGATGTCCGGCGTGTCTGCAACGCCGTGTGCATCCACTTCCCGCACTTTTTCGGGATGGGTCCAGACGCTTGTCACCGGAACGCGGCAAACCCAAGTCGTCGATTGTGTCTGTGCCATGTTATCCTCTCCGTTCGCGTAAAGTTTCCAGGAACCGCTCCCGATCGATGCCAAGCCCTGGCTTATCTGAAAAGCGGATGGCTTTGCCGCTGTATTGGATACCGCCTGGCAAAAGGTCCTCTTTCAGCATAAGCGGCGCATCAAAATCAAAACGCGTCACATTCGGCTGGCTCGCCGCGAAATGGGCAGCCGCGGACAGGCCAAGTTTCGTTTCGATCATGCTGCCGGTCATGCAAGGCACGCCGAAAGTCTCTGCCAGTGCATTGATTTTCATTGCGCGGTGGATGCCCCCCGCTTTCATCAATTTGATATTGATCAAGTCTGCTGCGCGCAATTCCA
The DNA here is from genome assembly GCF_003664125.1 of Planococcus citreus. Classification (GTDB taxonomy): domain Bacteria; phylum Bacillota; class Bacilli; order Bacillales_A; family Planococcaceae; genus Planococcus; species Planococcus citreus. The sequence continues at coordinate 939,581 of NZ_RCCP01000001.1, forward strand.
AAACGCGTTTCGCGTCCACCGGTGAAAAGACGCTCTCGTCCGCCATGATCGGTGTCAATGTATTGTCCGTAACGAATTTCATTCCTTCGATGTCATGTGCCCGAACCGGCTGCTCGATCAATTCGATATTGAATCCGGCGTCTTCCATCTGATTGATGATGCGCACCGCCGATTTTGGATCCCAGCCTTGGTTGGCGTCTAAACGCAGTGTGACTGTATTCCCGACACGCCTCCGGATGGCCTGGATTCGCTTCAGGTCCTGTTCAGGGGTATCGATGCCGACTTTGACTTTCAGAACCGTAAATCCTTGCTGCTCATAGGCTGCTGCATCTTGCGCCATTTCTTCAGGAGCATTGACCGAAACCGTGTAATCGGTCTCGATCGATTCGCGGTAGCCGCCGAGAAACTGTGTCAAGGGCATGCCGGCTTGCTGCGCGATCAAATCGTAGAGCGCCATATCCACCGCCGCTTTGGCACTGGTGTTGCCGACGAGCGTCTTGTGAAGCTTCTCGAAAAGCTGTTCCCTGCGCCTCACGTCCATCCCGATTAACCCCGCGCCAATCAAGTGGACAGCGCGTTCGATGCTATCCAAGGTTTCGCCCGTAATGACATGGGTCGGCGGCGCTTCGCCGAAACCGGAGCGGCCGTCTTGTGTCGTCAAATGAACGATGACCGCTTCAGCTGCTTCCACGGTCCGAAGCGCTGTCTTGAACGGCTTTTTTAAAGGAACGGCTATCCGGTAAGTCTCGATAGACGCTAAAACCGGCATATCACTCGACCCCCGGCAGGATCGTCAAGGTTTTCGCATCAGCATCGAGACGGGCTTTTACGCCGAGCGGCACGGAGAAATGCGGTTCGCAATGGCCAATCTTGAAGCCTTTGACGACCGGCACATCCAACTCTTTAAAATAATCATCCAGCACTTGTGCGAGTGTCCACGATTGTTCGGGCTTTTTCGGTTCAGCGTTTTTGAAATCGCCGATAACAATTCCGGCTACTTGCTCGAACTTGCGGGCTTGTTTCAGCTGATTGAGCATTTCATCCACTTGATACGGTTCTTCCCCTGTGTCTTCAATCAACAAGATCTTGTCTTTCGTGTCGATTTCAAACTTTGTCCCAAGCGTCCCGCGAATCAACGATAGGTTGCCCCCTACTAGTTCTCCGTCTGCCATGCCGCTTGCTAAAGTTTCCAGCTCGGAGATGGTTTCGTCGTAATGCAATTCGAACGGCTGGAACATCTGTCCGAACATGCGGCCGCTGCGCTCATGAAATTCCGGCTTTCCGACATCCGATGCCAACATCGGCCCGTGGAACGTTACCAATTCTGCATACATTCCGATGGCATTATGTAAAAAAGTCACATCTGAGTAGCCCCAGAAAATCTTCGGGTTTTCTTTGATCATCGCGTAGTCGATCCGGTCTGCGTAGCGTGCGGCTCCATATCCTCCGCCTGCGCAAATGATGCCTTTCACTTCCGGGTCTTCGAACATGGCATGCAAATCCGCCAAACGTTCGTCATCCGTTCCGGCAAGATAGCCGTTTTTCGCTTCGACGGATTTCCCCATTTTCACTTTCAATCCTAATTCTTCTAAGAAAGGCAAAGCCTTTTTCAAGTTCTCTAAGTTTGGCGGGCTTGATGGCGAGATGATGCCCACCGTATCCCCTTTTTGCAATCGTTTTGGCATTGTGCGCATATTGCTCACTCCTCTAGTTTTCTGTTCTTCACTCATTAAAACTACCAGTTTTCCTCAGTGAAAAACAGAAAAGCGCGGCGCCTGGCCGCGCTTCTGTTTTTTCAGGTGATTACGATCGATGAACGGGCGTGATCGCTTTTAGTCATATCCAGCTTCAGCGGCCTGTCTCTCGGGTCATAAGCCAATTTCCCTGTGCGGCAAAAAGCGCCGCTTCGGGAATTCGTCTTATGCCTGTCGAGGGCCCGCCGGAAGCGGGTCAGCTAAGCGTTGCGACAGGACGTCGCGCACTTAGCTTAGCCTCGACTCGGCCGCTTCAGCTTTTAGTTTTTATCCGCTGTTTTAAGGTCGATATACCCTACCGGATGGCGGAGGATGCCTTCGACGCCTTCTTTTTGCAGCTGGACTTGGTTATAGAAATGGATCGGGAAGATCGGCATTTCGTCCATCAGGATTTTTTCTGCTTCGATGAGTTTTTCCCAACGAACTTCTGAATCCGTTTCTGCTTTTGCTTCAGCGATGAGTTTATCGAATTCTTCGTTGGACCATTGTGTACGGTTCATGGAAGAATCCGTGATGAAGCTTTCAAGTGCGTTGACTGGGTCAGCGTAGTCATGCAGGAATGAGCTGCGTGACAATTGGTATTTGAATTCTTTTTGCTCTGTCAAGAAGACACTCGCTTCGACGTTTTGAAGTTCAACGTCTACACCCAAAGCGGTCTTGAACTGATCTTGCAATGTTTCGGCAATGTTTTGGTGTGATTCGCTTGTTGAGTAGGAAATCGTCACTGGCGGCAATTCATCCCAGCCTTCTTCTTCCATGCCTTCTTCAAGCAATTGCTTCGCTTTGTCAGCGTCAAATTTCACCAATTCGCCCGCTTCGTCGCGGAATTCCTGGCCGTTCGGTCCTTCAAATCCGTAAGAAACAAAGCCATATGCCGGTTTTTCACCGTTTTTCGTCACATATTGGACGATATCATCTTGGTTCACCGCATAAGCGAATGCTTGGCGGACTTTTTTATTCGTGAATGGCTCTTCTTCTACATTGTAACGGTAGAAATAAGTACCCGCTTGGTCCATTACGCCAAGTTCAGGAGAATCCTGCAATTGCTCGGACATTTCAGCTGGCACGCTCGATACGTCCAGTTCTCCCGCTTCGTACATTTGGTATTCTGTGTTCGGGTCGTTGACCATTGCCCAGTGAACTTTATCCAATTTTACGTTTTCAGCATCCCAATATTCTTCGTTCTTTTCAAAAACGAAATCTTCGTCATGGCTCCATGAAGCCAATGTGAACGGCCCGTTTCCGACAAAGCTATCCGCTTCTGTATGCCAGTCCGGATTTTCTGTAGCTGTCGCTTCGTGGATTGGGAAGAAGCTTGGGTTAGTGATGATGTTCAAGAATGCTTCTGTCGGTTCCGTCAATTTGACGACGAAAGTCTTGTCGTCTTCTGCAGAAATCGCGACGTCTTCTACAGCGCCTTCTCCGTTGTTATACGCTTCAGCGCCTTCAATGAAGTAAGCAAGGAAAGCTGCCGGAGAAGCTGTTTCCGGGTCTAGCATGTGCTGCCAAGCGAAAACGAAGTCACCGGCTGTGACCGGTTCGCCGTTTGACCAATTGGCGTCTTCACGGATATTGAATGTATACGTCAATCCATCTTCAGAGACGTCGATCGATTCAGCTGTCGCTTCGACCGGTTGAGACGATTCATCCAGGCGTGTCAAACCTTCCATCAAATTGTTCAAAGCGCCCCATGATACAGCGTTAAAGCCGATTGATGGATCGAATGAAGTCGGTTCTTCGCCGTTATTCATAAACAATGTTTTCTCCCCGCCGGAATCAGCGGACCCTTCTTCGCCTGAATCGCTGCTCGTGTCTTCTCCCGCGTCTTCGCTTGCTGTACAAGCTGCGAGAACGAACACGAACATCGCCATCAGAAACAATACGAGCCATTTCTTCATGTGTTTTCCCCCTAGTGTTTTCTTTTTATCACACTTCAACGGTCCGTAAGACTCCCACTTTTACAAGCGGGAGATTCACGGTCCCTAAAAGTCTGATTGGATCAACTAACAATCAGTGGGATAAGCCCCCCCCACTGATTGAAGTTTCTCTTTATGTGAATGCGCAAATGCGCCTCCAGCCAAATTTATCTTGCAAAAGCCTGTTCATCGATCAATTTTTGAGCCCTTGGATCCTGCAGCCAGCAATCCACTTTATGGGTTTCGGATAAAGCCGTCACTTCTGGATAGACATTCGTGCAGACGTCCATCGAAAACGGGCAGCGCGCAGCGAATGGGCAGCCGGTCGGCGGAGCGAACAGATCAGGCGGCGTGCCATCGATCGGTTTCAGCTCTCCGCCAGCCAAGTCGAGCCGTGGCACGGAAGTCAATAAGCCCTTCGTGTAGGGATGTTGCGGATTGTAGAAAATCTCGCGCTTGTCGCCGGTTTCAATCACTTTACCGGCGTACATGACCGCGATGCGATCGGCGATTTTTGCGACCACGCCAAGGTCGTGCGTGATCAAGATGATCGATACGCCGGTTTTCGCTTGGATTTCCTCGAATAGTTCCAGGATCTGCGCTTGGATTGTCACATCGAGCGCAGTCGTCGGTTCATCGGCAATCAATAATTCCGGCTCACAAATCAACGCGATTGCAATGACGATACGCTGTCGCATGCCTCCTGAGAATTGGTGAGGGTATTGCTTGAGCCGCTCATCCGGGTTCGGGATGCCGACCAGCTTGAGCATGTCGATAGCGCGCTCTTTCGCTTCCGCTTTGCTCAAGTTCTTGTGCTGTTTGACACCTTCTGTCAATTGCTCGCCGATTGTTAAAGTCGGGTTGAGCGCGGTCATCGGATCCTGGAAAATCATCGAGATGTCAACGCCTTGGATTTTGCGCATTTCTTTCTTCGATAATTTGGTGAGATCCTGTGTTTTAAAATGAACGCCTTTGGAACTGATTTTGCCTGGCGGTTGCTGGATCAAGCCCATGATGGCGTTGGATGTCACTGATTTGCCGCAGCCCGATTCCCCGACAATCGCCAAAGTTTCTCCTTTATACAAGTCGAAATTGACGCCGCGCACAGCCTGTACGGTTCCTCCGTATGTATTGAAGGTCACGTGCAGATCCTGGACGGAGAGAATGCGCTCATCTGTGACGGTTTTGCGCTTTTTCGGCTTTACAATCCTGCCGCGTTTGCCGGTATGGTCGACCGCGTCAATATCCGCCCCTTCTTCCAAGCGGGTACGGGCCAACTCTTCAGCTATCTGCTTTCCTGTCATGTCTTCACTTCCTCATCTTCGGATCGAGTGCGTCCTGCAGCCCGTCTCCAAGTACGTTAAATGCGAACATCGTCAATGAAATAAATAATGCCGGGAAGAACAAGCGCCACCAGTCGCCGGTAATGATGACCGGCAACGCATCGTTCGCCATGACGCCCCAGCTGGCAAACGGCGCCTGGATCCCAAGGCCGAGGAAGCTTAAGAACGCTTCAGCAAAAATCGCACTCGGCACCGTCAACGTCATTTGCACGATGATCGGCCCCATCGAGTTCGGGATCAAGTTCTTGCGGATGATACGCGGCGTTTTCGCACCGAACGATTTCGATGCCGTGACGAACTCATAGTTTTTCACTTGCAGCACCTGGCCCCTGACAATCCGGGCCATACCGACCCAGCCGGTGATGGTGAGCGCGAGGATGATCGTCCATAAAGACGGCCCCATCACGACGAGCAGCAAGATGACCACGAGCAAGTACGGCAAGCCGTAGAGAATCTCGATGATGCGCATCATGATGCCATCGGTTTTGCCGCCTTTATAGCCGGCGATGCCGCCGTAGACGATGCCGATAACAAAATCGATCAATGCGGCCATCAAGCCGACGAATAAGGAAATGCGCGCCCCGTACCAGGTGCGGGTAAAGACGTCGCGCCCCGCTTCATCGGTCCCGAACCAATGCGTCGCGCTCGGCGGTTGGTTTTGGTTCGGCAAGTCTTGCGTAGTGACGGAATGCGGCGAGAAGATAGGGCCGAATATCGCCATCACAGCGAGCAAAGCCAGGAAAATCAGGCCGAGCATCGCCAGTTTGTTTTGTTTCAGCCTGCGCCAGGCGTCTTTCCAATAGGAAAGCGACGGGCGGACGACGGCTTCTTTTTCATCCGCACTGTTTTCAGATGGGCGGAACCATTCATCACGGACTTGAGTCATCACACATCACCTTCTTTCTTATGGAGCTTGATGCGCGGATCCAATATGCCGTAAACGATGTCGACCAGAAACAGCATGAATATCAAGAACGCACTATAGAATACTGTAGTGCCCATGATGACCGGATAATCGCGGTTATTGATCGAATCGACAAAGTATTTGCCCATTCCCGGAATCGCGAAAATTTTCTCGATGACGAAAGTTCCGGTTAAAATGCCGGCAAGCAAAGTGCCCATGATCGTAACGACCGGCATCAAGGCATTGCGCAGCGCATGTCGCAAAACGATGCGCATCGGCTTGATGCCTTTGGCGCGCGCCATTTTAATATAATCCTGCGTCAGCACTTCGAGCATGCTCGAGCGCGTCAGGCGGGCGATGATTGCCATCGGCCCGGTCGCGAGCGCAAGCACCGGCAGCACCATATGCATCGGGCTGGTCCAGGTCGCGGGCGGGAACAGATTCCAGTTGACCGCGAGCTGCTGGATCAGCACCGTTGCGAGAACAAAGTTCGGAATCGAGATCCCGACGACCGCAAAGGCCATGGCCGCATAATCGATCATTTTATTGTGCCGCAGCGCAGCCATCGTCCCGAGAATGATTCCGGAAACGACCGCTACGAGAATGGTGATGATTCCCAGTTCGAAGGAAATCGGGAAGCCCCTTGCTAACAGTTCGTTGACGGTGCGGTTCGGGTCTTTGATCGACGGCCCGAAATCGAACGTGACAATCGACTGCATATAACTCAAGTATTGAATATGTAGTGGCTGGTCGAGTTTGTAGAAGCGCTCTAGATTCGCCTGCACCGTCTCGTTCGTGTTGCGGTCGCTTTCAAGCGGTGATCCCGGAACGGCGTGCATGAGGAAAAATGTCAGTGTCGCGATGATGAAAATCGTCACGAGCATCATCAAAAATCGTTTGAATATGTATTTGCCCATTGTTTCTTCCCCCTAACAGAACTTCGCTTGCATCGCCAGTTCTGTCATGACCAGCATGGCGCGATAAGCTTCCAGTATGTTTTGTGCTTCGTAGCGAACAATCGTCGTGCCTTCTTCAAGCCGGGTGCCAGGCATCATTGCCGCAAGCTCCGCTTCCCCGTAATTGGTGAATTCCATGCGAAGCGTCGGCTTCTCAGGCGGCACGAGCGGCTTTACGCGGTCTTTATTCTGAATCGCTTCTTGTGTTTTCTCTCGCAACAAGCGCTGCGCTTTTTTCGGATGCAGTGTTTTCACTGCAGAACGCGTCAAGGTCTCTTTGACCGCGACAGTCGTGACACCTGGAATAAGCGCTTCCGCTTCCCTGCATGCGCAGTCATCTCCCGCTACCATCAACACCGGAACGCCGTGGTAACCTGCGACATATGCATTGAATCCGAGCTCTCCGATTTCGACATCATCGATCCACATCGACCGGACGCCGAAAATCATGGCGTGCGACATGACGCCTTTCTGTCCGGCGCGCGCATGATAGCCTGCAAAAAAGGCACCTGTGTAGCTATCGTCCAAGCCTTCGACCATCGAAAATGCTTTGACACCGCCTGTTATGAGTTCCGCTTCTTCGTGGAGGTCTTCAGCGATTAAATTGTTCATCTTGGAATGGGAGTCGTTGACGAGAAAAGCTTCCGCGCCTGAATCGAACGCCCCGTGAATGATGGCATTGGCGTCGCCTGTCATGAGGCGCCGGCCCCTTTCATAATTCGCTTCTTTCGAGTCCACATATGTATAATCCGGAAGTGCCGTCACGCCTTCCATGTCCATCGATAAGTAGAATTTCATGCTGCGTATTTCCCCTTTGTTTGTCTAATTCGGAATATTTTTGAAACTTTGTATGTATTAATGTATCAATATTGTAAGAATATTTCAATATAATTTTTTATTCGATATACTTCATTCCACATGCAATTGACAATGGACAAAAACCCGAAATCGACCGCTTACTTGCTTGTTTACGATTTCCCATGCATAAATAGTGCATGGCATCACCCATGCATTTTTCGATACATCGTTGCTGAGCTGACAATTCATTTACCGGTTGCCACTCCATCCTTTTTCTAAAAGGGGCTTGGTGATTTTATAAATTCAAATAGGCATTTCTCTATTTATTTTAATTTTTAGAATATTTGGTAATTTAGTCTCATGCATTTTCTTCCAGCCCCTTATACACTGTAAATAAGTTATAAATAGTTCAACCGAACACTATAACTGGCAAACAGGGTTTCCCGACAATCAGAGAAGGAGCGGATCATCATGAATAATTTTGAAAAAGTACTGGAGATGCAATGGGGAGATCTTGCGCTGGGCGTGACGGGTTCTGCAGTCGTAATGTTGGCACTCAATTACTTCATGCTCATGTAGAAAGGAGCACCATATGATTTCCGAACATACGTAAAAGCCCTTTTCCGATAGACGGAAAAGGGCTTTTGGCTTGTTTTCTTCCATATAAAAACGCCTGCTCTCGAATTCCCGGGCAGACGTTTCTTATCCATAGGCTGTTGTATGCTTCATCATAGACCTCCATCGAGTAATTGTTTTTGCTGGGACAGCAGCTTCTCAAACAGTTCCTTATCCCCCGCGGCTAATGCCTGGTCAATCATGCGGTTGAAGTTTTCCTGCTCCAGGAACTGGATTGCTTCGGTCGCTTCTTTCTTTGTTTGTTCGTTCACTTCGATCAATTCCGCCCTTTCTTCCTTCAATATGCTCTGAAGGTGTGTATGGATATCCGAGACCAGCAATAATTGGTAGAGCGGCAAACGGATAAAGCGGTTCCCTTTTTGGAATACAAAGACTTCGGAAAGGTTTTCTACTTGGAAGGTATTCAAATTGACGATGATTTCCTTTCCTTCGACAGGGATGAAATGAAACACTTCATCGTCCTTCAGGATCGAAAAGTATTGATAGGCGAACACAAACTTGATGCGATGCCCTTCTCTCTTTGTATAAAACGGCTTCATCAGTTTTACATGCAACATCTGACTCCCCTCCTTATATTTCAGAATATTCTGCTTACATGAATCATACCATAAATTGGTCGAAACGAATAGAAATAAGTATGAATAAACGATGGCATTTCCGCTTCTTTTTCCTTCTTCGTTTACTGTATTGCCACAAATGCGTATAATAGAAGGAAATGTTTTTATTTGGGGCGATGCAGATGGCTACGGTTCTATCCTTAGCAAAACAATACGAAGATACGATCCACAATTATATGGCTGCTATCGACAAGTCGCTTCATCCTACGCGTGCGCTGGATGAGGAAATGGTTCGAAAAGCAGTCTTTTTAGTGCGCCATGACGGCGTGCAGATACATTCTTTCAATGAAGAACGCCTGCTGCTCGAAGCGAGCGTGAAAGATGCCCACTCGGTAAAAGTGGTGCTCAATTTCGGAAAACTCGCTGCCGTATGCGCATGCCCACAGGAAACAAACTGCCGTCACCGATTGGCGGTCATTTTTTCGCTTTACCAAAAAATCGACTCGCTTTCCGAATGGGTCGCGAAATGGCGTGATAAGGAGAATGAGAAATTGTCGACACTGACGAACAAACGCTCACCCGATCAATGGGAAGCACTAATCCGCAGCACGTGGCGCGAACCGATCAATGATTACGTCACGCGCAATTATTTCTATTTTGAGCAATTATACGAAGGTCGCTTGAAAAACGCCCTGTCCTTCATGCCACTCGAGCGTGAATGGAAAACTTTATATAAAACCTATGCCCACCTGATTTCATTGACCGAAGTATGGGAGACGTTCAGCGCGGGAACAAAAGAAGTGCATCATTCCTTCTTCAAAACCTGGTTTGCGGACGAATTGCATGCACTGCGTGATATGCTTGGACAATTGCGCGGCTTGCACCGCACGTTCGAATCGGACGCTTTTTTCACTCATTTGCGTGAACTGGTCCGCGAATTTGCGGAAACGAACGACGATTCGTTTTCGGAACGCTTTGAAATCTACCAGCTGTTCTGGACCGAATTATTCATCAGCCGGCGCGAACGGCTGAGCGGGCTCGATGAATTCCGCCGCCCAGATGAACGAGTCAAAGCCTTTTTCGCTTTGCTGCTCGGAAACGAAGTCTCTCCCGGCAATATTACGCCGGGCGCTGCAGCGGACTGGGTCAAACTTGCCGTGCTCGCTGAAGAAGAAGGCCATCAACAAGGGCTCTCCGCAATCTTGATGGCCATCAAGCCGCATGTCCGGACATTCCTGTTTGACGGATTGTTTACACAGTACCGCCACCACTATGTCCGCGTTTTGAGCCGCCTGTATTCATTGATCGATTTGACGGAAGAAGATTGGGAAGATTTGTTTACACAATTCGGCCATTACGGCTTGCCTGCCTATTCTGCCTACCTCGTCGAAAAAGGCATGTACAAGCAATGGGCAGAGCTTCACCAGCTGCATAATTCCCCTCTGTATTTTGCAGAGGAATGCGGATTGAAGGAAGTGCATAACGCCGCTCCTGATTTCGCGCTGCCACTATACCATCGCTATGCGCTGCAACATCTCGATGAACGCAGCCGGACAAGCTATAAACAAGCCGTCCGCGTATGGAAGAAAATGAAAGCCGCGTGCAAGAAAAGCGGACAGATGCCGTTTTGGAACGCTTATATGAATGAAATCCAACATCGCTATAAACGCTTGCGCGCACTCCAGGAAGAGATCGAGAAAGGAAAGCTGTTATGAATCAATTCCAAACCGAAGGAAGCCGTACGTATTATTTAAAAATAGAACAGTCGGATGTGTTCCGGCTTCAGGCTTATAACGACAGCGGCAACCGGATCCCTCCGGAAATCTGGTCGCCATTCCTGTTTTTCGCCGACAAGGACAGCTTTTTCGGCATGAACGTTCAAACAGATGGCTTAGACCTGTTATTGACGCCAGCCGATTTTGTCCGTTTGTTCCAGCAGGATCCCCATCATTATGTCCAGTTTTCAGGGCGCCGCCTGCAAGATGAATCTTGGCTGAAACTTGCGCGCCGCGTCGCCGACTCCTTGAACGATTCTGCCTTATGGCAGCATGTTCAAGTCGAAGATGGCGTCATTTCCATTGATTCGGCATATGGCGATGCGGAAATCCGCTCGTTCTTGACCGATACCATCGGACACCAGCTGAGCCAAAAAGGGCTCACTTCTGCCCAATTGCCGTACCTTTTGCATTTCGTCGAACATGCGGGCTGGGACGGGCTGGAACCTGCGGATGATTATGTGCTCGCGATGCAATTGACCGAACCGGACGATAGCGGCTTATGGGCATTCCGGACAGCGCTGCGCACTAAACGCGGGAGCGCTTATTGGACGCCTTCGAAACGCCGTGAAAATGAAGTGATCGAAAAAGTGCTGCCTGAAAAATGGCGTGCCCATGCGCGTGACATCCAGGAGCGCCAAAGCTTGATCCTAAGCCTATGCCCTTCTGTCGACCGCTACGAAGCGGACCAAATGTATATCGCCCGCTGGACCGATGCGGAAGTGTTGAATTTCCTCCGCAACGACGCCGACTTATTGCAGGCATTCGGCGTGGAAGTATCGATTCCTTCCTGGCTGCAAGCTGTTCAGGAATCGAAAGTGCGCGTCAAAGCGAATGTCACTTCCCCGGCGAAAAAAGCATCGGTCGTCGGCCTGGACCAAATCATCAGCTTCGACTGGAAATTCTCACTCAACGGCGTTGATTTGAGCATGCAGGATTTCGAGCAGCTAGTGACAGAAAACCGCGAATTCATCCGTGTCGGCAACGAATGGGTGCGCGTCGACTCGAATCTGTTGATGCAGCTGCGCCAGATGATCGAAGAAGCGGAAGACGCCGATTGGACGCTGAAAGATATGCTGTTCCATAATGTGCCGGACGTCATGCTCGAAGAACCGGGCGAGGAAGACGATCCGCTCGTCGAGTTCCATTTGAATAAATCTTTGAAAATCCTGCTCGATAAATTGCTCGATAAGCGCGACTTGCCGGAAACGCCATTGCCGGAGAACTTGAAGACCGAATTACGCCCTTATCAGAAGACCGGCTTTGATTATTTAACCTTCATGCGCGAAGAAGGCTTCGGTTTATGCCTAGCAGATGATATGGGTCTCGGCAAGACGGTGCAGTTAATCGCCTACTTGCTACACGTGCACAGCGAAAAGCCGAAACAGCCATCGCTCATCATTTGCCCAACTTCGGTCCTCGGCAACTGGCAAAAGGAATTGGAGCGTTTTGCGCCTGATTTGAAAGTAGCCACGCATTACGGCAGCAACCGCCCGAAAGGCCAGGCTTTCTTGGACTCGCTTGCGGCTGACCAGCCGGACGTCGTGCTGTCGACTTACGGCATCGCCTCGTCCGACAGTGTCGAAATCCAATCGATCACGTGGACGAGCATCACGCTCGATGAAGCACAAAACATCAAGAACATGTACACGAAACAATCGCGGACGATCCGCAAGTTCAAAGGACAGCATCACATCGCCCTGACCGGGACGCCGATCGAGAACCGTCTGTCTGAACTATGGTCGATATTCGATTTCATCAATAAAGGCTACCTGTACCGCATCAAGCAGTTCCAGGAAGCCTTTATGGTGCCGATTGAACGGGATGATTCCGAACAGGCCAAAGAAAAGCTGCGGCAGCGCATTCAGCCATTCTTGCTTCGCCGGACGAAAAAAGATCCCGAACTGCAGCTCAACTTACCGGAAAAGCTGGAGCAGTTGGAATATTGCCCACTCACGCCGGAGCAAGCCGCGCTGTATGAGGGGCTTGTGCAAGATACGGTGCAGAAGATGGGGACGCTCACAGGCTTCGAGAAAAAAGGCCTCGTCCTGAAAATGCTCAGCAAGCTGAAACAGCTGTGCAATCATCCGTCCCTTTATTTGAAAGAGCCGTATACGACCGCAGACGAGTTATTGCCTCGCTCCCAGAAACTCGAGCGCATCGTGACACTTGCGGGGGAAATCGCGGAACGCGGGGAGCAGTGCTTGATCTTTACGCAGTACATCGGGATGGGCCATCTGCTGCAGCAGGCGCTGAATGAATTATACGGGCATGAAGTGCCGTTTTTGACCGGCAATATGCCGAAAAATCAGCGTGATTCACTGGTTGCTGCATTCCAGAATGGGGAATTCCCGATATTTATCCTATCCTTGAAAGCGGGTGGCACCGGACTCAACTTGACGGCTGCTACGCATGTGTTGCATGCGGACCGCTGGTGGAACCCGGCTGTGGAAAACCAGGCGACCGACCGGGCATACCGCATCGGCCAGACGCAGTTTGTCCACGTCCATAAATTTGTGACGATCGGTACGATTGAAGAGAAAATCGATTCACTGCTTACGCAGAAGCAATCGATGTCGGACCAGTTTATCCAATCCAGCCAATGGATGACGGATCTGTCCGATGACGAACTAAAAGAATTGTTCACGTATAGCTTCTAAAAAATCCGGCCAGGACCCCACCTGGACGGATTTTTTCTTTTGGACAGCAATCATCAGTTTTTCTCGCCTGTGGCGAAGACCCGTTTCAGTTCTGACAGCTCCCGCTCCGCTTCAATCATGCGCTGATGAAGCGAAGCAGTCAGTTTGATCAATTGCTCCATATGGACTTCCAATTGGAGCTGAAGTTCTTTCGGCATTCCACTTGCCTCCTTATGCGTCAACTGTTCACCTGCTCAGTTTCGGGCGGCTGGAAATCGAACTCTGCACTAGAATCCGGTTCCGTCCGCTTGGGGATGAGATCGTCTGAGGGCTTTCGTTTATCGAGGAAACGTACTTGGTCGCCTATCACTTCCGTTACATAGACGCGGGAGCCATCTTCCTTATCGTAATGGCGTGATTGGATTCTTCCCGTAATGGCGACTTGCGAGCCTTTCATGCAATACTTGGCGACGTTCTGGGCTGTCCGGCCCCAGGTGGAGCAAAGGACATAATCGCTTTCGATTTCACCACGCTGGTTCCTGAAGTTGCGGGAAATGGCCACGACGAAGGTAGTATGTACACGCCCTTCCCCCAGTACCCGCATCGACGGGTCTTTCGTTAATCGACCTACAATGCCTACTTGATTCATTGATTTCACCTCCTGCCGGACAGGCCGATTCAGCTGCTGGTATATTCGCCTGCTTGCTGTCCTGCCGGTAATGAAAGCATACTAATACCACCATTTCCTTGGCAATGTGGGAAATCGCGGATTTGAAAGGATTTCGGACATCATTTGCGGAATTCTGGAAAGAGCAAAAAGTTTTTCCGAACATTTCGTTCTGTGAACTATAGTGCTTCTTGCACAGTCAGCCGGAATGCAAAATCGCCATTTTGTTGCAATGCATTTTTTCCATAGACATTCGCCGGGCATTTCCCCGCTATGCTATACTGAAAACAAAGCTTTATCTGGAGGGAATTGCATGAAAACATTCAAAATGCTGTCGCTCGCTGTTGTAGACGGAGAACAACTGGTAGATTACCCGCTCCATGACGGCCTGATCATCAACCAGGAAAATTCCCAGCGTTCATGGGTTCTTGAACTGCTGGTCGACGAAAAGCATGAAGCTGTTTTTCTCGATATGAAACAAAACGGAAAAGTGCATGACGTCAAAGTCGTCATTTCCTATCCTGGAAACGAACCGGCCACGTTTGAAGTGATCATCCATGCCGTCAAACCAATCGGCGGACATGTCTCTGTGCTGATGAAAGGGACCTTGAAACGGGCGCGCCGCAAATACGCCGAGACTTTATTGTCGGAGCTATTGGAAGACGGGCTCGAAGGAGAGGAACTGCTCGAGCGTTTTGAAACGGATATGCGGGAACGGCCGGTATTGCGCAAAGACGAAAGCAAATCCACATAACAAAACTGCCTCCGCGGCCGAATTGGCTGCGGGAGGCAGTTTTTTTCATCTTATTTTTCCTGGACTGGCCCAAGCGCGAATAAAATATCGCATTCACAAGCGATTTCGCCGTCTACTGTCGCAATGGCATGGCCTTTGCCCATAGAACCGCGCAGGCGCGTCAATTCCACTTCCAAGCGCAATTGGTCACCTGGCGTGACTTGGCGCTTGAAACGGCAATTATCAATGCCTGTAAAGAAGGCTAGGCGGCCTTTGTTCTCTTCCATCTGAAGAACGGCAGCTGCTCCGACCTGTGCCAGCGCTTCAACGATCAAGACGCCCGGCATGACAGGATATCCCGGAAAATGGCCGTTAAAGAAATCTTCATTGGCGGTGACGTTTTTCAGCCCGACCGCTTTTTTCCCCGCTTCGATTTCAACGATCCGATCGACCATCAAAAAAGGATAGCGGTGAGGCAAAATTGCCTGTACTTGTTCTGTCGTCAACATATGTTCCATTCCCTTCTTCACGTTCTGTTCATCTCAAGATTTTGTCGCTGCGTAATCAAGTGACGCCGCGCATGATGTCGAAAATGTGCTGCCACGTTTCCCATTTCAGTGCATCTCCTGCATTGCCGTCTCCAATGACGCCGTATCCGATCATAGCGCCCAGTGCTGCCATAACGACGAGAAGCGCAATGACCAGGAGGATGCGCAGCCAGATCGGAAACATGCGGATTTGCACCCAACGTGTTTTCTTTTTCGGCTTGTCGGTTTGCGTATTCGGTTTATCTGGCTGAGTCGAGCCAGCTTTTCGTGATTGTGCCATTGCTATGTCAACCTTTCTTCTTTAAATGCCCAATGCCCTACAAGTTTCTTCACTATCTGCCATTATACTAAAAAGCCTGGGCTGTGGAACAAAAATTTGAATTTTATCTCCTTGAACGGAAAATACCCTGTTTTGCTTCAAGCATTTTCCCGGTTCCAAGAACGACGCATTCTTTTGGATGTTCCGCAATGGCGATCGGGATGCCAAGACGCTCTGCCAGCAACCGGTCCAATCCGCCAAGCAAAGCACCTCCGCCAGTCAACACGCCGCCACGGTCGATGATATCCGCTGCCAGTTCAGGTGGTGTTTGTTCAAGCACCGTTCGCACACCTTCTGCCACTAACTCGACCGATTCATGCAAGGCTTCCGTAATCTCCTGGGCTTTCAATGTAATGGTCCGTGGATAGCCTGTCAGCATATCCCGTCCGCGAATGTCCATCGTGGCTTCCTGATCGCCGCTGAGCGTCCCGAATTCCACTTTCAGTTTTTCAGCTGTCCGTTCCCCAATCAGCAATTTGTATTTTCTCTTTATGTAATGGAGTATATCCAAGTCGAAATGATCGCCTGCCACTTTCAAGGTTGTACTTTTAACGATTTCACCCATCGACAAAACCGCAATATCGGAAGTTCCCCCACCAATATCGATAACGAGGCTCGCATCCGACTGATAAATATCAAGTCCTGCCCCGATCGCCGCAACTTTCGGCTCCACTTCGACATAGACTTTTCGCGCGCCGGCTTTTTCAGCCACTTCGCGAATCGCTTTCTGTTCGATGCTCGTGATATTTGCTGGGCAGCAGATAAGGATGCGCGGCTTCATCATAAACCCTTTCAGTTTCAATACTTGGATAAAATGCTTGAGCATCAATTCCGTGATATCGAAATCATGGATGACGCCATCTTTCAATGGGCGGATCACCGCAATATGCTGGGGTGTGCGCCCCATCATCTTCTGGGCTTCCGTGCCGACCGCGATCAGTTCATTGGATTTTTTATCGACTGCTACTACGGACGGCTCGTTTAAAATGATGCCTTTGCCTTTTACATAGATCAGCACATTGGCTGTTCCGAGATCGATGCCTATATCTTTCGAAAACATTACGCCGTCCCCTTCCTGTATTCTGCGATGTTGATTGAACTTTGATTTTCCAAGCTTACATTTCCATTAGAATTGTCTAGTTAAAATCTTATCATAATCCTGCAACGACTGACAAAATTCTCCGAAAATACTTTCAGCTCGTTTTTCTACGAAAAGAGCCTGCCGCTCAATTGTGCGGCAGGCTCTTGATCATATGAAGTATGAGTCCTGATGAATTAAACCATTTGCTCTTCTTTTACTTCGCTTGTTTCAGTCGATACGCGTTCAATGTCTGCTCCTAGAGCTTCCAGCTTCAAGTGGAAATCAACATATCCGCGGTCTAGATGATAAAGCTCGTGTACACGTGTAATGCCTTCAGCAGCAAGTCCAGCCAAGATCAATGCAGCAGCTGCACGAAGATCTGTCGCTGATACTTGAGCGCCTTGCAATTTAGAAGGGCCTTCCATAATCACTGAACGTCCCTCAATCTTAACGGATGCATTCATGCGGCGGAATTCTTCAACGTGCATGAAGCGGTTTTCAAAAACAGTTTCAGTCAGGATGCCGTTGCCTTGTGCAGTCAGCATCAATGACATCATTTGCGATTGCATATCTGTCGGGAATCCTGGGTGCGGCATGGTCTTGATGTCGATGGAACGAAGCGGACGTGTCGCACGGACGCGCAAGCCTTCATCCGTTTCTTGGATATCGACTCCCATTTCGCCCATTTTCGAGATCAATGCAGCCATATGTTCCGGAACGGCGTTTTCAATGATAACGTCGCCTTCTGTGATGGCAGCTGCCACCATGAATGTCCCTGCTTCTACACGGTCAGGAATGATTGAGTGATGCGATCCGTGAAGTGTCTCAACGCCTTCGATACGCATAGTATCCGTACCAGCGCCTTTGACGTTTCCGCCCATTTCGTTGATATAATTCGCTAGGTCAACGATTTCCGGCTCTTTTGCTGCGTTTTCGATGATCGTTACCCCATCTGCAAGCGCTGCGGCTGACATGATGTTCTCTGTCGCACCGACACTTGGGAAGTCGAGGTAGATTTTAGCACCGCGTAAACGGCCATCCGTTTTTGCTTCAACGAAGCCGTTTCCGAAAGTGATGTTCGCTCCCATTGCTTCAAAGCCTTTTAGGTGCTGATCGATCGGACGAGATCCGATGGCGCAGCCGCCTGGCAAAGCGACACGGGCAAATCCGTTGCGTGCAAGTACAGGTCCCATGACCAGAATCGATGCACGCATTTTGCGGACATATTCGAACTGTGCTTCACTCGATAGTTGTGAAGATGCATCGATGTGCATCTCGTTTTTCTCCGGGAAATACTCGACTTCTACATTCAGGCTTCTCAATACTTCCTGAATAGTGTAGACGTCTGCAAGATTCGGCACTTCCGTAATGAAGCTTTTTCCTTCACTTGCAAGAAGCGCGCCTGCCAATACTGGCAGTACTGCGTTCTTCGCTCCTTCTACCCGTACTTTCCCTGTTAATTTCTTTCCGCCTTTAACGATGATATGATCCAAAGCATAGCCCTCCATGTGTTTAATAGTCCCTAATTTATACAGCTCTCACGTATATTTTCTCATTTAATAATCTCTGTAGTTTATGGTAGTAAAAAATGAAAACCTTATCTATAATACCTTGTTTTTTGATAAGAAACAAGCATTACAAGGCTTTCTTATCAAAAACTCAATATACCCCATGTTGTTCGCATGCATAGGTATTTTTATGTCCGTAGCGCAAAAAGAAATATTACAAATTGATTACAGTTAATTGTTTCCCCACTTCAATAGAAATAAACCCTTAGGCACTGAATATTTCCCGGGAAATAGTAAAACATTGCCGATTTGCCATAGGAACGGCCTGCATCCGCATTACCATGGCAAATCGGCCATGCTAAAACAGGTACGGCAATTGCCTAGACCATGCCGAAATTTCCAAAAAGAAGTTAGAAACGGACGTCCCGATGACAATGCTCAAAAATATGTATAAGATCTGGGCCTGCAATACATGGTGTTTAGCTATCCATTTATCGAACATCACAGCCCGCAATGCATAAAATGAAACGCCGGTGAAAAAGATATGGCTGATGATTGAAATCAATGCTTGCTGTCCGATGTATAATTCCACTCTGCACTCTCCTTTCGTCTCATATCGTATTTGTTGAAACCCCTGCTGTTAGTATAGCTGAAATTATTTCATATGGCATAAAACTTCATGAGTTTTTCGTGAAATCTTGCCCATAATCCAATAAAAAAGACGGACGGAAGCGAATCGCTTCCGTCCGTCCCATTTTATTAAATGTTACCCTCATAAACGTTGATACGATTCATCGCACGTTTTAACGCCAATTCCGCGCGTTTGTAGTCGATCTCATCTTTTCTTGCCTGAAGAAGTGCTTCAGCACGTTTTGCAGATTCCTGCGCACGTGCCAAGTCGATCTCAGTCGCAGTTTCTGCTGATTGAGCAAGAATCGTCACTTTTTCAGGGCGGATTTCAAGGAACCCACCGCTTACAGCGACCAATTCCGTCGAGTTTTCTTTCTTTAATCGGACTGCGCCGATTCCAAGAGGAGCTACTGTCGGAATGTGACCAGGCAAAACGCCCATCTCACCGGTTGCTGTAACTGCAATCACCATAGAAACTTCTGAATCGTATACTGGGCCGTCGGGAGTGACAATATTGACTGTAATGGTCTTCATTTTTTTCCCTCCTGGTCCCTGATTTTAGACTTGTACGCCCATGCCTTTGGCTTTTTCGATAACTTCTTCGATGCGGCCGACTAGGCGGAAAGCATCTTCCGGAAGATGATCGTATTTGCCTGCAAGGATTTCCTGGAAGCCTTTGATCGTTTCCTGAACTGGAACATACGAGCCTTTTTGGCCAGTGAACTGTTCAGCAACGTGGAAGTTTTGAGACAAGAAGTTTTGGACGCGGCGTGCACGGTTAACCGTCAGCTTGTCCTCATCGCTCAATTCGTCCATACCAAGGATCGCAATGATATCCTGAAGCTCTCTATAACGCTGCAAAGTTTCTTGAACCTGACGTGAAACACCATAGTGTTCCGCGCCGACGATTTCAGGAGACAATGCGCGGGAAGTAGAAGCAAGTGGATCCACCGCTGGATAGATACCCATCTCAGAAAGTTTACGCTCAAGGTTAGTTGTTGCATCAAGGTGGGCAAACGTTGTTGCCGGAGCCGGATCCGTATAGTCATCGGCTGGAACATAGATTGCCTGGATCGATGTTACAGAACCAGCGCTAGTTGTTGTGATACGCTCTTGCAATTGACCCATTTCAGTCGCAAGTGTCGGCTGGTAACCAACCGCTGATGGCATACGGCCAAGAAGGGCGGATACTTCAGAACCTGCTTGCGTGAAGCGGAAAATGTTATCGATGAACAAAAGAACGTCTGCGCCTTGCTCATCACGGAAGTATTCAGCCATAGTCAAACCTGTCAAAGCAACACGCATACGTGCGCCAGGCGGCTCGTTCATCTGGCCGAAGACCATTGAAGTTTTCTTGATAACGCCGGATTCGCTCATCTCGTGGAACAAGTCGTTTCCTTCGCGCGTACGCTCGCCAACACCAGCGAATACAGAAAGACCGCCGTGTTCTTGTGCGATGTTGTTGATCAATTCCTGGATCAAAACAGTTTTACCTACACCGGCACCACCGAAGAGGCCGATTTTACCGCCTTTGATGTAAGGGGCAAGCAAGTCAACAACTTTGATACCAGTTTCAAGAATTTCAACTTCAGTGGAAAGGTGCTCAAACGTAGGAGCTGAACGGTGAATCGGGTCGCGGCGTTCTGATGCCGGGATTTCCTCACCCAAGTCGATTACTTCACCAAGTACGTTGAATACTCGGCCAAGTGTAACATCTCCGACAGGAACAGAAATTGCTCTGCCCAAATCGGTTACTGCTGAACCGCGCTGCAATCCGTCAGTGGATTCCATTGCGATGGTACGAACTGTGTCGTCGCCAAGGTGCAAAGCTACTTCAAGAGTCAAAGTAGTTTGAGCTTGATTGGGACGATCAATATTAACGGTTAGGGCGTTGTAGATCGCTGGAAGTTGGCCATTGGAAAACTTAACGTCTACAACCGGACCCATAACCTGAAGAACGTGTCCTGTGTTCATGCTGTTCCCTCCTGTCTTACTTTTATTGAACCTATTTAAAGCTCGTCGGGCCTAAACGGCCGTCTTCGCTTTTCTTTGTGTCTAGTCTCCGGAAGCCAGATTCTCGGGTCATAAGCCAACTTCCCTGTGCGGCAGAAAGCGCCGCTTCGGGAATTCGTCTTATGCCTGTCGAATCTAAACGGCTTCCTTCGCTTTTCTTACTCTAACGCTGCAGCTCCGCCGACGATTTCTGTGATTTCCTGAGTGATCGCAGCTTGGCGTGCACGGTTGTAGACAAGCGTCAGATCGCCGATCAATTCTGATGCGTTGTCGGTTGCGCTCTTCATTGCTGTCATGGAAGCAGCATGCTCACTTGCTTTGCCGTCCAGCAAGGCTCCAAAGATCAAGCTTTCCGCGTATTGTGGAAGAAGAACTTCCAGAATCGCTTCTGCTGATGGGTCGAACTCGTAAGAAGCAGTCGATCCTGTTGGCTGAATGTCAGTCAACGGCAGCACTTTCTTTTCGGTAACCTCCTGGGAGATGGCAGAAACATAATGGTTATAGTACATATAAACTTCGTCATACGTACCATCTGCGAACATACCAACAGCTTTGCGCGTTATTTCCTTGATATCCGCAAACGCTGGGTGGTCCGGAAGCCCGATTGAACTTTCGATGATGTTATAGCCTTTCTTCGCAAAGAAGTCACGGCCTTTCCGCCCGACGCTGAGGATAACAAATTCGTCGCTTGACGTGTGGCGCTCATTGATTTTAGCCATGACAGTACGCAAGATGTTACTGTTATAGCCGCCAACAAGGCCACGGTCAGAGGTAATGACCAAATATGCCGTTTTCTTAACAGGGCGTGCCATCATCATAGGATTCGACACGTCGCTGGAACCGGCTGCGATCGAAGCGACCACATCCTGGATCTTTTCCATATATGGAACGAAAGCTTTAGCGCTCATTTCTGCTTTGTTCAATTTAGAAGCGGAAACCATCTGCATCGCTTTCGTGATTTGGCTTGTTTTCTTGGTTGACGTAATTCGTGTTTTTATATCGCGTAAAGATGCCACTGGTATTTCACCACCTTGTTATTTTTTCTTCCGATCCTGCCAGGGAGCTTATTCTGATTTCGCGAATGTGTGCTTGAATTCGTTGATTGCTGCACCGAATTCGTCGTCAGATGGCAATCCCTGAGTTGAGCGGATGGTATCCAAAACGTTTGTGTGGTTTGTATCCAACCAGCTAGTCAATTCAGCTTCGAAACGAGTGATGTCTTGTACAGGAATATCGTCGAGGAATCCACGAGTCAATGCGTAGAAGATAACAACTTGTTTTTCAACTTTAATCGGGCTGTTCAAGTCCTGCTTGAGAACTTCAACTGTACGTTTACCGCGCTCAAGTTTTGCAGCTGTCGCTGGGTCAAGATCTGAACCGAATTGGGAGAATGACTCCAATTCACGGTAGGCTGCCAAGTCAAGACGCAATGTACCGGCAACTTTCTTCATCGCTTTGATCTGAGCTGAACCACCTACACGGGATACAGAAAGACCTGCGTTGATCGCTGGGCGAACACCGGCGAAGAATAGATCCGATTGAAGGAAGATCTGGCCATCCGTAATCGAGATTACGTTTGTTGGGATATATGAGGAAATATCGCCTGCTTGCGTTTCAACGAACGGCAATGCAGTGATCGATCCTGATCCGAGTGATTCGTTCAACTTCGCTGCGCGCTCAAGAAGGCGTGAGTGAAGATAGAAAACGTCACCTGGGTAAGCTTCACGGCCTGGAGGACGACGAAGCAAGAGTGAAAGTTCACGGTAAGCGGAAGCTTGTTTTGTCAAATCATCATAGACGATCAAAACGTGCTTGCCATCGAACATGAAGTCTTCAGCCATTGTAATACCAGCGTAAGGAGCTAGGTATAGAAGTGGCGCTGGTTGAGAAGCAGACGCTGTAACAACGATCGTGTAGTCAAGCGCACCGTTTTTGCGGAACGTCTCAACAACGTTACGGACAGTCGACTCTTTTTGGCCGATTGCTACGTAAATACAGATCATGTCTTGGTCGCCTTGGTTCAAGATCGTGTCGATTGCGACAGACGTTTTACCAGTCTGGCGGTCACCGATGATCAATTCGCGCTGCCCACGGCCGATTGGCACAAGAGCATCGATTGCTTTAATACCCGTTTGAAGCGGTTCGTGCACGGATTTACGTGCCATAACGCCTTGTGCTGGGCTTTCAATAGGACGGGATTTAGTCGTGTTGATCGGTCCAAGGCCATCAACTGGCTGTCCTAGTGGATTTACTACGCGTCCGATAAGTTCTTGTCCTACCGGTACTTCCATAATACGGCCAGTTCGACGTACTTCATCGCCTTCTTTGATGTCTGAGAATGGCCCAAGGATGATGATACCAACGTTGTTGGCTTCCAAGTTTTGTGCCATACCCATTACACCATTAGAGAATTCTACAAGTTCTCCAGCCATGATGTTGTCGAGGCCATGAGCGCGAGCGATACCGTCACCAATTGTGATGACTGTACCGACTTCGTCAACTTTCATCTCTGATTGATAGTTTTCAATCTGTTGCTTAATCAGATTGCTGATTTCTTCAGCTTTGATGCTCATGTATTTCACCCTCTCATAATTTCATAAATTAGCCGATCAATTGACGTTGCAGGCGGGCAAGTTTCGTGCTGACGCTGCTATCAAAGATGCGGTTTCCGATTTGAAGGCGCAATCCACCAATCAACGATGGGTCGATTACGTTTTCAATCCGTAAAGAATTCTTGCCGATGCTTTTCGCGAAAGCGGTGGAAAGAGATGCCGTTTCTTCTTCCGTCAATGGACGGGTTGAATAAACTGTTGCATCCTCGATTCCCTGCTCTTCGTTCGAAAGCTTGATATATGCTTGTGTCATATCACTGATTTCGTTCATGCGTCTGCGATCACCCAACATCTGAAGTGTATTCAAGACGTATGTGTTAACGCCCTGAAATACTTCGTTGATGAGGTTTGTGCGCTTTTCAGATGAAAGTTTCGGTGACACGATCAATTGGTAAAGTTCAGGAGTCAACTTGAAAACTTTACGTACTTCACGGAGATCCTGTTCGATTTCCAAAGTCACATTGTGTTCTTTGGCTACCTGGAATAATGCCGATGCGTAGCGCTCAGCGACTTGGCTCATTGCACTTCGCCTGCCTTCGCAATCGTTTCGTTAATCAACTGACGGTTGTCTTCCTCAGAGATTTCCTTGTCCAATACTCTCGTAGCTGCCAACAAGGACAGAGCCACAACTTCTTCACGTACTGCTGCGATCGCTTTTTCGCGCTCGTTAGCAATTTCTGCCACTGCGGATTCTTTCATGCGGGCAGATTCAGCACGCGCTGTCGTAATGATTTCCTCACGAGAAACTTCGCCTTGTTTCTTGGCATTTTCAACGATTTCCTGCGCCTGGTTGCGGGCATCCTTCAAAAGGTTGCGCTGCTCATCAAGCATTTGCTGTGATTCCTGACGGCTTTTTTCTGCAGTTTCGATCTCACTTGCGATCAGATCTTCACGCTGCTGCATAACGCCCATCAATGGACCCCACGCAAATTTCTTCAACAGGGCCATTAGGAGCAAAAAGATGACCAATGTTGCGATGATGTCTCCAATATTCAAAAACTCCCCGGTTGCACCGAGTACGAGGTGATCAAAAAACACGATTGTTTCACTCCCTTCAAGAGCCTAAAATACTTTTTCTTCTATTATATATACTGCTTAAAATCGTTAGATGTGCTGTCGAAATCCAAAATGCATCATACAAGCATAAATGGCGAAAAACATGCCGGAGCATTCTCGCCATTTAGCTTTTCAGTAATAAATTGCTTTGTCTAGCTCCGCTTTACACGATGTCTAGACTTCAACGGCCAACTCCTCGGGTCATAAGACAGCCCAGCTACGCGGCTCTCGCCACTGCGCTGGTCTGTCTTATGCCGGTCGGAGCTGAACGGCCGTTTCCGCTTTTCTTTATTAACGGTTCATTACGATGAACGCGATAACTACGGCGATGATCGGCAATGCCTCGACCAAAGCTACACCGATGAACATTGTTGTTTGAAGAACGCCGCGTGCTTCTGGCTGGCGAGCGATACCTTCAACTGTTTTTGAAACGATAAGTCCGTTACCGATACCTGCACCTAGTGCTGCTAATCCTACTGCAATTGCTGCTGCTAATAAACCCATTTTAAAATGTCCTCCTCAGGATAATTGTTTTTTTTGTTTTGCCCGAAGGCAGTTTATACTCAATGGTCTTCGCTGACTTTATGCGATAAATAAACCATCGTTAACATAACGAAAATGAACGCTTGGATAGCCCCGATAAAGATCGAGAATCCTTGCCATGCCATCATCGGCAAGATTGCACCGACGAATCCGAAGATACTTGCTGAAGCAAGCCCTGCCAACAACGTAAGCAAGATCTCACCAGCGTAGATGTTACCGTAAAGACGCAGACCGAGTGTCAGCGTATTTGCGAATTCCTCAATGATTTTAAGCGGGAACAAGAACGGCATCGGTTTCAGGAAATCTGAACTGTAGCCTTTCAAGCCTTTCAGCTTAATACCATAATAATGGCTCAAGATGATGATTGTTGCAGCCAATGTCATTGTCACGACTGGATCCGCTGTTGGTGATTTCCACCAAAGGTCTCCGTTGACGACAACAGCAAATGGGAGCCCGAGCATGTTCGAAACGAAGATGAACATGATCAGCGTAATTCCAAGAATATGGAATCGTCCGCCATCCCGCCAGTCCATATTGCTTTTAATGATTCCTTTGACAAAGTCCATTACCCATTCCATGAAGTTCTGCATGCCTGTTGGCTTCAGCTTCAAGTTGCGGGTAGCGAAGAATGCGATAAGGAAAACAATAAGAGCGGCTACAAGCAGCATCATAACGTTCGATAGGTTGAACCAGATTCCGAACACCTCGAGCATTGGAGCGCCATGATCCACGATAAATTCACCTCTCTTTCCACTTTCTTTAATGGTGTTTCATGTGATAAACGATCCGCTCCACCAAAAGGAGACCATAAGGGATCATCAACCCGATTACCGCACTGACCAAGTGTATATGCTCAGCGAACAAAATAGCGATCGCCACAACGGCTACACCTGATGCGAACCGTAATGCCGTTCCGAGAGAACGGACTTTCGAGCCTTCTTCCACCGCCCGGTCGAATTTTTCCATTCTCCGGACCAGGATCCACATATTATAAATGCCGAACAGAGATCCGACGATTAGGCCTGCGAACACTTCCGGATAAGGAGTGACTCCCCACCCTAAAACGAACACGGCGAGGATGAAATACATCAGCCTCTTTAATCTTTTATAGATCTCTTGAAGTCCATCCATTTTTTACATGTCTCCTGATTCGAATTTTCGGACGGTCTGAAGCATCGCCCAAACCCCGGCACTCAGGCCGACGAGCAAGCAGATGATCAAAAAGAGCGGGGCGGTTCCGAATTGCTCATCAAGCCACATCCCTGTAAAGACTCCGATTAGTACGGACCCGACAAGTTGTGAGAGAATGACGGAATAAATCGCCATTGCTTGTAAGGGACTTTTTTTCGGGTGCATGATAAACCCCTCGAAATTCATAATGATTTGACATTCACGCCCATAAAAAGAGCAGTCGCATCTGGCTTTCAATAGCACATCCATTATGTATGAAAACCCTCTCATGCAGACCCTTTGTAAGCATACAATAGGGGTAAAATCATGTCAATTACATGTAGTGAAAAACTTCACAAGCAAAAACCCGCCGACATATGATTGACAAATTTGTTACAAGAAAAGCGGAAGTGGCCGTTTTGCCTCGACAGGCGCAAGACGGGTTCCCGAAGCGGCGCTTTTCAGCCGCACAGGGAAATTGGCTTGCGACCCGAGAGGCAGGCCGCTGACGCTAGACAATAAGAAAAGCGGAGGCAGCCGTTTAGACCCGACAAGCACAAGACGATTTGCTGACGCGGCGCCTTTTGCCGCATAAGCAAAGTGGCTTGTGACCTCGAGGGTCTGGCTGCCGAAGCTAGACACCAAGAAAAGCGAGAGCGCCTGATGGCGGAAGCTAAGCTAAGTGCGCGACGTCCTGTCGCAACGCTTAGCTGACCCACATCCTGTGGCCCTCCGACAGGCATAAGACGGATCAGCAATGCGGCGCTCTTTGCCGCAATGCTGGAACGGCTTATGACCCGAGGAGCTAGGCGCGCTTGCGCTAGACACAAAGAAAAGCGGAGGCAGCCAAGTAGAGGCTAAGCTAACCCATATCCAATGAACCCTCTACTCCCCTTCTCCCTACAACTCGCCGAAATACTTGTGCAAAGCTTCCACGATTCGCTGAGATGCTTTTCCGTCGCCATATGGATTCGATGCTTGCGACATCGCTTCATATGCAGCCGCATCCGTCAGCAATTCCTTGCCGAGGCGGTAGATCGTTTCTTCGTCCGTTCCGGCAAGTTTCAACGTGCCGGCATCGATGCCTTCCGGCCGTTCCGTTGTATCGCGCAACACCAAAACTGGCTTGCCGAGAGATGGCGCTTCTTCCTGCACCCCGCCCGAATCGGTCAGGATGAAATAAGACTGGGCTGCGAAGTTATGGAAATCCAATACTTCGAGCGGCTCGATCAAGTGGATGCGCGGGTCGCGCCCAAGCACTTCGTCTGCCACTTCGCGAACAGCTGGATTCATGTGGACCGGATAGACTACTTGGATATCCTCATGCTCTTCGGTCAAGCGCTTGATCGCACGGAACATATTGCGCATCGGTTCGCCGAGGTTTTCACGGCGATGCGCGGTCAATAGGATCATGCGGTCGCTGCCGATTTTATCGAGCACCGGGTGATGGTAATTATCACGTACCGTCGTCTGCAAGGCATCGATCGCCGTATTGCCCGTAATATAGATGGTTTCTTCTTTTTTATTCTCATCACGCAGATTCTGTGCAGACTTCTCGGTCGGCGCAAAATGGATGTCCGCCATGACGCCTGTCAATTGACGGTTCATCTCTTCCGGGAAAGGAGAGTACTTATTGTGGGTCCGAAGCCCGGCTTCTACGTGCCCGATTGAGATTTGATTGTACAAAGCAGCTAAACTTGCCGCGAATGTCGTTGTCGTATCTCCATGTACCAGCACGATATCCGGTTTCGCTTCTTTCATCACATCATCCAGGCCTTGCATAGCCCGCACCGTGACATCACTCAAGGTTTGGCGGTCTTTCATGATGTTCAAATCAAAATCGGGGGTGATGCCGAATGTTTCGAGCACTTGGTCAAGCATTTGGCGATGCTGTGCGGTCACAGTCACAAGCGGTTCGATCGTTTCTGGGTGCTTCTGCAGTTCCAGCACAAGAGGCGCCATTTTAATCGCTTCCGGACGTGTGCCGAAAATCGTCATCACTTTCCATTTTTTCGTCACTTCTGATCAACCCGCTTTCTTATTTTGTTCCGAACAAGCGATCTCCGGCATCGCCGAGGCCAGGCACGATATAGCCTTTCTCGTTGAGCTTTTCATCGAGTGCTGCGATATAGATGTCGACATCCGGATGTGCTTTTTGCAAAGCTTCCACACCTTCTGGAGCTGCGATGATGCACATGAACTTGATTTTCGTCGCACCGCGTTTTTTCAACGAGTTGACCGCTTCAATCGCGGAGCCGCCTGTCGCGAGCATCGGATCAACGACGATCAATTCGCGTTCAGAGACATCGGAAGGCATTTTGAAATAATATTCCACTGGCTGTAAAGTTTCCGGGTCGCGGTACAAGCCGATATGGCCGACCTTGGCCGCTGGAATCAATTTCAAGACGCCGTCAACCATTCCAATTCCTGCACGCAAAATCGGCACGATGCCTAATTTCTTTCCGGCCAAGACGTTTGATTTGGCAACTTGCACCGGCGTTTCCACATCGATTTCCTGAAGCGGAAGCTCACGCGTAATTTCAAAGGCCATTAAAGTTGAAATCTCATCAACCAATTCACGGAATTCTTTTGTTCCAGTCGATTTGTCACGGATATACGTCAGTTTATGCTGAATCAGCGGATGGTCAAAAACGAATACTTTTCCCACAGTGTATCTCTCCTTTTTCATACATTTTCCTAAACAGTATAACAGAAAACGAAAAGGTTTAGAGCTTCACCCCTGCATTAGAATTATTCAGTCAACTTCCATAGGCAAAATAAAAACCGGGGACAAGTACCCCGGTTAAAGCAGATGCGCTTCATCAAGCGGCATCGGCCGATGGAACAAAAAGCCTTGGGCGATCGTGCAGCCCATCTCAAGCAATTGCGTTCGGTCGTTTTCTGTCTCGACGCCTTCCGCCACTGCCCGCAGCCCTAGATTATCTGCCAATTGGATGATGGTCCGGATGACAGCGCGCGTCCCGTGTTCTTCCATATTGGACACAAAGGAACGGTCGATCTTAATTTCTTCAACAGGCAGCTTCTGGAGATAGCTGAGTGACGAATAGCCGGTTCCGAAATCGTCGATCGAGGTCGCAAAACCGTATTTTTTCAACTGATCGAATACTGTGCCTGCCGTATCGATATCGACGACGCCGATGCGCTCGGTAATCTCGAGCTGAATCCATTTCGGATCAACGCCGAATTTTTTCGTTTCGTCCACCAGGTGGGGCACGAAGGAGTGGTGGAAGAAATGTTCAGCCGAAATATTGATCGCCACTTGGCGCAGCTCCAGCTCCTGCTCCTGGCGTTTTTTCAGCCAAGCCAAGACTTGCTCGATGACATGCTGCTCAAGCTGGCGGATCTTGCCGTTCTTCTCTGCGGCAGGAATGAAGATAGCAGGCGAAATATCCCCGAGTTCTGGCGACTTCCAGCGAGCAAGTGCCTCAAAACCGAGAATATCACGGCTTTCGAGCGCCACTTTCGGCTGCAGGAAGACACTGATCTCTTTTCGTTTAAGTGCCGCAGTCAATGCATTGGCAACGCGTAAATCGCGCATCATTACTTCATCTTGTTCATTTTCAAAATAGCAGACCGCCTCACCGACACGTTCTTTCGCCTTCGATAACGCACTATCAGCGCAGCGGACCAATTCTTCCGCGTTCTGCTGTGCAGGCGTGACAATCGCCACGCCGACTTTGACTGTCAAAAATAAATCCATTTCGCCGATTGATACCGGCTCCCGCAGGCTGCTTAAAATATCTTCCAGAAATTCAGGCGCCCGTGTCAGCGGGATGGTGCTGTAGAGCGACAATCTCGAATCGGAAAAGCGCGCAACCAATTTTTCCCCAGCGCCTCCTGCCAGCACGAGACGGCGGCCGAGTTCACGGCATAAGTCATTGCCTGCACGGTGGCCGTATTGATCGCTGATTTTAATGAATTCGTCAGCCGAGATAAAAGCGACAAAGCCTTCTTTCCCGTCCTTCAACAACTCTTTTAGTTCGGTGCGGAAATAATGGCGGTTCGGCAGCCCCGATTCCTCGTCAATATAAGCAAGGCGAAGGATTTCCTCCTGTTGGCGCGAAAACTTCACCGCCAATGAAACGATCGACGCGATTTCCTCCATAAAGACTAAATCTTTTTCCGACGGCTTATAGACAGCTGGAAAATAAATCCCGAATGTGCCGATCGCTTCTTCCTTGCCGTTAAAAATCGGCACCGACCAAATTGCTTTAATCCCGAACCGGTCGAGGACATTTTGTTGGCCGCTGAGAAGCGCATCCTGTGCTACGTCTTCTACTATGACCGGTTGCTGGCGCAGATAAGCCGCGCCACAAGGGCTCAGATCAGTGGATACTTCCAAACCGCGCATTCCGACTGTGAATTCATCCGGCATCGATTTCGCCGCCCCCACTTGGAAACGCTTCGCCTCGTCCACCAACAGAACAGTGCAGCGTACACCGTCGAGGAAAAACGATTCAGCCGTTTCACAGATGTTCTGCAGCAGCATTCCGAGCACATGCCCTTTTTCAATGCCTTTGTATGTTTCTTTCTGCAAATCAATCAAAGTCTCCGCACGCCGGCGGTCACTGATATCCCGTTGGAGCATTAAGATATAACGCAGTGATTTTTCCGGGAACGCCAAAGGTTGCACCGTGATTTCATTCCAGAAAGGCGTTCCGTCTTTTCTGTAATTGACGATTTCAAAAATGCCAGGCTGGGCGGATGCCGTTGCTTCACGGATTTGGCTGCCGGTATTGGCATCGGTTTTCGTGCCATGGAGGAATTTACCGTTTCTTCCGATAACTTCCTCTTCGGTATAACCAGTCATTTCAAAAAACGCTTCATTCGCATAGGCAATGGGGTGTTCGGAAATTTCCGGGTTCACGACGACAAAACTCGTGTGGAATTCGATCCCGAGACGGCGCAGCCAATCTATGATCACTTTCCGGTCTTCCTGGATTTCATATTGATGCATACGCGTCCCTCCCAGTTTTTCTCATTATGTATGGTGAAAAAAAGCCGCCAATGCATGCGGCGGCTTTATTCATTTCTATATTCATCTAAATAGCCAGCTGCTTATTTATACAAAGGATGGGTAGCTGTTAATTTCGCTGTACGGTCAGCCGCTTCCTTCTTCACAGCTTCGTCTTCCGGATTTTTCAAGAGAAGCGCCATGATCGAAGCGATTTCCTTCATTTCTTCTTCTTTGAAGCCACGGGATGTGACAGCTGCTGTTCCGAGACGGATGCCGGATGTGACGAATGGGCTTTCCGGATCGAACGGGATGGTGTTTTTATTGGTCGTGATGCCGACTTCATCCAACACATGTTCCGCGACTTTCCCCGTCAAGTTGAGTGAACGGAGATCAAGCAGCAACAAGTGGTTATCTGTCCCGCCGGAAACGATGTTGACGCCTTCAGCTGTTAAGCTATCAGCCAAGACGTTCGCATTCTTGACAACCTGGTCGATGTAATCGGTGAACTCAGGCTGCTGGGCTTCGCCGAATGCGACAGCTTTTGCTGCGATAACGTGCATCAACGGGCCGCCCTGGATGCCCGGGAAAATGATTTTATCAATTTTCTTCGCAAATTCTTCTTTGCAAAGAATCAAGCCGCCGCGAGGGCCGCGCAATGTTTTATGGGTAGTGGAAGTAACAAAATGTGCATGAGGCACTGGATTCGGATGTGCACCGGTTGCGACAAGCCCTGCGATATGCGCCATGTCGACCATCAAGTATGCACCGACTTCATCAGCGATTTCACGGAATTTCGCGAAATCCAATGTGCGGGAATAGGCACTTGCGCCGGCAACGATCATTTTCGGCTTGTGCTCAAGAGCTGCCTGGCGAACTGCTTCGTAATCGAGCAATTGCGTATCTTTATCGACGCCGTATTCGACGAAATTATACTGCATGCCGCTGAAGTTGACTTTGCTGCCGTGTGTCAAATGCCCGCCGTGGTTCAAGTTCATGCCAAGGACTGTATCGCCTTGTTCAAGCATCGCTGTGTACACAGCCATGTTCGCCTGTGAACCGGAGTGAGGCTGGACGTTTGCATGCTCTGCGCCAAAAATTTCTTTCAAGCGGTCGCGTGCGATATTTTCCACTACATCTACAAATTCACAACCGCCGTAATAGCGTTTGCCCGGATAGCCTTCGGCGTATTTATTGGTCAACACGGACCCTTGTGCATCCATAACTGCCTGGGATACAAAGTTTTCCGATGCGATCAATTCGATATTCGCTTCTTGGCGTTCTTTTTCCGCGTTCATTGCTTCATATACTGCCTGATCCTGCGCCTTAATCAATTCCATCTGTCTTTCCCTCCCGTGATTGAAGAACCTGGCGATCATAGCTCGCACGGACGCCGCCGATCAATTTCGGCCGTGTCGTCGCACTTGATACGATCGCTTCCCCTATTAGTTTAACAGAAGTCCGCACCGGAACGGCGACTCTTTTTAAATGCATGCCGATCATCGTCTGCCCGATGTCCACTCCGGCGTGGGCAGCAATTTCCTCGACGACGACCGGGTCACTCATATTCATGAAGGCGTAAGCACTCATCGACCCGCCGGCTTTTGCTACCGGCACTACCGATACCGGCTCCAAACCGTAGCGTTCGGCAGCTGCCCGCTCAATGGTCAGCGCGCGGTTAATATGCTCACAGCCTTGAAACGCCAGAAACAATCCATGCCGTTCCGCAAACACGCGCAGCGGTTCGAACAGGCTTTCCGCAATATCAAGCCCGCCGCCTGTGCCGATGCGCTCGCCGGCCACTTCAGAAGTCGAACAGCCCACGACGAATAATTGGCCTTCCTTGAATGCAATCTGTTGCTCCAATTCGCTGAGAACCTCTTCAAGCTGCAACTGCCATAAGCTTTGCATGCTTCCTCCTCCTTAGTTTTCGAGTGCGCTGATTTTTTGTACGCGGTTTTCGTGGCGGCCGCCTTCAAAATCAGTCGTCAGCCATGTTTTCGCAATTTCTTTCGCAAGTCCCGGCCCGATGACACGCTCGCCCATCGCCAAGACATTCGAATCGTTATGCTCACGCGTCGCTTTCGCGCTGAATACATCGTGGACAAGCGCGCAGCGGATGCCTTTTACTTTATTGGCGGAAATCGACATGCCGATCCCTGTCCCGCAAATCAAAATGCCTTTATCAAATTCTCCGCTGGCGACACCTTCCGCTACCGGTTGTGCATAATCCGGGTAGTCGACAGAGTCGTCCGTTTGCGGACCGAAGTCTTTGTATTCGATGCCCAGCTCGTTCAATAGGTTGACAATCTCCTTGCGCAGATTATTGCCGCCGTGGTCTGATGAAATTGCTATTCTCATGATTAACCCTCTTTTCGTTTTCATTTAGCGGACAGTTCTTAAATCAGCGCCGCCGCTTTTATTTAATTCTAACATTTTTGAACAGTTCCATGTTACTTCCTCATGCCTGCTTTCTGCAACTGAAATACTCGCGTCCGGCAATCGAAAAGAGCTGTCCTGAAGCACATGCATTTATGCTCTTGGACAGCTCTTTCCAATTACTTGATGTCTAATTGCTTTGCCATCTTGTCGATCAATTGTTCCAGCTCTTGATAAGTCTTGCGGTAATCAGCCAAGGAACCGCCATATGGATCGCTGACATCGCCAGTCGAACCTTCCGCAAATTCCTTCACCGTGTGCAACTTTGTCGCTACTTCGGGATAGTATTGCATGAGCGTCATCTTGTGCGAATAAGTCATCGTCAAGATCAGCTCCGCCCATTCCACATCACGCGGGTCCAGCGGCTTCGAGATATGCTTAAATTCAATGGACTGTTCGTTCAGAACTTTACGCGCATTGCCTGACAGCGGTGCTTGCCCCGCATAGATTCCTGCAGAGCGGGCTTCCATGCCTTCAATGTTACGAGTGTGCACAATCGCTTCCGCCATCGGGCTGCGGCACGTATTTCCCGTGCAGACGAATAAAATCTTCATCCAATCCCCCCTTGTCCAAGCTTCTGTGTCACCATCTTTTGCGTTCAGTGAACTCTCCAGATAGCGTGTGTCTACCTACTATTATACCGCATTTTATCAAGCTATTGTATGGATGCGGATTGGGCTGGAAGGTGTAGCAGTCATTGTGGATAGCTGAACTTGAGAGTGAAATGGATTGTTCATTGATCTTTTTCTTCGCTAAGGAATCGCCTCCCGCTTTGGGCTGGCCTCCCGCAATGAATGGGCGAAAGGGAGTTGAGCCAATTCATTGGCGACGCATCTGCTCACAGATGTGGGAGCAACGGTTTTTCTGAGATGCTTGAGCATAGCGAAAGTTGAGCACGGGTTTGTGCGCGGTTCGGCTTTTAGATTTCATCGGATGTTACGTCCGAAGACGTGTCACTATATTAATTGTTTTCATCTGCTGGTGGGGACGTTTAGCTAGGCTTGATAGTTATGAAGTTGCCGTGGCTATTCAATTTGAACTTACAAAGCTGAACAAAACTATTCAAACTAATTCCAGTGCCAGATACATTTGATTTACTTTCTAAACCTAGAGATGGAGCGGAAAGGGGCCGACGCCTGAGGGACCGCGCGGGCTGGCGAGACAAATGTGCCGCGTTCTTTGCGTCACATTGGCT
Organism: Planococcus citreus; assembly: GCF_003664125.1. GTDB lineage: Bacteria > Bacillota > Bacilli > Bacillales_A > Planococcaceae > Planococcus > Planococcus citreus. The sequence continues at coordinate 974,348 of NZ_RCCP01000001.1, forward strand.
CAACACCCGCCCCTCGGCAAGCGTGCCTCTTGTAGCGGAATCTCTTCCACTAACAGCTCCACTATCCATCTTCAAAATGGCGACGTCCTGTCACATCAGCTGCATGACTCGCATCCCGCGAGCCCCAAACGTGCCCCTTACAGCGGAATCTCACCCCACTCCCTAAATTTCAAATAACAAAAAACCACTGGGAAATTTCCCAGTGGTTTTGCATACTGTCATCTAATTCATTTGCTTGAGTCAGCTGAACCATTTATGGTCCGCTGCTTTTTCCAGGCGGTTCATCAGGGCAGCGTCTTCATTTTCCGGCAATACACAGGCCAAGATCAAATCAGCATCCGTTTGGTCGCATCTGCGCAGGCTGTCGTATAACTTATCCACAGCGAGCGGGAAGCAATAATCCGCTGTCTCGAAATCTTCGCGGCTCAGCACCGCGATTTTTTTCTTCTTGCCATGGATATGGTCGATCGCCTTTTCGATGAGCTTGCTATTGTGCTCAATCAAATAAAGCGGCGCTTGTGGAGCGTAATGGGCATATTTCATGCCAGGAGATTTCGGGGTATTGCCTTTTGTCTCGGAAGACAAGCGGACAGTCCCGATCACTTCTTCCAATTGTTCTTTCGTTACTTGGCCTGGGCGCAGGATAACAGGCGGTGCACTCGTCATATCGAGCACCGTCGATTCGATGCCGACCTGTGTCGGCCCGCCGTCCAAAATGAGGGGAATCTTGCCGTTCATATCGAAATAGACATGCTCAGCCAAAGTCGGGCTCGGTTTTCCGCTCGTGTTGGCGCTCGGCGCTGCTACCGGCTGCTTCAAGCGCTTCAATAAGTTCAACGCTGCCGGATGGTTTGGCACACGGATGCCTACCGTCGGCAAGCCGGCTGTTACATTAGAGGCAAATGTATCCGGTTTCGCCTGCATGATCAAAGTCAGTGCCCCTGGCCAAAAAGCATCCATGCATTGCAAAGCTTTTTCGGGAACATCTTCGACATACTCTAAGGCGGTCTCTTTGGAATCCACGTGAACAATCAATGGATTGTCGGTTGGGCGGCCTTTCGCTTCGAAGATTTTATCGACAGCGGTCGCGTTCATCGCATCCGCGCCGAGGCCATAAACGGTTTCGGTCGGAAATGCGACAACTTCCCCCCCACGGATATAATCCACAGCTTGTGCATAACTTTCGTCATTGTTCACATGTTCATCCACAAGAATTGTTTTTGTTTCCACCTAAACATCTCCAGTACAATAAGGTTTTGGCGACAATATCCACATTTTGTGGATAACACCCCTTAATATCAGGTGATTTGTGCACAACTTACTCTAAAATACAAAATACCATGCGGTCGTGTTTGTTGATATCTTTTTTGCAATAGACACGCGCATCAGGCAAGGCTTTCTGGAACAATTCCGTTACGGCAGCTCCTTGGCTGCTGCCGATTTCAAGCGCGATGATGCCCGGGCGGCTGATCAATTCCGGCACTTGCTCTGCCAAAGTTTCATAAGCCGCAAGTCCGTTGCTGTCTGCGAATAAAGCTTCATGCGGTTCGAATTCGCGAACCGTATCAGACAACCCCGGTGCTTCATGATGAGCGATGTACGGCGGGTTGGACAAGATAATATCCCATTTTCTTCCCGCAAGCGGCGCTGCCAGATCCCCTTTTGCGAAATGGACATCTGCGTTCAAAGTTTCAGCATTGCGTTCAGCCATAAACAAAGCTTCTTCCGAAATATCCGTCGCCATCACTTCCGCTTCGGGCAATTCGCATTTCACAGTGATTGCAATGACTCCACTTCCTGTTCCGATATCCGCTGCCTGCACTTCTTCCGTGCCGAATAGCTCGCGCTTCAGCTTCAAAGTTTCTTCAATCAGCTCTTCTGTTTCTGGGCGTGGAATGAGGACGGCTGGAGATACTTGGAAGGTTCTGCCGTAAAATTGTTCAACGCCCGTCAAATGTTGGACGGGTACGCCTTCAACCAATTCTTCGACATTGGACCAATAGGCTTCAAATTGGCGCTCTTCGATTTTATCGCGCATCGCCGCGACCAAACCGGAGTAATCCACTCCGAGTTCATGCTGCAACAGGATGCGGGCCGGTGTTTCTTCACGGCCGTATTGCTTTAAATAGCTTGTCGCTTGCTCCAAGGCTTCATAGACGAATTCCACTGTCGTTAAGGTTTCAACTTTGTTCATTGTTTAAGCTCTCCATCCTCGTTGATTGTTCATCGATCACCAGGGCGTCAACAATTTCATCCATCTTGCCTTGCAGGATTTGATCCAGCTTCTGGATGGTCAATCCGATGCGATGGTCCGTCACTCGGTTTTGCGGGAAGTTATAAGTGCGGATGCGCTCTGAACGGTCACCTGTACCGACAGCGGATTTACGTACGGAATCATATTCAGCTTGTGCTTCTTGCTGAAACTTTTCATAAACTCGGGCGCGCAAAACTTTCATGGCACTCGCTTTATTCTTGATCTGGGATTTTTCATCTTGGCACGTGACGACAATATTCGTCGGTAAATGCGTCAAGCGCACTGCCGACATGGTCGTATTGACCGATTGTCCCCCCGCTCCTGAAGATGCATAGGTATCGACGCGGATATCGTTATCGTGAATATCAACTTCGACTTCTTCTACTTCCGGCAAACATGCAACCGTCGCTGTCGAAGTATGGATGCGTCCCCCGGATTCGGTTTCAGGAACACGCTGCACACGGTGGGCGCCGTTTTCGTATTTCAGTTTGGAATAAGCGCCTTTTCCGGTCACCATAAAGACCAATTCCTTAAATCCGCCAATTTCTGTTTGGTTCGAGTCCATAATCTGGACTTTCCACCCATTGGCTTCAGCAAAACGGGAATACATCTTGAACAAATCGCCTGCGAACAAGGCTGCTTCATCGCCGCCTGCTGCCCCGCGGATTTCCATGATAACGTTTTTGTCATCGTTCGGATCTTTTGGAATCAACAGGATATGGAGACGTTCTTCCAATTCTTTTGAACGCCCTTCAAGTTCTGCAACTTCTTCTTTGACCATTTCACGCATATCGGCGTCCATCTTTTCCTCAAACATGGCTTTAGAATCGGCCAATTGCGTCTGGACGTCTTTGTATTCACGATAGGTTTCTACAGTTTCCTGCAAATCGGATTGTTCTTTGGAGTAATCGCGCAGCTTATTCGTATCGCTGACAATATCCGGGTCACTCAACATTTCGTTGAGACGGTCGTATCTGTCTTCGACAGACTGTAAACGGTCAAACATTGTTTTCACCTCTAGTTTCTTCTATATAAAGTCGATAACTCTGTGCATAAGATTTCATTGTTTACGATATTTCGCGAAATAGCTGGCTTTCCGGGGGGCTTGCACTGAACTAATTCGGGCTAGACACCCGAATGGATTTCAGTACTTCGCTGCTCCCCCAGGAGTCTGCGCTATTTCGCTTCATATCTTTTCTCAAAAAATACAATAAAAATTTAAGTCCATTGATTTCTTAAGGTCTGTGATTTGTTTATATAAACGCTTCTTCAAACTAATTGGTGCTTTTATTCTGTAACCGTAACACCGGCTGGGACTTCGTGGTGATGGCGGCAGCGCGGCTCGTAGGCTTCTGAAGCGCCGACTAGGATGATCGGATCATCCGAACCGGCAGGCTTGCCGTCGATCAGGCGCTGTGTGCGGCTTGCGGGAGATCCACAAACTGTGCAGACGGCCTGCAATTTGGTCACTTGCTCCGCGATCGACAACAAGGATGGCATCGGACCGAACGGCACGCCACGGAAATCCTGGTCGAGGCCTGCGACAATTACGCGGAAGCCGTGATCGGCCAATTTTTGCACATGGTCGACGATTTCCATATCAAAGAATTGCGCTTCATCGATGGCGATGATATCAAATTCGTCAGTTATATATTCTTTCATCTCACCGGAATGCCCGATCGGCAGCGCGATGACCGTAGTTCCGTTATGGGAGACAACCGCTTCCTCGCTATAGCGGTTATCCAATTTCGGCTTGAATACCGCAATTTTCTGCTTGGCGAATTGCGCGCGGCGGATGCGGCGGATCAGCTCTTCGGATTTTCCGGAAAACATGCTTCCACAGATCAACTCAACCCATCCGGTCTGTTTCATGACGTACATAGTGGAGACCCCTTTCAAACATTTGCTGTTAATATCATACCAAAAATGGTGGGTGTGCCTATCATTTTTCTGCTATGTAATTGATTTTTTCCGTTCCTTGACGAAAAAAAATACCCATCCGGCGTTTTCGCGACGGACGGGTATAATAGTGACTTAGTTGTTGATTTCTTCTTTGAGGCCGTATTTTTTGTTGAAACGGTCTACGCGGCCATCTGCAGCTGCGAATTTTTGGCGTCCAGTATAGAATGGATGACATTCTGAGCAAAGCTCAACGTTGATGTTTTCCTTTACTGAACCTGTTTCGAATGAGTTGCCGCATGAGCAAGTCACTGTTGCTTTTTTGTACTCTGGGTGAATACCTGTTTTCATAATATTTTCTCCTCCCGCCCTGAACCATCTGGAACAGAGTTTAATCTATTTTGCCTATTGCCTTACACGGCTCGTTAGGCCGTATATGCAATAGTACTGTTTTGTTTCACTCTTATAATCATATCAAAACTTATGGGATTTTGCAAGCAATCAAATCGTCTTTCGCGGAGCGCGTGATGATTTGCCGTCTCTCGGCAATTGCCCGAAAAACTCTTCATTGGTCTTCGAATGGCTGAGCTTTTTCATGAAACGCTCGGTAAAGTCCGGCGAATCCGAAAAGGTTTTGCGGATAGTCCATAGTTTATCAAGTTGTTCCGGATCCATCAACAATTCTTCCTTGCGTGTGCCTGAACGGCGAATGTCGAGTGCCGGGAAAATGCGGCGTTCGGCCAAGCTGCGGTCGAGATGCAGCTCCATATTGCCCGTGCCTTTAAACTCTTCGTAGATCACTTCATCCATGCGCGATCCGGTATCGACAAGTGCTGTCGCGAGAATCGTCAAGCTGCCGCCTTCTTCGATATTGCGTGCAGCCCCGAAAAAGCGTTTCGGGCGGTGGAATGCAGCTGGGTCGATCCCGCCGGAAAGCGTGCGGCCGCTTGGTGGAATAACCAGATTATACGCTCGCGCCAGTCGCGTGATCGAATCCATCAAGATGACGACATCACGCTTGTGCTCGACAAGGCGCATGGCGCGTTCGAGAACCAGTTCGGCTACTTTGACGTGGTTTTCAGGAACTTCATCGAAAGTCGAAGACACTACATCAGCGTCGACCGAGCGTTCGATATCCGTCACTTCTTCCGGCCGTTCATCGATCAGCAGCACAATCAGTTCCGCTTCCGGATGGTTGGTCGTTACGGCATTGGCGATTTCCTTTAACAGCATCGTTTTTCCGGCTTTTGGCGGTGCGACGATCAAGCCGCGCTGGCCAAAGCCGACCGGGGACACAAGATCCATGATGCGTGTGGATAAATGTTCCGGCCCCGTTTCAAGGCGGATATGGCGATCCGGATACAAGGGCGTCAAGCCCGGGAAATGGACGCGTTCTTTTGCGACTTCCGGGTCTTCACCGTTGACGGCTTCTACTTGAAGCAACCCGAAATAGCGTTCATTTTCTTTTGGCGGACGGACTTTTCCGGATACTTTGTCGCCGTTTCTAAGGTCGAATCGGCGGATTTGGGAAGCGGAAATGTAAATATCCTGCGAACTCGGTGAATAATTGATCGGGCGGAGGAACCCGAAGCCTTCCGATTGGATGATTTCCAGGACACCTTCCATGAAAAAGAAGCCTTCCTGTTCCGCACGGGTTTTCAAAATGGCGAAAATCAATTCTTTTTTCGTCAGTTTGCTGTAATTGTTCAGCTTGTATTCTTTTGCCAGGTTATAAAGCTCTTTGAGCGTCATATTTTCCAATGCAGAAATTGTCATCGTTGCCATCTAGTTGGACACCACACTTATCATTAGTTTCAGAATTTCTGGGGAATTTCTCTTGTTCTGGAGTCATTAAAGAAGGAGCCCGGCATAAAGCCGGACTCAGGTTTGGAGTATGGAAATCAATCTTTCATGACGAGATCCGGTTTTTTCTTGAGGCTGTGGCGCCCTTCGACAAAACGAACCGTGCCGGATTTTGCACGCATGACCAAGGTATGGCTTTCGGCAAAAGAACCTTTCAGCTGAACGCCGCGAAGAAGTTCTCCGTCAGTGATTCCTGTCGCTGCAAAGATCGCATCGTCGCCTTTAACCAAGTCATCCATCATCAACACTTTGTCGACTTCAAGGCCCATATCTAAGCAGCGCTGTCTTTCCTCTTCATCCTGGGGAACCAGCTTGCCTTGAAATTCCCCTCCGAGGCATTTCAAACCGACTGCAGAAATAACCCCTTCCGGAGCTCCGCCGATGCCGAATAGGATGTCGACGCCCGTTTGGTCGAAAGCCGTATTGATGGCGCCGGCGATATCGCCGTCAGTAATCAATTTGATGCGTGCTCCCGCATCGCGGATTTCCTTGATGATCTGTGCATGACGCGGCCGGTCAATAATCGTGGCAACAACGTCTTCGATATCCTTGTTTTTTGCTTTAGCGACTGCGCGCAAATTGTCGATGACCGGGGCGTTGATGTCAATTTTGCCGACAGCTTCTGGGCCGACTGCAATTTTGTCCATGTACATATCCGGTGCATTGAGTAAATTCCCGCGGTCCGCAATCGCCAGTACGGCAATTGCATTCCAGCCGCCGGCAGCGACAATGTTCGTGCCTTCTACAGGGTCGACCGCGACGTCCACTTCAGGACCGTCGCCTGAACCAAGTTGTTCGCCGATATAGAGCATCGGTGCTTCGTCCATTTCGCCTTCGCCAATGACGACGGTTCCGCGCATCGGAATCGTATCGAATACGGTCCGCATTGCTTCCGTTGCCGCATCGTCCGCTTCATTTTTTAGGCCACGGCCCATCCATTTTGAAGAGGCGATTGCTGCCGCTTCTGTAATCCGCACTAATTCCATCGAAAGACTTCGTTCCATAATTCATTTTCCTCCGTTCAATCTTTGTATATGCCATCTATATTGTAGCATATATGCAAACGCCTTTAGAGAGTCAATTCACGTCGGAACTGAGGTCGGACTTCCCGCTCGCCACAGGATCAATTGTTTCGCGGCGAATGTCAGCGCCAAGGCCCCGCAGCTTTTCGATGATGTTCGAGTAGCCGCGTTCGATGTGATAGATCTCACGCACTTCCGTTTCACCTTCTGCTAGTAAGCCGGCGATTACAAGTGCTGCTCCTGCACGCAAATCGGAAGCGACAACGGTCGCTGCATTCAACGGAGTCGGCCCGGTAATGATGGCCGCACGCCCTTCGACACGCCCAACCGCATTCATGCGGCGCAGCTCATCAATATGCTTGAAGCGCGCTGAATAAATGGTATCGGTGATCATGGAAGATCCATGGGCTTGTGTCATCAAGACCGAGAACGGCTGCTGCAGATCAGTCGCAAATCCTGGATAAACCAAAGTTTTCACGTCAATCGGCTGCAAGTTTTCTGTTTTCGGGATGTGGATCGATTCTTCATCTTCCTGAACTTCGACGCCCATTTCACGGAGCTTCGCAGTCAAGGCTTCCATATGGAAAGGAATGACGTTATCGATCGTCACGCCATCGCCTGCAGCGGCAGCCATGATCATGAATGTACCCGCTTCGATGCGGTCAGGAATGATTGTATGGTTAGTACCGTGCAATTCATCCACGCCTTCGATGCGGATCACGTTGGTGCCGGCGCCTTTGATTTTCGCACCCATATTGGTCAACAGTGTCGCGACGTCAATGATTTCCGGCTCTTTCGCCGCATTCTCGATGACCGTCTGGCCTTTCGCACGTACGGCAGCGAGCATGATATTGATCGTTGCGCCTACGCTGACGACGTCGAGATAGATTTTTGCGCCGCGCAGTTCGTCGGCACGCAAATAAATCGCCCCGTGCTCATTGGTCACTTTTGCACCAAGCGCTTCGAAGCCTTTAATATGCTGGTCGATCGGGCGCGGTCCAAGGAAACAACCTCCTGGAAGGCCGATTGCTGCGTGCTTGAAACGCCCAAGCATCGCACCCATCATATAGTAGGAAGCCCGCAATTTCTTGACGTTGCCGTTCGGCAGCGGCATGTCGACCATTTCAGTCGGGTCGATTTGCATGACGCCGTCTTCGAATGTGACGGATCCTCCAATTTCTTCCAAAATACTTTTCAATGTCCAAACATCGGATATTTCTGGCAAGCCTTCAATCGATACTGGCGAATTCGCCAAAATCGAAGCCGGAATCAAAGCCACGGCACTGTTTTTAGCACCGTTGACTTTAATCGTTCCGGACAGGCGTTTGCCGCCTTTTATTTTATAAACGTCCATTGTATTTCTCCTTTTCCCTGTCAGCCTTATTTCACAGAGCGGGTTTCCCAATCGGCTAGGAATGCTTCGATGCCTTTATCCGTCAACGGGTGCTTGAACATCATTTCAAGCACTTTCATCGGCATTGTGCCGATATGCGCGCCGTTAAGAGCTGCTTCCGTCACGTGTTGCGGATGGCGGATCGATGCGGCGATGATTTCTGAATCGATGTCGTGGATTGCGAAAATTTCAGCAATCTGCGCGATCAAATCCATGCCGTTGTGCCCGATATCGTCAAGGCGCCCAAGGAATGGGGAAACGTAAGCTGCTCCAGCGCGTGCTGCTAGAAGCGCTTGGTTGGCGCTGAAGATCAATGTGACATTGACTTTTTTGCCTTCGCCAGCTAGAACCGCACATGCTTTCAAGCCTTCCGGAGTCATCGGCAATTTCACTGTGATGTTTGGCGCAAGTTCAGCCAGTTCACGGCCTTCTTTGATCATGCCTTCCGAATCAAGTGCGATGACTTCTCCGCTGATCGATCCGTCGACAAGGTCGGCGATTTCTTTCAGGCGGTCGTGGAACGAGACATCTTTTTCTTTTGCGACAAGTGATGGGTTTGTCGTGACGCCTGAGAGAATGCCCCACGCGTGTGCTTCTTTAATTTCGTCGAAGTTTGCTGTATCAATGAAAAATTTCATGTATGGTTTCCTCCTGTATGTGGAAAAAGAGACGAATTCGCCTCTCTTCCCAAGTTTTTATGAATTTGCTTGTTGTGAACTTCCGAAATCGCGCATTTTACCGATGACAGTCGCTTTGATGGCATCGCGTGCTGGCGTCAAGTATTTACGTGGATCGTAGACGTCTGCATCTGATGCCAATTTTTCGCGGATGGCTTTCGATGCGGCAATTTGGCTTTCCGTGTTGACGTTGATCTTCGATGTACCTAGTGAAACCGCACGTTGAACGTCTTTTAGCGGGATCCCTGTTCCACCGTGCAAGACAAGCGGCACATCACAAAGCTGTGAAATTTCTTCCATTTCAGCGAATCCGAGGTTCGGTTCGCCTTTATACGGCCCGTGGACCGAGCCGAGCGCTGGCGCTAGGCAATCGATGCCTGTCTGTTCGACAAGTTCCTGGCATTCTTTCGGGTCAGCGTAAATGACGCCTTCAGCGATCACGTCATCTTCCTGTCCGCCAACGATGCCCAGTTCCGCTTCCACGGAAACGCCCTTAGCGTGAGCATACTCAACCACTTTACGCGTAATTTCAATATTTTCGTCGAATGGATGATGCGATGCATCGATCATGACCGATGTGAAACCTGCATCAATCGCTTCTTTACATTTTTCAAAACTGGAACCGTGATCTAAATGGATAGCGACCGGAACTGTGATATTGTAATCATGCATCAGGCCCTTCACCATATGTACGACAGTCGTGAATCCACCCATATAGCGTGCTGCACCTTCTGAGACACCACAGATGACCGGGGATTTTTCTTCCTCAGCCGCCTGCAGGATCGCTTGTGTAAATTCCAAGTTGTTCAGGTTAAATTGCCCGATGGCATAACCGTCCTTCTTACCTTTTATCATCATTTCTTTCATCGAAACCAATGGCATTATTATTTTTCCTCCTCAGAATAGGCACAAGCCCAATATCTTTTTCACTATATCAAAAATGGCGCTGTTTCGCCACTCGGTGCCTGTTTAATCGCCAATCAGCTCGCGGACGGCATCGCGCAATTCGAAAACATCGAAGGGTTTGGTGAAATAACGCACCACTCCCCAATTCATCGACTCTTCGATCACGCCCATTTCGCCGTAAGCCGTCATCATGATCACTTTGCAATCATGCCGCCGCTTCTTGAACCTCTTCAGCAATTCGATGCCATCCATGCCCGGCATCTTCATATCCATCAGCACCATATCAGGACACGTTTCTTCCGTCAGTTCCAATGCTTCTTTTCCGCTCCCCGCAATCAAGGTCTCGTAACCTTCCCGCTCGAATACTTCTTTCAATAACAGGCGGATGCCTTGTTGATCATCTACTATTAGAATCTTTCTCACATCAGCCACTCCTTTCCACCTTTTTTTCGAAGAGCAGCTCGTTCTGCTATACTCGTTTTGAGGTGAACCCATTTGAAAATATTGACGACACAATTGACTGGCCTGTTCCAACGCCTCGCCAAGGAAGAAGAAGCCATCGAAGATACAGCCCGGCTTCTCGCCCAAGCAATCATTGGCGAAGGCCGCATCCACCTGGCTGCTTTCGGCGAACTCGAAGCTGTCGCAGCCACTGCTTTGAACGGCCCTGAAACGCTCGAATCAGCGGTTCGCTACGACCCATCCGTTGAATTGTCGACGGCCGACCGGGTGTGGATCCTAGCCCGGAAAGGCGAAGGCGACGCCTTGGCCCATGAATTGGCAGGGCGCGCCATTCCGTTTGCGATGCTGACAGCTGAAAGCCACGGCAATGAAACAGCGGATGTCTTTCTCTCCATGAACATCGACAAGGGCTTGCTGCCGGGCGAAGACGGCGGGCGCATCATGATTCCCCACGGGCTCGGCGCTTTGTATGTCTACCATGCAGTCAAGTTAACAATCGATGAAATGCTCGCAGATTGACGAGCCGCAAAAAAGCCTTCCCTGGAATGGGAAGGCTTTTTCATCTGATCGATGCCTGCCTTCCAGGAAATGAAGCGGCTTACCACAAATTGATTACTGGTTGTCCAAAGATGCGCGTACAAACTCGCGGAACAATGGCTGCGGGCGGTTCGGGCGCGAGATGAATTCCGGGTGGAACTGGCAAGCGACGAACCAAGGGTGGTCAGCGACTTCGATGATTTCAACAAGGCGGCCATCAGGGCTTGTGCCTGTGAATTTGAAGCCTGCTTTTTCGAACTGCTCGCGGAATTCATTGTTGAACTCGTAGCGATGGCGGTGTCTTTCGTAAACGAGTTCTTCCCCGTATGCTTCATAAGCTTTCGAAGTCTTATCGAGCTTCGCTGGGTACAAGCCAAGGCGCAATGTGCCGCCCAAATCTTCGATGTCTTTTTGTTCCGGCAGCAAATCGATGACCGGATACAAAGTTTTCGGGTCCAATTCAGACGAATGTGCACCGTCCAAGTTCATGACGTTGCGTGCATACTCGACAGAAGCAAGTTGCATGCCGAGGCAGATGCCGAAGAACGGTACTTTGTTTTCGCGTGCGTATTGCGTTGCAAGGACTTTTCCTTCCACGCCGCGATCGCCGAATCCGCCTGGCACGAGGATGCCGTCGCAATCCTTGAGCATTTCCGCCACATTTTCTGCATTGACGTGCTCTGCATTGATCCAGTCGACTTCGATATCTGAATCGAATGCGAAACCGGCGTGCTTCAAGGATTCTACAACAGAAATATAAGCATCCTGAAGTTCTACGTATTTACCGACAAGGCCGATCTTCACGGATTTCTTCAAGGACTTCACTTTCTCGACGAGCCCGTTCCATTCCGTCATGTCCGCTTCCGGCGCTTCGATGCCGAAGTGGTCCAGGACGATTTGGTCCATATGCTGCTCCTGCAAACGAAGCGGCATTTCATAAATGACATCGACATCGCGTGACTCGATGACTTCTTCGGATTTGATATCGCAGAACAATGCGATTTTATCTTTCATGTCCTGCGGTACAGGATGTTCTGTACGCACGACGATCAAGTTCGGCTGGATGCCGAGGCTGCGAAGTTCTTTCACGCTGTGCTGTGTCGGTTTCGTTTTCATTTCTTTGGCAGCGCCAAGATAAGGAATGAGCGTACAGTGGATGTACATGACTTCTTCGCGGCCAAGGTCCGAACGCATTTGGCGGATGGCTTCGAGGAATGGCAGCGACTCGATATCGCCGACCGTTCCGCCGATTTCCGTGATGACGACATCGGCTTGAGCCGTTTTCGCTGCACGCAGCAAACGGTCCTTGATTTCATTCGTGATGTGCGGGATGACTTGGACCGTTCCGCCCAAATAATCACCGCGGCGCTCTTTTTGGATAACCGTCGAGTAGACTTTACCGGTCGTCACATTGGAGTACTTGTTCAAGTTGATATCGATGAAGCGCTCGTAATGCCCAAGATCCAAATCCGTTTCTGCGCCATCATCGGTAACGAACACTTCCCCGTGCTGGTACGGGCTCATCGTACCCGGGTCAATATTGATGTATGGGTCGAATTTCTGTATCGTGACGCTGAGGCCGCGATTTTTCAGAAGGCGTCCAAGAGAAGCTGCCGTGATTCCTTTCCCTAATGATGAAACCACTCCACCTGTTACGAATATATACTTTGTCATGCTTTGTTTCCTCCTCGAGTAATGAAATAAAATGCAACCGTTCCACGTCATGCAATCCCGAATCGCGTGCAGCCATAAAAAACTTCAGCCACCCAAAAAAGTGGATGGCACGTTGATTTGCTGCCAGATAGCAGCACTAAAAAAATAAAAAGCGCCCCTCCTGCAAAGCGTGCAGGGGGAGCGCGTTAGCTATACGAATCATCTCTCCTATTTTAAGGAGCCCAATAAAATCTTATCCTGTACAGCCGTTTCCGTCAAGGTGAAAAAAAGTTCAGACTACTTCAGCCCATCCTCTTCTTCTTCCTCTTCGTCATCTTCTTCTTCGTCGATGATGTTGCCATCAAGGTCTTCTACGAGCACGCCGACATCTTCCACTTCGTCGACATCGTCGTCATCATCTGTCGAATCGAAATCAAGATCAACGACCGGTGCTTTGACAGCCACTTCGTCATCATCATCGTCATCGTCGTCATCTGAAGAAACATCGCCATCGTCTTCGCCGAAATCTTCGAAGTCCAGCTCGTCTTCCAACTCGAGATCCATATCATCGAAGTCATCGTCCGTCGATTTCGATTTCTTCTTCTTGCGGGCTTTAACTGTCGGTGCAGATTCTTCTTCGATCTGCTCGACCGGATACCATTCACGAAGGCCCCAGCGATTTTCGCCAAGGATCAGGAAGCGGCCATCAATGTTCATGTCAGTGTAATACTGTGCAAGATGCGCTTTCATCTCTTCTTCAGAAAGGCCGATCAATTGCTGCAATTCAGCGACTAGCTCTGAAAAAGTTTTCGTTTCTTTGGTTTCTTCCAAAATGGCATATGTTAAGTCGACGAACGACTCTTCTAGCAATTCTTCTTTCGTTAATTCACGGATGTTCATTCGTGCACGTCCCTTCTTGTATCGTAACTCTATCCATTATATACAAAGTCCTTGCTGTCCGCTACCGGGATTTCTTTTTTCTGCGCATAAGCTGATCCCACCCGAAATAGAAAAAGTAGGCGGACAGGATTAAAAACGGTATCGAGCCGAGCGCTCTATTGTACAGTACAATAAGCAGCACGACCGCTGCAATGATGATCGAGTAATGAGCAGCTTTGGGCATGTTGTCATCCATCTCTTTTCTTTAGAGTTTCAACTTCTTCCATTATAACGGACTTGCACCGCCAAATCGACCGAAGTGCCGGATGAGATTTGAGTTGTCAATACAACTAAGTTTATAGAGTAAATGTATGTGGGGGAGGTTTCGCTCCAATGGCTGCTTTCCGGGGGGCGGGTGTTGAGCCAATGTGCCAAAATGCACGGCACATTTGTCTCGCCAGCCCGCTCAGTCCCCCAGGAGTCAGCCATTTCCGCTCCACCTCTAAGTATAGAGTGGAAATGAAATTTATCTGTCATTGAAATTAGCATGAACAGTTTTGGACAGCTTTGTAATTGCATAAAGAATAGCTAGTGAACCATCTTTTCCGCTATCAACTCTAACTAGGCGTCTTCACCAGCGGACTAATACAATAAAAAAAGACGTGTCCTCGCATGCAACATCCAATGAAATCTAAAAGCCGAACCGCGCTCACGGGCGAGCCGAAGCAATGAGACGAACGTTCTTTTCGGCTCATTGCGGGAGGCCAGCCCTAAGCGGGAGGCGGCTCATTCGTGATGAAACAATCAACGAACCACCCATCTCATTCACTTGCCTCGCTCACTTCTCCACACACCAGTCTAGCTAAGCACGAATGAAAGCACATGCTCAAGCACAAAAAAATCCCCTCGCCCGGTTAAAGGCGAGGGGATGGGATCTTACATGTTTCTGCGGTACTGGCCGCCTACTTCGTAGAGAGCTGAAGTGATCTGGCCAAGGCTTGCGACTTTGACAGTCTCCATCAGTTCCTCGAAAATATTGCCGCCTTCTTTTGCGACTTGTTTCAAGCGCTGCAAGGCTTCATCTGAAGGATTGCGCTCTTGGAACGCGCGCAAATTGTTGATTTGCGTTTCTTTTTCTTCTTTCGTCGCACGGGCGATTTCCATCGCGTTGATGTCGTCGTCCGATTGCGGGTTCGGGTTCAAATACGTGTTGACCCCGATGATCGGCAATTCGCCAGTATGCTTCTTCATTTCATAATGCATCGATTCTTCCTGAATCTTGCCGCGCTGGTATTGCGTCTCCATCGCGCCAAGAACACCGCCGCGGTCGTTGATGCGGTCGAATTCCGTCATGACGGCTTCTTCGACCAATTGCGTCAACTCTTCCACCACGAATGCGCCTTGCAACGGGTTTTCATTTTTCGACAATCCGTGTTCTTTCGTGATGATCATCTGGATGGCCATCGCACGGCGCACGGATTCTTCCGTCGGCGTCGTGATTGCTTCATCGTAAGCGTTTGTGTGAAGCGAGTTGCAGTTGTCCTGAAGCGCCATCAAAGCCTGCAAAGTCGTACGGATATCGTTAAAATCGATTTCCTGTGCGTGCAAGCTGCGGCCAGATGTCTGGACGTGGTATTTCAGTTTCTGGCTGCGTTCGTTCGCGCCGTATTTATCGCGCATGACGATTGCCCAAATGCGGCGTGCAACGCGACCGATGACCGTGTATTCCGGATCCAAACCGTTCGAGAAGAAGAACGACAAGTTCGGCGCGAAATCATCGATGTTCATGCCGCGGCTCAAATAATACTCGACGTATGTGAAGCCGTTCGACAAGGTGAACGCCAATTGCGAAATCGGATTCGCGCCCGCTTCCGCAATGTGGTAGCCGGAAATTGACACCGAATAGTAATTGCGCACTTTGTGGTCGATAAAGTATTGCTGGATATCGCCCATCATGCGCAGCGCAAATTCTGTCGAGAAGATGCATGTGTTCTGCCCTTGGTCTTCTTTCAAAATATCCGCTTGAACCGTTCCGCGTACCACTTGCAGCGTACCTTCACGCACTTCGGTGAATTCTTCGACCGTCAATGTGCGGCCGAGCTCTTCTTCACGCTTTTTCACTTGCTGATCGATGGCCGTGTTCATGAACATCGCCAGGATGATCGGCGCTGGCCCATTGATCGTCATCGAAACGGAAGTCGACGGCGCACACAAGTCAAAGCCGTCATACAGTTTCTTCATATCTTCCAGCGTACAGATGGAAACACCTGATTCACCTACTTTTCCGTAGATGTCCGGACGGTGATCCGGGTCTTCCCCGTACAATGTTACCGAGTCGAATGCAGTGGACAAGCGTTTCGCGTCATCACCTTTTGACAGATAATGGAATCTTCTGTTTGTGCGTTCCGGCGTGCCTTCTCCCGCAAACTGGCGTTTTGGATCTTCACCCGCGCGTTTGAATGGGAACACCCCTGCCGTATATGGGAATGAACCCGGCACGTTTTCGGCATAGACCCAGCGCAAGATTTCGCCATAATCCTTGAATTTCGGCAATGCGACTCTCGGCACTTTGATGCCGGACAAGCTTTCTGTACGCAGCAATGTACGCAATTCCTTGTCGCGGACTTTCGTGACCAATTCATCACCTGCGTAATCTTCCTGAAGGGAATTCCAGTTATCAAGGATGCGTTTTGATTCAGCTGTCAATTCATCACGCACGCCTTGTGCGAGTGATTCCAAGGACTGGACGAGTGCATCATCCGGCGCATTTTTTTGGACTTCTTCGATGGCGCCTTCGAGCTGGAACAAACGACGCGCAAATCCGGCTTGCTCTGCGCTTTTCGCATGGTAACCACGAACGGCATCCGTAATTTCACGCAAATAATAGCGGCGGTCGTTCGGAATGATGAGGTTTTCTTTTTGCGTTTTCGCAAACGCTTCATAGCTCGTTTCCCAGTCCATGCCGCATTTCTGGTTGACTGTCGCGACAAGTGCAGCGAACAAGGCATTAGTGCCTTTATCGTTGAACTGGCTTGCGATCGTGCCGTAGACCGGCATGTCGTCAAGGTCGTTTTCCCAAAGCAGGTGGCTGCGCTGATACTGTTTTTGGACTTGGCGCAATGCGTCTTCTGAGCCTTTTCGTTCGAATTTATTAATGACAATCAAATCGGCGTAATCGATCATGTCGATTTTTTCAAGCTGTGTCGGCGCACCGAATTCACTCGTCATAACATACATCGAGACATCGGAAATGCCAGCGATTTCAGCATCGCCTTGTCCGATACCGCTTGTTTCCACGACAATCAAATCGAACCCTGCCGCTTTCACTACATCGAGCACATCGCCGATCGCCGCGGACAATTCCGTTCTAGATCCACGAGTGGCGAGGCTTCTCATGAATACGCGTTTATTGAAGATGGCATTCATGCGGATACGGTCGCCAAGCAGCGCACCGCCCGTTTTTTGTTTCGTCGGGTCGATTGACAGGATGGCGATTTTCTTGTCCGGAAGCTCAGTCAAAAAGCGGCGGATCAATTCATCCGTCAACGAGCTTTTCCCGGCTCCCCCTGTTCCGGTAATCCCGAGAACCGGCGTATTTTTCGATTTTTCACGGACCGCTTTCATCAAATCGCCCGTATCGAGATTTCGCGTGTGCGCTTCTTCCGCCGTCGTGATGACGTTGGCAAGCGCTACCGGGTTTTCAGCAGTCAAACCGTCTAAGGAAACGTCTTCTTTCGCTGTGGAAAAATCGCATTCCTCGACGATTTCCGCGATCATGCCCTGCAAGCCCTTTTTGCGGCCATCTTCAGGTGAGAAAATGCCGGCAATGCCGTAGTCTTCAAGCTCACGGATTTCACGCGGCAAGATGACACCGCCTCCGCCGCCGTAAATGTGGATATGCCCTGCTCCGCGTTCTTGAAGCAAGTCATGCATGTATTTGAAATATTCCACGTGGCCGCCTTGGTAAGAAGAGATAGCAATTCCTTGGACGTCTTCCTGGATTGCTGCATTGACGACTTCCTCCACGGAACGGTTATGCCCGAGGTGGATTACTTCGACGCCATTTGCCTGCAAGATCCGGCGCATGATATTGATCGATGCGTCGTGGCCATCGAAAAGGCTCGATGCCGTGACGAACCGGATATGGTGCTTTGGCTGATAAGTGGTGTTTTCTTGTATAGTAGCCATTATGGTCAAGCCCCCTGTATGGTGATTTTTTCCCCTGCCATCCCCTGCAGCAGAAATTTTGTTTGCATTTCGATAAATTCCCCAATGGTGTAGTCATCCAGCGCCCAGCGCCTGAACGCCCACATCTGCCCTTGTACGAACAAATGGTGGGAAGCCAAGACAATTTCTTTTTGCGACAGGGACAATTCCCCTGACGCGGCGCATTTTGAAAGCAACCGTTCGAACAAAGCCGTCATTTCGATTTCCTTGTTCAGTACGTAACGCAGCGCGTCTTTCGGCAAGGATTTGGATTCCTGATACATGACGACGAATTCATCTTGCATATCGTCGATCAATGTATAGTATTGTTCGAGTGCTTTGACCAGCGTCTCGAGCGAGCCTTCCTCCAAATCCAGCCGGTCGAGCCGTGCGTTGACTTCGTCGTAAATCGAGTCGCACACAAGATAGAGCACATCTTCTTTTGTGCGGATGTATTCATATAATGTGCCGATGCTGAAACCGGCTGCTTTTGCAATTTCCCTCGTCGTCGTCCGGTGAAAACCCTTTTCCTTAAAAAGCGTGACAGCGCCGCGGATCATCTGTTCACGGCGCTTTTCAATCAGGCTTTCGTCTTTCACGGAGGACTGAATTTCACGCTTTTTCGTCATAGGCCGACCCTCCGTTTATTTCGTGACCATACGGGAAATGACCAAACGCTGGACTTCCTGTGTGCCTTCGTAGATTTGAGTGATTTTCGCATCGCGCATGAAACGCTCAACCGGATAATCTTTCGTGTAGCCGTAGCCACCGAAGACTTGAACCGCTTCTGTCGTTACTTTCATCGCTGTGTCGCCAGCCATCAATTTTGCCATGGCGGATTCCTTGCTGTAGGACAGTTTGTTCGACTCGAGCCAAGCTGCCTGGTACGTCAATAGGCGAGATGCTTCGATGCCTGTCGCCATATCCGCAAGCTTGAAGGAAATGCCTTGGTTCGCTGCAATCGGCTTGCCGAATTGCTCGCGCTCTTTTGCGTAATCGACTGCTGCGTCCATTGCACCTTGTGCGATTCCGACAGCTTGGGCTGCGATGCCGTTGCGGCCGCCGTCAAGCGTCTGCATGGCGATTTTAAAGCCTTGGCCCAGTTCGCCAAGTACGTTTTCTTTCGGTACGCGGCAGTTGTCGAAGATGATTTCAGTTGTTGGGCTTGAACGGATGCCGAGTTTTTTCTCTTTCTTGCCGACTGAGAAGCCTTCGAAATCTTTTTCGACGATGAAGGCTGTTGTGCCTTTATGTTTCGAGTCTGGGTCAGTCACGGCGAAAACGACGTAGATATCAGCGATTCCGCCGTTTGTAATGAAGATTTTAGAACCGTTCAAGATATAATGGTCGCCGTCTTCTTTCGCGCTGGTTTTCATGCTTCCTGCATCTGATCCTGCAGATGGTTCTGTTAGTCCGTAAGCGCCGACTTTTGTGCCTTCAGCCATCGGGCGCAAGTATTTCTGCTTTTGCTCTTCCGTTCCGAATGTATAGACCGGCCATCCGGCAAGTGATGTGTGGGCAGACAAGATAACGCCGACAGAACCGTCCACACGCGACAACTCTTCAACCGCGATGCAGTATGCCAAGTAATCTGAACCGATACCGCCGTACTCTTCCGGCCACGGAATGCCTGTCAGTCCGAGTTCCGCCATTTGATGGAAGATTTTCATATCGAAGCTTTCTTCTTCGTCGCGCTATTCTGCTGTCGGCGCCACTTCGTTTTTCGCGAAGTCGCGGACCATTTTACGGATCATTTTATGTTCTTCAGATAGTTGAAAGTTCATTGTGTTATTTCCCCCAATTATTTTAGTAGTTGTTTGCTGATGACGATGCGTTGGATTTCGCTCGTGCCTTCGTAGATTTCTGTGACTTTGGCGTCGCGGAATAAGCGCTCGACCGGATAGTCTTTCGTGTATCCGTAGCCGCCGTAAACTTGGATGGCTTCCGTCGTAATGTCCATCGCCGCTTTTGAAGCGAACAGCTTCGCCATTGACGATTCCTTATTGCACTCGATTCCTTTTGCGTACATATCGGCTGCGTTATAAACCAAAAGTTTGGCCGCTTCGACTTGAGTCGCCATATCGGCAAGTTTGAATCCGATGCCTTGCTGCTGGGCGATTGGTTTTCCGAATTGCTCACGCTCTTTGGCGTATGCTACTGCGTATTCATAAGCAGACTCTGCGATGCCCAAAGCTTGTGCGGCGATCCCGATGCGCCCGGCGTTCAAGTTCGCCATCGCGATCGAAAATCCTTTGCCTTCTTCCCCAAGCAGGTTTTCAGCTGGTACTTCCATATTCTCAAACGTCAACTGCACGGTCCGCGAACCGTGAAGCCCCATTTTTCTTTCGTCTTTCCCGACCACAAACCCTGGAAAATCTTTTTCCACGATAAAGGCAGAAACTCCACGAGGGCCTGCTTCCGGATTCGTCGATGCGAACACGATGTACGTATCGGCTTCGCCGCCGTTGGTGATATAGACTTTCGATCCGTTCAGGATATATTTCCCATCCTTTTTAACAGCACGCGTTTTCAGCGCCGCTGCATCGGATCCGGCCGACGGCTCTGTCAAACAGAATGCGCCCAAATATTCGCCCGTCGCCAGTTTCGGAACGTACTTTGCAATTTGCTGTTCCGTTCCGAAATTGATGATCGGATTGGTGCCGACCGATGTATGAACCGACAAAATGACGCCGATAACGCCGCTCGCTTTAGACAATTCATGAATGGCTGTGATGTAAGATGTGAAATCCATTTCCGAGCCGCCGTATTTTTCTGGTGCGGTGATGCCCATCAATCCGAGCCCGCCCATTTTCTTGAGTATCTCCGTCGGGAATTCGCCTTCTTCCATGCGATCGATAAAAGGCATGATTTCTTCTTTTGCAAAATCGCGCACCATATTGCGCATCATCAATTGTTCGTCTGTAAAATGCAGGTCCATTAAGGCTCCCCCTAAATCTTAGTTGTATTCGTAGAAACCGCGTCCGGTCTTTTTGCCGAGCCAGCCGGCTTTCACGTATTGGCGCAGGAGCGGGCTTGGACGGTATTTGCTGTCGCCGAAACCGTCGTGCAGCACTTCCATAATGTAAAGGCACGTATCCAGCCCGATGAAATCAGCCAATTGAAGAGGCCCCATCGGATGGTTCATGCCGAGCTTCATCACTTCGTCGATTGCTTCTTTTGTCGCGACGCCTTCTTGCAGCGTGAAGATCGCTTCATTGATCATCGGCATCAAAATGCGGTTCGAAACGAAACCAGGGAAGTCATTTACTTCAACTGGCGTTTTCGATAATTTCACTGTCATGTCTTCAACTGCCTGATATACTTCGTCCGTTGTTGCAAGGCCGCGAATGATCTCGACCAATTTCATCACCGGTACCGGGTTCATGAAGTGCATGCCGATGACTTGTTCCGGGCGGTTCGTTGCTGCTGCGATTTCAGTGATCGGCAGTGAAGATGTATTCGATGCAAGAATGGCATGCTTCGGTGCCACTTCGTCCAAAGTCTTGAAGATCGTCGATTTGATTTCCATGTTCTCGACAGCGGCTTCAATGACGATGTCGACATCGTGTGCATCTTTCAAATCCAATGAAGATTGGATGCGTCCAAGCACTTGCGACTTCTCGTCTTCTGTCATGCGGCCTTTTTCGACATTGCGCGACAAATTTTTCGAGATGCTCGCGATCCCGCGTTCGTATGCTTCTTGTTTCATATCGTTCAGTTTTACGTTAAATCCAGCTTGCGCGCAGACTTGCGCGATACCGGAGCCCATTTGGCCGGCTCCGATGACCATGACGTTTTGGATAGACATCTTTAGTTTTCCTCCTTCGGTACTTCGATCATCACTGCATCGCCTTGCCCGCCGCCTGAACAGATAGCGGCAATTCCGATGCCGCCTCCGCGGCGTTTCAATTCATAAGCGAGCGTCAAGATGATGCGCGCTCCGCTCGCCCCGATTGGATGGCCAAGTGCAACGGATCCTCCGTTGACATTGACTTTCTCTTCGTCGAGACCAGCAATTTTCGAGCTTGCCAGCGCAACCGCCGCAAATGCTTCATTGATTTCAAAAAGATCGATTTCTTCCAATGATTTGCCGGTTTTCTTCAATAATTCGTTGATGACGAGCCCTGGCGTTTCAGGGAAACGGTGCGGTTCGACCGCGACTTCTGTGTGTCCTAGGACGTGAGCCAATACGGCTTTCCCATCTTTTTGGGCGCGTTCTTCACTCATCAATACAAGTGCTGCCGCTCCATCATTGATTCCTGGTGCATTCCCTGCCGTAATCGTGCCGTCTTTTCCGAATGCCGGGCGCAGTTTCGCCAACACTTCAGATGTTGTGCCTTCACGCGGCGCTTCATCTTGGTCGACTGTAATTAGATCGCCTTTACGTTGAGGCACTTCCATTGCCGTAATTTCTTGTGAAAAATGATCGCGTGCTTTAATTGCGCGTTCATGGGAACGGGCTGACCATTCGTCTTGTCTTTCACGTGTCAGCTCGAAAGTTTCTGCCGTTGAGTTGCCGTATGTGCCCATATGCACTTTGTCTGGATGGAATGAACATGACAAGCCGTCGTGGACCATGCCATCAATGACTTGAGAATCGCCCATGCGAAGGCCAAAGCGTGCTTTCGGCAAATAATAAGGCGCATTCGACATCGATTCCATGCCGCCTGCAACGATCAACTCTTCGTCTCCCAAGCGAATGATTTGGTCTGCTAGCGTGACAGAACGTAAACCGGATGCACATACTTTATTGATTGTTTCGGATTTGACGTTGTAAGGAATGCCCGCTTTATAAGCCGCTTGGCGGGAAGGGATTTGCCCTTGGCCTGCCTGCAGGACATTACCCATGATGACTTCTTGAACATCTTCAGGCTTTACCTCTGAACGCTTCAGCGCTTCCTTGATCGCCGCTGCCCCTAGGTCGCTTGCTGTGAATGAACTGAGCGCCCCGCCAAATTTCCCGAATGCTGTGCGTGCTCCATCAATGATGACCGTTTTTGCCATTTACAATTCCTCCTCATATTTTGGAAACGTTTTCATAACGATAAAAATTTTTTCAGCCACAATCGGCTGATTTTGCTTTTCTTGGTGTCTAGCAAATTCCAGCCAGGTTCTCGGGTCATAAGCCAACCCGGCTGTGTGGCAAATAGCGCCACTTCGCCGGTTCGTCTTATGCCGGTCGAACCTGATCGGCTGGTTTTGCTTTTCTTGGTTGACTGAACGCTCGCTCGACTTGATTACATAAGAAAAGGGAGTGTAGCACTCCCTTTCATTTTTCTCTATGCTGTTATTCTACTCAATTTTCTGTCAGTTGGCAAATCTATTTATTGTACGATTTCCTCAACTGGTGGTGCGTCTTTTCCGAGAACAGCCATCTCAAGGAGTTCAGCGACATCGTATGTGCCGACCTGCTCTTCGACTTCTTTCGCTTTCGTTCCATCTGATAGCATCGTTAAGCAGTACGGGCATCCGGAAGAAATCATCGTCGGGCTCACTTCAAGCGCCTGCTCGGTGCGGGCAACGTTGACGCGGTGTCCGGCGTCTTCTTCCATCCACATAAGTCCGCCGCCAGCTCCACAGCACATGCCGTCTTGGCGATTGCGTTTCATTTCCACGAGTTCGACGCCTTCAATCGCTTTGAGAATCTCACGCGGCGCATCGTATACATCGTTGTAACGGCCGAGGTAGCAGGAATCATGGAAAGTGATTTTCTCGTTCACTGCATGCTGCGGCTTCAACTTGCCTTGCTGGACAAGGTCAAAGAGCATTTCTGTATGGTGATAGACTTCTGCTTCAAAGCCGAAATCAGGATACTCGTTTTTGAAGATATTATAAGCATGCGGATCGATCGTGACGATCTTGGTGACACCCGCTTTTTCGAATTCCTTGATATTGGCGGTCGCAAGTTCCTGGAACAAGAATTCATTCCCGAGGCGGCGCGGTGTATCGCCGGAGTTCTTCTCTTTATTGCCGAGAATCGCGAATTTGATGCCTGCTTCATTCATCAAGCGTGCAAAGGAAAGCGCGATTTTCTGTGAACGGTTGTCGAATGAGCCCATCGAACCGACCCAGAACAGGTATTCAAACTCTTCTCCAGCTTTGCTGGCTTCTTTAACCGTTGGGATCGAGATATCTGGGCGAGCATCTCTCCAGTTTTCTTTTTCCTTGCGGTTCAAGCCCCATGGGTTGCCTTGTTTTTCAATGTTGGTCATGGCGCGTTGTGCATCTTTATCCATCTTGCCTTCCGTCATGACCAGGTAACGGCGAAGGTCGATGATTTTGTCGACGTGTTCGTTCATGACCGGGCATTGATCTTCACAGTTACGGCATGTTGTACAAGCCCAGATTTCTTCTTCAGTGATGACATCACCGATCAAGCTCGGGCTGTAAAGTTCATCGATTGAGATGCCTTCAGCGCCTGCAGCCATCGCCAACTGGTTTCCTTGCGTATTGCTGAATGCCATCGCTGGCACCCACGGTTTTTTCTGGGTCATGACAGCACCCGTGTTCGTCAAATTGTCACGGAGTTTCGTGATCAGGTCCATCGGCGACAGCATTTTGCCGGTCCCGGTAGCCGGACACATATTCGTGCAGCGTCCGCATTCTACGCATGCGTAGAAATCAATCATCTGTGCTTGCGTGAAATCGGTGATTTTACCGACGCCGAATGTTGGCATGGCATCTGGATCTTCTTCATTTTCTTCTTCCATATCCTCGAAATTAATTGGCTTCAAGCGGCCGACATGATCCAAACGGTGGAACCATGTGTTGACCGGCCCGAAGATCAAGTGGGCGTGCTTGGATTGCGGAACGTAGACCAAGAAAGTCAATAAGAACAATAGATGCGCCCACCACATAACGTAGAAGATGGTCGCTGCAGCCGCTTCAGGAAGCCAAGCGAATGCCGCTCCGATGACGCTTGCGACAGGTTCTGTCCAAGCCCCTTCATGGCCGTGCCAGATCATGTTCATGCCGTTCCCGACAAGGACGGTGACCATTAAACCACCGATGAAAATCAGCACAAGGCCGGATTTCCAGCCGCGCTTCAGGCGGACCAGTTTTTCGATATAACGTCTATAGAATGCCCAGACGACAGCAACCAAGATCGTTAATGTAACGAATTCCTGGAAGAGTGTAAATGCCGGATATAGTGGGCCAAGCGGCAAATGCGAATCAGGCGACAAGCCTTTGATGATGAAATCGATGGCACTCGCCTGAACAAGCAGGAAGCCATAGAAGAACATCACATGAATCGCACCGCTCTTTTTATCTTTCAATAATTTCTTCTGGCCAAACACGTTGACCATTACTTTGCGGACCCGTTCATTGAAGTTTTCTTCAAAATCCACTTTTTTGCCGAGCTTGATATAGTCATAGCGCGACTTCAGCAAGTAGATGAACAAGTAAACGGCGTAAGCGGTTACAAGTATAAATAAAACCCAGTTAGCGATGAGCAAAAACTCCATCGTGTAGTCCCCCCTTGTTGAATGTGTAAATCCCCAATTCTACTCCAAAGTTTACGTGAAGTGCGGCAGAATGTCGATACTATGTTCTAGTTTAAAAGTGAATGAGCATTCAGTCAATAGAAATCTATGGCCTTTCCGAAATATAATTTCCAATAACTGATATTCCACACGCCCTCACTGCATTCCTGCCTGTCAAAACAATTGAAGCAGCTATCATCCGGCTGCTTTTGCAACGATGATCTTTATGACTCCATTCTCCAGCTGTTTTTTTCCAAAAAAAAATAGCCGCTCGATAGGCGGCTCATGAGCTATTCAATTAATTTGCGAAAATGCTTTCCAAATAGGCGTTTTGCTTTCTCGACTTTGCTTGTTTGGAGACCAACTAACAAGCAAGTCGCAGGACCACCGGACGCTTCTTTGGCAATTCCTTGTGCTAGCGGCATCCTGCAGCCGAACAGCTTGTCAGCTTCCCGCTCAATCCCCCCTGATCCAATCGGCCAGATTCGCTCGATTTGATTGCAGTCGAATGCGTTCTTTACGATCCGCAAATCGGCGATCCGATCGGGATGATTGATGACCGCTTCCCCAACAAGCGGCTCTCCGTAAATGAACCATTCGAGTGCATACGGATCAGGGAGCATGCGAAGCTTTCGCCCGATGATCGTCACCGCCAGCGCCGATTGCAGCGTCTCGATATTGCTTTCTGTGCTTCCTGAAACCGGCGGAACCGGCATGTCGAGCTCGGAAAATAATTGCGTGATTCCTGAGACATAACGCGGCCAGTGCTCTTCACCACTGAAATTATGGAGCAGGATGGCAGTTGCTTCCCCTCCAGCCGCCCATTGTTCTGCTAATGCGACACGTGTCGCGAACTTCGCGGCGACTTCATCCGGGACGTTTACGATGTCGTGCGGCTTCTCTCCGATTGCGGCTGAGTTGTCCGTCGTGATGACCAACCCATCGACTAACAATTCGTTGCGCATCAGGCCAATCTCCTCGCAGCTGCTGTAACTAGCGGGGCGACGAGTGCAGCGACTGCAGCATTAATCGATGCGGCCAGCAGCAATCCCGGGACGGAGGCATAGAAAAAAGCAGGAGATAATAGGAAATAAAATGGCACGGCCGCCAACACGCCGTTTCCGATAATGAATGCTATCCATTTCCACCAGGTCTTGCCGTTGCTATGCAGTTTCGCGAACAGCCAGACGACCGCAAACATCTCCAGCGCGATCAATAAATGAAACGGGCCGAGCGGCATGCCGCCGAATAAAGCCGATAATAAGTGACCTGCCGCGGCGACAAAACCGGCAAGCGGTGCGGCGAGAAACAGTGCGGCAACGAGTGCCGGCATGGCATCAAGTGCAATCGACGCGATGCCGAGCGGAATTTTCACCATGCCGCCGATTGCGGACAAGCTGATAAAAATAGCGGCCAGGGCAATGGTCTGCGTCTTCATTGTCATTCCTCCCGCTTTTTCGAACGCCCACCGTCCTTGAAGACTTTGGCGCTGCGCACATATTCATTGTCCGCTACATCCATTCGCGAATTGGCAACGCGTGCTGCTGCAAAAAGATAATCCGACAAACGGTTCAAATAACGCTGGATGACCGCTGGGAATTCTTCGCCGGTTTTTGCTAGGCTTACAGTTTGGCGCTCCGCACGGCGTGTAATCGTGCGTGCGATATGCAAAGTCGCTGCAGCGGGCGTGCCTCCCGGAAGGATAAAACGCTCAAGAAGCGGCGGTTCGTCCATCAATACATCGATGCGGCGTTCCAGCTGTTCGACCGATTCCTCATTCGTCTTGTATTGCGGCGTATTGCGGACATCCGCCAAGTCGCCACCGCAATCGAACAGCTCATTTTGGATCGTCTGTAAATCTTTCAATAGATCGGCGAACACATCTCGGTCAAGTTCTGTCATCGCTTTTCCGATAAATGAATTTACCTCATCGATCGTCCCATATGCTTCCACGCGCGGATCGTCTTTGTCCGTCCGCCCCCCGATTAATCCTGTCTGCCCTTTATCCCCGGTTTTCGTGTAAATATTCATCTCGACCATCTCCTTTGATTGTTTGTGGAATGCCGTACCAAATGCGTGTGATGTGCTCCGCGTTGCCGAATAAATACTGATAGCTGCGTCCGGTGACATCGCGCCATTCGCGTTCAAGCGGATCGATTGGCACAATGCCGCGGCCGATGTCAGTCAAAATCCAGATACGTTCGCCTGCGCTTTCCGCAAGTTCACGGATCGCCGCTATTATATCCTGTTCCGGGCGTTGCTGTTCCAGCTGCTTGCGGATCCATTGCTCCAATCCGGCAATCACTGCGGACTCACCCGGTGCCGGCAGTTCGCCTTCGAGCCAAACGCTTGAATCCAGCTTCAACTGTTCTTTTACATACTTGCGTTTGCCGTTAAAGGCTCCGCCGAATACGATACGCATGGATGTCCCTCCCTATACGCTGACTTGCTCGCCCATGTGACGGTATAACAATGCCCATGTGCTGCCTGCTGGGAAAAGAATGGCTGTCCGTTTGCTTTGGACAAAATATAGCGGATCGGCCCGCCGTGAGTGACGAGCGTATAATCTCCTGTTTCGGAAAAAGCGTCTATTGACTGGTCAACCCGTTCGGCCAGTTGCTGGAAGCTCTCCCCGTTCGGCGGCTGAACGGCCTCAGGGTCATCGATCCACTTACGGTAGCGTTCATTAAATTGCAACTCGCTGTACGTGCAATTTTCCCAATCCCCGAAATTCAGTTCCCGCAAATTTGGAACTGCCCGGTAACTGGCAGTCGGAAACAATCGCTGGGCCGTTTGCCGGCAACGCAGCAAATCGCTCCCCCACACGAGGTTGATAGTATGATCCGCTTTGGCTTCGAACGGCAAAATCGGTTCATCGGTCCAGCCGATATATGCCCTCCGCACATTCCCTGCGGTCGGCGCGTGGCGGATCAGACGAAGAACAAAAGCATGATCCATAACAACAGCTCCATTCCTTCTGCGTATGCCCCGAGCAAATCGCCCGTGACACCGCCGAAATTCTTGTCGCACCATTTTTTATAAGCAAATGTCGCAATGGGCGCAACAGCCAAAAAGGCGATCGCCACTGTCCAGCCACAGAATATAAATAAGATGGCAAGCATAAGCAGCGACCAGGCGAACATTGCTGACAATATCGTCTTGCGGTCGATCAAACGCTGAAAATAAGCCGCGAGCCCTTCTGTTTTCGCCGGCTTTGCAGTGGCGGATAAAGCAGAGAGTCCGACCCGGCTGACGACCGGCACCGCGGCAAGAGCGATCAGTGACACAGTCGGAATCAGTTCTGCAAGAACGATGATCTTACCGACAATCGCAAAAATCAGCACCATCGCCCCGAATGCGCCAATGCGTGGGTCTCCCATGATTTCCAGGCGTTTATCCTTGTTCTGGTATGAAAAATAAGCGTCGCCGGTGTCCGCCAGCCCGTCCATGTGCAAGCCCCCCGTTATCGCCCACAATAATGAAGCCAGCAAAAACGCAATCATTAATGGACCGATATCGGTGGTTTCCTGCATTAGCCAGATCGCGGCTGAAGCCATTGCCCCTGCCACTAATCCGACCACAGGCAACAAACAGTACATTGCCGTCACTTGCGGCTTTTTCATCGGGATCTCTTTATGTACCGGAATCGATGAAAAGAATTGGAATGCGAGCAGCAAGCCCCCAAGCGTCCGATTCGCCATCCGCATCACCTTCACTTTCTTCGAATTGCAAGGCCATTCTCCATTTCAATCGCCTGATCTGCGCGGCTTGCGAGCCATTGGTGAATCTTCCCAAGCCACTCTTGATAAGTATCGTCGACAAGTGGTTCATCCAGCACTTCATTGGAAACGACTGCAAAATAAACGGCTTTCGCGCGGATCGAATCGATGGTGTTTTTTAGCTCATGCCATTTTTGCTCCATGCAGCCGGGCGTGTCTGCGCATAAACTGCCTTGCTCAAACCCTTCATACAGTTCATTTGCGAGCCAGGTCGTAACGCAATCCCACAACACCGCGTCATTTTGTCGGATGAGCGGCAAGGCTTCTGATAATTGCTGAGGCTGTTCAATTGTCCACCATCCGTCTTGCGCACGGTCCTTGCGGTGGCGTGCGATGCGTTCTGCCATTTCTGGGTCACGTGCGATGCCGCTGGCAATATATATATTGCGTTCACCTCTCGCCTGCCGGACAAGCGTTTCAGCATAAGCGCTTTTTCCGCTGCGCACTCCCCCTGATACAAAAACTAATTGTCCTTGAACCATTGCTGCATCTCCTTTCTCAACCGTTCCATGGCTGAGGTGCTTTTCATGCCGATGCGAAACCATTCGCCGTCCATTCCTTTAAATGAATAAGTATGGCGCAAGACGATTCCTGCTTCTAGCATGGCATGGAAAAATGGCTCTGAACGCACCGGATCGGGTAATTGAAAACACAGGAAGTTGGCTGCTGAAGGGATGAACGGACAACCCATCATTTCCAGAAAATCTTCCATTTTCGTGCGTTCACTGTCGGCAGCCCGGATAATTCGCTCCCGGTACGCCTCTTCAGAAAAACAGCGTGCACCGGCTGCGGCCGCTAAACCGTTGACATTCCAATGGGGGGCGGCACCTGTCAATTCGCGGATGATGCTGGACTCGGCAATGACATAGCCAAGCCGAAGACCCGCAAGCGCATACATTTTGGTCATCGAACGGACGATGATGACATGCGGATACCGTTTCAGCAGCGGAATGAACGATGCATGTTCTCCGATAAAATCAATAAACGCTTCATCGATTACCAGCTCACACTTTCCTTTGCACAACGCGGCGATTTCTTCGAGTTTCGCCAAGCCCAGCAAGCGCCCGGTCGGATTATGCGGGTTGCAAATATACAATGCATCGCACTGTGCTAACTGTCTTTTTACATCTTCTAGTTCCAATTGCCACGCACGTTCAGGCTTTAAATAAATTTCCAATATATGAATGTTCTCAGTTTCCAAAGTGCTCCGATATTCAGAAAATGCTGGTTCCACCAAGGCCACCCGTTTGCCGCGGTAACGCTTTGCAAGCCAGGTAAAGATTTCTGCAGCACCATTTCCGGCAGCGACCCGCTCTTTTTCGACACCGTGGTATTCGGCCGCCGCTGAACGGAAAGGTTCCGCTTGCGGGTCTGGGTACGAAGACAGCAAATTGTAAAAATCTCCCCATTGCTCTTTTAAAAAAACGGGCGGCCCGAACGGATGGACGTTTTCACTGAAATCGATCACTTCCGAAGGTTGCTTGTGCCCCGCTTGTTCATAGAGGCGATGTGGATTGGCTCCGTGTTCAGGCAATTTCAAGCAGGATTCCCCCTATTGCAATCAGTGCGAAAAAACTGATTGCGGCAATATTCATTTGGTTCACTGCACTTCTAATATGTGTTGCTTCGAGTTTGAACAATGGTTCGCCCATTTTAGCGCGGATTGACCGAACGCCGCCATAGGAGTTCACGCCCCCAAGTTCGATGCCCAGCTGCACAGCCGTTGCCGCTTCCAGCCAGCCACTGTTCGGGCTCGGATGTTTCCTGGCATCGCGTAGCCAGATCGACAGGCGTTGTTTTAACGGCATGCCGCTTTCATTTCGAGTGAATAACACGATCAACAAGCCGGTCACACGGCTCGGCACATAATTCAATACGTCATCGAATTTTGCGGAAGCAAAACCGAAATCTTGGAATTCTTCATTTTTATAGCCGACCATCGAATCGCACGTATTGACCGCTTTGTAAATCCATAACCCAGGCGCGCCGAACAATAGCGCCCAAAACATCGGAGCGGTGATGCCATCGCTTGTATTTTCGGAAACCGTTTCGACGACGCCGCGGGTGATCTCGCTTTCTCCCAAAGTTTCCGTGTCGCGCCCGACAATCCATGACAGCTTGTTGCGGGCAAGTGCAAAATCACCTTGGACGAGCGGCGTGTAAACATCTTCCGCTGCCTGTTTCAAGCTTTTCTGCGACAAGCCGGAAGCGATCAACAGCGCTTCTGCTAAAACTCCGATCGCCGGATGGAGCGAATAGGCAATAGTAACGATCGCGACCGTTACTGTTGCGACCATCGCCAATACAATAAAAAGCATGGCAAAGCCGTTGCGAAACGCATGCTTTGGAACATTCAGGCGGCTCTTCAATCTATTGATCAATGAACCGATCCAGCGAACAGGATGGGGCCATGCCGGCGGATCCCCGATTAGGCGGTCGAGCAATAGGCCGATGCCGATTGCCAACACATGGTGGATCATGCTTTTTTCGCCTCGCGGTAAAGGTGGATCGCTTCAACTGTACATTCGAAGACACCCGTGCCGATGAGTTTTCCTACTTCAGTAATCGGCCCTGCATACGGCAGCGCTTCTCCTTGCTGCGTAGCGGCGACCAGGCAACTATCGGTTGAGGTGCCCGTGGCGATCGTTCCCGTTAGCGGATCGATGACTTCTTCATGCTGCAAAGCCTTCGTTTTAGCTTCCGTCGCTGTGATCATCGCTTGAATAAAAGCTTCATCCGACAGAATGCCGTTAACCATAATCCACGTGTTGATAGTGCCGACGCGCTGTTCGCGCGCCACGGCCTGCGATACATCGACGCCGTTTCCGACACCCGCTGTCACCGCCACGACAATGCTGCCGAATCCACTTGCGTATTCACGGACAATTGCGTGCTCTGTGCGGACAGCGGTCATCATCGCTACGGTATCCGTCGCTTTCAATCCGCTGTCTTCGATATAATCGACCATTTCCTCAAAACTATTGTCGATATTATAGCTGGCATCGACGCGTCGATTGAGGAAATTGCGGAACCATCCAGAACCCGCGTTGACGACGGCAGACGATACGGTCTTCAGCGGAAGCTGGCTTTGGTAAGCGACAAATTCCGGGGTCACGAGAAAATCTTCTGCTCTTACTCGCTGCCCTGCCGGTTTTCTGCGCACGCCAGGCAACAGGGTGATTTGCGGCTTCGGCAGCTCCGGATGGGGGTGATTGCTGACACGCGTCTGGTAGACAGATTCGACATCATGTGTCCTGACAACTTCATGGGGCTCTCCTATTCGGACGATGTTTCCTTCGTCCATCAATAGAAGTTCATCGCAATACATGGAAGCCAAATTGATGTCATGGAAGATGGAGATGACCGTCAATTCTTTTTCAATCGCCTGTTTTTTGATGGTATCCAACAATTCTTTCTGGTGGTTGATATCGAGATGGTTGGTCGGCTCGTCAAGCAGCAAGACCGCCGCGTTTTGCGCCAAGGCTTGCGCTACGAAAACGCGCTGCTGCTCGCCTCCGGACATCTCTTCAAGTAATGTCGATTCATAGTGGCTGATGTCCATGAGCTTCATCGCTTCCTGGACTGCCGCTTCATCTTCTTCTGACCAAGACGAAAACCAGCCGCTTTGATGCGGATACCTGCCGAGAGAAACCGTTTCACGGACGGTGTGTGAAAAAGCATGCGCGTGTAGCTGCGGCAAGACCGCCATCTTACGGGCCAGTTCCTTAGCTGGGAAATCGCCAACCGGCTTGCCGTCGATCCGGACAACGCCGGCTGTCGGCTCCAAGACGCCGCTAATCAATTTCATCAAGGTAGATTTGCCGCTGCCGTTCGGCCCGAGTATGCCGAGCATGCGGCCTTTTTCGACACCGAATGAAATGCGGTCAACGATTTTCTTGTCGCCATAGCCGCCTGACAACTTTTCAATTTGCAACATTTAAAGCCCTCCTCTGCGCTGGCGGAAAAAGATGAATGCAAAGACCGGCGCCCCGATAAATGCAGTGATAACACCAATCGGCAATTCGGTCGGTGAAATGATCGTCCGCGCCACCAAGTCGCAAACGATTAAAAGCGCAGCCCCGTTGATAAACGATAACGGCAAGACATGGCGGTGGTCAGAACCCCAGACGAGGCGCGTGATGTGAGGGACGACCAAGCCAACAAAGCCGATGGTTCCAGATACGGCGACTGCTGATCCCGTCAGGACCGATCCGCCGATCAAAATCGCCATCTTGCTTTTCCTGACGTCTACACCCAAATGTTGTGCACGTTCTTCACCGAACAGCATCGCGTTTAATTCCCGGCGGTAAAGCCATAAGACGAATGAACCGACAAGCACAAACGGCAGCGCCATCTGGACATAAGGCCAGCCGCGCATCGATACGCTGCCAAGCAGCCAGCCGATGATCTGCCGCAGTTCTTCACCGGTCAACGCAATCATCAAGGACATGATCGACCCCAGGAATGAACTGAAGATGATGCCGGTCAAAATAACTGTTTCCATCTTCATCGACCGATCGACAAGCCGTGCAAAGCCCATGACGGCGAGCATCGTGATCAATGCGCCGATCATGCTGATGACCGGCAAGGTGAACAGACCAAGAAACGGAATGGAGATGCCGAAAAAAAGCGTCATCACGGCACCGACAGCGGCACCGGACGACACTCCCAAAGTATATGGATCAGCGAGCGGGTTTTTCAGCAAGCCTTGAAAAGCTGCGCCCGCAATCGCAAGTGCCGCACCGACCAGTCCCGCAAGCACCACACGCGGCATGCGGATATTCCATAAAATATTCGCAGCTGCTTCGTCCGATGAAGGATTCCAGATAACCGCCGGTGAAATTGGCACCGTCCCGACCGTCACTCCGAGCACTACTGCCCCGCCCAATAAAATCAGGGAGACTACATAGGCGAGTGCAGATTTACTCACTGAAGGTCTCCGGATAAATCACTTCTGCCAAAGTCATCAAGCCTTCCGTCAAACGCGGGCCTGGACGCGTGACAGTATCAGGGTTCAATTCATAAATGGCATCTTCTTGCACGGCCGTCACATCTGCATAACCGCTGCGCTCTTTGATCAATTCAGCAGCATTTTCGATATAACCGCCTTCTGTGGTGATGATGATTTCAGGGTTTGCCGCAACAACTGCTTCCGGATCCATACTGATCCAGCCTTCCTGGTCTCCCGCAACATTTTCCGCCTGGATCATCGTCAGCATTTCATGGATGAAGGTACCCGTCCCTGCTGTATAGAGTTCCGGTTCGCTGCCGATCTCCACGAAGACCGATTTGGATTCATCGACGCCAGTCGCCAGTTCTTCAACTTCCGCGACTTGCGCTTCCATTTCCTCAATTAACCCATCTGCTGCTTCCACTGCACCTGACACTTGGCCGATAACGGAAATCGTTTCGTATACTTCATCAAATGTTTCTGCGTTTTCTACAACAAAGACATTCACCCCAGTATCACGCAGCTGTTGATATCCCTCTGTGCCCATGCCGAGCCCTGATTCATGGGCTAATACAACATCCGGCTGCAGGCTGATGATTTTCTCCACATTGAATTCCTGGCCGCCGATCTTTTCAAGATCTGCTACTTCTTCGGGATAATTGTCAAAATCCGAAACGCCGACCATTTTTTCGCCCAACCCGAGTTCATAAGCAATTTCTGTATTGGAAGGAATCATCGAAACGAATGATTCCGGTTCTTCTTCGATGACCACTTCATCGCCCATTGCATCAACTAATGTGACCGGAAATTCCGCTTCCGCTACTTCCGACGGCGGTTCAGCCGGTGTTTCTACATCTTGATCTTCGACAGGTGTCGCTTCATCGCCGCATCCAGCCAGTACAATGGCGGCCATTCCTGCAGCCGTCCCGAATTTCCATCTATTTTTCATCTTTATTCCTCCCGGTGTTTTGTATTTTTCCTACCAAGCGCTCGCTCGGGTCATAAGCTATTCCGGCTGTGCGGCAAAGAGCGCCGCTTCGCCAGATCGTCTTATGCCTGTCGGGGGCCCACAGGATGTGGGTCAGCTAAGCGTTGCGACAGGATGTCGCGCATTTAGCTTAGCTTCCGCTTTTGGGCGCTTGCACATTTCTTCATGTCTAGCTGCAGTGCCCAACTCCTCGGGTCATAAGCCACTCTGGCTGTGCGGCAAAGGGCGCCGCTTCGCCAGATCGTCTTATGCCTGTCGGAGCTGAACGGGCACTTCCGCTTTTCTTCTTGTCCAGTTGCAGCGGCCTGCCTCTCGGGTCGTAAGCCGACTGCCCTGTGCGGCAAAAAGCGCCGCTTCGGGCATCCGTCTTACGCCTGTCGAGGCATAACGGCCGCTTCCACATTTCATTAAAAAAAGTCCCCTGCAGTGAAACTGCGGGGGACTAACAGGACGGTTCGCAAAAAAACAAGCGCGTCCGGCCTGTCCTCGCAAGCTTTCGGTTCGGTGTTCATGAAGGCAGGTCTCCTGGCTTGTGATCATCGCTCGCTGCGCCTTCCCGGGATTTCCCAGTGGCTTGTTGCAGTTCGCTCTCACATACAGTGGCGGGACCGCGCCGGAATCGCACCGGCTTCCCTTTTAACTCATGTTCTTAGACATAAGCACCTTCATGATTGCTATTCAGTTGATTTGATGACTCCATTATACACCGAAAGTTCTAATTGTCTTCTACATTTTTTCAGGAGCTTGGACGCCGACTGTCTTCAAAGCGTTTGCGAGTGTCGTCTTAACCCCTTCGATCAAGGCAAGGCGCGCACGCGTCAATTCTTCATTGCTGGCATCCAATACTTTGTTGGCGTTATAGAAACTGTGGAAGTTCGACGCCAATTCGTGGATATACGTCGTGACGCGGTGAGGCGCACGAAGTTTTGCAGCATCTGCGATGACTTGCGGGAAATCGCCGATTTTCTTCAATACTTCGATTTCCTTTTCGTCCGTCAACAGCTCCAGGTGCTCAGTGGAAGCGGTGAAGTTCTGCTCCGCTGCCTGGCGCAAGATCGAGCAGATGCGCGCATGTGCGTACTGGGAATAATAAACTGGGTTTTCGTTGGACTGGGAAACGGCCAAATCCAAGTCGAAATCCATATGCGAATCGCCAGAACGCATCGCAAAGAAATAACGGACCGCGTCTAGTCCGACCAAGTCGACCAATTCGCGCATCGTAACGGCTTTGCCGGTACGTTTACTCATTTTCATTTTCTCGCCATCTTTATACAATTGCACCATTTGGATAATGCTTACTTCAAGCGTATCGCGGTCGTAGCCAAGCGCTTCGATTGCCGCTTTCATACGTGGGATGTAGCCATGGTGGTCAGCTCCCCAAATATTGATGAGCTTGTCGAAGCCGCGCTGGATTTTGTCTTCGTGGTAAGCGATATCCGGCGTCAAATAGGTGTAGGTGCCATCGTTTTTGATAAGCACACGGTCTTTGTCATCACCGAATGTTGTCGAGCGGAACCAAGTGGCGCCGTCTTCTTCGTAAATATGGCCATTGTCGCGCAGTTTTTTCAATGCCGCGTCGATCTTGCCGTTTTCGTAAAGGGAAGTTTCCGAATACCACACATCGAAATGGACGCGGAAATCGGCCAAGTCTTTCTGCAATTTCGCAAGCTCCACTTTCAAGCCGTGTTCACGGAATGCTTTATAACGTTCTTGTTCTGTCATATGAAGGAATTTATCACCGTGCTCTTCAACGAGTGCCGCAGCGATATCGATGATGTCTTGCCCGCGGTAGCCATCTTCAGGCATGCTTTCACCTTTGCCAAGCGCTTCGAAATAACGCCCTTCAATCGACAAAGCCAAATTATTGATCTGGTTGCCCGCATCGTTGATGTAATACTCACGGGACACGTCATAGCCGGCAAGGTCCAGGATATTGCACATCGAATCGCCGACAGAAGAACCACGGGCATGGCCCAAATGTAGATCACCTGTCGGATTTGCGGAAACGAATTCGACTTGAATGCGCTGGCTGTTGCCCGATTTCGAGCAGCCGTATTCCTCGCCTTGCTCCAGTACGGTTTTGATCACGTCGTTCAAGTAATCTTTCTGGATGACAATGTTGATGAATCCTGGGCCAGCGATCTCGACTTTTTCGATTTTCGCTGACTGTGTATCCAAGTTTTCCACAATGGCTTCTGCGATTGCGCGCGGCGGCTTTTTCGCAAGTTTCGTCAATTGCATCGCCACATTCGTCGCATAATCACCGTTCGCTTTATCTCTCGGTGATTCCAATTGGACCTGGACCGGTTCTTCTGTAAGACCCGCTTTTTGGACCGCTTCGGCAATCGCCTGTTTAATGTTTTGCTGCACTTGTTCTACTGCGTTCATTTGGTTCCCTCCGTAAACTGTATTTCCATTTCGTATTCGCCGGCAAAATCGTTCCCGAGCGCTAGATCATAGCGCACTTTGAAACGGGTTTCCGTCATGATGAGTTCATGCGCTTTGGTCGTCAGCATGAACGATTCTTCCCCG
The DNA here is from genome assembly GCF_003664125.1 of Planococcus citreus. GTDB lineage: Bacteria > Bacillota > Bacilli > Bacillales_A > Planococcaceae > Planococcus > Planococcus citreus. Next base: position 1,011,833 of record NZ_RCCP01000001.1, read on the forward strand.
TGGCGCAAATTGCCGGTCTGCTCTTTATCCAGCAGGAATGGCAAGCGCATCTGCAAGCCTCCGCTGCGCATCACAACCGCATCAGTTTCGCCGAGTTTGACCGTTGTCCGGATATCGAGCTCGTCTTGCCGCTCATCGTATTGCAGATAGCGACGACCATTTTTCTCGGTCAGGACACCTTCTGAACGCAGCTCCATCACTTGATCTTCGGCACCCGGCTGGCGGATGATCGTCGTTAATTTGATTTTCACCGATTTTTTCATATGCATCCGCCTCTCCGTTTGTTCATAACCGTTTCATTATAGCCCGAATTGACGGGTGTTTTCAATTAAGTTTCAATTTCGACATTATGCGAAATAACCAGCAGCCGGACTACTCGTCTTAGCTCCTGAAGATTGCTGCAAAATCCAAAATATTTTTATCCGATACCTTCAAATGATAAAGCTCTATTTACTTGCATAAAAAAAGCTAGCTTGAATTTCTCAAGCCAGCCCGTTTAATGTGCATCTTCTCCAGAAACCTTTTCTTTTAGTCCCAATTTGCCAATCAAAGGCTTGATCGTCAACCCCTGGACAATTAAGGAGAATAGCACGACAGAAAAAGTTAACAGTAAAATGGTCTCCCTTCCTTCGAAACTAGACGGGAGACTGAGAGCCAAGGCAATTGATAAACTGCCCTTCAATCCACCCCAGTTCAGCAAAATCCGTTCTTTCCTGTTCAGGCTCTTCGCCGGCATTGTGCTGATAAACAGTGCAATGATTCTTGCGATAATGACGATAGCAATTGCTAATGCAATAATGCCCCATTGCCCCATGAAATCGATATTGCGGATCTCCAACCCGACAATCAGGAAGATAAGCGAATTGGCAATCAAAGTGATGACATCCCAAAAGGAATTGATGTTGCGTTCGGTCGTTTCCGACATCCCAATTCTTCCGCCATAATCACCAAAGACAAATCCACCTGCTACTACGGCGATAACACCCGACACATGGAGTTGCTCCGCAATAAAATAACTGCCGAAAAATAATAATGCGGAGACCGCAATTTCAAACGGATAGTCGTCATAAAAGCGGATCACCTGGGAAAAAATGAATCCAAGAATCAGGCCGACCAATACACCACCCACCGCAAATCTTAAAAACATCCACACGCCGCTTCCTACACCTGCCCACCCCATTTCTATGTACGTCAGCAAGTAAATAGAGGAAATCTGGAAAAGGACGATGGCGATTCCGTCATTGAATAAAGATTCACCTTCCATGATAGTCGACAGCTTCTGCGAAACCCCAGCCGATTTGAAGATTGACAGGACGCTGATCGGATCTGTCGCACTCATCAATGCCGCAAAGGTAAATGCGACGGCAATGGGCAGCCCCAGTAGGTAATGCGCCGAGAAACCAATCAGTACAAACGATAGAAATGTTCCGCCAAGCGCCATTCCAAGGACTGTGTTCTTCTGTTGATACAAGTGATGAAAAGGAAGCTTGAGCGTCGCGTCCCCCAAGAGAATCGGCAAAAATAAGGAAATGATAATGACTTGGAACACTTCAGACTGCGTTATGAACGCTTCTGCATGGTCAATCAAGGGAAACGGTAGATTGCTGACCCCAAGTAACAAGCCGACTAAAACCAGTGCAATCGTGTCGGGTTGGCCTAGTTTTCTCGCTACCCCGACCACCGCAATTGCAATCGCCAAAAGCGTCAGAATCTGGATGAACACCTCATTAAAATCATGCATTTCGCCGCCTCCTCCTTTTTACTTAGTATCTTAACCATTTCTCTAAAACTGATTGTATAAACATCTATCTTGAAAACGTACAAAAGCCGGCCTGTTGAACGCCAGGCCGGCTTTTGTGTAGGTTGGAATCGCGTGTGCGCTTCCGCTGTTCTTCTAGTCTAGCTGCAGCGCCTAGCTCCTCGGGTCGTAAGCCGACTGCCCTGTGCGGCAAAGAGCGCCGCTTCGGTCATTCGTCTTACGCCTGTCGGAGCTGAACAGGCGCTTCCGCTTTTCTTATTTAACCCACCCAAGGATCATTTCGCGGATGAGTTTGCTCGCGGTGTTAGCCGTTTGATCCGAATGATCGTAAACTGGCGCGAGTTCAACGAGGTCGAAGCCGACGACGTTGACGCCGGATGCTGCGATGGCATGGATGGACGCAAGCAGTTCGCGCGATGTGATGCCGCCAGCGTCGACTGTTCCCGTTCCAGGAGCGTGCGCTGGGTCGAGCACGTCCATGTCGATCGTGATATAGACCGGACGGCCGTCGAGTGTCGGCAGTACTTGTTTTAACGGCTCGAGCACTTCGAATTTGTACAAATGCATGCCTTGCTCTTTCGCCCATTCGAATTCTTCTTTCATTCCTGAACGAATGCCGAACGAGTAGACATTTTTCGGGCCGATGTGATCCGCGATTTTGCGGATCGGCGTTGAATGCGAATATTCTTCGCCTTCGTAGTTTTCACGCAGGTCTGTATGCGCATCGAAATGGATGATGGCAAGGTCGTCGTATTGGCTCGCGACTGCCTTCATGACCGGCAATGACACCAAATGCTCGCCACCCATGCCCATTGGGATTTTTCCGTCTGCCAACAGCGTATGCACATACGTTTCAATTTCGAGAAGGGATTTTTCCGGATTGCCGAATGGCAACGGGATATCCCCTGCATCGAAGAATTTCACGTCTTCAAGTTCGCGGTCGAGGTACGGGCTGTATTCTTCCAACCCGATCGAGACTTCGCGGATTTTATTCGGGCCAAAACGCGATCCCGGGCGGTAGCTGACCGTCCAGTCCATCGGCATGCCGTAGAGCACCGCTTTCGACTCTTCATAATTCGGATGGCTTTTGATGAACACTTTTCCTGAATAGGTTTCGTCAAAACGCATCTTATTCACCCGTCAAATCTTTCACGAATTTCGGCAAAACGAATGCCGCGTTGTGCAATTCCGGCGTGTAATATTTTGTTTCAATTTCGTGGAATCGCTCAGCTGGCACTTCCAGCGGGTTGTATTTTTTCGAACCGATCGTGAACGACCACAGACCGCTCGGGTATGTCGGGATGTTCGCAAGGTATAGTTTCGTGATCGGGAAGATCTCTCTGACATCGCTTTGCACTTGTTTGATCAAGTCCGGTGTGAACCACGGGTTGTCCGATTGTGCCACAAAGATGCCGTCTTCTTTCAAGGCTTTCGAGATGCCAGCGTAGAAGCCTTTCGAGAACAAATTCACTGCCGGCCCGACCGGTTCAGTGGAATCGACCATGATGACGTCGAATTCGTTTTCCGATTCCGCGATGTGCATGAAGCCGTCTCCGACGATTACTTCAACGCGCGCATCTTCCAAACCGGATGCAATCGATGGCAAGAATTTTTTCGAGTACTCGATGACTTTGCCGTCGATATCGACAAGCGTCGCTTTCTTGACAGAAGGGTGTTTCAGGATTTCACGGATGACGCCGCCGTCTCCGCCTCCAACGACTAATACGTTCTCCGGGTTCGGGTGCGTGAACAACGGGACGTGCGCCACCATTTCGTGATAGACGAACTCGTCTTTTTCAGAAGTCATGACCATGCCGTCCAAGAACAACATATTGCCCCATTCGGCTGTTTCAGCCATTTCTAAATATTGGAAATCCGTTTGTTCTGTATGAAGCGTTTTATTGATTTTCATTGTGATGCCGAAGTTTTCAGTTTGTTTTTCGGTATACCAGAATCCTGCCATGTATAATCAAACTCCTTTATTTATCAGATTGAAATCACTTTACAAAGTATAAGTGTTTTCCGCAAAAGTGCAATACTCTTTTCCGCCACTTTTCTTTACCCGATTTGGCGTGGACTATGCATGGCGAATGCGGACGAGACCCCCCTTGTAAGACTTAACAGGGATTCTGTTTTCATGCATGCAAAAAGGCTTTCTGCAAAGGGAATCGATTCCCTGCACAGAAAACCTTTTTGGCCTGATGGGCGCGGAGAAAGTGACATGAGGCATTGGGCTTGGGTTTGTCGCAATGGCTCATAGCACTTGCCCGCTATCAGGTGTCCTAGCTTTCTAGTTGAAAAGCTGTACTCTCAGTTTACTTTTTTTTCGGCTCAACTTCAACTGCCGGAAGAACCGAATTTCATCTTTCACATTTCGTTCAAAAATCCAGCCTTATTGTGACAAATCATTGTGCAATTGTTCCAGGCTGCGTTCCCACATTTCAGGGTTGTGGGTCTTCAAATACTCGGAGAGCACTTTTTTCGACGGTGCGTCCATATGGTCGACGATGATTTTCCGCTTCATCGACTTATCCATCAAATTGACGTGATCCGCCAAAATTTTATAGCCGCGCCGCTTCTCGCGGTTGACGACCATTTCACATGCGGTGACGCCGGCATAATAAGGGCCTGCCGGATTGAAGTCGATCGTGATCCACACGAGCCAATAATCTTTTCCGCCTGCGGAATCTTCGCGGTTGGTCGTGAATTTGATGCCACGTTCCGTCTGGCTTCTCGCATGCATCGCGCCGATATCAAGCACCGCGTCTTGTTCTTCGACGTCGATGATGAGCGGTGACACGTTCTCAAGTGACAAGGAACCGATGCCGTAGCCTTTATGCCCGTCTGTCGGATCGTCTTTTATAATAGTGAATCCCAATTTCTTTTTGGGCTTTTCTTCATTTGCCATTTGTACAATTCCTCCATTCTGATATGATAAGCCTAACATCCAATGAAAAGGAGCTGCATCCATTATGCCATACGTAACTGTAAAAATGCTCGAAGGCCGCACAGACGAGCAAAAACGCGCACTCGTCGAAAAGGTCACTGCCGCTGTATCTGAAACAATCGATGCCCCGCCAGAGAAGGTTTTTGTATTCCTCGAAGATTTGAAGAAAAGCGAATACGCGGTCAACGGCAAGCTGTTGAACGACGAGTAGAGAAAAACTCCCCGAGGGGAGTTTTTTTTATGCGCAAATGAATGGGCTCATCTGACTGCACCTTCCGCTATTCGACTGCGCTTCAGGGACTGCTTGAGGCTCGCAGGAAGCGAGTCATGCAGCTGATGCGACAGGACGTCGCGTTTTCAGCTGCCCGGGAATGGGGCGGGTGTTGAGCCAAGGCGGAAGAGCACCGCCTTTGTCTCGCCAGCCCGCGCGGTCCCCCAGGCGTCGGCCTCCCTTTCGCTCCGTCTCTAGTTTGAGGGATGAATAGAAATTTCATCACCATCTCAGCTACTTATGCTGAATACAAAAACAGTATAATCGACTATAGCATTGCGTGCGGTTTTACGAAAGTTTCAATTGTTCGAGTTCGTCTAGAAAGCGGTAAGCTTCTTCGATTTCAGCTTCGGTGAAGTTGAGTTTGCCTTTGACGCTATGTAGTTTGGCAATTTGTTTGCCGCGCTCCATATGGCCGAAGTATAAAAGTGTCGAGGCCAGTTCCAGGAAACGCGCGCTTTTGGCATTGAGCAAAGCGGCGGCTTCAGGATTTTTCGGGATGGAAGCGCCGACGGCATTGCGGAATTCCATGCCTTCATCCGTTACGGCGTATTTATATTGCACATAGGAACCTTTGTCTTCAAGCGCTTCCGATAAAAAGCCCATATCGCATAATTCTTCGATCCGCGCCGTCAATTCTTCTGAGTACGGCCCATAAATATGGAACTCGTATTTCTCCTTGAACGGGACATTGAGCTTTTTCATGATATAGACCATTTTCTGCAGTTTCTTTCGGCCGGTTACTCCTTCGGCCGTCGCGATAAAATCGACGATTCTTGCATGTTCTTGGAGCAACTAAATCCCTCCTTCTCTAAGCATCTCCAGGATTTGCTGCTTGATGGCTTTTTTCTTGCCGTCGATGAGCAGTTCCGCTGGAAAGTACAATTTATAATCAGTTCGGCGTTTACCGGAAATGGCGTCTACAATCTGCGACAGCCTTGAGAGTTCCTTAATATCGCCGTTTGGCATCAATAACTGGATTGGCAGGCGTTCTTCCTCTTCCCCCGGCCGGTAGAAATCATAGGGCAGATCGGAAGTCGAATCATCGATCAAATAATACTCGGGATCGATGCCCGCTTTCTTGAACAAAGCCGAAAGCTCCCCGAGTTTTTTATAATCCGTCCCAGGATCGAAATCGACATATTGGAACAAACGGCGATTAACGAAACGGTCGCACAGGTCGGCGAGGATCGGGTCGCGCTCGTTTATCCACAACTGGAAATAAGTCATCAAGACACCCTCATCCAGTGCCAAATAATCGGCAAGCGTGAAGCTGCGGTCGAAAAAGGCGAGAAAATGGGTCGGCGGCTGCTGGAATTCGTAGCCGCTTTCGCTCAATTCTTTGGCTCGCTGCAAAATCTTCCGCAAAATGACTTCCGCGCTCCTGGCGACGGGATGGAAATACACTTGCCAGTACATTTGGTAACGGCTCATGATATAGTCCTCGACCGCGTGCATGCCGCTCGACTTGATGACAACTTGGTCATCAAGCGGCCGCATGACGCGCAAGATGCGTTCCATATCGAAATGGCCATAGGAAACACCGGTATAATACGCGTCGCGCTGCAAATAATCCATCCGGTCGGCATCGATCTGGCTGGAGATGAGCGAGACGACTTGTTTATTGGAATACGTTTTCGCGATGACTTCCGCCACCTGGCCGGGAAAATCAGGCGACACTTTTTTCAAGATGCTGTTCACTTCCGTGTCGCCTGTCAAAATCGCGCGCGTGAATTCCTCATGGTCGACATTGAACACTTTTTCAAATGAATGCGAAAACGGGCCATGCCCAAGGTCGTGAAGCAGCGCTGCACATAAGACCGTCAAGCGCTCGCTTTCATCCCATTCCGGCCGGCCGTGAAACACATCGTCTGAAATGCGCCGGACGATTTCATAGACGCCGAGCGAATGGTTGAAACGGCTATGCTCCGCGCCGTGGAAGACGAGGTAGGATGTCCCGAGTTGTTTGATGCGGCGCAGGCGCTGGAACTCTTTCGAATTGACGAGGTCCCAAATCACTTGGTCGCGCACGTGGATATACCGGTGAACCGGATCTTTGAACACTTTTTCTTCAGCTAATTTCTGAGTCGCGTAGCTCACGGGCACTCCTCCTCGAATCGTACTGGTTATTTTACACGAAACGAACGCTCATTCAAGCGTCCGTTCGAGCATTTTTTCATTGCGTTCAAGCACCCGTTTCAAATAAAACGAATACAATTCAAACTCTTCTTCCTGAAGCGGCATCGGCGTCGGCGAGCCAAGCAGCGCATGCAAATCGAGCACCACTTCAGGAACGGTGATGTCGCGGCCGAGCAGTTCGCTGAGTGACGCCATCACCTCTGGCTGGATCTCCGGGTAGCTGAACTTCGTCTCTTCCCCTTGCTTGCCCGCTTCGTAAAATTCGCGGATCACTTCCGCCCGCCCTGCGCCGCTTCCTTCGATGCACAGATATACTTGCACCGCGATGCCGCGGCGGATGCGGCGCTGCGAGATGCCGGCGAATTTCTTGCCCCCGATGCTCAAGTCGTAGCTGCCCGGGCAATACGAGCCAACGATTTCGTAGGCGTCGATTTCCGCTTCCGGAAACAAGGCTTCGACGAGTTCGACCATCATATCGTAACCTTGCGGAATATCGATGGCGCCTTCTTTTTCCGACAGGACGATGGAAATGTTCAACACGCCGGAATCGAGGACGACGGCCAGGCCGCCGGAATTGCGGACGATTGCTTGGTAGCCATTGTCTTCTAAGACCGCCATCGCTTGATCGATATGAGGCAAGCGGTGGTCCTGGATTCCAAGAACGACGGTGTCATCATGCACCCAAGTCCGGACGGTCGGCGGGCTTTTCTGCGAGCCGACCAGTTCACATAGCGTGTCATCCGCCGCGAACGATTCGAGCGCCGAACGTTTGCGTGCGCTCAAGGATTGATCCCAAAAGCGCCATTTTTTCTCTTCCATAAATAAAGCCATGCTGTCATTCTCCTCTTTTTGAGTTCGCTGTTTTCAGTTTACCCTTTTCAGTGGAGGCTGAAAAGGCGCTATGCCCATGTCAAATTGGTGACAGGCCCCATTCGGATAGGAACTTATATCTTTCATATGATAAACTGTGGAAGAGAGATTCACATAAAAGGAGTGTTCTACTGATGAATGAAGCAGCAATTACATTAGACGGCTGGTACGTGCTCCACGATTTCCGTTCAATGGACTGGGTCGCGTGGAAAATGCTCGACGACGAAGAGCGCCAATTCGCGATCGACGAGTTCAATACGTTCATGGAAAAAGTTAACCAAGCTGACGAAAACAAAACCGGTGCCCACGCCCTTTATTCCATTATCGGCCAAAAAGCCGACCTCATGCTCATGCTTTTGCGTGAAACGATGGATGAATTGCGCGAGCTCGAAACCGAATACAATAAATTGACCTTGATCGCCTACACAGTGCCGACGTATTCTTATGTTTCTGTCGTCGAGTTGTCGAACTACCTGTCAGGCGAAAGCAACGAAGACCCTTACCAAAACCCGCATGTCCGTTCGCGTCTGTACCCAGAGCTTCAACGCTCGCAGTACATTTGCTTCTATCCAATGGATAAGCGCCGCGAAGGCAACGACAACTGGTATATGCTGCCGATGCAAGAGCGCAAAGATTTGATGCTGTCACACGGCAAAATCGGCCGCAGCTACGCAGGCAAAGTCAAACAGATCATTTCCGGTTCTGTCGGATTCGATGATTACGAATGGGGCGTCACCTTGTTTGCAGAAGACGTTCTCCAATTCAAAAAGCTTGTCTACGAAATGCGTTTCGATGAAGTATCCGCCCGCTACGGCGAATTCGGTTCATTCTACGTCGGCACGATTCTCGACAAAGAAAAAACCGTAAAATTCCTAGAAGTATAAATTTCTCCGAAGCACCGCATCCTTTAACTGGATGCGGTGCTTTTCCGTCTGTAGCACGCGTTTCATTACCTACGAAAATAGACTCGCAATTCCTTTTTTCGCCACATTTCTTCAGGGTGTTTTTGTGTTTCATAGGGTATATTAAAAGAAAAACGAGGTGTTTGTATGTTCGTAATGCGCCAGACAAACTATGCAAAATGGGCTTTCGCTTTCTTGCTTCTCGTACTGACCAGCAACCTCTTGATTTACCGCTCTCCTATTTCTTCCAATGTGATACCGGAAGATGCCTTTTGGCTCGTTGCCGGCTCGTTGGTTGATTTCGGTGTCGTCATCCCTTTATTGATGCTCGCTTCTTTTCGTCTAAATGCTAAACAATTGCTTACCGTTCTAGCCGCGGGGCTGATTGCTGCGCGCATCATCATCCCTGCGCTGTATTTCGAACCCTTCGCCCCCTTATTTTATATAGGGGTCGGAATCGAGGTGCTCGTATTGGCGGCAGAACTAGCTCTGCTTGGCCTATTGCTCATCCACATTCCAAAAATCCGGCGCTCCATGCGCAACCATGCCGCCAGTCCACTTTTTGCCTTGTTTCCCGCAGTGCATGCGAACATCAAGCCAAATCCGCTCATTCATATCATCCTGTCTGAAGCGCTCGCGTTTTACTACGCATTTTTCACGTGGAAAAAACAGCCTCCAGAAGGCCCATCAGCCATTACGCTCCATAAAAACACGAGTTCCATCGCTTTTAATATCATGCTCATTCATGCCATTATCATTGAGACCATCGGCATCCATTGGTGGCTCCACGATAAATCCGCTTTACTTTCTATTGTCCTGCTGGTCTTGAATGTCTATAGCGTCATCTATTTCATCGGCGACATCCAAGCCACCCGCTTAAATCCTTTGACTATCCGCAACGGGAACTTGAACGTTTCGTTAGGGTTGAACAAACGAATCAGCGTACCGCTCGATTCGATTGAAACGGTGCGTTGGGGCGCAAAACCAGAAACACATGCATTGGAATTCGTCGCCAAAGATTTTGAAGAGCCTGAACCCCAAGTAGTGATCGATTTTTACACTCCCCAGCAAGCGGTGCTATTTTTCGGAAAGACACGGGCAGTGTCACAAATCGCGCTAAAAGTGGACGATCCTGAAAAGTTACGGCGATTGTTAAACCCCATAAAATGACCACAAAAAAGTTGCCTGCACTGTGCTGCAAGCAACTTTTTTAGGTAATTCGCTTATCTTAAAGACATCGGTCAAGCTTCCGATAAGCCCTTGTTTCCGTTATCCGGGGCCGGTTTGACCTTTTTGACAGAAGGCACCGTCAATACGACGCGGCCGAACGGCAATTTCTGGACGAGCATGATGATCCCGACCGTGATGGCCATGACCACCACATACCACACTGGAAACAACGACAGCGTCCATACGCCTTCCGGCAAATTTCGCTGCAGCATATTGATGACGAACGGGTGGATCAAATAGATCCCCATCGACATCGCACCAAGCCTTGAAGCAAGCGTATGAAGCAACGGATTTCGTGCCACTTTCTCGGAAATGGCCATGATGAACAAAATGAGGATCGGCAAATTGATGATATTGGAAACCCGGTTGGAACCTATGTATCGTCCCCATTCATATTCGACTGCCGCGAAATAAAGAATCAACAGCACCCCGATGAATAAACCGACTCGCCATTTATACGCCCATTGTTTCGCCGCTTCCCAGTTATTGGCGAGAAAACCGCCGAAGATGAAGAAGAAAATCCATTTCGGCAAAAAGGCGCGCTGCTCCATAATCATCCCAATCAGGCCGTCAAATTGCGATGGGTCCATAATCTTCATCGCGTAAACGTGAACAATAGCCGATGCAGCCAGTGCTATGATCCAAGCCGCCTTTCCTTTGATCAATTGCAGCAAAGGAAAAATCAAATAAAATTGCAGCACGATGGAAATGAAATAAAGATGGGAATACGTCTCCCCAAACGCCACTTCAAACAAAAAACGCTTGATTCCTGCGTCCAGCGGGTTTGCCCCGAAGACCACCCACAAATAAAACAAGTAAAAGGCTGTCCAGAACAGAAAGGGAATGACGATTTTCTGCAGACGCGACGTAACGAAGCGCTGGAAGAAAAACCCTTTGTTTTTTGCTTGCAAAAATAACAGCAGACCGCTGACGATAGCGAAGATCGGTGTCCCGAAACGGCTCGCCTGGTTGAGGAATAAAATGACATCCTCCCATTCCCCGCGCTGAACATAATACAATGCGGATACATGAACGAGCACGACCATCAAGCAGCCGACTGCCCTCATGACATGTATATCAAAAATATGTGCTTGCTGTTTCATATGTATCTACACCCTTATCCGTTAATCAAACCTTATCCATTGTATGACTACCCGTAATAGGGATACAACATATTTACAAAAACTTAACGTAATCTGCTAAAATTTCCATTCTTCTGAGCAATGGAAATGTTCTTGCCAATATAAAAAGCTGCCTGCATTTGCCATGCAGGCAGCTTTCTCCTTATCATTACAATGCCTTTGACGCCGCGATGATGACCATAATCCATCCTGCGATGAATGCGACGCCGCCGATTGGCGTGATGGCGCCAAGCACGCTGATGCCAGTCAAGCTCAAGACATACAAGCTGCCCGAGAAAATCACGATTCCGGCAAGCATCAAATACCCAGCCCAGTTCAGTGAACCGAGCGGGCCGATGAGCGCGGAACTCATCAAAATGGCGACGGCGATCAAGCCGATGGAATGGAACATTTGGTATTGCACCGCTGTCTGCCATGTATCCAAATATTTATCCGCTACGCGGCCTTCGAGCATATGCGCCCCGAAAGCGCCGAAAGCGACTGCGAGCAGTCCATTGACCGCTCCCGCTATCAAGAAAAATTTCATTTGTTTCGTCCTCTTTCCATTTAAAATTCAAAAAGCGAATCGCCGTTCGCCCCTTCTTCCTGAAGCCTCGTGGCCGCGGGAACCGACTGCGGCCGGTTCACCGGTTCCGTCTGAAGCGGCATGGCGCGCGGTTTCTTTGGCGCTTGCATGCCGTCTTCGAGAAGCAGGTCGCATAAGGCTCGGATTGCGGCAAGGGATTCCCGGATTTTTTCGGGTTCGCTCCCTCGCGCGCGGGCTGTATGCTTATCGATTTCGTCTAAAATGCGTGTCGTTTCGATGCCCATGTGTCATGGCCCCTCTCGCTGTTAGTCCCACCCAGTTTACCACGTGCCTGCCGGATTCGTCAGTCCAGGCAGAAATCAATCGGTTCTTCGCCGCGCGATTGTAACAGCTTGTTCACTTTTGAGAACGGCTTGCTGCCGAAAAATCCGCGATGTGCACTGAGTGGGCTCGGATGCGGTGCTTCGATGATGTCGTGGCGTTCGGTATCGATCAGGCGTTTTTTCATCTGTGCCGGTTTGCCCCATAAAATGAAAATAACCGGCTCTTTTCGTGCCGACAATTTCCGGATGACTTCGTCCGTGAACTGCTCCCAACCTTTTTTCTGGTGCGAATGCGCTTGCCCTTGCCTTACCGTCAGGACCGTGTTGAGCATGAGCACCCCTTGGTCAGACCATTTCGTCAAGGTCCCGTCCACCGGTTTCTCGCAGCCGATGTCGTCTTCGAGTTCCTTGAAGATATTGCGCAGGCTCGGCGGATGTGCGATGCCTGGCTGAACGGAAAAGCTCAAGCCGTGCGCTTGATTCGGCCCATGGTAGGGGTCTTGCCCGAGGATGACTGCTTTGACATCTTGATAAGCCGTATGTTCGAAGGCATTCCAGATATTCTCTTTTACCGGATAAATGCTTTCTTTGGCATATTCGTCTTTTAAGAACTCCCTCAACTCCTTGTAATAGCTTTTGCCGAATTCTTCCCCTAAGATTTCCTGCCAGTCGTTGCTGAAAATTTGCTTGGTCATGATATCTACTCCTCCGTCAAATAACTTTTCTTTTCAATACCCGTTCTCTTTTTCTCTAGTCTTCTTCCTCTGCAAGCGCTTCAATTCGCCACCCCGCCGTGTTACGATGGAGAAAAGGGGCGGAATATACATGGCAGACTGGCGTCAAAGGATTTCTGATATTTCCAAAACGAAAGGCGATAGCGCACCCGAAAGCGCTAAACGCGCCGGCATGGGCTGTCTGATCGGCTTGATTGTTCTAGCAGCCATTTTAACATTGGTGATGGCGATTGGCCTATTCACTAGCGGCCATTGGGTCATCGGGGGCATCACGCTGTTATTTTCTCTCGCTTCCATTGCGACCGTCCTGGCATTGGCTTGGCCGCACAGGCCCAAACCGTTGTAAATGGCGCAAAATTTCTATAAAATTAGCTCAATGACTAAATAGCCTAAAGGAGATTGACTTATGACACTCAAAAAGACACTCACCATTGCAGGATCCGATACTTCCGGCGGCGCTGGCATCCAGGCCGACCTGAAGACGTTCCAGGAACACGGCACATACGGCATGAACGCTTTGACGGTCATCGTCACGATGGACCCGGACAACCATTGGAGCCATGGCATCCATCCGATCGCGCTCGATACACTAGATGCCCAGTTGAAAACAGCATTCTCGACTGGAATCGACTCTTTGAAAACCGGCATGCTGCCGACTGTCGATATCATCGAAATGGCTGGCAAGGCCATCGAAGCATCCGGCATTACCGATGTTGTCATTGACCCGGTCATGGCTTGTAAAGGCGAAGATGAAGTGCTCTTCCCTGAAAACGTCGATGCGATGGTCAAATACTTGCTGCCGCATGCAAAAGTCGTAACACCGAACCTTGTGGAAGCCGGCCAATTGTCAGGACTCGGCACACTTCACACGGTCGAAGACCTGCAAAAAGCTGCGGAAAAAATCCATTCACACGGTGCAAAGTTCGTCGTGATCAAAGGCGGCAAGCAATTGAAGCACGAAAAAGCGGCCGACCTTCTCTATGACGGAGAAAAGCATTACCTGTTGACGGCCGAGAAAACCGATACGACTTATAACCACGGCGCCGGCTGCACGTTCGCTGCGGCGATCACGGCCAATCTTGCCAACGGCCAATCGGTCAAAGACGCGGTCTACAACGCGAAAATCTTTGTCTCTACAGCGATTGCCCACGGCTGGAAGCTAAACGAATACGTTGGCCCTGTCATGCACGGAGCTGCGAATAAATTCCACAAAGCTGAAGTGGAAGTTGTGGAACTGTAATTGAATAAGATACAAAAGGAGGGTGCCCCGGCGCCCTCCTTTTTTTAATTTGTTCCTTTACCCTCACCAAGATAGTTTAAAGCGGACTCTGCTATCATTCTTCATAAAGCAGAGCGTACTAATCGCAATCATCTGCAGAGTTCCTTATACTATTAGAATACCGATTTAATTAGGAGGCACACCATGGAACTAGTAGAAGTCAACCAACTCCAAGCGGCGATCGATTCATTCGTCGGCAAGGATGTCTACCTTCACCTGGAAACAACGAATGGCAGCTACGCCAGCCATTTCAATGAAGGCTTTTTCAACGCCGGGGCATTCATCCGCAATGTCGTCATCAACTTCGAACTGGGGAAAGTCGTCGGCGACAGCCCGCACCGTGTCGGGCTGAAACTCCCGCAAGGCTGGGTATACGCACAAGGCATTACGCATTTTGAAATTGATGAAGAAAGCCGCTTGCTGCTCGCAGGGCACGACGGAACCGGAAAATTGGCGGTGGCGCTGCAACTCAGCGAAACACCGTTCAGCTATTAAGGAGGAATTTTAATGACCATCCCGAAAGAACGACATGTATTGGTCATCTTCCCCCACCCCGACGACGAAGCGTTCGGAGTGTCGGGAACGATTACGACCCATATCCAACAAGGAACGCCTGTTACATACGCCTGCCTGACACTTGGCGAAATGGGCCGCAATCTCGGCAACCCGCCGTTTGCAACGCGTGAATCTTTGCCTGCCATCCGCAAGAAAGAACTTCTCGCCTCCGCCGAAGCGATGGGCTTGACGGATCTTCGCATGATGGGCTTACGCGACAAGACTTTGGAATTCGAAGACGATGAAAAAATGGTGCGCATGATGGAAGAGCTCATTGAAGAAACCAACCCTTCACTGATCATCACGTTCTACCCGGATTTTGCGGTACATCCTGATCACGAAGCAACGGCACGTGCTGTAGTTCGTGCTGTACGCCGCATGGAAGACCGCCCGAAACTTCATTGCGTGGCGTTCGCCAACAATACACTCGATGTGCTCGGTGAGCCTGATATCGTCTACGATATCAAGCCTGTACGCGAGCATAAGATGAATTCGATGAAAGCCCACATTTCGCAAACTGCCTGGATGCTCGAGGAAATGGAGCACAAACTGCAAAACGGCGACACCGAAACCGAAAACTGGCTGACCCTGGAACGGTTCTACACTTACCGTTGGGACCAGGATTTCGAATAACTCCCTGAACCGAATCCCGCGCCGCATGTCTCTCAGAGATGCGGCGCGGGATTTTCTTGCTATTAAGAGGGAAAGAGGGTCAGCTGCCAGGTTCTATGACAGCCCCCAATATTATCCATATTCAGCAATAAGATTTTCTTTCTTAAAAATACTATTATTTTCTGCTGTTTTCAGATAATATAAACATTACTAATGACAGCGGTTCCAAAGGGGAAAGTGTTGTATAATTAGTATAATTTGCGTTTATTCATACAATAAAGAGAAAAGGGGAATACTATTTTGAAAAAGTTTTCAGCTTCTACTTGGTTATTATTCCTGATTCCGTCTTTCCTGGGGATCCTTTTGTTCCTGATCCCCATCCCGACTGATGAAGGATGGAAAGTCACGATTGCCGTGCTTGCGGGTCTTATGGCCAGTGCAATCGAATCGTTTGTCCCTTGGGTCGTTCTTGTTATTCTGGTGATTGCCGCAGTCGGCTCCTTGGCCTTTATCGGCAAAAAGGAAAACACCTCTGATACCGTTCCATTTTTCGAGAAATTGTTCAACGTCAACTTGTTCTGGACATTGACACGGGTTGTCGCTGCAGTTTTTGCTTTCATGGTATTATTCCAAGTCGGGCCTGAACCGGTTTGGAACGAAAATACTGGCGGCCTGTTGTTATCAGGAAGCGGATTGCTTTCGTTCCTATTCACGATTTTCCTGTTTGCCGGACTGTTCTTACCGCTTTTGATGAATTTCGGCTTGCTTGAATTCTTCGGGACGATGATGGTCAAGATCATGCGCCCGCTGTTCCGCCTTCCTGGCCGTTCTTCTATTGATGCGCTGGCCTCTTGGGTCGGCGACGGCACGATCGGTGTCCTGCTAACCAGCAAGCAATACGAAGATAATAAGTATACGCAGCGTGAAGCCGCGATTATCGGAACGACATTTTCTGTCGTCTCCATCACATTCGCCATTGTCGTCATTGAAGAAATCGGCCTTGGCGAATATTTCCTTCCATATTACGGTACTGTCATTCTGGCAGGGGTTATATTGGCACTCATCATGCCGCGCATCTATCCGCTTGCACAGAAAAAGACGGAATTCATGGACGGCTCGCCGCAGGACTCCGTTTCTGAAGACGTGCCAAATGGACAAGGACTGGCATCACACGGTATAGAAAAAGCACTCGAAAAAGCGGACCGCAACCGCTCTGTTGCCAATTTCTTCTCAGATGGCATGAAGAACGTGCTGGATATGTGGATTGGCGTAGCGCCTGTCGTCATGGCGTTCGGTACCATCGCTTTGATTCTTGCGGAGTACACTTCCACTTTCGTCATTCTCGGCGCACCGTTTGAACCGTATTTGAACCTTCTCGGTGTCCCTGAAGCTGCAGAAGCCGCGCAATTGATGGTCGTCGGTTTTGCCGATATGTTCCTTCCGGCTATTCTCGGGGCAGGCATCGAATCCGAAATGACACGCTTTGTCGTGGCAACCATGTCTGTTACGCAATTGATCTATATGTCTGAAGTCGGTGGCTTGTTGCTCGGCTCCAAAATCCCGGTCAATATTTTCGATTTGATCGTCGTTTTCCTTTTGCGTACAGTCATTGCTTTACCGATCGTTGTCGGCGTGGCACACCTATTATTCTAATCAAGCTATAGAAAAGGCGCTTTTCCGGTTTTGGAAAAGCGCCTTTTTATTATGCTTGCTGTAATTTTTGCTTTAATTTTTCCAGCATGTCTGCCGTCATGGCATCCAAGTCATACTCCGTTTTGAAGTTCCATTCATCTTTTGCGGCACTGGCATCGATGCTATCCGGCCAGCTGGCAGCGATCGCCTGGCGCGCTGGGTCGACATCATAGCTCAATTTGAAATCCGGGATATGCTTGCGGATCGATGCTGCAATCTCTTCCGGTTCAAAGCTCATCGCCGTGACGTTGAATGCGTTACGGTGGACGAGCTTATCCGCATCGGCTTCCATCAAGTCGACAATCGCCTGAAGCGCATCCGGCATGTACATCATGTCCATGCGGGTGCCTTGTGCGATATAGGAAGTGTAGCTGCCTTTTTCAATTGCCTGGTAATAGATATCTACGGCATAGTCTGTCGTTCCGCCGCCTGGAGGCGCAACGTTCGAGATCAAGCCAGGGAAACGGAGGCCGCGGGTATCGACGCCGAATTTCGTGAAGTAATAATCGCAAAGCAATTCCCCTGCTACCTTGTTGACGCCATACATCGTCGTCGGGCGTTGAAGCGTGTCTTGCGGAGTGTCGTTTTTCGGCGTTGAGGGGCCGAATGCGCCGATCGAGCTTGGCGTGAAAAATTGCATACCGAGTTCGCGGGCTGCTTCAAGGGCATTGACCAATCCGCCCATATTCAAGTTCCAAGCGAGCAGCGGCTTTTCTTCTGCAGTTGCAGACAATAGCGCCGCCATGTGGATCATCGTATCGGCATTAAAATCACGCGCTAACGTCAGCATGCGTTCTGCATCCGTCACGTCCAAAATTTCAAAAGGCCCGTCTTGAGTATCGGACGGCCGGATGTCCGTTGCCAATACATTTTCTGCACCATATGTTTCGCGCAATTTGCCTACTAACTCCGAGCCGATTTGCCCTAAAGCTCCTGTCACCATGATTCGTTTCATTTTTCAAGCACTCCTTTTCTATAAAACATTTGTCCGCTCTAAAAAGACATTTAAATCTTTCTAAACGCTTTCATATCAAGCTTTTCGTTAGAGTCATTATAAATTGTTCTCTTTAAAAAAACAATGGCTTTTGCTTATTTTAGTCAGGCGATTAAACCTACTATACAGGTAAGCTTTATTGTGCTTAAATAGAACAACAACGCCATAAAGGCAATAATTTAACGAAATGGGGAACCATCGATGAAGAAACAATGGGCATTTTTGCCAATCGGTGCAGCTGCATTATTCCTAGCAGCTTGCGGCTCTTCCGATAACGCAGACAATACAGAATCAGGCAGCAGCACAGAAGGCGAAACGGACTTGCTCGCTGAAATCCAGGAAGAAGGAACTTTGGTCATCGGCACTGAAGGGACATACCCGCCTTTCACGTTCCATGACGACAGCGGGGAATTGACAGGCTTTGACGTGGAAATCGCCCGTGAAGTCGCAGACCGCCTCGGTGTCGAAGCGGAATTCCTTGAAACGCAATGGGATGCCATGTTCGCAGGTCTTGATGCCGAGCGTTTTGACATGGTCGCCAACCAAGTCGGCATTAACGAAGAACGCCAGGAAAGCTATGATTTCTCAGATCCATACATCACTTCGACCGCCGTTCTCGTCGTAGCTGAAGGCAATGAAGAAATCCAAAGCTTCGATGATCTGGAAGGCAAACTCTCGGCGCAGTCATTGACAAGTAACTACGCAGAAATGGCCACTTCTTACGGTGCAGAGCTTGAAGGCGTTGAAGGCTTTAACCAGGCAATCGAATTATTGGTATCAGGGCGTGTCGATGCGACAGTCAACGATAACTTGACGGTCCTTGATTTCCAGAACCAGCGTCCGGATGCGGGCATTAAAGTCGTCGATGAATCCGGCGATGCAGCACAAAGCGCGTTATTGTTCCGAAAAGGCAACGACACCTTCGTTGAAGCAGCAAATGAGGCACTTGCTGGAATGATCGAAGACGGCACATACGAAGAAATCTCCAATAAGTGGTTCGGCGAAAATGTACTTGAATAGTATTTTCTCAAACCCTGAACGGTTGGAACGGCTTGGCGACATCGCCCAGTCCTCCTTCTTGCCTTTGATCGAAGCGGCTGTGCAATTCACTTTGCCGCTTTCGGTCATTTCTTTTATCCTCGGGCTATTCCTGGCGGTCGTCACGGCGCTTGCCCGTATTTCCACCGTCCGGGTTCTGCAATGGATTGCGCGCGTCTATGTCTCGATCATCCGTGGCACCCCGCTGCTCGTTCAATTGTTCATCCTGTTCTACGGTTTGCCGACAGTCGGCGTCACCATCGACCCATTTCCGGCCGCCGTCATCGGATTTTCCTTGAATGTCGGCGCCTACGCTTCGGAAGTCATCCGTGCGGCGATCTTGTCGATTCCAAAAGGCCAATGGGAAGCAGCCGATACGATCGGCATGTCCTATTCCCAAACTTTGCGGCGCGTGATCTTGCCTCAAGCCTCGCGCGTTTCGGTGCCACCGCTTTCGAACACATTCATCAGCCTGGTCAAGGACACGTCTCTTGCCGCCTTGATCTTGGTGACGGAAATGTTCCGCGTCGCCCAGCAAATCGCGGCGACCAATTATGAATTCCTGCTTCTTTACGGGCAGGCGGCATTGATCTACTGGATCATTTGCTTCTTGCTATCACTCGTCCAAGGACGATTGGAAAACCGTTTTGACCGTTATGTTTCCCGTTAAATCCAGATCGATCCATAGATAGGAGTTTATTATGATTTCAATTAAAAACTTGCATAAGAGCTTCGGCGAGCTGGAAGTGCTGAAAGGCATCGACCTCGACGTCGAAAAAGGGCAAACGATCGTCGTCATCGGCCCTTCCGGTTCAGGAAAAACCACTTTCCTCCGTTGCCTCAATATTTTGGAGAAGCCAAGTGATGGAACGGTTGAAATCGGGGGGCTTGTCGCTGATTTCTCGAAACCGATGTCGAAAAAACAAATCATGGCCTTCCGCAAACAATCGGCGATGGTGTTTCAACATTACAATCTGTTTCCACACATGACGGCACTTGATAATATTTTAGAAGGGCCTGTCACCGTCCAGAAAAAAGACAAAGCACAGGCAAAAGAAAAGGCATTGGCGCTACTCGACAAAGTCGGGCTGTCGGATAAAGCCGATTCGTATCCACACCAGCTGTCAGGTGGCCAGCAACAACGCGTCGGCATCGCCCGCGCGCTCGCGCTCGAACCGAAAGTCATGCTGTTTGATGAACCGACTTCCGCACTCGACCCGGAGCTTGTCGGAGAAGTGCTGCAGGTCATGAAAGACTTGACCCAAGAAGGAATGACAATGGTCGTCGTCACCCACGAAATGCGTTTTGCCAAAGGCGCGGCCGACGAAGTGCTGTTCATGGACAGCGGCCGGATTGTTGAACGTGGGACACCGGACGAAGTGTTCAATCGCCCTCAGGAAGAACGCACGAAACGCTTCTTGAATTTAATTCAAGACACGGACACCATCTAAATAAAGAAAATCCCCAGTGCACTTAGCACTGGGGATTTTTTTGCATTCACGATACGCCGATCATGACGGCGATGACGAGTGCGACGAGCGCAATCACCAGCCAGCCGACGACCAATTTCCAAACGAATTTTACCCATTTTTCATAAGGGATCCCGGCTACCGCCAAATAACCCATCAAAGCAGCGGATGTCGGGATGATGGAGTTGGTGATGCCATCTCCGTATTGATACGCAAGCACTGCTACTTGGCGTTCGATGGACAATAGATCCGACAGCGGCGTCATGATCGGCATCGTCGTTGCCGCCTGGCCGCTTCCGGAAGGAATGAAGAAGTTGATGACGACTTGCGTGAAGAACATGCCGATGACCGTTAAGGCATTCGGCAAGCCGCTGATGACGTTCGATAAGCCGTGGATCATCGTATCCATGATGACGCCTTGCTCCATGATGACCAGAATCGCGCGGGCAAACCCAACGATCAATGCGCCAAAGACGACCAATTTCATGCCGTCGACGAAGGCGTCGAACATGCGGTTGACGCCCAAATTGCCGACAAGACCTGCCGCAAAGCCGATAATGACGAACGAAGCGGCCAGTTCCGTCAAGTACCAGCCCCATTCGAATACACCGTAGACGTTGATGCCAAGGCCAACTGCCAAGAACACGAACACCATGCCGTGGCGCCAATTAAACGCACCGAGCGCTTCCGCCTGGTCTTTTGTCGATGATTTCTGTGCGCGTTTCTCGATTTCATAGATAACGCTTTGCGTTGGGTCTTTTTTCACTTTCGCCGCATAGCGCATGACGTACCAGATTGCGAAGCCGAGGAAGAAGATATATGCCCCGAAGCGGAAGCCGATCCCAGAGAAGATCTGCAATTCCGCGATGCCTTGCGCTATCCCGACGGTGAACGGATTAAGCATGCCGCCGATAAAACCGGATGCCGCACCGAGCGAGACCATCGCGGTTCCCGTCATGGCATCAAAACCGATTGCCCGTGCGACCGCGATGCCGATCGGCACGAAGATGATGACTTCTTCCGCCATCCCGATAGTGGCTCCGAGTACCGAAAAGAGGATCATGATGATCGGGATGAGCCATTTTTCACGCTTCTCGAGCCGATCGACTACTTTGGCGATTCCGGATTCGATCGCCCCAGTCGCACGGATGATGCCAAATGCGCCGCCGACCAGGAAGATGTAGAAGATGATGCTTGAAGCTTCAGACATCCCTGTGGGAATCGCTTTGAACAATTCAAAGAATCCAACCGGGCTTTGTTCCACTTCCGCGAAGGAATTGTCGATGACGACAGTGCGCCCATCCACTTCCTCCCGCTCGTATTGCCCTGCTGGAATCAAGTACGAAGCGACCATCGCCGCGATCATGATCAAAAATAAAATCGCATATGTATGCGGAATCTTATCTCCGCTTTTTTTAAGTTTTTGGGGTTTTGCCGTCATGCAAAATCGCCCCCCACTGTACAAGATGTGACCGTCAATTTCTTCAACTTCTCCGGATCGACTTCAATGCCGAGCCCCGGCTTGCCGCTCAAGAGTACATGCGGATGCTCGTATTTCAAGTCGCCGATTTCTTCACTGAATAAAAGCGGCCCTGTCAGCTCGGTGCTTTCGATATTGATCCGCGACATCGCTGCATGGTAACCGGCGCTAGATGCAACGGACGACTCCACCATCGAGCCGATCTGGCATAGCATACCGGCAGCTTCAGCGGTTTTCGCCATTTGCACCGCATGGAAAATCCCGCCGCATTTCATCAATTTGATATTAATGACATCGGCTGCATCGAGACGGATGATTTCGAGTAAATCTTCCATCGATTGGACTGTTTCATCCGCCATGATCGGTACTGCTGTTTTCTGTCTTACTTCGGCCAAACCACGGATATCCCCCATGCGGATCGGCTGTTCGACCCAGCTGAGTCCAGCTGTTTCGAGCTGGCGGATTGCCGCAACCGCTGTCCCGACTGATTTCCAGCCTTGGTTGACATCCACACGAATCGGCATATCTGGGCCAACTTTCTCACGCACCGCCAGGATCCGTTCCACATCCAGTTGGGCATTGCCTGCCCCGACTTTCAGTTTTAACGATCCGTATCCCGCTTCGACGGCCTGTTTCGCTTTTTTCGCCATGATTTCAGGCGACTCGATGCTCAAGACACGCGGATAGGATAAATGCTCTTTCGACTGGCCGCCGAGCAAATTATAGACGGGCTGTCCCGAAGCCTTCCCCATCAAGTCATAGCAAGCGATATCAACCGCGGCTTTCGCTGCCGGGTTGCCCGCCAAAATCCCGTTCATCTTATGATGGATTGCTTCAATATCGAACGGATTCATGCCGATCACAGCCGGCAGGAATAATTCCTTCAACACTTCGTAGCTCGCCGTAAAATACTCGCCAGTCACATGTTCATCCGGCACCGCTTCCCCGTAACCGACCAAGCCGTTATCCGTTTCCAATTCAAGAATCAAAGACGGCATGTCCGGATAAGTCGCATAGGAAATGATGAATGGTTCATGCAAAGGAAAGCGCACTGCATGCAATCGTGCTTGAGTGATTTTCATAATGAAGCCCCCATTTATAAGTAGTCATGTATGATTATACTATAAAAACTTTTGTAATAGCGTAAAAATTTTGATGCTTGCTGGAATACGGCGTATAATAGCGTCATTGCGTGTTTAAAATTTTTGTAGGATAAAGGAGTTTATTATTCATGAGCTTATTAAAACAAACCGATACATTAATTGATTCCTTGCAAGAGGAAATGGTGGATATCCGCCGCCACCTCCATATGCATCCGGAACTGTCCCACCAGGAAGTGGAAACGCCTGCTTATATCGCAGCACACCTAGAAGAAATGGGAGTCGAAGTGCGCCGGGACGTTGGCGGACGAGGCGTCGTCGGAACGATCCGCGGCGGCAAACCCGGCAAGACCATCGCTTTCCGTGCCGACTTTGACGCGCTGCCGATCGACGACCAAAAAGAGGTTTCTTATAAATCGACGATTCCAGGCGTTATGCACGCTTGCGGTCACGATGGCCATACTGCCGGCCTTCTTGGCTTCGCAAAAGCGATGATGGCAATCCAAGACGAACTGCCCGGAACGATTGTGCTGATCCACCAATTCGGCGAAGAACTGTCGCCGGGCGGGGCACGCGCGATGATCGAAGACGGCTGCCTCGATGGCGTCGATCTCGTGTTCGGCGCTCATCTCCAGAGCAAAATGGAATCCGGCAAAGTTTACCTTCGCGATGGCTATCTGCAAGCTTCTGAAGATGCCATCAAAATTAATGTCTACGGCTCCGGAACCCACGGCGCCGAACCGCATACCGGCATCGACCCGATCCTTGCTGCGAGCCACATCATGGTCGCTTTGCAATCGATCGTCAGCCGCAATGCCGATCCTTTGAAAGAACTCGTCGTGTCGATCGGTAAATTCCATGCCGGAGACGCTGACAATGTCATCCCAAGCAAAGCCGTCATGGAAGGCACCATCCGCGTATTCGACCCTGAACTGCGCAAGCTCGCCAGCGAACGGGTACGCTCAGTCGCTGAGAATGTCGCCGCTGCTATGGGCGCACGCGCTGAAGTGATTGTCGAGACCGGCTACGATTCGCTTTGGAACCACCCCGAAGCAGCAGAAATCGTCCGCACATCGGCTCGTCCTGTCGTCGGTGAAGACAACGTCATCGACATCGACCCGATCATGCCGGTCGAGGATTTTGCGTATTACACGCAAGCGAAACCTGGCGCTTACTTCTTTGTCGGCGCGAAAATGGCAGACGAAGCGCTCGTCTATCCACACCACCACGAAAATTTCGATTTCAATGAAGACGCGATGAATACGGCGGCAAAAGTGTTCGCTTCCATCTATTTCAATGCCCAGCAAGCAGAAAGCGATTCTGCCGAATAATAAAGCAAATCCCCCTTCAGCTGATCGCTGGAGGGGGATTTTAGTGTCAGCTAACCGAAACAAACTGCTAGTGAGACAAGTGAGCGAGATAGATTGTTCATTGGTTGCTTCATCTTCAAGCAGACACCTCCCGCTTTGAGCATGCCTCCCGCAATGAGCCAAGAAGAACACTTGTCTCATAGCTTCGGCTCGCCCGTGTGCGCGGTTCGGCTTTTAGATTTCAGTGGATTTTTTGAGTGATGAAGTATCTCTTTTTCACATGTTCTTCCGCTGGTGGATGATACTTATTTGGACTTGTGAGTGAGAAGAATGGTTTATCGATCTTTTCATCACGAAGCAGCCGCCTCCCGCTTTGGGCTTTTAGATTTCATTGGATGTTGCGTGCGAGAAAGTATCGCTGTTGGTCGGGTGCATTCGTTGATGGAGACGCTTAGTTGAACTTGATAGTAATAAAGATGCTTCACTGACTATTCTGCTTGTAATTATGGAGCTTTCCAAAGCTGTTTGTGCTCACTTCAAAGTGTGATGAATTTCATTTCCTCTCTAAAACTAAAGATGGAGCGGAAAGGGGCCGACGCCTGAGGGATCGCGCGGGCTGGCGAGACAAATGTGCCGCGCTCTTTGCGGCACATTGGCTCAACACCCGCCCTTACTCGGGCAGCTGAAAACGCGACGTCCTGTCGCTCCAGCTGCATGACTCGCATCCTGCGAGCCCCAAGCGTGCCCCTTGCAGCGCAATCTCCACTCTTCACATTTCCGATTCATAAACACAAAGAAAAAAACCGCACAACTCAATGAGCTGTACGGGTTTCGTGTTATTTGATGACATTCAATTCTTTACCGACTTTTGCGTAGATCTCGATCGCTTCGTCGAGCATTTCTTTCGTATGTGCCGCTGTTGGCATGTTGCGCACGCGGCCAGTGCCGCGCGGGACCGTTGGGAAGACGATTGATTTTGCATAGACGCCTTCTTCGAACAAGCGCTTCGAGAACTGCTGTGTCAATTTCTCGTCGCCAATGATGCATGGCGTGATTGGCGTGGCAGATTCACCGATATCAAATCCTAGCTCTTTCAAGCCTTTCTTCAAATAATCGCCGTTGTCCCAAAGCTTGTCGTGAAGTTCTGTTGAATCGATGATCTTTTGGACGGCGGCCGTCGTCGCTGCGACGTCCCCTGGCGTTACTGCTGTTGAGAACAAGAACGGGCGTGAGCGTACACGTAGCCAGTCGATCAATTGCTTCTTGCCGGCTACATAGCCGCCGACAACGCCGACTGCTTTCGAGAGTGTACCCATCTGCATGTCGACTTCTTTTTCCAAGCCGAAATGCTTCACAGTGCCTTTCCCTTTACCTGTGACGCCTGAACCGTGAGCGTCATCAACGTATGTGATCAAGTCGAATTCTTTTGCGATTTCCACGATTTCCGGAAGCTTCGCGATATCGCCGTCCATTGAGAAGACGCCGTCTGTGATGACCATTACTTTATTGTACTGGCCGGATTCAGTCGCTTCTTTCGCTTTCTGGCGAAGATCTTCCATATCAGAATGTTTGAACGCGATGATTTTTGCTTTTGACAAGCGGCAGCCGTCGATGATCGATGCATGGTTCAATTGATCCGAAAGAATCGCATCGTTTTTGTCCATAACCGCTGAAATGGCCGCCATGTTGCAATTGAAGCCGGATTGGAATGAAATCGCTGCTTCTGTTCCTTTGAACTCAGCCAATTTCTCTTCCAATTCCACGTGCAAGTCGAGCGTCCCGTTGATGGTACGGACAGCGCCAGCGCCGACTCCGTATTTTTCGATCGCTTCGATCGCTACTTTCTTCAAGTCTTCATCTGTTGCAAGCCCCAGGTAGTTGTTTGATGACAAGTTGATCAGGTCCTTGCTGCCGATTTTAATAATCGCTCCGTTCGGGCCTTCTACCGGATCGATTTCATTATATAGGCCTTGGTCTTTCAATTCCATTAAGTTTTCTTCCAAAAACGCATCTAATTTTTTCGACACAGTCCTCTTCCTTTCAAAAACAAATTCTGACTCCATCTTATCACACCGCCATTTTTTCCAAAAGAAAAAGCGGGCCTTAGGTGGCCGCTCTTCTTTACGCTAATTCAGATACCGTCTTGCGTTCTTTCTGTAAGCGGAAATAATAGACGGCCCCGAGTAGTAATATCATCACCAATAACACAAGCAACAGAATCCACAACGCTTGCTGGAACGGGACGTTTCCTTCAAAGCCGAAAATGGATTCCCTTAACGCCTTGATTGCATAAGTCATCGGGGAATATGGGTGGACAGCTTGGAAAAAGCCATTCGTCAGTTGGATGGGAAATGTCCCTTCACTGGCCCCAAGCTGCAAGACCAACAGCAAGATCCCGAGGAAATTCCCTACTTTATCGAAAGCGGCGACCAAAAAGGACAAGATGAACATCCAAGTGTTAGAGATCACCAAAAGAATCATCAGGAAAGACCCCGTGTTTTCAACCGGGATATTCAAAACCTTCAATATGAATACCGCGAGTAAAGCTGCTTGGAACGTTCCTTGTGCCAAAATGACCGACAACTTGCTGCCCCACCATCTCAGCAGCGTAGTCGATTCACGGTCGCGTGTCCGGAAAGGATAGATCGTGGAAAAAGCGATAGCCCCGACAAACAAACTGAGCGCAATAATATAGGGCGCAAAGCTCTGGCCGTAGTTTTCGACTTCCGTTACGGTTTCTTTATTGACCGTCACCGGTTCACTAATGAGCTTGGCATTTGCCGTTTCAAACGCATAAGCCGAAATTTCTTCCGAAGCAGCGGATAACTCATCTCCTAAACTCGCCGATCCGCTTCCTAACTCATCGATGCCTTGGCTTATTTGCTTATTGCCCTCTGTCAATTTGGTCAGTTCTGCAGCCAGCGGTGAAGGCGATTGGCTGGCGAGGGTTTCCATGCCCTCTCCCAGCTGCCCCGCCGATTCCGCCAGCTGCTCCGCCGCATCCGTTAACTCTCCAGCACCGGACGAAGCTTCTTTATAGCCCTCATTCATTTCATTTACCGTTTCAAATACTTTTTCGGTATACAATTCCCGGACTTCGGATGCTACAGCTGTTTCCACAGCCAGGACGCTTTGGTCGGCAATGGATTTTCCGGAATAGCTGTAGCCTGGATTGGTTTCCACATCCAAAGCCATTTCCCTCGGCTCGTCGCTCAATAGAGAAGACGCGTTAGCGGAAAAGTCTTGCGGAAAAGTAATGGAAGCATAATAATCGCCTTTCACCACGCCTGCATACGCTTCGTCACTTCCGACAAAATGCCATTCAAAGTCGTCGTTGCCTTTTAGCTCCGCCACAATTTCCTCGCCGATTTGGATGTTTTCCCCGTCGAGTTCGGCTGTTTGGTCTTCATTGACGACCGCAATCGGAAGATCCTCCGTTTTTCCATACGGATCCCACATGGAGGTTAAGAACGAAGCGCTGTAGATCACCGGTAAAAACATGACAGCTATGAGCGAGATAACGAGCATTTTTTTCGAGAACACCGTTTTCAATTCATGAATCATTGTTTGTCGCCATCCTTCTCCATTTTCAAGCAATGGACGATTTCATCCAATTGGCTCGTGAACTTTATGATTTCGTCACCTGTAAAACGTTCAGCCAGCAAATCGTTTAGGTTTTCAAAGATGACTGTCTCGCTTATCACCAATAGTTCGGTTCCTTTTTGAGTGATGGAAATGGCTTTTTTGCGTAAATCCTGATTAGTTAATATGGCAATTAAACCATCTTGCTCCAATTTTTTTATGCGATTAGAAATCGCTGTCTTAAAGACCCCTTGGATGTCCGCTATTTCACTTTGGGAAATGGACGGATTTTTTTTGATGATCCGCAAGGTTTGTAATTGCTGCGGAGAATAGGCTTTCAATTCTTCGTGATTTGCAAATACATCCGCCACATAGGCATTCACTTCCAAAATAGCTTCACTGAATTTCGAGTAGGCTGTGAATAATTCCTGAGACATTAGTATACCCCCTGTACTTATTTCCCTTTATAGTACACCCACTGTACTATATATTCAAGTATTTACTTCGCTCTTTGCTGTAACGGTGGATGTAGCTTTAAAAAATACAGCAAAAAAAGAGCGGGCAGCTGCCCGCTCTTACCTATCACTTACTTTTTGCTATTTCCTTTTTTCTTCCCTTTGCTTTTATCTTCTTTGTACAGTACTTCATACGTAAATTCTTTTGCTTCTTTTTGGTCTGGCGCTGCGGCATAAGAAGTGATCATTTTCAAATTGCCTTCACGCAGTACTTGCTGCAAGTCGAGCGCTTCTTTTTCCGTCACGTTGAACGGATCGACATTGAAGACGCGCTGCTGGCCGTTTTTCTTCGTTTGGATGAATGTCGTTGTGAAGTCGACATACTCACCTTTCAACTGTCCGAGTGATTGGAACGGCTCCGTTGAAGTTCCATCTGCCGTGAAATCACCCAGTTGGATATCTTTGATGAACCAGCCTGCTTCGTTAGAACCCCAGTCCGTCAAGTTGCGGAACGAGACCAATACATCTTGTCCTGCGTATGCCGACAAATCGAATGTTTCAGTAGACCAATTTGTTTTCTCGCCTGTGAAGCCTGGCAAATTCTCCTTGATTGTCGGGTAGCCTTCTTCCACTACATCGTCGCGTGTGTTTTCGTTGCCGAGTGATTTCCACGTTTCGCCGTTATCCGTAGACACTTGAACTGTCGCGAAATCCCATTGCTCTTCGATATTGTAATAATGCTCAAAGCTCAATGTCGGGTTTTCAGCTGGTACTGTTGCCCCGAAGATCAAGGCTTGGTCTGCTTCGTCGCCATTGTTCGCATGAAGCACTTGCTCAGAAGCGTCAAGCGGATTGGCGACCGTTTCCCATTGCAATGGCAGGAAGTCCACGCCGTCGAACTTCATGCCGCGCACTGTGCGGTCCAAGTCGAATTCCTTAAAGTCGCCGCCCCATGCCGGAACGCCTTCTTTTTCAAAAGTTTTCGCTTTCTCGAAATCCACTGTTTTGCCGCGGACGCCGTCACCGACTGGCAGTTCGCGCAAATCAATGCTGTCGAAATTATAATCAGGGCTGATTGAACTGTCATCGAGCGTCAATGCCGTCATGAAGTCCTGGTAGAGCTCAGTGAATGTTTTGTTAGTGCCGTAGTCTTCGAGTACTTTATCTACGCTTGCCATGCCTTGAGTCGCGCCGTCTGTCGCCAGTTCACGGATGAACTCCTGACCGAACTTATCGTACATATAAAGCGTGAACAAGTAGACCTGGCCATAGTCTGCAATCGTTTCAGGTCCTGTTGCCGCTGTTCCGTGCTCATCCCAGTTGACGAGCGAGTTTTCCGGGTGGTCCAAATAGAAGTTGATCGATCCTTCGCCGTGGCCATAGCCGCCAAGGAACTCAGAGAATGTTGACATCCCTTCGTTGAGCCATGTTTCTTCTGCACCGTCATTGTCCGCTTGGATCAAATGCTGAAGCTCGTGGATCGTTGTGCCGAAGAACGTGCTTTCCAGACGCGTTTCCCATGAATTCGTATCGATCGTGATGATATTGCGGTCCGTATAGTTTTCAAGCGTCTGCCAGAAGAAGCCGGCTACGAAGAACGGATAAGAAGGATTGTTCCAGCCTTCGTCCTGAACGTTATCGACGAGCATGATCACTTTATCCGAACCTTCGTAATAACCTTCCGGTAGTCCGACCATGCCAGGAAGCGGCGATTTTGAACCGTCCAGTGAATCCGGCGTGCCAAAGAAGTCGGTCGCGACCGGATAGATATTGCTGTCGAATTCTGCTTTCAATTTATCCACTTGCGCTTGCGTGACGATGTCCGCGGGTTTCGGGTTGTCCGGGCCATACGCTAAATCATTGGCAACCCAAATTTCCACATTATCGCCTACGCTGCGAAGCGTGAAATCTTTGAATTCCAAATTACGGTTCAAGAATTTCTTCGTGCCACCGTCATAAGTGAAATGCTCGCTTGCCGCAGCATTTTCTTCACCGTCTGCTGTTTCATCATTCAATGACCCAGCTTGGTCTTTGATGCGCTGCTCTGCTTCTTTTTGGAACGACTCGTCATTTGTCAGGCGATTCAGCTCTTGGTCGATGTCGATGCGTTCGCCGTAGCGATCCTCATCCCAAGCGCCGAGTGATGGCAGCTCCTCGACTGGTGCAGCACTTGCTGCAGGGGAATAAAGGGAAAGCGCCAATGCGCTCGCTGATAGTATAGGGAACCACTTGCTTTTTTTCATGAATATGTATCTCCTTCCAGAAATATCAGAATATTTTTTCTTTCTAAAGATTACCACTTCTTTCGTTCTTGCTAAATAGGGTAAAGTATTTATTTCGCTACCCGAAATACAGGGAATTGGTTACATTTAAGTAGTGTGTTCAGTAGGTAAATTATATTAATAATCTGATTTGGCAGTCTTTTGATTTTAATAAAATCTATAGAACTCCATTAAAAAAAAAGCGGGCATCTGCCCGCTTCTTTAAAATTTATGCTAATGCTTGCTGCAAGTCCTCTATTAAGTCTTCCACATCTTCAATTCCAACAGAAATTCGCACCAAGCCTTCTGTGATGCCGAGTTCTGCACGGCGGTCTTCAGGAATCGATGCATGCGTCATCTGCGCCGGAACCGAGATCAAACTTTCTACTGCCCCTAGACTTTCCGCTAGGGTGAAGTATTTCAGTTTGGCCAGCAAGTCATCCGCTTTTTCTTTACTCCCGACGTCAAACGAAATCATTCCGCCGAAGCCGCGTGCTTGTTTTTCCATCAAGGCTTTGCCGGTATGGCTGTCGAGCCCCGGATAAATGACCGCTTCGACCGCTTCATGCCCATCCAAAAACTCTGCGATTTGCTGGGCATTGCCATTGGTCTCTTCCATGCGGATACCGAGCGTTTTCAGCCCGCGCATCAATAGCCAAGAATCTTGTGGCCCAAGAATCGCGCCGACGGAATTCTGGACGAAATGCAATTCCTCGGCCAATTGTGCTGTATTGACAACGACAAGTCCTGCGACGACATCGCTATGGCCGCCGATATACTTCGTTGCGCTATGCAAGACGATATCTGCTCCAAGCGAGATTGGGTTTTGGAAATAAGGCGTCATGAACGTGTTATCGACAATCGTCAACAGTCCGTTCCCTTTAGCGAAAGTCGCCACTGTTTCAATGTCTGTCACTTTCAACAGTGGATTGGTCGGTGTTTCGATAAAGATTGCTTTCGTGTTTTCCTGTACGGCAGCTTTCACTTGCTCCAAATCACCCGTATCTACGAAGGTAAATTCAAGTCCAAAGCGATTCAGCACTTTATTGATAACGCGATAAGTCCCGCCGTATACATCGTCCGTCAAGATGACGTGGTCGCCTGCTGAGAACAGCATCATGACAGAAGAGATGGCCGCCATCCCGGATCCGAACGCAAATCCTGCATGCCCGTATTCCACATCCGCAATCAACTCTTCCAGCGCGTGGCGCGTCGGATTTCCGGTCCGTGAATATTCATAGCCTTTGAACTTGCCCACAGCTTCCTGCTTATAGGTGCTCACTTGGTAAATCGGTGTCGATACAGCGCCGGTTGCTTCGTCTCCGAAGATTCCGCCGTGAATCAATCTAGTTTTCGGTTTCATTGTTGTTCCTCCTCAAAAAGAGCTCCGTAAATATCCTGGCTTAAATAGCGTTCGCTTGAATCGGCAAAGACTGTGGCGATGTGGCTGCCAGGTTTCGCTGATTGTGCTTCACGCAAAGCGGCAACAAATGCAGCACCCGATGAACTGCCGACGAGAAGCCCTTCATTCTCTGCAAGTTCACGAACGGCTGCAAACGCCTCTTTATCTGTAATCGTGTGGATGGCATCAAAATATTGCGTATCCATAAACGGTGGCAGCAACTCCATGCCGATGCCTTCGGTTTTATGCGGGCCGGATTCCCCACCGTTTAAAATCGAGCCTTCCGGTTCCACGATGACGGTCTTGATTGCCTGATTTTGTGCTTTCAAATAACGGGAAGTTCCCATGAACGTGCCGCCGGATCCTGCACCCGCGACAAAGATATTGATCTCCCCGTCCATCTGCTCCCAAAATTCAGGGCCAAGCGTCTGGACATAGGTGTCAGGATTGGCGGTATTTGAAAATTGCGCCGGCATGAACGCGCCTTCTTGCTCAGCTATTTCAGTCGCTTTCTTAATGGCGCCTTTGATGCCTTCAGCGGTCGGCGTATTGATTACTTCAGCACCTAATGCGCGCATGAGCGTTTGTTTTTCCATGCTGAACTTTTGTGGGACGACCAGCTTCAGTCGATAGCCTTTGCCGATTGCTGCAATCGCGAGCCCGATGCCCGTATTGCCGGCAGTCGGTTCGACAATCGTGCCGCCTGCTTTAAGCTCTCCGCGTTTCTCTGCGTCAGTAATCAATGCCACGCCTAGACGGTCTTTGACGCTGCCGCCTGGATTGAAAAATTCCAGCTTGGCAAATATCCGGCAGCCGTTTGGAATTGTACTATGCGTCAATTCCAATACCGGCGTGCGGCCGATCAATTGCTGAATCTCTGTTGCGTAGTCCATGCTGAGTC
Source organism: Planococcus citreus (assembly GCF_003664125.1). Taxonomy (GTDB): domain Bacteria; phylum Bacillota; class Bacilli; order Bacillales_A; family Planococcaceae; genus Planococcus; species Planococcus citreus. The sequence continues at coordinate 1,044,806 of NZ_RCCP01000001.1, forward strand.
TCCCTTACGCCGATTCTTCTTTGAAAATTTGGCGCCATTCGTCTTTTTTCGAAAGCATTTCTTTGGCGATTTCGTGTGCACCTTCTAAGCTATGGCTTGCTGCCCAGCCGCATTGCACCTCGTTGCAAGCCGGCACTTCATCAGCTGCAATTACATCTTTCAAAGTCGCTTCCAAAATTCTTAAGATATCGTCATAGCTGTCGTGGTTGATCATTGATATATAAAATCCTGTTTGGCAGCCCATCGGCCCGATGTCGATGATTTGGTCTGAATGGTTCCGGCTATGCTCGGCCATCATGTGTTCAAGCGAATGAAGGCCTGGCATGTCCATATGTTCTTTGTTGGGCTGTTTGAAGCGAATGTCGTATTTCTTGATAACGTCCCCGTTGGCGCCAGTTTTTTCTCCAGCCAAGCGGACATAAGGTGCCGCTACTTTTGTATGGTCCAAGTTAAAGCTTTCTACATTCATTTTCTTCATGATAATCTTCCTTTCATCGTTTAGTTGCATCCATCAAGAACACATAATCATTGAGGCGTGTAAAGTTTACATTAAAACCATTTTGCTGAAACAATCCTTCTAGTACAGGCACTGTCGTATAATGTTCACGCTTCAAGTCTTCCACGAGGTTTTTATGGCCCTCGCCTTCTTCGTAAACGATGCGTCCTTGTTTTGCCTCTTCCGATTCGAAAACCGTATCGGCGAAAACTACTTTCCCACCGCTCGGCAAGAGCGACGCGTAAAGCTTGATTGCCTGCTCTTTCTCTCTATCTGTTAAGTGGTGGAAAGCATAACTGCTGACGAAGCTTTTCGGTTGCTGCGGAAGATTGAAATCCAGAAAATCCCCATCCAACAGTACGAGTTCCGGGAACTTATCTGCTGCCGCTTTGCGCATTGCCGCATTCGGTTCGATGCCGGTAACTTCAAATCCTTTTTCCAGGAGCGCTGCTGTCAGATTGCCGGTGCCCGTGCCGAATTCAGCAACAGGGCTTACCGCTTTCTTCGCGACAGCTTCTAGAATATCCTTGTAGTTTTCAAAAACCGCTGCATATTCGGGGTCTTCCCCACCAACTGAGGCATCGTAAGTATGCACCCACTCATCAAAGATCTCCACAAATTCTCTCCCCATAATTGTACTCCCACTCTCTCAGATGTTATTATACACAAAACCAATAGTCTTACTTGGTTTTATTTATAACATATGCTTTTGTCTAGTTCAACTGACAGGAGTTGAAAATGATTGCCACTTCGCATAAAAAAAGATCCGGCATGCGCCGGACCTTTGCTTTTCATATTTTTAAAATTGGCGGCAATTCCGCTTGATGCTTCAAGATTAGCCTTTTTAATAAATTCTCGCTTTGTACGAGCGACACTTGGACCACCCGGCCGACCAATAATGCGATAACGATTGTCCCAATGCCGACCGGTCCCCCTAGCATCCAGCCGAGCAACGCCACCGCTACTTCAATGGACGTTCGGACCGTGCTGACGCTGAAGCCGGTTGTTTGGACCAAGATCAGCATCAAGTCATCCCGCGGGCCCGCCCCCATTTTCGGCGCGACATACACACCAACGCCATAGCCCATCACAACGATTCCAGCTGTGAAGATCAAGATCTGGCCGGCAAGGGAATGAATATCCGGAATGAGAAAATTGAATAAATCAATAAACAATCCGACCAATAGCATATTAAGCCAGGTTCCGAACTTCGGCCATTTCCTGCGCACAAGCGAAGTGGTACTGATCAGCGTGAAGCCTGCGATGATCGACCAGGAACCGATCGTCAGCCCGAAGTTTTGATACAGGCCGACATGCAGAACATCCCATGGGCCGATTCCAAGGCGGTCGCCTTTGATGGTCATCGAAATGCCGAGGCCTAGCAGCATCATTCCCAATAGAAAAAACAGCCACCGGTAATACATAGAAACTTTCATTCTTTATCCTTCTTTCTTCTGAATCCCTTCGCCTAAGCATTGAACAGGGAACACTTATGGCTTCGCCGTCAATTCCGCAAACTCAGCTTGTGTCGCTTTCTGCAAATCTTCCGGTGCCAGTTTCAACTGGGCGCCGACTTTCCCTGCAGAGACGATGATTTCATTCAATTGGGAGGCTTGTTCGGCGACGAATGTCCTGAACGGCTTTTTCATACCAATCGGGGAACAGCCTCCGCGCACATAACCCGTGAGCGGCAAAATCTCTTTGACCGGCACCATCTCGATTTTCTTTTCACCGCAGGCTTTTGCAGCCAGCTTTAAATCCAGCTCTTCTGCGACCGGCACGAGAAATACGTAATGGTCCTTTGAAGAGCCCACTGCGACAAGTGTCTTATAGACAGTTTCTACAGGTGCACCGATTTTCGCTGCTACTGACACGCCGTCAATTTTCCCGTCATCGGTGCTGTACTGGAGTGGCTCATAATCGATTTTTTCACGGTCCAATATGCGTGCGGCGTTGGTTTTTGCTGCTTTTTTCGCCACCTTGCCCCCTCCTGTCAGTCGTTTTGCTCGAGCAGTTTCTTCAAGGCATCTGCCATTGCCGTGTTTTGCGGCGGCTCGTCTTGTTTCTTCAAATATTTATTAACATCTTTCTTGTTCGCTTTCGATTGTCCTGCTTTTTTGCGCTTTTCAAACGCTGATAGTTTTTCACGATGACCGCATTTGCAGACGAACATTTTATTGTCGCCATCGCCGACCATGTCCATGCGCTTATGGCAATTCGGGCAGCGGGCATTCGTCTGCATCGAGACATTTTTCTTGAAGCCGCAATCACGGTCCTGGCACACGTGCATCTTGCCGCGTTTGCCATTCACTTCAAGAAGCGGCTTGCCGCAGTCTGGGCACATTTTGCCGGTGATGTTATCGTGCTTGAATTTCTTGTCGCTCGATTTGATCTCAGCTACCGACTTTTTCGAGAACGCGACCATTTCTTTCATGAACTGCTCTTTCTTCAGCTGGCCTTTGGCGATTTTCGTCAATTGCGTTTCCCAGTCCGCCGTCAATTTCGGTGACTTCAAATCTTCAGGAACGAGCTCTAATAATTGGCGCCCTTTCGACGTAATCGTCAAATCCTTGCCTTTTTTCTCAATTAAAAAGCTATTGAATAATTTATCGATGATGTCGGCACGCGTCGCGACAGTTCCAAGGCCGCCGGTTTCACCGAGTGTCTGGATGAGCGCTTTCGATTCGCCTGCCATGAACTGGGCCGGATTTTCCATCGCCCCGAGCAATGTTCCTTCATTGAAGAATGCAGGCGGCTTGGTTTTGCCTTCGGTCAAAGTAATGCCTTTCAATTCCACGGCCTGCCCTTGTTCGAATGGCGGCAACGTCGACTCGCCTTCTTCGTCGGCGTCATTATAGACACGCTTCCAGCCATCGTTGCGTATCGTATTGCCTTTTGCCTGGAATGTTTCACCCGCCACGTCGAGCGTAACGGTCGTCCGGTCATATTCGTGCTGTGGCAGGAAGACAGCTAGGAAGCGGCGGACGATCATATCGTACAATTTGTATTCCTTGTCGCTGAGCTCGTGAAGCATCGGTGTTTCTTCAGTCGGGATGATAGCGTGGTGATCCGATACTTTCGCATCGTCGATAACGCCTTTTTGCGGAACGCCTGCGCTTTTCAATGCCGCATTCGCAAGCGAACGGTATTCCCCGACCTGCACCGCTTTGATATGCTCTTTTAACGTGCCTTTCATATCGCTCGTCAAATGCTTCGAGTCCGTACGCGGATAAGTGACGATTTTATAGCGTTCATAAAGGTTCTGCAAGGTATTGAGTGTTTCTTTGGCGGACCAGCTATAGCGTTTATACGCTTCTTTTTGCAATTCGGTCAAATCGAATAATGGCGGCGCCGGTTGTTTTTTCGGCGTGATTTTCACGTCTGTCACTGTGCCTTTATTTGCCGAATCGAGTTTGGCGAATAAACGGTCGATCCGCTCTTTATCGAAACTCTGCGGCGATTTGCCATCCGTCCAGGTGAACGAGGCATTGTCGCTGATTGCCTGGAGGCCGTAATAAGGCTTCGGCTGGAAGTTGCGGATATCCTGTTCGCGCTGTGCAATCATCGCAAGCGTCGGCGTCTGCACGCGCCCTGTTGATAGCTGGGCATTGTGCTTCACAGTTAGTGCACGCGTCGCGTTGATTCCGACGACCCAGTCAGCTTCTGCACGGGCGACCGCTGCCTGGAACAAGCTTTCATACGCTTTGCCGTCTTTCAGGTTTTGGAAACCGTCTTTGATCGCTTTATCGGTGACAGAGGAGATCCATAGCCGTTTCACCGGCTTGTTGACTTTCGCTTGCTCCAAAATCCAACGGGCGACCAGTTCCCCTTCACGCCCTGCATCGGTCGCGATGATGACTTCCTTTACATCACTGCGATTCAGCTGCGCTTTGACTGCATTGTATTGCTTCATGGTCTGTTTGATCGGCACCAATTTGAACGGCTCCGGAAGAATCGGCAGGCTTTCCATCTTCCATTCTTTCAAATCGTTATTGTATTGTTCCGGTTGTGCATGCGTCACCAAATGGCCGAGTGCCCACGTGACGATATATTGTTTGCCTTCTAAAAAACCGTTTCCTTTTTGAGAGCATCCAAGCACTCGCGCAATATCACGCGCAACGGACGGCTTTTCTGCAAGAACTACTGATTTCATAAGCTAAAACCCCTTTTCTACAGCGTCTAGTATAGCATCTTCTCCCCGTTCTTGGGGAGGATGCGCATTTGATCGGCCTTATGCCTTTTTCAATTAAGTTTGGTATTCAGGCCGAAAAAAAACCTCCCGAGGGAGGTTTTTTTAATGGTCGTCGATATCGATTGTATCTTTTGAAAGGTGGGTGCTCATTTCTGCATATTGCGCAAACACACGTGCAAGTTCGCGCAGGCGGTCATGGACATCGTCATTGATGATGGCATTCGTATCATCGAAATGGCTCGTATGTGTATAGACGTAGTTCGGCGTCACGAGGCAGCGGAAATAATCAAGAATCGGTTTCAGCTGATTCTCGATAACCAAGTGATGCTGATACGTACCGCCGTTAGCGACGATCGATACCGGTTTGTAGCGCATCGTCCGAGGGTGCAGCATATCGAATGCATTTTTCAAGACGCCTGGAATCGAACCTTGGAAAATCGGCGAAGCGATGATATAACCGTCCGCTTCTTCAAAACGCCGCACCATTTCACGCATGCTGTCGTTGTATTCCGCGTTCGGGCGCCCATCTACGAATTGATGCTCATATTCGCTCATGCTCAAAATGCTCAGTTCCATCTCCGGATTCGCTCGCTCGAGATAGACTTTGACCTGTTCCAATACAGCGCCGGTCTTGCGCCCCAGTATCGTTCCATCCACTAATAAAATCTTCATGATCCTGAATCCTCCTTGACTACGTATAAGCGGGCAGCGGAAATCCACTGCCTTTTCCTATTGATTGATCTGGTGCAGTGCATGCTGCAGCTATTGTTTATCATAGCAAAGACGCATTCTTCTTGCGTATTGATAGGGCTTATAATGAAAGATTTCATTCTTTAGTCTGAGAATCCTTTTTGATGCGTTTTGTTTCCAAACGTTCCTGAATGCGGTCGGAATCTCGCTCCGGCCCAGTGAAGCTGATGATGGTATCGCCTTGCTTCGGCTCCAGCACTTTATCGGAAGTGAAGAACTCAATGTTTCCTTGTGCCGTTTCAATGAATAACGGAATCGTATTGGCTGACCATCTCTTATTGAATTCCTCATAAGTGAAACGCTCCGTCAATTTTGTCGAACGGATGGCGTAGCCTTGCTCTTCCTTCTCATCAAGCACGTGAATGTTCCAATCTTCGGTGAAAAGGATTCGCCCGCTCAATGAAGCGTGGAAATCGGCAGGGTCCCCTTGGTGAAGCGCCGTCTGATACAAATTGATGCGCCCCATTTCCGGCACGAAGTTATTGACGACAAGCGCGTTAAACGAATCCGTCTCCGAAGCGACGAGCATTTTCTCATAAGGCGTCAAATCCACTTCGTATTCCGTATGCTCGGAAAGGATGTTTCCGACATAAGTCTTGATGCCGATTTGGCGCGCTTTTTGCAGGCGGCCCCAGGAATCATCAACGAGCAGCACGTTTTTATCCATATCATAAAGAGCTTTCGCCATCGCAGTCGTGAACCTGCTGGCTCCGACAATGATAATTCCCGGATCTTCCGCTGAAGCGAGACCTAGTTTACGGCCGACCCACGTAATGGAAAACCCATGCGCAACTACCGTAGAAAACACGAGCGCAAAGGTTAACGCGGTAAGAAGTTCCGCATCCTCAAACCCGGCATCCAATAAGACGCTAGCGAAATAACCGGAGACAGTCAGTGCAACAATGCCTCGTGGGGCGATCCACCCGACCAAGGCTTTTTCTTGCCAGCTCAAGTCGGTGCCGATTGTCGATACCCAGATGGACAACGGCCGGACGATAAATAACATGACCAATACGAATGAAATAATTGACCAATTGAAGATTTCAAACAGCACATCCATGCTGAGTGAAGCCGTGAGCATCATGAAGACGCTGGAAATCAACAAAATGGACATGGTCTCTTTAAAATGCCGCATGTCGTTGATGGAGGAGATGTTCATATTGGCCATGACCATCCCCATCGCGGTTACCGCAAGCAAGCCGGTTTCGTGCATCACGATATCCGAGATGACAAACGTCAACAGCACCACGCCGAATACCATCGGCGATTTTAAAAATTCCGGAATTTGGCCGCGCTCGAACATCCAGCCCATCCCAAGTCCAGCCCCTGCACCGAGTACGGTCGCAAAAAGTGCCGCCAGGAAGAACAGCCCGAATGCAGCAGCGGTGACATCCCCTTCCGCAAACAACACGAATTGGAAGGCGAACAAAGCTAATAACGCGCCGAATGGATCGACAATAATGCCTTCCCATTTCAATAACGCAGCCGGACGAGCTTTCAGTTTAGCTTGGCGAAGCAGTGGCATGATGACGGTCGGGCCGGTCACGATGAACAAGCCGCCGATGACAAACGACACTGCCCAAGAAAGGCCGGCGACATAATGGGAAGCCAAAGTGCCTCCCGCCCAAGCAAGCAAAGCGCCAAATGTTACAATCCGCCACACAGGCTTATTAAAGCCGCGGATTTCTTTGAAATTCAAGTTTAAACTGCCTTCAAACAAAATGATGGCAACGGCAAGCGATACGAGCGGCCGGAACAAATCCCCAAAACTTTCTTCCGGGGAAATCACGGCAAATATCGGGCCGATCAGCAGCCCGGCAATCGACATCAACACAATCGCTGGAAGGCGGAGACGCCAGGCGATCCATTGCGACAGAACGCCGAGGAAAATAATTAACATGATATCAAACAATAAACTGTCGATGGCATCTCACTTCCTTTTTTCATTTTTCGTTATTATATAGGAGTAATGGTGCGCAATGAAAGCGAGAAGCCGAGCGTATCCATTTAAATTTTCTCCAGTTGTGGTACAATACAGAGAAAAACTAGGGTGATTTTGTTGAACAAGCAAGAAATTGAATACGCCATCGCCGAACTGAAGAGCGATTACGTACGCCAACAGGGTGATATTGAAAAACTGGAAACAACCGGCCACACTAAAATGGTGGACAAAGCCGAAGAACGGCTTGAAAAAATGGAACAACGTCTTGCGGAACTAAACAAAAAACTCGCGGAACTTTAACCGCGGTTTTTTTTATGGAAAGTGGAGGAACATATACATGAGTTTATTAACAGTAGAAAACCTAAGCCACACATTTGGCGATCGTACCTTATTCAACGACATTTCGTTTCGTTTAGTTGAAGGGGAACACGTCGGCCTTGTCGGGGCGAACGGCGTCGGCAAATCGACATTGATGAATATTTTGACTGGCAAACAAATCCACGATGGCGGCAAAGTCGAATGGCAGCCAAAGACCCATTACGGCTATTTGGACCAGCACACGCAGTTGGCGCCAGGCCGCACCATCCGTCAAACCTTGCAGGATGCTTTCTTGCCGCTCTATGAAAAAGAAAAAGAATTGAACGATATCGCCATGCAAATGGGCGAAGCCGATCCAGAACAGCTCGAAACCTTGCTTGAGCAGATGGCCGAAGTACAAGACGCACTCGATGCCGGTGATTTTTACACATTGGACGTGAAAGTCGATGAAATCGCACGCGGCCTCGGGCTCGATGCCATTGGACTTGAACGCAATGTGGAATCCCTTTCCGGTGGACAGCGCACCAAGCTTTTATTGGCTAAGCTATTGCTGGAAAAACCAAAAGTGCTATTGCTGGATGAGCCGACCAACTATCTGGATGAAGAACATATCCAATGGCTCGTCAATTACTTGAAAAACTATCCGCATGCTTTCCTGCTCATCTCGCATGATACGGAATTCATGAGTTCAGTAACAGGCGTTATTTTCCACTTGGAATTCTCCCGTTTGAACCGTTACACTGCCTCTTACGAAAAGTTCATCGAGCTTGCGGAGTTGGCGAAAAAGCAGCATCTTGAAGCTTACGAAAAACAAGAAGACATGATCAAGAAAACCGAGACCTTTATCGCGAAAAACAAAGCACGCGCTTCGACTACCGGACGTGCAAAATCCCGCCAGAAGCAATTGGACCGCATGGACCGCATCGAAAAACCGGAAATGGCGGCCAAACCGCAATTTGCCTTCAAGGAAACGCGTAGCCCAAGCCGCTATGTCGTTGAAGCGGAAGCACTGCGCATCGGCTACGATAAGCCGCTATTGCCCCCATTGTCCTTCATGATCGAACGCGGTGAAAAAATCGCGCTTGTCGGCATGAACGGTGTCGGGAAATCGACTTTGCTTAAGACGATGCTCGGCAAAATCAAGCCACTCGATGGAGATGTCATCCGCGGTGAATACTTGACGCCTAGCTATTTCGAACAGGAAGTCAAAGCACCGACGCATCGCCCAATCGATGAGATTTGGGATGCTTATCCTTCGATGGACCAAGGCCAAGTGCGCGGCGCGTTAGCCCGTACTGGACTTAAGAGCGAACACATCGGCCGCCCGATGAACCAATTGAGCGGTGGCGAGCAAGCGAAAGTGCGCTTGTGCAAATTGATGCTCGAAGAAAGCAATTGGCTGATCTTCGATGAACCGACGAACCACTTGGACATCGATGCAAAAGCTGAACTGAAACGTGCCATGCAAGCTTACAAAGGCACAATCGTGCTCGTCAGCCACGAACCGGATTTCTACGACGGCCTTGCCACGAAAGTATGGAACGTGGAAGACTGGATCGAAGCCGGCAAGCAAACTCAAGAGTAAACCAAACCAAAAACCCGCTGCACACATGAAATTTTGTGTGCAGCGGGTTTTTTCATTGGATACAAACAGCTTATGAGAAACTCTGCGCGAATGAATAGTAGAAAAAAAGAGCGAGAGTTTACTAGTAGAATCGTTCCCGCATTCTACTTTTGCTTGAGCTTACTAGTCGCCGCCCTGCTTTGGGTTGGCCTCTTACAATAAGCCAGGAAAAGCGCCTGTCTTATTGCATCGGCTCACCCTTGGCGCATGGCGGCTTGGTGATTTCATTGCGCGAAGACTGTTTAAGTAAATCTGCTTCTTTAATCCGTTGCCGCCTAGTGGGGGAATCGCTTCCCTGGTCTAGTTTCGATTAAGAAAATTGGAATTTGGTTGTGGAATCGTTCCGATGTTCCATTAATTCGTCTTGTTAGTATTCGCCGCCGGGCTTTGGGTTGGCCTCTTGCAATAAGCCAAGAAAAACACTTGTCTTATTGCGTCGGCTCACCCTGGACGCTGGTCGGCTTAGAAATTCCATTGAATTAAGTGTGTTTAATCAGATCTGCTTCTATATAAGTTGTCGGCTAGCGGGGAAATCGCTTCCCGGGATGCAGTATCTGGTCATGTGGTGCTTGAACCAAATATCTTGTTAGAAGTTTGGGACTAAAAATCTCATTCTCTTTGATGCAAACGATGTAAGCTACAAAAGGTGACGCATTTACTCATTTTCTATCGAGTAGATAGAAGGAATTTTCTTCCATTATAAAAATAGAGACGGAGCGGAAATGGCTGACTCCTGGGGGACCGCGCGGGCTGGCGAGACAAATGTGTCGCGTTCTTTGCGACACATTGGCTCAACACCCGCCCCCCGGAAAGCAGCCATTGAAGCGTAGTCGAATAGCGCAAGCTATTTATACTTACTATGTTTCTCATGTTTTTTACTTACTTACTTACTTACTTCCCTTCAATAAGTCGTCAGCTTGAAGAGCTTTTGGAAGTTGTAGATGCCGCGCTGCCAGAACGTGAACTCGTCTTGGTATTCTTCCAGGTCGAGTGTGTAGAGGGCGTCTTCGTTGTTCCACAGCCGCTCGAAATACGTATCCAGTTCGCCTACCAATTCGCTATCGGTCGGCGCTTTGATGAGAATATCCGCCTCTAAATTATAATCCATCAGCGTGCGTTCGGTCATATTGGCGGAACCGCCTAGAATGACCGTTTCTTCGCCAGTTTGAATCATTATTGTTTTGGTATGGAATTGCCCGACTACCGGATTGTACCAGCGGACTGCCAAAGAGTCGCTGGCGGCATCCACCATCCCGTTCACTGCCGGCCGGTTCGGCAAACCAGTCTTTTCGCTGCCAAATGCATTTTTGTTTGGATCGAGTACAAGCTGTACTTCCACGCCGCGATTCGATGCTTCCACCAAACTGTCGACTACACTGCTCTCTGATAAATAGAACATGGCCATCTGGATGCTATCGCCTTGCTCTGTACTGTCCATATGCTTTAAGAGAGCTTTCAAAATTTGCCGTTCAGTGACATATTGCACTTCATAGTCACCTGATTGTTCAGGCATTTCCGCTCTCGGAAAATCTGGGCCGCCGGATAATCTCGAAACCGCTTCCTCGGCTTCCAGGATATCATCGAGTACCGGGCCGCTGACACGGAATGCCATATTGCCGTGAAGTCCGCTTGCATCATGCGGATTGGCTGAACTGATGATTGCTTCCTGCTCTGAAACAACAGTCTTCCGGTGATTCGCCTTGATGTTCATCATTTGCATGTAAGATGAAAGCGTCATATCCGGTGCGTCGCTCGACATGGCATTTGCTATCCAACCGTCCCCTGGATTATCGAACCATTGAAAGATTACCCGGTACAAGCCTGAATACAGCGGCATCGAATCGCGCAATTTGTCGAGGTCGGTGACGATCACTTCGACCCCTTCCGCTTCCAAGGTTTCCAGCAGCAAACTTTCATAAGAACCGTATCCCACATTTAATGGGTCGGTGATGAAATAGATCGGGAAATCGGGGTTTTCTTTCTTTTTCTCGATTAAATGATCCGCCAAGCGTTCTGCAATCGCTGGATACGCGGTTTCCGTATCGTTGTAATTATCAAATAGGAACAGATCAAGCACGAGAAATTCTTCCGCCTCATCAATCAGTTCATGGATTTCATCGAAAATCCGCAGTTCGCTTTCCAAATCTGTGCCTTTCTTATCCTGTGCATAGCTCAGGTCATAAATCATTTCCACTTGTTCGACACTGTGCACATCGCCGGCGAATGAAACACCCTCGGGCAAAGGCTTAAATGTATGCCAAATTATTACAATTATATACATCGCAGCAAGTATCCCTACAGTTCCCATAATAATGCGCCGTCGCTTGCTGTAATTCTTGATTCTTTTCATCTCTCTCCCGCTCCTTTGCTTCATTATAAGCGGAAGAGTCATAGAAAAATATCAGTTATTATTTTCCATATAAAGACCCCAGCCATTATTCGGCTGGGGTTGGGAGTATATTAGGCAATCACTACGTATTCGCGTGTTCTTACGTCTTCCATGAGCATGTCTTTTAGACGCTGTTTTCCGCGGTGAAGGCGGGATTTCACCGTGCCGATCGATACTTTCATGGTCTCAGCAATTTCAACCAGTGAATATTGATGGACGTAAAAGTAAACGATCGTCGTCCGGTAAATCGTATCCAGTTCTGAAATTTTGTGGCGGATCATGACAGAGACATCTTGTTTTTCCAATAATTCAGCTGTCCCGGTCTCATCGGTTGGAATCAAATCCAGCAATGAGACATCGAGCCCTTCCGGCTGGTTGGCGATATGTTTGCTGCGGCGCACGTTTTTGCGGTAGCGGTCACGGAATGTATTCATGCAAATCGTCGTCAGCCAGGCTTTGGCATGGTCGACTTCGGCGATTGAGGATTCATAGCGTACTACTTTCAGCCATACTTCCTGCATCAAATCTTCTGCTTCAGCTTTGTTGCGGGTAAGTTTTAGGCATAAATGATAGATATAGCGGTTATATTCGGCATATAGCTCTTCCATCGGTGTTACCTCCGTCCGGTGATCTTATGCCCTTATTGTGCCTGAGTTTAGGCTTACGCTCTATCGTTCCCTCTTTCAGTCTCCTTACAATAGTGTAAGAAATAAAAAATCCGGCCCATCATCCGGGCCGGATTTCGTTATTGTCTTTTGCTTGCGTTTTCGCTGATTGTTTCCTGTTCTTCAGGTTCAGCGAGTTTTGTGATTGTCAGCCGCTCGATGCGGTTTCTGTCCATTTCATTGACGACTACGTGCAAGTTTTCATAAGTGAATTCTTCGCCGACCTCCGGCACATGGCCAAGCTGCTGCATGACAAAGCCAGCAATCGTGTCATGGTCTTCCGGGACTTCGACTTCGAACATTTCATTGACGTCTTCAATTTCCAGGCGGCCGTGGCATGACAATTGGCTGTCGTTGATTTCAAAGACCAGTTCATCGTCTTCGTCGTCCGTCTCGTCCTCAATGTCCTGGCCAATCATTTCCTCGATGATGTCCTCATGCGTGACAATCCCCAGCGTTCCGCCGTATTCGTCCAAAATGACGGCCATGTGCTTTTTCTTCGCCATCATCAATTTGAATACTTTCTCGACGCTCACTGATTGCACGACGAATAATGGATTGTCATCCATCAACTCCGCCAAGGTCAAGTTCGGGTTCATCGACCATTCGATGAGTTTTTTGGAATAGAACAAGCCGACGACATTGTCCATGCTTTCTTCGTATACAGGATAACGCGTATATGAGGAATCCAGGATCAAGTCACGGACTTCCTCATAGGTCAGATCGATCGAAATGCCGACCGTATCGGTCCGGTGTGTCGACATGACATCCGACACGTCCTTATGAGGAAAGTCGAGCACGCCTTTGATGCGCTCCGATTCGTCGGCTTCGAAGGTCCCTTCCGTCGACGCAATATCGACCATCGTGCGCAGCTCTTCTTTGGTCATCGTCGCTTCTTTGACGCTGCCTTTGGAGATGATGCGGATGAAAATATTCGTGAACTGGGCGAGCAGCCACGTCAATGGTTTGAAGATGACCACCAGGAATGAGATAACCGGGGCTACGATATAAGCGATTTTATCCGCAAAAGTCGCGGCAATGGTCTTTGGCAGCACTTCCCCGAAAATGATCAGGACAACCGTCAAGATGGCTGTCGCCAATCCGACCTCCCATCCTTCCGTGATGGCGATGGTCGTGACGAGTGTAGGCAGCATGATATTGGAAATATTATTACCGATCAAAATAGTCGTGATCATCCGGTCCGGCTTCGCGATCAATTTTTCGAGCTTTTGGGCTTTGACGTCCCCCTGCTCCGCGCGAAGATGGACCTTCATCCTATTAACTGCCGTGAGTGCCGTTTCGCTTCCCGACAGGAAAAACGACATGATCAGAAATAATGCCAATGCTATAAACAAATTTACTTCCTCCAGTAAAATACATATAAAATTTTTTCGATCTGTTTCCGTATTATCCATAATACCACAGCAATTTTCCTCTTGTCGAAAAGGACAACTTAGCTATGCTATAATTTCCACATACTAAAAATACTGGAAAGCAGGGATTTTATGAACGCCACTCAAATCGATAAGTACTTCAAAGATCACCGCCAGGCCCATCTCGAAGAATTGAAAAGTTTTTTACGCATCCCATCGGTCAGCTCCCTTTCCGAACATAAAGCCGATATGCAAAAAGGCGCAGAATGGCTTATCAAATCATTGACTAAAGCAGGCCTTGAAAATGCCAGCATCGATGAAACCGATGGCCATCCGGTCGTCTACGCCGACTGGCTCCACGCCGAAGGGAAACCGACAATCCTCGTCTACGGCCATTACGATGTCCAGCCGGTCGACCCGCTCCACTTATGGGAAACACCGCCTTTCGACCCGCATGTGCGTGACAATAAATTGTATGCACGCGGCGCAAGCGATGATAAAGGCCAAGTGTTCATGCATATGAAAGCAGTCGAAGCTTTGCTTGATTTGAACGGCGAACTTCCCGTCAATATCAAATTCATCCTTGAAGGCGAAGAAGAAATCGGCAGCCCGAGCTTGCCGAAATACGTCGAAGACAATAAAGACAAGCTATCAGCTGACATCATCGTCATTTCCGATACCGGCATGCAAGGGCCAGGGCGCCCGGCTGTCTGTTACGGGCTGCGCGGGCTTGCGGGCATCCAGATCGACGTCAACGGCCCTAAAGGCGACCTACATTCCGGCCTCTACGGCGGAGCTGTCCAGAACCCACTCCACGCCATTGTGGAAATCCTCGAATCATTCCGTGACAAAGAAGGCGTCATTCAAGTCGAAGGCTTCTACGACGACGTCCGTCCCGTGTCGGACGAGGAACGTGCGGAATTTGCCGCACTGGATTTCGATTTGGAAAATGAAAAACAGGCAATCGGCATCTCAGAAGATTTTGGCGAAAAAGGCTATTCATTCGTAGAGCGCACATGGATCCGTCCGACGCTCGAAGTCAATGGCATCACCGGCGGATTCTCCGGCGAAGGCATCAAGACCGTCTTGCCCGCTGAAGCCAGCTCAAAAATCACTTGCCGCCTCGTTCCTGACCAGGATCCGGACGACATCATCGCCAAGTTGAAAGCGCATGTTGAAGCGCACAAGCCGGCAGGCGTCACAGTCGACATCACCGAATTTGATAAAGGCAAGCCGTTCCTGACGCCATACGATCATCCGGCCATCCAGGCAGCGGGCCGCTCGTATGAAAAAGTGTATCAAGTGCCGACCGCTTTCACGCGCATGGGCGGATCGATTCCGATTGTCGCTGCGTTCGATGAAATTCTCGGATTCCCTGTCGTCTTGATGGGCTTCGGGCTTGCATCGGAAAACTTCCACGCGCCGAACGAACATTTCCATTTGGAGAACTTTGATAAAGGGCTCCGCGTGATCAGCGATTATTTGTTTGAAGCGTCAACACTAGGCCAATAATCTTCATAGCCTCCCCTGATTTGGGGAGGCTATTATTTTTATGAAATTTCAGTTATTTGCTGGAGGGATACGATGGTTATTTTGTATTGGATAGGCAGTTATTTACTTGGTACTGTTTTGACCGCACTATGGATAGGGAAATGGAAAGGTGTAGACCTGACTTCTTCAGGCAGCGGAAATCCCGGCGCCCGCAATGCCTTGGCCGTTCTCGGGCGCAGAGCCTCCCTATTGGTGTTTCTCGGCGATTTCCTGAAAGGTTCGGTCGTCGTATGGGCAGGGCTTTGGCTCGAATTCTCATTATGGTCCGTTGCCGTTGCGGGATTGCTTTCAGTCATCGGGCACATTTATCCGCTATGGCGCAAAGGCCGCGGGGGCAAAGGCATCTCGACCTTTGCCGGGGTCGCCTTTTGGCTGACGCCTGATTTGTTTTTGGCGATGCTTGTTTTGTCGTTCGCTTTCTATCCGTGGCTGAAAAGCGCCACTTTGTCGATGCTCGCAGGCTTCAGCGCCTTTTTCGCCGTCGCTTTTGCGTTTCAAGTACAATCTGTTGTCTGGCCGCTGTTTGTTGCCATTATTATTATTGTAATTCGCCACAAAGCGGATATTAAAATTTCAATGGAGACACGTTTCCCTTCAAACAAAGCCTGAATGTCCCGCTCTCGGAGATTTTTATTCAAGAAAGCTAGGACCATATTATTATCCGTGTTATAGTTTTATTATTCAAAATACTCAATAGATAGGGGTTTTACGATGAAAAAACCGATTGCATGGATCATGGATACGACCGGATACGTCACAGAACAATTCAAATCGCACCCCGATGTCTATATCGTCCCGCTGAATATCCATTTCGGCTCGGAAGAATTTATCGATGACGGCATCGACCTCTCAAACGATGAATTATACGCACGCATGAAAAGCTCAAAGGATTTCCCGAAAACCTCCCAGCCATCTGCAGGGAAGTTTGCGGAACTTTATGAAAAGCTGAAAGAGGAATACGAGTGCGCCATCGCTGTCCATGCCTCCGCCAAGTTAAGCGGCACGATCGCTTCTTCCATGACCGGCGCCGAGATGACGGATTTCAAGGTATACACTGTCGATTCGCTCGCTTTGTCATACGGGCTGTCTGGGCTTCTTGAACGCGGATTGAAGCTGCAAGATCAAGGGCTTTCCGCTGAAGAAATTACCCAGCGGCTTGAGCAGGAAACGACAGATTTCCGCAATTTCATCCTGATCGGCAATTTGAGCCAATTGTATAAAGGCGGCCGGATGAGCGGCGCACAGTATTACATCGGCAGCGTCCTAAAGATCAAGCCGATCGTCCAGCTGACCGAGAAAGGCGAACTTGAGCCAATCGACAAAGTTCGTTCCCATAAGAAAGCGCTCGCTTATTTGCTCGATCGTGCAAAAGCAGACCACGAACAATACGGGATCGATTACTTCCAGATTATGCACGGGCACATCCCCGAGCAGGCGGAAGAGTTGAAGGCGGAACTCTTGAAGTTTGCGCCTGAAGCCGAAGTGCTGATCGGAAATCTCAGTTCATCACTGGCCGTCCACGCTGGAGAAGGCACACTTGCGTTCATGTGGAGAAGGCCTCCAGCTTCCGTATAAGAAATCGCTAGTCTTTAGGCCCATCTTACAGCATTTTCCCGGGAAAATCTGGGGAATTCTGATACAATAAGGGCATATAAAGACAGTGAGGTGGATTCGATGCAACATGTTGAACGGGAACTTACAGAACACGTTAAATTATGTGACGCCAAAGGCCAATTGAATCCAAGCGCTATCGGCTATGCAAAGAAGCCCTTAGTCGAAAGCAATCTGAAAGGCAATTTCCTTCGTAAGAAGAAATGGAATTATTGGTGTGTATTCGGCGATGAGATCGTTTTCTCGGCCACCATCTGCCATCTGGATTATGCCGCTGTCTGCTTCGTTTATTTCTTAAATTATGAAACACAGCGCTTTTTCGAAAGAACGGTTATGGTCCCCTATTCCAGGAATTTACGCTTATCCGACAGTGTGTTGGACAGTTCATTTTTCCATAATTCGGAGATATCCGTCCATTCCATCTACGAAGATGGCAAAACCCGATTGGCAGTGACCGTGCCTGATTTTGACGGCGAAAAATTGCATGCTTCGCTGACGATTGCCCATCCGGAAGACATGGAATCATTGAATGTCGTCATTCCATGGAATCGCCAAACCTTCCAGTTCACTGCGAAACATCACGCTCTGCCGACAACTGGAACGGTCCAGATCGGGGCTAAGCGCTATGAATTCGATGAATTGGACAGTTTTTCGGTATTGGACTATGGCCGGGGCGTCTGGCCGCGCGAAGCGGTCTGGAATTGGGGAATGGCTTCCCAGCGCTCTCTCGGCAAAGTGATCGGATTGAATTTCGGCGGCAAGTGGACAGACGGCACGGGCATGACGGAAAACGCCTTTTTCGTCAATGGCCGCATGACTAAAATCAGCGAAGACGTCATTTTCCGTTATGATGAAGAAGATTTCAAAAAGCCGTGGCTGATCCACACGAAATTGACCGATGACGTTAAATTGACGTTCACTCCTTTTTACGAACGCGTGTCCAAATCGGATGCGCGTCTTGTGAAATCGGAAGTTCATCAATTGTTCGGCTATTACAACGGCTACGTCCGCTATGCAGATGGCAAGAAGCTGAAAATCCACCAATTGCTCGGTTCTGCAGAAGAACATTACGCAAAGTGGTAATTAACTTCCTATTAAAAACCGCCTGATGGATGTCAATCCGACATCCATCAGGCGGTTTTCTATTTGTGTTCGGCTGTTTTCTTCTTAAAGCTGCTATACCAAGGCTTTCCGATAAAAAATACAGGGAGCAGGATTATTCCTGCAACGAGCGGCCAAGCTGCAGCACCGGTGACTCCTAAAGTGAATGCTGCAACCACCCATATACTCAATGCAATTAGTTTCATTTCAATTCCCCCAGCATTTTTTCCGGATAATCCGTAAAGATGCCCGAGACGCCTATCTGCTGCAATTGCTCAGCGTAGTCCAGCCGGTTGACTGTATAGACATAGACCTCAAAACCTTTTTCGACCAATTCGGCACCGTGGCGAAGCGCATACGGCTGCGACAAATGAAGCCGTCTCGTCCCGACTGTCTGTGCATAAGCGGCCATATCCACTAAAATATTGGAAGCCAAAATCGCCCCTGGCACGTGATGGCGATCCATCGCCAGCTTTACGTCCAGGTGGTTGAATGAAGAAATGACAAGCCGATGTTCCATGCCCCTGTTCAGCTGCAAGCTTAGCCACTTTTTCCACCGCTCCCACATACGGGAAAACGTCCGTTTTCAGTTCCACATTCAGCACGTGATGGGTGTTTTTAAATACCCCAAAGACTTCTGCCAATGTCGGAATTTCGGTTCCCGCCCATTCGCCTGCTTTCCAGCTTCCGGCGTCCAGTGTTTTCAGTTCGGCAAGCGTCATGTCTTTTACATAGCCTTTGCCGTTAGTGGTGCGGTTCACTTTTTCATCATGAATGACAACAAGTTCATCGTCTGTTGATAAATGCACGTCCAGTTCCACCCCGTGGACCGGCAAGGCTGCAACTTCCACAAAAGCAGGCAGCGTGTTTTCCGGATGCGTGCCCGAACTTCCGCGATGCGCAAAAATTTCCATAAGCCAACCTCCTGCTTTTAGACGTCTGTCCGGATTTGCCAAAGTTCCGGGAAGAAATATTGATCCAATACTTTCTTCAAATAATTGACGCCGGATGATCCGCCTGTCCCTTGTTTGAAACCGATGATCCGCTCAACCGTTTTCATATGGCGGAAACGCCATTGTTGCAGCCAATCTTCAATGTCGACCAATTTCTCCGCCAATTGATACAGTTCCCAGTGCTCATCGACGTTGCGGTAAATTTCCTTCCACGCTTCCCGGACGCTGTCGTTCGGTTCGTATACAGTGCTGACATCGCGCGAAAGGACACTGTCGTCAATCTTGAATCCGCTGCGCGCCAATTTTTGGATGGCGGCATCATACAAGCCTGGCGCGTGGAACGCTTCTGTTAATTGCTCGTGCAAGACCGGGTCTTTTTCATAGATGCTTAAGACATGCTTGGTTTTGTAGCCAAGCGCAAATTCAATCATGCGGTACTGATAGGACTGAAAGCCGCTCGCATTGCCGAGGTCATCCCGGAACTCCAAGTATTCAGCAGGAGTCAAGGTCGACAACACATCCCAGCCTTGGATGATTTGCGACTGGATGCGCGATACGCGTGCCAATTGCTTGAACGCGGGCTGCAGATCATCCGCTTCGATATGGCGGATGGCCGCCGACAACTCATGCAAGATCAGCTTCATCCATAGTTCGGATACTTGATGGATGATGATGAAAAGCGATTCATCGTGGTGTCCGCTGACGCCGTCCTGTGCAGTCAACAGCTTGTCGAGATGCAAATAATCGCCGTAAGTCATGCTTTCCTTGAAATCCGTGCGGATATTTTGTTCGTTTGCAGCGGCGATGTTCTGCCCGTTTTTGTATCTATCCATTTGAATGGCTCCATTCAAGCTCTGCTTATGCTCGACTCTGCTAGTGATTCCTATCGTACGATACTTTTTTACATTTTTCATTGCTTACTTCCCATAATTTCGGGAATAGAACGGTAAACATAAATTTGAAAGGGAGTTTGTATATTATGACTAACCATAAAAAAATGATCTTTCCAGTTCTTATCATGTCCGCTACACTTGCCCTAGCAGCTTGCGGCGATGACGAGGAAGTCACGCAGCCTGTCACAGATGAGTCACCAGAAGAAACGGCAACGCCGGAAGCTGAGTCGACTGAAGATGCTTCTCCAAGCGGCGGAACTGAAGGGACCAAGGACGGTGAAACTTACGGATTTACTGACTTGTCCGTTGATGTCGATATGCCTGACCAGGATGATGCCCTAGACCTTAGCTACGAAGAAGAGCGCGGTCAGGTAGAGGCCGAATATGAAAATAAAATCGACGGCGTTGATCTGACGGGCGATGACGCTTTCAATGAAATGGAACAAGGTTTGTCCCAGTTGAATTTAACCCCTGACACGTCGGATGAGGAAGTCATCAGCCAAGTCGTCGAGGCTTTCGGCATCGATCCTGGCTTCAAGAAAATCGAAATTGAAATAGATTATGCAGACGGCTCCGATAAAAATTATGAACAAACAAATCAATAAGCCTTAAAACATAGCTGTCCAGTGGATTTACCGCTGGGCGGCTTTTTCATTGCACTGCGGGCTGCCAATAAGAAATAGTCGATATTTTTGTAAAGCCCGCCTTTTCATAAACAGGCCACGCCACATTTTCCGTTTCCACTTCGACCAGCACACGTGCCAATTTTTTCTGATGCGCCAAATGCCGCGCCCACTTCAGAAATGCTTGGCCATAGCCTGATCGCTGGGTATCCGGTGACACTGCGAGCGCTGTTACCCACAACGCCTGGTCTTCATTGCTCAACGTAGCCGTCGCCACAAGTTGGCCTTCCTGCCGCATCAAATAGACATGGCGCTCCGTATCTTCCAGGTTGTGCTCAAGCACCGGAAGAACAGATTCATCAAATGCCGCGCGCAGAAGATCCACCAATTCGCGTGAATATTGCTCTTCGTACGGAATAATTTCGACCGTTTCAGCAAGTTGGTACGTAGAAAGCGGCTGCGCTTCAAACTGCAATTCCTGGAAAGTACAATGATAGCCGAGACCCTCTAGCCAGCTATCTGATGCGCTATGTTCCGTGAATGCCGCGAGTTCACTTTCCGCCCCGCGCTGTACGAGGGAATGCTGCACGCCGTCAGCCAAAGCTGTTGCCAGCCCAAGGCGGCGGTAATCCGGCGAGACAAATGCCGACCATTCGTAATGATGCAAGCCCACCAAATCCGCTGCCGCCGCACAGGCCACCAGCTCTCCGCTATCGGTGTAAGCGAGCACCGCAAATCCTTTTGCGAACGGTTTTTGCCATAATTCATTCTGAAGCAAGGTCCGGCACTGTTCCGGCTCGCCGTCAATCAGCCGCTCCATTTCCCCGGCAGTCTCCGCATCCAGCGGAAACGACGCAATCGACAGGGACAATTCCATTTCCATCCCGCCTTCCTTTTTCTTCTTATCATAACTGCCCAAAGCGCTTGCCGCCACCTGATTCCCGAAATTAAGGTTTCTTCCCAGGGCTTTTCATTTCCATTAAAAAAAGCAGAAGCCGGGATCTCCCCCACCTTCTGCTTAGATTTCGCTATAATTTAGCATCTGCCAGCATGGTGGCATACAAGCCGCCTTTTTCCAGCAATTCGTCCTGGCTGCCTGATTCGACCAATTTGCCGAGCTCCATGACATAGACGAAATCCGCCTTTCTCACCGTATTCAAGCGATGGGCGATGACAAAACTCGTGCGCCCTTCCATAAGGCGTTCGAGCGCTTCCTGGATTTTCAACTCTGTCACGGTATCGATCGAACTTGTCGCTTCATCGAGCAGCAAAATGACCGGATCGGCGATAAGCGCCCGGGCGATCGACAAGAGTTGCTTCTGCCCTTGGCTGATCATTGAACCGTCGCCAGACAGCACCGTGTCATAGCCTTCCGGCAGTTTGGAGATGAAGTCATGGGCATTGGCTTTTTTCGCCGCTTCCACCACTTCTTCGTCGCTCGCATCAAGCTTGCCGTAGCGGATATTGTCGCTGACTGAAGCTTCGAACAGGAACGGGTCCTGCAAGACGAAGGCAATCTGCTTGCGCAAAGTTTCGCGCGGCATTGCCCCGATTGGCGTTCCATCGATGCGGATCTCCCCTTCATCGACATCGTAAAATCTCGCTAAAAGCTGCATGACGGTCGTTTTGCCTGCGCCTGTCGCACCAACGAATGCCGCCGTCTGCCCGGTTTCCACCATAAAGCTCAGATTACGGATCGTCCATTCTTCTTCCGCGCCTTCGTATTTGAAAGACACATTATCGAATTCGACTTTTCCTTCAAGCCGTTTATCGGCATTCTTTTTCGTATCGTCCGCTTCTTCTGCTTCGTCCATGATGGCAAACACGCGTTCAGCCCCCGCAATGGCCGAGAGCACCGTGTTGAATTGGTTTGCCAAGTCGTTCAACGGCCGCGTGAACTGTCGTGAATACTCGGTGAAGATAACGATGACACCGATTGTGACCGAGCCGTTCAAGGCGAGCAATCCGCCGACACCTGCAACGAGCGCGAAACTGCCGTTGTTCAGGAAGTTCATCACTTTCGGAATGAATCCGGCATACGTCCAAGCCCAGAAACCGGTGCGGCGGAGCCGTTCGCTTTTGACGAGGAACTCGTCCATGACGCGGTCTTCTTGGGAAAAGGCTTTGACGATTTTCTGTCCCGAAATGGTTTCTTCGATCATGCCGTTCAGATCCCCGACCGCTTTTTGCTGTTCTTTATACAAAGGACCCGTACGTTTGGTGATCCAGCGAACGGCCCAATACATGATCGGGATGATGATAAATGTCAATACGGTGAGGATCGGGCTGAGAAACACCATCACCACCGCCGTCCCGACCAGCGTCAAAATGCTCGAGAACACTTGAATGAACGAGGTGTTGAGCGTCGACGAAACGTTTTCGATATCATTGGTCATACGGCTCATCAATTCGCCGTGCTGGCGCTTATCGAAAAACGATACCGGCAAGCGTTGCAGATGGCCAAACAGCCCCGCGCGCATTTGATAGATGACTTGCTGGGCGATCCCAACCATCCAGTAGTTCTGCAAATAGAGAGAAACCGAATGGAGCACATAGACCATGATAAGCCAGCCGATGATCAAGCCCATGCCTTCAAATGCACCCGGCACAATATAGGTATCAATGATATAACCGATCAAAAGCGGCCCGAGCAACGCCATCGCGGAACTGATGAACACAAGCGTCAGAACGATGATCAATAGCGTGCGCTGTTCGTCGACCAGCTTCCAGATCCGCAGCAAGGTGGACTTCCAGTTTTTCGCGCGTTCATTCTTTTTATCTGGTGATTTCTTTAAATCTTCTTTCGTCAATACCGGCTCATAGCCAAAAGGCCGGCGGATCGCATTAAACATATTCATCCACCTCCTCCGCTTGCTGGGACAGCGCAATTTCACGATACAAAGAAGAACTATCCAGCAATTCCTCGTGAGTGCCGTAAGCCGAAGCGACGCCATCCTCCAACAGGAGGATGCGGTCAGCGCGCATAGCCGTCCGCACTTTCTGCGTCACCAGCAGTGTCGTCGCTTGTTCTTTGTCGAGCTCGGCCCACAGCGCAGATTCGGTCTTCACATCAAGCGCGCTGGTACTGTCATCGAGAATCAAGATCGACGGTTTGCGGACCAATGCCCGTGCGATCGACAGGCGCTGCTTTTGGCCGCCGGATAAATTGACGCCTTTTTGGCCGACGCGCGTTTCGTAGCCTTTCGGGAAACGCTGGACCGTCTCGTCAATTTGGGCTTTTTCTGCGGCCTCTGTAAGTTCCGGAAGCTCCGCGTGCTCTTTGCCCCAAGACAGGTTATTGGAAATGCTGCCGGTAAAGAGCATCGATTGCTGAGGCACAAGCCCGATCGTCTTGCGCAGTTCCTGAAGGTCCCACTCGCGGACGTCACGGCCGTGCACCGATACGCTTCCTTCGGTCGCTTCGTAGAATCTCGGAATCAGCTGCAATAAAGAGGTTTTTCCGGATCCCGTGGCGCCCATGATGGCCAGTTTCTCGCGTGGCGCCAGTTCAAAGCTGATGTTTTCAAGCACTCTTCGCGAAGTGCCTGGATACGTAAAGAAAACATGGTCAAAACGGACGGTTCCTTCTCTAACCGGCACAGTTGCACCATTCGATTCTTCGCCGCCATCATCCGCCAAAAGGATTTCTTCGATGCGGCCAGTAGATGCCATGGCACGCGCAAACGCCATAATGATGAATGAGAACATCGAAAATGCGCCGGTCATGCGCATCGCGTAATTGACGATGGCGACCAATTCACCGATTTGCGCGTCTCCGCTCCGGATCTCAAAAGCCCCAAACCAAACAACCGCGAGCAGAGACACGTTCATGCCGAACAGCAGGATCGGCAAGATGATTTCCATGATGCGGAATGCTTTGACCGTATCGGTCTTGAGCGCACCCGCCACTTCCGAAAAGCGGTTCGCTTCATACTTGCCGCGCAAGTACGCTTTGATCAGCCGGACCGCCTGCAGGTTTTCCTGTACCATGCGGTTGACTTTATCAAGCCGCTGCTGCACAAAGCTGAAATAGACAACGCCTTTTCGTACCATAACATACAAAAATGCCAATAAAATTGGAAAGACGATGATCAAATAAATCGCCAATTGTGCATTGACGACAAACGCCATGATCATGCTGCCGATGACAAGCAATGGCGCGCGCAACATGATGCGCAAGCTCATATACAGCACTTGCTGGATCAGCTGGATATCACTCGTCAGCCGTGTGATGAGGCCGGATGCTGGAAATTTATTGAACATCGCCAGCGAGAAAGACTGGACGCGCTCATAAACTTTGCGCCGGACATCAAAAGAGAAGCTATGGGATACATGGGAAGCGAAATATGAATTGGCGACACCCGATAAAAAAGCGATTAATGACAAGCCCATGAGCACAAGCCCCAAGCGAATGATCGTATCCTGGTCCCCTGCCACGATGCCGTCATCGATGATGCTCGCAATGACCAATGGCTGCAAAAGCTCGACGACCAACTCCAAGAGCATCAAGAACAAAGCGACGCCGATCAGAAATGAATATGGTTTGGTATAAGAAAAAACGGTTTTCATAAGGGTGCCTCCTGAACATTTCGAAACTCGAACTTTATTTAAAACTAGTATGCCATAATTTTCAGATATCAGGTAGAGATATCCCTTTTTTTGTCATGCATTATAATGAATCTTTTTTGCTTTCGAAAATGAAAAAGGCACGCAGCATTTTGCTGCATGCCTTTACTCAAGAGCGATCATCGGCAGTTTTTTCACTGCCCGCAAAAGATAGCCAAGTGACGAAGACCAACATGAGAAAAGCTCCACCGATTTGCAATGGGGATAGAAAATGGCCGAACCAGACAAGCGAAATGACCATCGCCGTCAATGGCTCCATCGCGGATAAAATGCTCGTCTCTACAGGCGAGATGAATCGCATGCTGCTGAGAAACAACACAAACGCCATCGTGCCGACCACAATAATCGCGATGATCGCCAAAATGAGCGTCGGGTCTGCCAATAGCCCCCATTCATCCGACAGGAAAATCGGATTGATGAGCCCTAGAAAGATGCCGCCGAACAGCATCGACCAGCCGACAACGAGCAAGACGCCCCATTCCTGCATCAGCCGGGCTGGATAAAGCGTGTAGAATGTAAAAGCCAAACCGACCAGAACGCCCCAAAACAGCGCTTCCCCGCTGATGACCAGGGAATCCAAACGCCCGTCCGTCAACAATAAAAACAAGCCAGCGAGCGTACCGACCATGCCGAGCACTTGATAGACCGGCGGCCATTTGCGAAGGCGCATGGAAATGAAGACAATGACATAGACAGGTGCCAGAAACTGCATCAATGTGGCAAAGACGGCATTGCTCGTATCGATCGCTGCGACGAAACTGTATTGGACACCGAGCATGCCGGCTACTGAAAAGATCAATAAAGGACGCGTCCATATCTTTTGCCGAAAAATCGAGGTCACCTGCACCTGCTTCATTTTCAAGAACAACAGCAGCAAGATGCCAGCGACAATAAGCCGGATGGTCAGAAGAAATGGCACAGAAATCGCATAGACATCGAGCGTCCATTCCATGAGCGGCCCGGTCGCTCCCCAAAGCATCGCCCCTATCAGTATCATGGATACTCCCTTTAGCCGTTCCATTCGCCAGCACTCCTTCCATTTAACAAAGCCAATCCGTGACGAATTGGCTAATTCAGCTGTTTTTATCGTTAGAACCCTTTGTAATCGGGACAAATTGGTTGTTTTCCTCAATTTTCAATCGAATCATGCCTATTCTCTCACGAGAGGGTCAAAAAGGATAGTATGATTTCTGTGCTAAAATTCCCGTATTATATTTTTGTAAAGTGGTGACGAAAGACCTTTTCTTCTTTATAATGAAAGTACAAAACGGTTAAGGAGCGTCAGTTAATGAGTGAAAAGCAGGATTTTTTGGCACAAACCCTAGCATATAACCATATTCCCTTCCCCATCATCATTTTCGATCAAGAAGGACTCATCACTTGGTTCAACGGGCATGCCGAACGCATCTTTCAACTAAATACAGAAACTGCTAAAGGCCAGCCCTTTTCCTATATGAATCCAGAACAAGCCGCACTCCACAAGCAGCCTTGGGAAATGCTGTTGGAAAGCACAAACCCGGTCCGGTTTGAGAATATGGAAATCGGCCTTGGCAGTGGCGGGCAAAATTACTCTACGGTTGTCACGAAAGCGTTCACATCGCATGGCGAGCGTTTCCTTCTGACCATCTATGAAATCGATGATAGCGTAAGCGCTGGCTCAGCTGCAAGGGAACTAAGCCACCTTCGCCACGGTCTGGATGATTCGTTCATGATGACTTATTTCGACCAGGAGTTCCTGGTCACTTACGCGAACCCCCATTTCCTCAAGCTCAGCAAATGGACCCCGAAACGCGTACTCGGCAAACCTGTCTGGCAGATGTTCCATGACAGCGAAGAAGACCTCGAGTTTGTTGATTCGATCCTGGAAAGCTTGAAAGATGGACATGTATGGAACGGCGAAGCGAAAAAAGCGACAAAAGACGGTGAAACTTATTGGGTCGACTTGACGGCGATTCCCATGCAATTATCAGAGGAGGATGCATATTACATCTTCCTTGAAAAAGACATTACGGAAACAAAGCATGCCCAAAAGCACCTCGAGGAAATTGCTTTTATCGACCCGATTACAGGGCTTGAAAACCGCCACCGCCTTGAGCAGGCCGTCGCGGAACACATCAAGGAAGGCCGCCATTTCTCTTTCCTGTTCCTCGACATCGACCGCTTTTACACCTTGCGTGATGTATCGGATACGGATACGGAAAATGAATTGCTCATCGAATTCACGAAACGCTTGCGCATGTATTTCTCCGATTCATTGATTACACGCGCAGGGCTTCATGAATTCGCGTTGATCACGCCATTGCCGAACTGGTTCATCGAAGGCTTCCTGCCTTATTTGCAGCAGCACCCAATCTATATCGGCGGCACGGCAGTTCCCTTGACCGTCAGCGGCGCCATCACGAAATATCCGGAAGACCAGCAAAGCTTCGTCCACTTGATCAAAGCTTCCTATGCGACGATCAAGAAAGTCAAGGACCGCGGCGGCAGCGCCATTTCGACGTTGACGGCAGACGACCACGAACGCCTGAACCGTAAAGCACTTATTGAAAAACGCCTTGTCCATGCTTTGGACCGGAAAAACCTCCAATTGCTGTATCAGCCGCAAGTCAATCTCTCGACCGGCAATGTCGAAAGCGTGGAAGCACTCGTCCGCTGGAATGACGATGAAATCGGTGTTGTGACGCCCGATGAACTCATTCCGATTGCGGAAGAGAATGGCATGATCCATGAAATCGGCAGTTTCGTATTGGAGACCGCCTGTGCACAGCTGAAGGATTGGAAAGCGAAAGGCATTAATTTGCGCATCAGCATCAACTCCTCCATCCGCGAATTCCGCGACAAGGATATGGCGAGCATGCTGATCGAGCAAATGAAAGCGAATAATTGCGATCCACATTCCCTTATGATCGAGATCACTGAAAAGTTCGCGCTTGAAGCGGAAGCCGAACGTCCGATCATGCTGCAAATGAACCGCCTGAACCAGCAAGGCGTGCAATTTGCACTCGATGACTTCGGGACAGGCTATGCGTCTTTCCGCTATATGCTGTTATTGCCGATTTCTTCTTTGAAGATTGACCGGACTATCATCCAGTCGATTACGAAGCAGGAAAAAATGCAGAAAATGATTAACGGCATGATCCAGTTCGGCAAATCACTTGATTTCCAAGTGATCGCTGAGGGTGTCGAAACGAACGAACAGCTGGAATTGCTTCGGGTGATGGATTGCAATAGCATCCAAGGCTATATCATCAGCCACCCGATGAACGCCCAGGAACTCGAAAAATGGTTAAAATAATCTCTCTCCCCCAGACTGCGGAAATTCCGTGGTCTGGGTTTTTTTGTTTTGGTAGGATTGAAAACTTAGTATAGGAATTTTAAATTATTGGAGTTCGCATCATACGGATATTCGCTGCCTCGCTTTGGGTTGGCCTTTGGCTACAATGAATTGGCGAAAGTAAATTGAGCCAATTCATCTGCGATGCTTGAGCGTAGCGAAAGTTGAGCAAGCCGGTTCATACGAATATTGGGTGCAGCCTTTCTCCTACTGCGTTGGCTCACCCGTGGCGCTAGGCAGCTATTACATTTCACAGATTGTGTGGTGTTTACAGGAATCTGCTTTTTTACAAGTTGCTGGCTAGTGGGGGAATCGCTTCCCGGGGTTCGTGTCGGACAGTGGATATTTAGAAATTTGGAGTTCGCATCACACGGATATTCGCTGCCTCGCTTTGGGTTGGCCTTTAGCCACAAGACAGGAAGAACGCCTGTCTTGCGGCGTCGGCTCACCCTGTGCGCCCGGCAGCTTATACATTTCACTGATTGTAGGGCGTTTACATAAATTCCATTTTTTAGAAGTTGCCGGCTAGTGGGGGAATCGCTTCCCGGGGTTCGTGTCGGATTGAGGCGCTCTTGTTAGATCCTGAACAAAAAACAGGCCGCCCACAAATGAGGCTGCCTGTTCGTTATTGATTATTCTTGTGTAAAGCCCATTTTTTTCTGAGTGCGCCGTGCTTGATACTTGAAATACAATTGCATGAGCACTTCCGCGAACACCAGCCCCATGGCAATGGCGCCTGAAATCATCAGTGCTTGCACAGCGAAATCGACCGCTTCCATGTAATCATTCTCCACGATATTGCGCATCGCATTGTATGCCCGGCTTCCGGGAACGAGCGGTATGATGCCGGCGACACTGAAAATGATCATCGGCATTTTAAAGATTTTCGCCAAGATGTGTGCAACGATGGCAACAATAAAGGCACCGGCGAAGGTTGCTTGAATCGGGTCATCGAACATCAGGAAATAACTCCTGTAAAAAAGCCAGCCGCTCATCCCGACAAGGCCACAACTGATCAGTGTCTTTTTGGGGATGTTGAAAATGATGCCGAATGCACCGGCTGCCAAAAAACTTAGAAATGCCTCCAAAGGCCAGTTCATTCGATCTCCTCCTTAAAATGACAATACGATGGCGATGCCGGCCCCGATAGCGAATGCTGTCAGAAAAGCTTCCGCGCCCATCGATAGCCCTGATACAAAATGACCAGCCATCATGTCACGTACTGCGTTGGTGATCAGCAAGCCAGGCACAAGCGGCATGACCGAACCGATGATGATCGTATCAGGATCGTTCCCGAATCCGCTGTATACAACGAGTACTGCTAAAGTACCGATGGCGACCGCTCCAATGAATTCCGCGAAAAACTTGACCCTCGTTTTCACGAGTACCATTTCCACAATATAAAAGCCGATTCCCCCGATGAGAAAAGCGAACGGAATGTCCGCCCAGCCGCCGCCCATCAAAATTAGGAAACAGGCACTGGCAACTGCAGCTGCGAGTACTTGCAGCCACAAAGGGAACAAATAATGGTTTTTTTCGATTTCCGTCATTTCTTCATACGCCTGCTGCAAAGTCAGTTGGCCTGCAACGAGGCGTCTCGATACCGCATTGACGCGCGCCACCCGTTCAAGGTCGGTACGGCGCCCATGGATGCGCACAAAACGCGTCGGCAAATCATTACTCGGGGAAAACATGATGCCCGCTGGAGTCACAAAGCAATGGGAATCCATCATATTTTGCGAAACCGCCATCCGGATCATCGTATCTTCCACCCGGTAGGTCTCCGCGCCGCTTTCCATCATGACTTTTCCAGCCAATAGAAAACAATCCAGCGCAAGTTCTCTTCTGACTTCCGATATTTCGGCCATCTGGTCTCCCCCCTTTTTCTTCTGTACCATCATACCGCAGGCAAGGCAAAATTAAAACGCTCCGGTTACCGGAGCGTTTCATCGGCATATTTTATGGCTTCAAAATGACTTTGGTACACTCGTCTTCATGGTCGTTGAAAATCCGGTAAGCTTCACTCGCTTGTTCGAGCGGCACGATGTGGGAAATGATCTCGCGCGGGTCGAACTCGCCTTTTTCGATTTTATCGAGGAGCATCGGCATCAAATGAATGACCGGCGCTTGCCCCATCTTCATCGTTACGTTGCGCTCGAACAAATTGCCGAGCGGGAATTGGTTATACGTCAATCCGTAGACGCCTGTCAATTGGATGGTACCGAATTTGCTGACGGCATCCTTCGCGATATCGATTGCGCTAAGCGTCCCGCCTTGCAGCATCAGCTTTTGCTGGACGGCTTCGGCAGTCGATTTCTTGCCGTCCATCCCCACACAATCGATGACGACACGCGCGCCGCCTTTTGTGATTTCATGGATCAGCGCTCCGGTGTTATCATGCTGGCTGAAGTCTACGATCTCGACATTATTCATCTTTTTCGCTTTTTCCATCCGATACGGCAATTCATCTACCGCAATAACCCGTGCCGCCCCTTTCATCCAGGCGAACTTTTGGGTCATGAGCCCGATTGGCCCACAACCAAGAACGACGACCGTGTCGCCTTCTTTGACGCCTGCGTTCTCGACACTCCACCAGGCTGTCGGCAGTACGTCTGACAGGAATAGGACCTGCTCGTCTTCAAGTTCTGAGGATTCCGGAATGACCAGTGGCATGAAATTAGCATAAGGCACGCGCAAATATTCAGCCTGCCCTCCTGAATAATCGCCATAGCGTTCTGTCAAACCGAAATAGGCGCCTGTATCAAAATGGGGATTGCCGTTTGAATTGTCGCATTGGCTTTCCATTTCATTTGAGCAATAGAAGCAATGGCCACAACTTATATTAAACGGAAGCACGATACGGTCGCCTTTCTTCACTTTGGTGACATCCGGCCCTGCTTCTTCTACGATTCCCATCGGTTCATGGCCGATGACGGTATTCTTGGTGGTCGGCAATGCCCCTTGATAAATGTGTAAATCTGTCCCGCAAATGGCGGTGGAAGTTATTTTCACGATGATGTCATCACGTTTTTGGAGTTCCGGGTCTTTGACTTCTTTGACTTGCATGTCTTTGGTTCCTTGAAACGTTACTGCCTTCATGTTTTTCCCTCCCGTTTATTGGTGTCAGAATATTTCTGTTATTCCCGTTTTCTGTCAGCGCAAACGTCTAATTTCCAAGCTTATTCCATCTTATAAATAACAAATAGCGGATCTCCTCGAAGAGATCCGCTTACAGAAACCATATTTATTGAAGAGGCAAGGTGCCGAGTGGTTCGAAATCAGACAAGCGATAGCTTCTGACTTCTGTATTCGCCACTGCATATAAGGCGTCTTTTGCATAAGCCAGGCGCTGGACTGATGTATTCCAGTCTTCATAGGGCTGGCTAGAAGGTTGGGTCAAGTCGGCCGATAGCTCGATGCCTTCCGGCGTAATCGAATAAATCAAAGCTCCTTCTGCCTGAAATTCAATATACTCTGTGCCATCTCCTGTATAGATCGATATCGGGAAACCGAACAAGCTTTGTGCTTCATGACGGAATAAAGCTTTGTGATCGTATTGCAGGGCAGAATAAGTTCCAGGCCCGCCGATGATTTCTGTATCGGTTTCCTTGGGGTCGCCCATGTCGCTGACATCGAACAGCGAGATTTTCATCCCGCCTGTCACGATGCGAGGCTCGCCGCCCCCTTTGACTGGCTCGATTTTTGTATCGTAGCCAAACCCGATCAGATGCTGGTCGTCGAGTGGATGTAAATAATTAGAAAATCCAGGAATTTTTAATTCCCCCAACACTTCTGGAGCGGCAGGATCTGAAACGTCGATCGCAAACAGTGGATCGGTCTCACGGAAAGTCACCATATAGGCTTTGCTGCCGATAAAGCGGACCGAGTAGATGCGTTCGCTCGGTGCCAAGTTTTCCACTGAACCGACTTGTTCCAATTGTTCGTTCAAAATGAACAGATGGTTTTTCGGTTCGGAAGCCGGTGCCCAGGCAACGCCTTCTGTTGTCGCCAGACGGAAATGTCCTTCGAATTCATCCATCGAAAACTGGTTCAACAGGGATCCTTGCACGCGGGCCGAAGCGATAAATTCTACTGAGATGCCATCCAAGCTGAATTTGAAGATTTCTGTATCCGCTTGTTGCGGCACCCAAAGCGCCGTATCTTCGAACTCCCCTTCAGCCGTCTCAAACGCAGAAGCCGTCAAATAGAGATGCTGTTCGTTCATATACATCTGTTCATTGCCTCCCAAAAAGCCTTTTGTGGAAATTTCATTGGACTCTGGGGCTTCTAAGCTGATGGAGGTGATGACGCTATAGCTCCCTTCCATCGTTCCTGGCAGGATGGTCAAATCTTCATAAGGCAAGGGTTCAAGCTCTCCGCCTTGCGCGGAATCGAATAGTCTTGGCCGCAGTTCGACATCCGGCTGCTCTTCCAATATCCAGTAATTCGGAAACACATTGCTGACGTAATGCAAGATGCCGTTCGATAGCCGCGCATTATTGAATGTGCCTTCATTGCCGAATTCGCGAATCAGCTCCGGGTTCTCGGGTGAAGTTACGTCATAGAGAGAAACCGCTGTGAGGCCCGAATAAGGCATAAAGCTCTCCATTTCCGCATCTCCCTCCGTTTCCATGAGCGAAAAGCGGCTTGATATGACAATAAGCGTATCGCCGAATAAAAACAATTCCTCCGGATACGTTTCTCCGTCCAACTTCAAGACTGCTGCAAGCTCCATGTTTTCGGGATCCCTAATATCGGAAATCATCACACTCGACTCACTGATGGAATATAAATAATCGCCGTCCGTTTGCACTATATCCCCTTCATCGATGCCTTCAACCTGGTTATTTGTCGACGAATGGTCGCCCCCTCCCATTCCGCCAGACTCGCCTGACGCGCTTTCCTCAGCGTTATCTACCCCTTCTCCGAAGCCGCGATAAAAGGGATTGTCTTTTTGGAGATTCAACAATCGCGTAAAATACGTACGCAGTTCCTCTTCGCCAGCCAGATTCTGGACTTCATCTTGTATCGTGAACTCAATCTGATTTGCCGAAAGGCTTTTTAAGAAACTGCTCGTTAGGGCCGATTTGGTAACATGAAGCGTATAGTCTCCGCTAGCGATGTCCGGAATTTCAAGCGTCCGTCCGCCATTCGCCAGTTGCATATCGAGATCGAGCTTTTGGCCACCTGCGTCCGTCAGGTAAACAGCGCCTTTTTCAATCGCATCCGCATCGAGCGGCGCCGAAAAATTGGCCCGCCAGCCGGATTCTGAAAGGGCTGTGGAGGATCCGCTGATGGCTACATTCTCCGTCAGCATAACAAAAGCTATACCTGAAAACACCAAAAGAATCGCTGCTATCCACCATGCTCTGCTCCATTTCACGAACACCACGACCTTTCCCGTGCCATTTACCCATTAGACCCTTTACATCTCCAAAAGGTTACAGCTTGCGTTCAGCCGTTTGCATGAATTTCGTTGAAAATTTCCTGGAAGCGTTCGAACGGTTCTTCTGTATGGCCGCCGCCTTGCGCAAGTGCAGCGGTTCCGCCTCCCTTGCCATCTGTTTCTTGAAGCAAGCGTTTCAAAGTCTCTCTCATATCGGCGGAAGCTTCATTGCCGCGGGCGCATACCAATCGGATGCTGCCTTCTTCTTGTGCTGCAAATAACAGGCAGACGGACGGGTATTCTTCAGTAGCCAAACGCGCCAGCTGCTGCAATTCCTTGACGGGCCGGTCGCCGAAGTTCCGGATCGCGACGCCCCCTTCCGGCGTTAACGCTTTTGCCTCTGAAAGCAGCAGTTGTTTTTTCAACTCCACGATTTCCTTGTCGGCTGCAATTTTCTCTGATAATAAAGCATCTGCCGCTTGTACCAGTTCAGCGAGCGGGGCATTCAGTTTCCCAATTAATGCATCTCTCGTGTCGCTCAATTTACCGAAATGTTCGAGCGCTCGCTCTCCACATAGAAAATAGAGCCGCGTGCCGCCTTTGGCTTTTTCTGTCCCGAGAATTTTCAACAGCCCGATTCCCGCGGTATTGTCCGGATGCGTACCGCCGCACGCATTCAAATCGATGCTATCTATTTCCACCAGGCGGATGTCTCCCGTGACAGCGGGGGGCTTCCGAAGGTTCAATTGCTCAAGCTGACTTTCATGTACGAAACGCGTGCGGATTGGCAAATGGCTTTGGATAATTCGGTTAGCTTCAAGTTCCACTTGCTGCAATGTTTCCCGGTCGATGGATGCTTTATGCAAATCGATCGACACCCGCTCCTGCCCGAGATGGAAGCTGGTGGTCCGGTAACCATAATGGTCTTCCAGTAAAGCGCTCAAAAGATGCTGGCCGGCATGCTGCTGCATATGGTCCCATCTTCTTTGCCAATTTAGCTTCGCTTGGTATTCGCCGGGCTCCAGCTGCCGATCCAGGTAATGGCGGATTTCTCCGTCCTGATTTTGCACATCTTGCACTGTGGCTGCCCCAATCATTCCGTGGTCTGCCGGCTGCCCGCCCCCTTCTGGATAAAAGCAAGTCTGGTCGAGTACTGCATACTGGCCACTTTCATCTATTGCCGATTCGGCCACGTGAACTATTATTTCCTTTAAATATGGATCGTCGTAATATAATTTTTTCGTCATATGAGCACTCCTTTTTACGGAATTCCGCTGATGCGTTTACTGGCCCTCCATAAGTGGAATGGTTGAATAACGATGAAGAATGGAGGACTTACGCATGGCCGGATTCACGCATTCCGTATTATTGTATAATGCCGAGGCAGGTGCGTCCACGTTAGATGCGGTCATGGGATTGGCCGTGCCGCAACTAGCCGCATCTTCGAAAACACTGGAACTGATCAAGACCGATTCCCCGGAAGAACTGGAATCGGTCTGCCGTTCTGCAGCCGAGCGCGCCGACGCATTATTTGTCGCAGGCGGCGACGGCACTGTCCACCTGGCCGCACACGCACTCAGTTCAATCGACAACCCACCGCCCCTCGGAATCTTGCCTAGCGGGACATGCAACGATTTTGCGCGTACGATGAACATTCCGTTGTACCTTGACGAGGCAGCGAAAAGCTTGAGCAAAGGCAAGCTTCAACAAGTCGATACCGCTACCCTTAATGAAGGCACGTTCCTGAATTTCGCAGGCATCGGCTTGATCACAGACGCTTCTTTCAATATCGATCCCGATTTGAAGGAACGCTATGGCAAGCTCAGCTATTTCATGAGCGCGATGCAGACGATGAGGCAAGCGGAGCCATTTGATGTAGCGATATCGATTGATGGACAGGAATACGAAGAACAAGCCGTTTTGGTTTTGGCCATGAACGGCAAATCCATTGGCACGCATTTATTTCCAATGCAAAGCATCGACCCCGCCGATGGGCTGTTGGATATTTTCATCATCCAAAGTTCGTCATTCGCCGCTATACGGGAATGGTTTTCACTATCCAAACCAAATCTCACCGCAGAAGACCTAGAACACATCATTCATCTGCAGGGCCGCGAAATCGACATTCGCACCAGTACACCAATGGATATCGATACAGACGGCGAGATCTACATGAAGACGCCGGCATCGATCCGCGTCCAACCGGGGAAACTCAATTTGCTAGTGCCGACTGAAGAAGATATTTTTACGTAAAAAAAACTGCCGGATGCTACTCGGCAGCTTAAGGAGCGGGCGCTATGCCCGTTCTTTTTTAGTTATTTTGAAAAGAAGGCAATCTTCTAGGTGAGGCAGCCGGCTTTACTCGAATGGCCAAGCAGGCAGCATGCGGTTCAATTCTTTGTCTTCCCGCTTTCCGAGCACATAATCCGCCTGCATGATTGTATGGATTTCCCGCGTGCCTTCGTAAATGACCGGTGCTTTGGAATTGCGCAAGTAACGGGCGACCGGATAATCATCCGAATAGCCGTAAGCGCCGTGGATTTGCACCGCGTCGTCTGCCGCTTTATTGGCGAAATTGCAAGCCTGCCATTTGGCGAGCGAAGTTTCGCGTGTATTGCGCTTGCCGCTGTTCTTCAATTCGCCGGCACGGTAGACGAGCAAGCGGCTCATCTGGTAGCCCGCTTCCATATTGGCGAGCATTTGCTGCACCAGCTGATGCTCGCCGATCGGCTTGCCGAAGGTCGTGCGCGTCTTGCAATAATCCAAGCTTGCTTCCAAACAGGCCATCATTAAGCCACATGCGCCGGCAGCGACCGTGAAACGGCCATTGTCGAGTGAAGCCATCGCAATCTTGAAGCCTTCTCCTTCTTCCCCGAGCCGGTTGCCTGCCGGGATGCGTACATCTTCCATGAATAATTCGCCTGTATTGCCGGCACGTATGCCGTATTTCCCTTTGATCGCCTTGGAAGAAAAGCCTTCACGGTCACGTTCCACGATAAAAGCGCTGATTCCTTTATGCGATTTCTCTTTATCAACATAGGCGAAAACGAGGAAATGGTCTGCTTGGTCACACAGAGAAATCCATGTTTTCTGTCCGTTCAGCACATAGTCGTCTCCGTCGCGTTTGGCGGTCGTTGAAAGCGCCGCCACGTCTGATCCGGCTCCTGGTTCTGTCAGGCCGAACGCGCCGATTTTTTCACCTTTCGCCTGAGGGACCAAAAATTTCTGCTTTTGCTCTTCTGTGCCCCATTGTAGAAGCGATAGTGAGTTCAAGCCTGTATGGACAGAAACGGCCGTGCGGAACGTGGTGTCGCCGCGTTCAAGTTCTTCGCAGACGATGGCCAGTGAATTATAATCCATGCCGCTGCCGCCGTACGCTTCCGGAATGCACACCCCCATCAAACCGAGATCGGCCAGGCGCTGCCAAATCGATTCGGGAAAATGCCCCTCTGTGTCCCAGTCTTTTATATAGGGCATGATTTCTTCATCGACAAACTTCCGGACGGCTTTGCGCAGCATCTCTTGTTCTTCGCTGTATTCAAAATCCATGCCGTTTTCCTCCTTGCTAGTTATGATGCGTTGCCCGTTGCACCGTTTCTTCAATAGTTACCCCGCGCTTCTTCATTTCCGCGATGTATTCAGCACCCGGCACAATCTGCTCCGGTGGATAGACGCCTCGTTTTTGGATACGCCCATCCGCGATCATCTGCGCCACAACAGAAATGCTGTAGGCAGTGGCCTGCGCCATCGCCGTGACGCCAGTCGATTCATCGCGAATGGTCACCATTTCATATCGGTAAGTGCATTCCTCTTGCTCTTTCACACCGGAAACCGTCACGCGCAAAAGCACGGCATCTTTCTCGTCGCCAAGTTCTGTAATTGGCTCGAGCACTTTCAGCAGCACTTCACGCAGCGACACTTCATGCCCTCCGGCTGTCACTTTTCCTTCGCGATTCGTCAAGCCCAATTCGACGAGCAAACGGAACTTGTCGGCATGGCCCTGGTAACGGATCGTTTTGTACTCCAGTGAATCCACATCGTGGAACGTTTTCGTCAAGGTCGACGTACCGCCTGATGTATGGAAAGCTTCCAACTCATTGAACCCTTCGAACGCGATCGGCTCGATTTCCGATAGCGATTCGACTTCTTCCAGTTCTCCACCACGGATGACGTGCGACGGGTCCGTGTAATGGTCGAAAACGCCTTCAAGTGAGAAAACGTGTTTGTATTCGAGCGGCGGTTCCGGCTGGAGCGGAATGCCTCCGACATAAATGCGGATCGATTCGACCTTGTCCAATTGGCTCGCACCATAGCCGGTTAAAATATTGATCATCCCCGGCGCCACGCCAAGATCCGGAATGACGGTTACGCCTTGGTTGGACGCTTGGTCGTGCATGGCGAGCACCTTATCTGTAGCGCCTCCGATATGCCCGCCAAGGTCGACGGAATGAACACCACAGTCGATCGCGATTTTCGCTACTTTCTCATTGAAGGTATAGAACAACGCATTGATCACGACATCCGCCTGTGCGATGACTTGCTTCAGCTCATTGTCACGGCTTGCATCCATCTTGGCGATTTCAAGCCGCGGATCGTCCAGTTGCTGGCGGAACGCTTGCGCTTTTTCCGTTGTCCGGTCCGCCAGAATCACTTTTTCCACCTGCTCATTGCGAAGTAAATCACGCGCTGCTTGTTTTCCCATCAACCCTGCTCCGAGTACCGCAAATTTCATCTCCGCCGCCCCCTTTATGCTTCGTTGTCGATCTGTGCACGCTGCAATTTACCACTGAAATCCACATAGACGCTTTTCCATTCGGTAAAGACATCGAGTGCCGCAACGCCTGAATCACGGTGGCCATTGCCGGTTCCTTTCGTGCCGCCGAACGGCAAATGGATTTCAGCCCCTGTCGTTCCCGCGTTGATGTAGACGATTCCTGTATCGAGGTCGCGCTGCGCTTTGAATGCCCGGTTGACATCCGCCGTGAAAATTGAGCTCGACAAGCCGTAAATGACGCCGTTGTTCACTTCGATCGCTTCCTCGAAACTTGCAACTTCAATCAAGGAAATGACCGGCCCGAAAATTTCTTCCTGTGCAATGCGCATTTCTGGCGTTACGCCCGCAAACAATGTCGGTGCGTAATAGTTTCCTTTGTCGTAATGGCCGCCCGTTAAAATTTCGCCGCCCCTGACGAGTTCCGCCCCTTCTTCTTTGCCGATTTCAATATAAGAATGGATTTTCTCCAATGCTTTCTTATTGATGACCGGTCCGACTTTGACGGATTCGTCCATACCGTCGCCGATTGTCAGTTTCTCCATCTTTTCGAGCAGGCGCTGCTGCAGCTGTTCCTTCACATCCCGATGGACGATGACACGGCTGCAAGCAGTGCAGCGCTGGCCGGCGGTGCCGAACGCGCTCCAGAGAATTCCATCCACTGCGAGGTCCAAATCTGCATCGTCCATGACGATGACCGCGTTTTTTCCGCCCATCTCAAGCGACACTTTCTTCAAATGGCGCCCGCCGAGTTCCGCCACTTTACGTCCTGTATCCGTCGATCCCGTAAATGAAATGACCCGGATATCACGGTGCTCGATCATCGCCGTCCCGACTTCTGAACCGGAACCGAAAACGATGTTCGCAACACCATCCGGCAAGCCAGCCTCCTTGAAGATTTTGGCCATTTCATAAGCCATCATCGGCGTTTCCGTTGCCGGTTTCCAGATAAATGCATTGCCCGCCACAATCGCCGGGAAAGATTTCCACGTGGCGATCGCCACCGGAAAATTCCACGGTGTGATGAGCCCGACGACACCGATCGGCGCACGGACACTCATCGCGAATTTATCCGCCAGTTCCGAAGGCGTTGTCTCGCCGAACAGCCTTCTGCCTTCACCTGCCATATAAAATGCCATATCGATGCCTTCCTGAACTTCGCCGCGCCCTTCTTCGATCACTTTCCCCATTTCTTTTGTCAGTACCGACGCGAGCTGCTCTTTCTTTTCTTTCATCAAGCGCCCGATTTCATATAGATAATCCGCGCGTTTCGGTGCCGGGACAAGCGCCCATTTTTTCTGTGCCGCTGTGGCTGCTTTCACCGCTTCCTCTACATCTGCGGCAGTTGACCGCTGTACAGCTGCCAACTCTTCGCCTGTTGCCGGATTGACAACTGGCACAAAATCAGCGCCCGCCTCTTGCTGGAACTCCCCATTCACAAAATTCGTCAGTTTCATCGAATTACCCCTTTCTGCAATGAATGCAAACGCTTTCACTATTTACTGTATTCCCTACAAAACGGAAAACTCCTACATGCTTTCATAACTTCCTTCCATAACTTTGCAAAGTCGGTCACATTCGGGCGCCTTTACAATAAAATTCCCCGGAAACGGTTGACACTGACCATTCGTCATAGTCTAATCAAGAGTAGAGGTGATTGAAATGTACAAAGTACAAGAAGTGGCAAAAATCGCAGGTGTCAGCGTACGGACACTGCACCATTACGACAGCATTGATTTAATGAAACCGAGCAATAAAGGATCGAACCGATACCGCTATTACAGCGACGACGACTTGAAATTGCTGCAACAAATCCTATTCCTTAAAGAACTCGGATTTTCATTGAAGAAAATCCAGGAAATCATAAAAAATGGCTATGATGCCGAATATGCCATGGCGCGCCATATCGAATTGCTTGAACAGAAAAAATTCCGCATTGAGCAATTGATCGATAATGCACGCGCAACACAAGAGGAGTTTTCATCCGGAGAACCCCTCAGCAACGAACAGCGCTTTTCTGCGTTCTCCCTCCGTCATACGCCGGATCGCATCGACTTGTACCAGAAGCCGGAAATTGAAGTATCCGTCAAGGACGACCTTGAAAACATCAAGGAAGAGACTTCTGTCCTGGAGGCTTCGGAACCGGAAACCGCAAAACCACAGAAAGAAGCCGAGAACCTGGAAGAAATCGATCGTGAAGCGAACCGTATCTATAGCGCTGTTGCCAGCCTTATGGATTTACCGGTCGATGCAAAGGAAGTCCAGAAAGAAATGGCCGCGTATTACCATCTGCTTGACCGCTTCTATGAATGCACGCCGAATATGTTCCGCAATTTGGCCAATCTTTATGCTAACGACAGCCGCTTTTCGCGGACCATCGACCAGCACGGCGACGGTTTATCCGACTATCTGAAAGACGCGATGCACGTGCACGCGAATGCCTTGCAGCATGCGTGAACTCATCGGCCCTTGCAGCAATTGCGGCAAAGATGTCTATTGCCGTGACGGATTTTTGGACGGCGTCTATATCGACGGCGAATTGATTTGCCACGATTGTGCAGAAGAACTAGACAATTAATCCATAAAGAAAAGCCTGAACGGATAATGCCGTTCAGGCTTTTTGGGTTGCTTATGATTGTGCAGTTTCTTTCAATGCGTCGAGGCGCTGTTGTACTTGCTCCCCTGTCATACCATGCTCAAAAGCATAGCGGTTGCGTGGATGCTCGCGGCATTCGTCTGAACATGAACGCATGTATTTGTGCTCGTTTTCTTCTGAAGCCAAGATTTTCGCATTGCATTCAGGGTTCGCGCAGTTGACGTAGCGCTCGCAAGGCTCGCCGGTGAAATGGTCTTTCCCGACAATTGTGTGTTCGACACGGTTGACCGGCACGGCGATGCGCTCATCAAAGACGTACAATTGCC
Source organism: Planococcus citreus (assembly GCF_003664125.1). Classification (GTDB taxonomy): domain Bacteria; phylum Bacillota; class Bacilli; order Bacillales_A; family Planococcaceae; genus Planococcus; species Planococcus citreus. The sequence goes on from NZ_RCCP01000001.1 coordinate 1,086,326, forward strand.
CGTCCCAAAGCTTGCCTTGCACTTCCGGGTCCTTGCCGTACGTGACAATGCCTCCGTGAAGTTGGTTGACGTCATCAAAACCTTCGCGTTTCATCCAGCCTGAGAATTTTTCACAGCGGATGCCGCCTGTACAATAGGTCAAGATTTTCTTGCCTTCGAACTGCTCTTTGTTTTCTCGGATCCATTCCGGCAAATCACGGAAGGTTTCAACATCAGGACGTACCGCACCGCGGAAATGGCCCAAGTCGTACTCGTAGTCATTGCGTGCATCGATGACCACGGTATCCTGGTCTTGCATCAATTTATAAAATTCTGCCGGCTCCAAATAATTGCCGGTCAATTCATTTGGGTTGATATCTTCTTCGAGTCCAAGGTGGACGATTTCATTTTTTGCACGGACGTGCATTTTTTTGAAAGCATGGCCATCCGCTTCGTCGATTTTAAAGACGATGTCCGCAAAACGCGAATCGCTCTTCAGCATTTCCATGTATTGTTCAGTTTGCTCGATCGTGCCAGAGCATGTGCCGTTGATCCCTTCGTCCGATACGAGGATGCGGCCTTTCAATCCGATTTCCTTACAAGCAGCCAAATGCTCGGCAGCGAACTCTTCGGGATTTTCAATCGGGGTGTATAGATAGTACAGTAAGACATTATGTGTATGATTTTGCATGAATCATACCTCCTGATTTTCGATTTGGCACATTTCCTTGATACAGGAAAAACCTAGCCTATTTTACCCCAACGCGCAAAAAAATTCAACATCCCCTGAAGCTTCATCCCCGAATGCATATAAAAACAGCCCCGCTTTACGGGACTGTTTTTTTCAGCACACCCGGTTCTTGACGGGTTTGCTGTTTGCGCAAGCTTGCAGCGCTTCTTTGTTCAATTGCATCATCGCATAGCGCGTCTGAACCGTTGCGCTTCCGATATGTGGCGTAACCGTCAAATTATCGAGCGTTTGAAGCGGATGGTCCAGCGGCAGCGGTTCTTGTTCAAACACATCAAGCCCCGCTCCCCATATGGATTTATTCTTCAATGCTTCATAAAGGGCCTGTTCATCGACAATCCCGCCTCTTCCGCAATTGATAAGAATCGCAGTCTCTTTCATCAAGGAAAGCTCACGTTCGCCGATCATGCCTTTCGTTTGTTCGGTAAGCGGCGCAAGGATCACAACGAAATCGGAGCGCTTCAATAAATCATCAAGTTCCGCATATTGGGCTTCTTCCAGGCTTTTGCGCGTCCGGTTATGATAGATGACTTCCATATTGAAGCCTTGCGCACGCATGCACACCGCTTCCCCGATGCGTCCCATGCCGACAATCCCGACAGTGGTGCCGTGCACGTTCTGTCCAGTCAATCCCATCGGCGTCCAAGCTTGCCATTCGCCGTTTCTCACCGTCTTTTCCGCTTCGATCAAGCGGCGGGCCGTGGCCAGCATCAAAGCAAATGTTAAGTCAGCCGTTGTTTCAGTCAAGACATCTGGTGTATTCGTGACGATTACTTTATGTTCTCTCGCTGCATCGAGATCGATATTATTATAACCAACTGCCAAATTCACGACGATTTTCAAGTTCGTGGCCGACTCGAATAGCTCGCGGTCGATTTCATCGCCGAGCATGGTCCAAAGCGCCTTCGCTTCCTTCGCTTCTTCAAGCAATTTTTCACGCGGCGCATTGCGTTCCTCTTCCGGCCACATGCGCACTTCGTAGACATCGTGCAAATCCGCTACTGCCTGTTCCGGCAATTGCTGGGTAATGAATAAAATCGGTTTCATGAAACTCCTCCACCCTTCTCCTGATTAACTTTCCTATCGTAAAAGATTCACTGTCCTGCGCCGCGCCTTTTCTTAAACAACCACAACCCGACGATGGCACCGACAATAAGCAAGGCATAGACGATATTCGAATAAATGCCCAATTGTGCCAGGATTTCTTCCCGGTTCTCCCCGACCGCACGACCGATATAGACAAGCACGGTATTCCAGATCAAGGTGCCGGCTGTCGTAAAAGCCAAGAATAAAACGAATTTCATATTGGACATGCCTGCTGGAATCGATATGAGGCTGCGGACAAGCGGAATCAGCCGACCGATGAATACGGCAAACCCGCCGAAGCGGTCAAACCAGCGATCTGCTTTGTAAAGGTCTGCTTTTTTGAGGCGCAGCCAATTGCCGTGTTTGTCAATAATTTGCTCCAGCCGTTCAACATCCAACAAAAGCCCGAGCCCATAGAGCATGACCGCACCAGCAACCGACCCTGCCGTGGCTGACAGGATGACTCCCCACACAGTGAGGCTGGTCGTCGATGTCATAAATCCTCCAGCCGTCAGAACTACTTCAGAAGGCACCGGCGGAAAGACATTCTCCAACAAAATAAGCAGGAAAATCCCGAAATAGCCGTAATTTTCCATTACCGATGTAATCCACTGTTCCATAAACGGCCCCCTCTAAACACACCCGGACTCCCAATTTACTTCATGTCCGTCTACCTATATATATTGACGAAAGCAGGACATCTTAAACAGCATAGAAAAAGCCGCGCTTGTTTCAGCGCGGCTTGCTTTTTAAGCGTTCATCTTACGCAATTCCACGCGGCGAATCTTTCCGGAAGTCGTTTTCGGGAGCTCCGTCAAAAATTCGATGACACGCGGGTATTTATAAGGTGCGGTAATTCCTTTGACATGGTCCTGCAATTCCTTGACCATCGTCTCGTCCTGCTTGCCGCCATCTCTCAATACGACAAATGCCTTGACGATATTGCCGCGGATTTCATCCGGCGCTGCTACGACTGCACATTCCTGTACGGCTGGATGTTTCATGAGCGCATCTTCCACTTCAAACGGCCCTATTGTATAGCCAGAAGAAATGATGATGTCATCGCTGCGGCCCTCGAACCAGAAATAGCCATCTTCATCGCGTGAAGCCTGGTCACCGGTCAAATACCAATCGCCGCGGAACGAAGCTTGCGTCCGTTCCGGGTCCCGGTAATATTCACGGAACAGCGCAGGACAACTTTTGTGTACGGCAATATCGCCGACTTCTCCTGGCGCGGCTGGCTGTCCGTCTTCGTTGATAATATCAACCGGATTCCCTGGTGTCGGTTTGCCCATGGAACCGGGTTTCATGTCCATGTCCTGCAAGATGCATACAAGCAAGGTATTTTCCGTCTGTCCGTAGCCATCGCGCACATTCAATTGGAAAGCTTCCTGGAAAGCATCGATCACTTGGCGGTTGAGCGGCTCTCCAGCAGAAACCGCACTGCGCAGATGAGGCAATTTATAATCGTTCAGGTTTTCGACTTTCGCCATGATACGGTATTCAGTCGGTGTGCAGCACAGCACATTGACTTTTTCTTCCTTCAGAATATCCAAATATTTCAGTGCATCGAACCCGCCATTATAGACGAGCGCCGTCGCCCCGAGCGTGATCGTCGAAAGGAACGGGCTCCAAATCCATTTTTGCCACCCTGGAGCTGCCGTTGCCCAAACGATGTCGCCGCTTTGCACGCCGAGCCATTCAGTCGCAGCCGTCCGGACGTGCGCGTAGCCCCATCCGTGTACATGCACGACACCTTTCGGGTTGCCGGTCGTTCCGGAGGTATACGATAGAAACGCCATGTCTTCACGATTCGTGTCGACTGCTTCAAATTCTTCTGATTCTGCAGAAGCCAATTGTTCCAATGACTGCCATCCCTCTTCTTTTCCGCCGACAATCAGTTTATTGGCCAATGCATCATATTCCTCTTCAATGGAGTTCGTTTCAGCAGTAGTTTTGTAATGTGCGATAATCGCTTTCGCGCCAGAATGCTCCATGCGGTAGCTCAAGTCTTTTTTGCGCAGCATTTCAGAACACGGAATCGCGACCAGCCCTGCACGCAAACACGCCAGGTACGTAATATACGCTTCCGGAATTCGCGGCAGGATGATCAATACGCGATCTCCCTTTTCGAGCCCTAATTTCATGAAGGCTTGTGCGTATTGATTCATTTTAGAGAAAAGATCCTGATATGAGAGTTCGAGACGGTTGTTGTCCGCATCGAACCAGCGAACCGCAATCCGTTCGGCATCATTTTTGTATGCTTCCAACTCGGAAGTAATATTGTATTGTTCAGGTGCAATCAATTGTTCCACATTCATCTAATTTCCTCCTTTTCCTATTCAACTCGCAGGGATGACCAAATAATAGACGCTTGCCAAAAACAAGAATGCCATACCAGCAGACAAATACGCTTTCGTTGCATTGAACCCTTGTACGGCTTGTATGATCTTCACGCTGACCAGATACATCCACACCACGCCGATGACAAGGAAGAGATTGACCCACAATGAACCGTCGCCAAGACCAGCCAGGTGAGGCGCGCCGAGCAAGCCTGGAAGCAGGGCCACCGGGGCCACCAAGCTGATAGCTCGGTATTTTGCCGTTCCGCCGAGCGCTTTAGATCCCGCCCACAGCAGCGCCGCCATTCCAACTTTCGTGATAAATGCCGTCAAGATCCCAAAAATGATGAAGATGGCCGGGACGAGAAAATTCTGCAATAAAGCGGAATCGAAACTGCTTATGTACGAGGCTTGCGACGCGATTGAAATCGCGCCGTAGCCTACTCCCACGATGAGCAGCAAAATCCGGCTCACCGTTTCGGTTTTCGGTAATTCCAGGAATGACCGGTAAGATGGATCATCCAGGCTTATCATTTTTCCAACCAACTTTGCCACTCCCTTTACCATTTACATTCCCCAAGGCATTAACGCCCAGATTGCCACTGCCGCAGAAACAACCACTGTGATTCCCGCACCGAGTGTGCTGTTATAGCGGTAAGCTTTGATATCTTTCCAGCCATGGATACGCTCGATCAATTCGATATCCGCTTGTTTCGTCAATTTCCCGGAAAGCGCCGGCATGCGGTTCGTAATATAAGAAACGACAATCAGCAAGATAAAGCTGATCGGTACCGCAAGCATTGCACCCGATAGCCCCATGCCGTCAGTCACTCCATGTCCCGTCAACACAATGCTCGGGAAAACGAATGGAGATACAATGATATAGATAGCACCGCCGACGACAGACGCTGCGATCGCGCCGAATTTATTCGCTTCTTTCCACCAGACACCGACGATGATCAGTGGCGCATTGGTGACGCCTGCCAAACCGAACGCCCAGAGAATACTGACGACAAGGAATGCCGGCGGGTTAATCGCAAGCAAGATACTCGCAATCCCTCCTGCAAAAATTGCGATAAAGCCAATACGCAAGTTTAAGCGTTGCGAAATGTTCGGTTTCAATGTAGAGATGATGTCTTGTGAAATCAATGCACCGATTGCCAGCAAGTTTCCGCTCAAGGTCGAGAGGCCAGCAGAGATGGCACCGGCAATAACAAGCGCTGTTACCCATTCAGGGTTATAGACCATGTTCAAAATAATCGTTAGTTTATCCGCATCCGCATCTGAAATCGTCACGCCTTGCGTAGTTGTCGCAAAGACCCCGACAAAGCCCATCGCATAAGTCGCCGAGAAGACCAGCCCGAGAATGAACGCGAACCAAACCATCGCAGAGCGCGCACTTTTCAATGAAGAAGCCGTGTAGACGCGCATTGCCAAGTGAGGCAATCCGAGCGCCCCAATCGTCAGCGCAGGGATGATGGAGAAATACCACTTCGGTGAAAATTGGTAATCAAAAAATGAAGGCAATGCGTCCATCATTGCCGGAACCATGTCCGAATAAAGCAATGGCGGGAAATACCATCCTGAAGCACCGATCGCTTTCATGATTGCCGCAAGCGGTACGATGAACATCAAAGCAATGATGACCATTTGGATCGCAGCGTTATTCGTCGCTCCAGCCATCCCCCCGATCGTGATGTAGCCGACGATCAAGATACCGAAGATGAACAGCCCTGTAATATAAGGGATGCCAAGCAATGTCTCAAACGTAATCGCGATGCCGATCATCTGGCCAAGTGCATACATAATCGATACTAAGATCATGAACAATGCAGCAATGATAGAAGCCGTCGTGCCGTAACGGTCACGGATAAAGTGAGTCGGTGAAAATGCACCCATACGGCGTAAACTTGTTCCATAAATAATCGTGATCAAGGGAATCGCCAAGATCAATTGAATCCACAACATAATAAACGGAACCTGCAATTGCAAAATAAGAGCGGTAATACCTAAAAATGTTGCCAAACTCATATATGTAGCAGCCATCGCCAAGCCATTTGTGATCGCTCCGACGTTTGATCCGCCCACGTACAACTCTTTAGCTGATTTACTTTGACGGTTCGAGATGAAACCTACGATATAAAACAAAACGAATGTTGCACCTACGACCACAAGCCCAAGTATTGGATTGTCCAGTTGCCAACTTTGCTCCATCGCTTACACTTCCTTTGCTTCGTCGGCATTGCCGAGCGTGTCATTTTCTCTTTCGATCTCATCATCGATCCGGTTGCCGATTTTCCCTGCTACAAGTGTCAACAGGAAAACGCCGAACCAGCCCATCAAAATAGGCACGATATACATGACCGGAAACCCGAATAGCATGGCATCTACCGGAAAAATGGAAAAAATCAAGCCGACATTTCCTACTAGAATAAACGCCGCCGTCATCCAAATTGTAAACTGGACTTCCTTTTTGTAAGCTTTCATGCTTTCCCCTCCAATTTGTGTAATCTCTCTTTTCATACACCCCAGACTGAGCGTTCGCTCAGATTTTATTCAAGCGATCCCCCTTCAAAAATTATTATGATAATAACTCCCTTGATTGTAACCGCTTGCATAAATGATAGTCAACTGAATTTTTATAAAATTTAAACAATTATAGTAATAACCTTTTGAACCATATTCCTGTTCATCTATTCGCTTAACTATGCTATTTATCCCTCATATTCTTTTACAAAAATCATTTTCCAAGCTTTTTTTCAAACGCAAAAAATTATATAAATATATAATTACTTCAAACTAAAATAGGGTTTTTCTGTAAAATAATATGTATATTGATGATTAATTATTCATTCCCTGACAGAAGCTTCGTCTCTCCGCTGTATGTGAAGACAAAAAAATGCGCCTGGCATATGCCAGGCGCAGCAGAAGACGACTTACATATTCGGTTTATTGTCTTCTTCTTTCATTTTCTTTTCCATTTTAGCCAATTGGTTTTTCGCAAAGTCGCGGCCGCCAATTCCGAATGCGATGGCGAACGCCACGGCAAGTCCGGCAATGATGAACAGGAAGGCCAAGTTGACAATGTTTGAAGCAAAGTTCAACTGGTCAAGCGTCATGAAAATCGCAATGATGAAAATTGCGTATTTTACGATGCCGCCGAACAATCTATTGCCCGAAGCGCGCGTAATGTAATTCCCGAGCATACTGCCTCCAATGAGCCCGAGCCCAAGGATGATCAATGAGCTGATCAATAGCGGCAAGTACGCGATGATTGCATTGCCGATGGAATTCAACACATCCAGCTGCAAGACATTCATGGCTTCCACCACGAAGAAGATGATGATGATCGCCTGTACGACTTTGCCAATAATCTGGGCAATGTCGAATGACGGCTCTTTGTTCTTGTCAGGGCTCAAATACGAAGAGAAGCGGTTGATCCCTGTGCCGTTCAATAAGCCAATCAGCAAATCGGCGACGAATTTCGCGATGAAGACACCCGCAAGGATAAGGATGATGCCGACAAAGATATTCGGGATCATGCCGAGCACTTGGTTGAGCATCGATACGATCGGTTGTGAAATCGATTCGATGTTCAAGGTTTCAAGCGCTACCGTTACGATCGGGATGAGCACGATGACGAAGACCACATTCGCCAAAACTTTAGCGAGCGTATTTTGGTCGCTTGGAGCCACCCGCTCGTTCGTTCCGGATTTATTGGTCATCTTATTGAACCATTTATCGATGTTCATCGTGGCCAATAAACTCTCTACCAACTTCTTGACGAACTTCGCGATAAAGTAGCCAATCACCAAGATCAAGAGGGCCATGAACAGGTTTGGCAGGAATGCCAGGAACTTGTCCATCATGTTCGAGATCGGCTGGGCGACATTATGCATGTCGAGCGCTTGCAATACACTTGGAATGAACAGGATGAAAATCAAATAATAAAGAATTTTTCCGATAGAGTCCAGTTTGTCATCCGCGTCTTCCTTCGTTTTAGCCATATGGCCTTTGACCATGGCGTTGTCAGCACCTACTTTTTTCAGCCCTTTCGAGAAAATCGCTTTGACAATCGTAGCGACGAGCCACGCGACAACAAGCAATAAGAGGGCGCCGAGAATATTCGGGATGTAATTGATGATTGTATTCCCGACATTCTGGAATGAATTGGTTACATCATTCAAATGTGTCATCTCCTTTACAATTTAATGGTTCATTTTTAGTATCCCCCCTTATATTTTTCCTAAACGCAATCTAGCGCCATTCCAGCGCCAATGCCAACTTAATTTTTAAAGGGCATTGCGCTTTTCGCGAGCGCGGCAAAAAACCGCCGGCGGGAATCCCATCGGCGGTTTCTCGTGTTCATCCATCTATTAAAGATTTGGCAACAGGACGGTCACTTTGAACAGGTCACCATCCACTTCCAATTTCATCTGCCCGCCGTGAAGATCCACGATGGACTGGGCAATGGCAAGTCCAAGCCCTGAGCCTTCTGTTTGCCGTGAAGTATCCCCGCGCTTGAAGCGTTCGAGCAATTCTTCGGTATTGTCACCCAGTTCGTAGCGCGTGACATTTTTCATCGTCATGGCCAGTTCACCGGCTTGTTCTGTCAGCGCAATATAGACACGGCTTCCCGGCAATGAATATTTAGTGGCGTTCAGGATTAAATTGTCGAGAAGGCGCCACCACTTCTGGCCGTCGACCGAAGCATACACAGGTTGGTCCGGTGCTGAGATGCGGACGTCGAGTTCCGCTTCCCGCACTGCTTCTTCATGTTCTGCCAAGGCTTGTGTGACCAGCTGTTTCATATCCAGGCGCTGCTTTGAGAGTTCTGCATTTCCGCTGGCCATTTTCGAGACTTCAAATAAATCTTCGATAAGTACTTTCAAGCGCTCTGATTTCCGGTCGAGTATGTCGACGTATTTCCGCCGCTCTTCATCTCCTAGATCTTCATTTTTTAATAGATCCGTATAGGTAATGATCGAAGTAAGTGGCGTGCGGAGGTCATGGCTGACATTGGTGATCAGCTCGGTTTTCAGGCGCTCGCTTTTTGCCCGTTCAGATACCGATGCCTTGTACCCTTCCCGCAGCACATTCAAATGTTGGGCATGTCTACTAAGCGGCGACTTGCCTTTCACTTTCAATTCCGCTCCCAAGCTTCCGGCAGCCAACTGTTCCGTCCCTTTGATCAGCCGGTTCAAATAACCAAAGCGCGTCATTAAAAACAGCAGCGATGGCAGCCCGATCAATAATGTGGCCGGCAGCCAAACAATGACTACAACCGGTTGCAATATCATGAGTGCTGTTCCGGCGCCCCATAAAAACATTACTGCTAGCACCCAGGCCATCTGGAAGCCGATTGTGCGGTTGAGAAACGCATCTTTCGCCGAATAAACCTGAGAGGCGGTGAAACTTTGCAGAATTTCTTCTTTAAAGCAACTCCATTTGCCGAAATGCTGCCATAGCCAAATTGCCTGCAATATAGTCAGCGCCCAAAACAGAACTGCGAGTGCCAGCGCAATGAAGACACCTGGAAGAGAGACACTCCCGCCTTCCCACGGCCTTGTCAATACCGCCGCGAAATGGTTTGCAGCAGCCAAGGCGAACGCAGCCGATACGATGAATCCGATAAGCTTCCACTCGACAGCGAGTTTTCGCCAGTTGTGATAGCTGGTTAATTCGGTATACCACGACGTACGGACCGGCCGCTTTTTGAACAGCCACCATGCACCGGCCGCTACTGCTGCCATCACGAAATAAAGGAAGAACTTAAGCAGTTGGAATTGGTTCATTCCACTTTGCACCGCAGCTCCTGCTAGCCCCTTTTCGGGTATTTGGATGACCCCTGAAAAACGGTTATCGGCCAGCGTACTGTTGGCATCGTCGTACGGAAAGTCAAAACTCCAATAGCCATTGCTGAAATAAAGCGGCTCTTGCACAGAATACAGTTGTTCGAAAAAAGGCTCATCGCTGATTGTGCCTTTGGTGAACACTTCACCGCTGTCCAAGTCCTTTAATTGATAGGCATAACCTGAAGCTTGGGCTTCAAATTGCCCTTGCTGTTCTGCCAATTGCCGGAGCGCTTCTTCATAATCGGTTTCTCGTTGTTCGATAATCGCTTTTTTCGCTGCTTCGTCGTCGGAAAAATTTTCACGCACAGCCGAAATTTCCTCTCCGCGCTGCTCTTCCAATTCTTCCACCAATGAGCTGTCGCCTTCTTCCTCTGCCGCTGAAATCGCATCCGCATATTGATCCCTAACCGTCTGGATCTGGTCAGTCAGGGAATTATGATCCATGCGGTATTGGTCGATTTCCCAGGAAGCGACCGAATGATCGACAGTGGATTTCGGCGGGGCCAGTTCGAACAATAGCAGCCCCTCCGTGAACCTGGCAAAATCGTAATGAAAATCTTCTGTGTCCGTATATGCCTTGCCAAAATAACCTGTTCCTTTTTCCATGACGGTCCATAAGCATAAGAACAACAAGGAAATGCCTGCAAGCCACATCCATTTCTTCATATCATATATCTCCTTTTGTTAAGTGGCGAAGTGTGGCAAGCAGATCTTCCGGTGACTTGATGACAAAGTCCAAAATAAAAGAAGAGCAGTAGACGAGGCATATTACAGCAACCGCAATCGCAGCGATAGACCAAAGATCATTTTTCCATTTTGTAGCCAATGCCCCACACCACCTTCACATACCTTGGATTTTTCGGATCCGCTTCGATTTTTTCGCGGATTTTACGAATATGTACAGCGACAATGTTTTCTGCATTGTATGCCGGCTCACGCCAGACCCGCTCGTAGATCTCACCGATGGAAAAGACACGGCCTGGATGTTGCATCAATAATTCAGTTATATTGAATTCCGTCGGTGTCATGCGAATTTCTGCACCGTCTACTGTAACCGTTTTCGACTCCGAATCCAGCCGCAATCCGTCGATTTCTAGTGCAAGGCCCGACTGTCCATAATCTCCAAGCTTCACGTAACGTCTGAGTTGCGATTTCACCCGTGCCATCAATTCCATCGGATGAAAAGGCTTGGTCACATAATCATCCGCGCCGATCGCCAACCCATGGATTTTATCGGAATCCTCACTTCTAGCACTCAGCATGATGATCGGGATATTGCGTTTTTCACGAATCTTGAATGTTGAATGGATGCCGTCCAGTTTCGGCATCATGATATCCATGATGACCAGATGCACTTGCGTCGTTTCCAACAAATCAAGCGCTTCCTGTCCATCTGCAGCTCCTACGACCAAAAAGCCTTCATTTTTCAAATAGATGCTGATGCCTTCCCGGATTTCTTGGTCATCATCTGCCACCATGACTGTCAGCTGTTCCACACGTCCCACCTCTTTTCATTTCTGGCTTAAGTATAAAGTGAAATTCTTAAGCGAAGCCCATTCAAATTCTGAAGAAATTCTTAAGCTTTGCGGTTTTTGCCGAATGCGAGCAGCGCAATGCCGCCGATCAACAGCGCTACCCCGACCCAAGACTGTCCGCTCAACGCTTCACCAACTACGGCAACTCCCAATACAGAAGCTGTCAGCGGCTCTGCTAGCGATAAAGTGACCGCAGAGGAGGAAGGAATGGTTTTCAATCCGCTCGAGAATAATAAATAAGCAAGACTTGTCGCCGCAAGGCCCAAATATGCCACAATCATCATATTTTGCGGTACTGCTAAATAGCCGGTATCCAGGAAAAACAGGAACGGCAATAAGCCAAGCCCGCTGAGTGAAAAGATCACAGCCACCGCCGGCACTACTTCCATGAGACCCAGGACATTTTTGCTGAACATGGCATATCCTGCAAATGCCAAACCTGCCAGCAGCCCGAGCATCACGCCGAGCGGGTCGACGATATAACTATCACGGTTCGCAAAAAGCAAAATACAGCCAACGACCGACAGAGTGCTTGAAAATACCCACACACGTTCAGGTCTGCGCTTCAATATGAGCGCTTCCAATATTCCTGAAAAAGCTGGCGCGCTGCCGATTGCCACGACCGTCCCGATTGCGACGCCCGTCAATTGCACGGCTGAAAAAAAGAAAGGTTGAAACAAGGCCATGCACAATGCTGAAAGCCCGACCCAAAGCCATGGAATCCTTACACCTCTTAGCTTTCCTGAAATCCACACAAATGCCAAAAGGCCAAAGCCGCCGATTGCGAGGCGAACTGCACCAATCGTCAACGGATGGGCTTCCCCCACCAGGAAAGTTTGGGCTGTCCCTGTCGTGCCCCAAAGCATCGCCGCGAATAACACCCATATGTATGCCTTAATTTGCATCAGCTTCCCACCGCTTCTCTCTCTAAAGTTTGAAATATATTTAATCACCACTGTTAAAATAGCCATGCTTGTACTAGATTATGGAAAATTCATTCACACTCCTAAACATACCACGGCACGGATGGTTTGAGATAGGGTTAAAATAGCATTATAATAGAAGAAAAGAGGAGGCGATCGCATGTATATGACAGTCCCGGAAACTGCCGTTTTTTTGTCGATGCCGGAAGAGCAAGTCAACCGTTACGTACTTGAAGGCCGGATTCGCGCAGTCCATGACGGAGAACAATACTTGATCAACACCTCCCAATTCGAGAGCCATTTCAAACAGCTCGAAATCGCCAAACTTGAGCTGGAAGAGTGGCGCGCTACGCCAATCCCCGATGATATCGATATTAAAGACGAGGATTGACGAAACGCAAAAAAGGATCGGAGCCGTATAGGCTTCGATCTTTTTTGATATCTTGTGGAGAAGCTAAAAAGTTGTATTTTCCGAAGCTTATCGCTCGCTTTCCGCGGGCGGGAGTCGAGCGAACGCTTCTCCAAATACTTATGGAAGTCATTGATTTTAGAATGTAGAAAAGGTCATCAATTTTTTAATTTGTAGTTCATCATGGACTTCTTCAATACTTTTTATGATGAACAAGTTTATGCTAATACATGGCTTTTGGCATTCACCGTTTTCTGTAATTGATTCTGTACGTGGTGCGCCCATTTTTCGAATTCCACCAAGAACCCGTCATGGCCGAAATCCGTTTCGATTTTCTCCCATTTTGCATTGGGCTGGTTTTCGACCCACGGAATCATCAACTCTCCCGGATACAACAAGTCGTGGCTATAGGAGATTGAGAGCAGCTCGGCGGCTAATTCCACCTCTTCCACATCATGTGTGTTCATGGCTTTCAGCAAAACGAGGTAGCTATTCGGGTCAAAGCGCCCTGCCAATTTGCGCCCCTGATAATCCAGATAAGACTGAACTTCGAACTCTTCCCCGCAGCGTGAACGGCCGAAGCGGCCATTGAATAATTGGCTGCTCCGGTATGTCACCATGCCGGCCATGCGCGCGATTTCGAATCCTTTCAACCTGGTTTCCGGATGATAATTGCCTGACTGGAACTCGGGATCGTTTTCGATTGCCTGAATGCCGATGTGATTGAATGCGACGCCATAATCTCCATAATAAGGCGTTACAGCAAGTGCAATGGCCGTATCCAGAAACTCTGGATAGAGCTTTGCCCATTCCAAGGTTTTCATGCCGCCGAGAGAACCGCCGATCACTGCTGCCAAATGGTTGATGCCCAAAGCTTCCAGGGCTTTCCGCTCCGCTCTCACCATGTCCCGAATAGTCAGTTCAGGAAATGACGCTCGGTAAGGTTCACCGGTTTCCGGATTGATCGAAAGGGGGCCGGTCGAACCGCTGCAGCCGCCGAGTACATTGAACGTGATGGCTTGGAACTGTCCGGTATCCACCGCTTTTCCTGGGCCGATCAGCCCTGCCCACCAGCCCGGTTGATCTGCAGTTCCCACTGCATATTGATCGCCCGTCAGCGCATGGCAAACCAGAATCGCCGGTGCAGAACTGTCTCCGACGCGTTCATACGCCAATTCTACTTCACGCAATAGTTGACCTGATTCAAGTTTTAGCTGGCCGATGGATACTGTCGTCATCCGAATCCCTCCTTACGCGTTCTCGAGTACTGCCGCTTGGATCGCTTGCTCCAAATCAGCGATTAAATCTTCATGGTTTTCCAATCCTACAGACAAACGGATCAATTCTTCCGTTACGCCGCTATTTTTCAATTCTTCTGCTGTCAATTGCTGGTGTGTCGTGGACGCCGGGTGAATGATCAATGATTTGGCATCACCGACATTCGCCACGTGCGACCATAAATTAACGCCATCGATTACTTTGCGGCCGGCTTCCCGTCCGCCTTTGATCCCGAAGTTGACGATCGAACCATAGCTGTCTTTCAAATATTTATCAGCAAGTGTCTTGGATGGATGTCCTTCGAGGCCAAGGTAATTGACCCACTCGACTTGCGGATGATCTTTCAAATATTCCGCGACCTTCTGCGCATTTGTTGCGTGGCGCGGAATCCGCAGATGCAAAGTTTCAAGTCCCTGAAGCAGTGCATGGGCGCTGTCCGCACTGAGCGACGGGCCGAAATCGCGCAATAGCTGGACGCGTAATTTCGTCGCGAATGCCGCTTCCGGCACATCAATTCCGAAACGGATGCCATGGTAGGTTTCATCCGGCTCCGTGTAATTCGGGAAGCGCGGGTTGTCCCAGTTGAACCGTCCGGCATCAACCGCTACGCCGCCGATTGTCGTTCCGTGCCCGCCGATCCATTTCGTGGCGGAATGGATGACCACGTCTGCACCGAATTCGATCGGGTTGCTGACGAAAGGCGATGCGAAAGTATTATCGATCAACAGCGGAACCCCGTTTTCGTGTGCGATATTAGCTACTTGCTCGACGTCGAACACGTTCAAGCTTGGATTTCCGATGATCTCACCGAATAAGGCTTTCGTCTTATCGGTAATCGCTGCACGGAAATTTTCAGGATCTGTGGCATCGACGAATTTTACGTTAATGCCATAGCGCGGCAATGTGTTGGCGAATAGGTTATAGGTTCCACCGTATAAATTGCTGTCGGCGATAATTTCGTCTCCCGCTTCCGCAATATTCAACACGGAAAATGCAATGGCTGCCATCCCAGATGATAAAGCTACTGCAGCAGTCCCGCCTTCAAGAAGTGCGACGCGCTGTTCGAATACATCAACTGTCGGGTTCATGATACGCGAATAGATATTGCCCGCTTCTTTCAAGCCAAATAGGTTTTGTGCGTGCTCGGTATCTTTGAATACATAAGAAGTCGTTTTATGGACCGGTACGCCGCGAGCGCCTGTCACTGGATCTGGTTCTTGGCCACCGTGTAATAGAAGAGTTTCTGGTTTGAAGTTTGTCATTGTCAATTCCTCCTGTTTTTGTAATAGTTTTGTTCGTTTTGAGGAGGACATAAAAAGACCCTCTTCAGAAAGAAGAGGGCCGTTATATACGGATTTGCCTCCTCTTATCTTTCAGCGACGCAAATGCGCACTGTAGGATTTAGCACCTTTCCAGACATGAGCCTGTTGGTTGCCGGGCATCGTAGGGCCTATTCCCTCCGCCTCTCGTGATAAGAGTATTCAGTTATTTTTTTGCTTGTTGAAAAGTATAGGGGACACCCCTGGCTAAAGTCAAGCATATTTTTCTAAAAATTTTAACTACTATAAGTAGCTTATCTCCCGAAAAAAATTACGTGAAAGCTGTTGACTTTTTCGCTATTTCGAAATAGAGTAGGAATCACGAATTGAATAGCTTACATCACTTTCTTATCCAGAGAAATCGAGGGACAGGCCCTATGACGTTTCGGCAGCAGATTCGCAAATCAGCGAAAACTGTGCTAATTCCTGCAAATGCTTCGGCATTTGGAAGATGAGAATGAGATGGTTTCATATTTTGGAGCCCTCTTTTTTCTTGCGTATAAGAAAAAAGAGGGCTTTTTGTTGTTATTTCAAGAAAGTGTTCGTTCGCACTCATTCGAATCGTTATTTGCAGCCACAGGAGGGACACCATGATTCAATTTGAAGCAGTCAAGAAAACTTACGTATCCGGCAAGCAGCAAGTCCATGCGCTCAACGGCATTGATTTGACCGTCGAGACCGGCGAAATTTACGGCGTCATCGGATTTAGCGGCGCAGGAAAAAGCTCGTTGATCCGCACGGTGAATTTACTAGAGCGCCCATCCACAGGACGCGTGCTCATCCACGGAGAGGATATTTCCACTTTAAGCGCACGCAAAATCCGCGATACGCGAAAAGACATCGGCATGATCTTCCAGCATTTCAATTTGCTGAACTCGAAGACCGTACACCATAATATCGCGATGCCCCTGATTCTGGCCAAGACCCCGAAAGCGGAAATCGACCGGAAAGTGGCGGAACTATTGGAGTTTGTCGGGCTTGCCGACCAAGCGAAAAAATACCCGGATCAATTATCCGGCGGGCAAAAGCAGCGCATCGGTATTGCAAGAGCACTCGCAACGAACCCTTCGATATTGCTGTGCGATGAAGCAACATCAGCGCTCGACCCGCAGACGACCCAGTCCATACTGGATCTGCTGCGCCGCATCAACCAGGAATACAATATCACCATTTTGCTCATCACCCACGAGATGGGCGTTATCCGGGAAATCTGCGACAAAGTGGCCGTTCTCGAAGAAGGCCGTGTCATCGAGCAAGGCAGCGTATTTGAAGTTTTCAGTAATCCCCAGCACGCGACGACCAAGCGTTTCGTCCGTTCTGTCATGAACGATGAATTGCCGGATTCGCTGCTTGAGCAGATCCGCCACAACGACGGGACACGCCCGATCTACCGGGTGCAGTTTACCGGGAATTCAGTCGGCCAGCCGTTCATGTCGAGAGTATCGCGTGAATTCCAGCTCGATTTGAATGTGTTGTTCGGTAACATTACAGAACTTCAAGGCATTCCATACGGCAACTTGATTGTCGAGTTCGACGGCGCTCATGCAGAAATCGACCGCGCACTCGCCTCGATCCGAAACGATAACATCCAAGTAGAGGAGGTGCAGCAACATGCAGGTTGATCAATCGCAAATCTTAGAAGCTTTATGGGAGACGCTTTACATGACGGGTGCATCATTCGTTTTCTCGCTCTTCATCGGCTTGCCGCTCGGCATCTTGCTGGTCGTCACGAGAAAAGGGCATCTGCTCGAAAATGAAGCAGTCTTTAACGTATTGAACATCGTCATTAACATATTCCGTTCGGTTCCGTTCATCATCTTAATGGTCGCCATCATTCCATTGACGCGTATCATTGTCGGCACATCGATCGGCACCGCCGCAGCCATCGTCCCATTAGTATTTTATGCAGGTCCGTACATCGCCCGGCTGATCGAGAACTCATTGCTCGAAGTCGATAAAGGCGTTATCGAAGCCGCCCAGGCGATGGGCGCTTCTCCCGGCCAGATCATTTTCCGCTTCCTTATACCGGAAGCGCTCAGCTCCCTTGTCCTGGCATTGACCATCGCCATCGTCGGCTTGATCGGCGCCTCCGCAATGGCAGGCGCAATCGGAGGCGGCGGGCTCGGCGACTTGGCCATCACTTACGGCTATCAGCGCTTTGACACATTGGTCATGCTCTTGACTGTCGCCATTCTGGTCGTCCTTGTCCAAGGTGTCCAATCGCTCGGCAACCTCATGTCCCGCAGAGTACGCCGGAGCTAAGTCCTTCTATTCACATCAATTAAATTCAGTCAAGCGATTTATTCATCAGCACACTCACTTAAAAAACCATTGGAGGATTTCATCATGAAAAAAATTACAGCTCTTTTAGCAACAGCAGGCATCGCTGCGCTTCTCGGCGCATGTGGAGACGATAGCTCAGCCGGCGAAACCACGAAAGTGACACTTGGCATCAGTGGATCGGACACGACGATTTGGGATTATGTCGGCGACAAAGCCGCTGAAGAAGGCATCGAACTCGACATCATCACCTTCTCGGATTACGTTGCGCCGAACTTGGCACTTGCTGAAGGCGAACTCGACTTGAATGCCTTCCAGACCATCTCGTATTTCGATGAATTTGTCGAAGAGCACAATGTCGACATCGTACCGATCGGCTCTACCGTTATTGCGCCGATGGGCTTGTATTCCGACAAATACGAATCGATCGAAGAACTTCCCGAAGGCGCCCAAATCGCTATGCCGAATGAAGCAACCAACATGGGCCGCGCACTCCTCTTGCTCGATGAATCCGGGCTCATCACTTTATCCGATGATGCCGGATTGACCGGAACAGCAGAAGACATTATCGACAACCCGAAAAACATTGAAGTCGTCCCGATGACTTCCGCCCATACGCCGCGCGCTATGGCTGACGTCGCTGCTTCCATCGTCAATAACGGCATCGCAGTGGATGCTGGATTGAACCCGACAGAAGACCCGATTGCCCGTGAAAGCGATACGGCAAAACCTTATATCAACTTGATCGCTGCACAAGCTGGCGAAGAAGATAACGAAGCGTATCAGCGCATCGTCGAATTGTACCAGGAAGAAGACACAGCTGAATTTGTCATCGAGCACACAGAAGGCGCTCAAATCCCGACTTTTGTTTCAGTCGAGGAATTAGTCGATTACCAATAAAAAAACAGTGGCACTGCAGCAACAGACCATGATTAAATGAAATCCATTCGAGGGGGACGATCACATGACCATCATTAGCGAAGCGCGCGAGACAATCACCGAATCGATCGACAAGAACCGCGCACAATATTTACGCATCAGCCATGCTATCCATGAAAATCCTGAAATCGGCAATGAAGAAGTGTTCGCGAGCGGGCTCTTGACCGGATTGCTCGAAGAAGCCGGATTCCAGGTTGAAGACTGTGTCGCTGGCCACCACACCGCCTTTTATGCAGTCCGCGACAGCCAAAAGCCAGGGCCGACCATCGCGTTTCTTGCTGAATATGATGCTTTGCCGGGCATTGGCCATGCATGCGGACACAATATTATCGGCACGACCAGTGTCGCAGCCGCGATTGCGCTCAGTAAAACATTGGAATTGACCGGCGGGCGCGTCGTCGTCCTCGGCACCCCCGCTGAAGAAGGCGGGCCGAATGGCAGCGCGAAAGGCAGCTTCGTCAAACACGGACTTCTTGAAAAAATTGATGCCGCATTGATGCTTCACCCTTCAGGCAATTCGGCTGTGACTGGCCCATCACTTGCTGTGGATCCCTTGAGTTTTCATTTCTACGGCAAGCCGGCCCATGCTGCCGGGTCTCCTGAAAAAGGCATCAATGCTCTCGATGCCGTGCTTCAATTGTTCAACGGCATCAACGCCCTTCGCCAACAATTACCGGATGATGCACGGGTGCATGGCATCATCACGCACGGAGGCGACGCGCCGAATATCATCCCGGAATACGCCTCTGCCCGCTTCTATATCCGCGGCGATTCTTGGAAAAAAACAGCCGAGACGGCAAAAAAAGTACGTGCCATCGCTGAAGGCGCTGCCCTGGCGACAGGTGCCCGTGTCGAAATCGAACGTTTCCAGAATGAAGTGAAGGATCTTGTTGTCACGCCTGAGCTCGATGAAATCCTTAAAGCCGAACTTGAAACATTAGGCGACAAAGTAGCCGATTCGCGCATTTCCGGACTCGGTTCAACCGATGCCGGAAATATCAGCTATGAAGTGCCGACTGCCCACGGCTATATCAAAATCGGCCCTGAAAGCCTCATTGCCCATACCGAACAATTCCGCGAAGCCGCCCGTTCGAAAGCTGGCGACGAAGCCTTGGTCAAAGGCGCCAAAGCATTGGCGCAAACAGGTTACCGTTTGTTGACGGAACACGCTTTACTGGCGCAAGTCAAACAAGCCCATATCCGCTCACTCGCCGCCAAACAACAAGATTAAAAACCAGCGCCTCTGCGCTGGTTTTTCTATGTATTTCGAATTTCGTGTTAAAATGGAGTCATTACATACATAGGAGGCTCTACCATGATCGAAAAATTGATCGAACGCCTGATTCGCTACGCCAAAATCGACACGCAATCCGATTTTGAAAATGACGCAACCCCTTCTACACCGGGCCAATGGGATTTGCTCGCTGAACTGGAAAAAGAAATGAAGATCATCGGCTTGGAGGAAGTCGAAGTGGACGACCACGGCTATTTATTCGGCACTTTGCCGGCGAATACAGAAGAACAGCGCCCGGTCATCGGCTTTCTGGCACATGTCGACACGGCCACCGACTTCACCGGAAAAGGCGTCAACCCGCAGCGCATCGAAAATTACGATGGGAAAGACATTTCATTAAACGACAAAGTGGCGATGAAAACGGCTGATTTCCCGGCCTTGCAGAATTACATCGGCCATACTTTGATTACGACAGACGGCACGACTTTGCTTGGTGCCGACAATAAAGCAGGAATTGCCGAAATCATGACCGCCATGGAATATTTGATCGAACACCCGGAAATCGAACACGGCAAAATTCGCGTCGGCTTCACGCCGGATGAGGAGATCGGCCGCGGCCCGCATAAATTCGATGTCGCCCGTTTCGGCGCCGACTATGCGTACACGATGGACGGCGGCCCGCTTGGCGAGCTTCAATACGAAAGCTTTAATGCCGCGAGCGCGAAATTGACCATTCACGGAACCAGCGTCCACCCCGGTTCCGCCAAAAATAAAATGGTCAACGCTATTACGGTCGCCACGCGCTTCCAGGCTGAAATGCCATCTGCTGAAGTGCCTGAGAAAACGGAAGGCTACGAAGGCTTTATCCACTTGAACAACTTCAATGGTTCTGTCGAACAAGCGGTGCTTCAGTACATTGTGCGCGATTTCGATAAAGACAAATTCGAAGCGAAAAAACGCCATATGAAACAAGTGGCTGCCGAATTGCAAAAAGAATTCGGTGAACAAGCAATCGAACTCGAGCTCGAAGACCAATACTATAATATGCGCGAAAAAATCGAACCCGTGATGGAAATCGTCGACCAAGCCGAACAAGCGATGAAGACATTGGGGCTTTCCCCGGACATCATCCCTGTACGCGGCGGTACGGATGGATCCCAATTATCTTATATGGGCTTGCCGACGCCGAACATCTTCACAGGCGGCGAAAACTATCACGGCAAATTCGAGTTCATCTCTGCTGAAAACATAGAAAAAGCGACTCAAGTGATTGTGGAAGTCGCCAAAATAGCCAAATAACCGGTTTCCTCTATCCACTTCCCGGGAAATCTTTTCAGCACGATTCAACACAAAAAAGCAGTGGCCCAATGCCACTGCTTTTTTAGGTTTCATGCATTTTCAGGATTGTGTTAACAGCGCATCAATTTTTTGGTCATCATCCAAGTATTGTTCGAGCAGCTCTTCCAATTTCTCTTGCTCATCAATTCCGGTCAAATCTACTCTGTACCAAGCTTGCAATTGCTCTCTCGTTAGCCGGTATTGTTCCACGCCTGCTCCTGTGTCGAAGTCAAATTGGACCCAGTCCACATTGTCGATCAGCGTAAACAAATAAGTCGCGTTATGTGCCGCTGTTTCCTTATCCGATGGTGTGGCCTGTCCCCAATCGTAGGAGGCGGTAATTCCGTAAGGCTGTTGTTTCGTCGCCAATTCAAAGCCTGTAAAATACTCTGCGCCCGGCAGCCTGTTAAGGGTATTGAGGACGGCACTGTTATTCCCGACTACCGCCCCTTCATACTCAAGGAGGTCTGTTTCCTCTGCTTCCAGCAGCGGGCTGCATGCGCCCGTAATGAACAGCGAAGCAGCTAACAGCATGACCGCAATAAGTATTTTCCTCAATTCAAGCCCTCCTCCAAAAAGGTTTCTATAGACATGCTCCGCTATTTCAAAATTCGATACGGTCGATTTTTGCGCCTGTCGATTCGACGCCTTTCATGTATTTGATGCGTTTCTGCACAGCGGTTTCGTTCACTTGCTCATCCGCATGGTATGAAGAACGCACCATCGGGCCGGCCTCGCAATGCTTGAATCCTTTAGCCAATGCGATTTCCTTCAATTCCTGGAATTCATCGGGATGGTAATAACGGACGACGTCCAGATGCTTCAATGTCGGCTGCAAATACTGGCCGATCGTCATGATGTCGACTTTGTGCGCCAATAAATCATCCATCGCTTCGATAATCTCTTCTTTCGTTTCCCCGAGCCCGACCATGATGCTCGATTTGGTCGGCACATGCGGTGCGATTTCCTTGACCCGCAATAGCAATTCCAGCGAACGGTCGTAGGTCGCTCTTGCACGGACACGCTTTGTCAGGCGGCGCACCGTTTCGATATTGTGGTTGAAAATATCCGGCTCGCTGCTCATTAACATATGCAAGCTTTCGTAATCGCCTTTCATATCGGACGGCAAGATTTCGACTGTGGTTTCCGGCATTTTCCGGTGAATGGCACGGACAGTTTCAGCAAAAACTGCAGCTCCGCCGTCTTTCAAATCATCACGGGCGACCGCTGTGACAACGACATGCTTCAAGTTCATGATCTCCGTCGATTCCGCTACACGCTCCGGCTCGCCCCAATCCAGTTCGTTCGGCAACCCGGTCTTGACGGCGCAGAACCGGCACGCTCTTGTACACGTATCCCCCAGGATCATGAAAGTCGCAGTGCGGCGTTCACTCCAGCATTCATGGATGTTCGGGCATCTGGCTTCCTCACATACCGTGTTCAAATTTTTCTCCCGCATCAGTTTCTTCAGATCGTTATAAGTTTCATTGGTGTTCAGTTTCACTTTCAGCCATTCGGGTTTACGTTCACGCTGCTTTGTTTTTGTCATCGCATAAGTTCCCCTTTCTCTTCTCGTCGGTGATTCCATTCTTCGCTCGCGTATTTGGCTTCGAGCACGCGCACTTCTTCCAATAGTTCAGCTGGCGGTTCGAATTTTTCCAGGCGGATGCCAAGCCCGGTTTCAAATCCAGACTTGAATGCCTGTTGCACGTCTTCCATGCTTGCCGGTTCTCCAATCAGCTCATTGATCGCGACGGCGCGTGTGCGGAAAGCTTGGCGCGCCCTTTCCTTCACCGCTTCACTCGGATAAACGAATAATTCGAACAAGCGGTTTTCATCCAACTGCAGCGGAATCGAGCCGTGCTGCAAAATGATGCCTTGTTTTCTTGTCTGTGCGCTGCCGGCCGCTTTTCTCCCCTCAACAGTCAGTTCATGCCAAGACGGTTCTTCAAAGCATACCGCTGAAGATTCTTTCGAACGCTTCTTCTCCGCAGCCAGTTGTGCTTGAATCCCTAAGTTGCGGTAACCTTCAAGCAAGCCTCGGGAAATGACCAAATACGCTTCTTTAACTGATTTCGGCATGGATGGATGATGTTCCGGAATCACTACGCTGTAAGTCAATTCCTGATCGTGAAGTACGGCTTTTCCGCCGGTCTGCCTCCTGACCAAGGGAATGCCCATTTGCGCAGCTCGTTCAAGATCGATGCTGCCATTCAGTTTCTGAAAAAACCCTACTGATATCCCAGCTGGCGCCCATCCGTAAAACCTGAGTACAGGCTTCATGCCGGTCTTGCGCTGCCAGTTCATCAATGCTTCGTCCATTGCCATATTGTGTGCCGGCGTGCAAAGCCCCGACTCCATATAGCTCCATGTTTCCTCCAAAATGTCTCAACTCCTCTCAGCTTATGCATGACTCCAAAGCCCATAAAAAAACACCGCTTTCCCATGGGGAAGCGGTGTATGCAGGCAAAAGGAAGCATACGTACCACTTCCCTACGCTGGCATGGTCCAGATCAGGTTCAAGGGGTCCAAGCATTCGCTCGTCTCAGCCAGTCAATTCCGGCTCCCCCAGTGGTCAGCTATGTATAGTTCTTCTCGAGCTTATCATTTCTTTCAAGAAATCTCAATATACTAAATAGTATTTTCTTTATATTTTTATCCAATTTATTCAAAAATATCCAAAAAAAGATTTCCCTATACGTTTTGCTGATAGGGAAATCTTTATTATTAGATAATCGTCTTGCCGTTCTGTGCCAAAGCAAAATGAATGCTGTGTTGAAGCGTACGGAAGCATTCATAGCCAGAGAGGTCTACGCCCGCTTCTGTGATGGTCATGCTAGTGTGCGGTGAAATACCGGCCAGCACCGTTTTCGTTCCAATCAAATTCGCAGCCGACCCTAATTTTTCGATCAGCATCGCCGCATGCTGGTTGAAACTTTCATTCAGCCCGGTCAAATCGAGGAGCAAGTAACGCGCTTTGTATTTCGGCAAATTCTCAAGCGTTTTAGTCAATAACTCTTCGGCACGCGCTTCATCATAGCGTCCGAGAAGCGGAACGACCACAATATCTTCGAGCACTGGAATAAGCGGTGAAGAGATTTCCCGGATCATGTCATGGAGATCCGCTGTCTTTTCATCCACCAGCTGTTCGAGTTCGCGGATTTTCTCCGATTCTTTGCGGCGTGCCAGTGTATGGATGTTCTTTTCAATCGTCTCTTCTGACGGGAAATAGCGGATCAGGCATTCATCATGCCCTTCAATCTGCGAGTGGACCACTTCATACCAAATGCTGCGGCCGAGGAGCGAGCTGAAGATTCCCGCGTAATGGGCCGGCAAGAAACTGCCGCCGGTCTTTTTTCCTTGTGCCACATTGATCTGATATTCCCAGCTGTTTTTCAGCGTCACTTCCAAAGTAGCGGCTTCTATATCCAAATTGCGGATGGATGCCAATCCCCAGCCAGCTGATGCATATGTATTGGTTATAAGTTCCGAAGCTTTAAAAACGGAAATCCCGCCCATTTTGTGGAAATAATCCCCGACTACCTGGCCTTGGCGAAATCCTGTCGACTCCAAAACGACAGTTGCTGCGTCTTCCCCAGAGATTTCCTCGATGGAATCAAAGAACATTTTCATCGCAGTGGAAGTCCAGAACAGTACGGAATTCTGCCCTTCAAAGAGGAAGCGCCCTTGTGGGAGGTCCCATTCAAAATCCAGGCCGCCCACGTTTACCTTCGTTTGTTGCGTCATTTTATAGCCATCCTCCTTATTTAGCACTATTAAATAATCATACGCCAGCCGGGTATCCCCAGCAAGTTCTAATGTTTTAAAGCACTCCAATTAAGGAATAGATAGACAAGAACGCTAAAGGAGAGGTGCTAACGATGGCAGAAAAAGACCGTTTCAACGAAAAGGAACGAAAAACAAGCGACGGAGCTCCAATGGACAATCCTGAGCAAGTTAAGACAGATAAAGAAACCATGACAGAAATGCACGAAGAAGAAATGAATGTGGATTCCATCCCATTGGAAGACTTGAAGCAGGACATGAAAGACGAAAAAAATCCCCGTGATACGAAAGATGATTCAGCAAGCGAGGAAAAACATCCAGAATGATTTCTTCTGCGGGCTTATCGCCCGCAGTTTTCCTGACAAACGATACTACTGTAAAGGAGAGATTTGAATGGCACAACAAGAATTAAAACAACAAGCATTGAAAATTTTGGAAGACAGCATGATCGGGACTTTGGCAACGATCAAAGACAACAAGCCGCATTCCCGTTATATGACATTCTTCAATGACGAATTTACATTGTACACGGCTACAAGCAAGCAGACACAGAAAGTGGACGAGCTCGAGAAGAATCCTAACGCCCATATCCTGCTTGGCTACGAAGGGGAAGGCGTCGGCGATAGCTTCCTAGAAATCGAAGGCCAGATGTCGCTGCGGGATGACCGTGAGCTGATCGACAAAGTGTGGAACGAACACTTGACCGGCTGGTTCGATGGCCCAGAAGACCCCAACTTGATCATCCTGGCAATTATGCCAACGCGTGTCCGTTTAATGAACCGCAAGGGCAAAGATCCACAAACAATCGAATTATAAAAAAAGCCTCCGCTATCGGAGGCTTT
Organism: Planococcus citreus; assembly: GCF_003664125.1. Lineage (GTDB taxonomy): Bacteria > Bacillota > Bacilli > Bacillales_A > Planococcaceae > Planococcus > Planococcus citreus. The sequence goes on from NZ_RCCP01000001.1 coordinate 1,112,219, forward strand.
TTTACGTGCGCAATAAATCACGTAATCCTTCTTTATTAAATAGAAGATCTTGCAAATTGTATTCATCCAATACTGACAGATACGCATGCAGCGCCTTGCCGAGAACACCACGTAGCCCGCAGATCGGGGAAATCGGGCACATATTGGTCTCTGGATTGAAACATTCCACCAAGTGGAAATCTTCTTCCATTTTACGGACGACCTTGCCGACATTGATGTTCTCGGGACGGTCCGCCAAACGAATGCCGCCTCCCCTGCCCCGAACCGTCTCGATAAATCCCGCTTTGCCGAGTTCGAATGTCACTTTCATCAAATGGTTTTTCGATATATGATAAGCATCGGAAATTTCCTGTATGGTTGTCAGTTTGCCATCTTCTTTTGTTCCCAAATAGATGAGTACGCGCAATGAATAATCCGTATACATCGTCAATCTCATTGGTTTCACCTTCCCTGCACGTTTATTATACGCGCCGCTATAATTTCTGGAAAGGAAACACATCTGCAGAATCGGGGCTTTTTCAGCCCATTATTCCATGTGTGACTTTTCTGTGAAATGAAATGTGTCTAAATTTTAAAGATGTATTTTAAATATATCTTTTAAACCCCTTTCGGTTTATAGTGGGATTATAGAAAACAAAAGGAGAGATTGACTATGTTATCCGAACAAACAAGAACCATCGTCAAATCCACTGCCCCTGTATTAGCTGAACACGGAAAAACCATTACAACCGTTTTTTACAGCAATATGTTCGAAGCGCATCCGGAACTCTTAAATATTTTTAACCAAGCCAACCAGAAACAAGGCCGCCAGCAAACGGCGCTTGCCAATACAGTGTATGCCGCTGCCGTGCACATCGATAATCTCGAAGCGATCCTTCCAGCAGTCGTCCAGATCGCCAATAAACACGTCAGTCTCGGCGTTAAGGCGGAACATTACCCAATCGTCGGGGAATATTTGCTGAAAGCGATTAAAGAAGTGCTCGGCGATGCCGCGACAGATGAGGTCATCAACGCTTGGGCAGAAGCATACGGCGTCATCGCCGATGTCTTCATCAGCATTGAGAACGGCATGTACGAGAAATCCGAAACCCAGGAAAACGGCTGGAGCTTCTTCAAAGACTTCACGATTGCACGTAAAGTGAAAGAAAGTGAAAACATCACTTCTTTCTATTTGAAACCGGCTGATGGCAAGAATGTGCCAAGCTACGATGCTGGCCAATACATCACGGTCCGCCTCGCAATCCCTGGAGAAGAGTTCCTTTTCAACCGCCAATACAGCTTGTCCCAAGCATCACGTCCGGATGAGTTCCGTATTTCCGTCAAACGCGAAGCCGATAACGACCCGAACGGAATGGTTTCCGTTTATCTGCATGAACAAATGAACGAAGGCGACCGCATCGAAGTCAGCGCGCCTGCCGGCGAATTCGTGCTCGACACGAAACGCGATACGCCTGTCGCTTTCGTCAGCGGCGGTGTGGGCATCACTCCGATGATGAGCATGTTCGAAACGGTGGCAACACAAACACCGGAACGCCCAGTTTCCTTCCTTCATGCAGCACGCAACGAAACTTTGCACGCCTTCGACAAAGACGTCCAAAAATACGTCGCGACGATGGACAATGCCAAATACAAAACTTTGTATTCCGATGAACCGCAAGGCTATATCACGCGCGACATCTTAGAAGACATGGTCGATGCAAGCGGTGAAGTCTACGTCTGCGGGCCGGTTCCATTCATGGAGAAAATGATCAGCGAATTGCGCGCACTCGGCATGCCCGATGAGCAAATCCATTATGAATTCTTCGGCCCTGCCGTCGCCCTGCAATCCGTCTAAACAGTAAAAGCCGCTTTCCTGAATTGGGAAGCGGCTTTTTTGATGCTTGGCAGTCCCACCCACTTCCGGTAGCATGGAGAAAAAGGGGGAATCGAGATGCAGTTGCCTATGGCTGCCAAACAAGCACTTCAAATGCAATCCGTCATCGTTGACCGCAGTCCAGCCCATCCCTTTTCTTCCAATTCCCAAATATTGATTGAAGAATTAAAGGATTGGTGCGGGACGGAAAACAACGGAGTCGCGGTTTCTTATTTTTTCCGGCAAATCGCCTTGTTCGTGACAGCTCAATTCACCTTAATCCATCAGCATGGAGGCTATTTTAAGACGCCGCCTGAAAACCTGCGCTTTGGCCGGATGCACAATTACGGCTTGCCGCTCATGTCGTTTCACGTCGAGTCAGCTGACTTCGTTGAAATAACTGCCGGACAAAGAAACGAAGCTTTCCATTATGTATTGATCGGGCAAACAAGCGCGCTGCTTGAGCAGCTGCGCCGCCACGCAAAGATTTCACCGATTACGTGCTGGGAAAACGTGCTCGGTTCACTTGCCTGGTATTATGCCACTCTTCAACAGCAGCATCCACGGATCGCCGCTGAAGATATCGACTGGCTGATGGATGACCGGAATTGGGAACCGCTGCGCAAATCCCAGTGGCGAAATTTCATCGGCACCACGCCGCTGGAACGGGCAGTTTCCGGGCCGATGCGGAAAACCTGCTGCTTGTATAAAGAATTATCTGCGTTCGGCACTTGCACGTTCTGCCCGCAGCCCAATTAAAAAAGCTCCGGCATCATCGCCAGAGCTTTTTTATTATTTCTCGAATACTTCGTGCAAGATCTTATCTGCACTGTTATTGATCAGGTTTTTGTGGATGCAGCTATTCGGCTTTTTGTGGAGCACTTTCGAAAATGACTGGGCATGTTCAGCTTCTCCGATGACGTGGATTTCTTCCCAGCGCCGCTCTTTTTTCAGCTTCTCGATTTTCGAGCCCATGTCTTTATAGAAGCGGTCCAAGTTTTCTTTCAGGCGATGGTCCAGTTCGTCGGTCGGGCTTCCGCCGCCGCTGCCTCCGATGACTGGGCTGTTTCCGCCGGCAGCACCGCCGCCAGTCGACCCGGCGCCGCTGCGCCCTTGAATGCGCCCTGAGCTTCTGACACCTTTTTGTTCTGTCCATACTTCCAGGCCTGCGTCGAATTCATAGTAGACTTCTTCATTGACGATGCCGACAGAAGTATCGAGCACGCGGATGCCTTTAAAGCTCGGCAGCACAACGCCCGCATATGGATACGCTTTGTAGATATAGCGCAATTGGTCAAGCGCTGGTTTATTTTCCCATTGAAAATCGGTTTTGACGGAAATCTGCAAATGCTTCACCCAAAACAAATCGTCTTGAGTCGAAGCAAAAATAACGACACCCTTCTGGAGGTCGCCTTGATTATCCGTTATTTCCTTTTCCACTTTTTTTCGCAATGCCTTGTAGGCTTTCAACTCTTCTTCATCTTTTGAGGCGGTCAAGTATTCGTCGAGGCGCTTCAGCCCATTCTTCAGCTGGATCTTCCAGGCCCCGTTCTGCGCTTCACGGTCTGCAGGATTCGTATTGAGGTAGACACTCAGCACACAGCGGTTTTCACATTCGAATTGTTTCAGTTCTTGGATTTCGTCGTATAATGTCATTCACCCATCATCCTCCTTTAATCCTTACTTGTTATCTGAATACCCCAACCGCCCCTACTTAAACGGCAGCCAGCTTTTTCTTTTTCAATATTCCAACGTTTAAATTTTCCAGACTGTGGTAAACACTAACTAGCAACAAAAAATGACGAGGAGTGAATTATACATGGAAAACGTTGATAAAAAAGTAGAAGAAAAATTGAGCAATACGGACAATAAAAAGAAAGAACAGATTTTGGCTGAATTCTCGACTTTCATCGATTATTTAGGCGACAAAGTAGCGATGGGCGAGAAAATGGGCTTAAGCGAAGAGCGCATCGCGCAGCTAGCATCTAAAGTAGCTGACTATCTTTCGAAAAAAGAAGATCCGAAAAATAGCGAAGAGTATCTATTGCAGCGCTTATGGCAAGTAGGCGATAAAGAAGAGCAGCACATGCTTGCACATATGCTAGTCAAATTAGCAAAAGAACAAAACTGATCACGCAAAAAGCCTGAGCTTAACCGCTCAGGCTTTTTTTATGTGTTCGCAACCGCTCTTTTTTCATATAAATGGAACATCCATAGATAAACGAAGCCGCTCAATACCGCAAATGTACCGAGGATGATAAAGGTCCAGCCGAACCCAAACCAAGCGGTCATCGGGATCGAAATCGGCGCAATCATCCGCCCGATTGTATAGCGCAGGCTCGCCGCAGCGAAATACTGGCCGCGCATCGATTCGGGGGCTAGTTTAGAAATGAAGCTTTGCTGCAGCCCCACAATCATCAATTCAGCGAATGTGAAGACCGCCATCGCCACGAAGAATATCCAAAACCACGAAGTCATCGGGAAAATCGCCATCGATAAGCCGAACAACATGGCCGAGAAGAAGAACACCCACTTCTCTGGGAACTTGGTCATCCACCTTGTGATGACAACTGTCAGAAGTGCCACAATCAAGCCATTTTCCGCAAGCAATATGCCGAAAGAAGTTTCTCCGGTCACGGACCATTCACGCCCCAGAAAATCGAGAATCGTTTGGCGGTCGATCGTCTCCTTCAAATAAACCGGAATGACAAGATCCAACTGCATGAAGGTCTGCGCCCCCAAAACACCAGCAACGACAAATAGCAAAAAGACACGGTCTTTCAAGATGATGCCGTAATCTTTCACTTGCGAAAGCACTGCCCCTCTCCAGCCAGTCGCATCCCCCTCTTTCCATTTTTCCATCACTGCAGCCGATAAGGTTTCTTCCGTGTAGAGGCGCAATAATAGCCCGAGCAGCATCGAAATGACGGCCACTGCCAGCAGCAATTCGAAACGGTAAGAGAAGAACAGCACGGCGCCGAATAGGGGACCGATAACGACGGCAATATTCAAAGTCGTGTAAAAGACCGCGAATACATCGCTCCGGTATTTTTCCGGAATGACGTCTGCAATCATCGCCTGGCTCGCTGGCCAGTACAAGGAGCCGCACATGCCGGCCAGCGTGAACGCTACGAAACTGAGTTCCGGGGAACTGAGCCACGGCGAGTTTGCCATAGCGAACAGCAAGAACGCAAAACCTTGTGCCACAGCAGCGGACACGAGCATTCGCTTGCGCCCGAAACGGTCAGCAAAATAGCCGCCAAATAAATTGGCAGCTACGGAAAACATTTGGGAGACGATCAGCAAAAGACCCGCCAGCCCTTTCCCGAACTCTTCCGCGAAATAAATCGCCAAGAATGGGAACACCATCCAAAAACTTGTATTCATGAAAAACTCGCCTACCAGCCGGACTTTCAGGCTGCGGTTCCAATCCCTGATCTTCATCTATAATGCCTCGCTTCTGCGTCTGTTTTTCTTATGCCAGTTCGAGCAATTGATATTGCAGGCAAATTTCCAGTAGAAACTCTTTATGTTCTTTGGCAAACTGGATGCCGATTTTCTCGTCGTCCAAATCCGTTATACGGCCATTTCCGAAGACGCGGTGGCATATATTCGCCCCCACCCGCAATTCCTCAACAGAACGGACTGCATCGGGATTATCCGGTACAGTAATTTTTGCTTTCGGCGCTTTTGGCGAAGACGGTTTGGCGACTGCCGCCTGCTTCATTTTCGGCAAGGCGATGCGCCGCACTTCTTCCACGAAACGCGATTCCTTGTCGTAACTGAGCAATTCCAGATGGCGTTTCGCCCGTGTCATGCCAACATAGAACAAGCGCCTTGCTTCCTCCAGCAAAGCAGGATCATCGGCGTCTTCTTCTGTTGGCACAATCCCTTCCACCAAATCGATCAAATAGACCCGGTCAAACTCCAAGCCTTTAGAGCTGTGCAGCGTGGACAAAGTCAGCATATCATCGGTCTTTTCCGTCTTCGCCTGTTTCGTCACTTCCTCCAGTTGTTTCAAGCGTTTCGCAAAATCCATCATCGTTGGAAGCGGTTCGGCAATTTGTTCGAGCGTGCTGAGAATCTGCTGTAAATAATCGAGTTTCATGCCGAATTTCTCCGCGCGGCTTTTGAGCATCTGGTCATAGCCCATATCGCGACGGATGGCCTGGATTACTTTCAAAGGCGGCATGTCTTTTAACAGGTCCATCGACTTCCGCTGTTCCGCGATGATCCGAAGCTGGTAATCCTTCATGGTGATGGCCAAGGTGATTTCTTCAAACGCATGCTGCTTTGTCGGCTGCATCCGCCCCAATTGCTTGAGCTGGGAGGCGGACCAATAGGCGTTCGTCTTCGAAGCAATCTTGGAATATAGATCCACCCGTTCTGGACGCAGGCTGAAACGCATGAAATTTAGTATGTCCTGGACAATCCAATGGCTGAAAAAGCGGTTGTCCGCATCTTTCATATAGAAAGGAATGCCAAGGCGGTCCAGCTCATCCATCAATAAAGTTGAAGAAGAGTTGTTGCGGTACAAAATCGCAACCTTTCCATATTCCTCAAGAGCTGAAAGTTCTTTTAACAAATACTTTAACTGAGCTTCTTGCAAGGCAAGGCGCCGGATGACGATCGGCCCGCCTTCTGGCCTGTCGGTGAACATGTTTTTATCATGGCGCAATTTATTCGCTTTGATGAATTGATTGGCTGTACTGACGATGGTGCCGGATGAGCGGTAATTGCGCTCCATTTTCATGATATAGGCATCCGGGTACACCTGGCGGAACTTGAGCAGATAGCTCGGCTCCGCCGCCCGCCACGTATAAATGGACTGATCGTCATCCGCCACGACGCATAAATTGCGATGGCTTTCGACCAGCTTTTCAACGATGGCATGCTGGACCATGGAGGTGTCTTGGCTTTCATCCGTCATGACATAGTCCCAGCGTTGCTGGTATTTCGACAACAGCTTGCGGTCTGTATTCAATGCTTCAAAAGCGATCGTCAGCATATCATCGAAATCCACGAGCCGCGGTTCATGATTTTCTTTGAATTCTTCATAAATCGTCAAAATATCGATGGCGCCCGGGAATGGCTCATCAAGTGTCTTCCATTTTCTCTTCGGCACCATCTTGTTTTTCACGAAACTGATGAACGACACCAATTCTTCCAATTGATCATCAGTGATCGGCTCGTCGTTTTCACGGGCGTAAATGTCTTTCAGCAGGCGTTTTTTATTGAGGCGGTTCGAATCGCCCCCTTCGATCATGATGTAGTCATCTGCCGATAGATAGTCGCGCGTGATTTGAAAAGCCAAGCTATGTATCGTGGAAAAATCCACCGGCGCAAGGCCGGGAAAGAACCGCGCGTAGCGTTCTAGCATATCGGTCGCCGATGCTTTGCTGAAGGTAATCGCTTTGATGCGCTTCGGCTGGACGGATTTTTCCTCGATCAAATAGCCGATTCTCATGATCATCGTCGTCGTTTTACCAGAACCGGGGCATGCAAGAAGCAATAACGGCCCTTCTGTCTTGGTCACCGCTTTTTTCTGTATTTTATTCAGCTCGACACCGAGCTCTTGTTTTTTCCGTTCAAAAAAATCACTCATGATAGACTCCTTTTTGCGTTGGCAATCTCTTTCATAATAGCACAAAAGCAGGCCTATTTAAGCGGCCTGCTTTTCATTCAAATAAAATTGCGTTCCTGGGGTTTCGCGGGGTCGCCTGTTCGGCGCTTGTCCTTTCGCGTGGCCAAATCTTCATGGACACGCTCTTTTTCGTCCTGTTCTTTGCTCGTGCGGTTCGCCCCGATTCTCCTCGGGTCAGATGATTGCAGATCGTCGTTCTTTTGGTCGCTCATGCAAATCCCATCCTTTCACTTGCCGTTTAGAATTTCACAGACGCGGCCGACTTGCCCGTCCTCCAGGCGCACTTTAATGCCGTGAGGATGCGTCGCTGAATTCGTCAATAGATCCTTGACGACGCCTTTCGTTTTCTTGCCGGTCCGCTGGTCTTTTTTCAAGATCACGTTCACTTCAAGCCCAGGCTTTACATCGCTTCTTTTTTTCCCGTCCATTTTCATCCCTCCAAGCTTGTTTCCATTATAATCGAATTGCGCCGTGCATACAAAAAAGCGAAGGGTTTCCCCTCCGCTTATCATTCTTGCTTTTTATAGTCTATCGCGGTCTGTACGGTCTTTACGGTCAAACTCGTCTTCTTCGACTAAGTCGCCGTCTTTGTGGATGTCGGCTTCTTCTTTGCGAACTGTTTCGCTGACATGCTCTGTATCCTGTACTTTGTTTTTGCCGATGGAGATTTCTTCGGACACTACGTCTTTCTTCGTGACATCGACGCGTTCTTCAGAAACCGGAACGTGAATATCTTCGCCTTCCGTATAGTTATGCGTGCCAGTTGTATCTTCTTCGTTCACTGGGCGGCGCTCAACGTATACTTCTTCGCGTTCAACCGGCACTTCAAGTGATTGCTCTTCCTCGACGACATGCTTATCGACATGCACCTCGCCTGTTTGAACGCGTTCTTTATTGACTTGCAAACGCTCTTCATGCAAACGCAGGCGCTCTTCTTCAGATCCTGCACGGTCTAGGTCACGGTCGATATCTTCAACTGTGCGGTTGCGATTTGTCGTTTCATCATTGAAGTCCGAAGTCGCACGATGAGTGCCTGTCGCATGGGCATCGTTTGTCGTACCGTCATCAGCTCCAAGCCCGAACCCAGTGCCGCGTTCTTTGTCGACACCTGCAGTTTCAGAGCCCAGTGCATCGCGCTCCGTGTTGTACGCTACATCGTTTTCATCATTGGTATCGACAGTCAAACCATCGCGTGCCACAGCCGAGTTGTCGACTTTTCTCTGGCTAGTCGTGCTATCGACAGTCCCTGAGCTTTCCGTGCTGTCGACATTGCCGTAGCTCGTATTATCGTATGGCGCTGCTCCTTCATAGTTCGCGCCGAATTCACGGTCAACGAACAAGAGGATCTTGCCGTTTTGTACATCGTTGTAATAGCGGTCTGCTTCTGCTTCGTCTACACCCATATTGGAGAAGGCTTCACGAGTTGGTTCATTACCGGATAGGAAGCCCATGAATTTATCCATCCAATTACCTTCGGATGATTTGTAATCCACGTCAGTGCGTCCGCGTACCATTGAGATCTGGTCTTCGTTGCGGGCCATCACATACATGTCTTCTTCACGTGAGCCTTGCGCTTTCATGTCTTCGATCTTTTTCAATACTTCTGTTTCTGTGTCGAATGTTCCCATGAATTTATTGTTAGCCATTTCAAATTCCTCCATTTTTTTGAGAAGTTTTTTGCTTTCTAGTCTTGAAATTACCCCTCAGGTATGTTATTAAACATTATCAGTTTGAAATGTGCCAAAATACTACTTTTCCACCATATTTTATCAAACTTCTCGATTCCAATGGCGGTGTGCGGCGATTGCCTCGATAAAGCTATCTGCGAAACCTTTCATGGAATCGCCTGTAACAACGCCCGGCTCTCCGGTATAACCATTGGCATCCAGCCACTTTTTGCCTTCATGCGTCGCGCCGATCGGCTTGAAATGCCCGAATGCTTCCGTTACATAATAGGCAGCGTTACGTGCAAATTTCTTGCTGACATCCGGCCCACCCACTGCATAGATGGCATCGAACAATACTGGGTCTGCAGTCGTGAAGGTATGGTCGATTTTCACTTGTTTGCCGTTTCCAGCGTCCAACTTGCCTTGCTGTTCGCTGATGATCTCGTATTGAAGGCCTTTTGACTCGAGCTGGTCCAGCACTTCCATGACTTCCTTGCCGTTGAAGTCAGGTGCCACGATAACGCCGACTTTACGCGTCTTCGCGGATTTCACCGTATTTTCCTGGCTCAATGCCGGTGATTTTTTGCTGGTGTCAGTAGTACCGGTCTGTGGAGCTTTAACGCCGATATTGCCGGCAATTTCCTGTGCTAGCTTGAGATTGACGTTTGCATACATATCCACGACTTGCTGGCGGATATCGATGCTATCGCATTTGCCCAGCTCGAAGCTGAACGCTTCAATGATATGCTGTTGTTCGGCATCGCTCATGCTGTTCCAGAACATAGTTGCTTGCGAGAAGTGGTCCTTAAAGCTATCGCTGCGCTTGCGCACTTTGCGGCCTTCAACTTTCTCCTGGTAATGGACATATCCGCCGTCCGCTTCGCTGACAGGTGCCGGCGTATGGTTGGTGAAGGAACTCTTCTGATATGAAACTTTTCCTTTATTGATCGTCTGGCGGCCATAGCCATCGCGCTGGTTGTTATGGAACGGGCAAACGGCGCGGTTAATCGGCAGTTCATGGAAATTCGGCCCGCCCAGGCGAATCAATTGCGTATCTGTATAGGAGAATAAACGGCCTTGGAGAAGTGGGTCATTCGAGAAATCGATCCCCGGCACTACATGGCCTGGATGAAATGCCACTTGCTCGGTCTCCGCAAATACGTTGTCAACATTGCGGTTCAATGTCATCTTGCCGACGATGTGGATCGGAATCTCTTCTTGTGGCCACATTTTTGTCGCATCGAGCAAGTCAAAATCGAATTTGTGCTCGTCTTCTTCCGGCACGATCTGGACGCCCAGTTCGTATTCCGGATAATCACCGTTTTCAATGGCTTCGTGCAAATCTGCCCGGTGGAAGTCGGGGTTTTTCCCGTTTATTTTTTGAGCCTCATCCCATACGACTGAGTGAACTCCTAGCGTCGATTTCCAATTGAATTTTACGAAATGGGATTTTCCTTCCGCATTGACGAAGCGGAATGCATGGACCCCGAATCCGTCCATCGTCCGGAAGCTTCTTGGGATGGCACGGTCAGACATCGTCCACATGACCATATGGGCCGATTCCTGGTTGTTCGCGACAAAATCCCAGAACGTATCGTGTGCTGTTGCCGCTTGCGGAATCTCGTTATGCGGTTCCGGTTTAATCGCATGGACCAAATCAGGGAACTTGATGGCATCCTGGATGAAGAATACCGGGATATTATTGCCGACTAAGTCGTAATTGCCTTCCTCGGTATAGAATTTCGTTGAAAATCCGCGTGCGTCCCGCGCTAACTCCCCTGAGCCCCGCGAGCCAGCTACTGTGGAAAAACGGACGAAGACCGGGGTTTTTTTGCCTTTTTTCGACAGGAATTTTGCTTTCGTCAAATGTTCAAGCGAATCATAGGCTTCGAATTCACCGTGAGCTGCAAAACCACGTGCATGGACCACGCGCTCAGGAATGCGCTCATGGTCGAAATGGGTCATTTTTTCACGGAAATGAAAATCTTCCATCAAAGTCGGCCCGCGCTCCCCCGCTTTTAAGGAAAATTCGTCCTCCGATAATTTCAAGCCTTGGTTTGTCGTCAAATCTTTACCGCTGTCATCTGACCGGAATTGTTCCAATTGTTCGTTCTTGCTGTTTTCATCGACTTTCTTCGGATCTTGTGCCATTTTTCCACTCCTCATCTATTTATGTATTGCTTAGTCTTTCTGTACCCCCTCACCATGACCGGAAACAAATAAATAGAAAAATCGAAAAAAACTATGAAAAAAGGCCTTGCAGTGAGGTGATTTCACTGCAAGGCTCTGCTTAATCTTGGCATTTTTATCAAAAAATACTTAAATCCCATTCTTTTGAAATTTGGCGAAGCATCATCGTTCCGGCAGCGCTGTTTCCTTGCACATCAATTGCCGGACCATAAACGCCGATACCTGCCCCTGCACGGAATTCATAGGTTTGTGAGTGAAGTTTCGGCGGTACGGCTGCCATGATACCGCCTGAGACACCGCTTTTCGCCGGGATGCCGACATGCGCCGCGAAATTCCCGGATGAATTGTACATGCCGCAAGTGACCATCAACACTTTCGTCACTTGTGCGATTTCTTCGGAAAAATGCTTCACTTTCGTAATCGGGTTGTAACCGTCGTAAGCGAGGATCAAGCCCAGAAGTGCCAAGTCTTTCACTGACACTTTGATGGCGCATTGACTAATGTAGATATCTAGCGCTTCTTCCACTTCGAGTTCGAGGAAGTTCGCTTCCTTCAAATAATAAGCGAGTGCCCGGTTGCGGTGCGACGTGGCCCATTCCGAATCGTAAACTTCCTTGTCGATTTCGATTGGGTGCCCAAGCAGCTCTTCCAGGAAGCCTTTCAAAAACTCAAATTTCTTTTGCGCATTCCGCCCTGGGAGCAGCGATGAGATCGTAATGGCCCCTGCATTGATGAACGGGTTGAATGGCTTATTCGGCCGGTGGATTTCAAACGGCACGATGGAATTGAACGCTTCACCCGTCGGCTCAACGTCCACCCGCTCCAATACGAAGTCCAAACCATAATGGCAACTTAGCGCCACAAATGTCAGCGCTTTGGATATGCTCTGCAAAGTGAACTCGGTGTCGGTGTCTCCTGCACAATAATAATGGCCGTCTTCGTCGATCATGCAGATACCGAGTTTGCCCGGGTCGACTTTACCCAGGGCTGGTATGTACTGGGCCGTGGTGCCGAGAACGGCATGCCCTTTGTTTTCTTTCACCCAAGCTTCAAGCTGCTCGGTGATGCGCGGATTGTTTTGCACCGCCATCCCTCCTTCAGTTCGTTTTCATTAATCATGACCGAAGCATATCATGATTGTCAAAGCTTGCGGAACGGAATCGGGCGAAAGAAAAAACTCCTCCAGAGTTGGAGGAGTTTTGTTCACCCTTTTTCATACCAAGCTTTCGCTGCAACCAATTCATCCATCGTCAGCTGGTGGCCTTGGTTTTCCCAATGCAGGTCGACTTTGGCGCCGGCTCCGCTTAGCAGTTTTTCCAGATCTTCCGATTCTTCTTTCGGGCAGATCGGGTCGTTAGTTCCAGCAGCGATGAAGACACGCGTCCCTTCCAGATTCGGCAATTCCTTATTGCGGTCCGGTACCATCGGGTGGTGCAAAATCGCCGCTTTCAGTGAATCTTCATACGAGAACAGCAGGTTGGCGGCAATATTCGCGCCATTTGAATAACCGAGCGCAATGACGTTATTGCGGTCAAAGCCGTATTCATCAGCTGCCTGACCGATAAATGCGTGCAGCTCTTCTGTCCGTTCACGCAAATCTTCCATGTCGAAGACACCTTCCGACAAGCGTTTGAAAAATCGCGGCATGCCGTTTTCCGACACATTCCCGCGAACACTCAGCACGCCCGCTTCCGGATCGATATGCCCTGCTGCCGGCAATAAGTCCGTTTCCGTCCCGCCTGTTCCGTGCAACAGCAAGAATGTCGGCTTGGACGCCTCCGCTGGTGGGTTGTAAATATGTTTCATCATGTAAAAACCTCCTATTTATATTATCTTTAATTCGAGATAATAACATCATATCATATCCATCTTACGCTTCCAAATCAAAAAGCCTGCGGAATCTTCCACAGGCTTTACATAAAGTGAATTAAGACAACATGTCCTGCAATTGATCTTTCGAGAACACATAGGTTTCGTTGCAGAAATGGCATTGCGCTTCCGCCTTGCCTTCGGTCACGATGATATCTTCGATTTCCGCAGACCCAAGGCCCTGAATGGCGTTATGGATGCGCTCACGCGAGCATTGGCATTGGAAATTCACCGGCATCGTATCGAGCGCTTTGACGTTTTCTTTGCCCAAGACTTCGTCCAAGATATCTTCAGGCGTCAAACCGGCACGCACCATATTGGAGATGGTCGGGATTTCGGCCAGGCGCTGTTCGAGCTGGCTGATTACTTTTTCATCAGTACCCGGCATCAATTGGATGATGAACCCGCCTGAAGCCAGGATGGTATTGTCGGGATTGACGATAACGCCGACACCGACAGAAGAAGGCGTCTGTTCGGAAGTCACGATGTAATGGGTAAAATCATCCCCGAGTTCGCCCGAGACGATCGGCACTTGGCCGACATACGGATGCTGCAAACCGATATCTTTGGAGACAGTCAGTGTCCCTTCTGTCCCGACTGCCCGGCGGACATCGAGTTTGCCTTGCTCATTCAAGTCAAAATGGGTTTGGGGATTGGACACATAGCCACGCACTTCACCTTTTGCGTTGGCGTCAACTAGAATCGTGCCGAGCGGGCCGCCCCCATTGATTTTAATCGTCAATTTCTCCTCGCCTTTCAGCATCGCACCGAGCATGACGCTTGCTGTCATGGAGCGGCCAAGTGCCGCGGACGCTGTAGGCCATGTGTAATGGCGGCGTTGCGCCTCGTTCACCGTTTCTGTCGTACGGGTTGCGAAGGCACGGATTTGGCCATCATAGGCCAAGGCTCTCACTAAATAATCGTTCATCTATTTTCTTCCTCTCTGAAACCGCTTTGGTTTGTTCGTTTATCTTGAGTCTTTGACTTTGTTTGGCGTGACATCCGCGCCGAGCGGGTCAATGACCGTCATATTCGTTACCGTCGTCTCGACTTGTCCACGGATTTCATGGAGATATTCGCGGCGGAGCACTTGCTGCTCCCGGATTTCCGCATAGCTCAATCCGTAGCTGCGCTCTTTTTGTGCCAATTCATTAATGCGCGGCAAGATCTTAATCATCTGAATCGCACTCCTTTCTGTGCGGACAGGGACATATCCACTTCCTTCATTTTATATTATCTCGAATTAAAAATAAATAAATGTGCCTGCATCTTCTGAAAGCACAAAAAACCGCCTGCAGTCCTCAAAAGAACTACGGCGGAGGGCGGTCAATTGGCAAGACGGAATTGAGTGCATGTAACCCCTGGTGCCACTTCGAAGGTTTCTTCTTCCCGAAAGCCGAACGATTCATACAGCTTGCGGGCCGGCGCATTTGCCGTGCCCGTGCTGACGATGAACTCCTTTTCTTTGTTGTGCTCTAGGAGATGGCCGACCAGGCTGCGGGCAATGCCTTGCCGAAACTGAAGCGGGTCCACGACAAGCCGGTAAATGTCGATAACATCACCTTCTTCTTTATAGGAAATGAACCCCTTCAAATACTCTTCCTGATAACCGAGGAATGTCTCTTCGCTTTGCTGGATTTCTTCGATTGTCTCGGAAATGTGAGGAATGTCATGAAACCCCATCAGTTCCGCTTCAATCCGATAAGCTGGCCGCTGGATTGATTGGATGTCGCGTGCAGTTTTCTCTTTTGTCTGGTCTATTCGGGCAATCATCACAAACTCCTTTCCAAACTTAAAGTATTATTCGCCTGGATGAATTTCCGGGCCCGTGGCACCATCAATTCTGCATCCCGGTAGCCTTGGACATACAAAGCCGCAAGCCGCTCCTGATCCCGTTCGATGCCGCGCAGCTTATGCAAATTGCGCGGACGGATGATCATGGCCTCTTCTTGCGCTTCAAGCGCCTCTATGTGCGCCACTGATTCATTATAAACTCGCTGCCGTTCTTCCAATGCCCGCGCAAGGCCTGGATATTGGCGGGCAAATGCAGGCGCCAAGCGCATTAAGGGCTTATGGCGCTTCCGGTAGCTCTTTTCCCGGGTCATCACGATGATTGGCTTGGTCACGCCATCTGATAAGGCTTGTTTAATCGGCAGCGGGTCAGCCAGGCTGCCATCCATAAGAAGGCGTCCACCGAATTCCACAGGGCGCGACATGAACGGCAGCGAACTCGATGCACGCACAACCGTGAGCAATTCTTCCGGGGGCAGCGGCTTGCGGTAATAGATTGCTTCCCCCGTCATGCAATCCGTGGTCCCAACGACGAATTCTTCCTCAGCTGCACCGAATCCGCCATAATCGAATGGCACCAGCCGGTTCGGGATATCATCGAAAATCAAGTTCATGCCGAACAGTTCCCGTTTCTTCAGCAAATTCTTCATGGAAATATAATCGGGATGCGTTACATAATCGATCATCACCGTCCGGTTCCTGCCGCTTTGCCGGGAAAGATACGATACGGCATTACATGCGCCAGCCGATACGCCAATGACATAATCCGTAAACACATCCTCTTCCATAAGCTTCTGCAGCACGCCTGCTGTGTAGACACCCCGCATGCCGCCGCCTTCCAAGATCAATCCGCTTTTCACCATGACCCTCCCCTTTGCCTGAAAGTGTGATCATCCGATTTTCCGAATCAATTCCTGCCCTTTATTCTTTGGCGAGTTGACCGCGCTGGAGACTTCGTACGCTTCCAACACTTCCGCTTCGTAAGGCTTGATGAGTTTCTGCAATAGCTCGGGGTCCTGGACATTCGGATCGAGCCAGGTTTTTTCCGCTTCCTTGTCCAAAATCACTGGCATGCGGTC
Source organism: Planococcus citreus (assembly GCF_003664125.1). Lineage (GTDB taxonomy): Bacteria > Bacillota > Bacilli > Bacillales_A > Planococcaceae > Planococcus > Planococcus citreus. The sequence goes on from NZ_RCCP01000001.1 coordinate 1,128,311, forward strand.
ATGGATATCCGCCATCACTGCATTCGGCTGTGTCGTCAAAATCGTACAGCTATGGACCACTTCCCCTTCCGGCGATTCCCATGACTCCCACAACCCTGCAAACGCAAACAATTCGTCACCCTCCAAATGGATGAGCATCGGCGTTTTGCCATCCTGCCCTTTTTTCCATTCGTAAAATGCATTCGCCGGAATGAGGCAGCGCTTTTTCTTGAAGGCGCTCCGAAAACTCGGTTTTTCCGCAGCCGTTTCCGCTCGGGCATTAATCATTTTGTAGCCTATCTTCTCGTCTTTCGCCCATGACGGGATGAGCCCCCAGCGTAATGTCCCAAGCCGGTTGCGCTCGCCGTCATTGATGACCGCAACGATTTGCTGGGAAGGCGCCACATTGTAATTCTCTTCGTAAGAAGCCTGATCGAGGGCGGCTTCTTCTATCTCAAAACGCTCAAGCAAGGCTCCATAATCTGCATATAAGGCAAATCTTCCGCACACTGGAATCCCCTCCTTTTTCTAAGTGGATTGGCTTACTTCCAATATAACAGATTTTTCAAACTTCTCTAGCAATCTGCTGTCCATTGCTTTAGGTACGCCCTTTCTGCGTATAAGCCAAAAGAATGTTATAATAGAAAGACTATAAGGAAATGAGGAGGAATTGCATGGCTACTGCGCGCGAAATGAATTTGGTCAATAAGGATCTTTTGGTTGAGGAATTGGGCCTCAAGCAATTCGGCAACTCGAATGTATTTTACAATGAGGACTTTTTTGTCCTTTCTCCGTCTGTGCAACGTTACGAAAAAGGTTTTGATGTAAGTGAATACAATCTCTCGAAATATGACCCAGAAAAACACCAAGGATTTGTCATCGTCCGTTACATGGATACGTTCCTAATGGCGAAACTTGAAAGCTTCACTGACAAGATGATGCCTCCTGAACTGCAATTGAAGAAAAAGAACGTGAAGCCGCATTGGAAATTTACGGTTGTCGAAAACCCGGCCTATCATCTCGTGAATACCCAAAACAAAGAATTGCGCTATCGCCTGCAGGAACCTACCCGCAAACAAATTCTTGCGTATTTCAATAAGCTTTAACGTCCAGCCCGCATGTTTCATGCGGGCTTTTTCACACCCTTTTTGCCGCTCCCACTTATTTGCCAATGAATGATAGAATGGATAGCAGAAGCTTTGACGAAATGGAAGTGATTGCCTTCATGGAAAAACGCACATACACGGTACGCGACCGTGAATTCTGGAAAATCATTGCGAGCCTGCTATTGGCTTCGTTATTTATTTTTGCCAATATTTACTCCGTACAGCCTTTGCTGCCGGTATTCGTCTCGGATTTCGGAGTGTCGGTCTCGACTTCCAGCCTGTCTCTTTCCCTGACGATCATCGGATTGATTGCGGGGCTGGTCATTCTCGGCTTCTTTTCTGACCGCAACGGGCGGCGCTCCTATATCATCTGGTCGCTGCTCGGCTCTGCCATCCCGTTTTTCATCCTGCCGTTTGTCGAATCGTTCACAGTATTTCTTGTGCTGCGTTTGATCCAAGGCTTCGCGCTTGCGGGGGTACCGGCTGCGGCGCTCGCCTACATCAGCGAAGAGATCGACCGGAAAAACATCGCCTATGCCACCGCTTTATACATATCGAGCAATGCACTCGGAGGCATGCTCGGACGCGTTTTGACTGGATTTCTCACAGATGCGTTTTCCTGGCAATTGACGTTTTTCGCATTCGGCGTGACCGGCATCGCTTTGTTTATCGCCGTCTTTTTGCTATTGCCGCCTTCCCATCATTTTGAACCGAGCGAACTGAGCTTTTCAAAAGATATCGAGGGCTTCCTGTTCCATTTAAAAAATCCCGCGCTGCTCGTTGTGTTCGGCCTCGGGGCGATTCTCCAAATCGCTTTTACCGGCGTCTGGACCTATTTGCCGTTCCACCTCGAAGCACCGCCATTTTCCATGTCGCTGCAGGCGATCTCCTATCTGTTCTTCGCCTACGGCATCGGAGTCATCGGCTCTCCTATGGCTGGGCGCGCCGCTGAAGCGTTCGGCTTGAGGCGCGTGCGTATCATCGGCGTGTTCATTTTTTCTGCTGGCGTGTTGATGACACTCGGCCCTGAACTGTGGATGGTAGCAATCGGCTTATGCGTGACCTGCCTCGGGTTTTTCACGGCCCATTCACTGACCGCTGCTTCTGTCGGCCAGCAGGCTACGCATCATAAAGGCAGCGCATCGAGTTTATATCTCGTATCGTATTATATTGGCGTGGCGGCTGGGAGCTCATTGCTCAGCCCTATCTGGACCCGCTTCGGATGGAACGTGCTGATCATTCTTTGCGCAGCGATGCCAGCGATTTATGTAATGATCGTTACTTGGTACAGAAAAAGAGCCGCCTCGATTGCATGAGGCGGTTCTTCTAGTTTATTCCAGGAATCTTGCAGGCGTGCTCAATAAATCGATGCCCCAGACGAGCGGCAGGAAGTAGTAGACAGCGAGGCCGACAAAAACGATCCCGAAAACGTTCAGGATAAAGCCGGCACGGGCCATATCGATGATTTTCAAATAACCCGACCCGAAGACGACGGCATTTGGCGGTGTTGCCACCGGTAGCATAAATGCACAGGACGCTGTCACAGCAGCCGTTACCATCAGCGCATACGGATGGATGCCGAGCGCGACTGCCAGTGAAGCCATGATCGGGAACATCATCGACGCAGTAGCGGTATTGGAAGTGATTTCTGTCAGGAACAGCACAAATGCCGCAACGACGAGAACGATAATAAGGACATTAACTCCTTGCAAGCCGATCAATTGGCCGCCTACCCATTCAGAGAGCCCTGATTGAGTGAAGCCTGCGGCAATCGCCAAACCGCCCCCAAAGAGCAATAAGATCCCCCATGGCAATTTAACGGCTGTCGACCAGTCCAGCAAATGGTCGCCTTGGCGGTTTTTCGACGGAATCGCAAACAAAATCAGTGCAGCAATCAATCCGACCATCGCATCGTTCAAGCCAGGCAAGAATTCCACCAACAGGAACGAGCGGGTGATCCAAGCAAAAGCTGCAAGCAGGAAGATCGAAAAAACGATTTTTTCTTCATAGGAAGCGTTGCCGAGCTCCGTCTTTTGTTCTTTAATGACGGCACTTCCCCCTGGCAATTCTTTTAATTTCAACGGAAAAGCTATTTTGATCAGATAAAACCAAGCCACAAAGATAAAGATCCAGGCAAGCGGCACGCCGAACAGCATCCATTCGGCAAAAGTGATTTCAATGCCATAAATTTCATTGACTGCACCGGCAAGCAAAGTGTTCGGCGGCGTTCCGATCAAGGTCGCGATTCCGCCAAGAGAAGCGGAATAGGCAATGCCGAGCATGAGCGCTTTGCCAAAGCTGAAGTTTTCTCGGGACGTATCGATGGAATCGTCATGCTTCAACGCTTCCGATACCTGGTAGATAATCGCGAGCCCGATCGGCACCATCATCATGGCCGTGGCCGTGTTGGAAATCCACATAGACAAGAAGCCGGTCGCCACCATGAACCCGAGAATGATACGTTCTGTGTTTGTGCCGATCAAGGCAATGATGGTCAAGGCAATACGTTTGTGCAAATTCCATTTTTCCATCGTCAAGGCGATCATGAAGCCTCCCATGAACAGGAAAATCGTGTCGTTTCCATAAGCCGAAGTGGTCTCCCCTACGTCCAATCCCCCGGTTAACGGAAACAGCACAATCGGCAAAAGCGAAGTTGCCGGGATCGGAATCGCTTCTGTGATCCACCATGTCGCGATCCAAATGGTGCTCGCCAGGATTGCTTTCGCTTCCGGTGTCAAGCCTTCCGGGTTCACGAACAGCATCGTTAAAATGAACAGCAAAGGGCCGAGGAACAGCCCAATCAGCTGCGGCGTATTGTAGCTTTTCTTTTTGAAGCGTTCATCGTATGTACCTGCGTCTTCTGCACGGTCGCGGTCGTTCCCTGGGGAAGTCGAGCCGGGCTTGGCGAAAAAGCGCAGCATGTCTTTTGCCTGATGGTGTTTTTCCCACATCCAGTTCCACGTCGTTGAAATCATCTCATCACTCCATTTTTTAAAAAATTGTTTAATTATTCCACCCGCTTTAGTGTATCCGTTTTCATTTTTTAGGACAAGTGCTGTACTGAGGTCTGACCTGTGAACTTTCCGTTTTGGAACCACCCGCATTTTATCCATTTTTTCTATTCGGCAATGCTTCGCCTAATTAAGCATAAGCTAAAAAAGAAGCTGCCGGGAAATTTCCGGCAGCTTCTGTTCATGCTATTATTTGCTTTCCGATTCGCCGATCGGATTTCGTTCATCGCCGACGCCGGTATTGCTGTGGGCGCCTTCTTTTCTCATCTTCTGGCCGTCTTCCTGCGATTCACGGTCAATCCCTTCGAACTCTTCACGTTTTCTTCGGTCCGTATTCCGCGATGGGTTGGCATCTCTGGAAAATTCGTCTCTAGGCATTGCGCTTCCTCCTCTTGGACTGCTTTCCCCTCCTATTCCCTAAGAACACCGCTTAAAACGTATTATCACAAGTTGAACAGCCCATAGCCGAAATAAACCGATAGGACCGACAAGGCAGCGAATACCAGATGTTCCACAAAGCTGCCGGTCGATGTCGTAAGCGGCAAGCGTACCGTTACGCGCAGCGGAAATAAAAGCTTCACGCCCCGTTTCGTCGCCATATCCAATACGATGTGGCTGATCATGCCGACGAGAATCCCTGCCGCCAAAGCTTCATTTGGCAGCACCGCTTGAAACAATACTGTCATGAGCAGCAGAAACAGCAGGCTATGGGTGAAAGTCCGATGGCCGAACAATGTACTGATCAGTTTCGATAAGATTGGCAGGCTCCTGCCGATTTTGCTCGATCCGTGGCAAATATCGGGAATCAACGCCCCAGCCACTCCGCCGATCAATAAGATGGCCGGTTCGTAATGGGAAACTTGCGCAAATGCCAGGCTTGCTGCGATGCCGCCCGTGATGTGTGTTTTTCCTGTCATAGCTGATTGCGCTCCTTTTTCACGTGAATCACTCTTCAATTTCTATTATAACGTTTTTCGGGTATGCTAAAGACATCGAAATCAGCAAAAAGGAGTCGTTTTTCATGGGAATTCACCGTTTTTTCACCTCATTAAATGATTTGGAGCGAATCATCCGTGCACCCGGCAGGTTCAAGTTTGAAGAGCATAACGTCGCCGCACATTCCTGGAAAGTCAGCCAGTACGCCATGTTCTTCGCTACGATTGAAGAACGCGAAGGCCGCCCTGTCGATTGGAAATCCCTCTATGAGCGGACTATCAACCATGACTTTGCAGAAGTGTTTATCGGGGACATCAAAACCCCTGTAAAATACGCATCACCTGAACTCAAGGAAATCCTCGCGAAAGTCGAAGAAGGGATGATGGAGAAATTCATCCTGAAAGAAATTCCGGAAGAATTCCAGGAAGTGTTTTTCGACCGGATGAAAGAAGGCAAAGACGAGTCGCTTGAAGGCCGGCTATTGGAATTCGCCGATAAGCTTGACCAATTCTACGAAGCGTTTGCGGAACTGAAGCGCGGCAATACCGATAAGGAATTCCTGAAAATGTACCGCATTGCCCTCAGCAAGATCCTCGACCTTCCGCTTACCGCGAGTGTCACTTATTTCCGCGAAGTGATACTCGATGACATCATGACGGAAGATACAGCGATCGATATCCGCAAAATTACAAAGCGCGTTCTCGACGCACATTGATACAATTCCTCAGCACCATTATGTAAATTGTGATAAATTAAAAGAAACTATCTCGGAGGTGAATCCCTTATTTAAGGGAATTTATTGGACCCCATACTTTTACTGAATTTAGCTCTTCTCGTCTTACTCATTGCATTAACCGCATTTTTCGTCGGTACGGAATTTGCTGTCGTCAAAGTCCGCATGTCACGCATCGAGCAGCTGATCGAGGAAGGCAATAAAAAAGCCGTCACTGTCAAGAAAGTCGTCAGCGATCTGGACTATTATTTGTCCGCTTGCCAGCTCGGCATCACCGTGACCGCCCTCGGCCTCGGATGGCTCGGGGAACCGACTGTCGAACGGCTGCTTCATCCGCTATTCGACTGGCTCGGTGTCCCTTCAGCGGTTTCGACGATCGTGTCGTTCGCATTCGCTTTTGCACTGGTGACATTTTTGCACGTCGTCATCGGGGAATTGGCGCCAAAATCGCTGGCATTGCAATTTGCGGAACGAATGACTTTGTCGCTGGCCCCAGCGCTTTATATCTTTGGGAAAATCATGTATCCGTTCATTTTCGTCTTGAACGGCTCTGCCCGCCTGCTGCTTCGCATGTTTGGCGTTGAGCCTGCCGGCGAACAGCAAGCCCATTCAGAAGAAGAACTGAAGATTATCATGGCGCAGAGCTTCCAAAGCGGTGAAATCAACCAGACGGAGCTTTCCTATATGCAGAATATCTTTGCATTCGATGAGCGCAGCGCCAAAGACGTCATGATCCCGCGCACGCAAATGGTCGCGTTTCCGGACGATTTGTCCACTGATGAATTGCTGGCAGAACTTCGTGAGCACCGCTTTACACGCTACCCGATTGCACGCGACGGCGATAAAGATGATTTAATTGGCTTCATCAACGCCAAGGAAGTATTGACTCATTATGCGATCAATAACGATGTTCAAATGATGGAACTTGTCCATGACCTTCCGTATTTCCACGAAACGACACCGCTGCAGATGGCGCTCGTGAAAATGCAGAAAGACCGCACCCATATCGCACTTGTCATCGATGAATACGGCGGCACGTCTGGCCTGATCACGATGGAAGATATTCTCGAGGAGATCGTCGGGGAAATACGGGATGAGTTTGATGAAGAAGAGGAAGCTGAAATCGTGAAAGAAAGCGACATCCGCTATGTGGTGAATGGCCGTGTGCTATTGAAAGACTTGGAAGAGCGATTCAGCCTGAAATTTGCGGATAGCGACGAAATCGATACCATTGCGGGCTGGATGCAACATCAGCTCATCGAAGCCGAAGCCGGGGATTCATTCGAAAAAGGCGGCTACCAATGGGAAATCATTGCGATGGAAAATCACCATATCCTCAAAATTGCATTCGAGAAAATTGAAGAACCGGAAATCAATGCGTAAACAAGGCTGCCCACAGGCAGTCTTGTTTTTTTTTGGAAAAGAAGTGATTGACCATTAACCATTATTTCTTTACGATAAGAACAAATGTTCTTATTTTCAGAAAGGAGTGGTGAAGATGAAAAAGAAACATCATTTGACGGTTAAAGGGGACGTATTGGACAGAGGGCAATTGAAATGGGGGGCACTGATGCTGCCGGAACATGTCCGGATGCTGCGGGAATGGCGGGCCGATGAACCTTCCAAGCATAAGCCCCATCTCGATGAAGAAGAACTCGGTTTGTTGCAGGAAGAAACCGGCATTGCACACCAGCGGCAATGCATGGCCGAAATGCGCTATTGGGACGATGGGCTGGCAGCCGTATCCGGGATCATCACTGCCATCGACCTATCCAACCAAACACTAGAAATCACCTCCGGACCTGATGTTGTCCGCATCGCTTTTGGCGACCTTCTCGGCATCCGAACGGTCGATTAAAACTATCCGTAATGGCGTGAAAACGGATAATTTCCTTTTTTAAGGTTATTTCTTGGCTACAGCGGGCATATACTAAATAACTTTACAAAACAAATGGAGGTATAAAGTTATGAGCAAAGTGACGTCCTATGCCAAAGAACTTGGCCAAGAATTCAAAAAAGACCACGCGACGACACTTGCGGCAGCCCAGGCATATTATTATCTACTGGCAATTGTCCCATTATTGATTTTGCTGCTGGCCATTCTGCCGTATTTGCAGATCGACCCGCAGCGGGCTGTCGATTTTATCGGCACGATTTTGCCGGGTGAAGTCGCTTCAACATTCGAAGATACCATCGTCAGTGTCGTGACGACACCATCCGGCGGCCTATTGACTTTCGGTATCCTCGGTACGCTTTGGTCCGCCTCGAACGCAATGACTGCGTTTATGGACGCAACAAACCAAGCGTATGACGTAGAAGAAACCCGTTCTTTCTTCGTGAAGAAAGGATTGGCGATCGTCTTGACGCTGTTCATGCTGATTGCTGTTATCGTTGCACTGGTCCTGCCGATCTTCGGTGGCACGATCATCGATATGATCAATCAGTTCCTGAATCTGCCGCAACAAACGGAAATCATCTTCCAAGTGCTCCGTTGGGTCATTTCAATCGTAGTCATGAGCCTGGTATTGGCGATGCTCTACAAATTTGCGCCGAATAAACATTTCCCGTTCAAGGAAGTCATTATCGGTGCCGTCATCGCTACAATCTTGTGGCAGCTGGTTTCCCTCGGTTTCTCATTCTATGTATCGAATTTCGGAAGCTATTCAGCTACTTACGGTAGCCTCGGCGGATTGATCGTCTTGATTCTTTGGTTCTTCCTCACAGGTTTGATCCTGGTCGTCGGAGCTGAAATCAATGCAATCCTACACCGCCGCAAACATGCCAAGAGTGATTCGGAAGAAAGCAAATTGCAAACTGCTGAATCAGGTGACACAGAGTCTTCCATGAATAAGTATTAATGACAAAAGCCATCCGCTGATTCACTAGCGGATGGCTTTTTTTTCATATTTTTCTACTGGTTTGTTCGATGCCTGGACGATGCGCCAGGAAGTTTCGGAACGCAAACCCTTCCACTTGGGTTTCCGAATAGCGTTTTTGCAAAGCCTCGATTAAATTCGGATAATCCGAAGCGTTTTCAAGACGCTTGACATGATCGAAAATGCCATCAAAATCAGATCCTAGTCCAATATGGCGTTCTCCACCGAGCGTACAAAGATGGTCGATATGGCGCAGCAGATCCTCGATCGCCGCCTGCTGGCTTCCGGGGTTGATGAACTCCGGACAGAACACGACATCGATCAAGCCGTTGCGCGAGAACATTGCCTCGATTTGCCCGTCGTCCAGATTGCGCGGATGATCGCACAGCTTCCGTGCATTCGAATGGCTCGCAATTGGATACTCGGCGAGTTCCATCACTTCCCAAAATCCTTCGAGCGATAGATGGGATACGTCCGTGAACACACGGTGATCGTTATTCAACTGCACCACTTGCTTGCCGAGCAGCGTCAACCCGCCGCCTCTCGGTTCGCCGACGCCATCTGCGCAGAGGTTGGCGAAATTCCATGTCAGCCCGATCGACAGCACGCCGAGCCTATAGAGATGCCGCAGTTTCGCAAGGTCGTTTCCAAAAGCATCTGCCCCTTCGAGCGCGAGCACTGCACCGATTTCATCCGGGCCGAGTGTGTCGATGTCTTCCCAACGGCGGATATGTTTCATAAGCGGCTCACTGAGCACTTCGCTGTAGAACAAATCGATTTGCTCCAATGCGTGCTGCCATTTCTCATTGTCCGGCAACTCAGGGTGCACGAACACCGCGAAAAACTGGACTTTGACGCCGCCTTGTTGCAAGCGTAGGAAATTGGTGTCGAGTTCTTCCGCATCGAAAAAATTGACAGGCTTTCCCCGAAACAATTCGTTGCGCTTCGCTACCTGCAGCTTCAGTAGCGCGTCGCAATGCGTATCAATGATCTGCACTCACTCATCCCCTTCTTCTGTACAGGCGCTGACAAAGCCTTCAAAGATGCGCAAAGACGCTGCGTCGCCTGCACGTGCCATATTTTCCGGATGCCATTGCAGCCCAAGCGCGAAACCATGCTCTTTGCTTTCAATCGCCTCTATGACGCCGTCGCTTGCGATCCCGGACACGAGATAATGTTCAGGCACACGGCGGTTCGACTGGTGGTGGCGGCTATTGACCTTGAGCTTCAGAGAATCCGTCAGCCGGTGCAAAAGCGAACCTTCCGCAACCTCGACAAAATGCGAGCCATGCTCTTTCGGCGCACGCTGCTGATGCTGCAGCAGGTTGCCCGCCAATTGAGACGGTGTATCCTGATACATGTCCCCCCCGGCTGCGATATTCAAAATCTGGGCGCCTCGGCAAATCGCCAGCACCGGCTTATTTTTCTCCAGCACTTTTTCCAATAGCTCCAGCTCGAAGCGATCGCGTGAGGGAATGATGACGCCAAGGCCCGGATGCGGCTCTTCGCCGAATAATGTCGGGTCAATATCCCAGCCGCCCGCAAGGAACAATCCGTCGATGTGCTCGGCGAGTTCTTCCAGTTCCGCCTGCCCTTCAATATGTGGAAGCATGATCGGCAAGCCGCCCGCTCGCACAATCGCTTCTGTGTCCGCAAGCTCTACATTGTATTCATCTTTCCCCAATTCCTTTGACGCGGTAATGCCGATGATTGGTCTCATTTCCATCACTCCTAAGTTGTTTGAATACTTGATATATTCACCATACAGAAGTTTTTTCAGGATGGAAAGAACAATCCAATCTTTCCCATCAAAAAGAAACAGCCCGCAAAAGACACGAAGCCTTCCGCCGCTGTTTCTGTCAAAACTGATTATTTATCGTCCTTCGAAGCTCTCCCCTATCATTCGGCTTGATATCCGGCAATCGCTTCGGCAATCGCGTTTTCGATCGGCGTGACATTCGCCAAATCATTGTTCAGGATGATCGCGAAGACCAGCCGTTCGCCGTCTTGTGTCGTTGCATAGCCGGCCAGAGAAGAAACCGAGGACAAGCTGCCGGTTTTAGCCTGGACATTGCCTTCCGCCGCCGTGCCTTTCATGCGGTTGCGTAAGGTGCCGCCGACCAAGCGTTCCGAAGCACCTGCTACCGGCAAGGATTCAAGGAACGTATCAAACCATGGTTCATTTTGAGCACCGGCTAGTAACTGCGAAATCTCATTCGCCGGAATCAAATTGACGTGGGACATTCCGGAAGCATCGCGCAGATGGATGGTGTCGACATTGACGCCAAGCTTGCCAGCGGTTTCCTCCATCACGTCGAGGCCCGCTTCCCAGCTGCCTTCCCCGTTCACCACGCGGCCCATTTGTTTCGCCAATGCTTCGCCGTGGCCGTTATTGCTCAGTTTCATGAACGGGATTGATAGTTCCGCAAGCGTCATCGATTGATGCTCTAGCAATATGCGGCTATCCGACGGTGTTACGCCCATCTCCGTTTGCGAATTTCCGATCAACTCGACGCCTTCCTTATCGAGTGCCTTTTCGAACAAGCTGAGCGCATATCCGGACGGTTCATCGACTGCGATCCATTCACGCGTCCGGCTGCCCTGTTCCGGGATATTGCCTTCCACGATGATTTCATTCGTTCCGTGGTCTCTCGTGATGCTCAAGGTTTTCGGTTCGCCAGCTGCCACCGTTTGGGCGTTATTGGTGATCGTCACATAATCCGTTTCAGGCGACAAGCTGACCCGCACCTCATCTCCCGCCGCCTCTCCGGCGTTCGCTTCCACGATGATCGACCCCGCGTCGTAGTCTTTATTCGGTGAGGCGGTCAATGCGGATACTTGGGCTCCGACATAGTACACTTCATTTTTCCAGGTCATGTCTTCAGACAAACGTTCATCATCGAACCAGCTATCGTCGCCGATCAAGTCGCCTTTCACTTTATGTATGCCTTGTGCTTTCAATTCCTTTGCAAAGCGCTCAAAATCCTCCTCGAGCAATGTCGGGTCGCCTTTGCCTTTCAAGTAAAGATTGCCTTGCAGCACTTTGCCTTTCAGTTCCCCATCGGTATGCAGTTCTGTCGAGAACCGGTGATCTTCCCCTAAAGTTTCAAGTGCCGCCGACATAGTGAACAGCTTCATATTGGATGCCGGTTTGAGCCGGATGTCGCCAAAATGATCGTATATTTTTTCCCCGCTATTCGCTTTTCGGATGCTGACACCTGCGAGCGCGCCGTCCAAGCTGTCATCTTGCAGAATATCATTCACTTGTGCAGTTAGCGCTGCATAGTCACCGTTTGCTCCTGCCATCTCGCTATCACTTCCCATCTGCAGCGGGGATGCCGCCAAAGCTCCTGCCAGCACGAGCAATCCCGCCGCTCTCCATCGATTCAATTTCGCCATTTTACTTCCTCCTCCAAGTGGTTTACAAAAAATGTACCACAAATAAAGTAAGAATTTTCTGATACCTGAATAATCAGAACTAATGGCTTACTACTATTTTATATTAATAGTAAATAAATCCAAATAAAATCTATATTTTTATTCGTTTCTTTTTCGCTAAGTTCTTTCAGCCTAGCCGCATTAAAAAACCGCACCGGCAAATTGCCGATGCGGTTTCTTCTTTATTATTGCTCGATCAATTCCAATTCTACAGGAATCGATGCTTCCACTTCTTCGCCGTCCAAGTGCTGGATAGCCGTTTCGACAGCCATTTCACCGATCATTTCCGGTTTTTGGGCAATCGTTCCGGCAAGACGGCCTTCTTCTACTGCTGCGACTGCATCGTTTGTGGCATCAAATCCGACAACGGTGACATCTTTGCCAGAAGCTTCAATTGCTTCAAGTGCACCAAGCGCCATTTCATCGTTGTGCGCAAACACTCCGGTTACATCAGGGTTTGCTTGCAGGATATTTTCCATAACCGACAAACCTTCTGCACGGTTGAAGTTCGCCGTTTGCTTGGCAACGACATCCAAGCTGTCTGCTGCGATATTATTGAAGCCTTCTCCGCGTTCACGAGCTGCAGAAGATCCTGGAACTCCTTCAAGTTCCGCTACCTTTGCTCCCTCACCTACCAGTGACAATAGGTGCTCAGCTGCCATTTCACCACCCGCTACGTTATCCGAAGCAATGTGGGAAACCACTTCGCCGTTTTCTGCGCTTCGGTCTACAGTAATGACCGGGATATCTGCATTGTTGGCAGAAGCGACTGCTGAAGCAACTGCTTCAGAATCGACCGGGTTGATTAGAATCATGTCCACGCCTTGTTGGATCAAGTCCTCTACATCACTTGCCTGCTTCGATGCGTCGTCTTGTGCATCAACTACAGAAAGAGTTGCGCCAAGTTCAGAAGCTTTAGCTTCTGCCCCTTCACTCAATGTTACGAAGAACGGGTTGTTCAATGTCGAGATCGAGAAACCGATTGTGTAATCGCCGCTCGCTTCCTCTCCGCCTGTTGTTTCTTCTGAATCTGAACCTGGTGCTTCCATGGAACATGCGGCCAAAACCATCATTGCCAAAAGGACGAACATCAATAGCATTTTCTTCATTTCTACCACTCCCTATACTGTTTTTTTACGGTCTAGCAATACTGCAAGCAATATAACTGCACCCTTCACCACTTGCTGGAAGAAGGAGGACACCCCAATCAAATTCAAACCGTTATTCAAGACGCCGATGATCAGCGCACCGATCAAGGTGCCGACGATCCATCCGCGGCCGCCTGTCAAACTCGTTCCGCCGAGTACCACGGCTGCGATGGCATCGAGCTCAAACATCTGGCCCGCTGTCGGCTGAGCTGAATTCAAGCGCGAAGTCAAAATCAGCGAAGCCAAAGCAGCAAGTGCACCCACCAAGGAATATACGTAAATCTTGATGCGGTCAGCATTGATTCCCGAAAGCACGGAAGCTTCTTCGTTGCCGCCCACTGCGTAAACTCGGCGTCCGAATGTCGTTTTCTTCAAAATGAAGTAAAGGATGCCGAAACTGACGAGCATCGTCACGACCGGCACCGGGATGCCGAGGAAATAGCCTTTTCCGAGCATCTGGAAAGCCATGCTGTCGCCAAGCCCTGAAATCGGCCGGCCTTCTGTGTAGACGAGCGTCAAGCCCCGGTAAATGGTCATCGTCGCAAGTGTCGCGATGAATGGCGCCACTTTTCCTTTCGCGATGATGACGCCGTTGATGGCTCCGAGAACAGCCCCGAGGAATAGCCCCAGCAGCATCGCTAAGATCGGGTCAATTCCTGAAGCCATCATGCCAGCTGTCACAGCACCCGTAAGCGCCAAGATCGATCCGACCGATAAGTCGATTCCGCCGGTCAAGATGACAAAGGTCATCCCGAATGCAATCAACGCATTGATCGACACTTGTCGGAGGACGTTCAAAATATTGCTCATGGATAGAAAACTCGGGTTAATTGCGGTAATGATGATAATGATTAAAATCAACCCGATAAACGGCGCGATTTTTTGGAACAAGCTTGTATTAGCGGACTTCAGCTTCAAGTTTCCCACCTCCTGTTGCATAATGCATAATAGTTTCCTGAGTCACTTCCTGCTTCGGCAAATCTGCCGTCAGTTTGCCTTCGTGCATGACGAGCACACGGTCTGCCATGCCGATCACTTCCGGAAGTTCGGAAGAAATCATCAGGATGGCAACGCCTCGAGCGGCCAATTCGTTGATGATCGAATAAATCTCTTTTTTTGCGCCGACATCGACTCCCCGTGTCGGCTCATCGAGGATGAGCACATCCGGTTCGATGCCGAGCCATTTCGCGATGACGACTTTTTGCTGGTTGCCTCCACTGAGCGATTTGGCTGCCTGGTCTGGCCCTGATGTCCGGATGCCAAGACGTTTCACCATCCGGTCGTACAGGCTGCGTTCTTTGTCTTTCGACAGCAATCCTTTTTTGGAAATGGATTCAAAGTTTGCCATGCTGATGTTTTCTTCGACTGTAAAATCGACGATCAGCCCTTCGGATTTGCGGTCTTCGGTCACATAGCCGATGCCGAGCTCTTTCGCTTTTTGCGGATTATCAATCTTTGCCGGCTTGCCATCGAGTTCCACGGTTCCTGAATCCGCTTTCTTATAACCGAATAAAGACTGCGCCACTTCTGTGCGCCCGGCCCCCATCAACCCAGCAATCGAAACGATTTCCCCTTTATGAATATCAAAAGAAATATCTTCAAAGCAATCTTTCCGCGATAGGCCTTTAACCGATAGTTTCACATCGCCTATTGATGAGCTTCGTTCCGGGAAACGGTCGCCGAGTTCACGGCCGACCATCAACTGGACAATTTCTTCGAAGCTGGTTTCGCTGATCTTTCGTTCACCGACGAATTCACCGTCGCGCAATATGGTAATGCGGTCGCACAGCGAAAAAATTTCTTCCATGCGATGGGAAATATAGACGAACGACACGCCGCGCTTTTGCAGGTCGCGGATGGTCACGAATAAAGTTTCGATTTCGCGGTCCGTCAGTGCCGCCGTCGGTTCATCCATGATAATCATTTCCGCATCCATCGACAAAGCTTTGCCGATTTCCACCAATTGCTGCTGTCCGACAGACAATGTGCTTGCGGGAAGCGATGGGTCGATATCGAGCCCTAAATCCCCTAAGGTCTTTTTCGTTTTGCGTTCCATGTCTTTCGTCTTCAGGATGCCTGTGCGCCCGACGGTTTCCTCGCGGCCGAGAAAGAGATTATCCGCAATCGACAGGTGCGGCAGGATATTCAATTCCTGATGGATGACGGCGATGCCTTCCGCTTCCGCCTGCTTCGGCGAAGTGAATTCAACTTTTTTGCCTTTCACTTCCACCGTACCGGAGTCACGCGTGTAGATGCCGGACATGATTTTCATCAAGGTCGATTTCCCGGCGCCGTTCTCCCCCATCAAGGCGTGGATTTCGCCTTTTTCAAGAGAGAAGTGGACGTTTTTCAAGACGTTGTTGCCGCTGAACGACTTGCAAATATCGGTCATGTTGATCATATTGATCATTTCGTTCACCTGCCTCATTAAAAGATGACGCCCGACTGGAGAATGACATTCGCATATGGGCTTGCTTCCCCTGTGCGGATGATCAGTTTGGCGTTATGGCTCTTCGCCTTCAATTCCTCGTGGCTGATATAGCGGCAATCCAATTGCTGTTGCATGCCAGCTTCCAAGCCTTTATTGTGATCGCTTATTTCACGGGCAATATAAGCCGCTTCCGCTTCGAAATCCTCAAGCACTGCAGCCAGCACCGTCTCAAAAGAAGGCTCCCCGATGCGGTAGGATAAATCGACGCATGGCACATGTTCCGGTACCGGCAGCCCGCAATCGGCAATGACAAGCAGATCAGTATGCCCGAACCGTGCCAAATGGCCGGCGATGTCGCGATTGATTATGCCTTGTTTTTTCATTTTGCTGCCTCCATCCGGGAAACGACTTCCGTACGGTTCGGCATGCCGCCTTGCGCCCCGAATTTCTCCACCGATAAGGAGGCAGCGGCGTTGGCAAAGCGGACAGCTTCTTTGAACTCGTTGCCTTCAGCTAGTGCAACTGCCAAGGCACCGTTAAAAGTATCTCCCGCGCCCGTCGTATCGACCGCTTGTGTCGGAAACCCTTCGACAGTTACATGCTTGTCGCCATCGAAATAGCGGGCACCGTTTTTTCCAAGTGTCACGACCATGCGGTTCGGATAACGTTCCAGTTCGAGTTCCCAATTCGTGCCGAACAACTCTTCCGCTTCGGTTTCATTCGGCGTCAAAAAGTCCGCTTGTTTCATCGCCTCCGTGAACCCACCGGCTGGTGCTGGATTCAAAATAGCCGGTACGCCGAGTTCTTTAGCAAGCTGCAGCGTATATTCCACGACCGGAATCGGCAGTTCCAACTGCAGAATGACCATTGAACTTTTTTCAATTGCCTTTTTCTGTGCATCGATGTCCGATTTCGTCAGTTCGTGGTTGGCGCCTGGCACGACGATGATGCGGTTGTCGCCTTCTGACAACAGGATATTGGCGATTCCGCTCGCCCCGTCCGTTTTTTTGACTCCTTGTGTGTCAATCTGTTCTGTTTCCAAGCCACTTAGAAGCTGTGTGCCGAACGCATCGCTGCCGACTGCCCCGACCATATGCACTTGGTCGCCGAGCCTTGCTGCTGCGACTGCCTGGTTGGCGCCTTTTCCGCCAGGGACTGTCGTATATAAATTCCCTAGCACAGTTTCGCCTTGCTTCGGAAAGCGTTCCGTTCCGACCACAAGATCCATATTGATGCTGCCCACTACTGTAATCATCATTCCACACTCCTTGTTGTGCCGCGCAAGACCAGCTTGACCGGAATTTCGTAGAAGGTTTCTTCCACAGGTTTGTTCTCGATTCGCTTGATC
The DNA here is from genome assembly GCF_003664125.1 of Planococcus citreus. Lineage (GTDB taxonomy): Bacteria > Bacillota > Bacilli > Bacillales_A > Planococcaceae > Planococcus > Planococcus citreus. The sequence goes on from NZ_RCCP01000001.1 coordinate 1,145,317, forward strand.
AAAATGCGGGTGGCAATTGCGCCCATTTTGTAGACGTCCTGGGCGATGGTCGAGAGGCCTGGCGACAGCATCTCACCCATTGCAATGCCGTCAAAACCGATAATCTGCAAATCATCCGGCACGTTTCTGCCGAGTATTGCAGCCGCTTTCAAAGCCCCCGCTGCCGACACATCGCTCGAGGCGAAAATGCCGTCAATTACTGGGTTTGCCTTCAGTTCACGCTCCACGATTTTCTGTGAGTCCGCGTAATGGAACGGGCAGGTGACGATACGATAGTCGACAGCCGATTTTCCGATTGCTTCCATGAATCCGTCATAGCGGTCATTTGCAGGATTCAATGCTTCCGGTCCCCGCAGGAACAAGATGTTTCGGCATCCGCGTTCGAGCAATGCATTCGTCCCAAGCACTGCTCCCTCTTTATTATTCGAGGAGACCACGGGGATCTTTTCGTTGATCGCCCGGTCCAGTGCCACAATCGGCAGCTTCGTATCCGCATAATGCGGCGCGTCGAGCTGATTCGATGTCACGATAAAACCGGCGATGTATTTCTTCTTCAAGGTTTCGATATAGTTCTTCTCTTTTTTCGGATCTTCGTCTGAGTTGCACAAGATAACGGTATAGCCATAGCTCAAAGCGACATCTTCCACCGCCCGCGCAAGCTCCGGGAAAAACGGGTTCGTGATATCCGGCAAAATGAGTCCGATTAAACTGGAACGTTTCGTGTTCAAAGAGCGTGCGACCGGATTCAATTCATATTCCAATTCCTCGACTGCTTCTGTCACCGCTTTGGCGGCATCGGCGCTGACATAGCCGCTGCCATTCAAAAAACGTGAAACCGTCGCAACGGAAACGCCTGCTTTTTTCGCCACATCTCTAATCGTTGTCATCGCTCTTCTCCGTTCTCAGGTTATGTGTAACCGGTTACACATACTATAAAACGTCCCTTTCTGCTTGTCAACGTGATTTGATATTTTGGTATTTTTCAAAATATATAAAAACACCCCGACAATTGATGTCGAGGTGTTCTAGGCTGTCGAGAAAGTTAAAAAGCCGTATTTTCCGAAGCTTATCGCTCGCTTTCCGTGGGGCGGGAATCGAGCCTCCTCGTTCGCTCCGCTCACTGCGGGGTCTCTCAAACCCGCTGCTCCCACTGGAGTCGAGCGAACGCTTCTCCAAATACTGAGACAAATCGTTGATTTTTCATTGTAGAATAATGTCGTACTCTTTTCACTTATAGTGGATTATAGACTTCTTCAACACTCTAAAACACCCCGACAATGGTGTCGGGGTATTCATAATCAATATGCCAGCATCCGCTCGCCGCAGTTTTCTTCGGTTAAGCTATAGCTGATAACGTTTTTCCCTTTTTTCCGCAGCAAGCGGACAGCTATATTCTTTTCCATTTCATCGGAAGCGATGACATGGATCGGCCGGTCCGGTATTTCATCGTAGCTGCGGATGAAATAAGCCACCGGCAGTTCGAATGCACCTTCGACGGGATCTTTATAGGAAATATTATATGCTCTCACATCCAGCAAGAGAATATCGCCATTTTCTTTCAGGTTGTCTGCACAGTCGTGCTTGACCCCTTTGGCCGTGACATAGCGTTTATAGAAACCGTTGGAGCCGGCAAGTGCCAGCAGCGCAATCGGGATGCCAATACTCATTGTTTCGATCTTCCCCTTCTGGATTGTGTTTTTCAAAGAGAAACCGCCGAAGCCGAAGCTTAAGCGGTTGTGCTCCTATTACTGTTTCACGGGTGCGACTTCTTGCTGCCATTTGCTGTAGCCGCCTGTCATATTGACCAGGTTATCGATGCCGTTCGCTTTCAGTACACTTGCAGCGATAGCGGAACGGGCACCCGCCTGGCATTGCACGATGATCGTTTTGTCTGTATCCACTTCATCCAAGCGATTTTTCAAGGTACCGACCATAATGTGCTCGGCGTTATCGATATGCCCTTCATCGAATTCCGTCTGATTGCGGACATCGAGCACATACGCTTCGCCTTTTTCGACCATCTCATTCGCTTCGGATGGCGAGACGTTTTCATAAGAAGCCAAGTTGTCCGCTTGTGCCAGGACAGTTTCTGCCTCTGCAAAACCGTAGACTTCATCGATTCCAACTGAATGGAGGGCAACCAATGCTTCATCGAGTACTTCCGTGTCTAGAAGCAAGTACAAGGGTTTGTTGTAAGCAACGACCCATCCTGCCCAGTTCGTGAAGGAATTGTTGAACGGAATGTTGATCGTTCCTTGGATATGGCCTTTGCTGTAGGCATCTGCCGGGCGCATATCAAGCACTTGTTTGCCTTCTGCAAGAAGCGCTTCGATATCTGCGGCTGATGTAATTTCTTTCAGTTCCGGCAAGTCTTTGATCAGTTTCTGGCCGACTTTATTGACCGATTTCATCACTGCGAAGTAATACGGCGGCTCCGGTTGGCCTTCGAGCAAAGCTTTCTTGAAAGAAGCTTCATCATCGAACTGCATCGCCCAGTTAAAGGCTTTTTCGTAACCGACTGTCGTCGATGGAACCGCGCCGAGCGCTTTACCGCAAGCAGATCCGGCACCATGCGCCGGCCAAACTTGTAAATAATCCGGAAGCGCCTTGAAGCGTTCAATCGATTTGAACATCGACGCCGCACCTGAATCGGACGTACCTTGTATGCCTGCCGCTTTTTCCAGAAGGTCTGGGCGCCCGACGTCGCCAACAAAGACAAAGTCGCCTGTAAAGATGCCCATCGGCTTATCCGCGGATCCGCCTTTATCCGTCAATAGGAATGAAATGCTCTCCGGGGTATGGCCTGGCGTGTGCATCACGTCAAATACCAGGTTGCCGATCTTGAACTGGTCGCCGTCTTTCAATAGTTGATGGCTGATTCCATCCAGGTTCTGATATTTCCAATCGGCATCGCCTTCATCCGAAACATAGAGCTTCGTGCCGAAACGGTCATTCAGTTCCCGTGAACCGGATACAAAGTCAGCATGGATATGCGTTTCAAGAGCGCCAACAATATTCAGTTTCTCTTTTTTCGCCAGTTCTTCGTATGCTGTGATATCGCGCATTGGATCAACGACGACTGCTTCGCCTGTTTTTTGGCACCCTACTACATAAGATGCGTGAGCCAATTTTTCGTCATAGAAATATCGTAGTAACATGGAATCAATCTCCTTTTGTTTGTTTTCGTTTTCTTAAGCTTAATATACCCCATAGGGTATAATTTGTAAACATATTTGCTTCACCTTTTTTCTTCTTCCATTAATGTTTCCTTCCATATAAAAAAGCTTCCGAAATGCAGTCACTGCATTTCGGAAGCTTGAGGGCATCTTATTTTTCTTCATCGAAGAAATCCGGAAGCTCGCTCGCTTTCATCGGAAACTCCGCTTTACGCTTGTCGACAAAGGATTGTATGCCTTCATCCGCATCTGCATTCTGCCCCGCCCAGTGGAGGAACTTCGATTCCGCGAGATGCGACTCATGCGGATGATCCGCGCCAAGCATCTTCCATAATAATTGGCGCGTAAAGCTATTGGAGGTGGCGGCGGTATTTTCCGCAATGTCCCGTGCGATTTCATATGCTTTTTCAAGTGGATCTTCCGATTCATATTGCATGAGCCCCGCCTCCACCGCTTCAGCCGTCGGGATATAGCGCCCCGTCAGTGTCCATTCTAGTGCTTTTCCGATGCCGACGATGCGCGGCAAAAACCAGCCGGAGGAAGCTTCCGGGCCGATGCCGCGGCGTCCGAAGACGAAGCCGATTTTCGCATCTTTTTTGACGATGCGGATATCCATCGGCAAAGTCATGGTCATGCCGATGCCGACCGCCGGGCCGTTGATGGCAGCAATGATCGGTTTTTTCACTTCATAGACCTGGTTGCTGACCTGCCCGCCGAGGTCCCGGTATTCTTCCGCGCTTTGTTCGGAAGCGAATGTCGAGCCGCCGTCCGATAAGTCCATCCCGGCGCAAAACGCCCGCCCTGCACCGGTTACGACAATGACGCGCACTTCGTCGTCTGCATCCACATTGCGGTAGAAATCCAATAATTCTTCGTTCATTTGTTCCGTATAGGCGTTCATTTTTTCAGGGCGATTCAAGGTCAATGTCAGAATCCCGTCCGATAATTCGGTTTTAATGGTTTCGTACAAGCGCATTCACTCCCTCTTCATATTCCCGCTCCAGCTGCTCGACAGCTTCCTTGACCGTCTCGCGCTTCGTCACCGTCGTCACGCCGTGTCCCGCCGACCAAATATCACGCCATGCCTTGGCATTGACGAGATGAGACAAATCGACTTCTGTTTTCGGCTTTAAGGTTTTCGGATCGATGCCTTGTTTTTCAAGGCTTGGAATGAGAACATTCACCGGAACGCCGCTGAACGAATCGGTATAAAGAATGTCTTCGATCGAGGAGTCGATGACCATCTGCTTGTACTCTTCGGGCGCGCTGCTTTCTTCGACCGCCAAAAAGCGCGTACCCATATAGGCATAATCTGCGCCCATTAATAAAGCAGCTGCCACATCTTGCCCGGTCGACAAAGAACCCGACAGGATGATGGTGCCGTCAAAGAACTTCTTGACCGCCGCAATGAAAGCGAACGGATTGAGCGTGCCCCCGTGCCCGCCAGCGCCTGCGCACACAAGGATCAATCCATCGACGCCGCTTTGTGCCGCTTTCTTCGCATGCTTCGCATTTGCTACATCTGAATAGACGAGGCCGCCGTATGCATGGACGATTTCGAGTACTTCTGCAGGCGAGCCAAGCGACGTGATAACAATCGGCGGCTGATGCTCACGGATCAATTCAACGTCTTCGTCGTAGCGCTTGTTCGAACCGCGGTGGCTGATGAAATTGACCGCCCACGGAATATCGCCAAGCGCTTCTTTCACTTCAACGAGCCATTTCGCGCATTCTTCAGCGGGGCGCGCATTCAATAGAGGGAACGAGCCGATGACACCGGCACGCCCTGATTCAATGACCATCTGGGGCGTCGACACAAGAAACATCGGCGCCACGATAACCGGCAGTTTAGGCATGTTCAATCACCACCGCAATTCCCTGTCCGCCGCCGATGCATAGGCTCGCGACTGCATATTTCCCGCCGCGGCGTTTCAATTCATAAGCCGCTGACAGCAAGATACGTGCGCCGCTTGCACCGACCGGATGGCCAAGCGCAATCGCCCCGCCGTTGACGTTCACTTTCGAACGATCCAGCCCAAGCTCTTTTTCCACCGCCAAATATTGCGCCGCAAAGGCTTCGTTCACTTCGACCAAATCAATATCTTCGATTGTCAGTTCCGCTTTTTCCAGCGCACGGCGGATGGCAGGGACCGGGCCGATGCCCATGATTGTCGGATCGACGCCGGCGACATGCCAAGACACGATGCGGGCGACAGGCGATAAGCCATGCTTTTTGACTGCATCTTCCCCTGCCACGACAAGAGACGCCGCACCGTCATTGATGCCTGAAGCATTGCCCGCTGTTACGGAGCCGTCTTTCTTGAACGACGGGCGCAGTTTCGATAAGCCCTCCGTATTGGCATCCGGTTTGATGTGTTCATCTTTGTCGACTACAACCGTGCCTTTACGGGTTTTCACTTCGACTCCGACGATTTCTTCATCAAACTGTCCGCCAGTTGCCGCTTTAGCTGCCCGCTGGTTCGATTCGACCGCAAATTCATCTTGGGCTTCACGGGAAATATCGTATTGCTCCGCCAGTTTTTCGGCCGTCATGCCCATGCCGCTGCCGGTATATTGGTCAGTCAGCGTCGCAAGCAGCATATCTTCAAACTGCATCGGCCCCATCTTTGCCTTGCTGAAACGCTGCGTGAAATTCGCATAAGGCGACATCGACATATTCTCCGCACCGCCAGCCAAGACGATATCCGCTTCACCGAGCAGAATGTGCTGCGCTGCGGAAACGACTGCCTGCGCACCCGATCCGCAAAGCCGGTTCAATGTCAGGGCCGGCACTTCTTGGGGAACACCTGCATTCAGCCCGATATGGCGCGCCAGGTAAGCTGCATTGACATTCGACTGGATGACATTCCCGTAAATGACGTGATCTACATCTTCCGCTTTGACATTCGCTCTTTTGAGCGCTTCCACCGCTGTCGCCGTGCCAAGTTCTGTCGCATCGGTATTCGCAAACGACCCGCCAAAAGCCCCAAATGCCGTTCTTGCTCCATCTACTAGATATACATGTTTCATGTCCATTTCTCCTTTTCACGCCCACTCTGAAAGGGCTTACATATTTTCGTTTTACTTGTCAGAAAATTTAATTTTCCATTCAATCATACCGCCCAGTATGTGCTTTTGCAAAAATATTTTACCTTCTATTTAAAATTCAACGCTTTGTTTAAATACAACTTTTCACTTTTTGGCTGGATATAAAAAAGAAAGAGAAGTAACCTTCTCTCTCCTCCGTTCATCATACAGCACTCCAACCACCATCTACTGGCATGATCAATCCTGTAATATAGCTCGCTTCATCGGAAGCTAGGAACAAAGCAGCGCTCGCTATTTCTTCGGGCTCCCCGACTCTCCCAAGCGGACCGGTTTCATAATTCTTGGCGATTTCAGGATCATCCAGAACTTCACTGATCATCGGTGTATTGATCGCTCCCGGGCAAATGCAATTGACCCGTATATTATGTTTTCCGTAGTCTGCCGCCATGACCCGCGTCAATGCCACTACGCCACCTTTAGAAGCGGTATATGCGTCTGCCCCCGAGACTCCTATGATTCCGTTCAAAGAAGCGTTATGGATGATGCTGCCTTTGTTTTGTTTGATCATTATAGGGAGGACGTATTTTGACATAAGGTAGACCCCGTTCAAGTTAATCCCTAGAATGCTATTCCAATCTTCCAGAGGGGTTTCTAGGACAGAAGCCATCTTATACTTTGACCGGGCTGAAAATCCGATGCCTGCATTGTTGAATAGAATATCAATCTTCCCGTATTTCTCGTGTACCGTTTCCACTAATTGACGGACATTTTCTTCATCCGAAATATCAGTTTGGTAAAAGAAAGCTTGCTGTCCGGCTTCCGTAATCTGTTTCACCGTTTCTTTCCCAGCCTGTTCATTCATTTCCGCAACGATGACTGTCGCGCCTTGTTCTGCAAACATGATGGCTGATGCTTTACCTTGCCCGCTTCCTCCCCCGGTAATAATGGCGACTTTATCTTGCAGTCTCATTCAAAATCCCCCTTCACTTCAAATCTTCCGCTGTAAGATTTTCGAAAGCTTTCTGAAGTTCTTTTGTGAACCCCGCTCCTGCCACCCCGTCGATAAACCGATGGTCATAGCAGATGGATAGGCCCATGACAGGAACAACTTCTACCTCTCCGGAGTCCGATACTACTGGCATCTTACGGGTAGCACCCGCGAAGACAATTGTCGATTGCGGCGCATTGATGATCGGTGTTCCGGATTCGATGCCTAGGCTTCCCAGATTCGACACTGTAATGGTACCGTTCGCGTAATCATCCATGCCAAGTGATTTACTCTCAGCTTTTTCAGCCAACTCTTTGATTTCTGAAGCTATTTCCCCAATGGATTTCGATTCAGTGTTCCGGACGACCGGCACCACCAACCCATGCGAACTGTTGACGGCTACAGACACGTTGATTTCTTCGAAGACAGTTACTTCGTTGTCTTTGAATCGGCTATTTACATACGGATAATTCTTCACAGCGTTGCTGACGGTTTTGACGATGATGTCGTTCATGGAAATTCCCGATATTTCTTTTTTCACTTCCAACACCTTGCTCATATTGACTGTGACCATCTGTGTAAATTGCGGAATGGTCTGCCAGCTGTTCATTATATTTTCAGCCATCGTTCTTTGGACATTATTCAATTTTATGGTTTCTTTTACAGTCAGCCCTGAACTCCCTGGCCCCGATGCAGCGTTCTTCACATCGTCTTCTGTAATGATGCCATTCTTCCCTGTTCCGGTAATTCCATCGAGCGGCACCCCGAGCTCTTTAGCTACCCTTCTTGCCCTCGGGGACACGCCTCCTGCTGCGGCTTTCGGCTTTTCTTCCTGCTCCTTTTCAGCACGGGCTTGCGTTTGAGATTCACTCGGCGTTTCCGCTTTTTCAGCACCTGAGTAAACAGAGAAATCGATTTCTTCATCCGCTTTGCCTAGAATCGCAATTACTGTGTTGACGGGCACTTCCTCATCTTCAGGAACGATAATTTTCCTGAGCACGCCATTTTCCTGCGCTTCTATTTCAAGTGTTGATTTTTCAGTCTCCAATTCAAACAGATATTCCCCTTTTTTTACTTCTTGCCCTTCTTCGACCAACCATTGGGAAATCAGCCCATTTTTCATCGTGGTCCCTAAGCGCGGCATTTTCACTTCATACATTCATCCACACTCCCCTCAATTTGAATCGAGCAGTTAATATTCCATTAATTCATCGACTGCTGTTATGATTTGTTCTTTGCTTGGGGTATAGAATTGTTCCAAATAAATGCTTTGGGCGATTGGAACGTCTGGGCTGCCCAATCTTTTAATTGGGGCACTCAGATCAAATAGTGCTCGCTCCTGGATTTGCGCTGCAATTTCCGCTCCCGAGCCGCCCGTTTTCGGCTCTTCATGGACAATGAGCACGCGCCCAGTTTTTTTCACCGACTGTAGGATCGTCTCCATATCCAGCGGTGCAAGGGTGCGGGGATCGACTACTTCCACTTCGATTCCCTTGGCTGACAACTCTTCTGCCGCTTCGAGTGCTGTATGGACCTGCAGGGCTGTCGCAATAATCGTTACATCATCGCCTTCTTTTTTGATGTCCGCTTTGCCGAAAGGAATCAAATATTCCTCTTCTGGCACTTCGCCTTTCATGTCGTAAAGCACTTTATGTTCGAAAAATAATACTGCATTATTGTCTCGTATGGCGGTTTTCAACAATCCTTTGGCATCGTAAGGCGTTGACGGGATGACAATCTGCAACCCTGGGCCGTGCATGAATAAAGCTTGCGGGCTTTGGGAATGCTCAGGCCCCGCTCCGCCAGCGATGCCGATTGGCAGCCGGAGCGTAACTGGCATCTCCATTTGCCCACCGTGCATAAAACGCCATTTCCCCATTTTATTGAACACTTCATCAAAAGCGATGCCGACAAAATCGCCGAATTGCAATTCAGGGATTGGGCGGGCATTTCCGGTAATGGCCATTCCAACAGCGGCAGCGACAATGGTTGGTTCAGCAATCGGTGTGTCGAATACGCGTGTCCCCCCGAATTTTTCATAAAGGCCTTTTGTCACCGCATTGATACCGCCGAACTTTCCGACGTCTTCACCGAACAGGACCGTTGTGTCATCCCGTTCCATCTCTTCATTCAAAGCTTCCATAAGCGCTGTACGCATCGTGATTTTTCTCATCAGTTCATCCCCCTTTACGCAAATAGGCCTTCATAGATTCTTTTCGGGTCCGGAAGCGGTGCGGATTCAGCTTTTTCAATAGCTTCGGCAATCTCTGAATCAATCTCGGCATTAATGCTCTCTAACTCTTCTTCTGAAACAATCTTTTCCAGCATTAATTTAGCGGCAAAGTTTTTGATCGGATCTTTTTTATCTTTCCATCCCTGCAATACTTCAACATCGACATAATCATACGGATCGCCTTCGAAATGGCCCCGATGCCGGAAGGTTTGCGCTTCTATAAATGTTGGACCCTCTCCGCGTTTTGCACGTTCGACTGCTTCTTTCACCACTTCGTGCATCAGCAAGACATCATTTCCATCTACGACACAATTCGGGATGCCATACCCTTCTGCCCAATCGGCTATATTCTCTTTCACGGCATGCGTTTCAGAGACGTGGCAGGAAATAGCGTATTCATTATTTTCACAAATATAGATGACCGGCAATTTATATAAGCCTGCCCAGTTCAAGGAGCCGTGGAGCATTTCCCGGGAAGCTGCACCATCTCCAAAATAAACAACAGTCACTTGATCGGTACCTGTCAATTTAGATGTATAGGCTGTTCCGACACTTATTCCGAGTTGTGAGCCGATGGTTCCTGCTTGGCCCAATACCCCCCTTGCCGGGTCGGCGCTATGTACAATTCCCGCGCCAAGACCTCGTGTTGTACCTTCGATTGTTCCTAAAAAATCGCCATAAATTTTAGATAAGGGAACACCTTTAGCGATTTTTTGGTTACAGCCGCGATGGTTGTAGAAGATATAATCTTCATCACGAAGATTCTGCCGGATAGAACCAGCTGACAAACCTTCAGATCCTATACCAGAATGATAGAACCCCGAAACTTTTCCTTCTTGCATGAGGCGGATAAGATTCTCATCGAACTTCCTGATCTTGGCCATCGTTTTGTAGAAATCCGTCAAAACGTCTTTACTGTAATCATTGAGCTTAATTTCTTTTTCATAAGTTTTCGCCATTTGGATTTCACTCCTTGTTTTGGGGGTTTTATAAGACCGTCAACGATTCTGGCTTCCTGTCTCCCTCCATCACACAGGTAGCCGATGGGTAAGTGCTTTCAAAAAAGGGGAGGGGTCTCTTCAAACCATAAAGTTTCACCTTCTTTCTTTCTGAGAATTCTCATGACGATATCTTTTTTACTTCTTGAGGTTTCAATCTGGGGAAGAATGATGGGGTTCATTGCAATTCAAGCAGATGCACTGCCCTACTCCAGAGGGCAGTTGTCTGCTGAATTCATTAAGGAAGCAATACCAGTTTCCCTGTACTTTTCCGGCTTTCCATAAGTGCATGGGCTTGCGCTGCCTGTTCAAGCGGATAGCGGCCGGTGATTGACACGTTCAATTGACGCTGTTCAAGCAGTTCGCTGATGGCCGCTTCTGCATTCTTCAAAAACCCTGGACGCTGCTTGCGGTAGGTGCCAGTGCTGTAACCGAGCACCGCCCGGCAGCTTGAATGGAGTTCGTCTGTTTTGACATTGCCCGGAACAGAGCCTTCATTGGCATGGCCGAATGACACGATGCGGCCGAAAGGAGCCAGAACCTCAAGACTGCGCTCGAAATTTTCACCAGCAATTGTATCCAGGATGACGTCCACCCCCTTGCCGCCCGTCAGTTCAGCGACCACTTCCGCGAAGTTTTGCTCGCGGTAATTGATTGCAATCGCGCCAAGGTCTTCTACCACTTTCTTTTTCTCTTCGCTGCCGACCGTCCCATAGATTTCCGAGACGCCGGCAAGTTTCGCCAATTGGATGGCGGTCGTGCCGATGCCGCCTGCCGCTGCATGGATCAAGACCGATTCACCTGGCTGTATCCGGGCGACTTCATGCAGCACATTATAGGCAGTGATGCCGACAGTCAAGGTCGCTGCCGCTTCCTCAAAGGAGACGCTGTCCGGAATCTTGTAGACAAGCTGGTCAGAGGCGACGACATATTCCGCGTAGGACCCGGAAGCCGGGAATGCACGCACACGGTCGCCTGCAGACAAGCCGGTCACTGCGCTCCCCGTTTCCTCGACGATGCCCGCGCAATCCAGCCCTGGCGTGAAAGGCTCGTTATTTGCCACGCCGTGATATTGTCCGAGGCGCGCCTTAATATCGGCAAAATTGACGCTGACCGCTTCGACTTTTATGAGCACTTCATGGTCTTTCGCTATTGGTTTTGGCACTTCCTGAAGCTTCAACACTTCAGGAGGGCCAGTCGTTTCTGCAATGATCGCTTTCATGTGGACGCCCCTTTCCTTAGAAAATCAACAGGCAGGCACCGATGACCAGGCCGCCGTAAATCAAGGCGATCATCGTGTAGCCCATGATGTCGCGGATTTTCAAACCGGCAATCGCGAGCAGCGGAATCGCCCAGAATGGCTGGATCATATTCGTCCAGCTATCGCCCCAGGCTACAGCCATGACGATTTTTGCAGGATCGACGCCCATTTCGAGTGCTGCCGGAAGCATGATTGGCGCCTGGACCGCCCATTGGCCGCCGCCTGATGGGATGAAAATGTTCAAGATTCCTGCCGACAAGAAGGTGAAGAGCGGCAAAGTCGTTTCATTCGAAATATCAATGAAGAAATTCGACATCATGACAGCAAGCCCCGACGCTCCGAGCATGCCCATGATTCCTGCATAGAACGGATATTGCAACACGAACTGGCCGACACTGCTGACGGATTTCAATAATCCTTCCGCCAGTTCACGGACATTGCTGAACATGAGGAGCGCGGCCGTCAGGAAAATCAAGTTGACGGTATTCAAATCGAGCGAGAAGCCATTCATATAGAAATGATTGATCAAATAACTTAAGCCAAGGAATCCGCCGATCAATGGAATGAGGCGCGATTTTTCGATTTTGTCATTCGGATAATCCTCATGATCTTGCGGCACCTCTTCTGTGACCGGCTCTTCCAAACGTGCTGGATCCACCAGATAACGGTCTTTCGGGTTGCGCGGATGGATAAAGCGCATGACGAACGGAAGCGTGAAGAACAAGATCACCACAATCGCGATATTCAATGCCGATAACAGCGTTTCCGATATGGGAACAATTCCGATATCCCCCTCAAACACATGCCCCGCAGTAGCGACAAAAAGTGCCGGGGAAGAAGATAATCCGCCTTCCCAGATTAAAAATCCTGAATATCCTGCAGCGACGAGCACACGGTAATCGACGTCGCGCACTTTCTTTGCGACCAGCTTCGCGATGATTCCCGCAACGACCAAGCCGAATGCCCAGCTGATGAGAGATGCGCCAAGCGCCGTGAACGTCACCATCAAAATTGCGGAATTCGGCCCTTTAGGGATGCCGGCGATTTTCTCAAGCGCCTTCGAAACGGTCGGCGTCAAAGCCAGCGCATAACTCAATACGAAGGTCGTGATGATCTGGGCCGTGAAAGTTAAAAGGCCCCACATGCCGTCGCCCCAATGGCGCATCATATCGATCGGGCCGGAATCGGTGAAAAGGACCCCTGCAATGAATGCGATCGCCGTCAGTAATACCGCGAATACGAATGCATCCGGCAGCCATTTTTCGGCAATTTTGGCGAACACATTCGCTATTTTTGCGAGCGGATTGTTTTGCTGTTTCTCTAAAACTGGATCTCTTTCAGTATTTCTTCCATTTGCCATCGTCTTTCCCCCCATTATCTAATTGGCGGTCCATCCGCCATCTACATAAAGAATTTGCCCCGTTACATAACTCGATGCTTCCGACGCCAGGAATAAAGCAGGGCCGATCATCTCGCCTGCTTCACCCATGCGTTTCAGCATGGTTCTGCTGACCAATTTTTCCAGCCGTTCCGGATCCTGTAGAAACGGTTCTGTCATTGGTGTTTTAATATAAGCGGGCGCCAAGGCGTTGACGCGGATATTATGTTCAGCGAGTTCCGCTGCCCACACTTTCGTCAATTGATTGATCCCGCCTTTGCTTGCCGCATAGCTCGTCTGGAGCGGATTGCCGACTTGCCCCATAATGGATGAAATATTGATGATGCAGCCTCCTTTTTGGCCGATCATCCGCTTTGCTGCTTGCTGGCCGACCAGGAAGATGCCTTTCAAATTGGTACCGAGCACCCGGTCCCAGTCTTCTTCCTCCACTTCCACCAAAGGTTTACGGATGTTCATTCCGGCATTATTGACGAGAATGTCCACTCCACCGAAATCGGCATCGATGAATTCAAATAACTCAGCGACGGCTTGTTTGGATGTCACATCCGCCGATTTCCAGGAAACATCAAGGTTTCGGCTATTCATTTCGTCTGCCGCTTCCTTGAGCACTGTTTCATCGCGTCCGGTAATGAGCACTTTAGCACCGGCATGGGCGAGCCCAGCTGCAATCGCCAGGCCAATTCCTTTGCTGCCACCGGTAATGAGCGCTTTTTTTCCAGTCAGGTCGAAACTTGGATAAGTAAATTCCTCCACGCTTATCTCCCTCTCTGTTTATAGAAATATTCCGTCAATTGATTGTGCAGTCACGCCAGTTCAAAGCTTCCGACGAGTTTCCCCGTTCCGGAAGCATCCTTGATCTGCAGTTCCCCAGCATTATCTGTTGTCAGCATTCCTTCGATGATGAATGCTTCACCTGCATGCGCCATCCCGACAAAACGCACGGTGAATTTACTCAGTTTCCTCCCCGGAAACCACTCATCCAGTGCATCTGCAGCCCAGCCCATCAATAACATGCCGTGGGCGATCGGTTCCTTGAACCCTTTACTGCGGGCAACTTTCGGAACCGTATGGATTTCATTAAAATCGCCTGAAGCACCCGAATAACGCACCATGTCAATCGGTGCAAGTGCTTTCTTATGAATGTCCGGCAATTTCTGCGCCATGCTGTTCCCGCCTTTCGATTAAAGTTGCCCGCCCGATGCGAACCACTTCATTTTCTTGATTGCGGTATGTCGTTTCAATCTGATAAAATCGTTTGTCTTTTTTATCGAATCGATCAGTCAGCACGGACTTTGCTGAAATAACATCCCCGCTGATGATGTCTTTTTCGTATTCGAAACTTTGCTCGCCGTGCAGTATGTCATTCGGGTCCAATCCCCAAGCCTTGAATAATTGATAGAAATCCAGTTCATTCCAGAAATCGATGACTGTCGTGTATGTAGGCGGAGCCGGGATATCCCGATACCCTGCATCCAATGCTGCTTCTTTGTTGAAATAAACCGGATTCCTTAAACCGAGAGCCAATGCGAACTCCCGGATTTTTCCCGCTTCTACGCGGAACGGCGCGTAATGAAATTCCTGATTCATCCCTTTTTCCTCCTCTTCCCGGCATTCCGCTTCACTTCATCAAGCAAGAAGAACTTCTACGATTTCTTGTTATAACACTTCGCCCCTGCGCGTCCGGTTCGCCATATCGATCAAGTTCGCGACCGCTTTATTTAAATGGCGGAAACGCTCATCTTCAATTTCCCCGTTTTTCCAACGATAGTAAATCTGCTGCAAAATCCCTGCCAGCTTATAAAACCCGAACGCTAGGTAATAGTTGATATTCGACACATCGCGCCCGCTTTGCTTCGCATACTCTTCCACGAACTCCTTGCGGCTGTAAAAGCCTGGCTGGCTCGAGATGATGTTGATGCCGATATCCGCATCTTCCGCCTGGCCCCAGTAGGCTAAAGTCGAGCCGACATCGCTGAGCGGATCGCCGATTGTCGACAGTTCCCAATCAAGAACACCCGTCGCAAGCCCTGGGCTTTCTTCGTCAATCACCATATTGTTCAATTTAAAATCGTTATGGACGATTGTGGTTTCTTCATTAACAGGGATATTCGCCGTAAGCCATTGCTCCAGCTCTTCAAGCCCTTCAATATCATCGGTTTTGGAGTGATGATAGCGTTTGATCCAGCCGTTCACCTGGCGCTCCATGAATCCTTCCGGTTTGCCCATCTCGGCGAGTCCGGCTTCTTTGTAGTCGATCGCCTGCAGTTGGACCAATGTCGAGATGACATTCTTCGAAATAATCGGTCCTGCTTGTTCCGGGCTTCCGTATACTTCCGGAAGTTCTTCATCGATGACAAGCCCCTGTTTTTTCTCCATGACGTAAAAATGCTTGTCCATCACTTCGGGATCTTCACAATACACATATGGTTCAGGTGCCAGCGGGAACACTGGATGCACTTTTTCGAGCATCTTGAATTCGCGTTCCATATCGTGCGCTTTGGGCGGAATCTCACCAAACGGCGGACGCCTCAAAACGCCTTCCCAGTCCCCGATCTGCAGGAGATAAGTCAAGTTAGAATAGCCTTCAGAAAATTGGCGGACCTTCATCTCGCCTTCTGGCAACTGGGGAAGCGCATTGCGCAGGAAACGTTCGACTTTTGTCCAATCTACTTCCTGTGTTTTCTTCGTTTTCGGTGTTGCATCGCTCATATTGATGCCCTCCATGTCATTCGTATTTAAAGAATCCTTCTCCCGACTTCCTGCCGAGCTTGCCGGCGCGCACGTATTGTTTCATCAAAGGCGCCGGCCTGTATTTCGAGTCTTTCGTTTCTTCGTAAAGTGTCTCAGCCACAAATAGCATCGTATCGAGCCCGATCAAATCAGCCAACGCCAGCGGGCCGATTGGATGGTTTGCGCCGAGTTCCATGCCTTTATCGATATCTTCAGCTGAAGCGATGCCCTCCATCAACACAAAGACCGCTTCGTTGATCATCGGCGTCAAGATCCGGTTTACTGCAAATAAAGGCGCTTCCTTCACGGAAATCGCGGTCTTGTTGAAGCGCTGTGCAATTTCATGCGCCCGCTCGAAGGTTTCATCGCTCGTCTGTTCAGCCCGGATGATTTCGACCAGTTTCATGATCGGCACCGGGTTGAAGAAATGCATGCCGACGACTTGTGCGCTGCGGCCCGAACTTGCAGCCATTTCTGTAATGCTGAGGCCAGACGTATTCGTTGCGAAAATCGTCTGCGCTTGGCAAATGCGATCAAGCTGGGCGAATAATTCCTTTTTCGGTTCGAGTTTTTCGATGATCGCTTCGATGACGATATCCATCTCTTTTAAGTCATTGATCTCCGTGCTGGGGCGGATCCGATGCCATACGCTTTCACGTTGCTCTTCGGTCATGCGCCCTTTTTCGACATTGCGGCGCAACGTTTTATCGATGCGCTGCATTCCGCGTTCCAGCCCGGCCGGATCGAGGTCGTATAAAATGACGTCCATGCCGCCTTCTGCACCGACTTGCGCGATCCCGTTCCCCATTGTGCCTGCGCCGATTACTGCCAATCGCTCCATTTGTTCATCCCCCTCATCATTTCCCTGTGAAATTCGGTTTGCGTTTTTCAATGAAGGCTTGAACACCTTCATCCATGTCTTCCGTGCCGACCAGCTTCGCGAACATCCGCGTTTCCAAAAACTGCGCTTCGGATAGAGGCAAATCCATGCCCTCATCAATCGCTTCTTTTGCGAAGGCGACTGCTAGCGGCCCTTTTCCGGCAATTTGTTCCGCCAATGCATAAGCTGTTTCAAACGCTCGCCCTTCTGGCACCACCCGCTCGACGAGTTTCGCTTCGTAAGCTTCCTGTCCATTGAGCCAGACTCCCGCGAGGACAAGTTCCTTGGCTTTGCCGGGTCCGACCAGACGGGAAAGCCGCTGTGTTCCGCCGTATCCTGGCAATATGCCAAGACCCGTTTCAGGCAGCCCGAATTTTGCGTTTTGTTCGGCAATGCGTATGTCGCAGGCAAGTGCCAGTTCCAGCCCTGCACCAAGCGCTAAGCCATGAACTGCGCAGATGACAGGGGCTTTCCCTTCCGTCAGCTTGTCGAAAATCCGTTTTCCCTTTTCCAGCAATTCGATGCCACCCATTTTAGTCAGTTCCGGAAATTGGCTAATGTCTGCACCGGCAGCAAATGCCTTGGCACTTGCCGAGCGCAGCACGACCGCCCGCACCTCTGTTTCCTGCAACGCGTCGATCGCTTGGTCCAACTGTTCCAAAACCGCATCGCCCAGTACATTGAGCGGCTGATGGTCCAGTGTTACCACCGCGATAGAATCATTTGTTTCCAGATGTACAGCATCCCAATGCTTCACCATAGGGTTCCTCCTTTATTCAGCATTTCTCACTTGATCGCGCCCTTTGACGATCATGCCGTCTTCATAGACCGGCACCACATCCAGCTTTTCGTGATGGCGGATGACGAACTCTGCCGCTTCAGGAAAATTAAAGCGTTTGAGCAAATCCGCCGTTTCACTGTCCAGCAATTCGTTGAAGCCTTCCGCATAAGAATTTCGGTACGCTTTTTGGGCAAGCTTCGCAGCATCCGATAGCTCATAGCCTCCCCACCGCGCCAGATGTTCGACCAGTTGGCCGGCACCGATAAAATCTTCCATCGAGAAACGATCATCATTTCCTGAACAGACGAGCACAATCGATGAACCATCCTGTTCCTGGTGGATGCGCTCAGCTACACGGTGCCCATTCACCAACGAGGAGATGTACAATCGCTTAGCATCTTTCGCTTTTTCGATGGCAATCGTGCCATTCGTTGAACAAATGATGGCTGCTTTCCGCTCCGGACTGTACTTGAGTGCGCATGGATCAGGATAATCAAAGCCCTCGAGCCCTTCGCCTTTCGACTCGCCAAGCAATAGATGCTCGGCCTCCTGCAACTTCGACAGTTCGAGTGCCCGCTCGCTTCCGAGAACCGCATGCACCGGCTCATAATTGCGATCCAATAGGAAAATGATTGTCGACGTCGCCAGGAATACATCGATCACTGCGGCTGTGCATCCTGCAAGCCGCTCTTCCCTCACTGCTTCCTTTTGCGTAATGACGTGTATTTTTCTCATTCCATCAATTCCTTCAAATCAGGATGTTTTCCTCAGCATCTTCAATAACAGATCGGCATAAATCTCTTCCACATCTTCAGGCGAATACTTGCCATCAGGTGAATACCATACTTGAATCCAGTTGGTCGCCCCCAAAATGATCATGCGCGCCATTTTCTTCTCCGGAACTTCGAATTCTCCGCGTTCGGCGCCTTCGTCGATGATCCGGTCGAACAGCTTTGCATAATCATCGCGCTTTTCGATAATTTCCGGGATATTATCCTCTGAAAAAGTCGTTTCGGGTTTGACGATCAAATTGAACACTTCTTTTTCGCGGATCGCCACTTCAATATGATGGCGCAAAGCCATGCGCATCTTCTCAACAGACGATACTTCCGCCCGGACAATCTCTTCCATCTTTTCTTTCGCTTCCGTCAAGATCAAGTCGTGGCAGCGATACAATAACTCTTCCTTGTTCTTGAAGTAATAATAGAGCGCCCCTTTTGTCATCAATAATTCCGCGGCAATGTCTTCCATCGTTGCATTATGATAGCCCTGCCGTGAAATGACCAAACTGGCTGAACGAAGGATATCCTCCCGTTTCTTTGCTGCTTTTCGTTCCCGTAGATTCATTCCACTCCCTCATTTGCTGTTTGATTAGAGATCCTCGACTGGCCCTTTCGGCTCTTCCATCAATAGGCTCGGTTTCTTCTCCAGTACATTTCGAATCAGGATAAACAGGTTTTCGACGACAATCATTCCAAAAGCAATTGGAATCAAGAAGAAAAACGGATACAGCGGATACAGTGTGCCCGCCGCCGGAAAAGCAATTTCCCGCTCGAGCCCGTCTATTGCATAAGCCCAGCTGAACTGCACGATTAGCACCAGAACGAAAAGCTCCAGCAAAATCATCAGCAGAATGATCGCTTTTTGCATGCCTGCCCCGAAACGGTCGAGAAGTAAATCCATCTTCGGCAAAACGCCCGACGAATAAACATACGCGAGACCGGGGAATACGACGAGGGGCATCATGTAATTCTGGATGATTTCAAACCCTCCGCGGATCGAACTCGAGAACAGCGTCCGCATCACCACATCGTAGACAATCAATAACATCATCGCTACAACCGCGATGCCGCTGACCCAAATGCCGATAAGCTTTAAATAGTGAAAAAGCCGATACGCTTTCCATACACCTTTCATCATGCTTCCCTCCTTTTGCTACATTGAATTCGGCAGCCAAGTGGCAAGCCCCGGGAATGCGATCATCAATCCTGTCACGACCACCATCGCCACCAAAGCAAAGACAGTCGTCAAACGGAAAATCGAACCTGAGTTGATGCCGCTGACACCGGCGACCGCATAGACGCTTAACCCCACCGGAGGCGTGATCAAGCCGATTGTACAAATGACTGAAACAAATACACCGAACCATAGAATATCGACTTGCAGTTCCTGAATGATTGGCAGAACGACCGGAATCGACATCAAAATGACCGCTGCGCCTTCGATGAACATGAACATGATGAACAAGACGATGGAAATGACAATCAGCACAAGAACCGGTGTATCCATGATCGGTTCGATCAATTCAATCAAACGTCTCGGCAACAATGACAAGGAAACAAAGCGGCCGAAGATCTGCGCGCCGATCATGATGATCATGACCATCCCTGTCAGTTTCACCGTCTCAATCAAAGAGGTTTTAAAGAACGCAAAATTGACTTTCCCCAATAAAAATGCCGCAATCAAACCGACGAACGCTCCGACAGCACCCGCTTCTGTCGGCGTGAAGACACCTGAATAAATGCCCCCGAAAATGATGAATACAATCGCAACGGCAATGACACTGGCGATGATCAAGCGAATGACCGGCACCTTTTCTTCCGTTACCGTTTCTTCGAACATTTCTTCCTGTGCCGCCTGTTGCTTCTTTTTGCCCAATTGGAAATAGACGAGCATGACAGCGATAAACACCAACATCGTCAAAATCCCTGGGATGAATGCACCGACGAATAGGCTTCCGACCGGTGTTTCGGTAGCGACCCCGTAAAGGATCAAGATGATACTTGGCGGGATGATTCCTGAGAGCGACCCGCCGGAAGCAGCGACTGCCCCGGCGAGCGGCGCACTATACCCATGCTTGCGGAGTTCCGGAATGGCAACTTGTCCAAGTGATGCGGAAGTAGCTGTACCCGATCCAGAAACCGCTCCCAACAGCCCGCCGATAATCAAGGTCAACACGCCGAGTAGGCTGTTCTTTCCTTTCGACACTTTATGGACCATATAAAAGATGTCCTGGACGAGCCCCGATTGCAGGATGAATTGTGCCATTAACACAAACAACGGGATGGTCGTCAAAGTATAACTGGCCACGCGGTTGAACGGTTCGTTGCCGAGAAGACCGGGCAAAATGCCGAACCCTTCCAAAAGAATCAGCCCGATGATGCCGCTCGCCAGCAATACGGAGTGGATATACAGCCCCGCCAGCAGCAAAACGATCATCATGGCCAAAATGATTCCAATAACCAGTAAATTGTCCATTCTCTGGCCTCCTTGCCTCCATTATGAAAAAAGAGGATGAGCGACACCTCAATGCGCTATCCTCTTCTTGCTTGCTTATTCCAAATTCATGACCGCTTCTGGCACTTCTCCGCCTTCTTCAATCAAGAGATCTCTCCACATTTTGACTACTTCATTGCCTGGTAACCCATTATCTTCCAGAAGTTTCGCATAATCTGTCCACGTATCTTCAATGCCTGTATTGAAGTGATCTTGCACTTCCTGGTCCAATTCACTGAACTCGACGAACTTGCCGCCGTTTTCTTCATTTTCCGGGATGATCGCTTCAGCACGGTCCATCCATTCCTGGGCGCCGGCTTCGAAAATGTCTTCATTGGCTTGAGTCATCGCTTCCTGGACATTTTCCGGGAGTTCATCCCATCTGCTTTGGCTCATGCCGATAAATGCATTGAAATGGCCGAAGTTGATGCCCGTGACCGTATAGCGGAACAAATCCTGGAAGCCGTACCCTGTCCAATCGGCGATGCTGTAGAATGCGCCTTCAAACGTGCCGCGGCTGAGGGCATCGTAGATTTCGACAGCTGGCATGGTCACGCTATTGATGCCGGTTTTCGCGGCATACATTTCATGGATGCGGGAAGGCGTGCGAAGGGATGTGCCTTCGACATCGCTAACTGAATTGAATTCATGCCCTGTCGTGGAAATGGAATATTCCTGTGTCGTCGATACTGGGAATACTTTGAAATCACCGAATTGCATCTCCGTATACGTTTGCCCATCCGCCAATTCTTCTTCACTCTCCAGAAGCTTTTTCCAGGCCTTGGAAGCGATCATGGTATCGGAATGGTTGAGCGGCAACATCGTCACTTCGGCCATCGGGAATTGGTCCGGTTGATAGATCGGCAACACCAAAGCGACATCGACCGTCCCGCTTTGAAGGGCGTCGCCTTCATCCGGAACCGAAACCAATTCTCCGCCAGTGAAAGTTTCAAATTGCACTTGGCCATCCGTCAATTCCTCGACCCGCTCCATCCAGGGAACCATCGAAGCTTCCCACCAGGCATGCTGCGCGCTTAATCCCGTGGCTGCGCGAAGTGTGATTGTTTCCCCTTCAGCGCCACCGCCCTCAGAATCTCCACCGCCACACCCTGCAAGTAGAAGGGTCATTGCTGCACCTGCTGCTAAAAAACGAGAACCGTGTTTTTTCATAGAAAATACCTCCATCCGGTTTTTGTGCCGTGGCCGCATCAAATGGTAACGCTTACATCATTTCCCTTGAAATTCAGGTGTGCGTTTCTCAAAGAAAGCAGCGATGCCTTCTTTATGGTCTTCGGTCTGGAGAAGCAGCGTCTGGATGAGATTTTCTTGCATGAATGCCGCTTCCTGCGGCAATTCATCCAAATGGTTGACCAGGTATTTGACGTATTTATTGCTGATGGCTGGCCCTTGTGCGAGAAATTCCGCAAATTCCATAGCGGCCTTGCCGACATCCCCGCTCGAGATGCGATTGATCAAGCCGTGACCTTGCGCTTCCTGTGCGCTGATTACTTTTGCGGAGGCGATCCATTCCTTGGCGAGCGGCGGGCTGATTCGTTTACGGAGCGCTTTGATGAGCCCGAGGTCGGGAATCAACCCGATATTCGAAAAGCTCAAAGCGAATTTGGCATCTTCGTCTGCCACGATGAAATCCGCAGCCAGCGCCAGGCTGAAACCAGCTCCTGCTGCATAGCCGTGAACTGCGGCGATAACGGGTTTATCGCTGTCCATCAAAGCTTTCGATAAGCTCGAAATGAAATCGATCCATTCAGCGACTTCGTGCGCATTGCCTAAAGACTTCATCGAGGCAATATCGCCCCCTGCAGAAAATGCTTTCCCTTCCCCTGACAGGACGATGGCTCTGACAGCTGGATCTCCTTCCAATCGCTTGAGTGCTGCGAGCATTTCTTCGACCATCTCCCGCGATAAGGCGTTGAGTTTATCCGGCCGGTTCATGTGGAGCTTTGCAATCGCTCCGTTCACTTCTGTCTGGACAAGATTTCCCATAGGCTTTCCCCCTTTATGGTGTAACTATTAATTTCCCATAAGTTTTTCGGCTGCCGAGCTGATCGAGTGCGTCGACGACTTCATCGAAGGCGAATTCTTTATAGATGAGCGGCTTGATGGCTCCTTCTTTATACAGTGCCATTAACTCGTGATGGGCTTTCATCACTTGGTCCGGCATCAAATTGCGGAACAAGCCGAAATGGACGCCGACAATCGAGTAATTTTTGATTAAGGCGTGGTTGGTCGGAGCATCGGCGATTCGCCCTCCGGCAAAACCGATGACCAAGATACGCCCTTCAAAAGCGATGCATTTTCTTGAACGGTCGAAAGTATCGCCGCCGACCGGGTCGAAAATGACATCCGCCCCTTTGCCGCCGGTCGCTTCTTTCACTTTCGGGACGAAATCTTCTTCACGGTAATTGATGACGATATCCGCTCCAAGTTCTTTGCATACCGCAAGCTTATCCGCGCTTCCGGCAGTCGCGATGACCGTCGCGCCTGCTGCTTTTCCTAGCTGGACCGCGGCGGACCCGACACCGCCTGATGCAGCATGGACCAGCAATACTTCGCCTTTTTTCAAATGGCCTGAGCGATGCAAGGCGAAATAAGCCGTTTGGTACGTAATGAATAGCGCTGCCGCTTCCGCATACGAAAGTTCATCCGGAATCGGGAAAATCCCTTGTTGTTTGACGACTGCCCATTCGGCGAGGCCACCGCTTGGCAGCATCGGCGTCGCGAGAACACGCTGGCCGATTTCGCCCTGTGTGCCTTCACCTAGCGCTTCGATCGTTCCGGCAATCTCCGCTCCTGGCGTAAAGGGGAGTTCGGGGCGTTCCTGGTATTTCCCTTGGCATTGCAGAATATCAAAGAAATTGAGCGCTGCCGCTTCCACTTTGATGAGCGCTTCGCCCGCGCCTGGGCTTGGCTTCGGCAATTCTGCAACGGCTAAAGCCTGTTCCGGGTCGCCGAGCTCTGTCACTTGCCACGCTTTCACTGTCACCACTCCCATCTTCTTCGTTTGCAAATTTTTATTGACGTGCTTCATTCGCTTTCAATTGCTCACGCAGTTCAAGGCGCCCGACATCGCGCAAATGGACTTGGTCCGGCCCATCGACAAGACGCAACGTGCGTGCGTTTGCGTAATGTTCAGCAAGCGGGAAATCCTCTGTCAGGCCGGCTCCGCCGAATACTTGCATCGCCCGGTCGATGACATTGATCGATACGCGTGGGGCGGCAATCTTGATCATGGCGATTTCTTTGCGTGCGGCTTTCGCACCGTGTTCATCGATCTTGTGCGCGGCGTTCAAGGTCAAAAGCCGTGCCTGTTCGATTTCGATGCGGCTTTCGGCGATGATTTCCTTGATGACGTCTTTTTCCGCCAATGTCGAACCGAAGGCGACACGGCTTTCCGCCCGTCTGCACAATAATTCAAGGGCACGTTCGGCAGCGCCGATTGCTCGCATGCAGTGATGGATGCGTCCTGGCCCGAGACGGCCTTGTGCGATTTCGAATCCTCGACCTTCCCCAAGCAGCATATTGCTCGCCGGGACGCGGACATTTTCGTAATGCACTTCCGCATGCCCTTGCGGTGCATCGTCATAGCCGAACACGGTAAGCGGGCGGACAATCTTGACGCCTGGCGTATCGAATGGCACAAGGATCATCGACTGCTGCTTGTGCTTTTCGGCATCGGGATCGGTTTTCCCCATGACGATCGCAATGCTGCAGCGCGGGTCCATAGCGCCTGTCGTCCACCACTTCTTGGCGTTGATGACGTATTCATCGCCGTCACGGACGATACTGCTTTGGATATTGGTGGCGTCGGATGAAGCGACGTCCGGCTCTGTCATGGAGAAGCATGAGCGGATTTCGCCGTTCAATAAAGGCTCGAGCCATTGTTTTTTCTGCTCATCCGTGCCGTATTTCACGAACACTTCCATATTGCCGGTATCCGGCGCGTTGCAGTTGAAGATTTCCGGAGCGATGAGTGAGCGCCCCATAATTTCACATAAATGGGAATACTCGTAATTTGATAAACCTGCCCCGTATTCCGGATGGTCGAGGAAGAGGTTCCATAAGCCTTGCGCTTTTGCTTTTTGCTTCAGCTCTTCAATAACCGGCGGGATGGTCCAACGGTCGCTTGTAGTTTCTTTGTATTCTTTTACTGTCTGTTCAGCCGGATAGACATAGTCATCCATGAATTTCAGCAGTTCCTGGCGTAATTGTTCCGCTTTTGGCGATAATTCCTTAAGCATTTGATCGGCCCCCTGTTTCTTTTAATGTGTTTTTCAATATCTTTCCTGACGCATTGCGCGGCAGGCTTTCCAAGAGCACAAACTGTTCCGGCACCTTGAATTTCGCGAGCGTCTTCTTGCAATGCGCCTGCAACTCAGTGAAATCGTCTGGATCAAGTTTCGGTCCGACGACAAATGCTTTTACTTTCTCGCCGAACACCGGATCCGGTTCTCCGATGACAGCTGCTTCTACGACATCCGGATGGCTTTTCAGCGCATCCTCCACTTCGATGGAGAAAATTTTCTCGCCGCCGCGGTTGATCATGTCTTTTTTGCGGTCACGGATATAGACATAGCCGTCGTCATCCATAATGCCGAGGTCGCCTGAATGCCAGTAGCCCTCAGTGAAACTCGACTGATTGGCGGCCGGGTTGTCCCAGTATTCCTTGATGATCATCGGTCCTTTGATATACAATTCGCCGGATTCCCCGTTCGGCACGGTGCGTCCTTCCGGGTCGACGATTTTGATGTCCGCGACGTCGACCGGCAAACCGACCGATGTCACTTTCGATTCCGGATAACTCACCGGCATCAACGTGGCAGGAGATGTCGTTTCCGTCGCCCCATATGCATTGTGAAGCTGTGCATTCGGGAACGCTTCTTTCAGCATTTGGAAGGTCTGCTGATAGATCGGGGAACCGCCGAACGCCACTTTCTTCACAAATCCGAACGAATGCTGCTGGAATTCTTCGCTCGTCGACATCATGATGAAAATGGTTGGCACATTGAATAGGAAATTGATTTCGTGTTTCAAGATCAGCTCGATATAGCGTTCATTTTGATAGCGCCTCATGCTGTAGACTGTACCGCCGACATAAAACATATGGAGCAGTTGTCCGACCAGCCCTGTCACATGGAACATCGGGACAGCGACCAGCGTTTTCATCGAATCATCGGTCTCAAAACGGCGTTTGTAATTCATCACGCTGTGCACCGCATTGATATGCGCCAGCACCGCGCCTTTAGGCCGGCCGGTCGTCCCCGATGTATAAAGGATGAACGCGCCATCCTGTTCATCGACGTCCACTTGTCCAAATGCAGCCGACTCATCGAGTAATTGGCCGTAGGAATTCTCGCCCCCGATGATAAAGAGTTCGGGGTGTTCAGCATCTTCGAGTCCGCTGTTTCGAGTGGCTTCTTTCA
Source organism: Planococcus citreus (assembly GCF_003664125.1). Lineage (GTDB taxonomy): Bacteria > Bacillota > Bacilli > Bacillales_A > Planococcaceae > Planococcus > Planococcus citreus. The sequence continues at coordinate 1,171,528 of NZ_RCCP01000001.1, forward strand.
CTTTCTCCGCATATTCCGCTTCTACAATCAAGAGCTTCGGCTTGGAATGACCGATAATGTATTGCAATTCTTCGACTTGCAGTTTGACATTGATCGGTACCATGATCGCCCCGGCCTTGGCACAAGCGAAGACGACCACTGGAAATTCAGCGCAGTTTCCGACCACCGCACCCACCCGGTCGCCCACTTGAATGCCGCGCTGCTGAAGGTTGGCGGCAAGCTTGGTCGATTGCCTGTCAAGCTCCCGGTAGCTTAAAGTCTGTTGTTCCGTGACGACTGCCGGTTTTTCTCCGTAGCGCGCCACAGTATCTGTAAGCAATTGGCCGATTGTCGAAGGGCGCTTCGCAAACACCTTCACTTCCGCCCGCCCAAAAAGTTCCATCGTTTCAATAGCTGCCAAACGAAAGCCTCCTTTTAAAGAAAATGTAAACCCTTACATCCTGTTTGAAAAAAATAAACTTTCCGGTCATTTATTAAACGTTGATTCAAAAAAAGTATACGTTTTAATATTTTGAATTACAAGTTAATTTTTAAATTATTTTAAATATTCTTTTTATTAATTATCGCAAAAAAACTTCTGCCCGTTTTTGGACAGAAGTTGATTGATTTATGGAATTGTTTATACTAAGTCGACGTTGTGGTAGACCTGCTGGACGTCTTCGAGGTCTTCGATGGCATCTACCATCTTTTCGAATTGCGCCTGGTCTTCTTCTGACAGCGGCAATTCATTCTGCGGGAGCATCGTCAATTCAGCGACCGTGAAGTCGGTTACGCCATCCGCTTTGAACGCTTCTTGCACCAAGTGGAATTGATCCGGTTCTGCATAGACGATGACGGTGCCTTCTTCTTCGAGGATGTCACGCACGTCAATATCCGCTTCCATCAATAGCTCCAGCGCTTCGTCGGCCGACTTGCCTTCTACGCCGATAACCGCCGTATGGTCGAACATATAGGCTACCGATCCGCTAACGCCCATATTGCCGCCGTTTTTACCGAATGCTGCGCGCACGTCGGAAGCGGTGCGGTTGACGTTGTTGGTCAAGGTATCGACAATGACCATCGAGCCGTTCGGTCCGAATCCTTCGTAACGCAGCTCGTCGTAGTTCTCTTCCGATCCGCCTTTTGCTTTTTCGACAGCGCGATCGATGATGGCTCTTGGCACGTTATAGGTTTTGGCGCGCTCCAGCACAACTTTCAATGCCTGATTCGATTCCGGGTCCGGTTCGCCTTGCTTGGCAGCTACATATATTTCACGGCCGAATTTTGCGTAGATTCGGCTTGTGTTGGCATCTTTGGAAGCTTTTTTCTCTTTAATATTATTCCATTTGCGTCCCATTGTTATTCCTTCTTTCTCAAATTTCTTACGATGAAGAACATCATTTCATTCTATTATAATACAATACCTTCTGCTCTATCGACCTTCAGCCTTAAAAAACCGTCTTCCATCCGCTTATTTTCTTTGCTTGCACTAAAAATCGCTTTGGCTGTCCCGGCTGTGAATAGCTCCAGCGGGACAGTCAAAGCGATTTCACTTTTATTCTTCATAAGGCGTTTGCTGGTAAAAATAATTCGGTTTAACGATGTCGTTTTTATACGGCTTATGGAAAATATGCGTTGTGGCGGGCGACACCGGCGGGATTAGCCATGCCCAATTGCCCGTGACTTGGCGCCCTTCCCGTTCTTCGATTTTCTCGAAATTCTTGAACTGCTTGGCGGCGGTATGATGATCGACGATGGTCACGCCTGCATCCGCAAATGATTCAAGCACCGCCACGTTCAATTCGACGAGCGCTTTATCTTTCCATAGCGTCCGCTGCGAACTCGTGTCGAGACCCATAATTTCCGCCATTGCCGGCAACAGGTCATAGCGGTCTTCGTCCGCTAAATTGCGGGCGCCGATTTCCGTTCCCATATACCAACCATTGAAAGGCGCCATACCGTATTCAATGCCCCCGATTTCGAGCTTCATATCGGAGATGAGCGGCACTGCATACCATTTCAGCCCGAGTTCCGCCATAGCTGGCCAGTCAGGATGACCGATCGCCACTTCAGGTTTGGCGTCGGCAGGCAGCTCGAACCATTTCGGCTGATTGCCGGCTGCACCGATCACCACTGGTAATAAGTCGAACCCGCTGCCCGCACCTCTCCATCCGAGCGCCTCGCATTGCTTGGTAAATGCAAGAGACGAGGAGTCGCCGACGATCCGGCCGTCCCGTTCATATCCTGCATAACGCAATAATTGATGGTTCCAGATGCGCATCCCGCTTTGGTCTGACTGTTTGAAAATCGTAATGGCCGGGCGGATTTTCCCTCCGTTGAATGCAAAGCGCAAATGGCGGACGATGGCCGAAAATACTTGTTCTTCCGTTTCCGCTTCACGTTCATCAAAAATTCCCAAGGTCTGCCAAAACAAACGGCCGATACAGCGGTTGTTATTGCGCCAAGCCATGCGCGCCCCATGCTGTAATTCTTCTATTGTATGCATATAGCTGCCCGTAGTCTCGATTTCCTGTTCAATCTCAGCTACACGGCTAAGGATTTCCTGTTCGCCTTTTTCCAGTTCTAAATAGCAAGTTTCAATGAAATGAGCTGCCTCTTCCAATAACAGAGGGCGTTGTGCAAGCTTTTCCATAGTTTCACTCCTTTCCGTACATCGTACCACCGGAAGTGGCCGGCGGTCGCCAGATTTGTGACAACTCTTTGATTTTCAGCCGTGCTTTAGTACACTATGGGTTGAATAGATAAATTTAATCTCTAGATATTCCGCAAAACCACTCCTAAGAGCTTTGCTCAACTTTCGCTACACTCGAGCATCGCAAGTGAATAGTCCCGGTTTCCCTTCGCCTATTCACTTCCTGCGGGCGAGCGCCAAGCCTCCTCAGTCGCTTCGGAGCCCTTGTGCTCCCACATTTACTTCGTAAATGCGTCGCAAATGAATGCGTTCAGCTAAGCTTCACTCATTCATTCCTTGCGGGGTCTCGGCTGTCTCGTCGCTTAAAAGAGCGCTGCTCCCTTGGGAGTCTCCGTGGTTTTGCTCCATATCTTATATTTGTTCTTTGAATCACCATCCTTTAATTATAAGTTGTAGTTAATCATGATTCTGAAGTTTGATTTGCATAAAAAAGCAAGGGAGCGGCGCGATATGGTGAAAGCGATTTTCTTTGATTTGGACGACACTTTATTATGGGATCAGCAAAGCGTGAAAGAAGCCTTCCGCGAAACGTGCGAGTGGGCGGCTGAACAAACGGGCGCCGATTGCAGCAATTTGGAACAGGCGGTGCGGGAAGAAGCCCGCAAGCTGTATGCGGGCTATTCGACACATGCTTTTACGCAAATGATCGGCATCAACCCATTCGAAGGGCTGTGGGGGCGCTTCGATGATTCGGGAGACGATTTCCAGCGACTTAAAGAAGTTGCGCCAGGTTATCAAGAAGAGGCCTGGACGCTTGGGCTGAAACGCATCGGCATCGACGATCCGGAGTTAGGGAAGCAACTCGCCGCGTATTTCCCGGAAGCGAGAAAACGCAACCCGGTACTTTACGAAGACAGCTTGGACGTGCTCGATCAATTGAAGGGCCGTTTCGATTTATTGCTGTTGACGAATGGGTCGCCGAGCCTGCAGCAGATCAAACTCGACATCACGCCGGAAATCGCGCCGTATTTCGACCATATCGTCATTTCCGGCGCATTTGGGCGCGGCAAGCCCGATGCCTCCATCTTCGAACATGCCTTGGCGAAGTTCGGCTATGCCCCGAAAGACGTCCTGATGGTCGGCGACAATCCTTTGACGGATATCCTCGGGGCTGAGCGTGCGGGAATCCCTTCCGTTTGGCTGAACCGAGAGCAAAAAGCACCTCATGAATCGGTTGTCGCAACTCATGAAATTAACAGCCTGAAAGAGCTATTGCCCTTGCTCGACAAGCTGCAAACTACATCTGCATAAGAAAAGCGCCTGCCCCGATTGGTCTCTAGACAATCGGTGCGGGCGCTTTATTTTTATAGATCGATTGCCGTAACGCTTTCGATTTCTTCGAGTTTCTTCAATTCTTCCAAATCTTCCGGATCGGCATGCTTGTCGATCGACAGCATCATGATCGCGTCGCCGCCGGCATTCGATCGTCCTACCTGCATCGTCGCGATATTGATGTCTTCTGCCCCGAGCAATGTGCCGACGCGGCCGATGACTCCCGGGCGGTCATTATGGCGGATGAACAACAGGTGGCCGTTCGGCAGGAAGTCGACGATATAATCATCCACTTTGACGATGCGTGCGCCTTGGCCGTTTAATAGCGTACCGGATGCTTTCCGCGTGCCGCTCTGCGTTTTCACTTCGACAGTAATGAGGTTGGTAAAGCCGCGGGATTCGGTCGATTTGTGTTCGTTGACATGAATGCCTTTTTGGTTGGCGATATACATCGCGTTGACGTCATTGACGTGCTTGCCGAGATGGCGTTTGAGCATCCCTTTGAGCATATTGCGCGTCAAGGGGCCGACTTCCAGGTTAGCGAGTTCGCCTGAATAATAGACATTCACTTCATCAGCCGTTTCACCTGTCAAATCAGTGAGGAACGTACCGATGCGTTCTGCCAAATCGAAATACGGCTCGATGCGTTTCATGAGTTCTTTCGGTACAGACGGCAAGTTCACCGAATTGCGGACCGTGCCATATTTGACGAAGCTGACAACATCTTGGCTGACATCGACTGCGACGCTTTCCTGCGCTTCGAACGTGCTCGCTCCGAGGTGAGGCGTCGCGATGATCTCTGGCAATTCCAACAAGCGGAAATCGACCATCGGCTCTTGTTCGAAGACATCAAGCGCGGCACCTGCCACTTTGCCGGACTTCACCGCATCATATAAGGCGCTTTCGTCGATGATGCCGCCGCGCGCGCAGTTGATGATCTGCACGCCGTCTTTCATCACTTTAAAAGCTTCCGCATTGATCAAATGCTTGGTTTCTTTGAGTAGCGGCGTATGGACGGTGACAAAGTCAGCCGCTTTCAAGACATCTTCCACCGTCCCGAAGTCGACGCCGAGTTTTTCCGCTTTTTCAGCAGTCAAAAATGGGTCGTAGGCAATGATGTTCATGCGTTGGCCTTTAGCACGCGCCGCCACTTCCTGGCCAATCCGCCCGAAGCCGACAACGCCGAGCGTCTTGTTTTTCAATTCGACGCCGACATAGGCTTTACGGTCCCATTTGCCTTGCTTGAGGGAATTATAGGCTTGTGGAATCTTGCGTGCCATGCCCATGAGCATGGCCATCGTGTGTTCGGCAGCCGAATTGGTATTACCGTCCGGTGCGTTGACGACAATAATGCCATGCTCGGTTGCTGCTTCCAAATCGATGTTATCAACCCCAACGCCTGCGCGGCCGATGATTTTCAAATTGGAAGCTTTTTCGATAAGTTCTCGCGTCACTTGCGTCTGGCTGCGGACGAGCAATGCATCGAACCCGTCGATGCGTTCGGCAAGTTCAGCTTCAGACAAATTCGTCTCCATGACGATGTTGATGCCGTCGGCGTGGCGCAGCGGATATACGCCTTCTTCTGATAGTGGGTCGCTGATCAACACATGAAATGTCATTATTTATCCTTCCCTTCCAAAAAGACTTGCTGCGCGGCGGCAATGCCTGTGCCGAGTGTGATATCTTGTCCAAGCTTTTTCAAGACGACTTCCGATGCGGCAAGAGCCTGCAGCACATCTGCTGGTGAGCAATAGCCCATATGCCCGACGCGGAAGATGCTCTTCGCGAGATGCTGCTGGCCGCCCGCAAATTCAATGGCAAACTCTTCTTTCAGCACTTTGCGGAACTGTTCTGCATCAAAATCTTCCGGATATACAGCGGTGACGGTCGGTGATGCATCCTCATCGCTTGTCAGCAAACGGACGTTCAGCGCTTTGAATGCAGCGCGTGTCATATCGCGCATCAAGCGGTGACGGCGGTAAACGTTCTCCAGTCCTTCTTCCTCCAATAAATTCAATACTTGCTGCAAGCCGTAAAGAATGGAGATCGCTGGCGTGAACGGTGTCGTGTCTTTTTCGATATTGTCGCGGTGCTTTTTCAAATCCAAATAAAAGCGCGGCTGCGGATTGGCTTCGATTTTTTTCCATGCCCGCTTGCTCGCTGCGATGAATGCGAGACCCGCCGGGAGCATAAACGCTTTTTGGGAGCCGGTGACGACAACATCGATGCCCCATTTGTCCATTTCCGTCTCTGTACCCGCTACGCATGAAACGCCGTCAACGACGATCAGCGCGTCCGACACTTGTTTTACCGTCTCGGCAAGTTCTTTGATCGGGTTCAGGACGCCGGTTGAGGTTTCACAGAACGTAGAGAAAATGACGCGGATGTCCGGATGCTCCCCAAGGAAGTTTTTCACGGCTTCCGGATCCACCGCTTGCCCCCATTCCACGTTGAACACATGCGTCGTGATTCCGTAGGCTTGGCAGATTTTAGCGAAACGCTCGCCGAAGGCACCGGTGACCAGCACCATTACTTCTTCGCCTGGCGCCACGGTATTGACTACTGCACTTTCCAGCGCGGAAGTTCCGCTGCCTGTCAAAATCATCACTTCTTCTTTTGTGCCAAATACTTTTTTCAATTTCGGGCGGATATCTCTGATCAATGAATACGTGCTTTCCCCGCGATGCCCGATCATCGGTTGTGCCATGGCACGCCCTACACTTGGCGGAATCGGTGTCGGTCCTGGAATTCGCAAAATTTGTTGGTCTGTCAGCATGATAATGTCCCCTTTCGATTTGAAAAAATTGATTCTGGAAATTTGTATACAAAAAAAGACTCTACGCCCCACATCCAAGATGCAAGGGGCGAAGAGTCTCTAGTCGCGGTACCACCCTAATTCACTACCTGGCATGCAGGCAGCCTCATTAATATCATGCATAACGGGCATGAAGCGGATGGGCCTACTATAGTTTCAGCACATCTATTCGGGAGTGCTGCCAAATACCGGAACCGCTGATTCGCACCACCCATCAGCTCTCTTTGGATTCCTCTGCACATGGCCTATCTCCGTCGCAATAGTTAATCGATATAAGTGAATTGAGTCCATCATATATACGAAAAAAACTATTGTCAATATATAAAAAATATTAAGATTTCTTTGCAAGCGTTTTCAATGTTGCTGTTACTGTAGCCGTTGCGCAAAAAATCTTTTCTTTTTTATTTTCAGAGAATTCCGCATTCCAGGGTAACTCAATTGTAATAGCCCTGACATGTCAGCAAAGCGGATTTTGCGTATAATGAATGGAGATTCCTTTTCCTTATTGGCATTTTCCAGGAATAATGTCCTGAAAAATGGGTAAATGGATTTTCAGGGAAGATTTTGAATGCCCATTGAAAGGAGAACACCATTATGAAGCTGATCTCTATTATTGTGCCAGCTTTCAACGAAGAAGCGAACATCGCTTCGATGTACAAGACTTTGGTGCAAGAACTTGAGCCGCTTCCTTATCTGTATGAAATCATGTTTATCAATGACGGCAGCAGTGACGGAACTTTAGACGAAATACTCAAACTCGCCAACGAACACGAAACCGTAAAATATATTTCCCTGTCCCGTAATTTCGGGAAAGAATCCGCCATGTTCGCAGGCATGAAACGAATCAAAGGAGACGCTGCCATCTTGATGGACAGCGATATGCAGCACCCGCCCACGCTCATCTGCGAAATGATTCAAGGCTATGAAGACGGCTTCCATCAAGTCGTCGCCAAACGGTCTCGCAAGGGAGATTCGAAACTGCGCAGTGCATTTTCTTCCCTATACTACAAAATAGTCAATTCCGTAACCGATGTCAGCTTCGAAGACGGCGAAGGCGATTTCCGCCTCTTGAGCCGCAAAGCCATCAATTCCATCCTGTCGCTCAGCGAGAGCAACCGCTTTTCCAAAGGCATTTATTCGTGGATTGGCCTCAGCAAGAAAACCATCAGCTATGAAAATGTCGTGCGCGCAGAAGGCGATTCCAAATGGTCCTTCGCAAGCCTCGTCAATTACGGCATCGACGGGATCATTTCATTCAATATGAAACCGTTGCGCATCTGTTTTTACACAGGATTTCTCGTTTTGTTCCTGTCCTTGCTTTATATCGCTTTTACGTTTTACCAAATCATGGTGCGGGGCGTCATCGCACCCGGTTATTTCACGACCATCACGGCGATTTTGCTACTTGGCGGCATTCAATTGATCAGCCTTGGCGTCATCGGCGAATACGTCGGACGCATCTATAACGAGACCAAGCAGCGGCCCCATTTCTTGGTCGACATGAGCAATGTGGATGAATACGATGAATCTTAAACGCTTGAATACGGAGTTTACCCGCTTTGTTTTTGTTGGGGTCGTCAACACGCTCAGCTATTACTCCATCTACCTGTTTTTGCATAATGTGCTCGATTGGGCCTATATGCTGTCCCATGTCATCGGATTTTTGATCAGCTTGAACATTTCGTTTTTCCTGAACACTTACGTAACGTATCGTGTCAAACCGACATTGAAGAAGTATTTGTATTTCCCGCTAACGCAAGTCGTGAATATGTCGGTTTCTACATTCCTGATTTTTATATTCGTGGAATTCCTTCATATCAACAGCAATATCGCGCCGTTTGCCGCAGTGATTTTCACCATTCCGGTGACCTTTGTCGTTTCCGGAAAAATCCTGAAAGCGCCGGTGCAATCCAAATAATCATAAAGACGGTGGCATTATGCGTTCTTTTCGTCCCTATCTTCTACTGACAATTGCATTTCTAGCCATGGCCATCATCGGCCATGGCGTATTTCTGTTTCAATGGACCCAAAACCAGTTCATGGCCGGGCCCAATGACGGCCTCGCCCAAATGATGCCGTTTAAGCAATTGCTTTATGACCACTACACGCAAGGTGAATTCTTCTATTCTTTCGATTTCGGCCTCGGTGCTGGCATATTCAGCGAACTGTCGTATTATTTTTCGACGTCTTTCGTGTATATCTCGACACTCGTGATCGTCTATTTGCTCGATTCACTTCAATTGATCGGTGATCCGGATGTCCTGTTCTGGGCCAACGCTTCCGTGTTCATCAGCGTCGCCCGGTTGGCGATCGTTCTGATCGTCACTTACACATTGTTCCGCTATATGCGCATTTCGCGCTTATCGGCATTTGTCGGGGCAAGCATCTACGGGATCTCTGGGATGTACTTCCGCCATGCGGCTTTTTGGGAGTTTTTTGCGGATGCGTTCATCTGGCTGCCCTTGCTGATTTTCGGTGCGGAAAAAATCTTCCGCGAACAAAAACCGGGCTGGTTTATGTTTGCAATCGCGATTTCGATGATCGACAATTTCTATTTCGCTTATATTAACTTCCTCTTGGCAGGCATCTATATTTTATTCCGCTTGTTCATCCCGCTTGAAAAGGCGGAAACGAAATGGAAAAAGGCCATTGTATTGTTCTTGATTGCCGGATTGATCGGTGCGGGCATGTCCATGGTGTCATTTATCCCTTCTGTATATGCGTTCTTGAACAACCATCGCCCAGCGTTCCAGCAGGATATTCTCTGGTTCGAGGAAACGGAAAACATTCTGTTCATGAGCCGCTACATCCTGTTGCCGGCCATGTTCATGCTATTTCTCTTCATTCCGGCGCTGTATAAACTTCAGCGTTTCCGTCTTTTTGCATTGATCGGCATCCTGACGATCGTCTTGTATCACAGCCCGATGGTCGGCAGTATTTTCAATGGGTTTTCTGCGCCCCAGCACCGCTGGGAATATTTTATGTCATTTGTGGCTGCAGGCGCCATTGCCAGCGGCTTGGATCATTTTCATAAGCTGCGCTTGAAAGATGTTGCCACGGCTGCGATTTTGACCGCCCTTCTTTATGGATGGTTCGCTTGGCGAGATGAAGCACTTGAATTCACCACGCTTTATCCGCGCCTGGCACTGGCGGGTCTCGTACTGACCTTGGCAGCCGTGTTGGCCGCTACGGCCATTCGGCAGCGATCGCAAAAACCGCTGCTGGCTGCTGTGCTGCTCGCTTTGGTGTTGGCAACTGCCAATGTCTACCAAAGCGAAAAATTGCTGGATAACGCCGATATCGCGGATGTCGATGAAGCTTTAATTACCGGGGAAGATTACGACAACGCGGAAGTTCGTGCTTTGATCGACGAAATTCAAGGACGCGAAACGAGCGAGATGTACCGCATCGACTGGATGGAAGGCGTCCGCAACAATACGCCGATTGTCCAGGACTTCCAAGGGCTCAGCGCTTATTCCAGCATCTTGAACAAAAACTTGCTGTACTTCTATTTATACGATTTGGAGATCGATATGCAGCGGGAAAGCGTCAGCCGCTATGCGACACTTGGCAACCGCAGCAATCTACACAGTCTTTTGCAAGGCAATTATGCCATACGGGAACGGGACGACCCGAATGTGCCATACGGTTTCCGCAAATTTGCCGCTACCGATAATTTCATCGCATATCAAAATCGCTACCCACTGCCTTTCGCGCGGCCGGCTTTCCAGGTGTATCAAGAGTCCCAGCTAAAGGATGAACCGCCGTTGCTGCGTGAACATGCCATGCTCAGCGGAATTGTCTTGGACGAAACAACTGAAACCGAACCCCTTCCCGACCGCTTCCCGGGAGAAGCTGATTATGAAATCGAAGAAGTGGGTGCGAATTACGAAGACGGCGTACTCGATATTTCCGAAGAAACCGGCGGAATTGATTTGCTGCTCGATGAAGTTCCGGAAGAAGGCGATTTGTATATCTCTTTCCATCTGGAAAATACCGCAGCGGACCAGGGCTTCCCGCTCGAAATCAATGAATACCGGACGACCCGCAAATCCAATCAATCGATTTACAAGACCTTTGTCGACGACTTGACGATCCGTGTCGAGGCTGCACAAAAAATCGAAATCCGCATGCCTGAAGGAACATATGAGCTGACGGATATTGAAATTGTCAAAGAGCCTTATGCCCTTTTAAGAGAACAAAATGCTTTAGCAGACCGCACGAGCAATTTGAAAATCGACGGCAGCCAGGTTGACGTCACTTACGACAATCAAGACGGTGCCCCTTACCTCAATTTATCGATTCCTTACGAAAGAGGTTGGCAGGCGACCATCAATGATGAACCGGTCGATGTGTTAAAAGCCAATTATGCGTTTTTAGCCGTTCCGCTCGAAGACGGGATGAACGAAATTGAGCTCCGCTATCGCCCGCCGTTCTTCTTGCCTTCCCTGTTCATCAGTATGTTGTCGCTCGCCCTCGGCTTATTTTGGCTGCGCCGGCGAAAACGAAACGAAGCCCGCGGGTATGAGCCAAAAGACACCATGACGAATTGACGGGTTTAGCTCCCCTCCTACATGTGTAAGGTATGGTAATAACAATTTTTAGGAGGAGGGAGTAAATACGATGAAATCATGGTTGATGCTTATGCTTTTAGGCCTTTTACTGCTGCTGGCGGCATGCGGTGACGACACAACAGAACCCCCAACAGAAACGGATGGAGCTGAACCGCAAGAAGAAGAAGTGGAAGAACAAGAAGGTGAGCCACAAGATGGTTCGGGAGGCGAATCAGAAGGCGCTAGCGAAGTTCAATTGCTGACGGTTGAATTCCTGAATGCAGATGGAGACGCTGCCGGCACTGCTGAATTGACCGAAGAGGATAACGGGGTTATGGTCACATTGAATGTGGAAGGATTGGAGCCTGGCATGCACGGCCTCCATTTCCATGAAGAAGGAATGTGCGAAGCGCCTGATTTTGAATCAGCAGGCGGGCATTTCAACCCGACCGGCGCAAGCCACGGACACGATAACCCGGACGGCCCTCATGCAGGCGACCTCCAGAATATTGAAGTTGCGGATGACGGGACTTCGACCGATGAATTGACCGCAGAAAATGTCACTTTGCAAATCGGGGAAGATAATTCATTGTTGAAAGAAGGCGGCACAGCGCTCATCATCCACGCTTCGGAAGATGACGGGCAAACCGACCCTTCCGGAGATTCCGGTGAACGCGTTGCTTGCGGCGTGGTGACAGCTGAATAAATAATTTTTAAAACAGCCAGGGAAGATTCTCCGGCTGTTTTTTATTGTGCCATAAAATTTCACCAGCCGGCCAACGGTTTTCTCCGCGTTTAGCCGGAATCGGAACGGGAATAACTACCATATATTCAGATCGAGGAGGACGCTTACATGTCAAAAGATAAATACGAAAAAATCCATGACCAAATCGACCCGCAGGAACAAGACCACCAGCCAGGGGTAGAAAGCGAAATGTCCCCGGAACCGATATATGACGACGAAAATTATAAAGGCGCAGGCAAGCTGGAAGGAAAAGTCGCGTTGATTACAGGCGGCGACAGCGGCATCGGCCGCGCCGTTGCGATCGCTTACGCCAAGGAAGGCGCAAACATTGCGATCGCTTACTTGGATGAACACGAAGACGCGGATAAAACCATTGAAGCCGTGAAAGCTTATGGTGCAGAAGCGCAAAAATTCGCAACAGACGTGAGCCAAGTGGAAAACTGCCATCAATTAGTCGTTGATGTCATTGCCGAATTCGGGCAATTGAACGTACTCGTCAATAATGCAGGCAAGCAATTCCCGACAGAGGATTTCCTTGATATCAGCCCGGAACAATTGCATGGAACTTTCGAGACGAATATTTACAGCATGTTTTATTTGTCCCAAGCCGCCTTGCCGCATCTCTCTAAAGGAGACAGCATCATCAACACATCATCCGTGACGGCTTATCGCGGCTCGCCGGCACTCATTGATTATTCATCCACTAAAGGAGCCATCACCAGCTTCACACGTTCATTGGCTGCGAATGTCAGCGAACAGGGCATCCGTGTCAATTCAGTCGCGCCAGGCCCGATTTGGACGCCGTTGATCCCTGCCACATTCGACGCTGAAAAATCCGGTAAGCAAGGCGAAGGCACACCGCTGGAACGCCGCGGACAGCCAGCCGAACTCGCCCCGGCATACGTTTATCTTGCCTCCACCGATTCAACTTATGTGACCGGCCAGACAATCCATGTAAACGGCGGAGACTTTATCACTTCATAAAATTGCTTTTACTTATCCAGAAAACAACTCATGTCCTGAAATTACCTTGCCTATTGGAATTCAACCATTTTAGGAGGATATAAAATGAAACACATCGAAGCGATCTTGATGAAATTTGCAATGAGCTTTGCTGTTGTCTTCTTGATTCTCGGGCTAATTTACGGAGTTTCCGTATTTAATATTTTCATTATCAGTTTAGTAATTACTGCGATTGGCTACGCCGGCGATATGCTGATATTTCCTCGCACATCCAACAAGCTCGCCACTGGTGGAGACTTGGTGCTCGCTTTCGTGATTGTTTGGTTATTAGGAGAGTTTCTAATTGAAAATCCTGATTTCTCCATACTTGCAGCATCAATTTACACAGCGATTTTGATTGCTGCTGGCGAATGGTTTTACCATATTTATTTGAAGAAGCGTCTATGGGAGCAAAAAGAAACCTCTCATACATTGAAACAGGAGCCAAATCGAAAATAACTGTAACAGGTAAAAGCCGATCATTTTTAGTGATCGGCTTTTACCTATGTTCTTTTACAGGTGGATAGAATCGTGTTTTTTGCAGCGCTGAGAAATGGGCTAGCGGCTCTTCTCTATTCCATCCAACAGGAAGATATCCAGCAAGCGAATTCTCGGCTATTTCTATATGAACTTTTTGCAATTGCCACGGCACATGATCAATATCCACACGGTACAGGACCGTTTTCGGCTTTGTCCATAAACAATAACGTTCCGTCAGCCATCGCTCGATCTCTGATGCCTCCAGCATTCCGGCGCTTGGCTTGAAGCCTATTCTAAAACTCTCGCCAATCCCTGGTTTAGCGAGGCGGCTCGTAAATGCATAACGCCTGTCTTTTTTCACCACTTTCATGCGGGCATATCGGTATGGAAGAAATCCTCCTGCGCTCGCCGCTTTTACCGCTAGCAGGCTATCGGCATCGAGGCTGAAAAAATAGACTCCAGACCGGCCGTTGCATTTTACATAAGTCCTTACATTCAATTCGCGGTAGGTTCCCACAATGGGAAATGGCAAGGAAAAGCGCAGGCGCGTATGATCGGCAATAAACGGAACGATGCCGACCCATGCCTGCCCGTCAAACACATCAATTTCAAGCTCTGAAGGTACGAATGGCCGCAGTGCATCGGGCGCAATCGGCCAATGCAAAAACACCAGATCCCGCCAGGTTTGTGCCATGATCCATGGCTTTTTCATCAAAACACCTCTCTTCAAAAAATATCGATAAGCAAAGCGGGACGAAGAAAATTTCTCCGTCCCGCTTGATGCGTCTATCCTTTTAACTTGTCTTCAGGCAGTGTGTCATGCGACTCGAGCGGCCCTGGTTTCAAGATCGGCTTTTGCCCGAAAGCTTGTGCCTGCTCGTATTTGAATGGATGGCCATCCGGTGCGTTGCCGCTCATCCATGGCAATGATGCGCTGTCTTCGCCTTCCGAAAAATTATAAAGCGTATGGGAATATTCGGTCGCTTCCCATTCCGGTGGCACAGTAGAAGGTGCGATGACGCCGCCTTCTTTTTCTTCCAAATCACGAATCGCGGCGATCCACTGGTTTTGGTGCATTGTATCGCGAGCCAGCAGGAATGACAGTAAATCTTTTACGCCTTTATCATCCGTCAGACTATACAAACGCGCTACTTGCAGGCGCCCTTGCGACTCTGCATTGACGTTGGCACGGAAGTCGGCAAGCAAATTGCCGCTTGCGATGATGTATCCGCCACTCCATGGAACTCCGGCACTGTTCTCTGGGGTTGCGCCAAGGCCTGAGACGATTGCATGGTGCGGGTTCATGCCACCCATGATCGCCCCTATTACCGGGTCGCTCGCCGCTTTTTCCTGCTCATAAACCGGTGCTCCTTCAAGCAATTGAGCCACCATCGTGGCGAGCATTTCGATATGCCCAAGTTCCTCTGTCCCCGTATCCATCAGCAAATCCTTATATTTTTCATTCCCTCTTGTATTCCATCCTTGGAATAAATACTGCATCGCCACAGACATTTCACCGAACTGGCCGCCGATGACTTCTTGCAGCTGCTTCGCAAATATCGGATCCGGTTTGTCCGGCTTGGCTTCGAATTGGAGTTCTTTTCTATTGAAAAACATTTAACATCCTCCTCGCATGTTTGGATTATCCATCTTTGTCTATCCGTCCTTCGCTATTTTCCTTGGCGTCTTTCGGATGCCCGCCGTCATAATCGGAGTCGTTGCCCCCTGCATTAAACTCTTTCTTTTGTCGTTCTTTTTGTGCGCTTTCTTTTGTCTCGCCGACTCTGCCTTCACTGCCGGGAATGCTGTCCTGGGGCTGCCCGCCATCGTAATCCGAGCTATTGCCCCCTGCATTGAATTTCTTATCTTCTTTATCCGGGATCTCATGATTTTCAGGTCCTTCACGCTGGTTATGGTCTGTTCCCATCGTTACGCCTCCTTGGAAAATCTGGAATTTCTGTTCCCTAATAATCTACCCAGCCTTAAAAGACTAAAACCGAATAAACTTTTTTTTCAGTTAATTAACCAAATAGTAATAGCATTGTTTAGCCAATAGATTAAAAAGCAGCCTAAAAATCCCTTTTATTGTAAAAAATAAACTCATAAAAAAACCTCATTCTACCTGAATGAGGCTTATCAATTATTCATCTATTCATTAATATCAGCTAATGCCTTTTCGATGCTCGAATAGGTTTTCAACATATTATCCCGGTCGAGGTCGCGCACCAATTCCGTTGCCGCTTGGGGAGTGACACCGGTAATGTACAGATGGCTTCCCATAATACGGAGCGCTTCACAAATCTGCGTGAACCAATGGAGCGGAGATTCTTCGTTCCATGTCAATCCTGTAATATCGAGAAGCGCATGTTCAATCCGATGCTCGCTGACATATTCGCATAATTTCACTTTCAATGCTTCAAAACGTTGCAAGCTCATCGTCCCAACGAGTGCTACCGTAGCAACGTTCGGCTGTATCGATAAAATCGGCAACATCAGTTTCTCGATTTCGCTTTCGTTTTCGTTAATCGCTTCCTGCTGCATTTTCTCAACAGTAATATCTGTCTGGGTGCCGATAAAATAGAGCTTTCCTTCGACAGTGACCGGGGCAATCGCGAGGCGGTTCCAAAACGGCGTTCCGTCTTTTCGGTAATTGCGCAAAATCACGGTCGTTTTCTCCTGGTTCTTGATGGCTTGCCGAATTTGGTCAACTGCCTCCGGAGCCGTTTTCGGGCCTTGCAGGAAACGGCAGTTCCGGCCGAGGAGTTCTTCTTTGGCATAGCCGGTCATTTCCGTAAATGTATGGTTTGCATAAATGATCGGATTGTCTTCTTGTGCGGGATCTGTGACGATGGTGCCGACTTTGCTGCCGTCCAGCATGGCTTCAAGCAGCTGAATCTGTGTATCCACTTCCATTTTCTCCATATAAATTAATTCACCTCAAATTTTTACTCATATTATTTTAACACAGCGTAGCGCGCAGCCAAAACCGGGAACTACCGGAAGTTTCAGGAATCCGTCAAAGGGTAAATGTACAACAAGAGCTTCCTAAAGAAATGGAGAGGATACCCAAATGGCAAAAGTATTGGCAGTATTATCAAGCGGCTATTCAAACGAAGAGCATAATTACGTAACTGGCTGGTGGGCAGAAGAATTATTCGAGCCTTTATCCGAACTTGAGAAAGCAGGCCATTCAGTAGGTCTCGCTTCCATTGACGGCGGCAAACCGGTCGTCGATCCCTTAAGCCTCGATAAGGCTTATGATCCCGAAGGCAAATATAAAAAATTATACGATTCCGGCATCGCTGATAAGACAACGCCGGTCGTTGATGTACGGGCAAGTGATTACGATGCCATTATGATCGTCGGAGGCCATGGCGCGATGTTCGATTTGGCGCACGATGAAAATCTGCACGCCGTCATCAACGTCGTCCACGAAACCGGCGGCATCGTTTCGGCTGTCTGCCATGGGCCGGCTCCGCTTGTTTTCACGAAAACGAAAGACGGCAAGCCCTTATTGCAAGGCTTGAAAGTGACAGGATATCCGAACGATATGGAACCGGAAGAAGTCGATGGGCTATTGCCGTTCAGCCTCGAAGATGAAATGGCCAAAATTGCGCAATATGACAAGGGCGATGGCCAAGACGAGTACTTTGTTTGGGGCAGTGACCGTCTGCTGACTGGCCGCGATCCCGGTTCCTCACAGGCATTCGGCCGTGAGTTGGCGAAGAAGCTGTCTGAACTTGAAGAGCACCAACTCGACAAACACTTGGAGTGACTGGTTACTAGAAGCAACCAACTTGAAAAAATGTAGCAACTATTAAAGGAGGAGATTGAATGGATAACAAAAATAACCACAATGATAAAGACAGGGAACAGGAATACATGAAAACGAGCGAGCAGGAATTGGACCGTAAACCACCGACAGAAAAAGAAGGGCTTGAAGAGCCGAAAAGAACAGGCTATCCGCCTCTACAGCTTGGATTGATCGTTTTTGGCATAGCTGTTTTAGTGATCGTCGGATTTGCCATCGGTTTCGACTGGTTCGGCTTGTTCGGGAATTAATTGTATTGTACGGCTCACGCAAAAGCGGCAGACAGGAAATCCTGTCCGCCGCTTTTTTGCATGTCCTTAAATTTGTTCGCTTAACTGGACCTCAAATGTTTTCAATTCGCCGTTCCGGTAAGCTTTGATTGTTACAGTTCCTTGGTCTTCGACTTCCGTATAGAGATATTGGCGGAGTTCCAAAACAGAAGAGATGGCTTGGCCGTTCAATTCAACGATGGTATCTTTCGCTTGGATCCCCGCTTTGTCCGCGCCAGATCCTTCTTGTACCGATTGGACGACAATACCGTCTTCTACTTCACCCGGAAGGTTCAATTCCGCATTTCTGATTTCTGCAGGTACCTGTTCCAGTTCAAGCAATGCGACGCCTAGAGACGGCCGGGAAACTTCCCCTTCTCCTTCAAGTTCCGAGATGATCGGGATTGCGGAATTGATCGGAATCGCAAGTCCGATGCCTTCCACTGCGTCCTGGGCGATTTTCATCGAGTTGATGCCAATGACTTGGCCCTGTGCATTCAATAAGGCGCCGCCGCTGTTGCCGGGATTGATTGCGGCATCGGTTTGAAGCACTTCTGACTGCCAGTCTTCCTGGCCGTCTTTATTGATATCGATTGGGATAGCGCGTTCCGTCCCTGAAATGACGCCTGTCGTCACCGACCCCGAAAATTGGAGGCCAAGCGGGTTGCCGATTGCAATGACTGGCTCACCTGATTTCAGTACCGAGGAGTCGCCAAACTCTGCGACTGTTTCAATTTGTGCCCCAGGGACTTTCAGTACAGCAAGGTCGGTCCAGACATCCGAACCGAGCACTTCCGCTTCGAGCTCTTCGCCGTTTGCCAAGGTCACGACGACTTCTTTAGCGCCTTCCACTACGTGATGGTTCGTAACGACGAATGCAGTGTCCCCTTGTTTTTTATAGATGACGCCCGATCCTGCCCCTGCTTCTTGTGTAGAGGTTTGGGCAAATGGATTATTGCCCGCTTGCAGGTTGGAGACGCCGACCACAGCATCTCCCGTCGCATCAACGGTTTCTGTAACATCTGTCGTGACAATCGCCGAGTCGCTTTGCAGTTCACTGCTTTGGACGCCGGCAGTGGCGGATTCCGTTTCCCCCAAATCGGTTCCCGTGACTAGCGTGCCTACCAGCAACGCACCGGCCAATACGCCTCCGAAACTGGAAGCCATATAGCGTTTCCATGGATTCTTCTGATTATTTTGCGGTGTTGTATTGTAGTAGCCCATTATTTTTCCATCCCCTTAATGATTGTTTGTCGTTTGCCTTGTGGCTTTCGATATTCTTATCATACAAAGCAGATATGAAAAAATTATGACCAAACATGCAACAGAAATGTAAAGTTTTCGATGCGGGCAGACGCGAAAAAACCTGCCGCAACAACCGGCAGGCTTTCAATGTTTCAATTACTTATTTGGTTGTTTATGCGGCAGGCGGATCGTGAATTTCGTCCCGCTGCCTTTTTCGCTTTCCACCGAGATTTCCCCGTCGTGCAAATTGACCAACTGGCGGACGATGGAAAGGCCCAGCCCGAACTGGCCGCTTCCGCGAGACATATCCGCTTTATAGAAGCGGCGCCAGATCATCTCCAATTCATCGACCTCGATGCCGTCTCCGGTATCTTCCACTTCCAGAACGGTCGCGCCGTCTTCCGCGCGGGCGCGCAGGAAAATATCGCCGTTATCGGTGAATTGGATGCTATTTTTGACGATGTTCACCAAGATTTGAATCAACCGGTCCATATCTCCGTAGATCATCTCACCTGGCTCGGCTTCGATCAACAAGCGATCGCCTTTTTCAGCTGCCTGCATTTGCAGCTGTTCCTGGATGATTTCCAACAGCTCAGCCGCCTCGATTTCTTCTTTCATAAGAGTCACTTGATTCGACCGGATTTTCTCGTAATCCAAGTTTTCATTGACGAGGCGCATAAGCCGCTTCGTCTCATCACTTACCAGGCGGATGCCTTTTTCGCGCTGCTGTTCTTCGATCATGCCGCTCTTCAACCCTTCGATGATGCCGGCAATGGTCGTAAGCGGCGTCCTCATCTCATGCGAGACATCCGCCATAAAGCGCCGCCTGCGGTTTTCGAGCTGTTCGATTTCTTCATTGGAGCGCTGCAATTTGTCCGCCATGACATTGAAGTCATGCGCCAAATCCCCGAATTCGTCAAAATTCGATTCCGGCAAATTGACTTGGTAATGCCCTTCGCTGATCATCGAAGTCGCTTTGCGCATACGCTGCAGCCGCGTCACGTGAATTTTGGCAAGCAACAGGCTGAGCAGCAAGGCGAACGGCAAGGAAATGGCGATTACTGCGACGAGCGTCCGGTTCAATTCCGTCACCATTTCCCGGATGCCGCTTACTGGCGAAGCCAACAACACCCCTCCTGCTAGCGTACTGCCTTCAACATACGGCAACGCCACGAACGTCATCGACCGCTCAAAGCGTTCGACATCCCGGTAGACGACCAATGTCTCGCCGCGCTCAATGACATTCCATTCCTCCGGTGTCAGCTCGACCGACGGGAAATTGCCGTTGATCGGATAAAGGATCCGGCTTTGCTGGTCGAAGACGATGAAATTGATGTTCTGTGCTTCGAGCACCGTGACATAGGATTGCAGATCCGTGCCTGGGCGCGCTTGTTCTAGTTCCTGTAGGATCTGCTCGCCGTAGCGCTCCAACTCCTCCGCCTTATCCGAATACGCCACCCGCTCGCCGTAAAAAATGAACAGCGTGCTTAAAATGGCTACTGCAAACACAAGGACGCCCATATGGCTCGCGATTAATTGATAGAAATACTTAACCCGCAAGTTCTTCAAATTTATAACCTACTCCCCATACCGTATGGAAGAGCTGGTCCCCTTCCGGAATTTTCTTGCGCAGCCTTTTGATATGGACGTCTACCGTCCGTTCATCGCCGTAGAATTGATAGCCCCATACTTGCTCGAGCAATTGCTCACGGCTGAATACTTGCTTCGGATGCTGCAGGAAGAACACCAGCAGATCGAATTCCTTCGGCGTTAGATTATCGATCGCTTGGCCGTCTTTGACAACTTCGCGTGTTTCTTTTCTGACATGGAAATGGGAGGTGCGGATGCCCTCCTCGGCCGCTTCGCCTTTTCGAGCCCTTCTGGTCACCGCTTTGATGCGTGCCATCAAGGTCAAGGGGCTGAACGGCTTGGTCACATAGTCATCTGCTCCCATTTCAAAACCGATCACTTGGTCGGATTCGCTGTCTTTCGCTGTCAGCATAATGATGGGCACTTCGCTTCCCGTCTCGCGGATTTTCCGGCATAGAGCGATGCCATCCATTCCGGGAAGCATCCAATCCAGGATCAACAGGTCAAAATCGCCTTCCTGGAATTTTCGGTAGCCCTCCAGCCCGTCTCCAGCGAATTCCCCTTCGAGCCCCTCTTTTGAGAAAAACAATTCCAGCATCGAGCTAACACTCGGGTTGTCTTCCACTACTAAAATTCTCATAAGTCCCACCTCCAAATTTACGGTTCAATCTCTGTGTTAAAACAAAAAGCCGCCCTAAAAACGGGGACGGCCACATGGTTCAAGCATTCTTTTCTCGCTTTTTCAGCTTATCATAGAGGCTGCCGATCATTTCATAATCGATGGCGATATTGTTTTCGTACGCATATTTCACACCGTAGCCGAGCGCCAGTGTCATGGAGCTCGCCACTGTACCGCCGATGATTGAGCCTGCCCCTGGGACAAACTTCAATGCCTGGCGGTAAAGGGTATGGCCGATCGTCTGCGTTGCAGTAATGACGATCATGTCTTTCGCCGCTTTTTTCGTCAAAGGCTTATCGTACAGATTCGACAGTTTGACGATGAGTCCGACCTGCAGCGTCGTCAGCGGCAATACGTCCGACCCTGGGATCGGTGACGCGCCGATGATTCCAGCTGAGACCCCGGCCCCCACGATCCAGCGCGTGGCAGCAGACGATTTCTCTTTCATGCTTTTGGCGAAGAGCAGGTCTTTCCCCTTCTTTTCCAGCAACAGCAAAATTTCCTTTTTCAGCAAATCCAAGTTCTCTCCCGTTTTCGAAGACACCGGGATCACTTTGTATTTATTGTTTGTGTGCCGTTTGATAAACCTGATGATCGATGGGATATCTTCTGCCGCATCGATTTTATTCAGGACGATAAGGATGTCTTTATTATGTTTTTCGATCTCCGCGAATTTTTGCTTTTCGCTATCTGAAAAGACCGTTCCGGCAGCGTTCAGGAAAAACAGCACGACATCCGATTGCTGGACGAACTCTAAAGTCTTTCTTGGGTTTTCATCATTGGGGTCATTGAGCCCCGGTGTATCCATGAATTTGATGTTTTCGAGGCCGCGGATATTATAAGGGTCCACGCTGACCGTTTCGCCAGGCATCGGGTTGGTGCTGGCAATTTCTTCACCGATGATTTTGTTCACCGTCGTCGATTTCCCGGCATTGACTTCACCGATCAATGAGATCAATAAATCCTGCTCGAGCGTCTCGCTCACTTTTTTCATCTCATCTTCAAACACTTTGTCCATCGCACGCATGACTTCATCTTCGAATTCCTTAACCATTGCCCAGTCTCCTCCTTCAAGATACTTATCCCTATTATAAAGGCTTCCGGCGCTCGCGACCATTTTCAGCTATCATCCGGCACTCGTCAGCAAGCCTATTTCATAGTAGCATGAAAGAAATATGTGAATTAAAAAGGAGTGCCTGTCATGTGTGAACGCCCTCGCGTCATCGGGCTCGATGTCGACCCTGAAACCCGCTGCCGCCATTACCATTCGGAAAATGACCGGATTGCCATCCGCTTCCATTGCTGCGGAAAATATTTTCCTTGCTATGAATGCCATCAAGCAGTCGGCTGCAACAATACATCCGTCTGGCCGAAAGAACAGTTCCACGAAAAAGCGATTTTATGCGGGACGTGCGGCAACGAGCTCTCCATCCGCGACTATCTCGATTGCGCTTCTTCCTGCCCGCATTGTACTGCTGCCTTTAATCCCGGCTGCAGCCTACATAAGCACTTATATTTCGAAGTTTAAGGTTATTAGGATTAAATTCCACTTAATAAAAAACCGCCCGAAAAGCTGGATTCCTCCAGCTTTTCGGGCGGTTTTGGGATGGTTTATTTCACTTTCAGGCACATTGCGAATTGCTCGCCCTTTTTGCCCATGACTCTTCGGCCGGTGTCTTCAAAACCGGCTTTTTTATAGAGGTTCTGTGCAGCGATGTTGCGCGCATTGACGCCGAGCACAACTTCGTCAAAAACTTCAAATTCTTTTCGCAGAAAAGCAGGCAGAGCTTCAAGTGAGCCCGTTGCGATGCCGCGCCCTTGGAATTTGGGATTGACGGAGTAGCCGCGCAATAGCAAAGCTTTCGGGTTATCGGAATAGCGTTTCCGGTCCTCCGATTCATCCAGCTCGAAAAATCCTGCCACTTCGCCGCGCGCGCGGATGACGATGAAATGCTTTTCGGGATTCCCCGCGTCCCGCTTGATGAGCTCCTGCGGCATCATGGTGAATTCCTGCTGGTCCGCCGGGAGATCATAGGAGACATTTGTTCTTTTGGTATAGCAATGCAATGTCACTTCACTTTTTCTAATCACGAAAATCGGTCCCCCTACACGAGTTATTCATTCTCTAACGTTACGACCACGACTTCGGGTAAATTGAAAACACGCAATGGAAATCCGCTATTTCCGAGTCCCCGGCTCAACACCAGCTGCGTATCACCTGATTCGAAGACACCTTCTGTCATGCTCGGAAACCAGCCCTGCCCTGGGGCAATCAAGCCGCCAAGTCCTGGAATGCGAATCTGGCCACCGTGTGCGTGCCCGGCGAAAACGACATCGATGCCTTCGCTTGCATAAGTCTCCAATTGTTCAGGCCGATGGGCAAGCAGCAAAGTAAACGCGTCGTTGAGCCCAGCTTCTGCGATGCTATTGCGCGTGAACTCCTCTTCGTGAAGATAAATATCCATTAACGGATCGTCGATGCCCGCAATTTGTATAGCTTCTCCGTCCTGTTCCCACATGAGTGATCGATTGCGCAACACTTCGACACCGCGTTCTTCCAAGGCTGGAACGATTTCATCATCCAACCGGTTTGATGACACTTCGTGGTTGCCGATGACATAATACACTTCGCTCATCTCCACCAGCCCGTCGACAGCTGCCAAACTTCTCTCCAAATCGTAGCGGTCGCTGTCAATCAAATCTCCGGTAATGAAAATGGCATCCGGATTCGCCGCTTCGACTTTATCCAACAAGGATTGCTGTTGATCTCCAAATTCAGCATTGTGAAGGTCCGATACTTGAACGATGCGTTTGCCGGCAAATGCATCCGGCACTTTGTCCGATTGGACCGAATATTCGGTCGTGACAATCCAGTTATTATTGACCCAGGCAAACCCCAGCACGAGCAATGCCACAAAAATCAATGCAATCAGTTTCTTCATATTTTATTCCTCAATTCGTTAGTATGGCCCGTGTGTCCATTGTATTGGCCACTACGAGTCCTAGTTTGGCATGCATATTCTCCGCTTGAACGGCCAATCCACTGGAGCATAAAAGCTCTCCAGCGCTGCGCCAAATCCTGTTCTTATTCTACCAGCATTCGCCCAAAAGAAAAGCAATCAGCTAACCGCTGATTGCTTCTATACTTTCGTTTTTGCACGGTTTCTTTTCGAGAACCAAATGCCCAGTGCCGCCAGCCCTATCAGGCATACTAGCGAGATCGCAAGCGTCCAGATCAGCGCTGTAACATCCGGTCCGATATCCAGGAAGGAAGCCGCGTAATTCGGAAGTTTCAATGGCGACCATTCCCAGCGGCTGCCGAACAGGCTGTCGATAAGCTGTAGAATAAGCAATGCAGCAAGCGTGAACCCGGCAGCCAATCCTGCATTTTGCATCGACGCGCTTGCAAATAACACCAAGGTCACGACCAGCACCATCCACAAACTATACGTCGCCGCAAACGCCAGGAACTCCCCGAACGGAACCGCTGAAAACAGCACAGCGGTGTAATAATAACCCGCCAAAAAACCGGCCCATACACTGATCAACGCCACTATCGAAGCCATTAGCCATTTACTGAGAAAATAGGATACATACGATAATGGCCTTACATATAAAAGAGTCGCCGTTCCATTTCTGCGCTCGCCAGCAATGCTCCCCATATAAGCGAGAACGAGGACGAGCATGCCGATCAGCTGGAATTGACCCATGACCGCAACCAGCAATTGTTCAGGTTCAGGATCCGGCAGTTCGATCACGGCACCATCCGGCAAACCGCCTGTGGCATCGAGAATCTGAGGAAGGTAATAATTCGATAAAGGTTCTGTGACGCCTAACAGAATAAAGACGACGGGAATCCAGAAAATCTTAAAATTGCGCAGGTTTTCACGCCATTCCTTCAATAGCAGTGTCGAAAATTGCTTCATTTTCCTGCCACCACCTTCAGGAAAATGTCTTCCAGGCTGGCGGTCTCTTGCTCGACCCCAACCACGGGCAGGCTTTTAACGGACAGGAAACGGAACACGTCCTGCATGATCGGTCCTTCCGCTTTTACAGGCACAATAACTGCTGTGCCTTGAACGGCAGCTGGCCACGGTGATTCATGCATAAACCTCTCCGCAGCGTTAGTGTTTTCAAAGCGAATCCGGATTTGCGGGTCCGCATAGCGGCTGCGCACCTGGTTGAGGGAGCCGTGTTCCACGAGGCGCCCATTCTGCAGAAACAATAGCTGGTCTGTCATTTCTTCAGCATCATTCAAAATATGGGTGGAGTAAAGAATTGTCGTTTGGCCGAGCAGTGATTTCAATAATTCCATCACTTCCCTTCGCCCGGTCGGATCCAAGGAAGAAATCGGTTCGTCCAATAACAACAAGCTTGGCTGGTGCACCATCGCTTGCGCCAGCCCGAGCCGTTGCTTCATGCCTCCTGAAAAACCGCCGATTTTCTTATTGGCCACTTGACCTAGCCCGACAAACCCCAATGTCCGTTCTGCTTGCTGGCGGGCTTTTCTGGAATCGACGCCGCTTAGCTTGGCAGCCATTTCCGTAAATTCCAAAGCGCTCAGCCATGGAAAGAATCGCGGATATTGAGGCAAAAATCCGATTGATAAGTTTTTCTTGCGCTGGATTTCTCCTGCACTCGCTTCCAAAAGCCCAGCAAGCATCGACAGTGTCGTGGTCTTTCCGGCACCGTTCGGGCCAATCAATGCCGTTGCACTGCCTTCTGCAAGCTCGAAGCCCAATCCATCCACTGCTTGTTCAGTGCCGAAGCGCTTTGTTAATGACCTGACTTCCAATACGTTCAATAATTCCGCCTCCCTATGACAAAGTACAGAATCGGCCCGATAATATTCAGCAAGACGATGATTGCCGCCCACATCCACTTCGGACCGTTCGGATTCGGATTTCTGATCAAATCCACCAATGCGAATATCATTAATGCTATCTGCAAAACCAAGATGGGCAGCACCAATAGAATTGTACGTTCATCCAACATGTCCACGTTCCCCCCTGCATCTTTTTTCTCTATTGTTATTTCGGTATGGCTGCCGGCTCTCCCTGCAACAGCAAAAAAAAAGACCGCAATCAGCGGTCTTTCCAGCACTCATCAAATTACCATTTCAGTTTAAGCAGCACTTGCCGAAGAGCATCACTGTGTCCTTTGTTGATCGGCCATCCGTTGATTTCCTCGAGCAATTGCTGCCGGCTGCCGAAGCCTTTGACAAACCCGTTCAGCCGGGCAGCGAAAGTCGACGGTGTCAAAAGAGCCATCTCGGGATAAAGTTCTGCCAATTGCTCAAGCGCTTTCGGATAGCGTTTTAAATAATATTTCTGATGGCGCTCCTCCGCTTCCGTAAATCCGTCGAACGGCCGGATTTCTGTTTCAACCGGCTCGTTCAGTTGCTGCTCTTTTTCTACCTTCAGTTTCTCGATGATGTGCTTTTGCTCTTCGGAGTGCCAAAACAGCAAGGAAATGTATTGGCGCCCTTTGTATGCGTCGCGGTTCGGGTAATGGCTGCGCCAAAATTCCCTGATGATTTCTTCAAAGCGGATCTGACTAGGATCAAATGCCACTTGGATGGTTTCCGTATGGTCGCCCATCTGCCGGTATGTGGGATTGTCCGAAGTGCCGCCTGCATAGCCGGTCCGTGTCCGGATCACGCCAGGCAATGAACCGAACTGTGCATCGGGACTCCAAAAGCAGCCCATCCCGAAGGTTGCGGTTTCGAGATTCACTGTGTCCGGCAAGTCCTGTTCAAGTGCTGAAATTATTGTGTTCTCCATATGAGGTTCCTCTCCTTAAGAGCCGCCCTTTGTGCTTCGGGCCATTTTTCCTTATGATAGTAGCAAGGAGTCCATCAAACAAATCGAACGAAAGCAGGTGTATCTGCATGACTGCACGTAAACAGGACATCACCGCTTATTTCCGCTCACTTGACCGGGGTTCGTTCATGGATCGCCATCAGCAAGATGCCGGGCGAGACGAAGCTTTGCCAATTGGATATGGCCAGACGATTTCACAACCTTCACTCGTTTTGGAAATGACGGTTGCACTCGATCTCGAAGACCATCACAAAGTGTTGGAGATCGGCACAGGATCGGGTTTCCAGACAGCGCTTCTGGCAGCTTTTTCACGTGAAGTCTATACAGTCGAGAAGATTCCACAGCTAGCTGAGAGCGCAAAAAAGCGGCTCGAAGCGAAAGGGTTCGAAAACATCTCGTTCCTGCTGGGCGATGGCAGCCTCGGCTGGCCTGAACATGCACCGTACGACCGGATCATCGTCACTGCTGCCGCCTCGGATATTCCGAAAGAATTGGTGGACCAATTGGCAAACGGCGGGCGCATGCTCATCCCTGTCGGCCATCAGTACAGCCAGGACCTTCTCGCCATCGACAAATCCAGCGATGGGAGATTGGAAAAGACAGCGCTTGAAGCGGTCCGGTTTGTCCCATTAAAAGGGAAGTATGAAAATTAGGGTATAGTAAAGTGACGAGGATTAAT
Organism: Planococcus citreus; assembly: GCF_003664125.1. Taxonomy (GTDB): domain Bacteria; phylum Bacillota; class Bacilli; order Bacillales_A; family Planococcaceae; genus Planococcus; species Planococcus citreus. The sequence goes on from NZ_RCCP01000001.1 coordinate 1,199,182, forward strand.
CTCCATCTTTTGAAGCATTGCGCAAGACCGACCAGCCAAGCAAAAAAAGGAAAGCGGCTGTTCCGAGCCATAGCGATTCGTAGAAAACAGGGTCCCCAATGTCCCTGACGGTATGAAGATTCAACAGCAGGCGGAACACCAGGCTGTCGAATATCAGCAACACGCCGCCTCCAATCAATGCACTGCCTGAAAAGCGCGCTGGCCAGAAGGCTTTTCGCCTGGCCAAATCGGCAGCGATCCATAGAGACAAAACCGTCAATGCCCAGCCGATGACCTGGTAAATTCCTTCCCCGGTCAAAATCGCTTGGGGGCCATTGCCTTCGTAGAAATGATGCCATTGCAGGAAAAAATGGAAAATGCTTTGCTCGAGCACTGAAAACATCCCGGCTCCGAACAATAAGCCCGCCCAAAAATTCCGTGAAGTGTGGACGCGCCGGTTTCTTGCTGTCGTAAGATCTGTCTTGCGTTCTGCCGAAACCATTCGATCCACCCCTTTTGAATTCCGTCCGTATCCGTTTTTCCATTTATACCCGCTCTGCCGGCCCCTTAATCGTTATTGGCCGTTCAGTGCATGGCACGCCCAATACAATAGACATTGCCCTATCCGGCAGACCAATTACTTTACCCAAGGAGGCGAACCATTTGCAGAATTCAAAAACCATGCAAAGTGAAATCGGCGGCTATATTTCAACCGTCATCCGCGAACACTTCGGGAAAGGCCCGACATCTGTATTCGTGATCGTGAAACCACCCTTTGTCATCGTCCACCTGAGAGGTTTCCTAAGCCCGACAGAAAAGATCCTGCTCCAGAAAAACGAGTTTAGGCGAGTGATGGAAATCCGCCATTTGCTGATCGAAGAACTGAAGCCAGATATTTGCGCTGCCTTCTCCCGTGCTTCTGGCGAAAAAGTCGAATCGATTTATTCCGATTGGCATCTGGAAAACCAGACCGGCATGCTTATCGGGGTCATGGCTAGCCGGGATGCTGCAACTGAATTTGACTGGCAGTCTGACGCGACGCAAGAAGCTCTCCACGATTCAGTCGTGGAAGCCAGCCGAAAAGCCGAAAAGAAACCCGAAAGCACCGAGCTGTTCTGGTTGAATGACCGGACCTTATTAATCGAACGCACAGGCTTCTTGGTGGAGATCGAACGTGAGCTCATACGCAGAGGGTTGGCCGAAGAACTGAAACAAGTGAAACGGCCTCTCGAAAAGCGCTTGCTTTTGAAAGAAACCCCGTTCCCTGAACTACTTAAACGGGATATCCGCGAAATTTTCCTCGATTGGGAATTCTCGACGGATATCAGTTACATTCTCGTGCTTCTTGAACCGAATAAGCATTCTTAAAATGAAAAAGCCGCCCAATTGGCGGCTTTTTTCTCTATCCAATTTAACCGACAGTCGACTGTGCAGTTTGGCAGTACGGGCAATGTTCATATTCCTTTTCTGCCAAGCTCTCCACATACTCCATTTTATCGGTAAACTCCCGTTGATCTATAGGCGTTTGCAAAAAGCCACAACTATCTCCTGCAAACTGGCTATGATGGATTTTTTTCGTTCGATGATCTACAAAATAACCCATTACTGCTTCCCCCCTATAAAAAAAGCCGAAAAGAGCCCCTCAAAATGAAAGGAATCTTTTCGGCTTTGCCTCCGGCGCTATGGTCCGCGGCATTTGACCTATTATATGCAGTTATTGCTATTCAATGATTCCTATTGTACAGGAACACCTACTGTGTGGCAAAGAAATCACTCCACGTGAAACCCCGCTTCTTTGATGAGACGGATGATCTGGCTTTCCTTGATCTTCGTTTCGTCCAGCTCCAGTTTGACTTCGCCATCTTTCACATCCACTAAAGCCCGTTCAACCCCTGGCTCATTCAGCAATAAATCTTCCAGTTCGTGAATCGGACGCTGTGATTTCGCTTCCGCTACATAGATCGTCATTTTTCTCATCATCTGCACTCCTTCCTGTATATTTCCTGGGAAATATTAAAACTTCATTGCCAATTTTCCCTCTTCCAATACGAGACTGGCATTGAATTTTTTACCGTTCTTCGATACGAAACCTTTAATGACCGGCGTTTTCCCTTTAGTGCATAAGTATTCGATGTGTTTTGCCGTTAACCTTTTTTTCAAAAACACCGCCGGGAATGATTGCTTGCAGCCATTGGCATGTTCTGTACAGCCGTATGAGCCTTTGCGGGAAACAATCGAACCTTTTCGGCAGCGCGGGCATATTGCAATTTCCGCTCCTTGCAAAGCAGGCATCTGGTCCGGCATCCCGTTGCTGCGCAATTGCTCCGGCACATCTTGCAGCAGCTTCTCAATGAATTTTCCGATTGTGGCGAGGAACACTTCCGAGGAGCCTTCGCCTTTGCCGATTTTCTTCAAATAGCTTTCCCATTTCGCCGTCATTGACGGGCTCGAAAGCAAATTGCCTTCAATGGCTTGGCACAGCATGCGCCCTTTTTCAGTGACTGACACAATGTTTCTTTTTACTTCGATATAATTATGGCGCTTGATCGTTTCAATGATTCCGCTGCGCGTCGCTTCCGTCCCGAGCCCTTCCACTTCCTTGAGGATTTCGCTGTCGGCTACATCTTCCGCGAACTTCCCGCAGGTTTTCATCATGGCGATCAGCTGCCCTTCTGTATACGGCTTTGGCGGAGTCGTCATGCCTTCAACAATGGCAATCGCTGCTGCTACTTGCTCATGGAGTGCCAATTCAGGAAGCGGCGGATCCTGTTTCGCTTCTTTTGACGTCGGAAACAGCGATTTCCAGCCTTTATCGAGCTCTGTCCGGCCAGTTGTGTAAAACTCCAACCCATTTACATCGGTCACGACTTTCGTTTCGGCATAACGGTAATCCCGGTGGAACATGCCGAGCGTCGTACGCATCACTTCTTCGTATAAATTCCGTTCGTCCTGCGGCAATCCTTCGATTTTACGGGCTGTCGGCAAGCTCTTCGTCGGGATGATGGCATAATGCTCCTGCACTTTTGTGTTATCGACAAAACGCTTTTTCGGTATTTTCGATGCAATCGGAAACGGTGCATCGATAAGCTTTTGGTAACTCTCAACTTGGGCTGACAAATAGCCGAATTCCGCCGAGGTGATATGGCGGGAATCGGTCCGCGGATAACTCACCAGTTTTTTCTCATAGAGCTTTTGCATCGCCGACAGCACTTTTTGCGGGCTGTATTTCCATTTCCGGTTCGCGGCTGCCTGCAGGCTGGATAAGGAATGTAGCGGCTGCGGCGGGATGTGTTTTTCCGCCGTCTTCAATTCTTTGATATGGCCTTGCGCTTTGCCGTCCGTCAACTCATGGACAGCCAGGAGCTCTTCCGCTTTTTTGCGCTCTTTCGCTTTCAGTTTGGCTTTTCCTTTATAGCTGCCTTTCGCGGCTTTGAATTTCCCTTCGATTTCGTAGAACGGCTCCGGCTTGAACGCCTCGATCTCCTTTTGGCGCTGATAAATCAAAAATACGGTTGGCGTCTGAACCCGCCCAATCGCAAATACTTCGTGGATGCCGCGTTCTTGAAGCAGCAGCGAGTAAAGCCTTGAGCCGTTCATGCCGACCAGCCAGTCGCTGATTTGACGCGCCCGCGCTTCTTCGTACAGGCGCAAGTCTTCCTTGTTGTCGCGCAAATTGAGGAAGCCTTCGCGTACTTCATCAATTTCGAGTGAATTGATCCACAGCCGTTTGATTTGTTTGCCGCGCACGCCCGTCTGCCGGTAGATGCTGTAGAAAATATTCGAGCCTTCGCGGTCTACGTCGCAGGCATTGATGACGGTATCGGTTTCTTTCAGGAGTTTTTTGATGATATTGAATTGCTTCGATTTGCCGCGGGCTACTTGAAATTGGTATTCGACTGGCAGAATCGGCAAGGAAGCGAGCGACCATTTGCCCCATTTCGGGTCGTAGGCTTTCGGCTCTTTCAATTCGACAAGATGGCCGATGCCCCAGGTAATGAACGCGCCTTCTGGAAAGATCGGATTCGGCGCCATTTCCATATAGCCTTCCCGCTTCACCGTCTTGAACGCATCGCCATACGCTTTCGCCTGGCTCGGCTTTTCGGCTACAATTACTGGTTTCATGCTGTTCTTCCTTTCCCATGCTCTTTGTTTCATTGTACTCTTTCCACTGAAAAATCCAAATGAAAGCTTATTGGCATTTCAGTAGTTAACTGCTTTGTTGGGCGGGTTTTAAATTAAGATAGCGGGGTTTCTTGTAGCAATGTTCCTGGAGTTGAGTCGGGCTTCATTTTGGTATTCGCCGCACTGCTATGGGTTGGCCTTTTGCAATAAGCCAAGAAGAGCACTTGTCTTATGGCGTCGGCTCACCCTGGGCGCTGAGCGGCTTGGAAATTTCGTTGTGTGAAGATTGATTAGTTAAATCTGCTTCTATATTCAGTTGCCGGCTAGTGGGGAAATCGCTTCCTGGCGCTAATATAGAATGTGATAGCAAGGGTTTGCTTGTGGAAATGTTCCTGAAGTTGAGTCGGGCCTCATCTTCGTATTCGCCGCCCTGCTTTGGGTTGGCCTCTTGCCATAAGCCAAGAAGAGCACTTGTCTTATGGCGTCGGCTCACCCTGGGCGCTTGGCGGCTTAGAGATTTCATTGTGAGAAGATTTTTCAGGCAGATCTGCTTCTATATTCAGTTGCCGGCTAGTGGGGAAATCGCTTCCAGCGAAGCCTGAACAAAACCGCATGTGCTTGATTTCAAAGTGAAAACAAAAAAAGCTTCCGGCTACTGCCGGAAGCTTTTCGCTCTTATAGAATATCAAGCCAGATTTTGATTGCTGTACCTAGAATCAACAGCGACAAGATCCATTGCAATAATTTGGTGTTCGCTTTTTGGCCCACTTTTGCACCCAATGGAGCTGCCAGGATACTGGCCACGATCATGACTGCAGCCGGACCATACAGGATCTGGTCAGTGACGATTTTACCGACCGTTGAACCGATGGATGAGATAAATGTAATCGCCAATGAAGTCGCGATTGTCATGCGAGTTGGAATACGCAAGACGACCAGCATGATCGGCACCAGGATGAAGGCGCCTGCTGCACCGACAATACCTGCCGCAATTCCGACGATAAACGCCAGGCTTGCAGCAATCCATTTATTGAAAGTCACTTGATCAGCCGGAATATCATCCAAGCCTTTTTTCGGGATGAACATCATGACGACTGCGATTGTCGCCAGGATGGCATAGACAATGTTGATGGCAGACTCAGACAAGAGTGTCGAACCGTACCCGCCGATAAAGCTCCCGACTAGAATAGCGCCGCCCATATAGGCGATAAGGGACTTATTCAAATAGCCACTGCCCCGGTATGCCCATACCCCCGCGATGGTCGCGAAGAATACTTGAATGGCACTGATACCTGATACTTCATGTGCTGAAAATGCCGTGTATCCCAGCATGACCGGGATATATAACAGCATCGGATACTTGATGATGGATCCGCCGATTCCGACCATTCCGGAGATGAAGGAACCGACAAAGCCGATCAAGAAAATAACAATCATAAAATCAATACTCATGGAAACTCACCTTCCCAAAAAGCATTTCTGCTCTTCTTTGCAATCTAGATGGCTGATGCTCAGCCCTTTTTGATCCAGAACTTCAGCACGTCGCCATCGACTTGCTGTTCCAAGAGTTCGTGGCCGCCTGATTTAGCCCATGCAGTCAAATCTGCTGATGCGCCTTTATCTGTAGCTTGGATTTCCAAAACTTGGCCGGAATCCATATCTTTCATTTCTTTTCTTGTTTTTACGATCGGCATTGGGCAAGCCAAGCCTTTTGCGTCTAGTACTTTATCTGCGTTCATCAAAATCTCTCCTTTAGAATGTTTTATTATAGTTACTTGCTATATAAGTCTAAATGCAATTTCACTACAGTCGATATTTCACAAAACAGCTAGCTTTCCTGGGGGCTCGCGCTGAACTAATTCGGGCTAGACGCCCGAATGGATTTCAGCACTTCGCTGATCCCCAAGGAGTCTGCGCTGTTTTGTTACATATCTATTTGACTATCTCAGATGGAAGCGACCGCCTGGATCGATTTCATCGCTCTTTTTGACTCTTTATCTAATTCGTAATCGGTAAACTTAACGTACGGCGCAGCGGTTCGGGCCGATTTCCATTTCGCGCTGCATTTCTTCTTCTGGTGTGATCTTGCCCATGTTGGTCTTGCGGATATCCTGGTAAGCATTCGGCTGCGGTGGTAGGTTCTTCGTCACCATGTCGCGGAACTCCTGCTCATCTTCGATATTCAAGCCGTGATTTTCCTTGAACAAATCGCCCAATTTTTTCGCGACACTGCCGTCTTCGTTCAATTCTTCCATGATCATGAAGTGAGCCGGAAGAACGACCAATTCATTTGCAAGCGCCTGATAGCGGCTGTATAGGGATTCGCGCAAATCGCCAACCCAGTCTTCCGCTAGCCCTGCAAGGTCCGGGCGTCCGATAGAATCGATGAACAGGATATCACCTGTCATCAAGTATTGATCATCAACGATGAATGAAGTCGAACCGATTGTGTGTCCTGGCGAGTAGAGCGCTTCGACTTTCGAGCTGCCAAATGCCGCGTCAAAGCCGCCTTCAAGCGGTGTATAATCGAATACCACTTCTTCAGCGTCAGCTGGCGGCAAGTAGTACGTTGCGCCTGTCGCTTGTGCAATTTGGCGTCCGCCTGAGATATGGTCCGCGTGAAGGTGGGAATCGAATACGTGCTTGATCGCTGCGCCTTTTTCCTGCGCGAAGTTCAAGAAGACATCCGTCATGCGAGTCGCGTCAATGACTGCCGCTTCCCCGCCAGATATAGCCATATAAGACAAGCAGCCTTTGCCGATGCGGACAAATTGGTAAAGTTCTCCGCCATCTTTCAAATCGCCGACTTTAACCGGCTCCAAGTGCTCGCTCCATGCTTTCATGCCGCCTGATAGATAAGCCGTTTCCACGCCTTCATCCGCAAGCATATCTGCAACCATGATGGAAGATCCTTCTTTGGCGCAGACGACCAAAATATCGCGGTCTTTCGGCAATTGATCGATGACTTCTTCAACGCCGTCCAATAAATCAAAATATGGAATGTTCAAGTACTGGATGTTGCCGCCTTCGATTTTCCAATCGGCGAATGCGTCGCCGTTGCGGACATCAAGGATGAACAATGGTTCGTTATCAATTACTTTGCGGGCTACTTGCGCCGCTGTCATTGCTTTTACTGACATAAACTAATTACCTCCCGGGGTATATTTTTTCGTAAAAAAATTTTTCTATTGATTAGAATGTAAGTGTCACGTCTGCATCTTGTGCAAAATCAAGGAATGTCACTGCGCCTCCGACTTCAATGCCGTCAACGAATGCGTCTTTCTCAAGGCCCATGACATCCATCGTCATTTGGCAACCGATAAATTTAACATCGAGGTCCTGCGCCATTTCGATTAGTTCCGGAATAGCCGGTACGTTCGATTTTTTGAAGCCTTCTTCAAAATGCTCTTTGCCTTCAGGCATCGGCAATTGCTGGTTCGCTTCTTTGTGGATCAAGTTCAAGCCTTCGAATGTGAAGAAAATGGACACTTCGTGATCACTTGCTGCCGCTGCTGTTGCAATATTGAATACTTTATATGCTTCGAATAATCCGCCGTTAGAGGCGATGATTGCTGTTTTCTTAGCCATTAATGAACACACTCCTTCAAAATTTGGGGACTGGCCCGATTACTCGGTTTTGCCAGTCCAATCACGCATGCCAGGCACTACGTTATACAAAGTCTTGAACCCTTTTTTCGCCATCATGTCGCCAGCAACTCCGCTTCTGCGGCCTGAATAGCAGATGATGTAAATTTCTTGGTTTTGATCCAATTCGTTCATGCGATTTTCCACTTCACCGAGCGGAATATGCTTGACGCCAGGGATATGCGCTTCATCGTATTCTTCTTGCTCGCGAACATCCAAAATGTTCAACGAATCACCGTTTTCAACGCGTGCTTGAAAATCAGCGAGCGATACTTCAGGGATTTCAATCGTCTCTTCTACTTCATTTGCGCCGTCTTTGCGCAAGTAATGAAGCAACACGTCCCCTTCTGTTTCCGTACCGATGTATTCATGACCCGAGCTTTTCGCCCATGCCTGCAAATCGGCTGTGGACCCTTTATCAGTTGCTTGGACTTCCAATACTTCACCAGAACCCATGTCTTTCATTACCTTTTTCGTCTTGACGATCGGCATTGGGCATGCGAGCCCTTTAGCGTCCAATACTTTATCTGTTTGAACCATTAATCATTCTCCTCCTTTTATGAATCCGAGCCTGTTGCTGAAGATTACTCGGTGTCGCCTTCCCAGTTCATCATGCCGCCGTCCATATTGATGACGTTATAGCCGCGGTCTTCCAATAACCGGCTGGCCATGCCACTGCGGTTGCCAGAACGGCAAATCATGATATGTTCTTTCGATTTATCGATATCCTGCAAGCGGAACTCCAACAGGCCAAGTGGAATATTGACGGCTCCTGGAATTTTTCCTGCAGCGACTTCTTCTGTTTCGCGCACATCGATCAGCGACGCCTCAGGGTTGTTTTTGATGTATTCCTGAACTTCTTGTGTAGTCATGCTTTTCATGTTAAATTCCTCCTCAAATTATCCGCGGTAACTGCTCATTCCGCCTCTGATATTCACTATATTGGTAAATCCGTTTTTCTTCAATAATTGGCTCGCTCTGCTGCTGCGCATGCCGCTTTGGCAGATGACCAGTGTTTCTTTGTCCTTCGACAATTCATTTACACGCTTCGGTAAATCATTCAATGGAATGTTCTTGAAGCCTTTAATATGGTTCGCTTTGAACTCTGCAGGCGTCCGGACATCGATATACTGCTTATCTTTCTTGCCGAGTGCAGGTTTCAGTTCGTCAGTGGACATTGTCTTGATTCCTTTAGTTGGTGCAGTAAAGCGGGAGATCGCGAAATAGGCAATAACCCCGACTGCAATCCAGAGCAACCATTCCATCTATACTTCATCCTTTCCACTTTTGGGAGTTAGATAAACAAGTTGACGTTGCCGTCTTCTGCGTCGCCAAGATAAGCGGCTACGCCAGCGTATTCAATTTCATCCAAGAGCTCTTCTTTTTGCAAGCCGAGAAGATCCATTGTCATCGTGCAGGCAACCAATTTAATGTCTTGCTCTTGAGCCATTTCGATTAGATCCGGCAATGGCATTGCATTATGTTTTTTCATGACTTGCTTGATCAATTTCGGGCCCATGCCCCCGAATTGCATATTGGAAAGCCCGAGTTTGTCGGCTCCGCGCGGCATCATTTTTGAGAACATCGTTTCGAGGCGCCCTTTTTTGATTGCTGGCGGATTTTCTTGGCGAAGTGCATTCAATCCCCAAAATGTATGGAAAATGGTAACTTCGTGATCGTAAGCCGCTGCTCCGTTTGCGATGATATAGGCGGCCATTGCTTTGTCATAGTCTCCGCTGAAAAGTACAATTGTTGTCTTCTTTTGTTCTGCCATTCTGTAAATTCCTCCATTAATTACCCCTATGGGTATATTTTATTCCAAAAAAAAGAACGTTTTATAGTGGCGTCGCACTTCCTTCCAATACCCTATAGGGTATATTAAAGCATCTATTCTGCTATGTCAACAGGAAACTTCTTTTTTTATTTTATCCCGTTTTAACGGCTTTTTACGAGAAGCTCGACCGCTTCTTTTACGACATCTTCGGTACTTTCGCCTTTTTCTAAGCTATCGCGTACACAAGACTGCAGATTTTCACTGACAATGACTCCGATCGTCCGGTCCACTGCGCTTCTTACTGCCGACAGCTGGGTCACTACATCACGGCATTCACCGTCTGCTTCGACCATTTTGATGACTCCGCGCAATTGGCCTTCAATCCGCTTGAGGCGGTTTTCAATCTTTTTATCGTATTCCATCAGACAAGCCTCCTGTTCAATATATTGAAGTTGTTATGCTCAATAATATACCCCTTAGGGTATAAAGTCAAACGAAAAACTCACTGATTATTTTTCGCTTTGCCTGAAGGTATTTTAACACGGAAAGTCCCCGCCAATACAGCGGGGACCCTTGTATAACCGGCACCGCTTAGACTGCACAATTGTTCGGGCCGGTTTCCATTTCTTTTTGTTCGTCTTCGGATGGGATGATTTTTCCCATATTCGTTTTGCGGATATCTTCATAAGCGTTCGGTTGCTCTTTCAAGTTTTCCGTCACACGTTTGATGAAACGTTCTTCATCATCGATATTGAGCCCTTCATTTTGATTGTACAGCTCGCTGAGTTTTTTGTGGACGCTGCCGTCTTCGTTCATTTCTTTAACGTCTGCATAATGTGCAGGCAAAACAATTAAGTTTTTCGACAGGTCATCGTAGCGTTCATAAAGCGTTTCATGCAGGTCTTCTGCCCAATCCGTCGCTTTCCCTGCAAGGTCTGGACGGCCGATCGATTCGATGAACAGGATATCGCCTGTCAGCAAATATTCATCGTCGACGATAAATGAGGTGCTGCCGATCGTATGGCCTGGCGAATAGAACGCCTTAATCTTGGCTTTCCCTACTTCCACGGTTGTTCCGTCTTCAACTGGTTCATAACCGAATACCACTTCATCCGCATCTTCCGGCGGCAAGTGATACTGTGCGCCGAACTGCTCGGCCAATTTTCGGCCGCCTGAAATATGGTCGGCATGGAGATGGGTATCCAACACATGAGTGATTTTCGCCGAATGCTCTTTTGCGAAGTTTTCATACGGTTCGGTCATTCGTGCCGCATCGACCACTGCCGCTTCGCCATCCGATTCGATCAAATAAGACAGGCAGCCCTTGCCGACACGGACAAATTGATAGATCGCGCCGCCAGTCTTCAAGTCGCCGATTTTCACCGGTTCCAATTGTTCACTCCAGGAAGCCATCCCGCCTTCAATGGAAATGATGTTTTCAAATCCTTGATCCTGCAGGTACTCCGCCGCTTTCTTCGATGTGTTGCCTTTCGCACACATCGTGTAGAGCGGTTTTTCCTTCGGCAGCTTGTTGATTTCTTCGCTGCTTTCTTCTATTTTATTGAACGGAATATTATGCAATTCAACTTGGCTGCCTTCTACATGCCAATTTTCCACATCTTCTTTGCTGCGGACATCGAGAATGGCAACAGGTTCATTGTTCATTACTTTTTCTGCAATTTCTTCAGCGGATGTAAATTTGACTGTCATAAAAAAACTCCTCCATTCGTAAATTTTTGAAACTTAGGCGGTCCGGTCGATGCAGCCGATGAGGCGGTTTTCGATATCTGCAGCCACTTCATTCAATTTGCCGCCGTCTTCTGCCATGCCGATCAATGATGTCGGCTTTGGCATGCCGATTTTCGTTTCTTCGCCTTCTTTATATACGACAATTTTGCATGGCAGGAAATAGCCGACCATCAAGTTTTCAGAGAGTACCGTATTCGCTTCTTTCGGGTTGCATACTTCCAGGATCTTGTACGGTGTATCAAAGTCTTGTCCCTTATCCTGAAGTTTTGCCGTCAAATCGAAGTTCCATAATACGCCGAACTGCTCTTCTTTCAAGTTTTCCTCGAGCGATGCCACTGCTTCATCTACAGATTTGCTAGTCGTAACGGTATAATCAAACATTTTTTCTGCCTCCTCTTATTTAAATCGCTTCTAGAATTACCCTACCCCCTATTTTTCCGGCTAAACATACGGCCTCTTTTCAGACAAAAAAACCAACCTTCTTGTGAAGGCTGGCTTTGGCAATTATGAATGGGTTCCATCACCAGATGAAAACCGCAAAAAGGATGGCAATTGCCGTGATGACAATACTTGAAAAACTGCCTACGAGCAATTGTTCGCGCTGGGAGAATGCCCCTTTTTGAAATGCTAAAAAAGTTGTAGGTGAATGAATTGGCAAGATGGTGACGCCGCCGATGATCATGATCAATAAAAACGCCATCGGCAAAATCGGCAAGCCCAACATTTCTGCAAAACTGACGATGATCGGAAAAATGACGATCATCGATGTGGAAGGCACGACAAACAAGAAGCGCAATAGGAAAATGAGACAAGCGATAAAAATAATATTTACCCCCTGGCCCATTCCTGCTGGCAGCAGTTGAATCAATTGGCTCGCCAGGACACCGGCCGTTCCGTTTTCTTCTATTAAATAGCCAAGTGAAAATGAGGCGCCGAGCAATAGGAAAGTTTCCCAATCGTAATCCCGGACGAGCCGGTCATCGACTAGCCCATTCATCGGCAACGCATAATAAGCGAGCAATAGGAAAGGCGCGACGATGAGTGGGATCTGTTCCTGATCGATGACGATCCAGCTGATGATCATGGCGAAAAACGAGATGATCACCCGCCAGAAACGTTCCGGCAAGCGGGCGGCAGGAGTAAATTCCATCTGCTCCATCTGAGGTCCTGGACCGCTACGGCGTTTGAAAAAGAACCAGACACCGAAACTGACCACTAGCAGTGACAGCCAAAGCGCCGGTGCAATGCGAACGAACCAGCCGAGCCAGGAAATTTGGATGCCTCCGAAATCGCTCAGCAATTGAGCCGCGAGAATCGGGAATCCACCGCCCGTGAAGACGATCATCGTCGAGTTCTGGTTCATCATGCCGATGACATAAAAGCTGAACTGGCGGAACAGGCTTCTCTTGCCGAGTGCGAAACGATCATTCACTTGCTCGATGATCGGCTCCAGAATGCGGAACCTGGCGACAGCTGAAGGCAGCAGGATCGGCAAAAAGACGATCAATAGCGGCAAGCCGACCAACAGCCGCTGGACTTTGCCTTTGCTCATTTTCAATAACACGCCGACAAATACTTGATCGGCTTTCGCTTTCACTAGCACTTTGGAAATTAAAGTCAGTGCCAGGATAAAATAAAGCGCATCCGACAAAAAACCGGCAAAAGCCTGCTCCGGCTCTTCCGTCAGGCGGAAAAGCAGCAGCAGGCCAAGCACCAGCAGACTCGAAGCGGCGAGCGGCATAGCGCTTACCGTCCACAAACCTATGGCGATGCCAAGCAATAGCAGCGTCAGTTTCTGGTCATCCGTATAAGCATCCAATAAGCCGAACATCCATAAAAGAGCAAAACCGGTGGCCAGCAGAAAAGCAAGAACACGCGGCACTAGCTTAGAGTTTCTCACTTTCCCACCCCTTAACGTTGTTTATATGCCAACCTGTTGCTTCTCCATTTCAGGAATGCCGGAACCAATAATGAAATCAATGCAACCAAGAGCAAGGATAGCGGAAGCGGAGTATCGACAAAAATGCTCAAGCTGCCGTTAGAGATGGTCATGGATTGGCGGAAAGCCTGCTCCATCATGCCTCCAAGGATAAATGCCAAGATGAATGGCGGTGCTGGAAATGAAAAGATCCGCATCGCAAATCCTAATGCGCCGAATACCAGCAGCATATATAGGTCAAAGACGTTGAAGCTAATCGAATAGACGCCTATCAAACTGAACATGATGACGAGTGAAATGAGCAAAGGACGTGGAATGCTCAAGATTTTTGCCAAATATGGAATCAATGGCAAGTTCAAGATCAACAGGAACACGTTCCCGAGATACATGGAAGCGATGATGCCCCAGAAGATTTCCGGGCGGTCGGTCATCAAGAGCGGTCCTGGCTGTACGCCGAGCACAAGGAATGCACCCAACATGACAGCTGTCGTCCCTGAACCTGGAATCCCCAAGCTCAAAAGTGGAACGAACGCACCGCTTGTCGCGGCGTTATTGGAACTTTCCGGTGCTGCGAGCCCTTTGATAGACCCTTTACCGAACTCTTCAGGATTCTTAGCGATTCGTTTTTCAAAAATATAACTGATGAAAGAAGCGATTGTCGCTCCTGCACCTGGCAAGACGCCGAGCAAAAAGCCGACGAACGACTGGCGGCTGACTGGCCCGCTCATTTCTTTCAAGTCTGCCTTGGACAACTTCAAGCTGCCCAGTTTCTGGTCGTCGCTCAAGCTGCGGTTTTTGCGGTTCAGGATCAGCATGCAGACTTCAGCGACCGCAAAGAGGCCGAGCGCGATGATCAAAAAGTCGAATCCGTCGAACAGGTTGACGTTCCCGAAGGTAAAACGCTGCGTCCCTGTCTGCGGGTCGATACCGATCGTGACGACCATGAAGCCTGCGACGGCTGCGATCATCGCTTTGATCGTCGAGCCTTCAGAAAGACTAGAAATCGCGGTCAAGCCCATGAACATCAAGGCGAAATACGCTGGCGGCCCGAAAGAAATCGCTACGCTCGACAAAGCCGGTGCAAGCAGCATCAAGAGGACAACCGAGACGGTTCCTCCGATGAATGAAGAAATCGCCGCAATGGCCAGCGCTTTCCCGGCCTTCCCTTGCTGGGCCATCGGATAGCCGTCAAAAGCTGTAGCGACCGTTCCGGAAATCCCCGGCGCGTTCAACAGGATCGAAGAAGTCGACCCGCCGAATACAGCCCCGTAATAGACGCCCGCCATCATGACGAGTGCCGGTGCCGGGTCCATCCCATATGTAATCGGAATCATGATCGCAATGGCGCTGATCGGGCCTAGCCCTGGCATCATCCCAATCAATGTACCGACGATAACGCCGATCAGTACGAACATGATCCCTTCTAGACTTAAGGCAACTTGAAAACCGGTCAATAGACCTTGAAATGCATCCATATGGAAACTCCCTCCTTAAAATGGCAAGATGCCGCGCGGCAAGACAATCCCCAACGCGAAAACGAAAATAGCATACATAACAATCGGGAACAGAAGGGAGACCAATATATTTGTCTTCCATGCTCTATAACCTAAAAACCACGAACAGAAGAAAATGAATAATGCCGTCGTGATGATAAAGCCGATCGCTTCAAACAATAGAATGTAGACAAAAATCATGGCAAATACCGCGGCAATGACCCCCAGTTCTTTTTTCGGGATATTGCGCTTCGCCTTTTCGGCATCCGTTTCCACTACACGGGAAAAGAATAGGAAGACGGACAGCACCAATAACAAGATGCCTAAGCCCTTCGGAATGACATCCGCATCGATCGGGGCATATTCGTAATTGGGCAATTGAAAACTTAAATATAAATAGACGGCCGCAACAATGAAAATCAGCAGCCCCAACTTCCGGTTTATGCTTGCAAGCAAACGAAACGCCTCCTTTTAACTGAAAAGAGAGAAACCGAATGCCAAAGATCCGGTTTCACTTGTTGATTTTTTACTTTTGAGCTGCCTAGGCAGCTATATGTTCCTTTGCAAAGAGAATTTTATTGGCCTAATCCAATTTCCTCGAGCAATGCGGCAATTTCTTCTTTTTCGCCTTCGAGGAATTCGCTGTATTCTTCACTGCCCATGTACATTTCGTTCCATCCGTACTTCTCGCGGACTTCCGCAAACTCTTCGGATTCACTCAATTCCTGGAATTTGGCTTCATAATAATCGACCGCTGCCTCATCCATGCCTGGAGGCCCGAAGAATCCACGCCAGTTGACGAAGCTCTCATCGATGCCCTGCTCGATTGCTGTCGGGAATTCGGAAAGCACTTCCCCTTCCATGCGTTCTTCTGCCGTCACACCCAGAACTTTGATATTGCCGGCACGCACTTGCTCAATCGTTTCGCCGACACCTGTTGAGAAGACATCTACCGAGCCGTTCAGAACCGCTGTCAAAGCGCCGCCTTCTTGGTCAGAAACGTATTTGATCTTTGTCGGGTCAACGCCTGCCGCTTTGGCGATGCGGACAAATTGCATATGGTCCATGCTTCCCGGAGCGGAAGTGCCGATAACGGTGATACTTTCCGGATCGTCTTTCATTTGGTCGAATAGATCGTTCAAATCTTCAAATTCGCTATCTTCACGTACAGCAAACGCGCCGTAGTCTGCAATCATATTGGCAAGCGGCGTAAAGTCTTCATGGCCATGTTCCGATTGGCCGTTGAGCGGCACGAACATCAGTGGCGGTGAAGCGACGAACATGCTATGGGCGTCTCCTTCTTTTGCGTGGACATAAGCCCAGCCGATTGCTCCGCCGCCGCCTTCACGGTTGATGACGGTCATATTTTCATCGATGATTCCCGTTTCGCCGAATACACGGGCAACTTCACGGGCTGTCGTATCCCAGCCGCCGCCTGACCCGGCCGGCGCCACCATTTCAATCCCTTTCGACGGTTCGAAGGTTCCGTCTTCTCCCGCTGTATTAGCCGTATCTTCGGATCCGCACCCGGCGAATGCTAAAGCGCTTACAGTCAAGACACTGGCAAAAATCGTTTTCTTCATTTTATTTCCCCCTCAGTTCAAGTAGTTTTCTTATGAGTTGAAGTATAACTGTGAATTTTCAGAATGTAACCGTTTGCAAAATAAGCTGTATAAAGGATTTTGTGAACATTTTGTTCATAAAGTTCACAGAAAGTGTTGATTTTACTGATATTTCATTTATAGGAAACAGCAGGGAATTATGCTAGGCTAGAAATAGCATGAAATGAACCTTAAGGAGGCCTATAATGAAACGCCTACCAGGTGCAACTCCCGGCATGACGGCCATTGCGCTCGCCATCATATTAGTTCTCAGCATCGGAAGCGCCATTGCGGCACAGAGCTATTTCAGTTATGTAGAAGTGACGGAAGCAGCCGACCGTTGCTATGATCTGGGCGGATTTCCCGAAATCGAGAAAAGCGGTTGGCAAATGACTCATTTCGAATGCCACACCGATTGATTGCCGACAACGAAACGATAACGCAAAAAAGCAACTCCCCTAATTCAGGGAGTTGCTTTTTTTTTTGGAACTCTAGAGAAGTGTGTCTGCCGGAGCTTGTCACTCGCCTTCACTTCATTTAACAAAGTATTTCCGTTCCGGCCTGCCGACAATCCCGTATCCAAGCTCAGCGTAGCAATCATCCGTCGACACCAAATATTCCAGATAGCGCCTGGCGGTCGTGCGGGAAGCGCCCATCTCTTCGCCCATCTTCTCAGCCGTTACGCCTTCCTCGTATTGCTCCAATAATTTCTGCACTTTCTGCATCGTCAGCGGATCAATGCCTTTGACTGCTGGCGCTTCTTTTTTGACCGCCTTGACGCCAAACAGTTCATCCAAATACTCCTGGTCGATGGTTTCTTGGTTCGACAGCTTTTCCCTGTCTTTCCGATATTTCTCGATGGTTGCAGTGAACTGGCTAAGTTCGGCTGGCTTTAAGATGATGCCTTTTACGCCTTTGCGCAGCGCCGTTTCGATATACTCCCGCTCGTTTGCTGCCGAGACGAGGATGATGTCGGTCTCCGGGCTTTCTTTCCTTAACTCATCGATCAGTTCAATGCCGAGCCCGTCCGGCATGTAATTGTCCAATAACACCAAATCCGGCCGCTCTTGCTTGACCGCCGCCAGTGTCTCGGCGCAGTCTTTTGCTTTCGCTGCCAGTTCCACTTGCTTAATTTTCGCTAAAAATTTTTCGTGCACTTGCGCAACACGAAAATCATCTTCTGCAATCACTACCCGCAGCATTATGCCACCTCCATCGTTTTTTTCGGGATAAAGACGCTGAATACTGTCCCGTGCTGTGGCGTCGAATCCACTTCAATCCAGCCATCCAAGTCTTCAACCGCTTGTTTGACGATCGCCAAGCCATAGCCCCTATCCGCTTTTTCAAGTTTCGTGGAGAATCCTTGCGTGAAAAATTGGTCGAGGTTTTCGGTTTCAATTCCGCGCCCGCTGTCCTGCACTTCGATGACCAAGTCGTTGCCGATATCGGTAATGAAGAAAGACACTTCTTTGCGGTCGCTGGACTCGACTTCTTCAATGGCGTTGTCGATCAAATTCCCGACAATGTGAATGACTTTGGAGATATCGACATGAGCAGGCAATTTGGCGAGCGAACTGTTTTCGTCCACCGACAGCTCGACTTTTGCTTCGGAAGCTTTCCCCATTTTGCCGAGCAGGATCGCCTGGACTTTTTTATCTTCGATATGATTCAGTGTATGCTTCGTCTGTTTTTCATGATGATTCGTCTCTTGCTGGATCAGCCGGACCGCTTCCTCAGTTTCCTCCAATTGCAGAAGCCCGGATATGGCATACAGCTTATTGGCATATTCATGCGTTTGCGCCCTCAGGCTTTCCGAGTATTGGCGGATTTCCGATAGGGTTTCCAGCACTTCCTGCACTTCCGTTTTTTCACGGAATGTCGAAACGGCGCCGACCATTTCCCCTTCTGCCCAAATCGGCTTTTGATTGACAATAAAAACGGTACCGCCAATGAGAATTTCTTTATTCTTCCATGAATTCCCTGTCGTCAAAGTTTCGCCCATCCTGAGTTCTGGCAATATGTCATCGGACGGTGTGTGGAGAAAACTTTGGTCCATGGCGAGCATTTTCTCTGCGGAGCTGTTCAACTCCGTGATGCGGCCGTCTTTATCGATGGCGATGACCCCTTCGATAATCGATGATAGCAAAGCTTCCCGGTCCTGGTACAAACGGGCGATTTCACGGGGTTCAAGCCCCAGCGTATCTTTCCGGATATTCTTCGCCAGCAGGATGCTGCCCAGGACGCCGATGACGAGTGTCAATAGAGCCAGCGCCATCACGTCCATAATATTGCCGAAAATGATTGCTTCGATATCGTCAATCATGTATCCCACCGACACCACACCGATGACGCGCCCGTCGCCGTCATAGATCGGCGCTTTGCCGCGCAGGCTTCTGCCAAGCGACCCGAATGCTTCGGACACATAGACTTTACCTTCTTGGAGGGCGCGCTCGTTATCGCCGCCGACCATCCGTTTGCCGATCTTTTCGGGATCCGGATGCGAATAACGGACGCTATCCCGATTGCCGATGACGATGAACTCGGCGCCTACTTGCTTGCGCAAATACTCGGCGATCGGCTGGATTTGCAAAGCCGGTTCCTCGTCATCCATCGCTTCGACAATTGTTGGCATGGCCGAAATACCGATCGCTGTTTCCTGCGCGCGTTGGCCGATGTTCTCTTTGATTTCCGCAATTTCTTGATAGCTCAAAATCCCGCCGAACACCACTGTCGTCAACAGTACGAGCGAAGTCGTCAGCAGGATGATTTTGGTTTGAAGCGATAATTTTTTCATGGCACCTGTCCCCTGTATAGACCGTTTTTCATTAAATGTAGTCTACCATATCCCGAAACGGCCGAAAGAAAAAATTCTTAGAATTCTCTAAAAACATCATTTTTCCAATAAAAAACCCTGTTCTCCAAAATGGAAAATCAGGGCTTGTCGTTATGCTTTTGTAATCTCGGCTTCCAGTTCGACTGCAACATTGCCTTGGATGGCGCGCGTAATCATGCAGGAAGATTCCGCTTTTTGTGCGAGTTTGTGCGCCAGCTTGAATTCCTTCTCCCCTGCCTCGGCCGACAAGACG
Organism: Planococcus citreus; assembly: GCF_003664125.1. GTDB lineage: Bacteria > Bacillota > Bacilli > Bacillales_A > Planococcaceae > Planococcus > Planococcus citreus. Next base: position 1,218,570 of record NZ_RCCP01000001.1, read on the forward strand.
ACTTTCGGGCGGTGGATGATTTTTTTATAAGTGATGATGCCATTTTCGACTTCCACAATGCCTTCCGAATCCATCGTCAGCGACTCTTTCGCCAGCTTGCTGCGCTCCATCATCGCGGCAAGTGTGATGATATAGCAAGTCGCTGCCGCACCGAGCAGCATTTCGTCCGGATTGGTGCCGACCCCTGGGCCGTCCATTTCCGGGGGAATCGAGATTTGCGTCTTCAAATTCCCCGATTCGATTGTCCCGACATCGTTTCGATTGCCGGGCCAGTCTGCTGTTAAATGAAAACTATGCAAAGCCATTGCTGTTTCCTCCTCTTCTATTCCCAATCTTCCATATCTTCGCTTCGCGGCATCGCCGTGATGGCTCCCGCCCGTGTTGCACAAAGAGCCCCCAGCTTATTGCCGAATCCAGCGCAAGCAATCAATTGTTCCTGGTCTTCCGGCATGCCGTTTAAATGGACATGGCGGATGATGCCTGCCATAAACGCATCCCCGGCGCCCGTCGTATCGACAGGCTTGACCGGCACGACCGGTACGTGGATCGTCTCGTCTTTATATACCGCGTGCGTGCCATGCTCACCGTCCGTGACGAAAACGACAGGAAGCCCGTAAGCTTTCAGGCGCTCAATGCCCGCTTCCATTGAATCAGCTTCCATGAGGAACAATAATTCTTCGACCGTCAGCTTCAAAATATCCGCTTGCGGCAAAAAGCGCAGAACCGTTTGACGGCACAACTCCTCGCTTTCCCAGCGCAGCGGCCGGATATTGACATCGTATGAACAAATCACGCCGTGAGACTTCGCCAATTCCAAAGCCTGCGCCGTCGTTTCACGCGCTTCCGGATGAAACAGTGTCCCAGAGCAAAAATGGAATAGGCTGGCCGATTCGAACGCTTCTCCCGCCAGCTCGTCAGCCTTTACTTGCAAATCAGGCGTTTCATTATCATAGGAAGCGAAAACGCGGTCGTTCGTTTCCGTTAAATGAATATACACGCCGCTGATGCGTTTTTCCGGGCGTTTGACAGAATGCTTCAAATCGACGCCTTCCGCCCGCAGTGCCTGGCAGAAAAAGTCCGAAATCTCATCATCCCCGGTAATCGTGATGAATGCCGACGGGACTCCGAGGCGGCTGACGCCTGCCGAGACGTTGACGGTGGCGCCACCGAGATACAAATCGAATAGATCGTTGTTTTTGGTCGTTGCGATATAGTCGACAAACGCGTCGCCGTAAGTCAGGACGTGCCTGTTAGCTTCCATATTTCTCTCCCCTTCTCCAAAGAACCCTTAGCTGCAGCCTTATTCGCAGCAAGCTGTTGAAATTCACTTTCCCTATTATTTCAGCAGAAAACAGGCAGGGCAAGGAAAAAGCCTAAAAAGCGCGGTGCTACAATATTTTGCATAAAAAAACAGCCGAAGAAAATAGCTCTCCGGCTGGGTTCTCCTATTATTCAGCCATCCACTCCGGTTTTCCGAAGCCTTCGAATTGCTCATCGATGACCGTTTCAAATTCTTCCGACTCGACGATCTCGACCAAATCCGCTGCCAATTCGCTGTCTTCATTTTCAGCTGAAACGGCTACGACATTGCGGTACTGGTCAGGCATGTTTTCGAGCGCCAACGCATCGAGCAAATCCATGTCCGCAGCCAGTGCGAAGTTTCCTGGAACGGCTGCAAGGTCCGTGCCTTCAACCGCACGCGGCAATTGCCCTGCCTCAATCGGCTGGAATACCAGGTTCTTCGGATTTTCCGTTACATCGCGTTCAGACGCTTGAAGCACTTCCGCTTCCGGATCAAGCTCGACCAATCCCTCGTCCTGCAGCATCAATAATGCACGCGCACCGTTGACAGGATCGTTCGGAATCGCGATTGTGGCCCCGTCGGATACCGCATCCAAGGAATCGAATTCATTGGAGTAGATACCCATTGGCGCGGTCGGCACCGTAATCAATGCGCTCAAATCCATATCGTTTTCTGTTTCGAAGTTTTCTAGGTAAACCGTATGCTGGAACAAATTGGCGTCGATCTCGCCGTTGTTCAACGCATTATTGGGCTGGATATAATCGCTGAATTCAATCGTTTCGACGGTATAGCCTTTTTCTTCAAGCGCAGGCACGATCGCTTCGTTCAGCATGTCGCTATAAGGGCCGGCTGTCGCACCGAGCTTGATGTCTTTCGACGCTTCGCCGCCTTCTGTCGTTCCTGTATCCGCTTCTTCTCCACCGCATGCGGCTAGTGCAAGCGCGCTCGCTGCCAATATCCATGTGAGTTTCTTCATATCATTCTCCCCTTATCGTTTATCGAGTTTTTTGGCTGTAAAGTCGCCGGCCTGTTGAATCAATTGGACGAGTACGATCAAAATGACGACCGTGACAATCATGATCGTATTATCATAGCGGTAATAGCCGAAGCGGATCGCCAAATCGCCGATGCCGCCGCCACCGACGACGCCCGCCATCGCGGAATAGGCGATGAGGCTGATGACCGTCAACGTGATGCCTTGGATCAGGCTCGCTTTCGCTTCCGGCAAGAGCACATCTTTAATAATCATCCAAGGCGTCGCACCGACCGCAATCGCTGCTTCGATGACACCTTTATCGATGTCACGCAGCGCCGTTTCCACAATGCGTGCGAAAAACGGAATCGCCGCTACCGACAAGGAAACACTCGCTGCGACAGGCCCGATTGTCGTGCCGGTAATCAATTGCGTCAGCGGGATGAGCGCGACCAGCAAAATGATGAACGGAATCGACCGGACGATGTTGACGACAAATCCGATGACGGAATTGACCGGGCGGTTCTCCCAGAACAAGCCGCGATCTGTGATGAACAATAAAATGCCGAGCGGCAAACCGATCACAAGCGCCACGCCCAGCGAGATGCCGATCATGATCAAGGTCTGATAAAACGCCACTTGGATTTCCGGCCATAATTCGATGATTCTTCCCCATTCAATTCCCATGCTCCATCACCTCCACAATCGCTTCACGCTGCTCAAGATAGTGAATCGCCTGACTCACATCTGCTTGATCGCCTTTTAGTTCCATGACAAAAATGCCGAGGGGCAATTCCTGGATGTATTCGATCGCCCCGTGTAGGAAATTTCCTTTGACCGGATAGCTTTGCAGCATATCGGAAATGATGCCATCCCCAGCGACTTCGCCTTTGAACAAGACTTTGACGATTGTGCCGTCACATTTCTCCAGGATTTCTTCCGGTACATTGAACGACACGACGCTCGAGATGAATTCCTTTGTCAAAGCGGTCTTTGGATCGGCGAAGATATCGTAAACACGCCCTTCTTCGATGACGCGACCGCCTTGCATGACCGCCATGCGGTCGCAAATTTCCTTGACGACGTTCATTTCATGCGTAATCAACACAATCGTGATATTAAGCTTGCGGTTGATGTCTTTCAATAAGCGCAAGATCGATAAAGTCGTATTCGGGTCGAGAGCGGATGTTGCTTCGTCGCATAACAGCACGGCCGGTTCATTCGCGAGTGCGCGGGCGATGCCGACGCGCTGCTTCTGCCCGCCGCTCAGCTGCGCCGGATAGACATTGCGCTTGTCCGACAAGCCGACCATTTCGAGCAGTTCATCGACGCGCGGGCCGATTTTCTTGCTCGGGGTCCCTGCTGCGCGAAGGGCGAATGAAATATTCTCAGCGACCGTCTTTTGGCTGATCAAATAGAAATGCTGGAAGATCATGCCGATTTTGAGGCGCGCTTTCCGCAAGCCATCGCCACGCAGCTTCGTTAAATCCTGTCCGCCGACTTTGACGGTGCCCGACGTCGGCCGCTCAAGCAAATTGATGCAGCGGATGAGGGAACTTTTTCCGGCGCCCGAATAGCCGACGATGCCGAAAATCTCACCGGTTTTCACTTCCAAAGTGACATCATCGACACCTTTTACCGTGCCGTGCTTAGTTTGATAAGTTTTGCTCAGTTGTTCGATTTGAATCATGCTGTCCACTCCCCCAGGCAAATAAAAAATGCCTCTTTTATCAAAAGAGACATCGAAAATTAGAATTCCGACTTATCTTTCAGAATGAATTCCATTCTGCAGGACTTGGCACCTTCCCATTTAAATGGGGGTTGCCGGACGTCATAGGGCCTTACCCTCGGTCTCTCTTGATAAGCATGCGTATTTGGTTGTTTTCAATATTACCTGTACGGTCGACAGCTTGTCAATGCGATTTTTCAAACTTTTTGTACAATGGGACGCGGCGGTCATCGAATACCGGGATGCGGCCACGCACTTCGTCTACTTCTGAAAGATCGATGTCGATATAGCCGATGCCTTGTTCTTGCCCCATGTCCATCCGCACTTCACCCCACGGCGCGATGACCATCGAATGGCCGCCGAACTCATTTTTCGGGTCGCTGCCGATCCGGTTCGCGGCGATGATGAAGCATTGATTCTCGATCGCACGCGCCTGCAGCAGGATGCGCCAATGATCTATGCGAGCTGCGGGCCATTCTGCAGGCACGAAGATCGCCTTCGCGCCGTTCAGCGCTTGCGCCCGAAGCCATTCCGGAAAGCGGATGTCGTAGCAGATAACACCGCCATAGGTCTCCCCGTCCAGCTCGAATGTGCCGAGCGACTCGCCTTCCTCAAGATGGATATGTTCGTCCATCAAGCCGAAGCGATGCGCTTTATCGTATTCCGAAACGAGCGCGCCTGTCCGGTCGACGACATACATCGTGTTATAGAAACCATCTTTTTTCTTTGTGGACACTGAGCCCCCGACGATATGGACGCTATGCTCTTTGGCGAATTTTTTCAGGAAATCGGCAGTTCGGCCATTGCTGTCCGCGAGTTCGCCCAGCTCTGTTAACGCATATCCGGTGTTCCACATTTCAGGCAGGACGATAAGCTCTGCACCGTTTTCTGCTGCTTCTTCCAAATAATTTTCCACACGCTGAAAATTCGTTTCGGGCTCTCCGAAAGCGATATCCATCTGCACACAAGCGATTTTCATGTTCTCTCCCCCTGTAGACAGTTTAGATTAAACTCTATAAGATTTGAGGTAGATGTGCAATTATTTAGAAAACGAGGAGGATTCCATGGACTTTTCAAATCGCTTACAAAATCTTCCCGATCAATTTTTCGCCGCGCTTGTCGCAAAAGTGTCAAAAGCGGCCGATGAAGGGCGGGATGTTATCAATCTGGGCCAGGGAAACCCTGATCAGCCGACACCGCCGCATATCGTCAAAGCATTGCAAGACGCAGTGGGGGATCCAAAAACGCATCGCTACTCGCCGTTTCGCGGGCTCGGCACATTGCGCCAGGCTGCCGCGGATTTCTATAAGCGGGAATACGGTGTCGATATCGATCCGGACCTTGAAGTCGCCATTTTATCGGGCACAAAAATCGGCTTTGTCGAATTGCCGATCGCCCTTCTTAATCCGGGCGATTCACTCTTACTGCCCGATCCCGGCTATCCGGATTACCTGTCCGGCGCACCGCTTGCCGACATCGAACTCGATTTGATGAAGCTCGAGCAGGCAAATGGCTATTTACCGAACTATGACGCAGTGTCAGCGTCCATTCGCAACCGCGCCAAACTGATGTATTTGAATTACCCGAATAACCCGACTGGCGCTACAGCCACTCAGGCATTTTTTGATGAGACCGTGCAGTTCGCCAAAGAAAACGATCTTGCGGTAGTGCATGACTTCGCCTATGGCGGCATCGGTTTTGATGGGCAAAAACCGGTCAGCTTCCTGCAGTCAAAGGGGGCAAAAGAAGTCGGCATTGAAATGTATACTTTGTCGAAAACCTATAACATGGCCGGCTGGCGCATCGGCTTTGCAGTCGGCAATTCCAAGATGATCGAAGCCTTGAATTTGATTCAAGACCATTTGTTTGCCGGCATCTTCCCGGCTGTCCAGCTTGCCGCAGCCGAAGCACTCAGCGCCAGCCAAGCATGCGTCGATGAATTGGTCGAACTGTACGAAAAAAGGCGTCAAGTGTTGGTCGATGAATGCCGCCGGATCGGCTGGGATGTGGAAGCGCCTAAAGGTTCATTCTTTGCCTGGCTGCCCGTTCCGGAAGGCTTCACGAGCGTGGAGTTCTCCGATTACCTGCTGGATCAAGCGGATATTGCTGTCGCTGCAGGAAGCGGCTTCGGCTCTGTCGGTGAAGGTTTTGTGCGTGTCGGCTTATTGGTCGACGAGCAACGCATTAAAGAAGCGCTTGAACGCATCGAGAAATTGGGAATCTTCACTAAATAGGCAAATAAAAAAAGAAGGCATTACGCCTTCTTTTTTTTATTTTTTATTAACGGCCATTTCCATATCCCAATACAGGTCGGAACTGAAGCGGTCGTCCTGGTGCACTTGGGCAGCGAGCACGTTCTCGCCGTCTTTCAGATGCGCCAAGGCCTCTTCATCCAAGTAGATGCGCTCGATTCGGTCTTCGCTGCCGAAATCCTCATCACTTACCGCTTCCTGGTAGTCCTCAAAACCGAACTCGCCAGTCTCCGGCATATTGAAGCGCATAATTTCTTCTCCGTTCAAATACAAGATGACCGCATCATCGACACCGAATTCCACATATCCGAGGTCGCCGATTTCTTCCACATCTTCCACTTCAAATGCTGCTCTGAAATACGTCAATGCGATTTTTTCGGTCTCATCTCCGCCAAAGCCGACGAGCGTTTCCACTGGCCCCAATTCCGGGCGTTCTTCATCTTCCGGAAAGCCGAGCGGGCCAGCGCCTTGTGCCCAATCACTGTCATCGAAATCGGCTTCAATCCAGTCTTTTTTCTGGTCGCTGCCATCGTCCAAATAACGCCACTCGCTGCCTGCTTCAAGCAGCTTGGTTTCTTCATGTGCCACCAATTCGAATTCAATTGCATTGCTTTCCCACACTTTATCGCCGTCTTTTACTTCTGCAAATACTTCCACTTTTCCAGGCTCCGCACCTTCTGCTGCCAGGACTTTCCCGTCTTTTATTTGGATGCCATCACTGCTCGTGCGGTACGTAACCGAGTCAAGCGAAATATCGTATTGGCCGCCTTCGACGTTTTCTCCTTTCAGCTTCAATTCCGTTTCAGGATAGAAAGAATTCTCTTCCGTTGCCAGCACGGTGCTGTTCGCTTCCAGTTCCACTTTTTCAAGCGCAGGCACGACCGTTTCGATGGACGGGTCTTTAATGATCTCGTATTCATCGACCAGTTCTTCTGTATCCGTTCGGTACGTCTCAAAGCGCAAACGCGTCGGCTCCACTTGGATAGTCATATAAGTCGGCACGCCCCATTGTTCGCGTACCGCCGAATACGGTTCGCGTTCTGTCTGCATGCCGTAGAATTTGCTGCCGCTCGCCGTGTTCCCTGTAATATAGACGGTGCCTTCCGGATTGACCGGCACCTCGCCTTGCATCATGTGATTTTTCAAAGGCTGGAAATTTTCCATCTGATAAGTTCTCACATAGGAATGGTCATGCCCCATCAATACCGCATCAAAACCGAGTTCGTCGATGGTCGGCACGAGCTCATCGCGCAAGTTCAGCACCACTTCACTTTGCGAATGTGCAGCGGCGCTATAGATTGAATGATGGAAAACGAGTATCTTCCATTTCCAGTCCCGGCCGGCAGTTGCTTCAGCCGTTTCCTCCATGAACTGAATATGCTCTTCCGGATTCTGGCTATTGGAATTCAAATTCATGAACAAGGTATCCCCGTAGGAGAAATAATAATCGCCACCGGAATTATCGTAATTGCCGAGTTCCCAGTTTTCATTCGGGACATTGAAATGATAGGAGTAATGATAGGTATCATCATGGTTGCCGATGGTGGTCGCCGTCGGATAATTGCGCAGCGGTTCAGGCGCAAAATAGGCTGCATACTCTTTTTCGGAATAGCGGGCGTCGACCTGATCGCCTGCCGACAGGATGAAACTTGAGTCGGGACTGTTTCCAATTGCTTGCTGCAGGGTCTTGTCCCAGCCTCTTTGGTCTTCTGCAATATCACCAGACGCGCCGATTTGCGGATCAGCAACCATCACAAATTCATATGAAGAAGGATCCTTAGTCTTGAAATGGAAAGCTCGTGTCCAATTGCCACGCCCATCCCCTAAACGGTACATATAATCCGTTTCATTTTTGAGCTGGGTGATCACCGCTTCATGGGCAGAATAGCCGTAAGTAGCGTTTTTCAATGATGCATCGACCGTTACCGCAGCATTTTCCGGAAAATCCTCGGTCCCGGAAGAAACTTCTGCGTATTGCACCTGGCCGGCACGCGTTGTGCTTGGTGAATACCACGAAAAGTTCATCTCCGACTCATCGCTCCCAGGGGCGAATGCGATATGGGAGGCAGGATAGGAATCATCCGCTTCGCTATCCAAAAAGCCTTTGTCCATAAATAACAGCGAACTGGCAAGATGCGATTGAAAAGCCTGGCGCTGCCCTTCCATTAAATGCGCCGCCCCGATTTCCAGTACGCCTTCTGCCGCTTCTGCTTGCCCCTCGCTCAGCTGGAAAGCCGCACCTCCCGCAATCATCGCTATAAGAAAATATCTCCCTGCACCCCGCCAAATCGTCTTCATTTCCCCACCCCTTCGTAAACAATCCGATCTATTGTTTTTCAAATATTCAGTAATTAAATTTTAGCATAATTCAATTGGACTAAAAAGAAATAAATTGTGAATATTTAGAACTATTTAAAAGGAATTGAAATTCATTCTGAATATCCATGGCTATTCCATAAGCAATGCTTCATCCATATAAAGAAAAGAAAATCATAGCCATACAAAAAAGCTTTTTCCGAAGAGCCCCTGCTCAACGGAAAAAGCTTTTGCTAAATTTCTCATTCATTCCACGAACCCGAACTCCCTGAAAGGCGCAAAGCGGAATTTCACTTCACCGATCACGTCTTGTTTCTGGATAAATCCCAGCACGCGGGAATCCGTGCTATTGCTGCGATTGTCGCCGAGGACATAATAGCAATCCGGGGGAACTGAAAATTCACTGGCCAATTGGGGCTGTGCCGTGAATTCGTCATTTCCGCCTCCATCCAGGTAGGGTTCGTCCAGCGGCTGTCCGTTCAGGATAATCTCCCCACCCGACATCTTTATATGGTCGCCCGGAACGCCGATGACCCGCTTGATGAAACGGCTGTCGTCCGGTGCGAAAAACACGATTGTATCGAAGTTGGTGATTGTGGTCGCTTTGCTCAGCACTAATTTATCGTTTTCGTAATAGCTTGGCTGCATCGATCCGCCTTCGACGATGACCGGCTCGAACAGGAACTGGCGGACCCCAAAGATGATCAATGCCGTCAGCAGCAGCACTTTCATCCATATAAGCATTTCTTTGACCGGATCTTCGTACACTGACTCTCCCCCGCCCCGCTTTTTTCTATAGTTTACTATAGCGCCCCACGCCTTGCACTCGGAGATTTCTTGCTCGATAATGAAATAGGCGAGTTGAAAGAATTATCAGACACGAAGTTGATTTCTATCTTAATTTTAAAGGAGTGGGATTGATGAAAACATTACCTGCACAAGATGTCATTTACGCTTTTGCCAATACACATGAACCGAGCCTGCGGATAGCGGCCGGCGATACCGTGAAAATCGATACTTTTGATTGCTTTAAAAACCAGCTCCAGTCGAGCGACCAGGAAGTCGCAGCAATCGACTGGGATCAAGTGAACCCTGCGACAGGGCCGATTTTCATTGAAGGAGCCGAGATCGGCGACGTCTTGAAAGTGGAGATCAAAGACCTTGAAATCGGCGAGCAAGGCGTCATGGTCACAGGGCCAAACCTCGGCGTGATGGGCCACCGGATGGAAAAGATGGAATCGAAAATCATTCCCATTCAAAATGGCAAAGCGGTATTCAACGAGCGTTTGCAGCTCCCGTTGAATCCGATGATCGGCGTCATCGGTGTTGCACCGGAAGGCGAGCCCGTTTCATGCGGCACACCGGGTGCACACGGTGGCAATATGGATACGAAACTGATCACAAAAGGCGCCACGCTTTATTTCCCGGTGGCGGCTGAAGGCGCGCTGTTTGCACTTGGTGATTTCCATGCCGCGATGGGTGACGGGGAAATCAGCGTTTCCGGAATTGAAGTGCCCGGCAGCGCCACCGTCCAATTCGATGTCATCAAAGGCAACCGCCTGAAGCATCCCCTGCTCGAAAATGAAGAGGGCTTGGCGTTTCTTGTCTCGGCGATGACATTGGACGAAGCCGTTTCCACTGCGGTCGAGGAGATGATCGACCTGTTGCTGCCTCAATCCGATCTGTCCGTCAGCGAAATGACGATGCTTATGAGTGCAGCCGGTGAAACGCAGATCAGCCAAGTGGTCGACCCCCTTGTGACGGCCAGGTTCTTTGTTCCATGCCATGTGCTGCAAGGACTGGGCTTCCGTTTATTTGCGTAATATGGGAATTATAAGGAGATATAGGGCTATTTAGACGTCTGAATCGTCAGACTTTTGAGCGCCGAAAGATTTTATGTTACACTCAAGAAAAAATGTAGGTGATTAGAATGGTAGGAAGAAATGATCCGTGTCCATGTGGCAGCGGAAAGAAATATAAAAAATGTCACGGGAAACAACAGACAGTTTCCATCAATGATCTGGTGAACGAAGAGCTTTTCCAAGTCAGACAGCAATTCTTCTCGGAAAACCCGAACCGTGACCAACTGACGGATTTCCGCGAGCTCCAGCAGGAATGGCAGCCGCGCTTGATGAAATCGATGGCGGAAAACGATGCACAAGCATTCGTTATCGAAAACTTCCTGTTCATGCAGAAACCGGAACTATGGGAAAACTTCCTGTCTAAGCAGATCGAACAGACGCAGCGCCCAACAACGCAAGAAGTGTTGGAACAATGGTCCAACTTCCGTGTATTCCTCGGCCAATTGGTCTCAGGGGATACAGAAAAAGCGGAATTGAAAGATGCCTTTACCGGCGAAACTTACGTCATGGCAGACCAGCCGCCGACGGATATGGAAGAAAACCAAGGGCTTCTTGCGATTCTTCTGCCGGATGCGCGAGCAGGCGAACAAGGCATCCTGTTCTTGAACGGCTATTTGACGATCGTCGGCAAATTCGCCCCATTCTTTGAGCAGCTGCAAAAGCGCATTGAAGAAAAAGGCGCTTCCGCGAACGAAGACTATCTTCGCGAGCATTATCTCGAAGTGGTCGAACATATCGTCCAATACTCGACAGGCGCTGTTGAGGAAAGCATCGAGCTTTCCCCGGAGCACCAATCTGTCATGGACGAATTGAAAAAACACGTTGACGAAGCGGACTTCGATGAAGAAACCGTGACCAATGTGACAAGCATCCTCAACAGCTACCTGGTCAGCCAGCAGCCGACCGTCCAGAAACCCGAAGCACTCGTTGCCGGCTACTGGCGCTTCCTGCAGGACCATGAACTCATTCAAGGACCGATGCTTTCTGCAAAAGACTTGAGTGAAAAATTCGGCGTTTCGTCCAGCACGATCTTGAAACGCTCTAAAGAATTCGGTTCATATTTCGAAGAATTGCTTGCTAAAAAATAATGGAGAAAAGCACTGGAATGCATCCGGTGCTTTTTTATTCGTCTTTTTTTCGTCTGAACGTGATCAGGATGTACAATAAAATTCCGGAAACTGCGAAAAACAAGTATACGCGCCAAAACGGTCCGCTCAGCCAAGTGGCCGATGCAAAACCAAGCCAATTGTTCAACACCGTCACAAGAAACAGGGCAATGCTCAGGAAAAATACTCCCATGCCCAAAAAGCGGAAAATATTGCGGACAGCTTCCATCTTTTCACCTCTCCTTCTAACTCTTACTCCCCTATTCCCGAAATAAGCTGGTTTGAACAGAAAAACGCACCGCTTCGTGACAGAGTTTATTTCAAGCCTGCTGATTTTTTCTTTCCTATGCCAAAGCTATCCACAAAATACCGTTTCACTGACCTGCTTGTGGGGAAAGCCCTTAATATATGCTGAAAAACAGCAGTTATGCACAATATTTATCAAAAAACCGTGAGTTATGTGGGTAAATGTCGAAATTTACAGTCGATTTTTATAAATAATGGACTTATCCACATGTTGATAAGTCCATCTTATCTTTTCATATTTCAAAAGGAGGAAGAGCTGAATGTTTGAAATCACTTGGGATAGTTTTATCCGTATTGTCACGGTAGGTGTTCTGGCGTATATTGGGCTATTGATTTTTTTAAGAACTTCAGGCAAGCGTACTTTGACGAAACTCAATGCGTTTGATTTGGTCGTAACTGTTGCTCTCGGTTCCACTTTGGCGACAATTTTGCTTAACAGTCAAATCAGCTTATGGGAAGGGTTGACTGCGTTTGCCGTCCTGATCGGGTTACAGTATTTATTGACGTTTACAGCTGTCCGCTTATCGTGGTTTAACGATTTGATCAAATCCGAACCGCGCCTTTTGTTTTTGGAAGGTGAATTTCTAAAACAAGCCATGCGCAAGGAACGAGTTAAGGATATTGAAATCATGCAGGCGGTGCGCAATTCAGGCGAAGGCGATTTGCAGAATGTTAAAGCTGTCATTCTCGAGACCGACGGCAGCATGTCGGTCATCACCAATCAAGCAGGCAGCGCGCTTGCCAATGTTAAAGAGAACACAAAAAAGGATCCCGTATAGGATCCTTTTTTTATCTGGGTGTCTTCGCACGTTGTTTCCGGTGTTCCCGTCGCGCAGGCGCTGATTCGAAAAACAACTTCTCGCCTTCTGTTTCAGGATAGACGGGCGGTACCGGTGTCGGTTTTCCGTTCTCACCAATCGCGACCAGCGTCAAAAATGATTCGGTCGTCAAGCGTTCTTCCCCGGTTTCCAGATTCTTCGATTTGACGCGTACATACACTTCCATCGACGTTCTGCCGGTTGATGTGACGTTCGCTTCCAATTCCAGGACGTCGCCGACTTTTGCAGACGACAGGAAATCCACCGAGTCGATCGAGGCCGTCACGACGATATGGCGGCTCGCATGTTTCATGGCCGAGATGCCGGCAATTTCATCGATATAGGCAAGCACTTTCCCGCCGAAAATCGATTCCATGTGATTGGTGTCAGGCGGAAGCACCAGCTTTGTCTGTATCGTCCGTGATTCGCGCATAGGTTTCGCTTCCATGTATTCTCCTCCTCTTTCTTCCTTAAGGCTATTCCCGCTGCAGAAATTTTTCAATCCCCGATAATTTATTCCACTGAAAATAAAAACCAAAATTCCTCCTTATGGTAAAGTGGAAAAAAGGGGGAATCAAGTCCATGTCTGATCTTTTTCAAATTCTGAACACACCTGAATTCCAATCCAAAGATTCGCTGAAGCGGCAATTGCAGCAACTCGGGATTGCTGCGGGCGATCACCTAATGGTCCATTCCTCACTGAAGTCGATGGGCTGGATTGCCGGAGGCGCGCAAGCAGTCGTCGAAGCCTTGATGGAAGTCATCACTCCTGAAGGCACTCTCGTCATGCCTTCCCAGTCTGCCGATAATTCCGATCCTGTCTATTGGATGGCTCCACCGATTCCTGAGAATTGGCATCAGCCGACACGCGACCAAATGCCAGCTTATGATCCCGATCTGACGAATATGCGCGGAATGGGTAAAATACCGGAATGCCTGCACCGCCATCCGGCGACGATCCGAAGTCCCCATCCGACTCATTCATTCATCGCCTGGGGGCGTCTTGCCGCTGAGTGGATGGCTGAACAGCCGCTGGAAGATTCGTTCGGCCCCGCCTCGCCTCTTGGAAAAATGATGCCGCATCAAGTGAAGATCCTGCTGATCGGGACCGGATTCGATTCGTGCACTGCGCTTCATTACGCAGAATTCCTGCAGCCAGAACGTTCTACTTCCCCGCAAGGCGCAGCAATGTACGTCAACGGAGAGCGGCAATGGGCTACATACGATTGCGTCGATATGGATTCAGACCGCTTCCCAGACATCGCCAAAGACTTTCCTGGAACTATTACTGAAGGCGTTCTCGGACAGGCCGAAACCCAGCTTACTGAGATGCGGCCCCTTGTGGAGTTCGCTACCGATTGGCTCCAGCGAAATCCAGCGCCGCAAGAACAGCAGGAACAAAAAAATTAAACCAAATAGGCTGAAGCGGCAGGTTGCCTGCCGCTTCAGCCTATTTTTCTGTCGAGATGCACCCAGTTGGCACATTCAACTGATAACTTCACCCAATAAAACTTCCAAACGTTCATTGTCTTTATTAAAAGAGTCCACAAATGCGTTAATGATATGGGCAGGTTCTTCAATCTTCGCCCAATCCAACAGGTAGCCGGCATTGAATGCCAGCTGGCGGGCGAATTCACGGACTGCCCTGCCATTACCTTCACGGAAAGGATGGAGCGCATTCAATTCGGCCAAATAATGGGCGAGTCGCTGAATAAAAACGTCTTTGCTCAACCCCTTCAGATAAGCCTCTTCAGCCAATTCATCGAAAAGTTGCTTCAGCTGGCTAGCCAAGTGCTTGGGATGGGCGAATGTCGAACTTCCTTTGGACGTCATTTCCTCGCGCAGCTTGCCGGCAAACGGGTAGACGTCCTGCAGCAGGCAACGGTGGATATCGAGGAACACATTGAGATTAGTTGGGTTTTTCGGCTTTTTTAATTGCAATTCCGACAAGCGGTAAAGCGCGTAGACCGTTTCCAATTCCTTCAGCTTGTCTTCGTCCCGGATATCGAACGCATTCACCAGCACATCGGTTCCTGGGTAGCAATACATCGACGTATGCTGGTATTTAGACATCGAAGCGTGCTTTGATGGCCTGGTGGAATTGAGCTTCCGTCCGTTCTCCGGTCAGGACAGAGCGGACAAAATTCCGGTCTTCATGGGTCACATCAAACCCTTCCGTTACGAGAGAGTGTGCGGCGCAGGAAATCGCGTGATTTGCTTGTTCATGGGATACCCGGTTAGCTAAATTCGTCACATGGATGACCACCTTTCATTCTGCTATTATACCATTTTCGTGCTTGTTTTTCCACGATTCCCCCTCTTCAAGAATGCTTAAAATGGCTCTGTGAACGCCTTTTTGTATCTTTGATTCCTTCTGGTTTTCGGTGCCTACACAAAAAAATTCCCGGATGCCGAGCATCCGGGAATTCCTCTTATTATTGATTTTGCAGTTCTTCGTTTTCTTCTGCCGTGAAGACGCGTGAGCGGGTCAAGAATCGCTGTCCTTCTGCCCCTTCAAGCGAGAACATCCCGCCGCGCCCAGGCACGGCATCGATGATCAATTGCGTATGGCTCCAATAGTCAAACTGGCTCTTGTGCATATAAAACTCGCTGTCGCCGATGACACCCATCAATACGTCCTGGTCGCCAACCATCAAATCACCTTTCGGATAGCACATCGGAGAACTGCCGTCGCAGCAGCCTCCCGATTGATGAAACATCAATGGCCCGTGCTTTTCCTTCAAGGTATTGATCAGCTCCAAGGCGGCGTCAGTGGCGATTACCCGTTCTGTCATGGCTAGCCCTTCTTTCTGATCAGAAGAATCCAAGCTTGTCTTCGCTGTAGCTGACGAGCATGTTCTTCGTGTTTTGGTAATGGCTGAGCATCATCAAATGGTTTTCACGCCCGAACCCGGACATCTTGTAACCGCCGAACGCTGCATGTGCAGGATACTGGTGGTAACAGTTTGTCCATACACGGCCAGCTTGGATGCCGCGGCCGAAACGGTAAGCCGTATTCGTGTCGCGTGTCCAGATGCCTGCCCCAAGGCCGTAAAGCGTGTCGTTGGCGATTTCCATGGCTTCTTCTTTCGTCTTGAATGTAGCGACTGCGAGTACCGGCCCGAAAATCTCTTCCTGGAAAATACGCATTTTGTTGTCGCCTTTGAAGACCGTCGGCTGGATGTAGAAGCCTTCTGAAAGGTCGCCTTCCAAACGATTGCGGTCTCCGCCTGCCAGCACTTCTGCGCCTTCCTGCTTGCCGATTTCTAGATAGGATTGGATTTTCTCCAATTGCTCCGTGGAGGCCTGTGCTCCCATCATCGTCGCCGGATCCAGCGGGTTGCCGGTCTTGATTTCTTCTACGCGCTTGATGGCACGTTTCATGAATTCCTCATAAATGTCTTCTTGGATCAAGGCACGGGATGGGCATGTACATACCTCGCCTTGGTTCAATGCGAACATGACGAAGCCTTCCACCGCTTTATCAAGGAATGCATCGTCCTGGTCCATTACATCCTTGAAGAAGATGTTCGGTGATTTTCCGCCCAGTTCGAGCGTCACCGGAATCAGGTTTTGCGACGCGTATTGCATGATCATGCGGCCAGTCGTCGTCTCACCGGTAAAAGCGATTTTGCTGATACGCGGGCTCGATGCAAGCGGCTTGCCTGTTTCGATCCCGAATCCGTTGACGATGTTCAGGACGCCCGGAGGCAGCAAATCGCCGACCAATTCAGCCCACACCAGGATGCTGACTGGTGTTTGTTCAGCCGGCTTCAAGACGACGCAGTTTCCTGCTGCGAGTGCTGGAGCGAGTTTCCATACCGCCATGAGAAGCGGGAAGTTCCAGGGAATGATCTGGCCGACCACGCCTAGTGGCTCATGGAAGTGATAGGCGACTGTATCGTTATCGATTTGGCTGATGCCGCCTTCTTGCGCGCGAATCGCACCGGCAAAATAACGGAAATGGTCGATTGCGAGCGGCAAGTCGGCATTTAAGGTTTCACGGACCGCTTTCCCGTTATCCCACGTTTCAGCTACCGCCAGCATTTCCAAGTTCTCTTCCATGCGGTCGGCAATCTTCAAGAGGATGTTGCCGCGTTCAGTCGTGGATGTTTTCCCCCAGGCTTCTCTCGCAGCGTGTGCAGCGTCCAGCGCCGACTCCACGTCTTCTGCACTTGAACGCGCCACTTTTGTGAACACTTTGCCGTTTACTGGCGATAGGTTTTCAAAATACTGGCCATTTTTCGGCGCCTGCCAGGCACCATTTATATAATTATCGTATTGCTCTTTGAAATTCACTTTTGAACCATCTGTGTTTGGAACTGCATATACCATTACTCCATCTCCCCTTTGCTTGTTTTGGCCCGGTTATGTATACGCTTTCAATTTTCGTTTGGCGCACCATTTATTTCAGGGCTCGCCTCTATATATTGTCAAATAAATCGGAAAATTGCAACTGTTAGCCTACAAATTTTTTTCTTATAAGGGTCATCTGGAGTATAATGGGACCAGACAGTGGAAATATACAACCGAAAGGATTTTTTTATGCGAATCAATAAATTCCTCAGTGAAACAGGCATCACTTCCCGCCGCGGGGCGGATAAATTCATCGAAGCTGGACGTGTCGAGATCAACGGCCAAAAAGCGGAGCTCGGCAGCAAAGTCGAACACGAAGACGAAGTGCGCGTCGACGGCAAAGTGATCCAGCAGCCGAAGCGCGCTTACGTTTACTTGGCGCTCAATAAACCGGTCGGCATCACCAGCACGACCGAACGCCATATCGAAGGCAATATTGTCGACTTCATCAACCATCCTGAACGCATCTTCCACGTAGGGAGGCTCGATAAAGATTCAGAAGGGCTCATCCTCATGACCAATGACGGTGATATCGTCAATGAAATCCTCCGGGCTGAGCACGAACATGAAAAAGAATACATCGTGACGGTCGATAAACCGGTCACCGATGAATTCTTGGAGAAGATGGAAAGCGGCGTCGAGATTCTCGACACGGTGACGCTTCCCGCCAAAGCCGAACGGATCGCCAAGCACGTATTCAAACTGACCTTGCAGCAAGGGCTCAACCGGCAGATCCGGCGCATGTGTTCAGCGCTCGGCTACGATGTGAAACGCCTGCAGCGCATCCGTATCATGAACATCCGCCTCGGTAATTTGAAGGCCGGTGAATGGCGCGACCTGACAGAAGAAGAGAAACTGGAATTGTTCCGCCAGCTTGATTATCAACCGAAACGCTAAGGAGGCATTTTATGCTAAGCATGAAAACGACGCCGAACCATACTGGCGTCAAGATCAGCGGAGATTATTTCGATTTGGATGAATTGAACCAAGCCATCTACAAAGTCATCGGCAAAGAAGGCGAATACCACGGCTATGAAGGATCGCGTTTGCGGATACTTGGCGTTTCCTATGAAATCCGCCACGCTGCACAAGGCGACCGCAATGTCGATTTCGTCTTCAACGGCTTGCACGAGCACACGAAAAAACAGCATGGCTTTATCGCACCGGACAAAAATATTTATTTCTCGGTAGAAGTGCTGTGGCCAGAGCTTTTGTATGCAGCTTATGCACTCCGTGATTTCGTCCGGCTATATGCGGACAAGCGCGGCGACTTGCTGGCTGACACCTACGCGCCGGTGATTGCGAAATTCCAGGCACTCGTCCTCGAATGCCTGCAAGGCCACGTGCCGGGTGAAGAATACGCAGCGATCCTGGAAGCGTTCCGCAAATCACCGTCGGTCAATGATTACGCCATCCAGTATGTGGACCTGTTGAACTTGAAATACATCGGCATGACCAAACAGCAACGCGAAAAAAGCCTTTCCGCCATCGCCATGAAACTCACGCTCCAGGATCCTGAGTACCAGGCGTTCCGCAAACAAGTCATCAACGCAGCGGCTCCTGAAAAACGGCCGATCCACGAAATCGGAATCCAGGCAGAATACCCTGAACAAGTAGAATGGTAAAAAAACCTCTCGAGCCTAAACTCGAGAGGTTTTTTACGCTTCAATTTGAAAGACCAATAAATCGCTGTCCTCCGCTGCCAATAGCTGGTGCTTTTCCATCGGGGCGAGATGCAGGACGTTTTCCGGCGTCGCCTCGACCGTTTCGCCTTCCGATGTGAACTGCACACGCCCTTTCCGTACCACGATGACCACTTCTGCATCCGCATGATGCTCCGGGATGGCTTCACCTTTCCGCAATTGAATGTTCATCACTTTGGCATTGGCCGTCTGTAAAACTGCTGCACTTTTCTTCGCCTTCTCTCCCAATACATTTGGAGTCTTCTTCGTTTCCATCTCAAGCCTCCTATTCTGCTCAACGGCGTGGTTTGGCCGGTTCTGAAACTTTTTCGAGCGCTGTTTCCGCTTCACGCTGAGCTTTGCCTCTTACGGCGATATCGCCGAGCGAGACGATGCCGATGACTTGTTCTTGCCGCACAATCGGCAATCGGCGGATTTGGTGCCTCGCCATCAACGAAGCCGCCTCCTCAACCAGCATCCCTTCCGTTCCGGTGATCAAGGTTTCCGAGAAAATTTCTGAAATCGGCGCATCGGCCCCGAGCTCTTCGGCGATGCCTCGCAGGACAATGTCACGGTCCGTGACGATGCCGACAATCCGTCCTTCTTCACAAATCGGAATAGACCCGACATTAATTTCACGCATCTTGGCGGCAATGTCTTGAATCGTTACAGTTGGCGGGCAAGTTTCTACATCAGTTGTCATTATTTCCGCTATTTTCATGCCGTCTCCTCCTCGAATTCTCTCTATTAATAGTCTTTATCCTCTTTTGAAGGTTGGAAACGTCATTAGTAAAAAGAATAGGTATTTCTGTCTTATTAATGTACACCGTCATGCTCACGAGGGGTCTCGCTTCCCATCGAATTCCGGGCTATGGTACACTACCGGACATTATGCGTTGGAAGGAGAATGACAATGATTAAAAAATGGTTTTTAGGCCTATCCCTTGGTACATCGCTCATTGTATTGTCAGCATGCGGCGGTGCCGATGAATCCGCAGAAAACGAAAACGCGCAACCTGAAACTGAAGAACAAGCCCCTAGCGGCGAGGAAAGTGCCGGGCAACCGGAAATGCCAGAGCCTGATTTGGAAGGCGTCCCTGACGTCGTGGCAGAAGTGAACGGCGAAGAAGTCAGCAAAGAGGAATTTGAAGCAGCCTATACAGGGCAGTTCCAACAAGCAGCCATGCAAGCACAAATGTCCGGCCAGGAAATCGACCAGGATCAATTGAAAAATCAATTGGCTGAAAGCATGGTCGGCCAGAAATTGCTCGTCCAGGAAGCTGAAAATCAAGAATTGACCGCTTCCGATGAAGAAGTGGACCAAACTTTGGAACAGTTGGCACAGCAAAATGGGCTGGAGTCGAAAGATGAGTTCCTAACGGCCTTGAATGAACAGGGCATGGCAGAAGATGAAGTCATGTCCCAAATTGAAACACAAGTGAAAGTGGACCAGCTGATCGCTGAATCCGCTGGGGATACGAATCCTAGCAACGAAGAATTGGAAGCAGCTTACGAGCAACTCAAAGCCCAGCAAGAACAAATGGGCAGCGAAGAAGAACTCCCTGCTTTTGAAGAACTGAAACCGGACCTTGAAGAACAAGTCAAAATGCAAAAAGAAAACGAAGCTACCCAAACGCTTGTAGCGGAGCTGCGTGAAAAAGCAGACGTCACGATCAATCTTTAATACAAAAAACCAGATCCGGATGAACCGGATCTGGTTTTTTTGATTAGCTGTAAATGATACTTGATTTACAGGACCGCGAAACGCTTATTCCACCAATTGAATGAATTGGCGCGTCCGTTCATGCTGCGGATTTCCAAAGAAATTCTCCGGGTCCGCGGATTCGATGATGGTTCCTTGGTCAATCATGATGATGCGGTCTGCCACTTCTTTGGCGAATTTCATCTCGTGTGTCACGACGACCATTGTCATGCCTTCTTCTGCGAGCTGTTTCATGACCTGCAGTACTTCCCCGACAAGTTCCGGGTCAAGTGCTGAGGTCGGCTCATCGAAGAGCATCACTTTCGGCTCCATTGCAAGGGAACGGGCGATAGCGACGCGTTGCTTCTGTCCGCCTGACAATTTGCTCGGGTAAACATCCGCCTTGTCGCTCAAGCCGACTTTCTCCAATAGTTCAAGGCCGAGTTTTTTCGCTTTTTCCTTATTCATCTTCTTGACCGTAATAGGCGCTTCGATGACATTCTCAAGCACCGTCTTATGCGGGAAAAGATTGAAATGCTGGAAGACCATGCCGACTTCGGCACGGATCTTCGTCAAATTGTCTTTTTTCGGATCGACTTTTTTGCCATCGATCGTGATGGATCCTTCGTTGATCATCTCCAGGAAGTTAAAGCATCTGAGCAGCGTACTTTTGCCGGATCCGCTGACCCCGACCAGAACAACCACCTCTTGGGGCTGGACGTGGAGATCCACGCCCTTTAACACCTCGAGATCACCAAAGGATTTGTGTATATTCTCTCCAATAATCATAACTGCTCCTCCTTAGGTTTTGTCCACATCAAGCCGGTTTTCATACCAGCGCAATAAGTACGTGAAGATCATGACGAGCACCAGGTAATAGAGCGCTACGACAAGGAACGATTCAAATGGCTGGAATGATTGTGCCGCTTCTCGGTTGGCAAGGGAGAAAATCTCCGCAACGCCGATAATATAGACAAGCGACGAATCTTTCAACGTGATGATGAACTGGTTGCCGAGCGGTGGAATCGAACGGCGAAGCGCCTGTGGGAATACGATTCGCTGCATCGTCTGCTTGCGGTTCATCCCGAGAGACATACTCGCTTCGCGCTGCCCTGGGTCCACGCCTTGGATGGCTCCGCGGAAAATCTCCGCAATGTAGGCACCGTTATGAACACCTAGGGCAATAGCGCCGGCCCAGAAATTCGACATCGTATAGATTTCCACGATACCGAAGTACAGGAACATGATCTGTACGATCAACGGTGTTCCGCGAATAACTGTAATGTAGATATTGGCGATCCACTGCAAAATCTTGGATCCAGAAATTTTCATTAAGGCAAATACCAGGCCGATGACTGTCCCTAAAATGACACCAATCGCCGTCAGCTGAAGCGTAACGACTGTAGCTTCAAGGAAGCCCGGATATGTCCGCATAAATACTTCAAAAACTGTCCCGAATAATTCAAACATAGTCGAATCTCCCTTCTATTCCCAGCTGTGTTTAATTGAGAATTTCGACGCCTTCAAGATCGACATCAAGGAGATCACGTCCGAACCATTTTTCCGAAATCTCTGCGTAAGTTCCATCTTCGATGATTGCCGCTAACGCTTCGTTGATTGCAGCGAGCAATTCCTCATCTTCAGGGCGTACAGCGACAGCTGCTTGCTCGATCCAAAGCGGGTCGCCGACCATTTCGATTTCAAGCCCTGCATTTTGTGCTTCAAAGCCGACGACGTCTGCCGTGATAACGGCATCCAAGCGGCCTTCAACCGTCAAATCCTGCAAAGCGACAACGTCACTATTATAGTATTGGATATCATCTGTGTATTTTTGTGCTGCCGTATCATACGTACTTTGCCCGACGACGCCGATTGTCGCGCCTTCAAGGTCTTCTTCCGACTGGATTTCCGTATTGCCTTCGCGTACGAAGATAACCCCGCCTGAGTAATAGTATGGATCCGAGAAGGCAACTTGTTCTTCACGCTCTTCCGTAATGGCCATCGATCCCAAAATTGCATCGAAACGGTTGGTCGTCAATCCTTGGATGATCGTTTCCCAAGGCGTCGTGATTGGATTTGGTTCAAGTCCCATTTCCTCTGCGATAGCATTGCCGATTTCGATATCGAAGCCGGTCAAATCGCCGCCTTCCTCGTAGTTGAACGGCTTGTACAACCCACTTGATGCAGTTGTGAACTTACCTTCTTCTACCAGGTTCAAATCGCTTCCTGCCGCTCCTTCGCTTGATCCTTCCGAGCCGGTGGTTGAGTCGTCCGATCCACAAGCTGCCAAAAGCATGCCTGCTGTTAAAATTACCCCTGCTGTTGTAAATTTTTTATTCATATTGCTCTCCCCTTTTCGTTTATGTTTGACCAAAACGCCGGAGCGATTCGGGACGTGCCTGCGATGGGTGATATTATATGAAGATGTCCTGGTCCGTGTAAGCCGCTTCGAGCTGTGCTAGCTTTTCCTTCACTTTTGCATGTTCCTTGACATAAACAAAGCGCATGACAGAAGTCAGTAAGGCATGGACCGCTGTGTAGGAATCGATGTTCAGATTCGCATTCACGGAAACGGTCAGAACGATATCTGCGCTCTTCGCGGCGGGTGAATCCTCACTATCGGTTAAGACGATGACTTCCGCACCTTTGCGTTTCGCTTGCTCTAAGGTGCCCATCAAGGTACGCGTATAGCGCGGAAACGCGAAAGCGATGACCGTATCGTTTGGCCCAAGCTCAGCCATCTGCCCATAGTAAACGGCAGTTCCAGGCTGCATCATCGCTGTATTTCCGAGCGCACTGCCGAGCCACCCGCCAAACCATTCAGCTAAGCCGAAATCAAAGAAATTGCCTGTGACATAACGCTGCCCAGATTTGCTGATGCGGTCGACCACTTGCAATAAATTTTCTTCATTGATTGTTTGCTTGAGCTTCAGGATGCTGGTGATGTCTGCATCGAGCAGGTTTTCAAGAAACGACTGGTCCGTAGTAACAGGCCGTTCCTGTTGTGCATTGTCCAGCCGTTCCTCTGCCAACTTTCGTTGAAGCGTATGCTGAAACTCTGTATACCCCCTGTAGCCGAGCTTCTGTGTCCACCTGATGACGGTCGACTCGCTGACCTGCACCCGCCTTCCCACTTCCAATGCAGGCGAAAAAGCGATGAAAATCGGTTCGCGGAAAAAGAGGTCTGCAATCTTTTTTTGCCCGGAACTGAATTCTTTATAAGAAGTTGACACATTTCGCATTAAATCCTGCATATTCATTCCCCCATCGCAAGAACACGCTTAGTTGCTTGTCACTTAGTATATACTTTTGCAGGATTCCCTGCAATATTTTACTGAAAATTCTGCTAGCGTTTATGACATTTTCCTCATAAATATACCGTCATGCCAACTATCACAGCAAAAAAACGCAATGCAAAAAAGTTTCACCATTTCGCTAACAGAGCGCCCCGTCCTTTTCTTTCGCCTTTTCCAGCTATTGTTGTACACTATTTGTATAACTAATTTAGATGAGGTGCTGCTCGTGAAATGGGAAGATCGGATTTTTAAGTTATTCATTTTTTGGTATATCTGCGGTGTTATCTTGCTGGGTTTTGATTTATTGCCATCTTGGCTGGAATGGGCCAACGCCTTCTTCTTGATCCTTGCGGGATCCCTCGGCTTCCTTTATTTATGGCGGCGATTCGGCCCTGCAATCGGCGGGTCGATCGGCGTACTCATTTTCTTTTCGACCTTTATCGTCGAATGGGCTGGCGCCGACAGCGGCTTCTTGTTCGGCTCTTATGACTATACCGACCGCTTCGCCCCGAATGTCTTCGGCGTGCCAATCGCAATCGGGTTCGCTTGGCTCATGGTCATGGCGACAAGCCATGTCATCGCGCGCTGGATCGTGCCAGGCGGCGGCTTTCTTTATGCAGCCACCGGAGGCATTGCAGCGGTCATCATTGACTTGATCATCGATCCGGTCGCCTATAAAGTGAAAGGCTATTGGTTATGGGAAGATACAGGTTTCTACTATGATATTCCGTGGACCAATTTCACCGGCTGGTTTATCGTAGCGTTCACCCTTCACCTTATACTCGATGCCGCCTTCAAAAAGCAAAGGCTTAAAGTGTCAGCCGGCCAGGCCGAAAAGCGCATGGCTCTGTTGTATGTGTTGATGATCGCCTTGTTCGTGCTGCTCGGGTTGATCAACGGATTATGGCTCGCAGCCTTCCTGACCTCCGTCCTGACGGCCGCGATCGTCGCCCTAGCATGGAAGAGGCGGCCGCAATGATCCAGGCGAAAAAATCGACGCTCTTTGAACGCGCATTCGCCCTGTATTTAATGCCATCGATCCATCGTTCTTTTTCCCATTTATACGGCCGGAACATCCGCCCGCCTAAAGGGCCGGCGTTGATCATTTCAAATCACAGCTCCTGGTGGGACGGATTATTGTTCTTCTTTTTAAACCGGCGCGTCTGGAACTTGGACGTCCATATCATGATGCACGAACACGGACTAAAGGAATTTCCTTTTTTCCGCCGGCTTGGCGCCTTTTCAATCGACCGCAGCAATCCGAAAGATATTTTGGCTTCGCTGCGCTATGCCGAGAATTTATTGAAACAAGGCAAAACAGTCATCCTGTTTCCGCAAGGCGATGAATATCATTTGGAGACGCGCCCGCTGGAATTTCATACAGGCCTCCTGTATTTGATGGAGAAATGTCCGGAGATTCCACTCGTCCCGGTACGCTTTTATTATTCAATGCGCCGTAAAAAACATCCCGAAGTGTGGATCGACCAAGGCGACAGCCTGACACTTGATGACATCCCTGCCGGTACAAGAAACGAACGGACCTTATGGCTGCAGGAACGGGAAACCGCTGCGCTTGATCAATTAAAAAAAGAAGTGCTAAACGAGAATTACGGAGAATTCCAGGAGATGTTGAAAAGGAGGCGCAAATCATGATCACGGCTTTGATCGTCATCCATATCGCCTTTTTCTTGTGGATTGTCTTCAATCGCCTGTTCCTGCCGGCACTGCCTAAACAGCCACTAATGAAAACAGAACCGCTCGTGTCCATTCTCGTGCCTATGCGCAACGAAGAACGCAACGTGCCGACGATTGTCCGTTCATTAAAAGAAACCGACTGGGAAAAAGCCGAATTCATCCTTTTGAATGACCAGTCGACTGATGGCACTCAAGCGGCGCTCGACCAGGAAATTGCGGGCGACAAGCGCTTCACTGTCCTGCAAGGCGTCGAACTGCCTGCCGGGTGGATCGGCAAAGTCCATGCCTGCCATCAATTGCAAAAACACGCTTCAGGCGATTACTTATTCTTCGTCGATGCCGATGTCCGCTTCCGCAAGCAGGCGGTGCGGCAGACACTCGGCTTGATGGAAAAACGGCGTGCTGCCCTATTGTCCGGATTCCCTGCTTTTGAAGTGCCGGTGTTCTTGAGTAAATTACTCGTGCCGATGCTTCATTTCGTCATTCTATTCCACTTGCCGCTAGCGCTGGCGAATTACGCGAAATTCCCGGCGGCCACCGCGGCAAACGGCATGTGGATGGCATTTGAACGAAAAGCCTACGAGTCAATCGGCGGGCATGAAGCCGTGCGCACGTCGCTCGTCGAGGATGTACATATTGCACGCACTTTGAAACAAGCAGGCCACAAAGTACTGCTTGCCAATATCACCGCTTCGGTCAAATGCCGGATGTACGAAACGCCAGCCGAAGTATGGGAAGGTTTCTTGAAGAATAGCTACACTGGCATCGGGCGCTCGCCGTTGATCGCCATCCTTCTGACCTTGTTTTACAGCGTCTTTTACATCTTCCCTCTATTTCTAGCCGCAGCCGGCCTCGTAACAGCCAACTGGATCTGGCTCGCGCCATACGCGCTGACTGTTTTGCAGCGCTGGTATGTCGACATGGTAACCAATCAGCGCTGGTATTTGGCGTTTCTTATTCCACTGCAAGCAGCAGCCATGCTTGCAGTCATGCTTACGGCCATGAAAAAATCGTTGAAAAATGAGCCCTATACATGGAAAGGCAGGCATTATTCATGAAACGATCACATATCGCCATCGTCGGCGGCGGGCTTGGCGGCTTGTCTGCTGCGATTACGCTCGCAAACGCGGGGATGCGCGTCAGCCTATTCGAGAAAAACAGCCATTTCGGCGGCAAGTTGATGCCTGTCGAACTTGGCAGCTACCGGTTCGATTTTGGGCCGAACACCATCACGATGCCCCACATCTTCCGCCAAGTCATCGAACAAACCGGACGCGACCCTGATGAGTATTTTCAACTTGAAAAACTCGCTGTCCATACGCGCAACCATTTTTCAGACGGCAGCCACATCGACTTTACGGCAGACCGCGGCGAAATGATCCGCCAGCTCGAAACGCTGGATCCCTTTGCCGCCAGTAAATACGATGCGTTCTTGGCTGAAGTCGCGCGTCTGTATCGTTCATCCGAGCAATATTTCTTTCCGCTGAGCTTTCAATCGTTCCGGGATTATCTTTCCCCATCTCTCGGAGTGGCCATGCTGAAGGTGCGCCCGCTTGAATCGATGGACCATTTTTTCAGCCGCTACTTCAAGCACGAAGGATTGCGCCAGGCAGTCGGTCGCTACGCTACTTATATCGGGTCATCACCTTATAAAGCCCCTGCCACGTTTGCGATGATCGCCCACCTTGAACTTTCTCAAGGCGTCTTTTACGCAAAAAGCGGAAACGTGTCGATTGCACAGGGCTTTGCAACGGTCGCAGCGGAATGCGGCGTGGAAATGCATCCCGAGACAGCAGTCACCCGCATTTTGACAGAACAAGGAGAAGCATGCGGTGTGGAGCTCGCGGATGGCGAACGGATTGCCGCTGACGCCGTCATCTTGAACGGTGATTTGTTGTCGGCCTTTCCTGAGTTAGTAGCTGAAGCTGAGCGTCCGTCTTTCCGGGATGCGAAGCGTGACCGGTTCGAGCCGTCGATTTCTGCTTTTGTCATCACGGCAGGGCTAGATGTCCGCTTACCGGAACTGAAGCATCATAATGTTTTCTTTTCAGCCGATTATCCACGGGAGTTCCGTGAATTATTTGCTGACAAACAATACAGCGGCGAGCCGACCATCTACATCAGCAACTCATCCCATTCGGACCCATCCGTTTCGCCGCTTGGGGACAACTTGTTCATTCTCATCAATGCCCCCGCCCTTACAGCGCAAGGTGATTTGCAGATTGACCCGCAGCAATACAAAGAACGAATTTATGATTTATTGGAACATTATGGAATAAAGATACGCGACCACCTGCAGGAAGAACGGATCTTCACTCCTGAATTCATCCGCGATACGTTCGGTTCTCATCGTGGGGCTTTGTACGGGCCGTCATCCAATCACCCTAAAGACGCCTTTTTGCGTCCTTCGAATGCAAGCCGCGACATCAAGGGGCTGTTCTTCGTCGGCGGAAGCGTCCACCCCGGTGGCGGCTCCCCGATGGTTACGTTGAGCGGCTTGAATGTGGCGCGGCGCTTGATCGAAAGTTATTCATCTTAAAATAACCAAAAAAAGCTGTTTCCATCCGCCACAACTGGCGGATGAAAACAGCTTTTTCTATTTTATAAGCATTGCAATATGGACTGCTTGGAATCGTCCGTAACGTAATGCTTTTCGTGAAATACCGTATATTCTTTCGAGCGGATCGTCGACAGGATTTCCCGGTAGACAAGCGCGGCGCCTTTGACCGGCACGCGGGAAGACAACGGATAATCATTGATCGTTTCAAATGCGCGGTCATAATGGAATTCCGCTATGCTGGCAAGTTCTTCCCACACTTGGATGAACGATTCCGACACTGTGCCGCTTCCTAGCGCTTCCTCTGCAAGGCCGTATTTGCGCATGATGTCCTGTGGCAAATAGATACGGTCCATCGACAAGTCTTCACCGATATCACGGAGGATATTGGTGATTTGCATGGCGTAGCCAAGCGAAATCGCGCCGTCTTTCAACAGGGCCGTACGCCCAGGTGCGAGTATCGGCAACAGCATCAGGCCGACCGTGCTCGCGACATGATAGCTATAATCCAATAACTCATCGAGTGTACGGTAGCGGTTGATCGTCAAATCCATTTCCTGCCCTTTGATCAATCCGTAAAACGCGCTCGCGTCCATATCATAGCTTTCAAAAACGTCTTCGAGCGCCAGCCACATCGGATCGTTCCATTGAATTGAACCTGCTAGAAATTCGTCGAAGTCTTTTCGGAACGCTTTCAGCTCAGGTTCAGGATGGCTGCCCTCATCGACGATATCGTCCACTTTCCGGCAGAAGGCGTACACCGCCCATACGGCTTTGCGCTTTTCTTTCGGTAATAGGGAAAATGCTTTATAAAAGCTCTTTGAATTATCGGCGATAATGCGTTCGCAATAGCTATAGGCTTGCTTCAATTCCATCATGAACCGCCCCTTTCTTTCAAATCGCTGTGGATTCTGTCGGCCAGCAATTTCGCTCCTTGCATGACAATCGGTATGCCGCCGCCCGGATGGACGGAAGCTCCCACTGCATACAAATTGTCCGTGTCGTCCGGTTTGATCTGTGGGCGGAAAACTCCGGATTGCCGCAATGTCGGGCCGATTCCGAAGCTGCCTCCCTTGAACAAGCCAAACGCTTCTGCATCTTTCGGTGTGCGCACGTCCATCCATTCAATTGACTCCCGGATGCCCGGAAACGACAATGTCTCCATCCGGTCCAAAATACGCCCGATCCACTGTTCGTCATTTTTCCAGTCGATTTCTGTGCCTGAAGGAACCGGCACGAGTACATAAAGCACCGATTTGCCTTCAGGAGCCAGGGTATCGTCAATGACAGAAGGATGGAATGTGTAAAATGCCGGATTTTCCGTTTTCTGTCCTCTGACAAACACATCTTCCATATGTTCTTTATAATCATCACCGATAAAGAATTGATGGACATTTACGTCTTCATAGACCTTGTCCAACCCGAAATACAGCAGCACACAGCCGGAAGAAGGCGTGTATTCTTTCTGTTTCTTCATCGGCGCTAATTGGTTGATTCCGGGGAAATCCCCGTTATAGACGATCGCATCATAAGGATCGACGCCCGTTTCAGTTTCAACTGCTGTCGCACGGCCATCTTTTTTCACCACGCGTTTGACAGCCGTGTCCAGCCGGATCTCAGTGCCGCGGCTGCGCAACTCCCGCTCCATGACAGGGATGATACTCGCATAGCCGCCTTTCACATAGTAAACCCCGTGCTCATGCTCACTGAACGGTACAAGTGAATACATAGCCGGCGCACGGTAAGGATCCCCACCGATATATAACGCCTGAAGGGAATACGCCAGTTGCAATCGTTCGTCCTTGAAATAATTCTCCATTAGCTGATGGACAGATTGTTGTGGTTTCAGCTTCATCAAATTGCGGATATTGCGGAATGTCCAAAAATCCGCTTTGCGGACAAAATCATGTTCGAGAAAAGCGGGCTTGCCAATATCAAAGCGCTTCTGCCCTTCATCCATAAAGCGGATAAATCCAGCTTTGTCTTCCGGGAACTGCTCTTTGACTTCCTGCAATTGCCGTTCGCGCCCAGGGTATTTTGTATATACTTTCCCATCTGTGAAACGGATTGTATAAAGCGGGTCGCATAGTAATAATTCGATGCTTTCGGGATCGATTCCTGCTTGCGCGAACAAATCGCGGAACATTTCCGGCAGCAAGACGATGGTCGGGCCTTCATCGATTCGGAAGCCGTCCCGTTCCACAAACGCCATTCTGCCGCCGAGCTTGTGTTCTTTTTCGTAAATGGTGACATCATAGCCGAGCTTTGTTAAATACAGCGCGCCCATCAAGCCCCCGACACCGCCTCCGATCATGGCTATTTTCATACATATCCCTCCACTTTCGGAAGCGGGCCAATCGGAATTCCGGATTTGCCGTCTTCTTTCAAGATGCCGTTCGTGGTGATACGGGCAGATTCCAGAATGGTCGGCAAGCCGCTGCCGGGATGCGTTCCGCCCCCGACCAGCCAGCAATTGTCGAGCTCTTCAAATTTATTGTGCGGGCGGAACACCATCATTTGCGATAATTGATGCCCCAAATTGAATGTGGCGCCGCGGTATACGGAGTAATCTGATTCCCAGCCGAACGGTGTCAGCATCTTCTCGACTTCGATATGGTCGCGCAGATTCTTGAAATCGGTTTTTTCCTCGATAATATCCAATACCAGCTCACGGAAAGCTTCCTGTTCGTTTTCCCAGCCGATATCGCTGAAATTATTCGGCACCGGCGCCAATATATACAGCGCCGACTTGCCATCCGGAGCCAAAGTCGGATCTGTCACGCTGGCGTTTTGGACGTAAATCGAAGGATCTGCCGACAAGATGCGCGACTTGGTCATTTCTTCGACGTTCCGCTTGTAGTCTTTTGAAAAAACGATGGTGTGATGCGATAAATCGTATTTCTTATCGAGCCCTAAATAAAGCATGAATGTGGAACATGAATATTTTTTCTTGTCGAGCTTTTTAGGGGTATATTTTTTCAAAATGCCCGGCTCCACGAGGTGGGTCATCACGTGTGCAAAGTCGCCATTGATGACCACTTCATCCGCTGCTTCGCGGCTGCCGTTATATAAGTCGACGCCTTTCACTTTACGGTCCTCGATCCATAATTTTTGGACGCCTTTTCCAAGATGGATGCGCCCGCCCATTTCCTTAACTGCCTTCGCCATCGCCGCCGACAATTGGTTGACGCCGCCGATCGGATGGTAGATGCCGTACGCGTGCTCCATATAAGACAGGATCGTGAACGCGCCCGGACATTCCCAAGGCGACATGCCGAGGTATTTCGACTGGAATGCAAACGCCATTTTCAAACGCTCGTCTTTAAAATAGCGGGACAAGACATCGTAAAGCGTCTTGCCTGCTTCAAGTTCCGGAATCGCTTTGATCACTTTCGGCTGCATTAGGTCCGTCATGCGGTCCATTTTCGTCTGCAACAGCGGAGACAACGCTTCGAGTTTCTTTCCGGTGTCTTTCATGAAACGCGCGTAGCCTTCCCCATCGCCTTTGAAATTGTCATCGATTTGCTTGCGCATGGCTTCAGGGTCGCGCGTCATCACCAAGTTCTGGTCTTCGAAGCGCAGTTCGTACATCGGGTCCAGTTCGACCGCTTCCATATAATCGTGGACATTGCGCCCAGTCGTTTCGAATAATTCCTCCACCAGATGAAGCATGCTCAAAAACGTCGGTCCTGTGTCAAATGTGAAATCACCTAATGTCAATGCAGCATTGCGCCCGCCGATGCGGTCATTTTTTTCGTAAATGTCCACTTGGTATCCTTTGCTCGCTAACAGCATTCCTGCTGCCAAGCCTCCTGGCCCCGCTCCTATAATAATCATTCGTTTTGCCATTGCGTAAGCCCCCGTTTCGCCTCTTGAAAGTTATACAATATCTATACAAACAGTATATACATCTCTTCCCTAAAAGACTAATTATTTAACCTCTTTATGGGGCTTGTTTTTTTATTCAATATTTATGGCGAATCAAAGCCGTGCTTTCGGGGAAATCACTTCCAGAACTGGATAGCGAGGGTTTACTGGTCGAAATATTTCAGTGTTTGGAATAAGCTTCTTGTGGCTATTCGCCGCCCTGCTTTGGGTTGGCCTTTAGCCGTAAGCCAGGAAGAGCGCCTGTCTTACGGCGTCGGCTCACCCTGGGCGCTTGGCAGCTTGAAGATTTCATTGAGTCTGGTGTGTTTAATCAGATCTACTTCTATAGTTAGTTGCCGGCTAGCGGGGGAATCGCTTCCCTTTCAATATGTGAAGATAGTGCAGGTTTGATTGCCGAATCGTTTTGGTGCTCGGAATAAAGCTTCGTTTGCCTATTCGCCGCCCTGCTTTGGGTTGGCCTTTAGCCATAAGCCAGGAAGAGCGTCTGTCTTATGGCGTCGGCTCACCCTGGGCGCTGGGCAGCTTAGTGATTTCATTGATTCGAGTTTGTTTAAACAGATATGCTTTTTTGCGGAGTTGCCGGCTAGTGGGGGAATCGCTTCTTGGGTGATGTATCTTGTAATGTAGTATTTACAGCGAAAAGCTATCTGGATAGTGAATGGCCTAAACGACGGTGCGAGATTTCTTTTCAGATGCCTTCCTGTGAAAAACGCCATAAAAAAACCCGGCTGATGGATCAGCCGGGTTTTACTTATTTTAGGATTTTAACTTTTACGTTTTTGCGTCCCCATTTAAGCGCTTGGCTTTGAGTTGGGATGAAGACGTCGATTTTTTTGCCTTTGATTGCGCCGCCAGTATCTCCAGCGATTGCGGTGCCGTAGCCTTCCACCCATACTTTAGAACCGAGCGGGATGACTTTCGGATCGACCGCGATGACTTTAAGCCCTGGGTTCTTTTTCAGGTTAATGCCTGTTCTCGTGATTCCAGAACATCCTCTGCAATACGCCGTGTAGGCTGTTGATGAAACAGTGAATTCCTTCACCACTTTATCTTTGCTTGAAGATGATGTCGATGGTTTGGAGATGGTTTGCGCTGTTGTTTTTTTCAACTTCAATTTTTGTTTCGGGTAAATTAAATTCGATTTCAAACCGTTATATGATTTCAAGTTAGTTACAGATACTTTTGTCTGTTGGGAAATTTTATAAAGCGTGTCGCCGCTTTTGACTGTGTAAACATTCGATGCTGCAGAAGTCGTGAGTGAAGTGCCGAGCAATAAAAGCATTGCCATTGTTAAAGCCGCCAATAATTTTTTCAAGTTCCTATCCCCTTTGCGTATCGGATGATTGTGCCTTGCGTAAATCGGTTGAAAGCTTTTCAGTAAAATTAAAATAGCACGGGAAGGTTACAATCATGTGACAGCATTAGGCATATTTGATTACAATTGCGCTTTTTTTCGTGACAAAAGAACCCGCTCCATTAAAATTCTGTATCTAACAATAGAAAAAAGGCCCCCTCCAAAGCTTTCGAAACTCGGAAAAGGCCTAAGATTATTTTTTCGCTTTATGGACTTTCAAGGTTTTGCCTTTGATGGTTTTGTCTTTCATCGCCTTCAAGACATGCAGCCCCTTGCCGTTCAAAATATCGATGTACGTGACCGTATCTTGGATTTTGATGATGCCGATATCTTCTGCCGTGATGCCTGGTATGCTGGTCAGCGTCCCGACAAAATCGACAGCACGCAGCTTTTTCTTCTTGCCCCCGTTGAAATAGAGCTTCATGATGTCTTGATTGAGTGCAGCCGCTTTGTGCTTTTTCGGCTTCTGGCGGCTCTCGATCTTGTCTTCAAATGCCGGTTTTGCCAAGGCGACTTGCTCTCTCGACGGCCGTTCGACACGCGTGATTTCAAACCCTAAATAATCTTCCGTCTCTTTCAGGAATTTATCCTCGAACGGCGTGACGAATGAAATCGCCTTGCCGCTCTTGCCGGCACGCCCTGTGCGGCCGGCACGGTGGACATAACTTTCTTTTTCGAGAGGAAAATCATAATTGATGACATGGGTGATGCCGTCGATATCGATGCCGCGCGCCGCGACATCGGTTGCGACCAAATAACGGAACTCGCCGCGGCGGAAATCATCCATGACGCCGAAACGGTCTTCCTGTGTCATGCCCCCGTGCAATTGGTCGCTTGTATAGAACAGGCGTTCAAGCCCTTCCGAAACAGCATCAACCTGGTCTTTCGTGCGGCAGAAAATGATGCAGCTATCCGGATTTTCGACTACGGTGACATCGCGCAGCAATTGGAATTTATCCTGCTCTTTCACGATGACGAGCGAATGCTCGATGCGCTCTTCCAAGGTGTCGGCTGCTTGGATTCCAATATAGCGCGGAGAGCGCATGAAATCACGCTGCAGTTTTTCCAGATGCCCCGGGAATGTCGCTGAAAACAGCATCGTCGTCCGTTCTTTCGGAAGCTGCTTGATGATAGATTCGACTTGTTCGATAAAGCCCATATTGAGCATTTCGTCTGCTTCATCGAGCACCAAATACTCGATTTTCTCGAGCTTCAACGTACCTTTTTCAATATGGTCGAGCACGCGTCCCGGTGTTCCGACGACGATATGGCATTTTTGCTTCAATTCTTCCTTCTGATAGGCAAACGGGTGCTTGCCGTAGATTGCCGCAGCTTTGATGCGTTTGAAGCGGCCGATATGGGTGATGTCTTCTTTCACTTGGTCGGCAAGTTCTCGTGTCGGGGTCAGGACCAGCGCCTGGGGCTTGTTTTCATCCCAATCGACGAGTTCGCACAGCGGAATGCCGAATGCAGCTGTCTTCCCGCTGCCGGTTTGCGATTTGACGGTCAAATCGTGTTTTTCAAGAGCGGCCGGGATGACTTGTTGCTGCACCTCAGTCGGCTCCGTGTAGCCAAGGCCTTCCAGCGCTTTTACGATCGGCTCGCTGATGCCGTAATCTTTGAATTGGTTCGTGTTCATATGTTCTCCTTCTCCGTTCATCTGTCTTATCTCTTCATTATGGCACGGATCGGGCAGTTTTGCAGTTAAACGATTATTGGCATTATTGGTCGAGCAGGCTCACGGAGACTTTCACATCGAGCGACTGGCTGCCGCCTCTGTAGACACCTTGAACCGGGCTGACATCGTTGTAATCGCGGCCGACGCCGACGCGGATGTGGTTTTCCAGCGCTTCGACATTATTGGTCGGATCGAGCCCGACCCAGCCGATGCCCGGCACCATGAATTCCACCCACGCATGGCTTGCCGCATCGCCGACAAGCGCTGAATCTTCGCCGACGTATAAATAACCGCTGACGTAACGCGCCGGGATATGCTTGCTGCGCAAGATGCCAAGCATGACGTGTGTGATATCCTGGCAGACGCCTTTTTTCAAGCCGAATGATTCGCTTGCTTTGGTCGTTACGGTCGTCGACTCCCCGTCGTATGTGAAATGGTCAAATACGTACTCGGTGACATCGATTGCGTATTGCACCGGGTTGGTCATCGCCCCAAGCTCGCGATCGACCAACTCCATCTGTTCCGGGGTGATATACGTATAAGCCGTATTGCTCAAGTACGCCATATAATGCTCCTTAAACAATTGGGAGTGGAAAATGACGTTCATTTCCGGCGAATAATCGATGCGGTGGATGAACGGGCTCTTCTGGATGCTGACGATGGACGTCGATTTCACTTCCAGATGCTGATGATGTTCGGCAATGAAAAACGTCTCGACGTTATTGCCGAAAATGTCGACATGTTCTTTCGTCAACGTTGCTGGTGTGATATCCGCACGGTAGGACAGGAGGCGCTGGCATTCATCCGTTCGTGGTTTTAGGCGGATGGTATTCATGCTTTGGTCGACGATTGTTTCATAATCAAAGATATTGGTATGCTCGATTTTGTATTTCATAGAAGTTATTCCTTTCATGTCCATCCCTTGGGATTGGAACGCCATTGCTGTCTCGGCTTCGGGATCTGTTAAATAATAAGTGCTGGAGAAAATTCGGCTGATTTCATTGCAGCCATCCTGGAAACGATTCAGGAAATGCATCAATTCATCCGAATCAAGAGATTCAATATCCGTCTCGCTGAAGGAAGTCCGGACTTCATCGAGTTTTGCGTACAACTCCCATGAATAATGGGACACTTTGCCTTCTTCAAGTTCTTCGACCGCATCCCGCACATGGTCAAGGCAATAGCGGATCGATCTCGGGAAAGTTTTGTCCGAGATCAAAAAGCCCAGTACTTTCCTTGGCTCCATGCGTGGTGGATTGCTCTTCAAGAACGCGTTATAGCCGTTCGTCATCCTGAGCGCCGCCAGCCAGAAATAATAATCATCGGTCTTTTCTTTCCTCACGCGTTCACGCGTCCGCTCGCAGACGACATTCAAGATGCGTGCCGTCTTTTCTGCGCGTTCAAGCCATTTGGCGATTTTAATCATTTGATACGCCACACCCCGTGACATCGAAGACTCGACAATTCCCTGGGAAATAAGCGAAGTCGTTTTGATGTTTTCCAGGAACGCTCTCATGTCACGGACCGAACTGTTCTTCAAGTCCATATCATTAAGCGCCAAATACGAACGGTTCCAGGTTTCCCAGTAATCATCCGGGATGTGGTCGCGGCTGATGCGGGCATTTTCCCGGACGACCATCGCGCAGCTGGCGACTGAATTGGAATTTTCCTGCGCCATCGCCAAATATTGCACCAGCTCTGATTCCTCATATGTCGGGTTGGCTTTGATCCGGCGCATCGTTTCCGTCGAATCGCAGATTTCAAAAATCAACCGCCAATCTGAGTCACGCACCAGCTCTTCGTCGGCCGCTTCGATCATCTGCAGCAATTGCACGTCGAGGATGCGCGCATTGTTCTCCGCCCGCTCGACATTCCGGGACATCCAATACAATGAATTTGCAACACGGCTTAACATTTACGCATCCTCCCCTTCTTCTTTCTTTTTGAACACCCAAGTATCTTTTCCGCCGCCGCCCTGTGAAGAGTTGACGACAAGCGACCCTTCTTTCAGCGCGACACGGGATAATCCGCCAGGCAGGACATGGGTCGTCTCGCCCCTCATGACGAATACCCTCAAATCCACGTGGCAGGGGTAGAACTTGTCTCCTTGATAAGCCGGTGCGCGGGACAGCTTGATCGTCGGCTGTGCTATATATTGATGAGGCGTTTCGATAATTTTCTCCCTGAACTTTTCGATCAGCTCCTTCGAGGCGTGCGGGCCGACGAGCATATCGTATCCGCCGGATGCCCCTACGTTTTTAACGACGAGCTCTTCAAGATGCTCGAGTACCCATTCCCGATCTTCGGGCTTATCAAGCAAATAAGTTTTCACATTGTCGATGATCGGTTCTTCGTCCAAATAATAGCGGATCATCTCCGGCACATACGCATAGATCGCCTTGTCATCCGCGACGCCGTTGCCGACCGCGTTCAAAATCGCGACATTGCCTTTTTGGTAAGCTTCCATCACGCCGCGCACCCCGAGCGCAGAGTCTGAACGGAATGATTCCGGATCCAGGAAATCATCATCGATGCGGCGGTAAATGATATCGACGCGCTTCAGCCCGCGGATCGATTTCATGTAGACGATATTGTTGCGGACGACCAGATCGCGGCCTTCGACTAAATCCATGCCCATCTGCTGGGCCAGGAAGACGTGATCGTAATAAGCGGAGTTGTACATGCCCGGCGTCAGGAGCACCGCAAACGGTTTGTCTTTTCTGCCTTTTGGGGCATGGTCCAGAATGGAATCGTGCAGGAAGCTCATTTGATGCTCGAGCGTCATCACCGAGTGGTTGACGAAAAACTCCGGGTATACTTGGCGCATGACGTAACGATTCTGATACACATACGACAATCCGGACGGGTTGCGCAAATTGTCTTCAAGGACATGATATTTTCCGTTCTCATCTCGTATCAAGTCAATCCCCGCCAGGAAGATGTGGTTGTTGAGCGGGATATCGACGCCTTTCATCTGCTTTTCGTAATAATAAGGATTGTCTTCGACTAGATGGCGCGGCACGATGCCCGCTTCGATGATCTTTTGGTCGTGGTAGACATCGTCCAAGAAACGGTTCAATGCTTCTGCACGCTGCGTCATTCCTTTTTCGACCACTTCCCACTCTTCTGGCGGGATGATGATCGGCACAAAGTCGAACGGCATCGTTCGCTCCGTCCCTACATTATTATGATAGACGGTGAAAGTGATGCCTTGTCGGAGAAACGACAACTGCGCCGTTTCATGCTTTTCCCTTAGTTCATCTTCTGAAAATCGCTTGATCACTTCATGGAAGGTTTCGTAATGGGCTTTCGGTTTACCATCGGGCGTAAACATTTCATCAAAAAATGGACTGGTTTTATAGTTGTTAAACACGTGGCCGAACCCCCTCTGTCAGAATACCGCCAGTAACTGCCGCTGATTTTTAAAAGATATGAATTTTCTGTCTACTGGAGGGAAAGAAAAAGCCATGCCCATGCTCGGCATAGCTGTTCTTTGTTCTATTATAACCGAAGTTATTTTTTCGTTGTGCCATCATTTGAAGAATTACCGGAAGATGAATCGGTTTCCGGATGCTTTTTCAGCGATTCAGCATAGGGAGTACTGCCACCGAATGCGCCTCCGCTCGGTTTATCGGCTTCCTTAGAAGAACCAGTAGACGAGAACGAATTTTTATTCGCCGAAGATGTCGATTGGTCCGTTGAAGAACCTGAGCCTTTTGTCTCGCCGACATCATCCTGGAGGGTCTTGTTCGCTTTATCGAGCGCGTCTTTTTCCTTATCCATCATTTGCTGCTGCTTTTCGATCGTCGTTTTGACCGTTTCGACCGCTTTGTTGATATGAGGCTTCACTTTGTCGACCATGCCTCCCGATTGCTCGTTGAAGCGATCTAAATTCTTTTTGATATTTTCTTTCATGTCAGCTGTACTTGTCGAAGAGCTGCCTGTATTTTGCGTGCTGCCGGTTTCTGACTTTTTCTGTGTCATCGCTGCCCCGATGGCTGCACCTACCCCGAGCAATACGAGCTTGCTGAAAAATCCACCTGATCTTCTTGCCATTTTATGACCTCCTTCTCCATTTAATAAAGCTTAGTGTAGTAAGTATAGACGGAATTGCCTATTTTTAAACATCGCTTCCCAAATGAAAAAGGACACTCCTATGGAAGAGCGCCCTTTACGGTGTATCTATTAATTTGCCTTCTTCTAACAATACTTCCTTGAATGCTTTGACGACTTCTTCATCATATTGGATGCCGATCAGCTGCTCGAGCTCGTCCATCGCATACTGGGCGGTGAACGCAGAACGGTAAGCACGGTCTTCCGTCATCGCATCGAAAGTATCGCATACGCCGATGATCTTCGCCTCGATTAAAATCTCGTCACCTTTCAAACCGAACGGATAACCACGCCCGTTCACCCGCTCGTGGTGTTGCTCGACGATGTCAGCGATATCTTTATAAGGGGTATCCCGGATCATATCAGCACCGTCTCCCGGATGTTTTTTCACCAGGTCGAATTCTTCGTCAGTCAGTTTGGAAGGCTTTTTCAACACTTCTTCAGGAATATTGATTTTGCCGATATCGTGGAGGATGGATGCCAAAAATAATGACTCTGTCCGTTCTCTGGTCATCTTCAATTTGGATGCGGTCTTAATCGCATAGCCAGCCACACGAGAGCTGTGATTAAATGTATAACGATCTTTATGCTCAACTTTTTCACCGATTTTCCGCAACTCCGCAATCATTTTACTAGCATATTGGAAAACCGGGAAATTTGAAACGGACAATAACACAACGGTTTCTACTACATTAAAATTCACAGGCGATTCCAATTCTTTACATGAAAAGAAATCATCTTTGCCTAGATGAATTTGCTTGCCTTCGATTTCCGCTTGTATCTCTCCATCTAATATATAATAGAATTCATGTGCCTCAGCGGACTCGCTTGGAATCAAAATAAAAGTTTTATCTTTTAAAATAGTTTGCTTCATCAGTTCCAAACCACTACCTCTGCCTAGCAAAGAAAGAGTGGTAGCATCATTTTCAACTTTTTCCAGATATTTTCCTTTTAATATATCCAAGCCCTTCACAAATTCACATCCCCTAAAATATAAAAAAATGAGAGTAAAGTTTCCTCTACCCCCATACTACTCTTTTTAAAAGATATCTACAATATACTTACCAAGCCACCACAATAATCGGGTCGATCAAAGCGGTTCTGTCGCCGAACTGGATGTCTACATAAACCATGTCTACAGTGAGTCCTGCAGCAGTTGCTCTATCCATCCCTTTAACTGTCATGTTCTCAGCTTTCTCCTGAAGTTTAGTGATCAGCTTTGTGATTTGTTCTTCGTACTTCGCTGTTAACTTTTCCTGTTTGTTAACATCTGTTTCTTCCGCTAACTTTTCTGTGTATTGAGTGTATAGCTTGTCAGCTTTTTCTTGGTTTTTAGCGATTTCCGCTTCGATCTTCGCGTTCACCTTGTTGACATCGGCAATAGCTTCTTTTTCTTCTACTGTCATAGAGTCTTCAAAGTTATGGAATGGCACATCGTCTACAACTGGAATGTCCGATGCAAACGCTCCTGTTCCCATTGATAAAATCATTATGAATGAGAAGATGACGGCTGTGATACTTTTCTTGAACATGCGTATTCCTCCTGAGGTGATTTAGTTTTTTGAAGAAATTGCGGATCGCTTAACATTTTTATACTGTGTTTACTAATCGAATAAGCGACCGATAGTCCTACAATCCCTAGTATATACACACTAGGACTTTTGCACAACAACTCCTGAAAAAATTTACAATAAAGAAATTATTTAATTATTTAAAGTTATTAAAATAATCAATTTATTAACCTTTCCCTTTTATCTCGATTTATAATCCCAAAAAAGAAAAAGCCTGCAATGAAAAATTGCAGGCTTTTTTCGTTCAGTCACACTTATTAAGGCAATACCGTACTGCCCATCAAATAACGGTCGCATTCCCGGGCAGCTTCACGGCCTTCGTTGATCGCCCAGACGATCAAGCTCTGGCCTCTGCGCATATCGCCAGCCGCAAAGATGCCTTCGACATTCGTGCGATAATCGCCGTATTCAGCTTTAACGCGTGAATTGGCGTGCGTTTCCACATTCAATTGGTCGATCAGCAGCTGTTCCGGCCCGCTGAAACCGATAGCGATTAGGATGAGGTCCGCTTTCCACACTTTTTCCGTACCTGGAATTTCTTCGCGGATGCGGTTGCCTTGCTCATCGATTTTCAGTTTGACGTTAACGGTATGGACTTCTTTTACATGTCCGTTTTCATCGCCGACAAATTTCTTCGTCATGACCGCATAAGCACGCGGATCGTCACCGAACGTTGCGGCAGCTTCTTTATGGCCGTATTCTACGCGGTGGATTTTCGGATATTGCGGCCATGGATTGCCTTTTTCGTCACGGAGCGCGCCTTTTTGATCGTAGACATCGAATTGCACAAGGCTCTCGCAGCCGTGGCGTACGGAAGTTGCGAGACAGTCTGTTCCTGTGTCCCCACCGCCGATGACAATGACGTTTTTTCCTTTTGCCGAAATATAATTGCCGTCTTCCAAATCGGAATCGAGCAAGCTTTTCGTGCTGGCATGCAGGAAGTCCATTGCGAAATGCACGCCTTCTAAGTCACGCCCTTCGACATCGATGTTGCGGTGCACAGTCGCGCCAGTCGCCATGATGACCGAATCGAAATCATCACGCAATTTTGTTGCAGGATAGTTTTTGCCGACTTCAACATTCGTCACGAATGTGATGCCTTCCTGCTCAAGGATTTTGACGCGGCGCATGACCATATCATACGGCAATTTCATTTCAGGAATGCCGTAAGTCAGCAAACCGCCGATGCGGTCGCTTTTTTCGAATACCGTTACGGTATGGCCTGCTTTGTTCAATTGGGCTGCCGATGCAAGCCCCGCAGGACCTGAACCGACTACAGCCACTTTTTTGCCGGTGCGGTGTTTCGGCGGTTCCGGAACGACCCAGCCTTCCGCAAATCCGCGTTCAATGATCGAGCGTTCGACCGTGCGGATGGCGACAGGCGGTTCGTTGATCCCCAGAACACAAGCCCCTTCACATGGAGCCGGACAAGCAACACCGGTGAATTCCGGGAAATTATTCTTCAAATGTTCACGGTGAAGCGCTTCTTTCCATTGGCCGCGATAGACAAGATCATTCCACTCCGGAATCAAGTGATTGACCGGGCAGCCGGTCGTGCCATTGTCGAGATCCATGCCGGTCTGGCAGGTCGGGACGCCGCAATCCATGCAGCGCGCCCCTTGCTTTTGTACTTCCTGTTCAGATAGCGGAATCGTATAATCTTTCCAGTCTTTCGTCCGCTGTGCCGGGTCGCGTTCTTTTACAGTCTGACGGTCATATTCCATAAATCCGGTTATCTTCCCCATCGTTTCCCTCCAGTTCGCATATTTTCCAAGCTTTTCTCTATGAAAGGCAGCTATTGCCGGCGCTGTTACTTGCCGGCCGAAGCCATTTTACTTTCTTCGAATGCGGCCATTTCGGCATCGAATTTCTCCATGCCGCTGTCTTGAAGCTTGCTGATGCGTTCGTTGATCTTCAAATAGGCTTTCGGAATGACGCGGACGAATTTGGCAGACAGAATCTCCCAATGATCTAACACGCGTTTGCCGTTCAAGCTTCCTGTATAGCGGACATGGTTTTCGACCATCTCTTTCAGTTCCGCAATTTCAACAGGATCTGCGAGCGGCTGCATATGCACCATTTCAGGGTTGCAGCGCGCGCTGAATGTTTCATCTTCATCCAAGACATAAGCGACACCGCCTGACATGCCGGCTGCGAAGTTTTTGCCGGTATCTCCAAGAATGACGACGCGCCCGCCGGTCATGTATTCACAGCCGTGGTCGCCGACGCCTTCGACGACGATTTTTGCACCTGAGTTGCGGACGGCGAAACGCTCGCCTGCCATACCGTGGATATACGCTTCCCCAGCCGAAGCACCATAAAACGACACGTTGCCGATGATGATGTTCTTCTCGGGAAGGAATGTCGAATCCACTGCCGGCTTGACGACAATCTTACCTCCGGATAAGCCTTTTCCGACAAAGTCATTGGAGTCTCCGATCAAATTGAGCGTCATGCCTTTCGGAATGAACGCACCGAAGCTTTGCCCGGCTGAGCCTTGGAAATTCAACGTAATGGTATCTTCCGGCAAGCCCTCTGCACCGTATTTGCGGGAGATGGCGCTGCCGATGATCGTCCCGGTCGCACGGTGGATATTGCGGATTGCGGTAGATACTTCGACTGGCTCCCCTGTTTCAATCGCATTGCGGCAGCGAGGCAAGAGTTCCTGCACATCGAGCGTGTGCTTCAAACCGTG
This sequence comes from Planococcus citreus, assembly GCF_003664125.1. Taxonomy (GTDB): domain Bacteria; phylum Bacillota; class Bacilli; order Bacillales_A; family Planococcaceae; genus Planococcus; species Planococcus citreus. The sequence continues at coordinate 1,261,822 of NZ_RCCP01000001.1, forward strand.
GTCTTGCTTGATCGTTGCATAGCGGCCGACTTTTTCCGGCAGGTCCGGCTGATAGAGAAGCTGCGTCAAATCCAGCCCTTCCGCTTTCCAATGCTTGATCGCTCTATTCGTTTCCAGCACATCGGTGCGGCCGATCATTTCGTTAATTGTGCGGAATCCAAGTTCCGCCATCAATTCGCGCGCTTCCATGGCAATAAAGCGCATGAAGTTCGCCACATGATCTGCTTCGCCCGTGTACTTTTTGCGCAGTTCCGGATTTTGCGTCGCAATCCCGACTGGGCATGTATCCAAATGGCAGACGCGCATCATGACACATCCAAGGACAACTAGCGGGGCTGTCGAGAAGCCATATTCTTCGGCACCCAAGAGCGCTGCAGTAACGACGTCGCGGCCGGTCATCATCTTGCCGTCTGTTTCGACGACGATGCGGTCGCGCAGGCCATTCAACAGAAGCGTCTGATGCGTTTCCGCAAGGCCGATTTCCCATGGCAAGCCGGTATGCTTCAAGCTCGTTTTCGGCGCAGCGCCCGTGCCGCCGTCATAACCGCTGATCAACACGAGATCTGCACGGCCTTTGGCGACGCCAGCTGCGATTGTGCCGACACCGACTGCGGATACCAACTTAACGCTGATGCGTGCACGCGGGTTGGCGTTTTTCAAGTTGAAGATCAATTCCGCTAAATCTTCGATCGAATAGATATCGTGATGAGGAGGCGGTGAAATCAATTCGACGCCAGTCGTCGAACCGCGCACTTCCGCAATCCACGGATATACTTTCTTGCCTGGCAAATGACCGCCTTCTCCAGGTTTTGCCCCTTGTGCGACTTTGATCTGGATTTCGTCAGCATTGACCAAATAATGGCTCGTGACGCCGAAGCGGCCCGATGCGACTTGCTTAATGGCGCTTCTGCGGCTATCGCCGTTGTCGTCCGGAATAAAGCGCGATACTTCTTCGCCGCCTTCTCCTGAGTTGCTGCGTCCGCCAATTTTATTCATCGCGATCGCTAAGGCTTCGTGGGCCTCTTTACTGATCGAACCATAAGACATGGCGCCGGTTTTGAAGCGTGCACAAATCTCTTCGACCGTTTCGACTTCTTCGATCGGGATCGGCGTGCGGTCTTTGAATTTCAATAAGCCCCGCAATGATTGGAGATTGGCTTTTTCATCCGTCAAGAGTTTCGAATACTTGCGGAAAGTATCGTAATTATTCGTCCGGCACGCTTGTTGAAGCGTATGGATCGTCATCGGGTTGTATTGATGGTCTTCGCCGTTTTCACGGTACTGGTATTCATCGCCTGATTCGAGCGCAGGATTCGCTCCTTCGCGGTCCGGATAAGCAGATGCGTGGCGCAGCAGGACCTCTTTGGCGATAATATCGAGCCCAATGCCCCCAAGGCGCGATGATGTACGCGTGAAATATTTGTCGATAACATCCATATGGATTCCGATCGCTTCGAAAATCTGTGCGCCTCGGTAACTTTGAATGGTTGAAATACCCATTTTAGACAATATCTTGATGATCCCGTCCGTTACAGCTTGCACATAGCTCGCTTCCGCCTGTTCGACGTTCATGCCGTGGATATCGTCTTTCGCCACCAGGTCTTCGATTGATTCGAATGCCAGATAAGGATTGATCCCTTCCGCACCGTAACCAATCAGCATGGCGAAATGATGGACTTCACGCGGTTCCGCAGACTCGAGCAGGATGCTCATGCGTGTCCGCGTGCCTTGTCGGATTAAATGATGATGGAGCCCTGAGACTGCGAGCAGTGCAGGAATCGCCGCATGCGTGCTGTCGACGCCGCGGTCAGACAGGATGACTAGTGTCGCGCCTTGTTTGATAGCCTCGTCCGCTTCAGCAAACAATGCTTCCAGACGCGCTTCCATCGCTTCGGCGCCTCCATCCGCATCAAACAGAATCGGCAAGGTGATGGCTTTGAACTCCGGCAAGTTCTGCTGGCGCAGTCTTTCAAGCTCTGCATTTAGCAATACCGGTGTTTCAAGACGGATATGGCGTGCGCTTTCCGGTTTCGGATCCACCAAATTGCCTTCTGCCCCGATGGTCGTCCGGGCTGCCGTGATGATTTGCTCACGGATCGCGTCAATCGGCGGGTTGGTGACTTGTGCAAACAATTGCTTGAAATAGTTATACAAAAGCTGCGGTTTTTTCGACAATACCGCAAGCGGCGAGTCGTAGCCCATCGAGCCGACCGGATCTTTCCCGTCGGACGCCAGCGGTTTGATGATTTTCTGGACTTCTTCCTGCGTATAGCCGAAAGCAAGCTGCTGCTTTAACAGCCCTTCGCCGTTTGGATGCACCACTTCTTTCGGTTCTGGCAAATCGCCCAAATCGAACAAATTGTTTTCGACCCAATCTTTATAAGGGAGCTCGGACGCAATTTGCGTTTTGATTTCGTCATCCGGGATGATTTTGCCGGCTTCAAGGTCGACCAAAAGCATCTTCCCTGGGCGCAGGCGGTCTTTATAGATGATGTCATCGGAAAAGATATCGAGCGCACCGACTTCCGAGCCGAGTACGATCATGCCGCTTTTCGTAATATAATAACGCGCCGGGCGCAAGCCATTGCGGTCGAGGCACGCTGCAATCTGGCGCCCATCTGTAAATACCAGTGCCGCCGGGCCGTCCCATGGCTCCATGAGCGTGCTGTGGTATTCGTAGAAATCGCGTTTTTTCTTGTCAATCGATTTGTCATTGACCCATGGCTCCGGGACCATCATCATCGCCGTATGTGCAAGCGAACGGCCTGATAGATGGAGGAATTCGAAGCAATTGTCGAACATCGACGAATCGCTTCCTGTTTCATCAATGACCGGCAGGACTTTTTGCAAATCTTGGTCATTGAAATAAGGGGAGTTGCAAGCGAGCTGTCGGGCTCTCATCCAGTTGACGTTTCCGCGAAGCGTATTGAATTCGCCGTTATGGATGGAGTAGCGGTTCGGGTGGGAACGCTGCCAGCTCGGGAAGGTATTCGTACTGAACCGTGAGTGGACGAGTGCCAACGCCGATTTGAATTCGGGATGGTTGAGGTCGATATAGAATGAATCCAGTTGTTCCGGGATGAGCATGCCTTTATAGACAATCGTGCCGGCAGACAAGCTGCTGAAATAGACGTCTTTGAATTCTTCCACGCCGCCCATTTCCTGCTCGATGCGTTTGCGGATAATGTACAAACGGCGCTCCAAGTCCATGCGCGTCTCTAGCTCCGCTGATGCACCGATGAAGATTTGGCGGATGACCGGCTTGGTTTTCGCCGCGACATTCCCGACAAATGAATCGTTGACCGGCACAGGGCGCCAGCCGAGTGATTCCTGGCCTTCTTCTTCGACAATGCGCTGGATGATATCTTTTGCTTTCATGCGTAGATCGTAATCCTGTGGCATGAAAATCATGCCGATGCCGTATTTTCCTTCATCCGGAAGGACGATTCCTTCTTTTTCACATTGCTTCAGGAAAAAGCGGTGTGGAATCTGCGTCAAAATGCCGGCGCCGTCCCCTGTGCTCGTATCGGATGATTGGCCGCCGCGGTGCTCCAAGTTACACAGGATGTTCACTGCGTTCTGGACAATGCTATGCGATTTTCTGCCGTCTATATTAGCGATCATCCCAATGCCGCAAGCTTCATGTTCCTGGTCGGGATGATACAGTCCTTGTGCGATCGGATACTCTTTCTTACTCAATAAAACCGCCTCCTTTTACACGCTAATTTGTCATAATATTATGATAGTATATCATATAACTGAATATATATACAATTGCATTTTGTGAAAAATTTATCAAGTGCATGAAGATTCATTACAAATCCTAGGATTACAAGTGAAACCGCTTTCAAATAAAGGTGTGTAGCGATTCTTCTTTATTCGCTATTTGTGTATATTGATACAGTAATTTTTTCGTCCGCTTTTCCCGGCACCCCCTTTTCCCAGTAATTATACAATTCGCATTGGAATCTTTTGATTGATCACTTGGAAAAACTAAGATGGCTAACTGATTTTTCGGCTACACTCGCATAAAATTTTCTATACAAAAAGAACGCAGAAAATGATTCATTTTCTGCGCTCTTTTCAACTAGCTATAATTTTTTCTTGATTTATCCATTTTTTCATACTGGTACGTAAGGCAAATGACACTGCCAAGGCAACTGAATTATTACGAATTATTCACAGTTTCATACATCCGGATTGCTTCAAGAAAGTATTCCCCGTATTTCTCCAATTTATTTGCGCCGACCCCGTTAACTTCAAGGAACGCCTCTTCATCTTTCGGTTTGCGTGCAACCATGTCCTGCAGGCTCTTATCCGAGAAGATGACAAACGGCGGAACTCCCGCCTCATCTGCCAGTTTCTTGCGCACCGTCCGCAATTCCTCGAACAACGGATCGTTGGTGGCGATTCGCTTCGTGACGACGGCGCCTTTTCTCATGACGCGGCGTTTTCCGAGCAGGACATCGCGCCCACCGTCTGGGACGAAGATCGTCGGGAAGCTGCCTTGCTCAACTGCCAGCAATTCCTGTGAAATCATGAATTCGATGAGGTTCGAGACTTCTTTTGAATTCATGTGTTTCAATACGCCGTATGTCGATAATTGATCGAATCGGAAGTCGAGCACTTTCTTATTGCGTGAGCCGGTCAATACTTGGGCAGTCATCGTCTTGCCGAATTTCTGGCCCATGCGGATGACGCACGACAACACTTTCTGGACATCTTCTGTGACGTCCTGGCCTTCCCTTTCGTCGACGCAGTTTCCGCAATGGCCGCACGGTGCCGCACTTCCATCGCCGAAATAATGGACGATAAATTGTTGGAGGCAATTTTCCGTATGGCAATAGTCGACCATCCCCTGGAGCTTCTTCAACTCCCCCGGGATGCGCGAAGGGTCTTGCGCCTGATCGATCAAAAAGCGCTGCGTCTGGACATCCTGAGAAGCGTACAGGACGATGCACTCACTCGGCAGTCCATCTCGTCCTGCGCGCCCAGCTTCCTGATAATAGCTTTCCATATTTTTCGGCAGCTGGTAATGGATCACATAACGGATATTGGATTTATCGATGCCCATCCCAAATGCGTTGGTCGCCACCATCACGGTCACTTCATCGTTCAAGAAGCGTTCTTGCCCGAGGCGGCGTTCATCGTCCGGCATGCCGGCGTGGTATTTTGCCGCCTTGACGCCGCGTTTGACGAGCGATTCATAGACCGAATCCACCGTTTTGCGCGTCGCTGCGTAAATGATGCCTGCCTCGTTATCGTTTTTCTGGACGTAGTCCCGGATAAAACGCTCACGGTCCTGTCCTTGAATGACTGAAAAACTTAAGTTCGCCCGTTCAAAACCGGTGATAACGGTATTTTGTTCTTCGATATCCAGGATGCGGCAAATATCTTCCCGCACTTGAGGGGTCGCTGTCGCGGTCAAGGCTAGGACAGTCGGATTGTCTGGGAAAATTTCCAGCATGCGGCTAATCAGCCGGTAGCTCGGCCGGAAATCGTGGCCCCATTGCGAGATGCAATGCGCTTCATCGACTGCGATGAGGGGCACTTTGACGCCTTGCAAGCCATCCAAAAACATTTCCGAATCGAGGCGCTCTGGCGCGATATACAATAATTTGATGATGCCCATCTGCACTTCATGAAGGATTTCACGAACTTCGTAGACATCGAGCGAACTATTAATAGAAGCAGCTGGAATTCCGGCTGCCTGTAAAGAGTCGACTTGATCTTTCATCAGGGAGATCAGCGGCGAGACGACGATGGTCGTTCCTTCCATCGCAAGCGCAGGAATCTGGTAGCACATCGATTTCCCGCCGCCTGTCGGCATGACGCAAATTGTATTCTGGCCATCGAAAACTTGTGTGATCGCCTGCTCCTGGCCGGTCCGGAAGCTATCATACCCGAAATGCGACTGCAGTAATTTTCTTGCTTGTTCCAACACCTTTGAACACTCCCCATACTGTTTTACTATTAACGTAGCTTACCATATTTGAAGGGTTATTTCTTTTTTTGCATACGAAAAGCCACCCTAGAAAATTGATTATTTTCCGGGGTGGCTGGAAAGGCCTTTTATTCAGAAGGTGCCAGTGAAAATGATCTCAGTCGTACACTCTTGCCAACAGGAAGAAATACGGTTGCCGCATTCCTTTCCAGTCCATCATGCCCATTAGCACATCATCGTTCACTTTCCGGAAATGGTCCTGGATCGGCAATTGATCGTAAATCATCACCGCACTCGTTTTCCCACGCCACTCCATCTTGCGGAGCCGCGCTGCACCTTTCGCGCCGCTCAACAGATTAGCGATCAGCGCGGGTGGAAATGGATGCAGCGGGAACGGTTTTCCAAAAGGGGAGTTAAACAATAAAGGGTCGACATGCTCGGTGCTGTGGAAAGCTTTGCCGTACCAGCCCGATTTTTCAAGCCAGCCGTCCAGTGGGTGTCCTGACGGCAATTCGCGCCCTTTCCACGTACCGAACATTTCGTACGGGTCGACTGGCTCAAGCGCATCGAACAAGCGGCAAACTTCGCCCGCGTTGTCCGCACCGTGCTCGATCATTTCCCAAGCCCAACGTTCCGGCTTCATGGCCCTCTTCCTTTCAGCTTAAATTTCAATCTCCCACTGTTTAGCTTCTTCGTCTTTCATCTGTTGTTCGGTCTCTTCTGGATACGCCGTGCGGAATTTGTGGGAATCCTGCGGAATGATTTCCACCATTTTATCGATCATGTCCTGCGGATCGAATTGGTCTTCCAAGCCCTTCTCCATTTCCTTCATGTCTTCAGGGCGAGTGAAGTGGATTTTCTCATCGAACCATTTCCACTTGGCTTCTGCGCTGCGGTCGTTGAACCCTGTAGCGAATGCGCCCGGATTGATCGTCGCCACTTGTACGCCGAACTCCGCCATTTCCTTGCGCAGTGTTTTTGCAATTGCTTCGATAGCGTGCTTCGTCGCTGTATACGGGCCGACGTAAGGCGTCGACATGATCCCTGCCATGGAAGATAGGAAAATGATCTTGCCTTTGCCTTTTTCGACGAATTTACGTGCTGCGATTTGAGCCGTTTCGAGCGTTTGGAAGACGTTCACTTCAAATAATTCACGGAAGTTTGCCATTGGCACTTCCCCGAGTGGGCCGCCTTCATTGATGGCAGCATTTGCTACAAAGATATCGAAATCGTATTCAAGCATCTGTGCCAGATCTTGCGGGTTTTTAATGTCCATTTTAAACGTTGTCAATTCTACCCCGGCTTCAGATGCCGCTTCACGGAGTGATGTTACTTGAGGGGCTGTTTCAACTGGCGCGATGACTTTATGGCCTTTCGCTGCCAGTCCAAGTGCCGTACCTTTTGCGAGCCCGCTTCCGGCTCCTGTAATGAAAATCGTTTTACTCATATTTGTCTCCTCCTGATTCTGTAAGTTGCTATAATTTGTCTTCCCCATAGCAAGCAGAATAAACAGGTTTAATTGAGCCACCATTCTTTGCGGTCCATTTCCTCCGCAAAATGGGCATATTCAGAGAGTGTCTCCTCCAATACTTTTTCGCTGCGGGCAAGCATACGCTCCCTCGCTTTTTTCCGTTTAAAGCGCCGCCCATAGGCAGCTTGCAACTCGTCGTAGGAGGATTTCAATTCACGGAAACTTGTCGCGAGTTCATCGTCTTCATCCGATAACAGCGAAGCCAGCATCCCGATTTTTCCGTACAGCTCTTCCACTGTATAACGGTCGCGCTCCTTGTACAGGATGCCGGCTACAATCGATGCGGGCAGCTCTTCGTCGACACCCCGTGCCAAATCCGTCAGCAGTTCAATCATGATACGGCGGTTGCTCGCCAGCGACAGGACATAAAAGATATGGGGAATCTGGTCAACTGGCGTTTCTTCAATATACTCATCGATTTGCCTGATCAAATCCTCCGCTTTTAGATGGTCGATGAGAATCCCCAGCCGGTATGTTTCGTACATTATGTATCTTCTCAAATCCTCACCGCCATTCCTTAAGTCTCTTTTTATTTTGACAGATAATTCTGTCAAAAACAATTCATCAATTGTTTTACCACACGAAAAAACCTGTCCTCCTTATTACAGGAGAACAGGCTCATGAGTTCACACATATATTCATCAAGTCGCCAAGCCATAGCTGCCCATACGGCGTTTCACTTGGATAAAAGAAGCCGCCTCAGCAAGTTCCGCTTCATTCAATGGCTGGTCATCAAGCATTACTGTATATTCGTTCAGGAAATTCGCATTTTGGAGATTAACGTTAATCGTGCGGTCGTTGCGGTCCAAAAGACTATCCACAGAAATCTCAAAGAAATCGGCGAGGCGTTCCAGATGTACAACTGACACTTGTTTCTTTCCGCTTTCATATGCCCATACCGTGCTTTTCGCAAAGCCCAAACGGTCTGCAAGCTCCTCCGGGGAAAGGCCTTTCGCTTCTCTCAAGTCTTTTATTTTTTTGCTTAGTTGCTTCATAGTTGATTCCTGCTCCTTTTAGTAAATTTCTAATTATTTTAAATATACTGCAATTAAAGTGAATGAGCAATCATTTTATGGATAATTTTTTAAAATAGAATGAATATTTAGTGAACAGTATCTATTTAATATAATAATTGGAAATAAAGCAGGTCATAAAGCATTTAAAAATTAAAAAAATCTTATTCTGTGATAATTAATCCCAGTTTACGGGCAAATAACAATGCTTGATCTGTAGATACTTTGCACCCCGACACCAATTCCATTGTCAATTGCAGTTCTTCAAAGCGGCTTGAACTGAAATCGATTCCTTTCAGGGAAGTTGCTGTGAAATTCGCCTCATTTAACTCGCTGTCAAGAAACTGCGTGTTTTTCAAATCCACTTCGTAGAAATCTCCCTGCCTGATAGCACTTTGTTCAAAAATTACATCACTGATATGGGAGAAACCAAAAACCGCATAATCAAGCCGGCAGCCTTTGAAGCGCGTATAGCGAATTGTACTTTCAGTGAAATCCGTGCCCAGCAATCTGCAATTCTCGAACTTCACACGATGGAACACCGCACGGCCTAAATCAGCATTCGATAAGTCACAATTGATGAACACGACATCCGCAAACTCACTGCGCTCCCATTCGCCACCCAAAAAGCGGACATTCTCGAACAACACCCGGTCGAAATGAATTTTTCCTGCCGGTAATTCTTCAGAAACGATCCGGCAGTCATGGACATATCCATCATCTAATGCTTCAATAAAAGAAATTGTTTCTAATTCCTTGGGAAGCATCGGTTCCGTTTTCTTGTTCTTCTTCATTATAATTCCTCCTGTTCGCTTATGTTCTTTCTTTAACTTAACGACTGCAAAGTTCCTTGTCCCATCCGCCGCGAGATAGGCAATAACCCAAATCCGCTGCAAAGGAGATGCTGCATGGAAAATGTCAAAAGTACTTTTAAAGAAGTCGCCTCTGCCATTCTGCCTGTCACGATTGTCGTCGTCTTGCTTCAAGTGCTGATCATCCGCCTGCCGCTCGAAGCGCTGCTGCAGTTTTTAATCGGGGTCATTTTTGTAGGAACCGGTTTTTTCCTGTTCCTGCTGGGGGTCAATGCAGGGTTGCTCCCGATCGGTGAATTGATCGGCAAGAAGCTGCCTTTGACCCGCAAGCCATGGCTAATCATCGGGACAGGCCTTGTGCTTGGTCTTGCCGTCACGATTGCCGAACCGGATGTTCGCGTTTTGGCTAATCAAATCGATGATGTTTCAGGAGGAGATATTTCAAGAAACATCCTCATTCTATCCGTTTCCGTGGGCTTGGCGATTTTCGTCGCTTTGGCGATGGTCCGGACACTGTTCAGCATCCCAATCCATTATATGCTGATTGGGGGATATACTTTAGTTTTCCTTCTTTCCTTTTTTGTCCCTGAAGCATTCATCCCCATTTCATTCGACGCAGGCGGCGTTACGACCGGCCCAATGGCAGTGCCTTTCATCTTGGCACTGGGCATCGGCGTCGCTTCCGTGCTGCGATCCGATAAGCCAAGCAGCGGCGAAGGCTTCGGCTTGATCGGGCTTGCTTCGATCGGGCCCATCATCGCAGTCATGCTCTTGGGGGTGTTGTACCGGTGAACTTGCATATCTTCCAGGGTTTTGGGGAAGTGCTGATTGAAGTCAGCATGGCCCTCCTCCCACTTGTCGTGTTTTTCAGCGTATTTCAATTGTTCATGCTCAAATTGCCGAAAGAACGTGTCCTGCAAACTGGTCTCGGTTTTATTTTGACATTTTTCGGATTGGCTTTTTTCCTTCAAGGCGTCCATATCGGCTTCATGCCCTTCGGTGAATTGATGGGGGCGGAACTTGGGGAGTGGCAGTATCGCTGGGCAATCATTCCGATTGGCTTCATGCTTGGCTTCGTGGCGACATTCGCCGAACCCGCTGTCCGCATCATGAATGAGGAAGTCGACCGTGAAACGGGCGGTTATATTTCCTCGCAGGTCATGCTCTACACCTTATCGACGGGGGTCGGCTTATCCATCGCTTTGTCGATGCTGCGGATATTGACAGGCTGGTCGATCTGGTATTTCATCCTGCCAGGTTATATTCTCGCACTGATCCTGATTTTCTTCTCCACCCGGACATTTATCGCAATCGCCTTTGATTCAGGCGGTGTCGCTACCGGCCCAATGACCGTCACGTTTATCGTCTCAGTAGCAGTCGGCATCGCTTCTGTAACGGAAGGAAGAGATCCGCTTGTCGATGGCTTCGGGATGATTGCGCTTGTGGCATTGACGCCGATTATCGCCGTTCTCGTTGTCGGCTTACTCTTTAACCGAAAGGCAGGGAATCAAAACCATGAATCTGAATCATAGACTGATGATTGCCATTGTAAAACGCGGCGCTTCAAGGGAGGTCATCGCAGCAGCGAAAGAAGCCGGCGCTGATGGGGCGACGGTGCTGTATGCAGAAGGGATCGGAAGAAACGAAAAACCTACGTTCCTCGGGCTCCCCGCTACACACGAAAAAGATGTCATCTTTATCGCCGTCGACGGTGAAATTGAATTTGCCGTCGCCGAAGCGATCAGCCATGCCGGAAAGCTGGGGAAATCCGGTTACGGTCTCGGCTTTACTATCCACCTCAGCCAATTGCTGGGGGTTCCCCACCTAAACGACCGCGAAGACGATCGAAAAAAGATGCGAGGAGTGGAAAAAATGCCAGAACCGAAAGATTTCCAGTTGATTGTGACCATCGTCAATTCCGGGGATTCCGGGCAAGTCGTCAAAGCGGCTGCAAACGCCGGCGCTGAAGGCGGGACCATCCTGGAAGGGCGAGGCACCGGAGTCAACGAACAGAAGAAATTCATGAACTTTACGATTGACCCGGAAAAAGATGTCGTCCTGACATTGGTGCCGGCCGTGTTTGCCGAAAAAGTTGTTGCAAGCATCGAACAAGCCGTCGACCTCGACGCTCCAGGTAAAGGCATCGCCTTCTTGATCGACGTGGAAAACGTGTTTGGGGTCAATCATTCCTCTTTGAATCCATAAGAAAAACCGGTGAGCTCACGACTCACCGGTTTTTCCATTTAATAACGTTCTGCGCCGTGCCCTTTGGAGCTGGCGGCTTGAGCGACTTTGCTTGCTGCCGGCTTTCCGTAGAGCTTCGTTTCAGCGTTTTCGTTGTCTTTCATTTCGTTCATTTTCTTCACTTTCATATCGATGTTCTCGCGGACGCGGCGGCCGTAGTCTTCATCGGCCTGTGTGAAGTGATGCACCATTTCCTCTTGAATGCGCGGGTCGCATGCTGATAGCGCATCGCCGAGATTATTGATTAATTCTTCGCGCTCCCAATCCTCGAAACTTCGATACGTCTCACCGGCTTGGCCATAATTATTCGTCCGGTCGATCGGCGCCTTCGTCAATTTGCCTTGGTATTCCGGTTCATGATCTGGCGTATCCGGGCGATCTGCTTCCTTGAATCCGCCAAGCACGGACGGTTCGTAATTGATATGTGGATTCTTCGCGTTTTCGCCGCGCGGCACATCCATCGCCCCTCCGTATTGATTGGTCGCCACACGTTTTCTTGGCGCGTTGACCGGCAGTTTCAAATAGTTCGCCCCGACGCGATAACGCTGCGTGTCGGAATACGAGAACGTACGGCCAATCAACATTTTATCGTCCGAGAAGTCCATGCCGTCGACAAGGACGCCTGTACCAAAAGCAGCTTGCTCGATTTCCGCGTGGTAATTCTCCGGGTTGCGGTTCAAAACCATTTTCCCGACTGGCAAGAATGGGAATTTATCCATCGGCCATAATTTCGTGTCATCCAACGGGTCAAAGTCGAGTTCGGCATGTTCGTCGTCGCTCATGATCTGCACGAACAGCTCCCATTCCGGATAGTCGCCATTTTCAATCGAGTCGTAAAGATCTTCCGTTGCGTGCCCGACGTTTTTCGCTTGGATTTCATCAGCTTCTTCCTGAGTCAAATTACGGATGCCTTGTTTCGGCTCCCAATGGTATTTGACGAGGACCGCTTCCCCTTTGTCATTTACCCATTTATAGGTATTGACCCCAGAGCCCTGCATGTGTCGGTAAGTTGCTGGAATGCCCCAAGGGGAGAACAGGAACGTGATCATATGCGTCGCTTCAGGAGAACGTGCGACAAAGTCGAACATCCGCTCCGGATCCGGCACGTTGGAAACCGGGTCGTTTTTAAAGGCGTGGATCATATCCGGGAATTTCATCGCATCACGGATAAAGAAAATCTTTAAGTTATTTCCGACAAGGTCCCAGTTGCCGTCTTCTGTATACATCTTCACTGCAAAACCACGCGGGTCGCGTGCCGTCTCAGGAGAGTGGCGTGATCCTGCTACTGTAGAGAAGCGCACAAGCAGGGGCGTCTGTTTGCCTTTGCCTGAAAATACTTTAGCGCGCGTATATTTTTCAACCGGCTCGTCGCCGACAGTTCCGTAAGTCTCGAAATAGCCGAATGCCCCGGCGCCACGTGCGTGGACGATGCGTTCAGGTATTTCTTCACGGTCAAAATGAGAGATCTTTTCGATGAAGTTATAGTTTTCAAGAGTAGCCGGCCCACGATTTCCGACAGTTCGCAAATTCTGGTTGTCTTTTACCGGATGCCCTTGGCGATTCGTCAAGGTTTCCTCGTTTTCGCCTTCAGACATTTTGTTCTTAAGCTCTTCGTTATGGTCCTTCATGAGAATCCTCCTTCATATTAATGCCATCATTTCCCTCTTCCCACACTCGCCAGCAAATAAACCTATTTTCTGCCAAATCATCCCTTCGACGCAGACTCGCCCTTTTCAAGAAGTGCCCTTTATCATTTGAAAATTAAACCCGCTTCCCTTGGAATAGACAAATCCCGTTGGATATGGAAAACTAGAATGGAATCGACTAACAGAAAGCAGGGCTGGAAATGAGCGTTACCTTGAAAGAGAAAGGGAGATGGGACCCTTTGAAAGTTTTTTTGAAAGTATCAGCGGCCTATATTCTCTCCCGGTTTTACCGAAATGCAAAAGGCCCGAAAATCGCCCTGGTGGGAGGAAACCTCGGAGAAAAATACGAAGACAACGCTTCGGTATTCCATAAATATTTGGTGAATAACCATGCAGAACAAGTCACGGCTTATTGGATGTATGATCCGGCGACCGACTACGCGAAAAACGGGCAGATCCCGAATGCCGTACCGCTCGGCAGCTTCCGCAATTACTTGCTGTTTTTCCGCGCAGATTACACATTCCATGGGCATTCCTTGCTTTATGATATCGTGCCATCCGCCGATAAATTCTTGAATTTAAATCGCCGGACGGTCATCACGCACGTCAGCCATGGCATCGAAGGCTTCAAGAAAATCCTCATCCAAAAAGAGGATGTTCCACTCCTCAAGCGGACAGATTATTTTAATTGTGCTTCGCGCTATGAATATGAGTTGAAACGCGACAAATGGAAAATCCCTGAAGAAAAACTTATCATCACCGGATTCCCCCGTTTTGACCGCTACTTGCCAAACCAGCCGCCAAAAGAGATGAAGCGCATCTTGATGATGATGACTTGGCGCGAATGGCTATTTGACCTCTCAAGGGAAGAATTTCTCGAAAGCAATTACTTCCGCAGCACGATTGGCTTATTGGAACATGAAGGAATACGGAATCTCCTGAAATCCAACGGCATCCATCTCCAAATCGCCTTGCACCCGTTCATGAAGCGATTTGAAGAGCACTTCTTTCCGCTTGCCGACCAGGATTACGGCATCGAATTCCTGGATTTCAATCACGCATCCATCGAGCGGTCGATCGAAGAAAACGATATGCTACTGACGGACATCACAAGCGTTTCCTGGGACTTCCTGTATTTGAATAAACCGATCATCTTCTTTATGTTCGACCAACAGGAATATACGGAAAAGCGCGGTTCTTACCTCGACCTCGATAAAGATTTATATGGATATAGGTCTCCGACAGTAGAAGATGTCTACAACACGCTCACCTATATGGTCGAAAATAATATTACGCATAACGAATGGTATGGGAAAGCCGACGAGTACATCGACTATTTCGACCAAGATAATTGCAAACGCTTGGCACAACGCGTCATGAACGTTTGAATGTTTCACGTGGAACTCTATTTTGAGACAAAAACCGGCAAACCTGAGATCGTTTCAGGCTTGCCGGTTTTTTTACCGTTTAACGGATGAATAATATGAATAATCCTTTAAGACGATAGATCGCCCAGTTGCAGCTCCACAGGGCAATGATCCGAGCCGTGTACATCTTTATGGATCGACGCGCTCTTCATTTTCCCGACGAGACGGTTGGAAGCGATGAAGTAATCGATGCGCCAGCCGACATTCTTCTCACGGCAATTCGAACGATACGACCACCATGAATAATGTCCGCCTTCATCCGGATGGAAATGACGGAACGTATCCACAAAACCGCTGCCGAGAAAATCATTGATCTTGCCTCGCTCTTCTGGCGTGAAGCCCGAATTCTTTTTATTGGCTTTCGGATTTTTCAAATCGATTTCCTGATGCGCCACGTTCAGGTCCCCGCATAAAATAACAGGCTTTTCGAGGTCCAATTGCTGGATATACGAAAGCAGCTTGTCTTCCCACAAGAGGCGGTACGAGAGGCGAAGCAGCCCGTGCTGGGAGTTCGGCGTGTAGCTATTGACCAAATAAAATTCAGAGAACTCCAATGTGATCAGCCTGCCTTCTGTATCGTACTCCTCGAGACCGACCCCGTACTGGACATTCAATGGGCGCTGTTTGGTGAAGACGGCGGTCCCTGAATAGCCTTTCTTCTGTGCATAATTCCAATATGTATGATAACCCGGAAGATCCAAATCAATCTGGCCTTCCTGTAATTTGATCTCCTGAACACATAAGATATCGGCATCCACTGTCTCGAAGAAATCCATAAACCCTTTTTTCATCACGGCCCGCAGGCCATTTACATTCCATGATACCAACTTCATCCCACTCACTCACTTTCTGTCATCAGTGTAGCGGAATAAAGGCTTCGCCTCAAATACGGAGGTCCCGATTTCTTCTGACTTAGATTGTAAAACTTCAGCAAATATTCAGTCAAAACTGTCTTTTTTTAGAGTCTGTCTTGTACAATAGACTTAATGAAAAAGGAGGCCTTCGGCTATGGCGAAGTTCACAAAACCGGAAAAAAGCTGGGCGTTATATGATTGGGGCAGCTCCGCTTATTCCATTATCATCACGACCGCAGTATTTCCGCTTTTCTATAAAGCCGCCGCAACAGACGCCGGTGTGGAACTTGCGGATTCCACTGCTTATTTAAGCTACACAATCGCTATCTTCACGTTTATTTTGGCAATGCTCGGCCCATTACTCGGCACCATTGCCGATTACGAAGGAATGAAAAAGAAATTTTTCACAGTGTTTTTCGTGCTTGGCACAGTTTCGACGGCGATGCTCGCTTTCGTCCCGGAAGGCCAGTGGCTCTGGCTCTTGATCTGTTATGTGTTCGCTGCGCTCGGTGCGACCGGCGCGAATTTGTTCTATGATGCTTTCATTGTCGACGTCACGACCGAAAAACGCATGAACCGCGTGTCTGCATTTGGCTACGGGCTTGGTTATATCGGTTCGACCATTCCGTTTGCGCTCGCCATCCTCATCATCCTGCTCGCCCAAAATGAAGTCCTGCCGCTATCTGTTACAAATGCCAGCCGGCTTGCCTTTTTGATCACCGCTGCTTGGTGGATCCTGTTCTCGGTTCCGTTGTTCCGCCATGTAAAACAACAGCATTTCATCAAACGCGAAGCAAATCCCGTCGTCCAAAGCTTCCGACGGCTCAATAAAACGATCCGGGAAATCCGCCAGTACCGCGCCTTGTTCCTGTTCCTGATCGCGTACTTCTTCTATATCGACGGTGTTGGCACGATTATCTCGCTGTCCACCGCATACGGAACTGATCTCGGATTGAGTGCCACCAGCCTATTGATCGTCTTGTTCGCCACACAAGTAGTGGCCGCGCCTTTTGCGATTCTCTACGGCAAGCTCGCCGATCGCTTTACCGGAAAGAAAATGCTGTATGTCGGCATCTTTGTCTATATTATCGTCTGTGTCTATGCGGTCTTCATCGAAACGATTATGGATTTCTGGATTCTCGCGATGCTGGTCGCCACCAGCCAGGGCGGCATCCAAGCTTTGAGCCGCTCTTATTTCGGCAAGCTGGTGCCGAAGCAAAATGCCAATGAGTTTTTCGGCTTCTACAATATTTTCGGCAAATTTGCCGCAATTACGGGGCCTTTGCTTGTCGGGGTCACTTCCCAGATTACCGGAAACTCCAGTTTAGGGGTTTTGAGTTTGGTCGTCCTCTTTATCATCGGCCTGGTCGTCCTCATCTTCGTTCCAGAGCCAGTGCCGCATGAGCCGGTCGATGAAGTCGCCGCTGAATAAAACAACACACAAAAGGCCTCCCGCAGCTGCGGGAGGCCTTTATTCATGATTAATTATTCTTTTTCGCGTCAGTTGGCTCGACTTTAATCTCGCCATCCGAGTTCTTGCCGAGTGATGATTCGCCAAATTCCACGACATCTACGCCGCCGGCATCTTTCTCAGCTTTCTTGATTTCTTTTTCTACTTTCTTTTCAGCCTTATCGTGCTCTTTTTGGGCTTTTTCTTCTTTTTTCTCTTCTTTTTCTTCAGCTTTTTCTTGCTGCTTCGATTCTTTTTCAATCGCTTTTTCTTGTTTTTTCAATTCTTTTTCCTCCTTTTTCTCCTCTCTCTTTGTTTTCAATTCATCAGCTTTTTCTTTAGCTTGTTCAAGTGAACTGTTCACTTTTTCACTGGAATCGGAAGTCTTCGCTTTTACTTGTTCCTGTAGTTCCTTACCGCTCTTAGGCGCAAGCAAGAGTCCTGCTGCAGCGCCAATCAAAGCGCCTGTCACAGCGCCGGCTACGAAGCTTCCGCCGCCTCCGCCTGACTCAGAACCGTATTCCGGTGCCATTGGTGCAGGCGACTGGATTTTGCCTTGGCGCACGAGGCGCTCTTCGACTTCCTCTACGATTTCAAACAATGTGCGCCCTCTCGCTTCAACTAATGAAACGCTCATGTGGAAATCCGTCAAATCTTCCTGGTCACGGACAACCACTACGTCGTAATCGGGTGCATCTGTTTTCTTTTCAAGCATTTCTGCACGGTACCCTTTTTGTACCAATGCATCACGTACGGATGTAAATGGATGTTCGACTGCAATTTTTACCATTCTGTGTCCACTCCTTTTTTGAAAACTCTATGTTAAGATGTTTTCCCCTAATCCACTGCTCTAAACTTATCCTTTGCAAACTCCTCCATTTTTTCAAATTTTCACGCTTTGATTAGCTTTGTGAATCCGCTTATTCATAATGAAGAATTTTAGCATCAAATAGGTAATCGCCGCCCTGCTTCGCGATATTTAGTGAAACAATATACATTATTTTGAGCATCATATAGGTAATCGCTTCCCTGCATTGGGATAGATGGTGAAACTTTGTGAATGCGGTCAATTGAAACAGGTACAAGCATTGGCTTGTTATTCATTCTCATGCTGATCGATTGCATGTAAAAACCCCGGCCCGGCATTTGAGCCGATCGGGGCTAATGGATTTTATACGGTTACTTCTGCGCGTTCTACGGCTTTGATGCGTGTTCCGGTTTCTGCATCGAAGAAATGGACGTGCGCCATATCGAATGCGAGGGTTGCTTGATGCCCTGCTTCAATTGAAGTTGCCGCATCAACGCGGGCGATGAATTCCTGGTCTTCATAGACCGCATGGAGGATGGTCTCAGCGCCTGTCAGTTCGGATACGGTAATAGTCGCATCGAATTCACTAGCCGGAATTCCAGACAGGTCTTCGTTATTAACATGGATATGTTCCGGGCGGATGCCGAGAGTGATTGGCTTATTGTCATAGCCTTCTGCTTTCAACATATCCAATAGTTTTGAAGGAATCGCCATTTTTTTATTCCCTACAGCGAAAGTGCCGTCGATTAGCTGCCCTTCAAAGAAGTTCATCGCCGGTGAACCGATAAAGCCGCCGACAAAGCGATTTTCCGGGAAATCATAGACTTCTTTTGGCGTGCCTACTTGCTGGATCAATCCGTCTTTCATGACAACAATACGGGAAGCCATCGTCATTGCTTCCGTTTGGTCATGGGTCACATAAATCGTCGTCGTTTTCAGGCGGTTATGCAATTTGGAGATCTCAGCGCGCATCTGCACACGCAATTTCGCATCCAAGTTCGATAAGGGCTCATCCATCAAGAAAACTTTTGCATCGCGGACAATGGCGCGTCCGAGAGCCACACGCTGGCGCTGGCCTCCTGAGAGCGCTTTCGGTTTTCTGTTCAAGTATTCTTCCAAGCCGAGAATCGCTGCGGCTTCATCTACGCGTTGCTTGATTTCCGCCTTTTTGAACTTTCTTAGCTTTAAGCCGAACGCCATGTTTTCATAAACGGTCATATGTGGATATAAGGCGTAGTTTTGAAATACCATGGCGATGTCGCGTTCTTTTGGCTCAACATCGTTCATGCGTTTTCCATCAATGAAGAATTCGCCTTCCGAGATTTCCTCCAAGCCCGCAATCATCCGCAATGTTGTCGATTTCCCACACCCCGAAGGACCGACAAACACGATGAACTCTTCATCTTTTATATGTAAATTGAAATCGCTGACGGCCAGCGCCCCTTTATCATACCTTTTGCCTAATTGCTCAATTTTAATTTCTGCCATTTCCCATTCTCCTCTAAAGCGTTTTCTTTCATTATAGAGAATTCGCAGTAAATTACAAATATATATTTGGCAACTTCTATACTCTACTGTATACTCGTTTCTAATGAAGCTGGAATATTCTGTACTACTAGAGACATGAATAGCGAGCTCCTTCACAATCTTATCGACCATTTGCTTCGTGAAGCGAAATTTTTGGTTACTAAAGACAAAAAAAAGGAGAGGAAAATCATGAAAAAACTCTACACAATACCTGCAGCCTTTTTGGCATCTTCCCTATTTCTTACGGGCTGCGCCGGTTTCCAGACCGGCAACAGCAACGATAGCTCCACGGAAAACGAAGACGGAAAAGTCGTGCTCGATTTCTGGACCTTCTGGGGCTCCGAAATTCGCCGTCCGGTCATTGAAAAAATCATCAGCGATTTTAACGAATCCCAAGATGAAATCGAAGTTCAGCACACATATTTGCCATGGGGAGACATTTGGACTAAAGAACTCGCAGCGATTGCAGCTGGCGACCCACCTGATGTGGTCATCAATGATATTAACACGACCGCTCTACGCGGAGAACAGAACCAGGCGATGAACCTGGCTGAATTCTTGTCAGAAGACGATATCTCCGGGCAGTTCTATCCGGAGCTATGGGATGCGACACTTTACGAAGGCGATTCTTACGGAATACCGTTCAATACAGATACCCGTGTATTGTTCTACAATAAAGACGCATTTGAAGAAGCCGGACTAGATCCTGAACAGCCACCGACTACCTGGACGGAGCTTGAAGAATATGCCGCGAAGCTCGACGTGAAAAACGGCGATGACTACGAACGCATCGGTTTTTATCCATTATGGGGCATTAATTACGATGTCTGGATGCTGAATGCCAATGGCCACAACTTTATCAATGAAGAAAATGAAGTCTTGATCGACACCGAAACCAATCTTGAGACGCTCGAATGGCTGAAAGGCTGGAAAGATAAATATGGTGACGATGTCATCAATTCCTATAAAGCTCAAATTGACAGCCAGCAAGGCAATCCATTCTTCAACGGCAGCCTCGGCATGTACGTCAGCGCACCGACTTTTTACACGCAAATCCGCGATTATGCAGATGATTTGAACTTCGGCGTCGCGAAATTGCCAGAGATGGAACCAGGCAACGGCCATACGAGCTGGGGCGGGGGATTTGTCGCCGAGATTCCGGCCGGCGCTGCCAATCCTGAAGCTTCTTATGAATTTATCAAGTACTTAACAGGTGCCGAAGCACAAGAATATTGGGCAGTCCAGAACTTCGACAATGTTGCCAATATCGAAGCCGCTGAAAACGCGGCGCAATCGGATGAATTCACAGAAGATGGCACCATGGTCTATAGCATGGCAACTGAATACATGAGCGATACGCTCCTTACACCGGTACCCGTATCTGCCCCTGACTTCATGGGCAGCGTCAATCCGAAAATCGACGAAGTGTTCCTAGGTTCGAAAACGCCGAAACAAGCGCTTGAAGAAGCACAGGCCGATGTCGAATCGCTAGTCGAAAAAAATACAGGCGAGTAAGGAGGGCTTCGTTTGGCTAAACCAAAGTCGACTATGCGGCGGAAAGAAACGATGTACGGCTATATTTTCGTTATGCCGTGGATTATCGGGTTTCTTGCATTTACGGCAGGGCCCCTGCTCTTTTCACTGTTCGCAAGTTTCACCAATTACAATATTACATCCCAGATGGACTTTGTCGGAGCCGAAAACTATCAAGGGCTCTTCACCGAAGACGGATTGTTTTGGACATCCCTTTGGAACACTTTGTACTACGTACTATTTTCCGTCCCACTGACAACGATGGGCGCGATTTTCCTGTCGGCACTCCTGAACCAGGACGTTCCGGGCATCCGCGTGTTTCGCACGCTCTACTATTTGCCTGCGGTGCTGTCGGGGGTCGGCGTTTATTTATTGTGGATGCAATTGCTCGATCCAGGCACGGGAATGATCAATTTGATACTCGGGTGGGTCGGCATCGACGGGCCCAACTGGCTATTCGATCCGGCCTGGACCAAGCCCTCCCTGATTTTCATGAAATTATGGAGTGTCGGCGGTGCGATGCTCTTATATCTCGCGAGCATGCAAGGCGTTTCCAAGACTTTGTATGAAGCGGCGGCAATCGATGGCGCCAATACGTTCCGCCAATTTTTTCACATCACCTTGCCGATGATCACACCGGTCATTTTCTTCGATGTGGTGACCAGCCTGATCGGCGGCTTCCAGATTTTCCAGGAAGCTTACGTCATGTCGAGCAACGGCGAAGGCGGCCCAGCAAACTCTTTATTGTTCTATAACCTATATATGTGGCGGCAGGCTTTCGAGAACTTTAATATGGGCTATGCCATGGCCATGTCCTGGATCTTGTTCATCATCGTTTTCATCCTGACCATGATTAACCTGAAGCTGGCTCCACGCTGGGTGCATTATGAGGGAGGCGATAATCGATGACCTCCCGTCAAGAAGATACCCGTTATGTAGAGGAAGCAGGCACAACCAAAGACCTCCAAAACCCGAGCTATTTTCAACATCACGGCAATCGAAAAAAAATGCTGAAACTCATCAATTTCGTTCTTCTTGCAGCGGGAAGCTTGATGATTTTATCACCCTTGTGGTGGATGTTATCGACTTCCCTGAAGACGATGGCGGAAGTCATGTCCTTCCCGCCCACTTTCTTTCCGGAATCCTGGAATTGGTCCAATTACATCCGGACGTGGGAAGCGGCTCCATTTACGCAGTACACGATCAATACGCTCGTCATCACCACCTTGGTCGTAATCGGCAATGTCTTGTCAAACTCGTTCATCGCTTATGGCTTTGCGAAGATTCCATTCAAAGGGCGCAATGTGCTGTTTGCGATTGTGCTGGCGACGATGATGATCCCGGGATTCGTTACCTTGATCCCGCAGTACGTCTTGTTCGCCAAGCTCGGCTGGGTGAACACCTATTATCCTTTGATCGTGCCGGCCTTTTTCGGCAGCGCGTTCAACATCTTCCTGTTGCGGCAATTTTATATGACGATTCCGAATGAATTGATTGAAGCAGCGAAGATGGAAGGCGCCAGCCATTTTTATATCTGGCGCAAGATCGGCTTGCCGCTCACCAAGCCGGCAATCGCCACTGTGGCTATCTTTTCATTTAACGGTGCCTGGAACGACTTTCTTGGCCCGCTGCTCTATTTGAACGACGAGAACCTGTATACCTTGCAAATCGGCTTGCAGGTCTTTAAAGGGCAGCTCAATACCCAATGGAACTACCTGATGGCCGGCTCATTGCTCGTCTTGCTGCCAGTCATTATCATTTTCTTCTTTTTCCAGAAGTATTTTATCCAAGGCATCAATTTACAGTCTGGCGGGAAATAATAAAAAGCTTGCAGCCACTGGTTGCAAGCTTTTTATCGTTGCGCCTAAAAACAAAAAGTCCCCGAAAAATTCGGGAGCTTCCTGCCTATCGTGCTATTAGACCGTTGCCGGTTTTTTCTCTTTTTTGATTTGCTTGCTGCGAAGCTGTCCGCAGGCAGCATCGATGTCTGCGCCTTGTTCGTGGCGGACACCGCAATTGATGCCTTTTTTCTTCAATGCATCATAGAATGCACTGATGGCTTCAGGCGTGCTTTGCTGGTATTGGTCGTGCTCATCAACCGAGTTGTAAGGAATCAAGTTGACGTAAGATAAGTGACGCTTGTTTTCAAGCAATTTCGCCAGCTTGTTCGCTTCTTCGACATGGTCGTTGACGTCGCGCAGCATGATGTATTCGAACGTGATGCGGCGATTCGATTTTTCCAAATAATAATCGATGGAATCCATCAATTTTTCAACTGGATAAGCTTTGTTGATCTTCATGATGCGTGAACGTAATTCGTTCGTCGGAGCATGAATGGAGATCGCCAAGTTAACTTGCAAGCCTTCATCCGCATAATCGTAGATCTTCGGCACGATACCACTTGTGGAAACCGTGATGTGGCGCGCTCCGATTGCCAACCCTTTTTGAGAGTTCACAACGTGGAGGAAATCCATCAAGTTTGTGTAGTTATCGAACGGTTCGCCGATACCCATAACGACAATGTGGCTGACGCGCTCTTCTTTTTGCTCCGCATCGAAATGTGCCTGTACTTGCATGATCTGCTCGACGATTTCGCCAGCGTTCAAGTCACGGCTCTTCTTCAATAGGCCACTTGCGCAGAAACTGCAGCCGATGTTGCAGCCGACTTGTGTCGTTACACATACCGAGTTGCCGTATTTAAAGCGCATGAGAACTGTTTCGATCAAGTTGCCATCCTGCAAACGGAAAAGGAATTTGATTGTGCCATCAGACGATTCCTGCTTGACTGCCTGGTCCAATGTACGGATCGCAAAATTGTTTTCCAAAAGCTCGATGCAATCCTTCGATAAGTTCTTCATCTCCGAGAATTCAGTGACACGTTTAATATAAAGCCAATCCCACACTTGTTCCGCGCGGTATTTCTTTTGGCCATTTTCAACAAACCAATCTTTTAATTGTTCTATCGTCAATCCATAGATGGAATTTTTCATATTAGGACCCTCATTTCAGAATTTCACAATTGCTTATTATAATACTAAAAATCCAGTCTGGCAACAACTATTTTCGACTAATTCCTTTGGTACCTGCTCTATTTCTGCATATTCCCGCTCCTAGAAGGGTACAGAATCAGTACAGCAAAAAGGAGGAGAATCATCATGGCAGCAATTACGCATGTGGGGCTGGCGGTCCCCGATTTAGATAAGGCGATTACATGGTACCGAAAAGTATTCGATTTTCATATTTTAGCGGGGCCATTTGATTTTGATGCCGATACAGAAGGGCCAGGCTCCATGACGAACGATCTGCAAGGGCCGGAAATCCGCAAGATGCGCAATGTCCACCTCATGTCTTCCGACGGCTTCGGCATCGAATTATTCGAATTTCAGGATCCTTCTTTTTCTGAAGAGCCGCCGCGGCGTGCAGGATTTTTCCATATTGCCTTGGTAGTCGATGACATCGTCGAAACGATTGAACGAATCGTCCAGCATGGCGGGCGTCAGCGCAGCAAAATGTGGAACATTAATAAAGGCAAACCGCATTACCTCGTCTATACCGAAGACCCGTTCGGCAATATTATCGAATTGTATTCACGCAACACTTCAGAAATGTACGGCAATCGTTGAACAGAAGAAACCGGACAGCCTATGCAGCTGTCCGGTTTTATTTGTTTAGACCAATTGCTCTTTTTTCGCGAGCATGGTGCCGTTTTTGGCTAGTGATTCATGCCAAGACAAAGCTTTCTCAAGAACGTGCGGCGTCTGGCCACCGCGTGTCAGCGCTTCTTCGTAATACTCGCGCATTTGTGGGCGGTAGTCCGGGTGCACGCAGTTTTCGATGATGACTTCCACGCGCTGGCGTGGCGCCAGTCCGCGAAGGTCTGCATAGCCTTGTTCGGTGACAACTACATCGACGTCGTGCTCGGTATGGTCGATATGGGATGCAAATGGTACGACGCTTGAAATCTTGCCGTCTTTTGCAGTTGATTTCGTGACGAAGATAGCGAGGCGCGCATTGCGGGCGAAGTCCCCTGAACCGCCGATGCCGTTCATCATTTTCGTGCCGGAGACATGCGTCGAGTTGACGTTTCCGTACATATCGAATTCAAGTGCTGTATTAATCGAGATCAAGCCGAGTCGACGCACGACTTCGGGATGATTCGAGATTTCCTGCGGGCGCATGATGATTTTGTCGCGGTATTGGTCGAACTCGCCGAATACCTGCTTCATTTTCGGCTCAGACAACGTGATCGAACAGCAAGAAGCGAAATCTACTTTACCGGCATCGATCAAATCGAAGACCGCATCTTGGAGCACTTCCGAATAGACTTCCAGGTTTTTGAATTCCGAATCGATCATGCCGTGAAGCACGGCGTTGGCCACGGAGCCGATTCCGGATTGAAGCGGAGCCAACTTTTCCGTCAGGCGACCGGCTGCAATTTCGCTGCGGAAAAAGTTCAGCAGATGGTCAGCCATGATTTTCGTGTCTTCATCCGGCGCCACGATGTTCGACGGAGAATCTTCCTGATGCGTAAAGACGATGCCGCGCACACGCTCCATGTCGACCGGGATGCCTTTTGTTCCGATGCGCTGATCCACGGAAGTTAACGGGATCGGGTCGCGCTCGCCTTGTTTGCCGGTGTCGTAAATATCGTGGATGCCTTCAAACAGTTCAGGCTGGGCCGCATTGATTTCCACGATGATGTTTTTCGCGTGTTTGACGAAAACGGATGAGTTGCCGACAGAAGTCGTCGGGATGATCATGCCATCTTCCGTAATCGACAAAGCTTCGACGATCGCGAAATCGATCGGCTCGATGACCCCTGAACGGATCCATTCCGCTGTATGGGACAAATGATGATCCACGAAATACATGTCGCCGGCGTTGATCGCTTTGCGCATTGCCGGTTCTGCTTGGAACGGCAAACGCTTGTTGACGATGCCCGCTTCTGCGAACAATCGGTCGATATCGGACCCGAGGGATGCCCCGGTGAAGACATTGACTTTGAAACTTTCCGTTTCAGCACGCTCAACCAGCGCATAAGGAACCGCTTTCACATCTCCCGCTCTTGTAAACCCGCTAAGCCCAAGTGTCATGCCGTCTTGAATCCACGCTGCCGCTTCCTGTGCTGTGACCACACGATCCTGCAATTCTGCCGCTTTGATACGCTCAAGTTTCTTTTCCATTCCATCCACACTCTCTTTCTATATGTTTTTGTCTAATATATGTCGTTTGTTGAAGCGTTTTCATATTAACGAGTAGCATAATTGTTCTTCCATTAAAAAAGACAGGATGCAAAACACCCAATCTATTTGTCTGATTATTAGCTAATATTAACTTGTGGCGAAGCGAAAAAGGAAATATCCGAATGGAAGAGTGCATCTCTTGGGTCAAACAGAAAATCGGCTGTCCGAGGCAGCATTTTCATGCGTTCTCAGAAGCCGAGTAATTTACGGAAGTAGCTGGAATACGATTGGCTGACGGGCAAACGGTCCCCATTATCCATTGCCAGCACGAATGTGGAATGGGTATCGGGATGAATTTCTTCAATATGGTGGACGTTGACGATAAACGACCGGTGGCAGCGGATGAACGAATCTCTCGGCAGCAAATATTCGAATTCCTGCAGGGAGTTTTTATTCGTTCCGGAAAAATCCGCAGCGTGGACATGGGTTTTTCGGTCCTTCACTTCAAGGTAACGCACATCGGTGAACGGAATCGGTTTCCAGCCATCCGGGCTTTTCACCGTCACGACCGACTTCCCTTCTGTGTAAGCCGGATAGATCGCCATGACACAGCCCGCGAGCACGCCATCTTCTTCAAACGGCACCGCCATGCCGTGATAAGGTACCCCGAACACTTCGCGGTTGATGAATTCCGAAGCTTTTTGGCCGGTCGTCAACGCTTTATGGGCGATGGTGCCTTCACGCACTTTATCCCCTGCCTTGATTTTCAAATCAATGCGTTTGCTCGGGCGATAATAAGTATATTCTTCCATATTAGAGACCGCTATCGAGACTTCATCGGAGAATAGCTCCCCCATTACATCCAATAGCGGGCCGGGTGTAATTTTTTCCATCACGCACGTGCCTCCAGTAACATTCAAGTGGTATTAGTATACCTGACTTTGCATGAACAGAAAAGATGGGCTCAAGGCCGCCGCCTCAGTTTCCTTCCAATTATGGCGATTTCTTTAACATCGTTCCGTCGCGCATGTATTTTGCATGCCACGATAAAGCTTCATCGAGAACATGCGGTGTATGCCCGCCTCGAGCAATCGCCCTATCGAAATAATCCCGCAATTGCGGACGATACTCCGGATGAACGCAGTTTGCGAGGATCCGCTCCGCCCGTTCACGGGGCGCCAGATTGCGGATGTCGGCAAAGCCGTGTTCCGTGACCAACACATCTACATCATGTTCGGTATGGTCGATATGGGAAGCGAACGGCACGACACAGGAAATCCGCCCATTCTTGGCGATCGATTTGGTGACGAAAATGGCGAGCTGCGCATTGCGCCCGAAATCGCCGGATCCGCCGATGCCATTCATCATTTTGGTTCCGGCGATATGGGTCGAATTGACATTGCCGTATAGATCGAATTCCAAGGCGGTGTTGATCGAAATGAGGCCAAGGCGCCGGATGATTTCTGGATGATTGGAGATTTCCTGCGGCCTCAGCACCAAACGCTCCCGGTAACGTCCGAAGTCTTGATAGATTCTTTCCATATAAGGCTGTGATAAAGTGATCGCCGAAGCAGAAGCGAATAGCGCCTTGCCCGAATCGAGCAAATCGAACACAGCATCTTGCAGCACTTCGGAATACAGTTCCAGCCCCTCAAATTCCGAATCGAGGAGGCCATGCAACACCGCATTTGCAACGGATCCGACCCCTGATTGAAGCGGCGGCAGGTTTTTGTCCAAGCGTCCAGCCTGTACTTCGCGGCGCAGGAACGCAAGCAAGTGGCCTGCCATAACATCCGTTTCCGCATCAGGCGGCTCGATCGGAGAGGGCGAATCCGCTTGATTGGTCCAGACGATGCCTTTGACTTTCGAAGGATCGACCGGGATACCTTTCGTGCCGATACGGTCCCGCGGCGAGACGAGCGGAATCGGCTGTCTCGATCCGATCGCTTGCGGTGCGTAGCAATCATGAAGCCCTTCTAGTTCTAAGGGCTGCGCAGTATTGATCTCGATAATGATCTGTTTCGCATGGTGGGCAAATACCATTGAGTTACCGACAGAAGTAGTCGGGATCAACAAGCCGTCCTGCGTGATTCCGAGTGCTTCGATGATAGCAAAATCAAGCGGGCCCGCAACTCCCCCTCTAATCCATTCAGCTGTTTGGGATAAATGATGATCGACAAACTGCACATCCCCTGAATTGATCGCAGATCGCATCAAAGGATCGGACTGATACGGCGCGCGTTTACGGACGATGCCCGCCTGTGCGAAGCGTCCGTCGATGCCGGAACCGAGTGAAGCGCCGGTATAGACATCGATTTGAAACGGCTCTTCCTGCATGCGCTTCGCCAAGGCATTCGGCACGGCCTTGGCATCGCCTGCGCGCGTGAATCCGCTGAGCCCGACCGCCATGCCATCCTTTATCCAGGAAGCTGCCTGTTCAGCGCTAACTATCCGTTCATGCAAAGCCGTTAGTTTGATTCGTTCGAGTCGTTGGTCCATCGCCATCCCCTTCCCCTTGTCGGTCTTGGATATTACCTTATACCCTTGAATAAGGGCTGCTCAACCCGTTTTGGTTTTTAGCTGCGGAAAAGCTTTCGGCCTCCCAGAAAAGAAAATCCGGGTGGCGATTGCAAAGTAATTGACAAGCTTTGGAAGTATCCATAATATAGGGAAGTCAATATAACCGTCATGTGTACATATATATAAGAAAGAAGGCACTCCAATGTCCAAAGACCAGCGCAAAAAAATCCTGATTTTAATGATCAATATGTTCATCGCCATCGCCAGTTTCGGCATCATCATCCCGATTCTGCCTTCATATCTCGTTTCCATCAATCAAGGCGGCATGGCAGCCGGCTTGATGATCGCCATCTTCGCTGCTGCCCAGTTCCTCTTCTCGCCAATCGCCGGCAAATGGGCCGATCAATACGGGCGCCGCGTCATGATCATCTGGGGCCTTGCAGGGCTGACCTTATCGATGTTCATCTTCTATGCTTCCGACTTTATTTGGGTGCTGTATTTCTCACGCGTCATCGGGGGAATCGGCGCGGCCATGCTGGTACCGGCCATTTTTGCATATATCGCTGACATCACCACTTTCGATCAGCGCGCAAAAGGCACAAGCCTGGTATCTGCGGCGATGTCACTCGGCATTGTGATCGGGCCGGGAATCGGTGGCTTTCTTGCTGACTACAGCCTAAAGCTGCCGTTTCTCGTGTCAGCGCTCGTGTCGCTCGCAGCGGTGCTGTTTTCCGTTTTTGTCCTGAAAGACAGCGATGCCGAAAAAGCGGATCCGGATCTCGCTTTGACGATGACGCAATCCGAATCGATGTTCAAAAAAATTGCACGCTCGACTTCGGTCCCTTACTTTTTGCCGCTGGTCATCACGCTGGTCATGAGTTTCGGCTTGCTCGCATACGAATCCGTCCTCGGGCTTTATCTCGACAATCAATTCAATTCCACCGCCAAGGATATCGCCTTCATGATCACCGCCACCGGTACGGTCAGTGTCATCGTTCAATTATTCGTCGTTGACCGCATCGTCTCGCGCTTCGGGGAGATCGGCGTATTGATTACTTTCCTCGGCGTCGCAGCGGGCGGCTTTCTCGCATCACTATTTGCGAGCAGTTACGTCATGTTTTTCGGGGTGTCACTGATCATCTTCCTGGCGACTTCTATTTTGCGCCCGGTATTGAATACATTGATCTCAAAACTCGCACAAGGCGAAGTCGGCTTTGCGATGGGCATGAACAATGCCTATATGAGCATAGGCAACGTCATGGGCCCGCTCCTTGCCGGCATCCTGTTCGACATCAATATCATTTTCCCGTTCATTCTCGGCCTGTTGCTGCTGTTGGCGACACTCGTCATCACAGTAGGCTGGCAGCGTTCAAGATCCGCCAAACAAGCACGTACCGTCGAACAGCAATAGGCCCAAGATTCTATCAAACCCGACTCATTCAATGGTTTGTATCAGTTTTATATTCAACGAAAGACAGTGCGGCCGATAACCCGCACTGTCTTTTTTCCATTTTAAGGATTTATTGTAAGACCTTGCACTAGATATCCTTTAGCAGCCTCTATCAATTTGTTTTTTCTTGCCTTTTTCTGCTAACCGGGAAAGCCAATAGCTTTACGCTGGGGATAGTTGGTTGTATAATCTTTGTATAACAAAAAACTACGGAATGAAGGTCATGCTATGTACAATATCAAAGCTGCTGCCAAAATACTCGATATGCCTAAAGTGACCATCCGTTCCTGGGAGACGCGCTATAATGCCATCACGCCTGCGCGCACAGAATCGGGTCACCGCCTGTATTCCGACCAAAATTTGGAAGACTTGAAATGGCTGAAAATCCAAGTCCAGGAAAACGGCATGAAAATCAGTGAAGCCGTCAAGCAATTGCACGCTTCAAGGAAACAGTTCTACCATGCGGAAATCGCCGATTCCAATGAACCTATTGAGTATGCCAAGCAAATTGAAGAATTGTATCAGGCCGCTGTAGAAATAGACATTGACCGTTTTAATTATCTGCTCGATTTGAAGTTCTCGCTGTTTCACCACCAGACTGTGTTCTTTCATATCATCGCGCCGCTCATGGTACGGATCGGTGCAGAATGGGAAAACGGCCAAATCAGCGTTGCGCATGAGCACATGATCACTAACATCATCCAGCAGCGCTTCAACCAGTTTTTCCGCGTCTTCCCGGTTGCACCTCATTTGCCGAAGGTACTGGCACTCAGCCCAAGTGGAGAACATCACCAGCTTGGCCTGCTGTTGTTCTCGTTATTCCTTCGCGAGAATGGCTTCCATGTCGTTTACACAGGTCCCGACACGCCGCTTGATGGCCTAGCGGAAATGGTGGCTAAGCAAGATTTCAAACTGGTTTGCATGTCCGTCATGACGCCTAAAAGCCGTCCCGTTGCAGAACAATACATCAAAGAACTTTCTGATGCTATTCCCGGACTCCACTTTTTGCTCGGCGGCCAAGGCATCGATTGTGATGATGAAAAAATCAACCGCTATTGCATCGGCACCACGCTCGAATCCTGGCAGCAATGGCTCGACGGATTCAAAGCAGCCCGTACATCTTAATTACAAAAAAAACCATGCGTGAAGGATTCCTTCACGCATAGTTTTTTTATTGATTGTCGATTTCCTGGTATTGTTTCATGAATGGGCCGCTGTCCGCCACTTCCGAATGGTAAAGCGCCTTCAACGCAAAGCTTTTCTCAAGCTCCATTTCCTTCATCAATACCTTCAGCCGTTTTTTCAGTTCCGGCTCCTGGTTGACCAGTTTCTCCATATTCGATTTAAAATAGCGCATCGTGATCCGCTCCTTTTATTTTATTATAACACGGCAAAGCAAAGAAAAAGCGCACCCATCAACCGGATGCGCTTTTTAACATGTCTGGGATTCTTGAATCGTGTTTTCCGAAGCTTAAACCGCCCGCTTTCCGTGGGCTCGCGCCCAAGCCTCCTCGGTTTGCGCTACTTTCGCTGCGCTCAAGCATCGCAAATGAATGAACTCGGCGTTGCCTCGCTCATTCATTCCCTGCGGGGTCTCGGTCGTCTCGCTGATCCACCGGAGTCGGGCGGACGCTTCTCCAAACACTTAGAAAGTTTATAGACTATTTGTTGCGTAAAATCAGTTGCTTTCTAATTTTAGCGACTTATTCTAAGTGTTTAAAAAACATCAGCTTTTTTCAGCCGACCACGTGAAACACATAATTGACGAAAAACAGGCAAGCAATCACATAAAGAGCTGGGGAAACTTCACGCCATTTGCCGATCGCCACTTTCAGCACCGGATACAGGATAAACCCGATCGCAATACCGTCCGCAATACTGTACGTAAACGGAATCAACGCGATGATCAACAAAGCCGGGAACGTTTCGCTCATGTCCTTCATGTCGAGATTCTTGATATTCTGAAGCATCAACCCGCCGATGATGATTAAAATCGGCGCAATCGCGCTGTCGGGAATGATTTTGATCAGTGGAATGAAGAACGCTGCACCCATAAACAAAAAGCCTGCCGTCAGTGAAGTCAAACCGGTGCGCCCGCCAGCAGCCATCGCTGCCGCACTTTCCACACTGGCCACCGTCGGGCTCGTGCCGAGAAATCCTGAAGCCATCGTCGAGACTGACGTCGCCTGGAACGCACGCGAATATTTTTCCGGACGGTCGATGAAATTCACCTGTCCGTGGACGAGGCCGATGTTTTCAAACACCAAGACCATCGTTAGGGAAAATACCGCCACCCAGAACGTTGTCGACAAAAAATTGCCGAACGACATCGAACCAAACACCGCAAAGGCTTCTGCCGTATTGACGCCTGGCTCACTCAATTGGCCAAGATCGATCATGCCGAAGAAATAGGCAATGACCGTTCCCAGTACAATGGTGATCAGAAAATTCCCCGGCACATTGCGGATGAATAAAATGATCGCGAGCAAAAACGTCACGACTGTCGACAGCACGAGCGGATCCGACAGCGAACCGAGCGACAGAATTGCACCGTCGCCTGGTCCGACAATGCCGCCTTTCTCAAGGCCTAACAACATCAGAAATAGCCCAAGCCCGACCGTGATCGCTTCTTTCAGCGAATTCGGCACGGCCTCGCTGAGCATTTTCGAAAAGCGCGTAAACGCGACAAAGACGAAAATGACACCCGAAACGAAGACGACCGCAAGCGCTTCCTGCCAACTCAATCCCATCGACTGGACGAGCGTATAGGAGAACAATGCATTGATCCCCATACCCGGAATGAGCAAGATGGGCGCATTGCCCCAAAAACCCATCAATAATGCGCCGATGACGGAAGCGGCGATGGTGCCGATGACCGCGTACTCGATTGGCATGCCGGACTCCGATAAAATCAGTGAGTTGACGGCGATGATGTACACAACGGTGAAAAAGCCGATCAAGCCGGCAGTCATTTCCCGCTTGATGGTCGTCCCGTTTTCGTTAAGACCGAAAAACCGGTCCATCCAATTTGCCATAAGACATACCTTCTATGAAATTAGCCCTCTCCCTACCCGCTCTGCCTGAAAAAATCAGGTAAGCCAAGATAGAAGTGTAATCCTAAAAAAAGCCACTGTCAAGGCATTTATCTTGAAAGGAAATGGCTGGTTATGCAGGCATTTATCTCCCATTTTCAACAAGCCGCCTAAACCTTTCATTAAAGAAAAAAACCGCCTGTTCCCCGCTCATCACATTAGATGAAAAAGGGAACAGACGGTTTTTGATTCGAAGTTGGAACTGTTGCTTAAACGAACATCCCAGCGATTGCCGCACTCAAAAGCGACGCAAGCATACCGGCTGCAATGGCACGCATGCCAAGGCGCGCGATTTCCGGACGGCGGCTTGGCGCCATCGCACCGAGCCCGCCGAGAAGGATAGCGAGTGAGCTGAAGTTGGCAAATCCACAAAGAGCGAAACTGACGATGATGACCGTTTTCGGGGACAAGTTCGCAATTTCCGGAGCAAATGCCGTATAGGCGACAAACTCGTTCAAGACAAGTTTCTGCCCGATATAGCTTCCGGCTTGAACCGCTTCTTCCCACGGCACACCGATCGCAAACGCAAGCGGCGCAAAGATAAAGCCTAGAATGCCTTGGATGGTAATGTTTTCAGCACCGAACCAGCCGCCAATGCCGCCAAGGACACCGTTCAACAGTGCAATAAGCGCGATAAACGCCAAAAGCATCGCCCCGACATTCAATGCCAGCTGAAGGCCGTCAGAAGCCCCGCGTGCAGCCGCATCGACGACGTTAACGGAACGGTCGTCTTTTTCCATGACAAACTCTTTTTCTTCGATCTCTTCCTGTTCAGGAATCATGATTTTCGCCATGATCAAACCGGCAGGAGCCGCCATGAAGCTGGCAGCGAGCAGGTATTCAAGCGGAACACCAAGAAGCGCATAACCGGCAAGCGTAGAACCTGCAACCGATGCAAGCCCACCTGTCATGACCGCAAATAATTCAGACTTGCTCATGTTTGGCAAGAACGGGCGGACGACAAGCGGCGCTTCCGTCTGGCCGACGAAGATATTGGCTGATGCCGAAATCGATTCCGCTTTACTCGTGCCGAGCAGCTTCGACAAGGCCCCGCCAAGCAAACGGATAATCCATTGCATGATGTTTAAATAATAAAGCACAGAAATTAAAGACGAGAAGAAAATGATAATCGTCAGCACTTGGAAAGCGAAGACGAAACCGAATCCTTCGGTGTCAGCTGCAGGACCGAATACAAACGCGATCCCTTCACCGGCATAGTTGATGATGTTTTGAACGCCTTGCGACAATCCAAGCAAAGCTTGTCTGCCAAGTTCCCATTCCAGCACCATGAACGCAAACGTAATCTGTATGGCCAATCCGCCGAGAATCGTCCGCGGCTTGATGGATTTTTTTCCATCAGAGAACAAGAAAGCGATTCCAAGAACGACGATGATACCGAAGATGCCCCACAATAAATTCACAACTTCACCTCATTAAAAGTAGTTTTATCAGAAAATTGAACAAGTTTTTATCATTCATTGTCTGTCGTCAGACATCTTACCAAATCTAAAAGGATAAGTAAATGCACATATTGTGACATCTTCCACTCATTCCTCGCCTTGCTCCTGGGCCTTTGGATTTTTCATAAAGAACGCCAAGACGATACCAATGGCACTTAATACCCCAGTTACCATAAATGAAATATTAACCCCGCGGATCAAACCTTCCACGCCGTAGCGGCCTGGATCCAGCGCTGCACTGGTCATGATTGTCACCAGCAGCGCCGTGCCGATTGAGCCTGACACTTGGCGCATCGTATTGCTCATTGCCGTCCCGTGCGGAATGAGATGGTCCGGCAATTGATTGAGCCCTGCTGTCGTGACGGGCATCATCACGAGCGCGACGCCCAACATGCGGATGGCGTGCATGACAGTCAAATAAACGAAAGCCGTCTCGGCCGTCAGCAACGTGAACTGGAAAGTCGAACCGGTGACGATCGACAGCCCGGCAACCGCCAGCCATTTGCCGCCGACTTTGTCGAAAATACGGCCCGCAATCGGGTTCATGAGCCCCATGATGATGGCGCCCGGAAGCAGCATGAGCCCTGATTCAAGCGCGGTAAATCCGTGCATGTCCTGCATGTAGATCGGCAAGATCGTGGCACTGCCGATCATCGTGACGAAAACGATGATGCTGAGGATCGTCGATAAGGTAAACAAGCCATATTTAAAAACGCGGAATTCCAGGATCGGCTGCTTGAGCCTGCCTTGCCGGCGGATGAAGAACCATAACGCGACAGCCCCGACGCCGATCGATGCGATGACTGATACGCTGCCCCAGCCGGCCGCCCCGGCGCTCGAAAAGCCGTACAGCAAGCCGCCGAACCCTAAGGTCGACAACATGATCGACAAAATATCGATTTTCGGGAAAGTCCGTTCCGTCACATTGCGTAGGAAGAAATACGCCAGCGCCAAATCGAGGAGCGCGATCGGAATAACGATGTAGAACAAAGATCGCCATGGGTATTGGCCGACCAAATACCCTGATAAAGTCGGCCCGATTGCCGGCGCGAAGGAAATGATCAAGCCGAACATGCCCATCGCCTGCCCACGCTTTTCAATCGGGAAGATGACGAACAACACCGTCTGCGCGAGCGGCATCATGATGCCGGCACCCGATGCCTGGACGATGCGCCCGACCATCAAAGTCGCAAAGCCGGGTGCGAGCGCACAGATGATCGTGCCGGTGGCGAATAAGCCCATTGCGACAAAAAACAAATGGCGTGTCGTGTATTTATTGATTAAAAAAGCCGTGATCGGGATCATGACGCCGTTGACGAGCATGAATACCGTCGTCAGCCATTGCGCCGTGTTGGCGGTGATGTCCAGATCTTCCATAATATGCGGCAAAGCGGTGGCGAGCAGCGTCTGGTTGAGTATTGCCACAAACACGCCGGCCATCAATACCGCGAGCAACGGCTTCCTATGCCGCGCTTCTAATTCCAATGTCCCCAAGCGCATCGCCCCCTTTTCTCAAAAAATGCCCTTTCTCTCCTGCTTACCCCATCAGGCAAGCTTTACTCAGCCCTGCCAAAAAACAAAAAGCCGCAAAGTCCGAAGACCCTGCAGCTTTCCATCAGGCGGCTTGTTTCTTCTCTTTGCGCGCGATGACGATGCGATGGAATAGAAGATACAGCGCCGGAATCATGACCAATGTGAACAACCCGGAGAACGTAAGCCCCGCAATGATTGTCACGGCCAGTGGTTCGAACAAAGGATCGCCGGAAAATGCGACCGGCAACAAGGCCACAATCGAAGTCAGGGACGTCAGCACGATCGGCTTGATGCGCGCATATCCTGATTCGATGATCGCTTCTTCGATGTTGAAATCTCCTGTCAGGCGGCGCGCTTCGACAAAGTCGATGAGCACGACCGCGTTCCGGACGACAATCCCCGTCAAGGAGACGATCCCCATGACGCCAAGGAAGCTAAGCGGCGTCTGTGTCAGGAACAAGCCGAGAATTGCGCCCGAGATGCCGAGATACACGGCTATCAACACGAGGAACGGCAAGCCGAACGACTTGAACTGGAACGCGATAACCAGGTAAACCAGCAACAGCACGACCAGGAACAAGATGCCGATTTCAGCGAAAAATGCTTCCTGATCG
Source organism: Planococcus citreus (assembly GCF_003664125.1). Taxonomy (GTDB): domain Bacteria; phylum Bacillota; class Bacilli; order Bacillales_A; family Planococcaceae; genus Planococcus; species Planococcus citreus. The sequence continues at coordinate 1,298,463 of NZ_RCCP01000001.1, forward strand.
GAGTTTTCGCCGCCAGTCGACAGTTCGTAGCCGGCCGGCAAGTCCGCGCGTGCATTATCGACAACATCGAGCATCTGCGCTTCGAAATCATCCGCTTCGCCGAACGCACGGAGCGTGATGGCACGGTCCCCTGATTTATGCGGCACTTGTGCAAGCGCCGTTGTTTCCTGTGCCGTCAACAATTCATCCAATCCGATCAATTCTGGCGGCCCTGGCTGAGCGGCAGCAGGCGGTCCCGCTTCGCCGCCGGCTTCATCGCCGCTCGCAGCAGAATTGGATGCCGGCAAACTGAAGTCAGCGAGGTCGATCGGTTCGCCTTCTGTGATGCCTGCTTGCTTCAAGACGACTTCGTAAGGTGTTTGCCCTTCATACAGTGTATAAAGCGGAACGCCTTGTGTCAGAAGCTGCAATTGATTGGTGACCGTCGACAAGGCAATGCCATTGTCTTCAAGCGCACCCTGCTCCGGCACATATTCAATCGCCGGCACGGCAGCCCCGAGGTTATCGGTCACGACGGTCGCACCGTTTGCGAGCATTTCTTCTTCCAGCGTGTCACGCAGTGCTGCAAGTTCATTGATATCTGTACCCGTTGCCGTCACCGTCACCGGTGCGCCGACTGGCGGCCCTTGAACAATCGTATCGAGGAAGATTTCTGCATCCGGGTAGCGTTCGCGAAGCTCCGGCTCCCATTTATCGATGAACGCGGAAGCGGAAGTCGCTTCACGGTCGATGCGGAACGCCACTTGGCCCGTATTGGCGCCTGTGTTGTCCATGGATGAAGCAAACAAGTTCGGCAAGCCTTCACCGGTGAAGACAGCTGTTTCATTCACATCGCCGTCTTCCTGCGCCACTTCCTGCGTCACTTCACGGATGAACGCATCGGTTTCTTCGATGGTTGTGCCTTCGGCGAGACGCACGTTCATCGTCACTTCCTCACGGTCCGCTTCCGGGAAGAATTCAAACGGCGTGAACAAGGCGAGCGAAAGCAAAGCTGTCGCAATGACCAATCCGCCGATTCCCGTCAGCCAAGGGCGTTTCAAAACGCCTTTCAACACTTTTCCGGAATACACTTGCGCAAGCTTTTCAAGCGGCTTGCCAAGGAAGCCCGGCGTGTCGGAAATTTTGCGTTTTTTGCGTTTCGTGCGCAAATACTGCATCATCGGCACGAGTGTAATCGACAGCACCGTCGAAGCCAAGATGGTTGTAATCAAAATACTCGGCAGCGCTTTGATGAATGCACCGTTTCCGCCTGATAACAATAACAGCGGTGAAAACGTAACGACAATCGCCAAACTGGACGACACAATCGACGGGTAGACTTCCCGAACACCGTTGATGGCGCCTGCCATTGCATTGTCGCCAAGCTTATAGCGGCGCTGGATATTGTCGTTGACGACGATGCTGTCATCGACCAATATCCCGATGGCGATAATCAAGCCAATGACGGAAATCTGGTTTAAATCGACGCCGAGCGACGGGATTGGGATGAGCCCAATCAAGACGGAGGCGAGCACTGTCAGCGCTACCGCAAACGCTCCGTAAAGCGTCAATCCTGCAGTGGTAACGACCAAGACTGCAAGCACCGCGATCAACAGTGAAATATAAAGCGAGCTGAAAATTTTGTTGACGTTTTCAGCCTGTGACACATAGCGTTCAGCTGAGATGCCCGCAGGCAAGTCTTCATTGAAGCCTTCGATCACTTCGCTGACGCGGTCATCGACAGATGGCACATCCTGCCCTGTCTGTAAAAAGACGGTATAGGAAATCGCCTGCTCGCCTTCGAACGTGACGATGTCTTCCGCCGGAACTTCGGCCAATTCGACCGTCGCTACATCAGCAAGCGGAACCGCTGCTTGGCCGACTTGCAGTTCACGCAGTTTTTCGATGCCCTGGCTTTGCTGCACCGTCAAGACGAATTGCTGCTCGCCGTCGCTATGGGTGCCAAGGGATAGCGGCTGATTCGCCTGCCGCAGACTTTCAAGCACTTCGAACGGCTGCAATTGGTTTTCTGCGAGCGCATCCCCATCTAGTTCGATGACAACCTGCTCGCCGTTCAATCCTTTAATTTGCGTACCGGCAACACCGGATACCGCTTCGACTTCATCCGACAAGTCCGCAAGCGGCCCTTCGAGTTCAGCAAGTTCCGCTTCGTCTCCGTAGAACATATAGGAAACCAACGGGAAAGTCAGATCCAGCTTTTCAACACTGGTGTCCTGGGCTTGGTCCGGGAAACTGCCGGCTGCGCGCTGTGTCTGCTGCTGGATCGTATTGATCAAGCCCTCTGGTTCAACGCCGTCTTCGATTTCCAGTGTAATGATGGAAGCTGAATTCGCTGAAATGGAATTCATCGACGCGATGCCATCAATGCTCTGCAGCTGTCTTTCAATCGGGTTCGTGATGCTCGTTTCCACTTCTTCCGGCTCTGCGCCAGGCAAGATCGTGGAGACCAGTACGAGCCCTGGAGGCGTTTCAGGAATTTCACGCTGCGGCAGCGTCAGGAAAGTGTAAACCCCGACCAGCATGAGGATCAAAATCAAAAAGATGAATAATTTACTGCGTTCGAGTATGTACTGCATAAGGATTATCTCCCTCCGATTATTGTATAACTATTGTATAACCAGTAATCGGAAAGCGCCAATTTAAACGCTCGAAAACCGGCCGAAATTTTCCGGCCGGTTCTCGGTTACACTTTTTCAGGACGCCGCTGTTTCAGGAAATACGCTCCGATAAACATCAAGAGCGGCGGCAAGATGCTCAATTTGAACACCCAGCTGTCATCCCCCATAAAGATGAGGCCCATCGGCAAAAGTGATGCAAGCCCTCCCCAAAACAACGCTTTCCACGATCTTTTCCAAACTCCGTACAATCCGAGCAGCAGTGCAGCAATCACCAGCGACCACAATAAGATCCCCATCAACAGGAAATCCATCTCCATGCGCCTCCGTTCGGTTTTATACTTTAGTTATACTCCTTTTTTTGATAAAAATCATTCATTTTCGATGCTTTTTGCATATTTTTATTGTGTGGAATTATTAATAAAAAGCTTCCGCGAGATTCCTCGCAGAAGCTTCACAAATATGATTTATAAGTTTTCGAAAAACAGCCGCAGAACGTCCGCGCCGCCGATGAATGTGCCGAGCGAACTGCCGAGATTGGTCAATACGATGACCAGCAAGACACGCGTCACTTTATTGTCCCAAAAGCCTTTAACCGTGAACACATCTTTCGACAAAGTGTCAAAATCGCCGACATTCGGGCGGCGGACAAAAGCTTGTGTCAGTCCTGAAAACCAGCCGGCCGCAACGAGCGGATTGAGCGAAGAAATCGGTGCAGCGACAAAAGCAGTGAGAATCGCCAGTGGATGGCCAAATGCGACCGCAGCCCCGATAGCGGCTAGCGTACCGTTCCAGAGAATCCAGCTGATCGCCTGGTCAAAGCCAGCTGCCGGATTTGCATAAAACGTATACGCAATGATCGACAAGATCAGCAGCGGAATGGCCCAACCGATAATCTTCGGCCATTTCGATTTCTTCGGCACTTCGTTGAGCACCTTCAAATCCTGCTCTTGGTGGATTTCCCGCGTGATGCCCGGGATGTGCGCGGCACCGAGTACTGCGACGACCTTGTTCCCGGGAGCTTCTTTGATTTTCTGCGCCAAATACTGGTCGCGTTCATCGATGAGCGGCTTTTTGATACGCGGGAACGCTTTCGTGAAATCGTCCATCACCGCGTTCAATGTATCTTGTTGCTTCATCTTCTCCAGTTCTTCTTCGGAAATCGATTCCTTGCTGAAAATGCTGAAGAACACGGACGAAATGAGCTGGACCTTGCCCATCAAGCCGATATTGCCCCAAATGCGCGAAAACGTCACTTGGATATTGCGGTCGGCAAGGACCAGTTCTGCTCCGGTCTCTTCTGCCGAACGGATGCCCTGGATCATTTCAGAGCCGGGCTTGATGCCGAACTGGTCAGCCAAACGGTTCTGGAACGAGGAAATGGCCAAGTTCATCAATAACAGGCTCGCCTTCTTGTCCTTGATAATTTTAAAAATATCGGTTTCTTTCCATTTCTTATCCTGCATGACCGAATCATAGCGCTGTGCATCAAGTTCGATACACACCGAATCCGGCCGTTCGCGTTCAACGACTTCCTTTACTTGCTCTGCGCTCAGTTTGGACACATGCGCGGTGCCGATCAAAATCAATTGTTTGCCGTCCACTTCGAGACGGGTGATATTGTCTTCGGTCATTATTTCTTGTGTCATGAATGTACTTCCTTCATAGAATAGGATTTCTTCTTCATTTACGGTTGCCGATGAAAAAGACTGTCTATTCTTTATAATGAATCACCAAGCGCAAAATATCAATCTTTTCGAAAGCTTATAATTCCGGCGCGTTAAACGTATTGCCATCATTCAAATCACCGGCGCGGAAGCCTTTGTAGAACCATTCCTTGCGCTGTTCGGATGTGCCGTGGGTGAAGCTTTCCGGAACGGCGTAGCCGCGCGTCCGTTTCTGGATCGTATCGTCGCCGACCGCACTGGCGGCATTCAAAGCTTCTTCCAAATCCCCTTCTTCCAGATAGCCCATACCTTGAGCATGATGCGCCCAGACGCCCGATAAATAATCCGCCTGCAATTCCAGTCGTACTTGCAATTGATTGTATTCCGTCTCGCTCAGCTGATTGCGCGCCTGCTGGACATCCCCGAGTACTCCAAGCAAGTTCTGAACATGATGCCCCACTTCATGCGCGACGACATACGCCATCGCAAAATCCCCAGGTGCGTTGAACTGGCGCTCGAGTTCATCGTAAAAGCTCAAATCGATATACAGCTTGGAATCCGCCGGGCAGTAAAACGGCCCCGTCGCAGCACCGGCCATGCCGCATGCTGACTGGACGCTTCCGGAAAACAGCACCAAAGTCGGCTCGACATATTCCATGCCTTCTTCAGCGAAAACTTCCGCCCACACCTCTTCCGTATCCGCAAGGACGACCGAGACGAAATCGGCCAGTTCTTCTTCACGCTCACTTGCCACATACGGTTCCGAACTAGAAGTTCCTCCGCCATCGCCGAGTATCGCTCCCGGGTCTCCCCCGAGAAACGTGATCAACAGGACGATCAGCAAGCCGCCGATCCCGCCGCCGGCAAGAACCGGCCCACCGACACTGCGCCCTCTCCTGTCTTCTACATTCCTGCTGCCCGCTCGCCCTTTCCATTTCATAACCGAAACCCTCTTTCCGCATCCATTTTAATAAAGCTATACCCGTTTCATTAGAAACTTTAATCCCATCTTGGCAAGCGGTAGACCAAAAATCGTTCGCGTGGATCGTCCGCCTCCACTGGCAGCGCAATATCGCTGATCAATTCAAAAGCGGTGCGCCGTTCGAGAAAATCGGTGTACTCGATTGCCGGATAGAACAAAATCACCTCGATTTCCCGCGGATGATCGGCGACGGATGCCAAAATGCTATCTATTACTGTCATGAACACCGGATCCGAAAACGGATTGAAAAAATAAAACCAGCGGTCATCCGGCTGGATTTCATAATCCTGCGCGTAGCCGTTAATGAACTCGATGTCCGCCTTCCCCTTGAAGCGCTTTAAATTCCGCAGTGCGGCTTCGTGAAGCGAAGGGTCGACTTCCACTCCGGCTGACGGCGTCCCGAACACATGATGCGCAAAGAAATTCAAGCGCCCTTTGCCGCTCCCGAAATCGACCAGCCTGCCGCTGCCCTTCAGCGGATGCGCCTTGAACAATCTATCCAGCCACGCATAGGGCGTCACTTCGAAACGATGTTCATGCATCGATGCATTAAAGCCCATCTGCTCGCCACCGGAGTGGATATTCAATTGCCGGTCCATTTGTTGATCGTCCATTTGATTGCCTCCTTTGGTCTATTCAGAGCAGTTCAAGCCGCAGCTTTCTATTCCCACATTTTGCAAAATAAAAAACGCTTTTTCTCTTGCCATTCCCATTTCTTTCTGTTATATTACAGCTAATTCAATAATTTCTTGCTTCCTTAGCGGAGCGAGGATAGAGGCGCAAAAACCATTAGTACGCAATTCGAGGAGTATGAGCTCTTAGGACTATTGCCGAAAGGGGGATTTGCCGAAGCGGCAGGATGCTCATATTCCTGTGCGCTGGTTCTGCACTGAACAAGTGCCGGACTGTCATATAGGAAACTATATGGAGGGCTATCTGACGAACAGGAACGATTGGTAAACATTGTTTCTAACGGCAGCAACGGGCCCCCGTTGCTGCCTTTTTGTTTACTCCGGACCGGCCCCCACCTCTAACTTTTGAAAAAAACTTAGAAAAGGGTGTGTTCTCTATGAAATTCGGTCAAGTGATCACTGCGATGGCGACGCCATTCGACTCAGACGGTGAAATCGATTTTCAGGCAACAACAAATCTCGTGGAATATCTTATTAATAACGGTTCGGACGGCATCGTCGTCGCCGGGACAACCGGCGAATCGCCGACTTTGTCGACAGACGAAAAAGTGGCACTGTTCGTCCATGTTGTCACTGTCGCAGACGGACGCGCGAAAATCATCGCGGGCACCGGCTCGAACAATACGCGCGCTTCGGTCGCCTTGACCCAGCAAGCAGAGCAAGCGGGCGTCGACGGCATCATGCTTGTCACACCTTACTATAACAAACCGTCACAGGAAGGCATGTACCGCCATTTTGAAGCGATCGCAAACGCGACGACGCTTCCGGTCATGCTCTATAATATTCCGGGCCGCAGCGTCGTCAATCTATCAGTCGATACCATCGTCCGACTGTCACTTATCGACAATATCACCTGCGTGAAAGAAGCAAGCGGCGATTTGGATGCCGCTTCAGAAATCATCGAACGCACAAGCAGTGACTTCGCCGTCTATAGCGGCGACGACAGCCTGACTTTGCCAATGCTTTCTGTCGGCGGAACGGGCATTGTCTCAGTGGCTTCGCATATCATCGGCAATGACATGCAGGAGATGATCAAATTGTTCCGCACAGGCGATACAGCGGGCGCCGCCGCGCTTCACCGCAAATTGCTGCCGACGATGAAAGCGTTGTTCGCAGCACCGAGCCCAAGCCCGGTCAAAGCGGCGCTCAACTTATTGGGCGTCCCGGTTGGCGGCGTACGCTTGCCGATGCTCGCATTAACAGAAGAAGAAACTGCTACCTTGCAGCAATTCCTGCCGTCCGCTAAACAGGACGCTGTCACCAATTAAAAAAAGCTTCGCAGATCCGTTTCAGGGTCTGCGAAGCTTTTTTCAGTTATAGACGTTTTCCAAGGCGCGCTTCAAGCTACCGCCAATGTTCAATGTCCGCACATCCACGCCGAGTGTCGTCAAGGATTGCGCCGTCTCTGGACGGATCCCCGTCAAAATCGCTTTGACGCCGATCAGCCCGAGCGACTGGATGATTTTGATGACTTGTTCGGCCACCATCGTATCGACCCGGATGACCCCTGATAAATCGACAATCAATGTGTTGATCTTTAATTCACTTGCTGACAATAGCGTGCGCTCCAAAATATAATGCGCACGGTCGATTTCAATGCTGCCGACAAGCGGCAAAATCGCGACCGAATCGCTAATCGGGACTACCGGTGCCGACAACTCCAGAAATTCCTGGCGTGCTGTGGTTAGTTTGTTCTGGTAGGAAACCGTATAAGCATGCGTGTAGGCGTACGTCGCATGGTCCAACAATGCGTGCAATAATTCCGCCGCATCGTAAGTTATTTCCGGGGAAATACCCAAACGCCGGCCTTCACTTTTGATCACGGCTGCCAGATGCTTCCGGTATAAGCCGGTTTCTGCGAGCGCTGCATCCAGTGTCATGCCCTGGTCAAGAAAGAAATTTCCTGTCGCATTGCCCCACTCCGTAATCACCGCCATATTCTTTGCCTCATTGCAGCTGTCTTGCATAGCTTTCCCGAGCAATTCAATGAAACGGGCACGTTCTTCCAGCACCAGCTCCGAGAATTTACGGTTTTCTTCCACAACATCCTTCGGCAATGCCGTCAGCCGCTCTTCTTGGATCAGTTGGGCAATCATATATTTATCTTCTTCCACTCGTTTACCGAATAAAGCCATCTCTTTTTCCATTGGAACCTCCATCAATTATTGCTTGATTGATTGACTTGGTACAACAGATTCATTATACCCACAATCTGATACAAGAAATAGCATTTTGATTTTCCAGGACAAAAAATGCCCGCCGGATGGCAGGCATTTTCCGATATTATTTTGCGAACAATTTTTTCAACGTGTCAGATGAAACGGCTTTTTCTCCACCAAGGATATAGTGGAAAGTATCCGGTGTCGAATAATCTTGAATTTGTTGTTTAGACGCCGCTGTAGGGGTTGGGGCAGTCAATACAAGCGGATCTGGATAAAGTGAAGCGAGTGCGCTTCCTGATAATGCATCCGGGAAATTGGTACCCGTCGCGATATAGATTTCAGCTGTTTCATCGAACAACTCATTTTCATACATGAAATCATTGATTGCTTTGTTTGTGTCATAACGGCTGACACCTGCAAGGCGCATCGGTTCTTCCGCGAACAATGCTTCCACTGAAGGAGCAACTGCTTTTTCGCCGCCGATGATGAACGGTAATGCCGGTTGATTCGCTTTAATGTAGTCCGCAACTACCGCTGGAACAGTACCTGAAGCAGGAACTAACAGAATCGGTTCTTCAATATAACCTGCTACTGGGGAGATTGACAAAGAATCGGCAAAGGTTGCGCCAGTCGTAACGAATAAAGATTCGTCCATTCCTAGTTCTTCAGCAATTTTCACTGCAGTTTCGTAACGGCTTTTACCGCTGATGCGATCTACTTCAATGCCGAGCTTCGCGATTTCATTTTTGACTTCTTCAGAGACCGCTCCAGTACCGCCGATTAAAATAACGTTTTTCGCGCCCAAGCGCTTCAGCTCATCCGCAAATCCTGCAGGCAAAGAATCTTTTTTCGTCAAAAGAAGTGGAGCTAAATGAAAAGATGCAAGCGGTGTTGCAGCCAAAGCATCCGGGAAGTCAGCGCCCGTTGCAACGACAACCGTTTCCGCCTCTCCATCTCCCCACCCTGTCCATGAAACTTCTAGGCTTGTCTGGTAGCGGTCGCTGCCAAAAATGCGGTAGGAGTTGTCTTCAGTAAGTGTAGCCGCAGAAGCTGCCCCAGTCGGTAAAACTGCTCCAAGAGCCAAAGCTGCAGTCAATGCCGCAGTCGTCAATACTTTGCCGTAAATCATCGTTAATCGTTTCCCCATTCTGTAATGTATTCATTTCTTTTCCAATTATATGATATTTTACAAACATTACAATAGGGTTACGAAAATATTTTTTGGTGGGCATAAATGCCTTTTCCTATACGGATGAAGAAGTAGTAATTTCTTAACTTCCTATATTCTTCTTTCATTTTCGAGCTTCTTCTCCTTTACTTTCATTCGAAGCCGCCAAGCTCTGCCGAAGGTTTACGTCGCTTCGCTTTTCGGGTACATAAGCCATAACGCAGACACGGCAAAACATTGACCTTACAGGAGGATGCTATTATGCAAAAACACGGCCATAAATTGATCGGCACATTCGATGTGCAGGCAGAAGTAATCCATGAGATCGGTGAATTGAAAGCACAGGGATACAAAGAAGAAGATATGTACGTCATCGCTTTGAACGGACAACAGCTGCAAATGGTACAAGGGCAGACAGATGTCCATTTAAATACGGATGAGGGCGATTTCATGGACAAGTTCAAATCGTTCATTTCCGGCGAAGATCCGACAAAAGATGCGCTCAAGCAAATGGGCCTCTCCGATTCCGAAGCGGACGAGTATTACAAGCAAATCCAAAGCGGCAAGATCGTTCTTTATGTCGACAGCGAATACGGCATGAATTACCAGAACTTCGATGCCGCCGCAGCCGGCCTATCTGGAAACGGGCCTGCACAGGATGATCGCACAAAAACCGAATCGCCCGATTTGAACGACGAACAACAAATGAAACTTCATGAAGAACGCCTTGCAGTCGATAAGAAATGGGTCGAATCCGGAAGTGTCGATATCCATAAGAATACCGTTGAAGAACAACAGACACTGGATGTTCCGTATGAACGGGAAGAAGTCGAAATCGAACGCCGGCCAGTCAATCAGGAACTGTCGGAGTATGAAGCGAGCGGCCATTCCGCTGAGAAGTACGAAAAAGACGGCCACTGGCATATTCCAGTTATCGAAGAACGTCTGGAAGTGCGCAAAGTGAAATACGTCAGCGAAGAAATCATCGTCCATAAACGCAAAGTCCAGGAGACGAAGCATATCAGCGAAACGGTGCAGCGCGAGACGGTCGATATTGATGAGAACAATGTCCAGCGCTACGAAAAACCATAAACACAAAAAAAGACGATTCCGGATTTTCGGAATCGTCTTTTTCAATGGATTAATGCTTAGCCGGGTTCGGCTTTTCGCCTTTTCCTTTTTGCAGCACTTTCAAGCCTTGTGACATATCTGATGCCAACACGTAATTACGGTCGACGAACACGCCCCATACGTCGGCCTGTTCCGGCACATATTGGCCGATCTGCTCAGGATTGCTCGGGTCCGTGATGTCCACCATGTAGACGCCCCCTGCATAATGGCTCAAGTATAGTGTATTGCCGTGAACTTTCGGGTCATGCACAGTATTGGCAAATGTCGGGCCGTCTTCCACTTTTTCCGTCAAATCCGTTTTGAATTCGCTCAGCAGTTTCGGATTCGATTTGTCTTTGATATCGAAGATACGCGTATAGCCATAGGATTCTTCATAGCCTGCTCTTACCGGCGTCGACACTTCGCGCGTTTCGATCAGGACATTCCCGCCTTTCGCAAGAGCTGCGGAATGGGCCGCTCCTTGCTGTTCCGAAGAATAATCAGTACGGCCGACATACACCGGGTTCTCCGGATCCTGGATATCGAAAATCACAGTGCCGAGGTCCCACATCGAGACGTAAGCGTATTGTGCGTTATGGTCGGTGATGACACTATGGTTGAAGACTGCGCGTGTTTTGCCGTCCGGCGCGTTCCAGTTATAGCCGTTGAACGAGTCAGGCACTTCCGGAAGGCTGCGCGGGTCGAACTGCCACAGCGTTTCGGGATTCGCCGGATCGGAAACATCGACGATCTGGAAATCGTGTTCTTCGCCGTCGCTGTAGATATCAGCATACGGATTCGAGGCAAAGACCAGTGCGCGGTCGCCCTGCATCGTCAAATACAATTCATGCGTTCCGCGTGTATCCGCATAGGTCTCCCAATAGCCCAGCTTTTTCGGTGCGTGTGGATCGGTTACGTCATATAGCAGGAAACCTCCCGCCGTATCCGCATGGCGGTCTCTTTGCTGCACGCTGACCACTGCCAGATCGCCTTTGAAATCAGCCGTGTTCACGCTTTTGACGATGACTTTCTCCTGCCAAGTTCCAGCTACATCATCATGGCCGAAAACCGACACTTCTTTCGGATTGGACGGATCTTTCAAGTCAAAGACGCGGACCCCGCCGTTGCCGCCATTTGCCGTGTGTGTTCCGAGATATGCAAAGCCTTTATGCGCGTAGACGTCGGCCGTGTTATTCTGGACGCCTGCCAATTCCTTGATCTGCACAGCTGCTGACTCAGTCAAATTTGAGACATTTTTCGACCCCGACATGCTGGCGTCGCTTAAATTCAGCATTTCTTCATTGGAAAAAACGGCACGCTCCCCTTTCGACAAATCACTGCCATCCAGTGCATCATGCGCCATACTGGACGGCGCAAATGAGAAGACGAGAGCAGAAGCCAAAGCTACATTTAAAAACGGTTTATGAATTTTCAATAGAATCCCTCCAAGGTTTAGTTCGCTAGTCGAATAAAGTATAGAGGGCATTTGAGAGCGATACAATAGCATAAGGCAAAATTTTCTAAATATTACAAAAGATAAATATATGGTCTTACTCCCTCCTGTGTTTCCATGCCTAGTTTCTTCCAGCCTTTTTTTGCTTTTGACAGCTTCGTGAGCCAATTGTTTTAGTTTTCCTGAAAGCCTAAAAGGAATCTTCTATCAATCCCGACATGCAAAAAAGAGTAGACGCATAAAAGCGGCGACTCTCTTACCTGTTCAGTATTGAGGATTAACTGCCGGCTATAAAAAAAGCTTAAGCAGCTGCTGCCTAAGCTTTCGGATTGCCGTCTTCTGGTTCTTTCGTTGCCTGTTCAGTTTCGTGCAATGCTCCGCTATGAGATGCTTCAGGCGGTGTTTTTTCTAAATTCATCTTGATGAATCTTGCCGAACGCTTCTCCAGCATCTTCGGCGCAATCCGCGTCAATAAACGCACGCTCTTCATTTTCCGCCCGACTTCGACGACTTCTTTCGGTTCATCGATCAAGTCGATGATGATTTTGACCGCCTGCATCGGATCGTCCATCGGTTTCATGTCGACCACATGGCCCGAGTAATTTCCGGCGTGTTCGAACCACGGAGTATCGGTCGCCCATGGGAGCACGGAACAGACGTGGATGTCGTGATATCCTTCGAGTTTCATCTCTTCGTTGAGTGCCGAACTGAACCCGAGGACGGCGTGCTTGCTGGCGCTGTAGCCGGTGAAATAAGGAAATGCCACATCGCTTGCTACCGATCCGATATTGATCAAAGTGCCGCTGCCGATTTCCTTGAAATGCCGAAGCGCAAAATGACTGCCGTTGACGGTTCCTTTGACATTCACTTCCACCATGCGCGCAAGGTCTTCAAGCGGGATATCGGTGAACGGGCCGATTACGCCAACGCCCGCATTATTGATCCACACATCAATTTTTCCGAAGCTGGTCAAGGCTTCCTCGAATAGCCACGCGACGTCCGCTTCACGGCTGACATCCATCGTCACGGCAATGGCGTTCGGCCCGAGTTCACTCGCCAGTGCTTCAATTAAACCGGTGCTTCTCGCCGCCAGCACCAGATTCGCGCCGTCTTTCGCCAATTGCCGTGCCACTTCTTTGCCGAGCCCGCTGGAGGCGCCGGTGATGACGATCGTTTTGCCGCGCCGTGATTTTTCCTGTGCCATGCCGCCTCCCCCTTTCTTCACTGTTCTTCTTGTTGTTCAAAGCGTTCCCGCAAATCTCCTGACACCGCACTTCCTTCTTCGACCGGCTCGTGCAAGCTGCCGGAAGTCAATTCCGCTGCTGGTGCTGATTCGATCATCTCCTTGAGTTCCTGGCCGCTGAGCCCTTTTGCAAATGCTGGGATAAACTGTCCGAAAATGGCTGCCGCTTTTCCCTTGCCGCCGACTTCCAAAGTCTTTTTCGGTTCATCGATCAAACCAAGGATGGCATCGATCACTTTAGCCGGATCATCCGGCGGCCCAACGAGGATTTCATGTCCTGAATAATTGGCTGCATGCTCTGTCCACGGGGTATCGGTGACCCATGGGTCGACCGAACAGATGTGGACATCCGGGTAGTCTTCCAGCCGGAGCTCTTCATACAAGCCATTCGACAATCCGCTGACTCCGAATTTACTGCCGGTATAGGCCGCTCCGTAAGGCATCGGAATCTTGCTCGCAAATGAGGAAACATTGATCAAGATACCAGCCCGCTGCTCTTTGAAGCGGCGCAGTGCAAAATGGCTGCCATAAATGGTGCCAAGCAAATTCACTTCCACTGTCCGGTTCAAATCGCGTAGCGGCGTATCGATAAACGGCCCGTAGACCCCGATTCCTGCGTTATTGATCCACACATCAATACGCCCGAAATTATTCACCGCCGCCCTGTGCAAACTTTCCACATCCCTGGCCTTGCTGACATCAGCTGTCACCGGAATGACCAATGGCCCGAGCGAGTCCGCGAGCTCTTCAATCAGCCGCGTCCTGCGGGCAGCAATGACCAATTTTGCTTGTTGACTGGCCAAACGTTCCGCCAAACCACGGCCGATTCCGCTCGACGCTCCTGTAATGACCACGACTTTGCCTTGATTCGATTGCTTTACTCCCACAGCACTCGCCTCCTCTTTAAAAAAGTACAGAATTTTGTATTTATTTACCCCTTTTAAACATGCAGAAAACGCTTTGCGGCAGCAGTTGAGAAGAACAGTTCTAAAGGTTTACTTATTCCCCACCCTCCCCATCCATACACCTACGTTAGGGGAGGGTTCTTAGGATTTTCCCCATAGAAAAAGAGCGGCACCCGTATAAGTGCCGCTCTTGATAAATATCCTATATGGTCCTCGAAATGATTTTAAGCTTCTGGATCGATCGCTGCGCTCAGGACGACTTCGCCCTGTGGCGTCTCGTTTCCGCGATTCGGTTCCAAAGTAACTGCGATGGTATCCCATCCTTCAGTATTTTCATCGAGACTGAAGAATACCGCACCTTCGTTTTCCTGGCTCGGCGTGAATGCACCGGTCGGAATCGGCTGGCCGTCTTTCAATAGCCATACTTGATAGACTTGGTCTCCGCTCGTCGGTTCCAATTGATTTGCCTGAACTAAGAGATTCAATGCCCCTTCTTCATGGACCAAGGCAGCTGTTCCTGTTCCCTCAAATGCTTCGCTTGCCTGCAAATCCACTGTTTCGAAAGCGACTTCAGGTGCTGCTGGAGCGTCGGGCTGATCGCTTAGTTCGTAAAACGCGTAGGCGTTTCCGAGCAGCGAGACGAGCAGCGCCGCCGCGACGAGAGGTGTCCACTTTGATGTTCTGAAACCGCGCTTTGCCATAGGAGCAGGCGGGGCCGGTCTATCACGCTTTTTCGGCTCTTCTGCCAAAGGCGTTTGCTGCGCTTCCTCGTCGAAGACCGCATCCAAAATACGCGCCTTCATGCCGGCATTCGGTACTACCGGATCCGCAAGATAAGGGAGTTCTCCTGTCGCATCAACGATGTCACGACATTCCGGACACTCCGCTAAATGTGCTTCAAACTGTTTTTGCTCTTCTTCATTCAAAGTGCCATTCAAATAATCGATCAATTGATCACAATTCACGTTTGTCATCCAGAACTCCCCCTTCCTGCACCATTTGCAAGGATGTCTTCAATTTCTTTAATGCCAAGCGGATCCTGCTCTTGACGGTTCCGAGCGGAATGCCGCATTTTTCTGCGATGGTTTCATGCGTGTAGCCCTTGAAATAAAATAGATGTACCATTTTTTGCTGTTCCTCCGATAAATGCCGGACGGCTTGATGAATCTGTTCGCTCTTCTCTTGCCATTCGGCCGTTTCTTCAACCGAAGAGTCGGTGCTTTCCACTTCCGCGATTTCATCCAATGGAACGGAAGGTTTTTTCTGTTTGCGGATCAAATCCACTGCCGCATTGCGCGACATCGTCACCAGCCAGGCCACGAACTTTCCTTTGCTTTCGTCATAGCTGCCAACCCCGCGCCACACTTTGACGAACACTTCCTGTAGCGCTTCCTCTGCCAAATCACGATCACCCGTCATTTTGCATAGATAGGAAAACAGCATTTTCTCGTAGCGGTCGTACAATTCCTCGAGCGCATCCTTATCTTTTCCCCTGACGCGCTCGTATAACAATGCGTCTGAAATTTTTTCCATGCCGTGTCCCCTTTGTTACAGATTTCGTATACTAAGCTTACTATACTCTGCAGCATTTAGGTTGCTTGACTCTAATTCGTTATTACTTACCCAACGCAGTACATACAGAAATAGTTCACTTTTACTGCATTATTCTTCTCTTCTTGCCTCTATTGTGTCTAAAAAAGGGCAACTTGACGATTCGTCAATTTTTCAAAAAAACCCTTTCCCTTATAGTGATCTAAATTGTTGGTTTTTCCGTTATTACTATATATGAACTATAATAATGAACTATATGCTTTAAGGATTCCAGAGGGACTTTTAAGCCCTATTTATCCGCTCGCATGCTATTAGTTACAAATAAAGCAATCAATTATCGGACCACGAAAGGTGGATGTGCAGATGAGACAATATTTAATCATGGGATTGGCCACAGCGCTTTGTATCACCTTATTTTTCATTTTAGATCCACTGAATGGAAATAATCCCGAAAAACCCGAAACTAAACAACAAGAGACGGTACAGACCGCAGCCAAACCGGCTGAACAGAAAACACCGAGCGAACGGCTCGATACGCAATACAAGGACAAAATCGCCGAATTCCCGGTGCGTCCGGCACAGCAAGAAAAGCTGTCTGAACTGCGCCAAGAGCGGCTGGATAATCTTGAAGGCATGAAGCCCGCTCGCATTTCCATTCCTTCCATAGGAGTCGATGCGGCGATTGAAGAAACCGGCGTCTTGGATAACGGCGAGATGGGCGTACCCGAAGATGTCGATCAAGTCGGCTGGTTTGAACCAGGCTTCAAGGCTGGTGCAGAAGGAAACGCTGTACTCGCAGGCCATGTCGACAGCCTTACCGGTCCTGCAGTGTTTTATGAATTGGATCAGCTGGAAAAAGGCGATCAATTCACGCTAACGGATGCAGACGGGCGCGAAATGGTGTTCGAAGTTCGCGGCACCTCGAGTTACATCACGGACGAAGCGCCAGTCGAAGAAATCTTCGGCCGTTCGGACCAGCGCATGGTCAACCTGATCACCTGTACCGGTGACTTTAACCGCGACATCGGCTCACACGAAGAACGCCTCGTCGTCTCAGCCGAACTCATTTCCGATTCCGCGATGAAAGAACAGGCACCCGATGCTCCGGACAATTTGAAACTGACCACTTCTGGCTTGTCATGGCATGCCGTACGCGACGATGCAGTCATCGGCTACCGCGTCTACGAAGAAGATCTCGAGAGCGGCGAATCCGAACAGCTGGCGACAGTCTCGCTATTCGAACGCAAAAGCATTCCGCTCGAAGCTGACGAATCGAAGCGCTATTACGTCGTAGCCGTCAACGTCGATTTGAAAGAATCCAAGAAAGCCTATATCCCTGAAGAATAACGAATCCCCTTGTCCGGTCATGCCGGGCAGGGGATTTTTTTATGTAAGACAGGACTTGTGAAATAAAAAAGAAGCTATTGGAAAGCTTCCGCTTTTCGACTGCGTTGTAGCGACACGCTTGGGACTGGTAGGATGCGAGTTAAGCAGCTGAAGAGGTAAAAACATTTGTATGAAAAAGAAGAGGTGGGAAAAGCTCTCGCTTTTCGACTGCGTTACAAGGGGCTGCTTGCCGTGGGGCGGGCGTTGAGCCAACGTGCCAAAGAGCGTGGCACGTTTATCTCGCCAGCCCGCGCGGTCCCACAGGCGTCAGCCCCCTTCCACTCCGTCTCTAGTTTTAGAAGTAAAAGAATTTTTCATGTACACTCAATTAAAAATGTGGAAATGCGTCATGCTTTGCACCTCATATCTTTTGTAGCAAAGAGAATGTAATTTTTTGGCCTAATCTTCAAACAAGATATTCGGTTCAAGCACCAATTCGTCAGATGCCACATCTCAAGAAGCGATTCCCCACTAGCCGGCAACTGCATATTGAAGCAGATCTGTTTGAACAAACTGCACACAACGAAATCTCAAGCCACCTAGCGCCTAGGGTGAGCCGACGCCGTAAGACAGGTGCTTTTCCTGGCTTGCGGCTAAAGGCCAACCCAAAGCACGGCGGCGACTATGAACGTGAAGCCAGAATCGAATGCCAAAGCAGTTTGTCAGGCAAACTCTCACTATCTGCTTCAAGCTTGTCTCAGGAAGCGATTCCCCCACTAGCCGGCAACTGTATATAGAAGCAGATCTGTTTGAACAAACTGCACACAACGAAATCTCTAAGCCGCCATGCGCCCAGGGTGAGCCGACGCAGTAAGACAAGTGTTCTTCTTGGCTTACTGCTAAAGGCCAACCCAAAGCACGGCGGCGACTACTGAAATGAAACAGAATTCACACGCTGGAACATTTCCACAAGCAGCCCCTCGCTATCCTCTTCAAATGCTTTCCCCGGAAGTGATTCCCAAATAAATACTTGAGACAATAGAAAATCACTTCCCACATAAGCTTTAATTAACCCTAAAACAAAAGTTTCAACTTCCTTTCTTAAAGCTCAGCGTCGTAACCGTCAAAAGAATAATAACCATGCCGACTATTTGGACAATGGCCAGCTCGTCGCCGAGCAAAACCAGACCAAATAACGAAGCGGTCACGGGTTTTACCATCGCAATGATGGAAGCAGTAGAAGGCGCGGTCCGTTCGATGCCGATCGTATAGAGCGCAAAAGATAGGCCAGCGCCTACAATCCCGATTGCAACAAACCATCCAACATCGCTGGAACTAAACACAGAAGTTGCTTCTTGGACATCTACAAAAAAAGCTAAAACGATACAAAAAGCGACAAAAGCAAGAGTCAATACCATTTGCGGCTTGCCGTTTTCAGAAGCATTTTTAAATCCGAAAATGAATAACGCATAGGAGAGGCCTGCTCCGAGGCCGGTGGCGACACCAATGAGATTGACCGCGGAAGACCCCGTATCATAGGCTTCAGTCAATAGCACGATGCCTGCCAAAACACTGACGATGCATCCCCATTTGAACCAAGTCGATTTTTCCAATCGAAACAAAAAAGAAATAAGCAGGACAAACAATGGCGCGGTATACATCAAGGTCGCTGCAATTGGAACACTGGTCGACTCGATGCTCAAAAAATAAAATGTAAAGTTTCCAGCTACCCCGATACCCGCTACAATTGACCACAAGATTAAACGAAGCGAAAAATCCCTTTGTTTTATTTTGCTTAAAAGAAACCAAATAACAAAACACACTAAGCCAACGGCGCCGCGGTAAAAAGAAATGACCAATGGATCCCATCCCTTACTCAAAAGGATGTCTGCCAAGCCTCCCGTAGCCCCCCAACAAATTGCTGCCAAAATGATCATCGCGCTTCCAGAAAACTTCATAAAGCAAGCTCCTATCTATTCGCATTTTTGCCAGCCACTGCCTACAGCGGTGCGCTTTCCATTTCCCCTACTATAGCCAGCAAAATAATCTCCCAAACTTTTTCCAGTTGCTTGATTGAAAGAAAGTAAAAAAAGTTTTCCTCGCTATTTTTCACGACAAAAAAAGCCGGAGAGGTTCAACCCTCTCCGGCTTTCAAGATCATCTCGCTATTATTGTTTTCTTGTGCGTACAGCGACTGTCGTGATCAACGCTGCAAGCAATAGTCCAGCCAAAGCCCATAGGTAAGGTGTTGTTGAGTTCGCGCTCATGCCGCCCATGCCTGTTGAAGGCATTTCGGATGGCATTTCCGCTTCACCGAACTGTTCAGGGAATTGGTCAGTGATCGCTGCAGACAATCCAGCTGCTGGCATTGTCATGTGTGCGTATGCTTCACGGATCGAAGCGTAAGCTGTTTCGTAATCTCCAGCAACATAGCTGTCGAATGCTGTCAATAATTGTTCAACGTGCGCTGTCAAACCTTCTTCAAGTGCATCAGCCGGGATACGACCTTCAGTTGCTGATTCCAAGAATGCTGCTTGGTCCACGATGTATTGATCCAATTCAGCACGTGCTTGTTCTTGTCCTTCTTCATTGCCTTCACCAGTTGCTGTCACGTAGTCGACAAAGTAACCGATGTGGGATTTCCATGTTTCTTCGAATTGTGCTCCGGCTTCTTCGCCGTAGACAGAACCGACTGCTGCGGAAAGGTCATCTGCGTTGGCCAAAAGTGCGCCAGCTGCCTGGTCGAAGCTTTCCGCTCCATCAGCGCCGTCTTGCATAGCCATTGCCGCAAGCCCAGCATGCTCTGTGAACGTTGTGTTCAAGCTTGCACGTAGATCAACTGCCGGCGTATCCGGGTTTGTGTTATCGAATTTCTCAGGGAACTGGTCCGTGATCGCGATCGACAATGTTTCTGCGAACATGCTCATGTGGTGGATGGATTCGCGCTCCCACTCATAAGCTGTTTCGAAGTCGCCTTCAACGTATGCATCAAACGCACCGATCAATTGATCGACGTGGACATCAAGTCCTTCTACGACTGCTTCTTCAGACAAACGTCCTTCAGTAGCCGTATCGAAGAATTTTGCTTGTTCGACTTTGTATTCTTCCAATTCAGCTAGTGCTTGTTCTCTGCCTTCTTCATTGCCTTCTGCCGTTGCTGTTACATAATCAACGAAATAGCCGATATGTGACTGCCAGATAGCATCAAATTGCTCTGCACCTTCATCACCATAGACTGAAGCGACTGCCGCTTTCAAGTCTTCAGCGTTTGCTAACAATGCGCCGGATGCCTGGTCGAAATCTTCTGCTCCGTCCACGCCTTTACGCATCGCTTCAACTGCAAGGAAAGCGTGCTCAGTTAATACCGTATCAAGTGCGATGCGAAGTTCTGCCGCTTTCGTTGCTGTCGGCGCTTCCATCTGCTGCGTCGATTCACCGTGTCCGCCTCCGTGGCTGTCTGCAAGTGCTGCTGTCGGTACTAGTAGGGATAAGCTTAGTGGTAGTGCCACCATCAATTTGTTCATTTTCATCATCCATCACTCCTCAGTTGTTTTTAGTGTTCTACTAGCTCAACGGAAGGGAGATCAGTTTAGATCACTTTTTTTCAAAAAACTTTTTAAATTGTGGAAATCCATTCATTTCAGCGCTGGCATCAATGCTATGCTTGTTGAAATGAACGGAACAGGAGCTGAACTTATGTCCCCTTGTTGTGAACAGGTCTTTCACCAGCTCGAGCTTGTGGTCGCATCGACCGTCGAATTGATCTCATCTATAGAAGAAAGTGATTGGGAGATACGGCCGACTGACGGAAAATTTTCGATCGGCGAACTCATCGGCCACCTCGCCCTCATTTGCGAAGCGGACTTGCGCATTGCAAACGGAGCCTCCGAATCGGAAATGAGCTCCTTTTACGGCTCCAAGCCGCTTCCATCCAAAGAACAAGCCATTATCGAATTGATGCAAGGCTTCGAACGGCTCAAAAACGTCTATCTTCCATTAAATGAAGGCCAGCTCCAAAAAATGCACACAGCGTATTGGGGCGTCAGCTATAGCCGGTTCGAATGGTTGCTGGAGATGCTTGTCCATCTCACCCATCACCGCGGCCAATTGCATTCGATGATCGTCCATAGCCTCGGCAAAGATCCCAAAACCGCCTTATTTGAATGAGCTTACAGAATCATGTATCTCTGAGCATACATTTTTTTGGTTTCGGGTATGGACAAAGACCTAACTGAAATCGTATAGAAAGCCAGGTGCATTCGTATGTCTCCATTAACCGAACCCGATTTGTCCCGCATAAAAGAATTGAACCCCGATACGCTGGCACAGGAATTTCCCGTACGGCGCATGGTCGTCGAGACCACCCTCTATTCAGCTTATTTTGTGCCAACGCATGGAACGGCCGGACCGCCTTACGATATCCTGATCATTGAACATCCACCTGCCACACCCATTTCGGCCTTTGTTTGGTGCCGGCGCATCCAAGGAAATGGCACCAAGTTGGAAGTCGTGAAAGAAATCACCAACGCCATCGAGTATATGCGAAGCCGTAGCAATAAGTGATTTCGGGCAGGTGACAACATGAACATTTTTTATTTTTTCTATATTTTTTCCATAAATTTCTTTTAAATATAAGTCATATGGGTATTTTTTCTGTACTTTCGTACCGCTAACCTGGGGTATAATAGTCCCCATAATATGATTGCGAAAGGACTGTTCCCGATGCCTCTCGAATTCGCACGTCTTGTGTTCATGGCATTTTCCGTCTTGACGGCCATTGCTGCCTCTTATATTGCCCTTCTTTTAATCGGCCGAATCGCTGACCAAAGCCGTACCCACCCGTTATGGTGGGTCGGCGGCAGCTCATTGGTCTTCGGAATGGGCATCTTTTCCATGCACTTTATCGGCATCTTGACTTACCATTCCGCGGCGCCCGTCCAGTACGATCCGGTATTGCTAAGCATCTCCCTCCTCGGGGCAATCGGCGCTGCGTTTCCTGCCTTCTATGTGTTGCGCACATCCCAGCCGCCCAGAGCTCATTTGTATTTCAGCGGATTTTCCATCGGTTTCGGTGTTTTGTTCATGCACTATATCGGCAACGCCGCGGCCCAGGTTCCCGGAAATCCCCAATTCAATCTCGTGCCGTTTTTATTTTCTATAGCTGTTGCATTCGGCTTTTCGATCGCGGCTTTGCGCATTTTCTCGCGTAACCGCAAGCGTCCGGACTCCCCTGCAAGAAAACTCCTTAGTGCTACCATTCTCGGGACAATGATTTCTGCCGCTCACTTTATCGGCATGCAAGCGGTGAGCTACTCCACTTCAAGCACGGGGCCTGCATCGTTCACCAATATGGGACTCGCTTTTGTCGTATCGGCACTGATTTTACTATTGCTTGCAGTCGCCGGTTACCTTTCTTACCTCGACAGCAAGCAGTTGAGCAATGAACAGCGTTACCTAAAAAAAATCCGTGAAAGCGAGCGCCGCTTCCGCAAGCTTGCTGAATTGTCGCCGGAAGCGATCGCCATCCATAGCGGCGGCAAGCTACTGTATGTCAACAATGCCTGCCTGCGAATGTTTGGCGAATTGGATGCCGAGCAATTGATTGGCACCAATGTACTCGATTATGTTCATCCCGACTACCATGAAACGGCTAAAACGCGCATTGAGTCGATGAATCGGGGCCTCAGCACCCCGCCTGCCGAACAATTGTGGATTACGCCGAAAGGAACCGTCCATGAAGTCGAGCTGACCGGCATGAGCATTGAATTCGAAGGCAATTCCGCTGTCCAGCTGTTGATCCGTGATATTACCGAACAGAAGAAAATTGCACGCGAACTCGAATTGAATCGGCAGCGTTATGAATCCTTGTTCCAAAACAATCCGGACGGCATTTTTTCAATGGATGATTCGGGCCGCTTGATGGACGTCAATGATTCGCTTGTCCGGCTGCTCGGCTATAGCCGGGAGGAATTGACCGAGAAAACCTTCCATACAATTGTGGAAAGTTGCCAGCTCGATACGACCGAAGTGAAGTTCCGCCTGGCGCTCGATGGCATCACGCAGAATTACGAAACGGTTGCCACCCATAAGTCCGGTCACAGAGTGGCGCTGCGCATTACCAATATGCCCATCTTGACCGACGGCACCGTAACCGGCGTCTTTGGCATTGCAAAAGACATCTCCGCAGAAAAGCGGGCGCTTGCTTTGCTTGCTGAAAGCGAGGAAAAATACCGTTCATTATTCGACTACAACTTAGATGCGGTATTTGAAATGGACATAGCCGGTCGTTTCGTCAATGCTAACGGGATGACGGAACAATTGAGCGACTATACCCGCGATGAACTGATCGGCATCGATTTTACGCCGCTGATTGCCGAAAGGCTGGAACGTGTCCAAGCGTTCTTCGCCTCAGCCCTGTCCGGTGAAGCCGTCAATTTTGAACAACGCATCAAGCGCAAAGACGGAGACATCATCGAAGTAGACATCAATGCCGTGCCAAAACGCAGAAACGGCGAAATCGACGGCGTGTTTGCGATTGTCCGTGATATCACTGAGAAGAAAGCAACTGAACAAAAAGTAAATAACCTGGCTTTCACCGACCAGCTCACAGGACTGCCGAACCGCCACTGGTTTTACCAGAACATCCGCGAAGTGCTGTCGCGAACTGAAGAGAACCAGCAGAAAATCGCTGTCCTGCTGGTCGATTTTGATGATTTCAAGAGTGTCAACGACCTCCTCGGCCACTTCGGCGGCGACCAATTCCTGAAAATTGTCGCCAACCGCATCCATTCCTGCCTTGGCCCGCATGACACCATTTCACGCTTTGGCGGCGATGAGTTCATCATCGTTTCCGAAAACACGGATGAACCGCAAGCGCATGCACTAGCCCAGAAGATTCTGCAAGTGATGCGCGAGCCGGTTCAATTGCTCGGACAAGAATTCTCCGTCACTTTAAGCATCGGCATTGCCGTCCAAACGGGATGCGAAAGCGACGGGGAAGAACTCATTAAAGAAGCCGACTTTGCCATGTATTCCGCCAAGGAAAACGGGAAAAATAATTTCCAGGTATTCACCCGCGAACTCGACAGTTTGATGACCCGCCGCAGCCAAATGGAACAGGCGCTGAAAAAAGCACTCGACGAACAGCAATTCACGCTTCATTACCAGCCACAGATCAATTTGGCTAGCAGCGAAGTCCTTGGTTACGAGGCGTTGCTGCGCTGGCAATCGCCATTCGGCAATGTACCACCATCAGAGTTCATCCCGATTGCAGAAGAAACCGGCCTGATCGTGCCGATCGGTGAATGGGCGCTTCGCCAGGCATGCCGTGACGCAAAAGAGTTCTGCGCACTCGGCCAGGCAGCGGAGAAAATTTCCGTCAATGTCTCGGCGCGCCAATTCAAGGACCCTGACTTCAGCGAAAAAGTGCGTGCGATCTTCGTACAGGAAAACACAGACCCAAGCCGCTTCGAAATCGAGATCACCGAAAGTGTCATGCTCGACATTGAACAATCTGCCCGCATCATTTGCGAGCTGAAAGCACTCGGTTTGCGCATCGCCATCGATGATTTCGGCGCCGGCTATTCTTCGCTGAACGTCGTGAAAAACGTCGAAATCGATACATTGAAAATCGATAAATCCTTGATCGATGAAGTGCTCATTAACCGGCGCAATTTGTTCATCCTCGCGGCCATCATTGAGGTCGGAAAAAACCTCGATGCCCGCATTGTCATCGAGGGCATCGAACTTGAAGAGCAGGCAGAACTTTTGCAGCCCTTTGGCATCGTAGGGCAAGGCTATTTGTTCAGCCGGCCTCTGCCGCCGGGAAGCCTCGACGCCTTTCTCAATGAGTCCAAATATATCGCGGCAAGAACTGCAGCGAAGCTACTGGAATAAAAAAGGCGTGCAGCCGGATAAGCTGCGCGCCTTTTTCTTATTCAGTTAATCTTTGCGTGTGTATTTGCGCACTGCCGGCAAAATTTCCGACGACAATAAATCCAGATTGCGCTCGAGGCGCTCCATCGGCACTCCACCGAAATCCATCTGTGCGATATAGCGCTGATGCCCGTAGAGTTCGTGCTGGTAAAGAATCTTTTCGATGATTTGCTGCGGGCTGCCGATATTCATGACGCTTTCTTTCGTCGCGCCGTGCTGGAATGCTTCTTGTGGATAACCGCGGCCATTGGTTTTGACCATCCCTTTATCCACATGTGGATAATATTCCGCAAGTGCCTGCTGCGTCGTTTCGGCGGCGTTGAAGAAGCCGGCTGTCGCAACCGGCAATTGCGCTGCGTCGTATCCTGCTTCTGTCGCGGCATTGCGGTAGGCATCGATAGTCATCTTGAACGTCTCCGCCGGGCCGCCGAGCGTCGCGAGCATCATCGGCACGCCGGCCTGCCCCGCTTTGACGGCGCTTGACGGGTGTCCCCCGACTGCACGCCAAATAGGCAGCCTGCCGCTTTCCGGACGCGGCAAAATCTGTGCATCTTTCAATGATGCACGGAATCGGCCGTTCCAGTTGACGGTTTCTTGTTCATTGATTTCCAGTAACAGCTTGAATTTCTCTTCATACAATTCCTCATAATAGCGGATGTCGTAGCCAAGCAAATCGAACAACCCGACACGCGATGCACGCCCGGCGATGATTTCCGCGCGCCCTTCCGAGATCAAATCGATTGTCGCGAAATCCTCGAAAACGCGCACCGGGTCAGATGTGGAAATGATCGTCGAAGAACTCGACACTTTGATTTTTTCGGTTGCCTGCGCAATCGCCGAGAGGACGACTGAATGCGCTTGCGTCGCGAAATATTCCTGATGGCTTTCGCCGACGCTGAAAAAGTCGACGCCTGCCTGTTCGGCAAGCTGCGCGAAGCGGATGATTTCGCGGACCCGCTCCCCTTCCGATTGCCGTTTTCCTGTATGTGGGTCCGGCAAATGATCGCCGAGTGTATAGATGCCGAACTCGAGGCCGTTGTTCGGATTGATGCGGTATTGTTCCATTTTCTCCGTCCTTTCGCCTTGCGTTTTCCCAATCCTTTTCAGTATAACGGTACGCACGACGGTGTGGAAATCATCCATTCGGCTGAAAAGAGGGAGGAGAAGAGCCCGATCCTGCTGAACTAGTTAGAGAAGAAAGTTACAGCATTAGGAGGCCAATAGATGAAAAAATGGACAGCCGCCGCATTGGTGCTTGCAGGAATCCTGCTCGCTGCCGGATGTTCCGGCGATAACAACGAAGACACAGCAGAAAGTGCAACGCCTTCGAAAATCGATGGGTTTTGGCAAGGCGCGATTGAAGTTCCAGGACAGCCAATTCCGTTTTCGATTGAATTCGCTGGAGACAAAGGCACCTTAAGCATTCCGCTGCAAGGAGTCGAAAACTATCCGTTATCGACCATCAAATTCGATGACCCCGAAGTGGCTTTTGACCTTACCTTGCAAGGCGAACGCTTGGTGTTCGAAGGCACACTGGAATCGGAAAAACTCACCGGCCAGATGACGCAGCAAAACCAGAAATTCTCTTTTGAACTCGAACGCGGCGAAAAAGAACAAGCCGCCGATCCCGAGAAAATCATCGAAACAAAAGTCGAGGGCGGCATGATGCAAGGGCTCGAAGAAATTCCGGAAACTGGCGGGCCCCATCCCGTAGCGATATTGATTGCCGGGTCCGGCCCGACCGATAAAGATGGCAACTCGCTGGCTCTCTCCGGCAAAAACAATAGCCTGAAGATGCTCGCAGAAGATCTCAAGGCGGAAGGCATTGCCGTGATCCGCTACGATAAACGCGCAATTGGCGATAACCGTTCGCTTGCCGTACAGGAATCGGATTTGC
Source organism: Planococcus citreus (assembly GCF_003664125.1). Lineage (GTDB taxonomy): Bacteria > Bacillota > Bacilli > Bacillales_A > Planococcaceae > Planococcus > Planococcus citreus. The sequence continues at coordinate 1,325,169 of NZ_RCCP01000001.1, forward strand.
GTTTTGACGATTACGTTCAGGATGCAGCCGCATGGGTGCGCTTTGCGAAGGCGGACGAGCGCTTCTCGAAAGTCGCCGTCATCGGCCATAGTGAAGGAGCGCTCGTCGGGCTCGCCGCAGCCAATCAAGAAGGCGTCGATTCCTATGTATCGCTGACGGGCGTCGGGCGCACAGCAGATGAATTATTGAAAGAACAGCTCAGTACTTTGCCTGCCGCACAATTCGAGGAAGCACAAAAGATTCTCGAGCAACTTGCGCAAGGTGAAACGGTAGACGATGTAAGCCCGGAACTGCAGCAAGTGTTCCGCCCATCCGTTCAGCCTTATCTCCAGTCATGGATGGCGTATGATCCGATCGAACAAGTCGAAAAGCTCGACGCGGAGGCATTATTTGTCGGCGGCACGCGCGATTTGCAAGTGCCGGTACGGGATGCAGAACTGCTCCACGAAGCGAAACCCGGTTCCAAACTGCTCATCGTCGATGGCATGAATCACGTCTTGAAACAAGTACCGGATGACCAAGAAGCGAATATGGCTGCTTATGCCGATCCGGAATTGCCGCTCGCTGACGGTTTAGTGAATCGAATCGCGGAGTTTTTGAAAAATTGATTGATCGCAAGTAATGAACTTCCTTTAAAAAATAACCATAAAAATCCGGCTGAACCGAAAAGTTCAGCCGGATTCTTTTATTGGTCCATTAAGCGCTTTTTATAAAGGACAAACGAAATGATGGTCACCACGATTGTCCATACCGCGATAATCACAAGCGGCTTGGCCAAATCACCAGAAGCCGCTCCGACTTCCATAGCCATTAGCAATTCACTCAATTGGCTGCTCGGCAAATAGCGCAGCACTTCCAAAAATGGATACTGTTCTTCAAACGACAATGCAAACGGCCCAGCCGTGAAGATGATCAATACCGGAAACACCGATAGCGAGGCTTCCAGCAAAGTCTTTGAGTACAATCCGCAAATCGTCCCGATCGCTGTATAAAGCAGGATGGAAATCCCGAGCGCCGCCGTCAACAGCAACACATTCGAGGTCTCGTAGCCGAATAAGTAGGTGGTGAACGCCAGGACGGCCGCAGAAATAAGAAACACCAGCGCACTTTTGCCGATTAGCACATCGAGCATCGAAGCCGGGGTCATCATGAGCGAACGCAGCGTATTGCGCTCTTTCTCCTCGGCGATCAAACACGCCTGCACAAAACTAGTAAGCATCGCTAGTGAAAAATTCATGATGAACGCGTAGATCGCCGCTTGATCGCCGGCTTCCGTCCGGTAGAGGAGCGCAAAGACAATCGGGAACACAATCATGATTGATACCGCATAGTTTCTCGAAAATTCCTTATAATCTTTGATGAAAATGGCTTGGATGCGCTTCAGTGATACGTTCATACCAATTCACTCCCCGTCAGTTTAATGAAAATATCGCCCAGGCTCAGCTCATTCGTATACATGCGGTCGATTTGCCCGCGGCTCATCCACCCGGCGATGGCCGCTGCCGAATCCTCGTCCATCGACAGGCGCTCTTTTTCTCCGGACGTCAATTCCACGGTCAGCGTGCCGTCGCGATGTATTTTTTTCAATTCATCAGGGGCCCCGATCGCACGAATCTCCCCTTTATGCAAAATCGCCACGCGTTCACACAGCGATTCCGCTTCCGTCATATCATGGGTCGTCAAAAAGATCGTCGTCCCCCGTTCATTCAAATAGCGCAAGCCTTTATGGATATGTGCCGTGTTGACCGGGTCGAGCGCGGACGTCGGCTCATCCAAAAACAGCAGTTCCGGCTCATGGATGATCGCGCACGCCAACGTGACGCGCTGGCGCATCCCTTTCGACAGCACACTGACCCGCTTTTTGCGGTCGGTATTCAAATTGACGAAATGCAGCACTTGGTCAATGGACGATTTCGGCAAATCATATAAACGCCGAAACACATCCAGGTTCTCTTCAATAGATAAACGCTCATACAAACCGCTATTATCGGTCAAGATGCCGAAGCGCCGTTTCTGGGCGGTTTTTTGCATCATTCTAGACGGCATCTCCATCACGGCAGCATGCCCGTCCGTTGCTTCCAATTGGGCAGTCAAAATCTTGAGCAAGGTCGTTTTTCCGGAACCGCTCGGCCCAAGAAAGCCGAAAATCTCTCCTTTTGGAATTTCGAAGGATACATCTTTTAAAGCCATATTGCCGCCAAATGCTTTTTGGATATTCTGTACCGAAATTGCATTCATGTGCGCCACTCCTTTTCGTTGATGACACCAGCATAGTCAGAAAAAGGAGCAACCGCTTTGTGATTCCGCTAATATGTACCATTTCCCGGCCGAACTGTACCGTGAAATCCGTGATTCGGCGATTATTTCCCGGGAAATTAAATGTTCAGCAGCTCTTTTAATTCAGCCAATTTCGTCCTCGACAGCGGCACGACGGAATCTTTTCCGGTCGTCAAGCGCAGGCTATAGCTGTTTTTCGTCCACGTGATCAATTCCCGCACTTTTTGCAGATTGACGATATACGAGCGGTGGCAGCGGAAAAACCCGTAATGCTGGAGTTTGTCTTCCAATTCCGCCAAGGTGAGTGCGCACGTATAGGTCTCCCCTGCCACATGCACCACAGCCGAGCTATTGATGCTTTCGATATAATCAATTTCGGGTGGGTTGAACAGAATGGTTTTGTCGTTCTTTTTCGTCGGGATTTTTTGGATCTTGAACTCCGCTTCGCCGGTTTCGTGAGCATTTTCCGCTTCATCTTCAGCGTCCGTTATATCCAATAGATGCAACCCCGCTTCATCCAAACGGTAAATTTCGTCGCAGCTGATCAGTGCATCTTCCAGATTGGCAGTGAGAATCAGAATCTGTTTTTCTTCCGATAATTCTTCCAACAGTCGCTTAAATGCCAATTGATCGGGTTCTTCGAGCTGAAAATACGGCTCCTCCAGGACGATGATCGGCTGCTGTGCGTAATAAACGCGTAGCAAGGACAGATAGATTTTCTTCGACGCTGGCAAATCGGCAATTTTCACTTTCTGGTATTCGCCTAATTGAAACAGCTGAAGCATCGAGCGAACCGGTGTGTGGTGGCCGCTGAGCGACTTCATAAAGCGCAGTAACTCCTCGACGGTCAAACGGGTGTATTCGCCTTGTTCCGCAAACGACAAATAGGCATCTCCCCGCTCAGCAAATTGGGCCAAGAGGATTTTCTTGCGCTGGACATTGGTCTGGATGCCTAGTACTTTGCCCTTCTCCATGTCCAATTCCAGCGACGGGATGATTTTCTGTCCGTTAACGCTCATTTCTCGAATGTTCATAAGCTCCTCCTGACTAACGAAAAGATTCTTACATTTATTGTAACCTTTCCTGTGCCGCAAGATACAGTACCGTTTTTGAGAATTACGGTTTTGCCCTACTCCACACAAAAGGCGGCATCCCATTGGATGCCGCCTCATCGTTCAGTTATCGAGTTCACGCACCAAGGTGTGTGCGTATCGGTCATGCGGCATTTGCGCACCCATGTCCTGACCGCGTTGTTTGAACCATTGGAGCGGCATAATCGAATCACGATGTGCCACGCGTTTCAGGATCTGTCCGCCCGTCAGTTCGCCGCCGTCTGCGTTTTCGATTTTGATGCCAGCGACTTGTTGTCCGACGGTCTGTCCGCGTGTCTTCAACTGGACGTATTCAAGCCCCCAGAACACAACGGTCGGCGTAATGAGCGCATGCACCCATTCCTGTTTAATCTTTTTACGCAGCAGCGGTTCCATGACCCCATTCACCGCACCGGAGATCGCAAAATCAATAGCCAGCGCCTTGCCGCGCTTTTTCGTCAATGCATCCATTCCCATTCCTCCCTTATTTTCCGTCTCTTTCCATTATAGCGAATGGACTCCGCAAAGACAGCAAGGGGCTGTATGCGTTATGATAAGGAAAAACCAAGGAAAAACGGGGGGTGACACGCATGGCATTTCTAGTAATTTGGCTGCTGATGATTGCATACGCTGTCTTTTTTGCGCCTTCAGGTTCGGGCGGATATGAATTCGGACCGCTGCTTATGGGTGAATGGGAAGGGGTCGACCCGCTCATCCTCGCTGTCTTCAACTCGCTCGGCATCTTCCCGTTCGTCTTCTTGACGCTTTTGGTGCCGAATGACCGCTTCCGCTGGCCAGCGTGGCCATTCGCGCTCGTATCGTTCGGCGTCGGGGCGTTCTCGCTCTTGCCGTATTTCGCATTCGGCGACAAGCCGCCGGAGAAAAAACGCCGCGGGCCGAATTGGCTGCACCGGATCCTGCGCTCGAAAGCGTGGCTGATCTTCGTCGCCGCCATCAGCATCATCAACTTTCTCACCGTCTTCCGCGGCTTTTCGCCAGAAGCTTACGCGGAAGCATTCCAGACTTCGAGCTTGGTATCGGTCATGACCATCGACTGGTTCGTGCTATGGGGCTTGTCGGTCTATGCCACCTACCGCTTCTTGCCGGAGGCGAACTTCAAGCAATTGGCTTTGTTGCCGGTAGTCGGGCCGATTCTTGTCTTATTGTTCAACCGCACGGCAAATAAAGACCATTAGAAAACGTTCCTGGCACAATGCCAGGAACGTTTTTTCATGTGGAAATTCACTTATTCATTGCAAGATGCCATCAGCATTTTTCTGCTTTTCCGAAGCCCAGTCATACGAACCTTCATGTAAGGTCAGGGTTTGCTGTTCAATCCAAGCAACTTTCGTGAATAGCTTCTGCAAGAAATAACGGTCGTGGCTGATCGCAATGATCGTGCCGTTGAACTCTTTCAAGGTTTCCTCGAGCACTTCACGAGATTCGATGTCGAGATGATTGGTCGGTTCATCCAATATGAGTACATTGCAATCTTCCTGCATGAGTTGCGCAAGACGCAAGCGCATCTTTTCGCCACCGCTGAGATCCTTGACGCGCTTGAAGACGTCGTGGCCGTAGAACAGGAATTGCGCGAGCAAATGTCGGGCGTCTCCTTCTGTTATCGACAACTTGTCGCGGAAGGCTTCAATGACGCGGGCCTCTCCGTCGAACGCCTCGAATTGCTGGGCCAAGTAGCCGATTTTGACATTGCTGCCGCGGCGCACTTCCCCGCCGACCGGTTCGATTTCGCCTAGTAAAATCTTCAGCAAAGTCGATTTTCCGGTGCCATTGTCTCCGACGATCGCCAAGCGGTCCTGCCAATAAACGGACAGCTCGACATCGGCAAACAGCACCTCATCTCCGAAGCCATGGAACACGTCCTGCAGTTCGAATACCCTTTTACCGCTGCGGTCCTTGGCTTGCAATTTTAAGTTCATTGCCTTTTCTACCGACGGCCGCTTCACTTTTTCCATACGTTCGAGCATCTTCTCCATCATTTTTGCTTTGCGGAACAAATCCGGATTCGGCGGCGAGGCTTCATTCGCCCATTGGCGCAAGCGGCGTATGGATTCTTTGATCTTCTGAATTTTCTTCTGCTGTTCTTTATACGCCGCAAATTGCTGTTCCATCTTCGCCTGCTTATTACGCAAATAGGCATCGTAATCGCCTTTGCTTTCCCAAATCTCGCCGTCTTCGATTTCATAGACTTTATGCACGACGTTATTGAGGAACTGCCGGTCATGCGAAATGACGACGACCGTGCCGCTGTAATATTCCAAATAATGTTCGAGCCATTCGATCGCCGACAGGTCCAGATGGTTCGTCGGTTCGTCGAGCAACAGGACAGACGGCTTGCGCAAAATGAGCTGCGCGAGCATCACTTTCGTCTTCTCGCCCCCGCTCAGCGAATCAAACCGCTGGCCCGTCAGATGCGCGACGCCAAGGCCGTTCGAAACGGCTGCGATCTTGGATTCCGTTTCGTATCCGCCGGCTTCCATAAACTGCTCCTGCAGCTCGCCGTATTGCCGCAGCACCCGTTCGTCCGCCCCGTCCGACAGCTGGATTTCCAGTTCACTGAGACGTCTCTCCATTTCGTGCAATTCGCTGAAGCTTTCGTTCAAGACTTCGTACACGCTGTATCCCGGATAATCCGGGATTTGATGCAGATAACCGATTTGCGTGTTCTTCGTCCGGATGATGGTGCCGGCATCCGGCTCTTCCAGTCCCGCCAGCAGCTGGAACAAAGTCGTTTTGCCCGAGCCGTTGCGGCCGACGACGGCGATCCGGTCTTTTTCATTGATTTCGAGCGATAGATTGGTGAAGATTTCATTTCCGCCGATGGATTTCGTTAGTTGTTGTGCTGTGATTTGCATAGTTTACGCCTCCAGGGCGCAGCTGAAAAATCGGTACAAAAAAAGACCGCCCCGTATCGGGCAGTCTTTTCTACTGGTGAAAAGAATGTCAGATATCAGCTGCGCGTGATTTTGAAATTGACTAAAAAAGGGCAGACTTCTCCCGTCGGCGTCAAATCAAACGTAATGACACGTGTGAAATACAAAGCTTCCTCCATTTTCACACCCATCACCGCAGCACATTTCTCCATTCTTTTCACCTCCGTTTCATTTAATTGTCTCAATATTATCACATCTCTTCGTAGAAGGGAATATCCAAATGCGCCGTTTCCGCTAATTCGTTGATTAACCTCTGACCTGCACCTGCGCCAAAACCTTTCTCAGATCCGCCAAGCCATCAATCACCAAGTCCGCTTCTTTTAGTTCCTGTTCCTGCGCAAAATCAAAGCGGCAGCCAACCGCAAACAGGCCGTTCGCTTTCGCCGCACGGATATCGGACAGACGGTCTCCGACAACCGCCCCTTCCGTCACGCCGTATTTCTCGATGATCATGCGCACGAGTTCTCCTTTATCGAGTGTCGCTGCTTGTTCGATGCTGAACGTTTCCGTTACCCACTCATCCAAACCGTAATACTCGACGATCGCGGCCAGATAGCGCACAAGACCATTGCTCGCAATGAAAATCCGGTAGCCTTGTGTACTTAATTCAGCGAACACTCTTCTAACGTCAGGGTAAAGTCCCCCTTTGCCTTCACTGATATTTGCGATCAATCGCTCGAGGAAATACGAATCCATCTCGCGCTTCGTCTCGTCGGACTTTTCCGGCAATAGCGCTTCCCATACCGCGGGCAACGGCACCCCCATGATGCTTTGGTACGCTTTGATCGGCGCCGCACCTTGCCAATCGCCCCGCTCGCGCAGAACTGCGAACGCTTCTTCCAAGGATTGCTCCAAAACCGTGCCGGTCTGGAACAAAGTGCCGTCCATATCAAAAATGACCGCTTTCATTAACACTCCCCCATTTCCGTTATTCCTTGTATAACGAAAAAGATGCCCACTGCGTTGCATACTCCATGTATACTGAAGAAAAAAGGAGGGAAACACTTGATTATCCTTCGCCGGCTTTACCTGCAAGTGACCAGCTTGTCCTGGCTCGTGCTCACCATCAGTACCATTGTTTTGATTGCCTTCAGCACATTCATGATGCCGGCCATCGAACCGTCGACGTTCACCAGCTATGCAGACGCTTTATGGTTCACCATGACGACGATTTTGACCGTCGGCTATGGCGACCTCTATCCCGTGACGTTGGGCGGAAGAGTTTTCACCGTGCTGTTTTTATACATCGTCGGCATCGGTTTGTTCGCTTCGTTTATCGGAAAAGCGATCGAAAGCCTGTCCTTACATAGAAGAATGAAAGAAAGAGGTGAGTTGATGTACAAGGGGCGCAACCATATCGTCATCATTGACTGGTCATATAAAGCGGAAAATGCCATTGCTGAAATTTTGAAGCAAGACCCGCAGACAGAAGTCGTCGTCATCGACCGGCTGGAAAAAGCAAAAGAGCTGAATTCAAGGATCCATTACGTCAGGGGCAATGCTACCCATGAAGACGTATTGAGGCAGGCGAATGTCGAGCAGGCGAAAGCGGTGTTGATCTTTGCAGATGACCGCATCGAAGACCAAATGCTGACAGACGGAAAATCGCTATTGATCGCGACCGCTGTCGAACGGATGTCCCCGGGCGTCTACACGACCGTCGAAGTCGAGCGCGAAGAACACCTTCCGAACTTCTCTCACGTCAAGGTCGATAAATTCATCATGTCCAACGGCACCATTGCCAAAATGGCCGTCAATTCCATCTTTACTGAAACGGTATAAGCGATAAAAATAAACCCGGTATGCAATTGCATGCCGGGTTTAACTGATTATTTTTTAATGCCCATCGTTTTTTTATAAGCATCCAAATATACTTGTTCGGACGGGCTCGCTTGGTCCGGCCCGCTCATGGCACGGTGCCAATGCGGATAGAATGGCGCCGGCCGTGCTGCCGCTTCGATCAAGTCGTGTTCATCGCGCTTAAGCTTGATCTTGTAAGAGGCGATGTTTTCTTCCAGCTGTTGTTCATTTCGCGCCGCGATGACGATCGGGCCGACATTCGGGCGGTCGCGTACCCACGCATAAGCGATTTGGGGAACGGTGGCGTTATGGTTTGCCGCCACTTCTTCCAAGGCATCAATCACCGTATATAAACGCTCCTGGTCATAAATCCAAGGCTCCGGCCAGCCGCCGCCTTGGCGGGTATCTTCCGGCGCTTCCTTGTCACGGCCGATCTTGCCGTTCAATAAACCTTCTCCGAGCGGGCTCCAGATCATTGAACTGACACCGAGCTCCGTTCCTGCCGGCAGCAGTTCATATTCCGACTCGCGCGCTTCCGGTGTGTAGTAGATCTGCTGGGTGACGGGCGGGATTTTGCCGTTCTGTTCAGCGAATGTATGCGTCTTCGCCAGCGCCCAACCGCTGTAGTTCGATACGCCCCAATGGCGGATCTTGCCGGCCTTGATCAAATCGTTCATCGTTTCGACCGTCTCTTCAACCGGCGTCTGACCGTCCCACAAATGGACGAAATACAAATCAATATAATCCGTGCCGAGTCGTTCGAGCGATTCATCGATGGATTTCATGAGGTTATTGCGGGAAGCTCCCCGTTCATTCGGATGGCTATCGAACGGAAATCCAGTCTTCGACGAAATCAGCACTTTGTCGCGCTTGCCACGGATGGCGGCGCCGAGCACTTTTTCGGCATTCCCTTTTGAATACAGGTTCGCCGTATCGAACATATTGATCCCTGCATCGATCGACATGTCCACCATCCGGTTCGCAGTATTTTCCTGTACATTTCCTGCCGCTTCAAACCCATTCGTTCCGCTGAACGGGATCGTGCCGAGAATGTATTTCGGGACGCGCAGCCCCGATTTGCCTAAGTTAATATAATCCATAGTTAAGGTCCTCCTAGTAACGAGCTGTTTTTTTCTGTCAGTCATTCTCTACCCGCTTAACGCCCTTCGACAAACAAAAATTCCAAACCCTTTATGCCCGCGCTTGTCACGCCTGGTCTTTGCCTTTCAAGCCCGCGGCAAACAACGGGCCGTTGATGGTCATCGTAGAAATGATGCGCGCGATTTCTTCCGGCGGCTCATTCGTATCGCCGTTCAGCCATTCCTGGATGACGCCGATATGGGCGGAAGCGATATACGATGACAAATAATGCGGCGGCACGAGGGCGTTTCCGCCACCAACCAACACGTCTTTATTGCGTTCGAACAGCGCTTGACTGAGGAATTCCTTCATCTTGACCTGAAAGCCGGCATCGCCTCTTGGCCCCAGCAACGCCTTCATCAAGCTTTTATTGTCATGGAGGAATTCAAAGAGCGGCACCGGCACAGCGAAAGGAGCCGTTCCATTCTGGCTTTGCTTCATGCCTTCGATGAGCTGAGGAATATTGCGGATGATCTTGATTTCCATTTCCTCGATCAATTGCTGCTGGCATTTGTCCATCAAATCGAATTTGTCCTCGTAATGGCTGTAAAACGTCCCCCGGTTGATGTTCGCATGTTCCGTAATATCCTTGACGCTCATCGCTTCAAAGCCTTTTTCTTCAATCAATGCAATCAATGCTGCACGGATTGCTTGTTTCGTCCGCACGACACGCAAATCGGCTGGTTTACCGTTCATTTTCATTCCTCCCCATTTTTACCCGACACTTTTCCCCGTACTGTCGTTTAAGCAACACATTGCTTGTTTTTGATGATTGCCCCCTTATCGCCAAGAAACTATACTAAAGCCAAGAACTAAAACGACAGTTTGTTTATTATCTTAGCCGCAAATAGACAGCAAGAACAGCTCATTTTGATGGAAGAAGTCATAAGGCTCCAGCAAACGGAGGAGGAAACCCTATGGACATCCAGCTTTCGCACGTCAACAAACGTTTCGGGGACACGGCCGTCATCAAAGATGTGAGCTTCACTGTTGCAGCGGGAGAAATCTGCTGCTTGCTCGGCCCGTCCGGTTCCGGCAAGACAACCTTGATCCGCTTGATGATCGGCGCATTGCCGGCAGACAGCGGCACGATCCAATTCGGAGACACCGAAATGCCGAATATGGCGATTCTCAAACGGCTCGGCTTCATGCCGCAAAACGATGCTTTGTATGAAGATTTGTCCGCACAGGGCAACCTGGCGTTTTTCGGCGGATTGTACCACCTCCCAAAACGCACACGTGAGGCGCGCATCGCCGAAGTGCTTGATATGGTCGAACTGACCGATCACAAACGTAAACTGGTGAAAGATTTTTCCGGCGGCATGAAAAAGCGGCTGTCGCTCGCCATCGCGATTTTGCACGAGCCGGATATCCTGTTTCTCGACGAACCGACAGCCGGCATCGATCCGGTCCTGCGCCGCAAGATCTGGGCGCAGTTCCAGTCATTGAAAGCACAAGGCACGACGATCATCGTCTCGACGCATGTCATGGACGAAGTGGTCGAATGCGATAAAGGGGCGCTATTGTATAACGGCCGGCTCATCGAATACGACACAGTCGATCGATTGCTCGCAAAAACTGATAGCGGCCGCATCGAAGACTTGTTCTTCGCCGCTTCAGAAAGCGAGGCGCGCTCATGATCCAATTAGCGAAACGCGTCATCCGCCAGACCATCAACGACAAGCGCAGCGTCATGCTCATCCTCGTCGCCCCGCTATTGATCTTGACCTTGGTCTATTTCCTGCTCGGCGATTCGGATTACGTCGCAACGGTCGCCATCGACCCGGACGCTGTTCCCGCTCCCGTCATCGATGCATTGGAACAGCAGGAACTCGAGCTGGTCGACATCACAGGCGACGAAGCCGATCAAGCACTCGATTATTTGCAGCAGCACGAAGACGTCGACGCCGTTCTGCGCTTCCCGGAAAATTCGGGCATGGACATCACGCTGTACGAACCGTCGACAAAAGGTGCCACGGCGATAAGCGAAATCCAAGAAGCGATGGCGGACATCAACCCGACCGCCGAAGCTGAAGTCAGCTATGTTTACGGCACCCAGGACCAGACTTTATTCGATTCGCTCGGCTACGTCTTTCTCGCCTTGTTCTCGTTCTTTTTCGTGTTCATCATCTCCGCGATGGCACTCGTAAGGGAACGCAGCCGCGGCACGCTCGAACGCCTGATGATGACGCCGATCCGGCGCGGCGAAGTCATTGCCGGCTACACACTCGGCTACAGTGTTTTCGCCGTCATCCAAGCGATCATCATCGTCTTGTACGCGGTGTTCGTGCTACAGCTGAGCAATGAAGGGAACATCTTCTGGATCTTGCTGACGATGGTGCTGCTCGCCGTCACCGCCGTATCGTTCGGCGCCACCATTTCCATTTTTGCGGGCTCCGAACTGCAGGTCGTCCAGCTGATTCCGTTCACCATCATCCCGCAAGTGTTCTTCTCAGGGCTCATCCCGTTGGACTTGATCCCGTACCACCTCGGCAATTTGTCGTATATCATGCCGATCTATTACGGTGCCGCTGCCATCAAAGGCATCATGGTCTACGGCGACGGGTTGTCGGACATCTGGGGCTATCTCGCCGGGCTCACTGCTTACGCGCTCGTGCTGTATGTCATCAACACGCAAGCCTTGAAGAAATTTCGAAAACTATAGAAAAAAGCGGACGAAGCTGATGCCTCGTCCGCTTTTTCCTGTATTCAAAAACTTATTCCGCCCACAAGATCTGGTACGAGCCGCTCGGTTCTTGTTCCAAGCGGCAGTTATCGGACAGGATCGGCCGGAACGCTTCCACTTGCGCTTCATCCATGGAAATGCCGGACAGCCCAAATTCGGTCTCTGTGTAATCAAGATCCGCTTCCTGGTCGAATTTGATGCGCAACAGATTCTTCGCGCCGTTGATCGTCAAAAATTTCACTTGGTAGCCGTCACGGAATACCGCCTCAAGATCGCTTCCAAGCGATGCGAAATTATCGTTTTTCAGAAGCTCGCCGATTTCTACGCCTTCCCGGCGAACCTTTTCGATGCGAATCGCATCCGGCATGGAAATTTTGGTCAATTTCATACTATCCCTCTTTCCGAATTTCTAGTGATGCACCCATTTTAGAAGAATGGCGCATGAATCTCAAATTGCGGGAACTCATTGTTCCCACCAGCGTGCAGGCGTGTACGAATCGAGCGTTTCCAAAGAAAGCGTCTCGCCGATTTTTGGCGTCAGCAAGTCCACTCCCACACGCTTCGCTTCTTTTGATGCCCGCTCGATCGGATCGGTCCAGCTGTGAAATGCTAAAGTGAACGCCGCCCAGTGAACGAGCATCATCTTATCTCCATGAACGTCGAGCGCTGCCTGCACCGACTGCTCCGGCGCCATATGCGAAGTTTCCCAACGCGGGTCGTACTGGCCGCCTTCCATCAACACGAGGTCGAACGGGCCGTAACGTTCGCCAATTTCTTTGAAATGGCTGCCATAGCCGCCATCTCCGCTCGTGTAAAAACGGGTCTCGCTGCCAAGCACGATCCAGCCGCCCCACAAAGTCGAATTGCGATTGAACAAGCCGCGCCCTGAGAAATGCTGTGACGGCGTCAACACGAGCGTCAAGCCGTTAAACGCCGCTTCCTCCCACCAATCCAGTTCGGTGATGCGCGCCACTTCCACTCCCCAGCGCTCAAGATGCGTCCCGACGCCGAGCGGCACAAAGAAATGCCCCACTTTACTTTTCAGCGCACGGATCGATCCGTAATCCAAGTGGTCGTAATGGTCATGCGTCAGCAGCACCGCGTCGATTTCCGGCAGCCGCTCGACGATTTCCAGCCAGTCCATGCTATAGCGCGCGCTTCCCGCAAACGCCAAAGGAGATGCCCGTTTTCCGAGCATCGGATCGACGAACAGTTTGAGCCCGTCGATGCTCAATAAAAAGGTCGAATGGCCGAACCAAGTCACACTATCTTGCATGTTGTCGATGGCTTGCCAGTCAATGTCCGCTACAGGCAACTTCCCCAAAGGATTGCGCTGGACGTCACCAGTGAGCACGGAATCCCTCAGCATCGACAGGCCCTCTGACATGCGAATGACGGGCTCTGTGGAATCCGCATTGGCGAATTTTCCTTCCCGGTAATTGCCCAGTCCCATAAAGCGGTCCCGCTGGCGCTTATCCGGGGTCGACCCGAGCGGCGCGTAGAGCTTTAAAAAAGCGCCCGACAGAACGGAGACGGCCGCAGCGCCGGCAACTGAATACAACATCAATTTTTTCATGGCTCCTCCAATGTCGAAATGTATTTCACTGCAGCAAGCAGGATTCTCTGGTTTTCACCATAGCTTTATTTTCCCTCATTGGCTATCGGCTCAAACGGTTTTTTGCAGATTCTCATCTACTCTTGAAAACGCTGTACCATAAGAGAGAATTCATTTCCCGGTGCGCCAAAAGAAATCGAGCCCATTCCGTAAAAATTGATCTATTTCGCTTGCCGCTGCGTTCTATAAGCAAGAAGCAACTATAAGGAGGAGGAAATAACATGATCAACAAAAAATTCACTTTACTGCTCGCTGCCGGGATGCTGTCACTTGCTGCATGCGGTCAAGACGACGCTGCCAACGAAGAAGAAACGCAAGCTCCTGTACAAGAGGAAAGCACGGATACAGAAGAAATGCCGGAAGAAGAACCGATGGAAGACATGGAAGAAGAAACGGAAGAAAATTCTACAGAAGAAGAGCCCGCTGAAGAGGAAGAACCTGCAGAAGAAGCCGAAAGCAGCGAACAGGCAAGTGCCCCTGAAGCTATGAGCGGCGAAGCTTCCAACTTATTGTCGAACGGGGAAATGACCAGCTTTGTGTTCAATGAAGCCGGGGAATACGCGGTCTACTGCGAACCGCATCCAGTGATGCAAATGACGGTCATCGTCGAAGAAGGCGCAGAAGCGATGGATAAAGTCTCCGTCGACATCGCCGATTATGAATTCGGCGAAGCCACGATCACCGTCGCCCCGGGCACAACCATTGAATGGACCAATCAAGACCAAGTGCAGCACAATGTCGCTTTTGAATAAAACTCTTTTACACAAAAACAGCACGGACACTGGGATTCCCAGTGTCCGTGCTGTTTTTCATGAGAACTTTTCTATAGAAAGGCGCTGGCTGGTACTGCCTCGAATCAAGTTCGACACCTGTTAGAGAATCGGAATATCGGAATTCTCCCCGCATGCAATGTAAATTATTGGTACAATAAATAAAAGTGGAGGATATTTCTTCTTTCATTCACCGCTACGTATCATTTGAAACCGATAAAACCTTAACGAATACCATACAACTAGAGGAGTGTCTCCAATTGAAAAAGAACATGAACTATTTAATCGTTCTGCTACTGGCTGTCTTTATGGCCGGTTGTACAGAAACAGAACAAACGGCAACTTCAGAAACCGCGGTACAAGAAGAAGCCGCTGTTGAAACGGAAGCGCCGGAAGAAGTGGAAGCCGACACCGAAGCGACAGAAGCAAGCAACGAGGAAGAAACTGCCGCAAGTGACACGGAACAAGCCGACACGACGGTTGAAGAAGCCGACGCAGAGGCACCAGCCGCGGAACCTGTGGATGAACAATTCGAAGGATACGAACTCGTTGAAGTGGACGGCGGCGATCTGTCCGGACACCGCGAAGCGAACACCGTTGTGTCCGTCGGCTACGGCGACCGCGAATATTGGGCGTTCACGAATGAACACGGCCAATTAGAGCGCGTCGTTGCGGACGAAATTGTGTTGCAAGATGACACGAGTGAAGCTGTATTAGATTCCGGCCGCTATTATTCCGACGAAGCCAAAGTGCCAGGCGTCGAAAGCGACATCTTGGACGAAGGGCACGTCATCGCCGATTCACTCGGCGGCGTCTCGAACGCCTATAACATCACCCCGCAAGAAAGCACGCTCAACCGCCACGGCGACCAGGCGTATATGGAAGATGTCATTCGCGATGCAGGCGGCGCCACAGATTTTGAAGCCATCATCACCTATCCCGATACCGAAACGCAAGTGCCTTCCAGCTACCAATACAGCTACACCGTCAGAGGCAACGAAGTGGTCGACACCTTCGATAACGTCAACCCCGATGAAGTCAACGCCTCCCTCGGCTTGACCGACAGCGAACCTGCAGAAGCGGAAGCAAGCGCTCCGGAAACGAGCAGTACAGCGGCAAGCGGTGACGTCTCGAGCGTCGACGCCAACGGCAACGGGCAAGTGACGATCCAAGAAGCGAAAGACGCCGGCTTCACCATGCCCATCATGAGCGATCATTGGTTGTATCCGCATATGCGCGATAACGATAATGATGGGATGGTTGGGGAATAAAGTTAGGTGCAGTGATTTCAACTGAAAATGAGCACCGGAAAACACTGAGATCGTTTCAGTGTTTTTTCTTTGCGGAAAAACGCAAAAAAGCACCGCTCCAGGCGATGCTTTTGCCGTTTCGTATTCAATTATCCGCTGGCAATCAATTTCACATATTGCCGCTCTTAAATCTTCTTCCAATCATGCGCACCCTTCGCCCAGCCGCCGATCGCGACACCCATCGCAATCAAGGGCGACGCGAATTCCACATCTTCCATCACCAAGTACTGGTGGCCGAGCGGCATCAGTTTCCCCGACAGCAACAGCTCTTCCCGCAGCTTCAAATAACGCTTCGGGCATTTCGGCGTGGTCGTGCCTGCAAACTTCGAGCCGCGCTGCACGACAAACTGCTCTCCTTGGTAAAACCCGCTCGCATCCGTCCCGCGTTTTGACGTGATGAAGAACAATTCCGGCGGGGTCTCATGATAAAGCTTCACCATCCCGCTATCGAACGGATCGATCGCCTGCTCTTCCCCCGTCGCCGGATCCACCTCAAAAAAGCGGTACACTTCGCCAAACTCCGGATGCTCAATCGCCGCAACAAAAAACTCCTTTTCCATCAGCCTTCCTCCTATTCTAAGAAAATTGCCTTTCATCTCTTAGATAGATGGCAACTGCGAAAAAGGAGACAGGATTGTGAAAGTTTTTTAAAAAAGTTTGCTGTGAGTTTTGGAAGAGCCGAAGCAGCAGTGTTTCCATTGAAGTTTTACTGCTTTAGTAACGACTGGACGCGCTGCGGGTCGAAGCCAAGAACCCACTCGCCGTTGATGTTCTTCTACAAGGCACTGTCTTTTTTTTATATTCCACAAAATATAGTATGTTAATATGACATTAATAAATTATTTCATAATTACTAAATGTTACTAAAATTAAAATTGAAGGTGACGGTGAATATTAACATGATTAGCTCGGAAATCAAGGATATTACAAGCGTTTTCAATAATAACACAACGTATGAAATACCAGACTTTCAGCGCGACTTTGTTTGGGGAGAAGATGAAGTTAGACAATTATTTAGAGACTTTCATGAAGATACCGATAGATTTCAAATTGATATTAAAGAATCCGATGGGTACTTACTCGGGAATATTGTTTTAATTGAAGATAAAGAACATCCGAATAAAAAAATTGTAATTGATGGTCAACAGCGTCTAACCACACTTTCACTTTTGTACAAAGCGATGGAAGCTCTCTTATTTGATAAAATGAAAAACTCCACTGGAGAAGACCAAACTAAATGGGCTATGAGAGGCAGCGACTTTAAAAAAGGCTATGGAATAATTAACGAAGAGTTTGCTATCGAAGCTCTAAAAATTCAACACCATCCTAGTTTAAAGTTCGGTAGCTCGTATCGCTCAATTGTTAACGGTGAAAACTCTAGTGAGCAAGAAGCTGAGAGTCCCTCTGACAAAAAAATTAATGAAGTATATGAAATTATTGAAGAAGAAATAGTAGGGTTAAATGAAATTCAACTTTCAAAATTCGTTTCGTATATTAAGACTAAGGTTATGCTGATTGTCACTACAGCCCCTAATTTATCCAAAGCATTTCAGCTTTTTGAAATCCTTAATAATCGCGGTAAGGACTTAGAACCTTTAGATCTAATCAAAAATTTATTATTAAAGAGTTTAACTGCTTCAAACTATTCGGAATTAGATCGGGAGCTATTTAATGAGAATTGGAAACAATTCACTATAAACCTGGAAATCACTCCAAAAAGGAAGATTGAATCCTCTACATTTTTAAAACACTATTTAATAGGAACCATAGGTAAAAATGAGGGGAAAGATAAATTATTTAAACATTTTCTGGAATTAAAATTAAACTCTAAGGAAGTAATAGATTTAGTTAAAGATTTCAGACGTGTTTCGAAAATTTATGGAGATATTGAGAGGAAAGCTTATGATTCGTTTATAGATGATTCTCTTAAGATGTATATTTTATTTGAGTTACTGAAACTTCGCCAAGCCCATACAATGCTAATTCCTTTTTACGCGGAATCAAATGAAACAAAAGAAATAGTTGTCGATCTTGCTATTCGGTTAAGTTCTAGTGTTATATTTTCATACACCCAAACTAACTATATCGAAGCTGAAATTCCTGCTTTAGTTAAAGAATATTATAAGAATAAGAAGAATAAAGGTAATGAATTCGCTCTACAAACATTTATTGACAGATTAGAAATTAAAATCACTGAAAAGGCTAAATTAGCTCGTGAAGCCATTAGTACTAGAAAATTTGAAAATAACAAAGGTGACTATAATAAAAAAGGCATTGACTTGCTGAAATTCATAGAACTGTACGGACAGGGCAACATCCTTATTAAATCACCTGCTCCAAATAAACGTTTAACACTAGAACATATACTGCCGAGAACATTGAGGGATGAGGAAGTTCGAATGGCCGGATTCCAAAATACAGGAGAGTTTAAAGAATTCATAAACCGAATTGGTAATTTAGCTATTGTTTACAACACGGATAACTCTCATTTGTCTAATAAAAATTTTTCCCAGAAAAAAACTGTTTTTGCAGACACAGACTTTTTAACAACAAAGTCATTAGCAGGAGATCTTACCACCCATATAAAAGATGGAAAAGATAGCAAGCTAGTAAATCAAATCAATGAGAATATTGCTGTCTATACTAGTGAAGATTCGAGTATATATTGGACTAAAGAACTTATTGACGAAAGATCTGCTAAGATCGCTTCATATTTGGAAAAAATACTTACTAAAGAAGTAAAGTAGACTACAAGAAAAGCAGCCGGCCGGCTGCTTTTCTTGTAGTTTTTAATTTCTATTTTCTGCTTTCAATTCAAAATAAGCATGCAACCGATATTTCGCAATCTCCTTCGTCCAATCAAAAAGAATCTGCTGGTACTCAATATTTGGCGATAAATTTAATGAAAACAAATTATCATCAAATGTCACCAGCCCGTCTTTTGCACTGCCGCTCCATTTCGTCATTGGCATCCGCTCAATCAAATCAGCAATTTTCTTTTCATTGTAGTCTCTGAGCTTTCTGCCCTGTACATCATTAAAGTCAGCATTCAGGCGGTATTGTTTAGCCGTCAGGAACTCATGGAAATACGGCGCAACTTCCACTGGCGTGATCGGATCCAGCCAATTCTCCATGCCTTTTGACAACATATACCTCAAGACGACCATCTTATAACTTTTGTTCATGCCAGTCTTCTCGACTTCCAAAAACCAATTCTGGTGCTTCGTCCACACTTCAATCTCATCTGCATTCAATTCTCCCGCATAAGCGAGCAGGCCGAACCAGCTGCCGAATTCTTGCTTGATCGTCTTCGAATCTGCCGTCCCTTGGAGATGAAATTCCAAATAAGTTGGGCGCCCGCCGAGATCCCGTTTTAATTCACGGTAAGCAAGAACCATTGCTTCTTTTCTAGGCGCGCGTTTTTTCCGCAGTTCTTCCAATAAATTGACTACTGCCAATTCTAAATTAAAATCGCAATTCACAGGGACCAAAGGCTCGACGCCTTGAGCTTTTCCTTTAGCTTGAGGCGCTGTATCAAATACCGAAAGCTTCAAATCGGCGTTGCGGTAATTTCCGATAAAGTCGATGATAACGCAGTGATCCTTTTCGTCCGCAATGCGCAGTCCCCGGCCGATTTGCTGGGTGTAGACCGTTAGCGACTCAGTCGGTCGGATGAATAGCAAAGTATCGATTTTCGGAATATCGACGCCTTCATTGAACAAATCGACCGTGAAGATGATTTCCAACTCTCCTGAATCTAACTTAGCTCTCGCCGATTTCCGCTCTTCTGCAGGCGTACCGCCCGACAAACTCGTCGAACGGATGCCACGCTCCCGGAAAAACTGGTCCATAAATTGCGTCTGCCGGACCGTCGAACAAAAGACAATTGTGCGGGTTTGTTTATGCTTTTGCCACGCCTCAAATACCGCTTCAGCATAGTCTTCCCTCAACTGCGCCTGAAGCAGTTCTTCTTCATCATAGCGGTTCCCGAGCCAGCGAACCTTCGAGTAATCGGTATTGTCGTATACCCCAAAATAACGAAACGGCGCCAGCCAATTTCGTTCGATGGCATCTAGGAAATGAATCGAAATCGCGACGTTGCCATCGCATAAGGCATAGACATCCTGGTTGTCCATCCGGTCGGGCGTTGCCGTGATCCCGAGTAAAAATTGCGGGTCGAAATGCTCTAAGAGCCTTCTGTAAGTCGGAGAAGCTGCATGGTGGAACTCATCCACGACAATTAAATCGAACGCATCCCGCTCGAATTGATCCAAGTGATACTCACTTCCCAGTGTATAGATGGAAGCGAACAGAAAATCCGCGGATATGTCTTTTTCAGTTGCATGGTAGAACGCAGATTTTTTATATGGGTGAACTTTTTGGAACGATTCTTTTGCCTGCTGGAGGATCTCTTGGCGATGGGCGACGAACAATACACGCTTAAATTTCTTCGCAAAAAAAGCCGCGAGATAAGTTTTCCCAAGCCCTGTCGCAAGCACAGCCAACGCCCGACTGTACTCTTCCTCTAACACAGTATCGAGTGCGTCAAGCGCTTCCTGCTGGGCAGGCCGAGGCTTTAATTCGGTTATGTACGGAGTGCCAGTTTCAATAATTTCTTGGGGCTGCGGCCCTCCAAGCATAAGCCCTGTTTCTTCTGCTTCCGACCATACAGGGCTTATTGGTCGTTTGAGATTCGCTTTCTCATGAAGCTCTTTATATTCTTGGAGCGTTTCCTTGTTCAGCGGAATCGTTTCGTCCGCGTAGAAATACGCTAAAAACTGCTCGGCCGCTTCATCAAATACCGTCTCATCTACTGAGGTCGGAGCGATTAAATTCCATTCCACCCCTTCTGTTAATGCGGAGCGGGATAGATTGGACGATCCAACGATCAGATGCGAAGTTTCTTCACCACGAAATAAATAAGACTTTGGATGAAACGAAGCACCTCCACTTTTCCATAGGCGAATTTCAGCAGAAGGTAATTCTTCGAGCAAGATCCCAAGTGCTTCCGGTTGGGTTACGAAGAGGTAGTCACCAATCAATAGCTTGATTGGCACACCTCGGTCCGCTGCTTCTTTCAAAAATGGTGTCACGATTCTCACACCCGACTTCATTGCAAACGCGGTGATCCAGTTGATTTCTACAGCCTCTTTTGATAACCGACCCAAGTGGCCTATGAGTTGCGAGGTCACCAACTGCAGTTTACTCATCTTCAACCTCGATTAAAAAGATTCTTTCTTTAAATCCGCCGCGCTTCTCGGCTTTTTTCACACGGACTTCTTCAACTTCTTCGAATGAAAATCCATTGAGTTCAGCAGCAGCATGAATTAGTTCAAGGATGTCTGCGAGCTCTTCGACCGCACCTTTTGGATTATCAGTTTCTTCAAATTCACGGAGCTCCTCAGTGAGTTTCTTCGTTACTTCTGTTCTGTATTCTTCTTCTGATAAAATGCGGGCTTTAAATTGAAGACCGTTGTTTTCGATTACTTGTGGGATTTTGTCTCTGACTAATTTATTGTAGGTAGGCATAACTATTCTCCTTTTCAAATAATTTATTAAGACTCCACCAAATACCGATAAAGCTTCTGCTCTACCGAATTCTCCAACTTCATATCCATCTGAACCACTGGGATATCCCGGTGGTTTTTGTCTTTCATAAGGGATTCTTGGACGGAATTTGTATCAGGCAACGCTCTACCTAAATAGTAGAAGTCACCACCCTCATCGTCGTCTTTTTTGACGAAAATGTGGATGTCCGTCCCGTTTTCGCTAGCTTCAAGGATCTTTTTGACTTCGTCTGAGGCTAGGCTTCGATTACTGCGCGTAAACCAGTGCATCGTCTCTTGATTGATCAGTTCATCTCCGTACGCGACACTCGATTCAACTTTTTCACTTTTGTGATAGGTCACAAAGATCGGACAGGTGCCGTGCTTGGTTTTATATCCATAAATAGTGGAACTCTCGTCATTGTCCCAGTTCAACAAGCGACAGACATCCTTGCGGGTGTATTTTTTATGCAGGGTGAGTGCTTGCTGTTGGTTATAGCGCACACTATGCTGTCTTGCGGTAGCGAGCAAGTCTCCTATTGCATTTCTAAAGGAACTGTTTTCTCGTAAGCTGTTTTGAATTTGCTCATTCCAGGCGAGTGAGTTTCCTTGTTGTTTAACGAGTGGTTGTTTGCCGTATTTGGTTTTTCCGCTTTGGTTGAAAAATTCCAAGGTGAATATGCGCATGACCGAACGGAAGGTTTGGTCGTTCCAGGAAATGCCTTCAGCGTTTAATTGCTGCTGGTACTCTTCTATCGAAACGTCTACTTTTTGCAAAAGCATTTCCGCAAGTACAATTTCATGCACGCGCTTGCCGTTTAAAATCTCCAGAGACAGCATCGTCATCACTTGTTCTTCATACGCTCCCCATAACGGGTCCACTTCTTTGAGCTTCAAGAGGAATTGATGATAGCTATTGTATTTTTGAACGATGACGAGTGGATCGATTGAGTTGTGCAGGGTAAAATCATGCATCGAAGGGATGTGACCGATGCGGTTTTTCAGCGCGATATACGCTTCTCTTAATACCTTGAGATCTGTCAGCTTGCTATTTGAAATCGCTTGAAAGACACGGTTTTTCGCAACCATTTCAAAATTCACTGTGGAAACGCCCGTAATGTAATTGGTGTCTTTTAGCGAACGGCGGATATTGTCTTTATTTTGAGAGCGGTCACCAGACAGAGCCATCGGTATCATGTAATTATTTTTATAATTGCCAATGAAATCGATAATCGTCACGAATTCTTTTGAGCCATGCTTACGAAGTCCGCGGCCTAATTGCTGAATAAAGATAATACTCGATTGCGTTTGCCGCAGCATCACGACTTGGTTGACGCTTGGAATGTCGATGCCTTCATTAAAGATATCGACGGTCAGGATGTAATCGAGAAGGCCGTTCTCGAGACGTTCGACTTGGCGAAGACGTTCTTCTTGAGAGGTGTCACCTGTTAAGGCCACGGTTTTTAATCCTCTTTCATTAAACGCCTGAGACAATTGATGCGCTTCATCTTTGCGACTACAAAACATTAAGCCCCTTACCTTTTCTCCTGAATGTCCGTAGTAATGCACCTTTTGCAGAATATGATCGACACGTTCCTCTGCCACAAGTTTTGAAAAGGCAGTCGCTTCATCAATAACGTCTTCCTCGTATTCGAGCTCTGTCACACCGAAATAATGAAACGGGCAGAGCATGTCTTCTTCTAATGCTTCCTGAAGCCGAATCTCATACGCAATATTGTAATCAAACAGCTCAAAAATATTGAAGTCGTCGGTTCGTTCAGGTGTTGCCGTCATACCAAGTAAAAACTGCGGCTCGAAATGATCGATGACGCGTTGATACGAACGAGCTCCCGCTTTATGGACTTCGTCAATCAAAATATAGTCAAAGCTTTTCGGATCTAATTGACGAAGCGTTTCTTCTCTCGACAAGGTTTGAATAGTAGCGAACACATAGCGTGCGTTTAGATCCCGGCGACTACCGGATAAAAAGCCAAACTCCGCTTCCACTCCACCTAGAATCTTCTTATAGTCTTCTTTCGCTTTTTGCAAAATTTGTTCTCTGTGAACGATAAATAGCATACGTTTTGGCGCAAAACTTCGGACATCAAAGGCGGATAAATAAGTTTTCCCTGTTCCGGTTGCAGAAAAGACCAAGCCCTTTTGATGGCCTGCTTCACGTACACTTTCGATTTGAAAAAGCGCGGTTTCTTGCATTTTATTTGGCTTGATATGTATGGCTTCTTCTAATGGATTCGTTTGGTACAGTTCTGGGAAATCTGCTACTTGTTTCACATCACGGCGGTATTCAACAGGCACGTATTGCTGTTCGTAGCGGTGAATCCACGTTTCTGTTAGCACTTCCGCTTCGTTCCATACCGATTCAAACTGTTCGTTGAAATGATGAATGAGTTCCCCATTACTATGAGAGGTAAGTTTGATATTCCATTCATAATTCACTTTTAAAGCTTGCGCCGTTAAATTGGAGCTGCCGACGATCAAGGTTTGATGAGTATCATGTGTGAAAATATAGCCCTTTGAATGAAAGCCTTTTTTATTGGATAAACGAACTTCGACATTGGTAATTTTCAAAAGTTCTTTAAAGATTTTCGGGTGATTAAAACTTAGAAAAGTCGATGTTAAAATACGACCTTTGATTCCTTTTCGGTCTAAATCCGCTAAATGCGATTTTAATGTCGCGAGGCCACTTTCTGTGACAAATGCCACCGAAAACAAGAACGACGTACATTGGTCCAACTCTTCTAATAAGGTATTGAGCACATAATGATTAGAAGCAGTGTTGTTAATCAGCAATTTCGGCTTAAAGCGATCCGTCGTTTGAAAATCACGGTCGATAAAGCCTCTTTGTAAGGATGCACTCAATTCTTTTGCGATATCCATGCCCATTCCCCTTATCCTCGTGAAGATTTAATTAGTGAGCGTCGCCGCCAGTTTCTCAATTGCCGGAATATCGGCCGGCGCCCAGTCCAAGCTCGGCAGTTCATGTGCTGCTAGCCATTTGATCTCGGTGTGTTCCGTCAATATCGGTGTGCCCTTGGTGAGTTTACAATAGTAGGTTTGCAAATGAACGATGCCAAAATCGTATTCATAGCTCGTGTGCTCAACTTGCTCCCCTATCTCAACTTCACAATGCATTTCTTCTTGAATTTCGCGTCTTAAGCTTTCCTGTGGCGTTTCGCCCTGCTCGATTTTGCCTCCTGGGAACTCCCATAAACCGGGAAGACTTTTCTCCATTCCACGCTTAGCACAAAGAATGCGACCGTTGTCGATAATGACCGCTCCTACGACATGAATGTCTTTTTTCATTTCTATCCTTCCCTTCAGTTCTCTATTACTCATATAATAACATATGTAAAATATCCCCTTTTCTAAATATTTCGATCCATCTCCTGTTACACTAGAAGAAAGAGGGTTTTATTCGCCGAAAGGAGAGTCATGGATGAAAACGTACTGGCTGCTCGGCATCGTATTGCTTATCGATATAACTTTGCTGTTAGTTGACGATTACTTTCCGGGCACACTCAGTTCTTTGGGCATCCCGGAGTGGTCATTGTATGCGCTGCTTGGGGTTTTGGTTCTTGTGAGCTTACTAACGCATAACCCTGAACTGGAGAAACGCTTTAGGCTTCATGCCTTATTGTTATTGTCTGCCTATCCTATGCTTGTAATGATTTTATTGACGATATTTGGTGGCAACTCAGAGAGCGGCCTCTCTATAACAAGTCCCTTCCTTTGGATCTTATGGGGAATCATTTTGTGGTTGGGGTGGCGTGATTATCAGAAGGAAAAAGAGCAGGATGAACAAACGCTGGAATAAATGTTTTTCATATATAGACGATACAAAAGTTTGATACTTAAATGGAAAGGAAGGATGTAATGGAGGAAGATCAATGGGACATAAAAGAAATTAAAAAGCTAAAGAAAAAGCAGCTGCTATTGGGCAATCTATTTATGCTCTTGGTCTTCGTATTGCTTGTTTATTTTTTGGAGAGTGACACACTTTTCTTCGTCACTTGGATTGTTTTAGCCTGCCTTTTAGTTTCTTCAGCTTTTAGCTTGTATACATTGATAACAGGCAATCTTATTGGGACGAAGACCAGCCGGCGCGTTCAGGCATTCGACAGGAGTCACTGGGGCGAGAAACGCTGGAAGCGCAAGAAAATAATTGAAGTCGTCCTCTTCATTGTTTTAGGCATTGTTTTGGTATTCTTTTTAACCACCACCGATTTCAGTTTTCCAAACCAAACAGTCTCTGCTCCTCCGTTCGCCTTTATCGGGGCCTGGGTTGGCTATAATATAGGCGAGATTACGCGACTGACAAACCTGAAAGAGCCATCAACAAATGGCTAGCTGCTTTTGTACTATCTAGTAGATACTTATGCCAATTAATCAGTTGAACTACATACTCGAAAAAACCTCAGTTCCGAAGACTGAGGTTTTTTTGCACCTTTATTGTCCGCTGTATCTTCTTCCATCCCATAGTCGCTCCTTCCCCTGGCAACTTCCCCTCACCCCCAGCGTCCATTTTAAAAACCTAACTTCCGGGAGGCGCTGTGTGATGAAAACGTTTTGGCTGTTCGGATACCGACAAGCGCTGTGCTGCATTTTTCCCGTCATCATTTTCGCGGCACTGGCGTTGTCGAAATACATCGAGATTCCTTATCTGCCCCGCTATGATTTTATTTTGCTGGTGTGCATAATCGCGCAAGTGTTCATGCTCACGTCCAAACTGGAGACCTGGGATGAGTTCAAAGTCATCCTCGTATTCCACGCGATCGGGCTCGGCCTGGAATTGTACAAGGTCCATATGGGCTCGTGGGCGTATCCCGAACAAGCCTATAGCAAGTTTTTCGGCGTGCCGCTCTATAGCGGATTCATGTATGCCAGTGTCGCGAGCTATATTTGCCAGGCATGGCGGCGTTTCGATCTGCACATGTATGGATGGCCGAAGCCTTTCTACAGCATCGCCATCAGCGTGTTGATCTACGCGAACTTTTTCACGCATCATTTCACCTACGACATCCGCTGGGGGCTGAAGCTATTATTGGTACTGATTTTCTTCCGCACAAACGTGACGTTTCGCATCGATGAGAAAACCTTCAAGATGCCGCTGATCTTGTCGTTCCTATTGATCGGCTTTTTCATCTGGATCGCAGAAAACATCACGACCTTCCTCGGCGCTTGGCAATACCCGAACCAGGAAGCGGCCTGGTCGCTCGTCCACATCGGCAAAATCAGCTCGTGGTTTTTGCTCGTCATCATCTCGGTGATCATTGTCGCCCAGCTCAAGCGAGTGAAAAGTTCATTACAACATCCCTCGCGAAGCAGTGTGATAGCTGAAAAAGAAAGCTGACAGAAAGTTTGTCGTTCCAGACAAAGAACTTTTGACATTCCCCAATAAATGGAGTAAATTATCATATGGACGAACAATAACATTCGTTCTATCGAATAATATTCGTGTTTAGGGGTGTAATTAATGGAAAATGTATTTGATTACGAAGACATTCAGTTAGTTCCTGCAAAAGCAGTGGTAAATAGCCGTTCAGAATGTGATACATCCATAGAGTTTGGCGGGCGCACGTTTAAATTACCGGTCGTGCCGGCCAATATGCAGACAATCGTCGATGAAAAAATCGCCAAATTCCTGGCTGAAAATAATTATTTCTACATCATGCACCGCTTCGAACCGGAAAAACGCTTGGCATTCGCAAAAGACATGCAAGAGCGCGGGCTGTATGCATCGATCAGCGTCGGGGTCAAACCGGAAGAGTACGAGTTCGTCCAAGAGTTAGTGGACGCCGGGGTAACGCCGGAATA
This sequence comes from Planococcus citreus, assembly GCF_003664125.1. GTDB lineage: Bacteria > Bacillota > Bacilli > Bacillales_A > Planococcaceae > Planococcus > Planococcus citreus. Next base: position 1,352,190 of record NZ_RCCP01000001.1, read on the forward strand.
CATCACGATCGATGTGGCGCATGGCCATTCGAATTCTGTCATCGACATGATTGGGCACATCAAAAAATCACTTCCGGAGAGCTTCGTCATCGCCGGGAACGTCGGGACGCCGGAAGCGGTGCGCGAACTGGAAAATGCAGGCGCTGATGCAACGAAAGTGGGCATCGGGCCCGGTAAGGTGTGCATCACCAAGATCAAGACCGGCTTCGGTACAGGCGGCTGGCAGTTGGCCGCACTTCGCCTATGCGCGAAAGCTGCGAGCAAACCGATCATCGCGGACGGCGGCATCCGCACACACGGCGATATCGCAAAATCGGTGCGTTTCGGCGCTTCGATGGTGATGATTGGCTCATTGTTCGCCGGACACAAAGAATCCCCAGGGCAAACCGTAGAACAGGACGGCAAGCTCCTGAAGGAATACTTCGGTTCAGCGTCCGAATTCCAAAAAGGCGAAAAGAAAAACGTCGAAGGCAAGAAAATGTACGTGGAATTCAAAGGCTCGATGAAAGATACATTGGTCGAGATGGAACAGGATCTGCAGTCGGCGATTTCCTATGCAGGCGGCAACCACTTGCTCGCCATCCGACAAGTGGATTACGTCATCGTGAAGAACTCGATCTTTAACGGCGACAAAGTGTATTGATCAATTGAATCAAGCCGTCGCGGAAACCTTTCCACGGTAAAAAAACCAGCCACAGAGGCTGGTTTTTTCATCTGCCTGCTCATTTAGTGCGCCTTTGTTTAAAGTAGGGATAAGAAAGCGGATTAGACAGCCAAACAGGCCGTTTTCATATCGTCCCCCCTCTCTATACTCCAGTTGTCTTCCATTCCGCTCCTGCTATACTGTAGATTAGCAAATGCAGATGGAGGTCTTTCAATATGAATCACGACGGAATTCACATGAAGTTTCCACATGACTTTTTATTTGGTGCCGCTTCGGCTTCTTATCAAGTCGAAGGCGCGGCCAATAAAGACGGCAAAGGGCCGACCAACTGGGATGTTTTTTCCAAGATTCCCGGGAAGACCTTTGAAGGAACGAATGGCGATATCGCGGTTGACCATTACCATCGTTACAAAGAAGATATTCGGTTGATGGCGGAAATGGGTTTGGAATCTTACCGCTTTTCTGTTTCCTGGGCACGCATTTTGCCTGATGGCGATGGGGAAGTGAATGAAAAAGGCTTGGCATTCTACAACAGCTTAATCGATGAATGTTTGAAATACGGCATCGTCCCGTTTGTCACGCTGTATCATTGGGATTTGCCATTGGCACTTGAAGAAGACGGCGGCTGGACCAACAAGCGGACAGCGGAGGCGTTTGTTAAGTATTCCGAGATTTGCTTCCGGTCGTTCGGCGACCGGGTCAAGCATTGGATCACCTTCAATGAAACCGTAATGTTCTGCGGATTGGGCTATTTGAAAGGCGCTCATCCCCCGGGCATTCAGAACGACGAAAAAAAATATTTCCAGGCGACGCATTATGTGTTCTATGCCCATGCCAAGGCAATTGAAATCTATAAGGGCCTGAAACAATACGGCGAAATCGGCATTACCCATGTGTTCCTGCCGGCCTATAGCGTGAATGATCGCGAGGAAAACCTGCGCGCTGCCCAACACGCCAACGAATTCGAGACTTTCTGGTATTACGATCCGATCCTAAAAGGCGAATACCCAAGATATGTGCTCGATGTATTGGAGGAGAAAGGCTGGACGCCTGAGTGGACAGAGGAAGAGCTCGACACTTTGCGGAGAAATGCCGGCCTGAACGATTTTATCGGACTTAATTATTACCAGCCGATCCGCGTGGAAAAAAATCACGAAACCGCCGCTGTCATCGAACACTCCCGGGAAACGTCCACATTGGCTCCCGGCAGCCCGTCTTTTGACGGCTATTACCGGACTGTCAAAATGGCAGACAAAACCTATACCAAATGGGGCTGGGAAATTTCGCCGGAAGGGTTTTTGGATGGCCTCCACATGCTGAAGGCACGCTATGGCGACGTTAAGATGTACGTCACTGAAAACGGCTTGGGCGACGAAGACCCGATCATCGATGGCGAAATCGTCGATGTGCCGCGCATCAAGTACATCGAAGAACATTTGAAGGTCATCAAGAAAGCCATTCACCAAGGCATCAATCTGAAAGGCTATTACGCCTGGTCGGCGATTGATTTGCTGAGCTGGCTGAACGGCTATAAAAAGCAGTACGGCTTTATCTACGTCGACCATAAGGACGGCCTGAACCGTAAGAAAAAGCTGTCGTTCCATTGGTATAAGCATGTCATCGAGACGCGTGGAGAAGAACTGTAAAAGCATTCCCCCCCAAAAAAACCAGCCAGTCCTGAAATCATTCGATTTCGAAACTGGCTGGTTTTTCTCTTGTGCAACATGCTGCATCGGATCAAGAAAGTAACTTCTTCTCCAATACAATCTTCAACTGGCCGCGCGGATCGATTTCCGTCTTCAAGACGTCAAAACCCGTCTGGATATTCAGCAGCAGCATGCCGCGCCATTTGTTCATCGTCTTGGTGCGGACGATTCCGTAACCCAATGATCGAAGGTCTTCGTGCTGCCTGCGCATCAGTTCGGAGGCGATTCCGAGCTTCCGGCAATCAGGACGGACGCCACCGAGCCAACTGTAGAAAATCTGATCGTCCAGGGCATAGCCGATTTTATAGGCTACGACGCGGTTGTCTACTAAAGCCACATAGACCAATACAGTTTCCTGGCGGTTGAGCTTCTCCAGCCAGTGTCCCGGCCCACCAAAAATCAGCCGGTGCAGCGCAGTAATTTCTTCCGCTATTCCTTGGGGCGGTTCGGAACTGAATTTTTGATAGCTGATGTTCATAAGCTTGCCTCTTTCTATGGGGAATGGATACTTTACCGGTCATCGTCGTTCGTTTCAATCGATTCAAATATCTGCGAATACAGCGCTTGTATAGTTTCCTCTGTTTTTTCATCTTTATGCAAGTAATACCTGGACATAGCAACTCCGTCATTTGATGGCGACTGCAGGAAACTCGTCGTATAAGCGCCCGTGGATGTCTCCCCGGCTTCTTCATATGATAGGAAAGACTGATAATGCCTATTCGATTCCACGAAGAAAAACGGGATATTATTCATCTTTGGCCTCCAGTTCCTTTCATTGTGGAACCGGAAAAGCGAGCCAGTATCCTAGCGGCAAAAAGATTAGCGCAAAGATTCCAGTACTGATCCAAGTGTGCTTTTTCGAAATTTCCCATCTTTTCTCCAGTGCTTGAATATGGAAAGAAACCAAGATGTAGCCGAAGAATCCTAGCAGGAACCCGAGCTTGTCATGGTGAATCGAAAATGCCCGGATAAGACCTAACCCAATCAACAACATCCCCGCTTTGCATAAAATTATATTGAAATACTGTATTTTCTTTTCTTCTGTCATCTTTCCGCCCCTTTCTCGAAAGCATGAGACTTAAGTAAAAAAGTTGAAGACATCGAAGTAAATAATAAAGGTGACTGTCGATACCCAGACCGCCATCTCGCTGAGCGTCAAAATGGCCTGTTTTGGCTGTTCGGAGTGCTTCCATTGAAAATATGCTCTTATAGAGGCATCTGTTGTCATCCAAGCAATAAATAACATTAAATAAAGGGTCACAGGAAGTTCTCGATACAACACCAAATAAATGACGAGAATGCTTACCAACATCCATCCCCATCTGATCCATTGATCAATTTTCCGATGCCGCTCATTGGCAAAATCAAATGAAAACAATTCTTTCTTTTCTTTTTCGATGTTCAATAGCTTTCCCAAGATAAAATTAATGAGAGAACTTAGCAAGAACATAGTTAAAATAACCAACCCGATTTCCAACCAAAACATAGACACCCCTCCTTTAGTAAACGAACACATCGACAAAAAATTAATTTTCTACATTCTACTTTTCCTTAATACCTGAAATCAGATGCATTCACGACCCCTAAAAAGTCTCTTTTCATTTTTTTATCGTTTGGTTGCCATGAAAAACGTTTAAAATGAACTCTTTTTCTGGAACGTTCAGTTGTTCGTATCCCAAGAGGAAATCTCGATTATCGTAAAGAGCTTGCTCTAATGCGACATTGATTTCTGTGGCCGTAAATTCAACAATGGCATACCTGGCGAAGGGCTTGTCATAACAGCCAAGCGACCCCGGATTCAAGTAAATTCGTTGTGCAGAAGAAAAATGATGCACTGGATGATGATGGCCGAAACAAACCAAATCGAACGGCGATTCTTTATAAAGTTGGTCTAGCTTTTCAACCGCCGGCTCAGCTTCTATGGGAAGAAATCGCTGCTCGGAGTCCAAGTGATAATGAGTAAACAAAACTTTATGTTCCTCATGCTCTGCCGCTATTTCTTTCGGCATGGCTTTAAGTTTTGGAAGCAAACGCTTGTCCAATCGTTTTGCCAGCCATTCATGGTGCACCCTCTCACCGCCTTGGCTATCACTTTCTTCTCCCTCCAAAATCGCAATCAATTCTTCTTCGTGATTCCCGATAACAAATGAAATATCTTTTCTGGAAAACAAAATTTGCAGCACTTCGTTGGTCTCGTACCCAATTCCGACCATATCCCCTATGCAGTAAATGTGTTTCACTTGCGCATCCCGGTCGATTTCTGCCAATGCCGCGTATAAGGCTTGGCTATTGCCGTGAACATCAGCAATTACTGCGATCTTTGTACTCATACGCGATTTCCTCATCCCTTTAATACTTTTATTATTTAGAGTTATTAGTTTTTAACTAATAGTAACATTTATTACCAAAATTATTATCCATAATCTTTAATAATCCCCACAAGAAAAGCCCCGCTGTGTGTTAGCGAGGCTTGTGGTGGAATATGGGGCTTGCGTATGTATTAAAAGCGTTTCATCTTTTCCTGTGATACGGCCGCTTTCATGCGCGGGTAGTTGGCGATGGTGCCGCCGTCGATGCGCAAGTCGATGCCGGTGATGTAGGAAGCCGAATCGCTCAACAGGAACTCGATCGGCGAGGCGATTTCTTCCGGTTCCGCTGTCCGGCGCAGCGGCGTGTGGTCGAGCAGGGTTTGGATATCTCCTGCTGCATCCAGCACATTCATCATGCCGGGCGATACCGAGTTGAGGCGCGCGCCTTTTTCGCCCCACGCCCACGCCTGGTCTTCGACGATCAACTGCACGGCGAGCTTTGACATGCTGTTGGCCGCACCCGCATCTCCCTGCGTGAACTGTTCGAGCGTTTCCGCTAAATTGGCTGCGAGCTGCTGTTTCAACACGTCCATGTACTGGCCGTTTTGCGGCACCATGTAGGCGGTCATCGATGACACCATGACGGCAGAGGTTGTTTCATTCGCAAGCGGCAAAAACGCCTCAAGCATATGGTGCATGCCGATCACGTTGTCGGCCATCTTGCGTTTGGAATCGTTCGCATTCGATAATCCCGCCGCATGGACGAGCCCTCTCAGACGGCCCAGTTCTGCCACTTTCTCCGCTAAGTTTTCGACCGCTCGTTTCGATGTCAGGTCGACCGTTTCGCAGTGAATGTCGGCAATGTTTTGCTGCAAGAGCTGTTGTTTCGCGAGCTTCAGGCATTTTTCACACGGATCTGCCAACACCAGCGTGCCTTTCGCTCCGATGCGCTTGGCTAGTGCGATGGCGAGATCTTCTGAACCGCCTGTGATCACATAAACGTCCTTCGTCATGAGCAATTCCCCCTGTTATCTACTATAATTAGCATAAGCGTAATTTCCGTAAATAATACGAGACATTTCCCACGATATTGTCTAATGGAGTGACATAAATGATAACAGCGAAACAAACCATTACCGAAACCTTTATCCACTTGCTTGCCGACCAGGATTTTGAGGACGTGTCGGTCAAAGACATCGTCGCTTATGCCGGCATTTCCCGCTCCACCTTTTACCTGCATTTCACCGATAAATACGAATTGATGGACGCGGTCCGCAGCCAGTTGAACGGGCGGCTCTTGCAAATTTACGCCGAACCGTCGGATGCCGAGACGATCAACTTGAAGATCTGCCGCCACGTTTTCCACTACCGCCCGTTTTACCGCCAGGAATTCGCAGACGCGGGGCGCATCCACGAACTGACAATCCGCTTTGCCGGCCAGCTCGAACACGTCTTCGGCGATGAGGACCTCGCCGTCTTCGCCGGCTGGGGCACGATCGGCTATTTGGCGTCGTGGGTCAAAGGCGGCTTTGCAATGGCGCCGCAGGAAGCGTCGGACAAGCTGATGAAAATCATTTTCGCCGATTGGACGGCAAATTTGGCGGATGCGCGTGAACGTACTAGTTGACCCCTTCCCCATCATGAATCAAAAGATGAACACCCATCCGTTACACGAGAGGACTGTTTAGATGAAATTACGTCCCGTCTTAATCATCGCCGCTTTCTCGGCTCTATCACTTTGGCTCATCAACGATTTCTTTCCAGGTACACTGGATGCGCTTGGCATTGCCCCTTGGGCCATTCTGGCTGCGCTAGCTTTCTTCGTCATTGCTTTACTCGTTACGCCAAGTCATGTCGATCGACAACGGAAAAGAAGAAAACATGCCAAGTTAATCTTTATGGCTATGGGATTGGGTTACCCAATTTTGCTGATGGCACTGCTCTCCTTGCTTGGCGGTGAGTCGAGCTCAGGTTACTCATTCGCAAGTCCCCCTATGTGGATAACGTTTGCCGTATTTCTATGGTTCAGCTATTCCGACGACAAAAAAGCATACAAGAAAAAAATGCAAGAATCCCAAGAATAGAACCTAGCCCTCCAGTACCAGAGGTTTTTTTTGCGTCACTGAATCTTCACAGCGGACAAGCGATTCAGTTCAATCCCTTTCATATCGAGTTATCTTTGTTAGACTGGGAGGAAGGCGAATATTTGCCATCTAGGAGAGGATTTTTACTATGAAAACCTATTGGCTTATTATTGCTGTGTTATTGCTGAACTTGTCTCTGCTGTTGATCGACGATTATTTCCCGGGCACTCTTGCCGAACTCGGCATTCCGACGTGGATCTTGTTTGTGGTCATCGCCTTGATGGTCGTCCTCAGCTGGGCGACCGTCAAGCCGCACCGCGAGAAGAAACGCTATATGATCATCTTTCCTGCATTGATGGTCGGCGTGCCGCTGTTGGTCATGGCCGTATTAACGGCACTTGGCGGAGAATCACAAAACAGCATTTCGCTGTCGAGTCCGGTCTTATGGATCGGAGTCGCGGTGGCGTTGTGGATTTCCTGGCTCGAGTATGTGCGGGCATCCGAGAAAAAAGCAGAGAACGCATAAAGTTTTGCATGAAAAAAGGCGCTTCCATTTGGGAGTGCCTTTTTTCATGCGTTATCAAGTTTTGAACGTCAATCCCGCTTCCGTTAGATGCTGCTTCAAAACCGGCAAAGACGCGGGCCCGACGCCGTGAAGCGCCAGAATGTCCTTTTCGCTATAACCGGACAGCTTCTCAAGCGTATCGATTTGTTGCTGCAGCAGCGCGTTTCTCGCCGGCGCACTGAGCTCACGGAGAAATCCGCGTTGCGGCTTGTTTTCCTCGTTGCATACCGGGCATGTCGGACAGTCGCTGCTTTTGTAATACCGGTGGCCGTGATCGCAAATGCGCAATGTCTTTTCAGCAGGCATGTTCATCGCTCCCCGTCGTTTTCTTCATTATAAGACATCCAATATCATTTTGGGGATGTTCGCTGCAAATGAAAGACGCCTGCCAAAGTGGATATTTTGTTACACTGAAAGGACTTATCCCGTGAATCACAGAAAGGATTTTTTTCATGAAAACCTATTGGCTCATCTCGGTTGTCTTGCTGCTCAATCTATCGCTTCTGTTGATCAACGATTATTTCCCGGGCACACTCGAAGCAATCGGCATCCCTGTGTGGCTGTTGTTTGCGATTATGGCAGTCATGATCGTGTTGTCCGCGCTGCGCTTGAAGCCGGACAAAGAAAAGCATTTCTTGATCATCTTTCCTGTCGTTTCGGTCATCTATCCGCTCCTGTTGCTGGTTGTCCTGACGGCACTTGGCGGCGAATCCGCGAGCGGCTTGTCGCTCACGAGCCCGATTTTGTGGATCGGCGTAATCGTGACGCTCGCCGTGTTCCGCAGGACGTACCGGAAAGCGCAGGAAGAGGAAGCGCAACAAGGATAACTATCGATCAAAAAAGGCTCTCCCGCTAAGGAAGAGCCTTTTTTGATTTATTTCTGTGCCACCAGCACATATAAGGATTGTGCCGGGAAGAATTTCTCCACCACTTCAAATCCCGCTGCCGAGAGCTGCTGTTCCAAGCTACTCGACGTCAAACGCGGCGCTTTGGACCCGCCGGTTTTCGGTTCGAGTTCGATGGCGATCAAATGTCCGCCTGCCTTCAATAAGCTGTGCATGCTTTCGAGCACTGGCCCAAGCGGCGTGATTTCGTGCAAGACGAGCGACGCGAGGATGAGGTCGAGTGAGTCTTCTGCGAGGGCGGCGTCCGTTAATTCGCTGGAAACAAACCCGATATTTTCAATAGCCGCTGCTTGCGCTTTTTCGCTGATCAATTCAAGCATTGCCGGATCCGTGTCGAGTGCAAAGACCGTTTCATCGACTCGCTGTGCGAGCGGCAAAGTAAAGTAACCGGTGCCTGCCCCGAAATCCAGGATGCGGTCGCTGTTTTTGATGTGCAACTGATCGAGCAAGGCTTCCGCTGTCAGGCCGCCGTTTCGCTGCGGATCGTCCAAATAGGCGATTTTGTTATGGTGCTTGTGCATAGGCTCCCTCTTTTCTGCATGGTTCATTCGCCGAATCGTTCTTCCGTGAAGGCCGCGACGACACTGGTGGCAGCAAGGCTTCCTTGTCCAGCTGCGATGATCAATTGCGCAGGCCCCATGGAAATATCACCGCAAGCAAAGACACCTTCGACATTGGTGCGCTGCATCGGGTCGGTCTCCACTCCGCCCCGTTCGTTAATATAGCAGCCCAAATCTTTCGCGATGGATGTCGACTGGTGCCATTCGGCTGTAACGAATCCGCCGGAGCGTTCGATCGTTGTGCCGTCTTCAAACGTGATGGCGCGCAGTTTCCCGTTTTCGCCGTCCAGTGAGCGGATCGGTTCTTCGTAGACGAGGACGCCGTGGTGCTCAAGCGTTTTCTGCTCCGTCGGCGTGATGTGCTTCTTGCCATTGGTCGCGATGATCAAATTGTTCGACCAGTTGGAGACGACTTTTGCAAGATGCCCCGCCGCTTCATTTTCCGAAATGATGACCAAGGGCTCGCCGCGCATTTCATAGCCGTCGCAGAACGGGCAGCTGAATAGGCTTGTGCCATAAAACTCCTGGACGCGCGGAATGTCCGGCAAGGTTTCCGTGAATCCGGTTGCCAGGATTACTTTTCTCGCGTGGAATACTTCCCCGCCTTCCGTTTCGATGCGGAAAGCTTTCGGTTCTTTCGTGACCATTGAGACGCGGCTCGTGTTGATCTGGACATCCGGATAATGCGTGAGTTCTTGTTGAGACAATCGTTTCAGTTCCTGGGGATTGATGCCGTCGCGTGTCAAAAAGCCGTGGGATTCATGCGTCACGCGGTTTCTCGGCTGGTTGTCGTCGAACAGCATGGTCTTTTTCAATGAACGGCCGAGCACGAGCGCTGCGTTGAGCCCCGCCGGCCCGCCGCCGATAATCGCACAATCGAGCAGCGCTTCCTGGTTAGTAAACGAATCGTTCATTTCCCATCGCCTCCTTGGTGTTGTCCTGCCTGTTCTGCAATATCCACTAACAGCTGTTCCTGAAGTTCTTGTTTCATATTGGCTTCAGCGTCCCGCATGACTTTCTCGATTAGGCAGCCTTCGTGGCGATGGAGCGTGCAGTCGAATAAATGGCTTTCGCCTTCAATCGCCTGGATCACATCGAAAAACGAGATGTCCCGCTCGCCGCGCGCCAGCCGGTAGCCGCCTTTTGCGCCCGGCGTCGACTCGATCAAGCCAGCTTTTGTCAGCTTGGTCAAGATTTTCGACAAATAAGTGGGCGATAACTGCTGGGCTTTCGCCAGTTCCTGCACGCCGATCGACGCATCCCTAGGCAACCGGATCAGCTGCACCATCGTATGCAAGGCGTAGTTCGTGGCATTGGAATATTTCATCGGGCATCCTCCTCAAGTTCTTTTGTGGATATTAAAGACTCTTGTTGTCTGTAATTAAAACCAATTTACCACTAGCCATTGTTCCCGTCAACGAGAAACGCTTCGTTTTTATTTCCCGGGCAATGAAGTTCTCACAATGAAAGCATCCGGCTAGCAGAAAATGAAGCCTGTGACGACGTGCCGCTTGATAGCAAACAGCTAAACGCGCTACAGTTAAACAAAGCCGAATTGAAACAAGCGGCTTATTGGAAACCGAATACGACAGGCCAATTGATATTCAATCATTGGGACTGATAAAAACGACAAGGAGTTTGGATATTATGGCTGCTTCACAAAACAACGATCCTGAAAAAAGCTTGAAAAACGTTATGACACTCTATGGCGCCGCCCTGTTCTTAAGTCTAGCGATCTCGATTTTCGCCCACCACCTCGAGGACGTCAGCGGCTTTTTGACCTTCCTCGTGCCGGCAGGGGTGCTGTACTTTTTCGTCTTGTTCGCTTACTTCAAAAAAGGCATGTTCCGAAAAATCGCTTACGGCATCATGGCAGTCATCGGCCTCATCAGCCTGTTTATGATTTTCTATTTGGAAATCACCGGCGGCCATTGATCGAATGGCCACTTTCTGTCAGTAAACGCTTATGACTGTGCTATAATTCGCTTAATGAAAAAGCGAATATTCACACGAAAGGAATGAGCAGCATGAACGAGAAAGTCCTTTTTGTGCTATTGGACGAGTATGCGGACTGGGAAGCAGCGTCTTTGGCGGCGGCATTGAACGAAGAACCGGAAGGCGACGGCCGCAGATTCGATGTGAAAACCGTATCGCTGACAAAAGAGCCGGTTCGATCAATCGGCGGCTTTACCGTAGTGCCCGACTATAGTATTGACGATGCACCGGAGGAATTCGTGGGATTGATTCTCATCGGTGGCAATTCCTGGCGTAAAGACGGCAGCGAACGCGTCATGGAGCTGGTCGACAAAGCAATCAGCCAGCAAGCCGTGCTCGGCGCCATTTGCGACGCCTCGGTATTTCTCGGAAAGAACGGCTTGTTAAACGATGTGCCGCATACGAGCAATCACCTGGAAGATTTGCAGGAAACTTCAGGCGACCGCTACACGAATGAAGCGCACTATCTCCAGCAGCAAGCCGTCCGCAGCGGCCAGCTCATCACCGCGAACGGCTCTGCATTCCTCGAATTCGGGAAAGAAGTGCTCGAAGCGCTGAATGCCGCACCGCAAGCGGAAATCGATGAATGGTACGGGTTTTTCAAGCAAGGCTATCACGATTACACAAAGTCACAGCAGTAGAACGTAGAAATCCCCTTGTTCCGTGTTGGAACAAGGGGATTTTTTTCTGTTTATCGGTTATTTCGCCTGCAGACGCTGGATGACTTGCTGCACCGTTGCAAAGGTCAATAAAGTTTGATCGTCATCTTTGATATTGACGATCTCCATGGCGGTTTTGGGGCTGATGCCGGAAATATACAATTTGCTTCCCATCAGCCTCAGCACATCCTGAATCATCAAGAGGTTGGTATAGAGGAAATTCTTCTCCCACAGTACACCCGTGACGTCGATGATGATGTGCCGTGTGCGCGTATCGCGGACGAAATGGCTCAATTTGGAGGTCAAAACGTCAAACCGCAAATTGTTCATTTTCCCGACCAATGCCACCGCCCCGATATTGTCGTCAATCGGCAAAATTGGCAGCATTTGCTCGTTGATTTCCTGCTCTTTTTCGTTCAGCTCCACTTGCTGTTCCACTTCTTGGGTAATGTCCGTTTGCGTGCCGATGAAATACAAGTGGCCGTCCATGGTGATCGGTTCAATGTTCAGCCGGTTCCAAAACGTTGTGCCGTCTTTTCGGTAGTTTTCCAGCGTGACGGTGATTTTCTCACGTTTTTCGATGGCCTGCCGGATTTTTCCGATGGTGAAACGGTCGGTGTTGTCGCCTTGCAAAAAGCGGCAGTTTCGCCCGATAATCTCGTGTTCTGCGTACCCTGTCAGTTGTGCGAAGGTTTCATTATAGTAGATGATCGGGTTGTCTTGTTGTTCGGGGTCTGTAACGACGGCCGCTACTTGGCTGCCGTTCAGCATGGCTTCTAGTAATTCGCTTTTGATTTCTGTTTGTAAGTGGTTCATATTCATTCTCTCCGATCTATAAGGGTTGGTTTCTGTCATATGTGAAGTCAACATTGCTTGAGTTGGATCGGAGATGGATCATGGTTCGATTTCTTTCAGCGCTGCGGCCAACCTCAAGGCAAAATGCCGAGGCGGCTCGAGCGATTCCATCGTGATTTCAACAAGGTTCTGATTCATGTGGATGCACTGGCGAAATGCAATCGGCAGCGGAATCGGGAATTTGCGCAAGGTGTCTTCAAAGGCCAGTATTTCTTCCGGCAAGATGTATATACGGGCTTTATTGTCAGCCGCGCCGTCTTGCTGGAAATGCCCGAAGCTGATTTCCATGTCCAGTTTGAAAACGAAAAGACTGGAGCCGAGGAAAATGTCCAGTTTCTTGGTTTTCGTAAAACGGAACTTTCCTTCACGGTATTCACAGCGTGCCTTCAAGGTTCTTTTGACTTCATCAGCAATCAATAACTCTTCGTTCACTTATACCGTCCTTTCGTCCTGTTCCGCGGCTCCAAAAATTTTCCATAATGTCCTATACCCGAAATTATTGCTTTTTTCCCATTCAATGAAAATTTTTCTAAACCTTTTACTCATGCCCTTTTAACAATTTTAGTTAATCAGGACTTTGTGTGCGTTTCGAGAAGAAGGTTTCGGCAACAAAATCGCTTTTAATGATGGTGCCCGGAGCTCCCCCCATCCGATCCGGCCTTTCCTTCAGGCTGTCGAGTTCGCTTTCGGAAAGTTCCCCGACAATGAATTGGTGATATTGTATGTATTATTTCGACTCTATTCAGTAAACGCCTAAAATCGTATTTTAGATTAAAGCTTGGCAAAACTTATGAAATGTCGCCCCACCAAAAAGAGGGATGCGCCATCGTTCAGCACATCCCTCTTCCAGCTCTATTGCCCGATTTAATAAATCACGCCCGATAGCAATACAAAATTAGGTACCGCGACAGCCAAATTTGCCGAAAGGTCCGACAGAAAAGCTCACAGATCAAAGAAGATAAATACCAGGTGATCAGGGTGACAGTATAAGCATGGCTAAGAAAGTATGTTTCATTCTATCCATTCCTCTACTAATCTCTTCCCTCATTCTGAATGATCTCTCCTTTTCCATTCTGAGGCGTTAACCGATACTCCTGAATTTGCTTTGAAGCTAAATTTCCGTTCCGGACTTTTCTTTTTTAGGAAGTTACCATGTGCTAAAGATGTCATTAAATCTTATGTCAATAAACAGAAAAAACGCTTGCCAGAGCAGGCAAACAGTTTTTATGCTTTGACTTATAGCTTCCTTATTTTCCTGCTACAACATTATCGAAGGGGATAAGTTGGCCATCTAAAAAAACAGCGATTTTATCGTGTTCTTCGCCCGTTTCCAATTTGTACGAATACTGCTGAAGCTCGTTGTGGGCTCCTTCATCCGAAACATTCAGCAACATCTTCACCATATCGCCCTCTACTTTCAGGTCGTGTTCAACAATGCCAGGACTGTGAAACACTATAAATGAATAATTGTTTCGATAGATCTGTTGGAGCCTGAGGTCTGTATCCACGTTTATCTGAACATCATAAGGCAATATATGAACTTTTTTAAAGCTCGCCCTATCATTGAATTCATAAATACCGATACTAATCACTAAAGTCACCGCTGCCAGTAAAAGCATTTTTTTCATGCGCCACTCTCCTTAACAGTCTTTATTGCGATTCAATGTACGTGAAGACCTTATTCACTCTTGAGTTAACTCTTTTTTATACAACACATGCTTTCTTAACGGACTGCCTTCTGGAACGCGCGGATGCTCGAATTCTCCCGTTTTCTCCATGCCGATCCGTTTCATGACGGTTTCAGACGGTGTGTTGACCGTTGAAGTGAACGAGTAGATTTCTCTTTTGCCAAGCTCTTCGAACGCATACGCCAGGCAAGCCTTCGCTCCTTCTGTCGCATAGCCTTTTTTCCAAAACTTCTGTTCCAAGCGCCAGCCGATCTCAGTTGCGTCTTCAATTCCGATATCGAAATTGACATCCAATAAACCGATAAAGCCGATAAACGCCCCATCCTCTTTCCGTTCCACCGCCCAAAGCCCATAGCCCTTCTCCTCGAAATGCACTTCGATTCGCTCGATCAAGGCGTCCGATTCGGTACGGCTCAAGGTTTTCGGAAAGAACTCCATTACGTCAGGGTTTGCATTTAAAGCCGCAAACGGCACATGGTCAGACGTTTTCCACCGCCTGAATCCGAGCCGTTCGGATTCGAATAAATAGCCGTTCTCCATCTAATCTTCCTTTCACAATTCTTTTTCCTCTGGCTTTGTTTCCTCTGCTGCTAAAAAGTATTTCGCTTTCCATTCATTGTCTGTCGCTTTGATCAAAAGCACCAACCCGATAATGAAAAAGAACACGCTCAAGATAATTGGGACAAGCCCCACTTCCCACAGTGCTGATAAATACAGGCCAAATTCTCTCGAATAGCCAGTTTCCTTTAATTGCGGTGAGTACACCGCCGCTGCGACCAAAGTAAACCCGAATAATAAAATACCTGAAATAACACCGATACCGCCACCAATCAATTGCTTCATAGTATTTCCCCCTAATTTAGTTATAAAAAAACAGGCGTCCGGAATCCGAACCGCCTGTTTTCATGTGTTACTCGAACAATTGCTGGATGCTTTGCGTCGGCAAAGCGCCTTCACCGCCGAGGATGTAAATGCCGCTGACGGTTTTCAGCTGTGTTTGAACTGTTTTCACGGTCGCCGCGTTCGGCCCGTTCGGTGCAGTCAAGACAAGTGGTGCTTTCGTTTTTGCTGCCAATACGGATCCAGCGAGTGCATCCGGGTAGTTCGCGCCGGTCGACAAGTACATGTTCTGGTTATCGAAAGATGCTTTGAAATGGTTGATGACCGCGCTGTTCGTTTCATAGCGTGATGCGCCGGACAAACGGACCGGATTTTTGATTTCTTTTGCTGTGCTGTCAGAAACAGCGCCCTTACCTCCAACGATGAAGGTTTTGCTATAAGCTTTCGCCGCGAAGTGTGCTTTCACTTCCGCTGGCAAGCCGTTCGGTTTCGTCAGCAAGATCGGCATTTTCTGGCTGCCGGCGACCGGTGCGATCGACAAGGCATCCGCAAATGTCGAGCCTGTTGCGACGACTGCTTGTGTCGAGTTCGTCATTTTTTTCGCAATATTGACGGATGTTTCGTAGCGGTTTTTGCCGCTGATGCGTTTGATCCCTGCTGCTTTGATGCCAAGTTCGTTCAGTTCCATTTCGACCATCGGGCTGATTGCGCCCTGTCCGCCGATCAATGTCACTTCTTCCACTTTCAAACGTTTCAGTTCATCTTTTACCGAGGCTGGAATCGAATCGGTTTTCGTGAGCAATAGCGGTGCGTTTTGATATGCCGCGAGCGGCGCTGCACTCAAGGCATCCGGGAAATCGCCGCCTGTTGCCAAAACAACTTTTTTAGATGTACTCCAGCCTTTTTTCGATACTTCCACCGCTGTATCGTAGCGGCTTGCCCCGCTGATGCGGTCAGCAAGATTCCATTTATCATTCAGTGCCAGAATCGCTTGTGCGCCGTTCAAACGGCCCCAACCGGAGACAAGATCAAAGCCTGGTGCCAATTCTTCCATCTCATATGGGAAATCTTCCTCAAAGCCCCATTCATCTTCAAAACTTGGCGGACCGTCTTCTGCTATAAACGTGACATCATCCGCGGATGCTGTCAGCAAATTCTCGAGCTGACCTGACGTGAGATCCGGATTGATCGATTTCAAGACACCCGCAACTGCCGCGACGTGCGGAGCTGCC
Organism: Planococcus citreus; assembly: GCF_003664125.1. Lineage (GTDB taxonomy): Bacteria > Bacillota > Bacilli > Bacillales_A > Planococcaceae > Planococcus > Planococcus citreus. Next base: position 1,368,252 of record NZ_RCCP01000001.1, read on the forward strand.
ATGGATGTTCCGGACATCAAGCTTACATTGCCGTCCGGCAGCAAACTTGGAATATCCGTACCCGGTGCGACCAAGTCAAGCTCTTCACCGTAGCTCGAGTAATCCGAGACGAGGTCGAGTTTGTTCGTTGCGCCGACTGCGATGGCGTATTTCGATGAAGCCGGGTAGGACACTTCTTCCCATCCGTCATTTCCAGACGCTGCGACAATCGTCACACCGCGCTCGCTTGCGTATTTCATGGCGTATTCCAAGACGCGGCTGTAGCCGCCGCCAAGGCTCATGTTGATGATATCCGTTCCTTGGTCAGTTGCCCAGATGATTCCGTATGCGATTTGTTCCGTATCGCCGTACCCTGATGCATCCAGCACTTTCACCGGCAGGATCTTCGTAGACTGGTTGATGCCTGTCATCGAATAATCATTGCCCGCTTCCGCTGCGATAATGCCGGAAACGTGCGTGCCGTGTCCTTGGTCATCGAATGCTTTATTGTCGTCATTAATGAAATCATAGCCTGTGCTGATCACTTGGTTCTTCAAATCAGCCAGTGTGTAATCAACGCCGGTATCGATGACCGCTGTGATGACTTCTGACTGGCCTTTTTGGGCTGCAAGCGACGTCATTTCCTCGAAATCGATGTCCGCGTCTTCAATGCCAAAGCCGTCGCCCTTGTTTTCAAGCGACCATTGCTCGTTATAATACGCATCTTCTGAGTGAAGCTTGTATTGCTGTACCGGTTCGATGAACTCAACTTCCGGCAAATCTTCAAGCGACTGCAAAGTTTTATCCGTTGAAGCGGCTGACATCCCTGACTTCAAATCCACCACAAAGAACTGGTCGAATTTCGGTGCATCAGCGTCAAACTCAGAAACGGACTGGATGCCGGCTGTTCCGGCTTCCGCTTTTGTCAGCGTTTCGCCTTCTTTTACTTTCACGATAACTTTATTGATGGAAGCATCTTTTACGACGTATGGAGTCGGAAGCATGGCCGACATGACCGATTTTCCAGCCAGTTTGTTAATGTTGATCGCTTGCCCTGCTGCTTCCACATCGTCTTTCAAATTCGCAGGCGCTGTTTTCAATGCGAGCGCGTACAATTCGCTGATCGCTTTCTGGTCTGCTGCAGTGATCGTCTTCGAGCTTTGGAAACCATTTTCCGCAATACTCGTGATCAAGCCGTCGAGCTGATTGAGGTTTTTCTTCAATGAATCACGGACGCTTGCTTCCTTCACGGCCTGATAGCCGATAAATGGCGCCAGTTTATAGTAGAGCTTAGTCAATTCTTTGCCGCTTTCTGTTTGGGAAAGCACTTCGCCGCGGATCACGCGCAATTGGTCAAGCAGCGCCTGGTCGCCAGCTGCGTCGCCCATGACAAGTTCTGCTGGGCATTGCTCATCGTTTGTCGGTTTCGATGCTTTCACGGTGACACCGTCAAAGCCGATCGTGTAGCTCGCATCTTCCGCTTCTTCGCCTTCAGGCAACTCCACGAGCAATTCGTCAGCGTAAGACGAGACCTTTATGTAGTAAGGGCCTTCCCAGGCAATCGGGAATTTCACAGTCGATTTCATTTCTGCAAAACTGTAGTTGCTGAACGGGTCAAAGGGTTGGTCGGCGGTCGCGCGTTCTGCGTCCGGGTAGACAGTAAAGGTCAATTCATCATCAGACTGGAGAGAAACTTCAAAATGTGTATGTGCAGTGACTTGGGCAGGATCGACGTCGATCCGGTACCAATGCTCGTTATCTTCTGCAGAAAACGTATCGCTTACGTCATCTCCTTGTTCCAGTACATCTGCATCCACCAAATCTTCGGCTTGCGCCGTTTGTGTTGCCGGTAAAACCCCAAAAAGTGATACACCCATTAAAAAACTCGTCGCAATCTTGAACGCGCGGTCCATCCTACCATCCCCATTTCAATTTTTTTACAATTTCATTAAATCCATTAAAGCACATCGGAAGACATAAAAATAGATACTTTCAAAAATATTTTTTCGGGACTTTTGATGCCCTCGGAATCTTCGTCACAGTGACTGAACCGCGAATAAAAAATAGAGAAAATATGCTTGAATGGGCATATCTTCTCCTCGTCTCTTCCTTCATTTTTTCGCTTGCTGTTTTGGCATATCGAGCGGCGTAAAATAATATGAACAGTCCGGCCAGCCCAATTCTTCACTGAGGATGTCAAAAGTCGAGCGGAAAAATTCCTGCATCGCTTGCGCCGGGTCGGGCGAGCCCGCAACTTTATCGAGCATCAGGAAGTATTCGCTCATCGAAGCTTCAAAATACGCATCGGCAGGCTTTAACCGCTCGCTGTCGAGTTCTTTATTGACGAACGGATAGGGCAGTACAAAAAATGCCGGCACATCCACATTGGCGTCGCCGGTCCAGAAACCGTATTCGATGAAGTGTTCATCGAACGCCGCTTTTTCGATGACTTTGTCTTCCGGATACGGCTGGCGGATGCCTGGCAAAACGAGTGACGAAACGTCAAACGTTCCCCAAAACAGCGCGGGTTTCATTTTTCGGGAGCGCAGCGGGCCGATAAACTTCAGCTGTGCTGCGGCTGCAAAATGAAACAGTTTAAGCCCGCGTATGGCTTGTTCCCAATTGAAGCTTAGCGGCGTGTCGTCTTCGTTCAGGTTGGTTTTGTACGCCATCTCCTGCGGTTTCGGATTGATCTTCAACTCGATGCCTTTCGATGCCAGCGCTTCGAAAATCTCTTCGAAATAGGTTTTGATCGACTTGGCCGTTTCGATCGGCACAGCTTGCACATTGCCTTCGACATTGATAAGAATGCGGCTTTCGTAAATATCCAAGTCGACTTGAAACGCCTGATCCTGATGGAACAACAAACCCGTCGTAAACCCGTTTGGCGTCACAGCAAGCGTGACATGTGCCCATTGCGGTTCCTGCTCGGCGGTTTCGAGCTTGATCTTGCCGAGAATCTGTGACAGCAAATGCAAAGTGAACTTCGTATCGGCCCATTCGGAATGCTTGATCACGTCCATTTTCTTCTCCTCCTCAGGATTTCAAATCCATAGGCGCCGGCAGTTTCTATTCCTCCTTATATTCGACATGCTTGCTGACTTTCCTATCCAATTGATGGAAAAAGAGGGACAAATACCGGTTTAAAAAAGCTATACGAAAAGCCGTTCCGAAAATGATACCGGAACGGCTTCGTAAGTTGATGCGTCACGTTTTACTTCTCAATGCTTAACCCCTGGCACATCTTTCCGGACCACATCGAACAGGCCTGCGCCGATCACTTCAAGCGCTGATTGCATGCGTTCTTCGGAGACATTGTCTTCAATAGTGTCTTGTGGCGTGTGATAGACTTTTTCAATGTGGTAGACGAGAGGGTTCCAGCTGTCGATACCCATCCAGATGAAGAGGGCGGCCGGGATGCCTGCATTATGGAACGGTACATGGTCACTCGAGCCGAACTGGCCTGGGAGGATGTCCGAGTTCCCGAGGCGTGCACCGGCAGCGACGGTCGATTCAGTGACGATGTTGCTTGAGCCGTCGACGGTCATCGCATACAGATTTTCCGCTTTCTCGTAGCTTGTCGCCACCATGTCCGGATTGTAGACCGCTTCGATCTTGTCACGCTCCGCCTGGCTCAACTGATCGACGTAATAACGTGCGCCAAGCAAGCCGCGCTCCTCAGAACCAAAGGCAATGAACTTCATGTCCTTATCGGTGTTGTAGCTTTTGAAGACGCGTGCCAATTCGAGCATCAGGGCTGTTCCGGACACGTTATCGTTCGCGCCCGGTGCACCGACGACGCTATCCATATGGGCCGTCAGCAGCACTTCCTTAGCATCCGCATCTTTCGATTTCGCTTTTTTCGTTCCGATGACGTTGACCGATTCGAGGTCCGTATAATGCGTCGCGGTCAAGTTCAGGCTGACCGGCCCATCCGCGAGCTGTTCTTTCAGCCATTCGCCTTGGATGTACGCCGCCCCGTATACCGGCACGTCATAGGATTTCGTCAGGTTCGGGTTGAACGTCGAGCCGTAGTTGCCGCGGCCGCCGACGACACTTTGCAGGATGACGCCCGCTGCTCCCGCTTCGATCGCGTTATCGACTTGTGTACGATAAGCAGCGGTCGATGACTCGCGCGTCAACAGGACAATCTTGCCTTCGGTATCTGCCGGGAAATCGGCTGCCGATGCGCCGCCCTCCACGTAAATGACCGGTGCCTCAACTGCCTGCCGGCTCACTTTGCCGTTCGGCGCAGCGCCCATTTCCCAAACGGTGCCGTCAGAAAATGCAGCTTCCCCGATATACTGGTCCGCTACCGGGAAGTACTGGTACTCGACGTCAAAGCCAAGCCCTTGTAACGTGTCCGCCACATAATCAGCCGCTTCTTTCTCCCCTTCGAGTCCGCCCGGGCGGGAACCGATTTCTTCAGACAAGTAGCGGATGTGCTCAATCGCCCGCTCCGCATCGACGCGGTTGACGATCTTCTGATCATGCGCTGCGCCGGTATTGCCGTTCGCCGCATAGGCGACGCTTGCCGTGCCCGAATCCGCGACCGGCAAGATCATTGGGGAGACACTCAAGACGAGCGCCCCGGCCAGTGTATAGCTCAGGAATTTCTTTTTCAGCCCTGTGGTTTTCACTTCATTTGATAGATGGTCTTTTTTCATTCGACAGCCACTCCCTCGTCTGGATTATTTTCGGATCAATTGGTAAACGGATGCACCGACCAAATCGCCTGCTTCTTTCAGGCGTTCTGCGCTGATGAATTCAATCGTATCAAGCGGCGTGTGGTAATACGGCTCAAGGTTCGCCGTGCCCGGCTCTCTGCGGATAAAGTTCACTGCCGGAATGCCCGCTTCGTAGAACGGCACGTGGTCGGACGATCCGCGCTGATACAGAATCAGTTCAGACGGCGTGCCGATGCGTTCGCCGGTCGCTTTCGCGGTTTCCGTGACGATGTTCGCCTGGCCATCGAGCGTGTTCATGTAAATCGCCGTGGCGTTGTCCCAAGACGTGCCGACCATGTCCATATTGAAGTTGCCGATGCTTCTCGCCACTTCGTCCTCTGTCAGTTCGCTGACGTAATGGCGCGAGCCGAGCAAGCCGATTTCTTCAGCGCCGACAAAGACAAAGCGCACTTCTTCATCGATCGGATAGCTCTTCAAGACGCGTGCAATTTCGAGTGCCACAGCCGTACCGGATGCATTGTCGCTCGCACCGGCCGCGAACGGCACGCTGTCGTAATGCGCGCTGACGTGGACGATGCCGTCACTGCCGCCTTTTTTCGGCGTGCGTGTCGCGATGATGTTTTCCGAGGTCGCGCCTTCAAACGCCTGGACGGTCAACGTGACAGTTGCGTCCGCTGCCAGGACGTCCGTTTTCAACGCTTCCCCGCTCGCTTTGGTGATGCCGCCGACCGGGATGGCCATTTCATTGCCGCCGAGTGACGGATTGAGCGGCCCCGCCTGGTCGATATTGTTATAGATCAAGACGCCCGCAGCCCCTGCTGCTTCGGCATTCTTTACTTTTTCCGCAAAGGTGAAGCCACCGCGTTGGATCAAGGCGATTTTCCCTGACGCGTCCGCGCTGAAATCAGCCGGATAGCCGAGTCCCGCATCATACAGCTGCGCCGTTAAGCCTGCGTCAGCTGTCGCCGCGGAACCCGATGGAATATTGATCAATACTTCATCTCCCGATTCGGTATGCAAATGCCCAATCACCAAATTCGGGATGCTGAATTCCTGTACCTCGACTTCATAGCCGTAGGATTCAAGGCGCTGTTCCAGGAAATCCGCGGTTTCTTTCTCCGCTTCGGTTCCCGCGACGCGCGGGCCGATCGTTTCGGTCAGATGGTAGACATCTTCATACATCCGCTCCTGGTCGATGCGCGCAATCACTTTCTGGTCGAATGCCGCGCCGCTTTTCCCTGGAGCTGCTTGCGCGGCCTGCTGTTCGAACAGGCCGGTCGGTGCTGCGTAAAAACTGGACGTGACGAGCAGCGCCGATAAAAACGCCGTTTTCCACTTCATGTTTTTCAATTCATCTTCCTCCTTTTAATGGGTTCTAGTTACAGCCCTAACAAGTATTCCCTTCTACCCGAAAATTTCCCTTCCCGAAATATTGAAAACGGTTACAAAGTTATAGAATATTCAGTCATTAGAATAGAAAGTACTACCAGCTTAATGAAAATCAGGAAGTGTCCTAGGACTTAACTAATACTCCTTAAAAATTTTTCGAAACCTTTGATCGTTTTAATCTTGTCGCGCAGATCATTGGTTTATTTGCATAAAAAAACTCTCCATAGCGGAGAGTTTCGAATAAAGTTTCAAGCTATGGCTAACACTTCTTGCAATTCATCCCCACCACATCGCCGTGACAAAAAAAGCCCATAACGAAGCAGCCGGTGCCACGGTGAATAAAACAACTGCATATAGTTCCCTGTGGGCATGGAACTTCTCCTGATGCTTAATCAACAGAAGCAATGAAAGCCCAGACATGATGTACAGAAATATTCCCGCCACCGTCAATCCCGTCAGATAATAAATAGGAGCAACCGGCACCGTGTGCTCACTTAAAAAATAGGCTGTGCCTTGCCCGAATATGCAAAAATAACTGGCCAGCAAAAAACTCAGCAGTAAACTCCATTGAAGTTTTTCCATCTTTTTCTCCTTGTTTATCTCTTTGTCAGTACTTCTCAGTCAGCTCCAAATACTCTTCAATGGCAGAACTCAATGATTTCTGCGCATCCTGCCAAAATGCCACTTGCGTGATATCCGCTCCCAGGTAATGTTCGCCCAATTGCTCTACGGTCATTTTTCCGGAATCGCGCAATAACGCATCGTAGCGCTCCGGGAATCCGCCCGGCTGCTGTTTGGCTTGTTCGTATACGCCGTTGCTGAATAAATAGCCGATCGTGTATGGAATATTATAGAACGCCTTTTCGGCATCGTAGAAATGGCCGATGAACATCCATTTGTGAAGCGCCAACTCCTCGACCAATCCGCCGTAGATCTCATTTTCCACCTCGGCGATCATCTTTTTGATCTGTGCTGCGGAAATCATGCCCTCTGCCCGTTGATCGTAAAACTTTCGTTCGAATCGGAACATATTCGGCACGCTCACGACGTATTTCAAGCCGTCACGGATCTTCATTTCGAGCATGGCGAGCCGTTCATTTTCGTCTGCCGTCTGTTCGATGACCGCATCCAGTACCAGATTCTCCATGAACGTAGAAGCCGTTTCCGCAACACTCGTGCCTTTTTGCTGCGCAAGCGCCGGTTCGTCGTGAATGATGTGGTTATGATAAGCGTGGCCCAGTTCATGCGCCAAGGTTATCAAGTCCTGATAAGTCTCACGATACGTCAGGAAAATCCGGCTTTCTTTGGCCAATGGCATTGAAGCACAAAAGCCGCCTTCTGCTTTGCCCGGCCGGTTCTCGGCTTCAATCCAATCCTGTTCAAATGCCCGGTCGGCAAAATTCCCGAGCTTGTCGCTGAACTGATGGAATTGCTTGCTGATGACGGTTTTCGCCGAAGTAAAATCCACTTTGTCTGAAAGCGAAAACGCTGGCGACTCCAGATCAAACCAGCTGGCTGAATCTTGGTCCGCCACTTTCAATTTCCGTTCGATATACGCTCTGTACAAATCCTTATTGCCGTCGATGGCTGTGAGCATCGCATCGATTGAGGCTTCCTGGATCCGGTTATGCTCGAGCATCTCTTTCAATTTATTGTCCCAGCCGCGCTGTTCGTAAATAGCCAAACGAGATCCCGCCACACGGTTCAAAATGGCCGCCACGGTATCAGCTTGCGCTTCGCATGTTTCGGCGACAGCTTCAGCTGCCCGCTTTCGGCTGGCGCGGTCTTTGCCGTTTACTGCTTCATTCAACGCCTGGCCAATCGATACGTGCTGCAGTTCTCCGTCGAGTTCAATCGGCACTCTCAATTTAGTCAAAACCAGTTCGTGCTGCTGTTCCCACCCCGACAAGCCATTGACGGACAGTGCGCTGATCATCCGCTCCAGTTCAGCCGGCAAACGGTCTTTGACCATCCGTCTTCTTTCATTCAAATAAAACGACGAGGCTTCAACGCGGCCGGAAGCAGTGAACGTTTGCCACTCTGCCTCGGTAAATTCAGCAAATACTTGATCCAACTCGATTTGCAAGGAAGCGAGTTTTGCTTTTAGCACCGCGCTTTCATCCATCAAAGCGATCGCCGCCTGATCCGCCACATTTTCTGCGTATGCACAGATTGCGAAATCATCGAGCTGCTCCCAGGCGAGCAGGGCATACTGAAATTGATCGATGATTTCCAACAAGGCATCGTTGTCGCGCACGTCCATCCCGCGGTAGTTTTGCAATTGCCCAGCTGCCTGCTCGAGCGTATTTTGCAAGTCTTTCAAGAACGCTTTCAGTTCTTCTGATCGGCTCGTTCCGGCATATAAAGAAGTTAAGTTCCACGTTTGTGCAGTTGTCTGTTCCACGAATAATCCCCTTTTTATCTGCGGCAGCATCCTACTGCCTTATTTGCATATCTTTATAATCATTCTTCTTTTTCCTGAAAATCCCTTTTGCAAATGAATAAGAGGATGGCAAAACTATTTCGGCTCATTGCCGGGACGTGTGGCTTCGCTTTCCACTTCTATCATCCAGGACAAAATCGTGGTGCTATCCCGGACATTCTTTTCTTTGATTTCTTCCAATAAAGCCGTCACGCCTTCAGCATTTGACACTGTACCGAAGCGTTTTGCCGCTTCCAGCGGATTTGAAAAATCGGTGTTCGGGCATTCCACCAGCCCATCGGTTGTCAGGAGGATGTGGTTGGTGCCTTTTCTTAGTTCTTTTGCGCCTGTGCTAAAGCAAGGAACCGGCAAATCGAATGTGTTCACTTTGCCGATCCATTCATAAAAACTGCGGTGATTCTGCTGCGTCTCACCGAGCGCCTCGAGGTCAGGATGAAACAAGTACAATAGGCAGTCGCCGACCGATAGCCACCAAAGGAACTTGCCTTTTCTTACGGTGCATAAGACGGCGGTCTCGCCTTGCACTTTGCTGCACGCTGTTTTAAAACGTTCGCTGTCAAAGCTTGCCAGCAAAATCTCCGACAGCTGGCTGAATGCTTGTTTGATCGGCAATTTCAAAGCTCCATTGATCGAAGGTTCCAAACGGCCAATTTCCGCTATGACGAGCTCTGCGCTTTCGGCTGTTTGATGGGCGTCCAGCAACACGGTGAATTCCCAGTCTTCCACTACGTTCGACCACACCATGCAGCCGTCTTCATTTTTCGTTTGCCCAGCAGTTGAGTTGCCGCCAAACCGCCCTACCGTCACAGGGCCAATTTGCTGAATGTCCAGCTGGTCGACAAAAGACTGTTCGCTGCCGACCCAGTTGAAGCTTGTTGGGTCCTTGCTAGTTTTCATATGTATATACCTCCTGTTACGTATTAAAGCGATTCATAATATTTGTCCAGTATACGTGAAGCTGCTCTTTGTCTGCATAAAAAAACGAAGAATCCGCTTATGCAGACCCTTCGTATAACATTACTGGCTATTCTTTTCTCCGGTACAGATACATCGTCAGCGGCGCAAAAATCACCACGAAAATCGCAGATACGACAACCACCCAGCCAATTTGCTCCCAAGTCCCGTTGCCGTGCATCAAGCCGCGCACCGCTGTTGCGAGGATGGAAATCGGGTTGATGTTGACGAATCCTTGCAGCCAGGACGGTAAAGTCGACGGATCAACGAACACATTGCTGACAAAGGTGAGCGGGAACACCACTAAAAAACTGACCATCATCAAGGATTTTTCGGAACGCATGATAATGCCAGCGGCCGTCCAAATCCACGAGAAGCTGAACGAAAACAACAGGATAACCAAGACCGCACCCACTACTCCCAGCGCTCCGCCCTCCGGGCGAAATCCGAGAATTAGCCCGAGGCCGATCATAATGGCCGACGCCAGCGAATAGCGGATGACATCAACGAGCAATGCGCCGACCAAAGCGGACGGTAGCCAAATCGGCAAGGTCCGGAAGCGGTCGAATATGCCTTTTCGAATATCATTGTTCAAGTCGATGCCGGTGTACATCGTAATCTGCGATACCGTCATAACCAAAATGCCGGGCAAAAGAAACTGCAAATATTCGCCTGTTGACCCGGCGATCGCACCGCCGAACAAATACGTGAACATCAATAGAAAGATGATCGGAAATACCGTTACGTCAAACATCTGCTCCGGCACATGCTTGATCCGCAATAGCGCACGATGGGCAAACGCCATTGTGGACGCCATTGCACTCGGCGGATCCGGCCGCTTACCGCCCGCAACAGCGTTCAGCGGGTGCACTTCTTCATAAGCCGTTTTGTCGTGTTCGATTTGAACGCTCATGAGTTCTCCTCCTCAGTCGGTTGGTCGCTGGCGGATTGTCCGGTCAATGTCAAAAATACTTCATCCAAGCTCGGCCGGCCGAGCGAAAAATCGCTGATGGCTATTTTTTCTTTGCCCAATTCCCCGAGCGCTTCTGCGACGATTGAGGAATCTTTCGCCTGCGCGCTTAAGGTTACACCGTCTGTAGAGGTGTGAACCGGAACACCGAGCTTGCGTTCAAGAATGGCTGCTGCTTGCGGTTGGTCTGCTGAATCCAGCAATTGCACATTCAATGTGCCGGTTCCGACTGACGCTTTCAATTCACTGCTCGTCCCTTCTGCGATGATTTTGCCTTGATTGATGACTGCAATGCGGTCTGCCAGCTGGTCCGCTTCCTCCAAATTCTGTGTCGTCAACAGCACGGTCGTTCCTGTTTGAACGAGCGCGCGCACAATCTCCCACACTTGGTTGCGGCTGCGCGGGTCGAGGCCGGTCGTTGGCTCATCGAGAAACAATAGATCCGGCGTCACAACAATGCTTGCGGCGATATCGATGCGCCGCCTCATGCCGCCCGAATACTTTTTCACTTGCCGTTTTGCTGCCTGCTCCAAGCCAAATGCCGACAGCAATTCCGCCGCACGCAACTTCGCTTCCTTGACCGTGTAACCCATCAGCCTGGAGATCAGCACGAGATTTTCAATCCCGGTCAGGTCTTCATCGATCGATGCATATTGGCCTGTTAAACTGATGCGGCTTTTGATGGCCGCACTTTCCGTCTTTAAATCATGCCCGAAAATGGTCGCGCTGCCGCCGTCTGGCTGGATCAATGTCGCCAGCATGCGGATTGTCGTCGTTTTCCCGGCCCCGTTCGGCCCTAAAAATCCGTATACCGTCCCTCTTGGAATAACCAAATCCACGCCGTCTACCGCTCGTTCTTTCCCGTATATTTTCACCAGTCCCGCCGCTTCTACAGCCAATCCGTTCGCCTGCCGCTCCACATTTCTTGTTTCCATGCTCCTCACCTTTTTCTTTGCAGGATACATTCACATGATTATGGCTTTTATTATAAACCCATTGGCGGAATATTCACTCTTTTTATTTTACTATAGAACAAACGTTCCTATTAATCCACTATTATTTTTTTCCATAAGAAAAACTCCTGCATCCTGGCAGGAGTTTAAAATTCAATTATTAAATCGACCATTTCACCAGCATGCCGGCATGGGTCAAGCCGCCGCCGAATCCGTACAGCAGCAATTGATCACCGGCTTTGATGCGGCCGTCTTTCACGCCTTCGGCAAGCGACAAGGGAATCGAGCCGGCAGATGTGTTGCCATAATATTCGAGTGAATAGATGGTGTTGTCGAGCGACAGCCCGCTCCTTGTACAAATCGATTCGATGATTCGCAGATTGGCGCTGTGTGGCACAAACCAGTCGACATCGGATGGCGCTACGCCTGCTTTGTCCATCAAGGCATTGACCCCTTTTGGCACGGTATTGACCGCCCATTTGTATACTTCGCGGCCATTTTGCCAGACGACGTTGCGGGCAGCCAAGTCTTCGCCGAACATTTCCCCTGCCAAGTCTGTGCAATACAGGTTGTTCGCCAAGGCGCCGTTCGTTCCCATATGCGATTCGATAAAGCTCGGGTTGTCTGCGTCGTGTTCGACCAGCACTGCCCCGCCGCCGTCGCCGAACAGGATGCACGTCGAGCGATCGGTGTAATCGAGGATCTTCGAGAACGTTTCTGCGCCGATCACCAGGATTTTCTTGTGCAATCCGGAGGTGATCAAGCCGTTCGCCATCTGCAGGCCGTAAGAGAAGCCTGCGCAAGCCGCGTTCAAATCGATCGTTCCTGCGTTCGGAATGTTCAGTTTCGCCTGGACCATTGCAGCCACGCTCGGTGTTTTGAAGTCAGGCGTCATCGTGCAGGCAATAATCAAATCGACATCGTCGAACGATTTTCCGTAGCGCTCTGCCAAATCTTGTACTGCTTTTGTGCTTATATCACTCGTAAATTCGTGTTCTCCCGCAATGCGGCGCTCTCTGATGCCGGTGCGCTGGAGGATCCACTCGTCATTTGTTTCAACCAATTGTTCCAGGTCCAAATTCGTCAGCCTCTTTTCGGGTACATACGATCCGATGGCTGTGATTCGTGCTGCTGATCTGCTCATTCATACACCCCTTTAGCTTACTCACCTCATTTTAGCACCTAACATTAGTATTAGGTACCAATAATTTAGATGAATGGGTAAATACTTTCAAATGCATAATATTTTTAGTAGCTTTCCGATTCATAAGTCATGTATTGTCTAGGAAATAAGAAGCGTAAGACTACTGCAGCATCTTGTGGTAACTGTTTTCTCGGTATTACCTCAGCTCTCAAATTGTTTGGGAAAAAAGTAAAAGCTTCAAAAAGATAAGAAAAACGTTAAAAAATGAATAATAAATCTGATGATGAACAGAGCTGTTACAAAGAGTTTTCTTCAAGCGAACAGCTGGGACTCGCCCTTCAAAATCGATCTGTGGAATAATGGGCATAAGAGAATTTATTTCTTAGGAGGCGCTGGAATGAAACGAAACCGAATCGCAAAAAATGGTGAATTCCGCAGGCTCCTAAAGCAGGCGTTCGCCATCAACCAACGCCCGCTCCCTTGGGCCAAAGCATTGGCTGCCGGTATCAGCTCCGGGCTTCCTGTACTGATCGGGGTCTTATTGGGACAGCTGCAATATGGGCTGATCGCAGGCCTAGGGGGTTTAGCATTTCTTTATATGTTCAATGAACCGTACGCGCTGCGCTCGAAAAAAATCTTTTTCGCCGCGCTCGGCTTGGCGTTTTCCGCAGGGGTTGGCGTCCTGCTGTCCGAGCAGCCCTTGCTTGCCGCAGCGGCAGTCGGCATCATCGGGGCATTGGCGGTATTCATCTTCGGCGCCTATCAATTCACTGGGCCGACCGCGATTTTTTTCGTTCTGGTGTTTTTGATCAACAATAATGTGACAGACAATCCGGCGCTATTCCTATTGCACGGCTTTCTCGTGTTCCTGGGCGGCATGCTATCCTGGCTGATGGCGATGTGGGCTTACCCCTTCAAGCCCCATGCGCCAGAAGCAAAGGCCGTGAAACAGGGATACATGGCACTCACCGCTTTGGCTGAATCGGCCGGGTCCGCTGAATTCTATGAAGTCCGCCAACATGCCTGGTCCACCTTGAAATCTGCCGAAACGGCTCTCAGCAATGCAAGCGCTAAATGGACGCGCTCGAACCGGCTCGTCCAGTTGACCTTATTGCATGCGCAAGCAACATCGGTTTATGCCGAAATCATCAAACGCGGCGACCGCTATTCAGCCGTATCGAAAGAAACCGTGGAGAATTTGCGGCTCATCGCTTCATCAGTCGAAGCGTCCGGCAAAAAATCCTTTGCCGCGGCACCGCGCCTGCAGACGGAAACAGGAGATGCCTTAACCGAAAGCACTCGAAAAGCTTATGACATTCTTACAGGCCAGCGCGATAAACGGACGCGTGATACAGAACTGAAAGCGGAACCGTTCAAGGCCGTCTTTGCCAATGCTTTCAATAAACATTCCATGGTATTTTTCGCCGCCATCCGCTTCGGTGTCGTCTTGGCGTTTGCGGCATTCGTTGCCCACTTCTTGCCGATCGACCCGTCGTATTGGGTGCCATTGTCGGCGGCCGCTGTCATGTCCGGCGCCACCATCCTGTCGACATTCAACCGCTCGCTTCAGCGGTCGGCTGGCACCATTGTCGGCATTGTAGTTGCCGCTGTCATTCTGTCCTTCCAACCGGATGGGCTGTTCATTGCGCTGATGATTTTTGCATTGACGGCGCTCACGGAGCTTGCGATTGTGCTGAACTATGCCGTTGCGGCATTCTTCATCACGCCGAACGCATTGATGATCGCGGAAAGCACATCGCAGATCGGAGACCTTTCCTATTTCGCTTCCGCGCGCATTGTCGATGTGCTGATTGGTTCCGCGATTGGGCTGATCGGGGTCTTATTGATTGGCAGGCGCCGCGCGTCCACATTGCTCCCTCCGCTCATGTCCAAAACTTTGCGAAGCCAGCAGCGCTTCATGAGCCTGCTGTTTTCACCCTATAGCCCAGACATCGAGGCACAACCGATCGAACAAAAGAAAATGCGCACCAACCTAAGCAATTTGAAGTTGGTACTCGACACAGCGCAAGGTGAATTGCCGCAGCGGCCGGAAAATCTCGAGCTCTTGCAGCAGGTGTTTTTCGCTTCCGAACAGCTCGCCTTCCTGCTCGAGAATGCAGCGCAAAAAGACCGGCTCGCCTTATCCCCTGTTCAGCTCGGACAGCTCCATTTGTTTTTCGAAATGATGGCAAATGCGTTGGAAGGCAGCTGGCCATTTGCGGAGCACGTGATTCCGGAAATCCCGGGATTCCCGGAAATCGAACAGGAACTCGCCGCCTTGCAGGAAACAGTTCGAATGAGCACACGCAAAATCGAATTACACGAACAAGACGAAGCCTTGGAATAGGCTTCGTCTTTTTTTGCGCATGTAAACTTAGAGGAATGATGTGTAAAGTTCGCTTGACGTAAAGCAGACTTTACACGTAACATAGAATTATAACTACGAGGACGTGATAGAGTGGATAATAAATTAAAGGAATTGCGGGAGACACACGGTTATTCACAAGACCAGCTCGCTAAAAAGCTGGACGTTTCGAGACAGACGATCATTTCAATCGAAAAAGGGCGCTATAATCCGTCTCTTCCCCTCGCCTTGCAGATGGGCAAGATTTTTGGCACCCACATCGAGAACATTTTCTTTTTGGAAGACGAATCAGATTAAATTGTTTAATCAGTAAGGAGGAATTCTTATTAATTACCGCATCGCATTTTCAGCTCTAGGCTCATTATTTTTCTTGATGGCAGGATTTTTACTCATCGCAGCAATCATGAACAATAGTGCTCCCCTACCAGACACTTACATCATTCTCTCGATGTCTATCATGGCTTTTTGTTTAAGTTACCTATATCCACAATTTGTCCAAAAGGATGAACGCATGCAGTTGATTCGCCAAAAAGGCATGTTCTTTTCATTTCTTGCTTTTTTATTCTATTCTTTCGCCCTTAATTCATTGCTTGAGTTTAACATCATCCAATTAACCGCCAGTGACGCTATCACCATTTTAACCGCATTGATGATCAGCACTTTGTTTACCTCATGGGTTTTCCTTGCGAGGCGCTATTGATGAAGAAAGTTATTATATTGTTAAAAATCACCCTGGCTATCGCAGCGCTATGCAGCATTTCATTAGGAGTTTATTTATTCATGAACGCTGACAATGAAATAGCAGCACCGTTGACTTTGTGGGCATTAATCACGAATACCTTTATCGTAGTTCTTTTATTAGGGATACACGCGATGGAAAAACAGGTTGATTGAATAAGCCAATTTTAAATTGTCCGATCGAATGTATATAAAGTCCCGCTGCTTTTTTGCAGCGGGACTTTTCATTATTGCATATCGTTTAACTTCTCACGTTGCCGTGCACGAGCTTGCTTTAAATCGGAGATGCCGATCAATGGGCAAATAATAAGGCCTGCCACCATGATCCACGTCAGCACCCAATTATCTCCCCATGAACTGATAAGCACGATCAAACAATTGAAGGCGATGATGAAGCCTCGGTACTTTTCGATTGCGGCCACATATGATTTGAACATGTTTGCCTCATTCTCCTATCATTTTTAGGTCAGCTTTGGTGTTAGCCTACTGGTATGTCCATGTATTTCCGATAGACCCCAGTGCCATTTTCCTGATAGCCCCGTATAAAATCAACCTAAAACCGGCAAGTGTCCAGCTCCTCACTGGCATGCTCCGCTGTTTTCAATTGACGAAACGGAACTGCTGGCTCGAAATGAGCGGATAAGAGACGAGTTGTGCGCTGTCCAAATCTTCGGCGTGCAGATCGACCGCCGTAATCTGGCTATTGTCGTACGTTGTGTAATAGTAAATCCCCTTGTCCATATTGCAGCAGGAAGAATACAAAGTGTATTCGAAATTCCCGCCCCCTAGCGCGTTGAGCCCTTTCGGCTGTGCAACCGAATTCAAGATATGAAAGAACTGCCCGACACTGTCTGCTTCACTGCTGCCGGATGCCGAGTTGAATTTGGCGAATGTGGCCCTAACAAAACGTGAAGTCGAGGACAAATCGCCCGGCAAGCCGATGCCGCCCATACCGAGGCTATAAGGCTTGAGGTCTAATTGTTTCGAGAAACGATTTTCAGGGGCGGAAGCTGTCACCGATAAATACTGGTTCAAATTGAACAAATGGTAGCCGAATTCGGGATTATTCGCCAGCACGCCGGCTGGATTATCGTAAACTTTCAGCCCTTCTTTTACAGACTCCACGACAATCGACTGCTGCTGATCGGAAATCATCCAGTGAAGCGGTGCGATTGGGAGCTGTTCACTGAAAGGAATGTCCGCCAAGTTCAGCTTCGACAACAGCATTTTTGCTTCCTCGACCGTTTCACATTGACCTAAAATCCACGGAATGAATTCAAAAGGCGCGATATTGTCTTTGTCCGGATCTTCTCGATGGAAATGAGCATTTCCCGGGAAATTCAACCCCGCCATGCTCAAGCCTTTTTCATTGGTGGCGTCGTAGTATAACGGATAATGGTCGATGACCGCTGCCATGCCGATCAAGGCGTAATGACTCATCATATCCTGGGCTTTACGAAAGTAAAAATGAAAATTCCGCGGTGTGATGGTCACCATTTCGTTATAGGAAACATCTAAATCGAGATTTCGGCCAAAATAATGGTCTTTCGTTTCGAAACTGATCGCTGTGCACATCACTGTCCGCCCCGCTTTCTGGTTTATGGTATTGTTCGCTACTCCCTTTATACCCAAAGTTTCATTAACCAAATATTCTTCCGTTTTCCCTTCAGAAACTTTCTTTCCTCGCTCCTTTTCAGTTGCTATACTAAAAAAACTTTGCCGTAGACACACTCGATTTACGGATGGTATCCTACTCAAGTACTTGCAGGACGGGGGAATTACAGGTGGAACAAGAACGATTCGACAATCTGAAATTAGGCGAGCGGGGCGCGATGCTCAGCATTGCTACCTATATTATTTTATCAGTTATTAAATTATGGATCGGCTATATAGCAGGATCAGAAGCTTTAAAAGCGGACGGCTTGAACAACGTCACCGATATCGTTGCATCAACGGCAGTTTTGATCGGCTTGAAATTATCCCAAAAGCCGGCAGACGCCAACCATCCTTACGGGCATTGGCGGGCAGAAACGGTAGCTTCCTTGGTGGCGTCGTTCATTATCGTCGCAGTCGGGTTGCAAGTTACCTACTCAGCCGTCGTGTCGGTTTTCCAAGGGACCAGCGAAACACCTGGGCTGCTTTCGGCCTGGACCGCAGGATTTTCTGCCATCGTGATGTATTTGGTATATCGATATAACAAAAAGCTAGCTGAACGCATCAATAGCAAAGCTGTGGCTGCAGCAGCCAAAGACAATTTATCCGATGCTTGGGTCAGCATCGCAGCCGTCGTCGGAATCGTCGGCGCGCAGTTTTATCTGCCGTGGCTCGATCCGCTTGCGGCTCTTCTTGTCGGTGTATTGATCGTCAAAACCGGCTGGGGCATCTTTTGGGAAGCAACCCACGAACTGACGGACGGCTTTGACGAAGAACTCATCAAATCGTTCAAAGAAACTGCACTCGCCACACAAGGCGTCACTGAAGTCCGCGAAATCCGCGCTAGAAATTACGGCAACCGGGCCGTAGTCGATGTAACCGTTTTGGTGCCTGGCGATTTGGACATTGCTGTCGCACACGACATCTCGACCAAAGTAGAAGTCAAACTCATGAAACGCTACGATATTTCAGCTGTCCATGTGCATGTGGAGCCACACTAAAAAAACCGGCAGCGCCGGTTTTTTTGTGTTCATCCTTTCTCTATATCATGTGCGGATTCTCTTTATCTGCGAGGTATGTATCAAAATCCTCTTTCCGAAAAACATGCAGGACGCATGCTTGCTTTTCCTTGTCCTCAAGCGCCTTATGTTCTTCCGGGAATTCAGTTTCCACATGCAGGCTAATAAAAGGCAATTTTTCCTGCGCTTTTTGAGAACGGATATTGACCGTTCTTGCCCCTGCGAAGACACGCGACAATCCCAACTCCCCAAAAGCAATTTTTAATATGGCGACTTTAGACGCTTCGTTAAACCCTTGTCCCCAATATTCCTGGCCAATCCACGTTCCGATATGGCAGGAATTCTTCGAGTAATCGATAAACATCAAGTCGGTTAAGCCGACCAATTGGTTTTGCTCCCCAAAATCACTCGCGGTACTCTCGTTCCTGACTTTTCTTCTTCCCTTACCAGCTGGCTGAAACGAATAGTATCTTCCAGAGTTCCATCCGGCAAACCTAAAGCATCTTTTACAGCCGGCATAGAAGAAAGCCTGAAAATTTCCTCGCAATAGGCGTCATCGTGCGGCACCAATACTACGCTCCCCATTATTATTCCCCTCTCAAATTTTGAATAACTTAACGTAAATCAGTGTTTCGCAAAACCATGATCCGCTATTCATTATGTTTCATCTTCACAAAATCGTACTGCCCCCCGTTTGTCGGCTGCACGAAAGATGCCACTTTTCTAAATCCAAGCTTTTCATATAAGGTTATGGCCCGTTGATTGAACGCCGCTACCGATAAAGTAATGTTCTTCGGGCGGTACCTTGTTTCGGCAAACTGCAAGCCCGCTGCCAAGAATGCCGCGCCGTTGCCTTTTCCGGTCAACTCCGGTTTCATTCCAAGCCCAATATCCACCGTCTCTTGATCGGGGCGTTGAAAGCTGTAAAACCCGATGATTTCATTTTGGGAAAGAACCACAAAATATACGCCCTCGCGTTTTTCAGGATCCAAAAACTCCTCTAAGTCCTCCGGGTCTGCGTTCATGTCATAAAAGGAATACTCTCCTTGATAACGCCAGCTTGCTGCAATATCCTCCGCTTGCTCCTGCGTCATGGCCTGAAAAATATAGTCCATCCGCTTTTCACCTCTTCATTCCCAAGGTCTTCATGTCGACCAGTAAATTTTCCCTTCACGCTCACCCAAACTAGTGAAACCCGCTTTTTCCAAAACCCTTGCAGAAGCCGCGTTGTTGGGGTCGCAGCTCGCGATAATGCGCTCTACCCCCTCTAACTTAAGCCCCCACTCAATAATTGCTTCGGCCATTTCCGTCGCATAGCCATAGCCTTCATAAGCGGGAACGATGCTATAGCCCAATTCGATTTCTTTTGGATTGTCGGTGCTTCGCCGAAAGCCCATATCCCCGATGACGCACTGGTCTTGCTTATGGATAATGAGCCCTTCCCATTCGTTTTCCTCCGGGAAATGCCGGTACCGCTGAATTTTATAAGGAAGAATTTCTTTATAGGTTTCACTCGGATACCCACTAGCTATGGAAAAGCCTGTTGCCCGTTCCAGCTCGTCCCTAGTCGAAGTCGCGGCTTGCATCATTTCTGGGGTGAAAGTCATCAATTCTAACCTATCTGTATAGAGATGCGGCATTTTTCATCCTCCTTCAGTTTTTGTAGTAAATCGTCTCTTTATTAATTATTATCATAACCTTTGAAAAAACCCTTCAACACAACTAAATTTTTCATACCTAAAACTTTCATACACTTTTTAACTAAAAAAGACATCCACGTGGAATGTCTTTTTCACTTAATATGTTCTTTCGCTTCAATATCTTTTACGATGTCTTCAAGCGTCAGGTTCTGAAACACTTTTTCCATTGCCGACTGCGCGGCCATGAAAATTGGTTCGATGGTGCTTTGGATGTTTTTGCCGACTACGCAATCGGGATGCGGCTTGTCGTGGATGCTGAATAATTCGTTCTCTTCGACCACGTTGACTGCTTTGTAAATATCGAACAGCGTGATTTCCGATAACTCTCTCGTAAGTTTAGCGCCCGCCACCCCTGGCTGCACTTCGATCAATCCCGCTTTTTTCAGCATGCCCATGATCTTTCTGATGACGGCTGCATTGGTATTGACGCTGCCCGCGATAAATTCGGAAGATGAGGCGGTTTCTTTATTCAAATCAATTAACGCCAGTATGTGGATTCCGACGGCGAATCGGCTGCTTATTGACATGTTGAGCCCTCCATTGCTTATTTATGTTGAATTTCACATGATGTAATTGTTCCGGTTACAAGTAATTGTATCAAATTTCGAACTGAAAATATATTAAATCCAACCTGTTGACAAGATGGTTACAAGTGAATAAACTAAACATGTAATCAATTCAGTTACAAGAACAACTGAACAGGAGGAATTAGTGATGAAAATTTTGGTGACAGGAGCTACAGGAAAACTGGGCTCAAAAGTAGTGGCATCTTTATTGAAACAAGTACCTGCTAGCGATCTTGCGGTAAGTGTCCGTAATCCCGAAAAAGCTGAAGACCTGCGCGCTCAAGGCGTAGACGTTCGCCACGGTGATTTCGATGCTTCGGAAACATTGGATCAAGCTTTTCAAGAAATCGACCGCTTATTGATCATATCAACTGACGGCGACAACGAAACAAGAATCCGCCAACACAAGAATGCGGTTCACGCCGCTGAGCGCGCAGGCGTTAAATTTATCGCCTATACGAGCCTCGCCAATGCGACAGAAAGCCAAAACTTGATGGCTCCGCCGCACGTAGCGACAGAAGCCGCTATCATCAAAACGGGCATCCCTTATGCCTTCCTTCGCAATAATTGGTATTTGGAAAATGAACTGGGCAGCATTCAAGCTGTAGAAGCAGGCGCGCCTTGGGTCACTTCGGCTGGTGAAGGAAAAGTCGGCTGGGCTTTACAGCAGGATTATGCCGACGCAGCTGTCGCCGTATTGACTGGCAGCGGCCACGAAAACAAAACTTACGAACTTTCTGGTCCCTTGTTAACACAGGAACAACTGGCTTCGGCACTTGGTGACGTACTGGATAAACCAGTTTCCGTGCAGCAAGTAAGCGACGCAGAATACGCAGAAGTGATGAAAGGTGCCGGCGTGCCCGACTTCGCCATTCCGATCGTCGTCGGCATCCAGGAAAGCATCCGCAACGGTTCGCTCGCAGTCGCAAACAGCGATTTCGAACAAGTGCTCGGCCGCCCACTGACACCAATCAAAGATGGTCTCGCGCAGCTGGTTTCAAAATAAAAAATTAAAAAGAAACGGAGCTGCTCTTGTCGATCAGCTCCGTTTCTTATTTATTATTGTTGAGCTGTCAGCTCGGCTTCAAACTGTTCTTTCAACTCGATCAATGCGGTTCTGTTTGCTGAGAGATCTTCAGGGTATCTTGCTAAAACGACATCGATCAAGTTCGCTTTTTCCCTTGGAGAGAATCCCCCAGTCACAGCATGCTCGCCTTCTAACACACCGTAGTAGCCTTTGAGTGGCTGGCCAATTTCAACCTGGTTTGCTAACTCCGATACTTCGGCAAAGACCTTTTTACTCCAAGCGCGCTCCCATTCTCCAGCTGAATCAACACCCATTTTTGCATATTTCACTGCTTCGGAAACGTCTGTAAACAATAAATCCTGAGTAACGTAACTATAAGAATTTGATAAACCTGTCATGCTCTCTGGATTGACGAGCCTCAGCTCATTCTGTCGATAAAGGTTCGTATTGTCGTAGTCTCCTATCTCCCTATACAGGCTCGCAATCCGATGGTTGGCCGTTTCTAAATTAGGAGCGGTTTCTGCAATTTCCAAAAAAATCTTCAACGCTTCTTCCGGCTTTCCATTTTGGTATTCTAACAAATCTGCCCTTTTCCACAAATCACTCAACTGCTCAAAACTAGCAAAAAACTCAGCCTCGTAATTTTCTAGAATTTTCCCGGTTACTTTTTTAAAACTTGATTCAAACGTAGAATGTTCCATTTCCGCAAAAATTCTCAGAAGAATATCTTCTCCCTTCCCATTTACCAAGAATTCTACAAAAGCACGGCTTTGAGTATAAGGACTATAGGGATCGGACAAATGATTTTCCCAGCCACCCGGATGCTCCAGTTTTTCAAAGGCAGCATATTTAATCGGGTAATCCGGATCAAATGGCAGTGCCTGATCTTTTTCCGATAAATAAGTTGCTACGCCTTCCGCAAACCAAACAGGAATTTCAGAACTATACATCCCCCGCTCCTCCGCGATGCTGTAAAACAAATGATGCGTGTATTCATGGATGACCGAAACCTCGTCGATCGGCAGAGGCAAATGAATCGTCTGATCGTGTTCTTTGTAAAATCCACTATACTCCGCCTGAATCGTTTCCCGAATCGGCATGTCAAGATTTTCTCCATAGAGAACGAAAGAAACTGGGGCGTCGGTTTCCCCTCCCAGCTCACGCTCCAATTGCGGATGATTGGTTTCTACAAGGTCCACCAACTGTTCCATTTCTTCTAATGGTTCGCTTCCCGGTGCAAAATAAAATGTGATTCCATTGATTTCTTTTGAATCCAATGTGGCCAAATCAATGGAACCGTCCTCTCCTGTGATTAGTCGGCGGTAATAAGTTAACTTCTCTTCAGGCGTCAGCTCCGTTGCTTCTGTCATGTCGTATTCAACATCATAGAGCAGAAAGTTTGTGCCGAATAAAAAGAGCGTAAAAATCCAGAACAAAATAGAAGAAGCTATCAGAAAGACAGCACTCGTTATTTTTTTCTTACTATCCCCCGCTTTTACAATCCAGACAATCGCCAACACAATGCCCGCGATTACGAAGACACTTACACCAAGCCAGGCAATCAAGCTTTGCCCTACATCCAAATACAGCAGTAAAACTGCGAATCCAGCCGTCAGCAAAACCAAGCTGAGGAAGCTCAAAATAATATTTTTAACTATGTGCATAAGTCACCTCTATTTAAATCGAGCATCCTAATTTGATTTCTTCGTAGGTTTTGGTAAGAAAAAGGCGCTGCTTCCCATAAACCAACCACCTGCTACAGCCAGCGCAGTCCCGACGGCCACCGCAAAAGTGGATAAGTATGTGGATATATACATACCTGCCATAAGCATTATTGAACCTGTGGAAAACATAATCATGGTTTTTGTCATTTCTTACAGCTCCTTCAACAGCTTATCCACCGTTTTAAGATGAAAGCAGCTCAATTTCAATCGCCAAGCTGCCCCATTCCTGTTCACGCGCTGATGAATAGAAGGTGTGAATGGATTCAACGCGCTTTTCAATATTGTTATCCACAATTCCGAATTTCTCAGCGGGAATGTCTTCAAACATTTCCCGAAACGTCGGATATGTGCATAACTTTGTGATTTTCACTATTAGTTTTTCGTCTTCGCCGGGCAGTTTCGTGAATTCTATCGTATCTCCCTGCTCCAACTTTCTCCGCTTTGGATCGTTCAGCCTGATTTCGACTATTTTCTTCCCAGACTGGATCGCTTGGAAAGGTTCTTCGTAAAGTTTCATCTTGTGCTCCATTGTTTTCCCACTTTCTCCATCAATTGATCGCCAAGGTCCTTTATAGTTAAAGTTCCATCTACAATTAAATCCGAATCTGGCTGAATCTTATTGAGCATGTGGATGTAAGCACGCCTTCCATGGCTTGCATAATAATTCACTTGCGCCACTATTTCTTCTTCGGAACTATCGTGAAAGTCTCTGCTAATCCTCCGGGCTAAGGCAAGATCCAGTGGTGTATCAATAAAGACAGCTAAATCAATATACTCTTTCATTCGCATGTGTTGATACGCAAAAGGATAGTCTAAAAATATGTACTCTACTGGCTGCTTCAGCAATTCCACGAAATCAGCAACAAACGGCTCGAGATTCCACTCATGAGAATCGGCGCCGCGGTCGACCCACTCCAATACATCTTCCGGTCCATGCAAGTCATAATCATCAAAGAACAGCGCTTCGGCATTATTGATATGCTTGGCCAAATGAGTGACGAGCGCGGTTTTACCACCGCCTGAAACACCCGTAATTGCAATGGTAATGGGCTTTTTCAATTCGTTCACCGGCTCTCTCTTATGGAACCATCAGTTTCCGATCTTTTTTTGTTCATTCTAGACATAATGACAAATAACATAGCTATTAGATTGGCCAAAAACATAATGATGTAATAGATGTTTGTGTCGCCTTCCATTAGATAAGTGCCGTATCTTAGCGTGTTGACTGCTAGGACAATGACTAAAAATATATGAGTTTTTTTATTCAACGAAACACTCCTCTTAAAATAATTCCTTGCATCGGCTGTTTGAAGAAATCCATCACCTACTTTTTCCACTCTTCTCGCAGTATCCCCATCTTGATGGCATCGAAATATTCCCCGTCCACCATCCGTGCTTTTCGGATGCGTGCCTCTTCTTTCATGCCGATCTTTTCCGCAACTTTCATCATCCTTTCATTGCCTGACCAGGTCGACATTCCAAGCCTGTGCAGGTCCGTCGATTCGAAAAGGAAATCTATCCATAAGGTATAGGCTTCTCTGCCATAACCGCCGTTCCAGTAATTTTTATCGTAGATGACGATTCCTGTTTCAAGCCAATTGGTGTTTTGGTCCACCCAATAAGCGCCTACATAACCAATCACTTTTTCGCCTGCCCTAATCGTTAGGGAAGTCGGAACATCCGCAGCAATCTCCTCACCATTTAGCCATTTTTCCCTGTGCTGTTCTTTGCTCATATGTTCTTCAGGAATATACGGACCATTCCACTTTTTTGCTTCTTGCTGTTTTTCTTCAAACCGCCAGAAATATAGTTCATCTAAGCTCTCTGCTGTATTTTTGATTAACTCAATTTTTCTTCCTTTAATATCAACCATTTTTTATAATCTACCTTTCTAAATCCACTTAACACTAAATTTGATCTCTCAACGTCGCTTACATAATAGTGCGGCTAGTATCTTCGACAAGTGAGTGCTATAAACTTTTGATTTCTGTATTGTTAAAACTCATAATCGAAAGCCCACTTTAAAACTTCGTAAATGAATTTCATTCCTTTCTACTATATCCAATTTTTGTATACACATCCAATCAACTTACAGAATATTGTAGTATAATTAAGAGAATATTTTTAAGCAGCAATTAGAAGCTTGTCTAATGAAATGGAGGAAGAACATGACAAAGCAATGGATAGGCCAGTGCATGGATATTGGAGGAATCCAGCTTTACTTTGAAGAACTTGGTGAAAGCAAAGAGAGTCCTGTCATTGTTTTTGATTCAGGCAATGGATGGAGAACGAAAAGCTGGAACCCGATTAAGGCGGAGGTCTCTGCATTTTCCAGAATGCTCGTGTACAACCGGGCGGGTCTCGGAAAAAGCACCATCGACGACCGACCGCGCCATAGTCTGCAAAACGTTGAAAATTTACGGCTGCTGCTTCAAAAAACGAACGTGAAACCACCCTATATTCTAGTCGGACATTCCTTCGGTGGCTTGAACGTCCGTTTATACGCCAGTCTATATCCTGAAGAAGTGGCAGGTGTGCTGCTCTTAGACGCTTGCCACGAAGATCAAAACAAATTGATGGCCCCGGCGCTGTCTCCCCCAAACCAGAAACAGTATTACAGGCAATTTGCGGTAGAAGGCACATTAGCAGACTTCGAAGAAAGCTTGGAGCAAGTACGGAAACACAAAACACTCGGCGATATGCCCTTGACTATCGTTACCGGCGGCAACCAGCCTGTCCACACCCCTGAATCTTGGGCCCATTGGATGGATTTCCAGAAAGATTTAGTAGCTTTAAGTTCGAATAGCCGGCACGTCGTTCTTGAAGACGCGGGACACGCCGTTCACATCGATAACCCTCAAGCAGTCGTTGAGGAAATTCACAAGATGCTTGAAACTTTGAAGCGCCCTGCCGAACCATTGCTAAAGGAGAAGTGAGAATTCATTGCTTACCTAGCTACGCGAAAAACACCTCTAAACAATGGGGTTCTTACTTGTGGGTGTAGTAACTCTAGTTGCTTTCATGATAATGAAAAATTTGAAATGAACAAAAGCGTATTCGGTAAATTCGAATACGCTTTTTTTGATACTTGTGGCTTTAACGAATAGAGCCCAAAAGAGATTTTTTACTTTACTTTCTACAAGGCACACCTTCATCTTATGCTCTTAGTTTAATTAAAGTTATAATGAAAGCAATTGATAAAAGTACGTATAGAGGTGGTATAACATGATGAATACCTTCCGCAGACATAAACTCCATGAAGTTGCACCCAAACCCAAAAATACGCTTCAGTTTAATGAGCAGACTGCACCCGAAGCATTGCAGGCAATCATCGACAATTTGTCGGCGATCCTCCGCGACGCCCGTTCCGAGCAGCGCGAAGTCGTTTATTTGTGCATCGGATCTGACCGGTATATCGGTGATTCCTTAGGGCCTCTCACCGGAAGCTTGATTGTGGAAAATGCCAAAATCGAGCGCGTATACGGGACATTGGAAGAGCCTATCCATGCGTTCAATTTAAAGCCTGCTTTAAAAGACATCCAAAAAACCTATCACCATCCGCTGATCATCTGCGTCGATGCGAGCCTCGGCGCGAAAGAACAAGTTGGCGATGTGCTATTTGTAGACGCTCCGCTGATGCCAGGAAAAGCACTGGAGAGAATGCTTCCGGAAACCGGCGACTATCATTTCCAAGGGATCGTGAACTATTTGGATCCCCTCCCAACCTCACAGTTTTTGAACGACACGCGCCTCCATACGGTCATGAAGCTGTCCCGATTAATCGCTCACGTCATCACAGAAAGCGAACAACAAGCAAGCCAATAAAAAAGATTCCGCCCCAGCCGGGCGGAATCTTTTTTAAGTTAAATGGCCCCGGTAATGAAAGCCACCGCAATAATGGATAAGCAGCAAAGGAATGCCCATTTGAATGCGAATTTCTGCATTTCCCCAAAATCCTTCCTGATCATCCCCACTACCAATAAGGTCGAAGCCACTAATGGGCTCAAGAAGTGTATCGGCTGCCCTAAGACGGAAGCACGTGCGATTTCAAGAGGACTCACGCCATACGCTGCGCCCGCTTCCGCCAAGATTGGCAACACGCCGAAATAATAAGCATCATTCGACAAAGCAAACGTAAACGGCATGCTCGTAATGGCAACGATCAATGGGTAATAAGAGCCGACAGACGCCGGAATAATCGAGATCAACGAGTTGGAAATGGCATCGACCATTTGCGTGCCAGAGAAAATTCCTGAGAAGATACCGGCAGCAAAGACCAGTACGACGACCGTGATGGCATTGCCGGAATGCGCCAGAATGCGTTCTTTTTGCATTTGCAGGTCGGGATAGTTAATGGCAGCTGCCAACACGAAGCCGATCAGGAAACTGACGGCAGCGGGCAAGATCCCCGTTACCAAGACGCTCATGACGGCCAGTACCAATACGAGGTTGACCCAGATCAATTGCGGCTTTTTCAAATCTTCGTCCAAGGCATGGGTAGCGGCAACTTGAAGCATGCTTTCGGAATTAGCAGGAATGTTTTCCACTTTAATGATGCCGAGCCGTTCGCGTTCTTTTTTCCCCATCATGTACGCAATTCCCAAAATGCTCAGGATTCCTGCAAACATCGTTGGAAGAATCGGAATGAAAAATTCATTGGCATCCAAGCCTAACGCAGCGATAGCCCTTGTCGCCGGACCGCCCCACGGCGTCATGCCGCTGATGATACTGACGGACATAATGGAAATGGTTGCCAACACCAACGGGTTCATGCCGAGGCGGATGTACAGCGCAAGCATCGCTGAAATGGTGATCATATGCGTCGTCGTGCCATCGCCGTCCAATGACGCAATCATGGCGATGACCGCTGTCCCGATCGCAATTTTCACCGGATCCCCTTTCACCAACTTCATGACTCGATTGATCAATGGGTCAAACAGCCCGGCATCGATCAAAATGCCGAAGAACAAGATCGCAAACAGCAACAAAGCTGCGGACGGGGCGACTTGTTTAAGCCCGTCCATCATCATTGTCCCTAAACCGGACCAAAATCCGCCGATGACGGCAAAGACGATTGGCACCACCACCAACGCGGAGACCGGCGACATTTTTTTCGCCATGATCAAATACGTAAATACAATTACCATGGAAACCCCTAATAGTGTAAGAATATAAATTCCCCCTCTAAATGTATTCGCTTACATAACAATTAAATTTCCCACCCCTTGGCAAATTAGCGATACGAATTAGTTTTAAGAATATTCTATTACTTAAAATAAGTAAAATAGAGAGAATTTATAATAAAGACACAAAAAAACTTATAACCTAAACTTCGGACAGAAGCGACGGGTGGTTTTTCAAGAAATCTACAAACTTTTGGACGGTCGACAGCTTCAAAAATTCCTGGTTGTACATCAGCCACGTATCCCGCATAACCGGTTCCCCGTCTTTATAGAACAACGGATATTTATGGATCTCATCGGAAGGGCGCAGGCAAATTTCGGGAAGGATGGCGATTCCTAAGTCGTTCTTGACCATTTCCTTGCACGTCTCCTGCCGGTCAGTCTCCATCGTAATGATCGGCGGCTCGTTGTATTGATCGTGCCACCATTTATTGATGATGTCTTTCAAGGAGCTGTCGGTTTTGTAATTGATAAACGGCAATTCAGGCACTTCTTCCATATTCACTTCATTTTTTGAGATTAAAAACAGTTGTTCCGTATGCAACAGCGATTTTGACCCGGTCCAGTTATAGTCGCCGCGCAAAATCCCCAAATGGACTTCCGATGAATTGAGCAATCCCATAACGTCCGCACTCCATCCCGTGTTCACGCTGAACTGCACTTTCGGATGGGCCGTGATGAATTCCTTCAATAAGGCAGGCAATTTATACTGCGCGAAATTGCTCGATACCCCGAGCCTCAGGATCCCTTGGACTTCCTGGTTCATATTCTGGATATAATCTTTGGCGTTCTGCAATTTCGTAATCATTTCATCCGCGTATTGGGCGAGATATATACCTTCTGACGTCAGCTCGATGCCTTTTTTGGTTTTAAAGAAGAGTTTTGTCCCCATATCTTTCTCCAGATTCTTTAAGCGATACGTCAAAGCCGGCTGCGAAATATACAAGCGTTCCGAAGCGCGGCTGATGTTTTTCTCTTCATATAAAACCTGCATGGCTTCCCAATCTTTTTCGTCCATTCTGTCCACTCCAATCATGTTATAAGTTTTTTTTAGAACAACACCTTAATAATATCTATTTCACTTATGACTAAAAATACCATAAGCTTTTTTCATAAGCAATCGAACTTACGAAAGGTGGCTGCAGCATGAAAGTACCAATATCAGTAATGCGTGGAGGAACCAGCAAAGGGATTTTTATTAATTTTGAGGATATGCCCGTAGACCGAACTCTGTGGGATGGTTTCCTGTTGGATATCATGGGAAGCCCGGATCAACGGCAAATTGATGGTTTGGGAGGCGGCAATTCATTGACGAGCAAAGCCGCCATCATCAAAAAGTCAGCGATTCCAGACATTGATGTGGAGTATACGTTTGCGCAAGTAAGCATCGAAAATCAATTGGTCGATTTCCGCGGCAATTGCGGCAATATTTCTTCCGCAGTCGGCCCTTATGCTATCGAGCAAGGGCTCGTTCCGGCAGTAGAGCGGATGACGAGCGTCAAAATCTTCAATACCAATACACAAAAAGTAATCATTGCCGAAGTGGAAGTCGAACATGGGCAAGTGAAAACGGAAGGTGAATGTGAAATTCCCGGCGTCCCTGGCACCGGCTCGCCCATCTATTTATCTTTCACCGATGCGCAAGGCGCCGTCACGGGTAAACTCTTCCCGACCGGCCATCCAGTCAATCACGTGAAGACCGCTTTCGGCACGATTGCCGTTTCGATTATCGATGTCGCGAATCCTTTAGTGTTCGTCAAAGCGCAAGATGTGGGATTGACTGGCTCCGAACTGCCTGCCGATTTCACTCCACATATGCTCGGGCAACTGGAGGAAATCCGCTCAGCTGCGGCAGAATTATGTGGATTCTGTTTGAAAGATGAAGCGACAATCAAATCCCCCGCAGTGCCGAAGCTTACACTTGTAGCTCCGCCTGCCGCTTATTCGGACGTCAACGGCATCCGGCGGGAAGCCGATACTATGGATTGCCGAATCCGGATGATGTCCATGCAAAAACCGCATCAGGCATTGGCCATAACCGGCGCTATCTGCACCACAGCAGGCGCGTTCTTACCCGATACGATCCTAAATGACTTGATCCGAATCGATGCCAATATCGTCCGTCTTGGCCACCCATCCGGAATCATCGAAACGAAAGTGGACCTCATTGCCGGGCACATCAGCAATATCAAGGTCGTCCGAACCGCCCGCCTTATCTTGGAAGGCTATGTCCATACTAAAGGCAGCTATCATCACACGGTGTCTGCAGTTTAAACTACCCATCAAAAAAGGCGTACACAATCACTTTGTGTACGCCTTTTTCGATATTTGGAGCAGAACTATCATTCAAGTTCGAGGAGTGAAATCATCTTTCCCCCGCTTCCCACAAATAATGCACGAAGCGCATAGTCTGGCCATTCATTTCGAACTCCTCTTCGCTAACGCCCACTTCTTCAAATCCGTTCTTGGCCAATATTTTTTGGGAGGCGTGATTAACGGTCGTCGTTTTTCCGTGTATTTGTCTCAACCCTAAGTCAGTATCGAGCAACAGATTCAAGGCTCGGTGTCCGATGCCCTGTCCCCCATAGTTCGCCCCAACCCGAAATCCGATTTCTGCCGTTTGATGGTTCCTGTCTATATCCACTAAGTTGATTCTTCCCAGAATGTCTCCTGTATCGTTCTTGATCAGGTAGAAGTTAGCAAAGCCTTCTTGTTGTTCTTTCAATAACTCTTGATGCCTCGAAAGAAAATTTTCGAAGACGTAGAAATCATCTCCACGGCCAGGTACCAGCCGTTCGAAAAATTCCCGGTTCTCCAATTCGAACTGAAACAATGCTGCTGCATCCTGTTCCTGGAGCAAGTGCAATGTGATTTCCATAAACTGACCTCCCGCTAGCTAAGCTTTAATATACAAATCGGCCTTCCCTGTTTCATCCAATACTTTCTTTAGACTCCATCTAATTAAACGCTCCCAAGTAAACCGAATTCCCTTGGCCGCTCTCGAACTCCTGGATAAAGCGGCGGATGCCTTTCGGATAAATCCGATACTCCAATAAGTTCTCGATTTCTACCCACTCAAAGCCGGTTTGTTGGGTGTCGGGGTTCGACGGTGTAGCCGATTGCAAATCACCCTGCAAAAGGCATTCAAAATAATATTCGATTTGGTGAACGCCGCTATCGGTCTCGGCATATTCGTGGCGCTCGCCTATGTATTCGCGGATGTGGATCAGGCTTTTCACTTCGACAGCGCAGCCGATTTCTTCGATGCATTCACGTACGGCGGCTTCCGGCAAAGTTTCGCCGAGCTCCTGGCCGCCGCCTGGAAATAGATAATAGCTGCCTTCTACGTCTTCATTGGTCGTCAGCAACACTTTGCCGTCTTTCACAATGATTGCTTTCGCGGAATTTCTAATGGCCAAGGTGTCCACTCCTTTGGCGTTCCTGCAGCCCAAGAGACAGGCATACGCGGACTGCCTGTTCTGTCGCAGACTTGATATAACCAGTAATTTCTTCAACCGTATATATCTCCAGATCCTTGCTGGAAAACACTTTCGATGAATGGAAGTCGCCGAGCGTTTCTACGATGAACTCCCGTAAGTTATTGATTTCAATTTCTTCTATAAGAGTCTCAGGAAGTTCGGCAGATGCCAGTTGTTGTTCTAACCCGCCGCAGCCAAACTGGTCAACGAGCATGCTATTAAGCTTTCTGAAATCCGCATGCCATTTTTCGAGCACAGCTGGGTCGGCATCGATACGGTTTTTCAGATCTTTTTTGAAATAGATGTCTTTCATCCATACATCATCACCCACTAAATGCACCACATACCCGAGAATGAATTCGTCTTGTATCTCTTTCTGGTATTTCTCTATGAAGGCTTCATAATGTACACGTCTCGTCCCATCGTCTACGCTGCCCTCGTAATAATGAGATTTGGTTTTTTGCTCTCTGCCGTGAACTGCATCCGGTGCAATGCCACCCAGCAGAAACCGCGGCCGGTCGGCAATGTCGATTTTCTCCGCCACCTGCTCAGCAATGAGCAAATGCATCATGCGCGATCCCATTTCGGCTCCCCCTTTTTACTTTTAGTTATCCAGCGCTTTTTTGACATCGATTTTTGCCGTATCAAATAGCGACACTTCTGTATCTTCATTGGTTGTCAGCAATACTTTGCCGTCTTTCACAATGATCGCTTTCGCGGAATTTCTAATGCCATTTACCTCACCTGTCCTCCCCTCATTTGATTTAATTCTGCTGTTAAAATAATTCTTTAATTTTCAATATCTATCCACCATACTGAATTTAAAAACAATTAAAATCATCCATCTCAAAGGCACAGACTTTTGTAAAGAAACTTCAGTTCCAGAAAAGGGAGGACACAGTATGCAACATGATACGATTTACAAAAAAGACGGAAAAGCGATCATCGCCAACCATTACGACAGCTATTTATCAAACTTTGAATACAATATCGAGCAAACCACGGTGAAGACGAATTTTGGCGATACCCATGTACTTGTCGCTGGTCCGCCGGAAGGAAAACCGGTTATTATTTTTCAAGGCGGCAATTGTATCAACCCGATGACCTTGTCATGGTTTTTGCCGCTCATTAAGACTTATCGCATCTATGCGCCAGATACAATCGGACACCCTGGCTACAGTGCACAAAGACGAATTTCAGCAAAAGATGATAGCTTTGCAAAGTGGTCGACGGAACTCATGGATCATTTTTCCACCGAGCGCGCTGCAGTCGTCGGGCCGTCTTATGGAGCAGGAATTATCTTGAGGCTCGCAACTTTTTCTCCTGAGCGAATTGCCTGTTCGGTACTTGTCTCCCCGGCTGGTCTCCGTCTGGGTTCTAAATTAAAGATGGTCAAAGACATCTTATTCCCTTTGGGCATGTATCAGTTCACCAAATCCGAAAAGCACCTCATCACACTTACCGATAGAATGTCTGATGGTCTTATGAAAGATCAAGATAGAAGAATAATTGGCGACGTATTTAATTATGTTCGCTTGGAACAAGATATGCCTAAATTAACAACAAAAAAAGAATTATCAAATTACCATTCCCCTACCTTGGTCATTGCCGGAACTAAAGACGTCTTTTTCCCGGAAAGCAAAGTAAAAAAAGCAGCGGAAGAAGCCATTCCCAATCTCACAGCTTTTAAGACTTACGAAATGGGCCATTTCCCTTCTACAGATCACCTCGCAGAAATTAATGAAGACATTTTACTGTTTTTAAAAAATCATTATTGAGTTTCACTTTATTCTAAAGCGCTCTCCACCGCCGCTCGCGCATGGATCTTCGCCGTATCGAATAGCGGCACCTCTGCATCTTCGTCGTGAATTAACAAACCGATTTCTGTGCAGCCAAGAATGATGCCCTGTGCCCCGCGATCGATGAGGTTTTGGATGGCTTGTTGATATTTCACTTTCGACGACTCGCTGATTTCTCCTAAGCATAATTCGTCAAAAATGACTTGGTTGATCATGTCGCGTTCTGCCGCCTCCGGAATCAAAACCTTGATGCCGCTGTCGGCAATGCGTTTTTTGTAGAAATCCTGCTCCATCGTATACTTGGTCCCGAGCAACCCTACCGTATGGAGATGGTTTGCGCGAATTTCTTTTGCGGTTGCGTCTGCGATATGCAAAACAGGCACCGAGACGGCTTCTTCTATAGAAGAAATCACTTTGTGCATCGTGTTCGTGCACAATACAATCAACTCTGCACCGCCTTTTTCAAGCGAACGTGCGACATCCCCCAATCTCTTGCCTGCTTCTTCCCATTTCCCTTGTGACTGAAAGCGTTCAATTTCCTCGAAGTCGACACTATACATTAGACATTCAGCCGAATGCAGGCCACCTAAACGCTGTTTCACTTGTTCATTAAGCAGCCGGTAATATTCCGCCGACGATTCCCAGCTCATCCCGCCAATCAATCCGATGGTTTTCATCGTACTCCTCCCTTTTTTCAAGCCATTGAGCAAGGTCATATGCTAACTCTTTTCTATCATTACTGAATCATTTAAATTCCTTCCGTTCAGTCCTCAATGATTCAACTCAAAATGTGCTTCTTTCAACTCTTCAATCTCGACATCCGGATTCATTTCAGCAATTTTTCCAGCTAAACTGGCCACGCCGAAAATCTCAGTGAAGGTGTGGCTGCCGACCAGTAAATTGATGGCCGCAAACTGCGCGTACTGAATCGTGTAAAGCGTAGCTTCTCCGGTGACGTACGTATCGCATCCTCTTTCAGCAGCCTCGCGGATCAATGCAGAGGAATGGCCCGCTCCGGTCAAGACGCCGATCCGTTTGACGGGCTGGGCGTTATTTTTCCAAGCGCGCACCGGTTCGTTCAAAGCTTCGCGCATTCTTTCAGCCAACTGCTCAAATTCCACAGGAGCAGCGAATTCCGCGATGCCTGGAACTTCGCCTTCCGCTTCGCTATAGGTGGAGTAGGCCTTGATATCGTCCACTTCCAACACCTTCATTAAGGAAGTGCAAGTACCAAATTCTACGAAATCCAGCGGTGCATGGATCCAGAAATGACTGATATTGTGCACTTTCAGCTTATTGACGCATGCTTCTCTCAAGCCGTAGATGAAATCCCAAGCATCGTGATGCGTCACCATCAAATCGATGCCTTGCGCGATGGCCATCTCTACGGTTTCAATGGATAAATTGGTCGCATAGCCAATCTTGTGGATTTCCCCATCCGACGTGTTCGTGAAGCCGTATTCATCATCTTCTTTCAACAATTCCTCGCCGAACAATTGCTGGATCGTTTTCTCGAAATCGTTTAATTTCATCTTAAATGCCCCACTATTCTGTTTTTTCTTGATTTTACCATATTAAATTCTCTAGATAATATTAGCAGTTGGATTTATTTGAGAAATTGTCGCTTTGAAACGCTTTGTTTTGACATATCGAATAGTATCGATATAAGATAGCCCCATGGAAAATTTAAATGTTATTGATGTATTTAAAGCGTTGTCGAATGAAACCCGTTTGAACATTTTAAAATGGCTGCGGGAGCCGGAGAAGAATTTCCCTGCACAGCAAGCGCATTTGCCTAAGGAGGTCAGCATCGAAGGCGGCGTCTGTGTCGGCGATATTCAAGAAAAGGTGAATTTGTCCCAATCCACCGTCTCGCATTATTTATCGCTTATGCAAAAAGCGGGATTGCTCGAGGCTGTGCGCTACGGGCAGTGGACGTATTACAGGCGCAACGAAGAGACATTAGCGAAGGTCGCAAAATTCATCAACGAAGAAATTTGAGACCAAGCTCGTCTCTTTTTTTGATTTTATATATATCGATAATCTTAGATATTTCTATATTACAATAAACTGATTTTCCCAATGAATTACATAGAGGAGTAGATTGTTATGGAAACAGCTTCAACACCAGAATTATTCACCACTAAACAGAAAATATTGGCGTTCACTTTGACCTTATTGACGTTCATCATGGGCACGAGTGAATTCGTCATCGTCGGCCTGCTCGCCGAAGTATCGGCCGACTTGAATATCAGCTTGGCAGTTGCGGGGACGCTCGTTTCTGGGTTTGCGATCGCTTATGCCATCGGAACGCCCTTTTTGACCGCTTTTGTCAGCCGCTTTCCCAAATATCCGCTGATGCTGACCTTGATCTCCATCTTCACCGCCGGCAACATCCTCAGCGCATTATCCGGATCGTATGAATTGCTGATTTTCTCGCGCATCATTACAGCCGTCGTCAGCGGCGTCTTGGTCGCTTTATCGATGAGCATTGCCAGCGACATCATGCCGGAAAACAAAAAAGGCCCGATCATCGCCCTTATTTTCGCCGGCTTCACCATTTCCAATGTCATCGGCGTCCCTCTCGGCACATTGATCGGCCAGCTCGGCAATTGGCAGCTGACGTTTTGGTTCACGACTTTGCTCGGCGTCATCAGCTTAGTGATGGCCATCTTCATCCTGCCGCGCAAATTGAAAGTCGTTAAAGCCTCCGCTAAGGACCAGCTTGCATTGTTGGCCAATCCACGGATAATTTTGGCTTTCTTTATCCCGACTTTCTCAATCGCCGGCACCTACACCATTTACACGTACATCACGCCGATCTTAGAAGACGGCATGGGCATCCCGACACGCTATGTGAGTGCCGTCCTGCTCGCATACGGTGCCTTCTCCATTCTCAGCAATGTATTGGCCGGCAAGATCGCCGGACGCAACGGCGTCAGCAAGCTGCGCTATGTGTTTATCGTACAAGCAGTCATATTGGCTTCCCTGTATTTCACAATGGGAACGACTTTCGCAGGGCTCGTCAGCCTCATGCTGATGGCCATCATGATTTATGCGATGAATGCCACCATCCAAATGTATTTGATGAATTTGGCTACGGTCTATTCACCTGCAGCTAAAGATTTCGCTTCCTCGCTGACGCCTGTCGCTGTGAATATCGGCATCGCGCTAGGTGCGACACTCGGCGGATACGTCGTCGCACAAGGCGGCTATATCCATCTGTCCTGGGTCGGCGCATTATGTGCTTTGCTTGCATCAGGGCTCGCGTTTCTCAGCACCCGCTTGGACCGGGCGGATGATTTTTCCACAGCACGCGCCAAGGCTGGCCTCGAGCAATAAGTGAGACAGTGCTATGGGGCAACTCCCCTTGCTGCATGATTCATTTTTTCGGAATGCGAAATGTTTTTCTTGACCGCTAAAACTGATTTCTATAGTCTTAAGGGCAGAAACACGAGGGGCTGCCCTACTGACTGGACGATAAAAGTGGAGTTTTTATGAAAACCTGAACGACATCAAGTTGCACGTAAAGGAAATGACTCTATACATCAAAGATGACTGGCAGGGTCCCCCCAGGACATGGGGAGGAATGAAAGATGAACGACACACAGAAAATGTCTACACACGATTCATTGAAAGCCGTCTCCTATAAATTATTCCAAGTGATCAGTGATGAACTGGACGTCAACACTGCTTATGTGACGCAGCGCGGACCGACGGCGATGAAAGTAATCAGCTCATTCAATAAAGACCATTATATTATTCCCGAAGGTTATGCCGTGGATTACGACGGCACATATTGCCGCCTGATCATCCAAAGCGACCAGGAAGCAATGCGCACAAAGAACCTCGGCTCTTTCACGTTAACAAAAGACTTGGAAGTGACGCCGCAGCTTGAAGTAAAAGGCTTTCTCGGTGTGACGCTGCGTGATTTCTACGGCGAAGTGTTCGGCACCTTATGCGTCATGGACAAAGAAGAAAAAGATTTTAGCGACCAAGACGTTCATTTCCTCAAGCAAATGGCGGAAGTGCTGTCATATGTCATCCATTTGGATTCTACCTTGGCAGACATCGAGCTGTTGAGCGTGCCGATCATCCCGATCAAAAAAGGCTTAGCGATCCTGTCATTGCAAGGGAATATCAATGAATCACGTTCTCAGAAAATCATGGAAGATACCTTGCATTATGCGGCCGACAAAGGCATCCATTCCTTTATCATCGACTTGTCGCAATTGATGCTGCTGGAAAACCAGTTCCCGGACGTCTTGAAGAATCTGGTGTCAGGCTTGAACGTCATGGGTGTCCAGGTCATGATGACCGGCCTCCCGCCTTGGCTCGTTCAAATGCCTGGCGTCAGCGAACACTTATCACAGTTGAAAACCGAGTATGTCGCCGACATTGAATCGGCGTTGAATAAAATCGGTTACAAACTGGAAAAATAAAAGGAAGCGAAAAGCTCAAGGGCTTTTCGCTTCCTTTTGTTATGGCTGGAAAGACAAACACTCACCTAATGTCAGTGTCAAGTCCCCTTTAAAAGTCGAAGTTGTCCGGGTCCGGGCCGACACGGCGGTCTTCGTTCAATGCCGAAATCTGTTTCATGTCTTCCTCTGCCAGTTCAAAATCGAACACTTGGAAGTTTTCCACAATGCGCCCTTTATGGGTCGATTTCGGAATGGTCACGACGCCGTTTTGCAGATTCCAGCGCAAAATGACTTGAGCGACCGATTTATCGTACTTCGCTGCGATTTCTTTCAGCTCTGGCTGTTCTAGCGCTTCGCCTGCCATGAGCGGCGACCAGGATTCCGCCTGGATGTCGTGTTCGCGGCAGAACGCGAGCAACTTCTCTTGCGTCAAACGCGGGTGGTACTCGATTTGATTGACGACCGGCTTGATGTCCGCATCTTCCATCAGGTCTTTCAAATGGTGGATCTGGAAATTGCTGACGCCGATTGCGATGACCTGCCCGTCCATATAGAGATGCTCGAGCGCTTTCCACGCCTCTTTGTATTTGCCTTCAACGGGCCAGTGGAGCAAGTACAAGTCCAGATACTCCAGCCCTAATTTCTTCAGGCTTGTCCCGTAAGCTTGGATGCCAGACGTGTAGCCGAAATCGTCGTTCCATAGTTTTGAAGTGATGAACAAGTCTTCCCTCGAGATCCCCGCCGCTTTGATTCCCTGGCGTATACCTTCCCCAACGCTTTCCTCGTTTCCGTAAATGGCGGCGGTATCGATGCTGCGATAGCCGTTGACGATCGCCGTTTTGACGGCTTCAGTCGCCCCAGGCCCGTCTTCTACCCGGAATACGCCCAGGCCGAGCCATGGCATTTCGCTTCCGTTATTTAATGTGACAGTAGCTTGTAAGTTTTTCATGAATGATGTCCTCCTATTTCTCGTCTAAAGCAATAAACTTACTATACCCTCTTGCCTAAGAAACTATCGTATGCGAATGAAAATACGATAGTTAATCTATAATCATTTCTTTTCGACTAGACCATTTATTATTTAAAATAATTTATAACCACCACTAATTGGATTAAAAATTTAACTTAGACTCGCAAATAGCGTTGACTTTTCCAAATAGAGGCGTATATTTTAGCTTACACAACAGAATCCACCTTTTATTATCGCTGAGACAGAATGAATTTCTGTGCGGGGGAACCAATTCGATCGCAACTTGATCTCGGGGTGAATCTTCATTTTTGAAGAAGGGGTACTCTCCATCCCTAATCCGACAGCTAACCTCGTAAGCGTAGAAAAGAGAGAAAAGGTCTTATCTCAGGCCGTTTCTTTGAAATGGTTTTTTTGTGCTCAAATTTAAGGGAAAAGAGTGGAAGAGAAATGAGATGGACATCATGCCACATACTGAAGAATAGCTGGCCACACAGATGAATAAAACCTATCTATTGAAGAAAATCCATATGTCACCCCCGCAAGTGCTGTCCATCACTTTTCTGGTGGCCATCTTTTTGGGGGCCATCCTGCTGTACTTGCCTGTCTCAACTACGGCTCCGATTTCTTTTTTGGATGCATTATTTACCGCCACTTCCGCAACCACAGTGACGGGCCTTGCCGTTCTCAGCACAGGCAATGATTTTACGCTGTTCGGCCAAACTGTCATCATGGTGCTCATGCAAATCGGCGGGCTTGGTTTAATGACGTTCGCCGTGTTAATCGTCATGCTGTTGGGAAAAAAGATCGGATTAAGGGGACGGATCTTGGTCCAACAATCGTTCAACCAGTATTCACTCGGCGGCATGATTCGCCTTGTGCGAATTATCCTTCTTTTCACTTTCGGCATCGAAGCGATTGCTGCTGCCTTTTTGGCCGTTCGCTGGGTACCCGAATACGGCTGGGGCTTCGGGCTGTTCACCAGTGCTTTTCACTCTGTCTCTGCATTTAATAACGCAGGATTCTCGTTGTGGGATGATTCCTTGAGTGCTTACGTCGGAGATCCTGTCGTCAATATCATCATCACTATGCTGTTCATCACGGGCGGCATCGGATTTACTGTCCTATATGATATGTGGAGCGCCAAGGAATTCCGGCAATTATCGCTGCATTCGAAAATCATGCTGACCGGGACACTCGCCGTCAACCTCTTCGCCATGCTGTTCCTATTCGTGTCGGAGTATGGAAATATGGAGACGATCGGGGCGCTGCCACTCGGTGATAAGATATGGGCTTCTTATTTCCAGGCGGTCACGCCACGGACTGCAGGATTTAATTCCATCGATATCGGCAGCATGGAGACCGGTTCGATTGTGCTTATTTCGCTTTTAATGTTTATCGGAGCCGGCAGTGCCTCGACGGGGAGCGGCATCAAGCTCACCACTTTCCTAGTCATCATTTTAGTGACCGCATCCTATCTGAATGGAAAAAAAGAAGCTGTCATTTTCAACCGCGCGATTCCTTCGCACTTGCTGGAACGGTCTCTTGCGATTGTGTTCATCAGCATGACCGCAATCTTTACCGGCATTTTGATTTTAAGCTATACCGAAAGTGCGCCTTTCGAATGGATCGTTTTTGAAGCGTTCTCAGCTTTCGGGACAGTCGGACTGTCGATGGGCTTGACCGGAGACCTTTCCGACATCGGCAAATTCGTCATTATGGTTTTGATGTTCATCGGCCGAGTCGGCCCTGTGACACTAGCATTCGCGTTGGCGCGCCAGCATCGGGAACCCATTCGCCATCCGAAAGGCGATATCTTTACAGGTTGACCTTGGATTAACTCAAATGAAAAAGCTGCACCCCCGAATTTGGGGAGCGCAGCTTTTTTGGCGTTAACTTCTCAGAAACCCGCCTTCCGAATGAATCACTTGCCCGGTAATCCAGCCGCCTTCCTCGCTGGCAAGAAACGCGATCAAGTTCGCCGCATCTTCCGGTTTCCCGATGCGCCCCAAGCCGAATTTCGGCCGCAAATAATCCCTGATCTCGTCATCCATCCAATTGGTGTCGGTGGGTCCTGGATTGACGGCATTCACGGTGATTCCCAGTTCCGCGAGTTCTGCGGATAAAGAAGAAGTGAATGCCGAAATCGCGCCTTTTGTTGCTGCATAAGCCAAATTCCCTGGCATCGGCCCCTGATCTTGTCCGGAGGTTAAATTAATGATGCGCCCATCTTTTC
Organism: Planococcus citreus; assembly: GCF_003664125.1. Taxonomy (GTDB): domain Bacteria; phylum Bacillota; class Bacilli; order Bacillales_A; family Planococcaceae; genus Planococcus; species Planococcus citreus. Next base: position 1,409,649 of record NZ_RCCP01000001.1, read on the forward strand.
GACCGGTTTGTTGAAATTCTTTTGCGAATTCCGTGGACAATAAAAACGTTGCTCTTATATTCACCATATAATGATCGTCCAAGATCTTGCCGGTCAAATCCATATAGTTGGAATCGATCGAATGCGCCGCGTTATTGATAAGAATATTCGGAAATTCGATGGCGCTTTTCACATTCGTCAGAATAGCTTCTTCGGCATCCCGTTGCGCTAAATCGACCTCCAAAAACTTACAGCGTACACCAAGATCCGTGATTTCTGAACGGAAGCGCTCTGGAAAATCCGGCGCTGCTTGCCAATGAGTGAAGAAGATATCCGTTTTTTGCTGTGCGAGTTTCCGGCAGACGGCTGCGCCGATGCCGGTGTGGTTGCTGACGCCGGTGACCAATGCAATAGTTTTGGGTTTTGGCATCGAGAAAGCCTCCTTTTGTGCAGTTTATTAAAGTAGCTTCGCCATATAATACTCATCCACATAGCCATCGTTGACGAGCAGCGAATCTCGTTTCACACCTTCAATTTCGAATCCCATCTTCTGATATAAAGTGACTGCTGATGCATTTTCTGCTATCACTGTCAGTTCCAAGCGATGTAGGCGGACAGATTTTGCCCAAGAGATGACATGGGAAAATAAAGCCTTTCCGACGCCTTTTCCGCGGCTATCGCTATGGACACCCATAACAACATAAGCACGATGTGAAACTCGCTGGGGGTTTTCATTTTGGACAATCAGGTACCCTAGAACTTGATGTTCTTCGCATGCAATAAAAACGCCTGACTTTTCATTGGCATTTAACACATCGATGAACTTTGCAAACGACTCGGTTGTAATCACCCGCTCTCCCGGGTTGAACATCATATACCCTGAATCCTCAGCATTTTTGATGACCTGCACGATTTGTTCTGCGTGGTGATTCTCAGCTTTTCGAATTTTGATCACAGTTTACACTCCCACTCTGCTAAAAAGCTTTCAAGCTCATTGATCTTTAATATTTCCGGGGAAATAATCTGCTTAAACATATACCCCGCTTGTCTTTTACTATAAGAATCAATTTCATATTCAATGACGTGAACATCTTCATCTTTCGAGCTATTTCTTTATTTCAAACTCGGCTGCTAGAGCAATCTCCTCTGCTCCTTCATTTATATAAAAGGTTTTGACGATTCGATATGTGCCAGCCGTCAATTCGTAATCCAAAAACTCAAGCGGCATTTCCTGCTCAAGTTTCTCTCCTGCCCCCAAACCCAAACCAATATCCGTAAAAGCAAACTGTTCTATGTAAGGAACTTCATACCAGATCCCTTCTTGAAATTTCTCCAGCACCCGATATTCACCGAATCCGATATCTCTTGAACCTGAGTTGGAAATGATTAATATTATCTCATCGACAGGAAGAGTGTAATTTTCTTCATCGCTTTGCACAGAAACTACGGTTTCCCCATTAGTGATGGTATCTGGTAATTGTTCATGTGAGGAAGTGTTTTCTAGAACTTCATTCTTTTGACTTGTTTCAAACAGTGAACAACCAGACAGTAATAAGATAGAAGTTACTAAAAGAATCATTAATTTTTTTCCCAGTCATCTTCCCATCCTTTCGGCAACTATTGAATAATCATCTAGAGTCCGGTGCTTCGCAGCCATAGAGATATGCGATGGCGTACGTAATCTCCGATAGTTATATCAGCCCTGATCAAAAACATGTGTTGAAAGCGAAAAAATATTTACTTGTTTTGCGATTGCTTTAATGGAAACCTAACTTCTCAGATGGTCCTCCCTATAATCAATCTCCTCTTGCAAAAATTGCAGCACAGCCATGGCTTCAACTCCTTATTTGACTCATAAGCGGGTCACGGCTTGGTTTCCTGACATTTTGTTCGTTCTTCGGACAGTTTTTGCCGGATGTCATCCCACTGCTTATGATAACGGTCCGATGACTTTATAATAAACCTCCACTTGCTCATCGGTTACAATCGTCCGGACTTTTTCCAATTGAATCTCCAGGTCTTCCAAGTGTTCGAACATGCGGGTTCCTGTCCCGATCAGCAGCGGGGCGAAGGCAATTTGCAGTTCGTCCACCAGATTCGCACGCAATGCTTGTTGGCCGACATCGGCACCGAGAACGACCACATCCTGCTCCCCTGCGGCGGCTTTTGCTTTCCGGACGGCTGTCTCGATGCCATCGGTCACGAACGTAATGCTTAAGTTGTCGTTTTCTTTTGGATGCTTGGCCGGCGGATGATGCGTCAAGACAAAAATGGGCACTTGAAATTCATAATCGTCGGCATAGGCGTCCGGGTCGTCGGTCATGCCGTAAGTTCGGCGGCCCATCACGACCGCGCCTGTTTTCGCCATCACCTCATTGATTTCATCGTTGGGTTTGAAGCTTTCGTAAAGTTTGTCGAGTTTTCCATGCCTGTCGCTGACGAATCCATCAAGCGAGACGATCATTCCAAAACAGACTTTTGCCATATCGAACACATCCTTTCCTAAAAGTTCAACGAGTCTCTTTGCTAATCAATTCCTCGTCGCACATCATTCTCCTTCTATATACTAGATACTTAGATTTCCATCAATCGAAAAAGAAAGGCACACTTCCATCGAAGTGTGCCTCTCTTAGGGGCCCAATACTAATCTAAATTCCTTTTGCCTCAAATCGTTTTAAATCATCGCGATGCCCCATGGCAACCAGCACATCCCCCAACTCCACTTGATCATCCGGCATCGGCGCGACGTTCACTTCGTCCCCTCGCTTGATCGCGAGAATTGTACATTGGTATCGCGCCCGGATGTTCAGTTCCAGCAAGCTTTGATCCATTAGTTTCTCCGAAGCGACCAACTCTACGATGCTATAGTCTTCCGATAGATCGATATAATCCACAACTTTTTCTGAATCCATATGATGCGCGATGCGGATGCCCATCTCTTTTTCCGGCTGGATGACGCGGTCCGCCCCCACTTTTTCAAGGATCATCTGGTGCTGCAAGTCTTTCGCTTTAACCCATACAAGCGGGATGCCGATTTCCTTTAGCATCAGTGTGCACAAAACACTCGTCTGCATATTCTCCCCAATCGCCACGACCGCATGTTCAAAATTCCGCACCCCAAGTTCCCTCAAGCTTGCTTCGTCTGTCGCATTCGCCACGGCTGCATGGGAAGAGAATTTTCTCATCATGTCGACACGCTCCGGCGATGAATCGATGGCCATGACATCATGTCCCAGATTGAACAGTTCTTTGCAGATGCTGCTGCCGAATCTGCCAAGGCCGATCACGATAAATTGCTTCTTCAAGTCATTTCCTCATTTCTATATTCCATAAAAAATTAGGGCCAAAGCTGCTCTGGCGATGAATATATTTAATATCGATTCCAGCTCTTTGTGAAGCCTCTCAATCGTTATGTTCAATTGACTAAAATCTACATCTGTTGAGTAATATTGTCAATATTAACAATAGGAAGTTTTTTCGTTCAGAAGCGGAGCTGATATACAAGAAAAAACACCATCCCCTATTCAAAAAACTGGGAATGATGCCTTCTAACCGTAGTCAATATATTATCCTTCTAAAAGTGTCCAGGCAAAATAATCAAGCTGCCTTTTCTTGTAGATTTAAATTTCAATAGCCATTTAGCTGCATGTTCTTTCGTTATGCAACTGGCATTGTACTTTTCTTTGCATACTCGCTATTGTGCTGTTTGTACATTCAATTAAATAAAATATTAATCTTTTATTCCCACTAAACTGCTGCGGACATTTCCACAACTGATGAAAAACTTCTGTTAGGACGCGCTCGCATTCCGCTTGGTCGTTAAATTTCCTGTAACAGACTTTCCAAAGCAATAAATAGTATTCATCGTATATCAATTCCAAGGCGGCTTTGTCTCTAAACTTCAGTCTTTCCAACAATTGTCCATCCGTAGTCATTTAGCACCTCTCTCTTCTTATTCAAAATACCCATTAAAAGAGAAGTAAAACCCTATATTCATTATAATATTAGGATAATAAATTAGGCGTTCATAATAAAAAGGATCGGCACTGATTAGACAATGCCGATCCTTCACTTCCTATTGTTCGCTTATGACTGGACAGGATTCCCCAAACCTTTGTGAATCGTGACCTGATGTGGGAAAGGGATTTCGATATCATGGGCATCGAGTGCTTCCTTAATGGACTTGCGCAACTCGCGCTCGACTCCCCATTGCTCTCCACTTTTCGCTTTAGCGATGATGCGCAGCGTTACATCAGATGCACCGAACGCCTGGACGCCGATGACATCCGGCCCTTCGACGATGGCAGAATTGTCTTTCCCAACTTTTTCACATACCGTTTTTAGCACGGCCATTGCTTCGTCGATATTTTCGTCGTAAGATACGCCAATATCCACGAGTGCACGCATATTCCCGCGCGAGTGATTGCTGACGGTTGTAATATCGCGGTTCGGGATGAAATTCAAGGTACCGTCAAAGCTGCGGATTTGGGTCGTCCGCAACCCGACTGATTCGACCACGCCGTCAATGGCACCGACCGTTACATAATCGTTGACGTCAATCTGCTTCTCCAGCAATAGGAAGAAGCCGGTGACCACATCGCTGACGAGGCCCTGTGCCCCGAAACCAATTGCCAGGCCGACAATCCCTGCGCCGGCAATGAGGCTGGCGACGGACAATCCGAATATGTTGAACAAAGTCGCGACCAAAATAAAGATCAAAGCATACGAGAAGACGTTTTCCGACAACGCGCGCAGCGTCAAAGCGCGGCCATTGGTCACGTCGCCTTTTTTCGTCAAGCGGTCAAACGAGCGGTTGATCAGCTTTTTCCCGATTGCCCGCACAATCACGAATGCGATTAAAATCCCGATGACTTGAGCGGCAATGATTCCCGCCTCAACTAATAAATTTCCCCAGTCAATATCAATAAAATCAAACAAACAATCATTCCTTTCATTTTCTTGCGCTGCATTGAATAAACTCTAAGCGGCGCCGCTTCTATGTATTTACCTGTTTCTTTATAACATATATGAGAGCATCATTTCATTCCTGCACCTTGAATTTGAACCGTTTATAGAGCCCTTTCACTTTTTTGCCAATTGGAACGCTTACATTTCCACTAAAGGTTTCACTCTTGTTTCAAGTGGTAGATAAAGGTAGAAACCAACTATTACCAACCTGAGGAGAGATTGAAATGGCGAATATCCAAAACCCTAGAACGCAATATACAACGGAAGATTTTCCGAAACAATACCAGGAAGCCCCTGGCGTGCAAAACCAAATGACTCCTGTGCCGGACTGCGGCGAGAAGACGTATAAAGGTTCAGGCAAGCTTGAAGGACGCAAAGCGCTAGTAACCGGTGGTGATTCCGGAATCGGCCGTGCTGCAGCCATTGCATACGCTAGAGAAGGGGCAGACGTGGCAATTAATTATTTGCCAGCAGAGCAATCCGATGCCGATGAAGTGAAACAATTAATCGAAGCAGAAGGCCGCAAAGCCGTCTTGATTCCCGGCGACTTGAGCAACGAAGCGTTCAACAAGGAAATGGTTGAAAAAGCGAACACCGAACTTGGCGGATTGGACATTTTGGCACTCGTTGCCGGCAAGCAGCAAGCCGTCAAAGACATTGCTGACCTTCCGACAGAACAGCTCGAAAAAACATTCCAAGTCAATGTCTACTCCATGTACTGGACAGTGAAAGCGGCGCTTCCATACCTTCCAGAAGGCGCGTCGATCATCACGACGAGCTCGGTTGAAGGCTTTGACCCAAGCCCGATGCTGCTCGACTATTCAGCAACGAAATTCGCGATCATCGGCTTCACGAAATCCTTGTCCAAACAATTGGCGGACAAAGGCATCCGTGTCAACTCGGTCGCGCCAGGCCCAATCTGGACAGCGCTTCAAATTTCCGGCGGACAGCCGCAGGAAAACATTCCTGAATTCGGCAAAGGCACACCAGAGACGCCAATCGGCCGCGCAGGACAACCGGCAGAACTTGCTTCCGTATACGTATTCCTCGCTTCCATCGAATCGAGCTATGTTACGGGACAAATCTACAGCATCACAGGCGGCATGACGACCGCTTAAGTTTATATTCCAAAAACGTGGGGCATCGAATCAATCGGTGCCCCACGTTTTTTCATTAAATATTTTTCAGCCACGTCATCAGGCGCAAAATCTCGAAGGGTTCTGCCCATGTGATGACAAAAAGAATGACGAAAAAAACTGAGAGCGACCAAACCTTCAATTGCCCCGGCTCTCTTTTCAATACAGCAATGAACACGGCGCCTGCCGCTGCAAACAGCAATAGAAAACCGATAAGTGCAAGCGGCTCAGAATACCCAGACATCAGCCGGTTGAACATGAGCAATAGACTCCCTAAAACGATGAGTCCCATTGAATATTTACCGAACATCTTGTCTCCTCCTTTTTCAAGAAAGCCCGCGGCCTGCCATCACGGTGCAAAGCCGTAGTAGAACAGGATATGTGCATAAAAACCGAAGAATGCGACTACCAAAGTCACCAACACAAATAACACCACCATGATGATTTTGGAAATTTTACCGATATCAAGCCGCCATACGCCTTTATAGACCTGCACCCATAGCGCAACGACGAATGGGACGACCATCAATAGATAGAAGATCGCGAGGCCGTTCCCAAAGACATCGAAATAATCCCGGTTCACACTGTCGCTGGTCCTGAAATAACGGCTCATCCCAAAAAAGAACGCGAGAAACGACAACTGAACCACCACACCATAGATGAATAGCGGAACCCTGAATTTCCCCAGGTTTCGCAGCATCCACAAAACTATGCAGTACAGGATGGCTATTAGAATGGCTATGTAAAAACTGAATGGATAAAAGATATGAACACGTCCTTCTTCCCGCTTACTTTACCAAAGCGGTTCGTCTTCCTCTGTCAATTCGACTAAAAATGGGTAGGCAGCTATAACGATGACCCCACTGGCGATGATCAGTATGAATATCGTAATGACCGAAAGATTAAATAAAACCCCGAAAAGCATAGCCAATGGCGTTAGGAAGTTTAAAAGGCCGGCTCTTTTTTTCGATTGGGTAGTAAGCAATTGCTTTTTCCCGCAATTCGGGCAAATCATTCCTGTATCCAATGTGAACATCTTTTTGACCGTCTGTTTCCAACTCCATTGCTTATGGCAATTTTGACAAATCGGCATGGACTCCCCCCATTCAGTTTTTTATTTTATTCACGCTCTTTAAGACCTTGTCCTTATTAGACTAACAGAGATAACCAAAAATTCCCACAACACAAATTCCAATTAACTGGGTTTCACTGTTTCAGTTAAGAGCTCTCCCGAATCTATCCTCACTAAAAAAAGAGCAAGAACTGGATGCCAGTTCTTGCTCTTGATGAGGTTAATTCATATAGCGATGCTTTCTTAAGCTGTTCAAATTGGCGATTTCCTGCAGGAGCTCTTCCCCGATATTCGTCTCCCGCACCTTTTTGCGCTCGAGTTCTTCGTCGACCAATCGTTTGATCGACAAGACATCGGTCCCGTTTTGCAGTACCTCTTCTTTGGAATTAAAGCGCTGGTGGGCGACGAGCTGCATGCCGTAAGAATTATATAGAAGCGTATAGCCGGCGATTCCGGTTGTCGATTGATAGGCTTTCGAAAACCCGCCATCGATGACGATCATTTTGCCGTTCGCTTTGATCGGGTCTTCGCCGTCCCGTTCCTTGACCGGCGTATGTCCGTTGATGATGCGGCCATGATCGGGGTTCAAATCGAATTCCGTAAGCATTTTGCGGCACATGTCTTCGTCTTCACGCAAATGGTAATACGGGTTTTTCCGTTCTTTATGCGTTTCTTTGTCTTTGATGAAATAACGTTCGAACGTCGTCATTTCGCGTTTGCCGAACAGCGAGGAATTTTCGCCTGTCCATTGGTACCACACCATATCGGTCGCGAAATCATCGGTCTCTTCCGGATGCGCAAATGCGTAGCGGGTGTATTCTTCGAAAACATCGAGCAGTTCCCGTCCCGCATAGCTTTCGCCTTCAATTTTCATTTGCTTCATATCGCCGTTCTCTTCGAGCGGGATGCAGCCATGAATCAGCAAATTGCCGTTGTATTGAAGATATAGCTTGCCTTTTTTCATAAGGAAGTTCATATGCCGCGACAGTTTTTCGGAATGCTGGATGGAGAACAGCAATTTATCGATGACTTGCTGCTCTTCATCGAGCAAACGGTCAGGATGTTCCGGGTCGATTGTGGCAAAGCACGTGTTCTCCAGTGGATAGGTTTTGCCGTGGATCGTCGCTTCGTTCTTGTCATAATCGACTTTCTCCAAGAGCAAGCGGTCTTCCATGGCGAAGCAGGTGCGCCGTTTGATGATCGGGCTTTCGAGCTTGAACTGAATGATCGAAATCGCCTGGTGGATCTTCGTGATCTGCAGTTGTTCCTGATCCGTCAATTGTTCATCTGAAATGCGCTTCGGATGGAATGCCGGATTGTCTTCGTAATATTTCTCCGCCAAATTCAACAGCGGGCGCAAATTAATGCCATAGACATCCTCGATGATGTCCAGGTTGTTATAGCGTGCACAGATGCGGATAATATTCGCGAGGCAGACTTTGGAGCCGGAATAGGCACCAATCCACAGGACATCGTGGTTGCCCCATTGAATGTCGACGGAATGGTAATCAATAAGCGTGTCCATAATCTTATGCGGATCCGGGCCCCGGTCGTAAATATCGCCGACGACGTGCAGATGGTCGACGGTCAGCCGCTGCATCGTATAAGCAAGTCCGACGATCAGCTTGTCTACTTGCCCCAAGGAAATGATTTGTTCGAGCATCTTTGCGTAATAATCTTTTTTGTTGGTGAATTCATCCGTCTTGTACAGAAGTTCTTCAATAATATAGACGAATTGCTTTGGCAATGCTTTACGCAATTTGGAGCGCGTGTATTTAGACGATGCGTAAGACACCAGCTTGAGCAGCCGCTCGATCGTTTCGATATACCATTCCTTCAGCTCTTTCTTGCTGCTGAAGTGGCTCTTGATCAAGCTCAATTTCTCTTCTGGGTAGTAGACAAGCGTCGCGAATTCGTTAAGCTCTTCTTCTCCCATCTCGTTCTTGAAAAGATCCCTAATTTTCACTTTGACATTTCCGGAGCCGTTGCGCAACACATGCTGAAACGCCTGGTATTCGCCGTGAAGGTCGCTGACGAAATGCTCCGTCCCTTTCGGCAAATTCAAGATGGCTTCCAGGTTGATGATCTCCGTCGCCACTTTTTCTTCGCTATCGTATTTTTCTGCCAGTAGATCCAAGTATTTTGAACTGATCATACGGAACCCTCCTTCAAGTAATATGTCTGAATCGAATTCATTTGAAAGTAAATTCCTGAAAAGCGTATTCACCAAACAGATATGTGGAAGGAATTTCTCTATATTCCCAGTCTATAGCAGTTTCCGTGAAGGCTCTAGTATTAATTGAAGGACGGGAGAAAATGGAAAGGCTGTGGATGCTGGATCACCGACTTTGTGAACGCTGAACTTTTCATTCCTAAAAGTTCAGCGTGATTCCCCCATTTACGGGTAAGGAAGAATAACAGGAAATAACTTTTAGTGGAAAGGACTTGTTATGACACAATCTCTTATCAGCTTGCTCATTCTTGGTTTTATCGTGATAACTCATATTCTAGTTTGGAAATGGGCCGCCTATATTCAAGAAAAATATGCCGACGATGCCAGGAAGAGGCGGATTGCTGGGGGCATCCTTTTTATGTCCCTTGCGGCATTGTTCGGTTTGTCCGCGCTCTTTCTCATGCAATCTTCTTTTTAAACATCGTGAAATCACGAAAGGATAGGATAGGACGTGACACAGCTTTTTATTTCATTGGGGCTTTTTGGTTTTATTGTTATGACCCACCTTCTGGTCAGCAAATGGGCTCGACATTTTCACGAGCAACACGGAAACGACCCGCAGCAAACACGAAAAGGCATTTTGATGATTACGCTCCCCCTCATAGCCATTTTCCTGATTGCGGCTTTGTTTTTGTTTCAAACTTCTGAATAAACGTTACGTAGAAGCTTTAATAGGTACATAGTTACTATTTTAATGCAACATACTGGAATTATAATAAGGAAAAACTGAAAAAGGCAAACTTACCTGAAAAGGAAGGACGCAAAGCCATGAGCCTACCCACTGCTTAAGCAGTGCACGGTCGTCAGGTTGCCAGGCATCCATTCTGTGGGCCTCGGCTGACAGAATGGAGGAACAGAATATGTTGAAGAAAGCGGCGATTTTGATGTTCGCAATGTCTCTTATGCTGGCGTTCAGCCATGCAGAAAACGCACAGGCAAGTGGCGATGCGCCTGCTACCCGTGCCACTTGGCTATGGAATCCATGGATGTTCGTGGAAGATGAAGCAGCAGTGCTCGCTTTTCTCGAAAATAAGAACGTCAATAAAGTCTATGTCCAAATCGACCGCGACATTCCCAAAAATACGTACCGCAGCTTTGTCACGCAAGCGCATGCACGCGGCATAGCCGTATTTGCATTAGACGGAGCACCGGCTTGGGTTGCGCCAAAAGGCTATACGAACCAGAACATGTTGATGAACTGGCTGGGCAATTATCAAAGCGGATCGACAGAACAGGCAGTTTTTGATGGCATCCATTTGGATGTGGAGCCTTATTTATACAGCGGATGGAATTCAAACCGCGCCGCTACTGTGAAATCCTATCAATCGCTTCTGCAAAGAGCCGCAGTGAGCTCTGCACAGTTGAACTTGCCGCTCGAAGCCGACATGCCATTTTGGTTCGATGAGATCTCTTATAAAAATACGTTCGGCAGCGGGTTATTGGCCGAATGGGTGATCGCCAATACGGACGGAGTGACATTGATGGCTTACCGGGATTCTGCACCGATGATCATCGATATCGTTAAAAATGAAATCGCCATGGCCGAAAAATACGGCAAACATGTGGTAGTGGGCGTAGAAACAGGCGTCACCGACGAAGGCAGCATCATCACTTTTGCCGAAGAAGGCGAAGCGTTCATGAATGTGCAGTTGGATGAAGTTGCCGCCCATTACTCGGGATACTCCGCCTACGAAGGAATTGCTATTCACCATGTTGGCAGCTGGATGACACTTAAACCATGACAAGACCGGACACTTCTCCTGATCTTTGGAAGTGTCTTTTTATTTTTCTTTGCTTTGCTGCAGGAATCAGGTAAGTGGGCAATGTCATTGGATAGCCATGTTTCAAGGAGTAAATCGCTTACGCGGAAGCTAATTGATGTTATTCTATAAGTGGAAAATATTATCTATTTAACTATTCAAATGACATATTAATGAACATCATTTTCAAACCCAATACTCCGCATATCGTCCCACATCAAGTTCGGGACATTCTTTGAAGGACGGTGAAAGAAATTGGCCCAAACAGATTATAAAGCTTTACTTGCCACACGAATGGAACGGGATTTCTCGAAATGGGCTGCTCAAGGCACAATTCCAGAACGCGAAGTCTACCGGTTTTTGCATACGATGAAAGGCACTGCCGGAACGATTGGCATGATGGAACTGTCCGAGTTTTGCGCACGCGAGCTGGATGCTTTCTCGGAACACAACACCGAATTGCTTGCTGTCGATTCGCTGGCAGGATTCATGTCTTCATTCCGAAATTATTTTGCAGCTGACGAGCCTGCAAGCCAACAAGAGACCGAGTTGGAGGCGCCGGAAAGCAAAACCTCGAGTGAAGAAGCCCTCGTATTGGTCATCGATTCCGATGCTGAATTCGCCGCGAAGCTCAAAGAGACATTGGAGCCTAAAGGCATTCCTGTCGTCATCGCTTTGAATGGCCAAAAAGGCACGGAACTATTTTACACATTGCATCCGCAAATGGTGTTATTGGATGTGAAGCTGCCGGATGTTGACGGGTTCAGCCTGGCCGAAAGAATTGCCGAAGCCGGCAGAAGCCGCCACCTCCCCCTCGCCATCATGAGTGAAGATGACAGGATCGATCACCACATCCGGGCAATGGAAGTCGGCGCCACTGATTTTTTGGCCAAGCCATTGAATATGGCGTATTTCCTTCCCTATTTAGCCAATCGCCTGCGTGGCCAGGAAATCATCTTGCAAGACACGCGAATTGATGAATTGACCGGAGCCGGAAACCGCCAAGCCTTTGATGAGGTCCTGCTGCAAATGACCAATCTCGCTGAAAGAACCGGAAAACCGTTTACATTGGCATTGCTCGATTTGGACCATTTCAAGAAAATCAATGATGACCACGGGCATTCAGTGGGAGATGAGGTTTTGCGTTCCTTCAGCCAGTTTGTGTTGAACTTGAAACGTGAATCGGACTCGTTCTTCCGCTATGGCGGAGAGGAATTCGCCTTGATTCTACCCGAGACCAAGCCGCAGGAAGCTGCTGCATTCATCGATCGCCTGCATAAGGCGCTATCTGAGACGGAATTCGCTATTCACGCCAACGCGCCGATTCGCTTGACGTTCTCTGCCGGCGTCAGCGAATACCGGCTCAAACAGGAAACGATCGTCAATAAAGCCGATAAAGCTTTGTATCAAGCCAAACGAAACGGGCGCAACCAGACGATGGTCTATGAATCCGAAGAACATGACTTAAAACGTAAATTGAATATCGTCATTGTCGACGACGACTCACTCGTGCGCAAACTGGTCGCCAAGCAATTTTCCAATTGGAAAGCGGAGGATTTCGATATCCAGATTGAAGAATACGCAGACGGTCTCGCGCTGGTCGATTCCGACTGGTACCGTCCGGATGAGAATTACATGATCCTGCTGGACGGCGTCATGCCGAAAATGGACGGGCTGGAAGTGCTGAGCCATGTACGCTCACAATATCCGCATGACAATATCGTCGTGTCCATGCTCACATCCCGCAACAACGAATCCGATATCGTCTTGGCCTTGAAGAGCGGAGCCGATGATTACATCGTCAAACCGTTTTATGCACAGGAAGTCGTAGCCCGCGTACAGCGGCTCACGAAGAGGATGTTCCAGTGAACTTATCCCATTTCTGGATCCTCATTGCCTCCCTATTCCTCGGCCAATTGCTTCTCTTATTGATCTTAGCTTGGCGCAAGCAGCGTTCGAATAAACGGGAAGCCGCAATCAACGGCCAATACGATGCCTTAACTGATTCATTCAGCTCTTATATGATGGATCCTTCAGACGAACGGTTCATCGAAGAATTGAAAGCTTCCCCTTACCATTTGGTCGTGCTGGAACGCTTATTGAACCATTACGTATCCGTCACCAAGGGTGGCGCTGATTCGCCTGCTGTCTCACGCCTGTCGGAAGAATTCCTTTCCAAGCGCTATATGAAGCTCCTCAAGCGCGGAAACTGGGCGATGCGAATGAATACTTTATATTTCATCGAAGACTTTCGGATGGAGTCGCTCGTTCCACAGCTAAAGGAAAAATTAGCGAAAAGTTCCCGGCTCGACCAGGAGACGCAGCAATTGATCCGCACGCTCGCTTCTTTGAATGAGACGGTGGCCATTGAGGCGCTTGCGAAATACCCCGATGCCCCCGCCCGCCTGTATATCGATGTTTTCAAACGGTTGGATGAACTGACGAAACTGGATGAGTTGGATGCTGCTTTAAACGAAGAAAACGACAACCAGACGTTGAAACATTCTGCTGTTTCCTATATCGGCATGGCCGGCATGACGCTGTTTCTTCCCCGCGTTGAAGAAGAATTGCAGAACCCCGAGATGGAGATGCGCATTCAGGCACTGAAAGCGATCCTTCACCTGCAATACATGAATTCCCCAAGCGCCCTTGCGCCGTTTTTCGAGTCGACCGCTTGGCCTGAGCGCATGTTCGCTGCCCAGATTGCCGGAAAGCTGCAATTGTCGCGCTATAAGGAAATGCTCAGTGAGCTGCTCGGGGACCCGGTGTGGTGGGTCCGCTACTCATCAGCCGAAGCCTTGACCCAGTTTTCTGAAGGGGATATCGTGCTTACCCATCTCGCAGAAAGCCATCCCGACCGCTATGCACGCGACATGGCGAATCAATGGAAAACCTCCCTTTTAGGAAGTGAACAATAATGCAGGAAGTAGCGCTGATTTTATCCTATATCGTCATCGCCTATATGCTTTTTTCAAGCCTGAGCTATCTCGGGCTCTTTGCGCTTGCATACGGGAAAGTCAAAAAAGAAAATAAGCTCGATAAGCGAGAGTCTACAGAAGATTTTTTAAGAAACCAATCGACTTATCCGGTGTCGATCCTCGTGCCTGCGTACAATGAAGAAGTCGGCGTTGTCAGCACGGTGCGTTCGTTGTTGGCACTGGAATACCCCGAAAAAGAAATCATCGTCATTGATGATGGCTCGAAAGACAGCACATCGCTGCGCATGATTGAAGAATTCAAGATGAAAAAAATTCCTTTCGCCGTCCGCACACACATCGAGACCGCGGAAGTCGAGGCCATTTACCAATCCTCGATCTTCCCTTATATCCGCCTCATCAAAAAAGCAAACGGCGGCAAGGCAGATGCGTTGAACGCCGGGGTCAATCTCTCTTCTTTCCCGTACTTCTGTGCGATTGATGGAGATTCCATTTTGGAAAACGACGGCTTGTTAAAATGCATGAAACCGATTATCGAATCAGACGGCCAAATCATCGTCACCGGCGGATCTGTCCGAATCGCCAACGGCTCGACCATCTCCAGAAGCAAAGTGGAAATTGTCGGCTTGCCGAAAAGCCCGATCGTCCTCATGCAGATCGTCGAGTATTTCCGCGCCTTCTTGATCGGCCGCCTAGCATTAAGCCATTTGAATATTTTGCTGATCGTTTCCGGGGCTTTCGGCGTCTTTAACAAAGAACGCGTCATCCAAGCCGGTGGCTACAATAAGAACACCGTCGGCGAGGATATGGAATTGGTCGTCCGGCTGCACCGCTTGCTGCGGGAAGAAAAATCCAAGCAGCGCATTGAATACATCCCAGACCCCGTCTGCTGGACAGAAGCCCCTGAATCGCTGGAAGTGCTCAGGTCTCAGCGGATTCGCTGGCAGCGCGGGCTGCTTGAAACTTTATGGAATCACAGAAAAATGATGCTCAATCCGAAATACGGTTCGATCGGTTTGTTTTCGATGCCTTATTTCTTGTTTGTCGAATTGCTCGGCGCCGTATTCGAATTTATCGGTTATTTCATCATTTTCGGCGGCTTTTTCTTCTCGCTGGTCGATCCGCAAGTCGCCGGCGTCATGTTCTTGGTGACGGTGTTCTACGGGTCGCTCATTTCGGCACTCGCCGTGTTGCTGGAAGAATTGACACTCCACAAATATCCGAAGGTTTCCCATTTGATGCGCCTGTATTTCTGGGCATTGACTGAAGCCTTTTGGTACCGCCCGCTTATGGTATTGTGGCGAGTCAGAGGAATTATTGCCACTTTCCAAAAGAAAGCGCATTGGGGCGATATGAAACGCAAAGGAATTTCGACTTAATTGCAAGGAGGATACTTATGAAGAAAATATTAGTCGCAGATGATGAAGATATTTTGCGCATCCTGATCGCGGATACATTGGAAGATGACTTCCTGATTGAAGAGGCTGAAGACGGCAAAGAAGCCCTGGAGAAGATCCGGGCTAATGACTACGATTTGGTCGTGCTGGATTATATGATGCCTTACCTCACTGGCATGGAAGTGCTCGAGGAGGTCAGGAAAGACCAAAACGACACGAAAGTGTTGATGCTGACCGCGAAAGCGCAAGACGCGGACCGCGAAAAAGCCATCTTGAACGGGGCGGATTATTTTATGTCCAAGCCGTTCAGCCCGATGGAACTCTTGGCGCTTGTGGAAGATATATTGGTGTCCTGATAAACTGTGTTTTCCGAAGCTTGGATAGCCCACTGCTTCATTGAGATGAGAAGAGCTTCCGCACACTATATCTATCTGAAATAGAAAAATATTTAACACTACAAAAAACGACCAGCCCCTATCTTAGGAGCTGGTCGTTTTCAATTCCCTCTACTATTTTTTAGCTCTCCGGCTCGTCGTCCAGGCCGTATGTGGCATAGAAGATGACGCCGTTTTGCTCTTGCCCGTTTTGCAGGTTCTTCATCACTTTCGACAAATTCACCGGCGCATACGGTTTGGTCAGGTAATGGTTAATCTTGCTAATTTTATTGGCATCGGTTGATGGATCGAGTGCGGAAGAAATGACGATCGGAATATTCTGCGTTGCCGGATCTTCTTTCATCATATCGACCAAGTCCCAGCCGCTCAATTCCTCGCCGAGCATAATGTCGACGACTGCGCCGACCAAAGGCGTGCGCTTCGCTTCTTTGAAGGCTTCCCTCGGTGAGGTGTGGTAAATCACTTTAAAACCGTTAAGTTTCAGCTCTTCCGATAACAACAATGCAAGGCTCATATCGTCTTCCACAATCATCACAGGCGGGTTTTCTTCTGCGCCATCTTGCGGGACATACTCCTGCATGCCGGAGACAAGCGGCAATTCAAAGTGGATGGTCGTGCCTTGCCCTTCCTGTGATTCGATCCAAATCTTGCCGTCGTGCTTGACGATGATTTCCTGGCAAATCGCGAGTCCAAGACCGGTTCCGCCGATTTTTCGGCGCGAACTATTGTCGATGCGCTGGAATTTGGAGAACAGCTTCGGAATGTCTTCAGCCGGAATGCCGATTCCTTCGTCCTGGATCGACACGCGCAAACTATTGGCATGGTTTTTCATGCAGATGGTCACATTGCCGCCTTCCGGGGAAAACTTGATGGCATTGCCGATTAAATTCATCAATACTTGTGCCAAGCGCTCACGGTCGCCTTCCACTTTAACGTCCGATGCATCATCAACCAAGACAATGGAATGCGTCGATTGCGTCCTGAATTTTTCGGCCGCTTCAATGACCAGTTCATTCATCGACAGCTTATCCATCCGGTATACCTGATCCCCGGATTCCATCCGCTGCAAATCCAGAAAGTCGTTGATCAAGTTGGTCAAGCGCATCGCTTCTTTATAAATCGTCTTCAAGTAGCGCACTTGCTTGTCTGGTTTCAATTCCTTATTGAGCAGCAGCTCCGTAAAGCCAAGTACGCTCGAAAGCGGCGTCCGCAGTTCATGGCTGACAGTGCTGACCAATTCGGATTTCATCTTGTCGACTTCGTGTTCTCTAGTAATGTCGCGGTGAACAAAGATCGTCCCTGTGCGCTCCCCGTCGACAATGACTGGCGTGCTATAAACATCGATGACCCGTTCATACGGGGCTTTGACCGTATATTGGAAGGTCTTTGCTTCGCTTCCTTTTTCATGGATGCAGGCGCTGAGGAAATCGACCATCGCTTGTGGATCGGTCGTTTGTTCGGCCATCCGGTGAATCCACACGTCTTGTGTGATGACCGCGTCCAGCGGCGCATTGCCGCAGCTCAGCATCGTGCACATCGTTTCATTGCGCTGCACCATGCTGCCATTTTTTGCAATGAACTGGATGCCTTCATTGATATTATTGACGATGCGTTCGTTCAATGTCCGTTCATGGATTGCCGCGTCGTACAATTGGATCCGGTCGATTGCCAAATGGATGCGTTTCAACAATCCGTCGATATCGGCTTCTTCCTCTTTTGAAAAGGCTCTGCCGACGCGCGACAAACCAATCAGCGCGATGCCTTCGTTTTGCTCATTTTTTACAGATGCGTATAAATCATGAATATAGACCGGCCCGTCCACAAAGCCTTTTTGCTCCAGCGCTTCCCTTGTGACCGTAAAGGATTCATCTTCTTTCAAACGGGCCGATAGATAAGGGATTTGCTGCTCCTGGAATTGCTCGAACATGTTCTCCGTGAAGCCCTTGAGCGCGTATTCGCCAGAACCCGGCAGCCAGAGCACGCCCGTATCGATCTCGTAGGTATCGGTAAAGTACTTGAGCGTGGCATTGATCAATTTCTGTTTATCCAAGGTAAACGACAGGATATGGTTCAAATCGTTGAAGCGAATCAAGCGGTCTTTCGTCTTCCCGGTTTCTTCCAGTGCCTCTTGAAGTTCTGCCTGCTTTTCCTGCAGTTGGCCCTTGTTCACCAGTAATGCCTGGTTTTGGGCAGTGAGGTCTTCCTGATTTTCGCGGATGGTATTCATCATCCGGTAAAAAGTCATCGACAATAAGCCGATCTCATCTTTCCGTTCAATAGGAGCGTAAGACATTTGCTCGCCATTGCCGAACCCTTCGATGGATTCGCGCATGCCTTCCAACGGCTTGACGATATCATTCATGGCCCGATAGATGATCAAGGCCGTGGTAATGAATAGCAGGATGAACAATAAAATCAACGCGAATGAAAAATTCTCCGACTGCCTGATCATGTCTTCGTTCAATTGTTCCAATTCTGCTTCGGATGCGGTTTTGTATTCATCGGCAAAAGCGACAAATTCATTTACTGCAGCATTGGTGCCATCATTGGACAGGTTCCTCAACGCTTGATAATCATCGTTTTGTACCGCTTCAAGCGCATTGGGAAATACTTGTTGCTCGAATGTCGCTATAAATGTAGACAAATCCGAAATTTCCTGTTGTTCTTCATTCGTAATCGACAAACTTTCCAGCCTTTCAATCGCGCTCTTCAAGATTTCCAGCTCTACATACGCTAGTCTCAGCTCTTCCTGATTTTGAAAAGCATAATACCCTCTTGTGCGGAAAAAAAGCTGATTTAAGGCTTCGGAAAGCCCTTGCAGCGTCTCCTGCTTTTCAGCGAGCAAATCGTATTCCGCCTGCCTGTCTTGTTGCTGTTTGTTCATATAGAAATAAATGCCCGCAATCAATAATGAACAAATAAGCAATGAAGATAAGGTTAATCGAAGATATTTGTGCCTGATGCCTTTTTCCGATGATTTATGCATGATGCCCCGCCCCCCGTTCTTCATTGGTTTTATATAACAGTAAAAAATTTTCAAAATTTAACCTTCATTGTAAAATTTCTTCTCTTGTCATAGTATATGATTTTGCGTATTTATAGAATCTTTTTTTCAAGCGTCACTTCCTTAAAGACCCTCCATCAAAACAGCAAAAAAAGCTCGAGGCAACGAAAGCCCCGAGCTTGAATGATTTTCCCGCAAAAACGATAGCGGGCGTTATAAGTTATAAGATAGGCGACACCAGTTTGGCAATGTCCTGTTTGGCTTTTTCAATCCAGTGCTGTTCCTTGAAGTCCGCTTCTGTTAATTCGACAGCGAGTTTGCGGTCCTGCAGGAACAAGTCCGCCATTTCCTGTGCCGATTCGCCATCATAGACGAAGGCATTCAATTCGAAATTCAACGCGAAGCTGCGGACATCCATATTGGCCGAGCCGACCGAGAACGCCTCCCTATCAACAACGAGTGTTTTGGCATGCAGAAACCCGTTCTGGTAGCTATAGACTTTGACGCCGTCTTCGATCAATGCACGAGCAAAGGAAAGCGTCGCCGAATGGACGAAGAGGTGATCCGCCAAATGAGGAATCATCAACTGCACGTCCACTCCGCCGAGAGCCGCCGTTCTTAGTGCATCCATGATGGATTTATCCGGAATGAAATAAGGCGTCTGCAAATAAATCGACTCCCGGGCATGATGAATCATCTTCAAATAGCCGTTCTTGATGTCTTCATGCGTTTCCAGTGGCCCGCTTGCCACCATTTGCATCGGAACGCCGGACGGATGATCCATTTCCGGAAAATAAGTTTCCGCATACTTCATCGGATATTTTTCAGCAGCTTGGTTCCAGTCGATGAAGAACCGGTTTTGCAGGGAATGCACCGCGTGCCCTTCAATGCGCAGATGCGTATCGCGCCAATAGCCGAACTCTTTTTTCTTGCCGATGTATTCACCGCCGACATTAAAGCCGCCAGTATAGCCGATACGTCCATCGATGACCGCCAATTTCCGGTGATTTCGGTGATTGAGCCGTGGGTTGATGCTCGTCAGCATGGCCGGCAAAAACGCAGCCGATTTGCCCCCTGCCCCGTGGAACGCATCAAAGAAATGCTTCGGCAGGCTGCTCGACCCCAAATCATCGTATAGGAATAGCACTTTGACACCTTCTTCTGCTTTCTCAGTGAGAAGCGACATGAGTGAGCGTCCCAGATCGTCGTCATTAAGGATGAAATACTGGAGGTGGATATGTTTTGAGGCGGCGCGGATATCGTCGAACAAGGCATCGAACTTCCGTTTGCCATCATTGAAGATTTGAATATCAGCGGCTGTCGACAAAGGCGCATCGGTCCGCGCAGCATTCATTTGGACAATATCCATCCATTTTCCTTCTAGGGCAGATGGCGGCTGGAAGCTTCTTGATTTCATTTCCGCAAGCTGGCGATCCTTCAGATCCATGAAATCACGGTTCTCATAAGCAACTGGCCGATTCAGCCGGCTGCGCCTCAAAGGTTTTCCGAACAATAAGTACAGCACAAAGCCGAGGATCGGGATAAAGAACAGGATTAAAATCCATGCCCATGCCGAAGAAGCCGTTTTCCGCTCAAAAAATAAAATGAAAAACGCCAGCACAATATTTACAATTATGAAAAGGTTGCTTATAGCACTGAACCACTCAAATGAAATCTTAATCCCTCCTTAAGCTCCGGCTTTATTGTGCAGTTTCGATTCAAAGAACCACTAGTACTTATCCCCGTCCCATACCTAGCTGATGATAAAGGCATCCTCCGATAGGAGAAGTTATAAAAAGGCAAAAAGCCAATACGCTGTGCGTTTGGCCTATGTTTTGCCCTTACTCTTCATCTTCTTCATCCGCGATCGGTTCTTCAGGGACTAGTTCTTCTTCTCCCTCTTCCGGCGTCACATCCACATCTTCATCTACAGGCTGCTCATCTTCTGCATCTCCACAAGCCGCCAGCATGCCAATTGACAGAAATGCCGCCGACCCTAGCTTTACCCATTTGGATTGAACCATTCGAAAACCCTCCTTTCACTTTTAAGCTTTGAACCCATTTTTCTTGTGTTAACACTTTACCCTTTCTGCCAGCGGCCAACACATCGAATTGGTTTGTATAGCTTCGTTTTTCCAATTGAATAAAAGCAATAAAACGGCCCCGTCTAGAGAAGCTTTTAAAGCATCTCCAGACGGGGCCAGAATTCCCGTTAATTTATTTCCAACGGGAGTTAGCGAATTCATTTTTCTTCGTTAACTCAAAACCAAGCTGTTCAATGGCAATTTTCAGCGTCGCTTCCATTCGTTCGCCTTTCAGGGAATGGGCGAAATGGGGGACGTTCATTGCCATCGTCGGCAAAATGCCGGTGATGATTGGGGTGATCCCCATGATTTTCAAGGCTTTGATCAAATCCAGTAAAGGCTCTTCGATGCGCGGGTCGATTTGCGTAATGCCCGAGAAATCCAAAATCAGGAAATCGATGCCTTCGCTTGCTTTCATCACCACGTCTTCGATTAATTGATAAGCGCGTTCAAGGGTAATGTGGCCGATAATCGGCAAGATCGAAATCTCATCCGATAAGGGCACGAGCGGCGACGACAAGGTCTGGATTTCCTTTTGGGCTTTGTCGAGTTCCAAAATATAGCTCAGCAAAGAAGACATCATCTCGAACATCTCCTGCTGCTCTTCCGTGAACGAAACCGGATGCTTGTCCAAGCCGCAAATCGTGCCGTACACTTCCCCGCTTTC
The DNA here is from genome assembly GCF_003664125.1 of Planococcus citreus. GTDB lineage: Bacteria > Bacillota > Bacilli > Bacillales_A > Planococcaceae > Planococcus > Planococcus citreus. The sequence goes on from NZ_RCCP01000001.1 coordinate 1,431,280, forward strand.
GTAATAGATCGGGATGCCGATGAACGCGCCGTTGCCGAATTGTGCCGAAATCTCAAGCTTGCCGGCATTGTCGTCTTTTGAGATGTCTTCGATCAATAGCGGCTCCTGCCCATAATTGATCGCTAAGCTGCAAAAGGTCTGGTCAAGCGGCGACTGGCTGTCTTCCACTACCAGTTCTTCGTGTCTATTGAACGCTTTCTTGATGGTATTGGTTTTTCCGTCATTTTCAGCAATGAAGAGCGTGTTGATATCCATTTGCTTGCTCAGCATGTTCAAGATCTGATTAGCTGCATCATTGAAGTTCTGAAATTTTCTGGAAGGGCTGATTGTCTGGTGGTGCATGTGATCCCTCCTCTATGGGGAGTGTCCAAAGCGAAAATTGGCGCACTTTTCCTAACGATACTATAAGCGCTTCTTCGATTGCAATGTGCAGGCTTTCTGGCACCGATGAATTCAACGGAACCCGTGCTGTACAGAGTTTTGGCTAAATGAAAAACCAGGCTTAGGCCTGGTTCGACACAGATTGGTACTGAGGCGAAGCAATCAATTCGTCTTCCATCAAGACATATGGATGGGTTTTCATCAAGCTTTCCGTTAAATGAACAGGCATTTTCTTTTTTTCGTAAGCGCAAACCAGCGGGAAGTCAAATTCATTCACTGCGCGATCCGCAATCTTTTCGAAATCTTCTATAAGGAATAATGGTTCTTTCACACTTTCCCATTCCACATGCGCCCATGACCGGAAGCTCAATTTGTTTTCAATATAAGGGGCCACGGTTTTGGTGAAATACTCATGGATGGCGGGTGGATGGTAACTTCCACTCGACCAATAGAAATGAAGGCTATTGACGAAATGTACGTTCTTTATTTGTTGTTCACTATATAGTTTGCCCATCTCTTGTTTGATTTTGAACGTCACTCGCTCATTTTCAACAATCAAAATATGATCACCAGCGTGAATTCCCTCGTCTATGTAATTCAATAGCTGTCTCACATAATTTTCAGTTCCATCGAAAGCATATAGCACATGAACACTGCGCTGGCTTTCAAGCAATTGATTCATTTTAGTTCTCAAGCGATCTACCTTCTTTCTCCACGTAATTTCAACCAAAAAAGAAGTTCAACACTCGACAAACTGGAGAATCGAGAAAAACAGCTTTCTTTCTATTAAATTATACCATTACCCTGTACTTTTCTGCTGTTATTCTTTCGTATACCTTCCAGCCTGGACGTTAAGCACTATATACACCGTTTTAGAACTTATACAACAAGAGAGAACACAGCCCCAATCAAAAAAAAGAAAGGGCTTGGGCCCTTTCTTTTTCAATCGTAAGTTACTGTTTTTTAGTTTGACGATACGTCAGTGTTCCAGCTGCCATGAAGATCAATGTGCTGAGTGCTACCCACAAGATCATTGTATTGGATTGGCCAGACATGCCGCCGAATCCAGTTGAAGGCATCTTGTCAGGAGCTGTGTTCTCGAAGTTCTCTGGGAATTGGTCGACGATTGCGCCGCTCAATCCTTTCCCGATATCGAACATGATCGCATAACCTGTGCGGTATGTGTCATATGACGCGGCATAGTCACCGTTCACGTACTGTTGGAAAGTATCTACAACGGATTGTTCATGCGCTTCCACGCCTGCAATCGTTTCATCCAACGGCATGCGGTCTTCTGTTGCTTTGTTCAAGAATGTGCCAAGGTCTGTTGCAAATGTGCTTGTCAAAGTCGAAACGGCTTGCTCTTTCGCTTGCTCGTCTTCTGAAGCTGTCGCGTTCGCCAAGTCGCCTTGGACAGCGATGTGTTCGTTATTCCATAGTTCCACAAACTGGTTGCTCGCTTCTTCACCGTAAACAGAAGCTAGAGCCGAACGGAACTCTTCAGTGTTTTGGTCTTGTGCCCAGTTGACGAAATCGAAGTCAGCCGAACCGTTATAGCCTTTTGCCATGCTCAATTGCGCGAGAGCAAAATGCTCTGCTGCAATGCGGTTCACTGTCGAACGGAAGTCGCCGGCTGGTGTGTTCGGATCAGAGAACTGATCTGGGAATTGCGCCGAAATCGCTCCGCTGATGGCGCTGCCTGCACCGAAAATTTGCGTGAAGCCTTCAAGGTACATCGTGTAAGCAGCTTCGTAATCGCCTTCTACATAAAGATCAAACGTATTTTGCACGTAATCTTCGTGTTCACGAAGTGCGGCTGTCGCACCGTCTTCTGGAAGATTTCCTTCCGTAGCCGTACCGAGGAACTCGCCCATTTCATCGACGAATGATTGGATTTGATCCAATGCTTCTTGTTGCATCGCTTCGTCATCCGCTTTCACGGCCGCTGCGTAATCATCTGTTCCCATATTGTGCTTATCGAAGATTTCAACAAAAGCCGCTCCGCCATCTTCTCCGTAAACGGAAGCGATGACCGGTTCCATATCGGCTGCGTTCTCATCGAGTGCTGCCATGGCTTCTTCTGCTGCTTCGTCGCCATCATAAATTTTCATCATGGAATCCACTGCGAGCGCATAATGCTCGGACAATAACGAATCCAATGTTGCGCGAAGTTCGACGCCTGTTGTTTCCGTCGGCGGTGCTTCTTCAGCTGCCAACACGGTAGAACCGATTCCCGGAACCAAAAGCGACGCGCCTACTACTGGTAGTAAAAGCTTTTTCATTTTCATCTAACCACTCCTCTGTTTTGTTTTCCTATAAGCTCAACGGAGCGGGTTTGAAATTAGATCACAATTTCTCAAAAAAAGTTCGCACCGGTTAAGCGGTTACATTGGAAAAGCCGGTTTAGCGCCCATTTCAGGTGGTAGTTAAGATAAAGTATCGTCATTTAAATACGAAAGCCCCGGCACAAGATATGGCCGGTTAGATAATAGGATTTTCAAGAACAGACTATATAGAGGAGGAACAGAACATGGGTAAATTACAAGATAAAGTAACCGTCGTTACAGGCGCAGCGACAGGCATCGGGAAAGCGACGGCAGAACTGTTTGCACAAGAAGGCGCGATTGTCCTGCTTGCGGATATTAAAGAAGAAGAATTGCAGGAAACAGTCGCCAAGATTAACGAAAACGGCGGCACGGCGAAAAGCTTCCAGGTGAATATCGCCAAGGAAGAGGACGTCACATCTTTCGCCAATCAAGTAAAAGAACAATACGGAACGGTTTATGCGTTGTTCAATAACGCCGGCATCGACCAGGAAGGCGGCAAAGTGCATGAGTATCCGGTCGATTTGTTCGACGACATCACTGCTACTGACTTGCGCGGCACTTTCTTGATGAGCAAATATTTCATCCCGCTCATGATGGACAATGGCGGAGCGATCGTCAACAACGCTTCCATGTCCGGCAGCTTTGCCGATTTGGACCGCTCCGGCTATAACGCAGCAAAAGGCGGCATCATCAACTTCACGAAATCCATCGCCATCGAATACGGAAGATCCGGCATCCGCGCAAATTCCGTATCCCCTGGCACGATTGAAACACCGCTGATCGATGAATTAGCTGGCTCTAAAGAGGAAGAAGCGGGACGTGAGTTCAGAGAAAGCAATAGATGGCTCGCTCCTCTAGGACGCCTTGGCTTACCGAAGGAAATCGCTACGACGGTATTGTTCCTCGTCTCGAGCGACAGCTCTTACCTGACGGGCCAAGACATCGTTGTCGACGGCGGCCTCACCGCTTACACATGGCCGGGCAAAATGGTCATGGACGACAGCTGGAAAAAAACGACCACAAAAGAACAATAAGAATACAAAAAGAACCCCGAACGGCAGCCGCTTTCACCAGCAGCCCGTTCGGGGTTTTTACTATTTATTTTTGGTTTTCTGTTTCGGTTTAGACTTAAGATTGCCTGCCTTCACGTCCAATTGCTCCGGCCGCTCGAGCTTCACTACCGCATATGCGAGCCTCATCAACACCATGACCATTACACCAACACCGACAGCCAAATAAATCATCGTAAAGCTTCGGCTCAGGTTGCCGCTAGGCACGAGACCCGTATCGACTCCAGTCGGAATCAGGCTGATGAACGCGAAGTAAAAGGCATCAAACAAGGCCCAGCCTTCTATTTGATAATAGAACAAAGTTCCCGACAGCACGATGAACGCCAAAGTCAGCAGCAAGGTCCTGAATAAGGGCTCTTTGCCAATGCGGTAGATGGCGGACAGCAAGCGCTTTAAGGTCAGTATAAGTGAAATCATCGGGTCATCACGCTCTTTTCTTTACGCATACTTAGTCAATAAAGCTGTTGGGATATGACAGTAATCATCCGGGCATCTGTCCAAACGGTCCTGATGCTCTGCTGCGCTCGCTATGTAGTTTTCAAGCGGCAAGACTTCGACTGCAATGCGCGCCGAATCCGTTCTTTCATTAATGAAGGCTTTCGCCGCCGTTAAATGCTCGGGGCTTTCGCTATAGACACCGGTCCTGTATTTCTCTCCGACATCCTCGCCTTGTTTATTGACGCTATAGGGATCGATGATTTCAAAGAAATACTCCATCAGTTGTTGGACCGACACGCGCGAAGGATCGAACGTAGTTTTGACGCATTCCGCGTAGCCATCATAATCGCCTGCTAGCGATTGCGTCCTGCCGTTTGCCCGTCCCGCTTCGGTCGACTCCACACCCGGCAAAGTCTTGATGAACGCCTGTACGCCCCATAAGCATCCGCCTGCAAAATAGATGGTCTCCATATTGCCACTCCTCTTCCCCTGTAAATGGATCTTTCTATCGCTCTCTCACACGAGCCGAGCTGTTTCATTCAGTATAGCATTTCAAGGAATTCAACATGAACCTTCCTTAATGGCCTCATTTCATTTTTAAGTTCCGTCGGGATTTATTGTTTCAATAAACCGCTTTTTGAGAATAATTGGCTGTTTGAATCTCTGGCGTCTTTTTTCTCTAGCGAAATAGCGCTATCGGCAAATTCGATTGGCCTATGGAATATACAAAAGCATTTTCAAGGCTAATTTCCGGCGGTGCAATCTTCACTTTTGGGTGCTCATGAAAATATATACTCTACACTATATATTCAGAATAATTAAATAGTTATGATGTTTTTACCGAGTTGCAATACCGGTAAGACGAGAAGGAGTGACTTTTGATGAGCAAAAAGAAATTACTGACTTTAAGTTTGGCAGCTTCACTCGCATTATCCGCGACAGCGGTTTCCGCCGATACCCTATCTAAACAGGAAACAGAAAAAGTCCATGTCAACAAAGACACACAGACACCTGATTTCATTTCTGGGACATTGACTGAACCGTCCGATCAAGATGCAAAAGAAATTGTCTTTACATATTTGGAAGAAAACGAAGACACATATAAAATTGATAAAAAAGACCTTTCCAGCTTCAAAGTCATCAGTCAGGAAAAAGATGATCTCGGCTTCACCAAAGTGAAGCTCCAGCAGAAATTTAAAGGTGTTCCCGTGTTCGGGTCCGTGATCAACGCCCACGTCGACCAAGACGGTGTGCTTACGTCCATCTCCGGGAATTTGGCGCCGGAATTATACGATAAAAAATCCTTGAAAAAAGGTGCTACGGTGAAAGCCGATGCTGCAGTCGAAAAAGCAGCGGCTGACCTGAAAGAAAAAATCGGCAGTTCCCCGGAGCTTGAAGCTGAAGTGACACCGGAGTTGGTCATCTATTCCAAAGACGGTCAAGCGCATTTTGCCTACAGCGCTGAATTCGAATTCCTCTATCCGGAACCGGGGAATTATCAATATTTCGTGGACGCCAAAACGGGTGACATCCTCGATTCCTACAACCAGATCCATGAAGCGAAACCTTCTGGGGGCGGTGCGAGTTTGACGGGAGAAGATTCGACAGCGACCGGCAAAGGCGTATTGGGCGATACAAAATCGTTCAATACTTTAGTCAACAGCAATGGCTCTTACCTGGTCGACCGCACGCGTGGCAGCGGCATTTTCACGTACGACGCGAAAAACCGTACACGTACGCCGGGCACGTTATGGCTTGATAGCGACAATGTCTACAACGCCGCTTATGACGGCGCAGCGGTCGATGCCCATACTTATGCTGGCCAAACTTACGATTACTTCCAAGACGTCCATAGCCGCAATAGCTACGACGGCAACGGCGCTGAATTGATCTCCACTGTCCATTATGGACGCAGTTATAATAATGCGTTCTGGAGCGGTTCCCAAATGGTGTACGGCGATGGTGACGGCAATACATTCGTGCCGCTATCCGGTGCGCTGGATGTTATCGCGCACGAATTGACTCACGCTGTGACGGATACTTCTGCCGACTTGATCTACCAGAACGAGTCAGGCGCAATCAACGAGTCGATGTCCGATATCTTCGGAACGCTTGTGGAACATCATTTCAACAACAAGCCGGACTGGCAAGTGGGCGAAGACATCTATACGCCAAGCGTCGCGGGCGATGCACTGCGCTCGATGGAAGACCCGACGTTAAGCGGAGACCCGGACCATTACTCGAAACGCTATACGGGCACGGGTGATTACGGCGGCGTCCATATCAACTCTGGCATCAGCAATAAAGCGGCGTTCCTGCTCGCCAATGGCGGCACGCATTACGGCGTGACGGTCGCTGGCATCGGCAACGATAAAGCGGGCGATATCTACTACCGCACACTCACGCAATACTTGACGCCGAACTCCAACTACAGCCATTTCCGCGTTTCCACCATCCAAGCGGCAACGGATCTGTACGGGGCATCGAGCGCTGAAGTCGCAAGCGTCAAAGCGGCATTCTCAGCTGTCGGGGTTAACTGATCGATCGGCCAAAGCAACATAACGCAGCTATAAGCGCAGCTTTCATTTGCGCTCCTTATCCATAAATAAAGCACAGCTGATTCCATTCAGCTGTGCTTTATTGCGTTCATACTTTTATCGGATTATGGAATAATCACCAACGAAACAGCGCGCTCAGTACCCTCTTCCGGCTCTTGAGCATGATAGTATTTTTCCATTAATGAACTGAGTTCTGATTGAAACTCGTTAAAGGATTCGTCTGTTAGATTCAACTTCACTAAAGAAAATGTCGATTGATCCTGGGACTGCTCTTCCACGCTGCGCTCATGATAATTTTTATAGTTTTGCAGAATGTACATGAAATAGTACGTGATGAACCGGATTCTCTCACTATAAGTAGCCGACTGCCAGTCTTCCTGGCTCACTTTATAGGCTTGCGTGTTCAGTGCATAGAGTTTTTCTTCCACTTTCCCGCTGCGGTTGATGCCCACGACTTTCAGTAAATCATCCTCCACCATGGAATTCACGTGTCTGTACAAAGTAGCTTGCGACACTTCTTTCAATAGTTTATTCAGCTGCAAAATCGATAATCCCTCTTCAACATCGATCAATTCCAAAGCTATTTTAAACCTGACCTGGTTTTTAAATAAATCAAATTCCATGTGCAATGTCCCCTTTTTGAGTGCGCTTAATTAGCTATTATATATTCTTTCCGTTGATTTACCAACTCCACCTAAATGGCCGGCTGGCAACTCGAAACCTGATTAAAATACGGAGCATGCATAAAGTAGTTGACGTTTCTATTATCATTATTGATAATGATAATAGAAAGGGTGATAAATATGAATACTGATATTACTGCTTTACTGGAAATCGATTGGGCAAAAATCCTGCCGTTCGCCTTGCCCATTATCTTTTTCAACTTATTGCTCATTGGCGTCGCACTGTACGACTGGTTTAAGCGGAAAGATCGGATTGCGGCACCGTATGCTTGGCTCGCCGCCATCTTATTATTCCAATCATTAGGGCCGATCTTGTATTTGGTCATCGGAAGGAAGGTCATTCGCCATGATTACAGTCGAGAAACTTCATAAGAGGATCAAAAAACGAAAAATCTTGAGCGATGTCTCTTTTACGGTTGCACAAGGGGAATGCATTGGTTTATTGGGGCCAAACGGTGCCGGCAAAACAACGCTTATTAAATGCATGACTGGCGTTTTGCACTATGAACAAGGGAACATCACCTTCCATTCCAAGCCCATTGCCCAGCACAAGCAAGATATCGGCTATTTGTCCCAGCATACAGACTTCAAGCCGTGGATGAGCTGCGGGGAATCGCTTCGTTTCTTCGGAAAACTATCAGGCCTGGATGCGGTATTTTTACAGGAGGCTATCCCCGCGGTGTTGGAGGAAGTTGGCCTGAAGGATAAAGAGGGCTATAAAGTGGAGCAATTATCCGGTGGCATGAAGCAGCGGCTCGGAATCGCACAAGCCATTTTGCACGAGCCGCAATTATTGATTTTGGATGAACCGGTCTCAGCTCTCGATCCGATCGGCCGGAACGAAGTGAAAAAATTGATCGCCCGCTTGAAGAAACGGACGACCATCATTATTTCCACACATATCCTGGATGATGCCAGTGCGTTTTGCGACCGCTACATTGTGATCAAAGATGGCGCGATTTCTGGAACCATCGACAGCCAACTTCAGCATGCAGACCGTACACAAGTTTTGGTGAAGACAGCGAAGACTCCACCAGCAAGCGGCATTTGGCCCGGTGATGGCGTGGCGTATATTGAACGCCTGTCCCCTACCGCTTTCCTTTTGACAGGGACTGAACAACTTGATTTGAAAAAAGTCGTCCATGACTTGGATGCACAAGAGCTGGATGTCACGTCCATCAAGTTTTATGAAAAAGGAATCGAGGAAATTTTCCTGGAGATGGTGTCGGACACATGACCAACTTTTATACGCTAACCCAAACCGAGCTGGCGGAAGCCGCAAAAGAATACAAATTTATTTGGCTGACATTGTTTTTCGTCATTTTGGGTGTCACCCAGCCTTTGATTAATAACTATATGGACGTGATCCTCGAAAACGTAGGCGGCGCAGATGGCATCACCATTGACCCGAACCGGCCGGTACCGAGTTCCGGAGAAGTTCTTCTGTCGACCATTTCCGGGCAGTTCAATCAAATCGGACTCATCATTTTAATCGTCAGCTTCATGGGGCTCATTGCGTCCGACCGCAATAGCGGCATGCAGGACTTTATCTTGACCCGCCCGGTTGCCATTCCGTCTTATTTATTGTCAAAGCTTGCAGGCCACTGGCTCATCAGCATGTTCGCCATTGCCATTGGAGCCGCCGTTTCCTACGGCTACACGATTTTTTTATTCGGTTCGTTCTCTTTTTCCGATTTCTTGTTATTTCTTTTGATGTACAGTTTGTGGATTCTCTACGTCATCAGCCTAGCGATTCTAATCAGCACATTCATCAAGGGGCCCATTCTCATCGCGGTCACGACGATTGCCGTCTCCATTTTCTTGATCCTGATCAAAAGCTTTAACCATCTTGTGTTTCAGCTGTCCCCAGGCGGCGTCTTGAACGTCGCAGAAAACCAATTGCTGCCGGGTGGTGAGGTCAATCATTTCAGCATCCTGTCGTGTGGAGTGTTCATTGTGTTTAACATTTGGCTGGCCAAAATCAATCTGAACAAACAGTAAGCGGGTCCCCTTTGCGCACTACAGAAGCTCAGTCCATCCATAACGGGCTGGGCTTCTTTTTCGATCACCTAAAATCACCATCCTCCGGGATACTCGTCAAAAAAATCACTTTCAAAATAGTGCAAAAATATTTTGCGCAAAAATTTTAGATATTTAAATTTTTGAAAAAATCATTTGCACCTCTTCGAAGCTCATGGCAAAATAGTTGAAAAGGCTTTCATTATCTTGCATTGAGGAGATGAATCATGAAGAATCAACAGAAAATAGAAATTCCATTTGTTATGGCATTAATTCCATTCGTTGTCATGATCAGCATCATGGCCGTCACTATCATCAAATTTGGAGGCAGCCCACACATCCCGCTATTGATTGGTGCGGCGATTGCCGCTTTGATCGGTTGGCGCTACGGTTATAAATGGGAAATCATCGAAGAAGGCGCCTATAAAGGCATCCGCATGGCACTTCCGGCGATTGTCATCATCCTTCTCGTCGGGTTGATCATCGGAGCATGGATTGGCGGCGGCATCGTGGCCACCATGATCTATTACGGATTGAAAATCATCACCCCTTCCCTATTCCTCGTGACCATCTGCATCATCTGCGCCATCGTCACTTTGGCCATCGGCAGTTCGTGGTCGACGATGGGAACGATCGGTGTTGCGGGAATGGGCATCGGCGTGAGCATGGGGATCCCTGCCGCCATGGTAGCCGGTGCAGTCATTTCCGGCGCTTATTTCGGCGACAAGATGTCCCCGTTGTCTGACACGACCAATTTAGCGGCCGGCATTACCGAAACGCCTTTGTTTACGCATATCAAACATATGGTGTATACAACGATTCCAGGCCTCATTATTGCGTTAGTCGTTTACTTTATCCTCGGCAGGCAGTTTGCCGGTACGGCCGTGGATATCGGCAACATCAACAGCATCCTTTCCGCGCTGGAAAGCAATTTCGTGATCTCTCCCTGGCTCCTGCTCGTACCGCTTGCGGTCATCGTCTTGGTAGCGAAAAAAGTTCCTGCACTCCCCGCTTTGACGATCGGTGTTTTGCTCGGTTGGCTATGTTATGTATTTATCCAAGGCGGCAGTGTAGCCGATGCCGTCAATACACTCCACGACGGGTTCGTGATCTCGAGCGGAAATGAAATGGTCGACAATCTATTCAACCGCGGTGGCATCGAGTCGATGATGTACACGGTGTCCTTGACGATTGTCGCGATGATCTTCGGCGGCATCATGGAACAAGTCGGGATGCTGCAAGCGATCGTCAACCAAATTCTCAAGGTCGCGAAATCAGCAGGCAGTTTGATCGCGGCAACGATCGTTTCTGCCTTTTTCACGAATGCGACCGCTTCTGAACAATACATATCGATCCTTCTCCCGGGAAGAATGTACGCCAAAGCGTATAGAGACAAAAAATTGCATTCGAAGAACTTATCGCGGGCATTGGAAGACGGCGGAACCGTCACTTCTCCTTTGATTCCGTGGAATACATGCGGCGTGTTTATCGTGGCGACTCTCGGCGTCAGCACTTTCGCCTACGCCCCGTATGCTGTACTAAATTACACCGTCCCGATCATTTCCATCTTCATGGCATTCGTCGGGCTGAAAGTCGAATTCCTGACCGAGGAAGAATTAAAAGCATTGGAAGAAAAAGAAGCACGGCAATCCGCGAAAACGGGCACCACTTCAGATTCTGTATTGACGTGAATACCAAAAACCCATCAAGCTGCTTGAAGCTTGATGGGTTTTCTTTTACTTTTACGACCGCTTTTCAGTTACCATCAGAACCGTCTTCTCCTGACGAGCCATTCTCAAGAATTTTTTAACCAAACAAAAACTGCCGGGAAGCTTCCCGGCAGTTTTAGCTATCATTAGATGGAGTTTTCTCCAGTATTCGTGCGTATCGCTCTACCTTTATCTTTATCTTTTTCATTCAATTCGTGAAGCAATTTTTCACCTTCAATGTCCAAATCCGGTAGAATCTTGTCGAGCCATTTTGGCAGCCACCAGATTTTGTCGCCGAACATCGACATGACGGCCGGCACAAAGATCATGCGGATTAGGAAGGCATCGACGAGGATGCCGAACGCCAAGGCAAAGCCGATTTGCTTGATCATGATGTCATCTGTGAAGATGAAGCCGGAGAATACCGAAACCATGATCAATGCGGCCGCGACAACCACTTTACTGGCCGTCTTGTAGCCGCTGACGATGGCCCCATCGCCTTTTTCACCATGTATATAGGCTTCGCGCATCGACGACACAAGGAATACTTGGTAATCCATGGCGAGCCCGTACAGGATGCCGGTGACCATAATCGGGATAAAGCTCAGCAACGGGCCGCCGGTATCGATTCCGAAGAGCGATCCGAGCCAGCCCCACTGGAAGACTGCGGTTGTGGCGCCGAATGTTGCCATGATGCTCAACAGGAAACCGACCGTTGCCTTGATCGGAATCAGGATCGAACGGAAGACGACTAGCAGAATAAGTAGTGACAGCACGACGATAATGGCGATATAGATCGGGAACACTTCAGCCAACTTCTCCGAAATGTCGATATTGACCGCCGTCAAACCGGTCACGCCGATTTCTGCGTTGGTGTTTTCAGTGGCAGCGGCATCTGTCCGCAAACTTTCCACCAATTGTTTCGTCGCTTCATCAGTCGGCCCGTTTTCTGGGATGATGCTGATGATGGCGATTGTTCCGTCTTCATTGAAGCCGCCTGGAGATACTTCAGCTACGCCGTCGAGCTGTGAGATATTGCTGAGCAGTTGGAAATATTCCTGCGGATCCACTGCAGCTGCATCCTGGTCTTTAGCCACGACAAGAAGTGGGCCGTTAAACCCTTCCCCGAAGCTGTCGGAAATGACGTCATAGCTTTGTCTGACAGCAGTGTCTTGATTGGCGCTTTCGCCGGATGGCATGCCGAGGTTCATTTGCGCGACCGGCACTGCGAGTGTACCGAGAACGATAATGACCAGTAAGACAGCAGCCCATTTCATTTTCAACAAGCCGGTAATCCACCCTTGGGCAAAGCTTTGTTTCGAGCTGTTGTTCGTTTGAGTTTTATTTCTCGTTTTGGCTGAGACGATCCGCTCCCCGATTAACCCGAGCAATGCCGGGAGCAGTGTGAGCGCGACCAGCACATCGATTAGCACCGTCAATGCGGCGACGATTGCCATGCTGCTAAGGAACGAGATGCCGATGACCAGCAAGCCGCTGAGTGCGATGATGACGGTCAAACCGGCAAAGAATACCGCGCTGCCTGCTGTGCCGACTGCACGGGCAGCCGCTTCTTTAGCGGTTAATTGTTGTTCGATAATCAGTTTGCGCTGCCTGTTAACAATGAATAAAGCATAATCGATGCCGACAGCAAGGCCGATCATCAAAGCGAGAACCGGTGTCAGGCTGTTGATTTCGAACATGCTCGACAAGGCGAACGTCCCGCCGACACCCACACCGACGCCGATCAATGCCACGACTAGCGGCAAGCCGGCTGCGATGAGTGAACCGAGCGTGACGACCAGGATGACTGCTGCGATCGCGAGCCCGATGATTTCATGCGTGCCGCCGATCGGGATATCGACACCTTGCAGCGCGCCCGTCGGAATGACCGTGATGGAAGAATTGTCTTGAGCGATATTCGCGGCATCTGCGAGTTCTTCGCGTTCCGCTTCACTCAAGTCTTCCGCTGTTTTGGTCAGTTGGAACTGGAATAATGCGACCGTTCCATCTTCTGAAATTTGGATTCCTGGGACTGGCATATCCTGGACGATGAACGGCCGGTGGCTGACTTCAGACGCCGGAAGCTGGCTCAGCATGCTTTGCATTTCTTGCATCTGGACCATCGCTTCTTCGTCTTGCAGCATGTCCATCGGATTGACGACATGATCCAGGCCGTAAATTTCATTGGCTGCCATGGCTAAAGCTTGGGCATTGGCCGGATCGTCAATGACTTCCCCTTCCGGCACTTCGAACAAATAACTGCCTTGCCCCCCGGATGCGGCTGGGTATTCTTCCGCCAACTCATCCAGCACATCCTGTGCGGCGGTGCCGTCAATTCTTGTTTCACTGCTTGTATTCACGCCATTCGTGACAATGGCTGTGATGATGACGCCTAAAATGAGCAGCCAGCTGGCAATAAAAATCCAAGGCTTGCTATAGGCTGTTTTTCCGATACTGTAAAAAAATCTCGACACTTGTGCAACTCCGTTCTCTATTTTTGTTAGTTAAAGCCTTTTCGTAAATGGGCAAAGACGATATCGATGTATTGGTTAAATTCATTATCGGTCTCGTCCTGCTCCCCGTCTTCTGGCAATTTGACAGCGATGCTTTCATCCAGCACCGGCAAAATCGCACCGAATACGGCGCCGATCAGAATAGGGTAATACTCTTCCGGATAGTCGCTGCCGAACTCTTCACTGATTCCGCGTTTCGCAAAATCCTGTACTTCCATCAATGCGCCGGTTACATACAGCTTGAGCGAAGGGTAGTTCCGCGACAGTGAAATGAGCTCGTTAAGCCGCCTCAATTTATTGATCGTGAAACTTCCGCGGATATACAATTCGATGGTATCTAAAGGCGTGTAACTTTCCGTGGAGGAGGCGAATTGGCCGTCGCGCTCTAAATAATCGTTCATCGTCAAGGAGTTGGCGATCGCTTCTTCCTTGCATGAAAAATAATTGGCAAATGTCCGGCGTGAATAGCCTGCCGTTTTAACGATATCTTCCACGACAAACCCGTCCACACCATGCTCCACCGCTAAGTTAAAAGCAGCTTCGGCCAAGGCCTGGCGAGTCGCGATTTTTTTCTTATCCCGCAAACCGCTGTCAGTCATTCCATCACCTCATTTTTCAATTCTTACATGTTATACCACAAAAATTGCCCAATGTGCAATTTTTCCCTTTGGGCAATTATATAAAAAGTGGACCGATTGGCTGTATAATGGCTATTATCACCTGTACGAAGGAGGCCCTTATGAAAACTCATTATTATTTAGGTTGGTTTAGTGATTGTTTTCCGGAAAACCTAAGCAAAGCCTTAAGGGAAGACCTTCCAGAACGTAAATCGCTCGTGATGATCAGCTCGGATCCATCAGACACTGAAATTGACGGCGCAGTGGAACGTTCCTGGTTGGATCAGGCAGGCATTTCATTCGATGAATATCATCTAATCGATTCGCGTGTAGAGCAGGAAGTAGCCCATGCCTTAATCAGAAATGCCTCGGCCATTTTTCTATTGGGCGGAGATACGCTTAAGCAAAACCGGTTTTTGACGGAGTATGATTTGGCGGAGCCGATCAAAACGAGCGCCGCCTTGGTCATGGGGGCCAGCGCCGGGGCGATCAATATGTCCGCTAAATGGAAGTGCTCGGAACGCTTTGGATATGCTGTCGACATGGACACCGTTTGCGACGGCCTCGCGCTAGACCCTTTTTCCGTGCTGTCCCATTTCGACCTCGAAAACAATATGGCACTCGTTCAAGAAGAACTGTCTGCACTGTCAGATGAAATGAACGTGTACGCGTCAAATAAAGACTGTGCCTTGCGCTCAAAAGGCGGCCATATCGATATTTTAGGGGATGTCTATGTCATGTCGCGCTCAAACATCCGTAAAATGGAGGAGACCTTTTAACTTCGTTGGCTGTATCGATGGGCAAAACAAAAAAACGTTCAGCAAGCACAGTTCCATGCTTGCCGAACGTTTTTTGGTGTGGTTTTAAGCATCTTGGCAATTAACGATCGTTCTCCCTAAATGCTTGCCATTTTTGATCGTCTCGATTGTTTCAGGGACTTTTTCGAGCGAGACTTCATCCGTCAAAGTCGTTTGGGTAATGTTCCAGTCGGCCGCCATCTTTTCCCAGATGGCGCCGCGTTTTTCGATCGGCACATTGACCGAATCGATGCCGAGCAGATTGACACCTCTTAAGATGAACGGCAGCACCGTCGCGGTCAGTTGAAGCCCGGCCGCGTTGCCGCACATGCTCATGCTGCCGCCGTAGGAAATTTGCGGGATGAGGACCGATGCCACATCGCCGCCGACGGTATCGAGGACATAGTCAAATTTTTGCTTGTTGAGTGGCTTTTTCAGTTCGCCCAGATCATCCGGGAAAATGACTTCGTTTGCGCCGAGCGATTTCGCCACGTCCACTTGATGGTCTTTGCGCACCAAGGCCGTGATATTGGTGTAGCCGATTTTCGACAGAATTTGCAACGCAACACTTCCGACGCCGCCCGTTGCGCCTGTCACCAATAGTTCTGGGTTGTTCTCAGGGTTCATGCCGTTTTGTTCAAGCGCTTGGATGGACAATGCCGCCGTGAATCCGGCCGTCCCGAACACCATGGCGTCTTTCAAGCTCAAGCCGTCCGGCAAAGGCACGATCCACTCGGCCGGCACGCGGGCATATTCGGCGAACCCGCCGGTGTGGCTCATCCCCATTTCAAAGCCCGTGACGATCACTTCCTGGCCTTGCTGGAATCGCCCGTCCGCTGTATGTACAACCGTCCCGCTGAAGTCGATTCCGGGAATCATCGGGTAATCGCGGATGACGCCGCCTTTTTTCTGCACCGCGAGCATGTCTTTGTAATTGATAGACGAATACGCGACATTGACTAAGACGTTACCGTCCGATAATTGCTCTTCTCCGGTTTGTTCCACACCATAAATGATTTCGTCCCCTTGTTCTTTAATGACAATCGCTTTAAATGAATCCATTAAAATCCCTCCTTGCTCTTCTTTTCCCGAATCAGCGTTGTGACATGCATTATCTAGAGAGATTCCCTTGCACTATTTTACTGCTATGAGAAAACCCATTCTTTGACAATGATTTATCCAGCAATTATATTAGACTGGTCGGTTTAATTATTTAAAGAGGTGAATTATGGCTAAACCCAATACGAAAGTGGCGTTGATCGAGGCTGCTTCCAGATTGTTCCGCCTGCACGGCTACGAAGGAATCAGTCTTAATGATATTTTAAAAGAGATCAATATTCCCAAGGGCTCCCTGTACCATTATTTCCCTAATGGCAAAGAAGAACTGGCTGTCGAAGCCATTCATCATACCAAAGATATTGTTTTGGCATGGATTGAAGAGTCGTTCGAACAAATCGGTGATCCTGTCAAAGCGGTTCAAGACCATATTCATCAGTTGGCTGCTCTATTGAAAGATGAGACAGAACCGGTCGGGTTTCCGATTGGCACGATTGCGGCTGAAAAATATTCGACCAATGAACCGATCAGGTCCGCGTGTCAAACGGCATTCGAAGAGTGGAGCGAACTATACTCCACTAAGTTTTTTGAAGCAGGATACAGTGAAAAGCTGGCTAAAGATTACGGGATTTTCATTCTGGCCGCGATCGAAGGAGGCATTCTTCTTTCACTGACTACCAAAAGCGAGGAATCGCTTTTAATCATCGCCAATCAAATTCCTTTCATCTTGTCAAAAAGAGAGAATTAAAATCAGGCATTTCAGAGAGGAATGGATAAAGATATGACAACAATAGCAGGACAGCAAAAAGAAACCATCAAAACGACCCCTATTTTAATTTCGTTCTTAATCGCAGGCTTCATTGGATTGTTCAGTGAGACTGCGCTCAATATGGCATTGGGCGATTTAATCCAACAATTCGGCGTGGGATCGTCTACCATCCAATGGCTCACGACGGGATACTTGCTGACACTCGGCATATTGGTCCCTGTGTCCGGCTTATTGCTGCAATGGTTCAGCACGAGGCAGCTATTCATTGCCGCGCTTGCCTTTTCAGTGACCGGCACCTTGATTGCTGCACTAGCGCCCAGCTTCAGCATTCTCATGGTGGCTCGCGTCATCCAGGCAATCGGAACAGGCTTGCTTTTGCCGCTCATGTTCAACACGATTCTATTGATTTTCCCCATTCATCGAAGAGGCGCGATTATGGGATTGATGGGCTTGGTGATCATGTTCGCTCCGGCGATCGGGCCGACGATTTCCGGATTTTTAATTGAAAACTTAAGCTGGCATTGGATTTTCTGGGTGTCTCTTCCGTTTCTAGTGTTCGCATTGATTTTTGGCATCATGTTCATGCAGAACGTCAGCGTGATCACAAAACCTAAGATCGACATTACTTCCATCGTGCTGTCTTCCCTCGGGTTTGGCGGCATCGTCTATGGATTCAGCACCGCTGGGGAAAGCGGTTGGGGCAGTTTCATCGTCATCGCATCCATTGCGGTTGGATTTGTCTCATTGTTCTTGTTCTCCATTCGGCAATTCAAAATGGACCAGCCGATGATCAACCTCCGCGTCTTTAAATACCCTATGTTCACACTTGGGCTCGCCGCGGTGTTTATCGCGTTCATGGTCATCCTGTCATCAGCCATTCTGCTGCCGCTGTATTTGCAGACAGGACTTGGCTTGGCAGCTGTCACAGCTGGGCTCATCCTGCTGCCGGGCGGTGTGTTGAACGGATTGATGTCCCCGATCACCGGGCGGATTTACGATAAATACGGGCCGAGAGGATTGGTCATTCCCGGGTTTTCAATCATCATCATTACCTTGTGGAACTTATCAGGCGTCACGACCGGCACCACTGCAGTTGCCATAGTCGTCTTGAATACTCTTTTGATGGTCGGGGTTTCATTGGTGATGATGCCAGCCCAAACTAACGCATTGAATCAATTGCCAAAAGACTTGTATCCGGATGGCACCGCTTTGATGAACACGCTTCAGCAAGTATCAGGCGCCATCGGGACAGCGGTCGCCATTACCATCATGTCATCGACACAATCGACCTATATGCAAACTGTATCAGATCCAAACAGCGCTTCCGCTATTCCCGAAGCACTGACGGCTGGCGTGCAAAATGCCTTTACATTCGGTTTGGTGCTCGCTGTGATCGGCTTGGTGATTTCTTTCTTCATCAAATCCGTCCATCTGGCCCCAGAAAAAGCAAGATCAGCACGTGTTATAGATGTATTGGATAAGACTTAACCTTTAAGTTTCCTTAATTTCATTTTAAGCCATATAAAAATTGCCCTGCTGAATTTTCATCAGCAGGGCAATTTTCACCTACAACATCATCATAAAAGAAATACCATACCCTTTTCCCATAGCTTTCACTGGAACTGTAAAAACAAGCGTGACAGCTCAATAAGCGCCGTTTATAGGCTAGCAATTAAGTACGCATTACAACTCTCTCGTATCGATAAAGTTTTCGATATCTTTCCACTCCAGGATTCTCGGGAAGTTCAAATTCCGATTATAGGATTGGTCTTTTACAACTACCGTTGTCTTTCCTTTGCCCCCTAATGTATTTAACACTTCAGGCTTGTCGTCGAAATAATAATCCAGCTCGATTTTTTCTATGAATTGGATTTTTTCTTGATCTTTCATTCCGTAAAAAAACCGTTCTCCCTCAATCGGGAAGCCTTGTGTCTTCATCCATTCCAATGTCCGTTCCCCATGCACTTTCGGCCTTGAAGTAATGTAATAAATCTCATGTCCTCTTCTCTCCAATTCCTGTATTGTTTCTACTGCATTCGGAAAAGGGGGACATGCATTGAAATAAATTTCTTCCAAAGAGGAATTCCACATTTCTGCTCCTTGCTCTTCTGTCAGCTCGAAAGCTTCGTGTATCTCCACTCTTTCTAACCGATGGAAAACATCGATCGGTACGTTTTTCTTCAATTTTACATTGTAGATATGAAAAGCATATTCTCTTAAATTTATTAGTGTATCGTCAATATCGAATCCGATTTTCATGGCTTAACTCCTTTATGCTTCGTAAATGGGGTATCCAACCATTTTGAAATTATTCCCTATCTTCGTGATTTCCATATCAGCTAATTCAATTGCTTCACTCATTTTATTGAACCCCTTGCCTTCCAAAAAGCTCGGTGCCTCTTTACCGCCGATTAATTTGGGGGCAATGTATAAGATCACTTTATCAATCAAATGGCTTTCCAAGAAAGAAGCGTTGATGGTTCCACCGCCTTCAATCAACAAGGAAGATATCTGACTCTCCTCCAGCACATTAAGCATTTCACTTAAATCAACGTTTTTCAAGCTGCTCGTCCGCACGACTTTGATGCCGCCCGACAGCAGTTTTTTCTCTTTAGCCGCGTCTGGATATTGGCTGGTAAAAATCCAAGTGTCTGCTTTTTTGTCATTGAGCACTTTGGCGTCTTCAGGAATCTTCAAACTGGAATCGATGATGATGCGTATCGGGTTGCGCCCATTTTGAATTCTGGTTGTAAGTTCCGGGTTGTCATGGATGACGGTATTGACCCCTACTAGAATCGCCATGTTTTCATTTCTGAGCTGGTGTGCATCCAGACGGGATTCTTCCGAAGTAATCCATTTGCTGTCATAGGAATGCGTCGCAATTTTGCCGTCTAAGGTAATACCGGATTTCAGTGTTACAAAGGGCTTTTTATGTGTGATGAATTTATTGAATACTTCGTTCAACTGCCAAGCCTTTTCTGATTCAACCCCTGACACTACAGTGATTCCTGCATTTTCTAGTATTTTAACGCCATTTCCGGAAACGATGGGGTTCGGGTCGAGCGTCCCGATGACTACTCTCTTAATTCCCGCTTCCACGATCGCTTCCGCACATGGGCCAGTCTTTCCGTGATGAGAGCAAGGTTCCAGCGTGACATAGATGGTTCCGCCTTTAGCTTTTGCACCAGCCATTTGAAGGGCGTGAATCTCGGCATGTGCTTCTCCCGCCTTCATATGGGCGCCGATTCCTACAATGCGGTTGTCATTGACAATAATGGCGCCGACTAGCGGGTTCGGATCTGTTTGGCCTTTCATCGCCTGCGCATTCTGAACAGCCAGGTCCATATAAAACTTATCGTTAAGCATTCGGGCAAGCCACCTCTTCCTCTAAGTGGCCAGAGCGATGAACTTTTGTCTGAAGATAGTTTTCATTGAATTCCGAGTGATCTCCCCATAAAGCTTGTCTGCCCGATAGTTTCAAGCCGGCGTTTGTTAATGCTGCCAATTTTTTCGGGTTATTGGTCAAAAGCGTGACCGGCTTCGATCGCAATGCGCTCAATACTTTTATGGCATCGTCGTAGCTTCTGGTATCGTCTTCGAATCCCAGAGTTTCATTCGCATCGACGGTATCATATCCGTTTTCCTGAAGAAGATAAGCCATCGCTTTGCTAAATAGGCCAATTCCTCTTCCTTCATGGTTCGCTAGATAGAATAACGCACCGGTTCCGTGTTCGACAATCATTTTCATCGATTCTTTCAATTGATAGCCACAATCACAACGCTTACTGCCGAATATATCACCTGTATGGCAAATGGAATGCATCCGGATAAGGGCATCGGCTCCTTCAGCGAAATCACCATATGCCAACACGCTAGATTGCTGCAGGTCAGCTAAGTTGGAAGAAGATAGTTTTTCAATAATGCTCCCATAGGCTGTCGTCACTTCTTCGCAATCCAACCAGCAATACCATTGAAAGACAACTGTTTCGTTGTATAGGTTCACCGGCAGTTGAATCGGTCCAACCAAATAAATAGCCCCTTCCTCTTTATTGATCAGTTGGATTTTATTTTCCAAAGCCGAAAGAATCTTAGAATCAAATTTTACTTGCACCATTCGCAACGCACCTCTTTTTAATTAGTTTTTTGAAGATAGCTTTCTTCACTGACATAATTTAAATAATGCCCTATTTTGCGCTTTTTCACTAAAAGAAAGCACTACTCCCTATTGAAGCAATGCACTCTTTCTCAAATATTCATCCTAACTAGTTAACAGATACCTTGTTTTCTTCTTCATTTCCTCTAAAGAACAGTTGATCTAATGCATAAGCTTTAGAGCCTGTCACGGCAAGGGATAATGACATCGCTAAAAATGCCAAGTCCAATTCGTATCCGGCCGTTTGCCCATCACCTAAAAACCCTGCCGCTAATTTCACCTGAATAATCGCTCCTGCCATTAGTACAACAAATAAGACGGAAATGTATCTTGTGAAGAACCCGAGTATCAATGCCAGACCTCCCAAAACTTCTATACCAGCTGTTGCATATGCGAGAAATTCGGGCAATCCAATGCTCGCGAACCATCCGGCGGTATTTTCAATTCCTCCCTGAAACTTTGAAACCCCGTGAATTAAAAAACTGATTCCCAATACCAAACGTAAGATTAAAGCACTCAATTCATATTTGTTTT
The DNA here is from genome assembly GCF_003664125.1 of Planococcus citreus. Lineage (GTDB taxonomy): Bacteria > Bacillota > Bacilli > Bacillales_A > Planococcaceae > Planococcus > Planococcus citreus. Next base: position 1,452,904 of record NZ_RCCP01000001.1, read on the forward strand.
TCACTTTTCTTCCTCCAATTTTTATCATTCATTTAATGGTTTTGCTAAATAGCGTTGTTATGCTGTATTTCAAATAATGCAATTGCAGCTTATTCTCGTTCCTTCGCTCGGCTAATTTGGACAACTATCCGCTACTTGAGAAATCCCCCTGCTTCTTTTGAAAAACGTCCTGTCCTTCTAGGCAGGCTCGGAACTCCACCTGTAGCCACCACTCATTAAAGAATTCGTCATTCCCCCTGCTGACGTCATCAATGGCAGCTCGCTTAGTTCATAAACTGAAGAAGTTCCCACTATATTTCCTCCTATCTTTAATATGAAATAAAAATCCCCATTAGAAATTAATATTCTTATAAGAAAACATTAAGCCAAAAAATAAGTCTTATTTGTTTCGTATAAAGAATAATTATTATCTATAAGTTAACTTCATAAAGGTGGAATGTCAATATTTTATTTGTTAATATATAAATAAGTTTCTTAAAAGAAAACAAATGGAGGTCATCTTGTTGGAAATTGGAGCAAAAATCCGAGCTATTCGAAACCGAAAAAAAATCACCATCGCCCAAATGTCCGAAGGCACCGGCCTTTCGAAAGGCTTCATCAGCAATATCGAGAACAACAATACTTCACCTTCCATCAATACACTCAATACGATTGCTGCATTTTTGAAAGTTCCTCTTGCTTATTTACTGCTGGAAAAGCAGCAGCATATGCGCGTTGTACGTAAAGAGGATAGAAGAAGCTCTTCGTATAATAATTTGAAAATTGAGCACTTGGCTTCAAAGGGCGGACTGCGTACGATGATTGTTGAGTTTCCTCCCGGCGCATCGATAGGGGATCCCCATGCACATGAAGGGGAAGAATCCCATCTGGTGCTAGAAGGGAAAATTCTTGCTGAGCAAGGGGAAGATTCTTTTATAGTGGAAAAAGGCGACTCTTTCAGCTGGAATGCCAGCGTTCCCCATTTCGTGAAAAATATTGGAGAAGAGAAAGCTGTAGTATACATTTCAATTTATTCCGATACCGAACTGATGGATATACTCTGACGTACAGGTGCATTTTATTAGCCGCCTGGAAAGTCTTAGCAGCTAGTTGGTGATTGCAACTCGGTGATGTGCTTTCACCGATTCATTCGTTGACGGGTTTGGAAACTATGCTTCACTGGCCTTTTCGTATTCTGTTCTCAACAAAGCATGAACCGGATTCATCGCAGAGATGCTTTGGTCAAAAGTGAATTAACAGTTTGATTATATTCCGTGATTGACTTCTTTTTTAATCCAGTTATAATGAGAAACAATATCTGCGTAACGAATATTTGCCCGAGCATTTCGGCATATAAGAACAAAAGCGATGATAAGAACGAGTACTTGTGACTGAAGCATACAGAAAGCGGCCGGTTGATGAGAGGCGCATGCGGTGTCCGGGGAAATACCTCTTTGAGCTGTGTACCGAACCTTCAGTAGGCTACACCGGAGTTGCATCCGTAATCCATGCAGGAGTATCGCTTCGGCCGTACTTTCCAAGGGAAGCTGTGTGAGCAGTTTCCAAACTAAGGTGGTAACACGCATATCCGCGTCCTTTAGGGTTTTTCCCTAGAGGGCGCTTTTTTGTATTCTGATCGTTTTCGCGATATGGACTATTCCAGGACAAGGAGATGTTAGCATGCGACTCACACCCGCTGAACAAATGAAAATCATCGAAAAAGGAGCTGCCGAAATCATCGAGGAAGGCGAATTGCTCGAAAAGCTCGAACGCTCATATAATGAACAGCGCCCGCTCACCATCAAGCTTGGGCTCGACCCGTCCGCACCTGATATCCACCTTGGCCACGCAGTAGTTTTGCGCAAAATCAAGCAATTGCAGGACCTCGGCCATCAGGCGGTCATTTTGATCGGTGACTTCACCGGGCGCATCGGCGACCCTTCCGGCAAGGCCAAAGGACGGACCGCGCTCAGTGATGAAGCGGTCCGGGAGAATGCGGAGACTTACTATGAACAGATCTTCAAAGTGCTCGATAAAACGAAGACAACGGTGCGTTTCAATAGCGAATGGCTGTCGAAGCTGAATTTCGAAGAGGTCTTGAAGCTTGCCGCAAGCACGTCGGTCGCGCGCATGCTCGAACGCGACGATTTCCAGAACCGCTACCAAAACCAGTCGCCGATTGGTCTCCATGAGTTTTTCTACCCGCTCATGCAAGCCTACGATTCCGTTGAACTGAAGGCGGACATTGAAATCGGCGGTACCGACCAGACCTTCAATATTTTGATGGGCCGCACACTCCAAAAGCATATGGGCCAGGAAAAGCAAGTCGCCATCTTTATGCCGCTGATTGAAGGGCTCGACGGCGTTGAAAAGATGAGCAAAAGCCTGGGCAATTACATCGGCGTCAGCGAAGCGCCTGAAGTCATGTTCAAAAAAGTGATGGAAGTGCCGGATCCCCTGGTCTTCAAATACTTTGAACTGACGACCGATGAGCATCCCTTGGCGATCGAATCCTTGCTCGACCGGCTCGAAGACGGTGAAAACCCGCGCAATATCAAATTGGAACTGGCGGAAATCATCACGGCGCTCTACCACGGCGAAGACGCGATGAAAGAAGCGAAACGCTACTTCGAAACCGCCTTCCAAAAGCGTGAAATCCCGGAAAATATCCCTTCGCTGCTGGTGGAAATCGGCAAGGAACGTATTGAAGAAATTATTCCGCAGCTCGTGGAATCCGGATTTGTCCGCAGCAAAAGCGAATTTGTGCGGCTCATCGAACAAAACGGCGTATCGTTCAACGGCGATAAGCTGACACGCGAAGAACTCGACACCGTCGTCCAAAACGGCGATGTCCTGCAGATCGGCAAAAAGCGCTTCGTGCGTTTTGAAAAATAATCATAAGAAAAGGCGCAGAGACGGATATCCGTTTCTGCGCCTTTATTTACTTCATTTTTTATACTGCATGTAAACGACTTGCGTTGCAAGGAAGTCTTCCATGCCGTGCTTGCCGTCCGCACCGCCGAGTCCGGATTGACGCATGCCGGCGTGATAACCTTGCACCGCTTCGAAGTTTTCGCGGTTGACGTAAGTCTCGCCAAACTTCATTTCATTGACGACGCGCATTGCTTCGTTCAGGTCGTCTGTATAGATCGAAGAAGACAAGCCAAAGACCGTGTCGTTGGCCATGTCAATCGCTTCTTCTATTGTACTGAACGTGGTCATAGGCAATACTGGCCCGAAGATCTCTTCCCGCATGATATCGGAATCGTGCGTCACGTTCGTTAAAATAGTTGGCTTGTAGAAGAACCCGGCCAAATCCGCGCGTTCCCCGCCTGTCGCAACGGTCGCCCCTTGCGACACAGCGTCTTTAACCATGCCTTCGACAGTCTCCAGACGGTCCTGGCTGATCAGCGGCCCCATTGTTACGTCTTTGCTTTCTCTCGGGTCGCCGAGCTTGGTCGCTTCGAATGCCTGGATAAGTTTTTGGCTGAGCTCTTCCGCTACGCTTTCATGGACATAAAGGCGCTCCGCATTGGTGCACGCCTGTCCGCCGTTTGCGAGTCTCGATGTGGTGATGGCTTTTGCGGCCAAGTCCAAATCTGCATGCTGCGTGACGATGGCTGGCGCTTTACCGCCAAGTTCGAGATTGACCTTGGTGATGTTTTGCGCTGCCGCTTCCATTACTTTCGTGCCGGCCGGCAAGCTTCCTGTCATCGTGATCATCTGAACTTTCTTGTGCGAAGCCAGCGCATTGCCGATTTCAGAACCGGTTCCGGTTACGACATTGTAGACGCCTGCTGGGATTTCTTCCATCGCGTCGACGAGTTTCGTGAATTCCATTGCGGTATTCGGTGTCTGCTGGCTCGGCTTGATGACAATTGTGCAGCCTGTCACCAAAGCGGTCGCAACTTTTCTTGCCAAGATAAAGATTGGGAAGTTCCAAGGGATAATGCCTGCCACGACGCCAATTGGCTTTTTGTAGACTAAGATGTTTTCGTTTGGACGGTCGCTCGGGACGATTTCCCCTTCGATGCGTCGTGCCCATTCGGACATATAATGGAAGTAATCAATCGCGAGATCGACTTCACCGCTTGCCAGTTCATAGTCTTTCCCTTGCTCTTCCTGCAATAAGTCGATAAATGTATCGCGGTTTTCGGCAATCTTATCGCCTAGCTTGCGGACGATTTTCCCGCGTTCGATATTCGGCGTCAATTCCCATGCCTGTTGAGCTTGATGCGCCGCTTCTACTGCCTTATCTACGTCTTCTTCCGTTCCTTTAGGGATCTTGGAAATCACTTGCTCAGTTGCCGGGTTAATGATGTCGATCCATTCGTCTCCAGTGGACTTTATATATTCGCCGTTTACATACATCTGGTGAGTTTGCAAAAGATCTCCTCCTAATTTTCCAATTAGTAGGTTTTTCCCTTTATGGTTACCGGTAAACTTGGCCTTCTGCACTAACATGCTTAGACAGGAATTAAACTTTTACACAGCGTTAGGGTTTCCCAAAAACCTAGTTTCCAGTTCATGTTCATATCCTTCGCCTACCCGGTAAGCTTTGGCATAAGGCCGTGAACTGACAGCGCTGTGCAAGTCCTGTCCGATAAAATGAAGCGCCACACCGTCATCTGCGGCTAGCCCTGGCTTGATCTGCCCTTGCTTAAGCAGCCGTTGAAACGTCGGACGCCGGTGCGATTCCCCATCGTAATGAGGGCAATTGCTGCCGGACAAAAAGCCTAAACAGTCCAATGGATGAAGTTCATCGCCGTAAGAATCGGTGACCCCTTGTTCGAACCAGCAAATCGACCCCGCACTGATGCCTGCCAGGACAATGCCTTGATTCCAGGCTTTTTCGATAATCCGGTCCAAGCCCCATTCCTTCCATAGTACGAGCAAGTTTTTCGTATTGCCCCCGCCGACATACAAAATGTCCTGCGACAAGACAAACTCTTCCAGATCTTGGGCCGGCGGCTTGAACAACGACAGATGCGTCGGCTCGCAATTTTGCTGTTCGAAGAAATCGTAGAAGCGTGCGATATAGCTGTCCGCGTCCCCGCTCGCTGTTGGGATAAAGCAGATTTTCGGCGTTTCTTTTGGTGATTGTTCCAATATGTATAAATCAAGCAGTGGATTGTCAGGCTCCATCGAAAAGCCGCCTCCGCCTAGTGCGATAATCTGTTTCATTGTGTTTCCTCCTGCCTCTCTATTCCCCATACAACTCTTTATCTTTCTGATTGCTTAAACGGATATAATACGGAAACAGAACGATGAGCAATAACCCGATTGTTCCGCTCACATAGCCGAGTCCCATCAAAAACCCGCCATTCTTGAACGATGCATACTGTCTCGCGCCGCACGATGGGCAATTCTTGCCGTCTTTTGCCATGCCCAGTTTCCAGATATCTTTCGCTTTCCATTTAACTCCGCAATTTGTGCAATGTGCCATTATTCACCACTCCTTGCTGCTAATTACGCTTTTAATCGTATAAAGTTTCAAATGATCGAAGAAAGCTAACCAAGCACCAACTCTTTACAAATCTGGCGTCATTCCATTACACTTTACCTATTCAATAAAATACTTGAATAGATAAGGGCTGATCCGGATGGAAGCACGGGAATTCAAAAATTTTGCCTATGGGCATTTCACGAAAATCAGCAAAGCTTTGTCGAGCCCAGGGCGTTTCGAGCTGCTCGATTATTTGGCGCAGGGACCGAAAACGGTGGAACGCCTGGCGAAAGAGACGCATATGTCGGTGGCGAATACCTCACAGCATCTGCAAGCATTGCGTGAAGCGCGGCTCGTCGCTTCTTCGAAAGTGAAAAACCATCATTATTATGAACTTGCCGATAATGAAGTCGCCGAATTATTGCAGTTGACAAAACGGCTCGCTGAACGGCAATTCCCCGATATGGGCGAGGTCCGGACGATGGAAACGACAGCGGGTGGCTCGGTTCCGGTCATGTCCTCGGCCGAGGCATTGGAAGAAGTGGCTAGCGGACGCGCGGTATTGATCGATGTGCGGGCTGAAGATGAGTACGCCAGCCGCCACTTGACGGATGCCGTGTCGATTCCGCTAGCGCAACTCGAAGAAAACCTGGAGCACTTGCCGATTGGCAAGAAAGTCATTGCCTATTGCCGGGGCGCTTATTGCCTGTACGCAAGTGACGCCGTACGTTTTCTGCGCGAACGCGGGTTTGAAGCGTACCGTTTGGACGAAGGGCCCACGGATTCGTCCATTTCCCAGGAAATCGATGCGGACGATGGGGAGATTCGATGAGAAACATCCAATTCGGCATTAAAGAAAATATCTTCCAGTTTCTCCTTCTCGTGCTGACGAACTTTTTCGTCGGTTCGATGGTCGGGCTCGAACGGACTGTCCTGCCGATTATCGGAGAAGAAGAATTCGGGCTCGCTTCAGCGAGTGCCGCGCTGTCATTCATTATCAGCTTCGGTTTCTCGAAAGCAATCGTCAATTATTTTGCCGGTGCCATCGCCGACCGGCTGGGCCGCAAAAAAGTGCTGATTGTCGGATGGAGTGCGGGGCTTTTTGTACCACTGCTCGTCATTTTCGCCGACGCCTGGTGGATGATCGTCGTCGCCAATATTTTCCTTGGCATTAACCAAGGCCTCGCCTGGTCGATGACGGTCAATATGAAGATCGACCTCGCGAAGCCGACAGAGCGCGGGCTTGCGGTCGGGCTCAATGAATTTGCGGGCTATACGGGTGTTGCCGTCATGGCCGCGTTGTCCGGTTACGTTGCTTCGACTTTCTCAAACCGCCCCGAACCGTTCTATATTGGATTGGCAGTCGTAGCGATCGGCCTTATGCTATCGTTTCTCGTCCGGGATACCGGCGAACACTTGAAGCGTCAGGCCAAGTCGTCATCACAAGAGGCGGCCCTTTCCGCAGGTGAAGTGTTCAAGCGCACAGCGTTCAAAAACCCGACACTGTCGACCGCTACCTTCGCCGGGCTTTCCACGAATTTGAAAGATGGCATGGCGTGGGGCTTGTTTCCGCTATTTTTCGCAAGTGTCGGATTGAGCGTCCCGGAAATCGGCTTGCTCGTCGCTTTGTATCCGGCCGCCTGGGGATTTTTCCAATTATTCACCGGATTCTTGAGTGACCGCTGGGGCCGGAAATGGCTGATCGCCGGCGGCATGTGGCTGCAGGCTGCCTCGCTTTGGCTTTTGCTGATGGTCGACCAATACAGCTTATGGATTGTGGCATCCATCCTTCTCGGCCTTGGGACGGCAATGGTCTATCCGACCTTGCAAGCAGCGATCAGCGACGTGGCCCCACCTTCTTGGCGTGCTTCTTCAATGGGCGTCTACCGTTCATTCCGCGACAGCGGCTATGCATTCGGCGCTTTGTTCGCCGGCATCTTGACTGACGTCATCAATGTCGAATGGGCGATCGGCTTGGTCGCCCTTCTGCCGATGATTGCCGGTGTGATGGCTGCGCTTCGCATGAAAGAAACGCTTCCAAATTCCCTTTAGTATTTCTCGTTCAGCAAACGCGAGTTAGGGCAAAGCATTCGAGCGATAACTAAAATCCCCGGCACAAGGATATCCTTGTGCCGGGGATTTTAGTCATTCAGCTTTTTCCTTGTTCAGGATAAATTCATATACTTTCTTCGGTCTGCCGCGTTTGCCCGATTTTTGTTCTTCCATTGCTTCCTGGATTAAACCCATCTGTTCCATTTCATTCAATATTCTTCTAGAATTTCTTTCTGAACTTTTTAGAAGTCCTGTAATTAAATCACTGGTAAAACAAGGGATGTTTTTCAATTTTACATATTGATAGATTTTTATTGGGATGGTTACCCGATAGTTATGCTTCGCTAAAATAACAATCCAATATTCGGGTAATTGACTGGCATTTTCTGAATCACTCGTAGTTTCTGAGTCAGACAGATTTTCTATTACCCCACTCTCATCGACATAAATCGCCTTCATTTCATTTTTTCCGGCAACATGTTCAAATGCAGTTTGGACGTTTAACTCTGCTCCATGTATCGTATAGCCGGAACCGATCCCGATATGGAAATCAAGAGCCGTGCGCATACTTATTTCTTTAGCGATTTGCATAATCGAATTCGAAGAGAATAGTAATTCATAATCGCCCTGTGTAGTGTAAATGAAATAAATCCCTCTTCCCTTATTGATCAGAGATCCATTTAACTTTTTCGTGATTTGAAGCAATTCCTGTTCGAACTCCAGCGCTTTTTCTCTTTCATAAAAACTGTAATCTGCTTTTTTAGGCGTCTTTTCGCTTTTCAGAAGCTCGAAACCTACCACAGCCACCTTTTGTTTTTCATATACGTGGCTTTGGGCTCTAGAAACCAGCAAATTGAAAATCGTCTGGATTGCCAGCTTTGAAGGTTTGACGCGATAACAAGGAATGCCTAATGAAGTTAACTCCCAATATACTTTCGCTAAACAAGTCAAAGCGGCTTTTGTTTTTCCAGATCGGTAATTCCCCACATGAAAGTTGATGATTTCTTGGTAGTTTACAGTTCCTTCGTAATGGTGCAGTTCAAACTGGATATTATTCAATTGATATTCCGAGAAAAGTGAATGGACAATACTCTCATCCACTACATCGAGACTCATATTTTTAATGAATTGATCATGATTATGCATGACTTGCAGGCATGTCCCTAATAGCGCCATTCCGTGAAGAGGGGGATATGCCGCTTCTTCAGGTGTAATCAGTTCGTTTTTGACACAATAGTCATAAGGGATAGGCCCTGAGAAAATCCATTGGGTGAATTCATAGCGATGCTTTCCTAGAATATCAGGCAATTGCTCTGCAGCGGAATACTCAAATTCCACTAACTCTATTCTATTGTCTAAGGCTGCTACTTGGCGGATCACTTCAAGTGAATCTGCAGGCCCAACGGCTCCAATTCGTACTTTCACGCGTATTCTCTCCTTTTTATGCCTTGTCGGAGGAATGTGGCAGAACATCTGTATCTTTATCCACTAAAGGGTAGTGGCAGGCTACATAATGTTCAGGCAATATCTCCCTATATTCTGGGGTAACTTTTTTGCAATGCTCTGTGGCAAACGGGCACCTTGGGTGGAATGCACACCCTGAAGGAGGATTGGTAGGACTGGGGATTTCTCCTTCTATTAATAAATGCTCTTTCCTTAATCTTGGATCTGGAATCGGCACAGAATCGAGCAATGCATGCGTATACGGATGGAGCGGGTGATGAAATATTTCATCTCTATCCGCCATCTCCACCATCTTCCCTAAATACATTACCCCAATCCGATCGCTAATATGCCTTACTGCTGGCAAGCCATGGGCAATGAAAATATACGTCAAGTCCAGTTCCTTTTGAAGCTTTTTCAACAAATTCAAGATTTGCGCTTGAATTGAGACATCCAGTGCAGAAACTGCCTCATCGCATACGATGACTTTAGGCTTTAACGCTAAAGCTCGTGCAATGCCGATGCGCTGTCTTTGTCCGCCACTGAATTCATGAGGAAAACGCGTCATTTGGTGTTTCTGCAGACCTACCAGGTTCATCAAATCCAGTACCTGTTTCTTCAACTCCTCGCCTTTAGCGATACCGTGCACAATCAATGGTTCCCCGATGAGCTCTTCTACAGTCATTCGCGGATTGAGTGAAGAATAGGGATCTTGGAAAATTACCTGCAAGTCTCTTCTGGCAAGGCGAAGTTCTTCTTGAGTCATCTCAGCCAAATCTCTATCCTGAAAATAAATATGGCCTTCCGTTGCATCCAATAACCCAAGCATCAACTGCCCCGTAGTAGATTTCCCACAACCAGATTCCCCTACGATGCCCAGCGTCTCGCCTTTATACACCTGAAAATTCAAACCATCGACTGCACGTACTTTTGAATTCACCTTTTTTATAAAACCTTTGGAGATATCGAAATGCTTTTTAAGATCTTCTACTTCCATTATAATATTTTTTTCAATCACATTCATGAAGTCATCTCCTGCCTTTAAACTTTGATGCACCGTTTTGCATGATCTGCTGAAATATATTCCAAAGGCGGATGGATTTTCGTACATTCAATATTCCCCAACGGACAACGCGGGTAAAATTTGCAGCCACTCGGCATGTTGGAAGGATTGGGGACTGTTCCTTCAATCGAATAAAGTTCATCCACCACATCGTGGACTTTCGGAATTGAAGCCATCAATCCTTTTGTATAGGGATGTAGAGGATTTTCAAAAAGCTCGTAAATTGGCGCTTCTTCCACCACTTCCCCCGCATACATGACAATGACACGATCCGCCAGTTCTGCAACCACCCCAAGATCATGGGTAATGATGATTGTGCTGGTATTGGATTTTTCCTTTATATTTCTCATCAAGGTGAGAATTTGTGCTTGAATAGTGACATCCAAAGCAGTAGTAGGCTCATCCGCGATTAGAAGTTTAGGGTTGCAGGAAAGGGCCATGGCGATCATCACACGTTGCCGCATCCCACCTGATAGTTGATGCGGAAAGCGGCCCATTACTTTGTCTGCATCAGGAATCCCTACCGTCTCTAGCATTTCAATTCCTTTTTTGTTTGCCTGCTCTTTTGTCATATCATAGTGCAGAATCAGGGTTTCCCTTAATTGATAACCGATATTGAATACCGGATTCAGCGCAGTCATAGGTTCTTGAAATATCATTGAAATTTCATTGCCGCGAATTTTACGGTACTCTTTCTTACTGAGGGTGCGCAGATTTTTATCTTCGAATGTTACTTTCCCGTCATATATTTCCCCATTTGCTGGTAAAATCCCCATTAATGCTAGAGATGTAACACTTTTGCCGCTACCAGATTCTCCAACAATCGCCAAAGTTTCACCTTGCTTAACGGAAAATGACACACCATTTACTGTAGAAATATATCCATCTTCAGTTTTGAAGCGCACTTTGAGATCTTCTATTTCCAACAAGTTTTTCGTCATGATCTCACCTTCTTTCAATTACTCTTTAATTTTAGGATCAAGTACATCTCTCAACCAATCTCCGAGAAAAATGACGCCTAGCACTGTAATGGTAATAGCAATACCTGGGAATGTGGCTACCCACCAGCTAGTTGCAATATATTCCCTGCCATCGCTCAACATCAATCCCCAGGAAACATCGGGTGATTGAATTCCTAATCCAAGGAAACTTAAGCTGGCTTCTAAAATAATGGTCGTCGCTACATTCAATGTCGCAATGACAATAAAAGAAGAAATGACATTTGGTAAAATATATTTCCTGATAATTCGCCCGTTTTTTGCTCCAATCGCTCTTGCCGAACGCACATAATCACGTTCTTTAACACTAAGTGTTTCGCTTCGCACCATCCTTGCATAAACAACCCACGATGTTCCGCCGAGCACCAGAATTAAAGTGATCAAGCTTGGTCCCATCACAGCAAGGATAATAAGCATGAACAAGATATTCGGGATGGCCAATAAGGAATCGACTGTCCGCATTATAAGGAAATCCCAAAACTTCCCGTAGTATCCGGCAATCAAACCTAAGGCCATACCGATAGCCCCAGCCAGTAAAACCGCACTGATTCCAACTAATAGCGATATGCGGGAGCCGAAAATAATGCGGCTTAAAATGTCACGCCCCAAATTATCGGTGCCCAGCGGGAATTCCATCGTACCGCCAAGCCAAAACGGCGGCAATAAGCGGTCCACGACATTGGTTTGTGCCGGGTCATGTGGTGCTAGTACGGGAGCTAAAATGGCGATCAATACTACAGTCACTACAATTATCAGCCCTGCCATCCCTGTCTTGCTCCTCAACAAGCTTTTCGCTAGCTTCTTCATGGAGCTCTTGTATTTTGTCGCCTTCGGCAGCGCTGCAGTATCAGTAAGTTGGGCCAAATCTGTCCCCCCCTTTAATCATATTTGATACGCGGGTCTAAGAATCTGTAAATCAAATCCGCTGATAAATTACTCAAAATAACAAATATCGCAATAATGAAAGTGGCTGCCTGAACCACTGCCATGTCGCGCAAGTTCACCGATTGAACAAGTAATTGCCCAAGACCAGGCCATGCAAAAACCGTCTCAGTAATCAAAGTTCCACCGATCAAGGTCGATGTTTGTAGAGCCATAATCGTTACTACTGGAATCAATGCATTACGGAAAGCGTGTTTATTGACGATAATCGCCTCGCCTAATCCTTTGCTTCTGGCCGTACGGATAAAATCCTGTCCCAAAATCTCCAGCATACTGGAACGGATCAACCGAGTCATTTCCGCTGCAATTCCGGTTCCTAAGGTCAGAGCTGGCAGCACTAAATGCCATAATGTACCTCGGCCCGAAACAGGGAATACCTGAAATGTCACTGATAGCAAAAGAATCAGCATAATGCCAAGCCAAAAGTTTGGCATTGCTTTTCCTAAAACTGCTCCACCTGTAATGAAGAGGTCAAAAAAGCTATTGCGCTTTACGGCTGACAAAATTCCGAGCGGCACCGAAATGATGACCGCAATAACCATCGATGCGATGGCCAACTCCAATGTGGCCGGCAGCCGCTCCAAAATGAGCGACAAAGCATCGGTGTTATATCTGAATGAGTCCCCAAAGTCCCCTTGTACCAAGTTCCCTAAATAAGTGAAATATTGAACAGGGAGAGGTTCATTGAATCCCAAAGATTCCCTCAATGAATCACGCTCTTCTGCAGTGGCTGTTTCCGGCAGCATCAACGACACCGGATCTCCCGTTACTCTCACTAGTAAAAAGACAATAAGCGTGATAAGGAAAAGTACAGGAATGGTTTTTAATAAGCTTTTCAAGAAATACTTCATCTACATTCCTCCCTTATTGAAAAAAAGGAGGTTTTCCCTCCTTTTTTCATCATTTCAATGTGATTGAATCAGCATAGAACATCTCGTTCAAGCGCGGCTCAAACTCCACTCGGTCGTTGATGCCTGTAATGGCGTCAAGTTGGAATGTATAGATTTGCGGACGGTCTTCTGCAATTAATTCTTGAGCTTCTTGGAACTGCTCGATTCGTTCTTCTGCATTCATGTTTTGCTCAGCTTCTAGAAGTAATTCGTTTACTTTTTCATTATCATAATCTGTTTCACCTTCTGCACTTTCGGTTGTCAAACGCTCTAAACCAAGTGAGGCATCAAACATCGAGTTGCCATAACCAATGTAGAAAATATCTTCAAACGAACGCTCTTGGTATCTCTGGGCAAATGCACTCCATTCAAGGAATTCCAAGTTAATCGTAATACCTACTTCCGATAACATCGCAGCCATCAGTTCGGCACTTTCTCTGTCTTTCAGGTAACGGCCATTCGGCGCACTCATCGTCAATTCCACACCATCCGCATATCCCGCTTCTGCCAATAACTCTTTCGCTCTTTCAGGATCATATAAAGATTCGCCGTACAGGTCTTCATTAGCACCAGTATTTCCAGGTGTTATTCTTGTGCGGGTTACAGTGCCTGCGCCTTCAAGCAACGAATCGACCATTGCCTGTTTATCGATCGCCAAATCGATAGCCTCACGCACTTTTGGATCTCCCGTAACACTGTCTTCATCTGTTCGCAACACCATCATCATGACGCGCTGGGTCGGGGATTGAACGGCTGTCACGCCTTCAGTGGACTCAATTCGTTCCACATCGGTCGGTGGAATGTTTACCGCTACATCGACACCACCCGTCAACAGTTCAGAAACTCGGGTAGAGTCTTCCGGAATACTGCGGAAAACAACTTCTTCCCACTTCGGTTCGTCGCCAAAATAATCTTCATTGGCTTCGAGTACTAAGCGGTCATCTTTTCTCCACTCTTGCAATTTATAAGGGCCGGTCCCGACCGGTTCTTCAAGGAATACTTCCCAACCTTCCTCTTCGATATAGTCTTTTGGCAAAATGCTTGAACCTAGACGCGACAAGCGGTTCAGCAATGCGGGCTCCGGGTTTTCCGTAACAATTTCAAATGAATAATCGTCGATGACGTTCACTTCAGAGATTTGGTTATAGTTTCCGTGTTCAAGAAGTGTGTCATCATTGGCTACACGTTCCAAGGTGAACTTTACGTCTTCTGCTGTGAGGTCCTCGCCGTTATGGAATTTTACGCCTTCACGTAATTCGAATGCCCACGTCCGGTCATCTACGTTCTCCCAGCTTTCCGCCAGATCACTTTGGAAGCCCTCTTCCCCTTCATTTGTTAGCAGATAGTTGAACATATTGACATGCACTGCTTCTGTTGAAGTCGTATTGTGGTCATGAATATCAAATGTCACAATATCTGTTCCGTTGGCGATCGTCAGTGTTTTGCTGTCGCTCGTTTCTACCGGCTCTCCTGCACCCGACTCACCCGCATCTTCCGATGAACAGCCCGCTATGACAAGGCCGCACCCTAAAACTGTTGTCCATACATACTTTTTCATTCCGTTTCCCCCTTATTTAAATAGTTATTTGCAAATATGCTCAATACCGAAATGCCGTATAAAAAGGATTCTTCATCTACATTGAACTTCGTATTGTGGTTCGGATAGGCGGTGTTATCGCCGCCGTTCGTGCCGAGCTGGAAAAAGACCGAGGGCACCTGCTCCGAATAATAGGAAAAATCTTCCCCGCCCATCGAAGGCGTCGTCCGCTTAATCGAATCTTTGCCATACAAGCTTTCAATAGTGGATAACAGCTTTTCTCTGACCGCTGGATCATTTCTGTTTGAAGGCGTCACATGATGATAGTCCAAGGAACAATCGCCGCCGAAGCTTGTGGCAATGCCTTTGGCGATCATTTCGATCCGCTTCGGCATTTGTGCTCGTGTCTCAGGATTCAAAGTTCTGACTGTTCCTTTAAGTTTGACTGAATTAGGGATAATCGTCGCTTTGGTGCCCGCTTCTATTTGCCCGAAACTGATAACGACCGAATCGAGCGGATCGATTTGCCGGCTGACGATTTGTTGCAGCGAGACCAGTACCTGGCCGGAAATGGCGATGGGATCCACCGTCTTGTGCGGATGCGCTGCGTGTCCCCCTTGTCCCGTCACTTCCATTTCAAAAATATCCACCGCTGCGCAACTGTGTTCGGTTTTCGTTATCGCAAACATGCCCGTGTGTACAGTCGGGTGGACGTGCAAGCCGGCCATGACTTCCACTTGCGGATTGGTGAGTGCTCCGTCTTCGATCATCGCTTTAGCGCCTGCCCCGATCTCTTCTGCGGGCTGGAAAACCAGTTTCAAGGTGCCCCCGGTTATGCCCTTTTCCGCTAACACTTTGGCAACGCCTAATAAAATCGCTGTATGGGCATCGTGGCCGCACGTATGGGCCAGTCCATCATTGACGCTACTGTAGGGTTTATCAATTTCATCCATCATCGGCAGAGCATCCATATCTGCTCTCAACCCTACGACAGGACCGGGTTTATTGCTGCGCAATATGCCGACGACGCCGGTTTTCCCGACTTCTTCTTGCACTTCGTAGCCCCAATTTTTCAGCTTTTCAGCGACGATTGTCGCTGTCCGAGTTTCTTCAAAAGCCAGTTCCGGATGTTTCCGCAAGTCTCTTCGTATTTCTACCACTTCTTTGAATACTGATTTTATTGGATGGTGCCAGTCCGGATGGGAATGCTTCAGGTCAGAAAACGTCTGCCGCTGTTCAGTTGATGCTGTCACTATACCGCGCCCCTTTTGAGTTGATTTTTTCGCCGAACTCAAAGACTAAAGCTGCTGCCATTTTTATTCCGTCAATATAATCTTCAATATTGATGTTTTCGTTTGGTGCGTGCGTATTCGATTCAAAGTTGCCGACACCGAAAGAAGCAGAAGGAATGCCTAAAGCCTGGCACAAATCGTACATCGGACCAGTCCCCGGAGTGTTTGGGACGATATTCGGCTTTGTGGAGGAATGCTTTTCCACTACATTGAGCATGGCTTCGACAATTGCTGCATCCGGGCTCGTACGTGCTGCCCTTTCTGCACTTGTCACTTGTATGCCGATATCGGTAAATCCTTGGTCGTCCAAATGCTGGCGCAATTGCTTGAGAATCTTGTCTGGATCTTGACCAGGCACCAGCCGGAAGTCGACTTTGGCTTTCGCTTGTGACGGCAACACGGTTTTGGTTCCTTCCCCTGCATAGCCGGAATGGATGCCGCATATATTGCAGGTCGGTTCAAATATATGCTTTTCTTTCAACTCTGATCCTTCCAGGTCCAACAGAAAATTGTCGAGCGCCAATTTATTCAAAGTTTCTTCTTCATCAAAGCGGTAATGCTTCAGCATTTCTTGATCGAGCTCCGAGATAGGTGTGATGTCATCATAAAACCCTGGAATGAGCACTTTTTCATCCTGGCCTTTCAAGCTGTTCAAAGCCCAAATCAGTTTCCACGCCGGACTTTCGATGATAGCCGCTTGCGCCGAGTGTAAATCGCTGCTCGCGCCCTGTGCGCTCAGCTCCACATACAACATGCCTTTGACGCCCAGTGACACTTGCAGCGCTCCGTCGGCATCGCGGTAGCCGAATTCCCAGACATTGCCATCGGCGCGAATTTTATCAGCATATTTTCTGGCAAATGCCGGCAAATGTAAACTGCCGATTTCCTCTTCTCCTTCAAAGATAAACTTGATGGCGACCGGCAATTCTTCGCCAGCTTGTTTGATCGCATGCAATGCCGCTACACGGGCGATGAGATTGCCTTTATTATCCGCTACTCCTCTTGCGAAAATTTTGCCTTCGCGAATATCCGGTTGAAAAGCAGGTGTCTTCCAAAGTTCCACCGGGTCTTCCGGCTGAACATCGTAATGGTTGTAAAAGCTCAATATTTTATCACTTTTCCCGGGCAGTTCAGCAAACACTACCGGAAAGCCGTCCGTCTCCAATTTTTCAGGAGTTGTTTCTAGCGCTCGCTCAAATAAAGAGTCCAAATAATCTACCGCTTCTGTCATGCCTCGTTTTTGTGCAGCCACACTTGGGATTTCACAAAAATCTGTGAGCCATTTTATATACATATGCCGATTCTCTTCAATTATCTGCTCAATTTTATTTACCAAATTATCCTCCTCATCTGCATTTTAGGAAAAATGCCGTAATCTTTTTTATAACTTTACAGTGAGTAAAAAGTCGAGTCAATAGAATATTAAATATTTTCTGAATTTATTGATTTATATGTTTTTCTTATTTAGTATGGTATTTAATTAAATTTGTGAGGAGATGTTGACTTGAACGAGAATTTAAAATATTTGAGGGAAAACGAAGATTTAATCAAAACGGATTTAGTAGCATTAGTGGAGGCCCAGTCCCCTAGCCATAATAAAGAGCTGGTTGATCGCTGCGGGGATAAATTAAAGGAAATATTCCTAAAAAGATTAGGGGGCGGATGGAACTTAGAAACTATCAAAAACGAAACTGCTGGAGATCATCTGCTATTTTCCCAAGCCTCGCCTCAAGACGGGCCAAGGGTTCTGTTTCTCAGCCATTTTGATACGGTCTGGGAAGTAGATGCCATCCCATTAACGGAAAAAGAAAATAATATTCATGGACCAGGGATTTTCGATATGAAAGCAGGGCTTTTGTCTTCTATCTGGGCCACTCATTCATTAAAATCCAACTTAGAGACACTGCCTTTTTCACCGGTTTTTTTATTTACATCCGATGAAGAAGTCGGTAGCAAAACCTCGAGGAAGCTTATCGAACAAGTAGCCAAAACCTGCGATGTCGTATTAGTGATGGAGCCGCCCGTGACCGGATCAGGCGCATTGAAGACCGAAAGAAAAGGCGTCGGTAGATATACGTTAAAAGTAAAAGGGATCAGTGCCCATGCCGGAAACCACCATGAAGATGGGGTCAGTGCCATTCATGAAATAGCGCAACATATTATAAAACTGGAAAAGCTGACAAATTATGAAAAAGGAACCACTGTGAATGTTGGGACTATAAAAGGAGGTACAAGCAGCAACGTCGTGTCTGATTATGCTGAAGCTGATATCGACTTCCGTGTCACTTCCTATGAAGAAGCTGATAAAATCATCAAATCGCTCGAAAATTTAACTGCTTATCACCCTAGTGCAAAAATTTCCATTGAAGGCGAATTAAACCGGCCACCGTTAGAGAAAAACAACAATAACAGCCCCCTTTACGCTAAAGCCGTTAAAGCAGGCAAACGAGTTGGAATTGAAGTTTCCGAAGCAAAAGCTGGCGGCGGAAGTGACGGGAATTTCACATCGGCGCTTGGTATCCCTACACTTGATGGACTTGGCATACCTGGAGACGGCCCTCACGCAATCCATGAACACATCCAATTCGACCGTTTTACAGAACGTTGCGCACTTTTAGCGGAACTCTGCATCGAAATCGGGGGGAACAGCACCGAAGCGGTTCAAACAACTGATAAGAGCAGTATTTCTTGAGACTTACACTCCGGAAGATAAATCAATTGAATAAGAAAAAAACGAAATGTCCACTTTTTCAAAGCGAGGACATTTCGTTTTTTTACGATAAAAATATTATTTTATACGGGAATTCATTCACTAACGAATAAAAAAAACTGCTTGTCTTCCCGTCCTGTTTCACCGGCGAAACGATCTGTGTAGTCGAGCCATTTCGCGCGTTCTCGACGGGCTTCGATCTTATCGCCGAGCTCCGCTTCGATTTGTTGCATCATGGCGGAGACTTCCTTGAGCGAGCGGTTGTAGCGGTAAGCTGCCTGCTCGAATGGCGAATGAAGCACCAGCAAACGGCGAAACTCCTCTACTGTATCCGCTTGTTCAGCCAGCGCATCTTCCAGTTCTATGATAAAGCGGTACAGTTGCCGCTGCTCCTCACCCAGTTTTGCTACTTCGCTTTTCAGCAAATAGGCAATCATGCCGTCGTTCATTGCCCCCACTCCTCTTTCACTGTCTTACCAACTTGATTTTTTGACGCCGGGGATCTGCCCTTTATGTGCAAGGTCGCGGAATGCGATGCGGGACATGCCGAATTTGCGCATGAAGCCGCGCGGGCGTCCGGTCACTTCGCAACGGTTCTTCAAACGGGTCGGCGACGAATCTTTCGGCAGTTTCGCCAATGCTTCGTGATCGCCTTGCGCTTTCAGTTCTTTGCGGAGTTCCGCATAGCGCGCCACCATGTCACGTTGTTTTTTATCGCGTGCTACTTTTGATTTCTTGGCCATCGATAGGCTCCTCTCTATTATGCAATAATTTTTGCTAGATTACTTGGTTTCGCGGTGCAAAGTCACTTTTTTCAAGCGCGGGCAATATTTTTTCAATTCGATGCGCTCCGGGTTGTTGCGCTTGTTTTTGGTCGTCGAGTAATTGCGGTCGCCCGTTTCTGTGCAGGCCAATGTAATGTTCACTCTCATTTGTTTCTCCACTCCTATAAATCGTAATTATTACTATTTACACTATATACTCTTCCCCCGGAAAGCACAAGAATTTTTCCTGCAGCGAAAAAGGCAGCGCCGAAGCTGCCATTTCCTTATTTTTTATGCCCGCCGATCAGCTTCGTGCGGTCAATCGCCGTGCCGGCGTCTGTACCGGAAACGCCCCGGTAAATCGCGGTCGGCCCGTGCTTGCGCTTGATCGCATCCATCGCCGCGCCAAGGCGCCGCCTTTGCCATTTATCTGCTTCGAACAAGCTCAGCTGCATCGAGGTCTCGTCTTCCAGGTTGGTGATGGACAGCGAGATTTGCCGGACGGGCTGCCCGGTGTAGAATTCCCGGAACAGTTCTTTGCACATGGCGTAGATTTTCAAGGTGTCGTTGGTTGCTTCGTCGATCGAACGCGATCGCGAAAAGCCGCCGCCGAATGAGGTTTTGCTGTAGCTCATGCCGAGATGAATCGTACGCCCGGCCATGCGCGCTTCGCGTGTGCGCATCGCGACGTCTTCGCACATTTCGAGCACAATCGTCAGGATGTCTTCACGCGTTTCATAATCGCGGTAAAGAATTTGGCCTTTCCCGAAACTTTTCTGCCCTTCGATAAGCAACGACCCGAGCTCCGAATAATCGATGCCTCTCGCGTGCTGGTGCAGTTGGTGGCCCATGATGCCGAAGCGGTCCTCCAACCGTTTGACATCCGCCCTCGCCAAATCGCCGACTGTGAATATCCCCATATTGTTGAGGTTGCGCTCCATCCGGCTGCCGATGCCCCACATTTTGCTGAGCGGTGAAACCGGCCATAATTTTCTCGGCACGTCTTTCATCGTCCAATGCGCGAGCCCTTTTTTCTTGCCTTCGAGATCGAGTGCGAGCTTGGCCAGCAGCATATTCGGCCCGATGCCGACTGCGGACGGCAAGCCGAACTGGCGCATGATCGAATCCTGCATGTCGACCGCTGCTTTTTCAGGAGTTCCATACAAATGGATGATGCCTGTCAAATCGATGAAACTCTCATCGACGCTGTAGACATGGATGTCTTCTTTCGGGACATACTGGGCGAACAGGTCGGTAATGGCCATCGAGATCTCCAAATAAAACTGCATCCTTGGTTCAATGAGCAGGATATCCGGATGATCCGGAATTTCAAATAGCCGTGTGCCGGTTTTGACACCGAAGCGTTTTTTCATTTCCGGCGAGGCTGCGAGCACGACGCTGCCTTTTCGCTCCTGGTTCCCGACGATGGCGATGCACGCTTCCATCGGATCAAGGCCGCGCTCGACCGCTGAACAGCTGGCGTAAAAGCTGCGCATGTCGATACAGGCGATATAGCGGGGCTTTCCTGTTTGTTTTCTCATGACGCCACTCCCATATAGAACGTTTGTTCTTATTTTAATGGAAAAGGTAGAAAGCGGCAAGAGACAAAAGAAAGGAACTTCAAGAAAGACGGAATGTTTTGAACTAATTTGGGATAATCAGTAAACTGATAGAGCAAAGATGGAAAGAACAATTCAAGGGAGGAGTGGGATAATGGCAAGATTGGAAGGGAAAGTGGCCGTCATTACCGGAGGCGCTGGCGCTATCGGTAAAGTGACGGCGAAACGCTTTTTGGAGGAAGGGGCAAAAATCGTACTCGTCGACATTTCTGAACAAGCGCTCCAAGATACGAAGCAAGAACTCGGGGGCGGCGTGGAAATTGTCCAAGCCGATGTCTCCAAAGAAACGGACGTCAAAAACTATGTCGACAAAGCGGTCGAAGCATTCGGCAAGATCGACGTGTTCTTCAACAATGCAGGGATCGAAGGAAAAGTTGCTCCGCTCACCGCGCAGACAGTGGAAGATTTCGATCAAGTCATCGCCATCAATGTGCGTGGCGTCTTTCTCGGCATGAAACATGTGCTGTCAGTCATGTACAAGCAAGGCACCGGGAGCGTCATTAATATGTCATCGGTATCGGGCCTTAGCGGTTCACCGAACGTCAGCCCATATATCACATCAAAGCACGCGGTCGTCGGTTTGACGAAAGCCGCCGCTTACGAAAGTGCACGCCATCAAGTCCGCGTCAATTCGATCCACCCATCGCCAGTCAATTCACGCATGATGCGCTCGCTTGAGGAAGGACTCGGTACAACCGAAAAAACTTTGTCGAAAACGATTCCGCTCGGCCGCTACGCCGAATCCGAAGACATCTCCAATCTGGTGCTGTTCCTCGCTTCCGATGAAAGCACGTTCATCTCAGGCGCCCAGTACCGCGTGGATGGCGGCATGGCCGCATTATAGAAAAAGGCGGCCACCCACCATTCGGGGGTGTCCGTCTTTTTTATTCGCGGCCTGGCAACTTCAAATCTTCAACCGCGTTGTACAAAGTCTTAAATCCATCGATGCGGCATTCGACCACATCGCCGTCGCGGATGACGACTGCCCCCGGCGTTCCAGTTGAGATGATGTCTCCAGGCAATAGCGTCATCACTTCCGAATGAAACGCAATGAGATCCCGCGGCCGGAACGTCATATTTGAGACGCTGTTTTTCCGGTGGACTTCGCCGTTCTTGACGGTCGCCACCGTCAGTTCAAGCACAGCCTCCACTTCGTCAGGCGTCACGAGTTCCGGCCCGAAGCTAAAGAAAGTGTCAAAGCTCTTCGCGCGCGTCAAATAGCGCGGATTTTTCTCGAGAATGTCTTCAGCGGTCATATCGATAACCGTCGTGAAACCCGCCACCACATCGAATGCATCTTCTCTTGAGACGTTCTTACATTCGGTTCCGATAATGATGCCGAGCTCCGCTTCCGCCGTCACCCGGTTAGACTGCTTCGGCAGCTCGATTGCATCGCCCAGTCCGATAATCGTCGTATCGGGTTTCATGAAACTCGCCGGTTCGGTGTCTGGTGATACTTCCTTCAAATCGGCCGCATGCTCGGCGTAATTCAGCCCGATGCCCCAGATTTTTCGCGGATGGCGGTATAAAGGCGCGTAATCCGCTTCGGAAAACGACATGAGCGATTCTTCGAGCGCCCCTTCAGGCATGCGTTCGAATTCCTCTCTCAACCATCTCTTCAAGAGCTCGAGTTCTCCTGTTTCGATCAGCGCAAACAAATCGGTCGGCCAGTTTTCTGCCGTATGTTCGTTGAATTTGCGCAATGGCAAAAAGCCGTCCTTCATGACCAGCGCTGCTTCTTCTGTGCCGTTCCACTGGATTGTCGCGAGGCGCATGACACCTCCCCCTTTCCTTTCCCTTTATTTCGGTTTCTTCCGGCCGAAACCCTGCCGAAAGACAGAAAAACAGGCCTTCCTTTTAGAGGAAAGCCTGTTGGTTTCAATCGTTTTCTTTTAATCCATCGATATACTGCTTCGCTTCTATGAGCGAATAGCCGAATGCGACACGCGCCGCTTTCACGGCCCGGACTTCCTGACCTTCAGCGATCAAGCGCCGCAGCTCGTCATTGATCGCAGGTTCTTCCAACGTCACTTCCGCTTCCAATTGCTCTATGCGTTTTGACATATGCTTCATGCGCACCTCCAATGCCTGGATTTGCTGGCTCAGCAATACATACACCGCACCAACAGCACCTAATGACAAGCCGATTAGCCATACCCAATCCATGCCATTCTCCATTTAGCGTTCCAGCCGATCCAGAAATTTCTCGAGGCGGTCGACGGTCGTCAGTCGCGCATTGCACGCCGCTTCATCTGCACAGATGTACTGGCCGTGCTTGACGTAGCTGTCGAGATTCGCGCCTTTGGTCTTGGCCATGAATAAGCCGACCGAACTGTGTTTATGGCAAATCATGCAGACGCCCTGCTTGCGGCTCGCGCCGAATTGGCCGCTCACGGTTTGCAGGCGGCCGTTTCGTTCGGCCACCAAAAAGCGATTGGTGTTTTCCTGCCAGGACAAATACGATAAGGCGTGAAAATCCATTGCTGCGAGATTCGGCCCTTTCAGCCTTTTCGCTTTTGGAAACAAACGTTTCAAATTGTCGAGGTTGACGGTTGGAAAGGGAATCAAGTAAGGGCGCAGCCCCGACAGAAACTCTTCCGCAGCGTCAGTGTCTTTGACGGCCGTCAGCGGGCGCAATACATTCTTCTGCTCTTCCGTTAACGCCGGGAACATGGCGAATACTTTCTCATGGCTTAAATGGCGCAGCACGCTCAATACTTCAGCATCGTTCGCTGTCGCATGTGCCGTCACAAGCGCCAAGGCCTGCTCTTTAATGAAATTATATTGATGGTTGCGGATAAACGCTTCGGGCTGGCCTGAAACATTCGTCCGATCCGTCGATTCTTTGATGATAGCCATCGCTAGCCTCCTTGAAAGGTATGACTTTCCTGTGATTTTACCATATTTTGTCCGTCATCGCAGAAAAGGCACCCTGAAGCCAGGATGCCTTTCGTTAAGCTATGAAAATTCCCGTGACAGCGCCGTAAAGCAGCGCTAAACCAATGACCAATGCGGGATGCAGTTTCCATTTCTCGAGCATTAGATAGCTGGCCACCATCAGTATTGCGGTCTGGATGCCGCCGAGCGACGCTTCTGAGGTCAGGATGAAATCGAGTGTCATGACGCCGATCAATACAGCGATGACCGGCTTGACGACTTTCGAGATGTTTTTCACTTCGCGGGAATCTTTGTATTTGAAGAGAATCGCCATCAGCGCAATCATCAAAATCAACGAAGGGGCGACGGCGCCGAACAGGCCAACCACTGCCCCTAGAACGCCTCCCTCGGCATAGCCGACATAGCCCGCCATTTTTGTCGCGATCGGTCCAGGCAAAGAGTTGCCGAGCGCCAGTACTTCACTGAACTCCTGGGTATCCATCCAGCCATAGCGGTCGACCACTTCCTTCTCGACAAGCGGAATCGATGCCGGCCCGCCCCCGTAACCAAGGATGCCGGGAATGAAAAACGCCAGGAATATCTGCCAGTAAATCATGTTCTCTTCACCGTCCTTTTAATGAATGGCACGAGGACCAGAAGAATCAAGCCGGCGATGAGAAAGGCCGGGTGGATGCCGAGCACTTCGAGCAAAATGACGGAAACCACGATCAATAGAATGGCTTTGCTCCAGCCGAGCGCCTTCTCGGATTGCTGGATAAAATTCCAGGTCAGGACACCGAGCATGACGGCAACGACCGGAACGACTGCATTCGACATATTCGCAACCCACGGCACGTCTTTATAATTTTGCAGGATGCCGAGCAGGAGAATCATTAGGACGACGGTCGGGATGATAGAAGCAGCGAGTGCGATCAAGCAGCCGCGAAGCCCCGCCACACGGTAGCCAATATAACCTGCGAGCTTGGTCGCGATCGGTCCCGGCATCGTGTTCGATAAGGCGATCGTGTCGCCGTATTCTTCGTCCGTCAACCAACCGTAGCGATCCACGACATCACGCTGCATGATCGGGATGACTGCCGGACCGCCGCCGAATCCGAGCATGCCCGCCCGAAAAAAGGCCATGGTGAGATCGATCGATTTGACGCCTTGTTCTTTTACCAAACAGCAATCGCTCCGTCCGTCCGGGATTCCGTGCCTCCTGCAAGCACGCCTGTTTCGGGATTGCGCCAGATGATCTGGCCGCGTCCGAAGCTACCCGGATCTGCCATCACTTCCACTTGATGCCCTTTGCGCTGCAATTCCTGTGCCAAATAGTTCGGGAACTCAGCTTCTACAGTGACTTTTTTGCCGCCCATCCATTGCCAGCGCGGCATATCGAGTGCCGCTTGCGGATTCAACAGGTAATCGAGCGTATTTACGACCACTTGGAAATGACCCTGTGGCTGCATATAGCCGCCCATGACGCCGAACGGCCCGACCGCTTCTCCCGCTTTCGTCAAAAATCCGGGAATGATCGTATGGAATGTCCGCTTGCCGGGTTTCAAGGCATTCGGGTGGCTGTCATCAAGCGAGAAATCCGCGCCGCGGTTCTGCAAGCCGATGCCTGTTCCCGGAATGACAATCCCTGAACCGAAGCCCATATAATTGCTTTGGATATATGAAATCATATTGCCTTCTTCGTCGGCCGCTGCGAGATAGACGGTACCGCCTTTTGGCAGTTCGTATGCGACCGGGTCGATCGCTTCCGTGCCGATTTCTTTCGCACGGCTCGCTGCATAATCGTCTGACAATAAGTGTTCAGCCGTCACCGGCATATCCATTTGTTCGGTAATGAATGCCTGGCCATCTGTATAAGCCAGTTTCATCGATTCAATTTGCTGATGCAGCGTGTTGGCTTGTTGCCAAACGGGTGCGTCCAGCTGCTTAAAGATATTGAGCGCCATTTGCGCGACCATGCCTTGGCCATTCGGCGGGATTTCCCATACTTCGTGCCCTTTATAGCTCGTTGAGATTGGCTTGACCCATTCAGCTTTGTATGCGGCTAAATCTTCTTTTTTCAGGAAGCCACCATGTTCAGTCATGAAGCTGTCGATTTTCTCTGCCAGCTCCCCTTCATAAAAGGCTTTTGCATCGCTTTCGCCGATTTTACGGAGCGTGTCGGCATGGCCTGGTGATTTCCACATTTCGCCGATTTCCGGCGCGCGGCCATCTGGTGCGAAAGTTTCGAACCAGGCTTCGAATTCTTTATCGGTGAAAGTCTTCTTGAAATTGTCATATGCCTTTTTCCAGAACTTGCCGAGAATCGGCGTCAGCGGATAGCCTTCTTCCGCGTAACGTATCGCTGGCTCCAATGTTTCCGCGAGCGATAATTTGCCGAATCGTTTCGACAGCTCCGCCCATGCCGCCGGGACGCCCGGCACCGTAATTGGCACCAAGCCGTGGGTCGGCATCTTATCGTGCCCTTTCGCCTTCACCGATTCAATCGTGAGTTCCTGAGGAGATGGCCCTGATGCATTCAGGCCATGCAACTCGCCTTTCACCCAGACAAGGGCGAATGCGTCTCCCCCAATGCCATTTGAAGTCGGTTCAACGACTGTCAAGGTTGCGGCTGTCGCAATCGCTGCATCAATGGCGTTGCCGCCTTTTTTCAAGATCTCAAGCCCAGTCTGTGCGGCAAGCGGCTGTGATGTTGCGACCATGCCTTTTTTGCCGAAGACCGTATGGCGTTTCCCTGGAAAGGGATGGTTCGAATAATCCATATCATTTCCTCCTATTACTTTCATCCAGATGAATAAACTATCACCTTTCCGAATAAAGATGTCATTTTTGTATTATTCAAATTTTACAAAAATATCTTTCATAAGTAAAATTAAATATATTTAATAGTATGATTAAAAAAACTCATTGAGGTGAAATTATGGACCATAAACTAGAGATCTTCGTGACCACAGCAGAGCAAAAAAGTTTCACGCGCGCAGCCGAGCTGCTTCACATGACGCCTTCCGCTATTTCTCTGAGCATCAAGGCACTAGAGAAAAAGCTCGGCGTCCGGCTGTTCGACCGCAACAATAAATACGTCCAGTTAACAGAAGCTGGGCAAGTAAGTTACGCACAGGCCAAAGAGATTCTCCTGAAATACGATCAATTGAAAATCGCCCTGATGGAACTTGAACCGTCGGCGGCCATGCCATTGTCGATCGGGGCAGCCTATACGTTCGGCGAGTACTTTCTGCCAGGCATCATCTATGCATTCAATAAGCGTCACCCCAACATCACACCTACCGTTACGATCCATAACTCCAAGACCATCATCGAGCAAACCCATAAACAGGAACTCGACATCGGTTTTATCGTCGAAGGTGATATCGGCAATCCGGATATCGACATCGAATTATTCACGGAAGAAGAAATGGTCATCATCGCACGCCCCAACCATCCGATCATCCGCAATTCACAGGTCGATCGGCGTTTGCTTGAAGCGGAAACATGGATTATCCGCGAACCCGGCTCCGGCACGCGTGATGTCACCGATAAACTGTTCGCACAGCTTGGCATTGCGCCGAAGAAAGTGATGAGCTTCGGCAGCTCCCAGACAATCAAGGAATCGGTCGCGCTCGGCCTCGGCATTTCCTATCTATCGGAATCCACCGTCAAAAGCGAAACAAAAACCGGGTCGATCGGCGCCATTACGCTGGCCGATTTCCCGAACAAGAGCCGTTTCCATTACATCACCCATCGCGCGAGCTTCCATACACAAGCTGCCCAGCTGTTCTTGGACTTTCTCGACTCTTACGTTCTCGACGAAAAAGTATCGGTGCATACGAAAAAGGGAGTGGCGGAACTGTAAGGAGCATTTTCACTTTACTTTAATTGAACTGGGCCCCAGCTGTAAGTTTAAATAAACCGCTACATTTAAGGACCGGAAACTCCTCAAAAGCCAAGGGTTTCCGGTTTTCTTATGTTCCGATAATTATATTGCCTGAAATAGCATTTATTGGACTAAAAGAGAGAAAATAAAGACTGAAGCAGAATATTTTAGAATAATTGAAATTCTTTTTCTAAGAACCTTCAAAACCGCATGAACACTGGATTCCAAACACTCCTCATCTCTCCCAAACATAAAATCTCTCCTTTAAACCAGAAAATTTCTCCCTCAGTGAAAAATGAGTATATATTCCCAATCTAAATTGCCCTTTTCTGAAAACGCTTACTTTAAAACACCTATTTTATTCCTTTTTCATTAAAAACGAGTGATTTTTACCTCCTGAGACGCGCAAATCACTAGTCTGCATTAACAGCAATATCATTTTTTTATTAGATTAGTTTTTCTATTCTGAAAATTAGTTTGTCGAAATAGTGAAAAGCATGTATTCTCGAAAGAACAGTTTCACTCACAAAGGAGGAATTTCACAATGAAGACTACTAAAAACAGATGGTTGATCGCGTTATCCGCCATCGCGATCCAATTGTCGATCGGAGCGGCTTATGCCTACAGCGTCTATACGAAACCCATCAGCGAAACGATGGGTTGGTCTCCAACAGAAATCACTTACGCCTTCACGATCATGATGGCACTCGGCGGGATTTCCGCTGCGTTCTTCGGCGGCTTTGTCGAAAAGAACGGGCCTCGGAAATCCGCCATGGTGGCCGCTTTCTTGTTCGGTCTTGGACAAGCGGGCGCAGGCTTCGCGACACAAATCGATTCGCTCGTATTGTTCTTGCTTACATATGGATTCATGAGCGGAATGGGGCTCGGTGTCGGTTATATCGCGCCGATCTCGACACTCGTCAAATGGTTCCCTGACCGCCGCGGCCTCGCAACTGGCATGGCCGTCATGGGCTTTGGTGCCGGTGCACTCATCACCGCACCGGTTGCAGCGAGCTTGATTGCTTCTGTCGGCGTAACGACGACTTTCTATATTCTCGGGATCAGCTACTTCATCTTAATCTCACTCGGCGCTTCCTATATCGCACCGCCGCCTGAAGGGTTCATGCCTAAAGGAATGGAAGCGGACCTTGCTTCCGGCAAAAAAGTCATGAAAAAAGACTTGGCACAACTGACAGCCAGGCAGGCCGTGAAAACACGCCGCTTCTGGATGCTGTGGACTATGATGCTCATCAACGTGAGCGCCGGTATCATGATCATCTCAGTCGCTTCTCCGATGGCGCAGGAATTGGTCGGCTTGACGGCAGCCGGTGCCGCGACACTTGTCGGCATCATGGGGATTTTCAACGGCGGCGGACGCCTCGGTTGGGCCGCGATTTCCGATTATATCGGGCGCCCGACTGTGTTCATGATGTTCTTCATCATCCAGATCGTCGCTTTCGTCATGCTTCCGGGCATCACGAACGTCATCATTTTCCAAGTGTTCATCTTGCTCATCGTTTCCTGCTATGGCGGCGGCTTCTCGAACTTGCCTGCCTTCATCGGCGACATGTTCGGCACTAGACAGCTTGGCGCCATCCACGGCTATTTGCTGACGACTTGGTCTCTCGGCGGGATCATCGGGCCGGCGATCGTTTCACAAGTCTACGCTGCAACCAACAGCTATGTCCCGGTCTTCTACATCTTCATCGGATTGATCTCCGTTGCGCTCGTCTTGTCCATCTTGATCCGCATGGACATCCGCCGCGTGGAACGCAATTACGAAAAAGACGACAAGGTCCAAGCGACCCAACAAGCCGTTTCTTCTTAAAACGAATGAAAGCCCTGGAAAAGGAATTCCTTTTCCAGGGCTTTTTCTATTTCCTTCTATATTATAATTTCACAATCCTGTCAGCTGTCTCTTCCGCAAAACGCTCGAGATGAGTCGTAAATAAAATGGTTTTGCCAAGCGCCCGCTCTTCTTGCAGAATGCCCTGGAGCTTTGCGATCCACTCGACATCGAGTGCATTGGTCGGTTCATCGAGCAATAGCAGGCTCGCCGGTCCCAGTAGACATTGCGCGAGGTTCAGGCGCTGGCGCATGCCTTTTGAAAAACGGCTCACTTTCTGCCCCTTCGCTTCATAAAGCCCGACGCGGCGAAGTACACGCTCTTCTTCCGAGACAGGCAGCTTCTTGAGCCCGGCAAGCAGATGAATGACTTCGCCTGCGCGCAGTTCAGGGGGAAACTGAAGTTCATCGGGCATGAAATTGACCGTTTGATCACCGCACCAGTCGACCGTACCATAAGTCGGCGACTCTTCATTCGTCAATAGCCGCAGCAAGGTGCTTTTCCCGGCGCCGTTCGCACCGGTCAAGGCCGTGATTTCTCCTTTTTGAAGCTGCAGCTCCAGGTCGCGTATCCCTTGGCCGCCTTTATAGATTTTCGTCAATTTATCGACTTTCAGCCTCATGTTTGCCGCTCCCTCCTTTTCAAGACCATCCCCGCAACCGATAGCGGCAAGACGATCCATAATGACGTAACCGCAATGGCCGTCACAACGCCTAAAGGTTCCGTATAGAAACCGGTCAAACCGTAAAACGCCGGCCCGAGCGCATCCCCGTTTCCGGTGGCGAGAAAAAAGCAAAAGCGCACCCATTCCACAGGGTTCACATGAATGTTGAAGATAATGAACGTTTTGACGACATGACCTGCAAGGGCCGTGCCGATAGCCATCAAGGCGTATGGGATCAATAGAAGCCAGGAGGCCCAAAAGACGAGCGACAAGGCAAGCGCATGGAGCCGGTTTTTCGCGATCGATCCGAGCAATAAAGCAAGTGCCGAGAAGATGAAAATCAGTAAAAGCGACGTAACGATATAGACGCCCATCCCCGACAGCGCACCCGCGATGCCGCTAATGGCGAGCACTGCGCCCATGGACAATAGCGCGATGAGCAGAAAAGCGCCGGCCAACGCCATGTATTTGCCGGCGATATAACGGCTCATTTTCATCGGATAGGTTTTCAATAAGTGAAGCCAGCCCGATTCGGCATCGCCTGCGATGTTCATGCTGCCAATGGTCAACAGGAATAATGGCAGCAAAAACAATTGGACATTGAACATCGCTGCAGCCTGCCTGCTGAACCCGGAAGACGGCGGAATCGCCAGCTGCTGGATGGCCATGACTGCCGCAAAGACGAAAACGAATAACAGCCCGACCAGCTGCAACCAGCGGCTTCTCAGCATTTGCCGCCATTCCAGCCTCATGAATCCGCTGTTCAATGATGGTTCCCCCAATCGAATCCATAAAGGTCATCGAGCGCCAATAACTCGCCTTGCTGTCCGCCATCGAGCCATTGCTGCGCCGCATCCGTGTTTTCGAAAGCCAGTACGTGATAGCTCATCGGCGTCCATTCGCCCGGAGCGTACACATACGCCGCGCGTTCGATATTAAGCCATTCATTTGTCTGCGCGTCTTTGATGAACGCGGCGCCGAGTTCCGCTTGGTCCATCTCATTGATATGTTCAATCAGGCAGCCTAAATCGTCGAATACCAGATGATCCCCGTCCTCTTCGATCAGCTGGGCTGCGTATTCTTCATGTGTAATGCTCATATTGCAGACGGCGCAGATATCCGTCTCTGCCTCGATAGCGCGAGGAGTGAAATCCGTCTCGCCGCACCCTGACAGGATCATCACTGTTATCGCGATCAGGATCCATTTCTTCATGCCACACTCTCCTTTTTCCAAATCCAGCCACCGAACGCCAAGAGCATTGCCCCCAAAAACAGCCGCCAAAGTGACATGGGCGGATTGCCAGTCGCTTCTGAGGGCGGCTTGGCCAAAGGTTTGGAATCCATCAATACCGCACTTTCCATGCTGTTCATTTGGCGATCCATTTCATTTAACAGGACCACTGCCGGCGCTTCGATGAAATACTGATAAGCGGGTTCTCTCACCATCCATTGCCCGTAGCTCTGCAGCGCTGTGTAAGGTGTGTCGCCGTAGCCGTCTTCATCGAGGTCGAGCAAGGAGGCATCGTCGTAATAATTCCCGGCCAGCATTCCGCCAAGGGCGTCCGAACGCAATTGCACGATGTTGCCAGTGAATTCGTTACCTCTAGTGTTGTTTTCCGCTGAACGGATGAATTCCATGCCGATCTGGTTTCCGTAAAATTTGTTGTTCTCAATTTGTGAATTTTTCACTTTCTGAAGCGATAAGCCAAGGGCATTGGCGTTAATAACATTTCCGGTTACCTGGATGTTTTGCGCCTCGTAGAGCACTAACCCCGAAGCATTCGGCGAGGTGTGTTCATGGATCGTATTTTCCTGGATGCGGCTGTCTTCAGTCATCATCAGCATGACACCCGCTACATTTTCAGACAGCACATTTCCGGAAAGATCCGCTTGCCTGCTGTACATGAGGTGGACGCCGTACCGGCTATTTTCAATCCGGTTGCCGCTCGTCTGCAGATTCGTTGTTTTTTCTGCGTAGATGCCGTCCCGCATATGGCGAATGGCGCTGTCTGACACTTGAATATCTTCACTATTATAGAGCGCTACGCCGTTCCCTTTAGCTGAATAATGCCCGGCTGGACCTTCCACTAAAAGCTCACGAAAGGTCAGTGTTTTGGAATCATGCACTTCCACTGCCTGCTCCGCCTCGCTGACCTCGATTTCCTCGATAGTGATATTTTCACTACTTTTGATCAGCACAGCCGTGTCGCCTTGTTCGATATCGACATTCCGCATCTGCACGTCTTGTGTATTTTCAATAGAAATCGCTGGGCTTTCGCCGTCTACGCGAAAGATCGTGCCGGGCGATCCGATAATCCTCAACGGTTTTGTGATGCTGACCTCTTCATGGTAGACAACGGGTTCGAGCACCAGTTCCGACCCATCCGGTAATGCATCGATCGTTTGTTGCAAACTCTCCGCATAGCCAATTCCCGGCCATAGCAAGAACAGCATCCACAGCAGAACGATCCGTTTCATGTGACCTCACCCCAGTGCAGTGATGAATGCCCAGGCTTATTCTTCTCCATCTTTCATGCCGTCCCCGTCATGGCTATGCCCTTGCTCCATATGTTCTGATGATTCGCCGTGGCCATGGCCATCCCCCATTTTTTCCATGCGCATTTCGTGCCGCTCATAAGACATCGCATCGAGGGCGGCCAGATCCGACCGTTCTGCGTCTCCTTGTTCTTGAATGAACGCATCCGCTGCGGAGGATTCCGAGAAGAACGCAAAACCGTAGTTCATCGGGGTCTTCAAGCCGCTTTTGACGATGACCGCCTCTTCAAGCGGAATCCATTCGAGTGAATTGTAATCGCGGACGAATTTGTCCATTTCCTCCCCATCGACACGCTCCTGGTTGAGCATGCAGCCGGCATCATCGAAGAATGCATTCGAGCCGTCCGCTTTGATGCCTTGTGCCGTGAAAGCGCCGAGTTCATGGGTCGCAATATAGACCGTCATCTGGCAATATTCGCATACCGTGTCTTCATCCGGTTCTGCCAGTTGCGGATGAGCCAGTGTTTTCGTTTCTTCTATTGTGTTGGTGGTTTGTGGCTGCGTTGGCGATGCCTGCGCCTCTCCGGTTGTTTCTTCACTTCCGCACGCACCGAGCATGAGCACGGCTGCGAGGATTAATGCTGTTAGATAAAATGATTTCATTTGAATATGCCTCCTTTTTCAATGGTTTCAGCATAGGGGCCAGTTGTGAAATAAGTTTGAAATCCTGGTGACTGATTGATGGCTAACAATCAAAAAAAGCTCCCTGCAGCATGCAGGGAGCCTAGGATATCGTTAGTTGTTTCAAGCGAAGAACGGGTTGCCGCGCTGGCCGATCCATAAGTCGCTTTGTTCGACCTGGTTCGCCAATTGGAGCAAGCGATGCTCTTCTCCTTTTTGCGCCATCACTTGGACGCCGATCGGCAAGTTCGCCTCGGTCACATGAAGTGGCAAGGACATCGCCGGCTGGCCGGTTAAATTCGCCAGCTGCGTAAACGGCGTATAGCTGAGGCTCGGCAAGAACATCGCATAGATGAGTTCTTGCTGATCGGTAGTATCACGCGCCATGTCGAGTGCTTGCAATAAGCGCGTACGCGATTCTTTAGAATGGCTCAATTCGCCGATTTCTGGGGCAGGGTGCGCTGTCGCGGGAGTAATGTAGAAATCAAAATGCGCGTGCATTTCTGCCATTTTCGCAGCGGCCGCGTCCCATGCAGCGAGGCTCGCTGAATAATCGGCGGCCGAAACCCGTTTGCCAGCAGTCGCCAACAGCCAGGACTCGATTTCCATATCGTCTTCCGTCAAACGGCGGCCGAATGTTTTCTCGAGGTTTTTCTGAAGCAGCGCCATTTCCCCGCTGTTCATCAAATAATATTCACGCATCAATTGGATGCCGTCGATATCAGGGGCTTGTTCTTCAACTCTGTGCCCTTGTCCTTCAAGCCAGCGCATCGTCTTCAGCACGGCTTGTTTCGCATCTTCCGACACTAGCGTGCCGACAGGCGATTCCAGCGAGAACGCGATATTCAGGGGTTTATCAAACTTCCGGTCCAGCTGTTCCGTATATTTCCCTGGAAATAGCGGCGTTTGAAACGCAGCTTCCGGTTGGATGATCTGCAATTCGTCCAGTAGCGCAGCGCTGTCCCGTACCGTCCGGCTTAGCGCAAAGTCGATCGATGCCCCTTGCCATTGCCGTCCGGCTCCCGGTCCCACAGGCGTTCTGCCGCGCGTCGGCTTGAGCCCAAATAATCCGGTAAACGAAGCTGGGATGCGAATCGAGCCGCCCCCGTCGCTCGCACCGGCGAAGGGCACGATGCCAGATGCGACAGCGGCCGCCGCCCCGCCGCTTGAGCCGCCTGGTGAATGATCCGTATTCCACGGATTGTGCGTCGGGCCGAACAGCTCCGGTTCTGAAATATTTTTCAAGCCGAATTCCGGCGTATTCGTGTGCCCGATCGGGATAAGCCCGGCCGCTTTCAAGCGCGCGACGAAATGAGAATCGCGTTCCGGGCGAAAGTCTGCCAGCAATTTCGATCCCGCACTCAAGCGCTGTCCCGCGAGTGCCTGGGAGATGTTCTTCAAGGCAACCGGCACACCACCGAGAATGCCGCTTCCTCCATTCTCCGCATCCAGCAAGGCCTGCTCGTGGCGCTCCGCTGTGAAAGCATGAAGTTTCGGCTCCACTTCATCCAGACGCTGAAAGCTCAGTTCCACCAATTCCTTTGGGCTGACTTCCCCTTTTTTCACCAGTTCCGCAAGCGCTGTCGCATCGAGCGACAAGTATGTTTTCATATCCATTCCGTATGCCCCCGTTTCCATTAGATCAGTCCCATTGTTGCTCATTCTCAAGTGTAGCATTTCCTGAGACTGGCAAATAGCCAAGGGTTCGATGAGACTTTGGGAAGCTTTCGAACTAAGCGCTTCCATTTGTTATCTAAAATATAACGAAAATGGACACATTTAAAACAAGTTTTCCCCTAAAACCGTTGACTTTAATACATGGCTGGCTATACTAGTAAATGAGAATCGTTTTCATTTGAATAAGATTCATCAACCAATTCAAAGGAGAGACATCCATGAAGAAATTGCTTTCATTCTTATTAGTGCTCGGCACGCTTCTCGTGCTTGCTGCATGCGGCAGCTCGAACAGCTCAGAAGAAGAACCGGCGGAAACGTCCGGTGACGAAACTGAAACTGCCAGTAACGAAGTTAACCTATATACCGCACGCCACTACGATGTGGACGATGAGCTTTACAAGAAATTCGAAGAAGAAACCGGCATCAAGGTTAACTTGATTAAAGGCGAAGCAGATGAGCTTCTAGAGCGCATCAAGCGCGAAGGCGATGCAACGCAAGCCGATTTGTTTTTGACAGCTGATGCAGGCCGCCTGCACCGCGCGAAAGAAGACGGCATTTTGCAGTCGGTTTCAAGCGATGTGCTGGATGAACAGATTCCTGCCAACTTCCAGGACGAAGACCAAATGTGGTATGGCCTGACAAAACGCGCACGTGTCATCATGTACGATAAAGAAAAAGTCGATCCGTCCGAACTCTCCACTTACGAAGCTTTGACGGAAGACGAATGGGCGGGACGCGTCTTGATCCGCAGCTCAGAGAACATCTATAACCAATCCTTGCTCGCTTCTTTCATTGAATTGAACGGTGAAGAAGAAGCGAAAGAATGGGCAGCCGGCATGGTCGAGAACTTTGCACGCGACCCTGAAGGCGGCGACCGTGACCAAGCGAAAGCGATCGCAGCGGGCGTCGGCGATGTGGCCATCATGAACACGTATTATTTCGGCCAAATGCTGAATTCTGAAGACCCTGAAGAAGTTAAAGTCGCTGAAAGCCTCGATGTATTTTTCCCGAACCAGGATACAACAGGCACGCACGTTAACGTCAGCGGCGCTGGTGTGGTAAAATCAGCTAAGAACCAAGAAAATGCGATTAAATTGCTGGAGTTTCTCTCCGCACCGGAAGCACAAGAAACATTCGCTTCTGTCAATTATGAATACCCAGTAAACGAAGCAGTGGAACCATCCGAATTGCTACAATCTTGGGGTGACTTCAAAGAGCAGGACATCTCGATGTCTGCACTCGGCGAAAACAACGCCAAGGCGATTCTATTGTTCAACGAAGTCGGCTGGAAATAACCTAAATGATCTCCCCTTGCCGCTGGTTTAGTGCGGCAAGGGATTTCTTGCGAGTTGGAAAGAGGTGCCTGGATTTTGCAACGCAGATTGGCCAATTTCAATATCTGGACTGTAGGGGCAGTCGTCATCATCCTGATGTTGTTCCTGCCGAACTTGACCATTGTCACCGGGTTTTTCACGCCCTCGAATGACAATTGGGAACATATGAAAGAGTTCGTATTGCGTCAGTTTGTCATCAACTCACTGATCCTGACGCTCGCGACAGCGTTCTTCACGATTCTCATCGGGCTGAGCCTTGCCTGGCTGATCGCGCAATACGATTTTCCATTCCGCCGCTTTTTGAAGTGGGCGTTGATCCTCCCTCTTTCCATCCCGCCGTTTATCGGTGCTTATACGTACCACGGCATCTTGAATTTCACCGGCGCTGTGCAGACGACGCTGCGCGAGGGATTCGGAATGGAACTGGACCCGGCGTATTTCGATATCATGAACTTGCCCGGGGCGATTTTCATTTACACAATGTTTTTGTACCCGTATGTTTATACGATTACGCAAGTTTACTTGTCCGAACAATCGGCATCATTGATCGAAAGCACGCGTTTGCTCGGCAAAGGCCCTTGGCGCACGTTTTTCCAAGTGGTGCTGCCGATTTCACGAATTTCCATCATCGCCGGCGCAAGCCTCGTCGTATTGGAAGTACTGAATGATTACGGCGTCGTGAAATATTACGGCATTCAAACCTTTACGACTGCCATCTTCCAAAGCTGGTTCGGCCTTGGGGATTTGGATACGTCGATCAAACTGGCCGCTTCACTCATGGGCTTCGTCATCATCATCCTGCTCATCGAGAAATTGCTTCGCGGCAGGCGCCAATACAGTTATTTCTCGACGAAAGTGCGCCCGCTCCAGCTCATCCCGCTAAGCGGATGGAAAGGCTTTGCGGCGGCAGGCTACGGCATGCTAATTTTGAGCCTTGGATTCTTCATCCCAGTCATTCAGCTGATTGACTGGACGATTTTGACCTTCGGGACAATCCCGATGGAAGAATTCTTGCGCTACGTGCAGAATTCGGTGTTTGTCGCCGGGCTCAGCGCCACGTTGATCGTCATCCTTGCGCTCATCGTCGGAAATTTCGCCCGCATGGTGCAGGGCAAGTATACAAAACTGTTGCCGAAACTGACGGTGCTCGGCTATTCGATTCCGGGAGCGGTTATTGCAGTTGCCGTCGTCACGGCTTTTGTCGCACTCGACGGCTACCTCGCTCCTGTTTATATGGCGATCGGCCTTGAGACCACGCTGGTGCTCAGCGTCAGCATCGTTCTGCTGCTCGCGGCATACATCATCCGGTTCTTCGCCATCGGTTATAATTCGATCGAAACAGGCTATGACAAAATCGGCACGAACTTCCGGGATGCTTCAAGGCTCCTCGGTGCCGGCCCGACGAAGACCTTTTTCAAAGTCGACGTACCGATGATGAAAGGCGCGATTATCAGTGGATTTATCCTGGTCTTCATCGATGTGCTCAAGGAGATTCCCTTGACATTGATCCTCAGACCGTTTAATTTTGATACATTGTCAACAAAAGCTTTCCAGTACGCAAGTGATGAAAAAATCATGGAGGCTTCCCAGGCTTCCCTTTTGATTGTCGGTATTAGCGCCTTGGCCATTGTGATTTTCTATAAGATACTCGAGAAGGAGATGGATTGATATGTTTGTCGCCATTGAAGATGTGAGTTTTTCCTATCCGAATACACAGGCCCCTGCACTTGATCGGTTCACGCTGGACATAAAAAAAGGTGAGGTCATTTCGATACTGGGGCGCAGCGGCAGCGGAAAAAGCACGATTTTGCGCTTGCTCGCAGGGCTTGAGCGGCCGAAAAATGGACGCCTGGTCATCCAGGACGAAACCTTGTTCGACGACAAGACATTTCTGCAGCCTGAAAAACGCGGCATCGGCATGGTCTTCCAGGACTACGCCTTGTTCCCTCATATGACGGTTGCCGCAAATATCATGTTCGGCTTGTCAGGCATGAAAAAAGCCGATAAGAAGAGACGCATGCATGAAATGCTTGAACTCGTCGAATTAGAGGAATACGAAAAGCGTTATCCGCATCAATTGAGCGGCGGCCAGCAGCAGCGTGTGGCAATTGCCCGCGCGATTGCGCCGAACCCTCATTTGATCCTGTTGGATGAACCGTTCAGTAATTTGGACGCCGAGCTGCAAGGAAAAATCCGCAAAGATCTTCGGGAGATTTTGAAA
Source organism: Planococcus citreus (assembly GCF_003664125.1). GTDB lineage: Bacteria > Bacillota > Bacilli > Bacillales_A > Planococcaceae > Planococcus > Planococcus citreus. The sequence continues at coordinate 1,491,324 of NZ_RCCP01000001.1, forward strand.
AAGGCGAACATCACATCCATCTTCGTGACACACGATGAAAAAGACGCGCATATTCTTGCCGACCGCATTGTGAAGTTGAAAGACGGAAAAATGGATTTTGTCGGGCGTCCGTGCGATATGCTCGATACATTCCGCCAAGAAGCCATTGCCGAATCCGAAGAAGTATTGAAATCCCAGCCCGTCGTCAATGTGTAATACAGAAAAGCCGGCCCTTCCGTTATGGAGGGCCGGCTTTTTTGTTGATCAGCTAAACAAAGAGCTGTCTTAGCACTTTTGAAAAATCTTCCTTTTTGCCGTACATTAAATAGTAAGAATAGACGGGGGGATTGTATGGATGTATTGATGTATTTATTTCTTGCAGCATTGTTGATCCCAGTAAATCTTTTTATCATAAAATCGCACAGAAGCGGAAAATTTCCGCTCTGGGCTTCGGGCGTATTATTGGCTGTTTTTGGCATTGGCCTTGGCTATGCTGCCCGTTTCATCCTGGTTGATATTGGGGCTACCGGCCAAGGAGGCGCCATAATGGCGGTATTCATAGGTCTCGTTGTAATGGCCAATGGCACGATCCATTTCGTGATAGGGCTTGTATTGGCTATCGTAAAACTAGTTGCCAATAAGCGTCGTGCGCGAGCATAAAAAATGCCAAACTACGCAGATGTTAAGCGTGGCTTGGCATTTTTTGATTTATATAGCCTGCTGAAAAAGCTCGTCGCTTTAAAGATTTTCATCCGTTTGATTGATATCATCAAGATCCACTTTCATCCACCCACGGACGCTATTGATGAACCAGATGGCGTCGAATGTGTCGAGCTCGTCTTTTTTCAGCACTTTCGTTTCAATGCGCCCTTCTTCAAGAAGCTGTTTGCGGTAGGTGCCGCCGAGCAGTCCGCTTGAGACGGGCGGCGTGTAGAAACGGCCGTCTTTTTCTGCGACCAGGTTGCCGATGGTGAACTCGGTCAATTCTTCACGTTCATTCCATAGCAGTACGGAAAAAGCGTCAGGTGCGTGCTGTTGGTGCTGTTCATAGATGCCGCGGTTGGTCGTTTTGTGATAGAGAAATGCATTTCGGTTGTCGACCGGCGATTTGGCGAGTGCGCAGCGGATCGGCTGCTCGATTCGGGCTGCCGGCTGTGCAGTCAGCTCCATCCTGCCGCTGCGCTCAAACGTCAGGCGAACTTTGAAAAGGCCTGTCGCATGCTGTGAGGCAAGTGATTCCAATTGTTTCAACACAGCCTCTTCATCCCATGCAAAACGGAAATATGCCGCGCTTTTTTTCAGCCTCGCGAGGTGAAGCGCGACCAGCGGATAGTTTCCGTCTTCCAGCTTGAGCGATTCGAGCAAGGCGAATTCCGGGCGCTGGTCGGTCAGCACGCGGGCTTTCGTCAATAGCTCCTCGTACTCGCCTTCAGATGTCGAATCCCAGGTGATGCCGCCGCCCACGCCGTAGCGCGCAGCCGATTTGTCCTGATCGATGACGACGGTACGGATCGGCACGTTGAAGACGGCGTTTTTTTCTGGCGTAATGTAGCCGATTGCGCCGCAGTAGACTTCCCGCGGCGTCTGTTCGAGTTCGGCGATGTAGCTCATCGTGCTGACTTTCGGCGCGCCAGTGATTGAGCCGCACGGAAACAATGCCTGGAACCAGTCGAATACGCTGAGCCCTTCCGGCAGTTCAGCTTCTACTGTTGACGTGAGCTGATGGACAGTCGGGTATTTTTCCGCTTCAAACAGCTTCGGCACTTGCACTGTTCCCCGCTTGGCGAGTCGGCTCATATCGTTTCGCAATAGATCGACAATCATCAAGTTCTCGGCGCGTTCTTTTTCCGATTCGAGCAACACATCCAAAATGGCCTCATCTTCCCAGCTCGTCCTGCCGCGCGGTGCGGTGCCTTTCATCGGCTTCGTGCGGATACGCGGGCCGTCGATGCGGAAGAATAATTCGGGCGATGCCGACAAAATCTGATGAGGCCCGATATCTAAGTAAGCGCTGTAATCCGCTTGCTGGTTACGTGCAAGCTGCTGGTAAAATGCTTTCGCATCCCCTTTGAATCCAGCGGTGAGGCGTTCCGTGTAATTCACTTGATACGTATCGCCTTCTTCGATCGCCTGGCGGATTTTCTGGATGCCGTTTTTGTACTCAGCCACGGAGCCTTCGAGCGTCCAGGCCGACACTTCATAATTTCCATCGCCTGAAGGTGTTGGCGCTTGTGTTTCGCTATAGATGCCAAACCAGACGAGCGGCATTTCGGCTCCCTCATGCACAGCCATTTCCGGATGGAAAGCAGGCGCCGCTTCGTAGGAGACATAGCCCGCCGCGTAATAGCCTTGTGACGTGTAACGGTCGACTTGTTCAAAAACGGCTGCCACGTCCTTAAGCGACTTCGCTTCAAGTACCGCATGCGGCTCGGAAAAGGCGATCGTCTCCGGTGTTCCGTCGTCTTTCGCAAAATCAAACTGCAGATAAGGGGCCATCATGTGCGCCTCCTTTCTTTTCACGATTCCATAATTGGGCGTTCTGGTAGGCGGTCACAAGCATTTGAAAACCATCCTTCGTCAAAATCGATTCAGGATGGAACTGTATGCCCTCGACCGGCAATTCCTTATGGCGCACGCCCATGATGCTGCCATCCTCTGCTGTTGCCGTCACTTCGAGAATGTCTGGAAGCGTATCGATTTCTGCCACGAGCGAATGATAACGCACGACCGGCGTCGGTGAACTCAACCCCGCAAAAACTCCCTGCCCGCTGTGTACCACTTCCGATACTTTGCCGTGGACAGGCTGTGCGCCTTTACGGACTTTGCCTCCGTAAAACGCGACAATGCTCTGGTGGCCCAGGCACACGCCGAGTATTGGCACAGTTCCGCCAAGCTGCTCAAGCGCCAGCTTGCCGACGCCTGGCTGCAAAGGCTTGCCCGGCCCTGGCGACAGCACAATCAGCTCCGGCGATAAGGCTTCGATGTCTTGCAGCACGGCCCGGTCATTCTGGAAGACCTCCACACGCGCACCGAGCCGTTCGAAGTAATGGACCAGATTATATGTAAATGAATCATAATGATCGATGATGACAATCACGGGAAAAACTCCTCTTCAAGTGAAATGTTGCGTAGTTTCATTATAAAGGGAGTGAGGCGATTAAGCATCGATTATCTAAGGCAGCGTTTGGGGCTAAGTATTGCCGATAAGGGGATCATTCTCGTTTGGCATCATTCTGTTCTTGCGCTTCTTTTCTTTTTACCCTCTTCTCAAACCAAAATCCGCCTCTTATAAATAGCATGATGAACAAAGCTTTACCGATATTTTCTTGTAAATGCCATGTGCCTTGCTCTGTGTAATCCATCCAACTATTTAAAGCTACGAGCACCAAAAATCCTATAAAATACATTATAAATTCACGCATGTCCAAGCCTCCCACTGAATCTGGATATGCCAGCATGCCCACCATAACATGTTGACCCTCATTTTCCAAATAAAGGATGAACACTAAAAACCCGGATCGCTAGGCGTCCGGGTTTTGTCTATTTAATCGATCTGGCGCAATGCGGCAGCGAGCCGTGCGGCGAAATTCTCCGGCGGTTCCTCTGCAATCAGGCGCAGACACACAATATTCGGGTTCGAGTCGATGCTTTGTTCAAATTCTGTCGGCAAGGCAATCGGGTATTGCTGCAATGCTTGCGTAAATAACGTCACTTCTTCAGGGAGCAGGTAGATGTCTGCTTCATTCATGGCAGAGCCATCGGATTTCAGGTTTCGAAACGATATATCGTGTTCCAGCGTGCAATCAAAACTTTTATCATGCAATTGAATGGTTACGGTGCGGTTTTTCTTGATCAGGCATTCCATATCCGTGGTATCGGTTTCTGCCTCAAGCAAGTTACCGACCTGTTGTGCCAGGTCCATGATAGTGTGTTCGATTTTCATATCGTTCCCCTTTCTTAAAGCAAATTACGCCGAAAAGAAAACGCCGAAAAAAACCCCAAGCAAGGGCTTTTTTCGGCGTTGGTTCCAGCGCTATAGTCTGTTCCATTTTACCAAATTAGAGTTGTATGTTTTTGAGCAGTGATAATTAATGCCTGATCGGAAATACTATGGCTTCCCGTTCGTGAATAGTATAAGATAAATCGTCTAAAAAGGGAAACTATAGGCCTACACTCACTTATACAAGATCAATCTTCTTCATCTTCCTCATCGTCTTCATTATCTTCCGAATCCCCTTGATTCTCGCCCGGCATGACATCCGTTTCTTGCTCCATCTCCGGCTCGTCTTCCCCGCCGCCGCAAGCAGCAAGCATTCCCGCAGACAATATTGCCGCTGCGCTGACTTTCAGCCATTTCTGTTGTGCCATAGACCTTCCTCCTCTGTTTCACTTCCTTATTTTCTCTATACCCGCTTGTCAAAAGGAGAAACTACAGGAGACTTTCAAAAGTTGGCGGCTAAGGTCACGCCTTTATGATGGCTGTATTTCGTCAACACACTTTCCGCGAACGCATCACAGCGCATGCGGTCATCCGCAGATGGCATCTGTTCGACTTTGAGCGTTGCGGCTAAGATGGTTTTCGCATGAAGCATATCCCGGAACAAATCTACCGCGCCGCAATACGTCGCAAAGCAGCGGTCGCCTGTGCCGAATACGCCTGTAATGGAAGTCTTGTCTTGCTGTTCCATCGCTTCGAACAGGCCATGCAACTGCTTCGGGATTTCCCCGTTCATCCACGTATAAGTACCGACCACAACTATATCGTAACAGCATAGTTCGGTAAGATCGAATTCCTTCACACAAAAAACATCCGGTTGAGCCCCTTGACGAACTAGCGCATCCGCAACCATTTGGGCGAGGCTTTCCGTGTGCCCCGTCGCAGAAGCATAGACAATTGCAATGATCGGTTTATAATTCGTCAAAGCCGTTCGACTCCGATACTTTCGTATAGGCGCGTGATTTCTGTTCGAAGAAATCCGACTTCGTGCTGTTCATCATATCGTCGCCGAAGACGCGGATCCATGGCATCGGGTTATCGCGTGTTTCATAGAGGTTGCCGAGGCCGATTTGGCGCAGTCGCTTGTTTGCCAAATACTCGACGTATTCGTTGAACTCATCCAGATCCAGGCCGTCGATCTCCCCTAGGATATGCTGTGCCCATTCTTTTTCGAGTTCGACGGCGTGCGCTACTTCATCGCGGATCCAGTCGTTCATCTCATCTGTCGCGAGTTCCGGGTTTTCTGCAATCAAGATACGGATAAACTGGGAAACGAAATAGGCGTGCTGCATTTCATCACGCTGGATATAGCTGATCATCGTGCTCGTTTTGAGCATTTTCTGCTGGCGCGCGAGGTGGTAGAAAAACGCAAAGCCGGCATAGAAATAAATGCCTTCCAAATTAATCGAATTGACCGCAAGCTTCAATAAGTTTTTCAAATCAGGCTCGGTGCGGAAGGCTTCGTACGCAGACAAGATCCGTGCGTTGCGCTTTCTGACGAGCGGGTCGTTCTTCGCTTCATCAAAGCGCCGGTTCTGTTCATCGAGCGGCACGAGCGAGCTGAGCACGTAGGAATACGACTCGGTATGGACCGCTTCCTGCTGGGCGATGACGGCAAAAATCGACTTGAAGCTCGAATCGCTGATATAGTCCATGACTTGAGTCATCGTCGGGGTCTGCAGGCTGTCGAGAGACGCGAGCTGCGTGTTGATGCGCAAAAAGACATCTTTCTCGGTATCCGATAGGGAGTCCCAATTTTTAATATCATCCTGCATATTGATTTCCTGCGCTTTCCAGAAGTTCGCGAGCAGCGCTTGGTACAATTCATACATATGCGGATGGGCGATGTCATTCCAATTGAGCAAGCCGGAGCTCGCCCCGCCGACAATGGCGGTCGAGCGGTTCGGTGCATCCGGATCCATCAATGGTTGTTTCGTTAAAGTTTGCATACTCCTCATCCTTCCTTAGCTTTCACATGCCTCGCATGCTTCGATTTCTTCCTGCGACGTGCTGCGCACATAATAGCTCGTCTTCAATCCGCAATTCCACGCTTCGAGGTGCAACTCCAGCAATTCCTTGGCGCGGATCGTGTGCGGCACATACAAATTAAAGCTGATCGACTGGTCGATATGGCGCTGTCTCGCGGCATTTTGGCGGATGCTCCATTTTTGGTCCAGCACGTGGCGTGCGCGGCGATAATAGTCATATGTCCGGTGATTTAAATCCGGTGCCGTTACATTAAAGCGGAAATTCTTTTTCTCTTCTGCGTATTCGACGGCATACAGCGGATCGATGCCGTCTGTCGAACCGCCGATTTTAGCGGTCGACGAGTTCGGCGCGACAGCCATCATCCAGCCATTGCGGACGCCGGATGCTGCAACTTTTCGGCGCAATGCGTCCCAGCGTTCGCCCTTGTAGCTGCGGCGCTCGAAATACTCGCCGGTATGCCATTCAGAACCTGTGAATTCACTGAAGGCGCCTTTTTCTTCCGCCAGTCCCGCTGATGCGCGGATGGCGTGCCAAGCGATTTCTTCATACAATGTATCGGCATAATCGACCGCTTCTTGCGTTTCCCAATGGATGCCGCGAAGCGCGAGCAAGTGGTGCCAACCGAATGAACCCATTCCAACGGCGCGATATTTTAGGTTCGTCACTTCCGCCTGGCCGACCGAAATGGTATTCAAGTCGATGACATTATCAAGCATGCGCAATTGAATCGGGATGAGACGGGACAAGACGTTCGCTTGGACTGCTCTTGGCAAGTTGATCGACGACAAATTGCAGACGACGAAATCGCCCGGTTTGCGCACAGTGACCAAATTGCCTTCTTCGTCTTTGTATTCTTTGATGATTTCAGTCGGCGACATGTTCTGTGCGATTTCACTGCACAGATTGCTGCAGTAGATGGACGTTTTGCCGATGCCGCGCAAGTGCTTGTTCGGGTTTTGGCGATTCACTTCGTCGCGGTAGAACATATACGGCGTGCCGGTCTCAAGCTGCGACACCATGATGCGCGCCATAACGTCCATTGCACGGAACGATTTTCTTGCCAATAAAGGATGGTTAACCGCTTCTTCGTATTTTTCCGTAAAGTATTTACGGTCCGTTTCGTCATAGAAATCTTCCAGGCCAAGCGGATTGCCCTGATCGTCTTTCCATCCCATCACTTGCTTAACTTCGTGCGGGCAGAATGTATGCCATTCACCGATGCTGCGGCCATTTTCATCTGTTTCCTGCAATTTTTGCATAAACAAATCCGGAATCGAGACGCCGGTAAAAATATCGTGTGCTTTGCGGCGCTCATCGCCATTGTTCGTTTTCAAATCCAGGAAGCCGTTCATGATGTCTTTATGGAACACGTCCAAATAGACGGCCACTGCGCCTTGGCGCTGGCCAAGTTGGTCGACGCTGACTGCGGTGTCGTTGAGCAGGCGGATCCACGGAATAACGCCGGATGAATTGCCTTTGAATTTGCGGATGTCCGAGCCGAGTGCGCGCACTTTTCCGTAATAGACACCGAGACCGCCGCCGTCTTTGCTCAGGCGCGCGACATCCCAGTTGTTCTGGTAAATGCCATCAAGCGAATCCGCTACGGTGTCGATAAAGCACGAAGACAGTTGCCCGAAGCTTTTCCCGGCATTCGATAAAGTCGGCGTCGCCACCGTCATATACAAATTGCTCATCGCCCAATACGCTTCCTTGACGAGTTCCAAGCGGCTCACTTTCGGTTCTTTTTGCATCAAAGTCATCGCGATGATGAGAAAGCGCTCCTGCGGCAATTCCCACACACGGCCGTCATAGTCTTTTGCCAAATAACGGTCCGCCAGCAAGAACAATCCTATGTAATTGAACAATTCATCGCGCTCCGGTGAAATTTCTTGTCCCAATAGGCGAATCTCGTCTTCGGAGTAAGCTTCCAATAAATCTTTCGAATAAATGCCAAGTCGGCTAAGCCCGTAAATCAATCCGTAAAAATCATCGTATTTGTTCGCTGCGCTGTAGCCGCGCGTTTGTGCCGCTTGCTCGTATAATTTCTCCAAATATAATCCTGCCGCCTCAAACGTCCAATGCGGTTCGTCCATCGACACCCGGTCTAATGCATCTTGAATTTTTCTATCGCGCTCTACTGCTCCTAAAGTCATTTCAACACAGCTCCTTTGCGTATTCGTTTGCTATCATTCGGCGTTCTTTTCGTTCCTGTGCGTTCTCAAATAACCGTTTTTCATTTTCCGTTTCCGGCACCACACTCGCGACCGGCGTCGGACGGCCTTCTGCGTCCACTGCGACCATCGTCAAGATCGAAGTGGTCGTTAAGCTGCGCGTGCCGCTTTCGATGTGCTGGCATTCCGCTTTGACGTATACTTCCATCGAAGTACGTCCTGTCGAAATGACGACGCCTTCCAAGATCAAGATATCGCCGACTTTTGCCGAGGATAGGAAATTGACGTTGTCGATCGATGCGGTCACGACTGCGCGCCGGCTATGTTTCATTGCCGAGATGGCGGCGATTTCGTCGATATACGCGAGGACGGTGCCCCCGAAAATCGTGCCCATATGATTGGTATCCGGCGGCAAGACGAGCCGGGACTGGATGGTCCTGGATACGCCAGCCGGAAGTTGTTCTCTATCCATAACGACTTCCTCCTTATAAAAACACAAAAGCCCCCACTCTCCGGAGAGAATGGGGGCATAAACGCAAGTTAATGAAGTGGGCACACTTGGGCCGCACAAACCAAACCTTTGTCATCCTTCCCAATTCCCGGAGAAGTGCAAAACGACAACAGAGGCAGGTCTCCTGGCTCGCGCGTCACTCTCCCCATGCCCTTCCCGTCCATTGGACAGTGGGATTTCATGGTTCGTCTGCGCTTACAGTTGCGGGAACAGCTCCGGGATTTCACCGGATTCCCTATTCAGCCCGTAGTGGGCACCTTTGTTGCGGTATCACTATATATGGTGTTGAATTTTTACATCATCACCAAATCTTGTAGTTTCACTATAGACCAGTTCGAATTTCGTCGCAAGGATTTTCTCGTACTTCCTGCAGAAAGTGAAAAAGGGTCTAGTCGGTGGCAGGTTTTTCGTATAAAACTTTCAATTTGTAGTTATTTTTTGATACGAGGTTCTTCAAACTTTCTGTTTCTGTGAAGATAGCGAGGGTTTTCTTGTAGAATCCATATAGTGTTGTGATTGTGCATCATCTTGGTAGTCGCCAGCCTGCTTTGGGTTGGCCTTTGGCAGTAAGCTAGAAAGACCGTCTGTCTTACTGCGTCGGCTCACCCTTGTCGCTGACCGGCTAAGATATTTCATAAACTCTTGTATGTCTAATTAAATCTGCTCCTTTAGATAGTTGCCGGCTAGTGGGGAAATCACTTCCCGGATTGAGCTTGTAATTAGGTAGTAAGAGATTGATTATGGAATCGTTCCGGTGTTTTAATTGTGCTTCGGCTTCATAGTCGCTGTCTTGCTTTGGTGCAGCCTGCAACAAAATCCCCGCCGCTTTCCACCACCATTTCTATTTCCCGGGAAATAAAAAGGCCGCGCAATTGCCTGCGCGGCTCTGTTTATCCATCGACCCATTCAGATTCAGCTTCTGGCTGTTTCCCTTTTTGGTTCGTGGCTTCTTTATTGTCTTTGCTTGTATACGGCTTAAAACTTTTGGCTTTGTTTTTGCCTTTTTCCCAACGGTTCCAGCCTTTTTTGCCGGTTCCTTGGCCTACGCCGCTTTTTGATTTTGCTTTCGCTTTGCCCATTTCTTTCACTCCCGTTCACTCATCGTGACGTTCAGCTTACCACATCCCGCCGCTTTCGTGAACAGTTCGTGTTTAGGCCTCGAGCACTTTCTGGATGTCTTTGTGCATCGAATCGGGTGTATCTTTCGGTGCGAACCTCGCCACGACTTTGCCATTCGGGTCGACAAGGAACTTCGTGAAATTCCATTTGATGCCGCTCGACAGAAAGCCTTTCGTGTTCGACGTCAAATGATCGAATAAAGGATGCGCATCCTTTCCGTTCACTTTGATGATGTCGTGCATCGGGAACGTGACGCCGTAAGTCATGCGGCACGACGATTCGGCATCGGCCGCTTCCCCGACTTCCTGGCCGAACTGATCGGACGGAAAGCCAAGTACGACTAGGCCTTCATCTTTGTAGCGCTGGTAAATCTTTTCGAGGCCGTCAAACTGGCCGCGCAGGCCGCATTTGGTCGCCGTGTTGACGATGACCATCGGCTGGCCTTTGTAGCGTTCGAGCTTATACTCTTCCCCGCTGGCATCGGTGACCTTAATATCATAGATTCCCATCATTCATCACTCCTGTTTCCATGAATTTTCACAGATCCATCTCGCCGAAAAATGCATTTAAGGCTTTCAAGTTATTCATCAGTTCGATGGCATTGACATCGAGATAATTGCAGCTGGTGATCTTGTCGTGAATGGCCTGCTCAATCGGCTTTTCATCCGCACGCGACTTTTCCGTCAAAGAAATCCGGAAAGCGCGGCGGTCTTCAGCCGATTGTTCTTTCACGATGCGGCCATTTTGAATCATCCGGTTGATGATCGGGTTGAGCGTGCCGGTGCCGAGGCCGAGTTGCCCACCGATTTCTTTCATCGTCAAGCCGTCTTCTTCCCACAACACGAGCAAGACCAAGTACTGCGTAAAGGTCAGGCCAAACGGTTCTAAGGTCTTCGCATAAAGTTTCGAGAAATTGCTCGACGCTTTATACACTTCAAAGCATAGTTGCTGTTCCAGCTTGGTTGGTTTGTCCATGTCATCACCTGTTTTTCTGCTTATCGAACGACAATCTCCACGTCCACTGAATCTTTAATGGCTTTGGAATATGGGCAATACGCGTGGGCTTTGTCGACATACTCCTGTTTCTTGCTGTCTTCCAGTCCGTCGATATCCACTTCGAGGCGCACTGCGAGTTTCACGCCGCCGTCTGTTTTATCGCCCAGCAAGGAAACCGTCGCTGTGACTTCGCTGTTCGTTACTTCCACTTTATCACGTTCCAACACGAAGTCCAACGCGCTGTTGAAGCAAGAGCTGTAGCCTGCTGCAAACAATTGCTCAGGGTTCGTCGCTGTATTCGGTTGGCCGCCAAGCGCGACTGGCTTTGCCACGTCAAGATTGAAAATATTATCCGGCGAATAAACTGTGCCTTCGCGTCCACCGCTGTTGATCATCGTCGTTTCAAAAATTGGTTTCATTTTTATATCCCTCCAAGAATTATATCTTACACGATCTATATTAATTTAAATCGTACACGATGTAAAATGAAACGCTTTGGTTTTGTCCAAAAGAAAAATCCCGGATGCAAGATCCGGGATTTCCATTTTTTTATTCGCGATAGCTGAGCTTCAATAAATATAAGGAATCAAGCGGGCGCGGTGCTTCATCCATTCCTTATACTCGGGGCCGAACTTTTCGACGAGCAAGGCTTCTTCGTGCTGCATGCGTTTATTGAGTGCAAAAGCGAGAAATAAGCCTCCGGCAATCGCCGCGATTAGGCTCGTAAAGAATAGTGCCATGCCGATGCCAATCAAGAACAAGCCGGTATAAAGCGGGTGGCGCAGCTTGCGGTAAGGGCCGCTGCTGACGATCGTATCGCCTTCCCTAACCGTCACGTGGCGTGTAAATTGTGATTTTAAATGAATGATTCCCCAAAATCGCAAAAAGACGCCGACAATAAGAAGCACGAGCCCAATCGGCCTGAGCACCGATGCAATTTCAGTTTCTGCTAGCTCCTGAAGCCAAAAACCAACCACGATGGTGGCGAGCAACGACAACAGAATCCCAAAGAATGTCTTTTTTTCGACCGGGTCGCCTTGCCCGGTCTCACGGTTTTTAAAAACGATGAATTCGACCAGCCAGATAACGCTCACGGCGGTGAAAACCCAGTCCATCCACCCCATCACATCCACCTCTTTCTTCTCCTTAAAATACTATAGAAGATGCCGCTCAAATACAATTTCCAACTTGTGGCGCATAGAAAAAAGCTGCCCCGGCGCATTGCCGGAACAGCTCTTCTTTAGTCTTCGTCCGTCACCGACAACTCAACGAGCATCGCGGTGAAAACGATAAAAATGGCCATTAATGCGATTACCATCGTGAACATTGTCCTCAACTCCTACCATGTAATAAATCCTTTTGAGCCAGGTGGTGCATGTTGGATCATTTCAGTTAATGGGATGGCGTATGCGATGACGATCAACGCTGCAGCGATGCCGATCCAAATCCACCAGTTCTCAAGCCATTTCGGCGTATTGGACATATCGCTTTCCGCCAGCGGAAATTCCACCATCTGCTCAGGGGTTTCAGCTTTCGGCGAGACAAACATCGTCATGATGACGATATACATCAAGATCATCGCGGACAGGAACAAAATCGTGCCGCCGATCGCCATCGTCACATGGTTCGAGATGATGCCCTCAAACCATTCCATGGCCTGTGGATGATCGTTATAGCCGCTGTACGCTGTACGGCGCGGCGCTCCCATCAACCCCAACACGTGCTGCGCGGTCGACATGAGCAGCATGCCGATCGACCATGTGATGATCTGGACAAAGCCGAGGCGCTGCATGCGCTTCGTGAAACGGCGACCCGTCAAGTACGGGATGAGCCAGAAGGTCAAGCCCATAAACGTCATCGCGACAGGCGTCCCCACGGTAATATGGAAATGCCCGACAATCCATAAAGTATTGTGGACGACTTCATTCAATTGGAAACTGGCATTGATGATCCCGCCAGCGCCGCCAGGAATGAAGAACGCCATGGCGATGAAAATCGAAGTGAAACGGACATCTCGCCACGGCAGTTTCTTAAACCAGCCAAAGAGGCCGGTGCCGCCTTTTTTGCGCCCTGAAATTTCAAAGGTCGCAAACATCGAGAATGCTGTCATGAGCGATGGCACGATGACCATGAAGGTCAAGACCACCTGCAGGAACTTCCAGAAATTCGAGATGCCTGGCTCCGTCAATTGATGGTGGAACCCGACTGGAATCGAGAACAGGATGAACAAGACGAACGCAAGCCGTGCCAAGGAATCACTGAATACTTTCACGCCGAGCAGTTTCGGCACGATCGTGTACCAGGCGATGTACGCCGGAAGCAGCCAGAAATACACAAGCGGGTGGCCGAAATACCAGAATAGCGAACGGCTCAATTCCACATTGATCGTATCCGTCCAACCGAACGCCCACGGAATGTATTGGAACAACACGGTCGCAACAACGCCGAGACAGGCGATGATCCATAACACGATGGTCGTGATCGTCATGAAGGCAAACAAGGGACTCAATTGCCCTTTATTGTTACGGCGCCAGACCATATAATGACCGACCAACGCAAAACTCGAGATCCATGTGCCGACAATGACCAAAGCCAGGCCGACGTAATAAAAACCGTTCGCTTTCAGCGGGGCATAAAAGGTATAAAGTACGGAAGCTTCCCCGGCGATAATCATCACCGTGGCCATGACCGTTCCGAGCAATGTCACCCACAGGCCGATCCATGAAAACAAGCGGACTTTCGGGCCGAAGCTTCCAAGGCTTTTGCTCATGCCGGTGATAAAGAAGGCAAAAATGAAAAAGGTCGTATAAATAAGTGCAAGCAAGACGCCGTGCGCAGTAAGGATTTGGTAATAATCAAGCCAAGCCGGGAGCTGAAGTGCGTCGTTTCGGATAAATACCTGCAATACGCCCATGAGCGTGCCGATCAAAAATGCGGTATAAGCGACACCTAAGTGCCATAAAGCGATTTTACGTTCTGGTTGGGCAATCATTTCAGTACACCTCAATTTCCGTAGACATCATATGGTGCCCGGTTCCACAGTATTCGTTGCATAGAATCAAATACTTGCCCGGTTCTTCAAATGTGTAGGATTTGGTCGTAATCCGTCCGGGAACGACCATCATATTGACTTTCGTATTATCGATCGTAAAGCTGTGCACCACATCCGTGCTGGTGACTTTAAAAATGATTTCTTTGCCGGCCGGCACCCGCAAGTCCGGTGCATTGTAGCCGAAAGCCAGTGCAACGATCGCTACTTGATATGTATCTTCATCCAATTGCGTCACGCCTGGGTTATCGAATGGGGCGGTTTCGTTCACTTTCTCGGGGTCGATGGTGTCCATCCCCCCGGACGGCGTGTGATTTTGCGAAAACGCACTGACGCCGACGACGCTCAAAAAGACGATGAGCGAGACGATGCCGAAACTGAGCCAAATCTTTTCATATTTATGGAAATGCATGATAAATCTCTCCTTTTTTTATCTCGCTACATACATCAAATACACGGCAACCCACATGGCAACGATGACGATGCCGACGAAGAACACACTGACGAGTGTTCCCCTCAAATTCATATCATGGTCCGATTGCTTCTTATCCATTGCTTCCACCTCATCACTTGTTTGCTGTTTCCTTTAGCATAGGACCTAAGTTTCGGTTTAGCTGTGACATAAATCACACCTAGCTGTTTTTATTTTTAGCTGTCCATATTTTCGCCAAAAAAAGAAAGCCTGCGGATGGGCAGGCTTTTGGAAGTTGCTATTTGTTGGAATGAATGGCGGAGATAGCTGGGGTTTGCGAGTGGCATTGTTTCGCTGTTCTGTTGAAGCTTCAGGTTAGTAGTCGCCGTCGGGCTTTGGGTTGGCCTCTTGCCGTAAGCCAGGAAGAACGCCTGTCTTACGGCGTCGGCTCACCCCTTTACGCTCGGCGGCTGAGAGATTTCATTGAGTCGGGTGTGTTTAATCTGATCTGCTTCTTTACGAGTTACCGGCTAGCGGGGGAATCGCTTCCCGGATCGGGCGTGTTTGAGGATAGCTAGGGTTAGCGAGTGGCATTGTTTCCCTGTTCTGTTGAAGTTTCATCTTGGTAGTCGCCACCGGTCTTTGGGTTGGCCTCTTGCCATAAGCCAGGAAGAACACCTGTCTTACGACGTCGGCTCACCCTTTTACGCTCGGCGGCTGAGAGATTTCATTGAATCGGATGAGTTTAATCTGATCTGCTTCAATATGCAATTGCCGGCTAGTGGGAAAATCGCTTCCTGGATTAAGCATCTGACACACATGGGCTTACTTCTAGATTTTGTGAAGGGATCAGAATTAACTACCACGTTTCCTGCGATTAAGATGACTTAAACTATAAAAAATGATGCATTTCACATTTAATAATGAATGGATTGAAGAAATTATCTTCCAATCTAAACATAAAGACGGAGTGGAAGGGGCCGACGCCTGAGGGACCGCGCGGGCTGGCGAGACAAATGAGCTGCGATCTTTGCAGCTCATTGGCTCAACACCCGCCCCATACACGGGCAGCTGAAAGCGCGACGTCCTGTCGCATCAGCTGCATGACTCGCACCCGGCGAGCCCCAAGCAGCCCCCTGCAACGCAGTCGAAAAGCGGAAGCTTTTCCTTTCATGGCTCTTTTTGTTTCAGTTGCATCTCCCCCTCTGCACCACACTCTTAAGGAGTAAAAAATGAAGTTACCAGAGCACACAAAAAACCTACCGTTACGGCAGGCTTTGCAATCAGTCGATTTTGCAGAGGTAGATTGGGCATTCTTCGCAATTGATGTCGAATTTCAGTTTTGGAATATTGTATAGAACGATTTTGCCGTCTTTCATGCCGACGGTTCCTTGTTTGCGCAAGTCGCTGAGCATCCGGTTGACCATTTCCCGGCTCATGCCGCAGAAATTCGCCAATTCCTGGTTCGTCAGCACGACATCGATCAGTAAGCCACCTTCCGCTTCTACGCCGTAGCTATTGCCAAGGCGGATCAACGTCGAATATAAAGCCCCTTTTTTGCCATGGAGCATCAAGTCGCGGAAACGGGTTTGCGTTTTCTGCTGGTCGATGCCCATCCATTTCATGAACGCCATCGCAAGCGAGGGGTCTTTTTCGAGTGATTGTTCCAACTCCTCGACGGGAATTTTTAAACAGCTAGTTTTGGTGAGCGCACGGGCGTCCAGCAAATACGTGGCGCCTTCTGCGAACACGGTGATCTCGCCGACCATCTGGCCAGTGCCGCAAATCTTCAATGCCAGTTCACGGCCGTCCGGTGTTACTTTTCCGATCTGCACTTTTCCGGAACGGAGAATATAAAGGCCTTTTACCGCCTCCCCTTCACGGAAAAGATAGTCGCCTTTTTGGTATTCTTTCACTTGATGGCTGATCGTCAATAACTTTTCGAGCTCTGGTGTCAACTTGTCGATTCCTGATTCCAAAGGGTTCTCCCTCCTCTCTCTTGCTCATGCTTTTCTCAAGCGTACCACAGATTTTACGAAATTTGGATCCGTTTTCACAATTCAGTCAAGGCTCGCAGGAAATTTTCTGAAAAAAGCAGGAAGTCCCGGATGATGTATCGAAAGGTAGCAGTATAGAAGGAGGAATGAATAATGACTTTGAAATATTCCCGAATTATGGTGGCAGTGGATGGTTCCAAGGAAGCGGAATGGGCTTTCAAAAAAGCTGCTGCTGCAGCTTCCCGGAACAATGCAGAACTTTACTTGGTGCACGTCATCGATAACCGTTCATTCGGCTCCATTGAAGCGTACGACCGCACGATTGCAGACCGCGCACTGCAAAGCGGTGAAGAATTGCTTGCCCGTTACAAGGAAGAAGCCACTTCACATGGTGCAACGAATGTCCATACGATGATCGAATATGGTTCACCAAAAACGGTCATTCCGAAGAAACTGGCGAATGAGCTGAAAGTGGACGTCATCGTTTGTGGCGCTACCGGCTTGAATGCAGCGGAACGCCTAATCATGGGCAGCGTTTCCGAGCGCATCGTCCGCACAGCCAAATGCGACGTGCTCGTGGTCCGCAGAAACCAAGAAGACATCGACGCAGACGAGTAACAAGCTCCACAATAAGAAAAGCCTTTCCCGGCCAAAGCGGGAAAGGCTTTTCTTCGTCTTACTCCGTTTCGCGGGTTTGCTGGAATGCCAGCGTATCCCAGAATGAAGTATCTTGTGTATTAATCGAACCATCCGCAATCGCCCGTACAGTCGATTCCAATGTGGTGATGGTTTGCTTGATCAAATAGCCATTGCTCTTCTGCCCAAGAACATAAGGCTCGTATTCGTGGTCAGACATGCCGCGCATCTCGAATAGCAATGTCGAAATGCCATATTCGACGGCGATGCCGTTGCGGCTGATGGTTTCAGCGTCGCCGCCGCGGTATTTCCCAAGGTGGCCCCACCCTGTGGAATCGACGGCGTTAAATACGACGGCCCCGAGCTTTTTCGATCCTTCCACGACCTCAGGGTCAGCGTTTGGTGTGGTTGGATAAAGGATCGAGCCAGAAACCAATTCGCCATCGCGTTCACTGCTGGCCCCTTGATGATGCAAGTCGATCATATAATCGATATCGTATTTGCTCATGACATTATCGTGCAATGCTTTTGTTTCCGGCTGTATTTTATCGATATGGTCGCGGTTCAAGTCCACTCCAACTGCGTTGTAACGCGTCAAATTGCGGTCCCCTGACGCTACGTAATCATCCAGTGAGAAATCGACATCTCCCATGGCGCCGTCCGCATTGAGCATCGGCACGACCAGGATATTGACGTTATCCGTGACGCCTTTCATCTTTCCAGTGCCGAGATGCTTGATGAATTCAAGCGCGCCTTCTGTCGTCAGCTGTTCATTTCCATGTTGCTGCGTCAAGAATAGGATGGTCGGATTTTCCGGGTTGCTCATATATTTCGCTACGTACAAGTCGCGTCCCTTTACGCTTTGCCCGATGACTTCAAGTTCCATGTTTTCTTGTTTGGCTTCCTGCTTTTGCAAAAAGTCAGCCATTTCCGAATAAGTGGTCAAAATGGACGTGTTGATTGTTTCATTACCGCCATATCCAGGCCCGTTGCCGACCGCTTCCACTACCGAAGAGTTCAACGGGACTGCACTTAACGCAAGAGCCCCCGCCAATGATAATGTTAATGCCCCTTTTTTCAATGATTTCATCGATCCATCACTCCTTTTTGTTTGTTGCCATCCTACCCTTTCCGTTTATCCAGCTTCTTTTCCTGCCCAAATATTGAAAACGATTCCTTCGTAATACGAAACAAGAAGCTTCTGCTGACCCCAGCCCTATCTGAAATAATAGAAAACATGAATTATTCTGCAAAAACATTACTTTATCCTTATAAAAGATTACATTTTCTAGCCTTATATGTCGCTTATGACAGTTTGTCCCGTCATTTGATAAGAAACTGTAATAATAAATAGGTTTATGCGGTGGTACAATGGGTCTGCCGGAATTTTTGACGGCTTTTTTTCATGGCATCAACCATGCTTTATTACTGCAGAAAAGAATTCTTATATAGAGAAACAATAATAATCAAGGGAACGCGAAAGGAGCACAACAAATTGAACACATGGTCCAAATGGTTCGTAGCAGCATTATCCGCTGTACTGGCACTGTCGATTTTCTTGCCGACAGCAAGTGCTGATAAATTGTCCGACCTCGAAAAAGAAAAACAACAGGTCGAGCAAAAGAAGAACAACTTGAATTCGGAAATCCAGTCAAAAAACAACGCTATCGTCGAAAATCAGACGAAACTTGAAAAAATCATGAACAAGATCCAGGAATTGAACGGCGAGATCGAAGAAACTCAAGGCAAGATCGACGGTGTTCAAGCACAAATCGACCAAACGAAAGTGGAAATCGATGAATTGAAAGAATCGATCGAAGAACTCGAACGCAAAATCGCAGAACGCGAAGAACTATTGAAAGAACGGGCGCGCGCTATCCAATTGAGCGGCGGTTCCGTTGATTATATCGATGTCTTGCTTGGAGCGAACAGCTTTGTCGACTTTATCGACCGTGCTTCTGCCGTCAACACATTGATTGAAGCAGACCGTGAAATCATGCGTGAACAGGCAGCGGATAAAAAACTTTTGGCTGAACAAAAAGCAGAAGTTGAAGAAAAGCTCGCAAAACAAGAAAGCCAAAAAGCAGAACTTGTGGACTTGAAAGATTCATTGGACGCACAAAAGAAAAAACAAGACGATTTGCAGGATGATTTGAAAGCCGAGCAGAAACGCTTGGCCAAAGAAAAATCGAAACTTGAAGAAGAACACGCAAAAACAATGAACATCAGTTCTTCACTTGAGAAAAAAATCGGCAAAGAACAAAAACGCTTAGCGGAAATCGCGCGTAAAGCGGAAGCAGAACGCAAAGCGAAAGAAGCTGCAGCCCGTAAAGCAGCAGCGAAGAAAGCAGCGCAATCCAACGCTTCTTCAGCCACTGTTACACAAGCGGCAGCCCCTAAATCAAGCGCTGGATTCATCCGTCCTGCAGCAGGCCGCCACACTTCAGGATTCGGCGGGCGTGATATCGGCGCAGGAGCTGAAACACACCTTGGCTATGACATCGCCAACAGCCCAGGAACACCAATCCATGCAGCAGCAAGCGGTTATGTCTCACATGCTGGTTCAATGGGCGGTTACGGCAACGTCATCATCATTACACATGTAATTAACGGACAAAGTTACGCAACTACTTATGCACATTTGAATTCCATCAATGTTTCTGTCGGCCAAGCTGTCTCACAAGGACAGAATATCGGCGGCATGGGCAATACTGGGCGTTCAACTGGCCCACACTTGCACTTTGAAATCCACATCGGCGGATGGAACGGCGCTCGTTCTAACGCAGTCAACCCAGCATCATACATCGGTGGTTAAGAGCTAGCCGATCGAAAAGAAAGGCAGTACCCGAAAATCTCGGGTGCTGCCTTTTTTGCTTTTATCGAATTCTGACGAGGAGTTAAATTCTTCCTTTTTTATGTTAGACTGAAGTAAATAAACAGATTTCTTTCTATATAATAGTCGTTTGCAAAAGCTCCATTAGCATTTAAGGAGGCGTTTCCTTGTGTTGGGGAAAATCAATATCGGGATGGTGATTGTAGCCTTACTTTTATTAGCTCTCCTATTGACCGGAAATGAATTTAAGCCTTTCCCGAATTTCATTTTCGCTTTTTTAGCATTGATGTTCTTATCGCAAAGCATCGAAAGCTTTCGGGAGAAAAAAAGATGGGAAGGCGCGCTCCAAGGGTTTGTTTCGGTGATGTCTCTTTTAGTCGTGGTCACCGGATTTTAAACAATCGAACGCAATAAGCTATGGAAAGGAGACAGTCGGATGAAGACACTTCTCGAACTGATCCGCATCTTTGCCATCTTGGCGATCCTGGGAATGGGCGGCGGGTTGATTTTAGCAGGATTTTACTCGAACAGCCCTGACACCGAACCGTATCGCTGGCTCGGCGGCGTCGCGGTGCTGATGCTGATTTTTGTGCTGTACCGCAATAAATTGCAGTTCTCTGGCTGGCATCAAGGAACCGGACGCGACAAACTGCGGCGGCCTATTACGACTTTATTGGTCGGCACTTCGGTTTTACTAATAATTTCACCGTTTGTTTTAGTAGTATTCTCTAGCTGAGGAGGCCTTCAATGAAACAGAAATTGCTGTCCATCTTTTCGTTCCTGTTATTTCTCGCGCTTCTCATCCCCTTCGCTTATTCTTCCAGCCGTTTGGGGACGCTATTATTCGAAGGGCTATTCGCGCTCGGCTTCTACTCGCCGCTCGTGCTAGCCGTGATCGGATTCGCTGCGGCTTGGTTCGGGGTCAGGACTGTTTACCGAATGCTGCTCACGAGCGGACATGCTGTTCTTTTCATGTTGTATGCCGTCTTGCTTTTTGTTGCGATGTTCGGTTTTCAGGAACCATGATCCATTGACTACAAATAGAATTGGGGGCTTTTCATGATTTTTGTATTGGCTGGGTATATTGCTTTGCTGGTTTTTTCGGTGAAAGCCTTCGCTGGCAAGCAAGCTCATCGGTGGATCCATTCCGGATACATTACGGCTTTCCTGCTGCCTTTTCTGGTGATGGCGGTGTTCCTTCGAATAATCGGGCCCTTTGTCGGCTCTGGAATCGGGGCGAGCGCTGTCGGCATGGCCTTCGCACTTGTGACTTTGATTACCGGCCTTGGTTTTTTGTATATTGGCTACACTTCCAAAAGCACCCATTAAAAAAGATTGCCCTCATCCGCCATGAAAATGGCTTTTGAAGACAATCTTTTTTATTTCGACCCGTATAGCTGCTCGAGCTCTTCTTCTTTCATCGTGAAGCGGTGCTGTTCTTTCGGGAACGCGCCGCTCTTCACTTCTTCGACGTACTGGGCAAGCCCTTTTTGCATGGTGTCGCCTGCTTCTGCGTAGGACTGGACGAATTTCGGCAAATGGTGCGAGCCGTACTTGACGGTGTCGTGGTAGACGAGCACTTGCCCGTCAGTTTCGCTGCCGGCGCCGATGCCGATAACCGGGATCGTCAGTTCTTTCGTAACTTGTGCGGCCAATTGATGCGGAATGCATTCGAGTACAAGCATGCAGGCGCCTGCCGCTTCGCACGCTTTGGCGTCTTCGATCAATTGCTTGGCGGCGCTGGCGGTTTTGCCTTGCACTTTATAGCCGCCGAGCACAGCCGCTGATTGCGGCAACAAACCGAGGTGGGCGACAATTGGAATGCCGGCTCCGACAAGCTTTCGCGTCACTTCAAGTACTTCTCCTGCGCCTTCGAGTTTCAAGGCTTGAGCGCTCGTTTGCTGGAAGATGCGCATGGCGTTTTCCAGCGTGCGGTCCCAGCTGCCGTGGAACGAGCCGAACGGCATATCAACGACTAGGAATGTATCCTGTGCACCTCTTCGTGCCGCCTTTCCGTGATGGACCATATCCTCAACAGTCACCTTGACGGTTGAATCATAGCCGAGTACGACCATGCCGAGCGAATCGCCGACTAGCAGCACATCCACCCCTGCCGCTTCTGCGATTTTAGCGGACGGGTAATCATAGGCCGTCAGCATCGCGATTTTGTTCCCTTGCTGTTTCATCTTCATCAATGAAGCTGTATTTTCCATTGTTCTCTCCTTCCGGGAAGGAAACCTTTGAAAAAAGCCCGCCGCAACAGAGCGGACGGACAGAATTTGATTGCGTCGGTTTCTCCGTCCCTGTCGTTTTTCAGATCAAGGCAGATCTATTGAGTTGTTAAGCTTTTTTACAGGTGCAGTTCCTAATGGATACCACCCTGTTTTTACTATAGCAGATGCTTAAGCCGGCTGAAAGTCACTCATCCTTCAGCATCACTTGAAACGCGGCGTAGTCGTTGTTGAACTCACCGGCCTTCACGAACCCCGCTGTTTCATATAAATGAATTGCGCGGACATTAAACTGGGCGACGGTGAGGCGCAGTGCTTGTCCAGGATGATGCTTTTCGATTTCACTGAGCAGGAAATCCAAAAACGCAGCCCCTCGCCCCGCTCCGGTTTTTTCCGGTTTCATGCCGAGCCCGATATCGACGGGGCCATCCGGATAGGCGTTCGATGCATGGCCAGCAGGCACTTGCGCACCCTTGCCCGTGCAATAAAAACCGAATAACTCCCCATGCTCCGTCACCACCCGGTAACTGCCGTTCATCAACTCCTGTAAACTTTCATCCGACGCTTCCCCGTTATAGAAATCGTACGGATACGGATAGCGCCAGCTGAGGATGTCACGCGCGCTTTCTTCTGTCATCGCCTGTTCTTTAAATTTCACCGTTCCTCCCTGCCTTGGCCAGGACGCCGGTTCTCCGGTTTTTTCAGCCAATGGCGCAAGCCTTTTCCGGCATACGGTTCGTCGTTGAAACGCGGGATGACATGGAGATGGCTATGGCCGATCGATTGATTGGACGCTTCGCCGACGTTCCATCCGAGCGTATAGCCGTCGGGCGCTATCTTCTCGAGAAAAGGTTTTACAAGCCCAAGCAGCTCCTGTGTCTCCTGCCATTCGTGAGGCGTCAGTTCGAACGGCGACGAGCGATGCTGTTTCGGCACAATGACACCCGATCCTTCGAGCACGCCTTGCGCTTTCCCGTGCTGCAAGAACCAGCAATTGGCGGTTTCAAAAACGATGCGCTGCTCCAGGTCGTAAACCGGATGGCAAAACGGGCACTCGGGGCGTAATTGGATCACGGCGCCGCAATGGGAATGCGCTTTGAATTCGCATTTTGCGATATTGGACAAGGCCGTTTCCAACTCGTCAAAAACAACATAAGCTTCGTCACCGTCCCAGACATTTTCGTATTCATTCCGGCAAGCTTGCCGGTCTTCCGTTGTCCGAAAAGCGATATCGCCGATCAATAATGTGCCTCCCGGCGCCAGCCTTTTCAGCAATTGCTTGAGGAGCTTCCATTTATCCGCGTCTTCCAAGTGATGAAGCGCGTATGTACTGACGATGCAATCAAAAAACAGCCCGTCAAAAGCAGGCGGCAAGCCGTCCGCCATGTCCCATTCCACCAGCTGCGCTTCCGGCATTTTCTTCCTGGCACGCTCAATCATTTCAGAAGAAAAATCAATCCCGAAAATACGATGCCCTTTGTTGTATAAAGCAGACGCCAATGCGCCGGTCCCAAAGCCGATATCCAAAATCGATGCCTGTTGTTTCTCGTCAACTGCTTCGAAAATCTCTGTCAGTACATCGCTGTAGCCCGCAAACGGATACGTTCCTTGGCGCTCGCTTTCCCGCACCGTGTTGTCGTATTCCGCTGCCCATTCATTGAATCCTTGTTTTCCTAACATCCTGCCGCTTCCCTTCTCATCATTGATTGCCTCGTTGCTGCATTTGCCATTCAGGTGCCAGCAGCGAAAAGATCAGTGCATCGTGCGACTCTCCGCGTTGATACAAATAGCCTCGGAGCCGCCCTTCTTCCGTAAAGCCCAGTTTCTTCAACAACCGGTTCGAGCCGGTATTGGCCGGATAAGTCGTGGCGCCTACACGGTAAAGCCCAAGCTCATCGAATGCATAGGCCAGTACAGCCGAGAGCGCTTCTTCCATCAGCCCTTTGCGCCAATAATCCGGATGCAATTCATAGCCGACTTCGGTCTTTTTCGAGCGCAGCTGAAGCTGGTTCAAGCCAATTGTCCCGATTAATTCTTCCTCGCCGCGCAAGCGGATGCCCCAGCGCATGCCGCGCATGAATTCGAACACGACGCGAAAAGCACGGATCATCTCAAGCGCTTCTTCTTTTTCCAAAAGCCGGTCCATGCCGTAATAATAAGTCACGTCTTCACGCTGCAAGAGCGCGAAAAAACGATCCGCGTCCTGCTCTGTAATTTCTGTCAGCAATAACCGCTCCGTCTCAAGTATGGGAAATTGCATGCCATCGCTCCTTTTGCACCCGGTAAACGAGTACATATAGTCCGGTGCGCAAAACCGGTGCTCCGCATTCCATGCCAAGTGCTTCCGCTACTTTTTGCGAGGCATGGTTGTCCGGTTGAATGAGTGAAATGAGTGCGCTTTGCCCATGCTTCGTGAATCCCCGCTCGCAAAGCAGTCTGGCCGCTTCACGGGCATAGCCAAAGCCCCAGAATTCCGGTGCGAGCCAGTAGCCGACTTCCAGTTCCGTCTGCCCATTTACTGATTGCGGCACCAGTCCAGCATGGCCGATCCGCTTGCCGTCTTCTTTCCGCACCAGCAAAAACAAGCCATGTTCGGGGTGTTCCCTGTACATGCGGTAGATCCAGTATAGGAATTCCAAAGCCTGCTGGCGGCTCTTCACCTTGCCGTCTCCGATATGCCGCATGACTTCCGGCTGCTTCAATAAAGAATACAGAAATTCAAAATCCTCATCCCGGTAACGGCGCAGCAGCAAGCGCCCACTCTCCAATCCCATGTCCACTTGCCCCTTTCGCCGTTTCACGTGAAACATTTTTCAGAAATCTTCCATTAACGAAGCCTATTGCTGCCAAGCTTTTCGATGGTTTGGTAATCTTTGGACTTCCGGAGCTCCAGATCGTTACGTTTGGCAAATTGCGATAAATCCTCAAATAATCCGTCGCCGAATAAAGCGAAGCGCAAATCGAATCCCTTTTCCACACGGACCACCGCCACTTTCGAAGCCCAATTGCTGCGCTTGAATTCAATGCGGCGCATTTCCTCTGTGTATACCGTTTTATAATAAAGCGGCAGGCCCCACAATTCGACACGATAAATAATATTGCTGTCCCGGACCTTAACGCGCGCTTTGATGAACAAAGCCAGTACAATCAATGCCGAAACGAATAATTGAAAATATAGCGCAAACCCAGCCGGAAACGAACTCAGGAGCAGCGGTGGCAAATTGACAGCCAATAACATGATGACGAGCAGCCAGCGCTGCACTTTTCCTTGATGGACCATTCCGCTCTCCTCCTTATTTCATTCTATCGATTACCTGCTTTTATTTAATTCATAAAATCGGTCAACAAACGGATATCATCCAATATGAATTCGGAAAAATCCGGGAAAAATGCAACCATGCATGTGACGACAATGACTGTACCGGTGACAAATTGCAGAAAGCTGTATTTATAATCATTCGGATTGTCGGAATGGGTTCTTTCCATATAAACAGTGTAAGCCCCCTGCACCCCATTGACGGCAAGCAGCGCAGCTAAAGGAAGAAACGAACGGGTTTCTTGGAAGACAAAGAGTGCACCGATGGAAATCGCTGCCCCGCTCCAGCGGAAATAAGCATCCACTTTTTCATGGCGATCATTGACGAAATTCGACGAACTGGAAAAAAGTTTCTTGCGTTCGACCCTTAAAATCTTGCGCAGGATCCAATTCACGCTCATGATTGCCAGGACCGTGACCGCAATAAAACCGATCAGCGGCCATACCCAATCGTATTGCGCTTCGTAATAACCCATTCCATCTGTTTCACCGACTCCACCCATGTTATCGCCCTCAACTTTCCGCTTCATGCCGAAATACGTTTATGCTACTAGTCTTATCGTATCACGAGCTTTTGGGAAATTATAGAATATTTTTAATTTTTCTGATAACCGGCGGTTCGTTCATCTTTTTTTCGCCTTTTGCGCTCCGTTCTCCTGCCGAGTTCGCTTCTTTGACAAAACAAAGGGCATAGGCTATCGTAATTAAGTCAAATCCGACTAAGTTTATATGGTTTTTAAAAAATAAATTAACATTAAAGGAGGCACTTATGAAAGCTCTTTGGAAATCCTACGCAAATGTATCGCTTATCTTAAAAATCACTGTGGCGCTCATCCTCGGCGTTATCGTCGGCTTGATCTTCGGGCCGGACACAGCCGTCTTGGCACCGCTTGGGGATCTGCTCTTGCGGCTCTTGACCTTCCTGATTGTGCCACTCATCTTCTTCACCTTGATCGTCGGAATCAACCAATCGAAAATCGGCGACCTAGGCCGAATGGGCGGAAAAGTCTTTCTGTTCTATACATTGAGTTCGGCATTCGCCATCGTGGTCGGCTTAACGGTCGCAAGTATTTTCCAGCCGGGTTCGGGCATGCAGCTCGACGGCTCGGAAACCTTTGATGTTCCGGACAACCCCGGCTTTACAAGTGTTCTGTTGAACATTGTACCGTCCAATATCATCTCGGCATTCAGTGAAATGAACTTGCTCGGGATCATTTTTACGGCGTTCGCGTTCGGCATCGCCATCTCCTATATGAGAAGCTCTGCGGAATTCGGCGAACTCGGCAACCACTTAATGAAAACGATCAACGCGTTGAACGAAGCGACTTTGATCGTCTTGAAAGCGATCCTTCAATACGTGCCGATCGGCATTTTCGCCATCATGGCGCAGACAGTCGGTTCGCAAGGATTGGATACACTGGGATCGCTGCTCGGCATGGTCGCCGTTCTTTACATCGCCATCGCGGTGCAGATTGCGCTCTATACGATCGCCATGCTGGTGTTCAAAGTCAATCCACTGCATTTCTTCAAACACGCGCGGACACCGATGCTAACGGCGTTCGTCACGCAAAGCAGCTCCGGCACCTTGCCATTGACGCTTGATGCGGCGCGCGGGCTCGGCATCCCGAAAAGTTTGTACGGCTTTAGCCTGCCGCTCGGCGCGACAATCAATATGGATGGTGCGGCCATCCGCATCGCCGTTTCAGCCATATTTGCTGCCAACATCATCGGTGACCCGCTCAGCTTGTCTGAAATGTTCATGGTCGTCTTGATCGGCACGCTCGCAACCATCGGAACCGCCGGCATTCCAGGCGCTGGCATCGTCATGATCGCCACTGTCTTCGTCCAGCTTGGATTGCCGATGGAAGCCGTCGCGCTCCTGACAGCAATCGATGCACTTGTCGGCATGGGCGCCACAATGCTCAATGTGACAGGCGATTTGGCTGGCTCGAAATTGATCGACCAAAGCGAGAAAAGACGCGGCACGGCCAAGGCTTAACACGACTCGCTGCGGACAAAACATGGAGCTCTGTGATACAGTGGGAGTATCTCGTATCCCATTGAAAAAGGAGACATGCAGTTATGTATATCGTAACCAACCGCATTAAAATGAAACCGGGATTTGCTGAAAAAATGGCACCCAACTTCACCCGTCCAGGCGCATTGCAGGAAATGGAAGGCTTCCATAAAGTCGAAGTGACCGTCACGCAGAACCTGGAAGAATACGATGAACTGAACGTCAATATGTACTGGGAAACACTCGACAATTACGAAGCATGGAAATCCAGCGATGTTTTCAAGCAAGCCCATAAACGTCCTGAACCAGCAGAAGGCGAAGAGAAAAATGAGTCGCCGATGCTCGGCAGCCAACTCGTCATCACAAAAATTGCTTCGGTCATCGAAGCAGCTAAATAATGGAAACAGGCAGCTTTTGCTGCCTGTTTCTTTTTGCCTTCTTTCCCCTTTTATGCAGGACTTTTGATATACTTAAAGTGTTCGTGAAAATTACCTATTCTGGAAGGGATACATATGAAATCATTATCGCTGAGAAATTACTGGGGCCTGATATTCGCGGTCTTCATCCTGCTTTTTGCTGCTGTACTCAGCGTCCTCGTCTCCGAAGTGAGCACGAAGCGGCTGGAAGAAGAACGGGGCAATGCCTTATCGAGTGCAGCGTTCCAGATGAAAGACCGACTGGATCAATACATGTGGGGACGCTATAGCGAAATCAAGACCTTCGGGGAAATCGAAGAACTTGCGCTGACTACGTCCATTGAAGAAAAGCGTGCCACGCTTGAAATGCTGCAAGACCAAGTGCCGGCTTTTTCCTGGATTGGCATCACCGATTCGGCCGGCGTCGTGACTGCTTCCACTAACGAATTGCTGGAAGGAATGGACTTGTCCGATAGACCCGTTTATTCCGAAGCACGCCAAGCGGATTACGTCGGCGATGTCCACGAAGCGCTGCTTTTGGCAGACTTATTGCCGAATCCCGGCGGCCATGAGCTCGAATTTGTCGATATCAGCGTCCCTTTCTTTTACTCGGATGGTTCATTCGGCGGCGTAGTAGCCGCCCATTTGAGCTGGGATTGGGCACAAGAAGTGATGCAATTCGTGTTGCGACCGCTCAACCGCAGCGAAAATGAACTGGAGGTTTTCGTCTTAAGCCCAGGGGACAATCGCGTCATTCTCGGTCCTGAACAATTTCTCGGCAAGCCGCTTCCGATCGATTCCTACACCCTGTCACAAGGAAAACGAGCCGGTTGGGTACTGGAACAATGGCCAGATGGCAATTCGTATTTAACTGGCTTCACCGGCGGCCGAACCAATTGGGAGTATCCGGGGCTTGAATGGACTGTGCTGGTCCGCCAACCCGAAGAAACGGCCTTCGCCGCCGCCCGCGACTTGAGCCGCATCATCATGTTGAGCGGTTTGGCAAGCGCTGTTCTTTTTGCCTTAGCCGGCTGGTTAGTAGCCGGGCGCATCAGCCGCCCGCTCAATGAAATCTCCAACAAAGCGAAAGCCTTCCGCAAAGGCAGCCAATTGGTTCTGCCAAAAAATACGGGAGTCCGTGAAATTGAAGACTTATCCAACTCGCTTGAGAGCCTGGTCATGACACTTGGCACGACGGAATCCGATTTGGTGCGCATGCAGGATTTGGCACAACGTGACCCACTGACAGGCTTGCCGAACCGCATCGCGCTTGAAGAGGCCGCGGATCGCATGATGAAGCAGGCACGCACCACGGATGGAAAATTGGCTTTTTTCTATTTGGATCTGGACGGCTTCAAAAAAGCGAATGATAGTTTGGGGCATTTAGCGGGTGACCATGTACTGCAGAAAGTGGCTGAACGGCTGACGGCGGAACTGCCTGAAGAAGCGTTCATTTCCCGGATCGGCGGAGATGAATTTGTCTTGTTGTTCCCATGTGGAGGATTAGGCGAGTCGTCGACGAGAAAGTTGGCGCAGCGGCTGATCGACCGGTTGAGCAAACCGATTACCGTGGAGGCTGGGCGTGTGCAACTGGGATGCAGCATCGGGATTGCCATTTACCCTGATAACGCAGAAAACCTCTATACTTTGCTGTCGTATGCAGATGCCGCGCTTTACGTGTCCAAGGAAAACGGCAAAAGCCAGACGACGTTTTACAGGGATATTGCCTCGGAATGAACAAGCCGAAATGCCTTTTCGCTTCACCAATACCCATAAGGATCTAAAAGCGCTGCCTCTCGAGGCGGCGCTTTTTCAAGTGCCGCATATTGGACGGCACGCCCGGGGTCTGCTACGGTTAATAATGGCAAAAGCCGAAGATGTATTATATATAGCGCTGCTATTGTGCTTTCGAAGGAGTCTTTCAGTTGAGTAACAACAAACCTAAATTATGGACGCGGGACTTTATCGGCGTTTCCGTCGTCCATTTCCTGCTACTGCTCGTTTTTTATTTATTGATCGTCACGATCGCTTTATATGCCGTTGAAGAATACGGCGCTTCAACTAGTGAAGCCGGTCTTGTCACCGGGATTTTCATCCTAGGAGCGCTAGCGGGACGCTTGGTCATCGGCCGGACACTCGATATGATCGGGCGCAAACGGGCGTTGGTGCTCGGTTCCGCTTTATTTGTCGGTATGACGGCACTGTATTTCCTGCCGCTCGGCTTGCCTTTCTTGATGCTCAACCGCTTTTTGCACGGGGTGACGCTTGGCATTGCGAGCACCGCCGCTGGAACGATTGCAGCGCAAGTCATTCCGCACACGCGCAAAGGCGAAGGCATTGGCTACTTCAGCATGAGCGCTACGCTAGGTGCAGCTTTCGGGCCGTTTATCGGTTTGCTGATGAGCCAATGGACCGGCTATAACGCGATTTTTGCTGCCTGTGTCGCGATTGCTGTGTCTGCTCTGGCGCTCAGTACTTTTGTGAAAGTCCCGCCGCTGGAGAAACCGTCTGGCGGAGAAGCGAAATCCGGCTTCCAGCTTTCCAATTATTTAGAAGCGAATGCTGTACCGATTGCCATCGTCATGTTTTTGATCGCGCTCAGTTATTCGAGCGTTTTGTCCTTCATCAATTTTTACGCCAATGACAAAGGGCTAGTGGAAGCAGCGAGCTTCTTCTTCCTGGTGTATGCTGTCGTCATCCTGCTGACGCGGCCTTTTACGGGACGCATCATGGATTTGTACGGCGCCAATTACATTATGTATCCTGCGCTCGTATCGCTTGCAGCGGGACTATTGCTGCTCAGTGTCGCCGATTCAGGCTTAGGGCTGTTGTTTGCAGGTGCTTTGATCGGGCTCGGGTTCGGGAATATGCAATCGACGACGCAAGCGGTCGCCATCAAGCTGACGCCTCCCCACCGCATGGGGCTTGCGACATCGACTTTTTTTGTCGCGATGGACGGCGGGCTCGGCATGGGGCCGTATATCCTCGGCTTTATCATCCCGTTCACCGGCTACAGCGCGCTTTATGGATTGCTTGGAATCGCGGTATTCGCGTTGATCGTGCCGTATTATTTCCTCCACGGAAAAAAAGAACGCCAGCTCTCCGCTTCCGCTCGTTGAACGGCTGCACAATAAAAGAACGGCCGACAGTCATCTGTCGGCCGTTCTTTATTTGCATTTATTCTTCCTCTTCTGCTGCGTCCGCTTCCGCTTTTGTTTCGTGCACTGTGCTGTGCGGATGTTCTGGCGGTGCATAGATGGAATAGATCTTCAGCGGCTTATCGCCTGTATTGGTGACGTTGTGCCATTTGCCTGCGGGGATGAGGATGGCGTAATCGTCTTCAGCTTTTTCTTCAAAGCTTAAATTGTCTTCGCTGTCGCCCATCTGCACGAGGCCTTCCCCTTCTTCGATGCGAAGGAATTGGTCGCCGTGTTCGTGGACTTCAAGCCCGATGTCATCGCCTGCTGCGATGCTCATCAATGTAACCTGCAAGTTTTTCCCGGTCCAAAGAGCGGTCCGGAACGTATCGTTTTGTTTTGTCGCATCTTCGATATTGACGACAAATGATTCAGCACCATAATCTTTTAATTCCATGTGTGGTTCCTCCTCCGATTTGTTGTTCTGTCCTGCTCTTCTCTACCCTGCGAGCATCGGACATAAACAAACGGTTCAGCGCAAGGCTTGTTTTTTGAGCGCCTGGTTGCGGGAGTTGAACACATCATTATGGGAAGACACCATGGCGATATTGGCAGCGTCCGGTTCGATGAACTTCTTCGCTTTATTGACGGCATTGGCGGCGTCGGTGAACGTGCCGGCGATCAAATTGAGCTTGCCGTCATGCTGGAGAATGTCCCCTGCCGCAAACACTCCCGGTACGGAAGTTTCGCTTGCCGGCGTACCTTGTAAATAGAAGTCATCTTTTGTTTCCAGATCGAGCGGGCTATTTTCGAGTAAGCTCGCATCACGCTCATAGCCATGGTTGATGACGAGCTGGTCGACCGGCAGCATGCGCCGTTCCCCCGTCACTTGGTTCATCACTTCCACGAGTTCCACGCGGTCGCCTGCATCCGATGCCACAAGCCGCGTGATGGCGGAATCCAGTAAGCACTCGGCGCGGCTTTCGAGCAGTTGGCGCACTTGCGCTTCGTGTCCGGCCATTTCGGATTTGCGGTGGACGACATAGACTTTTTCAGCGATCGGCTCAAGCTCGTTTGCCCAGTCGACTGCCGAATTTCCCCCTCCTGAAATGAGCACCGTGCTGCCACGGAAACGCTCGAGTGTTTTGACGGTATAATTAAGGTTCGCCACTTCAAAGCGCTCGGCTCCTTCGATTTGCAGCTTCTGCGGTTTCAGGATGCCTCCGCCTACTGCGACGATGACCGATTTCGAGTAATGGACTTCACCTGAAGCACCAGCCAATACAAACAAGCCGTCTTCGTTTTTGGCCATGCTTTCCACTTTCTCATCCAAGCATACCGTCGGATCGAACGTCAGACCTTGTTCAACCAATTGGGTGATCAGCTGTTCACAGCGGATCGGCGTCTGCCCCCCGACGTCCCAGATCATTTTTTCAGGATAGACATGGAGCTTGCCGCCAAGGCGCGGCTGGAACTCGATAATTTTCGTTTTCATGCCCCGAAGCCCGCTGTAAAAAGCTGAATACAAGCCGGCGGGACCTCCCCCGATGATGGTTACGTCAAAGATGTCGTGATTGGCCATTTTTTCCATCCCCGTTCTATAGTAAATTCCGATTGACAACGATTCTCAATAACTTTATAGTATACATTGTAATGAAAGTGAGAATCATTATCAACACATATCCTATTTTTATTTTTTTGCTCCAAAATTACGGTTTAACGAAAAGGAGGGCTGTCGATGGGACGCCTTTTTACAGAAAACCTGGAAGTCAGCTATGGCGAAAGGAAAATCGTCAAAGGCTTGTCCCTGTCGATTCCAGATAAAAAGATTACGGCAATCATCGGGCCGAACGGCTGTGGGAAATCGACCTTCTTGAAAGCGATGACACGCGTCATTCCCCACGAATCGGGTTCGGTCATTCTCGACGGCCAGCAAATTGCTGAAGAAAAGACGAAGCAATTGGCGAAAAAGCTTGCCATCTTGCCACAATCGCCGGAAAACGCGGCTGGCCTGACCGTCGGCGAAATTGTCTCTTACGGCCGCTTCCCTTACCAAAAAGGTTTCGGCAAGCTCAGCACACGGGATTATGAAATGATCGACTGGGCACTCAATGTGACCGGCACGCAATTTTTCAAATACCACCCCGTTGATGCTTTATCCGGCGGCCAGCGCCAACGCGTCTGGATTGCCATGGCGCTCGCGCAGGAGACCGAAATGATTTTCCTCGATGAACCGACGACTTACCTCGATATGGCGCATCAACTGGAAATCTTGGAGCTTCTCCGCGAACTCAATGCCGAAGAAGAACGTACTATTGTCATGGTGCTGCACGATTTGAACCACGCCGCCCGCTTCGCCGACCATATCGTCGCGATGAAAGACGGCCAGATCATCAAGGCCGGATCGCCTGAAGAAGTCATTGTTCCGGATGTACTTCGCGAAGTTTTCCGCATCGATGCGGAAATCGGCCTTGACCCACGAACACAAAAACCGATTTGCTTAACTTATAATTTAATCAAGGGAGCTTAACCAGATTATGAAAAAATTACTTTTCTTGTCCATCGCTTTACTCGTTATGCTGGCACTTGCCGCTTGTGGATCTACAGAAGAAACGACAGAGGAAACGGGCGGTTCGGAAGGCGAAGCAAACGGAGCCGAAACCATCCAATATGAATCAGAAAATGGCACAGTAGAAGTTCCGGCTGACCCGCAGCGCGTGGTAGCATTGGCTTACGGCGGAAACGTCATGTCACTTGATGTGCCGCTTGTCGGGATCGACGCTTGGGCGATCGACAACCCGAACTACGAACCATACTTGGACGGCGTAGAAGAAGTATCGGAAGAGAACCTGGAGAAAATCATCGAATTGGATCCGGATTTGATTATCGGTTACTCGACTCTTCAAAACGTCGATAAACTGGAACAAATTGCACCAACTGTCACTTACACTTACGGTAAAGTCGACTATTTGACACAACACCTGGAAATCGGGAAACTATTGAATAAAGAAGACGAAGCACAAGCATTCGTGGACGACTTTAAAGAACGCGCACAAGCTGCGGGTGAAGAGATCAAAGCGGAAATCGGCGAAGATGCAACGGTCTCTGTCATCGAGAACTTTGATAAGCAATTGTACGTATACGGCGACAACTGGGGCCGCGGCACCGAGATCCTGTATCAGGAAATGGGCTTGAACATGCCGGAAAAAGTTGAAGAAATGGCTCTTACTGATGGGTACTATGCCTTGTCACAAGAAGTCCTCCCTGAATATATGGGCGATTACGTAATCTTCAGCAAAGACTCCGAACAGGATAACTCCTTCCAAGAAACGGACCTTTACCAAAACACGCCAGCTGTAAAGAACGACCAAGTATTCGAAGCGGATGCGAAGAAATTGTACTTCAATGATCCGATTTCACTTGATTACCAGCTTGAGTTGTTCCAGGAAAAATTCCTTGGCCAATAAACACAAAAGGGATTCTGCGCAGCGGAATCCCTTTATCCTTTCTATAGAAAAGATGATGATGCATGCGTTATAACGCCCGTTTTTCATACATATTTGGAATCAGCCTGCTGGCACTTGTGCTGGCTTTTGTTGTGTCGATGGTCTTTGGCGCTGCTGATGTCAGCCTGAAGAATCTCTGGCTGGCACTGTTTTCCGACAGCACCGGACAGCAAATTTCGGTCATCCAGGAAATTCGCCTGCCGCGTGAAGTCGCCGCGATTTTCGTCGGCGCGGCACTCGCCGTCTCAGGCGCCATCATGCAAGGCATGACCCGTAACCCGCTGGCAGACCCCGGTTTGCTCGGTTTGACTGCCGGAGCCAATGCTGCACTGGCCGCGACCTTGGCGTTCATCCCCGGAGCCAATTATTTCGGCATCATGATCGCCTGCTTTATCGGGGCGGCCATCGGGGCCGGGCTCGTCTTCGGCATCGGGGCTTCACGGCGCGGCGGCTTCTCGCCATTTCGCATCGTCCTGGCCGGAGCGGCTGTATCAGCGTTTTTGACCGCCATTGCAGAAGCGATCGGCTTGCTGTTTAAGATTTCCAAAGACGTCTCCATGTGGACTGCCGGCGGCTTGATCGGCACGTCTTGGGGACAGCTGCAGATTATCGTTCCATTTATCACCATCGCTTTGTTTGTCGCTTTATTGCTATCCCGCCAACTGGCAGTGTTGAGCTTAAGTGAAGAAGCGGCGATCGGGCTTGGCCAAAAGACCGGCCAGATCAAAGCAATGCTGTTTGTCGTCGTCACCTTGCTTGCCGGCGCTGCAGTAGCGTTAGCCGGCAACTTGGCGTTCATCGGCTTGATGATCCCACACATCGTCCGTGTGATCGTCGGCAGCGATTACCGTTTCATCATTCCGATGTCCGCTGTCACGGGCGCCATCTTCATGCTGCTCGCCGATTTGTTCGGACGCACGGTCAACGCACCATTTGAAACGCCGGTCGCAGCGGTGGTCGCCATGCTCGGCTTGCCATTCTTCCTGCTGATCGTCCGTAAAGGTGGAGGTGCGTTCACATGATCCAACAACATTTAATCCGCAAACAGCGCATCACTTTGCTCGTGCTCACCATCATCCTGTTGGTCACCGCCGTCTTGAGTTTAGGGCTCGGCTATTCGACGCTCGGTTTCGGGAGAATTGTGCCCGTTTTGATGGGGCAAGGCGATTTCAAAGAAGAGTTCGTGCTGTATTCCATCCGGATGCCAAGGCTGCTCATTACGTTTCTAGCGGGGATGGCACTCGCTTTATCGGGCGCAGTGCTACAGAGCATTACGCGCAATGATTTGGCCGACCCGGGCATCATCGGCATCAATTCCGGTGCCGGTGTCGCCATTGCCATTTTCTTTTTATTCATCCCTGTTGAGCCGGGCTCTTTTGCTTTCTTGATGCCATTCGTCGCGTTTTTAGGCGCGTTTATCACGGCGATCCTGATTTACTTGTTCTCCCGTGATCCGCGTACTGGCCTTCAACCGGTCCGTCTCGTCCTGGTGGGGATTGGGTTTTCCATGGCGCTATCCGGCGTCATGATTGTCCTGATCTCATCTGCAGAGCGGGAAAAAGTGGATTTCATTGCCCAGTGGCTTGCAGGTTCCATTTGGGGCACCGACTGGCCGTTTATCCTGGCGCTTTTGCCTTGGCTTATCGTGTTGATTCCGTTTGTCCTGTATAAAGCGAACCGGCTGAACATCCTCGGGCTCGGCGAATCCGCCGCAATCGGCCTCGGGCTCAATATCGGCAAAGAACGCGCCGTCCTATTGCTTGCGGCCGTCGCGCTCGCTGCCGCTGCGGTTTCTGTCACCGGCAGCATTGCCTTTATCGGCTTGATGGCCCCTCACCTCGCGAAAGCGCTTGTCGGGCCGCGCCATCAATTGTTCCTGCCCGTCGCCATTTTGCTCGGCGGCTGGCTGCTGCTTGCGGCAGACACAATCGGGCGCAACTTGCTTGAACCGTCGGGCATTCCGGCTGGCGTCATGGCAGCTTTGATCGGCGCACCGTATTTCGTTTATTTACTAATGAAGAAATAAAAAAACGGCTCATGCCCCCTTTTCGGGACGTGAGCCGTTTTGCTGTTGTTAAACCGGTTCTTGCTGCGCATCCATTTCCATACGCGCTTCGCGGTCTTTAAGTTTCTGCATTTCCTCGTCGGTCATGAATTCGACTTTCCAGCCGAGGAACGCCATGAGGATGGCGATGATCGGCACCGAGTAATTCAACACCGCGTACGGCGCATAGGCGAAGGGATGGACGGCGAGCGTCGCCAGGATGAACACGCCGCATGTGTTCCACGGAACGAACGGCGAGGTGATCGTCCCGCCGTCTTCCAGTGCACGCGACAGGTTTTTCGAATGCAAGCCCTGGTCTTGGTATGCCCTCGCATACATCCGCCCAGGCAATAGAATCGAAATATACTGTTCAGATGCCGTGACGTTCGTCAAGAACGCGGAAGCCACAGTCGCAGCGATCAGGCTGCCGGCTGTTTTCGCCAGCATCAAGATCTTAGTGACGATCGATTTCAACATGCCCGTATGTTCCAACACGCCACCGAACGTCATAGCGAAAATCGTCAAGGAAATAACGAACATCATCGAATCAATGCCGCCTCTATTGAACAAGGAATCGACGACTTCGTTGCCGGACGTGATGACATAGCCATCATGTAGCGCATTGACCGCTTCTGCGACCGAACCGCCTTGCACCAAGATGTGGCACAGCCAGCCAAGCACGATACCGATGCCGAGCGCCGGCAATGCCGGCACTTTCTTCATCACCAATACGATGACCGCCAAAGGCACGAGCAAGAGCCACGGCGAGATGACGAAATTTTCTTCAAGCGACGCCAGGATCGTGTTGATATTGCCGCTGTCGACCGCGTTTCCGGCAAACTGGCGGCCCAGGAAAAAGTAAGCGCCGAGGGCAATGATCATGCCCGGGATGGTCGTGTAGATCATGTGGCGGATGTGGACGAATAAATTGGTGTTCGTCACCCCTGCCGCCAAGTTGGTCGTGTCCGACAGTGGTGACATCTTATCGCCGAAATAAGAACCCGAGATGACCGCTCCAGCGACCATCGCCGCCGGAATTCCCATACTCGCGCCGATGCCCATGCCGGCGATGCCGACAGTGCCCATCGTCGACCAGGAACTGCCGATCGCCCCGGCAACCAGTGCACAGATCAAACAGATCGTAACAAGGAATAATGACGGCGTAATGATTTTCAAGCCATAGTAAATCATCGTCGCGACAATCCCCCCGCCGATCCATGAAGCGATGATCATGCCGACCATGATGATGATGACCAAAGCCGGAAGCGCGAGGCGGATTCCTTTGTATGCCCCTTCTTCGATCATATGCCAGCGGTACCCCAACCGCCAAGCGATGATGACCGCGATTGTCGTGCCAAGAAGCAAGGGAATATGCGGGCTGCCTTCAAAAATGATGATGGTCACAGCCATGGCCGCCACCATGAAAATCAGCGGCAGTAAAGCCAGCCAAAAGGGCACTTCAATCTCTTGCTGTTTCGGGCGTTTCTTCTCCTCTTTCATGTTCTCTAACCCCTTTGTGAAAATGGAATAAATGCTTGTATTTATTTTGCCACTATACTGATTTCATTGCCATAAAAATTTTCAGATTACATAGATTTTTCGGAATTCGGAATAGTTCAATGCAGGATTCTCTCCGTCCCACCCCGAAGTGTAACCATATTGCCTTAGCTTCCGGCATCCAGTTATGGAAAGGGGAAGATGACCGTGGGAAAATTGACTGTTTCGATGTATGTGACACTTGATGGCGTCATGGAAGAGCCGTCATGGACCGCTGCCTATTGGGATGATGAACTCGCCCAGTTTCAACTAGGCCAGCTTTACAATAACGATGCCTTGCTGCTCGGGCGCGTCACGTATGAGGGATTCGCTGCTACTTGGCCGACTGCTGAAGATGAACATGGCTTTGCGGACCGGATGAACGAAATTCCGAAGTATGTCGTATCACATACGCTGAAGCGCACCGAATGGAATGCACGCCTGATCAACCACGATTTCGCTTCGGAAATCAAACGGCTGAAGAAAACCGGTCAGCGCTTGCTCGTTTACGGCAGCGCCGAGCTCATCGATACCTTAATTGAACATGATTTGGTCGACGAATTGCATTTGATGACCTTTCCGCTGCTATTGGGCGAAGGAAAAAAACTGTTCCGCGATGGCGTATCGCCGAAAGCATTTAAATTGCTTAAAAGCTTTTCGACAGACCAAGGTGTCCTGATCGCCAATTACGCGCCGGAACGTTAACGGTTTTTAAAACTGGCCAATGAGCTTGCCCGCCTCCCTTTTGGGGAATAAAGAACAGAGGACCTACCTTACTAGAGCCTCCCCGAAAGGAGCTGCCGTCTTACGATGACAGAAAACGAAATCACTTTAGCATTGATCCAATCGTTAAAAGACGGCCGGGCGCAAGATTTCCAGCACATACTCGATGAACTGCAGCCTTACGATGTCGCCGTCCAATACCGTCATTTGCCGGAAAAGCACCGTGAGCGCTTCCTGCTTCATCTGACGGTCCGCCAATTGACCGAGCTCATGCAGGAGCTTCACCGGAACGATCAAGTCCGCTTGCTCGAGCGGATGTCGGTCGACCAGTCGACCAAAGTGCTCGACTTGATGGACAATGACGATCTCGTTTCCCTATTGTCCGATCTAGAACCGACGATGATTGAAGAGCTTCTATCGCGCATGAACCGCGAAGAATCTTCCTATATCCAAAAGACCATGAATTACCCGCCGGAAACCGCGGGCCGCATCATGAACAACCGCTACGTCTGGATCCCCCGCCATTACACCATCCGTGAAGCGATCGATAAAATCCGCGATTTCGCGGAAATTGCCGAGTACTTGAACTATTTATATGTCGTCGATGATGACAAGAAACTGCTCGGCGTCGTCTCCTATAAAGATTTGATCCTCGGCGAACTCGATGAACAAATCGATGATGTCATGTATACACGCGTCGTTAAAGTCGACGCGCTGACGGACCAGGAAGAAGCGGCAGCCATTATCGGGCGCTACGACTTCATCACCTTGCCGGTCGTCGACACCGAAAACCGGCTGCTCGGCATCATCACGGTCGATGATGTCATCGATGTTGTCTTGCAGGAAGCGAATGAAGACATTGAAAAGCTTTCCGCATCCGGTAAATCGATCGATTTCCAGACACCGCCTTTCGTCGCTGCTTATCGCCGGTTGCCTTGGCTGATTTTGCTGTTGTTTATCGGGTTGATCTCCGGCGGCATCATCAGCCGCTTTGAAGACACTTTGCAGACAGTTGTTGCCTTAGCATTCTTCATGCCGATGATTGCCGGCATGACCGGCAACACAGGCACCCATTCGCTCGCAGTCGTCGTGCGCGGATTGGTCGGCCAACAACCCGACAAAAAAGGCACATTCAAGCTCATCCTGCGCGAGTTATGGGTCGGCATCATCATCGGCGTCACCTGCGCTGTCTTGATTTTGCTGATCGCCTATATTTGGCAAGGAAGCCTGGTACTTGGGATGGTCGTTGGCAGTTCGCTGCTTTTGACATTGATCATCGGGACGCTCGCCGGCACCATCATCCCGCTCATTCTATACCGTTTGAAAATAGACCCGGCTGTCGCATCAGGGCCGCTGATCACGACCATCAACGATATTTTCTCGTTGCTCATTTATTTTGGCCTTGCTTCGCTGTTCATCTCTCGTTTGATGTGAACAGCGTTTTTTTTGAGCTTTTTTCTTTATTCCTAGTAATCAACTATGTATAATAACCTTAAACTTTATGCAGCACTTTTCTTCTATACACATCGGTTTTTTTGAGCCGATCGCCCATAAAAAACTCGGAGGGATTCCAGATGACCATTCCAAAACCACTCGTCCAGCTCAATCAAGCCTTTCTTGTCGCCACAGTACTGGCGGGGCTCACCGTCCATACATCTATTCTGCTCATGCCATTCGCCGTTGGGGTTGTCACTTTGGTCACCAAAAAAAATCCGCTCATCGCATTCAGCCGCCGATTTTTGCCGAATCCTCCGAGCAGCTATCCGCAGGAAGACCGTGACCAGCAATTATTCAACCAATGGATCGCCACGGTCTGCCTCGGGTTCGCGCTCATCTTTTTAGCAGCCGGCCTTCCGATTATCGCTGCGGTATTCGGAGCTATGGTCATCATCGCTGCCGGCGTGGCGCTTATGGGCTATTGCATCGGCTGCACCGTGCGCTATCAGCTGATGATGTGGAAACACCGCCGGGCAAAAACGGATTATTGATCGCTTTATAAATGGACAGAAAAAAGCGGAGACCGCAGTCTCCGCTTTTTTTCATTTTGTTTGGCCATTGCCTTTGATGATGTATTTCGTAGAAGTCAACGCTGGCAAGCCCATTGGCCCTCGTGCGTGGAGCTTTTGCGTGCTGATGCCGATTTCGGCGCCGAAGCCGAATTCAAAGCCGTCCGTGAAGCGCGTCGACGCGTTATGATAGACTGCTGCTGCATCCACTTCCGTGAAGAATTGCTGGACGTTTTCCGCATTTTCCGAAATGATCGCTTCAGAATGCTTCGTGCCGTACTGGTTGATATGCTTGACCACTTCATCTACGCTTCCTACCGTTTTCAGCGCGAGTTCATAAGCCAAGTATTCAGTACCCCAATCGGCTTCTTCCGCCGGGATGATGTCGCTGCCTGATTGCTGCGTCTTTTCATCGCCGTGGATTTTTACGTCTTTTGCCTGCAAGGCTTTAACCAATTCCGGCAGATGCTGCTCAGCCCATTTCTCGTGGACGAGGATGGTTTCGCAGGAGTTGCAGACGGATGGACGCTGGGTTTTCGCGTTTAACGCGATATCAATCGCCATGTCCTTGTCCGCCGTCTCGTCGATATAGACATGGCAATTTCCTGCGCCTGTCTCAAGTACCGGTACGGTCGAGTTCGCTACGACCGTCTTGATCAAATTGGCGCCGCCGCGTGGAATCAACACGTCCAAATAGTCGTTCAGCTTGAACATGGCAGATGCCGCTTCCCGGCTCGTATCTTCCAACAATTGTACGGAATCGACCGGCAATTCGCTTTGTTCGAGCGCGCGGTGGATGACCGAAACAATTGCTGTGTTCGAGTGGATCGCTGTCGAACTGCCGCGCAGGACGACCGCATTGCCGGTTTTCAGGCAAAGGCTCGACGCATCCACCGTGACGTTTGGGCGGGCTTCGTAAATCATGCCCACTACGCCAAGCGGTACGCGCACTTTGCTCATGTCGAGGCCATTCGGCTGCTGCCAATGCTCGAGCACTTCACCGACCGGATCGGTAAGTTTGGTCAATTGGATAAGCGCATCCGCCATATCTGCCAGACGCCCTTCATCGAGCTTGAGGCGGTCGACGAGCGATTCACTCATGCCGTTTGCACGCCCAGCTTCAATGTCCTTTAAGTTTTCCTTTAAAATGAAAGCTTTTTCAGCCATCAATTGTTTAGAGATAAGTTCTAACGCTTTATTTTTCAGGGTGGTGTCGGCTTTTGCGAGTTCCCCCGCTGCCGCTTTCGCTTTTTTCGCTTTCTGTACCAGTTCTGTCTCCAAAGCTGCTTCCTTTTGAAGAACTTCTGTCATCCAATCTTCTCCTTTCGAATTTCCGTGCCTTACGCTAATTCTTTAACGGGTTTTGCAATATACGTCCCGTCGCCGCTTCCACTCATGATCTCGACGAGCTTTTCGCTGCCTTCTCCCGTACCGATGAACACATCGACGCCGAAGTTATGGGCTGTTTTCGCAGCTTCCACTTTGGTCTTCATGCCGCCAGTTCCGACATCGGACCCAGCACCGGATGCGGCTTCCATCAATTCATCTGGAATATCCTTCAAATGGGTATATCGTTCAGCGGATGGATTGGTCTTCGGATTATCGGCGTAAATGCCATTGATGTCCGTCAAAATGATCAATTGATCCGCACGCACAAGCCCGCTGACAAGCGCCGACAGCATATCGTTATCGCCGAAGGTCAATTCCTCGACCGCTACCGAATCGTTTTCGTTGATGACCGGCATCATGCCGCGCTCCAATAATTTTGAAATGGTATCGTCCGCTTTTTGATACAAGTCTTTCGTCAACAGCAATTGTGCAGAGACGATATCGAAATTCTTGAATTCCGTCGCATACGCTTGTGCAAGCAGGCTTTGCCCGACGGCTGCCGCTGATTGTTTGTCGACAATTGTATCCGGGCGTGATAAATACCCCATGCTCGTGCATCCAGCTGCAACCGCGCCAGATGAGATCAAGATGACGTCATGACCTTCTTCTTTCAAACGGGCCAACGCCCCGACGTGTTCACGCAACTTCGTGATGGACAATTTACCGTGGCTGTCCGTCAATGAGCTGCTTCCTATTTTCACTACTATTCTTTTCTTTTCCATTGTTGCAGTCACCACCCGATTTTGATTATTTAATGAGCTCTCCCATTACGATCAAAAGCGGAAGAACCCGGTCTCCGTAAAACGCTTTACAATGGCTGACTTTCGTTGTCTGATAATAAGAATTATTATGCAATCAAATGCATTTTAAGTCAACTGTTAATTTCGAAGATACTTATAAAACGGTCACCGAAATTTTATTTCTTGCATAAATATGAATATTTATACAAAAAGGCATGTTTCCTCATAAACCATTTCCAGTTCCGGAGATGGCGGCTGCGCTTTCTTCGCCGGCTAGAATTCCAACCGGCAACTGATCGCCTGCAACACGCCAATCACAAGTAGCAAGTGTAACATAACCAGAGGGTATATCAAGTTCGGGGAGGGGATTTCGCCTTATGAAAGGGCTTTCATTTTACATATAAAGTGGGTATAAAGACATATTTAAGGATTCACAAAAGCCCGCACCACAAGGGATACGGGCAAAACACGTACAAGTGTTGCTATTTCATTCTAAAGTACCACTATCTAAAATTCCTTTTTCAATTAAGTGGCGCGTCACTCTGCCCACGCTTGGCGGCTCGCCGGTATCCTTGGATAATATCGCTCAACGCCCCGACGATCATGATGACCAAGATGCCCCCGAAAATCCACGTGAGTGCATTGGATCTGCCAAATGTATCCGTGAGGAACTGGCGGAACTCCGGGTTGAGCAATTCGGAATTGATGAAGATCAGGATGAACACAAGTACCGAAACTGTTTGCACTGCGGCATTGAATGTGGCCAACCGGTAATTCCAGTAGCCTGCGCGCCATTGCCAGATGGCGAGCGACAACTCCAAAACGATGACGAGTGCAATGAATGGCCAATATGACAACAGCACATCCTGGTTAAATACTGCCATTTGAAAGCGCAAGCCTTCCCCATCGTCAGTGTAGATCCCGAGTACTTTATCGGCGTTGAAATAGACCGTCGTCCAGATGACCATCCAAATCAAGCTGCCGAAGATCTGGCTTTTCGCCACTTTCGCTTCAACCGGCTCGAGCAGCGCCTCCTGCCCTCCCCATTCTTTCAAATCATCAGGCGTCCATTCGCCCATCGTCAGCCCGAGCGGCGTCTCCACGCCCGATTTATCCGCCCAGTCCATCACGGCAACGACGATTGTGATCCAGAACAAGGTTTGCATGATGGTATTGAAGATCGCGCCGATGATGTTACCGATCAATGAGCCGAGCACCGTGATTAGCGTCTCGTCCTGGCCGATCCCTGAAACAATGCCGACGATGGTCACGACAATGAGTGTGATGAGAACTGCCAACGGGATGACCAGCCTTAGCAAGCGGACATACAAATCGAAATAGCGCGGGCCGATCAAGTAACGCCTCACTTTTCCGTAATGCTCCGCCATGAGTGCTGGATGGCCGAATTCCTGGAGGACGGCGTGTTCTTCGCTTTCGCTACTGTCTGCCGTGAGCCGTTCCGACAATTTGCTTCTCAGGTCTTTTTCCGCGCCCTGGCGTTTGTCTTGCGGCAGCCGTTCGAGCACTGCCCGAATATACCGTTCACTTAGCTTCATAACCCCATCTCCTTTTGAGGCGGCCTATTATTAGCTCTATCATGAAGGATTTTTCTGGAAAATTCAACATAATAATCAGATTATTCCGATATTAAAATTCACTTTGGTTCCCTCTTTCTACGACAAACCCCGGCTGTATGGTCAACAGCCGGGGTTTCTTCTTCTATTGAAAACTATATTTCATCAATCGAGCTTGATTGTGATGGTTTGCGCGGGTGCGAGCAGCTCTCCATCTGCAGCGAATAGCTTGCTGGTGGTTAATTTAATTTCTTGTGCACCATCTTCCACGATGAAGCCGACATTCCCTGATTTTACTTCTCCGGGTTTC
Source organism: Planococcus citreus (assembly GCF_003664125.1). GTDB lineage: Bacteria > Bacillota > Bacilli > Bacillales_A > Planococcaceae > Planococcus > Planococcus citreus. The sequence continues at coordinate 1,535,958 of NZ_RCCP01000001.1, forward strand.
AGCCCTTCATTCAACGATTCCAAATACACATCGTCTTCCCAAGTCTTCACTTCGCCGCTTTCTGTCTCGATCAATGCGACTGGCGCAAAATTCACTTCTTCGCTAGAAGTATTATTGATTTCAACAAAGAACTTTGCCAGCTCGAATTCCTGGTCATGCGTGTAGGAATGATAGAAATCGATCAGGCTATAATCCGGCGTGTACTGCAGCAGCTTCGCTTCATGGATGGTCAGCTCAATATCGCCGATCTGCACCGTCCGAGCTTCCATATCAGCCGCCAATAGCTCCAAGCCGCCTTTCGCATCACGCGCTTTCTGTCCAGGCTCCTGCAAGCGTCGGTCGTCGCTCACTTGCGGGTTGAGGACATATTGTTCCGTGTACGCGGGCGCTTCCGACAAAGACGCTGCGTTCGCCGTCCCTTGTGCTGTTTCATCCTGGCAGCCCCATAACATTGCCAATGGGACGAGCAGCCATGCTAATCTCGCTTTCATCCAATCCGCTCCCTGCTATCGTTTATTGTTTGTCGTCGATCGTTACGTCCGCGCCCATCAAGTCGAAGATGATGCCGGCATGATCCGTATTGTCCAGTTGCCCTGCAAATTTCTGGCTCGCTGGCCCGTAAGCATAAACCGGCACGTCTTCTCCGGTATGGCCGCCAGTTGTCCAGCCCGTGTGCGAACGTTTATCGAAAATGCGCTCGATGGCGTTATCGATGTCCAAATATTCACCTTCATCGGCTGCTTTTTTGACAGAAGCGATTTCTTCTTCAGTCAAGTCCAAGTCGATATAGCGTTCCAAGGTTTCCTCTACGCCAGCCCCTTCTGCAATCTCAGAAGCCATGAAATCCGGTGTGCGCTGTGCAGCGAGAATTGGCTCCGCGAACCAATTATAGACGCCGTCTGCGCCGATCGAGAAACCGCCTGTCGAGTGGTCAGCTGTCGCCACAACCAATGTATTTTCATCTTGCTTGGCGAATTCGATCGCCGCCTGGAATGCACGGTCGTAATCCTCCATCTCACTCATCGCCGCGACGATATCGTTGTCATGGCCTGCCCAGTCGACTTGGCTGCCTTCCACCATCAGGAAGAAACCGTCCTCGTCCTGTTCCAAGCGGTCAATCGCTGAACGCGTCATGTCTTCAAGAGACGGCACGCTGTCTTCGCGGTCGATCATTTTCGGCAATCCGCCTTCTGCGAACAGACCGAGCACTTGCCCGTCGTCATTTGCGAGCAGTTCTTCTTTCGATGTCACATAGCCATAGCCAGATTCCTGGAATTCTTCCGTCAAATCGCGATCTGTGCGGTCGAATAGTTTGGTGCCTCCGCCGAGCAAGACGTCGATTTTATGTTCGCCGTCGATGCGCTCGTCGAAATAATCATCAGCGATGGCGTTCATGTTGCGGCGGCTGATGTCGTGCGCGCCGAATGACGCCGGTGTCGCGTGGGTGATTTCAGAACTCGCGACAAGCCCAGTCGCTTTACCTTGTTCTTTCGCCGCTTCCAGGACGGTTTTCACTTCCGATTCATCGTTATCTACGGAAATTGCGTTGTTATAGGTTTTGATGCCCGCTGCCATGGCTGTCGCGGCGGCAGCCGAATCGGTGACATTTTGTTGCGCATCTTCCGGATAGGTCATTTGCTGTCCAACCAAATAGGAATCGAACGACATTTCATCCGCGAAACGCGCAGATGGATCGTCCTGCAAATAACGGTAAGCGGATGTATAGGACGTGCCGACGCCATCGCCGATCAGGAAAATGACGTTTTTCGGTGCATCCTTGTCTTTGCCCTTCTCTTTCCCTTTCCCTTTTCCAGGATTTTTGTGTTCTTTATGTACTTCGGCTTTGCCATTCCCGTGCGCTTCAGCTGGCGCGGACGGGGTAAAGCTCGTCACGGCGACTGCTGCCACCACGGCGGCTGGAACAATTTTTTTCATTGATTTTCGGATCATCTGGCATTCCTCCTCGTGTTTGTTGACCATCGTCAGTGTATCGAAGGAATATTAAGGAATTGTTGAGGGCGTGTATGGAATTTGTTAAAGAAATTCTATTTCCCGGGAAATAATTTCGGGGGGATTTCCAAATTAAAAACCGGCCTCCATTAAGGAAGCCGGTTTTTGGCCGATCAATCTTCGGGATCGACGAGTGATTTGTTTTTCTGGAATTTACGGAGTATTTCATAGACGACCGGCACGACCACGAGTGTCAGCAAGGTCGAGGACAATAAGCCGCCGATGACGGTGATCGCCAAGTCTTGGGAGACGAGGCCACCGCCACCACTTGAGAGTGCCATTGGAATCATGGCCCCAATCGTAGCGATGGCTGTCATCAGGATCGGCCGCAGACGCGTCGTTCCTGCTTCAAGCAAGGCGTTGCGCACCGTCATGCCTTCGCGTTCCATATGGATGACCCGGTCGACAAGGACGATGGCGTTCGTTACGACAATCCCGATGAGCATGAGCAGCCCCATCATGACCGATACGGAAATTGTCTGGCCTGTGACATATAGGCCGACAAATGCACCGATGACCGCAAACGGCAGCGAGAATAGGATGGCGAATGGCGCAAGCCCGCCGCCGAACGTCACGACCAGGATAAAGTAAACGATCGCGATTGCCGCTGCCATCGCCAGGCCAAGCTGTGTGAAGGTTTCATTGATATCCGCCGTCACGCCGCCGGTTTCTACCGTCACGCCTGTCGGAAGATCCAGTTGATCCACATTTTCCTGGACGGCCGCACTTGGCGCAGACACGTCATTGCCCGTCACCGTGCCGGAAACAGTCGCATAATAAGCGCCTTCCGAACGGCTCAAGGTATTCAAGGTGGTGCCTTCTTCGACTTCGACCAATTCGCCGACAGTCATCATGGTACCTGCAGCTGTTGGCACAGGCGTCTCCAGAAGCTCTTCAAAAGTCGCTGCGTCTTGCTGGGCATCACGCTGGACAATGACTTCAAGTTCGCCGCCGTCTGTATTGACGGTCGTCAGCACTTCATTTTGGCCCCCGCCGGACAAAGCCATCGCGACTTGTCCCGCCGTCAGGCCATATTGGAGAATTTCCTGCTGTTCGATGCGTAAAGTATGTTCGACATAAGGATCTTCCGTATCGGAGGTCACTTCTTCCAAGCCGTCGACTTCGCTCATCGCGCCTTCGACTTGTGCAACGGTATCCATCAAGTCATCGAGGTCTTCGCTGTACAAAGTGTAGGCAACTTCGCTCGAGGCCATCATGCCGCCGCCCATCATATCCTGTTCGCCCCACTCGCCTGATTGGCCGAGTCCTGCAAGATAGTCCGCGACTTCAGTGCGGGCTTCTTCGAATTCATCGACAGAAATCGAATCATCAAAGATCAAATACAATAATGCACCGTCTCCGCCGCCCATCATCATCTGGGACATATCGGCATTGGCTGAATCGTTGATCGATAATTGAAGAACGTCGATGTCTTCGCGTTCAAGCAAGTCCTGCTCAACCGCTTCGATGTTCTCGACCGTCTCTTCCTGCAACTCCCCTGCGGAAGGAGAATACGTGATATACATCATTTTCTCGGTTTGCGAGCCGAGGAACGAGAAGCCGATCAACGGTGTCAGCGCCAAAGACCCCGCGAGCAACACGACTGCAATGATCGATGTGATCCACTTATGGTTCAAGGCCTTTTCAAGGAATGAACGGAACCAAAGCGCCATCTTTCCGACTTCTTGATGCTTCGCTGCTGTTTTCTTGCCATATAATTTCTTCTTGAAGAAACTATGCGACATTGCCGGCACGATACTGACCGCCACTGCAAGCGACGCAAGCAAAGCAAACGACATTGTCAGTGCGAACGGCAAGAACAATTCGCCGACCATTCCACCGACAAAGACCAGTGGCGCAAAGACTGCGATCGTTACAAGCGTCGACGACAAGATCGGCTTGAACATTTCGATCGTCGCCGATTGGATCAATTTGCGGCCGGATAATTTCTCTTCTTTCAAATGCATGCGCCGGTAAATATTCTCGACGACGACAATCGAGTCATCAATGACCCGGCCGATCGACACGGTAATGGCACCGAGCGTCATGATGTTCAAGGTGATATCGAGCCAGTTCAACAGGAGCAATGCCACGAAAATAGATACTGGGATCGAGACGATTGCAATGAGCGTCGAACGGAAATCACGCAAGAATACCAAAATGATCAGCACGGCGATCAAGCCGCCAAACAAGGCTTTTTCCACCATTGCAAAGACCGATTCCTCGATCGGCTCGCCTTGATCAAGCGTAATGTCGACGATCAAGCCGTCCACTTCGCTTTCCAAATCCGCCATCAAGTCTTTTACTTCATTGACCACAGTGACCGTATTGGCTTCCTGGCCTTTGACGATTTGAATCGCTATCGCATCTTCGCCATTAGTCCGGGAAATCGACTGCACTTTCCCGACCAGTTCCACATTGGCCAGTTCAGACAAGGCAACAAATGGTTCCGGATTGTCTTCTGAAGGCGTCACCGGAATCAATAAGTCACCGAACTCTTCAATAGAAGCAACCGAACCATCGATATAGACCGCTTCTTCGCCTTCTTCAAATTCACGAAGGCCGAGCGACAAGGCAATATTGCTCGCTTCGATCATCTGCTGGATGTCTTCTTCCGTCACTTCACGGGCAGCCATCGCTTCTTCGTCATAGGTCAGATGAACTTCTTCGACATGCTGTCCAGTGACAGTCGCAGAGGCGACGCCATCAATTTTCTCGATTTCAGGCAAAATGGCTGTCTGGACACGGTCCGTCAATTCGACAATCGATTCCGTCTCACTGCTGACAGACAGTGCAACCACCGGGAACATATTGAGGCCGATTGACATGATCGACGGAGTCTCCACTTCCTCAGGCAAGTTTACGCCATCGACTGCGGATTCAAGTTCCCGCTTTTTCTCATCCATATCGACTCCGTAATCGTATTCGATCTGGATTTGGGAGACATTCGAAGAGGAATTTGAATAAACTGCTTTGACATCCTCCAGGCTTTCGACTGCCTGTTCCACAGGTATCGATACTTCTTCCATCACCTGTTCAGGTGCAGCCCCCGGGTAGACCCCCGAGACGATTAAGTAGGGAATCGAAATATCAGGGATCGACTCCATCTTCATTTGGGTTGTTGAATAAATGCCGGCAAAGGTTACAATTAAAGTCAACAGCCACACGGCAAATTTGTTTTTCAGCACAAAACGCACGAATCCTTGCACACAAATTCTTCCTTTCTTTGACGAAATCCATTTACTACTCTATAGTAATGACCGATTGGTCAAGCGTCAAACAAGTAAGGGGAAAAGAGGAATCAAATATGTCAAAAAAGCAACAGATCCTGGAATCAGCGCTTCAACTCTTTGCTGAAAACGGCATTGAAGCTACATCTGTCCAGCACATCACCCAAGAAGCAGGCATATCAAAAGGCGCGTTCTACTTGTCTTTCCCTTCAAAGGAGTCATTGATCAAAGAAATCATCGATTCATTCATGAAAGGCTTTGTCGCTGATATTGACCGAGTAGTCAACAGCTTGCAAAAACCTGATGAAAAACTGCGCCTCTATTTTCTTGCCCATCTGGCATTGCTCGAAAAGCATGCGGATTTCGCCAAGATCTACGCACAGGAGCCGATGCATGCCCTAAACGAGGAAATTTTGGAGAAACTCATCCATTACGATACGTGGATCGACCGTTCGCTGCTGTCGTTATTGGACGAGTTGTATGGGGAGCAGCTGCGAGGCCGCCGCTATGACTTGCTCATTTCCATCAAAGGCTTCGTGCGCATTTATTCGCAGCTGGTGTTGTTCCATCCATATCCACACGATATCGAAAAAATTGCAGAGCTTCTCGTCGAAAAGACCAACGTCCTGGCCGCCTACTCCACTACGGCTTACCTGACAGAAGAAATGGTCGAATTGCCGATGCCTGGTCCCGAGGAAGTGACCACCGAAGAAAAATTGCTGTCGGTAATCGCCGAGTTACTGGAAGACGGACAGCACCCGCCGCTCATGGCCGAATCGTTCTCGCTGCTTGCCGAAGAGCTCCAGTTGGAAACGCCAAGACGCGCGATCCTCCACGGCTTGCAGGCCAATATCTACGATTACGCTCCTGCCAAATGGCTATCATATCTATTAAAGAAATACGAACAGAAAAAAAGCCCAGACAATTGATGTCTGGGCTTTTTACATGCGGTGATTTACTTGATTTCCACGGTCCAGTCCAGTGTGTCTTCGACTTTTCCTGTCTGGATGCCAGTGATTGTGTCGTACAGCTTTTGCGACAATTCACCGATTTCGTGGTTGTTGATGATCATTTTCTGGCCTTGCCAGTTGAGTTCACCGACCGGGGAAATGACCGCAGCCGTTCCCGTCCCGAAGACTTCTTCGACTTTTCCAGCTTGGTACGCTTCGTAAAGTTCATCGATGGCCATGCGTTTTTCCGTTACCGGAACGCCCCATGAATTCAACAATTCAATGATCGACATACGCGTGATGCCTTTTAAGATGCTACCGTTGAGCTCAGGTGTGAATACTTCCCCATCGATCTTAAAGAAGATGTTCATGCTGCCGACTTCTTCAATATAGCGCTTCTCGACGCCATCGAGCCACAACACGTCCGCATTTCCTTCTTTCTTGGCATTCGCTTGCGCCTGGTAGCCGGAAGAATAGTTCCCGGCCGTTTTTGCCATTCCCGTGCCGCCTTTGACTGCGCGCGTGAACTTGTCTTCGACATGGATGACAACTGGTTGCAATCCGCCTGGGAAATAGGAGCCGACAGGAGACAGGATGACCATATACTTATATGTAGATGATGGTCCTACTGCCAAATTGGCATCCGTCGAGATAATGTACGGGCGGATATAAAGTGATGTGCCCGGTGTTTTCGGCACCCAGTCTTTTTCGAGCTTGATCAATTGCTTCAGGTGCTCAAGCGCCAAGTCTTCGTCGATCGGCGGAATGCTGAGGCGCTCACTCGACAAGTTGAGGCGTTCAAAGTTCTTCTCAGGACGGAACAGCAATACGCGCCCGTCTTCTGTGCGGTATGCTTTCATGCCTTCAAAAACCGTCTGCCCGTAATGGAAAATCATCGCTGCCGGATCCAAGGAAATCGGACCGTATGGAACGATCTTCGGTTCATGCCAGCCTTTCTCCGTTTCGTATTCCATGATGTACATATGGTCAGTGAAAGTTTGGCCGAATGGAATCTGGTCTTGCGCCGGCTTGTCTTTCTTCGCAGTATTCTCGATTACTTCCAATTGATAAGTCGTCATGGTCATGTCCCCTTCTATGCAGCAATTTTATTTTCACAATTTCGAATAATTATACACACATTTCCACGTACTGAAAAGGCTGTTCATCAAATTCGCCAAATATCGGCCAATCGGCTCAGCGGATCAATTCCATGAAATGCATGAGAATCTTCGCCGTTAATCCCCAAATGACGCGGTCTTCGTATAAATAGAAGAATTCATCCACTTGCCGCGCACGCCAGCTGTAGTTTTCGCCGCCGGCAATCAAGTCATACGGAAAACTTTCCTCCGGCTGGATATCGAAATCGATGCGGTACACGCGCGGCTCATTATCCAGGAAGAATTGAAGCGGTACTGTGAAGACCGTATCAACTTCTGCTTCATTCGGCACAAAATCCGTTTCAGGGTCGATAAAGCCCGCAAACGAATAAACAATCATGCCGAACGGCGAGACGATGTAATCGAGTGGAAACACATTGCTGATCGCCTCTTTGCGGATGCCAAGCTCTTCCATCGTTTCACGCAAAGCTGTTTCTTCCTCATCTTCATCCCCGTGATCAATGCGCCCACCCGGAAAGCAAATCTCCCCAGGCTGACGCCTCATTTCAAACGAACGCACTTCAAATAGGATATGGACGCCGTCTTCTTTTTCAATCAATGGAAGAAGAATCGCATATTTCGAGAAATCCCGGTTGCCGAGTACTTCAGGCACCCGCCCTTGGACTTTTTTCAAAATCTTTTCCGGTTCCATGCCATCACCTCGACTTTCTTTCTTCCTATCTTACCAAATAATCAATGGGACCTGCCTTTCAATCGCTCCAGAAAGATGAAAAATCCGAATTCTCTTGCCATCTATTGGCGAACGGGGGGGCGCCTTCGCTACAATGGGAGCGGAGGGGATAGACGTGAACCGAAAAACATATATCAACAACGATTCCTATATTGCGGGCATGACCGTAAAAGACCCGCAGGCAAAGGGCGGCAATAACTTGGCGCTGCACGCCGGAACCCATCGCGAGCATTCACTCGAAAACCGGGAAGCCTTGCTTGCTTCACTTGGCTACAGCATCGATGAACTCGTATGCGCCAATCAAACCCACAGCAACCATTTTCAAAAAATGACCCATGCGGACGCAGGTAAAGGCGCCCGCATTTTAGACGATGCAATTGCGGATACCGATGCGCTCTATACGCGCGACACGGGCCTAGTTCTCTCGAGTTTCGCTGCTGATTGTGTGCCGGTGACCTTCTATCACGTAACGGAAGAGTTGGTCGGCGCCGTACATTCCGGATGGCAAGGCACTGTAAAAGAACTCGTGCCGCACTTGTTTGCCCATTTGATCGCCAATGAAAACTGCGCGCCGGAAGGATTCCGCGTCCAGATCGGCATGGCGCTCAGCCAGGAGAAGTTTGAAGTGGATGAAGACGTCTACGTGAAATTCAAAGCACTCGGCTATGCCGATCCGTTCATCGAATTCAACGAAGAAACCGGGAAATATCATATCGACAATCAACTCACTGTCAAAACCCAGCTGGAACGCGCAGGCATTCCAGCCGAATATATCGACATCGACCGGAGCTGCACCTTCAAGAGTCCAGACGGCTTCTCCTACCGCGAAGACAGACAATGCGGACGCCATATGGCTTATATCGTCAAGAAATAGCAAAAAGCTCTTCCGCATAGGGAGAGCTTTTCGTGTTTTTAGAGTAGGTGCGACAGCTAAACTTTTTTGCAGTTTTTGGATTCAATATTCGACACAGTAGCCGCTGCTTCGCATTTCCGCTTAGAGCGGAATCTTTTGCATACACAACTATCAGAGCTTCATTTAAATCATCAAAATCTCCCGAATATCCTCTTCACTCATCGACTGTACGGCTTCTGAACCGGATTGGATCATCTCATCCACTAAATCCTGCTTGCGCAGCTGCAAGTCATACATCTTCTCTTCGATAGTCCCCTTCGCCACTAAGCGCAGCACTTGCACTTCCCGCTTCTGCCCCATCCGGTGCGCACGGTCCGCTGCCTGCTGTTCGACGGCCGGGTTCCACCACAAATCATACAAGATGACCGTATCGGCCCCCGTCAAATTGAGCCCGGTCCCGCCCGCTTTCAAGGAAATCAAAAACAAGTCCTCTTCGCCTTCGTTAAAGCGGTCGCATAATTCCACGCGTTCTTTCGGCGGCGTCGAACCGTCTAAATAGAAATACGACCTTCCTGAGCGCAAAAGCGACTGCCCGATGAGATTGAGCATGCCCGTAAACTGCGAAAACACCAGCACGCGGCGCCCCGTCAAACGCGCCTCTTCCAAGATCTCCAGCAATTGCTCGAATTTCGCCGAGCCGCCTTTATAATCTTCTACAAACAACGACGGGTGGCAGCACAATTGCCGCAGGCGCGTCAGTCCCGCAAGGATGCGGATGCGGTTTTTGCGCATGCTATTGTCGCGCAGATGCTTTAAGGCTTCGTGGCGCAGTTCCGCTAGATACGCCGTGTACAGTTTCTTCTGTTCTTCGCGGAGCTCCGAATGTTCGATGCGCTCGATTTTTTGCGGCACTTCCCCGAGAACTTCCGCTTTCGTCCGGCGCAGCAGAAACGGCCGTACGCGCTTGGCGATATCGGCGTTGCGCAGTTCCGCAAACTGGCTGCGGTCCGGAAGCAGCGCCGGGAAGACGACGTTGAAAATCGACCACAATTCATCGAGCGAGTTTTCAATCGGCGTCCCGGTGAGTGCGAAACGATGCCGTGCGTCCAGCTCTTTCACGGCTTTAGCGGTTTGGGTCGCCGGATTTTTAAAGGCTTGCGCTTCATCGAAGAAAATCGTATGGAACGCCCAGTCTTTATAGGCGCCCCGGTCCATCCGCAGAGCCGGATAAGAAGTGATGTACACATCGCCGGTCTCTTTCAAAGCTTGCACCCGCTTTGCTTTCGGGCCATCGACGATAACCGTCTGGATGTCCGGTGCAAAACGCTCGAATTCGGCTTGCCAATTGTACATGAGCGAAGAAGGCGCAACGATCAGCGCCGGCTCATCTCTCTTGCGGATGTCTTCTAGCACCGATTGCACAAACGCAATGCTTTGGACCGTTTTTCCGAGTCCCATCTCATCCGCCAGTATGCCGCCGAACCCGTACTTCGCCAGCAAACGGAACCAGCTGAATCCGCGCTTTTGGTAATCCCGCAAAATGCCTTCAAATTGATCCGGCAATTGTTGGGCCTGCGTCCACGGATGGTGCAGTTCTTTTAACAAGCGCGCAAATTCCGCGCCGGTCTCCGATAACTCGTGCTGTTCGAGGCTGCCAGCAAGCCGCATGCCTTCAAGCAGCGGCACGCGCTGGACGCGTTCAAAATTATCTTCATCGATGTTCATGACAGCCAAATATTCCTCAAACGCCGCCATACCTGGTGTCTCGAGCGACATTAACGCACCGTTAGGGATGCGGAAATAACGCTTTTTCTCCCGGATGGCGCGGATAATGCCCCGCAATTCTTCTTCCGGTATGCCCCCGAGATCAAAGCGGAACTCCAGCCAATCGGTCCGGTCTTTCGGCAGATTGACACGGATTTTCGGCCCCGGCAAGGTTTTTTGGATGCGCATTTTCACCGAGGTCGTGGCATAGACCTCGAGCCATTGTTCCAGCATCGGCACTGTATCGTAAAGGAAATCGTATTCAGCTTCCTCATCCTGCAGATAGAAGCCGCCGTCCGTTTTTGTCAGCCGTCCCGACTCCATCAAGTCCATGATGGCCCGTTCTTTTTCGAGCTGGCGGAATACGCCAGGATACTGACGATAAGTTTCGTCGGGCTCTTCGCATGGATTGATGATGAGCTGGCCGTAATGAAATTCAAGGCCCGCAAGCAACCGGCTGCGCACACGATCGAGATAGAGCTTCGCGCGCAACGGCGTTTCCCCGATTTTCTCAATCGCCTTTTCTGTCACGATGACCGGCCCGAGCTTTTCCAGCCCCGGCAAGACGGCTTTCATCATATGGGCGACTTGACTTTCGTCGATCGGCAGCTCCTCGCCCGCCCCTTGCATCAATTCCTGTAAGCCTGACAGGCGCTTCATATCGGCTGCGGCCGGCTGGACAATCGCTTCTTCCGTCAAGGCGACGCCGTATTTCGGAAAGAGTTGAAGACGTTCCAATCCCCGGACAATCAAGCGGTATCCGCTATTGCCTTGGTCCAGCCGAAACGACACCGGCAGTGTATCCGTCACGTGAAACGGCAGCACTTCCCCGAGCGGATTTTCGAATTTGGCATGCGTTATTTCGCGAAGCACAGGCAACAAGCGCTCCCAATCACTTGCGGACACTAGCAATTTCCCCTTTTCATCCGGCTGCGGGTTGCTTTTATCGAGCACCTGGAGCAATTCCAGGACCGGCTGTTCGAGCGCATGGCGGCCTGGGTCGTACGGAATCGCTGCGGTCTCCTCGTATTGGCCGTTCGACAGGGCCGAGACGAAGCGCAGGGGATCCCGGACATTTTTCAAGATTGCCGTGCCGCTTCTGAACGTCAGCGCCAATTGCTCTTTGCCTCTGCTGCGGATGGTTGCTTCGACGTGATACGGCACGCGCCGGTCGAAGCGATGAAGCCGTGCAGAAGGCTTATCGTCATCTTCAAACAAGCCGAACATCTGCTCAGCTAGCGGGCGCTCCCGCTGGCCAAGCTCTTCCGCGGCGATCATCACCGCTGCAATGTGATGGCAATATGTATGGATGAATCCGACAGGCGGACAGCTGCATTCCGCCTGGATGGTCCCAGCTTGTGAGCGGGCCAGCTTGACGTGGAATGAACTGCGCCCTTCGACGACGGCTGTAATGGACTGGTCATTAGCTTCTGTAATGTTGACTTTTCCGGCCATTTGAAACGCCTGGCCTTTTTTATAGGCAGCCTGGCCGCATAATTTGCGGATGTGTTTATCGCTGATCCAAAATTCCATAGCGGCCCCTTTCTTCTGCGTGATATTGTCTTGCTTTCATTATCCGACATGCCGCGTTCGTCTTCAAGCGGAGGCGCTTTACACAGGCAGTGCTTTCGACTTATAATAGACTTAATTTTCAGATATTAATTGATAGATTGATTCCAAGGGGGAGATCGCAATGGCCAGTGCCCATCAAAGCATATTCATCCAAGCGCCGATCGACGAAGTATTTCAGTTCGCCAAGAAACCCGGAAACTGGACGAGTTTCTATAACCATTTATCCAAACCGGACCGGATCGAAGGCACCGGCGAAGCAGGCACAGAAGTCGAGACGGTGTTTTCCATTGTCGGCTTGCGCTTTCCGGTGACGATCAATGTGATCCGCTGTGAACGCGACGGCGCTGAAGGTTTTTGGGAAGGCATCATCACCGGCAGCTTTATCGCCCACCAAAAAAGCCATTACCGCTCGATGGATGGCGGGACGGAAGCCGTCTTCGAACTGGAAATCGATCTGCCCCACAGTGCATTTGACCGTTTCACCGAGCGTCTGGTATATGACCGGCTGGAGAGAAATACACTTCGGCATACGCTTGAAAATCTCAAAGCCGCCTGCGAATTGGATCGTTAAAATCTTGTTGCCGAAAGGATGAATCAGATGAGATTGGAAGGAAAAGTAGCAATCGTCACCGGGGCCGCTTCCGGCATGGGAAAATCCATCGCCGCCTTGTACGCCAAAGAAGGCGCGAAAGTCGTGGTCTCTGATATTAACCAGCAAGGGGCCGATGCAGTCGCAGAAGAGATTAAATCAACTGGCGGCGAAGCCATCGCCGTCGCTTGCAACGTCGCAAAAGAACAAGATATCCAAACGCTGGTCGACAGCGCTGTCGCCGAATATGGCACGCTTGATATCCTCGTCAATAATGCCGGTATCATGGACAATTTCGAAGCTGCCGCAGACATTGAAGACGACAGCTGGGAACGGATTTTTGCAATCAATACGACCGGCGTCATGCGCGCCACCCGAAAAGCGCTGAAAGTATTCCTAGAAAAAGGCTCCGGCAATATCATCAACATTGCATCTGCGGGAGGGTTGCAAGGAGCGCGAGCCGGTGCCACCTATACCGCATCGAAACATGCCGTTGTCGGCTTCACGAAAAATACCGGCTTTATGTATGCCAATAGCGGCATTCGCTGCAACGCGATTGCACCCGGTGGGGTCGAGACCAACATCGGCTCTACCATGACCCATATCAGCGAGTTCGGCATGGGCCGCACACAGCCCGGCATGGCCATCAACCCGCGCATCGGCAAACCGGACGAAATCGCCTACGTTGCCTTGTTCCTCGCTTCCGATGAATCAAGCTTCGTCAACGGCACCGTCATCACTGCGGATTCCGGCTGGCTCGCTTATTGAACTTATCGAAAACCCCGTATGCTGAATTCTTGCATACGGGGTTTTTTGGGTATTAAAAAACACCCCGCATAAATGCGGGATGTATCGATAGCTGCGGCGTATCAGGCCACGCTCCACAACGTGTTCCGTAAAGGAATGCCTGTCCGTCTTATGCAGCTTAGCTCATCGCGTAGTTAACAATAGCCTATGTGCCGATCCCTGTCAACTCGGGAAATCCGGATGCTCTACCTCTTCTTTCAAAACTGACCCCTAAAAATTATTCAGAATTGATACTTTCAACTGGGTCAATTCCTTGCTACAGTAGTTCAAAACTACATGGCATCGCTGGTGGGCCTTACGCCTGGTGGATGTCCAAGAAAGAAGGAATCGTTTCATGCAAAAAACTACGACTTATTCCAGTTCCAAAACTTATGATTTGATCATCACTTCGATGCTCATCGCACTTGTTTTTGTCGCGACGATGCTGCTCAATATCCGCTTGCCGATCGCGGCAAATGGCGGGCTGGTCCACCTTGGCACGACGATGCTGTTCACCGCAGCCTTGTTGTTCGGGCCGAAAAAAGGCGCCATCGCCGGAGCTGTCGGAATGGGGCTCTTCGATTTAGTATCAGGCTGGACGCTATGGGCGCCGATCACCATCATCGCCCGCGGCTTGCAAGGTTACTTGGTCGGAAAAATCGCTTGGTCCGGCGGGCGCGGCGGCGAAAGCCTTGGCTTCAACATCCTGGCTGCCGCACTATCCATTCCGGTCATGGTCGCCATCTACTATATCGGTGAAGCGATCATCTTCAGCAGCTGGATCATCCCGGCAGCCTCCATTCCAGGAAACCTCGTGCAAAACGCAGTCGGTTTGGCACTCGCCATCCCCGTCGTAGCCGCGTTGAAGAAAACACCTTACTTCAGAAATTAAGCACCCACCACCCCCTCCGAAAAATCGGCAGGGGGTTTTCTATCGGCTCTTTTGGAACTGGCTCCCCAACTGATACAAAAAAAACCGCTGAGAAATTCTCAGCGGTTTTCTAAACGATTAAATTTGCGGTGTCAAATCTTCCGGCGCATGGTCGGCCGGTTTCACTTCATTTAAATCCAGCGTTTCTGCTGTATATTTATGGACGTGTTTCAATAGCTCTTCGTTGTTCATCAAGGATTTGCCGTAAGACGGAATCATTTCCTTGATTTGCGGCTCCCATTTCGCCAAATCTTCAGGGAAGCAGCGTGCCAGTACATCAAGCATGACGTGGACCGCTGTTGATGCACCCGGGGATGCGCCAAGCAGCGCAGAGATTGTGCCGTCTGCTGAGCTGACGACTTCCGTGCCGAATTGCAGTGTGCCTTTGCCGCCTGCATCGGTGTCTTTGATGACCTGGACGCGTTGTCCTGCGACAACGAGCTCCCAGTCATCGCTTTTCGCAGCCGGGATGAATTCACGCAATTCTTCCATACGCTGTTCTTTCGACTGGATAACTTGCTGAATCAGGTATTGCGTCAGCGACAAGTTTTTCGCTCCGCCTGACAGCATCGTCAATACGTTATTCGGCTTGACGGATGCCACCAAGTCCATATAGGAGCCGGTTTTCAGGAACTTCGGCGTAAAGCCTGCGAATGGCCCGAACAACAAGGATTTCTTGTCGTCGATAAAGCGTGTGTCCAAGTGAGGAACAGACATCGGCGGTGCGCCGACTTTCGCTTTGCCGTAGACTTTCGCGTGATGCTGTTCGATGACTTCCGGGTTTTTGCAGACCATGAACAGGCCGCTGACCGGGAATCCGCCGATATGCTTCGATTCCGGAATGCCGGATTTTTGGAGCAAGTGGATACTTGCGCCGCCCCCGCCGATAAAGACGAACTTCGCTGTGTGTACATCGAGTTTGCCGGTCTCCAGGTTTTTGACTTTCAGCAACCAACGGCCATCTTTCATTTGTTTCAAGTCCTGCACCATATGGCGGTAATGAACGTTTACGTCTTCTTTTACGAGACGGTCGAACAGCATGCGCGTCAAAGCGCCGAAGTTGACGTCCGTGCCTGTATCGATTTTTGTCGCCGCAATCGGCTCGTTGTCTTGGCGGTTTGCCATGATCAACGGCATCCATTCTTTCAGCACTTCCGGGTCATCAGAAAATTCCATGCCTGTAAAGAGGGGGTTTTTAGCCATTGCCTCAAAACGCTTTTTCAGGAAACGGATATTGTCTTCGCCTTGCACCATGCTGATGTGCGGAAGCGGACGGATGAATTCTTCAGGGTTTTTCAACAATCCCGTTTTCACAAGGTGGGACCAAAACTGGGCCGATACCTGGAATTGTTCGTTGACGTCGATGGCTTTGCTGATATCCATCGTGCCGTCCGGCTTTTCTTTCGTATAGTTCAACTCACAAAGGGCTGCGTGGCCTGTACCAGCATTGTTCCATTCGTTCGAACTTTCTTCGCCGGCACTCGACAATTTCTCGAACACATTGATTTTCATGTCTGGAGACAATTCTTTCAAAAGAATCCCCAAAGTCGCACTCATAATACCGGCACCGATTAAGATTACATCTGTATCAGTTTCTCTATTGCTCATGTATACCTTCCTTTTCTACGCGAGTATTAGCGGCTTTTCAAGTCCGCCGCTTCCGTGTTAAATCCACCATCTATTGTATGCCTGTTTGACACAAAATTTCTACTACTAACAGATAATTATAAACCATTTTGCGTAAGGATTAAAGAAAATACGCCTTTTGCGCCAAGCCTTAAGATGAAAAAGCGGAATCCTGCCTCGAAAGCGTGGAATCAGGCTCTGAACGAGCAGCTTATTTTATTTCACAATGTGCGCCTATACAAAAAGAGACCGTCATTTTGACAGTCTCTGCAAAGTTTTCAGGACAATTGAGTTTCACCAACTTGGCTTGGAAGCAAATTTCTTATAGAGGACAAGAAGGCACCAGAACAGCAAAGCCGTGGCGAAAAAACTGGCCACGTACTCGATCGGAGACGGGGAAACGGCATAACCGAATGATACTTCCGATTGTAGCACGTGCTCATTCGCCCATAACGCTTCGATATTCGGCTGGTACAGCATCGTTTTCGCATATCCGACCGTAAATGTAATAACCCAATACAAAAGATGGGCCATTATGGCCCCGGCTGCCGCCTGGCATATCAGCTTCATCCCGCTCACCCCTTTTTCCATATTTTAGCATAAAAATGAAAAAACGCCTATATAGAATTCCAACTGTTCCCAATTTTTTAATTTATTTTCGGTTTGCGCTGTGGAATGGGCAGCTTATTATATGATCGTCGACCATTCCTACTGCCTGAAGAAACGAATAGCTCGTGACCGGGCCGACAAATTTAAAGCCACGTTTTTTCAAATCCTTGCTGAGCTTTACCGATAATTCCGATTGGGCGGGAATCTGCCCGTCTGATTGCCATTCATTGATCACCGCTTTGCCGTCTGTGAAACTCCATAGATACTCGGCGAAACTAGTGAATTCCGATTGAATCTCCTTCACCGCCTGTGCATTCGTGCGGACGGATTGGAGCTTGGCACCGTGTTTGATCACGCCGTATTGCTCCTTGATCTCAGCAAGTGCTTCATCCGTCAATGCGGCGCAATAGTCTATATCGAAGTTGTGAAAAGCGTCTTTGTAGCTATCGCGTTTTGACAGCACGATCTGCCAGGACAAGCCTGCTTGGGCGCCTTCCAAGCTCAGCATTTCAAATAAATAGCGTTCATCGCGGCTCGGCCGGCACCATTCCTCGTCGTGATAGGCCTGCATCCGTTCGTCACCTTTCGGCCATTCGCATTGCGCCATTGGAGCACCTCTTCCTGTTTTTTTATGATGAAAAAAAGAAGCGGCAATCCTTCCCGCTTCTTTACCGATTATCGTCTTCCGGCGTTTCCCGTTCCTCTACTTTGACACTTTTTACAGGTGTTTGTTGATTCGGCACATCGTCCACTTTATTGGACTTGCTCTTTTTCAGCATCACAAGGATACTGCCGACCAAAAGCCCGGTAATGAGCAGAAAAAGGCCAAAGATGATGAGCGCCACTGTTATTCCACCAGGCATTTCCATTTCTGTTTCCCCCTTTCGCTATTGTTCCTTAAGCTCTTTTCATTGTTTATTCTCCAGCGTTTCCACACGCATTTCCAGTGCTTTGATGCGGTTTTGCAAATCCGGTTCATCCGCCGGCAGCTTTTTGTTCTTGTTGGCCGCTGCCTTTACAGCAGCTACTACTAGCACAATCGCCAAAATGAAAAAGCCGAGGAGGAAGAACGTTGCAATGATATCGCCTATATTGAACATCATCATATTATCCACAATTCATATCCCCTTCCAATCTTGGTATAAACTTCTACAAACCTCATGGAAAACCCTTTATCGCCGCATACAGTCAATATTGAGGGTTTCTTTCATAAATCCGCTTGAAATTAATACTCATTCAACTCAACAAAAAGCCGAAACCCTCACGACGAAGGGCTTTGGCTTTTTGGTGCTCAAGCGACTCATTTATCGCATCATTTCATTAACAAAATACAACTGATAAACAGCCGGCAGCAATAACGCGACGGCTAAACAAATCACGGCCGCGATTTTCGCTTGTTTGCTCACGCGCCCATCTTCCGATTTCAATTGCTCGAAAAACGTTAACGTAAAGTAAAAGCTGGCTACAAATAAAAGGGCTGAAACGATGCCCACCCAACTGCCCATTCCGAACATCCCCATATTCGACACCCCGCTCCCCCATTTCATATCTGATTAGGCCTTCGTTAAGTAGTCGTCAAGAACAAGTTTTGCCATGAGACAGTCAATAAAAACAGCGAAATGACCACGAAAGCATAACCCCAGAATTCTTTTTGGTTTTTCTCGATCCGTTCGAATCCTGCAACGAGCATGAACAATCCCGCGAGCAGCATGACGAGCGGCGTCAAAACCAATTTTTCGGTAAATAATGTATAGCTTCCTATTCCGATAACACTTAATTGAAGGATAATCCGAATTATTTTCAGCATCGCTATTCCCCATTCTTACGCAACTGCTCCAATGCGTATTGGCGCATCCGGGCAGTCTATAAATTCCCATTTTTTTCATCCTATCATTTTTAAGGAATCAAAGGAATATGAAGATGGAAATTTGAGGAAATAGATAGTCGTTTTCATAAAAAAGAACGCGGCTCCTGCTTTAGCCCGCCTTATTTCATATGATTTCGGATATGGCGGGGAATCATGATCGCTTCGACCGATAAATCGACGGCTTCAAAATCAGGATCGATGCATTCTTGCCAGTATGCCATGTGTTTTTCGTCGATCCAATGCGTTGAGGTTTCCACCGCCTGCCCGCCTTCCCCCTGCACCGAATACCAATACAAATACTCAGCCCCGTCCAGCGTTTCCCGGAAAATCGTCTCGACGTACATCTTCTCCCCTTCTAAGGTAACGAGAACTTCTTCCATGTGATTGTTCAAGAACTTCAGCCATTCGTCCACTACTTCTGACTTTCCTTTTTTCACGCGAAACCGTGTCAACTCAACATCCATTCGAATCACTTCCTTTAAAAATTTTCAACATTTCACAATCTGGCAGAAAACAACAAGCTTGGCGAAATTCTCTTCCGTAAGTTTATTGACAATACACGAGCAGAGAAGTAGGATTAAACTAGAATCTAATTGAAAATGATTATCATTATTGATTGATCGTTCTCGACCAAAGGAGAAGAAGAACTTGAAAAAATCAGGATTATTGTTCGTGCTTTTACTGTTATTGGCCGTACTCGCAGCTTGCGGCTCTGCCGAATCGTCTGAAGAGACGGGCGCTGCTGAACCGGAACAGGACGCAGTAGCGGAAACATTTACATACGAATCGGAAACGGGCGCCGTTGAAGTGCCGACAGACCCTCAGCGCATCATCGCCTTGACGAACGGGCCGAATGTCTTGGCGCTCGAAGGCAATATCGTCGGTATCGACGAATGGACCAATGCCAACCCGCTTTTTGAAGACAGGCTGTCCGATGTGGAAATCGTCACGGAAGACAACCTGGAGAAAATCATCGAATTGGACCCGGACCTTATCATCGCAGGCACACATATGAAAAATCTCGACAAGATGAGCGAAATCGCACCGACCGTTGCCTTTACATGGGGCAAGCTCGATTATTTGGAACAGCAAGTGGAAATCGGCAAATTGCTCAATAAAGAACAGGAAGCGACAGATTGGGTCACTGATTTCCAAAGCCGCGCACAAGCTGCCGGTGAAGAAATCCGCGCCAAAATCGGTGAAGACGCCACTGTTTCGGTCATCGAAAGCGGCAATAAGGAATTCTATGTATTCGGTGATAATTACGCACGCGGCACTGAAATCCTCTATCAGGAAATGGGCTTGAACATGCCTGAAAAAGTCGAGGAACTGGCTCTTGAAGCGGGCGTCCACACGTTCTCGCTTGAAGTATTGCCTGACTTTGCAGGGGATTACGTCGTCCTCAGCAAAAACCCGGATGTCGACAACTCATTCATGGAAACCGATGTCTGGAACAATATCCCTGCTGTAAGCGAAGAGCGCGTCATTGAAATCAATACGAAAGCTTCAACGTACAGCGACCCGATCACACTTGACCATTTGCTTGGCATCTTTGAAGAAGGATTCCTTGCCGAGAATTAAGCCATTTGAAAGCCCCCGTCCGAACGGCCTTCCACACCCCCCGGAAGCCGTTCGGACGGGGGCTTTCGTTATTTTTTGCTTTTCGAGCACGCATCGCACGTAAACTTGGCCTCCAGTTTTAAGTACGCTTTGACCTCCGCGAACCCTTTGCGCTTCGGATAGCGCATCTGGAGCTCCACTAATTCACCGCCTTCGATTTTCCTGCCGCACACTTGGCATTTCGGTGGTTCATCGAACATCGTCATCCCTCCCACTCGATCGTTATTGTTTCAAGCGTTCCGATAAGCCTTGGTCGTCCGTGTAAGTGAACTTGCCGATCTTGCCTTCTTGGACGGTTGAAAACAACACGACGCCTCCCACTTCAGCGCGCTGCTCTTTTCCGCCTTTTTTCTGAAACGCCACTTCTGCCGTGAACAGGTAGCGATTCGCCACCGTATCGCTCAACTCGATGTCCACGTCTTCCAAGCGCAGCTCATAACCATAAATATCAGCCAATCCCGGAAAATAGGTGCCGAATACCCGCATAAATTGATCCAATTCACTGTCGGTGAAATAGGCTCCGTATTTCTCATCCACTTGCTGCTCAAATGCCTCGTTCACTTCGACGCCGTCCACGATTTGTTTGTTGGCAGGATTCCACATCGCCTCCAAAAACTCCTCGTCCGGCCCGTTGAATTGCAGCTCCAAGACCCGCTCAATCGTCTCCATTTTCGGGTCGTCCGCTTTCGCCGCCACACACCCGCCTATGGTTAACACTGCCGCGAGCGCAGTCAATACCGCCAGCGCCATCTTCAATTTACTTGCTCCTTTCTGCATCCCGACCAGCTCCTTTGTTTATAATACGAAATAATTAAGCTTAAGTTTCAATTTTCTGGAATTTGAAGAAACTCATTTATAAATCATATATTTTCACAAAAAAACGCCTTTCCACTCGTTCCCCCTAAGGTTCACAAGCAAAAAGGCGTTTCTGGAATGCTGTTAGGTATCCAAGAAACTTTTCCCGCTCAGTTCATTCGACGATAAAATAAAGTGTTTCACCAAATCCATTGTATGCTCCAAATCTTTCAGGTCTACGATTTCAATCGGTGTATGCGTATAACGGGAAGGAATCGAGACAACTCCGGAAGAGACACCTTTATGTGTCATATGGATTGCCCCCGCATCTGTGCCGATGCCCATAAAGATTTCCTGTTGATACGGGATCGCTTGCTCTGTGGCTACTTTCTCCAACAGCCCCGTCACCAAAGGATGCGCAATCAAGGATTTATCCGTGATCTTGATGCACGGTCCAGCGCCCAGTATTCGGGTCCCGGTCATGAGCACATCATTGGTGTCACTCGTCGGCGTCGTATCGATCGCCAAAGCGAAATCCGGCTGCAGGTTTGCGCTCAAGACGGAAGCGCCGCGAAGCCCGACTTCTTCCTGTACAGTGAAGGCGAAATGGATATCGCCATGCGCCAGATCGGCTGCTTGCTGGAATTCATTGATCAACTCCAGCAAGACGGCACAGCCCGCCCGGTCATCCAGGGCTTTCCCGACGACGCGGTTTTGCTTGGCATCGCCAATCAGCTTCAATTCGCTGCCGTAACTCACCGGTTGGCCGACTCTGACGCCCATTTGTGCCACTTCTTCAGGCGAAGCCGCCCCAATATCGATATACAGCTCCCTGTGCGAAGCGATGCGCTTCGGGTCGTCCCATTTCACGTAATGGACAGCGAGCGTGCCGATCACGCCTTGAATATAGCCGTCATCGCCTTTGATCGTCACTGGCTGGGCCAGCAATGTGCGGTTGTCGAAGCCGCCGAGCTGTTCGAAGCGCAATGTGCCATTCGCTTCGATTTTTTTGACGATAAAGCCGATTTCATCTGAATGCGCGGCGAGCAAGATCGATGGCAAAGAAGCATCCGTTGCCGGAATCGTCGCGATAATATTGCCGAGCGGGTCCACTTCGCAAGATGCCACTTTCCCTTCTATTTCGCCTTTGATATAACGTTGGACGTCCTGCTCGAAGCCGCTTGGCCCCACCAATCCACATAATTCCTTCAATACTTTATACAAAACGGCTCAACTCCAGGCTTAGTTTGATAGGTATACATCTGTCATTAAATCGTTGCTCATCGGATGCGGGTTGTAATCTTCCACATTATCGCTTTGCGCCAAAGGCGGCGTTGTATAGGCAAGCATCACCCACGGGGCGTCTTCCTGGAACAATTGCTGGGCTTCTTGGTACAGCTCTGTCCGCTTGTCCTGGTCGATTGTTTCACGCGCTTCCGTAATCAACGAGGTGAATTCGTCGCTCTTATAAAACGCGATGTTTTGTGCAGGCACTTCGGCGTTCGTTTTGCTGAGGTTCGGATAGAGAAAGTTGTCCGGGTCCGCCATAACGCCTGTCCAGCCGTACATCGCCATGCTGTGCTTGCCGTTCTTTGTATCTTCCAAATAAGTCGCCCATTCAGACGACACGATTTCTGCTGTGATGCCGATTTCAGCCAAGTCCGATTGAATCGCTTCCGCAATTTTCATCGGTTCCGGCAAATAAGGGCGAGGGTTGCTCATCGTATACAGTTCCGTGGTAAAGCCGTCTTCAAGTCCTGCTTCCGCCAATAGTTTCTTCGCTTCTTCTACGTTGTAATCGTATTTCTCCAGCGACTCGTCATGGCTCCAGAGAGACGGCGGCAACGGGCTAGTCGCCGGGTCTGCCAGTCCGTTATAAAACGCATCGACAATTTCTTCTTTGTCGATCGCCATATTGATGGCCTTGCGCACCAAGGGATCATCGAATGGCTCTTTTTCCATATTGAACGCCATATAGCCGATATTGAAACTTGGGCGTTTAATCAGTTCAATGCCTTCCGTGTCTTCGACAATCGTCGTATCGCTTGCATTCATGCCGTCCAAAATATCGATTTCCCCTGTCTGCAAGGCATTCAAGCGTGCCGAGTTTTCGGGAATAACTTGATAGATGACTTGGTCGAGGTAAGGCTTCCCTTCCATCCAATAGTCTTCATTCTTTGATAGCGTGATCGTGTTATTGCGGTTCCATTCCTCAAACTTGAACGGCCCAGTGCCGACCGGGTTCTCGCCGATGCCAGCGCCGTACTGTTCGATCGCTGCAGGGCTTGCAATCCCGAACATGGAAATCGCCAAATAGCTAAGGAACGGTGCGGTTTTTCGCTTCAATACAATTTCAAGTTCGTGTTCGCCGGTCGCTGTTACCGATTCAATCAGGTGGTTTTCGTCTCCTTTAAACCCGCCGTAAAGAAACGGATAATAAGGAAAATCTCCTTCATGGTACGGGTTTTCCGGATCCATCCAGCGTTCGAAATTAAAGACGACGGCGTCTGCGTTAAAATCGGTGCCGTCATGGAACTTCACGCCTTCGCGCAGCTGGAATGTCCAAGTCAAGCCATCTTCGCTCGAGCTGTATTCTGTTGCCAGTTTCGGCTGCAGCTCCAAATTGTGGTCATATTCCAATAGAGTTTCGTATATATTGTGCGTGACCCGGATCGATTCCCCGTCCGTTACATTGATTGGGTCTAAACTGACCGAATCGGCGCCGCGCCCGTAAACCAAAGTGCCGCCGCTCTTATCGCCTTCGGTTGCAGTGCCGGCCTCGTCTTGTGCGTTATCACTTGAACATCCAGCCAATAGTACAATTCCAAATGTGATGAAAAAATAAAATAGGTTACGAATTTTCTTTTCCAACCGGCTTCCGCCTCCTTTTTTGCACTCTTTCTCTAGCACAGTGAAGTTTTAGAGAAAGGAAGATAGCTCCAAGTATAAAGTTTTTGGAATTAATTTTCAAATCTATTTTTTCAGAATTTTATTCATGCACATTAAAAAACACCCACTTATGAAGTGAGTGTCGCAAGCTATTGTCCACTTAATCAATACCATGATCATCAGCTTGAAGCGGCTGCGGCCTGGTCTGCTTTTACGCAATCGATGGCCACGACGAGCGAAATGATCAGATGCTCCATCGTTTCATCGAGGATATCTACTTGGTAAGTGTCCCCCCAACTGAGCCATTGCTTGCTCACCGAGCCGACGACTTGTCCATGCCGAAGGATGTCAAAAGTCATTTCCCACCAATTTCCTTGCACGTCGATGCCTTCTGCTTCAATGGCATAGCGTGGCTTCAGAAAAGTAAACTCTTTCTTGATCATGACCGCTTCCTGGCCGTCCACTTCCACGAAGAAAGTCGGCAAGAAACTAAAGGTCTTTTTCGTGATTACGCCGATTTCCTGGTTTTCAGCATCCAAGATCGAAAAGGTCTTTGGGATTTTCAAAAAACTGCCTTCGACGAAATACCGATCCCGTTCTTGTTCGTCTTTCACCGTGAATTTCTCGCTCAAGCTGAATACTTTTTGTTTGATAAAGAGGTGCTTCATAATAACTTCCTTTCTGGTTTCTGCTGTTATGCTCTTTCATTCGGTTCCACGTGAAACATTTTCATCGCCTATACTTTCAAAATGCCCCTGAACCCTCTTGCGGCGTAATAGGAGTCCGCTCCGTTATGGTAAACAAAAACCTGCCCGTACCTGGAATCGCCAAAAATCGCCCCGCCGCGTTCCCGGATTTCCTGGGGGGTCTCGAGCCAGCTCGACGTCTTTAAATCGAACTCATCCAAAGTCTGAAGCAGCCTGTACTGCTCTTCTGTCAATAATTCAATGCCGATCTCAGCTGCCATGTCGACTGCCGAATTTTCGGGTTTGTTTTTTTCCGGGATTCAAGCGCCGACCGGTCATAACAAAGACTTCTTCGTCCTTTCGGGCTTTCTTTTGAGCAATCGCAAAACAAGAACATCCCGGTCTCCGCTTCATAGCCGATGACATCCGGTTCGCCGCCGGTTTCCTCCATTTGATGCAAAATCGCCAATTTTACCGGATCTTCGTCTAGCTTCAGCCGAACATTGTCCCACCCCATCTTTTCGTGGCGCTGTTCGTTTTGTTCGAAGCGCTGTTTCAAGGCTTCGAGCAGAGTTCGCTGCTGTTCATCAGTTAGATACTCTTGAGGCTGTGCCATTGCTCTTCTCCTCCCTTTCCTTTTCACCGCATAGATGACCTGTATATGGAGTTGGCTATTTAATCCTGATTTCCTTTATTTACGGCAAATCGCTTGGGAAAGATTCATTTAATTTTCGCCGAGCTGCTGGCTGTCGCCTAATAAATTGTTTGTATTTTCTATGGTGTC
Source organism: Planococcus citreus (assembly GCF_003664125.1). Classification (GTDB taxonomy): domain Bacteria; phylum Bacillota; class Bacilli; order Bacillales_A; family Planococcaceae; genus Planococcus; species Planococcus citreus. The sequence goes on from NZ_RCCP01000001.1 coordinate 1,561,367, forward strand.
ATAACTTAAATTCCTTAAAATAAAAGAAATTTACCAATAAAATATTAAAAATCAGCATATTGTGAACAATTTCACTTAATTCTTTGTTATGCTTATATAGTGAAAATTGTGGCAGAAAGAATAAAAATGGGCAGGAGTGATAATGAGGATATATAGGAGATGATCGATATCACGAAAGAAATGATTACTACTGTAGACGAAGCCATGGACTTAAATGTTAAAAAACAGGCAGAAGGGCAAGATGATTATTCCTTGGATCGTGTGCCGCGCGAAGAACGGAAGATGGGTTGGCTCAGCATCACCAACATCACGTTCGGAATTGCGACTGCTATATTCTACTTCCAGACCGGCAGTGTTATGGCCCTTCAATTCGGGGCGGTGAACGCCATTATTTCCGCTGTTTACGCGATTATTGTTGCAGGAATTCTCGGGACGGTTATTGCCTATCTGTCGGCAAAATCAGGGATGAATGTCAATCTATTATCCAGAAGTGGCGGATTTGGTTATATCGGAGCCTCTTTGACCTCCTTAATCTACGCATCAAACTTTATCATGTACTGCGCATTCGAAGGCCTGATTCTGGTCGCCGCAGTTCATACGTTCTTCCCCTCTATCCCCGAATGGGCGCTCATCATCTTTTTTGGGCTTCTGGTCATTCCACTCAATTGGTTTGGCATCAAACAATTGGACAAACTACAAAAATGGTCTTTGCCGATTTTCCTGGTGTTCCTCCTGGTCACCATTATCGTCACCTTCAATACGCCGTCGGGCTATGACGGCGCCTTCTGGACTTATTTGCCAGAAGGCGTGCAAGTGGGCGGTGCGGCATTGTTGCTGTGCATCGGCATGCAGCACGGCATCATGGGATTGACGGCCTTACTTGCCTCGGATTATGCTCGCTTCCTGAAACCGAAAGACGTCAAGCTCGGATCGGTCATGATTGGCTTCATCCCGCAAATTTTCTGCTTTGGCGTCATGGGCGGCCTTGGCATCTGGTTTGGCGTGCGCCTCGGTGAATCCAATCCGGGCGTCTATATCGTGCTATTGCTTGGCTTCGGCGGGGTCATGTTTACTTTGCTTACGCAGCTGCGCATCAATATCACGAATATTTACAGTGGTTCCTTATCGCTATCGAACTTTTTCGAGAACATTTTTAACTTTACGCCTGGCAGACGGTTTTGGATCGTCGTCACTGCCTTGTCCGCCATTGCCTTGATGCTCGGCGGCATTGTTGATCATCTTGGTACTGCGATGACCTTCCAGGGCGTCTTTTTGCTCGCCTGGGCAGCAGTCATCGTCGCGGATGCCATGATTGTCAAGAAATGGTTGAAGATCGGACCCTTGTTCTATGAAGCCCGCCAGGAATATCTGTATAAATGGAATCCTGTAGGGGTCGTAGCGCTGGTCATCTCGAGCGGCCTCGGCACGTTTGCGGCACTCGGCTATATAGGGCCGTTCCTGCAAAATACTGCCGCTTTCTTCGCCGCTGTGCTCGCCGCACTTCTAACAGTGATGCTGGCGGCCCTGACAAAAGGCAAATACTACATGAAAACGGAACCGGTTGATGTGGACATCGAAGACCATATCGCGACCCGCTCCGGCAAATAAATAGCCATGATTTTATAGCAAGAACACACACCCATTATCTCCTCAACTTACCAATAGACACTATCTTTCTCCTTTTCACATCAAAAACGCCCGCTGCATCACTTGATGCAGCGGGCGTTTTTCAATAAACCAGTTTATAGACGATTTCCCCGTCAATGATGCGGCCGTCTGCCACAAAACCAAGCTTTTCTTATAGTTTCTTGGCAGCTTCATTGGCCGGCTCGAAACTCAGGTACATTACACGATGTTCCCGGTCTTGTTGGAGCTGCTCGATGAGCCGTTCCATCGCCGCCTTTCCATAGCCTTTTGACTGGTGATTGGCATCGATCATCAAGCGGTAAATCCAATACTCTTGGTCATCCTGATCCAGGCACTACATCGTAAACCCGACGAGTTCGTCGCTGCAGTAGATAGCTAAACAGGCGCATTCCGGGTACGCTTTCGCCTGTGCCAAGGAAAAAAACGTTCGATGCTACAAAGGACTTCTGGTGTTCCGCCACTTCCAAACCGATGACATCGAAAAAATTATGGCGGTTAACTTCTTTGAGATGGATCATCCACATCCCTCGCTTACTGAAGGTTTCAGCTCTTATTTGCTTCTTATGATCACTATTTCCACTACCGGGCCATCTTCCGTTTCAGCAGAATACGTGATTTTGTAGTTCTCGACATAATGGATATTGAGATAGTACTGGGTTTCCGACTGATCGTATCCTACTTCTCCCTTTGCCCCCAGAATTTCATCGATTTCTTTGAAGGTCATGCCGATGCGGGTATCGAAGACCGAGACCTCAGGATTGCCGACAAAAAACCCTTTGGCGATATTGTCATCATCCAGGAAATAACCGTCTTCCTTGTTGAAAACCACAAGCCGGCTCCCGAGGAAGTAGTTATCGTAAGTCGGTTGGCCGTAATGCTCAATTAAATCGGCCAGAGGCGTTCCAAGCGGAAGCGGCATGGTGATGCCCTTCTGGTCTGCAGGCACCGCTTCCCCTTCTTCATCGGTTGTACCAGCATCAGCTTCCGCATTTTCTTCTGGGGCTTGCGTTTCCTCTTCATCTGTCTCTGCAGCTTCTCCTGCTGCTTCTTCTTCCGATTCTTCCGTTACGCCGGAGCCGTCCGAAGCAGTCGTTGTTTGAACTTCAGTTGGCTCACTTTCTGCCGGCTGGTCTGCGATCGTGTCTCCAGTTCCACACCCCGCTATGAACAAAGCTGAGCTTATAACTCCTACACTCAAACTCTTTTGATAAAAACTTTTTCTTTTCGGCAATCTAATCCTCTCCTTACCGTTTTGAACTGAATCCAGTGGCTGCGACGCATCTGGTGTCGGTAAAACGTGCTCTTGGATGATTGCTCTTATTTCCAGTTTATCATTAAATTAATCAAGAAATTACATTTTTCTGAAATCTCTCGCTGTCCGGTGAATGAAACCACAAAAAAACCGGCCAGCAAAATGCTGGCCAGTCAGTGTTTGATTTAGTTCTGCAAATCGTAGCGATCGGCATTCATCACTTTGTTCCATGCTTTGATGAAGTCGCGGACGAATTTTTCTTTGTTGTCGTCTTGTGCGTAGACTTCAGCAACCGCACGCAGGATGGAGTTCGAGCCGAATACGAGGTCGATGCGCGTTGCAGTGCCAGCGGATTCGCCAGTTGCACGGTTTTTGCCTTCGTATTTATTGAACTCAACCGGTGACCATTCGATGTCCATGTCCAATAGCTTCGTGAAGAAGTCGTTGGTCAAGACGCCGACGTTGTCAGTTAGAACGCCTGCTGTAGAACCTTCGTGGTTTGCGCCAAGTGCGCGCATCCCGCCGACCAATACGGTCATTTCCGGAGCTGTCAGGCCAAGCAATTGTGCTTTATCCAACAACATTTCTTCCGGGCTTGTTGCATATTCTTTCTTATGGTAGTTTCTGAAACCGTCAGATAGCGGCTCAAGCACTTTGAAGCTCTCGGCATCGGTTTGCTCTTCAAGAGCGTCTCCGCGGCCTTGCGTGAATGGCACTTCGATATCGAAACCGGCTGCTTTGACCGCTTGTTCGATCGCTGCGTTACCGCCGAGGACGATCAAGTCGGCGATGCTTACTTTGTCGCCTGTTTCTGCTTTCAAATGCTCATAGAAGTAAAGCACTTTTTCCAATTCTTCCGGCTCGTTGGCATCCCAGCTGCGCTGTGGTGCAAAGCGGATGCGCGCACCGTTTGCGCCGCCGCGCTTGTCGGAACCGCGGAATGTGCTGGCAGAAGCCCAAGCTGCTTTGACGAGCTGTTGCGGGTTGATGCCGCTTTCCAGGATTTTCGCTTTCAGTTCAGTTAATTCTTTGTCTTTCAACGTTCCTGGAGCTGCTGGTACCGGATCTTGCCAGATCAACTCTTCGTCTGGAACTTCTGGTCCCCAGTAGCGGACTTTCGGGCCCATGTCGCGGTGAAGAAGTTTGAACCATGCACGTGCGAACGCATCTTGGAACTCTTCCATGTTTTCGTAGAAACGGCGGGAAATTTTTTCATATTCCGGATCTACACGAAGCGCCATATCGGCAGTCGTCATCATCGTTTTCACTTTGATGGAAGAATCTTCTGCATCCGGTGCCATCTGCCCTTCAGATAGGTCTACTGCTGTCCATTGGTAAGCGCCAGCAGGAGATTTCGTCAATTCCCACTCATAGCCTAACAATTGCTCATAGTAGCCGTTATCCCATTGGATCGGGTTGGCAGTCCAAGCGCCTTCGATGCCGCTTGAAATCGTGTCACGGCCTTTTCCAGAGCCGTATGAACTCTTCCAGCCAAGGCCCATGTTTTCCATGACCGCCGCTTCCGGATCGTCGCTTACGTTGGAAGGATCTCCAGCGCCGTGCGCTTTACCGAATGTGTGGCCGCCTGCGATCAATGCAACGGTTTCTTCGTCGTTCATTCCCATGCGCGCAAAAGTCTCACGGATGTCCACTGCACTTGCAAGCGGATCCGGTTTGCCATTCGGGCCTTCCGGGTTTACGTAGATCAAGCCCATTTGAACGGCTGCGAGCGGATTTTCCAGTTCGCGGTCGCCGGAATAGCGGTTATCCGCGAGCCATTCTTTTTCATTGCCCCAATAGACGTCTTCTTCAGGCGCCCAGATGTCTTCACGGCCTGCACCGAATCCGAAAGTTTTGAAGCCCATCGATTCAAGTGCCACGTTGCCTGTCAAAACGAGCAAGTCAGCCCATGAGATTTTGTTTCCGTATTTTTTCTTGATCGGCCAAAGCAAACGGCGCGCTTTGTCCAAGTTGACGTTATCCGGCCAGCTGTTAAGCGGCGCGAAACGCTGGTTGCCGGTAGAACCGCCTCCGCGGCCATCCGTTGTACGGTAAGTACCTGCAGCGTGCCAAGACATACGGATGAACAATCCGCCGTAATGGCCATAATCCGCTGGCCACCATTCTTGGCTGTTGGTCATCAAGTCGCGAAGGTCTTGTTTCAATGCATCGTAATCCAATTTCTCGAATTCCGCTTGGTAATCAAATTCTACCCCTAGAGGGTTCGTTTTCGTGTCATGCTGGTGCAGAATATTCAAATTCAGCATATTCGGCCACCAGTCTTTATTTTGCGTTTTGCCTGGCTTGTTCGAAGTCGTGATGGCGCTGTCTTGGTGTCCGCCCGTTTGGTCAGTCGGCTGTTGCCCGCCGGCGCCTGTTATTGGGCATTGTGCATCGGATGCAGCTGTGTGGCGCTTTTGTTCGTTGTTATCCATCTTGTAAAAACCTCCCAATTGATAATGAAAAAAGGTGAACTTCTATCCAACACGCATGTTGTTGGGTATTGCCAATTGCATATAATAATTCTTACATTAGAATTATACTAAACTAGAGAACAGCTGAACAGCAATATGGATAAAAATGAGGGCAAATCTTTTTCTGCTTCGTTTAAAACAGCAAGAGTTGCCCGAATTTCTTCCTATAATATGTTTTCATTTTTCAACTTCAGAAAAACTCACTGAAGAATGAAGCGAACAGCACAAAGACGATCAGCAAGACAATGAATGTGATGATGATCCCCGGCAGCACAACGATGAAGAACCCTTTCCAGGACGACACCCGGTGCGCTTTGCCTACCGCCTTGCAGACGATGATGAATGTCCAGATGGAGACCACTGCCATCACGATGGACATGATGACGACGATTGGGTTTCCTTTCACATCTGTCCGGTCAGCCAGGAAGGTTTCGGGTGATGCCAGCACCCAGATGATGAGAAGCGGCAACAGCCAAATTTGCGGGATTTGGGCCGGGACCAGCGCCTTGAACATTTCCTGATACGTCGCCGTTCCTTTAAACAATCGGCCGACAAGCACCAGGATCGCGGCTCCAAGAAAATAGCCGAACGCGCTGCCGATCGGCCCGGTCACCAAGGCCTGCAGAATGGCCGCCCACGCCGGCATATCCGAGCTGCGTTCGTTCATCATCCCGATCAAGCCGGAAGCAAAACCCGTGAGGACGATGAGCAGTATGATGAACTTGAAGGATTTCCGTTCAATGACAAAACGGACGGTTTCACGCGTGCGCAGCCAAATATCGGTGAACGGGTTCAACCCGCGTTCATTTCTTATCCGTTCTTCCCTTACCATGATTTCTCCCTCCTCTCTTATCAAAGATCGCAGTGGCACAAAAGACTATCCCCTATGTTTCTTCATAACTCTCGAATACCTTTTTTTGACGAAGGGCGTGAAATCGCAGTGGAAATGATAAGCGAACAGCCAATTGAGAAAGGAGTCATGCCGAATGGAAATTGACAATATGCTTGGCGCGCGTTCCAGGCAGGAATTGAGGGAGTGGCTGGAGAAAAATTCGGCTTCGGCGAAGTTTTGCTGGGTACTGATCGGGACCAAGGAACGGCCAGAAGGGATCCCTTATTTGGATGCCGTGGAAGAAGCCTTATGCTTTGGCTGGATTGACGGCATCACGAAAAAGACAGCCGATAATCGATTGGCCCAGCGGCTTTCACCGCGCCGGAAAAACAGCAATTGGACCGAATTGAACAAAGAGCGCGTCAGAAGGCTGGAGAAATTGGGCTGGATGACTGGCCAAGGGCGCCGCGTCCTTCCTGATATGCGGCCCGAGTCTTTTGCGATCGACGAAGAAATCGAATCTGCTTTGAAACGAGATCCGCAAGTCTATGAAAACTTCTTGAACTTCCCTGAACTGTACCGCCGGATCCGGATCGATAATATACAGGGCTATAAAAGCTATGACCGCGAAATATTCGATAAACGGCTGGAGAAATTCATTGTGAATACACGCGCCAATAAAATGTACGGACAGTGGCACGACAACGGGCGCTTATTGGATGACTGAAAACTTCTCGCAAGTTTCCACCTTTGTTAAGTAGATATTTCTACTTTTGTTAGATAGAACTTTGCTAGGAACGCTGGCATCTCCATCGAAAAAAGGCATCTTTCCCGCATTTGTGCTGGGAAAGATGCCTTTTCTTCTATACATATAGCGGATCTTTCGGCGCATCAGCCGGCTGTTTTTCGACAAGTGGATAAAAACAGGCGACTTCTTGGCCCGAGAGCCCTCTCGGTTCGAGTGCCGGCACTTCATTTTTGCAGCGTTCGGTGGCCATGGGACATCTTGTGTGGAATACGCAGCCGCTTGGCGGGTTCGCCGGCGACGGCAGCTCGCCTTTCAAGACGATGCGTTCCCGGCCGCGCTCGAGCAACGGGTCGGGAACCGGCACTGCCGACAGCAAGGATTGCGTATACGGATGCTGGACTTTTGTATAGAACGCGCCTTTTTCCGATTTCTCCATCACTTTTCCTAGATACATGACAGCCACACGGTCGGCCAAATGATTGATGACGGATAAATCATGCGCGATGAAAACATAGGTCAAGCCCAATTGCTTCTGCAGATCCTGAAGCAAATTGATGACTTGCGCCTGCACCGAAACATCGAGTGCACTGACCGGCTCATCGCAGATTAGCAGTTCCGGCTCCAGGGCAAGGGCGCGGGCAATGCCGACACGTTGCCGCTGGCCGCCAGAAAACTCATGCGGCAGTTTATCGTAATGCGTGTCCGGGTTCAATCCGACGAGTTCAAGCAATTCCTTGACCCTCGATTCCAGCCGCTCGGTCTTTTTATAGGCTTTCAACGGCGCCGCTATGCTATCCCCGATCTTCATGCGCGGATTCAAACTGGTGTAGGGATCCTGGAAAATCATCTGGACATTGCGCCGCATATCATGAAGTTCTTTGGCGCTCGCATCTGCGTAATCTTTTCCATGGAATAGGATTTCACCCGCTGTCGGTTGCTGCAGGCCGACAATGCTTCTCGCGAGTGTGCTTTTTCCGCAGCCCGATTCGCCGACGATGCCGAGTGTCTCGCCTTTTTGGACTTGGAGGTCGATGCCGTTCAGCGCTTTGACGTAGCTTTTCTCGCGCTGCAACAAGCCTTTTTTGACGGGGAAATGGACATGCAGCCCTTTGATATCCAATAATGCGCTCATGTTGTCAGCACCCCTTCCAATTGCTTTTTCTGTTCTTCGAATTCATTGCTCGAAAGAATGCACGCTGCAGAATGATTGCTTTCGCGATGCTCCAACGGCGGATCAACTTGCCGGCATGCGTCCCGTGCAAACGGGCATCTCGGTTCGAACGCGCATCCCGCCGGCCGGTCGATCAAACTCGGCGGCTGCCCATCGATCGGGATGAGCCGCTCTGGGCCGCCTTCACGAATGACCGGGACCGAACGCAAAAGCGACCACGTATACGGCATTGACGTTCTATAGAAGATATCTTCAGCACTTCCCGATTCGACGATTTTCCCGGCATACATGACCAGGATGCGGTCGGCCAAATGGGCCACGACGCCGAGGTCGTGAGTGATGACGAGAATGGCCGTGCCGTATTTTTCTTGGATGCCCTTCAGCAAATCCAAAACTTGCGCCTGTATCGTGACATCCAGCGCCGTCGTCGGCTCATCCGCAATCAATAGTTTCGGATTGGAAGCAAGCGCCATGGCGATCAAGACACGCTGGCGCATTCCACCCGAGAATTGATGCGGGTAGCTGTTCATGCGCGCTTTGGCATCGGCAATGCCGACGTCTTCCAATAACTCAATCGCTTTTTCGCGTGCTTGCTGTTTCGGCCGTTTTTGATGCGCTTGTATGGCTTCGATCAATTGCTTGCCGATTCTGGAGACGGGATTCAAGCTCGACATCGGATCCTGAAAAATCATGGCGATGTCGTTGCCCCGCAGTTTTCTCAGTTCCGTTTTGCCCATTTCCAATACCGGCTGGCCTTCAAAATGAATCGTGCCTTGCGGATACAGTGCAGGCGGTTCCGGATTGAGCTTCATCAAGGAATGAGCAAGCACGCTTTTGCCGCTCCCCGACTCCCCGACGATGCCGATGGTCTCCCCTTTCTGGATGGAAAAGGACACGCCGTCGACTGCTTTCACGAGGCCGCCCGGTGTATCAAGATGGACATGAAGATTTTCTACTTGCAACATTCGAGTGCCCCCTTTAGGCAAGTTTGGTTTTGCGCTTGCGTTTCGCTTGATGTGGATTAAAACTGTCCCTCAGCCCATCGCCGAGCAAATTCAACGCCAGAACAGTGATGACGATCGCAAGGCCTGGGAAAATGGAATACCAAGGCGCGATGGTCACGTAGATCTGTGCTTCCTGCAGCATATTGCCCCAGGTCGGCGTTGACGGGTTAACCCCCACGCCGAGAAAGCTGAGCGCCGCTTCCGCTAAAATCGCTTTCGCGAAAATGAAGGTGCTTTGGACAATGACCGGGGACAGAATATTCGGCAATACGTATTTGGCGATGATCACCGCATGGCTCGATCCGGTCGTCTGGGCCGCTTCGATATAGGATTGGTTTTTCACTTGCAGCGTCGCCGAACGGACGACTCTCGCCATGACCGGGAAAAACGCCAGCGTCAAAGCGATGATGATATTGGTGATGCTGCCGCCAAGTGCCGCGACCAGCGCAAGCGCAAGGATGAGTGCTGGAAACGCCAGAAAGCCGTCAATGATTCTCATCAGCACGAAATCCACTTTGCGGAAATAGCCGGAGATCAAGCCGATCACTGTGCCGATGACCGTCGACAGCACCGCAACGATGACGCCGACAGACAAGGACACCCGGGCCGCGACGATGGTCCGCGAGAAAATGTCGCGGCCGAAATCATCCGTGCCGAACCAATGTGCCCCTGAAGGGCCGGTCAAGCGCTGTTCCGGGGAAATCGCGGCCGGAGAGAAAGGCAGCCAGGAACTTGCGGTGATGGCTGCAAGCGCGACGATCAATAGCATAGCCAGCGCCAGCAGATTCGTTTTCTTAGTAAACATCGGTTTCGTCTCCTTCCAAATGTTCAATCATAGCGGATGCGTGGATCGAGGAATGTGTACAGCAGATCCACCAATAGATTGACGAACACATAAATGCCGGCAATGAACAGCACAATTCCCTGGACGACTGGGTAATCGCGCCGGTGGATGGAATCGACCAAGAGCTGGCCGATGCCCGGAATCGTGAACAAAGTCTCGATGATGACCGTGCCGCCAAGCAAGCCGGCCACTGTAGCGCCGAGCACCGTCGTCGTCGGGATCAAGGCATTGACGAAGACATGGCGCATCAATACTTCACGTTCCTTTACGCCTTTCGCGCGCGCCGTTTTGATGTAATCCTGATTGACCGAATCGAGCATGCTGTCGCGCAGCATCCGTGCGATGATGCCCACTTCAACAATCGCCAGCACAAACGATGGCAAGAGGATATGGTGAAGCCATGCATCCGCCCCTTCCGCAAACGGCACATAGCCGGCTACTGGAAAGATCGGCAGCGCGACGCCGAAACCAAGCACCAATAGCGTCGCGAGCCAGAATTCCGGGACCGATACGCCGAACAAGGAAACCGATGTGAAGATCGGATCCAAGACGGTTTTGCGCAGCGCGACGATGAGGATCGCCACCGGAATGGCAATGGCGAGCAAAATCACCGTCGACAGCGCCATCAGGCTGAAGGTCGGCCCGAAGTTCTCAGCGATCAGCGAGGTCACCGATTGCGAAGAGTAAACGGAAGTTCCGAGATCCCCCGTGATGACTTGTGAAAACCAATTAAAGAATTGGACATACAGCGCTTGGTCCAAGCCCAGTTCACGCTCCAAATCAGCAATCGCTTCCGGTGAACTGTCCTCCCCTAAAATGAGGAACGCCGGGTTGCCGGGCGTCAGATGCACGATCATAAAGACGATGACACTGACGACCAGCATGACGGGAATCACCGACAACAGCCGGCGAATCGTGTAGTTCAGCATTGCTTGTTCCCCCTTCTCCATAAAAGGAAGAAAATCGCCAGCATCGTTCCTGACGATTTTCTTCTCTTAGTTATCCTGTTTGATGGCTCGTCGTTAATTGGTTTTATACGTATTCCAGAAGCGCGGGCCGTACCATTCGCTATAGTCGTGGATATCGGTTGTGCGCGCATTCAAATTCGAGATGTTCGTCACTTTTTCAAACGGCAATTCTTCATACAGCGTTTCGTTCAAGCAGGCGAGGATCTGCTGTCGCTCTTCCTCGGTTTCCGCTTGTGCCCACTGGGCGATTTGCTCCTGCCATTTCTCGCTGTTGTACCAGCCGCTGCTGTTCGAATCCTGGCTCAACATGCCTGCCTGGTTCGGCGAGAAGAACGGGGACCATCCGACGACAACGAGATCCCAATTGGATGCCTCTCCCCATTTCTCAAGGTATGTTGCCCATTCATAGGATTCCAGCTCGACCGCAAAGCCGGCTGCTTCAAGCTGCTGTTCAGCGATCTCGGCAATTTTCTTATAGTCGTTGGAATCGCTCGAGAAGATAATTTTGATCGGCTCGCCGTCGTAGCTGCTTTCTTCCAATAAGCGTTTCGCTTCATCCACATCATAGGACAGGAAGCCGTCTGTGTTTTCTTCCGAATACAGGGCGGTTTGGTTCGGCGTGAACAAAGCGCCGTCCAATTCGTAAAATTCCTCGTTGCCGTATGTTGCTTTGGCAATCGCTTCTTTATCGAGTGCAGCGTTCAATGCCTGGCGCACTTGCAAGTCATCGAACGGCGCTTCCGATTTATCCGGCGTCAAGACCGTATAGCCGTTCGTGGCGGTGCCTGCTTCGATATTCGGCGTGCTTTCGATCACTTCATACAAATCGAGCGGAACTTCATCGCCGAAATCGTAAAGTCCGGTTTTCAAGCCATTGACGACCACTTGAGGGTCTTTGACGATCTTGAAATGGACCGAATCCACATACGCTTTTTTCTCTCCCGTCAAACCGCTTGTCTCATCGGTTCTGGATGCATAGTCGTCGTATTTGGCCAAGACGATTTCATCGCCGCGCTTCCACGAATCAAACTGGAAAGGCCCGGTGCCGATATACTGGTCATGGTCGAGCGGCTTTTCGCCGGCCGCTTCAGCGATTGCTTTCGGCAAGACGACGGCAGCCGATTTCGGGGCAGCCAGGTCAGAAAGCAAAGAACTGTATGCTTTGTTCAATTGAATGGTTAACTGCAAACCATCTGCTTCTACGGATTCCACGTGGTCGTTGGTGATCTTGCCGACAGATGACACTTTCAGCCAACGTTCGATGGACGCTTTGGCATCTTCTGCCGTCACTGGTTCCCCGTTATGGAAAGTTACGCCTTCACGCAAAGTAATCGTGTAGGTTTTTCCGTCTTCGCTCACTTCATAATCTTCCGCGAGCAGCGGTGCCGCTTCAAAATCCTGGTTCAAGGCAAACAAGCCTTCATAAATATGCCAGCCAATTTTGCGTGCGGCACTTTCCCCCGTATACATCCAATCGAGCGTGTTCGGATCTGCGCCGATCGCCACATTCAATTCTCCGCCTTCTACAGGTTCTGAAGCTGCGCTTGAATCTGATGGGCTTGCTTCACTGCCGGAACAACCGGCCAATCCGATAAGTGCAATTAACGTAATAACTAAAAAGATGATATTCTTCACGATGTTCCTCCTTATGATTAAAAAAATAATGATGCCTCGAGTATGTATGCAACTGCTTAAAAGCCTATCCAAGTTCCCAGATTTTCAATGAAGCGTCGAAGTGTTGATGCGCCAATCTGCCGCTCAAGCTCCGACGGTATTTCGAAAACCATTTGTCCATTGAAGGCACCTCCTTCGTCAAAAATAATTTATCTTACCTGTTTACTTGGTTTTAACGTAATAAAAAAACCCCTTCTTCTTTCCGACAAGAAGAGGAGTGGTTTCATACGTTCGATCGCCTCTCTTATCTCTGTACGCGCGGTACAAGGAATTAGCACAGTGCCGCATTGCGGTCTGCTGCTTTGACGTCTCAGGGCCAGTCCCTCAGTCAATCTCGATAAGATGATTAAATTGTAAAGTTCATGTTACGGCCCATGATCCGGCTTGTCAACATTATTTTGAAGAAATTGAATTTATTTACATGAAGCTGAAATTCGATTTGGTTTACGCTTGCCCGCCAGCCGGCAAGACATGCGCCTGTTCGATCCATTCAATGGATTTGGCGACGATGAAATCCAATTCATGGTCCATGGAAGCAATGTGATAGGAATTATGGAGTTCGTGCTTGAACGCGTGTTGCGAACCGACCTTGCCGAGAATATAATCGGTGTTGGCTGGCGGTACGACATGATCTTCAAGCGACTGGAAACACACGACCGGACAGCGGACTTCGCCGAGCTTTGCGCGGACAGCATCCATATAGCCGAGCAATTGCTGATACGCTTTGACCGGCGCTTGCCCGTAAGTGATTTCCACCGCATCCGCTTTTTTAATGTCGGGCGCATCTTCTGTGACATAAGCATGGGCCGGGCGGCTGCGGTAAGTTTCAAACTGCGGGATGTCGATCGCCGGATTAATCAACGCGATGCCCTGGATTTCAGAATGGCGGCTGGCCAGATCCAAGCTCAAGGTGCCGCCCATCGATTGCCCGAGGACAAAGACCGATGTGCACGATTTTCTGAGTTCGATATAGGCATGCTCGACACTCCGGAACCAGTCGTCATAAGAGAATTGTTGCAGGTCCTTGAAATGGGTGCCGTGACCCGGCAGCCGCGGACAGGAAACCGTATAGCCTTGTTTGCCGAGCGCTTCGCCTAATTCCCTGACGCTTTGCGGCGTACCGAGAAACCCGTGGCACAATAGAATGCCGGTGCTTCCGCCTTTCAGAAAGAAGGCTTCCGCTCCTTGGATGACAGGATATTGTTCGTTCATGCAATCCCTCCTTCAGCTGTTTAAAAATCAGGAGGCCCACTAACTGCCTCTAATGTGAAGTAATGCGAAAAAAGCTTATTCACATTAGACTATATTTAAAACCTACTTGTCAACTAGGTTTTATAAAATGAACGATCACCCGCATCAAGAGCTGCCTTAAACTTCCGAAGCCTTCCCTTGGCGCGCCCAGGAAGCGATCGCTGCAATATCATCGGGAGTCGTGCTGCAACAGCCGCCGATGATATCTGCTCCTGCTTTATGCCAGGCTTTCGAATTGGCGGAAAACGCACCAGCCGACGGTTCTTCGCTCCAGGTTTTGCTTCCCGGGTCGTAAGTGGCGCCGGAATTCGGATAGACGATGACCGGTTTGGAAGACGCGCTTTTCACTTCCTGAATCAAGGATTCGATAAACTGCGGAGCTGTGCAATTAATGCCGATTGCCGCCACTTGCGGTTGCTGCTCGAGCCATTTTGCACAATCCGCGATCCGCTCCCCGTCGCTGATATGGAACTCATCTTTCGCACTGAATGTGAACCAGGCAGACACTTGCGGGAATTCTTCCAGCACGCTCACAATCGCTTTCGCTTCCGCAAGGCACGGCAAAGTTTCGCACGCCAAAATATCCGCTCCTGCTTCCACCAGCACCCGGATGCGTTCTCTATGAAATGCGGCCAATTGCTCTTCGCCAATCGCATAGCCGCCGCGGTATTCAGACCCGTCCGATAAAAACGCGCCGTACGGGCCGACTGATGCCGCCACTAAAGGCTTCGGCCTGTTCGAGCGATCCGCTGCAGCGCCCCAAAACTCGTCGCGCGCTTGTGTTGCCAACTCGACAGACTTCGTGATCAATGCGATCGCTTGTGATTCTGTCAGCCCTCTCTCCTGATAGCCTTCAATGGTCGCCTGGTAACTGGCCGTAATGGCACAATCCGCCCCAGCCTGGAAATAATCCACATGCACTTTCTTGATTAACTCCGGATTTTCCATCAATATTTTCGCTGACCATAAAGAATCGTTTAAATTGCATCCATAGTTTTCAAGTTCTGTCGCCATAGCCCCGTCCACGATGAGGACCGGGAACTCGTTCAATATCTGTTCAATCGGGTTCATTCCAAACCATCCTTCCGCTCTCAGTCGTTTCACTTTATTCCCTCAGCCTTGGACGGCTTTCCCTAAAAATTGTCTCGTTCTTTCAACGGCGGGCTCGGTGAAAATTTGCTCAGCCGTGCCTTGCTCAATAATGACGCCGTCTTCCATAAAGATGACGCGGTCCGAAATTTCACGCGCAAAACTCAATTCATGGGTCACGATGAACATCGTTTTTCCGGTGTCCGCGACGCGGCGGATGGTGGCCAATACTTCATCGACCAGTTCCGGGTCCAACGAAGAAGTCGGTTCGTCGAATAACAGCACTTCCGGGTCCAAAGCCAGCGCACGGGCGATGCCGACACGCTGCTGCTGGCCTCCGGACAATTGCGCAGGGTAATGGCTCAATTTAGAAGACAAGCCGACCTGCTCGAGCATCTCGATGCCTTTCTTGTCAGCAGCGTCTTTTTTCATCCGCTTGACGCTCGTCAAACCGACGGAGACATTTTGCAGCACAGTCAGATTCTTGAACAGGTTGTATTGCTGGAACACCATCCCCGTTGCAGTCCTGAGCGCGAAGATTTCCTTTTTCTTGGCGGTGGCCGCATCCACCCGCTTTCCGCCGATTTCCACGATGCCGCTTGTCGGATCTTCGAGAAAATTGATGCAGCGCAATAGCGTCGACTTCCCGGAACCGCTTGGCCCGAGGACCGCCACCACTTCGCCTTTTTCGACGGTTAAATCGATGCCTTTCAACACATGCTGGCGATCGTAATATTTATGCAGCTTCTCCAATTTAATCATCAGGCAATCCCTCTTTCATATCTGCGTGCACGCTTCTCAATCTTCACCAATAAGCGCTCGACGGCAATGCATAAGATCCAATAGACGATCGAGACGGCGATATACACTTCAAAGAACGCCAAGCCGCGGGAGCCGAGGATTTTTGCCTGCCCCATGATATCGATGACGCCGATGATGAACACGAGCGAGGTGTCTTTGATGGTGCTGATGAACATATTGCCGAGGTTCGGAATCGCTACTGTCAAGGCCTGCGGGAAGACGATCTTCAGCATCATTTGCACAGGCGTCATGCCAATCGCTTTGGCGGCTTCGAACTGGCCGCGGTCGACCGATTCGATCGCAGAACGGATCGTCTCAGATAAATACGCGCCCAAATTGATGGAAAAGGCCATCAAGGCATAGAATTCCGGCGCGATGCTATTGACGTCCGCCGACTGAAGCCAGCCGTATTCGCTTTGAAGAAAATAAATGATTTTCGGAATCCCGTAAAACACTAGGTAAATCTGCACCAATAACGGCGTCCCCCGGATAAAGGAAATATAGATCGACGTGATGACGCTGAGCACGGGCACTTTATAGATTTTGATCAATGCCGCAGCCACGCCGATGACCAGACTCAAAAGCAGTGAGCCGACTGCTATGCCGATCGTAACCGGCAGCCTGGAAATAATGGCAGGAAAGCTCTCGATCAAGAAATTCAAGTCCAGTAAATTTTCCATTGTCTCTGTCCTTCCGCTAGCTTATTCAGGGATGTAGTCGCCGCCGGTCCATTTCTCGGACAGTTCGGATAAGGTGCCGTCTTCTTTCAGCTGTTTCAAAATCGGGTCGATCAAAGCCTTCAATTCCTGGCCCTTTTCTTCGTCTTTCAAGACGATGCCCATATCGTCATTGACCAAAGGCTGTCCGACAATCTCCACGCCAAGGTCATTTTTTTCCAGTACCGCGTTCATCATGATCGGGTCATTGACGTAAGCATCTACGCGCCCGTTCTGCACATCCTGCAGAATTTCCGACGGGTTGCCGCTTTCGCTGTATTTCAATTCGATCGGCTCGGCGGCGGTTTCGTTATATTCTTCAAGCAATAAAGTATAGGAGTCACCCGCCAACGCCCCGACTGCCTTGCCTTCCAAATCTTCAATCGTTTGGATGTCTTCACGGCCTTCTTTTACTGCGATGACCGTTTCCGCTGCGAAATACGATTCATCGGTGAACAAATACTTTTCTTGGCGTTCCGGCGTTTTCGCTACTTGGTCGGCAATGGCCTGGATTTTATTCGACTCGAGTGCAAGGAACATGCTGTCCCACGGCACGGCGACGTATTCGAACGTATATCCGTCCAATTGTTCATCGACGGCCTTCATCATGTCCACGTCGTAGCCCGTCAGCTGGTTGGCATCATCCGCAAAAGCGAAAGGCGGATAGTCGTTTTGCGTCCCGACGCGGATCACTTGGTCTCCGTCAGCGTTCGCCGTCTCTTCCGATGAACAGCCGGCAAGTGTCCCGGCAAGACCTACTAAACAGGCAGTTGCGAATACATAAGCGTTTCTTTTCATAATTCAAGCTCCTTTTGGTGTGTAGTTTTTTTATGATAGGGTTGGATTTTCCGCCTTATGTAGGGCACCTTCCCCACTTTTTGGATGCAAAAAAGCCTCTTTCAATAGGAAAGAGGCTTCGACCAATTTCTTATCTCTCAGAATGAAAACATCCTGCAGGAATTAGCACCTCTCATAAATATGATGGTTGCTGGACGTCATAGGGCCTGTCCCTCAGTCTCTCTGGATAAGTTATTTAATTTTTTTAACATATTAACGATAGTATTTGAGATAACCATTGATGTCAAACCCTTTTTGAAAATAAATCGAAATTTCGCATAAAAATTCAGGAGGAAATTAACAAACCGAGCCGCATTGCATACCATCGATTTTAATATTCAATTGCTGTCGGATTTTCACCGGGCAGCAGGCATCCACTACAAGAGCGGAGTGAACACAAGATGAGCGAAGAAACTGTTTTTGACGTCGCCATCGTCGGGGCTGGAACGATGGGCATGGCCGCCGGCGCTTTTTTGGCACAGCAAGGCAAGAAGACATTGGTGATCGATGCATTTGACCCGCCCCATGCGAACGGAAGCCATCACGGAGATACCCGGTTGATCCGCCACGCTTACGGGGAAGGCAGGCATTACGTTAGGTTAGTGTTGCGTGCGCAACAATTATGGGAAGACTTGGAGAAGCAGACTGGCTATAAAGTCTTCGACAAGACCGGCGTCATCGGGCTCGGTCCAGAAGACTCGCCTTTTCTATTGGAAAGCATTGCAGCCGCCAATAGCTACGGCTTGCCGCTCGAAATATTAAGCAGCGGCGCCATCCAGGACAGATGGCCGGGCTTCACTGTGCCCGATCATTTCATCGGCTGCTTCGAAGCACAGGCAGGCGTGTTGTACAGTGAAAATGCCATCCGTGCCTATAAGAAACTGGCGCTCGAAAACGGCGTTCACTATGTGCCGAATACACCCGTCCAGCACATCGATATACAGGATGGGAACCGTGTGAAAATCTCGACCGCACAAGGTGTTTTCTATGCTGAAAAAGTGATCGTTACGGCCGGTGCTTGGGCGAAGAGGCTGCTGCCGGAGCTGCAATTGCCGATTCAACCAACGCGCAAAGCGGTCGGCTGGTTTGAAGCCCCGGAGATGTACAATGCCGATCAATTCCCCGGTTTTTTTGTGGAAGGCCCCGAGATGATGTTCTACGGCTTCCCGAGCATCGACGGCGCTGGCGTAAAAGTCGGACGCTCGGATGGCGGGCAGCCAATCGACCCAGACGAACAAACCCAGAACTTCGGGCAATACGAATTTGATGAGGGCGACTTAAGAAGATTCCTGGACCTGTATATGCCGGAAGCGAGCGGAGAATTGAAACAAGGCAAAACCTGTTTATACACCGTCTCGGATGACCATAACTTCATCATCGACCGCCATCCGGACAACGAGCGCGTCATTTTTGCCTGCGGCTTTACCGGCCACGGCTTTAAATTCGGCAGCGTCATGGGCGAAGTGTTAAGCCAATTGGCAACAGGCGGCCACACCGAATTCGACATCGCTCCCTTCTCACTCAACCGTTTCAAACTATGAACTTAAAAGAGTCTCTCCTTAATGATGAAGGAGAGACTCTTTTGATTGTCGAGAAAGTTAAGAAGGCGTATTTTCCGAAGCTTATCGCTCGCTTTCCGTGGGCTCGCGCCCAAGCCTCCTCAGTCGCTGTGCTCCTTGCGGGGTCTCGGTCGTCTCGCTGATCCACAGGAAAGATAAGGTCGACCTACGGGAGACATTATCTTTGCGAAAGTAATGCGCAGCATTATTGAGCAGAAGGGGTTACGAGCGAACGCTTCTCCAAATACTCAGCTAACACATTGATTTTTGAACGTATAAAAGGAGAGCCTTTTTTTG
Organism: Planococcus citreus; assembly: GCF_003664125.1. Taxonomy (GTDB): domain Bacteria; phylum Bacillota; class Bacilli; order Bacillales_A; family Planococcaceae; genus Planococcus; species Planococcus citreus. The sequence goes on from NZ_RCCP01000001.1 coordinate 1,580,531, forward strand.
TAGCAATTTGTAGGTCTTTTCAACACTTTAAAGAGTCTCCCTCTATTGAAAAAGAAGAAACTCTTTAGCAGGTGAAATAAGTCGCACCTTTTCATTCATAACCTGTCTATTTCATTTTCTATTTAATAACTAATGAGATATAAAAGTGAGTGACAGAAATATTATTTTGACGCTAGTGAAGTGTGAGCCGGCGACTCCTGCGGGAGCAGTGACTGAGCAAAGCGAAGGAGCGACGCGAGCTGAAGACCCTGCAAGCGAATGAGCGAAGTCATTCGTTTGCGAAGCTCGAACTTTGTGAGAGTTGAGCAGGAGGTTTATAGCGACTGTGCCCTGGCAGCTGGCAACGCGACGTCCTGTCGCGCCAGCTGCATGACCCACATCCTGTGGGCCCGAAAGCGTCCGGCTGAAACGGAACGTAAAAAGCTACCAATGTTTCTCGACAAACCAAAGAGTCTCTCCTTATTGATAAAGGAGAGACTCTTTTTCGATAGTGACCACTTGCTTGGTGTCGGCTGCTTCCATGATGCCCAAAATGACTTTCAGTGATTTCAAGGCATCTTCTCCCGTAACGATCGGCTCCTGGTCCAGGCGGATGGAATCGACGAATGCATCAATGACGCCGCTCGGAGTCTGATTGTCATTCGTTTGGATCGCTTCCAGCTGATAGTTCACTTTCTCGCCGGATTCCATGATGAGTTCCAACTGATACTCGGCGTCATGGTAGATCTTCATGATGCCTTTCTCGCAATAGACGACGGTGCTATTGTCCTCTTCCCCGTAATAGGTCCAGGAAAAAGCGGCGTTCCCGAGGCGCCCTTTTTGCGTCGCCAAACTGCAGACGATATTGTCGCATACTTCAATCTGCTCGCCGTTTTCATCCGTTTTGTGCAAAGCTCCTTGAAAGGCGCTTACTTGAATAATTTCATCATCGAGCAGGTAATGCAGCAAATCGATTTTGTGGATGCCGAGATCTCCGCCGACTCCTAAACCTGAGCGTTCCTTTTTGAAAAACCATGTCGACTTGGTTTTATTGATGCCCCAGGATTCCGGACCCGAATGCCCGAAAGCGGTGCGGAAGGTCAAGACTTTTCCGAGCTCTCCGCCGGCCAGGATTTCGCGTGCTTTTTGGTGGGCGCGCGTGAACCGCTGATTGTGGTCGACCATCAGTTTCTTGCCGGATTTTTTCTGCGCCGCCAAAATTTCCTTGGCGTGTTCCACCGTCAATGAAATCGGTTTTTCACACAGCACGTGCTTGCCGCTCAACAGCGCTTGCGCCGAGAATAAATGATGGTGTTCGTTCGACGAACAGTCACTGATGGCTGTAATCTCGGGATCGTTGAACAATTCTTCGACGCTTTCGACATTCCTGCCGCCGAACAATTCGACCATCGCTTCGGAACGGTGGAGATTGCGGTCGTAAAAGACGATTTCATCCACATATGGATTCGCTGTATATTCCGGCGCGTGGCGCATTTTCGTAATGGCCCCGCAGCCGATAATGCCTACTTTGATACCCATGCGATCTCCTCCTATTCTCTTTTTTGGAACACGACGGCAATGATGATGATCAAGCCTTTGACAAAGCCCTGCAGATGGGGCGAAACATTCATCAAGTTCATCATATTGTTGAGGATGCCCAAGATCAAGATACCGAAAATCGTGCCGATGATTTTACCGCGCCCGCCTGTCATGCGCGTGCCGCCGATGATAACGGCCGCAATGGCGTCAAGTTCATATTGCGCGCCTGAACTTGAAGACGAAATCGAGTTCAACCGTGACGTTTCAATGACCGCCGCAACGCCGACCAGCGTCCCGATCAGCGTATAGACGCCGATCTTGATGCGGTCCACACGGATAGCGGACAGCATCGCCGCTTTTTCATTCGACCCGAGCGCATAGACGTACCTGCCGAACCGCGTTTTGTGCATGACGATATAAATCAGCACCGCCATGGCGAAGAAAATGAGCACCGGCAAATCAAAAATCCATACATTGTTATTGGCGATGGCGGTGAATCCGCTCACTTCGCCCGAGACGCTGCCGCCTTCTGCAATATACAGTGCGATCGAACGGGCCGCGGCCATCATGCCGAGTGTGGCGATAAACGACGCGATCCTGCCTTTCGCAACCATCAGGCCATTCAGGAATCCGGCGAACGCCCCGACCAATAAGGCCGTGAACACGCCGATTAAAATGCTGCCGGATGCGTTCAATGCCAAGACGGAAATGACGCCGGCGAGCGCCAGGACAGAGCCGACCGATAAATCGATGCCGCCTGACAGCATGACGACCGTCATCCCCAGCGCAATGATGCCGATGATCGACACTTGCATGAGGATGTTCAATTGGTTGTTGATATCGAGAAACCTCGGATTCATCACGGAAGCAGCGATGAAAATGATGATGAACGCAATGATGACGCTGTATTCCGACCATAGCCAGGACAGCCTGCTTTTCATGCTTGGAGATTCAGGGCTGTATTCCTTTGTGTTGATATTATCCAATGTGCTCTCCCTCCCTTTTCGCGCCTGTGGCATAATGCATGATTTCTTCTTCGTTTGTCTCATCGCCCATAAACCTGGCCGTGATTTCCCCGTGGTACATGACATTGATGACGTGGCATATGCGCAACACTTCAGGGGCTTCTGATGACAGGATGATAATCGCTTTGCCAAGTTTGGCGAGTTCGAGGATCTCCTGATAGATTTCCTGCTTGGCGCCGACATCGATACCTTGTGTCGGGTTGTCGAAAATCAGGATATCGGTATCCGCTTCGAGCCATTTGGCGATGATTACTTTTTGCTGGTTGCCGCCGCTCAATTTGTCGATGGTGATGCGCGGATTGGCCACTTTGATATTCAAGGTTTTTTCATAGTTGCTGAACTTTTCCAGCTCCCGCTTGTCTTGAATAAAGCCCCATCGCTCAAAATTGCCCATCGATGACAAGCTCATATTGTGGACAACGCTCAAATCTTTGATGATGGCATTTTCTTTGCGGTCTTTCGGCACATAGCCCATGCCCGCTTGCAATGCCGTTCGCGGATGGGTGATTTTCATCGCTTTGCCTTTCACTTTGATGGTGCCCGTGTATTTTTTGCGGTAGCCGAATAAACTTTCAAACAGCTCCGTCCGGCCGTCTCCTGCAAGTCCTGTAAATCCGACAATCTGGCCTTTTCGGACCGTGAAATCGATATCCTTGAATAAACCGGGGCTGCTTAAGCGCTCGACTTCCAGTGCCATCTCGCCGAATTCGTGCTCATGGACAAAGCGCTCCTGTGAAATTGCTTTGCCGACCATCAGCTTGGTGATTTCCTCTAAATTCCCGCTCTGCATGTCATCCGTCTTCACTAACTGGCCGTCGCGCAGCACGGTGTAGCGATCGCATACCGCTTGGATTTCCTTTAATTTATGGGAAATATAAATGATCGACACGCCGGATTTCTTCAAGTTGCGCATCAATTCGAACAGCCGGCCCACTTCATGTTCCGCGAGCGATGTCGTCGGCTCATCCATGATGATGAGCTGTGATTTATGCAGCAGTGCTTTGGAAATCTCGATCAATTGCTTATAGGACGTGGCGAGATTGCGCACATATTCTTTCGGATTGAGAAACACGCCCAGTTCCGCCAAGATCTCACGCGTTTGGCGACACATTTCTTCCACGTTCAAAAATCCGGCCTTGTTGCGAATTTCTGAACCTAGAAACATGTTTTCATACACTTTCAAATCGCCGACCATATTCAATTCCTGATGGATAAAGCTGATGCCATGCGTCTGGGAAATGTGCGGGTTCGCCATAGTTACTTGTTTGCCTTCAATGAAGATCTGCCCGCTGTCCGGTTGGTGGACGCCGCCTAAAATATTCATCAGCGTCGATTTGCCGGCGCCGTTTTCCCCAAGCAAGGCATGAATCTCCCCTTTTTCCACTTCCAGCGTCACTTTCTTTAAAACCGGGACGCCGTTAAATGATTTCTCGATTTGGTTCATCGCCACGAAAGGCTGCGAAGTCATGTCTTAACCTCCTTATAGGAAAAGAGGAAATGCAATGGCTCCACTGCATTTCCCGGCTATTGGCTTAGAATTTCGATTCCGGATCGTAATACTCATCCACGTTTTCTTTGGTCACTTGCGTCGCTTCCTTGACGACCATCGATTCAGCCGGTTCCTCGCCTTGCGCCAAATCGCCAGCGATCGTCACCGCATCTTCGACCATCGTCGGTGAATACAGGAACGTCGCTTTCATCAGCCCGTCGTTTTGGATGTCTTCGAACACGCCTTTCGCGCCGCCTGCCCCTGTGACGAATTGGATATCCGTGCGGCCTGCTTCTTTAATGGCCTGCATGACGCCTAATGCCATGCCATCATCTTGAGTGAAAACGGCATCGATTTCAGGGTTGGCCTGCAAAATGTTCTGCATGACTTCCAATGATTTTTCAGTGGAAAAGTCGCCGCTTTGTGAAGCGATGATTTCCATGCCTTCTTGTCCTTCAACTGCTTCTTTAAATCCGGATCCACGCTGTTCCGTTACCGAACTCGGCGGTCCTGTGATTTCGACGATTTTCCCTTCGCCATTCAATTGCTCGACGAAGTATTTGCCGGCATTGACGCCGATTCCTTCGTTATCCCCTTTGACGACCACTGTCGCTGCATCGTTTTCCAGTTCGCGGTCAACGATGACGAGCGGGATGCCTGCATCTTTGATTTTCTGGCCGACTGGGGTCAATGCTGCGGATTCAATCGGCAGCATGACGATGACGTCCACACCTTGTGCGATCAAATCATCCACGTCATTTGCTTGTTTGTTCGGGTCTGCTGCGTTGGTCATGACGTAGTCAATGCCTTCTGATTCCTTCAACTCCATCGCCTGTTTCTCGGCGCTGTCGATCAAAGCCCCCATCCAGCCGTGCGTTGCCGAAGGAAGCGAAATGCCGATCGTCATATCTCCATCGCCTGAACCTTCATCCGTTGAACCCGAACTTTCGTTTTCTGTGCTGCCACATGCCGCAAGTCCAAAAATCGTTACGAAAGACAATAAAATGAGCAATAGTTTTTTCACTTTATTCACCCCTTAGTTTTGTATGGATCCGTTAAATGTAATCGATTACATTACTACTCGGGACCAGCGTTCTTTCTACCATCCCCATGATAAGCAAGCGCCGGTTTGAGCCCGTTAGCCGGTGGTCGATTCCCGGATGACCAGTTCATGACCCAGCACTACGCTGTCGACGGTTTTTCCTTGGATTTTCTCGATCAGCATACGTGCCGCGACCGTTCCCATCTTGTACATTGGCTGGGCGACGGTGGTCAATGCCGGATTGGTCATATTGGAGAAATCGATCTTGTCGAACCCGACGACCGCGACATCATTCGGCACATGCAAACCGGCGGCAGTGATTTCTTTCAAGGCACCGATCGCCAGTAGATCCGATACCGCAAAGACCGCAGTCGGCCGGTCTTCAAGGCGCAGTATTTTCTTCATCGCCATCTGACCCTGCTCGAACCCGAGCTCATGCGTGTAGAAAATATAATCGCCATTCACCGGAATATCGTGTTCACGCAATGCCCGTTCATAGCCCATCCGCCGCTCCCTGGCATATAGGAATTTTTCGTCGGAATTCATCAGTGCGATTTTTTTGTGGCCGATCTGGATCAAATGCTTTACGGCGCGGTAAGACGCTTCCTCGCTGTCGATCGTGACATACGGGATGCCGATGCCGCCCCCATATTCGCTGCATTGGATGATGGCGTAATGTTGCGCGAGTTCTTTCAAGGTCTCGACATTCACTGCCGGATCCATCGAAATGATGCCATCCGCCATTTTTTTGCGCACCAAATCGAAATAAATCTCCTCCTTTTCAGGCTTGGAATCCGTTTCGCATAACAGGATGCTGTAATTCTGGCTGAGCGCCATATTCTCGATGCCTTTGATGATTTCAAAATAAAACGGGTTGGAGATCGTCGGAATCAAGATCAGCACAATGCGGCTTTCCGAATTTCGTAAATTCCTGCCGAGCATGCTCGGCTCGTAGTTCAAGTACTGGATCGCCTCCTCCACTTTCAGTTTCGTTTTGGCCGTTACTTTGTCGTGGCCGTTCAATACCCGGGATACCGTGGCGACTGAAACCCCTGCATGCTTCGCTACTTGTTGTATGTTTGCCATATGCTTTTCCTTCTTTCTGACGCGACACTTCTGTTATGAAATGAAATCGTTTACATTTTCATCATAATTTGTTCAGAATTATCTGTCAATAACTATTTTTATTGCGTGAAATATATTGATTTACACTGTTTTATTCTATATGTTAAGAATGTAATGGTTTACATGTCAGTATAATCTGAAAACTTGAATGGAGGGTTTTTCATGAAATTGGGGGTTTTTACCGTCTTATTTTCTGATCGGAACTTTGAAGATATGCTGGCTTATGTGGCCTCAAAAGGCATTGAAGCGATCGAACTGGGCACCGGCGGATATCCGGGCGATGGCCATTGCAAATTGGACGAGCTGCTTGAAGACGCAGACAAGCAGCAAGCTTTCCTGAAGCAAATCGAAGATGCCGGCCTCTTCATCAGCGCGCTCAGCTGCCACGCCAATCCGCTGCATCCCCAAAAAGATATTTCCGGGGCGGCTGATGAGCTGCTCGTCAAGACGATGCAGCTCGCTTCCAAGCTCAAGGTGCCGGTCGTCAATACCTTCTCGGGCTGCCCGGGCGACCACGAGAACGCACTATACCCAAACTGGCCGGTCGCTGCCTGGCCGAACGATTTCCAGGAAGTGCTCGCCTGGCAATGGGAAAAGAAATTGATTCCTTATTGGAAAGAAAAAAACTCCTTGGCCGAATCACTTGGCGTCAAGATCGGCTTGGAGCTGCACGGCGGCTTTTCCGTCCATACGCCCGCGACTATGCTGCGCCTGCGTGAAGCATGCGGCCCGTCTATCGGCGCGAACCTCGACCCGAGCCATATGTGGTGGCAAGGCATCGACCCGGTCGAAGCGATTAAGATTCTCGGTCGGGAAAACGCCATCCATCATTTCCACGCAAAAGACACCATCATCGACCAGGAAAACACCAACCGCAACGGCTTGACCGATATGACCGACTACTCTGAGATGAAAGACCGCGCTTGGTATTTTCGCACCGTTGGATTCGGCCATGGGCAAAAAACTTGGGCCGACATCGTCAGCACCTTGCGCCTCTACGGCTATGATTACGTCGTCAGCATCGAGCATGAAGACGGCTTGATGTCGATCAACGAAGGCTTCACCAAAGCAGTGGAGAATTTGAAGCCGGTCATGGTCAAAGAATCGGTGGATGAGATGTGGTGGGTGTAGCTCCAGGATGCATCCTGGCTTCACGTGCAATAGAAAGCGGGTCTCTTAAACGGAGCCCGCTTTTTTTTTGCGCCTTTCTCAATCAAATCCCCTTTTTCAACTCTCCTACTCTTCTATCAGTTGGGGCTCAGCATTGAGAAATCACTCCCGCCAATTCTTATTAACCCTATTCTGAAATATTTAATAATTATTAATTTCACAATCTTTACCGTTCTTTCTATTTGTTTATTTCCCGGGAAAACTGCTTGTTTATGAGATTTTCATTAGTATTCACTAGAAAGCGTTTACACCTTAGGGTTCTCTTTGACAAAATCTTCGTTTCATATGACAATGGAAATAGAATTAGAATTATTATAATCAGATAACGATATTAATTGAAGCCACCACTTCGATTATTTTTTTTGGCGTTATCGATTGTGGTCATTCTAAAAAAACATTCAGGAGGTAATTATTCTATGTCTTTGATCGGAAAAGAAATCCAACCATTTAACGCGTCAGCTTACCAGGCGGCGAGCGGCGACTTTATTGAGGTCACAGAAGAAAACATGAAAGGCCAATGGAGCGTTGTGTGCTTCTACCCAGCAGACTTCACGTTCGTTTGCCCAACTGAACTTGAGGACCTCCAAAGCCAATACGCAACATTGAAAGAGCTTGGCGTGGAAGTATACTCTGTTTCTACAGACACTCACTTCACTCACAAAGCTTGGCACGACCATTCAGATGCAATCGGCAAAATCGAATACACCATGATCGGTGACCCGTCGCAGCGCATTTCACGCGGATTCGATGTTCTTAACGAAGAAGAAGGCCTTGCACAGCGCGGCACATTCATCGTTGACCCAGAAGGCATTGTCCAAGCTGCAGAAATTAACGCAGACGGCATCGGCCGCGACGCAAGCACGCTTGTCGGCAAAATCAAAGCAGCACAATACGTGCGCAACAACCCAGGCGAAGTATGTCCGGCTAAATGGGAAGAAGGCGGCGACACATTGAAGCCAAGCCTTGACCTTGTAGGCAAAATTTAAGGAGTTTTGACAATGATACTAGATGCGCAAATCAAATCTCAATTAGAGCAATACTTGCAGCTACTGGAAGGCGACGTGCTGCTCCAAGTGAGCGCCGGCTCCGATAAGGTATCAACAGATATGGTCGATTTGGTGGAAGAACTGTCCGCCATGTCCCCGCGCATTCAAATGGAGCGCACGGAGCTTGAGAGAACCCCAAGCTTCAGCGTCACCCGCCCTGGAGAAGTAACGGGCATCACTTTTGCCGGCATCCCGCTCGGCCACGAGTTTACGTCGCTCGTCCTTGCCTTATTGCAAGTGAGCGGACGTGCGCCGAAAGCCGACGAAAAAACGATGGAACAGATTAAAGCACTCGAAGGCACATACCATTTCGAGTCTTACATCAGCCTGAGCTGCCAGAACTGTCCGGAAGTCGTGCAATCACTTAATTTGATGAGCGTCCTCAACCCGAACATCACGCATACGATGATCGATGGGGCTGCCTTCAAAGAAGAAGTCGAAAGCAAAGACATCATGGCTGTTCCGACAGTCTTCTTGAACGGCGAATCGTTTGCAAGCGGCCGCATGTCGCTTGAAGAATTGCTTGCGAAACTCGGCAGCGCACCAGACGCTTCCGAATTCGAAGGCAAAGATCCGTTTGACGTGCTCGTCGTCGGCGGCGGCCCAGCTGGTGCCAGCGCGGCGATCTATGCGGCGCGTAAAGGCATCCGCACAGGCATCGTCGCGGAGCGTTTCGGTGGCCAGGTGATGGATACCTTAAGCATCGAGAACTTCGTCAGCGTCAAGCACACGGAAGGCCCGAAATTTGCGGCAAGCCTCGAAGAGCATGTGAAAGAATACGATATCGAGCTGATGAACTTGCAGCGTGCGAAACGCTTGGAGAAAAAAGAGCTGTACGAGCTTGAACTCGAAAACGGCGCTGTCGTCAAAGGCAAGACCGTCATTCTTTCAACAGGTGCCCGCTGGCGCAATATCGGCGTTCCTGGCGAAGAGGAATTCAAGAACAAAGGCGTGGCGTATTGCCCGCATTGTGACGGCCCGTTATTTGCCGGCAAAGACGTCGCGGTGATCGGCGGCGGCAATTCCGGCGTCGAAGCGGCGATCGACCTTGCAGGCATCACGAATCACGTGACGGTGCTGGAATACAACGCAGAGCTTAAAGCGGATTCCGTTTTGCAGGACCGCCTGAAGAGCCTGCCAAACGTCACGATGCTGACGAATGCACGCACACAGGAAATTACCGGCACCGATAAAGTGAACGGCCTTTCCTATATCGACCTTCAAACCGGCGAAGAAAAGCATGTCGAACTATCCGGCGTCTTCGTCCAAATCGGCCTCGTGCCAAACACCGACTGGCTCGGTGACTTCGTCGAGCGCACAGCGCACGGCGAGATCGTCATCGACCAGCGCGGCGCAACGAATATGCCGGGCGTGTTCGCAGCAGGCGACTGCACGAACATCCCGTACAAACAGATCATCATTTCGATGGGCTCTGGCGCAACGGCTTCACTGAGCGCGTTCGACCACCTTATCCGAAGCGATATCCCTGTTTTGGTGTAATAAAGACAAAAGGACTGCGAAGAGAATTTCTTCGCAGTCCTTTTTTATGTGCTTATTGTTTAGCTTCGTGCAAACGCTGTTGAAGCTGGTGCACTTGTTCCGCAAGCTCCGGTACTGGCCCATCGACGTTCGGGTCTTTCAGGATTTCCGGGATGGACAAATTGCGGACAGGCGAAGGCTCGGCGCCGAGCTCTTGCATCCACTCGCACAACTGCTTCGACGAACTCGCGTAGACGATGCGGCCGAGCCCGACCCAGCCATGCGCCGCGGCGCACATTGGGCAATGCTCACCCGACGTATAGACGGTCGCTTCGGCCCGCTCATCTGGCGCCATGTGTTCCGCCGCCCAGCGCGCAATCGCAAATTCAGGATGCTGCGTATGGTCGCCGCCTGCTACGTGGTTATGGTCTTCGAACAGCACCTCTCCCTGCGCCGATACGAGAATGGAACCAAACGGCTCGTCCCCTTTTTCAAGTGCCTGTTCGGCGAGTTCGACGCAGCGCTTCAAATACTGTAAATCTTTTTCAGTTATCATAGTGGTCCTCCTTTAAATGCTCCTCATCCAGTATATCCCACCTGCATAAAAATTTTGATCCACCCAGTTCTTCATTTATAAATATCTTTTAAATTCTCTAACTCGCTCTTTAGAATGGCCACTTCTTGCGGCCCCATAGATCCTGAAGTGATTTCGTATTGGTCAAACACTAAAACTAACTCTTGTTCGGTTAAATAGAATTGCTGTCCTTCTTTAATTTGATCGAATGGAAAAGATAAGTTCTCTTTCAGTCCACTCGCCTCCATCTCTTGATTCACCGCAGCTAAAAGGTTGGCTTCGTAATTCTCTCCTTCAAATAAATCGATCATTTTGATAGCTGAACCTGACTGTAATTCATAGTTCAACGTTTCTTTGTAAGTATATCCATGCGCTGCACCAGCTTCGTATAAAACTCCATTTAACAACACGCTAATGGTTTCAGTATCCAAAAGCTTTGTCTCAAAATTCATTTCTCCGTCTGCATGCACATCCGTATATCCTTCCGTCACTGCTTGTTCAGACTGTCTGGTTTGCGCCTCCAACTGTTCACCAAGCCTCAACGCCTCTTCATTGAATCCATCCAGCCCTTCCACTTGCGGCACCGTGATATCCAAAACCATTCCGTCGTCTTCTTGCGCCACCACGACTTCTTCCACTTCTACAGGCTCTGCACAGCCCGTCAAAGTTACAGCACAGGCTATACTGATTGCTGATAATTTGCTCGCCATCTTGCTCCCTCCTCTTTTAAATTCTGCGAATCGTATGTAAGGTGAACAAGGGGGCTGATCCTGCTTTATTCGTATTGTACTTTCTCTATTTCAATTCTAGCGACAAAGGAATAGTCCTCTTTATCCGAAGCCGTTGTTTCTAAAATGCGTAAGGCGCCACAATGCATATGCACTGCAGCGCCTTCTGTTTCTAACAGGCCTGTCCTATTCCAACTCTTCCTCCGCCAATAACTTAAACCCTTCCACGACCGTATCCTCTTCAACTTCGATCAGGATGCAGCGCCGGCCATTGTAATTGACTTGTTTGACGTAACGTAAGTCTTCGGGGCCGATCTTGATTTCCGCGACTTTCGTGTTGATCTTGATCGATTTGGCCCCGTATTTCGGCACGATGTGGCTTGCTTTCATCTCGTACTGGCGGTCATCGGTCACTTGCTGGAAAGCCTGTTCCACTTTCTCCGTGCTGATGTCTTTGATGCCACTTGCCTTCAAGACGCGTTCGACTTCCTTGGAATCAAGCATCGGCGCCGGCTCGTCCTCGTCTTCCGCTTCCACTTCAAGCATGCTGTTGATCTCGTCGTAGACACCCGCGAGCGTTCTCGAATTGACCTCATCGCCGATGACGTGCTTAACGATTTCTTCGAACACCACTTTATCGTCTTCTGCGGTGGTGATTTCGTCGCCGTTCAGCACGTTTTCGATAAACTGGAAATCCGGCTTATTGGCTTTCGCCGCCGAATACAAAATGCGGTTGACGTCTGCGGCATTGTTCGTAAAGCTCGGGAACAAGAATCCGCCAACTGGAGACGACAGTTTGATGACCGGGTCCGCCATGATGTTCGACTTGAATTCCTTTTCGATAAAATCAAACACCAGCGACGATTTCGGCAGCTCGGTCTGGTTCATGCTGCTGAGGACGAACGGCGTCGTGTATACTTCGTCGCGCATGGCGGCTTCCGTCTCGTCAGGTTCGCGTTTCGTCGTCTTGAAATACGTGCCGCGGATAAAGGTGATGACCATGTCTTTCTCGTATGGCGTTTCTTCGACCATCTTCAAAGCGACGCGCTGCATATTGCCTTTCCAGCCTTCTGCATCGTCCGCATGAAGCCCTTCGTACAGTAAATGCTGCGTATGGTCCGCTTGCCCTTCTTCCGGGCGCTGGAATTTTACTTCGAACAGCTTGATGTCGAGCTTGCCGGCGAGCACTTTCTTGAAATTGGCCAAAAACAGCTCTTGCTGCTCCCGGTCGAGCAAGGAAAATGAACGGCTCTCCTCGTGGAAGATCTCGCTTGTGTCCTGCTTGATATATACATTGTAAATTTCGGCGATTTTCAGTAAATCCGTCTCCAACTTGAATTGCTTGCGGATCTCGGCAATGTCTTTTTTGTTCATCTCTATTTCCAACTCCCAGCTAATAAAATCCATGTTTCTGCAAAAAAAGAGCATCGAAAGCCTGCGCTTTTGACACTGCTCCATTATACCAGTTGAAGAGAGGATGCAGGGATTGTGCCCTCTCCTGTGTAAATTAAATCAAAACGCATTTACAACCGATTCGCAGCCGACCGACAAATCATAAGGAGAGATGATTCGATGCGAGAGATGACCAGTAATTTCAAACATGAAATAGTATGGCAAGTGAAAACCGGCGACGAGCCCATCTACTCCACTCCCATCGTTGCCCGTTTCAGCAATGGGCAGCGAGTCGTCATCTACCAGTCCTGGGACTGGTATCTCTATGTCCGCAAAGTGGAAACCGGCGAATTGCTGTGGAGATACCTGTTCGGCGCGCCAAATTACGGGCGTGCCCAAGCAGCCGACGTCAACGGAGATGGCAAAATCGAAATTTTCGGCGCTTCCCACGATGGCCATGTTTACTGCTTGGATGAAAAAGGCGAAAGGATGTGGTTCCATTCGAACCTCTATTACCGGGAAGGCAGCGGCCAAGTCACTTCGGCGAATGAATGGGGAATTACCGATTCCACGAAACATTGGGCGGCCAATTCGTTTCTGAGGACGGATAGCAACCACGCCGAGCTCGCCATTGTTTCCGGAACCGGCGCAGGGCAAAGCCGGAAAATCAGCGGCGTCGAACCGGACGTCATTTGGATCGCAGAAGCATTTGATACCGTGCCTGATGCCACCTCAACTTACGAGATACATCCTTTTCATGAATCCGACGTTTATTACCAGCATGCCGGCCAGCTGGTCGAAGAAGCGGATGCCTGGTATCTCTACACGACTTCCTTTGATAATCAATGCGTCAAACTGAAAGCCAGCACAGGTGAATTGATATGGAAATTCAGTTCACTCGAACAGAACGAACCGTTTCCGGCAATCGTGGATATCGACGGGGATGGAAAGCTGGAATGCCTGTTCAATAGCATCGACGAGCATGTCTATTGCTTAGATGCTGAAACCGGGAAACTAAAATGGCATAATCATGCTGGATTTGGCATCGACTGTTTCGGGAGCTATGCGGATATGGACGATGACGGCATGCTCGAATACATCATCAACGGACGCGGTGGCCGGACACTTTATTTGGACGGCGTAACGGGCGAGACGAAATACAAATCGACGGATTGGTCGGTTTGGGCGACCAGCGAAACCAATTCAAGAGCGACAGTCTTCGATTACGAACCCGGAAAAAAAGCGGTCGTGTTCGGCGGATTGGCTGGCTTCGTCTATTGCTTGGACAGCCAAGCGAATACTATTTGGCGGACCTACCTGGCTGCAAATATGCGAGGGTCGACGACTGTTTTGGATATCAATTCAGATGGACATGATGAAATTCTGGTGCCTGATATGATGGGCACACTTACGATTCTGGCGAAACACGGAAAAGAACTCGGCCAAGTCCATGTCAAGGGCGGGATTGAAGGCACGCCGCTTGCCGGGGATTTGGACGGAGACGGCAAAATCGAAGTATTGCTGTCGAGCCTGGATGGCTATGTGAGCATGATCCGGTTTAATTGAAACTACGGCTTTCCCCTAGCGAATAGCGACCCATAACGAACAGTCTGTGCCCAACATTCATGTGGCGCAGGCTGTTTTTGTTGCGGCCATTGGCACGCGAATTCCTTTTTTTACCAATAAATCATCAAGCGAAGAGTCTGAATGCGCATAAAAAGGCAATCAGCATAACATTATTTTATTAATATTGAATAAAACACAAGTATATTTACCTATTTGTAAATTAAATATTAATTATTTGGAAATTTCATTGACACTTTATAACTACCACCGTTATACTCACAACTAAATTATTTAAATATTTGAGAAAATCAAACATTTTTGTTAGGAGGCGCATCATGGATTTTTCACAACTTTTCTCTGGACCTTATAGTTTCATCACTGGATATGTTTTTGTATATCCCTTCGCAATGGCCTTGTTTTGGATAGCTGGTTCTATCCTTTTCCTCAGGACTAAAGAGTTAAAAAGCGAGCCTTTGGATATTGAAGCATTCGACTGGCCCATGATCAGCATATTGGTTCCTTGCTATAACGAAGAGGAAACCATTGAAGAAACCGTCCGCAACTTGGTGGGGCTGTCTTACCCGAAAAAGGAAATCATTTTAATCAATGACGGCTCTAAAGATGGGACGGGCGGGATCCTCAGAAAATTGTCGGAGCAGTACGGTGACGTGCGGGCTATCCAGCTGCATGAAAACCGCGGCAAGGCGAACGCGTTGCAAGTCGGCTTGTTCGCTTCTAGGTGCGAATACCTCGTATGTGTCGATTCGGATGCCATGCTGGCCGATACCGCTCCCTATTATTTGATCCATCAGTTCTTCAAACAAGGAGAACGGGTCGGCGCTGTCACCGGCAACCCCACGATCCGCAATCGCAACAATTTGCTGAGCCGGATGCAACTGGTCGAATACGCTTCGATCATCGGGGCGATCAAGCGGACACAAAGGCTGCTCGGAAAAGTGATGACCGTTTCCGGCGTCGTCGTCGCCTACCGCAAAAAAGCACTCGTCGATGTCGGCTTATGGGACCGCGACATGATCACCGAAGACATCGCGGTCAGCTGGAAACTCCAAAAGCGTTTCTGGGATATCCGCTATGAACCCCGTGCGCTGTGTTGGATGCTGGTGCCAGAAACAGTATCGGGCATTTGGAAACAACGGGTTCGCTGGGCGCAAGGCGGGCAGGAAGTCATCCTGCGCCATTGGAAAGTATTGTTCAACTGGAAACAACGCAGAATCTGGCTTGTGTATCTCGAACAATGGTTCAGCATCCTATGGGCTTTCTGCTGGCTGTTCATCACGCTATTATTATTGTTCACGGCTACTACGCTGCAGGAAATGCTATTCTGGTTCACCTTCAGTTCCTTCGCCTTGGTGTTCATCAGCCTCATTCAATTATTCATCGCCCTGTCCATCGACTCCCGCTATAACGGGAAATTGAAATACTATTTCTGGGCCGCTTGGTATCCGGCCATTTATTGGATGATCAATACCGCTGTCGTCATCGCAGCCATCCCAAAAACAATCTCATCTCGCCTAAAAGGAGGTTACGCTGTATGGAACAGCCCAGACCGCGGTATGAAGAAGAAAGTTTCCTGATTGTCGTCAAGCGCTCCTGGCTCTACGCCAGCGTCGATTTCATCTTTTCCATGCTTTGCTGGCTTTATAGTGTATTGGTGGTCTCGTTCATCGTCTCGGCCACTTTCGGCTTCAATAATATCCTGACACGGGTCATGAATTCTTCCTTTAACATGGTCAACCAAGACATCCGCTTGTTCATTGCGGCAGCCGTGGGCGTCTTCCTGCTGTTCTATGCATTGCTGTACCTGAATCATGTCTACAATAAAAAGAGATTCGGCACCTTGAGAAGACGGCGCTACCCTACCCCGGCAAGCAATGCCGAACTCCAATCGTTGGGGCTGATGAAAATAGAAGCGATCGAGAAACTGCAAAGTGAAGACTATGCCGTTTTTGAAACGAATCCGATTGTCCCTCTTGGAGGTGAGAGTGTTGATCAAAAAGATCTTTATCTGGACGACCATTATCGCATTAATTAGCCTGTTTTTCTTGTCGCGGAAAGAGCTTTTTGTCGAGGCATTCTCAGCTGACAAGCCCGCCATGTCTTTCCCGGAAACATTGATCGAAGATGGCTGCCTTGGACTGAATTATCACCGCGTCCAGGATGATGACTTATTCGTCAAATCGGCGCGCAGTGTGCTGCAATCCAATGAACTGGTACAATACAGCGTGCTGGAAAGCGAATTCAAGTCGCAAATTGACGTCTTGGTCGACGCGGGTGCCAATTTCCTGAATGAAGAACAGCTATTGAAAGCGAAAGCAGATGGCGATTTTCCTGAAAAATGTGTGTGGATTTCATTTGATGATATTGACGTGTCGGTGTATGACAACGCTTTTCCGATACTGAAAGAAGCAAACGTGCCATTCACCATGTTCGTCATTGCCGGGCAAGTAGGCAATGAAGACTTCAGCAACTTGGAAATGGCCACATGGGATCAGCTGCGGGAAATGAGAGACAGCGGATTGGCGGATTTCGGCTCCCATACCTATGATATGCATCGCTTCGAAGGCGACACGCCTGTCTTTTTAATTCCAGAGCAAGCGGACGCATTCAGGGAAGACCTGAAGAAAAGCGTCGAAACGATTGAGTCGGAATTGGATGTCACCATAAAAAGCTTTGCATATCCCTATGGCGATACCAATGAACCCGTAGCACGCATCTTGAAAGAGCAAGGCCTTGAAGCTGGCCACATCCTAGCCCCTCAAGTCATTCGCCCGGATGATGATAATTATTGGATTAACCGGATCATCGTCAACCAGACTACGTTTGAGGATGTGCTGCTTCCTTACTTGGAAAAAAACTAAGAGTTGAAGCCGATCCCTAGCTGTTATGGCTGCTGCATGCTTTATAAGGAAGCTCCTTTCTATAGGGGAGCTTTCCTTTTTTATTCAATGAACTGGTTGATGATCTTATTCATCTGATTCCGGCCGTTCCCCTACCCGCTTCTCCCGCCACGCTGAAAAACGTATCGTAAAGGCGGAATGAAAATGAAAAACTGGCTTACCCTGATAGCCTCCCTCCTGCTGTCAGGCTGTTCCATGCAGCCTGCCCAGCCAGCTGAGGATACAAGGAAATATGCACACGGCGTATCCATCGTCGGAAATTCGGTGCTATGGTCCGAAAAAAGTGAGGAACAGCGCAAAGATGGCTGGACCCACGATATTTATAAAAAAGAAATCGGCGAAAGCCAGTTCGACACACTTGTTTCCAATCCGGAAGCACAAGAGCCGGTCAGTGCCAGTTCAACCAATGAAACGAGCATCATCACCTACGAGGACGGCTATGATTCAAAAAATAATGTTTCCCAGCGCTATAAGCTCTATGATGACAATTGGCAGTTATTGCATGAAGGCACCTTGCTGGATGGTGGACATTCCGGGCATGCGGCTTCAACTGATGCGCAGCACGTCCTTTTCTGGTCCCACGGCTGGGTCAACGGCGGCGGTGTAAATGACCTCGGTTCGGGTAAGGAAGTCATCGTCTCCACCGTTTCAGATGATGGAGACGTGTTGCATGACATCAAACTATCGCAAGCAGGTGACCGCGACAGCTGGCCGATGCTTGCCGCTTCCGACGACAATGCGCTGCTCGTTTGGCAGCAATTCAATGATGATGCGAGCGAAGCCTCCCTCCGTTTCGCCGTTTATGACCCAAAGGCAAACGAACTGACCGTCGCGCCAACCGAATTATTACCACAAGTGGAATTTTATATTTACAGCGTTTCTTATGTACCCGAAGCACAACAATACGTCGTCGCTGCCCAGACAGATCAAGGCGGCACTTTATCATTGCTGTCAAAAGAAGGAGAACTCCTCGACCAAATCGATTCCCCCCGCCTGGTCCGGGAAGCCGCCCCTGCCATAGAAGGAAATACCTTGGTTTTCCCGCAGCTGCCCGCGAATTATTTCACAGTCCATATTTCGGATGATCAGCTCCAGTTGAATTCTTCTAATTCATTGGATATCAACTGGGGAACGTCCGGTACCACCGGCGTGTTCCTCGATGACCGCCGTGTGTATTTTGCGACTTTGGACAAGGAAGGCTTGCAGGAAGTGACGGTGGAGTTGGACGAAGCAGCTCAATAATTCCACGTACAAAAATAAGGAGTCATCCCCAAGCAACTTAGGGATGACTCCTTATTTATTTTGTCCAGGCACTTGCCGTTTTAAAGGATCAACAGCAATGCCGGAATGGTAACGATGCTCGCCAAGGTGCTGACGAACATTGCGCTCGATACCATGTCCGGGTTCATATTGAATTTGATGGCCAAAAGCGTCGTCGTGGCAGCCGCAGGAGTTGCCGCAGAAATGAGCAGCACTTTCGCTTCCAGCGCCCCTCCCGGATACAGCCAGGCCAGCAGCACGAACGCGATTGCCGGGAACGCGGCCAATTTCAACACAGCCGCCGTCCCGATGAACTTCAGCACGGTCTTGATCTGAATCGATGCCAAGGTAATTCCGAGCAGCGTCAATAGCACCGGCACCGCCGCCTGCCCGAGCAATCCCGTGGCATTGCCGAGCGCCTCAGGCACCCCGATTCCCGCTATTTTCAGAACCAGCCCGATTGTGATGGCAATAAACCCTGGCATGCGGATGATGGTAATGAAAATCGCTTTCTTCGAAACATCATCATGGTTTGAGGCATAAAAGATGCCAGCCGAATTCATCAGCAAGGATTGCATGACGACGTAAATAATGGCGATCGCCATCCCCTCGTCCCCGAAAGCGAAAAACACGATCGGCAAGCCGTAATTCCCGGTGTTCGGAAATGCGCTCGCGAGCATCATCGTATTGCGATACGACAGAGTCCACCCAAATACGATTCCAAGAAGCTTAATGAGCACCGCAAAGAGAGCGAATAACAATACGGCAAACAGCACAATTCTTCCTAAATCCCCTAAGTCCAATGATGACGTCGTGACGGAATGGAAAAATAAGGCCGGGCTGAACACGTAGATGCACAAATCCGACACCGGCTTCTTTTCGATGTCCATGAATCGGCCAACAAAAAAGCCGATGCCGAGCAAAATAAAGACCGGCAAAATGACATTGATGATTTCACTGACAATCACGGCGTTCACTCTCCATCAGAAAGAGGGAAAGGATTTCTCCCCTCCCTCAGATTATAATTAATTAAATGAAAAACGGTATAAATATACTGGCCAATAATAAGATCAACGCGCCGCCGAGACGGGACGAAATTTGCGCAAATGGCATCAATTCCATGCGTCTTGCCGCAGACAGTACCGCGACATCGCCGGTTCCGCCCATATTTGCCATGCATAGCCCTGCAGTGATGGCCGCTTCGATCGGATAGAAGCCCATGAATTTCCCGACGACTCCTGCTCCAACGACGGCACCAATCACGACTGCCAAGACAATGAGCACGTATTGAATGCTCAAGGCATTCAGCACGGCTTCGAGATCCGTATACGCGACCCCAATGCCCACTAGCAAGGCGTTGGTCCAGTTGCGCGCCACGAACTCATACCACTGGCTCGCGCCTTCTACGATAATTTCCGGCATGACATTGGCGACTTTCAGCGCTGCCACCAAAATGATCATGATGGCGTACGGATGAAGCGGGATAAAATCACCCAATAGATTCCCTAAAATATAGAACGACACCGCAGCCAAGACGCCGATTCCCATTTTCGCCAAATCGTAGCTAGGCGTTTCTTTTTTCTCGTAATGGAAATTGCGGATCAACTGGCCATTTCCCGTCAGGCTCGGGTATTTATTGCCGATCATGTTCAACACACTCGCCAAGATGATGGCGAAGACATTCCCGAGCGCCAAAGCTGGGACGAGTATCGATAAATAATACCCAGGTTCATTGCCAAGCATTTCGGAATACACTTGGGACATCGGCACAGCGCCTGCGCCCATGCCTCCCCCCATGATCGGCATGGCGATCACGAGCACTGCTTCTTGAACGCTGAATCCTAGTACCATACCGACTAAGGCAGCCAGACCCACCGCTCCTGCCACCGCAGCAAGCAATGGCAAGGCGTAGCGGACGCCCGCTTTTACCAAGATCTTCGATTCCATTCCTAAAATACTGCCGGTAATCAAAGCCGCAATATAGAAGTTGAGGAAATCGCCATCTTTCATGAATTCCGTAATCCCCGCCGTTGTGCTTTCAGGCATAAGACCACTATAGACCATATAGGCGGATCCGAAAATAGCGACAATCGCGCCGCCTCCAAGGAATGTGCGGACGATCGGCATATGATTGCCGAACCATCCCAATAATTCACCGAGCACCATGGTAATGAGCAAGGCACCGATCATGCCGGCCGGCAAGTTTTCGGTATACATCGCATAAATCGCAATGGCTGCGAAAACCCCGAACCATAGAATCGGCACATTGAAAATCGTGAATTTGTCTTTCAAATTTCTCGCCGGCAACTGCGGCGGAACCTTATTTGTTTCCTTCATCGTTGGACACCTCGTTTTCTTGAGCTTGCGCTATTCAGGTAAGCGCTTTCAATGTATTTCATATTTTAGACAAATTTCAGACAACTTCTAGTTTATGAAAGTATTGGTTTTATTGTAATTAAAAAAAGCAGCCGAAAAAGAATTGGTTGCGGATGGTAGGTATTTCCCGAAATAACGATGGAGAGATCTTTTGATTGCTTCATTCTATGTTTCTTTTTAAAGAAACAAGTGAATATAAATAGGAAATATTGTTTTTCGGTCACGGGGCTTTTTCAGAAAAAATTCCAGTAGAGATCGGTTCAAAACAAGTCGGTATTTCAGGCATTTACCAGCTAGGATAGTCCACACACTCACAATTGGCTATGTTGCTAAGGAGGATGATACATGATGAGCCATACGCAAGAAGAGCTAACCGCACGATTACAGGAAAATACGACACATTCAAAAAAAGAGAAATTAGCTATCATTAATAAGGAAATTCCTTTTCAAGAAGGCAGCCGAGGTTTAGACCCCCGAGTAAAAGAATTCCTTACTACCGAAGCTGATCCGCACGGCAGGCGCCCGCTCGAAGTCGATGACCTGGAGATTACCCGCAAGAGAGTGGAAGTAAATAACAAAGATTTAAGCAACGGAATTCATTCAGAAACCTCGGAAATATCCATGGAAGGCCGCAAAATCCCTTTAAATATTTATAACCGCACCTCAGAAAAAAAGCCGGTCCTCATTTATCTTCACGGAGGCGGTTTTTTTGAACGCGATATGGATGTCATGGAAAATATCTGCAAGTTTTTGGCACAGGAGGCCAATTCAGTAGTGGTCGGGGTGGAATATCGCCTTGCGCCGGAGCACCCTTATCAAGACGGACTGAACGACTGTTTTGAAACTGCCCGGTATATTTATGAAAACCCTGAAGAGTTTCAGATTGACGTCGACCAAATGGGAATTGTGGGAGATAGTGTCGGGGGCAACTTGGCGCTCGGAGTCCAGCAGCTAAGTTTAGAGGCACCATGGGAATGCCGTTACCTTGGGATGCTTTGCCCACTGGTGGATTTATCGGATGTATCAAGAACTTCCTGGAACATAAAGCATTACGATATGTCGAAAGATTATGAATTGATTCGCCAGGAGCTGGTGACCATGAAAGATTCCCTTAGTTTCATTCAGACGCTTTATCTGACTAATCTAGAAGATGTGTTTCTGCCGCTTGTTTCACCGCTATTGCGCCACGATAAAACCAAGATGCCGCCACTCACGATGATCACGGCAGAGTTTGATTTTTTGCGTATTCAAGGAGAAGAGTTTTCCGCCCAACTGCTCGAAGCAGGAATTCCAGTCCGTCATTTTAAATACAAGGGGATGGATCATGCTTTTGTCAGAAAGCTCGGCTACTACCCTCAAGCAGCCGATGCGGTCAAAGAAGTTTCCCGGCATTTTTTAGAGGTGCTACAAAAATAAAGGCTTTTCAAATTTATGACATCAAAGAACCCGGCAAGCTTTTAAGATAAGCTTGCCGGGTTCTTTGTGATTACACATGAAAATAAAGCACGGCTTTGATGCTTTTATAGATATGGATCGAGGCGGCTGGCACCTTGGGGATTTAATCGGTATTGATAGATGGGCCTCCCTACCCCGTAGGTCAAGTCTTCCTGCAAATAGCCGATAGCGCTGAGGAATTTCAAGTATTTCCGGACGGAGACCCTGGAAATATGAGCCGACTGCGCCAGTTCATCTGTCGAAAATACCGCGGCTTCGTTCGACAAGATCACTTGCCGGAGGGTCTGCAAGGTCGTTTTGGTCAGCCCTTTTGGCAAGGTTTGGACAGTCGTTGACGCCGAAACGGGCGTCTGTTTTCTGCCGAGCAGGCTGTCGATTTCCTGCTGGCTGATTTGTTTATTATCGTTCAATTTATGAAAATTATTTTGGTATTGCAGTAGTGCTTCCTGGAAACGGTTGAACTCGAAGGGCTTGATCAAATAATCGGAAGCCCCAAGCCTTAAGGCGTGCTGGATTTGCTGGATTTCAGAGGCCGCCGTGATCAAGATGACGTCGAGATCCTGCTGTTGTTCGCGGAGCATCTGCAAAAATTCGATGCCGGTGAGTCCCGGCATATGGATGTCGAGCAACACCAAATCGATGTCCGACTCCGCGAGGATCGCGATGGCCTGCTGGGCGTTTTCGGCGGCGCCGATCACCTCAAAGCCGTCCATGCGCCCGACAAATTGCCGGTTCAAGGCAGCCACCATCGGGTCATCTTCTACTATCATTACCTTAATCATCTGTTTCACCCCTTGCTTCATACGGCAGCACCAACTCGAAGGTCGTGCCTTCGTTTTTCTCGGAGACCACTTCAATCGAGCCTTCGAGATGGTCTACGCTATTTTTCACCAAATGCAATCCGAATCCGCGGTGGTAGCCTTCCTTGCTGGAGACGCCTTTTTCGAATATTGTTTCCTGCAATTCCTCGTCGATCCCCGTTCCTGTATCGCTGATCGTGATTGTCAGCAATTCATCGATATAGGAAAATGCGGCGTGCACCCGCTTGTGTTGGGTCTCTTGGACATTATCGATCGCGTTGTCGACCACATTGCCGATGATTGTGATCAGCTCGTGCGTGACCGCGGGATCGTCCGGTTTTGGGATATCGGTCTCGCAGCTGATCATCAGTTCCACTTGTGCTTCTCTCGCAAAACTGATTTTCCCGAGGATAAAGCCGGCCAGCACCGGATCCTTGATGGAACGCGTCACATTGCCGACTTCCACGGCCTGGTGGTCGACCAATTTTGCGATAAACTGCGACACTTGCTCGTATTGCTCCATTTTAATCAAGCCGAGCAAGACATGCAGTTGATTCATGAATTCGTGCGACTGCGCCCGCAAAGTTTCCGCATACATCTCGACGCCGGTCAATTGTTCGGCAAGCAAATCGATTTCCGTCTTGTCCCGGAACGTCACCATCGCGCCGATCACTTGGCCATTTACCAATAAAGGCACTTGGTTCGACAAGATCGACAGGCCATTAAGCTCCTGCTCTTCATCCAAAACGGTATGTTTTTCAAGCAATACACGGTGCGTCTTGAGGCCTGGCAGAAAGTCATGGATCTCCTTGCCGATCGGCTCACGGCCCGTGAAGCCCGCTTTTTCGAACAGCTCTCTCGCCGACCGGTTGGCGAGCATGATGCGTGAATGTTGGTCGATCGCGATGACACCTTCGTAAACGGAATGAAGCATTTGGTTGCGTTCTTCATGGATGCGCGCAATTTCGGGAGGCTCTAGCCCGAACAGGCTCTTTTTGATATATCGCGCCAAGTACAATGCGCCGATAATGCCGAACAATAAACCGCTTAACGAACCAATCCATAGCGTCTTTTGGTTTTGCCCGATCGCCGCTTCCACTTCCTCTAAGGAAATACCGACTGCGACCGCGCCGATTTGTTTATCGTCTTGATCAAACACCGGCGTGAACGCTCGGACCGATTGCCCGAGCGTCCCTTCCGCACGCGACGTGTATTCCTCGCCTGCTAGTACACGGCGTTCATCGCCCCCGGCAAACCCCTTGCCGATATTGTCCGGGTTCGGATGCGATTTGCGGATGCCGTCCATGTCCATGACGACGACAAACAACACGTCTGCGGCTTGTTGCACGGCCAACGCATAATCCTGTATATTCGCTTCCGCCGCTTCCCTCTCCAAGCCTTGGCGAATCACTTGCGACTCTGCGGCGGTGCGGGAAATGCTGACGGCCTTATCTTCCAGCTGCTGCTCGATCCGGTCGCCCGATGTATCTGCCACCAGCAGATTGGTAATCACGAGCGACACCAACACCACCAATAGCACAAACGAGATAATGATTGTACTCAATTTAAATCGTGACAAAAACGCCATGATGCACCTCATTCTTTGCTGCGGAAAAGTTCTTGTAAACAGATGTTTCTACTATAAGCCAAAATTTCAATAAAGAAAATCGTGGAAATGAACCAAAAAACAGCCGCAATATTTGCAGCTGCTCGTCTTGGCGAGGATTCAAGTCGCAATCCCCACAGACTTGTTTTCATACTCTGCATTTCCCAGTGCTTTGACGATAAAATGCGCCACGTCTGCGCGCGGAATGGTTTTCGATTTACCCGGAACGCCTTCTTCAGATTCACGGTACTGCCCGCTAAAGGAATCATTGGTCAAGCCCATCGGCCGGACGATCGTATAGGTCAGTCCAGCTTCTTGAATGGCATCGACAGCGGCGCGGTGATCGATGAGCACCTGCTTCAGCACGCCCATCATCAACTTTCCGCCAATGCCTGGGAGTTCATCGTTAATTCCTGCAGATGCCGTGTAAACGATGCGCTTGACGCCATGCTGTTGCATGCCAGCCACGATATTTTTCGCCATCGTTTGCAGATCCGCTGACTTTTTCATCCCTTGATTCGAGCCCAAACAGGATACGACCGCGTCATGGCCGGCAATCGCTGCGGCCACTTGTTCCACGTGGAACGCATCTCCTTGCACTACCGTTAACTTTTCACCGGTCACTTTCAATTTGTCCGGCGTACGTACAAACGCCGTCACTTCATAGCCTTGCTCCAATGCTTGCTTGACGACCGATTGGCCCACGCCGCCCGTCGCCCCGAATATGATGATTTTCATCACGCTTCACCTTGCTTTCTTATGAGTTGTCGAGCTGTCGAATCAACGAGATTCCACGCGGTCCGAAATGACTTTTACGGCTTTCACGAATTCCGCAACGAACGCTTCCCGGTCCACACTATGCAACACATGGACGTTCGGCTTTTCGCCTGTCCGGTTCGTGAAATCCACTACCGTCGCACCCGCCGTAATGCCTTCGAGTGAAGCCTCCACAAAGCAATCCTGCCCTTCAAACAACTCCGGTTTTAATAAATACATAACCGCACAGACGTCGTGGAAATGCAGCACCTGGTCGTAATTCTCCTCATGAAAAGGAGTTCTCTTAATAACATCCAAATAATGCGTAACAAGGCCGTACGCTTTTTCCGCAAATTCCGTCCCGATAGCCAAAATGCTCTTAGTTTCCTCAAGCGTCACGAATGCTTTATGTGTCACGTCCAAGCCGCTCATGACGACCGGAACGCCCGAGCGGAAGACGATTTCGACTGCGTGCGGATCGACATAGGCATTGAATTCAGCGGACGGCGACATATTGCCGCCGACTGCCGCTCCACCCATCCACGAAATGCACTCGATTTTCGGCTTTACTTCCGGATGCGCCAGCAATAAGGCCGCCACATTCGTCAGAGGGCCCGTTGCCACGATGGTCATTTTCTCCTCGCTCGCCAGCAAAGTCTCGAGCATCGCGGTCACGGCCGGCCGTTCGCTCACTGGCAAAGTCGGAGGCGGAAACTCAACATTCCCAAAACCACTCTCCCCGTGGATCTCTTCCGCCATCTCGAGCTCGCGGAACATCGGCTGCTCCAAACCGCGCGCCACTTCAACCTGTGCACCGATATAACTGAGGAAGGTGCGTGCATTATAATTCGTCTTGTCCTGCGAAATATTCCCCGAACACGTCGTCACTAAGCGCATATCAAAGAATTCCTCATGCGCAAACGCCAAAGTCAGCATCATCGCATCGTCAATTCCAGGGTCTGTATCGATCATTATCGGCAATCTGGCCATCCCTCAAAACCACCTTTTCTCATCTATTGGTTTTGATTTTACGCTAGTCGGGGCTTGGAGTGAAATGATAGCGCATGTCTTCATTCGTCACTAAGCTGTATATAATACAAAAAGAAGCAATCCAAGTTGTTAAACTCGATTGCTTCCTGCTTATTTTTATCAATAAAATTCGATGACGACCTCACTATACCCTTGCGCGTTCAAGAAATCAGTCAACAGTTCTTCTGTTCTCTGGTCCGCCTCATCCAGTAAGCCTTGGTCGATTTTTTCTTCCTCAATTTGTTTCTTGTTTTTATTTACTTCATCAAAAATTTTCTGAGAAGGATAATCCGAGAAGATATTACCTTTAACATCTGTTACTTTTGCTTTTTCTGTTTCTGCCACATTATCGAGTATTTTAGCTTTTGGAACCCTGAGGGATATTTTTTCGGATCCATCATCAGTTGTTACTTCTAGCCCCGAAAGGTCCGATCCTGCTTTCAAGTACCCTGAATACTCGATCAGCTTTATCGTCTCGGCAATATTAATGTCGGTGAATGGAATATTATTGTTATCCCGACTGACTATTGCATAGCTGTATTCATATTTCAATGTTGTCCATTCCGACAGTTCTACAATTTGATCATGGACTAAGCCAGTCTCTGAGCTATTCCCCTCAGCGAAGCCAAATAAATTTGTTTGTAAAAATGCAAACACCCCAATTGCCCCGATAACCAATCCCAATACTAAAGTTACTGCTAACTTTTTCATGCTATATCCCCTTTGCCTATTCTCCATATTTAATAGAAAAGCACTTTATACTTACAGAATAATTTCAGAGATTTCAACAATCTCTTACACTATTATACATATTAAAAATTGAATAAATAGAAAAAAATAACATAATTAATCATTTAATTATGATAAGCAGCTCTCCATAGCACTTGAGTAGCGATACCCAAATTTCCTACAGTGATCCGAATGCTATATACTGATTACAAATTCTTTATGACTTTACTATGACGTTTGGAGGAGATCAGATGATGTTCGAAAACAAAGTAGTGGTTGTTAACGGTGGAACGGATGGAATTGGCAAGGAAGTGGTTCGTTTCTTTTGTAAGGAAGGAGCTACTGTTCATTTTACGGGAAGAGACAGCGACAAAGGGGCTCAAGTAGAGAGTGAATGCGACAGAAAGGCCCATTTTCACCAAGTCCATAACGAAAATCCGGAAGAAATCGAAAGCTTTTTTAACACACTTGAAAATGATGGACACACTGTCGAGATCCTCTTCAACAATGCCGGCGTTCTGTCTATCGGAATGGGGCCCTTGTCTCGTGTAAAGCTGGATGACTGGAATCAGTTGATATCCGTCAATCAAACGGCGATTTTCCTCTACATGAAATATGCTTTAGCCGTGATGGGTAAGCAAAAACATGGCGTCGTTATTAATAATGCGGCGATCCTTGGAAACGATAAGGTCAATCCGATGCTGCCGGCTTATAGCGGAACCAAAGCGGCGGTTGTCGCGATGACCCAAAGCACGGCCTTGCGCTTTGCCAACCAAGGGATCCGGGTCAATTGCATCTCCCCCGGCCCGACAGAAACCGACCTGGCCATCAAAGCATATGGCGGAAAAGAAAATTATGAAAAGCAATCCCAGGGACACCCGAGAGGAAACTACGGGAAACCAAGTGAAATCGCAGAAGTCGTGCTGTTCTTAGCTTCAGACAAGGCTTCCTATATAAACGGTGCAGAAATCGTTGTGGATGGCGGCTACTCGTTAAAATAAATAGACTTAGGTAACAGGATAGGATTAATTTAACCATTTACTGTAGAGAGCTTTATTTTCCTGTCGGGTGAAGTAAAGTTTTTTTTACAGTCTTTCACAAGTAGCAATTGATTAATTCAATAAAGCAAAAAGGTTCATTCTTCTCATTAAAAGAAGAATGAACCTTTTCAGTAAACGCTATAAATGAAAATACATCCGCCTCAAGCTTTTATAGAAGGGGAAAAGGCAGGTGTTTTCTAAAATCTAATTGTAATATAGGTTCTCAGTTGGATATACCGGATCGTTGGTGATGTCGATTCCAAGCTTCTTAAAGGTCTGTTCGTTTTCTCTATTCAATATAACCGTAGAATGGGCTTGGGTGTCTTTTAAATGTGGCAATTGCTTATAAGCCAGCTCTGAAGTAGGATTGGTGACCGCACTGATTGCCAGTGCAATGAGCACTTCATTGGCGCTTAATGTCGGGACGCGGCTATTCAAGTCATCGGTTTTCAACCGTTGAATCGTTTGTAAAATCATCGGCGACAACAAATCAATTTCATCGGAAATATTGGTCAATTTCTTCAACCCATTCAGAATCGCGGCTGCCGAAGCATCCATCAAAGTGGTCGTTCGACCGGTGATCATCTCGCCATTCGGCAGTTCTATCGCAATTACAGCTTGTAAATTCGTGCTGTCAATTTGCGCTTGGATTGCTTTCGCATAATTACGCGCAGGCAATACAGGTGCCCGATCCTCTTTCTTTAAACCGGTCTCTTCTAGAATCACTTGCATGTGGCGTACACTGTCTTCATCGGCAAGCCCTTTTTTATAATCGTTCTCTACGACGAAACTGCGCCGAATGATTTCCTGCTTGGCAGCTTCCTGGACCACGCTATCATCCGTGATGCCCGATTTCAGGCGATTAACCCCCATATCAGTCGGTGAGCTGTAAACAGACTCTTTGCCGGTAATCCTTTCAATAATCCGTTTGATGACAGGAAATGTCTCAATATCACGATTGTAATTGACCGCTACTTTCTCATACGCTTCATAATGATAATTATCAATCATGTTTACGTCTTTTAAATCGACGGTAGCCGCTTCATAAGCGATGTTTACTGGGTGCTTTAACGGCAAGTTCCAAACCGGAAAAGTCTCAAACTTGGCATAGCCGGCTTCATTCCCCAGTTTATTCTCATGGTACATTTGGTTAAGACAAGTGGCGAGCTTTCCGCTGCCCGGGCCAGGGGCCGTTACTACCACGATCGGCTTTGTCGTTTTAATATAAGGATTTGTCGCAAATCCTTCTTCCCCAAGGACCGCCTCCACGTTTGCCGGATAACCTTCGATTTCGCGGTGAATACAGACGCTAATTCCACTTCTCTCAAGCTTTGTCATAAATACTTTGACTGTTGGCTGCCCCTGGTAACGGGTGATCAAAACACTGTTGACAGAAATGCCGTATGCCCGGTATTCATCGATTAAGCGCAGGACATCTTGGTCATAAGTGATGCCGTAATCTTCACGGACTTTGTTTCGTTCGATGTCTCCAGCGTAGACACAGATGATGATTTCCGCCTTTTCTTTCAGTGTATGCAATAGTTTGATTTTGGCATCTTCATCAAATCCAGGCAACACACGCTTGGCATGTTTGTCGCCTATCAATTTTCCGCCAAATTCCAAGTAAAGTTTATCATACTGCTGCACCCGCTCCAGGATGTAGGCTGATTGTTCTTGCAAATATTTCTCCGAATCAAATCCAATTTTTTTCATTAATTTCAGTCCCGCCTTCTATACTTCAAGTTTTCTCTTATCCAGTATATAAAAACGCATTAAGAGAAAGTACCAATAAAAATCTATCCTTTATCATTATAAATTTTTGAAAAAAAAAGTAAATCGGTCCAATTGCTTCATTGAGTGGCGTATCCAAAAAAGCGCAGTGGCCTCACCAAGGATATATTCAACTAAAATAACAGAATTCAAATCAATATTTAGCATATCCAAATGATGAAAACCTGTTTTCCTTAGATAGTTTCAATAACTGAATTAATTTGATCTATCGGTGTAAAGAAAACATTAGAATTCGGTTTAAAAAATGGATTGTCTATAGCATTTAGACAAATCATGTATAAGTTAGAGTTTATTTACTAGTATAAACCTCACTTACTTATGATACGGTTCACCCTTCATAATCCGGAAAGCCCGGTATACCTGCTCCAGCAAGATCAATTTCATCAATTGATGCGGAAACGTCATCTTGGAAAACGACAATTTCTCATCCGCGCGCTTCAAGACTTCGTCATGGAGGCCGAGCGATCCGCCGATGACAAAGACGACTTTGCTGCGGCCGTAGGTCATGAGCGATTCCATGTCTTTGGCGAGCTGCTCGGACGTCTTCATCTTGCCGTCGATCGCCAGGGCGATGACGTAGGCGTCCTGCGGGATCTTGGCGAGTATGCGCTCGCCTTCTTTCTTCTTGACGATTTCCATATCTGCTTCGCTCAATTGCTCCGGCGCTTTTTCGTCCGCGACTTCTACCTCCGCAATTTTTGCATAAGCCCCTAAGCGTTTTGCATATTCTGCAATGCCCGCTTTCAAGTATTTCTCTTTCAGTTTTCCGACGGTCACAATGGAAATGTTCACAACTTATCCCCCTTTACACGAAATTTACAAACAAGTTGCCCACAGAGTTTATGCACATATCCACAGGCGATTCTACATATTGTAGAATTTTATTTATCCGCCACAAGATACAATGCCTGTTCTTCACAGTAGTTGCACTTTGTGGATAACTTTTTGCTATCTGATAATTCAGTCAGTATAGGATAGCTTTCTGTTTTGGCAACAAATTCGTCAAGTCCTTGTCCCACGTGCGTTTGGCAGCAATATAACTCCATTTTTACGCCCCCTTTCGATTTCCGAATATTCAACACAGTTATACACATTTCGTTCCCTTTTATCCACAATCCATTTTAACAGATATAAAACACTACGGATAGCGAAGCTTTTGTCACCTGTGGATTGTTAATAATCGATTTTTAACAAAAAAGTTATCCACATGCCATTTTCCCGAACAATTACCCCATTTCAGCTAAAAATTCGTGCTACGAAGTGTATAATATTCAGCTGATTTTCATTTTTCATTTTCATTTTCGGAAATGAAAAAAGCAGTTCCATTCGGTGTATAAAACACCTTACGGAACTGCTGGGTCTTATAATGTGGAATTGTCGGTGAGCTCAAGCTCGAATTCGAGCAATTCGCCGTTTCGGTATGCCTTTACTTGGAGCATATCCCCGATTTGCTTTTCGTTGTAAAGATGCTTGCGCAACTCGATGATATCCCCGATCTCTTCCCCATCCATCTCGACGATGACATCATATTGGCGCATGCCCGCTTCATCCGCCGCGGAAGACGGGACAACCGAGCTCACAACGACGCCCGCCGTGACTTCTTCCGTCAAATTCAATGTATCATCGCGGTATGTGCTCGGCACTTGCGCCAAATCAATCAGCGTGATGCCCATCGCCGGACGCACCATTTCACCCGTCGCTTCGAGTTGATTGATGACTGGCAGTGCCGAGTTGATTGGAATCGAGAAGCCAATGCCCTCGACTTGCGAAGTGGCGATTTTCATCGAGTTGATGCCGATCAGTTGCCCTGCCAAATTGACGAGCGCGCCGCCGCTGTTACCGGGGTTGATCGCCGCATCTGTCTGCAAGACTTCCGCTTGCCAGTCTTCTGTGCCATCGCCGTCCAGGTCGACTGGAACTGCCCGGTCAGTGCCTGACACGACGCCGCTCGTCACAGAACCTGAGAATTCAAGGCCAAGCGGATTGCCGATCGCGATAACCGCTTCACCGCGCTTCAACGCATCCGAATCACCCAGCTCTACAACACCCTGCACTTTCTCGTTGCTCATTTCAAGAACAGCGAGATCGGTCCAAATATCGCTGCCGACCACTTGTGCGTCGACTTTTGTCCCGTCGGCCAAGGTCACTTCAATGCCACTCGCGCCGTCAACGACGTGATGGTTCGTCACGACATACGCGGTATCGCCTTCACTTTTATAAATGACGCCAGAACCCGTGCCGACTGCCTGTTCCTGGCTTTGCGAGAAGAAATCCCCGCCTGTCTGGAGATTCGACACGCCAACTACCGCATCCGACGCCTCATCGACGGCCTTCGTCACATCGGTCGTGATATCAAGCGACGCGCCTTGCTGCTCACGGTTTTGCTGCTGGATCTGGGTGCCGGAATTTGTTGATTCGGTGCCTGGCAATAAGCCCGGTGCTTGCGAAAACAACAGCCACATTAATAACGCTCCGACCAGTACGCCGAATACCCCCGCAAAGAAACTGCCCGCATGGCTCGGCTTCGGCTGCCTGCCATTCGGCGTTTGATTGTAATAACCCATAGCCTCCATCCTCTCTTATGTCTCTCTTTTTATCATAAGATGTACCCGCCAAAATGCAAGCAATCCTCCCTGTGTGAGCCTGTCAGGAAGTCATAATCCAACTTACTTTGTACACTTTTAAACTGGATGACTGGCCGCCGCAGCGCAGTAAGATGATGCTTTCCACAACTATTACTGCGACCTCTATATTCATCCCACACTAGCTGATGGGAATGGAGGCGGCGACTCCTGCGGGAATAGCATGAGCCGAAGACCCTGGACTGAGCGAAGCGAGGGAAGCGGCTGAGGCCATGCCCGCGGAAAGCGTCCGCCGCAATGAGCATCAGCGGCTAAATGCGAGACCGCGCCAGCTGCATGACCCACATCCTGTGGGCCCGAAAGCGTCCACTTTCACGGACATCAGCGGCTCTAAAAAAACAAAAAGACTGCCCGACAAGCCATTTTTCAGGCTTCTGGGACAGTCTCTGCTCCTACATCTATTCACACCACAACCAAAGGCGTCGCTTCAGTCGGCGAGGTATCAAACAAATCGACATAATCGCCGACGAAGATGCCTTTCGTCTGCAAGGTCTGCTCGACGCTCATGCGCGCGAGGTCTTTCATGTTATTGTCTTTGCTCAAATGCGACAAGTAGATGCGCGTCGGCTTCTCCGCGAGCACTTCCGACATCGCCACCGCCGCATCTTCATTCGACACGTGCCCGACGTCGCTCAGGATGCGTCGTTTGACCGACCATGGGTAGCGCCCCATCTGCAGCATGCCGATGTCGTGGTTGCTCTCAAACACATAAGCATCGGACGCGCCGATGATGCCTTTCATGCGGTCGCTGACATAGCCCGTATCGGTGATCAGCGCAAGTTTGCGCCCATGTTCATGGAATACATAAAACATCGGGTCCGCCGCATCATGCGACACGCCGAACGATTCGATGTCGAGGCCGCCAAACGATTTCGTCGTCTCCATATCGAAATGGAAACGCTGGTCGACCGGAATCTCGCCGACCAGCCCGTCCATCGCCGTCCACGTTTTAGCGTTGGCGTAAATCGGCACTTTATGCCGGCGCGCGGCGATGCCGAGCCCTTTAATGTGATCGCTATGCTCATGGGTGACAAGAATGCCGTCGAGCTTGCCCATATCGCGGCCGATGGAGGCGAATAACGACTCCAATTTCTTGCCGCTAAGCCCTGCGTCCACTAAAAACGTATGCTCGTCGTTTTCTATATAGATGGCATTGCCAGTCGAACCGCTGGCCAATACACTAAAGCGCATAGTTAAAATCTCCTTACTCTGCTGTTTCCTCTTTCTGTTTGTTCAGCTCAATGACACCGTCCTTGATGGCATTGACGAAATGATCCGTTTCCTCGCCTTCGGAATCCTTCACGCGGATGCGCCAAGTTGGGACGAACATTTGCCGGTTCTCCGATACTTGAACATGTGTCGAATAGCCAAGTTCAGCTTCGGTGATGCGGCTGTTTGTCTCCAATAAGCTCTTCTGGTAAAGGGTATGGATTGCCTGAAGTGGTGAAATCAATTTCTTTTGTTCTTCATTTTCGATGATGTTGTCGAATAAGGTCTGCTCAAAACCGATAACGGCGTCATTCTCATCCCAGAACACGGTCAATTGGCCGCCCTTGCTATAAAACAACGGGACACCCGCCATCTGCTGGAAAAACACCGCGTGGTTCTGATCTTCATCGATTTGCCAAAGGCTGTATTCCGAGCTTTCCGGTACTTCCTCTTCAATGAAAGCTGCCAATGCGTCTGCTTTGTCGCCCTCCAAGTCAATCGGTTCATCGTAAGTTACTTGCAGCATCCGGTCTTCCAGGACGTTGACGATGCCATCAATATCCAATTCGGTGCCAGCAAAAGATTTCGATTCACCGCGTACGTATGGCTTGTCTTCTGAGACTTCCGGCAAAGCGGAATAAGTGATATTATCACCGCGTAATTTCTCATCGATGGTCGATTCCGGAAGCAATTCAATTCGTTCTGCTTCCGTATAGCGGTCGATATACAACGAATACAAGAAGACATTTAGAATCGAAAAGACAACTATGAAAATGGTTTTTGTTTTACTCCAATCCAAGCTTCACGCCTCCTACTGATTCGTCAGATAGCCGTGTCCATTTGCCATTTGCTTTATAATACCAAGCGGGTTGAAAGGTGATCAAAGGCTCTGATTCAGTCAGTTCGTAGCCGATCGTTACCGCTTCAATTGTCGATAGGTCCATTTCAAGTCGGGCCAAAGCATCCAATACCGCTTCGCCAGACGCCATTTCAATTGTGCGGGTTTCTGCGACCGAATCAAGCAAATAAGTCGGGCGGCTATAGCGGAATGCCTGCTCAATGCCGTTGTCTATCCCCCATTCAACATCTAAACTTACAGCTGTCATATTGCTGAAAACCGGGGAACCTTCGAAAAACAGCTGATAGCTGATCTGCTGATTGACCGATTTCATGCCAAAATACACGTATTGATCGGTCCATCCTCCATGCTCATTAACAAAGTTGATGGAGTTGAACACGAGATCGGACGGGATCGCCGGGTCAGAGGTTTCGGCTTTAGGCTGCACGTAATTGATGCTTTTCTGGCTATCCAATTCACGCATGATCGCACCCGAATCATCGGTGAACTCCTCACTTTGCAGATCCCCTGCAAATTCTGCAGACGGGCTGTCCATAATGGCATCCGCAAAGATGGCCGCCGAGGTTTCTTCCAATAGGTAGTCAAAGCCAGTCTTCTCTATCGGATCTTCCGGCACATAAACCGGCAAATTGCCGATGCGCGGATCCGTGATATAGCGATCATATTCTTCCGACTGTTGCACATAATCGCCGCGGAATTTTATCAACTCTGTTTCCGATACTTGTGCCTCGTATACACGGCCTGAACCGGTGTTGATAAAATAAATGACGGAATCGGGATCTTCCTCTGTTCCCCATTCGACAACAACGCGGTTGAAGGTCGATTCCGGTAAATTATTATCGGTAATGTCCATAATGGCATCGAACACAGGGAACGGCACAGCACCTGGATAATACAGCACGGTGCGCCCTGGATTTTGTAAATATTGCTTCAGTACTTCTGTCCCTGCTTCTTCTTCAAATATCTGGACATCGGAAATTTGCCATTGCTGGATTGTTTCCAGCATCTCTTCGATTTCAGTCTGGGAAAAAGTGCCGGTCACTTTATCTTCGTGATGATACAGCACTTTCACCGGCCGGACGACTTCGTCTGCACTGCGCTTATTGCCGATTGCCACGTCCACTTGTGTAGGCGTTTCAATCTCTTCAAGCGACGGGGTGAAGGTCCAAATCGTGAAGGTCAGTGCTAAGCTGAGAAAAATCAGGATGAACAGGGCAATGGATTTTACATGCTCCAAATACTTCAATCCCATTCACCTCCATCATCAATTTCATATGGCAAGGTGAAGTAAATCGAAGTCCCTTTGCCGTACTTGCTTTGTGCCCAGATTCTGCCGCCATGGGCATTGATCATTTCCTTCGAAATCGCAAGGCCCAGTCCAGTTCCGCCCATTGCACGCGAACGCGCACGGTCGACACGGTAGAAACGGTCGAAAATCCGCTCGACGTTTTCTTTCGGGATGCCCATTCCTTCGTCGCTGATCGAGACGAGCAATTCGCCTTCTTTCTCACGGACGGAAAAGCGCACTTTACCGCCTTCCGGTGAGTATTTCAAGGCATTAGAAATGATGTTATCGATGACTTGCGTCAATTTATCGGTATCGATTTCCACAAAATACTGTGATTTTGGCACTTTACGCTCAAATGACACGTTTTGTGATTTCGACATCTCGAAACGGTCAATGATGCGATTGAAGAACACGCCGAATTCGACCATTTCGCGGCTCAAATCCGCTTCGCTCGAATCCATCTTCGACAGTTTCAGCAAATCGTTGACGAGGCGGATCATCCGCTCGGTCTCGGTCTGCGTCACATTAAGGAAATTCGGTGCAAGATCCGGATCTTGCCACGCCCCATCAGCGAGCGCCTCCAAATAACTGCGCATCGTCGTGAGCGGTGTCCGCAATTCATGCGATACGTTCGCCACAAACTCGCGGCGTTCCATATCGATCTTCTCCTGCTCTGTATTATCGTGCAGAACGGCAATCAAGCCGTTGACAAAACCGGTCTCTTTTTGGATGACCGAGAAAGTCGTGCGCAACAGCGTCGCTTGATCCTGCGAACTGATATCCAGCGTGATTGCATCGCGCATATCGATTAAATCTTCGAATGTATAAGATTCATCCAATCCCAGCACTGTCGTGACCGGCCGGTTGATCACTGTTTCACGTGAAACATTTAATAATTGCAAAGCCGGTTCGTTGATCAAGATGATGCGCCCTCTGCGGTCGGTCGAAAGAACACCGTCCGTCATATTGGCAAGCACCGAAGCAAGTTTTCGCCGCTCGCTTTCCGTCGACTGCTGGGATTCCTGCAGCCGGTTCGTCAAATGATTGAAGGCACGGGCCAACTGGCCGATTTCATCTTCGCTATAGACCCGGACTTTACGCGAGAAATTGCCTTTAGCCATCGCTTGTGCTTGCTTGCGCATATCAGCGATCGGCCTTGAGATCGTCTGGGCGACCAACACCCCAAGCACAGCCGTTATCACCAATGCAATGGCTGTACCCCCTGCCAAAATCGAGTTGATGGTATCCATTTGGTCATAGACGTTCTCAACTTCCGCTTTGACATAGAGCGTACCGAGCATTTCGCCCCCTACCGCTGTAATCGGCAAAGTCCTGACCCATACCCGTTCTTCCCGGTTGTCGTCTATATACGTCTGTTCTAATAAGGTCTCGCCAATAATGGAACGGCGAATTTGGTCATCTGTCGAACGCTGGCCGACGAGCGATTGATTCTCACCCGTGGAAGTTCCCAAAATACGGTAGCGATTATCGACCACGCGGATTTCATCAATATCACCCGAATCAAAATTCGTAAGGACCGACCGCAGGCTCTGCTCGATGGTCAAGTCTTCATCTGTCCGATTGCGGATCATTTCTTCGCGCACGCTGAATTCGATGATTTCCATCCGGTCTCTAATGGAATCCTCGAAGTTCCCCCGCAATGTTCCTTCAAGCTGCTCGGAAAAATAAAGGCCGATGATCTGCATCGCCAAGAGAATCAGCAAAATATAAATCAACACAAATTTCACATGGATCGACTTAAAAAAACTGGTTTTCAGCATTCAGCTTACTCCTGTTCAGGGTTCCGCAGGTAGTAGCCGACGCCGCGACGCGTCACGATCCACGCTGGGTGACTCGGATTGTCTTCAATTTTTTCACGCAAGCGGCGAATGGTGACATCCACTGTCCGCACGTCGCCGAAATAATCATAGCCCCATACCGTCTGGAGCAAATGCTCGCGCGTCATGACTTGTCCGATATGTTTCGCCAAATAATGCAAAAGCTCAAACTCACGATGTGTCAATTCGATCGTCTCTTCACGCTTCAACACCAAATACGCATCCGGCTGGATCGTCAACGACCCTACCTGGATATCGTTCGAGCCTACGCCTTCCTCTTCTGCCGGCACGACGTTCTGGCGCCGCAGATTCGCTTTGACACGCGCGATCAATTCACGCGTCGAAAACGGTTTTGTCACATAATCATCGGCTCCAAGTTCAAGCCCTAACACTTTGTCGATCTCTGAATCTTTCGCCGTCAGCATGATGATCGGAAAATCGAATTTCTTACGCACTTCGCGGCATACTTCCATGCCGTCGCGGTTCGGCAGCATGATATCGAGCAGCATCAAGTCCGGCTGAATTTCTTCCGCCACTTTGATCGCCTCGTCGCCATCATAAGCCACTACCACATTAAAGCCTTCTTTTTTCAAATTAAATTGCAAAATATCCGCAATTGGCTTCTCATCATCTACAACTAATATTGTTTTATTCATCTATCTTCTCCCCCTCTGCATCCCATTTGTTCCACATGTACCTAGCCGTTTTGACATTCTTTGCTATCCTTTACTTTATCATTATTTCAAGCATTTCGCACCTTTGGATGGTCACAGCGGGGCTCAACGGCGCACGGATTCTAGAGGCGTGAAAGCCTTTCAATGATAGCGAGAGATTTCATTGATTTGGGTGAGTTTAAATAGATCTGCTTCTTTAGCTAGTTGCCGGCTTGCAGGGGAATCGCTTCCCTGGATAAGTTTGAAGTAGATAGTGAGAGTTTACGTGTTGAAGTATCTCAGCATTCTATTTATGCTTCATCTTGCGCTTCGCCGCCCGGCTTTGGGTTGGCCTCTTGCCGTAAGCCAGGAAGAGCGCCTGTCTTACGGCGTCGGCTCACCCTTGGCGCATGGCGGCTTGGTGATTTCATTGAGTGGAGTGTATTTAGGTGGATCTGCTTCTGTACGAGTTACCGGCTAGTGGGGAAATCGCTTCCTGAGATGCGGCATCTGACAAATAGGTGTTTGAACTGAAAATTACACTCTCTTTGATCCAAACAATACGAGCTACAAAACATGATGCATTTCCACACTTCACTTTAAATGAACTGAAGAAACAATCCGCTCACTCTAAAACTAGAGACGAAGTGGAAGGGGGCTGACGCCTGTGGGACCGCGCGGGCTGGCGAGACAAACGTGCCACGCTTTGTGGCACGTTGGCTCAACACCCGCCCCACGGCAAGCAGCCCCCTGCAACGCAGTCGAAAAGCAAAAGCTTTTCCAATCACTTTTTTTCACTTCATAAACTTTTGTTCACATCCACAGATTATCCATTTGAAATACAAAAAAAAGCTCCCAGCACGCTGGCAGCTTCTTACTAGTTTATTTCTTCACATAATCCAAAGGGTCGCGGTCCTGGCCATTGTAGGAAAGCTCGAAATGCAGGTGGATGCCCGTAGAGCGTCCTGTCGTCCCCATATCGCCGAGTTTCGTGTGCGGGGATACTTTGTCGCCCACTTTGACGTCAATCGACGAGAGGTGCGCATAGATCGTCTCATAGCCGTTCTTATGGTCGACGACGACCCGATTGCCGAATGTGCCGGCTTTACCTGCTTTTGTCACCGTCCCATGGTCTGCGGAGACGATATCGAGCGTATCGGGCCGCGCGATGTCGATGCCTTTATGGGCACGGCCCCAGCGCTGTCCTTTCTTGCTTGAGACGTAGCCGCCGTCTGCCGGCCAGGTGAATTCGCCTGTGCCGATGCCCGGCAATTTCTTCTCGCCTTCAAGGACGATTTTGTCGACCGGCTCTTTCAGGATTTTCTCCCGTGTTTCGGAACGGCCGACGCGTTCGCCGTTGACTTCGCGTACGGCATAGCTCACCGCTTTTTCGCCGCGCTTGCCTTTTTGGCCGACTTCCGTTTCGCCGATATAGACGTCTTTGCTGTCTTTTTCGACGGTTTCGTACGGCATTTTCTTCAATGCTTTTTCGGCTTTATTGACGAGCACGTCCACGCCTAGCTCATCTGCTACGTGTTCCGCAGCTTGTTCCGGCTCCATCACTTGCTTCGGGTCCACCTGCTTCGACAAGCCGGTGATCGATTCCGAGAAAGAAATATCGACGATGCGCGATTCGCCCGCTTTCAGCTCAGGCAGTTCGTTTTCGTCTTGCTGCTCTTCGAATTGTTTGAGCTCCTCTTCCGTTAAAGCGCTTTGTTTCATGAGCTGGACGGTCTCCTCATAAGCTTTCCGGTCTTTTACATAGACCGCTGCTTCGCCGTCGACTTGCAGGGCGAATGCTTCCGCTTTAACCTTTAATCGATCGTCCAGCTGGCTGATGACCGCCTCGTCGTCCGTCGAGCTGGATGCCACGGCTTGTTCGGTTAAAATGTTCAGCTTGTCACTCGGCGCGAGGCGCAGGTTGTCGTATTCGCTTGAGGCCGTTTCCAGTTTTTCATCAATTAATTCGTCGATCGGCGCGTCGTCTGAGACGGCTCCAAGGTAACTGGTGTTGTGATATATATGATAAACCGGCTCCAGGTTTTGCGGCTCATTCGGTTCGGCAAAAATCGTGTTGGCGCCGAATGCACTGGCAGCTAAAACGAGGGCGGTTCCGATTTTCCATTTGCGCAGTTTCAACTTATCTTCGTTCTGGTGTTTCACGTTCATGTTGCGGGTCTGGCTCCTTTCGTACTCCCATCGCGGGGTCTTCCGTTTTTTCAACTTCCCCACTCTACCACATCCGTTTTCAAAGGCTCACCCGATAAACTCATTGTTACAGAAGTGTTATGTACCATACAGTATTATCCAGTTATTGTCATGATTTTCTTTAATTCTGCAAATAGAGGCAAAAAACTTACGATTTCCGTCCTTATTTTCCATTTCGCATCCAGTTTCTGTGACCTTATTGTCATAAATAACATATAAGCGCGCGAGACGACTTTTTCATTTATGGCGAATTTGTAGCAAACGCAAAAAAAGCCACTGCCCTCTTAATTAGAGGCAGTGGCTTTTGGGTATTCGCTTAACGCCAAACGCTTTTGACGATGTTTGTCTGGTTGCGGTCCGGCCCGACAGAGAAAATCGAGATTTGGACATCGGTTAATTGCGAGATGCGCTCCAAGTAATGGCGCGCGTTTTCCGGCAATTCATCCAATGATTTGCACGATGTTACGTCTTCAGACCAGCCTGGCATTTCTTCGTAGACCGGTTCGCAGTCTGCGAGCATGCGCAAGTTCGCCGGGTATTCCGTGATCAATTCGCCTTGGTAGCGGTAAGCTGTACAGATTTTCACCGTATCAAGCCCCGTCAAGACGTCGATTGAGTTGACAGTCAAATCCGTCAATCCGCTGACACGGCGTGCGTGGCGGACGACGACGCTGTCGAACCAGCCGATGCGGCGCGGGCGTCCTGTTGTCGTGCCGTACTCTTTGCCGACTGTGCGGATCTGGTCGCCCACTTCATCGAACAATTCTGTCGGGAACGGGCCATCGCCGACGCGTGATGTGTAGGCTTTGCAGACGCCGATGACGTGGGAAATATTCGTCGGGCCTACTCCTGCGCCAATCGTTACCCCGCCCGCTACCGGGTTGGATGACGTGACGAACGGATAGGTGCCTTGGTCGATATCGAGCATGACGCCTTGTGCGCCTTCGAACAAGACGCGGCGGCCGGCATCAAATGCATCGTTCAGCACTTTCGATGTGTCGGTCACATATTGTGCGATTTCCTGTCCATATTGATAATACTCTTCCATGATCTCCTCGACCGTGAAGCCGTCTGTTTCATAGAATTTCTCGAACATGCGGTTTTTCTCTTTCAAGTTCATGCGCAATTTCTCTTCGAACACGACGTGGTCCAGCAAATCTGCGATGCGGATCCCGACACGTGCCGCTTTGTCCATATACGCAGGCCCGATGCCTTTTCCAGTCGTACCGATCTTGTTGGCGCCGCGGCGCGCTTCTTCCACTTCGTCTTGCTTGATGTGGTAAGGCAAAATGACGTGTGCGCGGTTTGAGATGCGCAAGTTCTCCGTCGTCACTCCGCGGTCGTGAAGGCCTTTCAGCTCTTGCACAAGCGCTTTCGGGTCGACAACCATGCCGTTGCCGATGACCGATGTTTTATCTTTATAAAAAATCCCCGATGGAATCAAATGCAATTTATACGTTTCGCCGCCAAAAATGATTGTGTGGCCGGCGTTGTTGCCGCCTTGGTAACGCGCGATTACTTCTGCGTGTTCCGACAGAAAATCCGTGATTTTCCCTTTTCCTTCGTCTCCCCATTGCGTTCCTACTACTACGACTGATGTCATCGTCCGCACCTCCGTTAGGCTTGTCGCCCTGTTTCAAACAGTCTTTATTGTACCAATAGAGCGCCGCGGCGTCAATATGAAATCAAAGAAAACACGAACATCAAAATGCATGTCTGCATTTAATGTTCGTGTTTAATAATGGTGCTAGAAATCGCCGCCGCCTTCATGGTCAGCCCAATCGATGGTTACGAACTTATTGTATTCCTTCACAAACGCCAGCTTAACGGTGCCGGTCGGGCCGTTCCGCTGCTTGGCGATAATAATTTCAATCATGTTCTGGTCTTCGGTTTCTTTATCGTAATAATCTTCGCGGTATAAAAACGATACGATATCGGCATCTTGCTCGATCGATCCGGATTCACGCAAATCGGACATCATCGGCCGTTTGTCTTGCCGCTGCTCAACCCCACGGGACAGCTGCGACAAGGCGATGACCGGGACTTCGAGTTCACGCGCCAGCCCTTTCAATGAACGGGAAATATCGGATACTTCCTGCTGGCGGTTTTCACCGGCCTTGCCGGGTCCTTGAATGAGCTGCAAATAATCGATCATGATCATGCCAAGGCCGTATTCCTGCTTGAGGCGGCGGCATTTCGCGCGGATATCGTTGACGCGGATACCCGGCGTATCATCGATGAAAATGCCGGCATTCGATAAACTGCCCATCGCCATCGTCAGCTTGCGCCAGTCTTCATTTTGGAGCGCGCCGGTCCGCATGACTTGGGCGTCGATATTACCTTCTGCGCAGAGCATCCGCATGACGAGCTGCTCTGCACCCATCTCCAAACTGAAGATCGCGACATTTTCTTCGGTCTTCGTCGCGACGTTTTGCGCGACGTTGAGCGCGAAGGCCGTCTTACCGACGGACGGACGGGCGGCAACGATGATTAAATCGTTGCGCTGGAAACCCGCTGTCACTTTGTCCAAATCGCGGAAACCGGTCGGAATGCCGGTGACATCGCCTTTACGCGTATGCAAAAGCTCGATATTGTCGTAAGTTTTCACCAATACATCTTTGATATGGATAAAGTCGCCCGCATTTTTACGGCTCGACACTTCCATCATTTTCTTCTCCGCTTCCGCAAGCAAAGCTTCCACTTCGTCTTCACGCGTAAAGCCGTCTTCGACGATCGTGGTGGCCACTCGGATGAGGCGGCGCAATAAGGCTTTCTCTTCTACGATGTGGGCGTAATGCCCAACGTTTGCGGCTGTCGGCACCGCGTTGGCGATCTCGGTCAAATACGATAAGCCGCCGACATCTTCCAGCTCTTTCTTGACCGATAGCTCTTCTGTCACCGTGACCAAGTCCACCGCTTTGCCGCGATCCGTCAAATCGATCATCGTCTGGAAAATCTTCTGATGGGCGACGCGGTAGAAATCTTCCGGCATGACGATTTCCGCTACGGAAACAAGTGCCTGTGGCTCCAGGAAAATGGCCCCGATAACGGATTGCTCAGCTTCCTGGTTATGCGGCGGGACGCGGTCGATCGATTCGTTCATATCTATTCCCCTTACGCTTCTTCAGTAACGTGCACACGCAATGTCGCGGTTACGTCGTGATGCAATTTCACCGGCACATTCGTGTAGCCGAGCGCGCGAATGGCGTCGTCGAGCTCCATTTTGCGCTTGTCGATTTTATGGCCATGGGTCTTTTCAAGTTCTTTCGCTATTTGCTTGGTCGTGATCGAGCC
Organism: Planococcus citreus; assembly: GCF_003664125.1. Lineage (GTDB taxonomy): Bacteria > Bacillota > Bacilli > Bacillales_A > Planococcaceae > Planococcus > Planococcus citreus. The sequence continues at coordinate 1,624,436 of NZ_RCCP01000001.1, forward strand.
GAACAAGCGCCCGTCATCACCGGATTTCGCTGTCAGTTCAATCGTTAAAGCTTCAAGTTTTTCTTTCAGCTCTTTCGCTTCATCCAGCTCTTGCTCCGCTTCTTTTTCCTGTTTCTTCTGCTGTCCGGCAAGTTTGCTCATCGCTGCCTGGTCCGCTTCCACTGCCAAGTTGTTCTTCAGCAGGAAGTTGTTCGCGTAGCCGTCCGCCACGTTTTTGATATCGCCTTTTTTGCCTACATTTTTTACGTCTTTCAAGAAAATCACTTTCATTCTTCAGATCCCCCTCTATCATTTTCGGATAATACGGTCTTCAATTGCCCGACCGCTTCTTCAATGCTTGCATCCGGCATTTGCGTGGCTGCATTCGTTAAATGGCCGCCGCCGCCGAGATTTTCCATTACGACCTGTACATTGACTTCACCGAGCGAACGGGCACTGATGCCGACGCCGCCTTCTGTCCGCTCTGCGATAACGAATGATGCATTGACGTCTTTCATCGTCAGCAGGATATCCGCCGTCTGGGCGATCAGCACGGGGCTGTAGATACGCCCTGGCTCGCCTTTTGCGATGGCGATGCCGTCGCCGACGAATTCCACGCTCTGGACGATTTTCGCCCGCTCGATGTACGTATCGAGGTCTTCTTTCAATAATCGCTGCACGAGCACAGTATCGGCACCGTTCGAGCGCAAATAAGATGCCGCTTCAAAGGTCCTTGCACCGGTGCGCAGCGTAAAGCTTTTCGTGTCGACGATGATCCCGGCGAGCATCGCTGTCGCTTCGAGCATCGTCAATTTTTCGTGTTTCGGCTGGTATTCGATCAATTCGGTCACCAGCTCAGCTGTAGACGAGGCGTACGGCTCCATATAGACGAGCATCGTATTGGTGATGAATTCCTCGCCTCTTCTGTGATGGTCGATCAGGACGACACGCTCCATGCGCTGAAGCAGGCGTTCATCGATGACCATCGACGGTTTGTGCGTATCGACCACGACGAGCAGTGAATGCTCGGTCATTTCCGATAATGCCTCTTCCGGGGTAATGAAACGCTCGAACAAGTCCGGATCGCTTTCGATCTCTTCCATCAAGCGCATGACACTGCGGTCGTATTCGTCGAAGTCGATGACGATGCGGCCTTTGACGCGGTTCATTTCCGCCATTTTGGCAACGCCGACCGCGGCGCCAATCGAGTCCATATCGGGCATTTTATGGCCCATGACAAAGACTTGGTCGCTTTCCTGGATCAAATCGCGCAGCGCATGCGAAATGACGCGTGCGCGCACCCTCGTGCGTTTTTCGACCGGGTTTGTTTTGCCCCCGTAGAACTTGACCTTGCCGCTCGGATGCTTGATCGCCACTTGGTCGCCGCCGCGCCCGAGCACCAAATCCAGCCCCGATTGCGCCATGGCGCCCAGTTCGATCAAGGAAGCGGAACCCGCTCCGACCCCGATGCTCAATGTCAGCGCCATATTGTCTTTCGCTGTTACTTCCCGGATGTCATCGAGCACTGTGAACTTGGTTTCTTCCAATTGCTTCAAGATGGATTCATTGAACACTGCCATAAAGCGGTCCGATGAAATCCGTTTCACGAAAATGCCGTTATCGGTCCCCCATCGGTTGATCAAGGACGTCACCAGGCTATTTAAATTACTGCGCACCTGATCGTCCATCCCTTGTGACAATTCATCGTAATTATCGATGAACAGGATGCCGATGACGGTCCGGTCCGCATGATACAAAGTTTCAATCTCCACTTGCTCGGTAATATCGAACAAATAGAACAAGCGGTCATCTGCCCGGTAGTAGACGCGGTATTTGCGGCCGCCAAGCGACATGACCATTTCATTCGATTCGGCAGATTTGACCAATTGGTTAAATTCTTCCGTCAAGCTGTAAACCGATTCACCGATCAGCGTCTCGTAATCGAGTGCCGAGGTGATATAGGGGTTGGCCCATTCGATTTGCTGATTTTCATTGACCAGCAAAATCCCGATCGGCATCTCGAGCAATGCTTCCTCGCCGACTTTTTTCATCCGGTAGGACAGCGTTTCGATATGCTTTTCGGTCTCTTCATAGTTGCGCTTCTCCAGTACCCACGCCGAGGTGATTGCCGCCCCGTAAAGGATGGCGAAAATGCCCGCGCCCCATTCCGACCAAAGGGAGATGAGGATGACAGCGGCCATTCCAAGAGCCAGCAATGCCAGCAATGGGTATCTTAGATTACGTTTCCTGAAAAAAGCCGACATTTCTCTTCAGCTCCTTACTTTCCTTTAGACTCGTGCGCCCGCTTGATCCAGCCCCGGATGTCAAAGCCGAGATCCAAAATCCCGATGATGCTCGTAAACGACTGCAAAGGAAATGCAAGAACCGTCACAACGACCACCACCCAGCGAGGCCAGCCCTCTTGGTGGATATAGAAATGATAGAATGATACCCCCTGCAAAAACAGCAGGAACTGCAGAAGCATCGAGGCATTCGCGAAAATCAAATACGCCATGGTCCCTTGCTCAAAATCCGACAACAAGGACACCAAAATGACGATCAAGTAGTACCATAATACGCTTTTCGGCAAGCGCATCTCGCGGAACGGCGGGAATTTCGGCACTTCGATGCCAAGCCGTTTCAAAATCGGCAATAGAATCAACAATAACACCCATACCGTCGTAAATACCGACAAAATCAATAGCGTCGGCAACAAGGTCTCGAAGGTCAGCATGAACTGCGCCACGAGCTCCTCGTACTCTTCCGTCGATTGTGAGCCAAGCCGTTCGAGCCATGTGCCCGCCTGTTCATACGAAGTGCGCATGGTTGCCATGAATTCCTCCAGGAAATTGATTCCTAAAAAGGCGATGGCCGCCACATACTGCACCATCAATGACACCAATAGCACGATACTTGAACCCATGAACATGAACAATTTGCTTTTTTTATAATGGATCGACAGGCCAATCATGAGCCCCAGCGGAATGTGGATCAACGCCAAAGGCAAAGACAGCAATCCGCCGATCAGAAAGCTTAACACGACCCCGACCACTGCGACCAGCGCCGACGCCTTTACCGGATACTTGGCGCTATACCAAGCAATCGGCAATGCCAAAAACAAGGTACTGATCAAACTCAGCACCGGTACATATACAGAAATAGCCAATAAGACGGCAAACAGTGCCGTCATCATGGCTCCATTCGTCAACTGACGTGTCTTTTGGTTAGGCATATCTGCGTTTTTCATCTTCTTTCGGGTTTATTTCATCCGTATAATTGTACCATGATTCAATCTCCCGAACAAAAAAGGGAGGTTGTCCCACTGTACACCTATCGCCCCGTTTCGAGAAGAAAAAAGTTCCTGCCCTCTGGCAATAGCCGCCTATAGAAAATCATTATCGCTGATTTACCGGCGGATGGAAACAGTCGATGAAAATAAAGTGTAGGAATCGCTTTTTCGAAAAATATATAACAAGGTAGCGAGAATTTGCTTGTCGAACTGTTTCAGCATTCTATTTAAGCTTCATCTTGTTATTCGCCACCCTGCTTTGGGTTGGCCTCTTGCCATAAGCCAAGAAGAACACTTGTCTTACTGCTTCGGCTCACCCTTTTACGCTGGGCGGCTGAGTGATTTCTTTGAGTCGAGTGCATTTAAGTAGATCTGCTTCTTTATTTAGTTGCCGGCTAGCGGGGAAATCGCTTCCCGGGATGCAGCGTCTGGCACGTTGGTGGATTAGAACTAACTAGCCTCTCTACATCAAAGATAACTTCAGCTGAAAAACAGGAAGCATTTCCACATTTTCTGTCGAGTGAACAGAAAAAAATTCCTTCCCCTCTAAAACTGGAGACGGAGTGAAAGGGGGCTGACGCCTGTGGGACCGCGCGGGCTGGCGAGACAAACGTGGCGCGCGCTTTGCGGCACGTTGGCTCAACACCCGCCCCACGGCAAGCAGCCCCCTGCAACGAAGTCGAAAAGCAGAAGCTTTTCCACTCACTTCTTTTCACTTCTTTTCACTTCTTTTCACTTCTTTTCACTTCTCTAGCATCAAGTACAAGCTTTTTGCGGCGTAATCTTAGTTTTTTAATCTAGTCAACTTCCCAAAGCATATAAAAAAGAGGCCGGTTTCCCGGCCTCTTTGGACAATCTTATTTTTCTTCCGCTACGAACGGTAGAAGTGCCATGATACGAGCGCGTTTAACTGCAATCGTCAAACGACGTTGCCATTTAGCGCTTGTGCCCGTAACACGACGTGGCAAAATTTTGCCTCGCTCAGAAATGAATTTCTTAAGCAAATCAGTGTCTTTGTAGTCGATGCGTGTAATGTTGTTTGAAGTGAAATAACAAACCTTTTTACGCTTCTTGCCTCCGCGACGTGGTGCCATATCGAATTACCTCCCTCATCTTCAGATTTCTATTCGCTGATGGGCGCCTGGTTTAGAACGGCAGATCGTCGTCTGAAACTTCGATCTTCCCGCTTCCGCTTGAAAACGGATCGTCATCTACACGAGTGTTGTTTTGCTGACTTGGACTAGACGGTTGGTTCTGTTGATAAGACGGCTGCTGTCCATACGAGCGATCGTTTGAACGATCCCCAGATCCGGAGTTGGCGCTTTTCGGTTCAAGGAATTGAACGCTGTCCGCCACCACTTCCGTCGTATAAACGCGCTTGCCATCTTGACCCTCGTAGCTGCCAGTCTGAATGCGGCCTTCGACACCGGCGAGACTTCCTTTTTTGAGGAAATTCGCTGTGTTTTCAGCCTGCTTGCGCCAAACGGTACAATTGATAAAATCCGCTTCGCGTTCACCTTGCGCGTTGGAGAATGTCCGGTTTACAGCAAGTGTAAAACGAGCCACCGCCGCTCCGCTTGGCGTGTAACGAAGATCGGGATCTTTTGTCAGTCTTCCGACCAATACAACCCGGTTGATCATCAGAATTCAACCTCCTTTTTCAAGTCGTGTATTATCTGTATTCCGCTTGTTGCTTATACGTCTAGGCGTACAGCCATGTGGCGGATAATGTCTTCATTGAAGTTCGCAAGACGTGTAAACTCGTTGATAGCTTCTGTCTCAGCATTAGCTTTAACGATCTGGTAGAAACCTTCTTTGAAATCATTGATTTCATAAGCCAGACGGCGTTTACCCCATTCTTTCGACTCGATGATTTCCGCACCGTTAGAAGTTAGGATTTCGCTGAAACGCTCAACTAGAGCTTTCTTAGCGTCCTCTTCAATGTTCGGGCGTACAATGTACATTACTTCATATTCTCTCATCGTATTGTCACCTCCTTATGGACTTGGGCCCTGCTGATTCCAGCGGGCAAGGAGCAAGCAATCATAAATATTACTCACATCAACATATTGTAGCATACGCACAGGCTTCCGGCAAGTTGTAATTTAGGCTATACTGAAAGCATCAAAATTCGGGATGTGTTGCCTGTGGAACCGCATAAAACCATCGATTTGAATATAGAAGAAATCGCGCCAAAAGCGCTGTGGTTCAATATTGTGCTGGTCGGCGTTTTCGCACTTGCCTATCAGCTGTTCCGCGAGCCGTTGTCTTTCGGCTTTTCGCTGTTCGGCATCCTTTATTTCTTGGGTGGTTATGCGTTATTGATCGTGCTGCATGAATTATTCCATTTGATCGGCTTTGTCGCCTTCGGTAAAGTGCCGGTTTCGTCGCTTCAATACGGCCTCAATTTAAAATTGGGTATCGCTTATGCGACGAGCGACCGCCCCGTGAAAAACCGGGCGATGCGTGCTGTGTTGCTGCTGCCGTTCTGGATGACGGCTGTGTTGCCAAGCATCATCGGCTTTTGGACCGGCGACCAAGTGCTGGTCCTGCTCGGCGCCATGCTGACGGCCGGCGCGTTCGGCGACTTCCTCATGTACTATGAATTGCGCAAAGAGCCGAATGATGCGTGGATATTGGACGACCCGAAACTCCCCCGCCTCCACGTCTATTCCAGCTTCCCACCCCTTGATGAATGAATGGCAGGATCCACGCAAATTAAAAAGAAGGCACAGCAAATTCCCTGCTGTGCCTTCTTTTTAATTCTTATCTCGCAAACGACCGTTCCACATCCCATACGCCTTCCGGGATATATTCCTTCAACAACCGCTCCGCTTTCGCCGTATAGACAATTGCTTGCTTTGTGCCGCGTTGGGTTTCGACCTCGATCGTCAGGCGGTCATACATGTCCGTTTTTGCGTTCCCCGAATAATCTTCCAGGTCATTGATTGCCGGCCACAACACATCCGGAATGTCGTAAAGCTCCCCGTGGATAGTATCGTCCCCTGATAAAGCGAGCGCCGGATAGCCGAGTCCCGTATCATACAAGCTTCCTGAAATTGTTACGTGTTCTGCCACCAAATCCGCTTCTTCCAGATAGAAATGGTATTTGCCGCCTCTTTTCAAGGTGCCATATGCGAATAAATACATTCGTTTCCCTCCTCATAAAAAACCGGATGCTCAAAAAGCACCCGGTTCGGTATTCTTTTCCAGCCGCCAATCCGTTGTTAACTTGTTTCCATGGCAATGACTGACAATAAACTATTAGGCGTAAGCCTTATACATTAAATCTGAAGAGCATGACATCGCCGTCTTTGACGATGTATTCCTTGCCTTCTTGGCGCACTTTTCCGGCTTCTTTCGCCGCTGCCATCGAACCGGCTTCCACCAATTCTTCATAAGCGACGGTTTCTGCGCGGATAAAGCCGCGTTCGAAATCGGAGTGGATGATGCCCGCACATTGCGGAGCTTTCATGCCTTTTTTGAACGTCCATGCACGCACTTCCTGCACGCCGGCAGTGAAGTAAGTGGCAAGTCCGAGCAAGTTATAAGCGGCTTTGACCAATTGATCAAGCCCTGACTCTTCGATGCCGAGCTCTTCGAGGAACATTTCTTTCTCTTCGTCGTCAAGCTCTGCCATTTCCTCTTCGATCTTCGCACACACGACAATCACGTCGGAATCATGGCCAGCTGCGTAATCGCGGACTTGCTGGACATATTCGTTGCTCGCTGCATCGGCAATTTCATCTTCCGATACGTTCGCTACATAAAGCATTGGCTTGAGCGTCAACAAGTTCAAGCTTTTTGCGATTTTCAGCTCGTCTTCCGTGAAGTCGATCGAACGGGCCAATTCGCCGTTTTCGAAAGCTTCGCGAAGTTTCGCCAATACCGGCTCTTCTGCAACAGCGTCTTTGTCTTTTTGCTTCAACAGCTTGGCGTTGCGGCTAATGCGTTTTTCGATGCTTTCCATATCCGCAAGCACCAACTCCAAGTTGATGACTTCGATATCAGAAACCGGATCAACTCCGCCCGATACGTGCGTGATGTTGTCATCAGCAAAACAGCGCACCACTTGTGTGATGGCATCCACTTCGCGGATATGGGCAAGGAATTTATTCCCGAGCCCTTCCCCTTTGCTGGCGCCTTTGACGATGCCGGCAATGTCGGTGAATTCGAACGCTGTCGGGATGGTCTTTTTCGGTTCGACCAATTCCGTCAGTTTATCGAGGCGCTCATCAGGCACTTCGACGATGCCGACGTTTGGATCTATCGTACAGAACGGGTAGTTCGCCGCTTCGGCACCCGCTTTCGTAATAGCGTTGAATAATGTGGATTTCCCCACGTTTGGTAATCCTACAATCCCTGCAGTTAATGCCAAAGGATTCACGACCTTTCTTTTTCGCTCACAAATTTTGCAACCATTCCATTATAGAAAGAGGAGGCGGAAATGTCCATTGTTCATTCCGCCTCGGCCTTCACCAATACTTTTTTCATTTTTTTATTGAACTCTGCCCGCGGCAGCATGACGCTGTGCTGGCAGCCTTCGCATTTGATGCGGATGTCGGCGCCCATGCGGATAATTTTCCAGGCATTCGCTCCGCACGGATGCCCTTTTTTCATCTCGACAATATCATGTAGCCCAAATTCCTTCATTTCCATGGCTGCGTCCCTCCATCATTTATTCGCATTCATTGCTGCCGCATCACCCGGCTCACGATGCATGACCACCATGCGAGGATAAGGCAATTCGACGCCGCGCTGATCGAGGAATTCTTTCAAATCACGGCGCATTCGGCGGGAGACGGCGAAATGCTGCATCGGCAAGGTTTCAGCCGTCAAGCGCATGACTACTTCCGTCGCCGTCATATTCTGCACGCCAAGCAATTCGGCTGGGCTGATGACTTCTTCGTAAGTAGGCTGTACCGTTTCCAAAAATTCCAAAATCAACCGTTCCACTTTTGCCAGGTCGGAATCATGCGAAACGCTCAGGTCCACGACCGCAATCGAATTGTGGAGCGAGAAATTGACGACTTCTGTGACTGTGCCGTTCGGAAAGATGAACAGCTCGCCGGTCCATGCTTGCACTTTCGTCGTCCGCAAACCGATTTCCTGGACTGTCCCTTCGGCTTGGTTGATGCGGACATAATCGCCCACTGAAAATTGATCTTCAAAAATGATGAAGAAGCCGGTGATGACATCGCGCACCAAGTTCTGTGCGCCGAAGCCGACAGCGAGGCCGACTACCCCGGCACCGGCGATAATCCCGCTGATGTTGACCGAGAACGCTGCGAGTATGGCGACAAGCGCCATAAATCCAATGACATATGTAACGATATTTTCCAATAGCTTCGACAAAGTCTGATGACGGCGGCCATTCGTTTTGATCGGCCCTCTTAAACGGACCGAAAACGACTTACGGATGATGATCCGCATGACACGCGTCAATATATAGGCACCGACAGCGATTAATACGACACGCAGCGCCGTTCCGGAAATGTCTAACCACATTTCCTCATCCAGCAGCTTCGTCGTCATCTGATTGACAAATCTCTCAACAACGCTTCTTTCAAAAAACACGTCTACACCTTCTTTAGTTACTTACATCAGATTGAATTTAAACACGGCCGTGACAAGAAACGCAACTACAATGATCCCCGGCAATAAGTTTGCTACACGGATCTTCACAATACCCATCAAATTAAGCCCGATCGCTGCAATCATGACCCCGCCAGTCGCCGTCATTTCGGTGATGAACAAGTCCAATGCCGCTTCCGGAATGAGCAGGCTGATCTGCGTTGCGAACAAAGCGATCAAACCCTGATACACGAATACCGGAATCGCCGACAGCATAACCCCGATGCCGAGTGTCGAAGCGAGGATGATTGACGTAAAGCCGTCAATAATGCCTTTCGAGACGAGAACGCCGTGTTCGTTGCTCAGGCCGCTCTCCAATGCGCCGATAATGCCCATCGCGCCGATGACAAAAATCAGCGTCGCGGTGACAAATCCTTGCGCCAGGCTGCCCTGGCTTTCTTTTGTGCCAAGCATCCGTTCAATCCAACGGCCAAATGCATTCAATTTATCTTCAAGCCTTGCCCATTCGCCGATCACCGCACCGAGCACCAGGCTGATGATGACGATGACGAAATTCTGGCTCTCGAAGCCCATTTGCAAGCCCAACACGACGACCACAAGCCCAATGACATACATGACCGTCTCTTTCATCCTGTCGGGAATATTGCGCAATGCCCGCCCGATCAGTGTTCCTATGACAATTAACAGCGCGTTGACCAATGTTCCCCAAAGAACCATATTCGAGCTCCTTCCTCCCCGTGCTTCGGAATGTGCAGAGCGCCCCGCTCTTCTCCCTCTTTTTTCGGGTTTTAAAAGCCGGCGTTGCCATTACGTAAGATCCATTCTCGTTGCGACGGCTTTCTCCCGCTTCAAAGAAACGCCTATTCCCCGTCTCCGGAAAATAGGCCGTTTTCATACCGATGTCACAGTTCATTTGGATAAACCCGCCATGAGCGCCAAATACGCTCTATGCCGGTTGAAATATTATTTCAGCAAATCCAAGATCCGTTCCAAGTCATCTTCTGAGAAAAACTCGATTTCGATCTTGCCTTTGTTCTTCTGTTTTTTGATCTGGACATTCGTGCCGAAACGGTCACGCAGCTCAGATTGTTTTTCTTCTATAAAGATATCCTTTTTCTTTTCTGGTGTTTCACGTGGAACATTGTCGTTTAAACGCTGCACCAAGCTCTCCAGCTGTCGGACATTCAATCCTTCTTTGACCGCCTTTTGCGCCGTCTCGGAAATATCCTTTTTGCTGCGCAATCCGAGCAAGGTACGGCCATGCCCCATCGACAGTTTTTTATCCGAAATGAGCTCGCGAACGTCTTTCGGCAAGGTCAACAACCGGATATGGTTGGTGATATGCGGGCGGCTTTTGCCAAGCCGGAACGCTAATTGCTCTTGTGTCAAATTCAATGTATCCATCAGTTTCTGGTAGGCTTCCGCTTCTTCGATCGGCGTCAAATCCTCGCGCTGCAAGTTTTCGAGAATCGCCAATTCCATCATCTGCTGTTCATTGAAATCTTTGACGATGGCGGGAACTTCTTTCAATTTGCACAGTTTCGCCGCACGGAATCGGCGTTCTCCGACGACCAGTTCGAATTTTGCGCCTTTTTTCCGCACGACGACTGGCTGCAGGATGCCGTGCTCGCGAATCGATTCGGCAAGTTCTTCAAGTGCTTGCTGGTCGAATACTTTGCGCGGCTGATGCGGGTTTTCTTTAATATCGGTCAATTTGATCTGCATTACTTTATCCGTTTCGTTGACCGTTTCTCCTGGAAACAATGCGTTGATGCCTTTTCCCAATCCTTTAGCCATTACGAATCACTTCCTTCGCCAATTCTAGATAAACTTCTGCGCCTCGGGACTTCGGATCATAGATGATGATTGGCTCTCCGTGACTCGGGGCTTCGCTCAAGCGGACATTGCGTGGAACCACGGTGTCATACACTTTGTCCTGGAAGTATTTCTTCACTTCTTCGATGACTTGCATGCCCAGATTGGTCCGTGCATCGTACATCGTCAATAGCACGCCGTCGATCATCAGATCATGGTTCAAGTGTTTTTGGACTAAGCGGACGGTGCTCAACAACTGACTTAAACCTTCTAGAGCATAATATTCACATTGTACTGGAATAATAATTCCGTCTGAAGCAGTTAACGAATTCAAGGTCAGCAGCCCAAGTGATGGCGGACAGTCGATGATGATGTAATCGTATAAGTCCTTTACTTCTGCCAAGGCATTTTTCAGCCGTGCTTCGCGTGAAATAGTCGAAACCAGTTCAATTTCCGCGCCGGCAAGTGAAATCGTCGCCGGCACCACATGAAGGTTTTCAACTTTCGTTTCCATGATCGTGTCTTTGACATCCACATCGTCAATGAGAATTTCATAAATGCATTGATCGACATCGCCTTTATTGACGCCGACGCCGCTCGTCGCATTGCCTTGTGGATCGATATCTATTAACAGCACTTTCTTGCCTAAGTATGCAAGACAGGCGCTTAAATTAACTGATGAAGTTGTTTTTCCTACACCGCCCTTTTGATTGGCGATGGCAATCGTTCTACCCACACGTGCACCAACTTTCTTCGATACTGTCTTTATTTTACTGCGGAAATGCCTCTATGGCTATCCGCGACAGCTTCCATTTCTATATTGTATCAAATTTCCTGTTTCATAGAGATAAATCTGCCAAAAAAAGCCCTTTCCTCAACGGAAAGAGCGATTATGGGCGTTTTTTCGGAATTTTCACGGTGATTTGGTAATAATCCTCGTGTTCTTCCTCTTTTGTATCCAGTTTAATGCCGCTTTTTTTGACCATCGACAATGACTCTTTGATGGTATTCATCGCGATGCGCATATCCCGGCTGACAGCTTTCCGGCGTTTCTTAGGCTTTTTCGGCGCTTCTTCCGTCAGGCTTTTGATACGTTCTTCCAACTCTTTGACGTTGAACCCTTCTTCCAATAGCTGTTCAAGTAAGTGCTGCTGGAGTTCAAGGTCTTTTACCGGCAATAAAGCACGGGCATGGCGTTCAGTGATGCTCCGTGTAAGCAATGCTTGCTGGACGGCTTCTGGCAACTTTAACAGCCTTAGTTTATTGGCGACAGCTGACTGGCTTTTACCGAGCCGCTGCGCCAAGGCTTCCTGGGTGATTTCCTGGATTTGCAGCAAATTAGAATAAGCATGCGCTTCTTCAATCGCCGTCAATTCCTCGCGCTGGAGGTTTTCGATCAACGCAATCGACGCTGTTTCTTTATCGCTCAATTGGCGAACAATCGCCGGAACTTCCTCCCAGCCGAGAGACGTCATCGCACGGAAGCGCCGTTCCCCTGCAATGATTTCATAAAAACCATCCTGCTGCGAATCTCTGACGACGATCGGCTGGATGACGCCGTGGACGTGGATCGTCCGGGCCAACTCTTCGATTTTCTCCTCGTCAAAAACGGTTCGCGGCTGGAATTGGTTGGCATGGATCTTAGCCAGCGGTATTTTCACCACTTCTTCAGAAGCATGGCTTGAAGCTTCTGCTGTTGTTGCATCATTTTCTTTATCTCCGCCTCCGAAAAGACGGGCAAAAGGACTTTTCATGCTCAGCCACCACCTTATTAAAAACTTGCTCTTGTTGTTTCATTCCAAAGACGCGTCTGTAGTTCCTTATGTTCCACGTGAAACATTAGCTGATTGGCGATTTATTCGGCATGCCCGCTTTTCTCGGATATTTCTTCGGTGTTGCTTTGAATTTCCGGAACACTTGGATATGGCGTTCGCTTTTCTCTACCGGCAAAAGGAATGAATGCACAGATTCTTGCTTCACTCCAAGCACTTTGAGTGCCTTATCCGCATCTTTCAGTTCATCGGGCGCGGATGCAGCTTTCATTGCGGCAAACGCCCCTCCCTGCTTGACGAGCGGCACACAAAGTTCAGCTAGCACAGAGAGTCTTGCTACAGCGCGGGCGGTTACGATATCGTAGCTTTCGCGGTGCTGTGACTGGCCAAAATCTTCTGCGCGCGAGTGGACGAAAGAAACTTTGTCCAACCCGAGGGCTTCACTCAAATGATTCAAGAATTGGATCCGTTTGTTCAATGAATCGACGATCGTCACTTCGATATGCGGGAAGCAGATTTTTAGCGGGATGCTCGGGAAGCCAGCCCCTGCCCCGACGTCGCATAATGACAGCGGCTTGGTGAAATCCATGTAAAAGGCGGCACTGATGGAATCATAGAAATGTTTTAAATAGACATCTTCCTGCTCCGTGATGGCCGTCAAATTCATTTTCTCGTTCCATTCGACGAGTTCTTTGTAATAGATGCGGAATTGTTCCAACTGGCGATCGGAAAGGTCGATGCCTTGTTGTTTCACTGCTTGCGCAAATTGCTGTTCGTTCACTGTATGTCCCCCTCTCACCTGTCTCACCGCACATTTGCGGGAGCGGGATTAGCGTTTTTATGTAAAAGCAAATGGGCTGGCGGATACCAGCCCATTTCGAGTTCTGTTATGTGCTGGCGGCCATGCCGCCCAGTGAGCTCAAATCCCAACTAGACTTTTGCGATTCTTCCTTGTTCAATATACACCAATAAAATCGAAATGTCAGCAGGGTTGACGCCAGAAATGCGTGTCGCTTGCGCAATCGATAGCGGCTGCACTTCTTTCAGTTTGCCGCGCGCTTCCGTCGCAAGCCCTGAAATGGCATCATAATCGATATTTTCCGGAATCTTTTTATTTTCCATCTTCTTCAGCTTGTCGACTTGAAGAAGAGATTTTTCGATATAGCCTTCGTATTTCACATGAATCTCGACTTGCTCTTTCACTTCGTCGCTGAGCGCGATGTCGGATTCAGTCAAGGACGCGATCATGTCGTAATTCATCTCCGGGCGCTTCAACAGATCGGCTGCGCGAATGCCGTCTTTCAGCTCGCTGCCTCCTGCATTGCGGATGGCTTCTTGCGTTTGTTCATTCGGCTTGATGATGATGCCGCGCAGGCGCTTGATCTCTTCTTCGATATGGTCTTTTTTCTCAAGAAAACGTGCATAACGCTCTTCTGTAATCATGCCGAGCTGATAGCCGAGTTCCGTCAAACGCAAGTCTGCGTTATCGTGGCGCAGCAATAAACGATATTCCGCACGAGATGTCAACAAGCGGTAAGGCTCGCTTGTGCCTTTAGTGACCAAATCGTCGATCAAGACACCGATATAGGCATCAGAACGGCTAAGGATGACTTCTTCTTTGCCAAGCACTTTCGCCGCGGCGTTAATGCCAGCCATCAGCCCCTGCCCCGCTGCTTCTTCGTAGCCGGACGTGCCGTTGATCTGTCCTGCTGTATAAAGGTTGGTAATTTGTTTGGATTCAAGCGTCGGCCATAATTGCGTCGGCACGATGGCATCGTATTCGATGGCATAGCCTGAACGCATCATATCAGCCTTCTCAAGCCCTGGAATCGATTCAAGCAATTTGCGCTGAACGTGTTCCGGCAAACTCGTAGAAAGGCCTTGTACGTAAACCTCTCGCGTTGAGCGCCCTTCCGGCTCGAGGAAGATCTGGTGGCGCGGCTTGTCACTGAAACGGACGATTTTGTCTTCGATCGATGGGCAATAACGCGGCCCTGTGCCTTTTGCCATGCCCGAATACATCGGCGACAAATGCAAATTCTCATCGATGATCTGATGCGTTTCGCTCGTCGTATACGTCAGCCAGCACGGCATTTGGTCCATGATGAACTCCGTTGTTTCAAAGCTGAACGCACGCGGCACATCGTCTCCCGGCTGGATTTCCGTTTTCGAGTAGTCGATGCTGTTGCTATTGATGCGCGGCGGTGTGCCCGTTTTGAAACGCACCGTCTCAAAGCCGAGCTGCTCTAGATTTTCCGCCAATTTAATGGACGGCTGCTGGTGGTTCGGGCCGCTTGAGTAACGCAAATCGCCGATGATGATTTCGCCGCGCAGGAAGGTACCAGTCGTGATGACCACCGTTTCCGCGCGGTAAATGCCGCCTACTTGTGTAATGAGGCCTTTGACTTCCCCATCTTCAACAATCAATTCTTCCGCGATGCCTTGGTGGAGTGTCAGGTTTTCCTGTTCCTCCATCAAGCGCTTCATTTCCTGTTGGTAAAGCACTTTATCGGCTTGTGCACGCAATGCGCGGACAGCCGGCCCTTTGGCGGTATTGAGCATTCTCATTTGAATATGCGTTTTATCGATGACGCGGCCCATAGCCCCGCCCATTGCATCTATTTCACGTACCACGATGCCTTTTGCCGGCCCCCCGATCGACGGGTTGCATGGCATAAAGGCGATCATATCGAGATTCATCGTCAACACAAGCGTTTTAGCGCCCATGCGTGCAGAAGCGAGTGCCGCTTCCGCTCCGGCATGGCCTGCGCCTACAACGATGACATCGAACGTGCCTGCTTCGTATTGTGGCATGTTCGTTCAGTCCCTTCAAAAATTTATTTTCCTAGGCAAAATTGCGAGAATAATTGGTTCAATAAGCCGTCATCTGCCGTATCGCCGATGATCTCCCCGAGGATTTCCCATGTAC
Source organism: Planococcus citreus (assembly GCF_003664125.1). Taxonomy (GTDB): domain Bacteria; phylum Bacillota; class Bacilli; order Bacillales_A; family Planococcaceae; genus Planococcus; species Planococcus citreus. The sequence continues at coordinate 1,639,815 of NZ_RCCP01000001.1, forward strand.
GGGTCACATCGATTTGGATCATATCGACCGGCACGTCCATTTCGGCGGCCGAAATCGCATCTGAAATCGTTTGATGCGCTTGGTGCAAGAGTGAAATGTGGCGCACGTTGGAGACATAGGTCATGTCCCCTGCCTCGATTTCCCCTTCAAAGAACAATTCGGCGATTGCTTCCTCGAGCTGGTCGATGCCTTCTTCTTCAATTAAAGAAGTCGTCACGAGGCGTTTGTCGCTAGTCAGTTCCTTCACTTGATCCAAGTCAATCTGTTGCGGCAAATCGGTTTTGTTGATGACGACAATATAATTCATATCGCGGACCGCTTCAAATAACAGCAGATCTTCTTCGGTCAATTGCTCTGCGTAATTCAATACATAAAGGATCAAATCGGCTTCTTTTAACACTTTGCGCGATCGTTCGACGCCGATGCGCTCGACAATGTCCTCTGTTTCCCGGATGCCTGCTGTATCGACAAGACGCAGCGGCACGCCGCGGACATTGACATATTCTTCAATGATGTCGCGCGTCGTTCCGGCGATTTCCGTGACAATGGCTTTATTTTCCTGGACTAAGCTGTTCAATAGCGACGATTTCCCGACATTCGGGCGGCCGATGATGACGGTCGATAAGCCTTCCCGTAAAATCTTGCCTTGCTGGGAAGTTTGGAGCAATTTAGCGATTTCCGATTGCACCCATTGCGCTTTTTCAAGCATCATCGGACGCGTCATTTCTTCCACATCGTCATATTCGGGATAATCGATGTTCACTTCCATCTGTGCGATCGATTCCAATAGTGCCTGGCGCAGCGAACTGATGAGACGCGACAAGCGCCCTTCCATCTGCGTCAGGGCGACGTCCATGGCACGGTCCGTTTTCGCGCGGATCAAGTCCATCACGGCCTCTGCCTGAGACAAGTCGATGCGTCCGTTAAGGAATGCGCGCTTGGTGAATTCACCTGGCTCTGCAAGCCGTGCACCCGCTCTTAAGGCGAGTGACAGTACACGATTGACCGATACGATGCCGCCGTGGCAATTAATTTCCACGACATCTTCACGGGTAAATGTTTTTGGTGCTCTCATCAATGCGACCATTACTTCCTCCGCCGTTTCTTTCGTCGCGGGGTCTTCGATATGGCCGTAATGGATGGTATGGCTCGCCTGTTCAGCGAGCGCTTTAGCAGACGGCGCACGGAACAAACGGTCTGCGATGGCTACCGCTTCCGGCCCGCTCAAACGGACGATGGCGATAGCCCCTTCACCGCTTGGCGTGGAAATCGCGGCGATCGTATCGAATTCCATCATGATGCTGTTTCCTCCTCTTGCAATAAAATACTAAAGGCAAACAAATTAAGTTTGCCCACAGCATGCTTTTATGGGTTAAAACAGTTGTCCACATGTGGACAACTGTCAAAATACGCGTGGCTGTACAACGTACAACAATAACACAAAATGCATGAAATCAAAAGATACAGCGCTCGATTTTGGTATTTTTTTCAGGTTCACTCGCAAATATGATATGCATAAATATACAATCGTGGAATTGCTGCTTCTCTGTTCTTTCCATAAAAAATGCCCGCTGGCGTCATTCACACGACGCCAGCGGGCATTTTCTTCCATTATTTATGCGGTTCGATGACCAAATAGCGGTTCGGGTCTTTGCCTTCCGAATACGTGTCAATATCCAGCCGACGCGACAGCGCCTGATGGATCACTTTCCGCTCATAGGACGGCATCGGTTCGAATTGGACACGGTTTCCAGTGCGGATCGCTTTGTCCGCCATCCGGTCCGCCAATTGTTCCAATGTTTCCTGGCGGCGTTCCCGGTAATTCTCGGCATCCAACTCGACAATCATGAATTGTTCAGCGTGGCGATTCGCCACCAATTGCGCCAATTGTTGAAGCGAATTCAAGGTCTGCCCTCTTTTGCCGATGAGCATCGCCACTTTTTCGCTTTCCAATTTAAAACGCACCGTTTTGCCTTGTTTTTCATGCGCAACGATCAAATCGTCGATCTTCATGCCTTTTGCAACATCTCTTAGATAGGTTTTCGTTTCTTCGATCGCTTTGTCATTCGATGGTTTCATTGCAGGTTCTGCAGCAGATCCACCGAAATCCGGTTCTTCTCCCTCTTCTACTGGAGCTGACGGCATCTCTGCCGCAATCTCTTGTTCAGAAGGTTTGGCGTTATCCGCTTCCGGCGTTTTTTCCGTCTGTTGCGGCGCCTTTTTAGTTTCTGGCTGCCCCGATTCCATCACTGTGACTTCAACTTCCGCATCTTTAGCACCGAATCCGAAAAACCCCTTTTTTCCTTCTTCGATAACGCGGACCGTCACTTCATCCCGTGATTTCTTCAGTTTTTCCAACGCATTTTCAATCGCTTGTTCAACCGTTTTCCCCGTTTGTGTAAGATGCTTCACTTTTTAGCCCCTCCTGTTTTCGTTTTAACAGGCTGTTGCACTTCTTTCTTTTCCCATGGACGGTAAATGAACATGTTTTGGATCAGCGAGATGATGTTCCCGATTACCCAGTAAAGCGTCAATGCGGATGGCAAGATGATCCCGAACCCGGCAATCATGACCGGCATGAAATACATCATCGCCTTCATTTGCGGGTTGTCCATCGCAGGGCCCGTGCGCAGAACGATCAATTGCATGACACCGGCTGTAACGGCCAGGATAATGCTTGGTTCTGCCAGTGGGAAGATCAAAAATGTGCCAAGATCGATTTCAGGCGTTGCATTCATGCGGCTGATCGCGTGATAGAAACCGATCAGAATCGGCATCTGGATGACGATCGGCAAACAGCCGGCCATCGGGTTGACGCCTTTTTCCTGGAACATTGCCATCATTTCCTGCTGGTATTTCTGCTGGGTGACGGCGTCTTTCGATTTATACTTCTCTTTTAACTTAGCCAGCTCAGGCTGGATTTCCTGCATGCGTTTCGAACTTTTCGTCTGCTTGATCATCAATGGCAATAAAGCCAAACGGATGAGAATCGTTACTGCGATAATCCCGAATCCATAAGTACCTAAGAAATCCTTAAAGAATACGATGATCGATACTAACGGCCAAACGACAAACTCGTTCCAAAACCCTTCGCTTTGGTCGCTGATCGGCTGGTCAAACTCCATACAGCCCGACAATAAGAGGGCAACAGCCACCAAGGCGAAGAGCAATCCTGTTCTCTTCTTCACTTTGCTTCCTCCAAACTCTATTCAATTACTTCCTATAGTAACATCCGGATCGACCCGGCATCTACTTCTTCGGCAAAGCGCGTGCAATCTTCAGCACATGCTCCAGGCTTTTCTTGCTTTCGTGAAAATCTAAATTGGCCGCCTGTGGTCGGGCGATGATAATGTAATCCGCGTTTGGCAGGAGATCATCCTTCAATTCCAAGAAGGCTTGGCGGATATAGCGCTTGACGCGGTTTCTAGCGACCGCATTGCCGACTTTCTTGCTGACAGACAGGCCCAGGCGAAATTCGTCCTGCTCGCCTTTCAGCAAATAGACGATGAATTGCCGATTCGCAAATGATTTTCCTTTTTTGAAAACGCGCTGAAACTCCGTATTCTTCTTGATCCGCTGCTGCTTATTCATTCTTTCACCTGCTACTTGCTTATTTTGACGCATTTTCGCTCAAATTCGGCGAAAAAGAAAAAAAAGACCACTGATGCGGTCAGTGGACTTTAAGCTGATAGTACTTTTCTTCCTTTACGGCGACGGGCAGCGATAACGCGACGTCCGTTCTTTGTGCTCATGCGTGCTCTGAAGCCGTGCACTTTGCTGTGTTTGCGTTTATTTGGTTGGTATGTGCGCAATGTCATGACCTTACACCTCCTATATAAAAGTTAACTATTTTCTAAAGACAGTCTCGACTATTATAAGGGCGCTAGCTTGTCCGTGTCAATCATTTCTTTTAAATGCAAGAGATCCGCCAGGCAATCCAAAAAGAAAAGTTATACACAATCGAGGAGGATCTACGGTTAATTTCCTGTGACCTCATTTTTTGCGAATTTGATTTATCCACATGCCTTATCGACAGGTTTTTCACATAGGAACTGCCTGTGGATATCAAAAATGTGCACAAACGCCGCCATGTGGATAAGTGAAAGAAATGCTTGTAATGTCTATCGTTTTTTGATAACATTGTTTTGTTTTCACTTGTTAACAATTTCTATCCCGAAATAGTTATCCACATGTTGTGGGTAAGGTGTGGATAGTTTTCCCCAAGCCTGTTTATAGATCTTATCCACAGGCTGTGGTTTTGTGTATGGTATACTGTAAAAAATCTTTACATATAAAGGAGATACGCTATTGGAACACTTAGACGAAATTTGGTCGAGTGTCTTAGCCCAAGTCGAGAAAAGAATCTCCAAGCCCAGTTTTGAAACTTGGCTCAAATCTACCAAGCTCTTGTCCTATAAAGAAGATACTGTAACCATTTCAGCCCCAAATTCATTTGCGCGCGACTGGCTTGAAAACCATTATGTGCACTTGATCACCGGCATTTTGACAGATCTGACAGGGGACGAAGCGCTTATTAAATTTGTGGTGCCAAAAGATCAGGATATGGATGATTTCCAGCTTCCCGCTCCCCGTGTCAAACCGGGGCAGGCGGAGCAGCAAGAGTTTTTGCCGGGCATGCTGAACCCGAAATATACCTTTGACACATTCGTCATCGGTTCCGGCAACCGCTTTGCGCACGCTGCATCGCTGGCTGTCGCCGAAGCACCGGCAAAAGCTTATAACCCGCTTTTCATCTATGGAGGCGTAGGACTTGGCAAGACCCACCTTATGCACGCAATCGGACATTATGTTATTGAACACAACCCAGACGCCAAAGTGGTTTATTTGTCGTCGGAAAAATTCACCAACGAGTTCATCAACTCGATCCGTGACAACCAGACCGTCGATTTCCGCAATAAATACCGCAATGTCGATATTTTGCTCATTGACGATATTCAATTTTTAGCCGGAAAAGAGCAGACACAGGAAGAATTCTTCCATACATTCAATACGCTGCACGAAGAATCCAAGCAGATCATCATCTCGAGCGACCGGCCGCCAAAAGAGATCCCGACACTCGAAGACCGCTTAAGATCGCGCTTTGAATGGGGATTGATCACCGATATCACGCCGCCGGACTTGGAAACGCGGATTGCCATTTTGCGCAAAAAAGCCAAAGCGGACGGCCTGGACATCCCGAACGATGTCATGACCTATATCGCCAATTCAATCGATTCCAACATCCGCGAGCTCGAAGGCGCCTTGATCCGCGTCGTCGCTTATTCCTCCCTGATCAACCGGGACATGAGCGCAGAGCTTGCGGCAGAAGCCTTAAAAGACATCATGCCGAACTCCAAACCGAAAGTGATCACCATTTTGGACATCCAAAACGCAGTCGGCGAACAGTTCAACGTCAAATTGGATGATTTCAAAACGAAGCGCCGCACGAAGGATATTGCGTATCCACGTCAAATCGCGATGTATTTGTCACGTGAAATGACGGATTTTTCGTTGCCGAAAATCGGCGAGGAATTCGGCGGCCGCGATCACACGACGGTCATCCATGCGCACGAAAAAATCAACACGATGCTGAAAGAGAACCAGCAGCTTCAGCAGGATATTAAAGAAATTCGATCTGCACTCGGGAAATAAGACTGTGGATAACCCCCGATTTTCTTAAGCAGTTTATGCACAGTTTGTCTACATGTGGATAAGCTGCTTTTATTGCTCATATCGGGCTTATCCACATATTCACAGCCCCTACTACTATTACTGTCTTTAAGTACTAATAACTAAAATATATATATAAGCGAGGTTCGAGAATGAAATTCGAGATAAAACGTGAGCGATTAGTTGAAGGTTTAAACGATGTAATGAAAGCAGTCAGTTCAAAAACAACGATTCCGATTTTGACTGGGATCAAGATGGATGTTTCTACAGAAGGCATGCGCTTAACAGGAAGTGACTCAGATATCACGATCCAAACTTTCATCCCAGCAGAAGAGGATGGAAAACAATTGATCGATGTCACTGAAGGCGGAAGCATCGTTCTTCAAGCAAAAGTATTCGGGGAAATCGTCCGCAAATTGCCGACTAATGAAGTCGAAATCGAAATCAACGGCAATTTCCAGACCCATATCCGTTCAGGAAAATCCGAATTCCACTTGATCGGGCTTGACGCAATGGATTATCCACAATTGCCGGATATCCAAGATGACCGCATTTTCACGATTCCAGCGGATCTGTTGAAAACCATCAATAGAGAAACGGTATTTGCCGTGTCCAGTTCTGAAACACGCCCGGTACTTACTGGCGTTCATTGGGAGGTAAAAGACGGGGAGCTGGTTTGTGTTGCAACAGACAGTCACCGTTTGGCACGCCGCAAAACGAAACTCGAAACTTTGCCGGAAGGGGAGTACAGCGTCGTCATTCCAGGGAAAAGCTTGAATGAGTTGAACAAAATCCTCGATGACACGTCCGATCCGGTTGAAATCGTCATGACCAACCAGCAAGTGTTGTTCAAATCGAAACACATCTTGTTCTTCTCCCGTCTATTGGAAGGGAACTACCCGGATACATCACGCCTCATCCCGTCTGAATACAAAACGACGGTAACGGTAAACGGCCGTTCATTGCTTCAGGCAATCGACCGTGCATCACTACTTGCGCGTGAAGAACGCAATAACGTCGTGCGCTTCTCCACAAACGAAGGCAGCGAAGTGGAAGTCTCCTCGAATTCCCCAGAAGTCGGGAAAGTCGAAGAGCAATTGCAGGCACAAAGCGTCGACGGCGAAGAGCTGAAGATTTCCTTCAGTGCGAAGTTCATGATGGATGCCTTGAAAGCGATTGATGGACAAGACGTCGTCATCCAATTCACTGGAGCGATGCGCCCATTCATTTTGAAATCGGCCTTGGATGACTCAATTCTTCAGTTGATTCTTCCTGTCCGGACATATTAATTAGCATCAAAACCCTCAGGATAGCCCATAAAGGCTATCCTTTTTACTTATGGGGGCAAATAGGGTAAAATAAAGGGATAGACTACGAATCGAAGGATGAGTGCATTTTGAAGGAAATCGGTATTGAGACAGAATTTATTACATTGGGACAGCTGCTTAAAATGACAGACACAATCAGTTCAGGCGGAATGGCTAAATGGTTTTTAAGCGAACATGAAGTATTTGTGAACGGAGAAGCGGAAGACCGCAGAGGGCGCAAATTGCGTCCGGAAGATACTGTGAACATACCGGGAACGGGGGAATTCCGCATCGTTGTCGCCGAAGGCATGAGCTTCGATGCGGATTGACAACCTCGAGTTAGTCAATTACCGCAACTATGAAACGCTCAAGCTCGACTTCTCGCCGGAGATCAACGTCTTTATCGGCGAGAACGCGCAAGGCAAAACCAATATCATGGAATCGCTCTATGTTTTATCGATGGCGAAATCCCATCGGACGAGCAATGACAAAGAATTGATACGCTGGGACGCGGAATATGGTAAAATTAAAGCTGATGTGCTCCGGAAATATGGCAAACTGCCGCTTGAAATCAGCTTTTCCAAAAAAGGCAAAAAAGCGAAAGTGAACCACCTGGAGCAGAGGCGGCTGAGCGATTATATCGGCCAATTGAACGTCGTCATGTTCGCTCCTGAAGACTTGCATTTAGTCAAAGGCAGCCCGCAAGTCAGACGCCGCTTCATCGATATGGAAATTGGCCAGATTTCACCGGTCTATCTCCACGATCTCGTCAATTACCAGAAGCTGTTGAAACAGCGCAACCATATATTGAAGCAGCATTACGGCAAACAAGCGATCAATGACGTCATGTTCGAGGTGTACACCGAACAATTCATTGAAGCTGCTGTAAAAATTATACAAAAAAGATTCCAGTTCATGGAATTGCTGCAAAAATGGGCAGAGCCGATTCACCACGGTATTTCCCGTGGGCTTGAAAAACTGGAAATCCGCTACCAGCCGATTAGTGGGTTGAAGCCCGAATGGACGCCTGCTGAAATGGCGTCCTTTTTAGAGCAAAAGCTGCAGGAAGTGAAAAAGCGGGAACTCGACCGTGGCGTAACGCTAGTCGGCCCGCACCGAGACGATCTGCAGTTCATCGTCAACGGCTATGACGTCCAGACTTACGGTTCACAGGGACAGCAGCGCACGACCGCCCTGTCTTTGAAGTTGGCGGAAATCGAGCTGATCAAGCAGGAAGTCGGCGAAGCGCCGGTTCTCTTGCTCGATGACGTGCTTTCTGAACTGGACGATTACCGACAATCGCATCTGCTCAACACTATCCGCGGCTCCGTGCAGACCTTTGTCACGACCACTAGTGTCGAAGGCATCCAGCACGAGACCATTCAAAGCGCCCGTCTTTTCGAAGTATCGAAAGGAACGGTCAAGGAGTGAACATATATGTATGTCCAGATCGGAGCATCCCAATTGATTGCCGTCACGGAAATCCTTGCGGTGGTCCATCATGAACAGTATGTCCACTCTGCTTTTACGCGGCTTTTAGTTCCGCCTGAAGCAGTGAAATCCTACGTCGTCACTGATGATTTCGTCTACGGGTCCCCTTATCGGCCCCAGGCACTTTTGAATAAAATTCAGCAAAACAGGTTATAACCGGTCAATGGAAATAATGAGTTGTCAAGAAAGAGCAGGTGAACGGAATGGCTATGGAAGATACGAATCTTGAGCAATCTTATGGCGCCAATCAGATTCAAGTATTGGAAGGCTTAGAAGCGGTACGGAAACGGCCGGGCATGTATATCGGTTCTACGGGATCGAGAGGACTGCACCACTTAGTGTGGGAAATTGTGGATAACAGCATCGACGAAGCCCTTGCCGGCTATTGCGATGAAATCCGCGTCACAATCGAAAAAGACAATTGGATCCGCGTGGAAGATAACGGCCGCGGTATTCCAGTCGATATGCAAGAAAAAATGGGCCGTCCGGCTGTTGAAGTCATCATGACGGTTCTTCATGCCGGCGGTAAATTCGGCGGCGGCGGTTATAAAGTATCCGGCGGCCTCCACGGCGTTGGCGCATCAGTCGTCAATGCTTTGTCCGAGACAACGGAAGTTTATGTGCACCGGGACGGCAAGCGCCACTTCATTCAATTTGAGCGCGGCGCAGTCAAAAAAGAACTTGGCGTCATCGGCGAAGCCGACAAGACGGGCACAACGATCCGTTTTAAAGCGGACGGGGAGATCTTTAAAGAAACAACGGTTTATGAATTCGATATCCTGGATCACCGCCTCCGCGAGCTCGCCTATTTGAACCGCGGCTTGAAAATCGTGGTCGCTGATGAACGGGAAGGCTTGGAGCAGGAAAAGAAATACCACTATGAAGGTGGGATCAAATCCTACGTCGAGCATTTGAATAAATCGAAAGACCCGCTTCACGAAGAAGCGATTTTCGTCGAGTCGGAGCGGGACGGCATCAATGTCGAAGTCGCGATGCAATACAACGGCGGATTTGCGGCAAATATCTTTTCATTCGCGAACAATATCAGCACCCATGAAGGCGGAACGCACGAATCCGGCTTTAAAACGGCGTTGACGCGCGTCATTAACGATTACGGCCGCAAGAATGGCTTGTTAAAAGACGCTGAAGCGAACTTGACTGGTGAAGACGTAAGGGAAGGGTTGACGGCGATCATTTCCGTTAAGCATCCGGACCCTCAATTCGAAGGCCAGACCAAGACAAAGCTCGGCAATACTGAAGTATCAACAATCGTCAATAATTTATTCTCTAACGGATTTGAACGCTTCTTGCTGGAAAATCCATCAACCGCCAAGAAAATCATCGAAAAGGGCATCATGGCTTCCCATGCCCGGATGGCTGCCAAAAAAGCGCGTGAATTCACGCGCCGCAAATCGGTCCTTGAAGTCTCAAGTTTGCCAGGGAAACTCGCAGACTGTTCTTCGCGCGACCCGAAAATCAGCGAAATTTATATCGTAGAGGGCGATTCAGCGGGCGGATCCGCAAAATCCGGCCGAGATCGCCACTTCCAAGCGATTCTGCCCTTGCGCGGAAAAATCCTCAACGTAGAAAAAGCGCGCCTAGATAAGATTCTTGTCAACGCAGAGATCCGCAATATCATTACCGCACTCGGAACCGGCATCGGCGAAGAGTTCAACCTCGATAAAGCGCGTTACCATAAAGTCGTCATCATGACCGATGCCGATGTCGATGGCGCCCATATTCGGACCTTATTGCTGACTTTCCTATTCCGCTACATGCGTCCATTGATCGAAGCGGGCTATATTTATATCGCACAGCCGCCTCTATTCCAGATTAAACAAGGCAAGCATGTCGATTATGTTTATTCGGATGCGCAGCTGAAAGAAGCATTGGCAAAACTTCCGGGATCGCCTAAGCCGCACGTTCAGCGCTATAAAGGGCTCGGCGAGATGAATGCCACTCAATTATGGGATACGACGATGGATCCTGATTTCCGTACCTTGCTGCAAGTCACGCTTGAAGACGCGATGACAGCGGATGAGACCTTCCATATGTTGATGGGAGACGACGTCGAACCGCGCCGCAATTTCATTGAAGAAAACGCCAGTTATGTGAAGAACTTGGATGTATAACGCAACAAGAGTTGAGAGGAGGCTGCGGATATGGCGGAACGGCCAGGCAGCGGAGTAGAAGAAATAAATATCAGCACGGAGATGCGCACATCATTCCTTGACTATGCAATGAGTGTCATCGTTTCACGTGCGTTGCCGGATGTCCGGGACGGCTTGAAGCCGGTGCATCGGCGTATTTTATATGCCATGCATGACCTCGGAATCACAGCGGATAAAGGCTACAAAAAGTCAGCACGTATTGTCGGTGACGTAATCGGTAAATATCACCCGCACGGTGATAGCGCAGTTTATGAAACGATGGTACGGATGGCTCAGGATTTCAGCTATCGCTATATGCTCGTCGACGGCCACGGGAACTTCGGTTCTGTCGATGGCGACGCAGCAGCAGCAATGCGCTACACAGAATCCAAAATGTCAAAAATTTCCATGGAACTTTTGCGTGATTTAAATAAAAACACGGTTGATTACAAGGAAAACTATGACGGTCAGGAAAAAGAACCGATTGTCCTCCCAAGTAGATTCCCGAACTTGCTTGTCAACGGGACTTCCGGAATCGCGGTCGGGATGGCTACCAATATCCCACCTCATAATCTGGGCGAGACGATCGATGCGGTTCTGGCTTTGGCTGAAAATCCGGCTATTACGACAGAAGAATTGCTTGAGTTCCTTCCAGGGCCCGATTTCCCGACCGGAGGCATCATCCTCGGACGGAGCGGCATCCGCCGTGCTTACGAAACCGGAAAAGGTTCGGTGTTGATCCGTGCGGTCGTTGAAATCGAAACGAAGCCGAACGGCAAGGAAGTAATCCTCATCCACGAACTTCCTTATCAAGTCAATAAAGCGCGTCTGATCGAGAAAATCGCAGAATTGGTGCGCGACAAAAAAATCGACGGTATTACCGACTTGCGCGACGAATCCGACCGTAACGGAATGCGCGTCGTCATCGAAGTGCGCAGAGACGCGAGTGCTAATGTCCTATTGAACAATTTGTACAAACAGACAGCGATGCAGACAAGCTTCGGCATCAATATGCTCGCGCTCGTCGACGGCCAACCGAAAGTTCTTGGCTTGAAAGATGTTCTTTATCATTACCTGGAGCATCAGAAAGTCATTATCCGCCGCCGCACAGAATTTGACCTGCAAAAAGCTGAAGACCGCGCGCATATTCTTGAAGGCTTGCGCATCGCACTAGATCATATCGATGCCATCATTGCTTTGATCCGTGGGTCGCAAACGACTGAAGAAGCACGCAACGGTTTGATGAATGATTTCAATTTGTCCGAGCGTCAATCCCAAGCCATCTTGGACATGCGCCTTCAACGTTTGACCGGTCTCGAACGGGATAAGATTGAAGAGGAATACCAAGGGCTCATCGCACTCATCAACGAGTTGCGTGCAATTCTTGCGGACGAATCGAAGATCCTCGAGATCATCCGTGAAGAAATCCTTGAAATCAAAGAGCGCTTCAATGATCCCCGCAGAACGGAAATCACTGTTGGCGGTTCTGAGATGATCGAAGATGAAGACCTTATCCCACGTGAAGCTTCCGTATTGACGCTCACGCACAACGGCTACATCAAACGTTTGCCTGCCAATACGTATCGCAGCCAGAAACGTGGCGGACGTGGTGTACAAGGAATGGGAACCAACGATGATGATTTCGTTGAACATCTTCTATATACATCAACACACGATACGATCCTATTCTTCACAAGTGAAGGGAAAGTCTATCGCAAGAAAGGCTATCAGGTTCCTGAGTACGGCCGGACTGCGAAAGGCTTGCCGCTCGTCAACTTGCTAGAGATCGGCAAGAACGAAAAAGTGACAGCAGTGATCCGTGTTGAAGAATTCAAAGAAGACGATTTCTTCTTCTTCACTACACGCGGTGGCCTGAGCAAGCGGACGCCGGTGAGCAACTATGCCAATATCCGACAAAATGGGTTAATTGCCATTAATTTGCGTGAAGACGATGAATTGATCTCAGTCAAGATGACTGACGGCAACAAAGAAATTGTTATCGGAACCCGTGATGGTGCATTGATCCGATTCCCGGAGACGGATATCCGCAGTATGGGACGCGCAGCAAGCGGTGTCCGGGGCATTCGCCTGCGTGAAGGCGATCAAGTCGTCGGAATGGAGACACTAGAGACGGATGATAAGATCCTGGTCATCACGGAAAATGGTTATGGCAAGCGAACAAAAGAATCCGAATACCGCGTCCAATCTAGAGGCGGTATGGGAATCAAGACCTGCCACATTACAGAAAAGAACGGGCCGCTAGTAGCTGTTCGCGCCGTGAATGGATCAGAAGACATCATGCTGATTACACAACACGGCGTGCTGATCCGCATGGATGTAGAAGATATTTCAACGACTGGAAGAAATACGCAAGGTGTCCGATTGATCCGTCTTGGCGACGAAGAGGTTGTGGCTACCGTCACCAAAGTGAAAAAAGATTTGGATGATGCAGAAGCAGCAGAAGTTGATGAAGAGACAGAACCAGTTTCAGAAGATAACGTAGATGCACTCATCGAAGAAAGTGTAGAAGCAGATGTCTACACAGAGGATGAGGTTGTTGAAGATGAAACGGCGGATAGTATAGAAGAAGATCCGAAAGAAGAGTAATTTTGTAAGAGCTTGCCGATGGTTCGGCAAGCTCTTTTCTTTCTATTGAGAAAGAAAATTTCAGAAAGGAAAAGTTTTTTCTTAAAACTGTTGACGTGAATAATAAGGCGTGGTATATTTATCAAGTCGCCAAAACAAGGCGCACAACATGAACCTTGAAAACTGAACAGCAAAACGTCAACAATACAGCCGCGAGTGATCGCGGCAAACGTACTGATCAGCTTCGGCAGATCAAGCGAATCGCGCGTCTTTCGAGACGGCGATGCGCCAGCAGTATTGAGCAATCAACTACTCTATAATGGAGAGTTTGATCCTGGCTCAGGACGAACGCTGGCGGCGTGCCTAATACATGCAAGTCGAGCGGAGATAGTGGAGCTTGCTC
>NZ_RCCP01000002.1 GCF_003664125.1 Planococcus citreus
AAACGTTGGTGCCAAAGCAGGTAAATCACTTCTTCGAAGCTGGCGTTGTCCGCCAGATCGTCGATATTGTAGCCGACGTATGTAAGTGTGTCATCAATGATCGAGCTGATCGCCGATTGAGTTGCGACTACACCTTCTAAACCTTTTGTTGTTGCTGTCATAAAAAAATCTCTCCTTTTTGATCATTCTGGTTGCCGGTCGGGGACTTTAAGCGCCGCTTTTTTAAAGCGCTTTCATCTGGTTTCAAAAAATAAAACCTGACCTTGGACGACCGGATTTAACTGATTATTATGTAAGTTTACAGGAAATAAGCAAACGGCAGGGGTTGATGAGCTGAAACACCGAAAAACGGCTTGAGGCAGTTAATTGATAGTTTGAAAGAGTGAATGATTAAAAAAATCCGCAACAAATGATACAGTTAAGCTTATGGAGAGTTCAAAGGTGCCAGCGCGTCCGATCACTCCGTTTAGCCACGGGAATGTTTATATTTTACGGAAAAAGGGAAAAAGCTCTTGCTTGTGTTTTTGAAAAGTTTTTTCTTATAATAGGGCTAACCAGTTGAGAATGGAAATGACTTGAAAAATGGAGAAAGATGGACATACACAGAAGGAGTTAAACCATTGAAAACTACGGAACAAGGGATCCGCTATATTGAATTAATGGATGGAGAGCCGGGAATTGATATTCCGGCGATGGTGAAAAAAGCGAAAACAGCGTATAAACCGTTTAATTTCAAAGATAAAATTGAACTTCTTTTCTTTTACAATGAGCGCAAAGATTTCAGCCATGCGATCTTCACTGAATACGGCATCATCGACGATGAATTTGACGGCAAGAAAGCCGTCCATCATCCGTTTGGCGTCAAAAGCATCATTGGCATCGAAATATCGGGAGACGACACCATCCCCTTGATTGCCTTCGTCCTGGGCCAGGCGATCGAGCATTTTAAACAAAATATGGACATCCGGAGGCACGCCGAATGGCAGGAGTTGGACAAAAGCGACAGTTACCAATGTTGGCAAACATATTTCTGCCAAGTCCATAGTTCGGTAATCCGGCACGGGCTGGAAGGATCGGCGGATATGTTTTTGAGAAGCTTGCCGTTTGTCTTGGCGAAAAAGGAAGAAAGTTTTTCTACCCCATATATTACAGGCACATTCCGCCATTTGATCCATACCTTAAGTGAGCTGTATGTCATGAGGCAAGCGGGTGATACAGAACAGGTGGATGATTTTATGAAAACGATCGGAGAACTCACCGAGCCTGCTTTTATGGAAATCTATGAGAAGCTTTACGCCGAACTGGCGGAATACCTGGAAACGCTTGGCACCAAATACAACGAAGTACACGATAGTGAGATTTTCACCGTCATCGAGCAGCGTAAAAATCAACTTGCGGCTTTATATGGCTGATTTTCCTTTCTATACTCTGAAAACGTTCAGTAATCCCATGATAGTTCAAATTTTAAAGAAGCCTTCGCAGCAGCGGAGGCTTCTTTTTTCATTGAAAGGATATTCAGAAAAATCAAAATGGGGGTAGCATTTCATAAGGCAAGTACGGTACACTTTCTATTAACGGAATGATTAAGGTTTATTTCCTTAAATACGAAAAGCAGGTGACAGCTATGAAACAACAAGCAGAAGAATTATTTGAAGAAATACGTGCGTTCCGCCGGGATCTCCACGAACACCCTGAACTGAGCGGAGAAGAAATGGAAACTTCGAAAAAAATACAAGTAAAGCTCGATGAATATGGCATCCATTACTTTACTGGATATGCGAAAACGGGTGTACTGGCCGTCATTGAAGGGGGCAAGCCCGGGAAAACGGTCGGGTTACGCGCCGATATTGACGCCTTGCCGATTACGGAGAAAGCAAACGTTCCGTTTAAATCCAAAGTCGATGGAAAAATGCATGCATGCGGCCATGATGCACATACAGCGATGCTATTGGGAGTTGGGAAATTGCTCCAGCAACAAAAAGATAAAATTGCGGGTACGGTATTGCTCATTTTCCAACCAGCCGAAGAAAATGCGCCGACTGGCGGTGCGGATCAGATGATGGCAGACGGCGTGTTCGAACGGTACCAGCCGGACGTCATATTGGCACAACACGTATGGCCTGGACTTCCGGCCGGTCAAGTCGGCGTCATTGACGGGGCGATCATGGGGAATTCTGACCGTTTTCACGTCACGATTCATGGAGCGGGCGGCCACGCATCGATGCCACATCAAACGATTGATGCAATCGTCATCGCCAACCAAGTGATGTCTGCTATCCAAACCATCATTAGCCGAAACGCCAACCCGATGGACTCTGGTGTCATCACGATCGGAAAAATCTCGGGAGGCTACCGTTATAATGTCGTGGCAGATAGTGTGGTGTTGGAAGGCACAATCCGTTCCTTATCAGACGAAACGAAGAAATTATTGAAAAAACGCTTCCACGAAGTCGTCAAAGGCACAACTGAAATGATGGGCGGCTCGTGTGAAATTGATTATTCGGATGGCTATCCGGCGACTGTCAATACGAAACGCTGGGCTGAAGTGGTTCGTGACTCTGCCAAGAGGCAATTAGGTACTGAATCTGCTCCAGAAGTGATCGGAAGCATGGCAGGCGAAGATTTCGGGCGCTTCTTGAAAAAATACGAAGGCGTTTACTACTGGCTCGGCACATCAGTCGGAGAGACCCAAAAGCCCCTTCATGACCCGGGCTTTATGATCGATGAACAAGCATTGTCGATCGGGACCGGCCTGATGGCTCAGGCGGCGCTTGATGTGCTCGCGGAATTGAATAACTAGGAGGAATGGACATGGCAGATGCTATCGAGCGGTTTATGGAAGAAATCGAACCGCATCTCATCAAACAACGGCGCAAACGGCATCAATATCCCGAAATTGGATTTGCGGAATATGTGACGACGTATGAGTTAAGCGAACAATTGGCCGGTAAAGGCTTTGAATTATTTTATGGCACCGATTTTTTAACGAGCGATGAACGCATGGGCGTGCCAGACGTGCAATTTTTGAAACAGCAGGAACAACGCGCGCTCGACTATGGCATCCCGCTTGATTTTCTGGAACGGATGAAAGGCGGGCATACCGGGCTTGCTGCTGTACTCGATACCGGGAAGCCAGGGCCGAATTTCGCTTATCGCTTTGATATCGATGCCTTGCCGATTGAAGAAGACGATACCTCAGGCCATGTTCCGGCTAAGCAAGATTTCCGCTCGGATATTTCGGGCATGATGCATGCCTGCGGCCACGATGGGCATGCCGCTGTCGGGCTCGGACTCGCTGAATACCTAGCAAAAGAAAAAGAACATCTTCGGGGCAAATATACGATTTTATTCCAGCCGGCAGAAGAAGGTGGGCGCGGTGCAAAGGCCGTTGTCGATAAAGGCTGGCTGGACGATGCCGATTATTTCCTGAGCGGCCATGTCGGCATACACGATTTGCCGTCCGGGACCGTCGCCGCAGCCACGTCCAAGTTTTTGGCAAGTTCCAAAATCAATGCGAAATTCAAAGGCAAATCGGCGCATTCCGGATTGGAGCCGAACGAAGGGCGCAATGCTTTGCTCGCAGCGGCATCCGCCACCATGCATTTGCACGGCATTTCTCGCCATAAAGACGGGGCGACGCGCGTCAATGTCGGCACCTTGCACGCAGGATCGGGACGCAATATCATCGCCGATCGAGCGCTGATGGAAATCGAGACGCGGGGCGAGACCAACGAGTTGGATGAATACATGCAGGAAAATGCATTGCGCATCCTACAGGCGAGTGCAGCGATGTTTGATGTTGAACTGGAAATCGAGCATATGGGAAAAGCGATTTCTGCTGACGCAGATCTCGAGTTCGCCGCCATCGTGGAACGTGCCTGCGCCGCGTCTAAATTGAATATTGTGCCGTACTTGCCAATCGGCGCCTCCGAGGATGTCACGTATATGATCGAGCGCGTCCGTGAACGCGGCGGCAAAGCGACTTTCATGATTTTCGCCAGCCCCTTGCCGGCCGGCCATCACCACCCGCGTTTTGATTACGAGGAACAGGCATTGACGGCAGGGTTGGAAACATTGATCCGGACGACCGATCATTTGCTGAAGGAGGACGAAACCCGTGAATAACTGGCTGGTTGAGCAATTGCAACGGATGAATTTAAGTGATGTACTGATCCAGCCGCAAGGGTTTACGCGGGAAGGCTATACAGCGGAAGAAACAGAGGCTATCGAAGTCTTTAAAGCGATCGCCGAAGAACTGGGGCTCGCTGTTTCAGAAGACGCCGCAGGAAATGCCATCGCCCGCTGGAATGTTGCAGGCGGGCATGCGGCAGTAGCAACAGGGTCCCACCTCGACACTGTGCCAAACGGCGGTGCGTTCGATGGCGGAGCAGGCGTCGTATGCGGGCTCGGGGCCATCAAGATGTTGAAGGAAGCCGATTTTAAACCGCAGCGCCCGATCGAAGTCATTTGCTTCCGTTCGGAAGAATCGTCGCGTTTTGGGGTCTCGACAATCGGCAGCAAAGCAATGAGCGGAATATTGGATCCGTCCATCGGCACACTCGAAGACCAGCACGGCATCACGCTCGCGCAAGCGGTCGAAAGCCAAGGGTTTGTGTGGCAAGACCTAGTAAATGCGAAGCGTTCGAAACACGACTTGCAATGCTTTGTCGAGCTGCATATCGAACAAGGGATGCATATCGTCAACCATGAAAAAGATTATGGAGTCGTTAAAGGCGTCGCTTGCCCCGTCCGCTTAGCGGTCACGTTCAATGGAAAAGCGGGACACACGGGTACGACGCCGATGGGCCAAAGGCAAGACGCGCTGGCAGCTGCCGCGCCGTTCATTTCGTTCGTCCAGGAGACGGCGCTTCAAATGAACGATGCTTACGACAAATCATTGGTGGCGACCGTGTCAACCTTGACATCATCGCCGAATTCAATGAATGTCATTCCCCAAACCGTCACGGCAGGCGTCGATATCCGCAGTGTGGATGATTCACTGAAAAAGAAGATGGCAGATGCCATACGGAGCGAAGTGAAGCGCATTGAAGAAACGACAGGCGTAAAGATCGATATCGAAGTGCTCGTTGACAATCCATCCGTGTTGCTCGATGACGGTATCGCCCAGCAATTGGTCGATGCCGGCGACCACGAAGCCTATTTGGCGCATCGGATGGACAGCGGCGCAGGCCATGATGTCATGAACATGGCGCAAGTTTGGCCAAGCGGCTTGCTGTTTATCCCTTGCCAGGATGGGCTGAGCCATCACCCTGACGAATTTGCCACTGCTGAAGATTTGAAGATGGGCGTCGAATTATTGTCCCGCTTCTTGATGGAGGCCACTGGACATGACGGAAAACGTTAAAGTCGGGCTGATCGGGCCGAACGATTCGGTCAATGAAACGATGAAAGCGGCGGGCAGCTTAGAAGGCATCGAGCTCATCCCCTTCATTTACCAGCACACGGAAGAAACGAAAAACATCATCAACCAACATTCAGCGCGCATCGGCCATTGGCTTTTTTCAGGCCCAGCGCCTTATCATTTTGCTTTAAAAGAAGAGTTAATCGATGCGGATCATGCGGATTATATTTTGCTGCATGGGTCAAGCCTGCTCGGAACGATGCTCGATGCCTTTATGCAAGAAGGCGCTGTGTTATCGAGCATCAGCGTCGATTCGGTTCCACGCCGCGAAGTGCTGAAAATGCTCAAGGATTTTGATCTGGAAAAATTGGAGATCCATACCGCGCCGGAGCTCGGCTATATCCCAGCAGAAGAATTGATCGATTACCACGAGAAACTGTACCGCTCCGGGCACATTCAAGCAGCGCTCACTTGCGTACACGCCGCTTATAGCGGCTTGAAGGAGCGCGGCGTGCCGGTATACCGGATTAGCGTATCGGAACTGGCTGCCCACCGCGCGATTTCAGTCATCAAGGAAAGAAGCCTGTCGGATTTGTACCGCATGAAGCAATTGGCGATGATTGGCATCGAAATCATCTACCCGAGCCAAGCGCAGCAACGCAAGACGCCGTTCAAGATTGAACGCCAGGAACTGGCGATGAACCGTGTGCTCATCGATTTTGCCGAAGAAGTCAAAGGCTCAAAAGTCGGGATGGGCAATGGCATCTACTTCATCTATACGACTCGCGGAGAATTGGAACTTTACAGCAAATCACATCATCCGGAAGAGCTGAAGGAAGAGATTTTTGCCAACAGCAAGTTCCAGGTGCGGATCGGCATCGGCTATGGCCGGACCGTCACGGACTCGGAGCAGAATGTCCGCCTGGCGCTTGACTACGCCCGAGAAAAAGAGAACGGCGTGGTCATCAATATCGACGAAGGTGGAAAAGTAACGGAAATCAACTCATCAGGCGAGCGTCTCCGCTACAGCCGCCGCAGCTCCGAATCGAAGTGGCAGGAATCGCTGAAAGGCGCAGCAATCAGCCAGACCGTTATCGCCCGCATTGAATCCTTGTCTAGGCATTATGCGAAAGACGAACTTACCGCGTTGGAATTATCGCAATGGATGAACAGTACAGAACGCAATGCGCGCAGGATCTTAACGGAGCTCGAGAACATCGGCCTCGCCGAAGTGGCGGGGGAAGAAGCCGGGCGTCGCGGCCGGCCGCGGAAATTGTACCGTTTGTTATTCGGTGCATAAAACAAAAAGGGAGGAATGGGAATGGCAACACCGACAGAACAACAAGACAAAAAAGGATTTTTGAATTTTATTGAAAAGTGGGGCAACCGCTTGCCCGATCCATTCTTCATTTTTGTATACTTAGCAGTTTTTGTCGTTTTGCTGTCCTGGCTGGTCAGTTCACTCGGGACGACCGTTGTCCATCCGGGAACGGGCGAGGAACTGGCGATTCAAAGCATCGTTTCAGGGGAAGGGATCCGTTATATCCTGGCAGAGACGATCAATAACTTCACCGGCTTTGCGCCGCTCGGGCTCGTGCTCGTCATGATGCTCGGGATCGGTTTGGCTGAAAGAGTCGGGCTGATGGAGACCGCCATCAAAAAATCCATCTTGAATGCACCGAAATCACTGATCACTTACGCAGTCATTTTCACGGGCATCATGGGGAACTTGGCTTCAGACGCTGCCTTTATCTTGGTGCCGCCGCTTGCGGCAATGGTCTTCGCTTCTGTCGGGAGGCATCCGCTCGCAGGACTTGCGGCAGGTTTTGCCGGAACCGGCGCAGGATTCACCGCGAATATCCTGATTACCGGTACAGACGCACTGCTATCCGGGATTTCCACAGAAGCTGCGAGAACCATCGACGATACCATGGTCGTAACGCCGGTCGATAACTGGTATTTCATGAGTGCATCGGTCATCGTCATGGCAATTGTCGGGGCGATCATTACCGAAAAATTGGTCGAGCCGCGCCTTGGCAAATACACGGGCAAAGCCGATAATTCATTTGAACCGGTGACGAAACAGGAAAACAAAGGCTTATTGAATGCCGTGATTGCAGGTGCCGTTTACATCGGCTTGATCGCTTTGCTGCTGTTCTTCCCAGGCTCGCCTGTCCGAAACGAAGACGGCGGCATCATCCCGTCGCCATTTCTATCTGGCATCGTGCCGATCATCCTGTTCTTCTTCATTACAGTGGCTGTCGCATACGGCATCACGGTCAAGAAAATCACTGAATCTAAAGATATTCCTGCTTATATGGGAGATGCTATCAAGGACATGTCCGGTTATATCGTCTTGATCTTTGCCGCAGCCCAGTTTATCAGTTATTTTAACTGGAGCAACCTGGGCATCTGGCTCGCCGTCAACAGTGCGGAATTCTTGACGAGCATCAATATGACGGGCTTGCCAGTCATGGTCGGTTTCAGCGTCCTTGCAGCCCTTTTGAATCTATTGATTTTCAGCGGCTCCGCACAATGGGCGTTGATGGCGCCGATCTTCATCCCAATGTTCATGCTGCTGGATTATCATCCCGCATTTGTCCAATTGGCATTCCGCATTGCGGATTCATCGACGAACATCATTACGCCGCTCAATCCGTATATTTTGATTGTGCTCGCCTTCATGCGCGAATACGACAAAAAAGCGGGACTCGGCACCTTGATTTCCTTGATGTTGCCGTACAGTCTCATCTTCTTCGGGGTATGGCTGGTTATGATGATCATCTTTGCATTGACTGGGCTGCCAATCGGCCCTGGGATCAGCTTGCGTATGTAAAAGAAAAAATCCGCCTTTTTGCAGGCGGATTTTTTTAAAAAGCCAGGACTCGAGAAGGTGAATAGGCAGGGACTTACGTGGCGCGGATTAAGAAAAACCGCTTATTTAAAAAGTTTTTTCCATTTGTTAATAGTTTGTTCATAGTTGCCCTGTATACTGGACTAGGAAGTCATCCGAGTGGAGGGTGTGTCGAATGAACCGTCAATCCAATCAAATGAAGCACTTAAAAAGGATGTTCGATGAATCGTATGAAGCGTGCAGAAAAACCAACGACGCCATCGTTTACGAACTGCGAAAACAAGGCGTCAATGCTTCGCTATGCAAAAAGCCGGCAATTCTTCAACCGTCTGTCTAACCTGTACGCGACCCGAATTGCCGCCAATCAACTTGAAATGACCAACAAAAAAAGCTGTCCCTGCTGCCGATTCGGCAGAGGGGTAGCTTTTTCAGTTAATAGCTAAGCCCTTTTTCGTAAAGCCACATTTTCAAGCTCCCGAATGAAGGGAAGGAGATGGATTCGCCAGTTTCAGGATGCTCGGCGCGGACGATGATGTCCAATTCGTTCGGTGTAAAAGACCAGCCTTCTTCCATAAGTGAACGCACTACTTTCACCATCATGCTCGAACCTTTAATCGTACCCATTTCCATCGCTATCATCTCCTTCAGTGATATCTCCCATTATAACAGGGAAATCATTATGAGTAGTACACATATGCTTTCTGTAGTATTCCTGTAATCGTGTTTTTTTAAACCCATCATCTGTCCAAAACCTATAAGTAATCCAAATGGGATAAAAAACTAGCGCAAATACTGTGCTGCCGAGTCTGCGACAAGGAATAATACGGCCGTTTTTGCCAGTAGAGGAGAGTTATGAAAGCTTTCGTCAAACTATTGGTAATTGGTAAAAAATTGGTTGACTTTTTGTGAAAACCCCCTATAATTCACAGTAACAGCACCAATTATAGCGAAGAGTCTCTGGCCTTGGTTTAAATAATCTGCGATCGAGGAGGAAGACTGATGAAGTTCATGCCCAGAAAACGGGAGGATTTCTTCCCGAAACTGTTCCAAAGCGATTTGGATTCGGATTTCTTTGACCGATTCTTCAAGGAAAGCAATTACCCGCAAGTCGATGTAAAAGAAGCGAATGGGCAGTATGAGGTGGTGGTCGACGTGCCGGGTTTCTCAAAAGATGACATCCAGGTCGATTTTAAAGACGGTTATTTATCGATCAGCGGCAAAAAAGAAGAAAGCTCAGAAACTTCGGAAGACGAGGGCCATTACATCCGTAAAGAACGTTCTTTTGGTTCGTTCAAGCGCAGCTTTTACGTCGGCGATGTCGATGAACAAGCCATTAAAGGAAACTTCAAAGACGGTGTCTTGCAATTAACTGTGCCAAAGCCGGAAGAAAAAGACTCCGGCAATGGCAAACGCATCGAAATCGAGTAAAGAGCCCGGCCAGAGGCTCTTTTTTCATTGAGCTAAGAATAGCGGAGTAAGAAGGAGGGGCATATATGGCAAGTAAGGAACAAGCAATCACAGATGAAACGGCCCATACACTCCAAAAGAGGAATTTTTGGTCCGGCATTTTGTTCGGGATCGGCTCTATGGCCTTCGTCGATGAAGTCATCTTCCACCAATTGCTTCAATGGCATCATTTCTATGATTTGGCGACACCGCAAATCGGTATTTTTGCAGATGGTTTGTTGAATTCTTTTGCCTGGTTTGCAGCAATCGGCGGGCTCTTCATGTTTGCAGACTTGAGAAGGCGGCAAGCGGTCCGCATGCGGTATTGGATTGCTTCAGCCCTTATGGGCGCAGGGGCTTTCCAGCTGTTTGACGGGATCATAGACCATAAGGTGTTCAGGACCCACCAAGTCCGCTATCAGGTCGAATTGTGGCCTTATGACTTGAGCTGGAATTTGTTTGGCGCTGCTTTGCTCATTGCGGGGTTGTTCCTTGCAAAATCCGCCAAGGAAAGGCGGTCCGCATAAAGCGATGATACATCATTACCTCGGCTCCATAGAACCTTGGTTTCAACTAACAGCGGCGTTGTTGCTTGCCTGGGCCCTGATGTTTTACCCGATGCTTTCGATATGGACCAACGAACGCTATAGAAAATGGCCCATGCACCGTTACATATTTTGGTTTGCTGGCGTGATCGCAGCAGGCGCTTCATTAGTCGGTCCTTTAGCGGACAAAGCGCATACCAGCTTTTCCGCCCATATGACCGGGCATTTGCTGCTCGGCATGCTGGCGCCGTTATTATTGTTGCACGGCAAACCATTGACTTTGGTGATGAGAGGATTGCCGACCACATCCGCACGGCGCCTGAGCCGCCTATTGAATAGTCGATTCATTGCAGTCGCAAGCCATCCCGCCAGCACCGCGTTGTTGAATTTCGGTGGCTTGTTTATTCTGTATAGAACGGATTTATTCGTCTTGATGCATCAATCGACAGGGGTTTACGCTTTGGTCCATATTCATATTTTGTTGGCAGGCTATATGTTCACGTGGTCGATTCTATATACCGACCTGACTGCCCATCGACATTCGTTCCGTTTGCGCGCAGCGGTCTTGATTATGGCGCTAGCAAGCCATAAAGTGTTAGCGAAATCGCTTTACGCCATGCCACCTGCTGGAATCACGACCAGTGACGGAGAAATGGGAGCGCTAATCATGTACTATGGCGGAGATGTTATCGACCTGGCCCTTATCATCCTTTTTTGCTATAGCTGGTATAAAGCCACCGCCCCTGGTCGAATCGTCCGTGCGATTTGAAAACCATTTCCTTCTAGGAGATGGTTTTTTTCTTGGCCATGATTTGGTTTGTTTGCCGTGGCACCGGGCGAAAACGGCAAAATGATGGTAGAATAGAAGAAAGCAATTGTCAGGAGGCACGTAATGAATAGCTACATCGTTATGCAGGGGGAAACCTACAGAGAAGAAAAGCGACTTGGAATTGTCCGGGCGCCTATGAAAGATAAATCGGGAACCACGCCACATTCGTGGGAGCGGGTAAAATCATTGCAAAAAGGGGATCGGACCTTTCATTATGTCCGGGGGGCACTGGTTGCGGTAGGCACCATCCAGGAAGATGCGCGCGAGCAGGCATCAGGTACTGCACAAGCTGAGTGGATTGCGCCTTGTGAATACTTGGAACTGGATGACCCATTGGAAATTGCGTCGTGCATCAAAATGGTAGCGGAACATTTGCCAATCAAGTATTCCGCTTTCCAGCCGGACGGCAACGGCAACTCCGGTTATGTATACCCGTGCAATGAAGCGTTGGCGTTGGTGTTTTTGGAATTATTATCGTCTTCAAAATGGCGCAATATCGAGCAATTGGAATTTGTTTACGACGCTGTGCGTGAAGAGAAATACAATTCTTTAACAGCCTGGATGATGGATTCCGAATTCTTGCTGCGGCGAAAGTTCAGGGACTTGAAGGGGCAGTTTAAAACAGTGCAGTTGGAGCGGTGGGGAAATAAATGTGCCCTATGCAGCCTCGATAATCCTGCATTGCTGAAAGCGGCCTACAGCAAGCCATGGAAAGACAGCACTGATGCAGAACGGATCAACCCAGCGAATGGGGTGCTATTATGCGCCAATCACGCAGCGCTTTATGAAAGCGGCCAAATTTCCTTTACCGGCGTAGGTACGCTGAGAATGTCAGCAACCCTTCAAC
Source organism: Planococcus citreus (assembly GCF_003664125.1). GTDB lineage: Bacteria > Bacillota > Bacilli > Bacillales_A > Planococcaceae > Planococcus > Planococcus citreus. The sequence goes on from NZ_RCCP01000002.1 coordinate 11,884, forward strand.
CACAAGCGAGCCATTATGGTTTGAAGAAAAATATGCGCATCGCAGCGAAGGATTCGAATACGGCTTTTTTCAGATGGCATCGAAACAATTTTTTCGTAGGTGAATAATGAATTTGGCGTGCAGCGAATGCTGAGCGCCTTTTTCTATTCATATTTATTCATTTGAGGGGACTGAATAAAAATTTAGTTAGACAAATATAATATATGAATAAATGACTAAGTGGTTGTGTATTGAATAATAACGAAAAAAATTTACCATATTTTATGAATAACTTTATTCGTTTGTAAATATTCTAAATTCACCAGGAGCTTTCGGTTATTCGGCGCATCCCTCGAGTCATTCATCTCCGTTATTTTTTGAAACCATCCCTGAATATCTTGGTTAAATGTGTTATAGTATATTCAATAAATGAATGAATGGGAAGGGTGACAGAAATGGTATCGACCACAGAAGTTGCAAAGCATGCAGGAGTCTCTCAAACGACGGTGTCCCGTGTATTGAATCGGCCAGAGCAAGTTAAAAAGGAAACCTACGACAAAGTGATGCAAGCCTTAGCTGAATTGGATTACGGAAATGCGAGCGCCGCTAGTGAACAACACGCAGAGCCAGCAAAACGTATCGCCGTCCTGTTTGCAGAGGATTGCGCGCCTGCTGAATTCGCCCGTTTGCGCGAATTTACCGAATCGGCACAGGCATCGGGCTACGAGCTGACTGGCCATGCATTGACTGGAAATGAATCGATGGAAGACAGCAAGGCTTTAGTAAAAGGAGTTGCTGGCGTCATCGGCATCGGCAGCCTTCCTGCTGAACTGAAGGAATATTTGAAAGAAGCAAGTCCTTATTTGCAAGCCGAAGAAGCAGTGGATGAAGGGAAACCATTTGACGGTCGTAAAGCGGCATACCTTGCCACTAGCCATCTTGCTGAAAAAGACCACCAGCAGATCGCTTGGGTCGGGGGAGATCTGCCGGATGGCAGCGAAAGGCTTCAAGGATATTATGAAGCTTTGGCGCATCATCAATTGAAACTGCGCAAAAAACGCATCCATTCGACACAAAGCCCAACGGATTTCGATGCCATTGCGGCTGAATTGCGTGCGTTTAAAAAACCGACCAGTGCGTTTGTTGCCGCGAGCTATGAAGACGGGCTGCAATTACTCGATTCTTTGAAAAGCGCTGGATTCAAAGTGCCAAAAGACATCAGCATCGTGGTAGTGGGGGAACCTGAAGGGGATGACGCTGAATTGACGGCCGTCAAGCCGCCATCCGCTGCACAGCCATTTGCCCAGCAAGTGGTGGATCGCCTGCTTCAGCAGATCGAAGGAAGTGAAACGGCGATGCCAGCTGCCGAGGACGAGTTGCAACTTAGCAAGGGCAACACGGTGAAAAAATTTAAAGAGCGGCAAAAAAGCAAAGCTTAACCATAAAAAAGCGTCCGTACAGCAAACTGTACGGACGCTTTTTTAATTAAAGTTCCTTATGTGAAAACGGGCATTTGCCTTTGACCGGCTCAACATCATCCCCGATGAAGAACTGCTTCCATTCATTGTGCTCAGGGTCGCCAAAATGGCTGATATCCGGATGGGTCGGCAATTCATCCCACTTCTCGACGCGGTCCCGGACCTTTTCACGCGACATGATGCCGCCTTTTTCAGTCCCTGTCAGCCCTTCGAAGATCCTTCTCGGCTGGAACCCGAGCACCATCGAATTGCCGAGGTGGCGGGTGCGCCGTTGTTTGTAGGCAGGCGCGTTGCCGAAGATGAAAATGGGTTCCCCTTTGAAGTTGAAATCCCATAAATAATGATCAGGATCACGCGGCGCTTGTTCGGGCCATTCGGTATCATCCATATCATGAAGATACTGCAGGATTTCCCAGAACTGCTTGCGGTAAGCATCGAGCGGCCCTTCAGATTCAAATGGTTCCACGAACACAAACAAGCCATGCCGCTTATGTTTCGGATCTTCGAACAGAGTCAAGAATTCCGCCACGGCTCCCGGCAGGTTTGACCAATCGTCTTGGCTTATGTATGCATAGCGCAGCTCGCCTTTCAACTCGCCGCTTCTGCCGAAATAGCACGGGAAAGTCTTATCCGTCACCGTCTCATGAAAGGTTTTGTATTCGCGCAGCAACCAGCCAGGCAAGTCGTTGCGGTTTGTGAAATCTTCTTTTGTCAATAAAGCAGGGATCTTCGTTTGCATTACTTAGCCTCCAATTTCAAAATCTCATCCTTCAAATTGTTCCCTGAATGCTTTTAATTGAAACACCTTATTTTAATTTATTGGGAAGAACGACAAAAATAGGAAATGAAAAAAGCGCCAGGAATTTGCGCTTTCTTCACGTCGATCTATCCGATTATTTAGCCAAGGCGTTGTGATTCATTCATCGATTCATTCAAGATCGTTTGCTGTGCCTGGCCATGCTTCGCCCGTCATTTCCACAAGCCCCAGAAGCTTTCTTCTGCGTAGTTCGAGTGATTCCATTGTCTTTTCATAGGATTCTGCGTTAACGGTCGGAATCGATTCATCGAGATTCGCCAGCACTTGATGGGGCGGGACTACCGTGGATGCGTCGATTGAGGAGCTATGCAAGGTGTCCAAATAACTGGTGATGCTGCTTGAGAGTTCCTGCATCAATAAGGCATTGGGTTGAATGTCTTTTGGTATGCCGTGCTGTAAAAAAGTCAATGCTTCATCCAACACAACGATATTGACTGGCAACGATCGGTCATGCGTCGAGCTGCGGTAATAATGGAGTACGGGGTAGGCGTTGTATTTCGACACGGCATTGCTTAATTCATTCGCGAACGTATCGAGCAATAGATTAAGGTTGTCGAAATTTTTCCCGTTCCATGAATTGTTGACAAAGGAAGCGGGATCTTTTGCAATGCCGCTGATGCTCGATGCAAGCGAGCGTTTTTCTGACACGGCGCTCAGCACTTGCAGCAAATAAGTCACCCCGAAGGTAATGAATAGCATGCCGGTGCCGGTCGCAAAGATTGCTACGATCTGCCAGATGCCGTCATCCGGGGAGAACTCACCGTTGCCGAGCGTGAAAATCAAGTAGCCTGCATAATAGGCATATTCAACCCACGACAAAGGCCCACCGTCTTTGGTATCGACGATCATGTCGGAACTGGCAAAAATGAACGTCCAGCCCGCCCATAATAGGAAAATCCATGTCGCCAAGGTGGAGACCAAAATAATCGGCCCCGCGAGGCTTAGGAATTTCGAATTGTTCCGGCTCACTTGCTTATGGAGTGTCCAGTAGGCGGAAGTGAGCTTGTGGGTCAATGGGCCGGCGCCGCCATCGACCCATAAAGTCGTCCAGATGAAATCGATCAGTGTGAGGACGACGATGATGATGCCGATAAGTAGATAAAACTGATCCACCAACATCCCTCCTTTATGTTCTACTTGTCCATACCCTTCCACCCCTATAGGTTATGCATATAAGCGTGAAAAGGGAAAAGAAACAAGCAGATATGCTAAAATGAAGAGATACGAAAGCGAGGGGGGCGTGCAGAAGATTGGGCAAGAATTTCCGGTCGAGTGCCCTTTATCAAAAGGCACTCAGACGTAAACAACGCAATGCGGCAAGGCCGCGACACATAGATAAGATCGTCATTCTCGGCGATTCCGTAGCGTATGGTTACGGGACAAAGGGCGGAATTGCGAGACATTTGGAAGACAGCTTTCCGGCTAGCGAGGTGCTGAACTTCGGCATCAATGGATTGACGAGTGATGGCCTCGTCGAACGGCTGCGGGCCGATCATTGGCAGTCGGAATTGGCTCAAGCCGATCTCGTGCTGCTGAATATCGGCGGCAACGATTTGCTGCGTCAATACAAGGATGGAGGCGCAAGTGAATTGATCCGCCAGTTTGCTGCATTGAAAAAGAAATACCGGCGCAATTTGTTGGAGATTTACGGGCATATTCAAGCTGGCAACAATCAAGTATTGATTGTCCAAAATAGCTTATATAATTCGATGAAAAAAGAAGTGCAGTATTTCGGTTTCACCAACCTGCTGTTCCGCATGTGGAATTCGGCAATCGGCGCGAAAGGCGTCATCGTCACGAACACGCGGAAAATGGGGAAAGTGCCGTCCATTTGGCTGGATTCGATCCATCCGAATGAAGAAGGCTATGCGATCATGCATCAATTGCTGCTGGAAACCTTGCAGACAACTGGCATAGCGGTTGTAAAAGACCGTCGTTAACGACCAGACCCGGGCCATTAATGGTTTCCGGGTTTTTTTGATGCTTGAAATATGCCAGCGCTAGATGCTCTAGCAGGCAGTGGGAGAAAATGCTTGTGGTTTTAAAGGAACGTGGTATATTATGTCTATAAATTTTAAATTCCGATGAGTCTCATGATTTATATTAGGTCTTTTGTCGAGTGTTTGAATTTGCAATAGAGGGGTGGGACGCATGAGAAGAAAGCTGGTGCTGATCCAATTGTCCAGGGCATTGGTGCCGATATTGGTCATGCTTCACCATTTATCGACGACCATGATGGATTACTACGGGTTTAACATTTGGAACCTGGCGTATTTGCCGCTGACCGGTGGCGTCTATTATTTCTTTTCCTTGTCGGGGTTCATGGCTTATTATATTTACCGACGAAAATTCGGAAAAAGAGGCCAATTATCGGATTTTCTGATCAATCGCTTCATTCGAATCTATCCACTGTACTGGGTTGTGACCTTGGTGTTTCTACTCCTGGCATTTCTCTTCCCATGGTTTGCAACGGGGGCGGAGCGGGACATGGCTGTCATTTTGACTTCGATTTTCCTAGTCCCGAATCCTGAATGGCAAGACCCGTTCTTGATCGTGGCCTGGTCATTGGAATATACCGTTTATTTTTATCTGATGTTTTCCGTGTTGTTTTTAAGCCCGCGCCTGCTCGGGAAGATACTGTTCGCCGCCTGGGGCATCCTTTCACTTGTAGGTGTCATCGGCATTGTCTATATCGATCATTTTCTGTTCGATTTTCTGTTTGCTTCCTATAATTTAATGTTCATAGCGGGTGTATTTTGTGCCTGGCTCATTCTCCACGCCAACATACCGGTCATCATCGGGTATCTGTTCATCGCCTGTGGGTTGGTTGGTTTTCCTGTGACATGGATGAATGCGATAAATCCGTTTATGGAAGTCAGTTTTGAAATGAGCTCCAGCATCTCGATCATGTTGTTGTTGATTGGGCTTGGCGTGGTCGATTTGAAAAAGGATATCCATATTCCGAACGCGTTTCATCAACTTGGCAATGCCGCATTTGCGATTTATCTCGTCCATAATGTAGTGCTCGATGTATTCTCTGAATGGATGGATCAAGCCGGTTTGCATGAAGTATTGGGCAATGTCGGCATGAGCTTGGTGCTCGTGGCTTTGATGATGTTTTTCGGGATTTTGGCGCATTTCAAGCTCGAACTGCCGCTGCACCGAATCTTTAAAGGCTGGCTGCAGCGAAACAAAACACCTGTTGTGGCGCCAAGTGATACAGACGCCGCGACGAAAAATACTTAAAAATCCCCTAAGCGCTAAGGCTTAGGGGATTTTATCTTATTCAGGTTTATTCAATAAATTTTGCAAAGCCTTCTTTTCACGGTTGATTTCATCGACGGTGCGGACGCCCAATTTGCGGAAAATGACGATCGCCGGTGTCCAGCCTTGCAGCGCGTGCTGAATGATGGCTGCACTTGACGCTCCCGCTAGAAGCGCCCATTTCCTGTTGCCCTTTACTGCCAAAAGAGTGGAAAGGGCTGCAACGGATGCCATATTTACTTTCATTAGGCGTTCAGTGTCCCATTCGTTGTCCAACTCGTTAATGCGCGCCCGGATTTCACTTTCGCCTTGGCGCTTGTAGTAATTGACCGAAGCTTCCGTTTCCCGTTCGATTTGCTGATTGATGTGGTCAGGTGTGTGGTCGTTCACTTTAGATTGTGTCGATGGCAATTGTTCTTTAGCTAAATCAAGTTCCATGAAAAAATCCTCCATTTCATTGCAAGTCCTGCTACTTGTATTCCGCAAATGGCTTTTCTTTAAACCCTTAAGTTCATGCAAGCCTTGTAGAGAAACTCAGTCGATGCTATCTGTCTGGTCTTTCATGATTTGTTCATCCATCGGGCCGACAATTTTTTGGGCGATTTCGCCTTTCGTGTTGAGGATGTACGTTGTCGGCACAGTACGGATTTGATACGTTTGGGCGGTGCTTCCGGTTTCGTCCATTGGAATGGAGAAAGTCAAACCGAATTCATCGATAAACGAGCGAATCGCTTCATCTCCGTTATCTTGTGCGGTCAGGTTAACTGCCAGGATAACGACATCGCCGTCTGCGTTGTTTTCGTGAAATTCCTGCATATGCGGCATTTCAGCTCGACATGGGGGACACCAGGTCGCCCAGAAGTTCAAGATGACTTTTTTGCCGCGGTAATCGGATAGTTTGACCGTTTCGCCATTTTGGTCAGTCAATGTGAAATCGGGAGCTACCTGCCCTTGTGAGAGGCCTTCGGCAAGTGGCGCATCTTGTGCGCTTGCGGAAGTGGCGGATTCGCTCGTGTCGATTGGCTGAGCATCTTCTTCAAAAAAATTGATGGCAATGATGGCGATCGCTGCAAGCAGCAATATGCCGATGATGGCTTTTTTTATCATATGCTCGGTCCTTTCTGTTCAAGACGTATGTACATGGCGACCGTGAATGCGGCAACAATAATGAGTGTCGCATTTTGCCAAGTCACTAGTGGGCCAAATGCGCTTAGGATGAGCAGTTCCACTGTGAAAAATGCGGCAAGCAATAAGCTGTTCGGAACGTCTGGCCGTTTTCCCAGCACGCGGATGGCCACGATAGCTGCTGCGAAAAGAGCGGTTTGAAGGGCTGCTTGCACAAACTCGGCGTCAAAATATTGCAGGATGGACTGATACGCCAGAAAAAACAATAACCAGGCAGTGGCAGCCTGTTCCGCCACAGCAGCCTGTTTTCTTTGTGCCAGGGCCAAATAGCCGATAAGCAATGCTATGGCGAGCAAATGGCCGTACAACCCGCCGTTGAAATAAAGAATCGATAAAGGCATGTCAAGAAAATGCTGTAAATTGAAAACGATGTAGCTGAGCTTCCACGTCAAGATGTAAAGCGCCAAAGCGTTCCAGTACCATTCGCCAGGTTTATGCCCAATCGCGGCGCGCATCAGCAAGCTTACTGCAGCGGCTGCCAACAGCACAGAAACCCATACCGCAGGCACCGTCAAGTGAAGTATCCGAACATAGTTCACTAACTTTGTCCCGCCCGGTGTCTATTCATTATAAAGATACCTCCGTCCGTATTGAAAATCTTATGCCTGGCGATTTCCATTATAGCGGAAAGTATGAGCTTTTCATCTCTTTTGATTGTCAAAATAGTGAGCAGTTTTATCCAATAAATGAACAATAGCCTGGCTGCGAACTAGTTCACAGCCAGGCTATTTCACGTGTGACGATTTTCTGAACAAAGGATCACTCGTATTGTTTCCATACTTCCGGCAGCAGCTTTGCGATATCGTGTGCAAGCATTGTGTGGGGGGAGCGGGTTTTGATGAATTCGTCCGCACAGGCACCGTGCAAGTAGACGGCATTTAAGACGGCATGGCGCCAGTTTTCGTGACAGCACAGCATGCCGAGCATCATGCCGGTCAGCATATCGCCCGTGCCGCCTTTTGCAAGCGCGGCATTTCCTGTCGGGTTGTGGAACAGTTCGCCGTCCGGGAAAGCGATTGTTGTGCGGGGGCCTTTCAAGACGATGGTCAAGTCATGCTCCATGGCAAATGCCGAGGCACATGCACCGGGAGACTCGGCCATCTGGTCTGTTGAATATCCTGAGATCCGGCTGAATTCACCGGCGTGCGGCGTCAAGATGAGCGGTGCGCTTCTTTTCACATAGCTTCGTTCACTCAATGCGCCGGCGTCGAGTATGAGAGGGGCAGGTGAATTCAGCAAACTGTCAATAGCCGCTTCGGTCACTGCATCCGGTAAGGTGCCAGGCCCACATGCGATGGCTTTATAGGAAGTGAGTGAATGGGTGCCATTGGCGATATGGATCAGCGCATCTGGCACATACGTCGCTTCGGCCGCCGCGTGAGCGATGCTGCGGATGGTTTCGCGGTAAGTCCCGATTGCCAATTTTCCGACGCCGCTTGTTAGCGCGCCGAGCCCGGAAATCAAGGCAGCCCCGGGCATGTCCGGGCCTCCAGCTACTAATAACGCAGTGCCGAACACGCCTTTATGGCTGTCTTGTGCGCGTTTTGGCAATGTGCTGCGCACCATTTCCTGCGACCAGATGATGCTGTCTTGCGGGATTTGTGGATCGTTCATATGATAACCTCCAGTTTCTTCCTTGATGGTATAACTGTAGCCGATTCAGGGCAATAGGCAAACCCAAAAGCGCCAATTATAGAAACTGACGGAGGGACCAGTTTTTTACTGATGAATATCTTCAGCCTTCAACTGGATGCTGCGGGTATTTCGTCCCACGAAACAATGAAAATCAGCGAGCTCAAAATTTGCTCTCCGGCAATGGTAACGGGCGAAGGACGGTTGGCGCTGTGGATTATATATCCAAAGGACTGAAATTTCTGACAACTATAGGCAAGCTTAACAAGCTTTGCTATACTCAGCCTATTCAATTAAAAGGAGTGGGGATAGTGAAAAAACACATATTCAAGACAATGACCATGGCGGGGCTTTGTGCCATGCTTGCGATGCCAGTGCAAGCGGCAGAACCTGCACAGCCGACTGAACACCATCACGACAATGCCATTTCCGGGTTTATCGATTATGCGGAGCTGCAAAAAGAACTCCAACGCATCGAAGCCAATAGCAAAGGCTCAGTTTCTGTTGATGTTGCTGGCCAATCATTCGAAGGCCGCGATATTTATACTGCGACTGTCGGGACGGGTGACAAAGTGCTGCTGATCCAAAGTGAGATTCACGGAAACGAAAAAACAGGCACCGTGGCCATTTTGAATATGTTGAAAACCCTATCTGGCAACTCGAAAGCGGCTAAAGCCTTGCGCGATGAAGTGACGATCGTCTTCATGCCGATGATGAACCCAGATGCCTCAGAAGGCGATAAGCGCCGCAATAGCATGACATGGAGCGATGTCGTGGCGGATTATCCCGAACTCGCCGCTGCAACGCCATCATGGAATTATTTAGACCGCGGCGTCAGCCAAAGCTATGATTACGGCGCCAATCCAGGCTTTGATGTGAACCGCGACTTTAACCCAGACCTGGATTATGTACCACAAGCCGAAGATTTCCCTGGGGCATCGAACGAACCGGGCTGGTTTATCACGAAAGAAGCCCAAGTTTCACGCGACGTCTATAAATCATTGCAAGCAGAATACGGCACCGTCGACGTCTTTATCGACCTGCATCATCAAGGGATGTATTATGTCGATGGCACGCCAGATCCAGTCACATTATCGCTGTCCGCCCAATTCGTTCCGGACCCATCCAGTGCTGAAGGGGCGAAATACAGCGACTATGCAGACCAATACGATTATGATTTTTCACGCCAGTTGAATGTGGCGGCGTATGAGGAGCTGCAGTCCTACGGCAATTCGAAATTCACCAATATCTCGCTTTATTCACAAGGGCTCGATTTGCCGGGCACAGCGCTTGGCAGCTATGCATTGAATGGCAGCGGCACCGTGTTGTTTGAAGTACGCGGCCAAACCCAGTCGCTTGGGCAGAAAGAAAAAGGCCAATTGGTCAAATCGGTAGAGCGCGGCTTGACGGCCATTGTCGAAGGGGTAGCCGATGACAGCGTCTATTCATTGGACCCGGAAGACTATGAAGACATTCCATTGACTTCCTATAGCCCATCCAGCAATTGATGAGAAACGCCGCCGAATTCTGGCGGCGTTTTTATGTGCCGAGTTGTGGGGCAAGCAAGAGCTTTGGTAGACTGAAGACAAACAGAAAGGGGTGCCAGCATGGCAATCAGCAAGTTGAACGACCGCATTCAGTTGATCGATGGTTTCGATCTCGGCCTGGAACAGCGAACAGGCAGCTACGTCATCATGGAACAGCAGCTGACCATTATTGAAACAGGTCCGAGCCCGTCGGTGGAGCATGTGAAACAAGGATTGAAAGAACTCGGCATTTCACTCGATGAGGTCCGCTACATCATCGTGACCCATATCCACCTCGACCACGCCGGTGGAGCGGGCTTATTATTGCAGGACTGCCCGAACGCGACGCTCATCGTGCACCCGAAAGGCGCCAGGCATCTGGCAGACCCGAGCCGACTCATCGCCGGCGCACGCGCAGTATACGGCGACAAATTCGATGATCTGTTCAATCCGATCGTTCCGGTGCCCGAACACCGCATCGCTATCAAAACGGAAGGCGACCGGCTGCAAATCGGTCCGGACTGTTCGCTTGAGTTCTGGGATACGCCGGGCCATGCCAAGCATCATTTCGGCATCTTAGACCCGGTATCGAATGGGTTTTTCGTAGGGGATACGGCCGGCATCCGTTATGCACAGCTGATTGAAGACGGCATCGACTTTTACTTGCCGTCCACCTCACCGAACCAATTCGACCCGGAGGCGATGAAGGCATCCATCGAACGAATGGAAAGTCAGCAACTCGATGTGCTTTATTTCGGGCATTTCGGCGCTGCGCATAACCCTGATGCAGCACTAGAGCAGGTGCTGGAATGGCTAGAGTTGTTTGTTGAAGAAGGAGCGGTGGCCTATCAGAACAAAGAATCCGCAGATCAATTGGCAAAACGTCTGCTGGCACCGGTTATGGCGCAGCTGGCGGAAAAAGGCGCCAAACAGCCGCACCGCGTGATGCCTTATATCGAGATGGACTTACAGGTCAGCGCACAGGGCCTATTGGATTATTTCCATAGACAAGGCTAAGGCGGCTGGAGAAAAAATGTCGCCCTCAGGCAAACAGCCGGTTTACCGCCGCCCGTTTAGGGGCAAAGACTAGGGCAGAGAAAATTCATTTACCTGAAGGGCGGAAAATAAAGTGGCACAAGTGTTAACGGAAAAGACAGCAATCATTACAGGAGCAGGGCGCGGCATCGGCCGGGCAACCGCCCTAGCACTGGCCAATGAAGGCGTGGCCGTCGGGCTGATCGCCAGAACCGAAAAAGAAATCGAACAATTGGCGCAGGAGATCCGTTCGTTGCGTGGCCGCGCAGCATTTGCGGTTGCGGATGTGTCGGATCCAAAGCAAGTTGAAGCGGCCGTCCAGAAATTGACCGACGAACTCGGCACGATCGATATCCTCATCAACAACGCAGGAATCGGGAAATACGGCAAGTTCATGGAACTCGAGACCGAGGATTGGCAAAATATGCTCAATATCAATTTGATGGGCATGGTCCACATGACCAAAGCGGTGCTTCCGCAGATGGTGGAAAAACAGGGAGGCGATATCGTCAACATCTCCTCTTCATCAGGACTCAAAGGCACGAAAGGCTCGAGCGCCTATAGCGCATCGAAATTCGCGGTGCTCGGCATGAGCGAGGCTTTGATGCAGGAAGTGCGCCCTGACAATATCCGTGTCTTCGCTTTGGCACCGAGCCGTGTCGTGACGGGCATGACTGATTCCGGCAATGAAACGGAACAGGAAAAAGAGAAGTTCATGCAGCCGGAAGACATCGCGGAATACATCGTTTCGCAATTGAAATTGAATCCGCGGATCTTTATCCCTTTATCGAAACAATGGGCGACCAACCCATTTTGACCAGACGAAAAACCCCTGAATGCCTTTTTGGCGTTCAGGGGTTTTTTTAGCTGATTCCTTTAACGTACGCTTCCACTTCTTGAGAAGACGAGAGCGCAAGGATGTGGCCAGTATGCGAAGCCATTTCTTGCTTAGACAAACGGCTGATCTGCGCACGTGCCTTCAAGACAGAAGAAGCGCTCATGGAGAATTCATCTAAGCCGAGCCCGAGAAGAATCGGGATGGCGATGTCATCGCCGGCCATCTCGCCGCACATGCCTGCCCATTTTCCTTCTTTATGGGCGGCGTCGATAACCATCTTCACTAAGCGCAAGATTGCTGGGTTGAACGGCTGGTAAAGATACGACACCCGTTCGTTCATGCGGTCTGCAGCCATCGTGTACTGGATCAAGTCGTTCGTGCCGATGGAGAAGAAATCCACTTCTTTGGCGAAGACATCCGCCATAACGGCGGTAGAAGGAATCTCCACCATGATGCCGACTTCGATTGAGTCGCTCACTGCGATGCCCACCTCCAGTAATTTGGCCTTTTCTTCTGCAAGCATTGCTTTTCCTTGGCGGAATTCTTCTACCGTTGCAATCATCGGGAACATGATCTTCAAATTGCCATGTACACTTGCGCGCAATAGGGCACGCAGTTGCGTTCTGAAGAGATCCGGCATCTCTAAGCACAAGCGGATTGCGCGCAGGCCGAGGAATGGATTCAGTTCTTTCGGCAAGTCCAGATACGTGAGTTCCTTATCGCCGCCGATGTCGAGCGTCCGGACAACAGTCGGCTTGCCGTTCATGCCTTTTAAGACTTTAGAATAGGCGTCAAATTGTTCGTCTTCTGTCGGGAAGGTGTCTCTTCCCATATAGAGAAACTCGGTGCGGTAAAGGCCGATGCCTTCTGCGCCATGTTCGAGCACGCCGGCAAGGTCTTTCGGCGTGCCGATATTGGCGGCAAGTTCCACATGCTGCCCGTCGGCACTTATCGTCGGCTCATCTTTGAGCTTGGCCCATTCAGCTTTTTGGGCGTCATAGGCTGACTTTTCCTGCTCGAACTGCTGGATAGTCGCTGCGTCAGGATCGACGATGATTTTACCTTCCAAGCCATCAATAATTACCGTTTGGCCATTGCGGATCGTTGCCATGGCGTTTTGTGCGCCGACCACTGCCGGGATTTCCAAGGTGCGTGCAAGGATGGCCGAATGCGAAGTGCGCCCGCCGATGTCGGTAATGAAGCCTTTGACGAACTGGGCATTCAATTGGACGGTATCGGAAGGTGTCAAATCTTCTGCGATGACGATGACTTCCTCATCGATCATGCTCGGGTCTTGGATCTTCACGCCGAGCAGATGGGACAGCAGGCGTTTGCGGACGTCGCGGATGTCGGCTGCGCGTTCTTTCATATAGTCATTGTCCATCGCTTCGAACATCGTGATGAACATATCACTTGTTTCCTGCAACGCAAATTCCGCATTGACGCTATCAGTTACAATGCGCTCTTTGATCGGCCCAATCAGTTCAGGGTCGCTCAAGACGAGCAAATGAGCACCGAAAATCGCGGCTTCCTTGTCGCTGATCTGCTGTGCGGTCTTTTCCTGGATGACTTCAAGTTCGGCGGCCGATTGAGCAACGGCCGCATCAAAGCGCGCGATTTCTTCTGCAGGATTGCCCACTTGCAGCTGTTCGACGGTCAATTCCGGATTTTCCAGTCGGAACGCTTTGGCGATGGCGATCCCGGTGGAGGCTGCGATACCGGAGAGAGGGCTTGTCATTGGTTGGAGATCCCTTCCGCTTTCAGCACTTCGTCGATTTTAGCCATCGCTTCTTCTTCGTCCGTTCCGTCCGCAGCAATCGTCACGGTTGACCCGGAAGCAATGCCGAGCGACATGACGCCGAGAATCGATTTTAAGTTGACTTGCTTGCCGTTGAAGCCGAGCGTGATGTCCGATTGGAATTTCGAGATCGAACCGACCAGTGCGGATGCCGGGCGAGCGTGGATGCCTGCTTCGTCTGTAATTGTATATTGTTTTTCTACCATGATGAGTTCCTCCTATAATATGCGTGTATTTGAGCGGGATTCATTCACTTTTGAATGAATTTGACTGCTTATGAATGATTATGATTGATTTTGAAAACGATTTCAAGTATTATCTATTTAATCAGAAAAGAAAAGAAGGTGAAGGAATGCTGACGACGGAGCGGCATCAATTGATTTTAAACCTTTTAAAGGAAAAGCAGAGCATCAAAATCCAGGAGTTGGTTGAATTGACCGCGGCTTCCGAATCCACCATTCGCCGGGACTTGACGGAACTTGAGGAATTGCAGAAGCTGGAACGCGTTTTTGGCGGCGCCAGCCGAATCGCTCCGAATGTGCCGGAACCGAGTCTGTCGGATAAAGCGGCAAAGAACCTCAAGGAAAAACAGCTGGTTGCGCGCTATGCGGCCTCGCTCGTCAAGACAGGCGATTCGCTGTTCCTGGATGCAGGGACGACGACGGCACAAATGATCCCTTTTTTAACAGATAAAGATGTAACCGTTGTCACCAATGGCTTGAGCCACCTGGAAGCCTTGATCGAGCATGGGATCACTTCCTATTTGACGGGCGGATTCATCAAGTCGCGCACGGGTGCTTTAGTTGGTCCGCAGGCCACCCAATCGCTGGAGAATTACCGTTTCGATAAAAGCTTTCTCGGCGTCAACGGGATCCACCCGGTCCATGGCTTTACGACACCGGACCCCGAAGAAGCGGCCGTCAAACGAAGGGCCGGGGAATTATCCAGAAGCTGTTACGTGCTTGCGGACCAATCCAAATACGGCAAAGTCAGTTTTGCGCATATCTTCGACTTAAGCCGGTCTGCACTCATCATCGACGGCTTGCCGGATGAGGCATTGGAAGAAATCGAACGACAAACGACTATTAAGGTGGTGACACAATGATCTACACATGCACATTCGCACCATCCATTGATTACACAGCGTATTTAACGCATTTTGAAAGCGGCGCCTTGAACCGTTCGGATGAAGTGTATTATTACCCCGGCGGCAAAGGCATCAATGTTTCGCGCGTACTCAGCCGTTTGGGCCTAAAAAGCCGGGCGCTCGGATACGCTGGTGGTTTTACAGGGCGCTTTATTGAAGAGTTTCTGGACGCAGAAGGCATCGAGACCGATTTTATCGACACCGGCGCCATTACGCGGATCAATGTCAAAATCAAGACCGACCAAGAAACTGAATTGAATGGGCCTGGCCCGATGCTAAAGGAAGCGCAGCTGGAACAACTGAAAGAAAAAATTGCCGTTATGGCACAAGGCGATTGGTTCGTCTTGGCGGGCAGTTTGCCGTCATCGGTGCCGACCCAATTCTTCAAGGACCTGGCAGACAGTTGCCAGGAGCGGGGCATTCATTTCGTGCTCGATACGTCCGGCCCTGCGCTGAAGGAATTACTGGACACGAAGCCTGTCCTCATTAAACCGAATGAGCATGAACTGGGAGAGATGTTCGGAGTCGAAATCACTACCCAAGCACAAGCTTTCCATTATGCCAGCCGGCTGGTGGAAAGAGGCGTCCAACATGTCGTCGTCTCCATGGGCGGGGCGGGAGCCATCTATGCTTCCCGTGAATATCGCTACACAGCCCAAGTGCCAAAAGGCAAAGTCGTCAACACCGTCGGCTCGGGAGATTCCTTGGTATCTGGATTCATCGCTTCCTATATTCAGCATCAAGACCCTGAGAGAGCGTTCCAATACGGCGTCGCCAGCGGAAGCGCCACTGCTTTTCGGACCGATTTATGCGAGCAGGCAGATGTGGAACAATTGCTCCCAGAAGTGACCGTAACCCCATTCGAAGAAAAGGATGTGACAAAATGAGAATTACACAATTATTGACGGAAAACACCATCATTCTGGATCTGAAAGCCGGTTCCAAACGGGAAGTATTGGACGAACTGGCTGGGCAACTGGACCGGGCCGGGAAATTGAACGACAAAAAGCAATTCACGAAAGATATCCTGGCGCGCGAAGAACAAAGCACGACGGGGATCGGTGATACAATTGCCATTCCCCACGCAAAATCCGAAGCGGTCAAAACACCTGCCATTGCGTTCGGCCGTTCTTTTGACGGCATTGACTTCGAATCGCTGGACGGACAGCCTGCACAGCTGTTTTTCATGATCGCGGCTACAGCCGGGGCAAATGATGATCACCTGGAAGCTTTATCGCGCCTCGCAACGTTTTTGATGGATGAGAAATTCCGCGTCAATATTATAGAAGCCGAGTCGAAACAGCAAGTGCTCGATATCGTCTCTGCGAAAGAAGCGGAAGTGGATGGGCCGGAACAAGCAGATGACAGCGCAACGGTTGCCGGCACAGCAGAACCCGCTGCAGGCGGCAAGATCCTGGCAGTCACCGCTTGCCCGACAGGCATCGCACATACCTATATGGCGGCTGAGAAGCTTAACGGGCGTGCGAAAGAGCGCGGCATCAACTTGAAAGTGGAAACGAACGGATCGAGCGGCGTGAAAAACCGCTTGACCGATGCAGAAATCGCTGAAGCGGATGCCATCATCGTTGCAGCCGATACGAAAGTCGAAATGGCGAGATTCGATGGCAAGCACGTCATCCAGACACAAGTAGGCAAAGCGATCTACGAAGCGGACCAGCTTTTGGACCGCGCACTAGCAAAAGATGCGCCTGTCTATAAGCATGACCGCACCAAAGACGCGGATGCCGGCACAGAGCCGAAATCAGGGTTCTACAAGCATTTGATGAACGGTGTTTCGAACATGCTGCCATTCGTCGTCGGCGGCGGTATTTTGATCGCCCTGTCGTTCTTCTTTGGCATCAATGCAGCAGATCCGGATAGCCCGGAATACAATGAATTTGCTGCGATGCTGTCAACCATCGGCGGCGGCACGGCGTTCTTCTTAATGGTTCCTGTCCTTGCCGGATTCATCGCGATGAGCATCGCTGACCGTCCAGGTTTTGCTCCAGGGATGATCGGCGGCTTGCTTGCAATCACGGTCACAGGCGTTGAAGAAGCTAGCGGCGGTTCCGGTTTCCTCGGCGGTTTGATCGCTGGTTTCCTTGCCGGTTACGTAACGCTGCTCGTGAAGAAAGTGTTCTCGGGCATTCCGCAAAGCTTGGAAGGATTGAAACCGGTGTTGTTCTATCCGGTATTCAGCATTCTGATCACTGGGGTCATCATGATGCTCATCAACCCTCCTTTGACTCAAGTGTATACTGGAATCTCCGCTTTCCTTGAAAGCCTTGGCGGCACCAACCTGGTTCTCGTCGGACTTCTCCTTGGCGGCATGATGGCAGTCGATATGGGCGGACCGGTCAACAAAGCCGCTTATACATTCGGCATCGCCATGCTTGATGCACAGAACTTCAATTTCATGGCGACGGTCATGGCAGCGGGCATGGTCCCACCGCTTGGACTGGCCATTGCAACAACGATGTTCAAGAAGAAATTCACTAAGCCGGAACGTGAAGCGGGCAAGACGGCATATGTTCTTGGCGCGAGCTTCATCACTGAAGGCGTCATCCCGTTTGCTGCAGCCGATCCGGCCCGGGTCATCCCGTCGGCCATCGCAGGGGCGGCTACAACCGGAGCACTGGTCATGCTGTTTGATATCGGGCTTCGTGCACCACACGGCGGCGTCTTCGTCATCGGCTTAGTGGATGGGGGAATGGCAAGCATCTTGATGTATTTGATCGCTATCCTCGCTGGTTCGTTTGTAACAGCGATCCTCGTCGGCTTGTTGAAGAAAAATATTACGGCAGCTGCATAAATGAAAAAATGCCATCCGGTCTATCACCGGATGGCATTTTTTGATGGAGAGGAAACAGCAAGCGATAGTTCTCTTTAAAGCCAAAAGTGTTCATTGATCGGCATCGATCATGCCTTTTTCAAACAACAGGGCGGATGTGCCGGCAATTGCTTCTTGTTCATCCGGTCCATCCGCATGGATCGTGATGTCGGAGCGGGTCGGAATCCCAAGCCCCATGACGCCGAGTATGGATTTCAAGTTGACAGTCCGGTTTTTGAATTCGAGCGATAGTTCTGATTGGAAGCGGTTCGCTTCACTGACAAGTGCTGCAGCGGGACGCGCATGCAAGCCTTCTTCTGCAGTAATGAAAAACTGTTTTTTAGCCATTTGTTGTCTTCTCCTCTTTATGCAGATGTGCATTTCTCCATTATAAGGTTTTCTGGTCGCCTTTGTTAAGCACAGGCTTGAAAGGATGGACCAAAGTGGTGAAAACAAATTGGAAAATGGAACAACAGACACTAGTCAGACAGGCAGAAAGAGAGTAAAATGTAAATAAGTTGAATATTCAGATAAAAATTTATGGATTATTCATTAAATATTATCGCACGGACAGCATAAGGGAGGGAAAAAAATGAAGACGAGCAGCACCACCGACTTTTTAAGGGATTTCAATGATGCTTTTTTCAACGGCAAAAAAGAATTCATTGAACAGCATGTTTCAGACGATGTGGAATGGATCATGGTCGGGACAATGCCTTTAAAAGGAAGACAGGCATTAGTGGATGCGGCTTTCGGGATGCAGGATTATACACAGATGGCGTTTGAGGTCGATACCATCATTGCCGCAGGGCAGGAAGGTGCCGTAAAAGGCGTCATGACCGCAAAAGGCGGAAATGACAGGGAACGGAAATACTGCTATTGCGATTTTTATGAATGGCAAGGAGACGGCGAGCTGCAAATAACAAAAATGACATCGTTCGTGGTTGAAACGAAATAGAGCCGAAATGGGCTCTATTTTTTTGATGTTGATTCCGTCAATTTACATGTATTAAACTACATAAGGTTATTGGATAATTTTAAAAAAAGGCATCCAAGACAATATACCAGTACAGGCAACTGGATGCTGACAATTCTTGCGTTCTCAAGAAAACTTCGGCAAGATGGAATAATAGCAACAAGAAAGGGTGCGAGACAGTGGATTATCTGAAATCACGCAAAAATGCATATGCCGTTTTACTGAGCGGGCTTGTAGTGGGCGTCGTAATTGCATTTTTGATCAACGATGACCCGGATACATCGACATTGGTCGCGGCAGGGGCGATCGGTGTGGTAATCGGGGAAGCGATCATGTTCTGGCGCTGGAGCAAACAACGCAAAACAAAACAACGCGAAGATTGATGGCTAGCAGTAATGAATCAATTAGCAACGGAAGGGAAGTAGAGTACGATGACGATTATCTGCCTGATTCGGCACGGAGAAACAGAATGGAATAAAATCGGCCGCATCCAAGGGACGACGGATGTGCCGCTGAACGAGACAGGAAAGCAGCAAGCACGCGCGTGTGGATCTCACCTGACGGGAGAAGCGTGGGACGTCATCGTGACGAGCCCGCTCAAGCGCGCCAAAGAGACCGCGGCGATCATCAATGAAACGATGCGTTTGCCGGTATTTGAAATGGAAGAATTCCAGGAAAAGCATTTTGGCAAAGCAGAAGGCATGACAGCAGAGGAGCGTTACGGCTTGTATCCGGACAAAAATTATCCTGGCCAGGAACAGCTAGAAGAATTCCACGGCAGGCTGTCGAGCGGGCTTTCTCAGCTCAATGAACGCTTCGGGAACCAACGTGTGCTCGTCGTGGCACACGGAGGCGTCATCAATGCCATCCTTGAACAATTGGCGCACGGGGAATACGACGGTGAAGCCCGTTTGCAAAATGGGGGCATGAACCACTTGGCGTATGCCAGCGAGCGCTGGGAGATCCAAAAATATAACTTCATTGACCATCTTGAAGTGTTGGATGCGAAGGCAAAGTGATTGCAAAAAGCTAAAAGGAGCTTGACGCATGGAACAAATTGAACTGAAAAGCTTGCATCAGGAAATTGAAAAACTGAAGTTTCACAACCGCACTTTATTGGCGTTGCTTGGGGAGATATTGGAAGATAAAATGCGTGAGCCGACTATCCATGAAGCCATTGTGGTGCATGATTTATCAAAAGCTGAACTCCAGGAATTCACTCAATTGATCCGCGGCTATAGCGGCGACGTAAAGGCTTTTGCACAGCAGGCAGCAGGCTTGGGCCATAAATTCACGAACTTGACTGTCAAAGGCTTGCTGCAAGGCTTCGCTGGGTCGGGCGTGCTATCCGGTAAATGTGAAGAAATTCTTCAGTCATATGAAAAGAATTGAATGGAAAAACACCGCCCATTTCAGGCGGTGTTTTACAGGGTATCGATGAATTGCTGATGGCACCAAATCATTTGCGTTTTTTGGCAGGTTCGGACGGAGGCGCTTCCTTGGCATCGAATATGCCGCGACGGTAAACAAACACAGCCAGCGCCGCCATAAATAAGGCGGAATTGAACCAGAACACAAGATCATTTAAATTGCCGCCGAACAATAAGGTGTTGAGGACGGTCAATAGATGCATCACCAGTAGAAAAATAAACAGAATCGTTGAGGTTCTCATCAAATCACTCCATAATCGTTTTGCTGTTTCCATTGTAACGGAATCAAAGGGCAGCAGTAAGTGTTTACGGGAATTGTAGAAAAGAGTTCATGAAAGGATGAGAAAAATGGTCAAATGGAAAGAGCAAATGATTATCAATGCACCGATCGAAAGGGTTTGGGGATTGTTCCAGGACGAGCAAATCCAGCGCATTATGCCAAAAGTGGAATCGCATGACCTGCTCGAAGGGGAGAATAATGCCACAGGCGCTAAACACGCGCAAGTGTATACAGAGGGCAAACAGCAGCAGCGCTATATTGTTGAAACTTTATCCTATGTGGATGAACCCGACAGAAAATACCGGGAGACGGCTTTTGAGATGGGGCACATGTTCAAAGTGCGCTATGCGTTCAGTTTGGAAAAAGAGTCATCACAAAGCACGCGTTTTATTTATGAAGGGCAAAACAAAGGGATGAGCGTCACAGGGAAGATGATGCTTTTGGCAGGCAGCAAAAAGGCGGCACGGAATACCGTGTTGAATTTTATGAACAGGGTCAAGGAACGAGCCGAACGTGAAAGCTAAAAAAGCCTGGTTTGAAGAGGAAATGGACGAATAAAAAAAATAAATGTAATTAACTACATAAGGTATAACGTAAAAAAGAAAAAAACCGCCAACAATCAAAATCCATTCACTGAGGATAAAAAGCAGGAAGGGCTTGACGATACCTCGAAACTACTTATATAGACGGACAATAGTTTTGTTCCAACAAAAGACGAACCGATAATTCATTGCAGGTTTAGTGGCGCAGGGAAAGGAGTCCGCGAATGGTCATATATGTACGGATGATTGCAGAAATGCTGGTCATCGCCATTTTCATCTATTTCGTCAGCGGCCGTTTGATGGGGTCGAAAGTGAATTTCACAAAACGGATATTATCTGTTGTGTTAGGGATTGTCTTGACAACATTTGTGTATTGGTATTCCTATTTACGTTATACCGAATTCATGGATGATGCATTCGCGACGATGTTGACAGATACCAGCACCGTCATTTGGATCGGCAGCATGTTGATGATTTCGATGCTGTTTTACTTGATCCTCGAATTATTCGACCCGATCGAACTTGGCGACCGCGGTGAACGCATCACGAACCGCAAATTTATCTGGAAAAGGCTGCGCAGCCGTTGGAGACGCCAGAAACGCTTAAGCAAAGTACTGGAGATTGCAGTCAAGAACGGCATTTCCAGCACCTTGAAGTATGCGCGGCATCGCGAAAACAACCGGGAGCTTGCGGTCGCTTTCCGCAGGACGCTTGAAGAAGCCGGGGGCGTGTTCATCAAATTCGGCCAAGTATTGTCGACGCGGACGGATTTGTTCGCACCGGTCTTCATCGAGGAACTGAGCCAGCTGCAACAAAATGTCAAAGCCTTGCCGAAAGAACAAGTGACCGAAATCCTGAGAAAATCCATGACACAGCCCATTGAAGAAGTGTTTTCCAAACTCGAGAAAGAACCACTCGCCTCAGCATCGATCGGCCAGATTCACCGGGGCGTGCTGCGCAAGACCAATGAAGAAGTCATCATCAAGATGCAGCGCCCGGAAGTGAGCGCCATCATGCGGGATGATTTGGACATTTTAGTGGAATTTGCCGAGTGGGTGTCCAGCAAATCCACATGGGCGCAGAACATCGGATTCCGTGAACTGGCGGTCGGCTTCGCCAATGGTTTGCGCGAGGAAATCGACTTTGAAATCGAAATGCGCAATATGATCCAAGTGAGCAATGCCTTGGAAGACAGCAAAAATCAAGTCAAGATCCCGAAAGTCTATAGGGAATACAGCAACTCAACGATTATCGTCATGCAGTATTTCCAAGGCAGAAGCATTTCCAAAGGAGATGCAGTGTTTCGTCACTTTACTGTCGAGCCGAAAAAATTCGGGCGCACGGTGCTATTTTCATTTCTGGAACAAATGCTGTTTTCGGGCATATTCCACGCCGATCCGCACCCTGGCAACATCTTTATTGATGAAACGGACGGCCAACCGATTTTGCTTGATTTCGGTTCGGTCGGTCGCTTAACAGCGCCTCAGCAAGAAGCGCTCAATCATTTCATCATCGGCATCCAGCAAAACGATGCAAGCATCGTCCATGATGCCGTCAGAAAGCTGGTGGAAAATGGCGAGAAGCTCGACGGGGCGAAATTTGAACAAGCCATCGGGGAAATTTTATTAAAGATTTCCTATGTCGACCGCATACCGACCGCAGAATTGATCCATTCCTTATTTGATGTCACCCGTGAATTCGGCTTAGCGTTTTATCCATCCGTCGGAATCGCGCTCAGGTCGTTGATCAGCCTTGACAGCACTTTGCACACCATTGACCCGAAATTCGACATGTTCACGGAAGCGAAAAGCTTTGCGAAAGAATACAAGACATCCGTGTTGAAAAAACCGTTCAAACAGCCGCTCGCCACAAAAGAACGGATCGAAGAGGAATTGGTGTTGATTTTGCCGGAAGTCGCCAAATTGCCGAAACGCATCGATCAATTGATCCGGCGCGTAGAAGGCGGCAAGATCATTTTGCACCACGATGTGTTTTCCGATAAGCACAACTCGGGGTTCGTCATGCAGTTATTCTCCAGGTTTGTCTTGTTGATGTCGGGGATTACATTCGGGTTTATCTCAGCCGCCTTATTGGCCATCGCCCAATTCATCGATACGGTGTACGCGATTTACTTGAATACTGCCGCATATGGAGGGCTGTTCTTATGCGTCATTTTGCTCGTTAG
Source organism: Planococcus citreus (assembly GCF_003664125.1). Classification (GTDB taxonomy): domain Bacteria; phylum Bacillota; class Bacilli; order Bacillales_A; family Planococcaceae; genus Planococcus; species Planococcus citreus. The sequence continues at coordinate 34,826 of NZ_RCCP01000002.1, forward strand.
GTTGTCGATTCAAGCCATTCGGGACATGAAACGCAGCAATCAGTACAAATAACTGGTTGAATCGTATTTGTCTAATGAAAATAAAGCGAAAAACCCCATCCCAGAATTGTTTGTGGGATGGGGTTTTTATGGAGTGGATGAACTCTATTACGTCGTGGCGGATTTCCGGACAACAGCTGAAGCCTTTCGCTCAGTACCTTGCTCCAAGCTGCGGCTCCAGGCACTCAGCAGCACGGCGACAAAGACCATGACTGCACCGATCCAAGGCGTATGGATCAGGCCAATCGAATCTGCTACAGATCCGCCAAGCACCGCTCCAATTGCGATGCCTGCATTAAAGGCGGCAATATTGATGGCAGAAGCTGTGTCTACAGCGCTCGGCACGTAACGCTCAGCGAGCATGACCACATAGACTTGAAGACCTGGAACGTTCATAAACGCGAATAAGCCCATCAAGAGAATGGTGATCAAGCCGGCGATTTTGAAAGGGGCTGTAAACGACAAAATGAGCAAGATGACAGCTTGAATCAAGAACATATAGAATAATGCCCGAATCGGGTTGCGATTGGCCAATTTGCCGCCGATCGTATTGCCCGCTGCAATGGCGATGCCGTACCCGAAGAGGATGATTGTAACGGTTCCAGCTGCAAAGCCCGTGACTTGCTGAAGCAAGGGAGACAGATAGGTGAAGACGACAAACGTGCCGCCATAGCCGAGCGCCGTAATGGCAAAGACCAACAGCAAGCGCCCATTGGTGACCAGCTTGACTTGGTCACGCAAGGTGGTGCGCGCCGCTTTTTTCAAATCACTCGGTACGAGTAAAGCGTTGCCGATCAATGCAGCAACACCGAGCACGACAATCGCCATGAACGCGAAGCGCCAGCCGAACTGTTGGCCCAGGAAAGTGCCGAAGGGGACACCGGTCACCGTAGCCACCGTCAAGCCGGTGAACATCATCGCAATCGCACTAGCTCGCTTGTTCTCGGGTACCAGATCCGCCGCAATAGTGGCGCCGATCGCCATAAAAACGCCGTGCGCTAATGCGGAAACGACTCGTGCCGCGAGTAAAACACCGACAGTCGAGGCTGTTGCCGCAATCAAGTTCCCGATAATGAAGACGACCATAATCCATAGCAGCAAAGACTTCCGCGGCACATTTGCGCTGACAGAGGTCAGTACCGGGGCGCCGACCATGACACCGAGTGCATATAATGACACAGTCAAACCCGCCGTGCTGACGGAAATCCCTAAATCTTCGGCGATCAACGGCAGCAAGCCGACACTGATGAATTCGGTGGTGCCGATGGCAAAGGCACTAAGCGCCAATGCCAATAAAGCGAAATTGCTTCTTTTTTGTGATGCAGACATTTTTTCTCCTCCAAAAACGTTTTTATCGATCGATTTCGTTCGATACATGCTAGTATGGATGACGAGGTTTTTAAAAGGAAGTACGTACTTTAAAGTGCTGTAGGTACTTTTTAGTGCCTATTGGAGGGATAAGACATGGTGAAAAAATACAATATTTCAGTGGAAGCCACGTTGGAAGTAATCGGCGGCAAATGGAAAACGGTGATTCTCTGTCATTTGACGCATGGCACGAAAAGAACGAGTGAACTTTGGCTTTGATGCCAAAATCACACAGAAGATGATGACGCAGCAATTGCGTGAACTTGAAGCTGATGAAGTCATCAATCGAATCGTCTGCAACCAAGTTCGAATACGAACTAATCGAATACGGCTGGAGCTTGCAGGGCATTTTGGATTCGTTGCAGCGTTTGGGGAAGACACAAACCGAGAAAGTACATCGAGAGAAATCCGGAGTGCAGAACGAGAATTTGATATAAACTCAAACCAGTTTCAGGCAACACTAGATACGGACGAGGGAGACCGATTGAACACTCGTCAAACCTTTTTTAAGTTCTAGTTTACATAATATAAATTATAGGAAGTTGTGTTTCATTTAATAAGTATACTCATAACAGTGAGACGAAACCGAGATTTACAGTGAAACCGGCTGTTTTTCTATTCGCTGAGCGATTCGTTTGTTTGAATGATTTTATCGGTTTTTATCTAAGAACGCCGCGTTCATTAAAATAATATGTGAATTTAAAAACCCAAACCGGTTCAGCTGTTGATCAGCCGTTCCGGTTTGGGTTTAATTGATTGTCAGCTTCTCGCAAATCAATTCGACTCGTAAGTCGTCAGCCTGCTGATGAATCCGTGGTTCATTTATGCATCGCTGTATTTCCGTAATCATTCAGTGTCTTTTGGTTCCGTCGGTTTTTCAGTTGCCATAAACCGCTCCGGCTGGCTCCTAGCTGCAGTTTTGATTTGGTTGCCGCCTGTTATTGATCTACAGCATCTGTTATTCACATAAATCCGCTATCGTACTCCTTTATATGGCTTTTCCAGGAATTGCCGCTTCCTGCCGCTTTTCCGGCCAATTCACTAGGAATATGCCTGTAAAGATCAATGCACCGCCAACAATCAGCGATACCCCGACCTGCTCCCCTAAGATCAGCCATCCCGAGATGACACCAAAAAATGGCGCCAAGAATAAAAATGCACTTACTTTCCCCGGATTGCCGTTTTGCAGCAGGAAAAACCAAATCGCAAACTGGATGATCGACGCCGGAATTGCCAGCCAAAAAATGATGAACAGCGATTCAGTATTGATAGCCAGTCGCTGGGTTTCCAATAAGCTGCTTGCCATCAGCAAGATCAAGCCACCAAACAGCATTTGATACGCCGTCAGCACCCACGTATCGAGCCGAATGCCCCAATGCTTAATCAACAACGTGCCAATTGCCCACGACACGGCACTGCCGAAGCCGAACAAGGTGCCGACTTCCAAGTTCACTTGGCTGCCCATCGTAATGAAGACGCCGAAAAACCCAAGCAGCACCCCTCCCCATTGAACGATGCGGTAGCGTATGCCGAGAGCGACTGTGCCAAAAATCACCACCAATAAAGGATTGGTGAACGTCAGAATGGCGGATTCCCCGGCCGTGATCGTCCGCAGGCTCAGGAAAATGCAGCCCATGACACCAGCGGTCTGGAAAAAGCCGATGACGAGAATGTGCAGCCATTCGGAACGCTGCCGTGGGTGCTTGCGCTTGAACAGCTTGACGAATATGGCCATCAAGATGCCCGCAATCGTAAAACGGATCCCGACCAACAATAGCGGCGAGACGTGTTCGAGGCCGATTTTGCCGACCGCAAATGAAGAACCCATCAAACTGGTGGTGACGATGACGAGAAACGCGAAAAGGAATTTATTGTTCACAGGACACCCGCTCCTAGCTGCATGATAAAATTCATCCAGAATTAGTCAAAACTTTTGGTCTATTCATCCATCGTACCGCAATTCCGCTTCATTTTCCTCCCTTTCTTTGAAATCTGCCGCTATTCATTTGCAGCTAAATTCCATCCCACAGCAAAAACCGGAACCGCACACGAGGAGGCGCTTCCGGTTTTACATCATTATGAAGCGTACGAATTAAATATCCATCACTAGAAAGTTCCAGCGATGTCCATCCACATCCGAAAACCCCGCTCCGTACATGCCATTTCGTTCACCCGGGGGCGCAAAGACGGTGCCGCCTGCCTGTTCGATGCGGAACATGAAGTTATCGACTTCTTCGCGGGTTTTTGCGGATAGCGAAAACAATACCTCAGAACCGATCGATGTATCGGCGATTGCTTGCTGCGTAAAAGCTTCAAAGCTTTCTTCAGGAAACAGCATTACATAGAGTTGCTGGCCCTCTAAATAAAACGCCGCCTGCTGGTCATTGCTGGAATCCGTTTTTGGGAGCAAAAACCCGGATTGTTCATAAAAGGCCTGGGCCGCCTGCAAATCCTTCACCGGCAAATTGATCCACAACCGATTATCCATGGTGCTTCACCTCGCTTTCATTCCTAATACAACAATCGACCGGATCATTGAGCAACTTTTTTCTCCAGAACCAACTAGCAGCAGTCCGCAGAAGTATTATCTTTCTATTCCCCGGCCCTTCTTCTACAAACCTTCGTAATTCCCTGCTAGCTGAAAGCCGCTCCGTTGACTTTCCCGAAACGCTCCTTTAATATAATGTTTTATTCCCTACTATATCACTCAGAGAAGGATGTTTTATATGACGACTAGCACACGGGTCCAACCCGTCAATGAAGTAAACGATCCCGTTTACCGCGACACGACCGCCTTGAACGCACCGCAGAAAGCCTTGATTGCCGGAGGTATTGCGGTCGCGGCGTTATTGACGGTGTATTTACTCGCCACGCAGCATATTGCACAAACCGTGCTGCTTGGCATCGGGCTGTTGCTCGGCTATACCTTATTCCATGCACGGTTCGGCTTTACTTCTGCGTTCCGCCGCTTCATGTCGGTCGGCAATGGCCAGGCGATGCGCTCGCATATGCTCATGCTGGCGGTGGCCGTGACTTTGTTCGCGCCGATTCTGGCGTATGGCTATTCGTTCTTCGGCACCGGTGTATCGGGCTACGTCTCCCCGGTCGGTGTGAGCTTAGTGGTCGGGTCGTTCATTTTCGGCATCGGCATGCAGCTCGGCGGCGGCTGTGCTTCCGGTACGCTGTATGCGATCGGCGGTGGGCGTTCGGTCATGTTTATTACGCTATTATTCTTTATTATCGGAACGACCATCGGCGCGTATCACTTGCCGTTTTGGACAGAAGATTTGCCGGCTTTTGAACCGGTGTCACTGGCCACGTCTACAGGGCTTGGCTACGGCGGCGCATGGCTCGTGTCAATTGCGTTATTCGGGCTCATCGCCTGGATCACCTTAATTATCGAGAAAAAGAAACGTGCACCGAAAATGGCGCCGCTTCCGACTACGACAGGATGGAAACGCATTTTCCGCGGCTCTTGGCCGTTGTTCGCCGCAGCGATCGCACTTGCGGTATTGAACGCACTGACCTTAATGACGCGTGGCACACCTTGGGGCATCACGTCCGCATTCGCGTTATGGGGCTCGAAAATTGCTCAATTCTTCGGCGTGGACGTCGCAAGCTGGGGCTACTGGCAAGGCGCGAACGCAGCGATGCTCGAATCGTCCATTTTTGCAGACTCCACGACTGTGTTGAACTTCGGGGTCATCCTCGGCGCCTTTCTCGCTTCAGCAGCTGGTGGCTTGTTCAAGTTCACCAAAATCACGATGGGCAATTTCTGGGCATCCGTTGTCGGCGGCTTGCTGATGGGCTACGGAGCGCGGCTCGCGTTCGGTTGCAACATCGGCGCATATTTCGGCGGCATCGCCTCATTTAGCCTCCATGGCTATATCTGGGGCATTCTCGCACTCGCCGGTACATTCTTCGCACTTTACTTGCGGCCTTTGTTCGGCCTGTCTGTCCCGAAATCCAACGATTCGGTGTGCTAGAACATTTACAGTTTGCTTTTTATAGAGGTTTCCGTTCATCGGAAGCCTCTTTTTTATGGGCATGAAGCGAAACAGGACGCAATATGACTCGCTTTTTTTAGAAAATGGGCCAGTCCGTTAAATGAAATTCGCTGGAATTATCAATTCTTGCGGTTCATGGAGCGGATTTCGGTATTTCCCCCGACAATTTTCCGTTCTTTTTCTCGTTTCTTGCTATAATAAACATATTCTTTTTCTGAAAGTTGGCTGAACATGACCCGTGATTTTGAATTGCATGCTATTGAATCAAAGGGCGTCGCGACCGGACAGTCCGCGCACATTCCGCTCCACCGCCACCAGCAACTGGCAGAATGGCTGTGGGTGGAGTCAGGTGAACTCGAACTCACCGCAAACGCTGAATGCCTAACGCTCGGCGCAGGAGCACTTGCGCTGATTCCTCCTGGCCAATGGCACGCACTGTCTTTTGCTTCAAGCAGTGAACAGCGCTATCAAAGACTGCTGGTTACGCATCCCCTTGAGTCAGCAAATGACACGATCTGTTTCACTTATCCTGCTCATCCTGCTTTTCTCGTTGCCGTGATGGACGAACTGGGCCGTGAATTGCACCAAGCGAGTCCTGCTTCGTCAAGACAAGTGCAGCTTTTGCTGAACTGGTTGTATGCTGCAGCCACACCACAAAGCGCCCCGGCTCAAATGGCGGCTTCTTCCAAAACGGCACGCATTTTGCATCAAATGGAAGAAACTTGCCATTTACCCTTTTCACTTGAATCCATCGCTGCCGCTTCCGGCCTCAGCAAATTCCATTTCAGCCGCCATTTCAAGGAGTCGATCGGCCAGACGCCGCTGCAATTTGTCATCAGCTGCCGCATGGAGCGCGCCAGGCAGCTGCTCCTGACTTCAGAGCAATCGGTTTCGGACATTGCCGGGCTCTGCGGCTATAAGAGCGCGACGCAGTTTCACGCTGCTTTTACACGCCATAGCGGCAGCACGCCGAAACGGTTTCGCGAGCAGCAGCAAAACCTCGAGGCCAAGCGATGAGCACCTCTTTCTTGCCCGTAAATAATGAGGTGACGCGCTAATGGAAGGGTTGCTCCGCTCGTTAGAATTCGTCTTATTGTTAATCGCCAATATCGCCATCGGCACGCTTGGGTTCATCCCGAGCATTCTCATCACCCCAATCAACCTCGACCGCTTCGGGTTGATCGGCGGCAGTGCATTGTCCATCAGCGGGGAGATGATCGGCGCACTGTTCGGGTTTTGGCTGTACCGCTACGGGGCGAAACATATCCCGGATGCGTGGCAACAGCGTTCCTGGTTCCGGTTTTTCCGCAATCAATCCCCTGTAAGCATTTGGTGGGCAGTGTTGGCGCTGCGCATCTTGCCATTTGTCCCATCCGGTGCCGTCACAGCAGGCGCTGCCTTGACACGGATTTCGGCGCACGCTTTTTTAGCGGCGAGTTCGCTCGGGAAATTGCCGGCAGTGGCCATTGAAATTGCGGTCGCGTTCGGGCTGGTGTTGTGGCTGCCGCGCTCCCTGTTGTATAGCGCACTCGGCCTCTGCTTGGTGATTTTGGTATTGATTGCGTTGATCCGTAAACGCTTCCCGAAAAAGAATATGCCCCATTAAAAAAAGCGAGAGCTCCCGGTTGAGGAGTTCTCGCTTTTTTAGATGCCTTAATTGACTTTCTTGCCGCCGCCCCAATACATTTCACGCAATTGGAACTTCTGCAGCTTGCCGGTTGCCGTCTTCGGCAAGGCTTCCACGAAGTCGACCGATTTCGGTACTTTGAAGCGCGACATGTGCTCCCGCGTGTAGTCGAGGATTTCCTGCTCGGTTACTTCTGCGCCTTTGTGCAAGACGATGATCGCTTTTGGCACTTCGCCCCATTTCTCGTCCGGTACGGCAATGACCGCCACTTCTGCGATCGCCGGATGCTTATAGAGCACGCCTTCGATTTCGGTGGACGAAATGTTTTCACCGCCGGAGATGATCATGTCTTTGATGCGGTCTTGGATTTCGATAAACCCGTCCGGATGCGTCACGGCGAGGTCACCGGTATAGAACCAGCCGTCGCGGATCGCTTCCGCGGTTTTTTCAGGATCTTTGTAATAGCCTGCCATGACGACATTGCCGCGGGTGATGATTTCCCCGAGCTCCTTGCCGTTCCAGGCGACTTCCCGGCCGTCTTCCTGGTTGACGACTTTCGTTTCGCCGTTAAAGGCCAGTTCAATGCCTTGGCGCGCCTTGATGCTCGCTTGTTGATCGGCATCCAGCGTGTCGAACTCGTTTTTCCATTCGCAATACAAAATGAATGGCGAAGTCTCGGTCAGCCCGTAAACGTGCATCATGTTGAGGCCGAGCGTTTGTTGGGCCTTGGCGATGAGTGCCGCAGCAGGCGGCGCACCGGCCGTGCCCATGCGGATTTTGGTCTTCAATTCGATCTGTTTGGCTTTCGGTTCATTGACCAGCATATTGACGACCGTCGGCGCGCCGCATAAGGAGGTGATGCCATGGCTTTCAAACAGATCGAGAATCAGCGGCGGGTCGACTTTGCGCAAGCACACATGTGTGGCCCCTGCTGCTGTGATCGCCCAGACACCGCCCCATCCGTTCGTGTGGAACATCGGCAAAGTATGCAAATAAACATCGTCAAATTTGATCTCCAAATGATGCAGGAAGTTCGCGCCGTTCAAATAATTCGTCCGGTGCGTCTGCATGACGCCTTTTGGATTTGAGGTCGTGCCACTCGTGTAATTGAGCGACAGCATCTGGTTCTCGTCGAGTTCGACGTTTGGCAATTGTTCATCGTCTGTGACCGCTCCGATAAATTCCTCGTAGCCGACGCCCGCAAGACTTGTCTCATGCCCTTCAGCCGGCACGATAATGTATTTCTCAATCGACAAGTCGCCTTGAATGTCTTCAATGATCTTGGCGTATTCCGCATCGACGATCAGCATCTTCGCGTCGCTGTGTTTGATGATATAGCCCAAGTCTTTGGCAGACAAACGGTAATTGAGCGGCACGATGACCGCTCCGAGCGGCGGGATGCCATAGAACGCTTCGAGCATATAATGGGTATTCGGCAGCATCACGGCGACATGGTCTTTCTCCTTGATGCCTGCATTATGTAGGGCAATCCCCAACTGGTCGGAGCGGCGGGCAAACTCCTTGTACGTGAAACGCTTGTCTCCGTCGATCACGGCTACTTTCTCCGGGTAATACTTTACCGCGCGTCGTTTCCAGTCCAGCGGTGTCAATGGTACGATCATTTCGAAAACCCCTCTCGTGTCTCTTGTGTCCAACTGTTATATATCAAGTATAGAAAGCCGGACACGGGCTGTCAACGGAAGTTTCGGAATTGGCGGAAAAATGAAACAATGTAGAAATTGTGTTATAGCACAATTTCTTTCGCTATGAACTAATCCATTTCGCATCGGCGGCTGACGACTTCGAGAGGAGTGGCGGCACTCAAAACGGCGTGTCTTGTTTCGGCGCGCCGTAGTCCTGTTTCAGCAGCGCCAAATAATCGATGTCTTCATAGGCACCGTTCATGAAAAACTCCTGTCTGAAACGTCCCTCAAAGGCCATGCCCGCCTTCTCAAGCACTCGCCTTGAGGCAGGGTTGCGCACGAGGCAGCGGCCGAATACGCGGTTCAGGCCGTGTTCGGTGAAGGCCAGTTCCAGCATTTTTCGGCATGCTTCTGTCGCATAGCCCTGTTTCCACTCGCCGGGATCAATAAAATAACCGATTTCTCCCGAGTGATGGGCTTTTGACACGGCGACCAATCCGCAATTGCCGATATAGCGGGCGGGCTGGTCTTTCGTAAAGACCGCGTATTCAAAGGATTGGCCGATGTCAAAGCTTTTTTGAACATAGTCGAGCCAGCCATCGAGCTGCTTTCTTGGATACGGATGCGGGATCATCAGCATCGTATCGGCAATTTCGCGTTTTTTAATTACGGCGTAAACGCTATCTGCCATATTCGCTTGATAAGGCTTCAACCACAGCCGTTCGGTTTCCAGTATCGTCATATACACGCCTCCTTTTTGGTGATTCATCTGGGCTTTGGTGCGGTCAAAAAGAATGAATTCAATACGTTATTCAGTAATTATTTCAGCATTTTTCAATGAATGGATAAACCTACAACAAAAAAAGGCGTTGAATGAATTATTCATTCAACGCCTTTTAAAATTATTCAGTAGCGGGCACTAAGTAAGCTGCCGTGACGGCGCCGTCTGTGGCTTCGTCTACGATAAAAGAGCCGTTGGAATAACGGTCGACCGCTTTCAGGCGGCCAGGCGCAATCGAGATGCGCAAGCCTTTGGCGGTTTCGAGCAGAATCTCTTCTTTTCCGGTTGTGCCAATGACGGCAACCACCCGGTGGGGATTGGATTTCAATTCCCGCAGCATGATGACGCCGCGTTTGGCGCGGCTCCCGCTTTCAAATTCACTAAGTTTCATCTTTTTGGCGGCTCCGCGCTGCGTCGCGAGCACGAGATCTGGCTGCTGTTCCGCGTCGATCATGACCGCAGACACCGCTTCGTCGCCTTCTTTTAAGTTGAGCCCTTTGACGCCCGCAGTCCGAAGCCCTGTTACAGGCACTTCTTCGAGCGGGAAGCGGACGCCGTACGCCATTTTCGTCGCCAGGAACAATTCGGTTTCGTTCGTCGCGAGTCCTGCGAAGATCATGTCGTCGCCTTTTTTCAAGTTCATCGTCTTGATGGCGCGTGAATAGCGCTGCACCTGGTAGTCTTTCAGCGCCGAACGCTTCACTTGGCCGAATTTGGAGACGGTCAAAATGGTCGCATCCTGTTCAAAATCTTCGAACGGGAACACCGCGAGCACCGATTCGTTGGAATCGAGCGTGACAATGCTCGACAAATGCTGGCCGAGGTCCTTCCATTTAATGTCCGGCAGTTCATTGACGGGCTGGAACACGAAATTCCCTCCGGTCGTGAAGATCAACACCGTATGCTGCGTATTGAGATTGCCTTCGAACAACAGGTGGTCGCTGTCTTTCATGGCAAAATCCTTGCCGTTCGAAGCCGCATGGGAGCGGGTGCTCGTCCGTTTGACATAGCCTTCTTTCGTGACGGTGACAATCACTTCTTCACTTGGAATCATGATTTCACGCGTAATGGTCAATTCTTCGATTTTTTCTTCGATTTCAGAGCGCCGCGGTTCCGCGAATTTCTTGCGGATCGCCTGCAATTCCTTTTTGATGACGTTTTTCAATTTCGTCGCACTCGTCAAGATGCCAGTCAACTCGGCAATTAATTTGCGCAAGCTTTCCTCTTCTTTTTTGAGCTCGGTGATATCGGTATTCGTCAGTCGGTAAAGCTGCAGTGAGACAATCGCTTCTGCCTGCGCTTCCGAAAACTCGAATTTCGCGATCAAATTGTTTTTCGCGTCGCGTTTGTCTTTGGACGCACGGATGGTCTTGATCACTTTATCAAGAATCGACAACGCTTTGATCAAACCTTCGACGATGTGCATGCGGTCGCTCGCTTTTTGCAAGTCGAATTCCGAGCGTTTCGTCACGACTTCTTTTTGGTGTTCGATATAGGCATCGAGCATCGTCGGCAAGGTCATCATCGTCGGGCGGCGGTGATGGATCGCCACCATATTGAAGTTGTAGCTGATCTGCAGGTCGGTGTTTTTGTACAAATAGTTCAAGATGCCGGCTGCCTGCACTTCTTTTTTCAATTCGATGACGATGCGCAGGCCCGTGCGGTCGGATTCATCGCGCACTTCGGAAATGCCGTCGAGTTTGCGGTCGAAGCGGTGGTCATCGATTTTCTTGATGAGGCTCGCTTTGTTCACTTCAAATGGGATTTCCGTAATGACGATCTGTTCTTTGCCGCCCTTGAGCGGTTCAATGGCCGCTTTCGAACGGACGACGATTTTGCCGCGTCCCGTTTCATAGGCTTTTTTGATGCCTTCGACGCCTTGGATGATTCCGCCGGTCGGGAAATCCGGGCCTTTGATGACGGTCATCAATTCATCGATTGTCGCATCCGGCTTGTCGATGCGCATAAGGACAGCATCGAGTGCTTCGTGCAGCGCATGCGGCGGGATGTCGGTTGCATACCCAGCAGAGATCCCAGTCGAGCCGTTGACGAGCAAGTTCGGGAAACGCGCCGGGAGGACGGTCGGTTCGACGTCCACATCGTCGAAGTTCGGGATGAATTCGACGGTGCGTTTTTCGATGTCTCTTAACAATTCGCCGGAAATCGCGGAAAGCCGGGCTTCCGTGTAACGCATCGCGGCCGGGGAATCCCCGTCCATCGAGCCGTTGTTGCCGTGCATTTCCACGAGCATGTGGCGGATTTTCCAGTCCTGGCTGAGCCGCACCATCGCTTCGTAAACGGAGCTATCGCCGTGCGGATGATAGTTGCCGATGACGTTCCCGACCGTCTTGGCGGATTTCCGGAACGCTTTGTCGTTGGTATTGCCTTCGTGGTGCATGGCATAGAGGATGCGGCGCTGTACCGGTTTGAGCCCGTCGCGGGCATCCGGCAGCGCGCGGTCCTGGATGATGTATTTACTATAGCGGCCAAACCGATCGCCGATGACTTCTTCTAAGGGCAGATCTTGGAAACGTTCGGTTTGTGTCATACGAGTTCCTCCTCAGCGTGAATCAAATCATTTTCGAGAATGTTGCTGTCGTCTTCCAAGCCGAAGTCGACGTTGTTTTCGATCCATTTGCGGCGCGGTTCGACTTTATCGCCCATCAAAGTCGTGATGCGGCGTTCGGCGCGCGCGCCGTCTTCGATCGTCACACGGATCAAGGTGCGCGATTCCGGGTTCATCGTCGTCTCCCACAATTGGTCGGCGTTCATTTCCCCGAGACCTTTATAGCGCTGGAGCATATAGCCTTTGCCAATTTTCTTGATTGACTCGTCAAGATCCGCTTCGGTCCAGGCGTAATCGACGACTTCTTTTTTACCGACGCCTTTGGACACTTTATAGAGCGGCGGCAGCGCGATAAACACTTTGCCGGCTTCGATGAGCGGCTTCATATAGCGGTAGAAGAACGTCAACAGCAGCACTTGGATATGCGCGCCGTCGGTATCGGCATCGGTCATGATGATGACTTTGTTGTAAGCGATGTCGTCTACGGAGAAGTCGGAAGACACGCCGCCGCCGATCGCGTGGATGATGGTGGCGATTTCTTCGTTTTTCATGATTTCTTCCAGTTTCGCTTTTTCGGTATTGACGACTTTTCCGCGCAGCGGCAAGATCGCCTGGAATGTCCGGTCGCGGCCTTGCTTGGCCGAACCGCCGGCCGAGTCGCCCTCGACTAGGTACAATTCGTTCTTTTTGGCGTTGCGCGACTGCGCCGGCGTCAATTTGCCGGACAATAAAGTATCGGACTTCTTGCGTTTTTTGCCATTTCGGGCATCTTCCCGCGCTTTTCGTGCGGCGAGACGCGCCTGAGACGCCCGTATTGCTTTGCGGACGAGTGATGCACTGTGTTCGGCGTTCTCCTCGAGGAAATACATCAATTGCTGGGAGATCACCGCATCAACGGCACCGCGGGCTTCGCTTGTGCCGAGTTTGCTCTTGGTCTGGCCTTCAAATTGCAGCAACGCTTCCGGGATGCGCACCGAGACGATGGCCGCTAAGCCTTCGCGGATGTCGGAGCCCTCTAAGTTCTTGTCTTTATCTTTCAATAAATTGATTTTGCGTGCGTAATCGTTGAATACGCGGGTCATTGCCGCTTTTGCGCCGGTTTCGTGCGTCCCGCCGTCGCGTGTGCGGACGTTGTTGACGAACGACAGGATCGTTTCGGAATAGCCGTCGTTAAACTGGAACGCGAATTCGACTTCGAGGCTGTCGCTCTGCCCTTCCATATACGCCACTTTGTGGAGCACGTCTTTTTCTTCGTTCAAGTATTCGACGAAGGCTTTGATACCGGTTTCATAAAAGAAGCTCTCGCCGGTTTGGCTGCGCTCATCGATCAACTCGATGTTCATGCCTTTCATGAGGAACGCGGATTCACGCAAGCGTTCGCTCAGCGTGTCGTAATTGTATTTGGATACGCTAAAGATGCTTTCGTCCGGCAGAAAGTGGATCAAGGTGCCCGATTCTTTCGTTTTGCCGATCTCTTCCAAAGTCGTGACGGGTTTGCCGCCGTTTTCAAAACGCTGGCGGTATTTGCGCCCGTCGCGGTGGATCGTCACTTCCAAAAAACTCGACAAGGCATTGACGACAGATGCGCCGACGCCGTGAAGCCCGCCGCTCGTCTTGTAGCCGCCCTGGCCGAATTTCCCGCCGGCATGGAGCACCGTCAAAATGACTTCCGGTGTCGGTTTGCCGCTTCTGTGCATTCCGGTGGGCATGCCGCGGCCATAATCGCGCACGCTGATGCTATTGTCTTCGTGAATGGTCACCGTGATGCGGTCGCCAAATCCCGCAAGCGCTTCATCGACGGAATTGTCGACGATTTCGTAGACCAAGTGGTGAAGCCCGCGGGCATCGGTCGAACCGATGTACATCCCTGGGCGTTTGCGTACAGCATCCAGCCCTTCTAGAACTTGGATCGCTTCTTCGTTGTATGCATTGCTGTTCGTTTTAGCCATCTATTTCCCTCCAACAAACATTTGTTCGTATACTCTCTTCTTTTAATCGTATGCCATTCCAGGCATTCCTGTCAATGTTCATAGAAAAAGAGCGCTAGGCGCCCTTCGTGAAAACTGCTATTTCAGGATGGCATGTTCGACTTTGATGCAACGGTCCATGATGACCGTATGCCCGGCGGCGTGGAGGCGGTTGAAGACCTCTTCATCAACGACGTTCAGCTGCGTCCAAAACACCGGGGCTTCGATCTTAAGAAAATCTTCGGCAATGGCCGGCAAAAATTCGCTGCGGCGGAATACATTGACGATGTCGACCGGTTCCGGAATGTCCGTAAGCGCCGCGTAGCTTTTCTCCCCCAGCACTTCATCCGCCATCGGATTGACCGGGATGATGCGGTAGCCGGCGTCTTGCATCGCTTTGGATACCATATACGAGGTTCTCATCGGGTTCGGGCTCAAGCCTACCACCGCAATGGTTTTAGCCGTGTCGAGCACTTCTTTGATTTCTGTGCGGTCTGGGTTTTTCAACAAAATCACCTGTCCTTTTAGTCTATCATACATGAAAGTGGGCCGTTTGTTGAATAATCCGCCATCTATTGCTTCTGTGTCTTCGGTCATGGTAAACTGTAGAAAAGAAAACAGTGTACGTCAAAGGAGTCAATCATGGACATTTTGCTTCCGGTAATTATCGCTTATTTACTCGGATCCATCCCTTCAGCGCTATGGATCGGAAAACTTTTTTACAATACGGACATTCGGACGAAGGGCAGCGGCAATTTAGGGGCGACCAACACCTTCCGCGTGCTCGGGCCGAAAGCGGGTTTTGTCGTCACCATCCTGGATATTTTAAAAGGCACCGCCGCGACGCTGCTGCCGCTCGTCATGGTGACCGATGTCCACCCGCTGATTCTCGGCGTCGTCGCGGTCATCGGCCACATGTTCCCGCTGTTTGCGCGCTTTAAAGGCGGCAAAGCGGTGGCCACATCCGGCGGGATTTTGCTTGGGTATCAATGGCCGTTGTTTTTACTGGCCGTCGCGGTCTTGTTGATTGCGTTGAAGATCACCAAGATGGTATCCTTGTCGTCAATCATCTTGGCTGTCGTCTCGGTTATCTACACGATCATCTACACGATCAATACCGGTGATTACCTGTTCATGGCGGTCATTTTCACACTCGCCACGTTCATTATTTACCGGCATCGCGCGAACATTGCGCGTATACGCGCAGGCACCGAACCGAAGATCAAGTGGTAGAACCCGAAAGGACGTGTTTGCATGGAGATCCATTTGAGCAAAGATGCACGAGATTGGTTCCATAACGAAATGGAAGTCGAGGCCGGTGAAGCGGTGCGGTTTTTCGTCCGCTACGGAGGCGCTGGTTTGCAGCCGGGCTTTTCGTTAGGCGTCACGAAAGATAGTCCTTACGAAGCGGTGGTCCGCCTCGAAGAAGGAGACGTGCTGTACTTTATAGAAGAAGCCGACCATTGGTATTTCGACGAACACGACCTGCACGTTACCGTTGATGACGAATTGGGTGAATTAAGGTATTCATACGAACCAAAAGAAGCATGACGCAATTTTGCGCAATGCTTCTTTTTTATTCAAATCTATTCATTTTCGTTTTTGATTAATCGATTCAATTGATCCAAGCGGCCTTCCGCCTCCAGGATTTCCGCTTGCCGGTCGCCGAATAAGTCGAAATGCGGATAGTCATTGCGCAAGTCCAGCCATTCACGCCGTAAGCCGTAGCGGCTGCCCCAGTCGGCAAGTTTATCGATGTCGCTGCAGCCCACTTTCGTGACTGTGCTGCAGCCAGGGAATCGGTGGTCTACCCAGTAATGGGTAAGAAAAGAGATCTGGCCGTCTTGCACATCCTGTTTCCAGCGCTCCAATTCAGGTCGTCGGATTCCGAATGCCATCTTCTGCCCCCCTCACCACTTCCTTGTATTTGGCATCCCATTCAGGGGCCACTTTCGCCAGTGGAACGGGACGGAAGCTGTCTTTTTTCACCACGACATGCTCTGACGTCGCTTTTGCAGCCAGTGTGCCATCCTCGTGGAGCACTTCGTAGCCATATGTCGTCCGCAAGCGGCCGTGAGACTCCACCCAGGTCTTGACGCGCGCTTTCTGCCCGTAGCGCAGCGCTGCTTTGTATTGGATGGAGATGTCCGTCACCGGGGACAAGAATCCTTGCGATTCCATGCCCGCATACGTAAACCCGAGATCCTCGATCAATTGGGTGCGCCCGAGCTCGAGCCAGATCAAGTAATTGGCGTGATAGACGACACCCATCTGGTCAGTTTCCGCGTAGCGGATCTCAATTTCTTTTTCGCTTATGTACATTTTCCTTCACCTCTCCTCTAGTATACAGGACATGCCTTGCGATCAAAAAGCACAAGGCCCTGAAGCTGTTTTTCTCGCAGCTTGCGAGATCCTTTGTGGGGATTTCTTCTCAAAATAAAAAGGCCGCCCGAAGGCAGCCTTTTTATTTTTTATGCTTCTAGCAATTTGTTGCGGAGCACCATTTGCAGGATGCCGCCGTGACGGAAGTAGTCGACTTCCACTTCAGAATCGAAGCGTGCGAGGACTTTGAATTCCGTGACTTTGCCATCTTCAGCAGTAGCTGTGACCGTCAGTACGTCGCGCGGTTTCACATCGTCGGACAAGTTGACGCTGATTGTTTCGTGACCTGTCAGACCAAGAGAATCAGCGCTTTCGCCGTTGACGAATTGAAGCGGCAAGACGCCCATCATCACAAGGTTCGAACGGTGGATACGCTCATAGCTTTCCGCGATGACTGTTTTGACGCCTAGAAGGAATGTTCCTTTAGCAGCCCAGTCACGGGAAGAGCCCATGCCGTAATCTTTACCGGCTAGAACCACAAGGCCAGTGCCTTGCTGTTGATACTTCATGCATGCATCGTAGATCGGCATAACTTCGCCAGTCGGCCAGAATGTCGTGAAGCCGCCAGTAGTGCCTGGTGCGACTTGGTTACGGATGCGGATGTTCGCAAACGTACCACGCATCATGACTTCGTGGTTACCGCGACGGGAGCCGTAAGAGTTGAAATTACGCGGCTCAACGCCGTTTTCACGCAAGTACAATCCAGCTGGTGTATCTTTGCCGATTGCGCCTGCAGGAGAAATGTGGTCCGTCGTGATCGAATCAGCGAATTTCGCCATGACACGAAGGCCGGATAGCGGCTGGATCGGTGCCGGTTCTTTCGACATGCCTGTGAAGAACGGCGGGTTTTGGATATACGTAGAGTTGTCATCGAATGCATACAATGAATCGTCGTTTGTTTCGATGGCATTCCACTCTGCGTTTTCAGTGAAGACATGCTCGTACTCTTTACGGAACAATTCAGGCGTTACCGTGTTGTGCACGACGTCTTTCACTTCTTCAGTTGAAGGCCAGATGTCTTTGAAGAATACATCGTTGCCATCTTGGTCTTGACCGATTGGGTCCACTTCAAAGTCGATATCCACTGTACCGGCAAGTGCATAAGCTACAACTAGCATTGGGGATGCCAAGTAGTTTGCTTTTACAAGCGGGTGGATGCGTCCTTCAAAGTTACGGTTACCGGACAATACGGATGAAACGAGCAAGTCGTTTTCAACGATCGCTTCTTCGATTTCAGGAAGGAGCGGGCCGGAGTTACCGATACATGTTGTACAGCCGTAACCGACCAAGTTGAATCCGATTTGGTTCATGTAGTCAAGAAGGCCAGAATCGCTCAAGTAGCCTGTAACGACTTTCGAACCTGGTGCCAATGACGTTTTCACGTATGGCGGCGGCGTCAAGCCTTTTTCAACTGCTTTTTTCGCAACCAATCCAGCGCCGAGCATAACGTACGGGTTGGACGTGTTTGTGCAAGATGTGATCGCAGCGATCGCCAAAGCGCCCGTATTCATTTCAGCTGTTTTGCCGTCGTTGAATTTAACGGTCGCTGTTTTGTTGATTTCGTTTTGGTCCAACGCGAAGCCGTGCGGGCCTTCTGGAGCGGTAATTGCCGTGTTGAATTCTTTTTTCATTTGCGACAATGGAATCAAATCTTGTGGGCGTTTTGGGCCGGACAAGTTCGGTTCAATTGTCGTCAAGTCGATTTCAACAAGGTCCGTGTAGATCGGATCTTCGTTGTCGACAGTAAAGAACATATCGTTCGCTTTTAAGTATTCTTTTGTGACAGCGATTTGCTCTTCTGTACGGGCAGTCAAACGCATGTAAGTCAATGCTTCTTCATCCACTGGGAAGAATCCGCAAGTTGCGCCGTATTCCGGTGCCATGTTGGCGATCGTTGCACGGTCTGCAAGCGGCAATGTCGTAACGCCAGGGCCGAAGAACTCGACAAATTTGCCGACTACGCCTTTTTTACGCAAAGTTTCAGTGACTTTGAGTGCCAAATCCGTCGCAGTTGCGCCGTTTGGCAGTTCGCCAGTCATTTTCACGCCGATAACTTCAGGAATCGGGAAGTATGAAGGCTGTCCGAGCATGCCTGCTTCCGCTTCGATTCCGCCGACGCCCCATCCAAGTACGCCGATCCCGTTGATCATTGTCGTATGGGAGTCCGTACCGACAAGTGTATCCGGGAAGGCTTCGAATGTGCCGTCTTCATTTGGGATGGCGTGGACAACATTCGCCAAGTACTCAAGGTTTACTTGGTGAACGATACCTGTTGCTGGTGGAACCGCACGGTAGTTGTCGTAAGCTTTTTGAGCCCAGTTAAGGAATTGGTAACGCTCTGCATTGCGTTCGAACTCAAGTTCCATGTTCGCGCGCAGTGCATCTTCAGTGCCGTAACGGTCAACTTGCACCGAGTGGTCAATGACCAAATCAACTGGAATTTCCGGGTTGATCTTGTCCGGGTCGCCGCCCATTTCAGCCATTGCTGAACGAAGCGCCGCCAAGTCGACAACTACCGGTACGCCGGTGAAGTCTTGAAGGATGACACGGGAAGGTTTGAATGGAACTTCCGCTTCTTTGTTCGCGTCTTTGCCCCATTTTGCTAGTTCTTCTACATGTTCGTCTTTGATGACATATCCGTCGTGCTGACGCAATACGGATTCCAATAGTACTTTTACAGAGTACGGAAGGCGAGATACTTTCGCGATCCCCGCTTCTTCGAGTGCTGCGAGACGATAATAATTATACGTCTTGCCGTTAAGCTCGAACGACGTGCGGCTGTTGTGCAAACTGCTCTTTGCCATAATCGTGTTCCTCCTTTAAATCTTCTGAAAAGGCGTGTTACCGCGTCTTTTCTCCTCTTCCATCATACCGAAACAATGTGCATAAGTAAATTACATTAAAATTATACATTTCGATAAGTTTTCCTAATGACTATTTCTTTTTCTCATCGATTTTACTTAAGGTCTCTTCCAGTTGAGCCAAGTGGCGTTTCTCATGATAGCCGATAAACGGGAACCATTGGACGAGCGGCACATCGCCGAAAACAGGATGCGGCATGGAATTGTTC
Organism: Planococcus citreus; assembly: GCF_003664125.1. Taxonomy (GTDB): domain Bacteria; phylum Bacillota; class Bacilli; order Bacillales_A; family Planococcaceae; genus Planococcus; species Planococcus citreus. The sequence goes on from NZ_RCCP01000002.1 coordinate 54,276, forward strand.
TCTAGCGTCTCTTCATCGGTATGCGTGTAGACTTCATACAGGCGGTTTCTGGAGGTGTTCAACTTCTCTTTCATTTCTTCTAACGTGAAAAACCTGTCCTCCGGCACCGTATGATTGGGCGCATCGACTTTCAATTTGCGGCTGACTGAGACTTGAATTGGTTTCTTCATCGCTTTTTTTCGTTGATTCTTCTCCGCTGTTTTAGCAACGCCCGCTGTAATCGCCTCCTCCATCTTATGTAGATGATCCAAAATCTGCATGGCAGACCATTCGTTCTCTGACGGTTTTTCATTCAGCGCCTGGTCATCGTATGATTCGACTTTCTTTAAAATCGTATGGCGGATTCTTGCATTTTCTTCGTTTCGCACTTGCTGCACCTCATTTCTATTTCCCATTATCTTTCTTTATACCCTCTTTGTCGATTATCATTCGTTTTTTCCTTTCCATTTTGATCTTCTTGTTGGCTGGTTTTGATTTTTTTACAATATCCTTAAGTAGTTTGTTACTTATGAATGAATAAAGAATTTTTTCAGTCATTTCCTTGTGCCACAAGGGAAAGTGCGTTCTATTCTGCCTAAAAACTGGTACAATGAATAAAACCTAGTTAGAGAGGTGAATGTCCATGCCATACGGTTATGAAAAATACAGATTGGATAACGGCATCAGCCCCAACACGGTTGTCCATGAAGTCCAATTGATCCGAGCGCTTTTTGCCTTTTTGCGAAAGACCTATAAAAAATCGGTGGAGCCTCATGAAATCCGTCCCTCCGACATCCAGCAATTCCTATTGGAACAAAAAGAAGCCGGCATCAAAGACAGCACCTTGAACCGCAAATTGATCTACATCCGCCGCTGGTTCGATTATATGTGGCAGATTGGCAAGATCCCGAATGACTTCATGCCGAAATTCAAATTAAACCATAAGCTTGATTTAAAGCCCCATGACATCGAAGTCGACTACGGCCATCTTTTGGATAAGAAACCAGACGTGTTGAAGTCCGCAAAACTGCCGCTCAATGCCAAACTGCTCTACGTCTTCTATTTAAGAGGGTTACGCCTTCGCGATATGGTGACAATCGACATCGATAATTTCCTAAATGACGCAGACGGCCTCCATCTGGACGTCGAAAAGAAAGACGGTTATCATTGCACGCTGCATTTCGATGAACACGAAGAAGCAGTGATGGAACAAGGGATCGAACGGGCGAAAACGCGCGGCACTTCCTTTCTGCTGTCATCGAAAGTAAAAGACCAATTCACCAATTTTCAGATGGGCTCGCTATCCGACTACACGGAAGCACTTGCCGAATTTGTCGGCGCCCCGATGCGTTCAGGTGACATCCGCTTTGCCTACGTCCACCATCTGTATGCGGTCGAACACAAGAATCTGGAGGAGATCCAGGAAATCCTCGGTGTCTCCCTCGAATCCGCTTCCCGCATGTTGAAGGATTCACTCGTGCGCATGAAACGCCAAGCCCATCCGCCCGCATAAAAATCCACCCGTTCCTATTGGAACGGGTGGATTTTTATCGATTCGTTTTAATTTTCGTGTGCTGCTTTTCTGTTTATGCGCCTGTTAGGCCAAAAAACCAAAATCGAGCGCAAAGCTGAAAATGATGAGTGTGTGGATGACCGTGAACCACAGCCCTTGTTTGTTGAGTTTTTCCAAGTTTTCATATTGCATGGAACACACCCCTTTTCTGTTTTGTTTATTATAATTAGTTTTCAGAATATTGGCAAGATATTTAACCGCAACATCCTCTCTCATTTTCACATTCGTTAACAGTGCGTATGGAAACAGGTATACTAGAAAAAACAGGAGGCGATTGAAATGAAAAAAGCATTGCTGGTAGTGGATTATACAGTGGATTTTGTCGCGGAAGACGGCGCGTTGACATGCGGTGCCCCGGGGCAGGAAATCGAGGAAGCGGTGTGCTTCATTACGGAACAGTTCATTGAAAACGGCGATTTTGTGGTCATGCCTGTGGACTTACACGAAGAAAATGACCCCTATCATCCTGAAACCAAGCTGTTTCCGCCCCATAACATCAAAGGGACGGATGGCCGCAAGTTATACGGCCGTCTCCAGGATGTATACGACCGCCATCACGAGAATATCGTCTGGATGGATAAAACCCGCTATAGTGCGTTCGCCGGGACACGCCTTGAACTGATGTTGCGGGAACGCAGTATCGAAGAAGTGCATATCATCGGTGTCTGCACAGACATCTGCGTATTGCATACGGCGATTGATGCCTATAATGAAGGATTCCAAATTGTCATCCACGAACAGGCCGTCGCAAGTTTCGATGATGCTGGCCACCGCTATGCCATGCGGCACTTTGAAACTATTTTAGGCGCCCAAATACGATAATTTTTACTGTTCCATGTTTTAAAAGTCCTGAATGTGGTTATACCTAGAGTGTAGCACTCATAACAATAAAACATTTTGAAGGAGCTGGAAAAATCATGGGAATCATTTTATATCTAATTATGGGCGGTATCATCGGTTGGCTAGCCGGCCTAATCCTCGGGAAAGACATTCCTGGCGGCATCATCGGTAACATCATTGCAGGTATCATCGGCGCATGGCTAGGCGGCTTGCTCCTAGGAGACATGGGGCCAGTCATCTGGGACGTAGCAATCATCCCGGCATTGATCGGCGCATTGATCTTCGTCTTCGTTCTTAGCTTGATCCTTGGATCAATGAACAAAGGACGCAAACGCGCATAATAAAAAAAGAGTGGACTTCGGTCCACTCTTTTTTTTATCGAAAAAGTTAAGAAGGCGAATCCTCCGAAGCTTATCGCTCGCTTTCCGTGGGGCGGGAATCGAGCCTCCTCATTCGCTACGCTCACTGCGGGGTCTCTCAAACCCGCTAGTCCCACAGGAGTCGAGCGAACGCTTCTCCAAATATTTATAAATGTAGAGAAGCAATCATCGTTCTAATTTATAGCGTTTCATAGAATTCTTCAACAATTTAAAAAAAAGAGTGGACTCCGGTCCGCTCTTTTTTTTATGAATTATTATATTGTTCTTCAAAACGCCCGTAATAATGAAGGATGTCTTCCACGTATTCATCGCTATGGTTGTAGCGGTAAATCGCCCGCTCCAAATCCCCTTCTGCCGCACCGTTTTGCGCCAGATAATTGGCGGCGCTGTGGAGGGCATCTTCCAGGTCATACGGGTCGGCTACGCCGTCGCCGTCGGCATCCACCCCGTATCCCCCGTATTTCGCGATGACTTCCGGGTCGGTCTTGTCCGCTTCCGGTATTTCGCCTTGCCCCTGTCCAGAACAGGTCGGGTGGCTCCAGCCCACGAACGTGCAGGGCATGAACTGCATATGCCCTTCTGCCCCGACCGGCGACAACAACGGATCCATCGTCGAGAATTTCGTTTCAATTCGGTGGTGTGCGGCCAATAATGTCCAAGGAATTCCGTAACGGTCTGCCGCTTCCTGGTAGAGCGTAATATTATCTTCCGGAAACGGCACTTCAAATACGCGGTCCTGCCCTTTTTGCACCGTTTCCTTCACTGTATCGCCGTAATAGGAATACGCCACCACCGCGACAAGCGTGAAAGCTACAATCGCCGCAGGAAATAGCATCAATAAAAAGAGGAACCTCAAAAGAAGCGAAGGTTTTTTTCGTTTTTTCTGTTTCATATGTTCACACCTATAGTTTCATTTGCCTCAGTTTACCATAGCCCGCAGGTCTTTGCCCATTTGCTGAAAGTTTTTAGAGGCCGGTGCAGGAGAAATTTTAGTTGAAGAGAATATGTATAATGACAACTGCAGAAAGGAGGAACAGCCTATGTGGGAAGATTTCAAGAAATTCGCCTTGAAAGGCAATGTGCTGGACTTGGCGATTGCGGTAGTCATCGGTGCGGCGTTCGGGAAGATTGTCACTTCGCTTGTCGAAGACATCATCATGCCGGCCGTGGGGATTCTGCTTGGCGGATTCAGTGTCGAGGATTGGACTTATACTTTTAATGGGGCCGAACTCCGCTATGGCGCATTCACGCAATCCGTCATCGACTTTTTCATCATTGCGTTCTCTATATTCATGGTGATTCGTTTATTTACACGTATGAAACGCCAAAAAGATGTGCCGGCGGAAGAAGAACCGGAAGTGCTCGATAAAAAAGAAGAGCTATTGATCGAAATTCGCGATCTTTTGTCAAAAGAAAAAACCGGCCAATGACCGGTTTCCCTTCAGCTGCCGAGTCTATCGGCAGCTTTTTCTTTTTTCATTGTGAGAGTCTCTGCATGTCTTCAATGATTTCCGCTGTCGGAACTTGTTCAAAACCGTCGTAATTGCCAACGACTACCCCTTCTTGGTCAACCAGGTAAAAAGACGTGCCGTGGATGACCTGGTCGCTGTTCGGGTCGTTCTTGACCAAGGATTTAAAATTTTTCGTCGCAAACTCCGCGATCTCATCTTGCGAATAGCCCGTCAGCAAATGCCATTTGCTTTCATCCGGAATCGGGTAATGCGACAAGTATTCCTGCATTTTTTCCGGCGTGTCTTCTTTTGGGTCTACGCTAAATGCGACAATTTTGTAGTCGCTTAAGCCTTTCGCTTCCATTTCCTTTTGCAAGTCAGCCATATTGAAAGTCATCGGCGGGCACACCGTCTCACAATTCGTGAAGACAAATGTCGCCAGCCAAGGCGTCCCTTCCAATTGCTGCTTGCTTACTTGTTCGCCGCGGTGGTCGGTATAATTGAAATCTTCGACCACATCCGCGCCGCATGCTGCGAGAAACAGCATCAGCGCTGACAGAAGCACCGCCCATTTCCACTTCATATGATTGCCCCCACTCTCGTAACTGCCTATATCATAGCCGAACAAGGGCTTGAAAACAATCCAGGTTACCACTTCAGAAATCACAACTTTGTGAATTACGGCGTCTTCATCGTAATGAGCGCGTCATGTATCGCGACAAGTTTGCCTTCCACACGGTGCATCAGGTAAAACGAAACGAATATCGGAAATCCGAGTTCCTGTATCCATTGCATCCACTCCTGCATCGAAGCGCCTCCTTTCTTTCTAAAAAAAGCCTTCCCGCATTTGCGGGAAGGCCCTGTTCATTAAACTTCGTATTCGACGACGTTGCGTTCGACGACACGTGCGCCTTTAGCGAGCGCAAACGGCAATCCGCCGACTTCAAAGATATTTTGATCGACGATCGTCTGCATGCCGGTGATGATTTCCTGCGCCGTCAAGTCTTCCCTCGGCTCATCGACCGTCAAGGTGACCGCTTTGTTTGCGGCCGTTTCAAAAATCAATTCCAATGTTTTTGCCATGTGTCCCACTCCTCCTCATTATTGGTAGATGCTTGAACCGGAGATTTTCTCCAATTCCATAAGCCGTTTCGTGCCGAATGTTTCCAACACTTGCGCTGCCTGGAAAATCCCATCAGCAGTAGCCGCTTCCGCCACGTTTTGGTACGCCTTCACTTTGCGCTTCAAGCGCCCTTGCTCATCAAGCCCGTTGTCAAACGTCAAGCGCATGCTTGCGTTCTTAAAATCGCTGAATGCCATATTGCTCACCCCCTTTCATTCGCTATATAGACATAAACACGAAAAAAGGATACATTTCAGGTGAATTTTTTTTCGTGGGCTTCTATAATGGTAGAGAGAATGATTGAGGTGAGACGAAGTGGAATTAGAAGGCTGGTTTTTATGGTTCATATTGTTCTGGGTCGTTGTGCTGGTCGGGCTGTTCGCGATCGGCGGCTATTTTATGTTCCGGAAATTCCTGAAATCGATGCCAAAAGAAGACGGCTTATCGGATCTGAACTGGGAAGAATACTACGTAGAAAAGACGATCCACCTATGGGGAGCCGAAGAAAAAGAGCTATTGAACGAACTCGTACAGCCGGTGCCGGACCTGTTCCGCCCGGTAGCGAAACAAAAAATCGCAGGGCGCATCGGCGAGATCCTGCTGGAGGAAAAAGCCAAGAAAATGGAAATGCAACACATTATCCGTGGCTATATCCAAGCGACGCCAAAACGCGACCACAAATTTTTGCGCAAAAAAATGGCCGAACTCGAAATCGATGTCACGCCATATGAGCAATATTTCGAACAATAACCATAAAAAAACGCTGCTCCCTATTCGGGAACAGCGTTTTTTTGTCCTGCGATCAATTGGTATTTGCGCAGCATCGCAAGACGCCACGGCACGAGCATGCCAAAAGCGAGTAGCCAAAACATGCCGCCAAGCTCCCCAACATCAATCGACGAGCTCAGGATGACTTTCGCCAGCAGGCGCACAAGCAATAACCCGAGCAAAATGAAGACGAACGCTTTGGAGCGCTTTAAATAGATTTCCCCATCACGCACTTCGAACTTCGACGTGCGGATCAGGATGATCGAAAACAAAGCACCGACGAGCAGCGCTTCAGCGATTTGCAGCGGCGCCACCCGGAAAAACGGGAAAATGAACATCAAGGCGCCGGTCGACATGAACAAAGGCGGCAAAATGATCTTTTTGACCGAGGCCGGTTTTTTTGCCGATTTCGAGCGGACGATAATTGCGAGCGTACCCATGATGAGCGCGCCGATGGTCGTCACGGCCAAGAAAACGGCTGGCGGGATGCTATTGAATAATTCATCCATCCAATTCTGCCTCCAATTCGCCGAGGCGGCTCTCCAGTTCATCCATGCGCACGAAACGGGCGAAACGTAGCTGTTCTTTCCCTTGCTTGAAAAGAATGACCACAGGCGCCGTGAACAGCATCAACTGCCCGGCGATTTCCGGAACGCGCGCTGCATTGACCAAATAGAACGGAATGGATGCATCCTGCTCCAATCCTTCGACTTGCGGTTTCAGCCCTTCGCATACCGAACAATGGTCGGTTTTGACGAATAGCAGAAATGATTCGCGGCTTTCTATTTTCTGTTGGAATTGATCCATTGAAGAAATAGTTTCCATCTCGTCACCTACTTTTTAGAATCCTTGGAAATCCCCGAAAATCGGGCTCAAAATGCGGATAATGTATGTCATGCCGTCAAAGAACAACAAGACCCCTACCGCGATCATGATGAATCCGCCGACTTTCATGATCGTGCTGTGATGCTTGCGCAGCCAGCCGAGGCGGGTAACGAAAAACGACAAAACAAAAAATGGAATCGCAAAGCCGAGTACGTAGGCGAGCATATACCAAATGCCTGATCCGGGATTGGCCGCAGCGAGCGCATAAATTGCCGCTGTGATCGGTCCGGTACATGGCGTCCAGCCAGCCGCAAACGCGAGGCCGATAACGAAAGTGCCCAAAAATCCGGAAGGCCGATTCTTGAACGAGAACTTGCGGTCTTGCATCAAGAATTTCGGCGTGAAGACCCCAACGATCATCAGTCCGAAAATGATGATGAACAAAGCGCCCACTTGGCGAATCAATTCATCGTAGCGCACGAACCATTCATAAAAGAACGATGTGCTAAAGCCCAACGCGATGAAAATGGTGGAAAAGCCCAATAGGAAAAATAAAGTATGGAACATTCCACGGCGCTGCATTACTTTTCGGTCATTTTTAATCTCATCCATGGTCATGCCTGTAATATAAGATAAAAAGGCAGGATACAAAGGCAATGTACATGGCGAGATGAAACTCAAGAATCCGGCACCGAAAGCCAAAAGTAAATTAATATCGGTTGCCATTCGAACACGCTCCTCTCTCTCACGAACTCTATCTTATCAGAGATAGTGCGCAAAAACCGCCAAATTGCCTGTGAAATCTTTATGGACATTTCCATAATCTTCACGCTTTCGCCCTATATGTTAAGGATACACGCAAAGGGCCATAACGCCATAAAAAAACCGGCTCTCTTTAGGGGGAAGAGAGCCGGGCGCAAGTAACTTGCCTGTTGTACCGAACAGAACAAGCGCGCATATAAATGGACTAATGATCACCCGATGAGTTTCTTGGCTAGTCCCAATTGATGATGTACTTGATCAAATCCTGTGCCACCTAGTGAGTTGCGGCGTTTGACGGCCGTCTGCGGAAGCAAGGTTTCGTAAATATCGTCTTCAATGAGCGGGCTGGCTGCCTGGAGATCCTCAAGCGGCAGGTCTTTCAAATAATAGCCGCGCTGTATGCACGTGAAGACCAGCTTGCCGGTCACATCGTGCGCTTCGCGGAACGGCATGCCTTTCGCCGCCAAATAATCCGCGAGCTCCGTCGCATTCGAGAAGTCGGAGTTCACCGCTTTTTCCATAGAGGCGGTGTTGACATTCATCGTCCGGATCATCCCTTCAAAGATCGGCAAAGATCCCATCAAGGTATGGACCGTGTCGAACATTCCTTCTTTGTCTTCCTGCATGTCTTTATTATAGGCAAGCGGCAAGCCTTTCAAAGTCGTCAGCAAGCCGAATAGATTGCCATAGACGCGTCCTGTCTTGCCGCGTACAAGTTCCGCCATATCCGGATTTTTCTTTTGCGGCATGATGCTCGAGCCTGTCGAGAAGGTATCGTCAAGTTCGATGAAACGGAACTCTTCGCTCGACCAAAGGATGATCTCCTCTGCAAAGCGTGATAAGTGCATCATAAGCATCGATGCGTTGCTGAGGAACTCCAGGATAAAGTCGCGGTCGCTGACGGCGTCCAAGCTGTTCTGGTAGACCCCTGAGAAGCCGAGCAGTTCAGCGGACAGTTCGCGGTCGATCGGGAAACTCGTCCCGGACATCGCTCCTGTTCCTAAAGGCGACACATCGATGCGTTTCAAGGATTCCTGCATGCGTTCTTTGTCGCGTTGCAACATCCAGAAATAGGTCATCAAATGATGGCCGAATGAAATCGGTTGCGCGCGCTGAAGATGGGTATACCCCGGCACGACCGTCTCAACATGCGTTTCTGCCTGCTCGACGATCGCCGACTGGAATCCTTCGATCAGCTCGATGATTTCCGTCACGCGGTTTTTTAGATACAGGTGCATATCCGTCGCTACTTGGTCGTTGCGGCTTCTGCCGGTATGGAGTTTGCCGCCGACAGGGCCGATTTCATCGATCAGGAGTTTTTCTAAATTCAAGTGGATGTCTTCGTTCGATACGCTGTACTCAAGTTCTCCGTTCTCCGCTTTTTGCTGCAGCGTCTGAAGCCCTGACAAGATCAAGTCAGCGTCTTGCTGCGGCAGGATCTTGCAGGAAGACAGCATGGTGACATGCGCCATGCTGCCCTGGAGATCCTCGAGCACTAATTTCTGGTCAAAGGAAATGGAAGCCCCGAACTCGTCGACCCACTGTTCAGCTGTCTTTTGGAAACGACCGCCCCACAGTTTGGTCATAGCTGTACCTCCTCTTTGACTTGTGCCGTGACCGCAACTTCTTTCTTGTTGATTTTAGAGTTGACGACTGTCGGCAAGCCCCATAGCTCGATGAATCCGACTGCAGACTCGTGGTTGAACGTATCATCTGTTGAATACGTCGCCAGTTCTTCGCTGTACAAGGAGTTCGGTGACTTACGCCCTTCCGTGATGGCATGGCCTTTGAATAGTTTGACACGCACGGTGCCGTTGACGAATTCCTGTGTTTCTTTCAGGAATGCTTCAAGTGCGACACGCAGTGGAGAGAACCAAAGCCCTTCATAGATCAATTCCGTCATTTTCTTCTCGATGACCGGCTTGAAATGAGCCATTTCTTTTACCAAAGTGATATCTTCAAGTTCTTTATGCGCGGCGATCAAAGTCATCGCTGCTGGCGCTTCATAGATTTCACGGGATTTGATGCCGACCAGTCTGTTTTCCACATGGTCGATTCTGCCGACGCCATGTTTGCCTGCGACATGGTTCAATTCGAAAATCAGATCCGTCAATTTATAGTCGATGCCGTTCAATTTCGTCGGTACGCCTTTGACGAATTCGATTTCGACGATATCCGGCGTATCCGGCGTGTCTTCCAGTGCATTGGTGATATCATATGCATCTGCTGGCGGTGTTGCCCAAGGGTCTTCGAGGATGCCGCATTCGTTGGCACGGCCCCATAGGTTCATGTCGATGGAGAATGGCGAATCCAAGTTGACCGGAACCGGCACGTCATGCTGCTTGGCATAAGCGATTTCCTCGTCACGCGACCAGCCCCACTGGCGAACAGGTGCGACGACTTCAAGGTCGGGGTTCAACGATTTGATGGAAACTTCGAAACGAACTTGGTCGTTGCCTTTTCCTGTGCAGCCATGGGCAACAGCCGTCGCGCCGCTTTCTACTGCGATTTCCACGAGTTTTTTGGAAATCAACGGACGCGACAATGCAGAAACGAGTGGGTATTTGCCTTCATATAATGTATGGGCTTGAAGCGAAATGAGTGCATAGTCTTCGGCAAATTCGTCTCTGGCATCGATCATATAGCTTTCGACCGCTCCGACCTGCAGCGCTTTTTGTTTGATGAAGTCCAAGTCTTTTCCTTCTCCGATGTCGAGACAAACAGCGACGACGTCATAGCCTTGTGATTTGAGCCATGGAATGGCCACCGATGTATCTAGTCCACCTGAGTATGCGAGTACAATTTTTTTGTTCATATAATATGACCTCCTGTATTTTTATGCGTTATATGCGATGAATATACACATAATAACATGGCATTTTTTATAACGCAAGAGAAGACGCGCATAAATTTTCATGTTTTTTAGGAAATATGCAAAAAAACCATGTTTCTTCTATAGAAAGAACAACTTCTGTGCATGCAAAAACCCGGACGGCTCACTGCCATCCGGGTTTTCTGCTGCCGGGATCTGCCGGCTTATTCCTCGGTGTCTTCTGCTTGTTCTTCCTCTTCTTCATTGCCCATTGTATATTCCAATGTATTCATATCGATGCGCACTTCCGTTAAATCACCAGTTTCCATATTATTGAATAAAAATCCGATCTCGTCGCCGCGCACGATGGGTTGTCCCAAAATGATGAGTTTGGACAACTGCTCTTCATTGATAAAGGCCTGCAAAGCTTCCGATTGCCGCTGGGACTCTTCGTCCTGCAAGATCGTGATCTTTTCTGCTTCGCCTTGCATCGGGTAAGACTCTTCTAGCGGCCCTGTATAATCGGTTTTGACTTTCATGCCGGTGCGCAAGTCGCTGATAACGGCTTCTGTTGTTTCCCCGCCTTCTGCAAACTGGACTTCGACGTCTTCCGGAATAGCGAAGTAAATGCTATTGATGAGAATGCGTCCATCCCCGATCTGCGTAATGAATCCTTCTTCCGTCATGCCCTCTTGTTCAACTGCAATTTCCGGTTCTTCTTCATTGCCTGCCGGCTCCGCCGGTGCGGCATCATCTGAACAACCTGCCAATAGCAGGAATCCTGCAAGAAATAAACTAGCTTTTTTCACTTTATCCCAATCCTTTACGCTTAGATTCTTGTTGCAACTCTTAATTTTCAGTTTACCTGCTGAAGCTTAGGCATGCAACTCTGTACATTAAGCCTGGCGGTAGACGAAAATGCCCCGGTCGTTCAATCGCTCTTCAATCAAGCCGTCTTCGAGCAAGTAATCGACTTGGCCGATCGTCTCGGAAAGCGTCAGGCCGAGCTCTTTTTCGTAGGCATGCGGAAACAGCTGCTGTGTCAATTCGTAAACCGACTGCTCGCTTGACCGGTCGAGCATGGCGAGCACTTTCATCGCCCGCAAGTGCTGCTTTTCGAGCCGTGTGGAAACGAGTTCATGAACATTGCGCACGTCTTCCCCGTGGCCGCTGTAAATGACCTCTATCGGCATCTTCAATAGCCGGCTGAGGGAGGCGTTGTATTGCAGCAAAGACTTTGGGCGTCCTTCTTCCGGGTTATACGGCGGTTCGATGAGCGGGTTCGATGACACTTTCGCGATGACGTGGTCGCCGCCAATCATCGTGCGTTCTTCCGGATTCCAGAACGACAGATGGCTCTGGGCATGCCCCAAAGTCTCCATGACATGCCAGTCCGCGTGGCCCGGAATCGCATCGCCTTCGTTGATCGCCATATCGAGCGGACGATTGCCCATTAAATTGAGCGGCCGCTTCATCTTCTTCATCCAGAACATCAAATCACCCGGCACTCCCTCTTCTTTCAAACGCTCCTGATAGAACGCATCATGATAATCGAAAAAAGCTTCGTCCCGGCGCAGCCATAGATCGTTATATGGATGGCCGTACAATTTGGCGGCGTCGAAGCCGTCGACCCATCCTGCGTGATCCGGGTGGTGGTGCGTCAAAACCACTTGCTCGATGTCTTCAGGAGCGACATTCGCCGCTTTCAATCCGGCCTTGAGCGCTTCCCAGGCTTCGGGTGTTTTCGGTCCGGCATCGATCAACGTCAACGCGTCGCCTTTCAATAAATAAGAATTGACATCTCCGACGGCAAATGGCGTCGGGATAGTGATTTTGATCGGTTCCATCATTCCCACTCCCTTAAAATGAATGTCTATTCACTTATCATACCTTGAATGGCAAGCCCCGTCACGCCAGCTGGCCGATTTGACAAATAAAATTTCTTTACTTATAATTTAATAACATATGTAAGCGTAGATGAAGATTAGTACGGAAGATGATGGGTACAAGAGAGTGCCGCCAACGCTGAAACGCCGCACCCCCGCTCCCTTCCTGAACCTGCTTCTGAGCTGCCGTGCAAACACGGCCGTCTGTCCGCGATAAGGATATCGAGTTGTGCAAATGTGCAAACTTAGGTGGTACCGCGGAAACAAGCGTTTTCGTCCTTGGAATAACAGGGATGATTGCGCTTTTTATTTTGAGAAAAGGAAGTGGAATGTATGAAAATTGTATGTGTAGGGGCCGGATCGATGGCCGAATCCATGATCCACGGCTGGATCAATAAGCGAATTATGAAACCCGATGAAATCTCCGTCATGAACCGGTCAGATCAGGACCGTTTGGAATTTTTGCATGATGAATACGGCGTTAACATTGTGTGCGACGACAAGACCGAACTGAGAGATGCTGATTTCATCCTGCTCGCGATGAAACCGAAAGATGTCGAAGTGGCATTGAAAGGCATCCGCGAAAAATTGACCGGGGATACCGTCATCGTTTCTGTTGCGGCAGGCGTTTCGATTGACACGATCCAAAAACATGTCGGCGATTTCGCTGTTGCCCGTGCCATGCCGAATACCTCTGCGCAAATCGGCAAGTCGGCCACAGGCGTCGCCTGGAGCAAATTCGTCACTAAAGAACAGCAACACCTGCTGAGAAAGCTCTTGTCGTCGATCGGCGGCGTGACGGTCGTGGAAGAAGACCAATTGCATGCAGTGACTGGCATTGCCGGAAGCGGCCCGGCGTATCTCTATTATTTCGCTGAGTCCATGGTGCAAGCTGGAATCGACAACGGTTTGTCTTCTGCCGATGCGAAGAAACTGGTGCGCCAAACATTCGACGGCGCAGCGGAAATGCTCCAGCAGGAAGATTTCGCCGAATTGCGCAAACGCGTCACGAGCCCGAACGGCACAACAGCAGCCGGTCTTCAAGCCCTCTATGATAACGACTTCAAGCGCATCGTCGGCGACTGCGTCACTTCGGCTGCTAACCGCTCCCGCGAACTCGGGAAAGAATTCGAATAAAACCCCATCACACCCCACAGAAGCGACAGCTTTTGCGGGGTGTTTCTGTTTACCCCGATGTTTTCATCGCTAAAGAAGCAGGTCAAGCAAGGCTTTCGAATCGAACGCCCGCAGGTTTTCCGGTATACTAATCTCTTGTATAGAGACTGAAGGAGGAATTTCACGTGGCAAAACTTTTCGAAGAATTCGAGCTTAAGGGAGTCCATTTCAAAAACCGCATCGTCATGGCCCCGATGTGCATGTACCAAAGCGATAAAGAAGACGGGCATGTGACCGATTGGCATCGTGTCCATTACCCTACGCGCGCAGTCGGCGGCGTTGGATTGATCATCACTGAAGCCACTGCCGTCCAGCCGATCGGGCGCATTTCTTCCCGTGACCTCGGCATATGGGACGATGCCCATATCGACGGACAAGCGGAAATCGTCCGCTTGATGAAAGCGAATGGCGCGAAAACCGGCATCCAATTGGCGCATGCCGGCAGAAAAGCGACAGTCGACGGCGAAATCCAGGCACCGAGCGCGATCGCCTTCAATGATAAATACAAAACACCGAAAGCAATGACAATCGAAGAAATCGATGACACCGTCCAAGCGTTCCGGGATGGCGCTGTACGCGCCAAAAAAGCCGGATTCGACGTCATCGAAATCCACGCAGCCCATGGCTATCTGATCAATCAGTTCTTATCTCCTTTGACCAACCAACGCACTGACGAGTACGGCGGCAGCAGCGAGAACCGTTACCGCCTGCTGCGCCGCGTATTGGATGAAGTGAATTCGGTTTGGGACGGACCCTTGTTCGTGCGCATTTCGGCAGAAGATTACTCAGCCGGCGGCATGACGCCTGAACAATACGTCGAGATGACCAAATGGATGAAACAGCAGAACGTCGATTTGATCGATGTCAGTTCAGGGGCTGTCGTGCCGGCACAGATTCCAGTATTCCCTGGCTATCAAGTGAATTTTGCGGAAACGATCAAAAAAGAGACACCAATCGCAACCGGCGCTGTCGGCTTGATCACGGAGCCGCGCCATGCTGAAGAAATTCTCCAAAACGGCCGTGCCGATTTCATCTTCCTGGCACGCGAATTGCTGCGCAACCCGTATTGGGCCTACACTGCCGCTCAGACGCTCGGAGCCGATATCGAAGCTCCTGTGCCTTATGAGCGGGGTTGGATATGAGACAGTTGCAAAATAGCTGTAATTTAGTATACTGAAAGTAACGAAAAAAACCGGATGCTGTATGCATCCGGCCAGCTGCATGCCGCCTTTCGAGGGCGGTCGGCTGGACACTATAGGTTTATCAAATAACCGTCAGCCCACGCCAATGGGACGGTTATTTTTTTTTCGGAATGACCAGAATCAAGGATATGACAAGCGTCAATGCGCTGATCGTCAACCCGACACTCGTGAACACAAGCGAAAATGCTTCTGCCATGGTCATGCTACCACCCCCTTTCTATAGGGAATGGCCAAACCGCCCTCATGCAGCTGTACCTTTATTTTACCACAAACAGAACACCTGTTCTATTGATAACTGTAAAAATAATCAGTAAAAATAACCCAATTGCACTCAGCGCTTTCCGGAATGATGCCTATGTTGTCAGAGGCTCCCGTTAGCTAGAAAATTATGAAGCCCCTTGCCGCGTTGATGGCAAGGGGCTTTTCACTTGAGTGATGCTATTCTTTCAAAAAACGGACTTCCTTCATATCCACCAGCAAATTGATCGCTTCCCCGACGGTTGTTTTTTCCGCTTGGGCAGTAGTAAACAAACATTCCAGCAGCTGGTTTCCTGCTCTCACTTTCAGGCTGTACATGCCGCGCGAGTATTTCATTTCCTGGACGATGCCTTGAATCCGGACATGGCCTGATTGATCACTTTCCGCCGTTTTGATCGCTTCTGGCCTGATGACCATAAAATAATCGCCATCTGCCAACTGGCTGATGCCATCCACTTCAAGAAATCCATCCGAAGAGACGAAACGGCCATTTTCCAGCGCACCGCTCAAGATGTTTCGCAAGCCAAGGAAAGCAGCAACCGTTGTCGTGTCGGGGCGTTCGTATAATTCTCTCGCATTGCCGACTTGGCGCAATGCCCCTTCGCCCATGATCGCGATCCGGTCGGATAACGCAAAAGCTTCATCGCGGTCGTGCGTCACGAACAAGACGGTGACACGAAATTCTTTTTGGATTCGGCTTAACAGTTCGCGCATTTCTTCCCGCAACCCCGGATCGAGCGCGCTGAATGGTTCGTCCATCAATAAGACGCGAGGATTCGCCACTAAGGCCCTGGCGAGTGCCACGCGCTGCTGCTGCCCACCGCTCAGTTCATCCGGAAAACGGCTGCCGAATCCACTGAGCCCCACGTGTTCGAGCATATCGCGGGCAGCTTTCAAGCGCTGCTTTTTGCCGACTTTCTGCATTTTCAAGCCAAAAGCGACATTGTCTTCAATGTTTTTATGCGGAAACAGCAAGGATTGCTGAAACACCATCGCGAATTGTCTCGATTCAGGCGGCACATTTGTCAGGTTTTTATCCCCTATCCAAATCTCCCCGCCATCTGCCTCCAATAAGCCAGCAACCAATTTCAGCAAAGTCGTCTTGCCGCAGCCGGAAGGCCCAAGCAGTGAGAAGAACTCTCCTTCGCGAATGGACAGCCGGACCGGGCGAAGCATGAACGACGCATCGTTTTTCGGCTGTACGGCTCCGTACCGCTTTTCTATATCGATGATGCGTAAATCACTCACGGTTTCACTCCTTTCGCCTGACCCTGTGAGGCTTTATTCAGTTGATAATAACGTTTTAAAGCGGCGTCCATTCCAACCAAAGCCGCAATGGCAATGGCTGCATAGAGCAATGAATAAGCCGAGGCAATACCTGGGTCTCCTCCACTGACAAACGGGAACAGCAAAATCGGCAAGGTAACTACTTGACCGGCACCGATGATGAAGGTGATCAAGTATTGGCTCAAGGAAATCAAGACGCTTAAACTTGCGCCTGCTAATATGCCTGGCAACAGATGCGGCAGCACGACGTGAAAGAATCGCGGCACCGCACGCGCTCCCAGCATGCGCGCTTGGTCTTCCCAATCAACCGATAAAGTTTGATAGCTAATCATGACCGCACGGAACATATACGGCAAAGTCGGCGCGATATGCGCCAACACAACCCCAACAACGGTTTCGGTCAATCCGAGCCGCAAAAAGGTCAAGTGGATTCCCATGACTGAGATAAAAGGCGGAATGATGATCGGCGCAAAAATGATCGCTTCGAACAACCATCTGCCGCGGACTGGATAACGCACCAACGCGTTGGCCGCCGGGATCGCCAGTAAGATGTTCACGGCTGTTACAATCAAGGCAATCCATAAGCTGATCCCGACCGCTTGCCAGGTTCGCCCGTCATTTAATACATATTCCCACGTACGAAAACTCCATGACTCAGGCAACACATCCGGCCAGCGCCAGCCGAATGACAGGCTCGATAATAGCAAGGGAACAAATGGCACGATAATGAAAATGATTAATGTAATGAAGACAAACAAGGACAGAAGGCGTGGATGTCTTTTCATTAGCCCCACCCCTTTAGCACATTCCAGCGCTTACTGAAGTAATACGCCACTAGACCCAGTAAAATCGTGATAGCCGCGAGAATCATATTGACCGCAAGCGCTTCGGGGCGATCCGAAAGCGTGCCGCTTGTGTAAAGCTGGTACGAATAAACCGGCAGCACACTTGGATAAGTGACACCTAGCAGATAAGGTACTTCAAAAGCGGAAAAAGTAAACACAAAGACGATAAACGTGGCAATCGCCCACGCCGGCATCATGACCGGCACGACCACTTCCCGGACGAATTGCCAATTGCCCGCACCGAAAACGCGCGACACTTCACGCCAGGAGCCATGGATCCGCGACAGCACCGGATACAGCATAAGTGCCACAAAAGGCGCTTCTTTCCAAGCGTAAGTGAGGATGATTCCCCACCCGAATGGATCATTGACGAGCACTGGGAAATCCGTGATGTCGTCAATCCAGCCAAATGCCGCAAGGAGTCTCGATACAAATCCGCTTTGGGTGAACAGCAGCACGATGATATAGCCAGCGACCAGATGCGGTATGGTCAACGGCAATTGGAATAAGCGATGCCAAGCCTTCGGCGACGCGGATTTCATGGAATCATTGAGAAAAAACAAAGCCAAAGCAACGAGCGCCCCAATGACTGCCGACAGCAATGAAGACAGCGCCGCTATCCGCAATGTGAGCGCCATCGATTCCCAAAAAGAGCCGGAATGCAAGAGACTGTCGTAGGCTGCAAAGGTCAATTCCGTCTCCCCGATTGCCGGAAAATAGCCGAAGCTTTTCAGCAGCCCATCAAAAATCCCCCCGAAAAACAGGAGGATGATCGTGCCAGCGGCCGGCAGCAGCAAAAGATACGGTTTACTCTTTCGCCACATGTTCCGTCCACCCTTTTTCAATGATGTCGATATAATCTGAAGACAATTCAGGCAAGCGATTTTGTTCCAATTCTTCTATTGAAAGGGTCGCTTTCCCGAGATCTACTTCATTCATCGCCTGTTGCTGTTCGGGCGATAGTTTTTCCAATTCGAGCGCCGTCAAATCGCCCCAGTTTTCAGGGGATAATTTAGCGGTTTGCGCCTCAGGCGACATTAGTTCATTGATCGCGACAAGCGCCCCTGCTTTATCCGAAGCGTTAAACGGAATCGACAGGAAATGCGTATTCGCGAGTGTTCCCCCGTCCAATAGATAGGTACGGGTCGACTCAGGGAATCGTCCTTTCAACACTTCACTCGCAGCGAGCGCCGGATCGTAGCTCATGGTCATGCCGATTTCACCGCTCGCAAACAACTGATCTTGTTTTGCCAGGCTTTCCGGATACGTTTCTCCCTCGCGCCATAAATATGGCTCAATGCTATTCAAGTATTGCCACATCGGCTCGAGGCGTTCTTCCAAATCTTCAAGCTCGGCAGCGGGCTGCTGGTACTGCTCGTGTCCGCCAGTCGTTTCATACAATACCTGGCGGACAAAAGCACTTCCCGTGAAATCAGGCGGTGCGGGGTATGTGAACTGTCCCGGATGTTCCTGTACCCAATCGGCGAGTTCAGCCATCGATTTCGGCGGGGTTTCGTGTTTACTTTCATCATGCACGAACACGAATTGCGCCTTGCCCCATGGTGCTTCCAAGCCTTCCACCGGTTCTCCGAAATCCTGTGAAACTTCCGGTGCATCGGAATCGATGTAGTCATTGAAATTCGGCAATTGTCCGGTGAAATCTCCCCACAGCAAGTCGTTGTCTTTTGCGGCTTTGAAGTTCTCGCCGTTGATCCAGATAATGTCCATGCTGCCGTCGCTTTTCCCAGCTATTTTTTCGTCGAGCAATTGGTTGATGATGTCTTGCGCGTCATTCATCGGCACACGGGTCAACTCGATGCCGTGCTGTTCTTTCATGCGCGGCGCGACCCATTCATCCAAATAAGTATTGATGTTATCGTTTCCGCCCCACATGTACATATTGACTTCCTGCCCTTGCGCCGCGTCTTGAATAACGCCCCAGTCATCTGTCAATAAGCTGTCTGCATCGGTTGCGTTTCCTGCATCTCCGGATGAACAAGCTGACAAGGCGAGTGCCAGAATGCCCAATGACGCTATTGGATATTTTTTCATTAATTCCACTTCCTAATTCCTTTTATGCTACTTCTCTGTATCTTCAATCAAGCATCAACAGGGAGCCTCGCTTATCGCGAGCAATCAATCCGGTTTGCTGCCGTTTTTTTGATTCCAGCGGTTGCGGATCAAAATCGGGACGACTGTCAAGATAATGAAAACGGCGACCGCCGCTACAATGATTTTCGGGTTGCCGCTGACAAAGCTGCTGCCGAGAAAATTATAGGCGAAGGTTCCGGGAATGATGCCGATCAAAGTCGCCAAGGCAAACGAAGCGAAACGCACCTTGGCAATCGCCGCCATATAGCTGATCAAGTCGAAATTGATGACCGGGATCAAACGGAACAGCAGCACATACAAAAAGCCATTCTGTTCCATTTGCCTCTGAAATTTGGCAGCGTTTCCTGTCCACTCTTTTGTAACGATGCTTCTGCCGACCACCTTTGCGACAAGAAAGGACAGCATTGCCCCCAAAGTCGCGCCAATGATGGTGTAAAAGGTTCCCATCCAAGCACCGAAAGCCAAGCCACCGGCAATCGATAGCACCGAGGCCGGGAAGAAAATCAGCGGCCTGATGGTGTAAACGATAATGTAAATGACAGGCGCCCATAACCCGAACGATAAAATCCAGCTGCGAAGATCTTCCGCTTCCACGTCAAAAACGGAACGGCTGAGCCAGATGACCAAGCCGATGGCCACAGCCACCAGCAGCCATTTAGCAATGCGCTTTTTACTCATGAATTACGGGTGTGTGTCGAAATACTTGAATAACGTTTTCTCATCTCATCATAGCGCTTGCGGTTAAGCCCTTGGTCTGAATAACCGACGCGTGAGGCGGAGCGGAATTCAATTTGCTGCGCTGCGTCATTAAAGTAAAATTCGATGTCATCTTTGAATTTCATCAGTTTAGTCGTGGCAATTGCATAAACATAATCATTATTCACTTGTACGATTCGGATGCCTTCATAGCCTTTCAACATGCCGATCAAGTTCTTTTTCGCTTGCTCTTTGCTGCCATTATACGGCCATGCTGGAACGAATTTGTCCCGTACAGTCGTTTGCGACGAAACGGCATTAGGCGTGGAAGGCATTTCCTTAAGTCGGCCATTTTTAACGCCAAGTTTTGGTTTGGTGTTATTTTGGATGGCCATATTGGCGATGCCGAGCCCTGCCGCTGCTGCAGCCCCGTACAAGCCGATTTTTTCGACAGGCAACTCGCCCGCTTTTGCTTTATTGAAGGTTTTGACGACTGGTTGGTTGAGCAGGTTATCGACATAGACTTTCTTGCCGATTTTCACCAGTACTTCGCTATAGGTCGGATATGGGTGGATGACACTGGATAATTTACCCATATTGATACCAAGTGTTTTGAGTGTCTGGATTTGGCTGATGATTTCACCAGCGCGATCGCCCAGAATGCTCGCCCCGAGAATATAGCCTTTTTTATCGAGAACGATCTTCACTTTGCCGATCGAGCCTTGTTTCGTATTGGCACGGTCGATATCCGCATAATCATGTTCATAGACGCGGATTGAATCGCCGTATTGTTCGCGTGCCTGTGCTTCGGACAAGCCAGAGTGGCCGAGTTCCGGGTCTGTGTATGTACACCAGGTCACATGGTCGTAATTCATTTTGCGGTTGATCGGCAAAATGGCGTTCTGCGTCGCGGTAATGCCTTGGGCGTTCGCCATATGCGATAGTTGATAAGGGCCGACGACATCGCCGATGGCATAGATGCCTTTGGCGGTCGTTTCCATATGTTCGTCCACTTGGATGCGTTTCTTATCGTACTCGACACCGGCAGTTTCCAGGTTATAGCCGGAGACATTCGCTTGGCGGCCGAGCGCAACGAGAAGCCCTTCATTTGAAACAGTGATCTCCTTGCCGTCTTTTTCGACTGTCAGTTCAATTTGACCGCCATGTTGAGCAGCTTTTACCGCTGTTGCGCCAGCATGGATCGTGACGCCTTCTTCGATGAGCCGCTGCTGAATCATCAGCGCGAGTTCTTCGTCATCGTTGGATAAGATGCGATCCGATTTTTCCACCAGCGTCACTTTAACGCCAAGACGGTTGAGCGCTTGGCTCATTTCGACACCGATCGGGCCTGCGCCGAGAATGGTCATCGTTTCCGGGAATGAGGCCAATTTGAAGATCGATTCATTGGTTAGGTAATCCACTTCACTCAAGCCATCAATCGGCGGCACCAGTGGAGTGGAGCCAGTGGAGAGGATGATTTTTTTCGCTTCAATCGTTTCCCCTTCCACTTCCAAGGTGTTCGGCCCAGTAAATATGGCATAAGCGTTGATAAAATCGATGCCGGATTCCTTCAGCACTTCCGGCGATTCACCGGCGTATACTTTTTGAATGACTTTTTGAATATCTTTCAATACTTCTGATGTATCGACTTTCAGCTCAGGTGAATATTTTTTGGCGTGATGGACTTCCTTCGCGATATTGATGAGCGATTTGCTCGGGATGCAGCCGGACCATGTACATTCCCCGCCTGGCAGATTCTTGTCGATCAGCACGGTCTTTTTCGAAAATCCTGCGGCTGTAAAAGCGGCTGTTAGGCCTGCTGCTCCCGCTCCGATAATTGCGATATCATACTTCTTGGTCATATCCGTCAAATCCTTTCTTAATCCTGAATTAAATATATCTTAACAAAGACTTCTATACACTTACCCTTATTTACCCTCGAATAGTCTGCTTATAAAAAATCCTCTCAGTCTAAAGAGTTCTGTGGGGGGTGTAAACGGTGATATGCTTTATACTTAGAATATCTTTTACATGAAAAGGTGAATTATATGCTCGATACATATGCCAGAAAACATGTACAACCGTTTGTTGACAAGACGGCCGATTTTTTATTAAAAAAAGGATGGACAGCTGATGGCGTGACCAAGACGGCATTTACCATCGGTCTGTCATCGGGTGTCTTCATCTATCTGGACCAGCCGGTTTTGGCACTCATTGCGCTTTGGCTATCCGGATTTTTGGATGTAGTCGACGGGACGATGGCGAGAAAAACAAAACCTTCTCCTTGGGGAACGCTCCTCGACATCAGTTTTGACCGATTGGTGGAAATCAGCGTTATCCTCGGCCTTGCCTTCCGCTTTCCGGATTCGATGTGGGCTTTATTGTTATTGAGCGCATCGATCATCGTCGCCATGACTGTCTTCTTGACCGTCGGAGCATTGTCCGAAAAACAAGGGATGAAATCGTTCTATTATCAAGCTGGGCTTGCGGAACGGACAGAAGGGTTTATCTTGTTTACGTTGATGATCGTCTTTTCTCCTTATTTGACGGCAATCACCCTTTTGTTTATCGCCGTTCAGATTTTCACCATTTTTCAGCGCATGGCCGAAGCCAAGCGGATTTTGTCCTAGATTGGAGTGTTTAATATGAAAATTGTCGTCTTGGTTGGGGGCGGCCATGCACATTTGCACGCCCTTGCACAATTCGCAAAAAAGCCGCGGGAAGATGTACAATTGGTGCTCATCTCGCCTGCGGTGCATCAATATTATTCAGGGATGTTTTCAGGATTCACTGAAGAGGTTTACGGATTGGATGAGATCCGCATCGACTTGAATCAGCTCGCTGAAAAAATCGGCGCGGCTTTCTATCAAGATACCATCTGCGCCATCGACCCGGAATCCCGTACACTGACGGGCCAACATGGCGAGATCTATCCTTATGATGCAGTGTCCTTCGACATCGGGTCACAGATGAATAGCCCGGAAGCGCTGAAGAAGCACATCTCGCCAATCAAGCCCAATTACCATTTTCCGGATCAATTAATGAAGTTCCGAAAATCCGCCAAGCCCGTCATTGTTGGAGGCGGCGCATCGGGCGTGGAATTGGCCTTCTCTACACACGCCTGGCGAATGAGGCGGCATTTTCCTACCGATACGTTACTGTTCAGTTCTGGTGAGCTGCTATCGGCTCACGGAGCGGCCGCTTCCAGAAAACTCGAGGCGATTGCACGGAAAAAATCGCTGCCTTTTTTCACAAATGTAAAAATAGAAGACATCGACGAAACGTCCGTCATTGCAAGCAACGGTGCCTCCTATCCCCAGTCAGACGTGCTTTGGCTGACTGGCCCGAAAAGCCCTGCCTTATTCGAGCGCTCAGGCATGCCGGTCGACCGTGCCGGATTTTTGGCTGTCAGTGAGACACTTCAATCGATTCGTTTCCCCGAAGTCTTTGGTGCCGGCGATTGCGTCTCGATCGACCGCTATCCGGACCTTGCGAAAAACGGCGTCTATGCGGTTCGCCAAGGCCCCGTGTTGTGGGGCAATCTACTGAATTTCCTCGATGGAAATCCATTATCGGCCTTCATTCCGCAAAAACGCTATGTCGCCATCCTCTCCACGGGCGGTGGCGAAGCGTTCTTGACTTATGGACATTGGAGCATGCATGGCAAACTCCCATGGAAACTTAAGCAGTTTATCGACAAGAAGTTCATGAAGTCCTATCAAGCGATTTATAAATAAGCTCTTTTTTCCATCCATGATAGGGAAAAGCTAACAGAATGCCGGAATCGCTAGTGGCTTTTCAACATTGCTTTTCGAAAGCCTTCTTTACCCAGTACGGAAGGCAAGCGCCTTTCCGCAATAGCATCTTGAAATTTTCCCCCTTTCTCGCTATAATTCTTTATACAGTAGTTGAATAATCTCCCGCGAACATCTAGCGGGCTTCATTGCAGTTAGTTAAATGGAACTGTAAAAATGCAGCACGGGCTGCCATATTGGAATTGCGCAGAGTATATACCTGACAATAGAGCTGGGAATAACGCCAAAGAGAATGAATCATTCTTTTTGGCGTCTTTTTTTATTTCATATCCCCGGTTTGAATCGGTTGAATACAAGCAACAGTTGGATTTCTCATTCCCTCTACCCAATAAAGCCTCCTCCCTCTGTTTGATTTCTCTAAAGATTTAAACGGAATGAAGAACTGCAGTTAAAAAAATTTTTTTTGCACGCTGAGAAGAGCGAGTGAAAAGCAAAGAACTAGCCGGCCGTCGCGTGCCGGGAAGGAGCCAGTTATTATGCAGGAAGCAAGACCAATTCAATCAGAAGTTTCAGGCTATATTTCTAACCTACTCCGCCAGCATTTTGGAAAAGGGCCTGCTTCTGTTTACGTCACCATCAAAAGGCCCTATATCACGATTCATTTCAGAGGGTTTGTCAGTCCTATGGAAAAGATTTTACTCGACCAAGAAGAAGGCAAACGCGTATTGGAGACAAGAGATTTCATGTTCAATGCCTTGAAGCCTGAAATTTTAAGTGAACTTTTGACTATCACCCAGCTGGAATTCACCGAGTTATATGCCGATTGGAACTTGGCGCTGAAAAGCGGCATCTTTATCGGCGTGATGTGTGATGATCATCTCGTAGATCCATTAGGGTGGCCGGAAGATGGAGAGCGCGACATTTTCCATAAACAAGTAGAACGCGTCAGTGAAGAAGCCGGGCGCATACCGGACAGCATCGAGACATTATGGATGAGCAATCGAACATTGCTGTTGAAGCGCAGCGGCATTTTGGTAGGGATTGAAAAAGCTTTAATAGAGGGGGGCTTCTCTGAAATCCTCAAATTGACCAAACGCCCTCTTGAACGGAAGCTTCTCAAAGCTGCCCCCTTGAACCACTCTTTACAGAGGAACATCGATGAAGTTTTCATGGACTGGAATTTCAGCCAAGACGTCGGATACATTGCGTTCATCCTATCCGCTGACCCTCGGTAATTGAAATAAAGCAAAATCTTCTCTATGAATAAGCGGTTGGTACATACAACTTTAAAGTTTTCCCCCAAAAAATTGGATCCGCCGAGATTAAACGCTCTCCTTAGTTTTGTGTTAAAGATTGCCTAAAACGGGTATGGCTTAATACACAAACGAAAAAGGAGGAAGTTTATATGGACCCGATAATTTGGCTTTACATAGCACTAGGAATCATTGTCCTTGGCCTGATCGTCGCCGTCGTCGGTGTCGTGATGCTGCTATCCGGCATCAAGGAGCCGATGAAAGAAATGAAAGGTTCGGCAGATAACTTGAAAGGCCGCATGGACAAGCTGATGCTTGAAACGACTCATTTGCAGCACACGACAAATGAATTGAAAGAAGACATCCAACAAAAATCCGAGAAAGTGGCCGTCCTGGTCGACGGGGCGAAAGGAACGATCAATTCAGTCATCGATATGAATTCGGTGGTCCGCAGCATCACGTCGGGCATTTCGAAAAAAGTCGAAGACGACCCTGCCAACCGTTTCCAAGTCAACCAGTACAGTAATAACGCAGCCGGCTTGATGAAATACTTGGATAAGAAGAAAAGCCAAGATCAAGCTTATAATCCAGAATCCACCGTCCGAAAAGAACAAATCAAAACCTATTAATTGTTTTGCAAACAGCTCACCCCTTCCCGTCTCGATTACGGAAAGGGGTTTTTTAATGTTTTACGACTAAACGGATGTTTATTTATACATACTCAATTTGACAATACAAATTAATAAAAAGATAATATGAATATATTACCATTTACATTATACAAATACGCCGCCCACTCTATTAGCGGCATTGATGGATTTTTCACATTGACCTGGAGGTGCTTCTGTACACATGATCAAAAAAATGAACAAATTATTTATTCTTCCCGCAACGCTTATCTGGTTGGCAGGCTGCTCTGCAGCAGATGACAATGCACAGCAAGGAGAAGAAACGGCCGGCGACTCCCCTTCTGCCACGGAAGATGCGGCTGCAGAAAACAATACAGGCGATAATACGGCTTCGCTTCAATTTTCAACGATTGAAGAGCGATTGAAGCTGGACTTAGCAAATGCACCGTATAGCGGTGAACACTATGAGAAAGACGCCGTGATGGAACAAATGGCAGATCAGACTGAAGACCAATCAGCAGAAGCTGTTTATTTGGAAATGCTGGCACTGGCCGGCGAAGATTACCGGGAATTCGAGGAATTTATCTCCAATGTCGATACGTCTTTTGAATCGGCAAGCGCACAGCCGGGCGAAGTGAATGGACAAGGATCGCCTGAACAACAACAAGTTAATATTGCAGTTCTTTTTGACTCCAGCGGTAGCATGGCAGGCGATGTCGGCGGTATCCCTAAAATTCAATCCGCAAAAGAGACAGTCAGTTCTTTCGTTAGTGGACTGCCTGACTCGGCAAATGTCTCTCTCACCGTATACGGCCATAAAGGGACAGATAAAGCCGCGGATAAAGAACAGTCCTGCGAAGCGATTGAAGAAGTGTACGAATTGGGCGAATTCGATGAACAACAGTTCACCGCTGCGCTCGATTCGTTCTCACCCGCCGGCTGGACTCCCCTTGCCTCTGCTTTGGCCTCCGCACAGAATCATTTTGGTGACCAAGCAAGTGGCGAGTCTGAAAACTTGATCTATGTGGTGAGCGATGGCATGGAGACGTGCAATGGCAACCCGGTAAAACAGGCGGAACAATTGAACCAGTCCGGCGCAAAAGCGATTGTCAACATCATCGGTTTCGACGTAGAAAATGATGGGCAGAAACAATTGAAAGAGGTAGCTGATGCTGGCGACGGCACTTATTCCACCGTGCGCAATGACCAGGAGCTAAAAGCATTTTTTGAGAAGGAAACGACGAGAATCATTAACGAATGGTACAAATGGGAATCCGAGAATCTAAATAAAGTGTACAAATCCGAAACCGAACGAATCAACGAATTGTACGACCAGGAGACCGAATTCATTAATGCGACATATGACGAAGAAACCCGATTCAAAGAACTGACCTATGAATTGGAAGATACCGCGAAAATCGACGGGGCGGCAGTTCGCAAGTTGATTAGTGCAACGGCCATTGATTTGAGGCAATTTGCAAGAGACACTGCCACGGATTTGCGCAAAGAACTCCGCAGTGGCGGCAATGAACATAGAAAAGAAACACGGGATCAAGCAAAAGAAGAACGTGAAGAGTTGCGGGAAGACGGCGATTGAAACGTAGCCGTTTTTAAATTTACGAATCTGCTGACTTCTTTGGTACTTACAATGGTCAGGAATATGAAAAGACAGCCACTTGGCTGTCTTTTTTTGAGCTGAATTATGATTCGTAAAAAAAGAATTTCCGGTACAAGATCAATCCACTTGCGAACAGCAATAAGGCTACATATGCCGGCAGGATATGGATAAAGCTCGTATAGCCAATGATAATAGCCGCCCCAAACGCCGGCAGCCCGCCGAACAGGAACGTGTACCAGACCCATCGCTGCCCTTCCTGAAATCCCCATAACGCGAGCATCAACACAAGCAGCCCCACACTGATCAAGGCGCTGCCAAGCCCCGCCCGGTCATGCGCGATTACAGGAATGAGCCGTTCGTTGATGGCAGCGATTTGTTCAGGGCTCATGCAAATATAGGCGATGTCAGTTTGGACGAAAACGCCGTTCACGCCGATTGTCGAAATGACAAGCCCGGCTGCTGCGAGCGCAAATCCAAGTGCGACAAACGCCAGCTGGCCCCACAAGCTGCGTTTCCAGGCTTGGTGGTTCGTGCGGTTGCGCGAAAACGAATGTTCGCTATGGTTTTTGGATGCCTGGTAGCCTTTCCAGAAAAATGGCAGTAGAACAAGCCAAAGAATGCCATGGAGCCAGTCGAAATAACCGAATCCGATAAATAATAAAATACCGAGGAACCCTAATACCCCTGCGATGTGAATCGCGCGTTTTGCCCATTCTAGGCCGTAACGGACACCATGCCTTGCCAATTGCATATAGAGAATGCCGCCCGAAACCATCGTACCGGCTACGGTCATCCGGTCATGCTGCATGAAATGATAAATATTCGGATTGATCGCAATGAGTTCTTCTCTCGATAAGTTCAAAAATGCCTCGTCATAGGGCATGAGGACGATGGTCATGCTGACAAGCATTGCCACTGCCCCGCCGAGGAACATGAACAATCCGAATAGCCAATGCCAAATCCAGCCATCGTACACAGGAGGCGCCGTTATTCGTTGATCCAGCAATCCTTCATTGATGCGCTTCGGCAAACCGGGGCCGGTCCTGACATAGCCGCTAGAGAGCATCACCAAATCCGCTCCTGCCCCGTATAAAGCCAGGGCGTCTTTCGGTTCAGCGATTCCGCCTGAGACGATGATCGGAATTGTACTGTGCTGCCGAATGGCAGACACTTGTTCAGCCAGCAGTCCAGTTTGTTCGATCGGATATTCTATGCCTTCGCCCGTGTCTATTCCCAGTTCATCGATGACGATTCCGTCTATGTATGTTTCATTAGCTGCCAGTCCCATAACAGCTGAATCGATTTCATCCGCTGAACTGGCACATAATAGCGGCTTGCTGCCGACTGCTTCTTTTAAAGACTGCCGCTGCTCCTCGCTGAACGGCTCTTCAATGATAAAAGCTTCTCCATATGCAGACAGCTTGTTCAATAAAGAACGCGTTTGTTCAAAAGAACCGCTTTTCCCTATCCGGATGAAAATCGGCTTACTGAACGGCTTTAGCTTCTCGAGCTTCTCGATCGTTCGCTTGAGACCGGGTGATTCCAGATGGTATGGAAACAGCAACTTATCTTTTGAGTCGGTGAATGCCGGCGAACCTGCTTCCACTGGCTCCCACGACACCGGGCCGATCTCGATAAAGCCCGTTCCCAAATGGCTGAATGCCTTGGTTCCGGAAAGCAAGGGATCGATTTTCCCGCTCAAGCCGACGGGGTTGGCGATCTTGAACCCGAAAATCTCCGCTTCCAGCTGCTTGGCTGGAGCCGTGTGCCCCAAATATTCGATGAGTTTGCTTCCGCCGGGAATCGAGGCGATCCGATGCATGCCTTTATGGATAAATTCTCTCCCGGTTTTTGCCGGCAAGCGGGAAAGTGCGGGTTCAAACATCGTATGATAAGTCCAATCCGGCAAGAAAATCACGTCCTAAAACAAAGTATGCTGTTATTTTACCGCATTTTACGCAACGAAAGCGTAAATTTCATGAAAAACCCGTTTAGATCCACACATCATTTTCTGCCGTCTGCCCACTTTGAATATCGCCTGTATTGACGACGCTTTTAGGTTCAACCAGCAAGATGCTCGCTTGCGTTTTCGCAAATGGCTTGTGCTCTGTATTTTTTGGAACGACAAACATTTCGCCTGCTTTCAATTCCACTTTTCCGTCCCGAAATTCAATGGCTAGTTCTCCTTCTAACACAATGAACACTTCATCAGTTTCTTCATGCTTATGCCAGACGAAATCCCCTTGCACTTTCACGGTTTTGAATTGATAATCATTCATTTCTGCGATGACTTTCGGCGACCATAGATCGTCGAATTTCAAAAGTTTTTCATTGAAATTGATCGACTTGAAATTCATTGAATCCACTCCTCTCTAAGCTTTTATTGGTTCTGAAAGTGCTGCCGCTGTGTATTCAGCGATTTCCCTATTTTTATAAATGAAGCAATGTTCCAATTTCAAATCACCCTTTAGCAGCGAAGGCAGATAGGCACGTAAATTAGCGGCTACCCCGCGATTGTCTTTTTGCAGGATCCACTCGATTGACTTCCAATCCAATATGCCTTCTCGGGTCCCGAGAGGCGTAGCCAAAACTTGTGTTTCCGGCAAATCCGCCATAAACAAGTACATTCCTTGACGGCTGCTTTCATTCGTGAAAAGAACATTTCCTGCATGCAGCATATCTGTCAATCGAATGCCGGTCTCTTCAAAGGTTTCCCTGATGGCACTTTCAAGCGGCGTTTCGCCGGGCTCGATTTTTCCGCCGACGCCATTCCACATCCCCATCTGCGGCGGCTTCTCCCGGTTCAGGAGCAGAATCTTATCACCATTTCGAATCAAGCACAACATATAGTTCAACATGTGATGCCCTCCCGTAGTTTTCTGCTTGCTCAGCTAAACATTTTCTATACGTGCTTTTGATCCCATTGTGCCAAAGACATCATGTCGAATTCTTCCTCAACCTTGAAATCTAGCGGTGCGATAAATTCCAGTGAATTGCCATCCGGGTCATGAAAATAAACTGCTGCGTGGGCATATGGCCGGTTCGGCAAGATCACTGGTTGTTCTTCCGGTGAAAAACCGAAAGCCGTTCGCCCTTCGATTCCTCTGTCGGCCAGCCAAACCTTCGCGTTGCGGATCGCTCCTATATCCACATGAAAAGCGATATGGCGAAGCGAAGGATGATAAGGCGTTTCCACTTTATCCGTTTCCCATAAGCCCACCCAACTTTGCCCTTTGACAATCCAAAAGAAAGCGAGCTTCGGAGTCTCATAAGCAAGTTCCAATTCCAAACTAGTATAGAATTCAATGGAGCGTTTTAAATCCCTGACCGGTAAATGCGCTTCGTAAAGGCCATTAATGATTTGCCTCCTTTATCTTTTTTATAATATCTATTTTTCTCAAGTCTTTTCCGTGGTTCTTGGTTCTCCTGTATCCGTCTATAGATGATTTTGTATATATTTTTAAATAATCATCCAAACTTAACGCGTAATATTCCGCTCCATCTTCCAGTACTTTTTTCAAACTTCTATGGTCGACCCCTGCAAAAACCTCTAAATCCTCAATGAATGAAAACCCCACCTGGTTATAGCCATCACTAAATTCATGCTCCCGATAATCAATCACCGAATAACCGATCCGTTCCATTAGGTTTTCCAACGCGCTCTACTGTTCATTGAGATAAACGAAGGGAACTAGCATATCAATATCTTGAGGAGAGAAATCCATTTTTGCGGCTTTTCCGAGAACTAGAGAGCCATATAGAACGGGAATGATGCGAAATTCTTTATTGAAGCTTTTACAAAGACCAATAAATTCTTTATGTAAATGCTGTTCCTTACTCACTATTTGAAACCAGCTTTCGATTGCTCGCCACTGCTTCTTTTAATACTAATAGCGCTAACTCATGATCATTCATCACATACGGAACCTCTTCGGACTCTACCCAAATGCGCGCGGTGGTCTCGAATTGACGCAAAAATGGAAAACACTTTGTAATGTCCATTCGGTAGAATAGTTGATATCCAACTTTCGGGTATTTTCCATTCTCCATAAACCCCCTATTTTCTGAATGGTCCACTTTAATCGCACCGATATAAGTAAAATCGCCCTCTATGTATGCCTCTTCGTATATTTCACGGCGCAATGCCTGTTCAGGCTCTTCCCCTTTTTCCACATGACCGCCGGGAACATTAAATCCTCGCCCTTTTACTTGAACAAGCACAAGTTTTTCATCTAGAAAGCAGTAGCCATGAACACTTGTCACGATGTCGTTTTCTTTGAGTGGTTTATAGGGCTGCCAGGTCAGGCTTACAGTCTGGCCATCCCAAATGACATAAGTTTGATTTCTCACGAATCTCTCATCCTCCAAACGGATAGATATGACATTTTCCAGCTTTTCCGGATTTTTAAAAGTTTAGCTTTTGTTTTCGAGCTGCTCTCCCTGAAGCATATCTTTCAAAATGCGCAAATTGGCTTCATAGAATGCAAAATTCTTCTCCAGTCCACGTCGCTGGCTCCAGCCGATGCTGTTAAAGGCATCGATAAACCGGTAAAAAGGCAAAACGGCTCGTAAATCGATCATCGGCCGGATACTGTTATAGCCTTTCTGAAAAGAACTCAACAAGGCAGGATCCGACTTTAAAAAATCACGGTGAATTTTAGTGAAATCGATTTCCGTCGAACCGAAGCGCACACTTTCGAAATCGATCATGCCGGAAACCCGACCTTCCTCCACAATGATATTGGCTGGCCGGAAATCCATATGGACAAAACTCGGCCCGTCTGGTGCTGGAAGCTCCCCTTTCATTTGCTCAAACTTCCGTATGCTAGCCATATATAAATCCTCATCCAATACTTCTTTCACATCTTCCGCGAAGCTGTAAAACTGCCTTTCGATAAATTCATGCCAATTGGGGAATTCATTTTGTATGGCGACAGGTGCGGTTGTGTTAGAAGGTTTGATTTGATGCATAGACGCTTGCATGGCGCCGATTTGATAGGCGATTTCCGGAGAAGCTGTTGCGGACAAAGGCTTTCCTTTCAGTTCGGCCAGCAGAAAAGCCCCTGGACAGCTATCGTCACCCGCCCAATGATCGAGCAGCTTTGGAATCGGGACATGTTCAGCGAGGATTTTATAGGCGGCCAGCTCGCGCTCATATTTCGCACGGGTATACGGGATTTTCAAAAAGACGGATTCGCCATTTTGTAAGGTGCATTTGTAAACCGTTGAACTGAAAGAATCTTCGACTTCGTCGACGGAAATCACTTGCAGCTTGAATTGTTTTAACACCTGATTCAGCATGGATCACCCACCTCAGTTCTTAGTCATGTTTAAACTTCTTTTTGTCCAGATATCTAACAGGACGGCTAGCGATTTTCTAAAAACATTAAATACTTATTGACCATTTTTACCGACAGCTTGTGAATCGAATAATAAAATGAGTTTCATAATATCTACCATTGCGGATGCCATTAATTAAGTGATCCCAGCAAGCACCTGTACTTGTAAATATTAGTATATCAAAAGCTCTTTAAGATTCGTCTCGTTTTCAGAATTTTTCCACAAAAGATCGATCGACTATATAATCAATTAATCGGCGGATTAGAAAAACCCGAAGCGCAATGGCTTCGGGTTTTATCGTTAGTTCATATGCTTGCGCTGGAAATCGGAAATGCTTTCGTATTCTTCTTTCAGCAAACGCGATAAGCGGATATAGATCGGAAGCAGTTCACGGTAAATATTGCTCGCTTCCGTTTCTGGATGATGCGTATGGGTGCTGCCGATCATTTCAGAGACGATGCTGAAATCCTCGATCTCACCTGTGGCGTACATGCCGAGGACCACTGCACCGAGACAGGAACTTTCAAAACTTTCCGGGATGATGACCGGCTTGTCGAAGACGTCGGCCAACAGCTGACGCCACAACTCAGAGCGGGCAAAACCGCCGGACGCTTGAATGCGTGCGGGCTCTCCTGTCAATTCCTCAACGGCAAGTAGCACGGTATACAAGTTGAAGACGATGCCTTCTAAAACTGCGCGGATCATATGTTGCTTCTGGTGATGGATGCTGAGACCGAAAAACGACCCTCTGGCATTGGCATCCCATAGCGGAGCCCGTTCCCCTGTCAAATATGGATGGAACAATAGCCCGTCGGCTCCCGGTTTGACGTTGGCAGCGATCCTCGTCAATACATCGTATGTATCAATTCCGAGGCGTTTTGCCGTTTCTACTTCAGAAGACGCGAATTCATCGCGCAGCCAGCGCAAAATGATTCCCCCGTTGTTGACCGGGCCGCCGATAACCCAATGATTTTCCGTCAATACATAACAGAAAGTCCGCTCTTTCGGGTCGGTTTTCGGCACTGGCGATACCGTGCGGATGGCGCCACTCGTTCCGATGGTCACCGCAATGACTCCGGGATCGATGGCATTGACGCCAAGATTGGCCAATACGCCGTCGCTCGCCCCAATGACAAAAGGGACGTCTTCGGAAATGCCCATGAACGCAGCGAACTCCGGGGCGACTCCTGTAAATTGCTCAGTCGTCGGCACGAGGCGCGGCAATTTCTCTGCCGTGACACAAGATACATCCAGTGCGCCTTGGTCCCAGTCGAGCTGTTCCAAATTGAACAAGCCAGTAGCAGAAGCGATCGAGTGGTCTTCGACGTATTCGCCGAAGAATTTGTGGAAAATATAGCTCTTGATACTGATGAACTTCGCAGTAGCTTGGCAGATCTCCGGTTTTTCATCCTGCAGCCACAACAGTTTCGACAGTGGTGACATCGCATGGATCGGCGTACCTGTCCGCAAGTAAATGTCATGACCGTTCAAGTTTTCTTTAATGTGCTTCGCGTGCTTCGAGCTTCTCGTATCGGCCCAAGTGATACTATTGGTCAACAGTTCTCCTTGAGCGTCCACCGCAATCAGGCTGTGCATTGCCGAGCTGAACGACAAGAGCTTTAATGACTCTTTGCTGATGTCGCTTTTTCTCAAGGTTTCCCGGACAGCTGTCAGGACGGCGCGGAAAATTTCTTCCGGATCCTGTTCGGCAGTCAATTGGTTCGGTGTGTGCAAGGGATAGAAAACCGTATGGCTATCTTTGATTTCTCCCGCTTTATTGAATAGGACGGCTTTTGTGGAAGTGGTCCCTATGTCGACCCCTAAATAATAGGATTGTTCAGGCATGTTCTTCTTCCTTCCTTATAGCAGAAAAAGAAAAAGGAAAGATTCCTTTTTCTTTTTCTGAAATCATGTAATAAAGAAACTCAAAATCAATACTACCACGAATCCGGTGAGGCCGATGATGGTTTCCATCATGGTCCAGGATTTCAAGGTGTCTTTGACGCTCATTCCAAAATAGCGGTTAACCAGCCAGAAGCCGGAATCGTTTACGTGAGACAAGACCGTAGCGCCGGCAGCGATGGAAATAACGATCAAGCCAAGTGCTGGGCCAGTTGTTCCGGTAATTTCCAGAAGCGGTGCGATCAATCCGGCAGCCGTTACCATGGAAACGGTAGCAGAACCTTGTGCGACACGGACTGCCGAAGCGATCAAGAATGCCAAAACAATCGGCGGAAGCGCAGAGTCGCCCATCATTTGGCCGAGCACATCGCCTACACCTGAGTCGATCAGTACTTGTTTAAACACACCGCCAGCCCCTGTGACAAGGATAATGATCCCTGCAGGTTCAAGTGCTTTCGTGGCAATGTCTTGAACTTCCTGGCGCGAATAGCCGCGGCGTGTGCCAAGGAAGAAAAACGTCAGGATTGTAGCGATTGTCAAGGCGACGAATGGATGGCCAAGGAAAGTCAAGATCTCACGGATCTGGTTCCCTTCATCCAACACGACGGCTGACAAGGTGTTGAACAAGATCAACACAAGCGGAATCAAGATCAAGGAAATGATCATGCCGAAGCTTGGCAATTCTTTGTCGTATTCCTGTTCTTTAATATCCATATAATCCGGAATCGTCAAATGAATACGCTTCCCTATGTAGCGTCCAAAAACAGGTCCTGCTAGAATCATGGAAGGAATCCCCGCAAGCACCCCGAATAGGATGACCCAACCAAGTTCTGCACCGACCAGTTCCGCAACGGCAATCGGTCCCGGAGTTGGTGGGATGAAGCTATGTGTAACTGCAAGACCAGCCAATAGCGGAATCCCGTAATGCAAAAGCGATTTTCCGGTCTTTTTCGCCAAGCTATAGACGATCGGCACCAGAATGATGAAGCCGACATCGAAAAATACAGGAATGGCCACGATGAAACCTGTCACACCAAGTGCCCACGGTGCTTTATCTTCTCCGAACTTCGCAATCAATGTAGCTGCTAAGCGTTCAGCACCGCCGGAAACTTCCAGCATTTTTCCGAACATGGCGCCAAGGCCGACGACGACTGCGACAAAGCCAAGTGTTCCGCCCATGCCGTTTTGAATCGATTGAATAACATCCCCAAGCGGCATGCCCGCCGCGATGCCGAGCAGTAAACTTACCAATAATAACGCGACGAACGCGTGCAATTTCGTGCGCATGACCAAAAACAGCAATACGAAAATGCTTGCGACCGCGATGATAATTAATGTTGAACCATCCATGTGATTTCCCCCTCTTCAGATAAGCAATAATTTATTTCTTGACGACTGCGTGCCCGCCGAATTCGTTGCGCAGTGCCGCAACCACTTTTCCTGTAAACGTGTCATCTTCGAGAGAACGGTAGCGCATCATCAGCGACATCGTGATGACCGGTGCAGGCACATTCAAGTCGAGTGCCGTTTCCACTGTCCATTTCCCTTCACCTGATGAGTTCATAACCCCTTTGATGCCATCCAGCTTTTCATCTTTCGAGAAGGCGTTTTGCGTCAAGCCCATCAAATAAGAACTGATAATCGAGCCGTTGTTCCAGACGCCGGCCACTTTTTCATAGTCATAATCGAAATCACTCTTATGGAGGATATCAAATCCTTCAGCAATCGATTGCATCATGCCGTACTCGATGCCGTTGTGGATCATTTTCATGAAATGCCCGCTGCCTGGTTTGCCAGCGTATAGATAGCCGCCTTCGACTGAAATGTCACGGAAGAGCGGTTCGATGTCGTTAAATTTCTCTTCATCTCCGCCGATCATCGCGCAAATGCCGTGGCGTGCGCCTTCTGTTCCGCCGCTTGTTCCACAATCGAAGAAATAAATTCCGTTTTCTTTTAATTCATCTGCACGGCGCACTGATTCTTTATAGTTCGAGTTGCCTCCATCGATGATGGTATCGCCTTTATCCAATAGTGGTACCAATTGTGCGATGACCGATTCCGTAATTTCTCCGGCCGGCACCATCAACCATACCGTACGCGGCGCCTGAAGGTTCTGCACCAATTCTTCGAGCGATCCAGCCACTTTGAAATCGCTTACTTCCAAGGCGTTTGCATCATGCCCTACCACTGTGTGGCCATGATCTGTTAAATTGAGTGCCAAGTTCTTCCCCATCTTGCCCAAACCGATAATTCCGATTTCCATTTTAAAACCTCCTGTAGAATAAAAGAATATTTTTCCTTATTGGATTCAGTATATCAAATATTTTTCCGCATACAAGCATGTTATGATAGAAATATAAAAAAACTTCAAGCAACAGAAAGAGGCGTGGCAGAATGAAACAACAACAATTCGCATTGGCAGCCATCCGTGGCAGTTACCGCAATTTCAGTGAAAAGGAAAAGAAAATCGCCGATTACATCTTAAATGACCCCCGCAACATCATCCATTTGACGATCAACCAAATTGCCGATGAGCTCGGGCTTGCAGAATCGACCGTCTTCCGCTTCTGCCAGCGCCTCGGCTTTAAAGGCTTCCAAGCGTTCAAAATCGCCTTGGCTGCGGAAGTTGTCGCGCCATTAAAAGACATCCATGAACAGATCGAAGAAGGCGACGAAGTAAAAACAGTGGCAGAAAAAGTATTCCGCTCCAATATCAAGACACTCGAAGATACCTTGCAGATCATCGACGAAGATGCCTTGAAACAATCAGTCGCAGCAGTGCTGTCTGCACGCAAGATCGAGTTTTTCGGAAACGGCGGATCTGCGATGATCGCCATGGACGGCTATCATAAATTCGTCCGGCTCGGCCTTCATGTGGCGATGAATATGGATGCCCATCTCCAACTTATGTCCGCATCCCAGCTCACCAAAGGCGATGTGGCCATTGTCATCTCACACTCCGGCAGCACGCGCGATGTCCTCGAAGTGCTTCACGTCTTGAAGGAAAAAGAAGTGACGATCGTCTGCGTGACCAATTTCGCCAAATCGCCATTATCCAAAGAGGCGGATATTGTTTTGTATACCTTGTCGGAAGAAACGGATTTCCGCTCAGAAGCCCTCGCTTCCCGCATCGCGCAGCTCAGCTTGATCGATGCGCTCTACACGAACGTCATGATCGCCCGTGGTGACGAAGGCAAGACGGCGCTGCGCCATATGCGCGAAGCCATGTCGCAGAAGCGCTTGTAGGCGTTGGGGATTTTGGACAAATAAAAAAAGCTGAAACCTAAAGTGGTTTCAGCTTTTTCAGGTTGTCGAAAAAGGTAAGAAGTTGTAATTTCCGAAGCTTACCGCTCGCTTTCCGTAGGCTCGCGCCCAAGCCTCCTCAGCCGCTAGGCGCCTTCCGGGGTCTCGGTCGTCTCGCTTTACCACTGGAAAGATAAGGTCGACCTACGGGAGACATTATCTTTGCGAAAGTAATGCGCAGCATTATTGAGCAGAAGGGTTTACGAGCGAACGCTTCTCCAAATACTTAGTTAGATCATTGAATTTTGAATGTAGAAAAAACAATCCTATTTTAATTCGTACTGGATTAGGAGACTTCTTCAACCCACATTCCACACGTAACTATCACAAATTATAAAATCGGGCTCAACAGGCGGGCAAAACCTTCGCGCAGCTTGATGGTCCAATCGCGCTGTGCGTAGAGTTCTTTCGTCAATTTGCGGCAATCGGCCATATCCGATTCGAATAGAGATTCGAGTTCCAGCGCAATCCGGCGGTTGAACACCAGTGTATTGATTTCGAAATTCAAGCGGAAGCTGCGGGCATCCAGATTCGTGGTCCCGACGGTTGAAATCTCGCCGTCCACCGTCAGCGTCTTAGAGTGCAAAAAACCACGATCGTATAAATAGACGTCCGCCCCGTAATCGAGCAGTTCGCCGAGGAACGACCAAGATCCCCACATGACAAATGGATGGTCTGGCTTGCCGGGGATCATGATATGCATTTTGACACCGCTCAGCAAGGCCATCTTACAGGCGTCCATAAAACTTTTATCAGGAATGAAATACGGTGTCTGGATGTAGATTTCACGTTTTGCCGACGAAATCATTTTGATTTTCATGTTTTTCAAATGTTCTGTGTGCGAATTCGGCCCGCTCGTGACGATTTGCATCGGCGAGAAATGTCTGATTTGGTGAGGTGGAAAACAAAAGATGTCGTCTCGGTTCTTGTATTGGTTGGCGTAGTTCCAATCCAGCACAAAACGGTCTTGGATATGATGGACGACGTCTCCTTCTATGCGCAAATGAACATCGCGCCAATAGCCGAATTTCTCCACTTCACCCAAATATTCCGTCCCGACATTAAATCCGCCAATATATCCGATTTTCCCGTCAATGATGCACACTTTCCGGTGGTTGCGGTTATTGAGGCGGAAATTGATTCCCCATTTGGACGGAAAAAAGATTTCCACTTCGCCGCCATGTTCGATCAATTCCTTGAAATCCGATTGTTTTAAACTCTTCGACCCAACTGCATCATAGAGAAGCCGTACCTTGACTCCGGCTTTGGCACGTTCGAGCAAGGCATCGAATAGCCGCTGGCCGAGCGCATCCCGTTTGATGATGTAGTATTGGACATTGACCTCTTCCTGCGCGTTGCTGATGTCTTGGATCATCGTGTCGAATTTCTCGTTGCCTTCAGAGAATATCCGGGTTTCGTTGTAGAAGCTGACGAGTGATTTGGACGACCGCAAATTCATGATCAGCAATTGCTCGTATTTGTTCAGCAGCTCTTCATCATATTCTGTTTCCCCTGCCTGGATGCGCTGGACTTGAGCATCGACTTGCCGCGTGTAATAGGATTGTTCGTCTTCGCTCAGATTGTAAAAGTTGTTGTTGGTCAAATGCCTGCCGAAAAACAAATAGACAATAAACCCGAGAATCGGCAAGAAAAACAAAATCAATAGCCATGCCCAAGTAGTCCCTGCATCCCGCCTTTCATTGAAGATAATGACAAGCGCGAGCACGATGTTCAACAGCAACAAAGAGTTCAATGTCCAGCTCAGTACGACTACCCAATCCATCCCCGCCACCCCTTTCGCTATGTCCCCCTTCTATTCTCTAAATATGCAAATAGTCCTCTATTGAAAAACGAAAAAGCTGCCGGGAACGGAAGCATTTCCGTCCTCTGCAGCTAGTTTATGACCTGATTCAATTGTCTTCAGAAGCTGTTTTTTTAAAGAGCCAGCGGAATATCCCATACTGAGCCGCAAATAAGAAAAAAGCAGCTAAGCATAAATTGATATAATACCAAACGCCATCCCCGAAAAAATCCAAGGGCGAGACGGTAGATGGCCGCTGCGACAGGTAAAGATAATTCGAGCCAGTCTGTGGATTGACCCAGAACCCGATGAACGCGGCATAGACGAGCAAAAGGCCATAAACCGAAAACACCGAACGCCACGTAAGTGCACTTGGCATAGCTAAAGCCAAAAACAGACTTGCCCAGGCGATGGCGGTATGATGGACAAAAAATTTCCAAAACCGGTAGTGCTGGTAATCATACGGCATATCCGGCGTCACCAGTGCCAAAGCCGCGGGCACGATGCCGAGGAAAAACGATACGCGGATCCAAAATGGATGCAAAGTGACTAAGCCGATCATGGCGGTGATAGAAGCGACACCGCATAAATGAAGCGGCATATAACGATCGAAGCTCCAATACTCGTGGCTGACGGCCCAATACTGATAGGACACTTCAGAGATGAGCAGCACAAGAAACAGCAGCCAGCGCAATTGCTGGAACAAGGCATCTTTTGCGGCGAAATTGTCTCTTAAAAGGACCAGGCACAGGAATCCTGTTAAGGCGATTGCCAATACGATTAGATGGCTGAGGGAAAAAAGCTCGAACGGATAATCGGATCTTGCACCAAACCACGTATCCATCGCTGCCCCTCCTTCTGTATCCAGTTCGAAAACTACTTCAATATGCGCTTAAAACCTTATTCCCCTGTCCCTTTCTTCAACACTTTATAAATGTCCTTCTTGTATTGCAGAAACTCTTCTGTCAAAGTGATGTCTTCTGCTCTCGGCCTCGCGAAACCCACTTTAAACTCAGCGACGACACGCGCAGGTTTTTCCGATAACACCAGAATGCGGTCTGCGAGAAACAAAGCTTCTTCTATATTATGCGTGACGAAAAGAATCGAGCGTTTATTATGCTGCCAAATATCAAGGAGCCATTTCTGCATTTCCGAACGGGTGAATTCATCGAGTGCGGAAAACGGCTCGTCCAGCAAAATGAGCGGCTGTGGGCTTAAGAGGCTACGGATAAAGGCGGCGCGCTGCTTCATGCCGCCGGACAATTGATGCGGATACGATTGCTCGTACCCTGCCAGTCCTGCTTTTTCCATCATTTGAATGGCTGCTTGCTGGTCTTTGTGACCGGCGATTTCAGCCCCTAACAAAACATTGTCCAGCACGGTGCGCCACGGAAGCAGTGACGGGCTTTGCGGCATATAGCTGACGGAGCCTTTTTGGCCTTTGATGTTCTCGCCGCCCAATAGAATGGTTCCTGTATCCGGCTCATAAAGCCCGCCAATTAAATGAAATAACGTGCTTTTGCCGCTGCCGGAAGGGCCAAGCACGGCGACAAATTCATCGTCTGCTATATTCAATGATAACGCTTTCAGCACTTCGGTCCCGTCAAAGCTTTTCGTCAATTGCTCAATCGCCAATTCAGCCATTTGAATTCCCTCCCCCGCTCGTTTTCCAGCGGATGACCCGCTTTTCGAGTAACACAATTGCTGCAAAAAACAGCATGCTCAAGCACATGATTAACAAGATCGCGACAAATACTTGCGTCGTCCGGAACGACGACGAGGCGAGCGTCATATAGACGCCGATGCCCTCCTGCGCCCCAAGCCATTCGGATATGACGGCACCCATGACGCTATAGGTCGCCGCTATTTTCAAGCCCGAGAAAATCGACGGCATCGCATGCGGCCATTCGAGCTTCCAAAAAATCTGGCGTCTGTCGGCTCCTGCCATTTTCATATAATGCAGCAATTCGCCGCTCGTCTGCCTGAACCCGTCAAGTGCCGCGATGGTGATCGGGAAAAAGCACACGA
Source organism: Planococcus citreus (assembly GCF_003664125.1). GTDB lineage: Bacteria > Bacillota > Bacilli > Bacillales_A > Planococcaceae > Planococcus > Planococcus citreus. Next base: position 95,880 of record NZ_RCCP01000002.1, read on the forward strand.
GAATGATGATGATCAGTTTTGGCAATAAGCCAAAGCCGAACCAAATGACCAATAGCGGCGCCAACACGATGATCGGAATGTTTTGCGATAAAATCAGCAAAGGATAAAAGGTCTCCCGCAGTTTCGGCACGAGATGAAGGATTATCGCGACGCCAAGGCCGATCGACGATCCGATGAGAAAGCCGAGGATCGATAACCGGATCGTCGCAAACAAATGCCCGCTGTAGTTTGGCCAACTGTTGATCGCTTCCACCCCGATCTGATAAGGGGTCGGAAGCAACCACTCTGGTACTTCAAACAGCGGCACAAGCACTTGCCAGATGATCAATAAAAGGATGAGGACCAGAACTGGTCTCCATCCTTTTCGCATAATCATCACGGCCGGTATTTCTCCGTCAATTTATCCATCGATGCGCCGCTCGGCTGATACAGCACTTTGATTTGCGAAATGACGTTCGGGCTGCCGTTTTCGATCATCGCCTCGTTCATTTCCTCGACGATCGAAAACAACTGCGCCAGATCCCCTTCCATCGTCGTCTCCAATGGATTGACTTGGTACGGGACGCCTGACTTTTCAATGACGGCGATCGCTTTGTCCACATACGGAATGACGTCTTCCCCATTTTTCGTTTTCGGGATGATTTGAATGCTTAATAATGCATTACCCATCAGTTTTCCTCCTCCGGTAAAAATTCATTCGTGTATGCCTGCTCGACGTCCAGTTCTTCATCGAGCAAACCATTGTCGAACATCCAGGCAGCGTAATCCGCCCACACTTGCTCTTGTTGTTCGCCGAATTTCGCTGCATCGTCCTGATACTTCGGCGACAGCCATTCCTGGCTCGCTTTCACCAGTTCCGGATCCAAATCCGGGACCGCTTCGATCAAGATCTCAGCTGCTTGTTCAGGCTCATCGATGGCGAATTCATAGCCTTGCGAGACTGCTTTGGTGAATGCACGAACGGTTTCCGGATCTTCTGCAATCAAGTTTTCATTGGTCATCAGGATCGGTGTGTAATAATCCAGTTTGTCCGAGTAGTCCGTCAAATACTGCATGTTCAATTCATCGCCGCGCAGTTCGGCTTCAATGCCCGTCCAGCCGTAATAGATCCACGCAAAATCAATGTCGCGTTCGACCGCCGTGAAAAAGTCGCTATTGCCGATATTGACGATGTCGACGTTTTCCACATCAGCCGCTTCCTGTTCCATGATGGACCCAAGCACCGCTTTTTCGACTGGCGCTCCCCAGCCGCCGTAAGTTTTTCCTTCGTAATCGCTCGGCGACTCAATTCCTTTGTCTTTAGGTGATGCAAATCCGGACGTGTTGTGCTGAATGAGCGCCGCGATCGAAACGATTGGAATGTCCTGTACTCTCGCTTCCGTCAAGCTTTCCTGTGCGCCGATGCCGAATTCCGCCTGGTTTGAAGCGACCAATTGATTGGCGCCCGCTTCACCCGGCAAGATGATCTCGACATCGAGCCCTTGCTCTTCAAAATAGCCCTTTTGCTGTGCCACATACAACCCGGTGTGATTGGTATTTGGCGTCCAATCCAAGACCATCGTCACTTCTTGTAATTCCTGTTGTTCATTCGCCACATCGCTGCCCGGATTTTCTGCTTCTTCTGTGCATGCCGCCAGCAGCAATACCGGCGCAATGGCAATCGTCCATTTTTTCATGTTGTTTTCCCCCTCTGAATGAATTCATAAAAGATGATTTCAGGAGCTGAGTCAGGGGACATATCCAATTGCGGATACAAAAAAGCGCCCAAGGTTATAGAAACCTTGGGCGCATATCATCGCAGAATAGACCGATTTGAATATGTTCCCTCCGCTGGTATTAGCCAGTTCAGGTTCCAAGGGTCAATATCTCACGGATATTCTCTCAATCGGCAACACCGATTCCCCCACATGTGTTTTATGAAATTAGCATTTGTCTTTCAAGGTCTATCTTGTCACAGTTCACCAAGATGTTCAAGCATTGCCTAATATCTCGTTTAAACAAACAAGCTTTTCTTACATTGGGACAGCTTCACCGCTATAGACTTTCAGTTCCATCGGCGCGCTCATGAATCCGGCTGCTTTTTGGGAAAATGCCGTGAAATGCTCGCTCGCGTTATGGGCTTCGATTGCTTGCGCATCTTTCCATACTTCGACCATCGTGTAATGGCCTTCTCGCTCAACCGATTTCATCAAATCGTATTGAACATTGCCTGATTCTTGGCGTGACGCTTCGATCAAGATTTTGCTTTCATTTAAAAACGCTTGTTCTTGGTCAGGTTTTACTTGCAAATGTGCGTGGATAATCATCATTTCATTTCGCCATCCTTTAATGTGTATTGTTAATAATCAACGATATTGTCTTGCATGCGCCGGAGCATATCGCTAAGCGCATCCACTTCCTCAGATGTGAAATCATGGAGCATTTGCTTGACGAAGCCCATATTCTCTTTCCGGTATTCGATGATGCGCTCGCGGCCTTCATCGGTCAGGCTGACAAAAATCACGCGGTTATCCTCTGGATTTCTGCGCTTTGTGACCATGCCGCTCGCTTCAAGCTGCTTTAAATGGCGCGTGACCGCGGCGCTATCGATATTGACCAATTTTTGAAGCGTCGACTGGTTGATTTCGTCAACTTTATAAAGCTGGGACAATAATTCATAGCGCGACGCACTGATGCCTGTGCAACGCTCGAACTTCGGGCTGATCTGATTGGTCAGGCCCTTAAACTGGTGCAGCACTTGTTCCTGCTTTGAAAATGAACACGGCATTGAAAGACCTCCTTAATAATCGATGAAGTCAATTGATAGCTGTGCCCACTATTCATTGACCAGTCAAATATAATACATAAATCCCGAATACTCAAGGTCAGCTAGCTAGCTCCAGGTCGTGGTCGTCTCGACCGGCAAGCGGTACGACTGGAAGCCTTCGTTGGCGGCTTTGCCAATCGTGAGAAGCATGACTGGCACATAACGCTCTTTGTCCATGCCGAACGTCTCAGCGATCTTCTGCTTGTCGTAGCCACCGATCGGGTTGGTGTCGTAGCCGAATGCACGGGCAACGAGCATCAATTGCATGGACACAAGTCCTGAGTCCAATAGCACGATGTCTTTCATCTGCTCATTGGACATGCCTTCATACAAAGGTTTGAAGTAGCCGACTTGGAATTCTTTCACTTCTTCCGGCATATAACCGAGTTCTACAGCTTTTCCGTAAATCTCTTCTGCATACTCAATGTTGTTGAGGTCGCCGAACACGGCGATGACAGCTGATGCACTCATTACTTTTTCCAAGTTGAAAGATGCCAGCGGCGCAAGCTTTTCTTTTCCTTCTGCGCTGTCGATAACGACAAAACGCCAAGGCTGCATATTGATGGAAGAAGGCGCCGTGGACGCCTGTTCCAGGATTTCGGTCATTTCCTCGCGGCTGATTTTCACATCCGGATCGTATTGTTTAATGGAACGGCGTCCATTGACGATTTCATTGAAATCATTGGTTTTTTTGTTTTGCAGTGTGTTCATGATAAATTGCTCCTTTTTCTATCCTAATTGTTTTGAGGAATATTAATTGACCCATCATTAATTGATGCCTCACACAATATAAACCCGTTAAAGAAAAAATGCAACCAGAAAGTTTTACAAAGCGAATCGTCAAGGCCAAGTCGATTAGTTTTTTTGCTAAAATTATGTAAAAGCGGCTTCATTATTTCTAAACGAAGCAGTACAATATAGAAAATCATTTTACGTTATCTATAACATTCTTTAATTTAACAAAATCTCGCCATTTCATCAGATCATTTCATCTGACAGGAGGCTTGGGTCATGCTGTTGATACCATTCTTGATCGGCATAGTATTTATCTTGATCCATTTCTTTGCGAGCGTCCTGGTGCCTCGAGATAAACTGAAGCAAATAAAATGGTTCTCGTTTTCGGGCGGGCTTGCTGTTTCGTATATTTTCATCTACCTGCTCCCTACACTTCATAAGCAGCAAGCGGCGATCGAAGAACCTTACCGACAGTTGACGATGGAGTCGGAAATCTATTTTGTCGGCCTTCTCGGCGTCGTCTTGTTTGTCGGCATTCAAATCGTCATCCAGCAAAATTACATTTCCCAAACTTCTACTTTCTGGTCAGTCATCGTGTTCTATGCTTTCTACAACGCGCTGGTTTCCTACGCTGTGCTGTCATTTGAAGTATCTGCGGTTCAAGCTTTGTTCTACTGCGTCGCGATCGGTCCGCATTTCATGGCGGTCGCCCATGATACGTGGCGGAAGTTTCCTGTGGAGTACAATAAATACGGTCGTTATATACTGGCTGTCGGCATTGTCGCCGGCTGGATTGTCGCTTTGACGACTGAACTGACGCCGCTGTTCAAATCGATCGTCTTCTCGCTCGTTTCCGGCGCCATGATCTTCACCGTATTCAAGCACGAATTGCCGAGCGAAAAGGACACGCATTTCCCGACTTTCCTTATTTCCGTCATCCTATACTCTGCGATTACGATTACACTGAAATTTGTGTTCGAATGGTAGATATCAAAATAAGCCCGGCACAGTTATGAACTGAGCCGGGCTTGTTTAGTTTCGCTTCTCTTTTTCATAAACCGGTTCCATCATTTCAAAACAGATTGATTGCTCTATAAGGAATGATGTCTGTAAAAAACAAAATAAACGAGAACACCGTAATACCTATTCCTAACCAAAAATACTTTTTCCAACATTGTATGACGACGCCGAGCAAGAACACTGCAGCGGGGATTAGCCAGAGTGGAAAGATAACTTCAGGTGATTCCGGTCCATATTCGGAGATGAAGCCAGCTGCAAACCAATAAGATATGGGAAGTATAAAAAGTCCAGCTATAGGAAGGTATACAATACGCAGAAGTATGATGGTTAATTTCATAAAGAAACCTCCTCTTCATAAAACTGAATACGAAGCATAAATAACCTTATTAATGAAATGTTTTCGTATTTAAGCAATCGATAACCCCTTGGTAATTTGGGTAATTATACCATAAAAGACAATGAGAGTTGCTGATGGTTTCAAGCCCCTTCTCCTACAGCCATTACACTTTCAATCTATTCAAACAGCAAATAAACAGGCATTCATGAGAATACATGAATGCCTGCTTATTTAATATTTTCATACCGCTCAAATTAATGACGCTGATATGAGAGTGGATGCTTTTAGAGAATAATAAATTATTCTGCTGCAGTAATCTGGTAAATCAGACCGCCATCAGTGCTCGCAATAAGCGCGCCATCTTCAGTTACAAGAATGTCACGGAAACGTTGAGCTTCATCAGTCAATAGTCGTTCTTCTCCAACGATGATGTCATCTTCAATAACGACACGTACAATATAGTTCGGGGCTAAACCACCGATAAACAAATTGTTCTCCCATTCAGGGATTGCGTCATTATCATAGAATGACATACCACTTGGTGCACTTGTTGGATCCCAATAATATCTTGGTTCCACAAAGCCTTGCGCTTCGTGCTCTGAAATACCATCATTGATTAATTCACCAGTGTACTCGATACCATAAGAAACAATTGGCCATCCATAGTTGTTCGCTGGTTCAATGATATTCAGTTCATCCCCAGCTTGTGGACCGAATTCAACAATCCATAAGTCTCCTGTTTCAGGGTTGTAGTCTATGCCTTGAATATTACGGTGACCATAGCTGTAAATACCATCCAGTGCGTCTTCATCTTCGACAAATGGATTTGAATCTACTGGCTCTCCATCTTGTGTAATGTGAATGACTTTACCTAAGTAAGCGTCCAAGTCTTGTGCACGTTCACGAATTGGATCGTCTGAACGCTCACCAGTTGTTAGGAATAGGTTGCCCTCCTCATCGAAGATAATACGACCGCCATAGTGTAAGTCGCCATCATATGCCGGTGTTGCTTGGAAGATGACTTCAAAATCTTCAAGTGAGGATTCATCTTCTGATAACACACCTTTACCGACAGCAGTGACGGTACCGTCTTCAAGATCTTGAGAAAACGTCATGAATACTGCTCTTGATTCGTCAAAATCAGGTGCAACGGCTACATCAAGCAAACCGCCTTGACCTGAGTTATTCACTTCTGGTGTACCTTCGATTGGATCTGAAACAGAACCATCTTCAAGGTTTACAATAAGAAGTTCTGCTGCATCTCTTTGCGTCACAAGTAAGCGGTTTGGTTCAAACTCTACCATACCCCAAGTCACGCCAAGACCATCAACAACAACTTCCTCATCTAGTTCCGTTTCAGTCTCTACTGCAGGTGCTCTAGTTTGTTCTGGAAATGCTGGTTCAAACTCAGTGACTTTGGGTTCAGTTTCTGCACTTTCATTTGCGCCCTCGTCTGCACTTTCCTCTGTTGTAGCACCCTCATCTGTACTTTCTTCTGTTGTAGCATCAGAGTCATTCGTTGACTCTTCGTCTGAAGCATCTTCATTGCCACATGCTCCCAAAGCCAACACAGAACTTAGAACTGTGAGGGACATTAATCTTGACCACGAATTTTTCGTCATTAGTGTTCCTCCCCTTTTTTTCTATTTGACACACTAAATATTACTTTCCCCAAAACCCCAGTATTAAAACTTGGTTAAAAATTCCATCTTCTAAGTAATATATGAAACACCTTTGAAAATAACGTCATCATAATTATTTGGAAATGAAAAATAATATGATTTTTTTCATGATTAAAGGAAAAAAAGAAATCTATGATAAAGAAATCACTTCTACGACCGGTGTAACATGTATTTGTTGTGTCAAAGATTACGATAATGATTTCAAGATCAGGGCTTATTCAGGACAAAATGGCAGTTAATACAAAGGTGGGTATTTCTATTACGTGTTTATGCGGATGCGTTTAAAATGAATCAAGATGTGTTTGCCACCATGCAGAACTTATTACAGTATCAGAACTATGGAATACACGAATGCGTTTCCATATTAAGCATGGCCGTAAATGTACTTTTTAGGAGATAATAGCAAAAGGAGAGAAGATTCGGCTTACCGCCTTCTTCTCTCCTTTCTATTTTGTAGCTTCCGATAATCTCGCAATATGTTAACTGAAGACTACTCGTCGACCTTATTTAGACTAAATATCTAGCTTACGCGTCCCAATCCACTTCACAATCTCGGGGTCACGATGCGAAAAGAACAGACTTTCTTTCGTATCCAAACGCGCAATGGCTTCCAGATCTTCTTTACTTAATTGAAAATCAAAAATATTAAAGTTTTCGGCCATTCGATCTTTATGAACGGACTTTGGAATTGCCACGACACCTCTTTGTGTCAACCAACGCAGGATTACTTGAGCAACAGATTTATTGTACTTTTGGGCAATTGAAACCAATATTTCATTCTGAAACATGCTATTTTTTCCTTCAGCAAAAGGCCCCCAGGACTCTATTTGGACATTATTATCTTTCATCAACTGATGACTTTCGATTTGCTGACAGAAGGGGTGGGTTTCCACTTGATTGACGGCAGGCGAAATTTCATTGTGCACAATTAAGTCTACAAGCCGGTCCGGATGGAAATTAGAAACGCCAATGGCACGGATTTTTCCTTCCTTGTACAATTCCTCCATCGCGCGCCAAGAACCATAGATATCTCCAAAAGGCTGATGGATTAAATACAGATCCAAATAATCAAGCTGCAATCTCTCAAGCGAATCAAAGAATGCTTTCTTTGTCTGTTCGTAACCTGTATGCTCCACCCAAAGTTTTGTCGTAATGAATAGGTCCTCTCTCGGCACACCGCTTCGTTTAATGCCTCTCCCCACTGCTTCTTCATTTAAATAAGAAGCAGCGGTATCAATTAAGCGATAACCTGTCATTATGGCCTCGTAGACGGATTGTTCGCACTCCATTTCATCTTTAATCTGGTATACCCCGAAACCAAGCAAAGGCATCTCCACTTTGTTATTTAGCATCACTTTTTGCATTTGAGTTCCTCCTGTTTGTTGATAGATGCAGATTCAGCTTTCGATTATCGATTTCTTATGAATGAACAAATGTAGGCTAATAAAGAGCAAGAGAGCACACGCAGCAGAGATTGCACTTATCCAAGTAATCGATGTCACAGAAATGCCTCCTACTGCCATCCCACCAATGCCAGCTCCTGCCGCAAAGCCTAGCTGTACGAAGGAACTGTTTAAACTAAGGACAATGCTGGACGCTCCTGGCACCAGAGAAACCAAATTGAAATTTTGCGTCGGACCAAATGTCCAGCAAGCTATTACCCAAATCATCAATAGCGGGATACTGATGAGGATCGAATTAAAATCAGCGGATAATAAAAGTAAAGCAATCATTTGGACGCTCATAGCTCCTAATAATGTACGGAAGGTGCCAATGCGATCAGCCAATAGTCCGCCGAACTTAGAGCCCACCACACTCCCAATGCCCAACGCAAATAGGATGGCACTTATCCCGTGTTCTGTCTGTGGCAGGATAGCTGCCAGATAAGGCGTTATATACGTATCTATTACTGAAAATCCAAGAAAGACAAAGAACGTGACGCACAGCATAAGTGCCAGCTGTGGGCTTTTCAAAAGAGCCAATCTTTGGCTTAAAGGAACAGAGTCTTCGCTTTCCATATCCGGAATCATTTTAGCAACAGCAAACAAAGCGCCTATGCTTAAGATGCCAATAATCCAAAAGATGGTCTTCCAATCATAAGTGGATGCAATCACACGCCCTATTGGCACACCCATGACAAGGGAGGAACTAAAACCCAATGCAACGTTCGCCATGGCACTCCCTTGCTTTCCAGGAGACGCAAGTTTGGCTGAGGCAGCATAAGCCGTCACCACGAAAACCCCCGTGCCGATTCCAAGCAACACACGCGCCGCCATCAGTGGAAGAAATTCTGTAGTCACTAGCGTCGAAACGATTCCGCTAAATATAATGGCGAGAGCCAAAAGCAGTTGTTTGCGCAGGCTCCATTTTGACACGGCCACAATCACAATCGGCGCTCCGATTGCGTTGCCCAGTGCGAATGCAGTAATCAATTGCCCGGCTGTAGACACGGGAACATCAATTGAGGCAGCGATTTTATCCAGCATTCCCACAATTCCGAACTGGGATGTCCCGACAAAAAAACTGATTAAGCTTAATATATAAATTTTCCATGTATTATTCATGATGCCGTTTCATCCCCTATATAAACTGCCTTGTTGATTTGTTTCCCATCTTTCTATTTGCAGTTTTGTCAGTTGCAGTATTAATCAGCTGGTGTTTCCTCAGTCTCTGCTTGCTCTTTAATTTGCCTAATCGCATCATTGAATCCATTGGGTGTCCCGCTGGAACCCGCCAGACGCCCTACGTTCACCTCATCAATATTTTTCCCCACGACCACTGCTGGAACTGCTTCTGCGAATCGCTCTTGTAAGTCGAGTGACGTCGGGTTTGTCGCATGAGGAGCAACTTCGACTTCCGTAATCTTATCATCTTCTAAATTCACAGTAACGGTGATGTGCGACGGCTGATTTCCATATTCACCCGTTGCCTCATAAACGCCGTCTCTATAATCTGTATCTTGACTGGTTGTGGGTTCTGATTCATTGGTGTCGGGCGCCGGTTGTATATCATCCGAACTTGATGGTGAGCAGGATGACAGAATCAAAGAAGTATATGATCCCGCAAGGAGAGTAAGAACAATGTTTTTATTTAATAAAGGCATAGGATCGTCCCTTTCCTGTGAAGGTGCTTTATCACATTAATTGAACCGCATTAATTTTGAATTTTTTTCTCACTAAAAGAAAATTTCACCATCAAAGTTTTGCGAGTACTCTGCCCTGCCGTCAGCAAACATACGGACAAATGAGAAGTGGAACTTCTCTGCCAACTGTTTTCCGCTGGTAAAAAAAAGCGCTGTTGCAAGTCCATCGGCTGTCATGGCATCGGGTGCGATTGCCCACGTCGCCACAACGTTCTGAACCGGAATACCGGTCTGGGCATTTAGCACATGATGCAATCCTTCTCCCCAGGTTCTTCTGTTATTTGCAGAAGCACATAAGGCGCTATTTTTTAAATTAGCTACACCCATAACCAGCTGTGGCTCAAATGGATGTTCAAGCCCGATCGGATAAGCGGATTCACCAGAATGAACAAGATCCCCACTGCCATCCACGACAAAATCCGTGAATCCAGCCTCTCTCAAAATACCGGATACGATGTCTACAAGGTATCCCTTGCCAGTTGCTCCAACATCAATCACCAGTGGCCGTTTCGTGATGAGTAATGTCCCCTCTCGCACGATATCCTTCGACCAGCTAACTCGTTTTCCAGGTTCAGCTTTAAGTTGTTCGGGATTTACTTTCTGTTTAAATGAATATGTCTTATCATACCCAAGAAGTTCCAAGTCACGGCCCACAAGTGGATCAACAGCCCCTTCTGTCAGCGTATAAAGCTGATCATAAAGGGTGAAGAGGGCAATGGAATCGGTTGGAAATTCAAAACGGCCGCCTTGAGGTGCATCAGCAATCTGAGAGACTAGGGAATCTGATCGAAAACGAGAGTACGTACAGTCGAATAGTTCGATACGTTTATGGATACTTTCCTGCGATCGACTTGCCAGCGGTTCGTTTGTTTCAATCTCCCATTTGGTTCCTATCGCATCAAATTTGTAAATGAAATTACCGCCGCTGCCTTCTGATGCGTCTTTTCGAAATTCTTCCAAACAACTTCCTCCTTTCCGATCATCAGACGTTCATTTTATTTGCTTCAATTGACATATATACATCCAAAGACTTGAAAACGCTCGACCAACTTCACATTTTCCTAAAGAACTGTTCGTCTTTCTCAATAAAATGAAGGCTTGTCCCAATCTGTATCCGGTTCGCTCACACCCAGGCTGGTTCGAAGATATCTGTCGCTTTCCTCTTCGATGATATCCATAATTAACCGGGTTACGGCCTGTCGCGTCACTTGCGCACCGATAAAGGGTTCCCCTTTTTGGCTAATCATGTAGTTCGTATTTCCAGCTTCGTTGTAAAGCCATGTTAATCTCAATAGCGTATATTCTAAATTGGAATTTTCCAGTATGCGTGCAGATTCAACCTGCGAATCCATTCTAGGACTTCCACCAATCATGCGTTTATTCCATTCTCCGAAAGTGTCTGGCACTTCGTCATATATTCCAAGAACCGACGCTGCTATCACTCTTCTCACTCCTGTTTCATGCATAGCATCCATAATTGCCTGGGTTGCTTTTTCATCGCCCATGTCATTAACGTAAACAAGATCCACCTCTTTCATTGCGTCGATCAATTTATCTCTGTCTTTAAAATCCCCATCAATCACCATTTCCCGAAGGTCATGAATAGGTGTTAAACGCTCACGCCCGTTTCTTGCGTAAAGAACGAGTGAATGACTGGTTTGATGGAGTACCTCTCGTGTTAACATGCGGGCAATCTGTCCAGCTGCACCTAAAACTAAAATTTTCATGTTGCTTCCCCCTTATAAACAGTAATGCGTAGGATAATTATGCCCCATATGGTGAATCGAGCGATATCTCATTCATGGCAAATGATTGCCTATTCCTATCACATTCATTTACTTGTCAGCTTGAAGCCTATAGAATGAGGCTAATAAGAAAAGAAATGAGGAGGTTGTTATGTCTGGATTTCAAGATGAGTTTACAAAGCTGATTGAGCGTCACATCGACGGAGACGGCAAACAGGAAACTGAAATTCCTTCTTTATTTTTCACTCGATTCTCCCAAGTCACCGGCCCCCATTACGGCGTCCAAAGTCCTTCCCTGTGCATCATTGCACAAGGTTCCAAGGAAATCATACTTGCCCACGAGAACTTTATATATGGCCCTTCCGAGTATCTTCTAACATCTGTTAACTTACCCATTACCGGTCAAGTTATAGAGGGGACTCCAGACGCTCCCTATTTGGCAATCAAACTTGAGTTTACATCCAACGAAATACTAGCAGTTTTACATGCTTCCCAATTAAAAGTGAATCGAAAAGAAAAGGCGAAACGAGGCATGTCTGTCACTCCGCTTGATGGTCCTTTATTGGACGCTGTTATCAGATTAGCCCGTTTATTGGACCAGCCGAACGATATTCTGGCGCTGGCCCCCCTTATCAAGCAGGAAATACTTTACCGACTTCTCCAAGGACCACACGGTGCGACATTAAAACAAATGGCACTGGAAGAAAGTTCGACGTATCAAATTAGCGATGCCATCCAATATATAATGAAGAACTTCCATCAGCCGTTCCGGATTGAAGATCTGGCGGAAATAGCGAATTTGAGTGTATCTTCCTTCCATAGGCAATTTAAACAAGTGACTGCAATGAGTCCCGTTCAATTTCAAAAGCAATTAAGATTACAGGAAGCCCGGCGCTTGTTAGTGACGGAAGCAACAGAAGCAACTGATGTTGCTTTTCGAATTGGCTATGAGAGTCCCTCACAATTCAGCCGTGAATATTCTCGCATGTTCGGCTTTCCACCAAAAGAGGATTTAAAGCGCATTCGAAGTGAGGTGTGACGGGTTTCCGCTAGATGCTATCCATTGAGAAGATTTAGAGAATGGGTAAATCATTTCAAAACCATCATATTGACAGGCAAAGACTCAAATCTAAAAAAGCACACCCAATTGCTAGCGGCACTAGCAATTGGGTGTGCTTTTTCGTTTTAGTAATCAAGAAGCTTCCATCTGCATTTCCCAAAAACCTATCGCTTTTTCAATCCATCCTTCAGCATCCGTCCCTGTCCCTAATCCAAATCCATGCCCGACGTTGTCAAACTCAACATATTCAACGTCAATCCCTACATCCCTTAAGTTAGCCACTCTATTTCTGACTGCCTCTATGTTGACAATTCTATCGCATTTACTTGCAGTAACAAATGTAGGTGGATCACTTTCAGTAAAATTCTGATGCGCTGTATACGCCATCACAACGGCAGCAGGAGGACTAAATCCATTCGCCCTGAATGACCCCGCATTTGCCGCCATTCTAGCTCCTGCCGAACTTCCCCACACAGAATAATCCTTAACAGAGACTTCAAGCTCTTCAGCATTTTCTACAATGTATGAAATAGCTGCAATCAAATCTTCTGTGGCAATTTCTTCTCCACCGACTCGGTAGGTTAATACAAACGCATTATATCCACGCTTACTCAATTCCATTGCATAGGGGAACCCTTCGTGGAGTGAGCCGACATAAGAAAAACCGCCACCAGGGCTAATAATAGCGAAAGGCGCTCCAGGATCGCCCCTGAAAAAGAAAAGCCCTGTATTTGATAGGCTCTGATCCTCTTGTTTTTGATCTTCTGAATAAAAATCATAGAATATTTTTTCACCTGCATTCATCTCATCGACCATATAGTTAAGGGAAGTAACTACTGTATCGGGATTAACATGACTGTGATAGGGCAACACCCCATCAACATGACGAAGGAGCATAGCTTCGTCATAGTTGCTGTCATTCCGCGGCATCAAATGATTTTGAAACCCTTGAAATGCTGGGTGCGCCAGTAAATCCCCGATAGAATCATCGACAGTCAAGTGCTCATTCTCTTTTTTGTCTGTATCATTTTGCATAGTATCGTTAGATTCCTCCTCATATCCAGTTTTACTTGGATCTGTGGTTGGCTGAACCTGGCATCCTGGGATTCCCATTACTAAAATAAGCGATAAAGCAAACAAGTTAAACAAGCTGTTGAGCTTAATTTGGAACACCCCCATAAGAAAAACGTATCCACCACGTCCATCTTCCATACAAATCACCCATTACCTTACTTGCTCGTTGTGCTGCTTGTAAGCTTGCGCTTATTCTGTTTTTGAATAAACTTCACTGCATAATGAGTCCCACTGATATAGATTCCCATGATGGATAGATAATCAATTATAAATCTCATGGCTGAATCATCATAACCCCAACCAAATGGATTATAGATCGTTAGCTTCTCTCCTATATCTCTCTCCACGGAAACCTGCACGCCATAAATAACAATCACTACCGCCAAAACACGCAGCACAATCGTCCGCATGCGGCTTGCATGCTTAATGTCCGTCATTTTGCTTACAGAATTGATAATCATGGCCCAGGACAATCCGGTGTGGACAGCCATAAAAATAAAGCCCCAGTAAGAGGTAAGAACATGAATTTGTCGCCAGATCATGTCATTGCTAGAAGAAAGAAAAGGGAAAACATCAGCGGAAATTGGCGCAGAACTGATTAAAATCACAGCTATCGATATGAGAAAAAGAAAATTAACTGCAACGCCTAGGATGCGACGAGCATTATATTTCCCTTTGAAAATCGCCTTATACCATTTTCGATTGAAAAAATTATGCAGAATAAACAAACCCAAAAGTGAGATGCCAACTACTTCATGAATCATATTCCCCGTAATTTGATACGCCATTGCCACTACCATAAGCACGGTCATGGAAAGGTCCACGCTTAATCTAAAAATCATAAGTCGATTCACAAAATTCTCCTCTTCCTTTGTTGAGTGCCGGGTGCCTCTATCAGGAGCGCTCTTTTAACTTTCAAGTCCATTGATATACATCCGCAAAAGAACATCTTGTACCACTTTTTGCGATTCAGGACCATTCGTTAAAAGGTTTTCTCCTCCCTGTGCCACCTGTGTCAGAGCTTGGCCTGAATCTGCATCAACCTCCATCACACCCCATCCCGATGAGTGGCTGTCTGCGAATTGAAAGGCCGCACTGTCCTCCTGTCCTGCAAGCGCTTCGAGGTCATATGTCTTCATTTCATCCAATTTGTATAAAAAGTCATCATTTTCCTGCCCCGCATGGCAAGAGATGCACCGGCCAATATCTTCGCCTTCGTTTAAGGCACCTTCAGGATCGAAGGATTGGTAAGCCCATTCCCCGTTCCGCTGTTCAGGTAAAATTTCAGGGTCCCAATCATCCCGTTTTTCCATCACAAAGATCCGATCGAGCACTTCATCCTCATAAATCTTAAGCGTCATGACAGTACCGCTCGGCACCGGTTCTCCGTTTTGAACAGCTTCAATTGCTTCTTCGCTCGTAAACAACTCCTCAAAAGCGCTTCCACGTGTCACAGTCGTATAGAGCACACCTTCCTCATAATTTTCAGGCAACTGAATTAGGCTTGTAGCGGAAGATTCCTGATTATTTTGAGAATCTGAAGTTTGGGCGTCAGTAGTTTGTGTCTCGTCCCCCATCGAATCCTGTGGGACCACTGGCTCCTCCCTATTACTGCACGCTATAAGGACAAGCGTGAGCGCCACTAATATAAAAGGCTGAACTAAAAATTTTTTCATACATTGTCTCCTTCTTCAGCTGGTATTTTTTCATTCCACTTAGCATATAACTTTCCGGTTTGTTCTATCTGAACTGAAATATTTTAATATATAGACATTTCTATTATGCAGCAGGCGAAAAATAATCGTTATCCCATTTCTCTTGCATGATTGCCTAATCCTGTCAAAGTGGCTTATGTGATTACCAAACGAAGTAAGAAACGTCATATGAAGGCTTGCCGGCCTTTGGATTTCAACTTCCATTTCCATGTACAGCTGATCATAAGGAAAACATAAGAATAGGGAATATCCATAATGGCGTGTAAGATGAAATTATCAAAAGCTAAGGAAGGCGATACCATGAACAGTAAACAAGTGGCGGAAATGTTTGGCCTGTCGATTGATACACTCCGGTATTACGAACGTGTCGGCGTGATTCCTCCAGTCCTCCGCGGTGAAAATGGCTACCGAAATTATCAGACGAATGATTTGAATTGGATCTTTCTGGCCAAGAGCCTCCGTTCAGCCGGACTATCCATTGAATCGCTGATTGAATTTGCGGACCTCGCCAAATTAAGTGAAGTGCAGAATGTGGCCGGCGCTCAAAAACAAATACTGAAAGATCAATTAGAAGAAATTGATCAGAAAATCAAGGAAATGACCGATATACGTGCTCTATTAAAATATAAGCTCGATACGTACGATGAGCATTTGACTCAATTCAAAAATGGCGATTTGACACCTGATAGCGTTGAGAAACTTTGGGAAATGAAACAGTATACAAAAAGTTAAACAAAAGACTTGCTATGGAGTTCACTCCATAGTTTAAGGTGAGGGGGAATAAAACTTTAAGGAGGCAATACTATGCAATCAGTAAAGCTCAATAACGACGTCGAAATTCCAATTCTCGGTTTTGGCGTATATCAGATTCCCCCTGCAGAAACAGAACAAGCTGTGATTGATGCCATTCAGGCGGGATACCGTCATATTGATACAGCACAAGCGTATGCAAACGAAACAGAAGTTGGTTCAGGCATTAAGAATTCAGGTGTAGCTCGCGAAGAACTCTTCATCACTACTAAGATTTGGGTAGAAAATGTCTCGTATGATGGCGTCATGAATTCTTTCCAAGGTTCGCTTGACCGCCTTGGTATGGACTATGTGGATCTGTTATTGATTCATCAGCCCTACAATGATGTCTATGGTGCATGGCGCGCGATGAACGAGCTGCAAAAATCAGGAAAAGTCCGGGCAATTGGCGTCTCAAACTTTGCTGTAGATCGCGTTGTGGACTTGTCCTTGTTTAATGAAACCAAGCCTGCGATTAACCAAATCGAGATTAATCCATTCAACCAACAAACGGAAGCGATCGAAGCAATTAAGGCGGAAGGAATCGTTCCTGAAGCTTGGGCACCGTTCGCAGAAGGGAAAAATAATATTTTCCAAAATGAAGTACTGAGTGAAATCGGGCAGAAATACCAGAAATCAGTCGCCCAAGTAATCGTCCGTTGGCTTATGGAACAGGATATCGTGGTATTGGCGAAATCGACCAAACCGGAGCGTATGTCAGAGAATATCGATATCTTTGATTTCAGTTTGACAGACGAAGACAAAGCTGCCATTGCAACCCTAAATATCGGCGAAAGCCAATTTTTCTCCCACTCCGATCCGAATATGATCAAGATGCTGGCAGATGCCAAACTAAATTTTTAATACTTGATAACAGAGAGTAACAGCAACCTTTCTGTCAATATAGAAAAGCACAGCTAAATTTTAATTAGCTGTGCTTTTCTATTTTCATTGAGTAACGTACTTCCGATAAGCGGTCATATGTTAACTCAACTTAGCTATCTTCCCAATCACTCTCTGCTTTTCTGTATTTGGCAGATAAGAAATGTATATAATGGCAATTAAGAATATTCGGTTAGATGTATAAATTCTCTGCCCTATGTCGCTTGACACGGAGCCTCTGCGGGTACGATTTCACGCAAAGGAATGCGCTATGTGACTTTGCATAGCACGCGAGCTTATCATACCCGCCACTCCGTATAAAGCGTTGAATATGCGGTAATTCATGCATTCCCTTAATTGCCAAACACTACATTCCTCAAATGCCAGTAACAGCTTTTCGGCAAACAGCTATTTGAAATTATTTACTGGCTTGTTTTTCCTTAAAGTGAGCAATGCTTGAGAAACAATCGCTAACACGGGCAATTCAATAAGTGGACCAATGACTAAGGCTAATGCAATCAAGGGTTGATCCGGAAAGGCGATGACCGCAATCGCTAACGAAACGGGCGAATTGCGTGCAATGATGGTAAGGCTTAGGCTCACTGTATCTTCGTATGAAAATTTCATGGCTTTCCCTACAGTTTGGGCAAGTACGAAGTTAACAACGAAGAAAAGTAACACCGGTATGACTAGTACAGAAATGGCCTCAAGATTATTGATTAAATAATTTCCTTGCGACGCGAACATGGCCATGATTGCTATGGCTAAAAAAATGATTTGTGCAGTAGCGAAAAAAGGGACCAACTTCTTATTTAAGAAGGCTTTTTTCTTCCTCAAGCTATAACGGGTCAAGTGTGCAAGAGCGAAAGGAATTACCAGTACCAATAGAATACTTTCTCCAATGGTCGATAACGGAATGGATTGAATCGTACCAGCAAAAATGAATAGATAGACGGGCAGAAGCACTACCTGAAGGATCAAATTAATCGGTAAAACAGACGTGGACAAGGGTATATTCCCTTTGGCTATGGAAGTGAACATCAAGTACCAGTCGATACAAGGCGTCACCATCAGCATGATAAAACCAATCCAAAGAGCTGGATGCTCAGAAAGGAAGATAGCTCCCAGCCCCCACGCTACTAAAGGTGTCCAGATAAAATTGATAAAGATGCTGGTATTTAAGAACTTGCGATTTTCAAAAGCATCTTTCAAGTGCTGCAATGGAATGTTTAGAAATAACCCGTAAAGCATCAGTAGTAAAAACGGAACGATGAAAGACTCTGCATACGTTTCAAAAAAAACAACCTGTCCCAGTAATAGTCCGATTCCTACTGCCGATAAAATGATAACAGTTTGAAACTTTTCGAATACGTTCATGATGGCACTCCTTTACGGAAAGAGAAAACTAACTATATGAGCGACTGCCTCTTAAGATTAACTAAGTCAAAAAAATTAAGCCAGCACTTTTACAAACAAAAGAGAAAGAAAACAAGCTTTGAACAGCCTCTTCTCTCTCTTTGTGTTTATACAGCTTCCGATAATCCCATAACACGTAAACCCAAATTCATTTTATACTTGCCGTAAATCCTATACATTCAGGATCTTCATTCGTCAATATATCAAAAAATGTTTGATATCTTAGGCAGGTAGACTAAAGTTAAGTGTAGGAACGACACGTACCAATTCATTCAATTTTTGCTGGTGTTTCTTCTGATATCGTATCAATGATGAGCACTTAGCTACTTCAACATCAAAAGGAGGAGAATAGGTGACACGAACTAAACATGTCTCAAAAGATTGGTCTTCTACTATCGGTTTTCTTTTTTATAGTGGAGCTCTATTTATTTGGTCCATATATGATTTTATAGTAACTGATAAAATTGGCTGGCAAATGCCTATCTTATTCATCGGCCTAGCCATCTATCTGTGGTCGAAAGTATTCAAGTACCAGAAGAGCGTGAAAGCATCTTTAACAGACAGACGGTAGTAAATGAAGGAATTTGAAAAGCGCTTCTCTCATTCGGAGAAAAGCGCTTTTTACTGTCTATCAATTACTATATTAATTTGCTTTTTTCTTCACAATCAGCAACACCATCGCACTCGTAATCAAAAGAAAAGCAACAAATGCAAGGAAAGGGATAGTGATAAACCCAAACCAGTTGATATACTCTGCGCTGCAAGGAACTCCGCTCACACAGGGCCGGACCCCGCCAAACCCTGGTATTTTCTGTTCCATGTAATGCATGGCCGAGATGCTTCCCCCGATGACAGATAGTGGCAGAACATAACGGGCAACCTTCCAATCGTTCTGAAACGTGGCAATCCCCAAAATGAAAACAAGGGGATACATGAAAATCCGCTGGAACCAGCACAGATCACATGGAATGAACCCTTTGATTTCACTAAAATACAGGCTTCCGAGCGTCGCAATTAACGAGACAAACCAAGCCCCGTACAGCAAGAAGCCCCTTTTATCCGATACTTTATGGGTTTCGTCCATT
This sequence comes from Planococcus citreus, assembly GCF_003664125.1. Lineage (GTDB taxonomy): Bacteria > Bacillota > Bacilli > Bacillales_A > Planococcaceae > Planococcus > Planococcus citreus. The sequence continues at coordinate 115,368 of NZ_RCCP01000002.1, forward strand.
AGTTTTCCTCCGCTAATTCTTGATCGATCAACGCTTTGATGGCATCGTAATCAAATGGATCTTCCAATGTTTGTCCATTGACGACAATTGTTGGGGTCATCGCTACCTCATGCTCTTCTACCAAGGCTTCATCTGCTTTCACTTTGTCCATCGTCTCTTGTTTTTCCATGTCCTCTTTCATCTGGACTTGGTCAATGGCTGAAAATTCAGCGGCTACTTCCAGTGTTTTCTCTGGTGTCAGCCATGCTGCATCATGATTTTCAGTTGGTTGTGCCACAAATAAGGCTTTGTGGAAGTTCCAATAGGATTCCGGACTTTGTTCGTAGACGGCTTCGGCAGCCAACGAGCCTCCGACCGATTCATTTCCGTGGAAAAGAACGTTGATGTAGGAGAATTTCACATCGCCTGTTTCGACATAGTCCGCCACCAGCTGCGGATACACCATTTCTCCCCACGCTTTACAGGACGGGCATTTGAAATCCCCAAATTCCACGACTGTGACCGGTGCATCACTTTCCCCAAGCATCGGCTGGCCCGCTATATCCACTGCCCCTGTTTCCACTGTCGAGGCAGTTTGCTGGTTTGTCAGTACCACAATTGCCGCTAAAATGCCGACTGCCAACAGCGTCAGGAGAACTGCGAACTTCATTCCGGACTGTTTCTTCTTATTGTTTTTATCCATACTATCCCTCTTTCCTATCGTGATTTATCAATCAACGGCTCTACGTCGTACTTCGATACCATTTCTAGCATTTATAAAAATAGAATGCTTAACAAGACATGCCTGAATTGACCATACTAAATTTCAATTTACCTTGCCACTTGTCACTCTCTGTTCATTCTAACAAGCATGTTCAAATATTAAAACAATCATTTGAATGTATAATTGACAATCCATCGAAATCTTTGTACACTTGCCTTAATCAAACGTTCATTTGAATGTTTAACTATCAGAGGATATCAATCCATACTCGTATATCCGCAAAGGAGATGAGGGCGCTGTTAACCACGGTTTTTTCCGCTGTTGCAGCTTACGTTGCGACCAGCATTGACTATGTCATCATTTTGGTGATTTTATTTTCGCAGACGATGAAAAAAGGTCAGTTAAAATCCATTGTGATCGGCCAGTATCTGGGGACAGCCATATTAGTAGGCGTCAGTCTATTAGCTGCTTATGGCTTGACGCTTGTACCGACTCATTGGGTGGGCCTGCTGGGTCTCATTCCGATTTACCTGGGAATCAAAGTCTGGAAAAGGGAAGAAGAGGAGAACAACGAAGAGGATCTCTTGTCTCGCTTGTCTTCCGGAAAGTCCAATCGCCTGTTTGTCACCGTCACGGTTATTACATTGGCGGCCGGCGGTGATAACATCGGTGTCTACATACCCTACTTCTCAACCTTGAGTCCGAATGAAACCATTGCGATGTTGATTGTATTTGCCGTTATGATAGCCATTTTGTGTTACCTCAGTTACCGTTTGGCATCCGTCAAATCGGTCTCTGAAACGATCGAGAAATGGGAACGATGGATTGTGCCGGTCGTCTTTATTGGACTCGGTATCTTGATTATGGTGGAGAATGGGACCTTCCGTTTCCTTTGGGGTTTGGTGAATTGAATTAATTTCGCACCTTAAACTTCAATAGAAGAAAATCAACTTCTTTAAAAAACGAATGAGGAAAAGGAGTGAACGAAAATGGCAAAAGAGATTTGTGATGTGGTCTGTGTAGATGAGGAAAAGGTGGAACGCGTTCAGCGGCAGCTGGCAGATCAAAATCCATTGGAAGTGGCGAAAATCTTCAAGGCGTTGTCGGACGATACGCGAATCAAGATCGCCTATGCTTTATCGCTGGAGGACAAACTTTGTGTGTGCGACGTTGCGAATATCATCGGCTCTTCCACCGCAACGGCCTCCTACCATCTGCGTCTGTTGAAAAATATGGGATTGGCGAAATACAGCAAAGAAGGCAAATTGGTCTACTACTCGCTGGATGACGCTCATGTGAAACACTTGGTGCAAGTGGCCTTCATCCATCAGAAGGAGGTTGTTTCCATTGGTTGAAAAAACGAAGGAAACAGAAGACAAAACGGTCTACCGGGTTGAAGGCTTCTCCTGTGCGAATTGTGCCGGAAAATTCGAGAAGAACGTCAAGCAAATCTCCGGTGTCCAGGATGCGAAAGTGAATTTTGGGGCTTCGAAAATTTCCGTTTACGGCGAGGCAACGGTCGAAGAACTGGAAAAAGCCGGTGCCTTCGAAAACTTGAAAGTGGCACCGGAAAAACCGAAGCGCCAACCGGTTCCCGGAGTAAACGCAGCGGTCGAAGACAAAAATGTTTACCGGGTCGAAGGCTTTACGTGCGCGAACTGCGCCGGAAAATTCGAGAACAACGTCAAGCAGATTCCGGGTGTCCAAGATGCCAAAGTGAACTTCGGGGCTTCCAAAATTTCCGTTTACGGTGCGACCACCGTCGAGGAATTGGAAAAAGCAGGTGCTTTTGAAAACCTGAAGGTCGTTCCTGAAATCACAGGTCGGCAAGCTGGTCCGAAAACGGAAACCGATAAAACGCCAACTATAAAAGAGAAGAAAGTGCCGTTTTACCAAAAGCACAGCGTCTTGCTCTATTCCACGCTGTTGATTGTCTTCGGCTACATTTCCCAATTCGTGAACGGCGAAGAAAACTTGATGACATCTCTTTTGTTTGTGGCAGCCATTGTCATTGGCGGATACTCGCTCTTCAAAGTCGGCTTCCAGAACCTGATTCGCCTGGATTTCGACATGAAGACGCTCATGACCGTTGCGGTTATCGGGGCAGCCTTTATCGGCGAATGGGCAGAAGCATCTATCGTAGTTATCTTGTTTGCGATTAGCGAGGCCTTGGAACGCTTTTCGATGGACCGGGCCCGGCAATCCATCCGTTCGTTAATGGACATCGCCCCGAAAGAGGCACTCGTCCGACGGAATGGCCAGGAACTTCTGATTTCGGTGGACGACATTGTCGTGGGCGATACCATGATTGTCAGACCCGGACAGAAGATTGCGATGGACGGCACGGTAACCAACGGTTATTCGGCAGTCAATCAGGCGGCAATCACCGGCGAATCCGTGCCGGTCGCTAAAACGGTGACCGATGATGTCTTCGCCGGTACACTGAACGAAGAGGGCTTGCTTGAAGTTAAAGTCACCAAGTTGGTTGAAGACACAACTATTGCGAAAATTATCCACCTTGTTGAGGAAGCACAAGGCGAACGGGCCCCATCGCAAGCATTTGTTGATAAGTTTGCAAAGTATTACACACCAATCATCATGATGGTTGCCGCACTCGTGGCCATCGTCCCTCCACTCGTGTTTGATGCCAGCTGGGAAACGTGGGTCTATCAAGGATTAGCAGTACTAGTAGTGGGCTGTCCATGTGCGTTGGTCATTTCTACACCAATTTCGATTGTATCCGCTATTGGGAACGCAGCGAAAAAAGGTGTATTGGTAAAAGGCGGCGTGTACTTGGAAGAAATGGGCGCACTGAAAGCCATTGCCCTTGATAAGACCGGCACCCTAACCAAAGGGGTTCCTGTTGTCACGAACTTTGAGATCTTGAACAAGGGCATCGATGAAAAAGAACTGCTTTCCATTGTCACTGCGCTGGAGTATCGCTCGCAGCATCCCCTTGCTTCGGCCATCATGAAAAAAGCGGATGCCGAGAACATTGCTTATTCTTCAGTACTGGTCGAGGACTTCTCTTCCATTACCGGCAAAGGGATTAAAGGGACAGTAGATGGCATCACGTACTACATCGGCAGCCCGACTCTCTTTATCGAGTTGGGCGCCGCAAGTGCGGATAAGAACTTGGAACAAAATGTCACAGCTCTTCAAAATCAAGGCAAGACGGCGATGATCATCGGCACGGAACAAAGTATCCTGGCGGTCATCGCTGTGGCGGATGAAGTTCGTGAATCCAGCAAGGAAGTCATCCAGAAGCTGCATCAAATGGGCATCAAGAAGACAATCATGCTGACGGGCGACAACAAAGCGACCGGTCAGGCCATCGGCCGAGAGGTCGGTGTCACCGAAATCCAAGCCGAACTGATGCCCGAAGACAAATTGAATGTTATCAAACGCTTACGGGCCGAGTACGGCAATGTGGCGATGATTGGAGACGGCGTGAACGACGCGCCGGCACTCGCTGCTTCTACTGTCGGAATTGCCATGGGCGGTGCCGGAACTGATACCGCGATGGAGACCGCTGATGTGGTCTTGATGGGAGATGATTTGAGCAAACTGCCGTTCACGGTGAAGTTGAGCCGGAAATCATTGAACATCATTAAAGCGAACATTGCGTTTGCTATTGGCATCAAAGCGATTGCGCTGCTGTTGGTCATTCCAGGTTGGTTGACCCTGTGGATCGCGATTATGTCCGATATGGGCGCTACCCTCCTAGTTGCCCTCAACAGTTTACGGCTGATGCGCGTAAAAGAATAAAAAGAAACAGCGTGCACCTGAAAAGATGCACGCTGTTTTTGCATTTCTATTAGAAGATGCGCCTCCTCCTTTTTAAAAGTCTGTTAAAACAGCTGATAATCAATTGATAGGTCTGTATTAAATTCCATCAAGGTTTACATAGAAATCTCATGAATTAAAAGAAGGGGTATTAGTGGTCTTTCCATTCCAATTCAATGGCTGAGTGAGCAATTTTCAGGTTGGAAGTGGCCTTTCTTACGTTTTCTTTTATAGCGGTTGAATCTGCAAGGCTATTTCCTTTAACAGAAAGATGTAGATTCAGGGCATTATCTTCTCCGTCGATTGACCAAATGTTTAACTCCTGAACCGCTAATACTCCGGGAATTTTTTCGATTTTCACCTGTATTTCTTCTATATTAATTCCCTCGGGTACGCCTTCCAACAAAATTTTCATAGTTTTAGTCAGATTGCGTACAACGTTTACCAAAATAAACAAGGCAATTGCAAGAGATAAGATTGGGTCTAGAATATGGATATCCTTGAAAAGCAGAACAATACCGACAATCAGCACTGCCACCCATCCCAAAACATCTTCGAGCATATGCCAGGACAAGATTCCTTCATTTACAGATTTCCCTTTGTGTAACTTGAAAGCTGCATAACCATTTAAAAGAACGCCTACAATAGCAAACCAAATCATGCCTTGGGCATTGGAGTGTTCGGGATTAAACAGCAAAGGGATGGCTTGAGTAAAGATATAAATAGAGCCAGCAATCAAAACAGCTGCATTAATTAATGCGCTCAAAAGGGAAAAACGTTTATAGCCGAACGAAAACTTTTCATCCCCTTCTTTATTTGAAAAGTTTTGGAGAAACCAGGAAATCCCTAAAGCAATGGCATCCCCTAAATCATGAATGGCATCCGACATGATGGCGACACTGTTAATCAAAAAGCCGCCAATGAGTTCTCCTATCGAAAATAGAAGGTTAATCGCGAAAGCCAACTTAATATTCTTAGTGGATTTATGAGCTTTTGCCATTATAGTTCTCCTTTCTTTAGGTACTTTTTATCTTCTCTATTCTAAGATCAAAATTAATAAAAGAATTGTTTCTTGTGCCTTATCCTTTACTAACTCTTTGTATGGTTAGTATTCTATTCCCGAGAAATAATAAAATATGCTAGGTAAAGGGGCTTTAGTACCTCGCTAAGCGGTCATGCAGAATGATGAGGAATTTATTATCACGTAGGAATTATTGCAAAAGCGCCTGATATAACTTCATCTGCTATTCTTTTCTCTTGCTGCTTTAATATACTCAGCTATTTAAAAGATAACTAGTTAATTTTTGAAAAAAAGCGTTCGCAAAAGGACACTTACATGAACAAAAAGAAGGGAAGAAGCTACATCTAAGCTTTTTCCCTTCCGATAACCGCTGATATGTAAACTAAAAGAAAAAACAGCTGATTCAAAACATGAAAAAACTGATGTCTGTCTTAGTTCATCATGATTTTTTCTATTCAATTTATCATACTTAAAAGATTGGCCTGGGTTAATATTGCTTCTTATGTCCTTATGCTGATTCTGTCGACAAGTCGGTACTCTTTTGATTTTCAGGTTGATATTTCCTCCGCAATCTTAGGTAAGGAGTACAGCCTATCCTTTCACATTACTTGAGCTAGCCAGTTCTACTGAAAAAACTAACTCAGCTTGTAAATCGTATGTTAAAGTACGGTTTCAGCTACAAAAGCAACGAGGAGAAGCAAATAGAACAAGCTTCTCCTCGTTGCTTTTTTTGTCTCAAAGCATATAACCCAAGTCTGATGCTGCAGTCGGATAGGCATAAATCATCTGTTTAAGGTCGTTCACGGTCAAATTGAATTGAATGGCCGTGGCAAAGTGATTGATTAATTCATCTGCTTCCTGGCTAATCAAGTGAGCGCCCAACAGACGGCTGGAATCTTCATCAATAATCACCTTTACCATGGCATGCTGTTCATTTGTCCGCTTATAGGTGTACCAATCGGACGTGTCAATTTGATTGACCTTTACCTTATATCCTTTTTGCCGTGCCTGTTCTTCCGATAGTCCCACTGATGCCAGTTTGGGAAGGGTAAATACTACCGTTGGCATCACTTTGTAATTCGGTGTTCGGTGATTTCCGTTAAGCAAATTGGCTGCCACTACGTGCGATTCCATCGAAGCGATTGGTGTCAGCGGAAGACCTTCGGTTGCTGCAGCGTCACCGGCTGCATATACCCGGGGATTACTGGTGCTTTGAAGATATTTATTGACGGAAACGCCTCTTTTTTCCCGCGTTACATTTCCCTTATCGAGTTGCATATCGTCAATCTCCGGTACGCGTCCTGCCCCGTGAAGCACCAGATCGCCTTCAAGCTGAAGCGATTCGCTGCCGTTGGTTCCGGTAACAATAAAGGTAGAATCCTTCTTTTCAATGGACTTCACTTCCGTATTAAGATGAAGGTGAATGCCAATCTCTTTCGATTTTTCCATCAGCAAGTCCACCAGCTCGGGCTCGAAATGTTCAAGCGGGCGTTTCCCCCGGTGAATAATGTGTACTTCAGCTCCTGCCCGTGCCGCAATGTGGGCAAATTCAAAAGAAATATAACCCCCGCCTACAAAGATTAATCTAGCAGGCAATTCATCCAACTCCAGAAATTCGTCGCTGAAGGTGAGGTGTTCCGATCCTTCGATTGGCAGAGAAACCGGTTTTGCGCCGTTTGCAATTAAGATGTGTTTTCCTTCAAGGACTTCTTCCCCTACTTGAATTTTCTCTTCACTGATAAAGGAAGCACGACCATGGAATGTATCAATTCCAGCCTTTTGTAATCCTTTTGCTCTGCTGTCTGGCACTGGTTCTGTAAATGTACGTTTGAATGCCATCAACTCCGGCCAGTTGATTGAGGCATCGGAAGTAATCCCTTTTCCTTTCATTCGTTCCATGCCTTCAATCATGTCTACCGCGCCGACCAGTACTTTTTTGGGATCACAGCCACGTAGGGCACATGTTCCGCCAAATGGCCTCGAATCAATCACAGCTACTTTCCACCCGGCCTTGCTGCACTTCGCAGCTGCTGTCGAACCGCCTGAACCTGTTCCAATAACAATCAAATCAAATTTCTGCTCCATCTTATGCATCTCCTTCTGTAAATATTGTTATAGAAAGTATCCGTTTCCCAACAATTAAAATGCCGAATAGATGATTCTGGTTCGCTCATTACGTTTACAGACTTCAAACTAAATTCTCTACCCCTTTTTTATCCTGCACAACAAGACAGTTGGGAAACATCTTTGTTAAATGTTAATGCAGCCAATTTCACACCTTCCGCAATGGTTAAATACGGCGCCAGCGTGTCGCTGAGATTTTCGATGGTCAAACCGAATTTCACAGCAAGTGTCACTGCATAAATGACATCTCCTGCATTTTCCGCTACGATATGTCCACCCAATAGCTTTCGAGTTTTCGCATCCGCCACCAGTTTGAACACCCCGGTCGTTTCCCGGTTCACCTGCGCCCGCGGAACAGCCTCCAAAGGCAGAATGGAAGTAATAATGTCATAGCCGTTTTCTATTGCCTGTTGTTCGGTCAAGCCGACTGTGGCAATCGCCGGCGCTGTAAACGTAACACCCGGCACAATGGCCAAATCCAATTTTTCATTCTGCCCGCCGATAGCATTTCCTGCCGCCACTCGCCCTTGATATGCCGCTACGTAAACAAACTGAGGACCGAGCGTAACGTCGCCTGCTGCGTAGATTCGTGTATTGGTGGTTTTTGCATAATCATCAATCCGAATTTCCCCAAGAGATCCTGTATCAACCCCGGCAGCCTGCAGATTCAGGCTTTCCGTATTGGGTGTCCGACCGGCTGCAATCAGCAGTTGTTCGGATTCAATAATCCGTTTCTGACCATCCACCTCGACATAAACTTTTTTCACCTCTCCGACTTGTTCAACTCGCCCGTACGTGGCACCGGTCACTAACCGAATGCCTTGCTCGGTCAAAGCTTTTGTGAGGGCTTCCGAGATTTCCGGATCATAGTCCTTAAACAATCGCGAACTTCTTTGTATCAGTGTAACTTCTGAACCGAGGTGGTGAAATAGCTGGCCCAACTCCACACCAATATACCCGGAACCGATGACCGTCAGGCGTTTCGGCACTTCCTTCAGCTCCAATAAGGTAGTGCTGGTCAAGTAATCCATTTCTTCCAGACCGGAAATAGCTGGCACAGCAGGAGTTGCCCCCGTCGCAATCAGAAACCGTTTGGCAGATAGCTTCCTTTCACCCACTTCAATAGTATGGTCATCTAAAAACCTGGCTTCCCCTTTGATCAACTCAAAACCGTAGTCTTCAATCAAATCGACATATTTCTTATTCCGAAGTTCCGTCACCAGTTCCTCTTTCTGTTTAATTAGCGGAGCTAAATCCACTTCATTCGCAGAAGTATGCAGTCCGATAAATGGGTTGTTCCTGGCCAAGTGATTGATTTCTCCCGCCCGTAACAAGGTTTTGGAAGGAATACAGCCAACGTTCACACAGGTACCGCCTACCGTTCCCCGTTCAATCATCGCCACTTTAGCTCCATATTTCACGGCTTCGATGGCGGAAGAAAAGGCAGCGCCCCCAGAACCGATGATGATGTAGTCATACTCACCTTTTTCATCCGGACGGAGTGCTTCTTGGGCTTGGATTTCTTCCGCTCTCCCCGGCTGATACTTAGCATCAGCGATTGCTTTTTTTGCCTTTTCAACCTCCATGTCTTCCGACAGTTCAAATACAGCTTCACCTTGTCGGAAATCTGCTTGGATCTCTTTTGCGCCAATTGCTTCAAGCGCGACTGCAATGTGTTCTTCGCATCCTGTACAGGTCATCCCTTGGACATCCACTCGATATTTTTTCATGTGCTACTCCTCCTCCATCAAAACATCAATAATCGGGCATGCATGCAGTTCTTTTTCATTTGGACACCGGTCTTTCAATTCGCTCAGCATCCGTTCCGCCCGCTTTAAATCCTCAATCTGCTTTCGGACTTCCACTTCTTTTCTGCAAACAAACTCGAACATATCTTCACAGCGCACATCGTCTTTATCGACCACTCCTAACAACTTGTAAATCTCATTCAATGAAAATCCCAGTTCCTGCAGCCGTCGGATAAATCCTACCCGTTTGACCGTTTTCTCTGAATAAATCCGATATCCCGAATTATTCCTGATCGGTTCCTGCAATAGCTCTTTTCGTTCATAATATCGTATGGTTTCCTTATTCACTTTACATAGGGTTGCAAGTTCACTGATTCGATAGCTCAATTTTCTTCACCTCAGAAAAAGTATAAACCATGTACTTAGGTACATGGTCAATCATCGACACTTCAATTCTTTCTCTATAGAAAATTTCAATTTACTAAAACCAAATTTAAAATAATTGTTCACTAAAAGAAACCGTTCGTAAAAGTACACCTTCGCGAACACATCAATACAGCAAGAAATAAACAAAAATAACGTTCGCAAATGTGCTGAAACACTTTACGAACGTTCGGCAACTTGCAGCCACTATTGCGAACTATTTCAATCCTATCTAGGAAGAAGTATCGTTTTAAAGACTAGTTAGCGAATATATTCGCTTCCACTTGCTGGATCATTAAAAAAATATGATATTAAGAATTCATGAGCATCCAATTTATTGAGTACTAAACTTTCGCTCGTCTCTATTCGCTTTCACTAAATTCAAAATCTGTAAGCCATCACTTGGACCGCCGCCTAAAAAGCGAGGATAAGTCCACGGAATTAATGACGTGATAAAGAGAAGAAAGTTTACTCCTGCGCTATTCATGATGATATTCCCCGCTACGCCGGAAACAAAATGAGAAGCAATGAATAATGCCACAGAACAAAGCAATGATGCAATTGGCCCGCTAAGGTAGAAGAAGAATTTTTGTTTGTATGTAAACACTGGATACTCTTTCGGGATGGAATACTCACAATATCCAGATATTGCGATAGTCAGATAACAGGTAATTCTTCCAAAAGACAGCCTTAGCTTGTTCGCTTTGCTGGATGAACCCATAAATACTTCAGCTTTGGAATTTTTGCTCACTGTGACTGTTGCTACAGCATGTCCCATTTCATGTATAAATAAAGAGCAGCTCACAATGAGTAAGACGATAATTATTTCAAACAACATCAAATTATATTCCCCGTTTCTATATTTATGCTTTCACAGCATTTTTTCTCGATCTGGCTCTTTTGAAAAAACATCTTCTCCCACATCAAATCCTTCAGGACGCCAATGGCTTTCAGGCAATTGGCTTTCCTCAAACAATGTTCGGAGATGGTGGATCGCTTCAACCCATGTCGGAAATACTTGGAAGGCATATGGCGGGTCTCCCCAGCTATCATTCCATACTGCCCATTCGCTATTAGGCAGCTGTGTGGCATGATAAAACGCATCTCCCTCCATTTGAAAAATGCCAAAGGTGTTTTCTAAAGTAATCTTCCAGTCTGCGTAGCCTAATTCATTGGCAAACTGGTCGTATTTCTCGAAAATCCACTTATGCAATACTTTCCACAACCGGTTCATCGCATCACTTCCCGACTTTACTAAATACGTAAAGAACTTATCAGATCCATGTAAGCCGGCAATTAGACGACATTAAAAAAGCCCCCAATTAACCTAACGATTCCCCTTACCGCCATAAACAGGATTCTGAAGGGTAGAAATAGCAGTTCCGGGATCCAAAATAAAATTACGTCGAAAAAATCACTCTTATTCGTGTTCTTCTTTTTCTGCTTGTTCATTTAAATAGTCCCCTTTCAAATTTCACTTGCACTCTTATTTGTTTAGAAACGACTTTGCCATATAATAAGCGCTCGCTGTAAACAACTGTGTTTCGATAGTCCGATTCAGTATCAAGTCATCAAACTCTTCGAAATCGATCAGTTTAACATCGATCTCTTCCGTATCATCCAATTGCTGATCGCTTGTTTTGAATGCATCAGTGATTAGGTATGTAGAAATTTTATTGTTTTGAACGGCCGGATTCACCATATGTTCTCCTAGCAATATCGGATTTTTGTTTGAAGTGAATCCGGTCTCCTCAAGAACTTCCCTTAGAATTCCTTGCTTACTTGTTTCGTTTTCTTCAAGCTTTCCAGCAGGAATTTCTAAATAAAAACCTCTTGTCCCATGCCTGTATTGCTTTACAAGTACGAGTTGCATGCTCTCTGTAAGGACTACTGCATTCACCCAATCCGAATACTCATTTACGTAAAAGTTATCAATGATAATTCCGTTTGGCAGCCTACATTGCTCTTTCCTCAAATTTCCGAACGAATTTTTGTATAAATATTCTGTGGAGAGCGTTTCCCATGCTTTCATCTTTGAATCCCCCGCTTATTATGGTTGAGATACTATTAAGCTATCAGGTCTATTTTTTTACTGCTAATCCACTGGGATATTTTTTTGCTCACCATTTTCGGGTTCTCCCAATAGATATCGTGGGAAGCATCTTTCACTTCCTCTACAGAGAGAGCCAAGTACTGTTTAAGTCTCGCAGTTTCGCTTTCACGATGGGAATTAAACGCCTTCGGCAAAGTGCTTCTAAGCAGCAAGACCGGTACATCGACCTCACTTAAAGTATCTATACTCGGCTCATTGAAATGTTGCTTCACATAATATCCGGCATGTTCACTCGTTAAAATCAACTTAATGGCATCACGTTTTACTTTCATGCTCGGTTTCGCGATTTCAATCAATCGTTCTGTCAAGCCTTCTGTTGCCATCTTTGCTTCGAACAGCGTCCAGGATGCAAAGGCATAATTATCACAATGCTCTTTTGCGAAACGAACTTCTTCAGTGATTGAACTACCAGGAATACTGCTTGAGCGTATATAACCGCCATCTAAGAGAACGACCGATTGAACCGAGAAAATTTCAGCAAATGCCAATGCTATATTTCCGCCTATAGAATGTCCAATTACATGAAGATCTTTAATATCAAGTTGTTCCATTGCTTCCTTTGCCCACCTAGCCACCGATGCTACTGAAAAGGATTCTTCTGTTTGTTCAGCTGTAGATGAACCATGACCTGGCAAATCTAATGCGAAGATTCTGTACTTTTGGGAAAGTAAGTTAGCCAGTTCAGTAAAGCTGGCTGCCGAACTTCCAAGGCCGTGAAGAAAAAGAAGCGTTGTGTGGTTCATGTTTCCCCATGAACGCATGCTTACCTGTAATCCATCTTCAAATTTAATAATTTCCTTTTTCATAAGACGCTCCTTTTATACATACTTATTTTACCATTTAATGTTTTTAAATACAGTACTAAAATCACAATTATTAAACAACTCCTACTATTAATGAGCACATAAAAAAAGAAGCTTCTCATCATAAGCTTCTTTTACGTCCCCTATATTCCATTTATTCTATTATGCTTTTTAACTCTATTGTTTGTTCTTCATCTAGAGTATAGAACTCTTGCTCGTCTTCTCGTACCACTGCGCTTTCTCTATTGGACAAAACGGCACTGCCATCATCCATATACCATATGTACCGCCAAAGTTCAGAAACGTTTTCTTCGGGTTTATCCAAGGTAAGAACAAGATCCGCTACTGGAGTTAACTCCTTTGGCGGTTCTACTTTCTCTTCCATTTCAATAATCTTCCGCAACTCAGATATTGTTTCTGCGTCTGTGAAACCTGTATTAAACTCCGCTCCCGTCGTGCCTTCATCGTTAAAAGGAATGCCTACACGAACTATTTCCTCTTCAGAACACCCTATTACCATCATCACTAGAAGACATGCAACGAGCAATACTAGAAACTTCCTCATCCAAGTTCGCCTCTTAATTATTATTACGATTCTTCACTCCGGGTTGTTATAATTAGATTAAATCAGTAGCAGATTACTTGATGCTAGGAGCTATGATATGATAAAAAGATTTCTCGAACGATTTTTCAGTGCGGTTATTTCTGCCCCGCTTTACGTAATGTTGATGTTCATATGGCAGTTCCTCATTATGAATGAACAGGAGCTGTTGTCTGACACCACATTATTTAAAGTGTTATGGTCAACTTACGTATTTATTTTCCCGGCATTTTTTGTGCTGGGCATTCCGATGTCGTATTTAGTGGACTTCCTGACGCGGTTCGTACCTTCCAGTAATTGGATCATCACCTATTGCTGCAAGCTTGTCTTATATGTTTTGTTTACAAGCCTCGTATTCTTCGTGATGTTCCGGGTCTTTATACTTTCTGATGTTGAATTGGTAAACACGAGCCTAGTCCCTGCGTTAATTGGATTTCACGTTCTGTTTATGGTGCGGAAAGAATACCGAATGTAGCATTCGTAAAATTCGCTAAAGAGACTGCTGATAAAGCAGTCTTTTCTTATGAATAAAAATCTTGTTAGTTTAAGGTGTACTCCAAAATAATGTGGAGATAAATGGAATAATGACAGCTAAAAGAAGAACCAAAGAATTTCCAACTAAGCCCACCGCTCTGAGCGATCTGTTCTTGGCAAAGAGTGCTGCCACGATTCCGATTAGCGGCAGAGCAACAGCTACAATCATAGCTGAATTAGAGAATAGATTTTCATTAAAGAACCAAATTGTATAAACAGCCAAAGAAATCAAAAACGTTGCGACCGAGATTGTTCCTGAGTTCATTATTTTTATCTCCCTTTTATTAAAAATAATTTATCTATTTTTCAAAAAATAAAGAACATGGAAATAACTCATGACGGGCACAATAACCAGCATTACCGGCGCTAAGCTGAATATATTTTCCATATCATCTAGTAAATAAATTAAGATGATACAGACCAGCATATACATAATTAACTTATCTAAATAGCTGTACCCGCGCGTGTTAACGGAAAGAAAATCCACTAGATACGAAACTGGAATACCCAGAATGAGGTAGACAGGGAAAGAATACAAGCCCACTACAAGCAATCCCAACCAAACTGCGCCACTGTAGTCCACTCCCTCTCCTGAATAAGGAGCAAGGCCCCCACTTAAATATTCAATGGCCAAATTGATCAGCAGCATGCTTGGAATCGCAAGCAGTACACTGACAAATCTTGTTGTAAAATCTTTCATCACATCACGCCTTGCTACAATGTTTTTTTAATTGAAGTCTGTAGAAGAAACAGCGAATTTATTTTGAACTATGTATAGACACAGAATCGAATTCACTTTTTAAGATCGAAAAGATTTTTGTGTCCCTAAATTCTCCTTTGATGCGTTCATTCTTTCTCAAAACACCTTCGAAGGCCATGCCGGATTTTAGCATAACTTTTTCAGATCCAATATTGTCTACATCGCAGCCGCCTTCGATCCGGTTCAACTGAAGCACGCCAAAACCGTAGCTTAGGACTTCCTTTAACGCTTCTGTGGCGATTCCCGCTCCCCAAAATTCACGATTTAACACATAACCTATTTCTGCTTTTTGATGTTCATTTGACCACCCGACCAGTGAACAGGTTCCGATGACTTTCTCGCTTTCTTTATAAACAATCGCCCATACACCGCTTTGGCCATCTTTATATCCGTCCATAGTCGGCTGCAGGAAGTTGGATAAGGTTTCTTCTTTGGAATCGTTCTTCTCCCAGGTCATGCGATGCGCCACTTCGGGGTCGGAAGAGAATTCGAACACATCATCTAAATCGTATCGTGTCACTTTTCTTAATAGAAGACGATCCGTTTCGAATGATGGCATGTCTTTTAAGCGGTTTTCAATTTTCATGGTGAACCTCCTTTCGTTACATACTTTGAAAAATTTTATGTGTTTAGTTAGGAAATGTGAAACCATTCCTTATTTTGTCAGTATAACCATATAGATATAAATATATTGAGGAGCGAATACTTATGGAGTCTTTTGAATTTCTTAGCTGGGGAGATATGATTTTCACCTTTGTATTTTTTATGGTATTGCTCATTGTAATCCGATTTTTCGTTAAAAAAAGAAGCCGATCTTAATTTCAGTAGGATTGATAGAGTGTGGGAGGATCAGCATTTCTTTCACACTTTTTTCATTTTATACTCAAGCTCATGCTGACCGTCCTTGTTGTAAAACCCATATTCTCATACATACGCACGGCTGGATTTTCAGCTTTTGCGCTTAACCGGACTTCTGTAAATCCGTCCTCTTGAAAATGCTCAATGGCCGCATTCATCAATCGTTTTGAATGTCCTTTGCCGCGGTATGGTTGCCGGATATACAGTTCGTAGATAAACCCGATCGGCTCCTCGGTAAACTGATCTTTTGTGGTGCCTGCCAGAACCCAACCCAGGATTTCACCTTTCTCTTCTGCGATAAAATAAAAGCCGCCTTTATCCAATATAGACTGAACCAAACTTTCGACTTTTTCGTTTGAAGGCATCACTTCACCTAATGTTCCGTCGTAAATAGCTTGTGGTGATAAGGATACAATGGCGTTCAAGTCGCTGTGATCCGCTTTTCGGATGTTCATTTTTGGTGCCATCTCCTTTAGTGGGGCTATACTTGTTACGCGATTATAGTCATTCTGATTTTGACTGAAGTTCATATGGCGTAAAATGGTTTATATGGATAAAAAAAGAATGTTCTATATACTATACATTAGCGATTAATTGGAGGAGATACAATGAAGAAATTTGCCATAGGATTAGGAATCTCATCCGCTTTGCTGATGGCAGGATGCAGTGATTCTGAAGAAACTGCTGACATTGGTGTTAGTGAAAGTGAAACAAAGCCTGAGGAATCCACATCTGAGGTCACAGCTGAGAAAGAGACTAATGAACAAGAAGATGCGCAGCTGGAATCTCCTTATCAAGAGATCAAGGATCATTTCGACAGTTACGAACTACCTGAGGAAGGTCGCTTGGCAGACAGTGAATTTATAAATGCGGTTGAATACGAAAATGGCTATACCTTTGATCAAGACACTAAAGCCATGGTTGCCCGTATTCATTTGGAATCCGGTCCCGCTGAACCAACTGAAGGCCAAAACACGGGTGTCATTATGGGCTGGCTTCAAGATGCATCGGCAATACCGACGCCTGAGAATCGGACAAAAGGTAATGCGGCAGGTCAAGTCGATCCTATCCTTAACAGACTCCAGCAGATCAAAGAACTGAATGACTTCGAACCCTTGGAACAATGGGTAATCGAGACGGAAAACAGCCTTGTGAAATTCGATGATATCGAAACCGAACAAGAAAGAGCCAAGGTCTATGCAGAAGCCTATGAAAGGCTTGAGAAGATGAGCTCACTGATACAGGAACCTTGAGGAAGAAGGAGGAATTACATGATCTTGATTTTAGCTGCCTATATCGCCATTTTAAGTTTTGCTGTCCGAAAGTTCGCAGGAAAAAACAGGGAGAAGTGGATCAATGCCGGGTTTCTTACCGCTTTTGTCCTGCCCTTGGTCGTCTTCTTTCTCCTTCTTAACATTCTAGGCACTTTAACAGGAGCTGGAATGGGTTCCGCTGCTGCAGGATTATTATTTGGAGCCGCTACGTGTATCACTGGGTTCGTCTTTTTGTACATTGGGTACACGGCAAAACCGAAGCATTCGTGAAAACAGTCTTTTACGGAAATGAAGAGGGAGAAGATGCGCATTTATTTTAGCGCAGCTTCTCCCCTTTTTTATGAATAAACCGTACTGTTCACTTCGCTGAAGCATTTCAATTAAATCCTGGATTTTATGAGCTTAGATTGTTAGCCAGGATACTTTTCTTTATAATGCTTCCTAAAGCTCAAACACCTTGTACCAGTACAAAGTAATATCGATATTGGGATTCGCTTTTTGCTTTAAGGTATCAGCACCACCCAATACGAACCCTTGATTGGCATAGAAACGACATGCGATTACATTATCGTTCTGTGCTTCAAGAGATAGGCCAATCAATGATTGTCCCTTTGCCCATTTTTGTGCAGCTTCTAACAGGAGCTGACTAACCCCTTTTTTTCGAAAACTTTTGCGGACGGCGATATTCTCGATGTATGCAAAGCGGTTCCAGTCTTTCACCAAGCGAATTTGCCCGACGCATTCCTTCCCCTTCATCGCCAGGAACACCACTTTCTTCTCACTGTCGATATATTCTTCCCAATTGAGCTGGTCATCAGGAAAACGCGTTTCCGATGGATTGTCGTATAATTGTTCTTTGTATGACCATTTTCCATTCGAAAAGCTCGGGAGAATGTTGCCGATAATAGAAAAAGGCTCATTTGCTTGGTTTACCACAGGGATTAATTCCTTCTGTAACTGCTTTATTGAAACCTTCTCGTTATGTTCCATACGTAACTCCTCTCGATAGATCCTACCGGTTCATTATGTAAATTCTATAAAATTCTCGTTTTATTCCCGGCTTTAATTTTTAGATTTATACCAAATGAGGTTCCAGAGTCGATATGAGCGGGAACACCTGATAAGTCGATTAACTCTTTTAAATGAATGTGCTTTTTGCTATTGGCTGCTAGTGTAACTGTATAAGGACCCGCCAAGTTCATAAGCGACTCCATCCGCATGTCTTCTTCCATAAACAACGAATCGATAAATTCCAATTCCACTGTCACAGCCTCATCACTGCGATTATGTAATACCAGATTGCATTCGGCGTCCATGGAATCATCCATCGTGACAAAGTCGCACTGGCCATTTCCGTCATAAGAGATGGCTGCAATGCCGTTTGCTAGAGTTTCCTGGTATGTCGCAATCAATAGATTCGGTAAAAACATATAGACAATAACGACTGCGACCACTATCCGAAATCGATATTTTTCCAGGCTATTGAACAACAAAATGATAGCGCCAATAAACATGATAGACCCTATGATTCCCAACAAATTATATCCTTCTTGATCTTGAATGGGAAACGACATAAAGACAAATTGAGCCTCTTTTATCGCTGTATTTGAAAATGGAAAAAATAAGTACATGCAAATAGCGAATATAATAAACGAACCAACGAATGCCGCTTTATTTTTAATCATGGTTTTTCCTCTCTTTTAGTCATGGTCATCTTCCTTGATGTACGAGATCTTTCCCCAAAATAATAGTACGCGTCAAGTTGAGCATATTGTCTTGTACCTTCTCAGTATTCTTTTGTCGATCAATTAAATAACCAACGTGGTAAACGAATCCATCGTGATAGGAATAAAATTCGTTAGCGGCGGTACCGACCACATTCAATTTTTCTTCCTCTGCATCATATTCATAGTATCGGTACAATAAAGCACTATTTGTTGTCAGCACTTGCTGGAAAATAAAATCATCTCCGCTCAGCTCTTGTTTTTCAAATCGATTTCCAACCGAGTCAGTTGCTTCTGCAACTTCATAATTCTCGACCGGATTTTCGTCCATTTCAGTTACCGAGACGATGAAAAACTCATCTAGATTGCCCTCTTCCGATTTCCCAAGATAGCTCAACTGGACTTGATGAGTAACTTTTCCGGTTCGGTCTTCGGAAGTGACTACATACGCATTTTCCTCATCTACTTCAAAAGGGAGCAAATCAGAATCGATCCCCTTTTCGAGCAGGTGATGTTCACCTAAAATCGAAGGAGGCAATGGTTGTGCTTCTGCAGGTTTATAAAACTCCACATGCTCTCTCTCATTCAACCCGTCATAAACGTTGAAATTTTCGCTGAAAGTCAGTCCTGTCCCCTCTACTTTTTCTAATCCGTCCGGAGCACTAGAACAGCCACTGCATAGGAAGATGCTCATCATTATCGACATAACAGGTACGAATGGTTTCATCATTTGCGTTTTTAGCCTCCCCCAATATGGCTTCCAAAACAGTTCCACTTCTGCGATAACATGATGGCGTGAATTGTGTTAAATCCCTGAGGCCACATCAATCGGTGTAGCTTCATCATTTACAAAAACCTCAATGATTTCGTGATCTTCATCGAGGGTTAATTTGTAGATGGTTTGCTCAGATCAGATCTCCCCTTCTTCAGCCACATTCAAATTCACTTCTATCGTTTCCCCATCTTCTTCAATATCGGCAGTCACGACCGCTTCAAACTAATAAACAACATAAGCACTATCTTCTCCTTCGTTAATAAGCTGGAGCGGGGCCGCGGGATCAATTAGGTTCTGCAGTTCTTCCTGAGACAATTTCAGTTCACTGAAACTGAGTACGATATAGGTAAGCTGCAATAAAAAAACTCATTTCATCAGTCATGAAAATCTAATGAAATGAGTTTGCAGCTTAATGCTTCAGTTCTTGATGACAGACTCTAGAAGACCCGGAATGCCATACATAGGAGCACCCACTTTCTGAAGGTACATGCCAAGCCCTACAACTAAAATGATGACAACAACGGATAAAATCAACTTCACGCTTTCTCGAGACACCCGGCCTTTTCTCCCTAAATAGACTGCAACTAAAATTGAACTTGTTAGAGGAATTCGTTTACTATTTTAGCTATTAATAGAATACCACTAGTATTTGGAAAGTAAATATTTATTAGTAAATATTTCATTACTAGTTACAATGATCTTCATGGAAAGCCTAAATTGAGTCTAAATGACTTGTTTCTATCTTCACATCGATTGATATAGAAAAGTTTCACTAATGACCTTGAGCATCTACCCTCCAAAAGAAAATCCAAATAAAGTAATCAAAAATAGCGCAAGCATAATGGCGCTAACGGTTGTGGTCAACCAAGGTACGATGAGGCTGCTGCCGGTTTCTTTTACTATGCCGCCTATTCCAAAAAGCAGTCCGAGAGGTGCGGTAACAAATGAATACAAAATAATCGTTAAAGCCCCTAAGCCATTGATGAACAACATGTTTACGATCGAGATGATTTGAATGATGAGAATCAAAAGCATGGCAAAAGAGATTTTGCCCATGTTCGTTCTTGGCACAGAATCCCTCCTTTTAAGCAAATCCATACAGAAATCAAGTAAATTTTGCGGTGATGGCAATTTAGCCATACCTTTTAAAAATTTACGTTAATACTTATTAAATTGTTGAATTTCGAGTGAAACCCCTGCCTCTTCCAGTAAATTCATGATAAGTTCTCTCGATATACTCGAAGGCATAATAAACCGATAACGCTTATTGTCATCTAAAATAAACAACAATGTCCCGTTGTCCTGCAAAAATGAATGAGAAGTGGGTTTTTCATTTACTTCGACGCTCTTGATATCAACTATATTGAGTTGAAAATTATTTTTATGCTTTAGTAGTTCTAGTTGATCGTTTTGAACTGCTTGGTCAATCTTGTTTTCGCTGCGCTTAGCTGATTTTTTGTAAATCATATCACGCAACATGTAAATCAAACCCGAATAGGAAAACCAAACGTCATTGTCTTTATCGAATTTATAGTCAATTTTAAAGAAGAAAAGCTTCCCTTCTTTAATAAACACTTTATAGTTCTTATCGAATGTAAAAGTACTCGGTTTCTTAAGATAGAATGATTGATGCATTTTTTGCTCCTTTTATATTTGGTTTATTCTAATGTCCGGTTTATTAAATTAGATATAACGCAAGTCGGGATATCAGGTCTTGAACAGCACTCCATTTAATGCATCTACATATCTTTTCGCCGAGTTTTGTACGGCTTCCCGCGCCTCGTTCATTACGATCCGGTGAAAGGCATCATACACTCGGTCGAAGCGGATTTCATTTAACTGGACCGCCATTCTTTCAACAGTGGGCGCAGGCAACGGAATGAAGTTCGGGTAGCTATACATAAAACTGACCCACTGGCGGTCTGCGACGACGCGGACAATATCGCCCGTTAATAACACGCCTTTGCCGGCACTTCCATCTTTCCATTCCAGGATTGCTGCGCCTTTGAAGTGGCCCCCGATCCGGTGCAGTGTGAACCCTTCTGCAACTTCGAGCGTTTCGCCTGACCAAAAGATAATGCGATCGCTTGGTCTCGTCACCCATTGCTTGTCATCTTCGTGAATATAGATTACCGCATCAAAAGTTTCAGCCCATTCCACTTGAGTCGAATAATAATGCGGATGGGACAAGGCGATAGCATCGATTCCCCCTAGCTCCTTAACCGTTTCGATTGTCGCGGTATCAAGATAGCTTATACAGTCCCACAAGATATTGAAGTTTTCCCCTTGAACCAAATACGCAGTTTGCCCAATTCCAAAACTCGGTACAGTCGTTATGCTTGAAAGCCCTTCCTCTTCTGACAAAATCTCATTGCTATAGGTATTGGATGCGACCATCTCTTCCAATGTCGTCCAACTTTGCCCTTTTGGATTGACGTATTGCCGCTCCTCGGTACAGATCCAACAATGCTCAGGTACTGTCCCAGCACTTTCGGTTTGTACGCCACATGTGTTGCAAATGAACTTGTTCATTTCCTTCATCCTTCCGATTTATAAGTTTCTATTAAAATTAGTATATCCTAAGATTTTCAAGTTAAATTCATTCATAGGTCTGGTTTTTCTATATTATTTGCAACTTCGACTTCGAATCAAAATAGAAAATACTAGCTGTAATCTTTTGAATTGCCGTGTGACAAAGCAGGTTTGTCTGGGGAACTTGTTTTTGCTAAAACACGGTAGCAGCATACTTCAACAAAAAAAAGAATCTCACAAGAAATTCTTTTTCTTTACTGGTCCTATCTATATTCATGGACATCGTTTTATTCCACTGCCCTTGCATTAATGATCAAAGAAACACAATAAATGCCAAAACGCTGGCTAACAAGAGACGGTAAATGGCAAAGGGCACCAGCTTGATGTGTGAAATCAATTTCAGGAAAAACTTGATGGAAATCAGCGCAAAGATAAATGCCGTGACAAACCCTACGGCATAGAAGCTGAGATGATCGAACGAAATGGCTTCCCAATTTTTCACCAGCGAGACGATTGATGCTCCGAGCATGATCGGGACGGCCATGATGAAAGTGAAATCAGCTGCGGTTCTATGATCCAGCCCCAGCAATACGCCGCCTGAAATGGTCGAGCCTGAGCGAGAGAAGCCTGGCCACAAGGAAAAACATTGAACGGTGCCCACGGTTAAGGCTTTAAGGTAACTGATTTCATCCAGTGAATTGATCGACGGGTTTTTGGGGCCGAATTTATCGGCGATGATCATGAAGAATGCCCCAATGACCAATCCGATCAGCACGGTTTCAATGCTGAATAAATGCTCATCGATAAAGTCTTCAAACAGCAAGCCAAAAACCCCAGCTGGAATAATGCCCATCAAGACGTGCAGGATATTGAATGTCATGGGCGTGTCTTGCTCTAGTTTGTATAAACCAACAAGGCTCAGCATGCGTTTCCAAAAGATGAAGACGACCGCGAGAATGGATCCGAGCTGAATGACGATTTTGAAGGTATTGGCTGACGGCCCTCCTAAAAAGCCTTCCGTATTAAGCCATAAATCATCAAAAATGATCATATGCCCTGTTGATGAGATGGGCGCAAATTCGGTTAGGCCTTCCACTATCCCGAGCACCAACGCTTTCAATATTTCGAGGGTCTCCATAATTGCTCCTTTTAAACGTAGTAGACTGACAATATGAAGACGCTATTTTTTAAATATGGGTTCCGCCCAAAGTTCCAAGCCTGAATTTATTTTTCTTCAATCTAATAAAGTCCCGTTACCGATCGCATCATCCTTAACTAAACCCGGTATTCCGTACACAATCAATCGCTCGAGTGCCAGTGCCATCTTCCACTCCAAACTAAAAAGCACTAGCCGCCTGTCCAGGTAGACAAACGGCTAGCAAGTTTTAAAATGCTTATTCGTAGATACCTACATCGTCAAATCCTTTAGCCGTCGCTTTTTCTTCTGCGCTGCCTTCTCCGTAGATATCAGCCGCTGACTGGACAATGAGTTTGCGGGCTTCGCTGAAGTTGGAAGTTGGCGTCAAATAGACCGTCAAGGCGCGGTAGAAAATCTGGCCGAGTTTTTCCTTGCCGATTTCTTCGCCGATCAAGTAAGCTGCGTGGTTGGTAATGGATGAATTGATATGGACGCCGCCGTTATCCAAACTTCTCGGCAAGTCATAGAATTCATCCATATGGGAAGGGTAGTTTCCTTCACCGTCGCCGTACTCCACGTAAGCCGCATTAACTGGGTATTTGCTTGGGTCGCTTAAGCTGCGCAATGAGGCCCTGCCGTCCGCTTTAGCATCAGGGCCCATGATGTCTTCCCCGACTTCCCAATCGTCCTCATCAACCAGGGCCCCGAAAATGTCCGCAAAGGATTCATTCAACGCGCCGGATTCAAAACGGTACTGGAGATTCGCCGAATTGGAGATCACGCCGTGCGTCATTTCATGCGCTGCGACGTCCAAGCCGGCTGATAATGGCACCATGAACGAGCCATCGCCGTCGCCGTAAGTCATATGGCGGCCATTCCAGAATGCGTTATTATAGTTTTCGCCGTAATGCACATAGGAAATAATCGCCATGCCGTTGTCGTCGAGCGAGTTGCGGTCGTGTTCATCATGGAAATATTCATAGACTTGCTCCGAGTTATAATGCGCGTCTACAGCTGGGCGTAAATATTCATCTTTCCACGAAGCGCTGTGGTTCGTGACAATTTCCCCGTCGTTGGCATCAAACGTATAGATGCCTTCCAAGTCTTTATGGGACTCATCCGACAGGCTAAAAGTCGTGCCTTCTTTGGCTTCTTTACTCTTCGTTGTGTGAATTTTGCGCTGCTCGCCGAGTACGCCGGTTCCGACAGACTGATGGATGTCTTCAGCATGCATGATCGCATTATACTGGTCAATTACCCCACCGCTTTTCGCATCCACAAAGACAAACCAGTTGCCGGGCTTGTCCCCGAGAAAGTTGACGTTTACCTTATAAGCTAGATGATTTTCACCGTCAAACGGATAGACGACGACTTCTGATTCTGGAGCATACTCGAGCTCTTCTGGAGCATCAACTGCGCCTTTCGCTGTTTGAACGGCTTTGACGACGCTCACAGTCGGCGTCGTGTCGACACTGCTGGCGGACGCTTCAGGGAAATGACCGCCGTTAACGGAAACCAATTCGTCCTGTTCGTTGTAATGAACAACCACTTCCGCTCCCTCCACTGGGACGCCGTTGACTGCCTGGCTAAAGCGGACGTGCGTCATGCCGAGTGAATCCTTTTCAATCTCTTTTTGCTTTAAGTTTTTCTTGGGGTTTTTCAGTCCGGTCTTGTTCTCGTTTTCCGCTAGGTAATCAAGCGCATTTGACGCATTGCTTGAAGCCCGCTTCTCAGCGATTTTCTCTTTGACGAATACAGGGACATTGGCATTTTCATTCCACGTTTTATCTGGCGCACCATTTCCTTGTTGACCATTTGCCAATGTGGTGCTGGCTGTGAACGAACTTGCGACGAGAGCCGATGATAAAATGACAGGTATAATATATTTTTTCTTCAAATTTTTTCCTCCTTGACTTTGATAAAATTTAGTATACCGAAGTAAATTTAGACAAGCAATAAGATTACAGATTATTTGGTATATTTGAAAAATAATACCTAGCAATTTTTGGAGTGCCTCTATCCTTTTACATAAAGGGAAATATTGGATTCACTAAAAACAGCACCAGGCAGGATGAAAGGCATATGTATAAATGGAAAAAAGGAAACGCTGAATGTATCAGCATTTCCTCTTATTTGTGTGGACTTATTGAGAGTTTCATTTGCCATCCTCGTTTCATAAGTACTATTTTATAGCGAACTCAATTCTTCAACGCACTTCCACGACTTCGTCTAAAGGCAGTTCCAAAGCGCGAAGGCATAAGTCTTTCTTGAGCGTTTCCAAGGTTTCTGCTTCCTCCAGTGTGAGCAGGCAGTCCCTTTCTTTTTTCACCAAGTCGTAAAACACAGCAGGCAGGAAATCTTTTTTCAAGCTGACTTCCACTTCTTCTCCTGTGTCCCGCGAAAAAATGAATGCATAGGAACTTTTCGTGTAAGGATCGAACCTGGCAGCGGGATAGTCTGGATCTACGAAGTATTTTCCGCGCGTTTCGGCTCTTGTGATGAATTCGAAGGCATCTCGGAATCCCGCGCCCCCCTGTCCTGCTTGGATGGATAGTTCTTGCCGCTCGGGCACATCCATTCCGTAAAGCGCCTCGAATGCGGCTTCAGCCATACGGTAAGCGACGCCGACCGACGCCATTTCCTTGGCTCCGTGGTATTTGCGGATATCGTCAAAAGCGATGTGGACCAATTCCTGTTCATCGTAAATTTGAATAGCTGTCATTTCCAATACCTCCTGCAATGAATGATGTGTATATAAGACTTTTCCGAATTCCCTATTCTAGCTCAATCAAATTCCTGCTTTTTCTTTTTGTTCAGCCAATAAGCGAATACAACTGCGGCGGCCATAACGACAAGCGTCGTCTTATTTACCTGTCCTGCTTGTCCATCAATTTCTTCTTTAATAAGAACGTTCGCCTCTTGCCCGGTATTCGCAGACTTCAAATCACTTGAAGTAAAGAACCATTCCAGTCGGTCCGTCGCTTCGCCAGGGTTCTGCGCAGTTTCACGGCTTCCAATTTCAATCCTTGTATCCTGCAGCATTGCGGCAGCGGCTGTGCCGGAAAGCGACAGGCCGATGATCAACAAGAAGAGGAATTTTTTCATCTGCTCGCCCCATTTCTCCAGTGGAACTCAGCGCCTTTTAAAAGAACCTGGCATAAACCGAGATTTCTCTATCGCTGTGCCACTTCAATCTACCACCACTGAGAACCGTTATCAACTAGGTGATTGATAGCCATAACTGATTTATTCCTTTTCCACTATACGCTGCGGCCAGTTGCATTATTGTTCGTGATGGCGCCATAAACATTTCTTATAATAGAAAAACTCCCCTCATTAAAATGAAGAGAGCTTTTCCGAAATGTGATCGCAATAGGCTTGTTCTGCTTCAGTTAATTGTTGTTCCGGGTCAATGACGAGCCCGTTTTGCCGGACAATGCGCAGCCCTTTGACGGAACGGTAAACCAAGGAAGAGTCAGTTGAATCGAGCGCTTTTAGCGGAAGAAAGGAAACCGAATCACTTTGCCTCAGCGCTTTTTTGATGATCTTGAAATCGGTCATCTGCATATAGAAAGCCTCGACGCCTTTCGCTTCGAGCGCCTGCTGGATGAGTGTTTGCATATGCCTGCTTTGCGTCTGCAATACGGCTGCATATTCGAGGTCTTTGGCATAGATCACTTTTCGGGTCGCCAAAGGATGGCTCGCGGAGAAGACCAACTGGAATTCTTCCTCAAACAAGCCTTGGATGTCATACGATTGGTGTAATTTCTCATCTGCAGGATAAATCGGCATGACAGCGAACTTGGCTTTCTTGGCCATTAACTGTCCACGCAATTCCGTATAGCAACGGCCGTTGATTTCAAAAGGGCAAGCCTTGCAGCAAGCCGCGTGGACATCGAACAATTCTTCGTAATAATTTTCGGCAATGTGGTTGCTCATATAAATGGCAACTGGCTTTTGGGCGGCAGGTGTAACCATGAGTTGTTGCGTCGCCTCAAACAAGTCGAGCAGCTGCCTGGCTTGTTTTTGCAAGAGAATGCCGCGCTCTGTCAGCTCAATGCGCTGCTTTTTGCGGACGATAAGTTTCACGCCGTAGTATTCTTCCAAATAGCGGATGTGCTGGCTGACGGAAGGCTGCGAGCAATACAACTGTTTCGCCGCCTCGGTATAGGACCCGCATTCAGCCAGCACTTGAAAGGTATGTAATTTCCCCAGCACAGCATTCACCTCTTTTAATTGATAATAATTCTCAATTCATCATACCATAAAAAATCCCGCTCTCGTGTCCAAAAGCGGGATGATGAGCAATAGCTCCATTTATATAGAGATAGTTTCAAGCATCGGAACGTTCAACGCCTTCGAGGGCATCTTTTGACTGAGTATCCCCCTTTTTGATAATCGACAATGAACCATCTCCTTCTAACACGATCGCTTCCACTTGTTCAAAGGAGCTCAAGCCCTGCTGGCGGACTTTGCCGCGCAAATCGTCTTTTCGAATGCGGTGCTTGTGCATGCTTTTCTCGTAAAACTTACCGTCATGATAAATGAAACTCGGATTGGCCTTGATCAAATCAGCGAACCCTTTGGAATTCACCGACAGTTTTGAAACGATATACTGCAGCAATGTGAGCATAAACAAGACAACCACGCCGTCTGCAAAAGACATTTTGTCACTGGTGATGATGCTGCCAAGTGTGGCCCCGTAGGTGACGGTGATAACGAAATCAAAGATGTTCACATTGCTTAAGCTGCGTTTTCCAAAAAACCTCAACAGGACGATGAGAAAAGGATACGCCAGCATACACATGATCGCGATGCGCAGCACGCTTTTCCAGCCATCGAATAAAATCGTATCCAGCATTTTAAATCCCCTCCGGATGCTTCATGTATTCTCCAAATACCCGGCCTTTGCTTCATTAAACGGACGTTCCATAAACGACAAACGGAGAACCCGCCCGATTTCAGCTAAGTTCCCCGTCTTCAAAAGCATGATTATCTTATTGAAGCCAACTATCCAAAAATGCCTGCTGGTCCCCTTCAAAATAAGTTTCAAAGAACTCCCTGAATTGTTGTTTTGTCACCCGTTGAAATTGAAACTCTTCGTAATAATCCGCTAGAAACTCCAGTGCAGCCCCGTTTCCGCCGCGCTCGTCGAAAAAGCCTTTCAGCAATAAAGGAACTTTGCCATAGACGGTCGCATAATAGGCCGGAGTGTCAAATTCATCAAGCGCCAAATCAGCATAGGTTTCCGTTTCGTAAGATTCTTCATAAGCCTTTGCATTTTGAAAACCGCTATCCTCATCACCGTAATAGTCGCTAAGAAACAAACCGGTGCTAAACTCGGTCAAACTCTCATCGAGCCAAGCGTTTTCGTATGGGTCATTGGCGACCAAATAGTAAAACCATTGATGGGCTATTTCGTGTACCAAGATCGAATCAAGCAAGTCTTCGTCCATCGGTACTTCCACAATATTTGGGTATTCCATATAGCCGTCATTCGCAATCAAATCCAGTTCAGCAAACGGATAATCGCCAATGTTTTCTTCAAAATAAGCAAATGCTTCGACTGACAGTTCAGCCGTCTTCTCCAGGATTTCCGACTCAGCCGGCACAAACACACGCAACTCGGTATTTCCAGACGTGCGTTCTGCGACTTGCCAATCGGCTGGATCCAAAAACGCCGTATAAAAATCCTTGATGGCTTCTCCAGTTAAGGTTCCAGATGAACTGGCCTCTGCCTTACCGTCTGGTGCAGAAGTGGCAATTAAGTAATCGCCCGGCAATTGATAAGTGACCGTATAATCGTCGTACCCCGTTTCATAGGATTCTCCTTTGGGATCATAGTCATTGATTTGCCAGCCCCCGTCATATTCAGCAAGCATCGGATACCAATGAGCTAAGTAATAATTGTTTTCCACCCGCGCCAAGCGCATGCCGTTTTCAGGTAAGGTGAGTGTGTATTCAATCGTGACAGCTTGTTGCTCGCCTGGTGTTAAATCCGATTCCAGTTCGATGAATAAACCATCACTATCCAATTCATATCGCAATTCATCTTCACTCGAAGTGATTGAATTCACTTCTACATCCGCTGGTTCTCCTGAATAACCATTAGTCATTTCTGTATTCATAGCGTTGGGGACAAAGTGGAACGCGATGTCTGCCCAACTTTCCTGTGAGTTATTTGTAATTAGGATGTCTGCAGAAACCTGGAAAATTCCTGCTTCTCTCATATCGAGCTCAATGTCGTAGCTAGTGTTGCTTTGTGGAATGCTAGCATTTCCCGTTTGCTCACTTGGTTCATCTGAATAATATTGAATAACCAAATAAATGGAAACTGCAATAAAAACCAGAAAAGCCAGAAACCCGATTTTCCTTTTCACTAGCACACCTCCTTCACTCAATGAGAAATTGAATAAAGATATTCATTTCCGTTTTTAAGTGGTTATATTCAATCGAATTTTAAAGACGCGCGTTCGCGTATGGCTGTCCCTATCAATGGTTCATTATCACCTTGTGTTCGTTTCGCAGAGTTGATCATCGCCATAGCCAATTCTTCAGTGGGAAGTGGCTGTTGGGAGCGGAATAATCCTGCTTTATTCATGAATTGAATAGCTTTTAAGCCCAGCACTTCGAAGGTGCGGTCGCTTCCCTTCCTCATTAAGATCGGCGGCTTGATGATGGTTAACTTGGGAAAGCCTAGCTCTTTGACCGCTTCCTCCAACTGCCCCTTCATCTTTGAGTAAAAGCTGCGGGCTTTTGGCGAAGCAAACTCAGCTGATACCAATACATACCGGTCGACTCCATTTTCTTTTGCGGCTTTTGCAAATTCATATTGATAGCCATAATCTACTTTCCATTGCTCCTCTTTGCTTCCTGCCGCTTTAATTGTCGTGCCCAAACAGGAAAACAGCACATCCCCTTTCACCAAGTTGTGCCACGCATCCGTCCGGTCAAAATCGATGACATGGACCGTTAATTTATCATGCTGAATATCCAGTGGACGCCTTACGAATACATCGACTCTTTCAAATGAATCATCTTTCTTCAATTGCTCTACAAGGTCTTTTCCTGTCGCTCCTGTTGCACCGATCACTAATGCGTTCATAATGGTCCTCCTTTTATGATGAAGTTTTTATGAATATATTTATTCATCCTCGTTTTGTATTTCGTATAATTTCACGGCGCTCTCTTCAATTGAAATAAAGTGGGCCTGTTCTGAAGGAGGCATTCCTCTAAGACGCCCTGAAAATGTCCCTAGCAACTCTAATTGACTAGTTCCTATTTTCAGCTGATACAATTTCCCGTTGCTATCGTAAGGATTATAAAAGTACGCATAAGCCCCGCGAACACAAAGTCCAGCTGAACCGTGGAGCATTTCCGGAACATTAAACAACCACAAGCCCCGCTTATGTGGGTCAACGGCAACTAATTGAAAAGTCGGATATGGGAACAACCAAAGTTCCCTGCCCTTCCCTTTACAGATTGCATAACAGTCATCTATATCCGGCCGATCAAGTAAATCGCTATGATACCTGAAAACAGTCTTACCCGATAAATCCTTCAATATCAAGACTTCTTTATCAATCCCACCGCCAAATATTCCTTCATCATAATAACTGAACCAGATGCCTTCTTTGCAGGCAATTTGATCTGCCACATATTCCCCTGCGTAAAGGGTTTCTATAATCTTGCCTTCTCTATTTATAATCAATTGTTCCAATCTGCTGCTTTCTTTGATGGGGAAGTCAGAAAGCGCACTCACGATTAAATTTGCTGAATCAATCCATCGAATACTGTGGAAGTTTCTTTGAATGCCTAGCTTTACATCTACGCCATTTAACTGAATCCATGATTGTTTGTTCTTCTCAAAAATAATAGCTAACCCATCATCTTCTGTCTAATCTGCATCAACTATCTGCACAGACCCAGTTTCTTTTTTCTCTATGGTATATAGAACTTGTTCCTCAATTCGCTCAGCCATCGATACCCTCCTCACTCACCACACTGAAAGTCTTGTACGCGCATCGTTTTGTTCATTTAAATATTCCAAATCCCGAAAACCAAAACTGTGTGCGTTCTCATAGAGCGCATGGAGCATTTGCTGATCTTTGCAATAGATCGTCGTATAGATTGTATCGACAATTAGCAGGACCAATTGACAGTCGCTTGCAGCAAACTCCTCGTAAGTTTCTGGATGTGAAGTAACAGGCCCCTGAAAAGCGCGAAGTTCTGCAAAGATCACGTAAGCTCGTTCGGTTTCGATTACTTCCTTCAGCTCTGAACCTGTCAGTTGCTCTGTATTATGTGGAAACAGATCGTTCGTATGACTTCCATTCCTGCTTGCAAAAGCTTCTACATTGTCTATGTGCCACTTAAAGGCTTTAATGTTTATTGGATGAAGGATGTCTTTAAAAAAACTTCCATAGTCATTCGGCAATTCAAAACTGATTCCCCTCTTCAAAGCATGTCACTCCTTACCACCAAGTCTTAATGGGTTTTTTAGTCATCTGCGGACAGTTCTTCAATAGAGTATAAAGTCATCGTTTGTTCAATGTATTCAACCTTACAGGGGTAATCACCAAGTCTGACAGAGTCGAATTCTGAAATGTCTCCAAAAAATCACTTTCCCATTTAATTCAATATGGATTTCTTCTATATGAGTTCTTCCGCTCGTTTCAAATTTTGTAATGCTACAATTGCCACTTTCAGTTTCGAAATCACCGTTCTTAATCGCAATCATGTCTTGTACGGTCCAAAATATAAGCATTAGGCAGAGCAAACCAAATAGTGCAGTGGTAATGACCACTAAATAAAAATCCTCGGCTTTTCTTTTTATATAGTAAACAACCGTTGAACTGCACAATAAAGCGCCAAGCGACGCAAAAACCAAATCCGCCAACACTATTTCCCCTTTTGTATATATATTGAAAATCGCGGGCGCAGTTCCATCGATTTTCCTGCTTTCTGAATGGTCTATTGATATGTAAGAATTTTATGTCAACTTATTTTACCATATAACACATTCTGGAAATCAAAGTGATGAAAAAAGAGATGGCCCCACAGCGCTTATGGTCGGCAAATGACAGAGAGAATTGAGAGCAAAGAAAAAAACCCAAATGCGGCATTTATCATGCCAGCCATCTAGGTTTTTCGCTTACTCATCACGAAGGTTTTCTTACCACTTGCCGTTTTCTTCAAGAATTGATTTTAAGTCTCTGAACAAATTATTATGTGTACGAGCCATTTGCGTCCCTTCATGCTTATCGGTATGTTCAATGCTCGTAAGCCATGAATCTTTTCCGGCATGCGGGTTTTTGATAGACATATGAATCGTATGTTCATCCTGTTTCCAGAAGTTCAAATTGAGTCCTGCCAGTGTTTTGGTTTCATTTGCCATGATTACATTCTCCTTTAAATTACCATTTAAATCATATTGTACCACAAACAACTTGCAGTTTTATTGTTTATTCAACCCTAAACGCTGCAATCAACACCTAACAAATTTGCGCTTAAATCCAAGACGCCCCTTCTCCAAGCCTTGCTGGATGCTGTCATAGGCATATAGCTGAGTCGGTTTCTTATTTTCCCGTTTGAGCTCGACTCTGCCGACAGCTTTTGCGGTTTCGGCAGCCTTTTTGCTCAAGGGCTTATAGGAAATGCCGACGGTGTAGAGAAAATTATTCATCGATGCTTTCGTCCGTTCAGGGGATTCGTGGATCGTTTCTTTCACCGTATCGAGCATGGCGGAAATTTTGTCTTCCGAGAATTCACTGTCCTTGCGGTTGCCGAGAAGCCAACAATAACAGCTCCAGCCAGCAGACATTCTCAGCTCATCGCCGCTTGCAATCCATTTATCAGCAACTTGCTGCGCGATATCGGATTCCGACAAGGTAACCGCCACGACATAATCCGACAGCATATAGAAGTAAGCCCCGTCCATCCAGCGGTCGAAGTCAGTTTCTGTCATCGCTTTCGGGTCAGCGATAATGCCCGCAAAATACATGGCGTCGTAATTGCCAGTCGCATACAACTCTTCTGCTAAAGGCTGGTCAATTTTGATTTGCTTGGCGATCGGCTTCATCGCGCCTGTGGCTACGCCGAATACCGGTTCTTTTGCCCCGCTCGACAGGTACATATTCTTCGTCCGTTCTTTCCCAAGGGCTTCCAGTTCTTGCATCACTGTATGGAAATCCATATTCCGCACTTCCTTTCGCTAATAAAAGACGTCTTCCTTGCTGCTTTATTCGATCTTATCGAAAACAACCGGAAAACGCGTATTATGTCAGTTATCTAGAATTTTCATCATTTTACGCTCTTTTTTATTCCATCCAAATTCATCAAAGTCGTGGGCGATTTCGCTGTCCTCGTGGACTTGCCGCATGCTTTTCAATAACTCTTTTTCATGTTCTGGCATAAACCTCGCACTCATATGATTGACGATGAGTTTTTGAGCTCGGGCTCGTCTTGCCACATTGGCCGCATCCAAAGTCGTCGAATGGCCGTATTCCTTAGCGAGTTTTTCCGTTTCGCCGTCGAACGTCGCTTCATGGACGACTAGGTCGGCATCTTGCGATAATTGTTCCGACTTTAGGCAGTACTGGGTATCACCGAGAATCGCGACCGTAAAGCCGGGTTCTGCCGGGTCGGTCACTTCTTTGGATTCCACTTTTCGGCCATCCTCAAGTTCTACGGTTTCGCCCGCCTTTAACTTGGCAAGCAGCGGGCCCTTCGGTACACCGAGCTGTTTTGCTTTGTCCATATCGAGCTTCGGCAATAGCGGTTTTTGCTTGATGCGATAGCCGTAAGTCGGAATGACGTGCGCCAGGAGGCCCGCTTCGACGGTCATCGTGTCGTCTTCAAAGATGATACCTTCTTTTACTTCATGGAAACGAATCGGGTAAGTCAAATGTGTCCGGCTCAAGCGCAAGGTCATTTCCACGTATTCCTTCAGCTCTTTTGGGCCGTATAGGTCGAGCGGCTCATCGCCGCCTTGGAACGATCGCGAGCCCAATAGCCCCGGCAAGCCGAAAATATGGTCACCGTGCATATGGGTAATGAAAATCTTTTCGATTTTTCTCGGCTTGAGGCTCGTTTCGAGGATCTGGTGCTGGACCGCTTCCCCGCAATCAAACAGCCAGACAGCTCCTCGCTCTTCATGTAATTTCAAGGCGAGCGCCGAAGTATTGCGCTGTTTCGACGGCATGCCCGCCCCTGTTCCTAAAAATAATACTTGCATTAGCGTTTCTTCCTCTCATGGTCACTCAAAAAATCTTTGCTTAAGCTGGTTTGTGCGTCATGCTTCGACTGATGATACGGAATTCCTCTAGAGACAGAGCCTTTGCCAAAACGGCTTTCGAGTTTGGCAACCAAATCCAGAATCGGTTCATCTTTCGCATGCTCCTCGAAATTAAAGAGTGATAATTGCTCGGTCATGTCGCCCTTATCGACGACATTTGAGACGGTCACGCCAACAAGCCGTAGCGGTTCGCCGTTCCAATGCGT
The DNA here is from genome assembly GCF_003664125.1 of Planococcus citreus. Taxonomy (GTDB): domain Bacteria; phylum Bacillota; class Bacilli; order Bacillales_A; family Planococcaceae; genus Planococcus; species Planococcus citreus. The sequence continues at coordinate 149,787 of NZ_RCCP01000002.1, forward strand.
CTCAAATAATTGCCACGCCTGTACCATGATGTCTTGCTCTTTCCACACGGTATTGTTCAAGGTGACGCTGCGGGTGCGGTTTTTCCAGTCGGCGCTGCGCGTTTGAATGCTGACGGTTGGGCCTGCCAAGTTTTTCGCATGCAGCCTGGCGGCGACTTTCGAGCTTAAAGTCTTGAAGATTTTCTGTAAGCTTTCCAAGTCGGTTTCATCGAACGGCAAAGTTGTCGACGTGCCGACACTTTTGCGGTCATAGATTGAATCCGGGTCGACTTCGCGGCTATCTTCTCCTCTGGCACGCGCCTGCAGCCGCACGCCGTTTTTCCCCATCTTCTCCTTAATCAAGCCCTCCGGCGCATTCGCCAAATCGCCGATTGTATAAAGCTTCAAGCTATTGAGCTTTTTCGCGGTACTTTCACCGATGCCGTGCATTTCAATAACTTCTCTTGGCCATAGGATGCGCTGGATATCGCGCTTTCTGAGGATAGTGATGCCAAGCGGCTTTTTCATATCGGACGCCGTTTTGGCCAGGAATTTATTCGGCGCGATGCCGATGGAACACGGCAAGTCGAGTTCTTTCAGGATGCGCTGCTGCAACTCTTCTGCAATGTCCACCGGATGCTGGTCAGCCGAGAGTTCCGTCACGTCGATATAGGCTTCATCGATCGACACTGGCTCGACGGCATCGGTATAGGTGCGCAAGATCTCGAACATTTGCCGCGATGCTTCCCGGTAGCGATCGAAGTTCGGCGGCATCAGCAAGAGCCCGGGGTATTTCTTCTTCGCCTCATGCACTTGCATCGTCGTATAAATGCCATGCGCCCGCGCCTCGTAAGAACAGGTGACGATAATGCCCTTGCGCTCTTTCGGATTTCCCGCAATCGCCAGAGCTTTTCCTTTCAGCGACGGATCGTGCGCCTGCTCGACGGATGCATAAAAGCTATTCATATCAATGTGGAAAATAACTCGCCCCGCCATAACAATCGCTTCGCTTTCCTTTTTCTTTCAGTGTATCAAAAAAAAGGCGAACAGGCATCCTGTTCACCCTTTCCAGTTCCAATGGATTTGTGCTAGATTTATTAAACTTTGCTAAATAAAATTAGTGCTTAGTTGGACTTGTAAGCGTGGTGTGCTGACCGTTGTTTTTTTCATCTTTGAATAGCCGCCTCCCGCTTTGGGCTGGCCTCTCACAATAAGCCAAGAAGAACACTTGTCTTATTGCTTCGGCTCGCCCGTGTGCGCGGTTCGGCTTTAATATTTCATTGGATATTGCATGCGATGATGTGTCTTTTCGTTTGAATTCATCCACTGGTGGGGACGCTTAGCTAGACTTGATGGTTATGAAGTTGCCGTGACTATTCAATTTGAACTTACAAAGCTGAACAAAACTATTCAAATTAATTCCATTGTCAGATGCATTTGACTTACTTTCTAAAACTAGAGATGAAGCGGAAAGGGGCGAATGGATGGCGAGGGGAAGCCAAGTCCATTCATTTGCGACGCATCTGCTTGCAGATGTGGGAGCAACGCTTTCCATATCAGTGAGAGAAGCGTCTCAACACCTGCCCCATCCCCGGGCAGCTGAAAGCGCGACGTCCTGTCGCATCAGCTGCATGACTCGCATCCTGCGAGCCCCAAGCGTGCCCCTTGCAGCGCAATCTTTTCCACTCACCTCTCTACTATCCATCTTTAAAATAGTGACGACCTGTCGCATCGGCTGCATAACTCGCATCCTGCAGGCCTAAAGTGTCCCCTTAAAGCGTCTCTCCAGTACTAAAAAACTGCCCCGATAAGCCCTGTGTAATGGCCTGTCGAGGCAGTTGATATGGTTTGATTAACGCGTGGCTGCTTCTTTGACAATTTCGACCAAGAGCTCGGTCAGTTTCTCAAGCTCTAGGACCGGCATGCGTTCGTTCGTTGTGTGGATTTCTTCATAGCCGACACATAGGTTGACCGTCGGAACGCCGTGGCCGTTGATGATATTGGCATCGCTTCCGCCTCCGCTTGTGAGGACAGGCGATGGGCGGCCGATGCGCTCAGCGGCAGCTTTCGCGATATCTACGACAGGGTCCATTTCATCAAAACGGAATCCTGGGTACATGAGCTGGACGTCTGTTTCCGCACGTCCGCCCATTTCCTTGGCAACTTCTTCGAAAACGGATTCCATGTGAGCCGTTTGGTCTGCCAATTTGTCTTCGCTAATCGAGCGGGCTTCAGACAAGATATGGACTTCGTCGCAAACGATATTGGTCGCTTTACCGCCTTCGAAACGGCCGATGTTTGCGGTCGTCTCTTCATCGATGCGCCCGAGTTTCATGCGCGCGATCGCTTTTGATGCGATGGTGATCGCAGATACGCCTTTTTCCGGCGCAACGCCGGCATGCGCCGTCTTGCCGTAGATCGTTGTCCACAATTTCGCTTGGTTCGGCGCAGATGTCACAATACCGCCGACTTGGCCGTCGCTATCGACTGCATAGCCGAATTTTGCCTTCAATAGGGATGCATCGAATTCTTTCGCCCCGACCAAACCGCTTTCTTCACCAGCTGTAATCAGGAATTGGATATCCCCGTGTTCAACATTTTCTTCTGACAAATGGCGTGCAAGTTCCAATAATGCCGCAACACCAGCTTTGTCATCAGCGCCCAGAATCGTCGTGCCGTCTGAATACACATAGCCGTCGCGGACTTCCGGCTTGATGCCTTTACCGGGAACAACTGTATCCATATGTACGGTGAAATAAATCGGCGGCGCATCTTTTTTCGTGCCTTCAAGTGTCGCCACCAGGTTTCCTGCACCATGTCCTGTGCGTTGTTTTGAATCGTCTTCGACGACGCTAAAGCCGAGAGCTTCCAGCTTTTCCGTCAATACTTTCGCAATGGCGGCTTCTTCTTTTGTTTCGGAGTCAATTTGCACAAGCTCCAAAAATTCTTCCAATAAGCGATCGGTTTTCATTCCAAAAACTCCTCTTCTATTCCATTTAGTCCAGTTCCTATTATAGCCTTAGCCCCTGTCGACTTCATGCAAAACGCATCAATCTCTTCCCTGTGACAGGAAGAGATTGGTCAAAAAGTCTTTTATAGCGGCATATTGCCGTGTTTTTTCTTCGGCCGTTCGTCTTTCTTGTGGCGCATCATCTCGAGAGCCTGGATGAGTTTGATGCGTGTTTCACGCGGGTCGATGACGTCATCGACCATACCGCGTGCCGCTGCGACGTAAGGATTCGCAAATTTCTCGCGGTATTCTTCGATTTTCGCTGCACGTGTCGCTTCGGGATCGTCGCTTGCGTCGATTTCACGGGCGAAGATGATATTCGCTGCGCCGTTCGGGCCCATGACCGCGATTTCGGCATTCGGCCAAGAGAACACCAAATCCGCGCCGATTGATTTCGAGTTGAGTGCCACATAGGCGCCCCCGTAAGCTTTCCGCAAAATGACGGTCATTTTCGGCACCGTCGCTTCCGAATAAGCATAAAGGATTTTCGCCCCGTGGCGGATGATGCCGCCGTGTTCTTGTTTAATGCCCGGGAAGAACCCAGTAACATCTTCAAAGGTAATGAGCGGAATATTGAAGCTATCGCAGAAGCGGATGAACCGCGCTGCTTTATCAGAAGAATCGATATCGAGGCCGCCTACCATTACTTTCGGCTGGTTGCACACAAGCCCGACCGTTTCGCCTTTAATGCGAGCAAGGCCGATCACGATATTGCGGGCGAATTCCGGTTGCACTTCCATGAAGCTGTCCTTGTCGACGACTTGTTCAACGACTTTCCGGACGTCGTATGGGCGAATCGCTTCGTAAGGGACGATATCAGCCAGATCCGGGCGGTAATCGTCTTCGTTGTCGACTTCAAGGCGCGGCGGCATTTCCTGGTTGTTCTGCGGCAAATAGCTGACCAATTGGCGCACCATTTCGAGTACTTCCTGCTCTGAACCTGAACGGAAGTGGGCGTTTCCGCTGATGGCGGTATGTACACGTGATCCTCCGAGATCCTCAGAGGAGATTTTTTCTCCCGTGACCGTCTCGATGACTTTCGGACCGGTGATGAACATTTGGCTCGTTTTGTCGACCATGAAGACAAAATCGGTAATGGCCGGCGAATAGACCGCTCCGCCTGCAGATGGTCCCATAATGACGGAAATTTGCGGGATGACTCCTGAATAAATTGAATTGCGGTAGAAAATATGGCCATAGCCATCAAGCGATAACACGCCTTCCTGGATGCGGGCGCCACCGGAATCGTTCAAGCCGATAAACGGAGCGCCGTTTTTCGCTGCCATATCCATCACGTTAGCGATTTTTTTCGCATGCATTTCACCCAACGCACCGCCGAAAACGGTGAAATCCTGAGAAAACAGGTAGATTGGGCGGCCGTTCACTTTGCCGTAGCCAGTGACAACGCCTTCCCCTGGGCCTTTGCCCATGCCGAAGTCGGTTGTGCGGTGTTCAACGAACGGGCTCAGCTCGACAAAGCTGCCTTCATCGAGCAACAAGTCGATGCGCTCGCGGGCGGTCAGTTTGCCTTTTTCGTGCTGCTTATCAATGCGGGCTTCACCACCGCCTAGTTCGATTTCTCTTTTTCTGTCATACAACTCATTGATGCGTTCATAAATGTCCATTTCCCCACTCCTCCATCACTTCTTTTCGCACAGTTCATACAAAACGCCATTTGACGATTTCGGGTGTAAAAAGGCAACCATTGCCCCGCCTGCTCCCGGTTTCGGTTCGTCACTTAATAATTTGACACCGTTTTCACGAAGTTCCGACATCCGTTCTTCGATACCGTCGACACCGAACGCGATGTGATGGATGCCTTCGCCTTTTTTCTCGATAAATTTGTGGATCGGGCTGTCTTCGCTCATCGGCTCAAGTAGTTCCAGCTTGATGTTGCCTGCATCGATAAAGGCCACTTTCACTTTCTGCCCTTCCACTTCTTCGATTTTCATCAACGGACACCCAAGTGTCTCTGTGTAATAAGGCAGGACCTGCTCTAAATCTTTTACAGCGATTCCGATATGATCTACTTTCTTCATCCTTATTCACTTCCTTTTTTGGCTTCCTCTTTATTGTACCCATTCAAAGCCAAAAACTCTAGTTGTTATCGAATATTAAGAAAATGGCGACGCTGCCAGTTTAAAAATCAGCCCATATGTGGTATGATTCTTTCAAAGTACAGGAATAAAGGAGCTATGCTATCCATGAGAAACCAAGCTTTCCGTAAAGTCATTGTCTACGCAATGGTCGGATTGATGCTGCTATCGAGCCTGATGATGGGCTTAAGCTTCGTCATTTAATTTGAAATCTGCTGAAGGGCTTCTTTCCGCGCATGAACTACGCGCTGAGAGGGCCCTTTTTTTCGTGCGCACACAAAAACCGGCCAGAGCGTGATTTCTCTGGCCGGTTTTTTAGGCTAGGCTTGGGTTGAGCCCTTTTTTATTGTGGAAGCCTTTATAGCTTTGCTTGATCTCGAGATAAGTTTCCATTTCCTGAATGATGGCATTCAGATCCGCCATAGCAAGGAATTTTTCGTGCGTATCCGGCAGCGGCATCTCTGCGAAATTCGCTTTCAGCCGATCCAATTTGGTGATGTATTGGTCGGCGGTATTGCCGGAATGCACATGTTCGGACAAGTCTTCCAAAAAATCCGCAACAAGCTGGGTCTGTCCGACGATCACCGGGAGCGCCGTGATTTTCGGCAAGATGCGTTCGATAATTTGAAGCTGCTGCTCGCGCATATCGAAATAATGGTAATACTTGTTTTCATGTCGCAGCAAGTGATTCTCAACATCCTGATAAGCGAGCGCTTTGGCTTTATCGATCAGCTTTTCCGATTCCATCAATTCCTTACCGGTCCAACCCGATTCCCCGTGGCGCAAGTAAATAGTCGTTTCACGAAAAATCGTCGAATACAGCCGTTCGACTTCTTCCCGGTAGCGTTCGAGTTTTTTCTCGATGCTCGGCATATACATGTTGACGATCAACGCTGTACCGAAACCAATCATCATCAACATCACTTCGTTCAGGAACAATGCGCCGGTCAAATTTTTGGCGTCGTATAAATGAAGCAAAATGACCGCACTGGAGACGAAGCCATCCGAAAACCCAAGGCTGACGAGCACCGGGATGAACAGCAAGATTAGAATGCCGAGCGTGATGGGATTATACATGCCCAGTTCAAAAAAGATGAATGCGAAGACGATGGCGATCATGCTGGCGACAAAGCGGGAGAACGCGGCACGGACCGACTTCTTTTTTGTCGGCTGGATGCACAAGATCGTCAAGATGCCGGCAGATACATAATATTCGAGTCCGATCAACTGGGCCAAATAAATGGCGATGGCGGCGCCGAGTGCTGTTTTCATGGTCCGGTAACCGATGCGGTATGGTTTCAGTTTCATAGGCGTCTCCCCTCAAAATACAAAAATGCCCCCGCTGCCGGGGGCATTTTTTCTTACATTTTTTCTTACATTTCTTCGCAATGCTCTTCGAAAATTGACTGGATATGCGTAATGACCGACATCGGATCGTGCCCTTCGATTTCGTGGCGGCCGATTTCATCCACTAATTTACCGTCTTTCAGGAAAGCAAATGATGGTGACGATGGCAAATGGTCATCGCCGAACAAGTCGCGCGCTTGCGCTGTTGCTTCTTTATCCTGGCCGGCAAACACTGTGTACAAGTGGTCCGGGCGTTTGTCGTAATGGACCGAGTGAAGAGCAGCCGGGCGTGCGATGCCGCCTGCACATCCGCAAACCGAGTTGATCATGACAAGGCTCGTGCCGGGTTTTGCGAATGCCTCTTGCACGTCTTCAGCCGTTTCAAGTTGTGTATAGCCACCGTCAGTTAGTTCTTGGCGGGCTTGTGTAACAATATCATTCATCAGGAAATTAAAATCCATGCTCATCTGTACCACTCCTTCATTATTGCTGTTCTTATCATATCAGGACAGCGGCACAGTTGCAAAAAAGCTTACTTGAACAGTTCTGTGACCGCCTGTGAGACCGTCAATCGGTCATTGAGAATGCGCTGTTCCATGTCTTTAACCTGCTGTTTGCGCTCAGGATCGCCGTAAAAACGGCCAAGCAATTCATCGGTGATCATCGAATGGAACCAATCGCGCGTCTGTTCCTGACGCCTCGTGTCCCAATAGCTGCTTTCTTTCACCGTTTGTTCAAAATCCTTGACCATATCCCAGATCTCTTGCATGCCGGTTCCTTCAATGGACGAAACCGCCAAAGGGCGTGTCGTCCATCCTTCGGTCGCCGGTTGCAAAAAATGCAGCATCTGTTTGTATTCCCGCACGGTTTTCTTGGCGAGCGGCAAATTGTCTTGGTCGGCTTTATGGACAATCATCGCATCCGCCAATTCCAAGATGCCCTTTTTCATGCCTTGCAACTCATCTCCAGCACCCGTCAACACAAGCAACAGGAACATATCAACCATGCCGCGCACGAGCGTCTCGCTCTGCCCGACACCGACCGTTTCGACCAAGATTACATCGTAGCCTGCCGCTTCGCATAAGAGCATCGTCTCACGCGTCTTTTTATGGACGCCGCCGAGCGTTCCTGCAGTGGGCGACGGCCGGATGAACGCTTTAGTGTTTCGCGCCAGTTCTTCCATGCGCGTTTTGTCGCCGAGTATGCTGCCGCCCGTTCGCGAGGAACTGGGGTCGATCGCAAGCACCGCTACCCGGTGGCCGAGCTCTGTCAGCATCGTCCCGAAGGTTTCGATGAATGTGCTTTTGCCGGCTCCTGGAACGCCGGTGATGCCGATGCGTATGCTATTGCCCGTTTTTGGCAGCAGCGCATTCAATAATTCCTGGCCGCGCTTTTTGTGATCGGGGTTAGTACTTTCAAGCAAGGTGATCGCCTTGCCTAAATGCAAGCGCGATCCGCTTTCCACGCCGTGTGCGAGCTCGCCCAAATCAAATTGGTTGGCAGCCGGCTTTTTAAATTTTTTCCTTGGCAATGCTTTCATGCCATCATGCTTGTCCGAAACACCCGACATGACTTGTCTGGACTGCTTCTCGCGATCCATCAGTCTGCCTCTTCCTCGTACCCGAGGCGCGCGTAAATTTCTTCGATGACTTTTTGGGCGGCAACCGGGATGACTGTCCCTGGCCCGAAGATCGCGCTTGCGCCGTTATTGCGCAGGAATTCGTAATCCTGTGCCGGGATGACGCCGCCGACGACGATTAAAATGTCTTCACGCCCCACTTTTTTCAACTCTGCCGCAAGATCCGGCACAAGTGTCATATGGCCAGCTGCAAGCGAGCTGACGCCGATGACATGGACGTCGTTTTCCGCGGCCTGCTGGGCTGTTTCTGCAGGCGTTTGGAACAATGGCCCGATGTCTACATCAAAGCCGAGATCAGCAAATGCGGTCGAGATGACTTTCGCGCCGCGATCGTGTCCGTCCTGGCCCATCTTGGCGATCAGGATACGCGGGCGGCGGCCTTCGTTTTCAATGAATTCCTCCGTCATTTGTTTGACGATCTGCATTTCTTCCTGGTTGGAGAAGTTAGAACTGTATACACCGCTCACGGAACGGATCACCGCCTTATGCCTGCCGGAAGCTTTTTCGATGGCATCCGAAATTTCGCCGAGTGATGCCCGGTGTCGAGCCGCTTCAATTGCACAGGCGAGAATATTGTCTTCGCCGCTTTCTGCCGCTTTTGTCAGCTCCAGCAACGCTTTCTCTACTTTTTTCTGGTCGCGCGTGTCGCGCATCCGATCGAGTCGCTCAATCTGCTTTTTACGCACCATCGTGTTGTCGATGTTCAAAATATCGATCGGGTCTTCCTCATCGAGACGGTAGCGGTTGACGCCGATGATTGTTTCTTCATTCGAATCGATTTGCGCTTGTTTTTTCGCAGCCGCTTCTTCGATGCGCATTTTCGGAAGGCCCGTTTCAATGGCTTTTGCCATGCCGCCGAGTTCCTCGACTTCTTCGATCAATGTCCACGCTTTTTCCATCAATTCTTCCGTCAGCTTTTCAACGTAATACGAACCACCCCATGGATCGATCGTATTGTTCATCAAAGTCTCTTCTTGAAGGAATAATTGCGTATTGCGTGCAATGCGAGCGGAGAAATCAGTCGGTAAGGCAATCGCTTCATCAAGCGCATTGGTGTGCAAGGATTGCGTATGGCCCATCGCCGCGGCATTCGCCTCGAGCAGTGTACGTGTCACGTTATTGAATGGGTCCTGCTCCGTCAAGCTCCATCCCGAAGTTTGGGAGTGTGTGCGGAGCGCCAAGGATTTAGCGTTTTGCGGGTCGAAGCTCTTCATCATCTTCGCCCAGATTTCGCGCCCAGCCCGCATTTTTGCGACTTCCATGAAATAGTTCATGCCGATGCCCCAGAAAAATGACAAGCGCGGCGCGAACTGGTCGATGTCGATTCCTGCATCCAAACCGGTACGGACATATTCCAAGCCGTCTGCAAGCGTATAGGCAAGCTCGATATCCGCCGTAGCGCCCGCTTCTTGGATATGGTAGCCCGAAATGGAAATCGAGTTGAATTTCGGCATATGATCGGATGTGTATTTAAAGATATCCGCAATGATCTGCATCGACATCGCCGGAGGATAGATATAGGTGTTGCGCACCATATATTCTTTGAGGATATCGTTTTGGATCGTGCCCGCCAATTGCTCTGGCGAGACGCCCTGTTCTTCTGCAGCGACGATGAAAAATGCCATGATCGGCACAACTGCGCCATTCATTGTCATCGATACCGACATTTGGTCAAGCGGGATGCCGTCAAATAAAATTTTCATGTCTTCGACGCTATCGATGGCTACCCCGGCTTTACCGACATCGCCGACAACGCGCGGGTGGTCGGAATCATAGCCACGGTGCGTCGCGAGGTCGAATGCCACGGACAAGCCTTTTTGGCCCATTGCCAAATTGCGGCGATAGAAGGCGTTGCTTTCTTCAGCGGTCGAAAAACCGGCATACTGGCGCACTGTCCAAGGCCGTGATACATACATTGTCGGGTATGGCCCGCGGACGTTCGGCGCAAATCCAGGATAGCTCGTTTGTTCTTCATTCAAGTCTTTCGAAGAATAAAACGGTTTCACGGCAATGCCTTCGTTGGTCATAAAAGCGCTCTCATCCCGGTCGCCCAATTTAGCCGTATCGAGTTTTGTGACGTCAATTTTCGTAAAATCAGGTGTCGTCATTTACAGCGCCTCCTTTCCAAGTGACAAAACAGCTTCTAATTTATCGATCAACGGCTTGCCCGCATAGAGAGAATCGCGGATCCCGTTTGCTTCCCAACTTTTTAACGTTTCCTTATCGATTTTCCCGGCAACATCAATTGCCGCTTTCGCATCGAGTTGCGGAATCGTTTTTTCAAGTGTTTCACGGCTTCCGCATAAAACGGCGTAGTCGAGCTCTTCAGAACGGATATAACGGTTTACTTCGTCAGCGGAGGAAAGATACGGGCTGATTTCGGGCTCGATTCCTGCGACGGATAAGAAGCCTTGCACAAAATCCGCCTGCGGTTTCACGGCTTTTAACGGCTCCAACAAGATAACGGCCGATTTGACGCTCGTTTCGCGGCTTTTCGCACGCAATTTCTCAAACGGCGTCGCCAAGCGTTTGGCTGTCATATACTCCAAATGGGCGGTATCGATTTTGGCGTCTTTCACCGGCTCCTGCGGGTTGGCATAGATATTCGTGCCGATCAAGGAAGCTTTGCGGTTGGCCACTTGCTGTTCGCGATCGAGCCATTTGGCTTGAATGTCATCTGTTAGCCAGCCAGTCCGCTTCACTTCGGAATAGCCTCCTGCTTCCTGGATTTCCAAGAAATAGTTCCATGCGGCATCGACGTATTCGCGCGTTAGGCTTTCGATGTAATAAGATCCAGCTGCAACATCGGTGACGTGCGAAACATGGGATTCTTCTTTGATGACCAATTGTACATTGCGTGCGATGCGCCGGCTGGAACCAGTCGGAACTGTCAGGAAATCATGCGGATGCACAGTATGCCCGTCCGTTCCCGCTAGCACGGCGGAAAAAGTGGCATTGCCTGCCCGCAGCAAATTGACATAAGAATCCAGTTTGGAATACGAGCGCACCGACGTTTCCGTAAATATCGGGATGCGTGGCGCTTGTTTTCCGTAAGCGGAGCAAAATGCCTGCCACAATACGCGGAATGCCCGTATTTTGGAAATTTCCTGGAAGAAATGAGTGTCGACTGCAAAACGCACCCAGAAGCTCTTCGCTGCTGATTCGAAATCCTGTTGGTCCAGCGCTTCGGCCATCATGCTAAGGGCCACACCAAGTTCATGGATGATCGTCCCGCCGGCGTTATGCGTCGGCAAAGTATCAATCAAGCCTGTCCGAACATTTTCCGGTGCCTGAATTGGCTCTTCCGTGAAAATGACACCTTGTACTTTTGCCTGCTGTTCAGCTGGAAGCATATCGAACACCTTTAAAATGGGATCGTTGTCTTCAGTTACCTTGAAATAAATCGGATAGCGGACGATCAAATCCGCAAGCTGTTCGAGCTGCGCTTCGGTCCAGTCGAATGGCTGTGCACCGGAATAGACGACCGCTTCATTTCCTCGTGACAGATCATCTTCTGTCACAGCCAAAAATTCCTCGGCATCATGTGCTGTGATTTCCTGCGCCACGATCCAGGAAGGACCGAACTTGCCGCTCTGGACAGCGGCTACTTGTGCTTCCACATCGGATACGGATCGCTCAAGCATGTCTTTCGTATAGAGGGGTTCGAGGGTGATGTCTTCAATGGTGCTGGTTTTCATCACCTTTTCAAAATCTTTTCCTTTCAGTGCAGCTTCTGCCGCTTGTTTCCATTCTTCGTATGTACGCTCAGGAAACTGAATGTTCTTCATCGATTCAATCGTCAAACTATTCCCTCCTCAAAGCTTTCTGTCTCCATTTTACCTGACGTTGCAAGTTACTGAAAGGAAAAAAAAGCTTGAAGTCCGAAGACTCCAAACTTTTCATCAATAAACTGATGTATTGTCCTTGTTCATTTTTTCAAGGATTTCTTTAACGCGTGCCAAGAACTGTCCGCAAACGAGGCCATCAAGAACACGGTGGTCGAGCGATAGGCATAAGTTCACCATATCACGTGCAGCGATCATTCCACCCTGCATGATGACTGGGCGCTTGACGATCGACTCGACTTGGATGATCGCAGCTTGCGGGTGGTTGATGATGCCCATCGATTGGACAGAACCGAACGACCCGGTGTTATTGACGGTGAACGTGCCGCCTTGCATATCTGCCGACTTCAACTTGCCTGTGCGCGCTTTTTGCGCCAGTTCGTTGATTTCGCGGCCGATGCCTTTGACGGATTTCTCGTCAGCATTTTTGATGACCGGAACGAACAAGGCGTTGTCTGAAGCGACCGCAATCGAGATGTTGATGTCTTTTTTCTGGATGATCTTGTCCCCTGCCCACATCGAGTTCATCATTGGGAACTCTTTCAATGCCTGGGAGATCGCTTTGACGAAGAATGCAAAATACGTGATGTTGAATCCTTCTTTTTTCTTGAAGTCGCCTTTGATGGAATCGCGGAATTGCGCAAGATCCGTCACGTCGACTTCGATCATCATCCAAGCATGCGGAGCTTCGTGCTTGCTCTTGAGCATATTTGCTGCAATCGCTTTGCGCACGCCGGTGACTGGGATTTCGATATCGCCAGGAGCCGATTCGATGGATTCTTCCTTAGCAGCTGGCGCTTTCGGTGCTTGTTGCGGCGCAGCTTGCTGAACAGGTTCTGCTGTTTCAGCCGCTTGTGGCGCATGTGCAGTCTCGCTGCCAGCTTGAGGAATGTTACCGCTGTCGATCAATTGCATCAAATCCTTGCGGGTGATGCGGCCTTCGTTTCCAGATCCTTCGACTTGGTTCAAGTCGATGTCGTGATCTTGCGCGAGACGAAGAACGGCTGGTGAATAACGTGCTTTGCCGCCCTGTGGTTTAGCTGGTTTTGACGAGCCTTTTTCACCTTCGAGTTTTTTGGTCGGTGCGGCTCCTGCAGCTGGCATTTCATTGGCTTTTTCGCCTTCAGCTGGTTTTGCTTCTTCCACTGGGGCAGAATCTCCGCCTTCAGTTTCGATCGTGCAGACCACTTCGCCGACTTCCAATGTATCGCCTTCAGAAGCGATCAATTCCTTGATTGTCCCTGTAAACGATGAAGGAACTTCTGCCGTTACTTTATCGGTATTGACTTCCGCCAACGGATCATACTTGTTTACATGGTCGCCTGGCTGGACGAGCCATTTTTCGATCGTGCCTTCTGTTACACTTTCGCCAAGTTGGGGCATCGTGATTTTTTCAATAGCCAAAGGGATTCCTCCTTTTCAATCTGTGATGCATATTCATTTATAAGGTTTATGCGTTAACGGCCAGCTTCTCGGGCTTATGCCTGTCGAAGCTAAACGGCCATTTCCGCTTTTCTTCTGTCCAGCTCCGTTGCCCAGTCCCTCGAGGTCGCTTCGGTCCCGCCTGCACTGGCAAAAAGCGCCAGTGCTGACATGACCTCCAGCGCTTGTCGGGGCTAGATGGGCAACTCCGCTTTTCTTCTGTCTAGCTGCAATGGCCAGCTTCTCGGGTCATAAACCATTCCGGCTGTGCGGCAAAAAGCGCCGCTTCGCCAGCCTGCTTTATGCCTGTCGAAGCTAGACGGCCATTTCCGCTTTTCTTCTTAAAACTCGGCTAGTTCTCTCATGGCTTTTTCTACTTTGTCCGGGTTGATCATGAAGAATTTCTCCATGGTCGGTGCGTATGGCATTGCCGGAATGTCCGGTCCTGCAAGGCGTTTGATTGGTGCGTCAAGGTCGAATAGGCAGTTTTCAGCGATGATTGCTGCCACTTCGCCGATGATGCTTCCTTCTTTATTGTCTTCAGTGACAAGCAGGACTTTACCGGTCTTTTTCGCTGCTTCGATGATGCCTTCTTTATCCAATGGATAGATCGTGCGCAAATCCAGGATGTGGACGGAGTAGCCATCTTCAGCCAGGCGTTCTGCAGCTTGCAATGCGAAATGGACAGCCAATCCGTAGGTGATAACAGTGATGTCTTCGCCTTCGCGCTTGACGTCGGCTTTGCCGATTTCGATTGTGTAATCATCTTCCGGCACTTCGCCTTTGATTAGGCGATATGCGCGTTTGTGCTCGAAGAACATGACCGGATCTTCATCGCGGATCGCTGCTTTCAACAAGCCTTTCGCGTCATACGGTGTGGATGGGATGACGATTTTAAGTCCCGGTTGGTTGGCGAATACCGCTTCGACGGATTGCGAATGGTAAAGTGCGCCGTGGACGCCGCCGCCAAATGGGGCACGGAAGACGATCGGGCAAGACCAGTCATTGTTTGAACGGTAGCGAATGCGTGAAGCTTCTGAAATGATTTGGTTGACTGCCGGCATGATGAAATCCGCGAACTGGAACTCAGCGATTGGGCGCAGGCCATACATCGCCGCTCCGATTCCGACTCCAGCGATGGCTGATTCTGCAAGCGGCGTATCGACTACGCGGTCTTCGCCAAATTCATCGTAGAGCCCTTGTGTCGCTTTGAAAACGCCGCCTTTTTTGCCGACATCTTCCCCGAGTACGAAAACGTTTTCGTCACGTGCCATTTCTTCTTTCATGGCAAGCGTGATGGCATCGATATAACTCATAACTGCCATTATTCGTTTCCTCCTTCTTCAGCATAGACGTGTTTCATTGCACTTTCTGCTGGTGCGTATGCTGCGTTTTCTGCATAATCTGTCGCTTCGTTAACAAGCGCCATGATGCGGTCGTTGATTTCTTTTTCAAGTTCGTCGTCCATGATGCCGTTTTCTTTCAAATAAGCACCAAACAATAGAATTGGGTCTTTTTCTTTTTGTGCAGCGAGTTCATCCGCTGAACGGTATTGGCGATGGTCATCATCAGATGAGTGGGCTGTCATGCGCTCTGAAACCGTCTCGATCAAGCTCGGGCCTTCGCCGTTGCGTGCGCGGTCTGCTGCTTGTTTCACGTGTTTATATACCTCGATCGGGTCGTTTCCGTCGATTGTCACGCCAGGCATTCCGTAGCTTGCTGCACGATCCGAAACGTTTTTGCTCGCCACTTGGCGCTCAAACGGCACGGAAATCGCGTAGCGGTTATTTTCAACCATTGTGATGACCGGCAATTTATGTACACCGGCAAAGTTCAAGCCTTCATGGAAATCACCTTGGTTGGAAGAACCTTCACCAAGCGTGTTGAATGTGATGAAATCCTTTTTCTTCATTTTCCCAGCAAGCGCAACACCTACTGCATGCGGAAGCTGAGTCGTTACAGGTGAAGAACCTGTCAGGATGCGGTTTTTCTTTTGCCCGAAATGCCCAGGCATCTGGCGGCCGCCGGAGTTCGGGTCTTCTGCTTTGGCAAATGCCGATAGCATCAAATCTTTCGGCGTCATGCCGAAGTGAAGGACCACGCCGAGGTCGCGGTAATACGGTGCGACATAATCTTTCGTATTGTCGAGTGCGTAAGCCGCTCCGACCTGCGCTGCTTCCTGCCCTTGGCAAGAAATGACGAAAGGAATTTTCCCTGCACGGTTCAGGAGCCACATGCGCTCATCAACGCGGCGTGCCGTCAACATCGTTTCATATATTTTCAAGACATCTTCGTTCGTCAAACCTACTTCTTCGTGTTTCGTAGCCATTGAATTTCCTCCTTTAACTATGGATCGCTTTGCCGTCTACCGCTAATGCCGCTTCGCCCATGACCTCTGAAAGCGTCGGGTGCGGGTGGATTGTGTCTGCAATTTCCCAAGGCGTTGCGTCAAGTACCATGGCAAGCCCGGCTTCTGAGATCATGTCCGTCACATGCGGCCCGATCATATGGACGCCAAGGATATCGTTTGTTTCTTTGTCTGCAATGATTTTCACAAAACCATCCGACTCTCCATAGACCAACGCTTTACCGATCGCCTTGAATGAGAATTTTCCGGTTTTCACCTCATAGCCTTGCTCTTTTGCTTGGTCTTCCGTAATGCCCACACTTGCAGCTTCCGGATTCGAGTAGATGCAGCGTGACACAAGGTCGTAGTTGATGGCATGTGGCGCATTGCCTTTAATATGCTCAACCGCAGTAATGCCTTCGTGAGAAGCCACGTGAGCAAGTTGCATGCCGCCAATGACATCACCGATTGCGTAAATATGGGATTCTTTCGTCTGGAACGTGTTCTTCACTTGGATAAAGCCTTTTTCAACGAGAATATCCGTGTTTTCAATCCCGATATTTTCGACATTGGCTTGGCGCCCGACCGATACCAGCATTTTTTCAGCAGTGAAGGTTTCGTTGCTGCCGTTGATTTCGGCTTGGATCGACACTTGGCCTTCACCTTTTTCAACGGTTTCCGGCAAGACTTTCGCACTAGTTGCGAATTTTACGCCTTTTTTCTTCAATAACTTCTGCATTTCTTTGGAAATGTCTTTGTCTTCAGTCGGCACGATGCGGTCTGCGTATTCGAGAACCGTCACTTCGACGCCGAAATCGTTGAGCATTGAAGCCCATTCGATTCCGATGACGCCTCCTCCGACGATCAAAATGGATTTTGGCAGTTCGGTCATCGCAAGTGCTTCTTCAGAACTCATGACCAACTCTCCATCGATATCAAGGCCCGGCAATGTCCGCGGGCGTGAACCGGTCGCGATGATGACGTTATTCGGGATGAGCATTTCGTTCTCTTCCCCGTTGTTCATTTCAACTGAAATGGTCCCTGGGTTTGGCGAGAAGATCGATGGGCCGAGAATGCGGCCGATGCCTTCGTAAACATCGATTTTGCCTTTTTTCATCAAGCCTTGTACCCCTGCATGAAGCTGGTCGACGATTCCTTGTTTACGCTGTTGCACGCGTGAGAAATCGAGCGATACTTCACCGGTGTTGACGCCAAAATCGGCAGCATGGTTTTTTGTCGTTGCATATACTTCTGCACTGCGGAGCAATGCTTTACTCGGGATGCAGCCTTGGTGCAGGCATGTACCGCCCAGTTTGCCCTTTTCGACAATCGCAGTTTTAAGGCCGAGCTGGGCTGAACGGATTGCCGCTACATAGCCGCCCGTACCGCCGCCTAGAATGACGACATCGTAATTTTGAGCCATTGGGTATTCCTCCTTTGGAATGTTAACCGTTTGGATAGATTCGCGTTTGTTCTTCGCCGTCGAGAACCCGGCTAGCGCCTTCTGCGAGCGCTTGCAGTTCGTTTTCTCCGGGATGGACCACGACATCGGCGATCCAGGAAATCCGGTCTGAAATCGCTTTAACGAAGTCTTTTCCATAAGCAAGGCCACCCGTTAAGATGATGGCATCTACTTGCCCTTTTAATACGGCGCTTGCAGAACCGATTTCCCGCGCGACTTGATAAGCCATCGCATCGTAAACCAACGCTGCTTCTTTATCGCCTTTTTGGATGCGTTTTTCAACCGTCACGGCATCATTCGTGCCAAGATAGCCAACTAATCCGCCTTGCCCGACTAGTTTTTTCATGATTTCGTGGCGGTAATATTGCCCGGAAAAGCACAATTCAACCAAATCGCCCGCCGGAACGGTTCCTGCCCGCTCGGGGCTGAAAGGGCCGTCGCCATGCAAGCCGTTATTAACGTCGACGACTTTGCCATCTTCATGGACCCCAACCGTTATGCCGCCGCCCATATGTGTAACGATAAGGCGCAAGTCTTTATAAGCACGACCTGCTTCTTTGGCGTAGCGTCTGGCAACGGCCTTTTGGTTCAAGGCATGAAAAATCGACTTTCGTTCAATCAATGAAAAGCCGGAAATGCGTGCGATTGGCGACAATTCATCGACAACGACAGGATCGACGATAAATGCCGGGATGTTGAGCCCTTCGGCAATTTCATGGGCGATAATGCCGCCGAGATTGGAAGCGTGCTGGCCGGAATAGCCTTCACGCAAGTCTTCTAGCATCGCCTCGTTGACAGCGTAGGTACCGCCTTCGATCGGGCGCAGCAATCCGCCTCTTCCGCATACCGCCGAAAGTTTCGAGACGTTCATGCCTTCCTCATCAAGCGCTTCTAATATATTTTGTTTCCGAAATTGAAACTGGTCAATAATGGCAGGGAAATCCGCCAGCTCTTCTGTCGAGTGGCGGATAGTCTTTTCAAGGATCTGGACATCGTTGTCAAAAACGCCGATCTTTGTCGAAGTTGAGCCGGGGTTAATGACCAGAATTCGATTCAGCTGTTTTTGCACATCGATTCCTCCGTTTCTTCCTTCAAACTTAGCGTCTGCTTAAAATGTCATGGCCGTGGCCGTTGCGCAAGAATTGGCTTCTTGAGTTGCGTACGCGCTCAATGCGCTCTTCCGCCATACGGTCAGCTGCGATATAGCTTGGAATTCCGTCGCGTTTGGCAATTTCAAAAATGCGTGTAATGCTGTCGTAGATCGTTTCAACGCGTTTCATCGCACGTTCGTTATTGTAGCCGTAAAGCTCATCCGCTACGTTGATGACGCCGCCTGAGTTGATAACGAAGTCCGGTGCGTAAACGATGCCGCGCGCTTCGAGCTCATCGCCGTGGCGCTGTTCTTTCAATTGGTTATTGGCAGATCCTGCGACCACTTTCACTTTCAATTGTGGAATCGTCTCATCGTTGATGATGGCGCCCATAGCACATGGCGCGAAGATATCCGCCTCTACCGAATAGATTTCGTTTGGCTCGACAGCCGTAGCGCCGAATGCTTCAACAGCACGTTGAACCGCTTCTTTGTTGATGTCAGTGACAATCAATTTCGCGCCTTCTTTGTGCAAGTATTCGCATAGCGGGTAAGCGACATTTCCGACGCCTTGTACGGCTACTGTTTTGCCTTCTAGTGAATCGTCGCCGTAAGCTTCCATAGCGGCCGCTTTCATGCCGATGTATGCGCCGTAAGCAGTCACTGGGGATGGGTTGCCTGATGAACCGAATGCCGGTGAGATACCTGTGACGAAATCTGTTTCTTCATGGATCATGTCCATGTCAGCAACAGTCGTTCCAACATCTTCAGCTGTGATGTAGCGTCCGTTCAAGCCTTGGATGAAACGGCCGAAAGCACGGAACATTTCTTCGTTTTTGTCTTTCAATGGGTCGCCGATAATAACGGTTTTGCCGCCGCCAAGGTTGAGTCCGGCTGCTGCGTTTTTGTATGTCATGCCGCGGCCAAGGCGGATGGCATCTTCAATCGCTTCTTCTTCTGTTTCATAGTTCCACATGCGCGTGCCGCCAAGTGCTGGTCCAAGCGTTGTATCATGGATACAGATGATGGCTTTAAGGCCAGAGTTTTTATCTTGGCAAAATACCAATTGCTCGTAATCGTGTTCTTCCATCTTTTTGAAAATTTCCATCGTAAATTCCTCCTAATAGTTTAAGCTTTATAGTTTTTATAGATCCGGTTAGTAGCAGTCAAATGGCAAGGTTCCCCTTGGATACATGCTGCTTTTATAAAGTCGCTGAGCGCAAGGCTAGAGCGAGGGAAAATAATTTACTTTCTGAACTGTCGGCGCGCGATGTCAACACGATCGGTGCTTTAGCACCCGCGATGATGCCACCGACCTTGGCTTTGGAAAAATAGACGAGCGATTTATAGAGGATGTTGCCGGCTTCGATATTCGGCACTAGCAAAATGTCTGCGTGTCCCGCCGTATCCCCTTCAATGCGTTTATGCTTTGCCGCTTCGACGGAGATTGCATTGTCCAAGGCAAGCGGCCCGTCAACGACGCAATCGGTGATCTGGCCGCGCTTGTTCATGGCGGTCAGTGCTGCAGCATCCAAGGTCGCCTGCATTGCAGGATTGACGACTTCCACCGCCGCCAGCGCCGCCACGACCGGCAATTCGACCCCAGTTGCCCGCGCCACCTGGACGGCATTGCGGATGATCTGGGCTTTTTCCTGAAGTGACGGTTCGAGGTTCATGCCGGCGTCAGCGACGAAAATGAGCCGGTCATAGCCTTCGACTTCAAAAGCTGCCACATGGGACAGTACCGAACCTGTGCGAAGTCCGTAATCCGCGTTAAGTGCTGCTTTCATCAAAGTAGCGGTCGGGATATGCCCTTTCATCAAGACGCTGGCGTCATTCATGAAGACAGCCCTTACCGCTTCTTTAGCCGCTTGCTGAGGGCCATTCACATGATGGAGCGCCAGTTTTGGATGCCCTTTCAAATGCGGGAAATCAGCTGCGATTAATTGCTTCAATGTTGCTTCGTCATCGTATAGATGAAAGCTTGCGAGGTTTTGGTCGAGCGCTAATGAAATGGCTTCCATTACTGCGTGGTCAGCTGCTGCTGCAACTGCGACTGCATGCTCGTCCTGCAAGTCGATTTCATCGACGATGTTCTGCAAAGTGGTCATATCTATCACCTCATTCTTTTTAATTAAAACAGAAGAAAGCTTGAGATATAAGGGATGTAAGCGTTTTATTTGCAAAATACGGCAGTTCTCTTTGCAAATTCTTGCAAAACCTTGCAAAGAGTTGCAAAACCTTATAGTAGTCCGAATTTTTCCAATTTATAGTATAAAGTGCGCAAGGAAATCTGAAGCTGCTTGGCGGTTTTTGATTTGTTCCCTTTTGCCTCTTCTAGTGCACGATGAAGGATGCCGCGTTCAACCGTTTCCAACTGCTCCTGCAATGGCGCAGACGCCGGAATGACCACTTCGTTTTTCGCTTCTTTTGCCTTCAGCATATTCAGGGGGATATGCTCTTCTGTCATCGTTTTGTCGTTCATTTGCATGAAGATCATCGAGCGGCTCAAAATGTTCTCCAGTTCCCTCACATTGCCTGGCCAATCGTACATTTTCAAAAATTGCAAAGCTTTCTCCGAAACATTTTCGACGTTACGCCCGTATTCCTGGTTAAGCTTCAACAGCAGCCGGTCGACGATGCGCGGAATGTCTTGTTTCCTGCTGCGCAGCGGAGGAATCAAGATCGGCATGCGGTTCAGCCTGTAATACAAATCTTCACGGAACGTGCCGTCAAGCAGCGCTTTTTCCATATTGGCGTTGGTCGAAGCGATGACACGGACATTGACGGGAATCGGTTTGGTCCCGCCAATCCGCATCGTTTCGTGTTCTTGCAATACGCGCAGCAATTTGCTTTGGATCTGCGGTGACAACTCCCCGATCTCATCGAGAAAGATGCTGCCGTTGTTCGCCTCTTCCAATAATCCACGCTTCGCTCCGGTCCGGTGTTCAATCGTCGCACCTTCTTCGTAGCCGAACAATTCGGCATCGAGCTGCTCACTCGATACCGCCGCGCAATTGACGCGAACAAATTTATT
Source organism: Planococcus citreus (assembly GCF_003664125.1). Classification (GTDB taxonomy): domain Bacteria; phylum Bacillota; class Bacilli; order Bacillales_A; family Planococcaceae; genus Planococcus; species Planococcus citreus. Next base: position 171,061 of record NZ_RCCP01000002.1, read on the forward strand.
GAATTGGCGCTCGCTGGCGCTGTGGATCGCATGGGCGAATAATTCCTTGCCCGTTCCAGACTCCCCGCGCAGCAGCACCGTCACAAGCGTCTGTGCAGCTAGTTTCGCTTGCTGCAACGATAATTGCATTTCAGGGGACAAGCCGATGATGTCATCGAATGTATATTTCGACTCAAGCGTCCGGATGATGCTCCTCGCCCGGTCCAGCTCTTTCATGAGAGAGCGAATTTCTGTCGTGTCATGGATGACCCCGACACTTCCCTTTAATTGGTTATCGACGATAATCGGTGCCACATTGACGATGACTTCCCGTTTGGCCGGTCCGACTTTCAAATTAACGCCACGCACGGGCTTTCGGGTTTGCAAGGCTTTGAAGTGCATGCTTTCGCCTTCCGAAATGTCTGCAGATGCCGGGCGGCCAATCACTTGCTCCATCTCAAGACCCGTGATTCTTGTATAGGCCGGATTGACAAGCAAGCCGTTACCTTTTTCGTCCACCACCGAAATGGCATCGTCGCTGGATTGGATGATCGCTTGCAGCATCGTCTGAATTTCTTTCAGGTCAGTAATTTCCTCTGCAAGCGAAACCACTTCCGTGATGCCCTTGAACACCGCGAAGGCACCGATCAATTCGCCGGTTTCATCGATCATCGGGAAACGGCTCGTGACGATTTTCGATCCGTCTTTCAGTTCAAGCTCCCGGTTCAATTCCGTCCTGCCCGTCTCGATGATCCTCGGCAATTCGCTCATCGAAATCAATTCATGGATATGGCGCCCGATGGCTTCGCCTTGCTTGACCGAAAGCATGCGTGCGGCACTGCGGTTGATGAAGTTAATATGGTTGTCCAGATCAATGCCAACCATGCCTTCATCGATTGAATTGAAAATGATCGACCCTTTATGGCTTTCGTTGCTCAGTCGATTAATGTAATGCTCTTTCTCATCCATCAGGCGGACGAAGATGTTCGCGACGCTGCCAGGGATAATGACCGTCCGAGGGGGATAATAGCGGCGCAGCCGCTGCGTCAAGTCGTCGTCGCCGGTTACATTAAAAACAATGTCGACCGTTTTCGGCAATTCCCGATAATCTGTGCCGATGGCAATGCGGAATTTTTCAGCTTGTTTTAACGCTGGCGCATCCTCGTGAATATCTACTACACCTTCGACGTGAAACCATCCAGATTCGACGAGCAACTTTAGTATCGCGGACCCACCAATCCCTCCACCAATAATGATCACTTTTTGCAATTCTCTTCAAACCTTTCTGTCCCGATTCGTGCAATGAGCTGCACACATATTTCTAGCGTACCGCAGGGGACAATTCTTGACAACTTTGAGTGGATTGGAAACAATGGAACATGAAGGATGTGGAATAGATGGGACGATTGATTGCATTTATCATTTTGCTCATTCCCGGCGTCATGGCCGCTTACGGCATCAAATTAATGCGGGATACCCTTTTTAATAAATTGCTTGAACCGTATCCGGCTCTTTGGATGCAATTCACGCTCGGGACGCTTTTTACAGTAATTGGCATCGGTTTCTTCGCCGGATTCCTGTTGAACCGCGACCGTAAAAAAGGCAATGTGTCTGAACGGTTCCAGAAGCGATAAATGAATGCAGGCATTTGAACAAATTAAAAAGAACGCCAGGAACCTTAGTTCCTGGCGTTCTTTTTCGTTGTTACGGTTGTAATTTGGTGGTTTCCTGCGCCCATACTGCTTTTACGCACGCAGGATAGTCTGTGATGATCCCTTTGACCGAAGGGTGAAGCTTACGCAGAATGCGTTCATGCCCCGATATGCCATATAGCCGTACCGGTTTACCCATTTCGGCAATTGGTTCAATCCATTTTGGCTTATGAAACCTCTTATGGAAGTGGAAGCTGTCGAGCCACTGGCAATTCTCCAGCTCGTTCCACTGCACGGCGCGTTTCAAGATCCACGCTATCTCAATATGCGGCATCAAACTTTTCATCTTTTTAAGAAGTTCCGCATCAAAAGAAGAGAGATGCACACCTTCTGCCCCTTCCAACAACGCGCAGACAATCTCAGCGCCCTCGGGATGCCTGGAAACCGATGATTTCAACTCGACATTTAGCGGAATGCCTTTCTTTTTCGCCCAGTCGATCACTTCATAGGCCAGTGGAATCGAATGGCGCCCAAAACGCTTGAACCTTTTGCGGATCGACAGCGACTTCAGCGATTCGTACGGCATTTTATGAATATCCGCTTGCGTCCCCGCCAATCGCTTTAATTGATCGTCATGGTAAACGATCGCGATGCCATCCCGTGTCATCTGGATATCAAGTTCGATGCCGACTTGCAATTGATGCGCCAATTCAAATGCTTGCCATGTATTTTCAAGCGCATGCCCCGAGGCCCCGCGATGCGCATAAATTTCAATTTCAGACATAGCTTCCTCCCCTTTTCTGGATAGGACCTAACTTTAATCATTTATTTTATCATCTCATGAACTAGCTGCAAGTGTGGGGCTTTCTTGTGGGCGTTTTTTGATTTTTCTATATTTCCTTATGTAGTTTAATACATTTATTACTGATGCGCTGTCGCGCAAAAAAAAACCGAAGCCCTTCACAGGCGACGGTCGGTAACTATGATTATTCGTTTGTGCCAAGGCTGTCGACGATCATGGCGATGAATTCGGAATTGGACGGCTTCGACTGGAGGTGCGATTCACTATAGCCGAACACGCTAGCAATATGCGCGATTGACTCGCTGCGCACCCACACTTGCCCGATGGCATGGCGGATCGATCTTTCCACTCGCGCCGCCGTCGTATCGAATTTCAAGGCGATTTTCGGGTACAGCTCTTTTGTCACTTTGCCAAGGGCGGAAGGTTCATCCACGACGATTGACACGGCCGCTTTCAAATACATATAGCCTTTCAAATGCGGCGGCACGCCGATGTCTTTCAATCTCAAGGTAATGAGCTCGTCTTTTGTCACCATGCCGCTCTTCGCTGTTTGGTCGCCATTTTTCATGATATGGTTAATCTGGACGACCAGTCGCTCGGTTTCGAACGGCTTCATGATAAAATAGGAAGCCCCGTAGTCAGCCGCTTGGCTCATGATCGACTCCTGGCCGAATGCCGAAAGCATGATGACGTGGATCTTGCTCATGCGCTCATCGGAACGCAGGACATCAAGCACGGCAATCCCATCGAGATACGGCATGATGATGTCGAGAAGCAAAATATCCGCTTCGGTCTGTTCCAGGATGCCGATGCATTCCCTGCCATCGTACGCAACGCCCACCACTTCCATATTTGGCTGCGATTCAAGAAACTCAGTCATCAACTCCACGAGTTCACGGTTGTCATCGGCAATGGCGATTTTTATTTTCTCCATAATTTTCTCTCCTAAAATACAGGCTCCGGTCCCTTATTTCATCAACAGCTTCCGGTCCCTCGCCAAAGTCAGCAATTCATCAGCATGCTGCAAGGTCAATTCGGTGATTTCCGCCCCTGACAGCATACGGCTCATTTCTTCAGTGCGTTTGCGCCCTGCCAGTTCTTTCACTGATGTGGTCGTGCGGTCTTTCGATACTTTTTTCTCGATAAATAAATGCTGGTCTGCCATGGCGGCGACTTGCGGCAAATGGGAAATGCACAGCACTTGGGAATGACGGGCGATGGCAGCGATTTTCTCGGCAATTGCCTGCGCCACGCGCCCGCTGACTCCTGTATCGACTTCATCGAAAATGATCGATGTGATACCTTGGTGTTTGGAAAAAATTGTCTTCAGCGCGAGCATCATGCGCGACAATTCACCGCCTGATGCGACTTTCGTCAACGGTTTCAAAGGTTCCCCGACATTCGTTGAGATATGGAATGCGATGCTGTCCTGGCCGAAACGGTCGAATTTGCCTTTTGGCAGCAAGTTGAATTGCACCGAAAAAGAGGCTTTTCCCATATGGAGCTCTTTTAGCTGCTCCATGATCGCTTTCGATAATTTGGCTGCCGCTTGTTTTCTCAGCATCGTCAGTTCTTCCGCTTCGATGCGCAAATCCTCGGTCAATTCCTTTAGTTTCTCCTGATCGAGGCGCAGACGCTGGTCGCGGTTAAGCAATTTATCAAGCTCGTCCGCTTGCTCTTCCTGATACAATAGCATGTCCTCAACCGACGCGCCGTATTTGCGCTTCAAGGATTGCAATAATGCCAGGCGCTGTTCGATTTCGTTGAGCCGCTCCGGGTCGAACTCCAGCTGGTCCAGAATGCGCTTGATTTCCGTCGACGTGTCTTGAAGCTGATAAAACGCCCCTGCAACCGATTCCGACGCTTCCTGGAACTGTTCATCGACCGCGGCTGCGTGTTCTAGTTCGCTCATCGCATTGCCGACCCAATCCAGCCCTTTCGACTCCCCTTGAATCGCTTCATGGGCTTGTGAAATCGATTCGAAGATTTTGGTGAAATTCTGCAATCGTTTGCGTTCTTCCAGCAAAGTTTCTTCTTCCCCCGGCACGAGCTGGGCTTCTTCGATTTCACGCAATTGGAATGTCAATAAGTCGATGCGCTGTGCGATTTGCTGCTCGTTTTCATTATAGCTGGCAAATTCACGTTTCAATTTCGTGTATTTATCAAATGTATGGCTATAGCCTTCCTTGGCTTTGGTCAATAATTTCCCGGCAAATTGATCCAATAGATGAAGATGCTGCTTTTCATCCATCAATTCCTGCGTCTCGTGCTGGCCGTGGATGTCGATCAACGCAGCCCCCACTTCCCGCAAAATGGAAATGGTCACGAGTTTGCCATTGATGCGGCAAACGTTCTTGCCTTTGCCGTTCAGCTCGCGGCGCAGCAAAACATCGCCGTCGCTCGCCTGGATCCCGAAATCGTCCAGTTTTTTATGCACCGGATGCTTTTCGCTTTCGATGTGGAACAAGCCTTCAATTTCAGCTTTTTGGGCCCCGTGGCGAATGAATTCCTGGCTTCCTCGCCCTCCGGCTAGTAAGTGCACGGCATCGATGATGATCGATTTCCCGGCACCGGTTTCCCCTGTCAGAACTGTCATGCCTTCTGTAAAACTGACCGATAATGTATCGATAATCGCAAAATTGCGGATATCCAATTCTCGCAGCATATACATCCACCTCTTTAATTAAAGCATTTCAATCAAACGCTGTTTCAGCACTTCGCGGTGTTCCACGTCACGGCAAATGATTAAACACGTATCATCGCCGCAAATGGTCCCTAAAATTTCTTCCCAATCCAAATGGTCAATCAATGAACCGATCGCATGGGCATTGCCCGGCAAGGTTTTCATGACCAAAAAATGGCTGGCCCCATCGATGCTGACGAACGCATCGGTGAGCGCACGGTGCAGTTTCTGCATTGGGTTAAAGCGCTGGTCCGCCGGCAAGCTGTATTTATAGCGCCCATCCTGCAATGGGACTTTCACCAAATGCAGTTCCTTGATATCGCGAGAAACGGTCGCTTGCGTCACTTCATAGCCCGCAGCTTTCAATAAGTCGACCAAATCATCTTGCGTTTCGATTTCGCGATTTGAAATCAAGTCGCGGATTTTGATATGACGTTGTCCTTTATTCATGGTGCTCCCCCTTGAGTGAATAATTATTCCATATACTTTATATCGTACATCTAAACCACTTTGAAAACAAGGAAACTTCCTGCCCCACTAGAACTATTTACCCCTTATAGGCTAGCTTCACTCATTTTCAACGGCAAGACAGAAAAAAAGGGCAGGGAATGAATTCCCCTGCCCGGTTAATCGGATTGTGTGTTTTTTTCCTTGAATGCTAAATGGGCACGCTCCACCGTTTGAGCGAACGAATGCGCATCCGGCAATTCACTTTTTGTTGCCTGTTCATTGGAAACAAGATGGAATAAAAACTCGATATTGCCTTCACCGCCGGTAATCGGTGAATGGGTCATGGCCTTGACTTCAAAACCGCAATCGACCGCATAAGCAGCCACTTTTTGCAGCACTTCCTGATGCACCTTCGGATCGCGGACGATGCCTTTTTTGCCGACTTTCTCACGCCCTGCCTCAAACTGCGGCTTAACGAGTGCGATGCAATCGCCGCCCGGGACCAAAATGGTCTTCAGTACCGGCAGGATAATTCGCAAAGAAATGAAGGAAACGTCAATGGTCGCCACTTCCGGCAAGCCTTCCTGAAAATCTTCAGGTTTCGAATGGCGGAAGTTGGTGCGTTCCATGACGGTGACGCGTGGGTCTTGCCGGATTTTCCAAGCCAGCTGGTTGTAGCCGACATCGAGCGCATAGCCATGGCGGGCACCGTTTTGCAATGCACAATCGGTGAATCCCCCCGTCGATGAACCGATATCGAGCATCATTTTGCCTTCCACCGCAACATCGAATTCAGCGAGCGCTTTTTCCAGTTTCAAGCCTCCGCGGCTGACATAACGCAGATCGTTGCCCTTTTTTTCAAGCGGCGCATCTTCAGGGATTTTTTCGCCGGGTTTCTCAAGGCGTTCAGTTCCTGAGAAAATCACCCCGGCCATAATGGCGCGCTTGGCTTTTTCACGTGTTTCGCAAATGCCCCGCTCGACTAGCAGGACATCCACCCGTTCTTTTTTCACTTTATTCATAGAGCGTTCGACCGCTCCTGCTGTTGTGAATTTTGCTTCACGCGTGTTTTCACCTTTTTGACCACTTCGTCGCTGTTGAGATGGATTTCGTCCATCAACTCGGCCACATCACCGTGTTCAACAAAGAGATCCGGAATGCCCATGCGGTCGATGACAGCTCCTTCGTGGCCGTTGTCATGCGCGTATTCGAGTACCGCGCTCCCGAAACCGCCTTGCAAGACCGCTTCCTCGATTGTCAGAACCGGCACTTTGCGGCCGAAAATCGATGCGAGCATTTCTTCGTCGAGCGGCTTGATGAAGCGTGAGTTGACGACTTCCACTTGGATTCCTTCTTCGCGCAATTGCTCAGCAGCATGCAGCGCCATCGGAATCGTCGTGCCGAATGCCAAGATGACGGCATCCGTTCCTTTTTCCAACACTTCCCAGCTGCCAATTGGGATGGCTTTCAGTTCATCGTCCATCGGTACTCCGAGGCCGTTGCCACGCGGATAGCGTAACGCAATCGGTCCGCCATTGTAATCGATTGCCGTTTTCACCATATGCTGCCCTTCGTTTTCGTCTTTTGGCATCATCAAGACCATGTTCGGGAGATGGCGCAAGAAGGCGATATCGAAGACACCTTGATGCGTTTCGCCATCCGCCCCGACAAGGCCCGAACGGTCGATACCGATAAAGACATTCAAGTTCTGGCGGCAAATATCGTGGACGACTTGGTCATACGCACGCTGCAGGAATGTCGAATAAATGGCCAGGAATGGCTTCATTCCTTGCGTCGCAAGTCCCGCAGCCATCGTGGTCGCATGCTGCTCGGCGATGCCCACGTCAAACATGCGCTCAGGAAATTCAGAGGCAAAGCCTTCCAATTTGGAGCCGACAGGCATTGCCGGCGTAATGGCGACGATGCGCTCATCGGTACGGGCAAGCTTGCGTGTAGTTTCAGCGATCAAGCCGCTCCACGAAGGAGCAGTGGATGAAGATTTCACTAAATCGCCCGTTTCCATTTTATAGGGCCCAATTCCGTGCCACGTGCCGATTTTATCCTGTTCAGCCGGCAAATAGCCTTTGCCTTTTTTCGTGATGACGTGAAGTAGGACAGGGCCTTTTGTTTTTTTCGCATATTCCAGGTTGTCTTCAAGTTCCTCGAGGTCATGCCCATCGATCGGGCCGAGGTATGTGAATCCGAGTTCTTCGAAGAACATACCGGAAACGACCAAATATTTCAGGCTATCTTTGACGCGCTCAGCCGTAGAAGCGAGCTTGCCGCCGACTGCCGGCACTTTTTTCAGCAAGTATTCGAGATCGTCTTTGACTTTATTGTATTTTCCGGCCGTCCGCATGCGCCCAAGTACGCTATGGAGCGCCCCGACATTCGGTGCGATCGACATTTCATTATCGTTGAGGATAACAGTCATATCGGTTTGTGCGTGCCCGATATGGTTTAGTGCCTCAAATGCCATGCCGCCGGTCAATGCGCCGTCGCCGATGATCGGAATGACGTAATTATTGTCTTTTTTGATATCGCGCGCTGCCGCCATGCCCATTGCCGCAGACAAGGAAGTGGAACTGTGGCCGGTCTCCCAGACATCGTGATCGCTTTCGTTGCGTTTCGGGAATCCGCACAGGCCTTTGAATTTACGCAGCGTGTCGAATTGATCTGCACGCCCAGTCAAAATTTTATGGACATAGGACTGATGCCCGACGTCCCAGATCAGTTTGTCGTCTGGGCTATCAAAGACACGGTGAAGCGCAATCGTCAATTCCACCACGCCGAGGTTCGGGCCGATATGGCCACCGGTTTTCGAAAGATTTTCTATGAGAAATCGACGGATATCTTCACTTAAGAGCTCCAATTGCTCAGGATTCAGCTCTTTTAGGAAAGATGGACCAGTTATCGAATGAAGATCCATTTGCCATCACACACCTTTTTTCTATATTTTCCTGTATTGTTGTCTCCCCATATTATAGCAAGACAGGGCAAATGTACAAACAAGAGCCCTATTTTCAGCTTTTTCGTTGGACGATCAGCTCGGTCAATTCTTTCAATAGCTGCTGTTCACCAGGCAGTTCCGCAAGCGCATTAAGCGCTTGTTGTGCGTGATAATCCAGTTTTTCTTTCGCTTTCGGCAAGGTCAAAATGCCGGGATACGTACTTTTATCGCTCGTTTCATCCTTACCGGCTGTTTTTCCGAGCTCCTCAGAAGTGCCTGTGACATCCAAGATATCGTCCTGGATCTGGAAGGCCAATCCAAGATGGCGGCCAAATGTTGAAAGCGCCACCAATTGCTCGGAACTGGCTCCTGACAGGATGGCTCCTGAAATGATGCTATAGGTCAATAGAGCGCCTGTCTTCAATAAATGCACTTGCTCCAATTGTTCCAAGCCCAGCTGCTTTTCTTCCCCTTCGATATCGAGAACCTGGCCGCCGACCATGCCTTCTGCACCAGCCGCTGTCGACAATAAGTCGATGAGCCGTACTTTGTCTTCAGCGGACACATCTTCGAGCCGTGCCAAGATGCCGAAGCTGAACGTCAACAAGGCATCTCCCGCCAAGATGGCGACTGCTTCCCCGAACACTTTGTGGTTGGTCGGCATGCCGCGCCGCAAATCGTCATTGTCCATGCTCGGCAAATCATCGTGGATCAAGGAATATGTATGGATCATTTCAATTGCAGCTGCCACTTTCAGGGCATCCGGATGGGCTGCCCCTTGTTCATGCATGGTGGCGAGCACAAGCATCGGACGGATGCGCTTACCTCCTGCTTGCAATGAATAATGCATCGATTCTTTCAAGGATTCCGGAATGGCCAATGCTCTGATCAACTCCGCCATCTCCTGCTGGATGACCGGTTCATAATGGGTTCTGAATTGTTTTAAGTTCATTGCGCATTTCCTTCCCCTTCGATTTCAGCAGGCACTTCTTTTCCATCTTTCATCATCGTCACCAGCTGGGTTTCGGCATTCTTCAATTTATCGTGGCACAACTTCGATAACTCCATGCCTTTTTGGTAAAGCGTCAGCGCTTCTTCGAGCGGCACATCGCCTTGTTCGAGCAGCTTGACGATTTCCTCCAACTGCTCCATTGCATCGTTGAACATCATGTTATTTTCTGCCATTTAGTCGCGCTCCTTATCTTTTGGGTTGATCGCTTCGATGACGGTTTCGACTTCCCCGTCTTTCAATGAAAGGCTCAGCCGGTCGCCAAGCTTCAACTGCTCCACTGATTTCACCACTTCGCCTTCTTTGAACGGAATCGCATAGCCCCTGTCCATGATCTTCAGAGGACTAAGCGCATCCAGTGTCCGGATCGCAGACTTTAATTGCTGGTCCCGCTGCCGGAAAACTTGGGTAATGTGCTGGTCGAGCCGGTCTCCGAGACTGGCTAAATCGCGTTCAGCCTGGCGGATGCGGTCAGACGGGTTGCGATTTTCCAATTGGCGTGAAAGCATGGCCAACCGGTCGCTTGAACGCCTGGCCGTCAACACGGTCTCACGCTGCAGCGCATCCGTTGCCCGCTCGATGCGTTCGATGAAAGGGCGGTAGAGCCGGTCCGGGTATGCCATCGGATAGGAATTTTGCAGTTGCGTCAGGCGAATGCGCCGTTGTTCCAAATCATTCGATAGGAACCGGAACATCACTTGGCGCTGTCCCATGACCCGTTCGAGCAGTTCAATGCGGCTCGGCACTGCGAGCTCTGCCGCGGCTGTCGGGGTGGCTGCGCGCAAATCGGCCACAAAATCAGCGATTGTCGTATCGGTTTCGTGGCCCACCGCCGAGATGACCGGAATGCGCGAATCATAAATCGACCGAGCCACTGCCTCTTCGTTAAATGCCCACAAGTCTTCGATCGATCCGCCGCCGCGCCCGACAATCAAGACATCGCTATCTGTACGGTTCGCTTGCTGGATGGATTGGACAATCGATTGGACGGCTCCCTGGCCTTGCACCAGTGTCGGAAATAGCACGATTCGAGCAAGCGGGTAACGGCGCCTGAGCGTCGTGATGATGTCGCGCACCGCTGCCCCGGTCTGTGCCGTAATGACTGCGACTTTTTCAGGGAATTCAGGCAACTGCTGTTTATGCGCAGCATTGAATAAGCCTTCTTTGCTGAGCTTTTCTTTCAACTGTTCAAATGCCAAATAATAATCGCCGATGCCGTCAGGCTGCATCGACTGGGCATATAATTGGTATTGTCCCGATGCTTCATACACAGAGATATCCCCACGGATCAAGACGGTCATGCCGCTTTCCGGACGGAATTTCATCGATTTCGCCTTCGCCGAGAACATGACAGCCGGCATGCGTGCTTTCTGGTCTTTCAACGTGAAATAGATATGCCCGCTTGTATGGATTTTTACGTTTGACAGCTCCCCTTTTACGTAGACATCACGCAAATGGGGGTCGGCGTCGAATTTCTTTTTTATGTATTTCGTTAACGCTGCAACACTTAAGTACGGGTCGGTCGCCAAAATGTCAACCCCTGTCTATAGAAAGTAAAAAGCTGTCTTTCTTTCGAAAAACAGCTCTATTTGCTATTCATTTTACACGCTTTCGGCAGCTTTGTCTTTCGATAATCCTTTTTCAGCCGACAGCAATGTATTTTCCATCAGCATGGCGATGGTCATCGGCCCAACGCCGCCCGGTACAGGCGTGATGAAGCTGGCTCGTTCGCGCACCGCCTCGAAATCGACGTCGCCGCACAGCTTGCCGTTTTCGTCACGGTTCATGCCGACATCGATGACGACTGCGCCTTCTTTGATATGGTCTGCCCCGATGAACTTCGCACGGCCGATTGCCGCAATGATGATGTCCGCCTGCTGGGTCATCGCTTTCAAATCCGGTGTTTTCGAATGGCAATAGGTCACGGTCGCATCTTTTTGCAGCAGCAATTGGCCGACCGGCTTTCCGACGATATTGCTTCGGCCAATGACGACGGCATGCTTGCCTGCAGGATCGATGCCGTAATGCTCAAGGAGCACCATCACCCCGTGGGGCGTACATGGCAAAAAGGTGTCCTTGCCGATCATCAAATTGCCGACGGAAATCGGGTGGAAGCCATCGACGTCCTTTTCGGGATCGATTGCCGTGATGATCTTGAATTCATCGATCTGGGCAGGAAGCGGCAATTGCACCAAAATGCCGTGTATGTCCGGGTCGTTATTCAATTCATCGATTTTCTCGAGCAGTTCTTGCTCGGTCAGTGAAGCAGGGTATAAGTGAAGATCCGAACGCATGCCCAATGATTCACATGTTTTCTTTTTGTTTTTGACATAAGTTTGCGAAGCGGAATCATCGCCCACTAAAACGACCGACAGGCCAGGGGTGATTCCGTTTGTTTTCAGTTTCTCTACACGTTGTTGCACTCGCTCTTTAATTTTCAGGCTTACGGCTTTTCCATCAATCAATTCAGCAGTCACGTAGATTCCTCCAATGATTAGTTCGCAGTTTGGTCAGTGAATTTCGAAAGAACGCCGTTGACGAAACGGCTTGATTTATCGTCCCCGAAGGTCTTGCTCAATTCGATCGCTTCGTTCATGACGACGCGGCTTGGCGCATCGTCCATATATTCAAGTTCGAAAACAGCCATGCGCAAAATGGTGCGTTCTACCTTCGGCAAGCGCTCAAGCGACCAATTTTCCAAATGGCCTTTCAGTTTTTCGTCGATTTCCTGTTGCTTGCTGTTGGTGCCTTCTACTAGCAGTTTATAGAACTGGTCGGTTTCCCCGTCCATGACATGTTCCATCGCTTCTTCAATCGTCAATTCGGTTCCATCGAGCTGGAATAGCGTCTGAAGCGCTTTTTCCCGTGCTTCGTGTCGTTTCATCATAATTCCGGTCTCCTTTTTCAAGCTGATTATCCCCCCATTATACAGGTAATCGCGCGGAACTTCCAAGTTTGAAATGTTCCAACAAATCACCGCTGGCGCAGCGCATCCATAAAAAAGAAGGCTGGCCGAAACATGCATCAGCATGTCCGGGCAGCCTGCTTATCAGTCCACTTGGGGATTGTCGAAATGTATACCGGTAATGTGCACATTCACTTCCTGCGTCTGCAGCGAAGTCATGGTCTCCAAGGTCTGGCGGACTTGTTCCTGAATTTTCTTGGCGGTATTCGGGATCGATACGCCATAATCGATAACGCAATATACGTCGATCGCCAGGCCTTCATCCGATAGTTCGGTTTTGATGCCTTTGCCATGGACTTTTTTGCCCAAACGTTCAACGACGCCTGAAGCAAAATTGCCGCGCATGCTGGCAACGCCTTCGATATCGGTCGCAGCGATGCTGGCGATGATTTCCAGCACTTCCGATGCAACTTCGATATTCCCGAGATCCTGAGCACCGGGTGATTTCATTTTTACATATGGGATTACTTTTTCTGCCATTTGAATGTTCCTCCTCAGGAGCCCATTACATCGTATTTTTCCAGGAATTTCGTATTGAAGTCCCCGGATTTGAACACCTCATGGTCCATAAGGCGAAGATGGAATGGAATGGTCGTGAAGACGCCTTCCACCACGAATTCATCCAGCGCGCGCTTCATCTTGGCCACGGCCTCTTCGCGTGTATCGGCGAATGTGATGAGCTTAGCCACCATTGAATCATAATAAGGCGGGATCGTATAACCTGAATACATCGCTGAATCGACGCGTACGCCCATGCCGCCTGGCGGCAAGTACATATCCACACGCCCTGCAGAAGGCATGAAGTTCTTCAGCGGATTTTCGGCGTTGATGCGGCATTCGATGGACCAACCTTTGAACGTCACGTCTTCCTGTTTGTAGGCGAGGGTCTCGCCGGAAGCGACTTTCAACTGCTGCTGGATCAAATCGATGCCCGTGATCATTTCAGTGACCGGATGTTCCACTTGGATGCGCGTGTTCATTTCCATAAAGTAGAATTTCTGGTTTTCTACATCAAAGATGAACTCGACCGTACCAGCGCCACGGTAATTGACCGCTTGCGCCGCTTTGACAGCCGCTTCGCCCATTTCCGCTCTCAGTTCGGCTGATAAAGCAGGAGACGGCGCTTCTTCGACAAGCTTTTGCATGCGGCGCTGGATTGAGCAATCACGTTCGCCTAGATGGATGGCATTGCCATGCGAATCAGCAAGCACCTGGATTTCGATATGGCGGAAATCTTCAATGAATTTTTCGATGTAGACGCCTGGGTTGCCGAATGCTGCCGCTGCTTCTTTTTGCGTCATATTCAAGCCTTTGACGAAATCTTCGCGTGTTCTCGCCACGCGAATCCCTTTGCCGCCACCGCCTGCCGTCGCTTTGATGATGACCGGGAAACCGATCTTCTCTGCGATTTCCAAGCCTTCCTCTTCACTTCCGACAATTCCTGTAGAGCCTGGAACGACCGGTACGTTTGCTTGGCGCATCGTTTCACGGGCTACATCTTTTGTGCCCATTTTCGAAATCGCTGCTGCTGTCGGACCGATGAACATGATGTCGCAAGCTTCGCATAATTCGGCAAAGCTCGAGTTTTCAGCGAGGAAACCATATCCTGGGTGGATGCCATCGCAATTCGTCAGTTTAGCGACGCTAATAATATTGGAAAAGTTCAAATAGCTGTCTTTTGATAGTTTCGGCCCGATGCAATAAGCTTCATCGGCCAGTTCAACGTGGAGCGCTTCTTTATCCGCTTCTGAATAAACCGCTACGGTTTGGATATCGAGCTCTTTGCAGGCGCGAATAATCCGAACGGCGATTTCCCCGCGGTTGGCAATCAATACTTTTTTCATCATCGTCAGCCCCCCTTAGTTTGCTTTTACGAGGAACAAAGGCTGACCGTATTCGACCAATTGGCCATCTTTGACTAGGATCTCAGCGATTTCCCCATCCACTTCTGCTTCGATTTCGTTAAAAAGCTTCATCGCTTCAACGATGCAAACGACTTGGTCTGCAGAAACTTTCGTTCCGACAGCTACATAAGCATCTTCTTCTGGTGATGGCGATTGGTAGAACGTGCCGACCATCGGAGACAGGATTTTGTGCAAATCTTCGTTTGACGCGTTGCCAGTTTCAGGCGCTTCCGTTTGCACCGGCTGTTCTGTTGGTGCAGCTTCAGCTGCTTCAACTTGTTTTGGAGCTGCTGGTGCAGGTGCCTGTGCAGGCTCTTCAACAGCTTTTGACTTTACGGCTGCTGATTGTGAAGGGTTGGATGAATTTTTCTTCATCTTCACTTTGACGCCTTCGAATTCATAGCTGAACTCGTCGATGGATGACTGATCCACCAATTTGATGATTTCGCGAATTTCTTGGATTTTCATATAATACCTACTCCCCTGTTATGTATTTAATTTTAGCTACTCCACCATTTTAGACTTTTTTGAATCATTTTGAAATAGCAAGGCCGACATTTTAAAAAAAGGCCCCTTAAAAGAGGCCTTTCCTACTTATTGGGCACGCGAGACGTATGAAGAATCGGTCGTATTGATGATTAGTTTATCCCCTTGGTTGATGAAGAATGGCACCTGGACAGAAAGCCCTGTTGTAAGAATCGCCGGTTTCGATCCGCCGCTTGCTGTGTCTCCTTTGATGCCTGGGTCTGTTTCAGCCACTTCCAAGACAACTGTGTTCGGCAATTCGACGCCCAGTACTTCGCCGTGGTATTGGATAACTTGTACATCCATGTTTTCCTGCAGGAATTTCAACTCATAGGCGATGCTCTTTTCCGGCAATTCGATCTGGTCGTAAGTTTCTGTATCCATGAATGCGTGCATATCGCCATTCGAATACAAATACTGCATTTTACGGTTATCGATTTGCGCCTTCGCGACTTTTTCACCGGCGCGGAATGTTTTTTCATTGACCGCTCCAGTGCGCAAGTTACGGAGCTTCGAACGGACGAATGCCGCACCTTTGCCCGGTTTGACGTGCTGGAATTCCATCACGCGCCAAATATCGTTATCCACTTCGATGGTCAATCCTGTTTTAAAATCGTTTACTGAAATCATAATAATAGTTCCTCCGTTTGTTATAAAATGCGAAGCTCTTTTGAAGAATGCGTCAAGCGCTCATTCCCCGTTTCGGTAATCAGTATATCATCTTCTATGCGCACTCCGCCAATTCCCGGCAAATAGATGCCCGGTTCGACCGTGACAGCCATTCCGGGTTCAAGGACAGTTTCCGAACGGAACGACAGCCCCGGCCCTTCGTGGACCTCGAGACCGATGCCGTGGCCGGTTGAATGCCCGAACGCTTCCCCGTAGCCTTTTGACTTGATGTAATCGCGTGCGATGGCATCCGCTTCGATTCCCGTCATGCCCGGCTTGATTTTCTCCAGCGCCAGCACTTGTGAATCCAAGACCACTTGATATATTTCCTTAAGCTTGTCAGACGGTTCGCCGACTGCCACCGTGCGCGTGATGTCCGATACATAGCCATTGTACAAGGCGCCGAAATCGAGCGTGATCAAGTCGCCTTGTTCGATTTTCTTATTGGATGCAACGCCATGAGGCAATGCCGAGCGCAAGCCCGATGCGACGATGATGTCGAACGAAGAAGAAGTTGCGCCTTGTGAACGCATGAAGAATTCCAGTTCATTCGAAACTTCCAATTCTGTCATTCCCGCCTTGATGTAAGAGCAGATATGTTCGAACGCATCGTCAGCAATCTTGGCTGCCGCTTTCAGCACTTCTAGTTCTTCAGGAGATTTCACCATGCGCAACTTTTCAATCAGACCGCTAACCGGTTCGAGCGTTGCAGATAATTTTTCCTGATACTGCGAATATGTGGCAAAGGTC
Organism: Planococcus citreus; assembly: GCF_003664125.1. GTDB lineage: Bacteria > Bacillota > Bacilli > Bacillales_A > Planococcaceae > Planococcus > Planococcus citreus. The sequence continues at coordinate 187,399 of NZ_RCCP01000002.1, forward strand.
ATATAATCCTGTTCGAATGCCAGCCGTTCGACTGCCGCTTCCTTAGCAATGCGCGCCACTTCGTCAATCAAGCCTTTTTGCGCTTGGACCACTTTGAATTCTTTGACTTGCTCTCCTGCTTGTTCAGTGTAGCGGAAATCGGTAATGAACCAAGCATCATTCGGCGTGATGAGCGCAAGCCCAGCCGTTCCGGTGAAGCCTGTAATAAAACGAAGATTATACGGATTTGTCACCAGCAGGGAATCCAGTTCCCGCTTTTGCATTTGTTCGCGCAGTTTCATCAATTTCATCAGTTTCATCCTTTCTGTTGTCGAAGCAAGAGCGACTGGAGCCCCAGCCGATAGACGTCCTTGCCGAAGCCGGCGATTTGCCCGATGGCTACCGGCGCGATATGGGAATAGTGGCGGAACTCTTCACGTGCGTGGATATTGGAAATATGTACTTCAACGACCGGCACTTGGACCGATGCGATGGCGTCGCGTATCGCGATGCTCGTATGCGTATAGGCACCGGCGTTCAAGACGATGCCGGAAATGGCATCATCGTCCGCACCGTGGATCCAGTCGATCAGTTCCCCTTCATGATTGGACTGCCGGCAGACCAACTCAAAGCCTTCACTGTCAGCAAAATCCGCCAGTTCCTGCTCCAGCTCCTGCAATGTAAAGCTTCCGTACGCTTGTTTTTCGCGTTTGCCGAGACGGTTTAAATTGGGACCGTTCAACACCAGGACTCTCATGCCCTTGCACCCCTTTCTTGGCTTTCCTTTTCCATTTTATCATACGATCAATTAGCGGCAAGCCAGAAGACGAAGACGCTTATGCAAACAAAAAAGCGGAAGCCTATTTTGGCTTCCGCTTTTGTCACTGGAGAATATGGCTCCGGCTATTTGAAGTTTTTTGTTACAGTCCGCATTTCAATTGGGCTGCACAGTTCGTGCATGTATTGCATCCGCCCATTTCTTCCACTGTCCCTTTACGGCAGACAGGGCAAGTATTGCCTACTTCCGATCCGATCGTGACATTGGTCGAGCGCAAGTCTTGGATCGTGTCGATCAAGACTACTGGGCGCTTGCCAGTGTCTTCTTCCTTGTGGTCTTCTTCGAAAGTATTGTCTTCAGCTTTTAATGTCAGCACTTGTGAATCACGGCTGCCGTCGACGTAGACTGTGCCGCCTTTGGCACCGCCTTTGTAGAGACGCTCATAAACGCCTTCAACCTGTTCGACGGTATAACCTTTCGGTGCGTTGACCGTTTTTGAGATTGAGGAATCGATCCAGCGCTGGATGATGCACTGGACATCGGCATGTGCTTCAGGTGCGAGGTCCATTGACGTGATGAACGCCTGCGGCAAATTCTCTTCATCTGCGTCCGGGTTGTTCTTCAAGTATTCACGGACGATATCCGCTTTTACTTCGATGAATTTCCCGAGGCGCCCGCTTCGGTAATAAGTAAATGAATAATATGGTTCCAAGCCTGTCGATACGCCAACCATCGTGCCAGTCGAGCCTGTCGGCGCAACCGTCAATAGATGGGAGTTGCGGATCCCTTTGTCGAGCACCGCTTGGCGAATTTCTTCCGGCATCCCTTGCATAAAGCCGGTTTCGGTAAATGCACGGCGCAAGTTCTCCGTTTCTGCATCTGTTTCGCCGACGAGGAATGGGAAGCTGCCGCGTTCTTCAGCGAGCTCTGTAGAAGCTTCATAAGCTGCGACTGCAATCGTCTTGAAGATCTCATCGACCAGCTCGTTACCTTCCGGCGAGCCGTATTCACGGTCCGAATAGATGAGCAAATCGGCAAGGCCCATGACGCCAAGGCCTACACGGCGTTCGCCGAGTGCCTGGATGCGGTTTTCTTCCAGGAAATAAGGAGTTGCATCTATGACGTTGTCTTGCATGCGGACACCGACGCGCACCGTTTCTTTCAGTGCTTCAAAATCAACTTGCTTCGTTTTCGGATCTGCGAAGCGTGCTAAGTTGACGGCTGCCAAGTTGCATACGGAATAAGGCGCAAGTGGCTGTTCGCCACATGGGTTTGTCGCCACGACTTTTTGGCCGTATGCCGTCGCATTTGTTTTTTCATTGGCATTATCGATAAAGAAGATGCCGGGTTCTGCGGAATAAGTTGCGCATACATTGATCAAATTCCATAGTTCGCGCGCTTTGATCACGCGGTATGTGCGGACTTTATGGCCCATTTTTTCCCAATCGCGGACATCACCGATCTTATGCCATTCTTCGTTATAGACCGCCATCTCTTCTTTCGAATACGATTCAACTGCCGGGAAGCGCAATTCGAAATCTTCGTCTTTTTCGACTGCTTCCATGAAGTCTTTCGTCAAGGTGACGGAAATATTGGCACCAGTTAGGAATTCTTCGTTATGAACGGAGAACGTGCCGCCGTCGCGCAGTTTCGTTTCTGCATCGCGCATGATTTTTTCGTTGAATCCACCCATGCCCGGAATGGTCCGGTAATTAAGCAAGCCTTGGTACATCGCTTCTTCCTGCTCAGTTAAAGGTTTGAATTTCAATTTATCGTTCGCCAGGCGTTTGATCGTTTCGTCTTCTGTGTTTTCGATCAAATAACGCAAAATACGCGGGTTTTGCATTTTGGAAATGATGAATTCCGCGATATCCGGATGCCAGTCAGCAAGCATGATCATCTGGGCGCCGCGGCGTGAACCGCCCTGTTCGACCAGATGCGTCAGTTTCGCGATATCGTCAAGCCACGAAACAGAACCGGATGATTTGCCGTTGACGCCACGAGCGAGTGTATTGCGCGGGCGAAGAGTCGAGCCGTTCGTCCCGACACCGCCTCCGCGGCTCATGATTTCCATCACTTGCTTGCGGTGGTCTGAGATGCCTTCACGCGAATCGGCGACAAATGGCATGACGTAGCAGTTGAAATACGTGACATCGGTGTCAGCGCCTGCCCCGTACAGCACACGGCCAGCCGGGACGAAATTCAAGTTGACGAGCTGCTCATAGAATTTCGTGAACCATTCACTTTGCTTTTCTGGGGTTTTCTCGACTGCAGAAAGGCCAGTGGCATTGCGTTTGGCGATTTGCTCGTAAAATACTTCGAGCGGCTTTTCGATAACATCGATCGGCCGGTTGACTATGCCTTGTTCTACTTCTTCAGGGTTATCGATGGCACTGCGGTAATCTTCTTCGATCCAGACGCGTGCTTTGTTCGCATCTTGGTCGATCGAGACGATATATCCGAGGCCGCGTGCTGGGAATTTCGGGTCTTCTTTGACCGTCAACACGACGAAATCGCCCGGCTTCAATGTGCTTTTGCTGGTGTCCTTGAAGGAATAGCGGTCGATCATGACCAGGCGGGATACGCCTTTATGGGTTTTCTTCATGTCCTTCGTTACCGCGTGGACTTGCGGGAAAGCTTCAATGTCTTTGTTCAGGGACTCGACGTTTAATGTATATTCGGATTGTGTGGCGGAAACCATTTGACAAATCCTCCTTTATATTATATGGAGTTAACACTATATATAGTATTATTACAATTCCCATGATACTATATATTGAAACTCACTCGCAATGACATTTTTCTGATGGAAAATTCGACTCGGCAGATAACCGAGCAATGACAAGGGTTTCGCGATTTGGCTTTTGTTAAAATGAGACGAAAGACACGTATGTTCGCATAAATCAGCGCAAAAATCGATTTAATTTCCTGTTGAAAGCACTTGACAACTGAAAGTCCAGCTACAGCGCGCTTCCTGCCCGCAGGCTTCACAGGATTGCCTCTGATTTGCCCCGATTACTGTAACATAGCCATTGAATATCCGTCACCTTATCTCTTATAATGAGTAAGTATAGAAAGGGGCAAGAACAGTGGAATTATTGTATATCACATTGGGTGTCGTCATCGCCATCCTCATTTTTGCGGTCGTCTCGTTCCTCCGCATCCGCAAAGCGGTCACCGATCTCAACCAGGAAGAATTTATCCAAGGCTACCGAAAAGCGCAGCTCATCGATGTCCGGGAACCAAAAGATTTCGCAGCCGGCCATATCCTCGGGGCGCGCAACATCCCGCAATCGCAATTGCGCCAGCGCTACAAGGAAATCCGCGCCGACAAACCGGTCTATCTGTACGACCAGAACGGGGCAAGAAGCGGACGCGTCGCATTGTTCCTGAAGAAAAAAGGCTATGAGCAATTGTTCCAATTGCAGGGCGGCTTCAAAAAATGGACAGGCAAAATCAAATCCAAATAATCAAAAACCCCGGAAGCAAATGCTTCCGGGGTTTTTTTATGTCATTCGCTGTCTGTCGGTTTCTGGTAACGAAGAACCGGCTTGCGGGCTGCTTTCGTTTCATCCAGCCGGTTAATGACCGTCGTATGCGGCGCATTTTGGACGATCTCCGGATTTTCTTCCACTTCACGCGCAATCTGAATCATTGCATCGATAAAGTCATCCAGCGTTTCTTTCGATTCCGTCTCGGTCGGCTCGATCATCATGCCTTCTTCCACATTGAGCGGGAAGTAGATCGTCGGCGGATGGTAACCGAAGTCGAGCAGGCGCTTCGCCATGTCGAGCGTTCTGACACCGAGTTTTTTCTGGCGGCGCCCGCTCAACACAAATTCATGCTTGCAATGGCGGTCGTACGGCAAATCGAAATGAGGTGCGAGCCTTCTCATCATGTAGTTGGCGTTCAATACGGCATATTCAGTGACTTTCTTCAAGCCGTCCGGCCCCATTGTGCGGATATACGTATAGGCACGGACATTGATGCCGAAGTTGCCATAGAATGGCTTAACGCGTCCGATGGATTCAGGGCGGTCGTAATCGAATGTATAGCCTTCATCGGTCTTGACGAGGATCGGCTTCGGCAAATACGGGATCAGGTCCGCTTGGACACCAACCGGGCCAGATCCTGGGCCGCCGCCGCCGTGCGGGCCTGTGAAGGTTTTGTGCAAGTTCAAATGGACAACGTCAAAGCCCATGTCGCCAGGGCGTGCTTTTGACATGACGGCGTTCAAGTTCGCCCCGTCGTAGTACAGCTTGCCGCCGACTTTGTGGATGATCGATGCCATTTCAAGGATATCTTCTTCAAAAAGGCCGAGCGTGTTCGGGTTTGTCAGCATGAGTGCCGCGGTGTCGTCGCCGACTACACGCTTCAAGTCTTCCAGGTCGACAAGGCCGTGCTCGTTCGATTTAACAGTCACTGTCTCGAATCCGGCGACTGTTGCAGAAGCTGGGTTCGTTCCGTGGGCAGAATCCGGCACGATGACTTTCGTGCGGTTGAAATCACCATTTGCTTCGTGGAAAGCACGGATCATCATGAGACCCGTCCATTCACCGTGTGCACCGGCAGCCGGCTGAAGCGTCACTTCATCCATGCCTGTAATTTCCTTCAAATGTTCCTGAAGGTCATACATCAATTCCATCGCGCCTTGGACAGTCGATTCTTCCTGCAGCGGGTGGATGTTCGCGAACCCGGAGTAGCGGGCAACGGATTCATTGATTTTCGGGTTGTATTTCATCGTGCACGAGCCGAGCGGATAGAATCCGGAATCAACGCCATGGTTGCGTTTTGAAAGCGCTGTGTAATGGCGCATGATGTCGAGTTCCGAGACTTCCGGCAATTCCGCAAACTCTTCGCGTACTAGTTCTTGGCCGAGCAATTCAGTCAAATCCACTTCCGGCACATCAAGTTCCGGCAGGCTGTAGCCGACACGGCCTTGTTTGGTCATTTCAAAAATGAGTGGCTGGTTGTCTTTATGCATGGGAAGCCTCCGTTTCTCGCACGAATGCATCGATTTCCTGTACAAACGCGTCGATTTCTTCTTTAGAACGCTGCTCAGTGACCGCAATCAGCATATGCCCTTGCAACTCGTCATAGCTCAAGCCGAGATCATAGCCGCCGATCATGCCTTTCTCAAACAAAGCCGCATTCAATTCCTTGACCGATGAGCCGAGCTTGACAGCAATTTCATTGAAATGGGCACCATCAAATGCAATCTCGAATCCGGATTTCTTCAATTGTTGCTTCATGTAATGGGTCTTGGTAATGTTCTGCACGGCGATTTCCTTCGTGCCTTCCTTGCCGAGCGCTGTCATGGCAACAGAAGCTGCCAACGCATTCAAGGCTTGGTTCGAGCAAATATTCGACGTCGCTTTGTCGCGGCGGATATGCTGTTCGCGCGCTTGCAAAGTCAAGACGAATCCGCGTCGCCCTTCATCGTCTGTCGTTTCGCCGACAAGGCGTCCTGGAACTTCGCGCATCAATTTCTGCGTTACAGCGAAATAGCCGCAATGAGGACCGCCGAACGCTTCAGGAATGCCGAACGGCTGTGCATCGCCGACGGTAATATCTGCGCCGAATTTCCCAGGAGGCGTAAGTGCGCCGAGTGCCAGAGGGTTGGACGATACCGTGAACAAAGCGCCTGCTTCGTGGACGATCGGCTCGATTTCTTTTAAGTTCTCGACTTGACCGAAAAAGTTCGGGTATTGGACCATGACGGTCGCGGTGTTTTCATCGATCATTTCTTTCAAGGCGTCGATATCCGTGCGGCCGTCTTTGAGCGGAATTTCCACAACATCGATTGACTGCCCGAGTGCATAAGTGCGGACAACGTCTCTCGACTCCGGATGGACAGCACGGGAAACGAGGATTTTCTTGCGGCGCGTCTGGCCGGCTGCGAGCATGCCTGCTTCTGCGAGCGCTGTTCCGCCATCGTACATGGAAGAGTTCGCGATATCCATGCCGGTGAGTTCAGCGATCATTGTCTGGAATTCAAAGATCGCCTGCAATTCCCCTTGGGAGATTTCTGGCTGGTAAGGCGTATAGGCTGTGTAAAATTCAGAACGGGAGATGACGTGATCGACAATGATCGGTTTGTAATGGTCATAGACACCCGCGCCGAGGAAAGAGGCATAGCGGACAGAATCCGCGTTCTTGCCGGCGAGCTGTGCCAATTCTTTCGTCAAGGCCGATTCAGATTTTGCAGGCTTGATGTTGTATTCGCCTTTAAAGCGTACTTTTTCAGGAATGTCCGAAAACAATTCGTCGATCGATTGGACGCCAATCGTCTCGAGCATGTCTTTTTCATCTTGGGAAGTCATTGGTAGATAGCGATGTTTCATCGTGTGCAGTCCCCTTCTTTATTCGGATTATTTAGAGCGTTTATAAAATGGCGCTGCGATAATTTTTGCTTTAAGCCGCTTATTGCGGATTTCGACATCCACTTCCGTGTCCAACTCATTATGCTTAGCATCCAGCAAAGCCAGCCCGATGTTCTTTTTCAATGTCGGCGACTGTGTACCGGTGGTGACTTCGCCGATTTTCTCATCGCCCTTGTAAACTACATAGCCATGGCGCGGGATGCCCTTGTCGATCATTTCGATGCCGACGGATTTGCGGGGTACCCCGGCTTCTTTTTGATCCACCAAAGCCTGTTTTCCGATAAAGTCGGAGTCTTTTTTCAATTTGACGGCAAATCCGATGCCGGCTTCAAGCGGTGTGATGTCTTTCGACAATTCTTGCCCGTAAAGCGCAAGGCCCGCTTCAAAACGTAGCGTATCGCGTGCACCGAGTCCTGCTGGCACGACGCCTTCCGATTCACCTGTTTCCAAGATCCGGTCCCATAGAGCAGTGACAGCTTCGGGGCTGCCGTAGATTTCAAATCCATCTTCTCCCGTGTAGCCAGTGCGTGACACCAACACTCGCTGTCCAGCAACTTCTACTTGGTCCTTGAAGCGGAATGGGCGGATTGATGACAAGTCTTCCTCCGTCAACGCAGCCAGCACGTTCTCAGCTAGAGGCCCTTGCAACGCCAGCAAGCCAAAGCGTTCAGAAGCGTTATCCAGTTCGACTTCGCCTTCAAGATGTTTTTGCATCCACTCAAAATCCTTTTCGATATTCGATGCATTGACCACCAGCAGATAGCGCTCATCTTCGAGTTTGTAGACGAGCAGATCGTCGATCGTGCCACCGTCTTCATAACACATTGCCGTGTATTGCGCTTGGCCGTCCTGAAGCTTTGATACATCGTTGGTCAGCAATTTCTGTAAATAAGCCAGGCTATCCGGGCCCGAGGCGAATATCTCGCCCATATGGGAAACATCGAATAATCCTGCTTTAGTGCGTACTGCTTCATGCTCGTCCTTGATGGAAGAAAATTGCACCGGCAATTCCCATCCGCCGAAATCGATCGTTTTGCCGCCGTAGCGGGCATACGAGTCAAACAAAGGTGTTCGCTTCAATTGTCCCAATCTTTTTCCCTCCTGTTTTCAAAGCGCACAAAAAAGGACAGAGAATTCCCTTTAAACTAAAAGGGAATTCTCTGTCCTGGCACCTGAAAGTTTACCGTAACGGCTTTCCTCATCGGTAGCTGCACATCGTCAGCATTCTCCAGAGATGCGTCCTGTACGAGTCTTTTTGCCTGAGAGATTCATGATGTAATCATTTGCTCCTTCGGCGACGCCAATGCGTTCTCTCCCCGTACAATCATCCGCCCAAATCAATGTTGAATTGGTCCATCCCGCTATACAGAATAGTATAACTTCGACTACATCCTAACATTGAATTGACGAAAGCGCAATCTTTTTTACCTTAACGCCTCAAACACGAATGTTTTACTATTATGCGTTCCAATCATTCGTTTTCAGGCGTTTAACTTGAAATGCAGCATATTGGGTAATCTGCCGCAGCGTGCGGTGTTCGGTCCGGATGGTGATATGCGCCGTCCGTTTGTAATCACGGTAACGCGATTTGTGGAGCGCTTCGATTTCCTCGCGCGTCGAGCGCCTGACGATCGGGCGGTTCGGGTCTTTATGGATACGCCGCCAGATTTCCTTGAACGGTGCATCCAGGAATAACACGAGCCCCGTCTGGCGCATGAGGCGCTGGTTCACTTTGCGCATTGTGACGCCACCGCCGGTAGAGATGATGCAATGATCCTGTTGCAAATTTTGCAAAAATTCCGTTTCGAGATTCCTGAAATATTCTTCGCCAAAACGCTCGAAGATTTCCGGTATCGTCATGCCCATTTGACGGACGATTTCTTTGTCCATGTCATAATAGGGCATCTTCAATAAAAAACTTAGCCTCCTGCCGACCGCACTTTTGCCGCAGCCCATAAAACCGATCAAATATATTCTGTTCATTGTTCCCACCCGCACTACCCTACTCAGGGATTTTATTTTGCCCAATTTCCATCAGTAGTTGTATAGTAGCATTTCTATGAACATTTTCCAAACTATCATAAGTTTGATATTCAATCGCATAAAGCAGCACCATATGGGATAACAGCGCCATTGCGGACAGAAAGAACACGAGGGATAGCGGATAGACTGCTCCGGATTGGCTAATCAGGAAGCGAGAGCGCATAATCGGCCTCCTCTTTTGCGCCGCTTTGGAACTCCAGCTGGATGTTTAAACGCTTGCCTTCCATTTGAAAAAAGCTGTTTTTCACATCGGTCAGCATGATTTCATGGCCAAACTGGTCTTTTCGCTTGCGCACAACGCTGCCATACAATTCGATATCGTAAACAACCCCTTCACGAACAATGCGAACGCCTTTTCCATCGCGCATGATGTAAATTTGTTCGCTGCCATCCAGATACTGCTGCAGCTCCAGCGCAAACAGCCGGAACTCCGTTGCGCCGGAATCCAGATCCACCAGCATATGCGAACTGAACAAATAGAACATCGCGGCAAGCGGCAGTATGATCGATAATGCCAATAACTCCAGCAAGCTGTCGAGAAACGTAAATCCGTTTGACGATCGGATGTTCACTCGATGCATAAGCGCACCTGCTTTCCTTGAAAGTCCACGTAGTCAACACAATGGCCATCCGCTTGCCAGGAATACAGTGTACCGTTCACCGAGCGCTGGCCTTCAATACTGCCGGTAGCGGCAATGGTTTTTGCCGCTTCGTGCAAGGTCTCATAAGCGGCGAGGCGCTCTTTTTTCAGTTCGAGCCTCACTTGCATATCATGGACGAGCGGCAGGAGCGAACCGAAGACTAGAAATACCATAAACAGGCTGAGCATCGTTTCCGCCACGGAGATGCCCTTGTCATTTTGAAACCACCACGCGCCCTTTTCCAAGATGGACCGTCACCGTCCTTTCACCGCTGCTGGTCGAAAAGCGCAAGGTGCCTGGCTGGCGGATCGAGCCATTCGGCATGAAGTATACTTCGCTAAGATTGCTGGATGCGTTCAAGCTGATCGACTTTGGCATGGTCCTGATGTATCCCGGATGGCTTAAGCCATACATTATTTCATAGCCCGGCTTATGGTCCCGGAAAGTCAAGACTACCGATGTCCCGAGTAAATAACTCTGGCTTTGGGCATAATGGATGTCTTGTTCCAGCAACACAAAAAACCGGTCTTCTTCGCGCTTTTTTTCGAGCGGCACCACAGATGCAACAACAAGCGAAGCGCTTATGCCGACCGCAATCAACACGAGAAGCATTTCAATTAATGTAAAGCCTGAACTGCTTTTTAAGATGCTTTTGATGAGCTCACCACGCCGTCAACTGAAATATTGATCACTTCCCCGTTCGGGCAGCTCGTCTCTCCTGTTTTCAAATAGCCTTCGGATACCAAATCCGCCATCACCGGCACGGCTTTTTTATCCATTCGGTAGGATTCCACTTGACCCTGGACCATCTGCACAAATGCCTTACAGCCTTTTTCATCGACCGCCGATGTCTGTTTCGAGACATTCGGGATGGCGATAGCAATCAATACCGTGATGATCAACATGACGATCAACATTTCAATAAGTGTAAAGCCCCGTTGGTTTTTTAATCGTTTCATCGTATTCCTCCTTATATCGTATGGACGAGATTGTACATCGGCAAAAGAATCGCCAAATAGGCGGCGACGATACAAACGGCAATCAGCACAAAGAAACTGGGCTGGATGATTTTCAATGAACGCTGGGCTTGCAGTTCAATTCTGTCGAGCAACACTTCGCTATAGAGCATCAATTCTTTCCCGAGCATGCCGGTCGCTTCCCCGTGGCGGATGAACGCCGCCATATCGTTCGCCGCAAAGGCATGGCGGTCTACAGCAAATGACAGCACGATACCGGTCTTGACTTCGTCATGCAGCGATTCAGCGATTTGGCTGATGATGGGATGATGACGCTGCTTGCGCAGAAGCATCAATGCTTCCTGCAAGGAAATTCCGCTATGCAAAAGCGTGCCGAGCTCCCTAGAAGCGAGCTGCGACCAATAAAGCCGCATAACTGGCCCAATAACCGGCAGCTTAATCAATAATGCCATTTGGCGCTCGGCAGGCTGCCGCTTTAGATATTCACGAAAGCCAAGAACCAATAACGCAATAGCCGCGAAGACAGCAATCGCTATGTCCGGAATGCGCAGCAAATAAACCGGAACCCCGGCGCCTTCTTCGCCGTGCTGCAGCGAAGATATCAGGGCAGTCAGATTGGGCACATAATTGGTCCTGAAAAATAAGAACAAAGCAGCGGTAAGAATCAATAGTGAGACAGGATAGACGAGGATATTGCGAAGTTTCTTCTGCACTTCTTCAGTCCGCTTGAATCCGGCAGCGATGCCATGAATCGCTTCGCTGAGCTTGCCATGGAACTCGGCAATCTCGACCGGGAACAACACGCGCTCACGGAACCCAAGAAATTTCAGGACTTCAGCAGCATTGCCGCCGCCCTTCAAGATTCGGTCCATGCCTGCAAGTGCTTCATCTACACGTTCTGTGTGCATCGGCAAAAGAAGCGTCATGGCGACGGGAAACAAATAGCCTTCCGACATCAACACCGAAAGCCTAGTCAAAAACTGGGCGCGCTCACGAAACGGCAAGCGCCTAGAACTCGAAACCGGAATGAAGCGCACCGATCCTCACCCCTTCCCGGATCTGCCCGCCGAACGATAAATGCTCCGGCAGTTGATACTCTTGTTGCTGTCTCGCTGAACGGATGGCATCCACCAAACTTGAATCGCACAGAATTTCATATAACGCACGATGCTTCGTCTCGAGCTGCTGCAAATCCTCGTACATCGGCACAATTTTCTGGGCCGCGATGCCGATAAGCGTCTGAAGCATGTCTTCATATGGAATGCCCAGGTCATGGAGCCTGTGAAGACAGCCGACCGAATGCTTGGCATGGATCGTCGAAAACACCAAATGCCCTGTCAAGGCGGCCCTGACGGCTATTTCAGCAGTTTCGGCATCCCTGATTTCACCAATCATGATAATATCGGGATCATGCCGTAAAATCGCTTTCAAGCCAGTCGCATAATTCATTCCCGACTTTTCGTTCACTTGGATTTGAAGAAAGGCAGGGTTTTGGCGCTCGACCGGATCTTCGAGCGTGATGACATTTCGGTTGAGCCGTTCGGAACAGTGGCGCAAGAGAGAATACAAAGTGGTGGATTTGCCGCAACCGGTCGGTCCCGTCAGCAGCATCAAGCCCTGCCGTTCGCCGGCAAGTTTCTCGAGCAGCCTGGCTGAATCGCGGAACGCCGCCAATTCATCAAGAAATAACGCTGTGCTGTCTGGAATGACACGGATGACGATGCTTTCTTTCGTCATCACGGACGGCAATGTGGAAATTCGGAAATGGTGGGTATGGCCATTCATCTGAAGATGGAATGAGCCGGTTTGGGGTTTTCGTTTTTCGCTCATGTCCAAAAGGGAGAGGTATTTGAAGTAAGCAATCATGCGATCGCCTAAATCGAAGGGGATTTTCGCCACCGGCTTGAAATGGTTGTACGTGCGGTAGGTGATGCTGTAATCGCGGGGTTCTGGCCTGATGTGGATATCGGTGGTTTTTTCTTCTACGGCGGAATGCAATAGGTCGAAGCATCGCCGTTCAATGATATCTTGCATAGTCACCTCCTGTCCGGGTCTGCGAGCGGAGGCTGCCTCTCCGTTCCCCATTAGTATAAGCACACAGATGGCCTTTGAATATCGAAAATACCAAAATAATTATTTGAACGCCTCAAAGCCCTGAAATCCAGGCTTTCAGGGCAGGCACCTATAGCTTTAGACCGCTTTATGGATACACCTACACCGCTTTGTCACAAACTAGCCCGAAGTCCTTGTTTACACATAGACTCGTCTTCCTATATAATGAATAGGAGATTATTGTATTGTGGCAAAGGAGGGATTACCCATGGATAATATGTTTAAATTAATGGGATGGTGGACTGGAATCTTTGCAATTTTATTTTATGTCGGCGATATGGTAGAAGTATCATTGTTGATGGTTGCCAATACCGGCTTCTTCGTTCTTCTTGGATACTTAAACATTTCTGAACGCATGTACATGTATATTTTTGGAGCCTATCTGACAGTCTTTTTCGTTGGCTTTACTTACTACTCTACGTTCATCCACGTCCCAGGAGCAGGTCATTAATAGAAATTGAATGTGAACGCAAAAAAACGGCCATCTCGGCCGTTTTTTTTATGCCCTTTACATACGCAGGAAAGGATTATGCTGTTGTTCCTGTTTTGGGGTCGTCTCCGGGCCGTGCCCCGGGAACAGGAAGGTTTCTTCCGGCAGCGTCAATAGAGACTCACGGATTGATTTTAGCAGCAGCTGTTCTGAGCCTTCCGCCAAATCAGTGCGCCCGATGCTTCCTGAAAATAAGGTGTCCCCGACGATCGCGAAGCGGTCTTGCGGAAAATAAAAGCTTACGCTGCCTGGCGAATGCCCAGGCGTATGGAACAACTCCATGTTGAACGGGCCGATTTCAAGCGATTGTTCATCGGTGATCAATTCGTCTGCATCCGCTACTCGGTAATCCGGCAATGCCGCGTATTTACCCGAGCCGTTCAAATTCGGCCGCCCAAGGAAATCGCGTTCTTTATGATGAAGATAGACAGGGATTTTATATTTCTCCCTCAATTCGTCGACCGCCCCGATATGGTCAAAATGGGCGTGTGTCAGAAGAATCGCGAGCGGTGTCAATTGCTTGCGTTTCAGCACGTCCTGGATTTTACCAGCTTCTTCGCCAGGGTCGAAAATGACGCATTGTTTGCCTTCCCCTGATATGATGTAGCAATTCGTTTGCACTGGGCCTAGTTCCAGCCGATCGATTTTTAACATGACTTTCACCTCATTAGCAGTATATCATGAACACATTCTTTTGCTTGTTCAATAGAATGACATTTTTACGCCTCGACAAACTTGCAGAATTTCTTTACAATATAAAGAGTAGAAGACGGCACTGGCTGTTAAAGTTGAAGGGAGTGTCATAAGATGAGTTGGATTTTGATGGTTATTTTCGGCCTCACAGCAGTTCTTGCTGCAATCGGTACAGTTCAAACCCTAAAAAACAAAGAAGTTTTAGGATTCTTATTTAATTTTGGGACCTTTGTTATTTTCGGCGGTTTCACCGTTGCAACTCTCATTACACACGGTTACCCACCTGGCCTTCATTAAGAACGAAGAAACCGGCGCATTCATTGCGCCGGTTTTTTTACTGGCCATAAAGAAAAGGGCTGCCAAACCGATGCGGTTGTGGCAGCCCTTTTTGAATTACGGTTGTTCTTGTTCGCCCAATGTTTTCAATTGGCCGTTTTCCTCTTCGTAGAACCTCAGCAAGTCGCCGTTGATGATCGATTCGGAGTACTGGAGCTCCTCTAGGGCGCGTTCAGCATATGGGTCGCATACGCTTTGGTCTTCCACCGGTTCGCCCGTTTCGATATCATAGCAGACATTCGCTGCATAGACATATTCATCAGTCACAAAGCGCCCGTCACGGAAAATGACGAATTCCTCGTGTTCTTCAGAGAATAAATCTCCGCCGAATTGAATGTCTTTTTCGGTTTCCATGCCCATCAAATGAAGGATCGTCGAACGCATATCCACTTGGCCGCCGATTTCTTCATCGACATAGCCCTTTTCATAACCTGGGATATGGACGAAAAATGGCACTTTTTGCAATTGTGCCGATTCATACGGCGTAATTTCCTTGCCTAGATACTGCGCCATCGCTTCGTTGTGGTTGTCGGAGATGCCGTAATGGTCGCCGTACATGACGATGATGGAGTTTTCGTACAATCCTTGTTCCTTCAAATCTTCGAACAAGGATTTGACGGCTTCATCCAAATAGCGCACCGTCTGGAAATAGCGGTTCAAGGTACCTGAATTGGAATCGAATTCCTCGATCAGCTTGTCTTCTTCGTCCAATGTGAATGGGTGGTGATTCGTAAGCGACAACAGGCGCGTGTAGAACGGCTGCTGCATTTCAGACATATGGCCGACGGATTGCTCGAAGAACGGAATGTCCTTCATGCCCCAGTTGACAGCTTGCCCTTCGCCTACTGTATAGCTCTGGATATCATAGAACTTGTCGATCTCAAGCGATTCGTACATCATGTCGCGGTTCCAAAAGCTTTTCGTATTGGCGTGCTGGACATTGGTCGAATACCCTTCGTTGCCCATCTTTTCCGCCATGGAATTGAAGGTATTGCCGCTGTGTGTAAAGAATACGGCGCCACCGCTTAGCGGATACATGCCAGTCTCAAGCAGGAACTCGGAGTCGGAAGTTTTTCCAAGCCCGGTCTGGTGGTAAAAGTTCGGGAAGTAAATCGTATCTTCGTCTTGTGTCAATTCGTTCATGAAAGGCGTGATGGTCTCGCCGTTCATTTCATTGTTCAACACAAAGGTCTGCAATGACTCGAGTGTGACGACGATCAAATTACGCCCTTCCGCAGCCCCGAACATTTCTTCAGATGGTTCTGCCTGGTTCGAACGGACGTAGTTGGTCACTTCCGTCAATTCCGAGCCGTCCGCAAGCGCTCGCTGTGCTTGTGATTTCGATTGGATATAGACATCATACAGATGGTAATTGTACATCCCCAGGTTCTTGACGAGCATTTCGCGGTCAAAGCTTCTCGTCAATAGTTGTGGGCGTTCTGCTTCGGCAAGGCCGAGGTTAAAGAACAGCACAGCTGCCGACAGGACGAAGTATGCTTTACGGTGTGTCGCTGCCGATTTCAGCACCGATTCTTTTTCTTTCACAAAACGCATCGCCAATAAGATGATGATGATATCGGCAAAATAGAGAATATCGCTCCAATAGATGCTTGCGGCAGCACTGTTGCCGATGTCGCCGAAATTATCCGTCTGGAACAATACGGGCAGTGTGATGAAATCCGTGAAGAAGCGGTAAAACGCCACATTGCCGTACAAGATAATCGATGTAACGACAGCGATTATGACGATATAGCGGTTTCGTGCTTTCTTGCTCTTGAAGAAGAGCGCGCCTCCATAGGCGAATAATAGTAAGCTTAATGGGTTCAAGAACAGGATGAATTCCTGCAATGCATTGTCGATGGTTATGGAAAAGGCCGTTTTGTAGACGACATATGTCGTCAGCCATGTCGCGATGACTGCGATGGCCAGGACCGAATGCTTAGGCCATTCTTTGTTTTTCATTGCCGCACATCCTCCTCGTCTTACCGGAGCGTTTGTCCGGTTCGCGCGAATTTCAGTTTCAAGTAAATCGGAAATTCAATACCTTATAGTATAGAACAAATCACCTTCGAGAGAAAGCAATTACCCTTAATAGACGCGCCAAAACGCTTTCGGTTTCATGATTTTCCTTTTTTCTCGTATTCTGTGCGTTTCTGCCGCAAAATCATCAAGGCAGATGCGTATTCACGCGGCGTGATGAAATCGTGGTCGTACAGCTCGCGGATATCGGATTCCATCAGATCGAGATCCGAAATAAAATCCGCCGTATAGACGATCGTTCCGTACCTTTTCAGCAATTGCATTACATCGTAAAGGTCTTTCATGCTCTCACCGCCTTCGAATCAATTGTTCGTTTTTCCGTGATGATGCCATCGACTGGGATGTCATGGCTTTCGATAGGCAATTCGCCAGCCAACTGAAAGTTGAATGCCAGCGACCGCGTATTGCCGTTAAAGCCACTTAAATAGCGGTCATAATAGCCTCCACCGAAGCCGATTCGATAGCCGCTTTGCGTAAAGACTACACCCGGCACAATCAATAAATCGATGCTTTCGGGGCCGACCGCTTCCGTTTCGGCTTCGATCGGTTCCTGGAGGTCCATGTACACCACTTCCAATTGGTCGAGTCTGTTGAACAACCGGAAATCCATCGTCCGGTCTTTTGCGAAACATTTTGGGGCGGCGACTCTTTTGCCCAGCCGCCAACACGTTTCGATAAGCGGAATCGTATCGACTTCCGGCCAGCGCGAGATGGTCACCCCGATAGTTTCAGCTTTTTGAAAATCGGGATCTACCAGAAGTTCCTCCAAAATGGCCGATGACATTTGGGCATGTTGTGATTTTGTAAGTTCACTCATTTGGCCGATGACCGATTTCCTCAACACTGCTTTTTCCATTATGCAAACGCCCCTTCTGCTGAACTGTAGATTGTCTCTATGTATAGTTTCTATAGTAAACTGCGCATAACAAAAGAAAAAGCCAAAACCCCGAGAGGTTTTGGCAGTCAATTACTTACTTCGTTTCACGGTGTGTTGTCATTTTCTTTTCACGTGAGCAATATTTTTTCAATTCAAGACGCTCAGGGTTGTTGCGCTTATTTTTAACAGTGCTGTAGTTTCTTTCGCCACAGTCTGTGCAAGCTAGTGTAATGTTTACACGCATCGATATCCCTCCCAATTCTTTCAAAAAATCCATTTCATTAATAAGCGTGATCTATACGACTTAATTATTATAGCATACCTTCAGTGATTGTCCACTGAAAAATGATGCTTCCCCATCATTTCCCTAAATAAAAAACCACAGCCGGCGCTGTGGTTTTTTGTCATTTGTTCAGATCGTAATGGCGGCCGCGGACGAGGTAGAATAATTGCTCCGCGATATTGGTCGCATAATCCGCAGATCGTTCCATATAGCGGCAAACAAATGCCAATTGCGTCACTTGGCTGAGCTGTTCCGGCTCTTTTGCGCTGTGCTGGAACAACAGCCGGATCGCTTCACCGTACAAATCATCGACTTCATCGTCAAGGTCGGCGATTTCCTTGGCTTTTTCCACATCTTCTTCTATAAGGGCATCAATGCCCTGGCGCAGCATGGAGGTGGCGAGTTCATGCATGCGCTGGATTTTGTTGATTGGCTCAAGCAGGTCTTGCTGCCCGATGCGGATCGTTTCTTTAGCGATATTGACGGCGTAATCCCCGACACGCTCCATGTCTGAGGCCACTTTGATTGTGACGATCAAGCGCCGAAGATCGGTCGCAACCGGTGATTGCTTGGCAATCAACAAGATCACCTGATCATTCAGTTCTTCTTCGAGGCGATTGATATTGGCGTCATTGTCGATTACTTGAAGCGCTTTGTCGATGTCGTGGGCGATCAGCGCCTTCATCGATTTGTCGAGTGCATCGATAGCCATTGTGCTTAATGTAATCAATTGTTCCTGTGCTGAGTGCAGTTCATATTCAAACTTTTCGCGTACTGCCATTTAAAGTTCCTCCCATTCATCCATTTCTAAAGGCCAGCAGGAAGCTCGTTCCTGCTGATTAGAGTTGCGGGTCAGCCGAATCGACCTGAAATATAATCCTCTGTCCGTTTATCGGCAGGGTTCGAGAAAATTGCATCCGTGCGGTCATATTCGATGACTTCCCCATTCAGGAAGAAGGCAGTTTTATCGGAAATCCGCGCAGCTTGCTGCATATTATGCGTCACGATGATGATGCTGTATTGCTCTTTCAATTCCTGCACCAATTCTTCAATTTTCAAAGTCGAAATCGGGTCAAGTGCTGATGTCGGCTCATCCATCAAGATGACATCCGGTTCAATCGCCAATGTCCGCGCGATGCAGATCCGCTGCTGTTGGCCGCCCGAGATGCCGTATGCATTTTCGTTCAGGCGGTCTTTCACTTCGTCCCAGATGGCTGCGCCGCGCAAGCTTTTTTCGACGATTTCATCCAGGATTTTCTTGTTTTTGATGCCGTGGATGCGCGGGCCGTAAGCGATATTGTCGTAAATCGATTTCGGGAACGGGTTCGGCTTTTGGAACACCATGCCGACGCGTGTGCGCAATTCTTCAACTCCGTAGCTCGATTCGAAGATATTGCGGCCACGGTATTGGATTTCTCCTGAAGTTTTCACAGAAGGCACCAGTTCCACCATGCGGTTCAAGGTTTTCAAATAAGTCGATTTCCCGCACCCTGATGGCCCGATAATCGCTGTGACTTCGTTTTCCCCGATTTCCAAGTCAATATTTTTTAAAGCATGGTTATTGCCATACCATAAATTCAATTGACGCGTGCTATAAACACTTTCCTTTTCAGCTTGTTCTACTGAAGTAGGCTGGGCTGTATTGATTTTTGTTTTAATTGTTGCTGTGTTCATAATGAACTCCCCTTCCGCATGACACTTTAATAGGATTTATCGAATTTGTTCCGAATGAAGACTGCTATTGAATTCATGAATAACAACACGACCATCAAGACAATGATCCCGGCAGCTGCAACCGTTTGGAACTCAGCTTGCGGGCGGCTTGACCAATCGTAAATCTGCATCGGCAACGCCGTGAACGTATCCATGACGCCTTCCGGCAAGAATTGGATGATAACCGGGATGCCCACCACGATCAGCGGCGCCGTTTCGCCGATGGCACGCGACAAGGCCAAGATGCTGCCTGTCAGGATGCCGGGAATTGCTGCCGGCAAGATGATGCGCACGATGGTCTGCCATTTGGTTGCACCCATTCCATACGATGCATCACGCAATTCGCCTGGAACCGAACGGATCGCTTCCTGTGCCGCCACGATAATGACCGGCAGGATGAGCAAGCTCATCGTAAAGCCTGCTGCAAGGATGCTGTTGCCGAGCGCCAATGCGCGGACAAAAATCGTCAACCCCAAAAGTCCGAAGACAACTGACGGAACCCCCGCCAAATTGGAAATATTCATTTGGATAAAAGTCGTGATGCGCCCTTTTTTGGCGTATTCTTCTAAATAAATCGCAGATCCCACACCCAGCAAAATGGATGTCGGAGCGACTACTGCCATCAGCCAGATCGAGCCGACAAGCGCTGCTTTAATACCCGCTTGGTCCGGGAACCGTGAAGCGAAGTTGGTTAAGAAATCAATGGATAGATGTCCCGCTCCTTGACTGACGATCCGGTACAGCAAGATCACCAGCGCCAGCAGTGCGAGCGCCGTCGCAAACATGAAGAGCCCTTGGAAAACACGGTTGACGACCATCCGGCCGTTCATTCGACGGACAACTTTTTCCTGTTCAATGTACCTCATCTTAATATTCCTCCCGGAAACGTTTTGACATATACCCAGCCAGGATATTCATCGCCATCGTGAAGAGGAATAATGTAAACCCGACCGCATAGATGGAATAGTAAATCGTCGTTCCATAACCGGCGTCGCCCTTGGATACTTGCACGATATAGGCAGTCATCGTCTGGATCGAACCAGTGAAATCGCCATCGAACTTCGGTGTTGAACCTGCCGCAAGCGAAACGATCATCGTCTCGCCGATCGCGCGGGACAAGCCGAGCACAACCGAGGCAATAATGCCGGACAACGCGGCTGGAACGGTGATTTTCCAAGCGACTTCAAACTTTGTCGAGCCCATGGCAAGCGCCCCATCGCGAATGCTTTTCGGGACAGACGACATGGCGTCTTCCGATAGCGAAGCGATCATCGGGATGATCATGATGCCGACGACGATCCCTGGTGAAATCGCGTTAAAAATCTTGATGTCCGGGAAAAAGCTTTGCAATACAGGCGTCACAAACGTCAAGGCGAAAAAGCCGTAGACGATAGTTGGGACTCCTGCCAAAACCTCAAGAATTGGTTTGACGACGCGTCTTACGTTGTCAGAAGCATATTCGCTCAAATAAATGGCAGCCGAAATGCCGATCGGCACAGCTACGACAATCGCGATGCCGGTAATTTTCAATGTACCGACGATTAACGGCCAAATGCCGAACTGGGCTCCGCTATTGGCGAACGGTAGCCACGTCGTGCCAAGGATGAATTCAGACAGTGGCACTCTTGTAAAGAACGTGACCGTTTCTATGATTAATGTCAGGACAATACCGATGGTTGTCAAGACCGAAACAGAAGCGATCAGGAACAACAAAACCGGTATGAGTTTCTCAATGATTTTTTTGCTTTTCTTATCTTTCGACTTTGCGATCAGTTCTTGAACCGATGTGCGCATAATAGAATCCCCTTTCAACCGCAAAAGGCGAGCAGCAGCTGCTCACCCTAAGACTGAACTTGCAACTTGATTTATTTCAACGCTTCAAGATCTGCCAAGCCTTGTTCATAATCCTCTACTGCCAATGGCACGTAGCCGACAGCTTCAGCCATTTGACCAGCGTTCTCTAAAGTGAACTTCATGAAATCGTAAGCCGCTTCATCTTCAGCAATTTTCGCATTGTTGGCGTAAGTGAAGAGCGGACGTGACAGTGGTGAATAATCACCGGATTCGATTGTTTCAGGAGTTGGCTCGACGCCATCAATAGTTACGACTTTCAATGTATCTTGGTTCGCGATGTAGTATGCATAGCCGAAGAATCCGATTGCATTTGGATCTCCTTGGATTCCTTGAACAAGCGTGTTGTCATCTTCAGACAATGTCGCTGATTCGACGATGTCTTCTTCTTCTAGGATGACTTCATTGAAATAATCGTATGTTCCAGAAGCTGTTCCTGGCGCATAGAATACGACTTCTTCATCCGGCCATTCCGGGTTGATGTCTGACCACATTTTCGTGCTGCCATCTTCTACCCACAGTTTTTTCAGGTCTTCAACTGTCAAATCCTCTACCCAGTCGTTTTCCTGGTTGACGACTACTGATAGCCCGTCATAAGCAAGAAGGAATTCTGTGTATTCGATGCCTGCTTCTTCTAGAGCATCTGCTTCTTCTTCTTTAATTGGTCGAGAAGCATTCGAGAAAGCTGTTTCACCTTGGATGAATTTTTCGAATCCACCGCCCGTACCGGAAACACCGACCGTTACTTGGACTTCAGGTTGAACTGCTGCGTATTCTTCAACAATGCCTTCGAGGATTGGCGCGACTGTAGATGATCCATCACCAGTGACCGAACCTTCTAGTACTGCTTCGTCTGAAGCGGAATCAGCCGTTTCGCTGCCTGTTGCAGTTTCTTCCGTGCTGCCACATGCGCCAAGTAGAAATGCTGTTCCAAGAATTGTTGATGCCATAGCGAACTTCCAGTTTCTCATTTTAATGTTTCCCCCTAATATGGTTTGTTGTTTACAAGACCAACTATACGATTCTATTGTTGAGGACATATGAAGCCATTGTTAAGAAATTGTAAATGACGAAAGCCTTATTGAAAAACACAAAAAAACGCCCGGCCAATGTCCAGTTCAGGACTTTGGTCGGGCGATTTTTAAATTTACCGTAAAGCGTCATTATTTGATTCGGGTTCCGCTGAACGGCTGTTTGATTTTATTCGCTTCGTCTTCGCTGCGCTGTTCTTTCAATTCAAAATACTTGTCAGCTGCGGCGCGGGCGATTTCGTTATTCGTTCTCGGAACTTCTCGGGGATTCGTCGTGACAAAGGGAATGACCACCGCATAAGCGATCTCTGGGTCCTCATATGGCGCGAAGCCGACATGGGCAATGTTGACGTTCAACGTGCCGTGCAGTGCATGGCCGCGTTCGTAGAAATAGGCTTCCGCAGTCCCGGTCTTGCCGGCTGCTGTGTAAGGCGTATCGCTGAACTGGCCGCGCGCCGAGCCGGAGCCTCCGATATACACATTGCGCATCCCTTCTTTAACACGGTCGATTTCTTCTTGCGTATTATTGATGCGGTTCATGATCTTAGGTTCCATAATCGTCTCAATTGGCCCGAGCGTCTCGCCGTCAGAAGAGGATTTGCGGATTTCCTTGACGACATGCGGCTGCATGCGGTAGCCGTCATTGGCAATTGTGGAAATATACTGTGCCAATTGCATCGTCGTATACGTATCGAACTGGCCGATTGCAAGGTCCAAAAGTTTCGTCCCTGGACTGACCCCACCGGCATAACCCGTGCCTTCGTTCGGCAAATCGATGCCGGTTTCGACTCCGAGGCCGAACTGCGCGAATGAATTGCGCATCAATGAGAAGCTTTCTGGGTCGACGCTCAATGGCCGGTTGTATTGGTATTGCCTTTTGGCGATGTCCAAAGCGATTTTGAACATATAGACGTTGGAGGAACGTTCAATCGCCATCAAATCATTCATCGGGATGCGGTTGAACGCTGTCGTATTGAAGATTGAATTCTTTTGGGTAGTGCCCGCGAACTTCAATGGTTCGTCGATCTGCACTTCCCCAATCTCCACGGCATCCTGTGCATAGCCAGTCAAGAGTGTCGCCCCCTTGACGGTTGAACCCATTTCATGGGCAGCCGTAAATGTGCCGAATGCATAATCATTAACGACGCGTTTGCCATTTTCGTCCTCGCCGACACGTTTGCCGACCATGGACAAGACATCACCGGTGTTCGGATTCATCATGACCAAGTAAGCATCTTTGACCAGCTGTGAGTTGGGACCGGCTTTTAAAGCCAGCAACTTCTCTTCGACGATTTGTTCCAGCTCATACTGGAGTTCGCTGTCTATCGTCAACACCAAGTCTTTTCCGGGCTCGCCTTCATCTACAGGCACTGTTTCGATAACACGCCCGCGCCCGTCGGTGACGTTTTTGACGCTCGATTTCTGCCCTTGCAACACATCTTCATACTGCTGCTCCAAAAAACTCGTGCCGACGCGGTCATTGCGGGAATAATCACGGCTTAAATAATAATCGAGGCGGTTGGCTGGAATCCCTTGGTCAGGTGTCGTCGTGCTGCCGAGAATCGTCAAATCGGTCATTTTCACACGCTTCCAGTCGGTGATTGTATTGACTCCTTCCAGCTTCGGATCGGTCAAGCGCTCTGACACCACGGCGAATTCTTCATCGGTCACGCCTTCGCCTTTAATGATCTGCGGCGATAAAGCATAGCCTGATGACATTTCCCGGTAAATCGCGAGAACTTCCAATTGTTCCTCTGTCAGGCTATTAAGTTCTTCATCCGTGATTTTCTCGCGGACTAAAGCATCGAGCTTCTGCTGCTTCTCTTTCTGAGGAATATCCTCAGCCTCGATCGCAGCACGTTCTTCCGGTGTCACTTTTTCCGTGGCGCTCTCTGTATTCAATTGTATGTAAAAGTCTTGCTTATCGCGAAAAGTCACTTTCTTCGTATCTTTTTCGATCAATTTGGCGAGTTCTTTTGCCACTTCCATCATCTCGCTGCTCTTGGTCGTCTGCATCTTCGTATAAGTAATGCTGTTGACGGGCTCGTTATCGACTTGCAGGCGCCCGGCAGAATCAAAAATCCGGCCACGCGGCACGCTTGTATTGACCGCAACTTCCTCGGTTCTCGCAATCGCCCGGGCATAATCTTCTCCTTTAACGATCTGCAAATACCCTAGCCGCAGGATGAGCATGGAAAACAGCAGAAAAATAGCAAAAAAGAGAATGTTCATCCGAAAGGTCGTATTGGACTGGAGTTTGGACTTTGCCAGCGACACACGACGTTTTTGAGGGGTTTTCATGAGCACGTAGCTCCTTTCAAAAAAATATCCAGTTGTTAGTATAGCACGGACATAAAAAAACACACACTTTTTCAGACGAAAAAGTGTGTGTCCAGGTTTCAATATTTAACAATTATTTAGCAGCTTCGTAGCGCTTGGAAACTTCGTCCCAGTTAACAACATTCCAGAATGCTGCCAAATAGTCAGGGCGGCGGTTCTGGTATTTCAAGTAGTAAGCATGCTCCCAAACGTCCACTCCAAGAATCGGCGTTTTGCCTTCAGATAGTGGAGAATCCTGGTTTGGCGTTGAAGTGACTTCAAGCTCGCCGTTAGAGACGACTAGCCAAGCCCAGCCAGAACCGAAACGTGTTTTGCCTGCAGCTTCGAATTTTTCTTTGAACTCGTCAAAGCTTCCGAATTTGCTGTTGATCGCGTCAGCTACTGCGCCAGTCGGCTGTCCGCCACCATTCGGGGAAAGAAGCTGCCAGAATAGCGAGTGGTTCGCATGGCCGCCGCCGTTGTTGCGGACAGCTGTGCGGATATCTTCCGGTACTGCGTTCAAATCAGAAACCAATTCTTCAATTGATTTTGAAGAAAGATCGTCATGACCTTCCAAGGCCGCATTTACGTTTGTTACGTACGTGTTGTGGTGTTTCGTGTGGTGAATGTTCATTGTCTCTTTGTCGATGTGCGGTTCTAGCGCATCGTACGCGTAAGGTAGTTCCGGTAGTTCGTATGCCATGATTAAATTCCTCCTTGAGTCTATTGTTCTACTTTCTTAGCGTATCAAAATTTTCAAACCGACACAAATATAAAGCATATGGACCTGCCTTTTTCAGACCTTAGTCGGAGACGGCAGTCAAATCACCCAGAAGAACAAGCCGACCATCACGGCCTGAATGATGCCTTTTGTCAGTGCGGAAGTAATAAAACCGACCACCGAACCGATTCCAGAGCGAATCGATTTTTTGATCGATGATTTGTTGACGAGCATCTCTGCAATGATGGCGCCGAGGAACGGGCCGATGAGAATGCCGGCAAACGGGATGATAAATGGGCCGAAAATCAATCCGACAGTACTGCCCACCAAACCTGCTTTTGAACCGCCGAATTTTTTCACGCCGACTGCATTGGCCAGAAAGTCTGCACCGAACAATAACAGGACGAATAAAATTTCGATGAGCCAGAACCACCATGGCAAATCAGCAAAGCTGAAAAATAGGCCATAAATGATGAATCCGCCGAAAATGAACAGCGACGCCGGGATGACCGGGTACACAAGTCCAATAAAACCGATGGCAAAAAACACAATTACAAAAACCCAGCCGACAATTTCGAGCATCACGAGCCCTCCTTTTCCGATATAAAAACTCCCTTTCATCGTGCCCTACATTTCAAGAAATGTAAAGGATGAAAGGGAGTATGGATCAAGTGCGGTTGCCGAGGATGGCTTCCGCGATATTGACGGAGTGGTCGCCGATCCGCTCCAAGTTGCTGACGATATCGACGAAGACGATTCCCGCTTGTGCGGAACATGCGCCTTCGTTCAGGCGAAGGATGTGTTTCTTACGGAATTTGCGTTCCATTTTGTCGATCAGGTCTTCCTGCTCTGCCACTTCACGAGCAAGTTCGTGGCTTGTCGTGTCGAGTGCATCAAGTGATTTCGAAACCGTGGCAATGGTCAATGTGAACATTTCGTCCAAGTCTTCCATCGCTTCGCCGGTCAATTTCACTTTATTGGCTTCCTGGTAATCGATCAATTCGATGATGTTCTCGAAATGGTCGCCGATCCGTTCGATATCACGGACCGTTTCCATCAGCATCGTGTGGCGAGTGGAATCCGCTGCCGAAATCGATTCTGCGGAAATGAGCACCAGGTAATCGGTAATTTTACCATCCAGGTTATTGATGGCATCTTCCAATTGATAGCCCATTTCAGCATGCTTCTTGCTTTTCGTTTTCAAATACTCATACGTTTCTTCCAGTCCTTGCACGGAATATTTACCCATGCGCAACACTTCTTCTTTGGCCTGGCCAAGAGCGATCGATGGCGATTGCTCGATGAAGTTCAAGTCCAGATGCTTCGGCTTGAATTCGACAAGCACTTCGTCGCCAGGAATTACTTTTGTCACGAGGTATGCCCAAGCGCCGATCAACGGGAATTGGATCAATGTGTTCGCAATGTTGAACGTCCCGTGTGCGAATGCAATCTGCATTTTCGCTTCGAGATCCAAAACGCCCGTGATCCACTCTACATACGCCGTAAACGGCACAAGCAAGATCAGGAAGATAATGGAGCCGATAACATTGAACAGAACGTGGACAGCTGCTGCCCGGCGCGCTGCAATGGATGTACCAAGTGCTGCGAGCACGGCTGTCACGGTCGTTCCGATGTTGTCACCGAATAGAACCGGCAAGGCAGCATCAAGCGTAACCAAGTTCTCTGCATAGAGCCCTTGCAAGATGGCGATCGTCCCGCTGGAACTTTGGACGATGAAAGTGAAGATTGTCCCTGCTGCAACTCCAAGGATTGGGAATTCACTCAAGTTGACGGTCATGTCGATGAATGCCGGCAATTCACGCAGCGGCTTCATTGCCCCGCTCATCGTTTCCATCCCGAAGAATAATCCACCGAAACCGAAAATGACTTGACCGATATTTTGGATTTGGTTTTTCTTGATGAAGAAAATCAAGAATGCACCGACTGCCATGATTGGCAAGGCGTATGCACCGACGTCCAAGCCGATGATGAATGCCGTTACGGTCGTCCCGATATTCGCACCCATGATGACGCCGATCGCTTGTCTCAAGGTCATGAAACCGGCACTAACGAGGCCGACGACAATAACCGTCGTCCCTGAACTCGATTGGATCAAGATCGTTACGACGATACCAACCAAGACACCCATGAACGGATTGGTCGTAAAACGGTCCAAAATGTCCCGTAGTTTATCGCCCGCAGCTTTCTGCAAAGCGTCACCCATATACTTGATTGAGAATAGGAAAATACCGAGTCCCCCAAAGAAGGTAAACAGTAATTCCTGCCAATTCATTTCCACGATTCACATTCAACTCCTAAATATAACGTAATGACACCTCACCTATTATGAAGACTTCGCTAAGTAAATGTAAATACCTTTATTGAAAATTTACAAACCCGTAACATAAGACCCCGGCATTCCCTATTTAACGTGATAATATTACAATACATAGGGAAAGGAAGATCGACGTGAACCTCTATCAACTATTCAAAGCAAGCTTTATGGAACCGAAAAAACGGGCAGCGGTCCGTATAATGCCGATCGGGCGCATTTTGAAATTCGTTTTTCTTTTCATCGCTTTGCTGTCGCTTATTTCATTCGCCGAATTCACATTCGGCATCGGCTCGAGCTCCTCAGAACTGGAAGGCCTGCTGCAATTCATAGAAGAAATCGATTGGCTGCTGTACCCGTTTGCACTCATTTTTTTATTCGTCTCGACGACGCTCTATCATTTCATCAAAATCAGCGTCTTTGCGGCATTCGGCTATGGCTTCCTTGCCTTGCTCAAGCGTCGCGGTGAATACCGCCATATGTGGCGTACAGCTGCACTTGCTGTCACCGTCCCAACCATTGTTGCGTACGTTGCGAGCTTCTGGACCAATAACTTATGGATATCCCTCGCGACTTCCATCTGGACACTGTTTCTTCTATATAGTGCAGCTCGTTTCTATCCGAAAGCCCCACCCGCCAAAAAATAGTGCTTGTATTGCAGCGCTGTAAAGAATCCTGCGCTTACAGCCGTCTTTCTTGTCTTTTCAAACGAGACACTGCTAAAATGGCTATAGGCAAGAGAAATAGACCCGCACGTGAAATCCGTGCATAGAAAGCTGAGTGAACCGTCCGGATTACCGGAAACTCACAAAAAGGAGAGATTTTTAACATGAGCGAAATGACTCACCGTTCAAAAACACGCCCCGTCAAAGTCGGCGATATAACGATTGGCGGCAGCAATGAACTATTCATACAAAGTATGGCAACAACGAAAACACACGACGTAGAAGCAACGGTCGCGGAGATTCTCCGCCTTGAAGAAGCCGGTTGCCAAGTCGTCCGTGTTGCTTGTCCCGATGAGCGGGCAGCTTATGCCATCGGCGAAATCAAGAAACAAATCAATATCCCTTTGGTCGTCGATATCCATTTCGACTACAAATTAGCGTTGATCGCCATCGAGCAAGGCGCTGACAAAATCCGTATCAACCCAGGCAATATTGGCCGCCGCGAAAAAGTCGAAGCGGTCGTCAACGCTGCAAAAGCGAAAGGCATCCCGATCCGCATCGGCGTCAACGCCGGTTCGCTCGAACGCAAAATTCTCGAGAAATACGGCTATCCGACAGCGGACGGCATGGTGGAATCAGCATTGCATCATATCAAGATCCTAGAAGACCTTGATTTCCACGACATCATCGTCTCGTTGAAAGCATCTGACGTGAGTCTTGCCGTCGAAGCATATGAAAAAGCATCGAAAGCATTCGACTACCCGCTCCACCTCGGCATCACGGAATCTGGCACATTGTTCTCTGGAACCGTGAAAAGTTCTGCAGGTCTTGGGGCATTGCTCGCTAAAGGCATCGGCAACACGCTCCGCGTCTCATTGAGCGCAGACCCTGTCGAAGAAGTCAAAGTGGCGCGTGAGCTGTTGAAAGTCTTCGGCTTGTCATCCAACGCTGCCACACTGATCTCATGCCCGACTTGCGGACGCATCGAAATCGACTTGATTTCCATCGCGAACGAAGTGGAAGAATACATCTCCCACATCAAAGCGCCGCTTAAAGTCGCCGTTCTCGGCTGT
The DNA here is from genome assembly GCF_003664125.1 of Planococcus citreus. Lineage (GTDB taxonomy): Bacteria > Bacillota > Bacilli > Bacillales_A > Planococcaceae > Planococcus > Planococcus citreus. Next base: position 216,736 of record NZ_RCCP01000002.1, read on the forward strand.
GCCGTCAACGGACCAGGTGAAGCACGCGAAGCTGATATCGGCATTGCCGGCGCACGCGGCGAAGGCTTGCTCTTCATGCACGGAAAAACAGTCCGTAAAGTGCCTGAAGAAACAATGGTCGAGGAATTGAAGATCGAGATCGATAAATTGGCAGAAGAATATTTCGCCAAACAAGCAGAAGAGAAAAAACAAAAAGAATTGGAACAACAACAAGTATAAGGTTGTGATCATATGTACCGATTTGGCATCGATATCGATGGCACCGTCACCTGTCCCACTTCGCTGATTCCGCATATCAATGAAGCGTTTGGCAGTGAATTGACCATCGAAGATATCCGGGAATACGACCTGACAGCGGCTTTGCCGCAGCTCGATAAAAAAGAGTTCTACTCCTGGTTCAAAAAGCACGAACCGAAAATTTACGCCTCTTCCCCTATTTCGAAAGACGCCAAGCAAATCATCAATAACTGGAAAGACCAATACGAACTGTATTTTATCTCCGCTCGCGGAGATAACGTGCGAAACGTTACATTCGATTGGTTCGAACAGCATGCCATTGCTTACGACCATATCGAATTGATCGGCACGCATAAAAAAATCAGCACCGCCAAAGCGCATAATGTCGATTTGTTTTTCGAAGACAAACACGACAATGCGGTAGAGATTTCCGAAGAACTGGACATCCCGGTCATCTTATTCGACACCCCTTACAACCGTGAGCCGGTACCGAACAAAGTGGTCCGCGTCTATGATTGGCTCGAAGCCGAACAATGGGTGAAAAAAGAATTCGGCGTCCAACAGGAATTGCTCAAGCGGTAAACAGAGAGCGCAAGTCTAACTTGCGCTCTTTTTTATTTGCCCGCTTCTATTTTGAGTAGATAAAAAGGCCTGGCAGCATTAGCTGTCAGGCCCTCAGAGTGTTGACGAAGGCTATAATCCTCTATAAATGAAAAGAGTGTGACACTATTCCGCAATGAAAAATCAACGAATTGTCTCAGTATTTGGAGAAGCGTTCGCTCGACTCCTGTGGGATTAGTGGGTTTGAGAGACCCCGCAGACCGCGATAGCGGGTGAGGAGGCTCGATTCCCGCCCCACGGAAAGCGAGCGATAAGCTTCGGAAAATACGACTTTTTAACTTTCTCGACGACCGAAGGGCCTGGCAGCATTAGCTGTCAGGCCTTTTTCACTACTAGCGTTTATTTACAGTCCGGGCATTTCCCGTAGATTTCGAATTTATGATTGTCGATTTCATAGGCCGGTAACGCCGCCCCCAACAAGTCCATCGGGCATAGCGGAATTTCCTTGATCTTGCCGCAATCCATGCAGATGAAATGATGGTGGTGATGGTCGCTTTCGCAATGCATGCGGAAATGCTTTTCACCGGACAACTCGGTCGCCTCCAAAATATCGAGCGATACAAAGGTCGCCAAGTTGCGATAAACGGTATCGTAGCTCATGCTTGGGTAGTCTTTTTGCATGACATCCAAAATATCACGGGCGGTCAGATAGCGTTCGTCCCCTTCGAAGATTTCCAGAATCTGATTGCGTTTTGTCGTTTCTTTAAAACCGTTTTCTTTCAGGATGCCCCACGCTTTAGTTAAATTCATGCGGCTGCCCCCCTTTTCTTAGATAACGAGATTTTTCGATAAGCCAGAATGACCAGTAAAATGGCAATGGATGTGACGACAATCGTGCCGCCTGGCGCCAAATCAAAATAAAACGCAGCGACTAGCCCAGTCAGGACGGATATTTCGCCAAATAAGATCGATAACCAGATGGTTTGCTTGAAGCTTTTGGCGACGCGCATGGCTGTCGCTACCGGAATGGTCATCAGTGATGACACGAGCAGGATGCCGACGATGCGCATCGAACCCGCAATGACCAAAGCCGTGACGATCATAAACAGAAAGTGGATCCATTTTGCAGGAAGGCCGGATGCCCGTGCGTATTCGTCATCGAACGACAAGACAAACAATTCCTTGAAGAAGATGCGGATAAACGCCAGCACGATCACGGCAATCCCTGCGACGATAAACAGATCCTGGCGGCTGACGGCTGATACCGTGCCAAAGAGGTAACCGAACAAATCGCTCGAAAACCCTTCCGCCAGGGAAATGAAAATGGCGCCGAAGCCAATGCCCGCAGAAAGGATGATCGGGATGGCCAGTTCTTCGTAATGCTTATAGACGCTGCGCAGCCGCTCGATGAGCATCGAGCCCATTACTGACGACGCGATGCCGAGGTACAACGGGTTCAATAGCGCAAGCGCGCCGACACTTTGGCTTAGATAAAGGCTTCCGGCGATGCCGGCAAGCGTCACATGGCTCAAGGCATCTGCAATCAGCGACAGCCGCCGGACGACGATGAAGACGCCGAGAAGCGGTGCAATGACACCGATGATCAAGCCGGATGCGAATGCGTTTTGCAGAAATTCATAGGACAGGATGGCGTCAAGCATGCGTATGGCTTCCTTCCGTATGATGGATTTTCCGGACGGAATGGCCATACCACGCTTCGCGCTTCTCATCGCTCATCATATGCAATTGGTCTTTAAAGCCGTGGAAATGGATGGTCTGGTTCAAGCAGGCAACGTGCGAGATGCGATCGGTCACCGTATCGACGTCGTGCGTCACGAGCACCAGCGTAATGTTGCGCTCCCGGTTGAGCGCAGCGAGCATATCATAGAACGCCTGGACGTTCTGGACATCGATGCCGACAGTCGGCTCATCGAGTATCAGCACTTTCGGCTTTGAGACGAGTGCGCGCGCGATAAAGACGCGCTGTTGCTGGCCGCCGGAAAGTTCGCTGATGCTGCGGTTACTAAAGGATTTCATGCCCACTGCATCGAGCGCTTCTTCGACTTGCTGGGCTGTATTTTTCGGCATTTTATGGAACAGCCCAGCTTTTTTCGCTAGCCCCCCTGCCACCACTTCCTGGACAGTTGCTGGGAACGCCGAGTTGAACGAATTCGATTTTTGCGACACATAGCCGATCCATTCGCGGTGTTTAAACTGTTTCGAATCAATGCCGAACAATTCCACGCTGCCTTCAGAAGGCCGGATGAGACCGAGCATGATTTTCAATAAAGTCGATTTCCCCGATCCATTCGGGCCGAGTATCGCCAGGAAATCGCCTTCCTCCACTGTCATCGAAATGTGGTCCAATGCTTTCGTTTGTTCATATTCATAGCTGACTTCTTTAATGTTGATCAATGGCGCTGCCATAGGGACGCCCCTTTTCCAATAAGAATGATTACGATTTACTATAAAAAGTATAGAGCAGTTGTGTGCTCCTGTAAACCGTTTGGACTTTAAAATAACGCTTTTGGAAGTCGAGCAGCAAACCGCAAATCGTAAAGGCCTCATTGCATTATCTTGCGCGGCCCTTTTCCGATTTGGGCTGTCTTTAACTTCAAATAAAAAGAGGCTGTTTGAAATGCCATGTTTCATGACTTTTCGGAACAGCCTCCTCCCTTATTTATTGCGATTCGATCGGCAATTTCATCTTCTCGATGTCATCAGGCGCAAAGCTGCCGTTTTTGAACATCTCGATCTCATATGCATATGGCGCTTTTTTCTTTTTCGCATCCAAACCGACATACGGAGTCTCGAGTATTTTCGGTACATGCATCAATTGTTTATGGTGGACGATTGAATTGAGTGCATCAAAGCCGATTTCCCCAAAGCCGATGTTTTCGTGGCGGTCTTTCCCTGCTCCGCGCACGTTTTTGCTGTCGTTGATGTGCAGTACCTGCAGGCGGTCGATTCCGATGATGCGGTCGAATTCAGCCAGCACCCCGTCGAAATCTTCTTTGATGTTGTAGCCCGCATCGTGGACGTGGCATGTATCGAAGCAGACCGACAAACGTTCGTTATGCGTTACGCCGTTGATAATTGCTGCCAGTTCCTCGAAATTACGCCCGATTTCACTGCCTTTTCCGGCCATCGTCTCAAGAGCGATGTTGACCGGGAAATCCTGCGTCAGCACTTCATTCAAGCCTTCGATGATTTTCTGTGTGCCGGCTTCCACTCCCGCGCCGACATGTGCACCGGGATGCAAGACGATTTGTTCCGCCCCTAGTGCTGCCGTGCGTTCGATTTCCGATTGTAAAAACTCAACACCTAGTTCGAATGTTGCCGGTTTGGTCGTGTTGGCAATATTGATGATATAAGGTGCGTGAACGATGATATTCGACAGGCCGTGCTCTGCCATATGCGCCCGTCCCGCTTCGATATTCAGTTCTTCGATCGGTTTGCGGCGCGTGTTTTGCGGTGCGCCCGTATAGATCATGAAAGTCGTAGAGCCGTAGGAAGCGGCTTCCTCACTCGCGCCGAGAAGCATTTTCTTGCCGCTCATCGAGACATGCGATCCTAATAGCATTTACAAAACCCCTTACTTTTTGCGGTTCTTGCGTCGTTCCGCTTTTTTGATTTCGTCCATTTTCCATTTCATTTTCTTCTTGTACATCGGTTTAACACTTTTCGGTTTGTGGACCATCGATTTCGCCTTGGTATCGGCTTCGTTCTCCGTGCGCACACGTTTTTTACGGCCGTGGCGCTCTTTCATGTCGACAAATTCGCCTTTGACGATGTCTTTTTGCTGGAACGGGATCCCCATCTTCTCGACGCGGACAATGGCATCCTCGTCTTCCGGGCTGAACAAAGTAATCGCAACGCCTTTAAGGCCCGCACGCGCTGTCCGCCCGACCCGGTGGATGAAGAATTCCAGGTCTTCCGGCAATTCGTAGTTGATGACATGGCTGACGCCTTGGATATCGATTCCGCGTGCGGCAAGGTCTGTCGCTACGATGTATTGATACTCCAGATCGCGTACTTGCTTCATCATCTTGACGCGCTCACGCGGTGCCAAATCTCCGTGGATCTTCCCTACGCGGATTCCTTTTTTCGATAATTCTTCAGCGATGTAATCGGCATTCGTGCGTGTATTGACAAAGATGATCGCAAGATACGGATTGATGATTTGCATCACTTCTTGCAAGCGTTCAACTTTCTTTTTACTGCGCACCGGCACCAAGTAAAAGTCCAATCCTTCAGCAGCTGGGCGTTTGTCGCCGATTTTGATATGCGCTGGGTTGGCCATGTATTTCTTCAAGAACGGCTTTAGTTTCTCAGGAATTGTAGCAGAGAATACGTACATTTCCAGGTCGTCTCGCATTTTCCCTGCGACTTGGTCGATTTCTTCGATAAAGCCCATGTCGAATGCTAGGTCGGCTTCATCGACGACTAGGACCTTCGCGGTATGGACGAGCAACGCATTTTCGTTGACGAGGTCTTTCAAGCGTCCTGGTGTCCCGATAACGATATGCGGCTGCGTTTTCAATTTATTGATTGAACGCTGTTTATCGGTTCCGCCGATGAACGACTTCACTTCGATACCGGAATCGCCGATCAGTTTCTGGATTTCGTTAAAGATCTGAGTTCCGAGTTCACGTGTCGGCGCAGCGATCACCGCTTGCACTTCCTGTTTCGACACATCTATGCGTTCGACGATCGGGATGATAAAGCTATGGGTCTTGCCTGTACCTGTATGGGACTGGCCAATGGCACTGTTTCCACTCATGATCTGTGGAATCATTTCCTTTTGGATTGCTGTCGGTTCTGTGAAACCGAGTTTTTCGACCGCTTCAAGCAAAAATGGCTTGAGACGGTATTCGTTGAATTTTGTCATGGGATATAGTTCCCTCCTTAAGCTCTAGCTATTATAGCATAAAATGGCTCTCCTTAGCGATGCATCTTTTGTAAAGAGACGGCGTCTCCGTTATAATGAAGTCATGATGTTGAAAGGAGTGCGGTTTGATAATGAAAGTAAAAAAGATATCGCCAAGAGGCTATTGCTACGGGGTAGTGGACGCCATGGTCATCGCGAAAAATGCAGCCATGGATGAAACCTTGCCGCGCCCGATTTATATACTGGGCATGATTGTCCACAATAAACATGTGACGGATGCATTTGAACAAGATGGCATCATCACCCTTGATGGCACCAACCGCCTGGAAATCTTGGAGAAGGTTGAAACTGGTACCGTCATCTTTACAGCACACGGCGTATCCCCACAAGTGCGCGAACTGGCCAGAAGAAAAGGGCTCGTTTCGATCGACGCCACTTGCCCGGATGTTACCGTGACGCATGACTTGATCCGTGAGAAAACGGCAGAAGGCTACCATATCATCTACATCGGCAAGAGCGGCCACCCGGAACCGGAAGGCGCAATCGGCGTCGCTCCGGACCTAGTCCATTTGGTTGAAAAGCTCGAAGACGTCAATGCCCTAGAGTTGAATGAAGACAAAATCATCATCACCAACCAAACGACGATGAGCCAATGGGATGTCGTCCATTTGATGGAACGCTTGAAAGAACGTTTCCCACAGGCTGAAGTGCATAAAGAGATCTGCCTGGCTACACAAGTTCGCCAGGAAGCTGTCGCGGAACAAGCCGGGGATACCGATTTGCTATTGGTCATCGGTGACCCGATGAGCAATAACTCCAACCGCCTGGCGCAAGTGTCACAAGATATCGCCGGCACACCGGCTTACCGCATCTCTGATTTGTCTGAATTGAAATTGGAATGGCTTGAAGGCATTGAAACGGTCGCCTTGACCGCTGGCGCCTCAACGCCTACACCGATCGTCAAAGAAGTCATGAAGTTCTTGGATCAATACGATCCGGAAGATCCGGAAACGCACACACTCGAGCGTTCCGTCCCACTCAATAAAATCTTGCCGAAAATCAAGCATCCGAAACCATCGGACCGCATCGAACCGTATCCGGTGAATGAATAAAACCTAAAAAAGAGGCCCTGAACGGGGGCCTCTTTTTTTATGTCTTCACTTTAAGCGAAACGGCTCTGTATTTACTTCAGAAGGCAGGAATTCACATTGCCAGTTTGTGCCTTTCTCCGTCATATGGTCTACGACTCCCTGGATCATCACTTTCTCGACGTGGTGTCCAGGGTCGATCACCGGCAAACCGATTGCTTGTGCATCTTGTGCGACGTGGAAATAGAGGTCGCCTGTTACGTAGACATCCGCTCCGGCGCGTTTTGCCTGCTGGATGTATTTGTTGCCGTCGCCGCCAAGTACGGCCACTTTTTTGATGGTTTCGTTGCCAGCGCCGACGACACGGACAAACGGCACATCCAAACTCTTTTTCACATGCTCCGCAAACGCATCCAAGTTCATCTCTTCTTTCAAGCGCCCGATGCGGCCAAGCCCCATCGGCAGTTCCTTGTTTTCCAAGGTGAACACGTCATATGCCGGCTCCTCATAAGGATGAGCTGCCATCATTGCGCGGATCACGCGATCTTTTTCGGCTTTCCTGACGACAACTTCAATTTTCGATTCCGCTGTTTCTTCCATTTTTCCCGATTCCCCGATATATGGATCGGCTGAAGCGTTGGGGCGGAAGCGTCCTGTGCCGGACAAGGTATAGCTGCAATACTCATAATCGCCAATTGCTCCGGCACCCGCATCGCCAAAAGCTTTCCGTACTTGGTCTTCATGGCTTTCAGGCACGAATACCGCAATCTTCAAGAGCTCTGCTTCGTAAGTTTTCACCAATACTTGCGTGCCACTCAATTCGAGCGCATCTGCCAACAGGTCATTGACGCCGCCCCACGCAACATCGAGATTGGTGTGCGCAGCATATACTGCTATATCATTTTTGATCAATTTTTCCATCAATTGGCCTTGAGGAAAATCCGTCTGGAGATTTTTTAAAGGACGGAAAATCGGCGGATGGTGCGCAATGATAAGCCCAGCGCCTTTTTCAATCGCCTCTTCTACCACCGCATCATCGACGTCCAGCGTCACTAGTACGCGTTCGATTTTTTTATTCAAGGTACCAACATGCAGACCGATTGGATCTCCCTCCATCGCCAAATATTTCGGCGACCATTTCTCGAACTGTTCGATGATCTGTTGCCCATTAGGAATTTTCATTCGCGAACACCTCTTCCATCAATGCGATTTTTTCGAGCAATTGCTCTCTTTTCGTACGAATGTCTTCGGTTTGTTGTGCGTTCTCCAAGCGTTCGGCGATTGCTCTCCATTGCGTCGCTTCGCGCTGCCACTTTTCCTTGAAAATTTCGGTTTGCTGTTTTAATAGTTCCGGGCCGAATAATAATTGCTTCGCATCTAGCTGCACTTCTTCAGCAGTCGGCTCCAGCACGAGAATCTCATAGATCTTGTCTTTTTCTTTTAAGATCTCTTCAGCGACAACTTGCCAGCCGTTTTGGACTGCCCATTGCCGTATTGCTTGGGCGTGGACATTCGGCTGAAGGATCAATCGCTTCACCCCTTCAAGCCGCCCTTTTCCTTCTTCCAAGATGGAAGCGATCAGCGTGCCGCCCATTCCGGCAATGGTTACCGCCGTAATCCCGTCTGATGGCTCGATCGCTTCGAGACCAGGAGCGAGCCGGACGGTGATTTTGCCTTCCAGCCCTTCCGCGCGTACTTGCTTTTTCGCCGATTCATAAGGGCCTTTAACGATTTCTCCGGCAACCGCACGGCTGGCAATGCCATTATGTAGAAGATGGCATGGCAAATAGGCGTGATCTGAGCCGATATCTGCCACGACCGCTCCTGCTTGCACATATTCTGCCACTTTCATTAATCGAACTGATAATTGCTGCGCATTCATAACGTTCCTCCTAATTGACAAAAAACCCTTAGCTCCAGAAGAACTAAGGGTTTTTGATGCTATTCGAGTGAAAGTACCCACTCAGCCATTGCTGCTACGTTCTCTTCAGGAACAAGTCCTGGAGGCATTGTGCCTTTACCATTGATCAAAATTTCTTCGATTTCGTCTTGGCCAAGTTCTGTAGCTACCAATGATGGACCAACTCCGCCTTCATAGCTTGAACCGTGGCAGGAAACACAGCTTGCTTCCGCTGTAGCTGCTGGATCGAAATCGCCGCTTGCCGCTTCTTCTCCGCCTTCGCCTTCAGCCGCTTCGCCGCCGCCTTCTTCTGCTGCATGTTCTTCAGCAATTTCAGCTTCGTTGCCGACTCCTTCCAATGACAGGAAGAAAATCAGGCCAATACCGAAAGCCATGATTAAGATATAAGGTACAATTGCATTCTTTTGCATCCGTAACCCTCCTTCTACTGTGTTCTGCTTGATGATAGTATAAGTATCACTCATTATTGTACTGTATTATCCAGTAAACGAAAAGCCATATCGGATAATATTTGCCGTATTGTGACAAAATCGGTAAATTCGAAGGATTCTGTTGACGGCACTCAACAAGCAGTTAAGATGACACAGTTTTCCTGTAACTCACTCAGCAGCCGACCAGCCTTGAGATGACCATGCGCTGCACTTCTGATGTCCCTTCGCCGATCTCCAGGAGCTTGGCGTCGCGCATATAACGCTCGACTTCATATTCTTTCATATAGCCGTAGCCGCCATGGATCTGGATGGCTTCATCCGCCACTTCCATCGCCATTTCGGAAGCATATAATTTGGCCATGGACGCTTCTTTTGTGAACGGACGCCCCTGGTCTTTCAGCCATGCCGCTTTATAGACCATATTGCGCGCAAGTTCGATCTTCATCGCCATATCCGCGAGTTTGAACTGCGTCACTTGGAATTCCGATAAAGGCTTGCCAAACTGCTTGCGTTCTTTTGCATAAGCGAGCGCTTTATTGAACGCGCCTTGCGCGATACCGACGGCCATCGCCGCAATGCCGATGCGCCCGCCGTCCAGCGTCACGAGAAATTGCTTGAAGCCTTCGCCACGTTTGCCGAGCAAATTCTCTTTCGGGACACGGACGTTCTCGAGCACCAATTCAGTCGTATTGGAAGCATTCAAGCCCATTTTTTCGTAATTATCGATAATGGTAAAGCCTTCAGCATCCGTCGGCACGATGATGGCGCTGATTTCTTTTTTGCCGTCATTCATGCCGGTGATGGCGGTAATCGCCAAATGCTTCGCGTGGCTTGCGTTGGTGATATATACTTTCGATCCATTGATGACCCAGTCGTCCCCGTCTTCCACTGCGCGGGTTTCCGTTCCTCCGGCATCCGAACCGGCATTCGGCTCCGTCAGCCCAAACGCCCCGAACGATTCTCCCGAACAAATCGGCGTCAAATACTTCTGTTTCTGCTCTTCTGTCCCAAACAAGCTGAGCGGAGCACCGCCAAGCGAAATATGGGCAGAATATGTGATGCCCGTTGAAGCACAGACGCGGCTCAATTCTTCTGTGACGATCGCAAAACTCGTTGTATCCGCACCGGCCCCGCCATAAGCTTCATCAAACGGCAAGCCCATCATCCCCATGTCGGACAGCTGCTTGAAAGCCTCTTTCGGAAATTCTTTCGTGCGGTCTCGGTCAACGGCACCTGGTGCCACCACTTTATCGGCGAATTCTCGCATCGTCTTCTTGATCATTTGCTGTTCTTGTGTCAAATCGAAATTCATATCTTACATCCCCTTTGCTATGAATACGCTTACAATATTCATTATATAGCTAAAATTCCGACACAAGCAAGGCATAACGGAAAGTTATTCCAATATGTTGTTGCACAGACGGAAAGCTCGCCTTTTCCTTAGACAGCTGCACCGCCTCGGCATTGCCATTGAACGCAAAAAAAATCCTTCCAGGCTTTTAGCCCAGAAGGATTCATTTACTTTACTCCAAGAAATCTTTCAAGCGCTTGCTGCGCGATGGATGGCGCAGTTTGCGGAGAGCTTTTGCTTCGATTTGGCGAATGCGCTCGCGCGTCACGCCGAATACTTTGCCGACTTCTTCGAGCGTCCGCGTGCGGCCATCGTCCAAGCCGAAACGCAGGCGCAAGACATTTTCTTCTCGGTCGGTCAATGTGTCGAGCACATCTTCTAACTGCTCTTTTAGCAATTCATAAGCTGCATGATCAGATGGCGACTGTGCATCGGAATCTTCGATGAAATCTCCCAAATGCGAATCGTCTTCTTCACCGATCGGTGTTTCAAGCGATACCGGTTCTTGGGCGATCTTCAGGATTTCACGCACTTTCTCAGGCAATAGATCCATCTCTTCGCCGATTTCTTCCGGTGAAGGTTCGCGTCCAAGGTCTTGCAATAGCTGGCGCTGTACGCGAATCAGTTTGTTGATCGTTTCGACCATATGGACCGGGATGCGGATGGTCCGCGCCTGGTCGGCGATGGCGCGCGTAATGGCTTGGCGGATCCACCACGTTGCGTAGGTACTGAATTTGAAGCCTTTCGAGTAGTCGAATTTCTCGACTGCTTTGATAAGCCCCATATTCCCTTCCTGGATCAAATCCAGGAACAGCATGCCGCGGCCTACATAGCGTTTCGCGATTGAGACGACGAGACGCAAGTTGGCTTCCGCAAGGCGTTTTTTCGCTTCTTCGTCGCCTTGTTCGATGAGTTTTGCAAGACGTACTTCTTCTTCGGCCTTCAATAAGTCGACGCGCCCGATCTCTTTCAAGTACATGCGGACCGGGTCGTTGATCTTGACGCCTGGCGGTACGCTCAAGTCGTTCAAGTCGAACTTCTCTTCGGTCGGTTTCATGAGACGGTCCAAATGTTCTTCATCATCGCTCTTGCGTTCAAGTTCGATGCCGTGCCCTTCCAATTGATCAATGAATTCCTCTACTTGGTCCGATTCCATTTCAAAAATAGCCAATTTATCGGCAATCTGTTCGTAGTTCAATTCTCCGGTTTTTTTCCCTTGTTCGATCAATTGCTTTTTCGCGTCTTCTACACTTGCTTCCGGGCCTTCAGCAGGCAACGGGATGCTGTTTGTTACGACTTCTGTTTGGCGTTCAGATTTCTCAGCCATACAACTTCCTCCTTTAGAAAAAACCGGAATAATCTACAATGATTTCCGTAAAGCAATCACTTCTTGTGCTAGAAGCAAAGCGCGCTTCAAATCATGCTGTTTTTCCGCTTCTTTTGATTGCTGGATTTTTAAATTGATTTGTTGCTCGATACGGTGCTTGTTCAAGTGCTTCAGGCAATCTTCGATCTCTTCTTCCGGGTGTTCGGGATCTCTCTCGGCCAAGGCCGTCTCCATCACTAACTTCCGGAGTTCCTGATCCGTTAGGGTTTCCAAGAACTTATGGAAATCCGCTTTTTCCCATTCCTCGTAAAAACCGAGCAGCTGGACATAAAGCGCTTGGTATTCTTCACTGATGAACGGAATGGTTTCCACTTCACGGGCCAGCTTCTCCATCACGGCCGGGTCTGCGAGCGCGTGTGCGAACAGCAAACGTTCTGCGCGGTGCAGCGACGTGATTTTCTTTTGCTCCCTTTTGGGGGCTGCCTGGACCGATTCAGCAGCTTTTGGCCGGCTGCGTTCGATGCTGCGTGTTTCTAAGCGCCTGTACTGCTGCAATATGGCTTCTTCTGAAAGCTTTGTTTCGGCCGACAGCTGCTTAATATACAAATCCCTTTCAACAGGTGAGGATTTACCGGCCAATAGCTGGAGCACCTCTTGGATATATTGAAGGAGATCGTTTTCATATTGAAAGTTCTTATGGCGGCGCGCATGCATCATCGCGAAAGCGATAAAGGTTTGCGGCTTTTCGATGACGTTCTCCCGAAAAGCATCGGCGCCGTTTTGGCGGACATAGTCATCGGGGTCCATGCCATTCGGCAGCACCGCAATCCCGACTTTGAAATTCGCTTCCTCAAGCGGCACCGCCGCCCGTTTAGCCGCTTCCCATCCGGCATCATCACCGTCAAAGCAAACGACCACTTCCTGCGCAAAACGCTTCATTTGGCGGATATGCTGCGATGTCAGCGATGTCCCCATCGTCGCAAGCGCATTGTCGATGCCAGCTTTTCCAGCAGCAATGACATCCATAAATCCTTCGAACAGGACGATTTTCCGGTTTTTCCGGATGGCGCCTCGAGCCAGATGGACATTATAGAGAACTTGGCTTTTTTGGAAAATCGGTGATTCTGGGCTGTTCATGTATTTCGCTTCCTGCTTCGACTGCTCAAGCACCCTTCCCGAAAACGCAATGGCCTTGCCGTTTTCGTTCATGATCGGAAACATGATCCTGCCACGGAAACGGTCGAACCAGCCATCGGATTTCTCACGCTTGATGGCCAGCCCGCTCGCTTCCAATTGTTCATCGTCGTACCCTTTTCTGCGCAACGCGACTTCCATATAGTTCCATTCAGGAAGCGCCCAGCCGATCCGGTATTTTTCGATGATCTCCTGGGTGAATCCCCGATTCTCCAAATAGTCAAGAGCTGCTTGCCCTTCTTCTGTGTTCAGCAAAATGTGATGGTACATATCTGCAGCGAATTCATGCATCAAAATGAGCGGGTCGTCATTTCTTGCCTGAGCTGCCCCTTTGCCTTCTCCTGGCTGGACATCGATTTCGATTCCAGAGCGCTCACCGAGTTTGACCAGCGCTTCCTGGAAGCTGATGTTTTCGATATCCATCAAGAAAGTGATGGCGTTGCCGCCAGCCCCGCAGCCGAAGCAATGGAAAATCTGCTTATCGGCCGTCACTGAAAAGGACGGTGTGCTTTCCCCGTGGAAAGGACAGAGGCCAAACCAATTGCGGCCTCTTTTCGTCAATTGGACATATTCGCCCACGACGTCCACAATATCCGCTTTGGAACGGATTTCTTCGATCACTTCTTCAGGAATTCGATTGGACACCTTATCACCATCTTTATTTGCTTACTTTACTTTATTCGTTGAAATCCATTAAAATCCTTCAAATTTCGACAAAAAGATGGGAAAGCTCATCATGTTGTTATTAAGCTTTAGCCACAATTCTTCATTATAAAACGTTTTTTTGTAAAAATCCATAGAAAGGCGTAGAAAAACGGTCTTTCTATTATACAAGCATAAGAAAAACCGCCCTAATAGGCGGAATCCTCTTATTGTTTCTGGAGTTTACCGAGAATTAAATTCGCAGTTTCCTCAACGGCGCGGTTGGTGACGTCTAGCGTCTCACAGCCGATGCGGTCGACCACTTTGCGGAAATGGACGATTTCTTCATGGATGCGGTCCAATTTCGCATAATTGGCATCATCGTTCAATCCGAGCGCAATCAAACGCTCTTTACGGATATTGTTCAGCTTCTCTGGTGAAATGACCAAGCCGAAGCATTTTTTCGGATCCACGTCGAACAGTTCATCCGGCGGGTCCACTTCAGGCACTAACGGCACATTGGCGACTTTCAGCCGTTTATGGGCCAAATACTGCGATAATGGGGTTTTCGATGTTCTCGACACTCCCACCAAGACGATATCCGCAAGCAAGATGCCGCGCGGGTCGCGCCCATCGTCGTATTTGACCGCAAATTCGATCGCTTCGACTTTCTTGAAATAATCATCGTCGAGCTTGCGCACCAGCCCGGCTTCGCCGATCGGTGCCGAATGCAGCTCCTCTTCAAGCGCATCGAGCAATGGGCCCATCAAATCGATCGCTTTGATGCCATGGCGCGCCGTTTCGCGTTCGACGAAATGGCGCAGCTCCTTCGAGACGAGCGTATAGACAATCACTGCCCGCTGCCCTTCCGCCAGTTTGATGATCTCCTGCAAGTGTTCGATGGAATCGATATACGGGAACCGCTTCAAGACGGCATTTTGTTCTGTATTCAAGTATTGGCTAATGGCCGCTTTCGCAACGAGCTCTCCAGTTTCGCCTACCGAATCGGAGAGTATAAAAACACGCAATAAACTCATATTCTGCACCTCACAGTTCATGGTTTTCCGAAAGGGATAAAAATGCCCGCGTAATATTGGTCTTTGTCAACCTGCCGACGACCTTATACCCTTCCGGTTGTTCTTCGACGACCGGCAATGCGTCGATTTGCTGGTTGATCAGCCGGTTTGCAGCCTGTATGAGTGAATCATTGCGCAAACAATAGGTGATGTTCGGCATGCGCGTCATGATGATATGTACAGGAATTGCATTCAAATCCTGATTGCCGAGACTGGTGCGCAATAGATCTTTGCGCGACAGGACACCTGCGAGGCAGGATTTTTTATCCACAACAAAAAGCGTCCCGACGTCATCCAGAAACATCTGGCTGATGGCATCGTATACGCTGACATCATCCCTGACTACGACAGGGATCGACTGAAAATCCTTCACTTTCATATTGTTCATCGTATCGGTAATATCCTGGCCCGGTTTCTTGCCCGAATAAAAATAACCGACACGCGGCCTGGCATCTAAAAAGCCTGCCATCGTCAAAATAGCCAAATCCGGCCGAAGCGTGGCGCGCGTCAAATTCAGACGGTCTGCGATCTGCTCGCCTGTAATCGGGCCATTGCCTTTGACGATCTGTAAAATTTCCTCTTGCCGCTTATTGAGTTCGATTGGACTCACCGCCTCAAATTCAAATATGTTATACTCAATACCAATTATTATATACTATTACATGCCATATTGCGAAGAAAAGATTGCCATGATACAATAATCGGGAATCAAATATTGGCAATGATGGATCGATAAGTACCGCGCATGAAGCGAGCAGGGATGGTGAAAGCCTGCAAAGCGGGAAACGGCAATCCGGAGCCATAGGTAATGCGAGCGGGCTGGACTTTCAGCCAATCGAGGTGGAACCGCGGGTAACGTACTCGTCCTCGGACATTTGTCCGTGGCGTGTGCGATTTTTTTATTTTATGGAGGTAATGAAGATGTCAATGGAAAAAGTAGTATCGTTAGCCAAACACCGGGGGTTCGTCTTCCCGGGCTCTGAGATTTACGGCGGACTCGCCAATACGTGGGATTATGGCCCACTCGGCGTCGAGCTGAAAAACAATATCAAAAAAGCATGGTGGAAGAAATTCGTCCAGGAATCCGTCCACAACGTCGGATTGGATGCTGCCATCCTGATGAACCCGAAAACATGGGAAGCATCCGGCCACCTCGGCAACTTCAACGACCCGATGATCGATTGTAAAGCCTGTAAATCGCGTCACCGTGCCGATAAGCTGATCGAAAATGCATTGGATGAAAAAGGCATCGAACTGATCGTTGACGGTCTGTCATTCGAGCGCATGAAGGAATTGATCGACGAACATGAAATCACGTGCCCGACTTGCGGCAAAGCTGATTTCACCGAGATCCGCCAGTTCAACTTGATGTTCAAGACATTCCAAGGCGTCACTGAATCATCGACCAACGAAGTGTATTTGCGCCCGGAAACGGCACAAGGGATCTTCGTCAACTATAAAAATGTCCAGCGCTCGATGCGCAAGAAAATGCCGTTCGGGATTGCGCAGATCGGCAAGAGTTTCCGTAACGAAATCACACCGGGGAACTTCACGTTCCGCACGCGTGAGTTCGAGCAAATGGAGCTGGAATTCTTCTGTAAACCAGGTGAAGACCTTGAATGGTATGCGTATTGGCGCGACTTCTGCAAAAACTGGCTGCTTGAGCTGAACATGGGCGAAGACAATATGCGCTTGCGCGAGCACGACGCTGATGAGTTGTCCCATTACTCGAATGCCACTGTCGACATCGAGTACAAATTCCCGTTCGGCTGGGGCGAACTATGGGGCATCGCTGACCGCACCGATTTCGATTTGAAGCGCCACATGGAATATTCCGGCGAAGACTTCAATTACATCGACCCGCAAACCAACGAACGCTACGTGCCGTATTGCATCGAGCCATCCCTCGGGGCTGACCGCGTGACACTTGCTTTCCTTGTCGATGCATTCGAGGAAGAAAGCTTGGACAATGATGATACACGTACTGTGCTGAAGTTCCACCCGGCACTTGCGCCATACAAGGCTGCTGTATTGCCTTTGTCGAAAAAACTTTCCGAAGGCGCGACGGAAGTATTCGCAGATCTTGCGAAACATTTCATGGTCGATTACGACGAATCCCAATCCATCGGGAAACGCTACCGCCGCCAGGATGAAATCGGTACGCCGTTCTGCATCACTTATGATTTCGATTCGGTCGAAGACGGTGAAGTAACCGTGCGCCACCGCGATTCCATGGAACAAGTCCGCATGCCGATCAAAGACGTACAAGCGTATATCGAACAGCATATCCAATTCTAAAAAAAAAAGACATCCCGAGGCTAATCGCCTTCTGGGATGTCTTTTTTCGGTTCCGGGAAAAATTCCGGCGTCCGTTCGAGCTGCTCGAGAAACGAACGCGACTTCAGCCGGATGCCCGCCTGTTCTTCGTAAATGGTCCGGACGATTTGCTTGAGCAAGGTTTTCGACTCTTTTTTCAAGGTCAATGCCCCGACCCGTTCGATCGGCACGAAATAAAACGTGCGGATCAATTTCACGAGTGCTGGGCTCAAGCGGATGATGTAGCGGTCGAGATGGAAGCAGCGGTGGCACAAAAAGCCGAGTTCCTGGAACGAGAATGCGAATTCCCCTTCCGTCGCCCCGCAATTGGCGCATTCATGCAAAGTCGGGGTAAGCCCCGCCACGCGCAGCATTTTCCATTCGACAAACAAGGTGATCGCTTCCGGGTCATAGCCGTCCGCAATGGCATGCAGCGCCTGATACAGCATATCGTAAATGGCGGGCTGCGGCTCATCTTGCTCTGTGAGGCGGTCGATCAGTTCTGTGACATAGCTCGCATAGGCAGTGGCCATGATATCTTCGCGGATATAGCGCAGCGATTCCAATTGGTCGCCTGCCTGCAAAGTACCCATGCCGCGGCCTTTATAGATCGAAAAAACGCCATGTGTGAACGGCTGAGTGATGGCCGCCAGGCGGCTTGCGGGCTTTTTAGCCCCGCGCGCCATGCATGTGATCTTCCCTGCTTCTTTTGTGAACAAAGTGACGATTTTATTATTTTCCCCATAGGGACGTGTACGGATAACAATGGCTTCGAGTTGGTTCTGCATGAGCCAGGCTCCTTAGTATTCGTCGTCTCTGAAACCGAAATCACGGAGATGCATTGCTTTATTGCGCCAATCTTTTTGGACTTTGACCCAAAGCTCCAAATATACTTTCGTGCCGAGCAAGTTTTCGATATCTTTACGCGCACGCGTGCCAATTTCTTTCAAAAGCACGCCTTTTTTGCCAATGACAATGCCTTTTTGGGAATCGCGTTCGACCATGATCGTCGCCTGGACCCGAATCATGTTTTCGTTTTCTTCGTCTTTGGCAATTTTATCGATGACAACGGCGATTGAATGCGGGATTTCCTCGCGCGTCAAATGCAAGGCTTTCTCGCGGATCAATTCTGAAATGATGAAACGCTCCGGGTGGTCGGTCACTTGGTCGGATGGATAGTATTGCGGCCCTTCCGGCAAGCGCTCTTCGATTTTCGCGAGCAGGTTCTCGACATTATTGCCCTGCAAGGCGGAGATCGGAATCGCTTCAGCGAAATCGAATTCATTGCGGTAGGATTCTACGATTTTTGGCAGGTTGTCCGGATGCACTTGGTCGATTTTATTGAGCACCAAAAATACCGGCACATCGATTCCTTTTAACATGTCGAGCACGTAACGGTCCTGTTTGCCGATGCGGTCCGCTGCACTGACGACAAATAGCAGCACGTCCACTTCACGGAATGTGTTTTTTGCGACTTTCAGCATGAAATCCCCAAGCTTATGCTTCGGCTCATTGATCCCTGGCGTATCGATGAAGACCATTTGGCTGTTTTCGTTCGTTACGACGCCTTGTACTTTATTGCGCGTCGTCTGAGGTTTATCGCTCATGATGGCGATTTTTTGCCCAACCACACGGTTCAAGAACGTCGATTTCCCGACATTCGGGCGGCCGATGATGGAGATGAATCCTGATTTATATCCGTTATTTCCTTGATGCATAGTCTAAATCCCCCGTTGTGAAGGCGCCCGGAAGCAATTCTGCGATGGTCGTCTCAGACACCGCTCCTTCTAGATTCGTTAAATAAACCGGCATATCCGGCGCACAAAATTCCACCAGCACTTGGCGGCATGCCCCGCACGGCGCGACCGGCCCCTTAGTATCGGCAGCTACTGCCAATGCCTCGAACTGCTTGACGCCTTCCGATACCGCCTTGAATACCGCGGTGCGTTCTGCGCAATTGGTCAGGGAATAGCCGGCGTTTTCGATATTGCATCCGGTATAGACTGTACCGTCCTTAGATAATAGCGCTGCCCCTACCGGGAATTTCGAATACGGCACGTATGCATTGCCGCGCGCCGAGATTGCTTGCTCCATTAATTGTTGTTTGTCCATTTTCATCACTCACTTTTCTATGATCACAGCAGCATCAAGCTGCCGGACGATGTTTAAAACCATTTAGGCAAAAAGATCAGCAAACCGATTATAGCACTTGTCACAGCAAATACCAAAACTGCTCCTGCCGCCATGTCTTTCGCTTGCTTCGCCAAGGGATGCCGCTCTGCGGTGACAAGGTCGACGGTCCGCTCCAAGGCGGAATTGACCAGTTCAAGCGCCAGCATGCCGCCGATCAATACAATCACCAGCATCCACTCCGTGCGGTCGAGGCCAGTCCAGATTGCGGCGATCAAGACAATCACTGCCGAGAGCGCATGCACTTTCATATTCTGTTCCCGTTTTATGGAGGTGCCAATCCCTTGCGCAGCAAAACGGAATGAGGAGAGAAACCTACTCAGCTTCATGCGCATCACGCGTAACGCCAAGTGAAGATAAAATTTCTTCCTGTCTGCCAAACATTTTCTTTTCATCTTGTTCATTCATATGGTCGTAGCCGAGCAGATGCAGAAATCCGTGCACTGCCAAAAAGCCGAGTTCGCGTTCGAAGCTATGCCCGTATTCCTCTGCCTGGACTTTTGTGCGCTCTACCGAAATGATGATATCTCCGAGCAAGCGCGGGCCGGTTTCACCAATAATGGCCACTTCATCTTCTCCTTGCTCTTCCATCGAAAAGGAGATGACATCCGTCGCCTGGTCTTTTTCCCGGTAATCCCGGTTGATCACACGGATCGATTCATCGTCCGTGAATGTAACCGATACTTCCGCTTCTCCTGTTTCCTCATGCTGTGCCGCATGCTCCAATACCTTGCTCACAAAGGCCAGCGCCTTGTCGTCCAATTGTTCCGTTTCATCTATGAAATCGATCGTCAGCATCGCTTTCCCTCCTCCAATACATTATTTTTTATCATCGGGATAGGCGATCCTCGAATGGAAGATCCCGTTCAAGGTTTCGCACATGACGCTCTTGACCCGTTTCAGTTCTTTTAACGTTATATCACATTCGTCAAACTGTCCATCTTTCAATTTATCTTCTGTGATGGAATCAACCATCTTGCGAATTTTTTCTGTACTCGGTGATTGCATCGACCGCACCGCCGCTTCCAGGCTGTCGGCGACCATGATGATGGCAATTTCCCGGCTCTGCGGTTTCGGCCCCGTGTAGCGGTATTGTTCCTCAGGAAGCTCTTCGTTTTGCTCTTTTGCTTTATAATAGAAGAATTTCAATAACGTCGTGCCATGATGTTGCTCTGCGATATCGATCAATTCTTTCGGCATTTTCTGCTTGCGCAAAATTGCCGCCCCGTCTTTTCCGTGAGCAAGGATGATGTCGCGGCTTTGTTCCGGACTAAGATGGTCATGCGGGTTGCCATGGGATTGATTTTCGATGAAAAACTGAGGGTTGATGGTCTTGCCGATATCGTGATAATAACAGCCGACTCGCGCAAGCAAGCCATTCGCCCCAATCGCCTCGCACGCCGCATCCGAAAGATTTGCCACCATGACGCTATGATGGTAAGTGCCAGGCGTCTCGGTCAAAATCTTCTTGAGCAACGGATGATTGGGGTTCGACAGCTCGAGCAGCTTCATCGTTGACAGAATGCCGAATGCCACTTCAAACAGCGGCAATAAACCGGTCGCAAGCGTCCCTGACAATAGACCGGCTGCGAGCGCCGCTGCTACGTAAAAAGCAATTTCTTCCACAGTATACTGGCTTTGGTTCATGAGCAGGTAAAATGCCACATACAGCAAATGGACGCCGCCGACTGCCAAGCTGATCGGCAGGATGCGAATGCTTCTATGCCCATTGCGTATTAAGTATATCCCCGTCAAACCGCCAAACAACACATACAAAGCAGAATCCATCTGAAAAACGCCGGCATAGCCGCTTTGCAACATCATTCCAGCACTGGCGCTGAGCAAAATCGTCACATAGACTGCTGTGCGTTCATCGATTAATAGACGCACCAAAATGCCAGCCAATGCTGTCGGGTAGATAAAGTCAATGACTACCCCGAAATTGCCGCTGATGATCTCGAGCAGCTTCATAATAGCAAGAGACAATGCGAAGACGACAAAAACAATCGTCAGCCGGATGGCTTTTTTAACGCCTTCGACTTTTGCACTCTGCAACACCAGCAGTAACAAGCCGGCTGCAATCAGTACAAACAGACTCAAGGCAAGAGCTGGACGATAATTCGACTGTTGCTCGGTCATTCCCGCAAGTTCAAGCTGCCGGTAAACTTCACGATCAATCAATTGGCCTTCCTGGATGAGCACTTGGCCCTGCAAGATGCGTGTCGGTTCAACGCTAGCCCGCGCTTGATCTTTCTGCTGTTCCGTCAATTCTTCATTGATAAGTTCATTCGGGACAATATTGGCTCTGGCAATGGCTGCTGCCGCCGGAATTGCAGAAGCAGGCACCTGGTCATCCCCGCGGATTTCCTGTTCGGCCGAATTGCGTGCTTGCGTCAGCCCAGCTTCGCGGAGCGGATCCTGCAGAACTGCCAACACTTGGTTGCGCACTTCACGTTCGACGCGCATAAGCACATCCTCTTCCAAAGCAAGCAGTGATAACAGCATGTCATCCGTCAAGCGAAGCCCGTTTTCATTTTGTTCAAGCAAGCGGATCGATTCGCGAAGGCTGCTTAACGCTTCATCTGAACTGAGAGGGTCGGGTTCATCCTCTCCATCTGTTTCAGTGGCGCGCTTTGCTTCAAGCACATAGCCGAACAGCGAATCGACAACCGCCGCTTGATTATCGGCGATTTCTTCGATATACCGGTAACTCGGCTGCACTTCTGCTGCGGCCCGCTCGCGTTCAAGCTCAGTCCTTACCGGGTCTTCGACGGTCTTTGCTGCCCGTATCGTTTCCTCGGACAATTGGAATAATTCCACTTCATATGTATCGGTTGACATCGTATCGTATAAGAATCCAAACATGAGCAGCGCTGTCATGAAACTGATGCCGATCAAGACTACAGGAGCCCCGAACCGCAAATAAATGCGCCTGATCCATCCCGCCATTTGACCACCTCACTATTCTTCTTTCATCATACCAATACCTCGTGCTTTTTTCATCGCCCCTTACAAATTAATAACAATTCTTTGGACCTTGCTGCGCTAACGAGCTTCTTCAATCTAGAGACAAACAGGGGAATTTCCCAAACTATTTTGGCAAAAAAAGAACCAGCCTTAGCTAGGCTGGTTCTCGTAAGCTTCGATGATCCTTGAGACGAGTGGATGCCGGACGACATCGCCTTTTTCGAGGTACTGAAATTCGATGCCTTTGACGCCGTGCAAATTCTTTTCTGCAGCGATCAATCCGGACTCCGCCCCGCGAGGCAAGTCAATCTGTGTTTTGTCGCCGGTGACGATCATTTTTGAGTTGAAACCGAGGCGCGTCAAAAACATTTTCATTTGGGCTTTCGTCGTATTCTGGGCTTCATCCAGAATGATGAATGCTTCTTCAAGTGTGCGCCCGCGCATGTATGCCAGCGGTGCCACTTCGATCGTGCCACGTTCAATCAAGCGGTTGGTCTGTTCCTGTCCCATCACATCATGCAAAGCGTCATATAAAGGCCGCAGGTACGGATCGACTTTTTCCTTCAAATCGCCGGGTAAAAAGCCGAGACTCTCTCCTGCTTCAACCGCTGGACGGGTTAGGACAATCTTTTTGACATGGCCATTTTTCAAAGCTTGTACCGCCAATACTACAGCGAGATAGGTTTTCCCGGTTCCGGCCGGGCCGATTCCAAATACCATGTCGCTTTTTTTGATGGCGTGAATATAATGGCGCTGCCCGATTGTCTTAGCCCGGATGGAGCGCCCAGTCGCACTGCGCGCCACTTCTTCATCGTAAAGTTCGGCAAAATATTCAATCGTCCCGTTTTTCGCCATTTCGATAGCCGACACGATATCGCGCTGGTCGATGTTGATGTTTTTGCGAATAACTTTCAATAATTGCTCCAACAACAATTTTCCGGTCTGTCTGCCTTCTTCGGACCCTTCGAGACGGATCACTTCGCCCCGGGTGATGATGTGTATATCAAAACTCTCTTCGATCAGCGACAGATGGCTGTCGGATGTGCCGAGAAGCAGGACTGCTTCGTTCGGGTCTTTCACATGCAATTCGAGTAGGTTGTTTTCTGTCATTTAGACGCTCCTTGGATCGTGTTTTTACTTCTCTTCAACTTTATCATTTTATATATGGAAATGTAAATCAATTCAAGCACTTTTAGTTTACATAACATTAATATGTATTATTTTAGAGAAAGAAAAAAACCGGCATTAAACATGCCGGCCTTGCTTTTGACGCTTGGATTTGGGCGGCTGCAAAATCTCCGCCATGATGATGCCTTTTTTTACATCTTCTTCATTCAACGGCAATAGATCCCGTTCTTTTTCTTTTGTGATCGCCCGCTTCAACGGCTCTTTTTGATGAGCGCTCAATCTTCCTGGGCGATTTTTCGGCTCAGCCGCTTGCTTTACCTGGGCCGGAGTCCGTTTTTCCACTTCTTCCATGGCCCGGGACTTGGCTCGCTCCGCTTGTTCCTTCACTTGGCGCGCCTGTTCTGCCCGTTTTGGATCGTTTTCCATCTGGGATTGAAATTCACCGTATATTTCCTTGGCGTAATCTTCAATGCGCTTAAAGCTCCGCTGTCCGCCTCTTTGCGGTTGTTGCGGTGATTGTGATCGCTGCTGCGCTGACCGCGCAGGTGTGCCGGGCCCTTGTTGACGCTTCGGCTGCTGCGCGGTCTGCTCTGTGCCATCAGGTTTTTTATTTTTACTGAACAATGCACTGACAGCCGCAATGATCAGCATCATGATGAGGGGTTCCATTCCAAAACCTCCCTTGAGTTATGGCGGAATTTTTTAGTTTTCGTCCTCTTGTTTTTCCGTTCCGCTTTTCGAAATGGATTCACGCATGCTTGTATCAGCTTGGACGTTCTTGTAATTGATATAATCCATCACGCCAATGTTTCCAGAACGGAGGGCTTCTGACATCGCCATCGGCACTTCGGCTTCGGCTTCGACAACTTTCGCGCGCATCTGGACGACTTTCGCTTTCATTTCCTGCTCGCTAGCGACAGCCATTGCACGGCGTTCTTCAGCTTTAGCCTGTGCGATTTTCTTATCGGCATCTGCTTGCTCTGTTTGAAGCTCGGCACCGATGTTTTTGCCGATATCCACGTCTGCGATATCAATGGACAAGATTTCAAAAGCTGTACCGGAATCCAATCCTTTGCCTAGTACAGTTTGGGAGATGAGGTCCGGGTTTTCCAGGACTTTTTTATGGTTCGTGCTTGAACCGAGTGTAGAAACGATACCTTCACCAACACGGGCGACGATTGTTTCTTCACCCGCACCACCGACGAGGCGGTCGATATTGGCGCGCACGGTAATCCGCGCTTTTGCTTTCACTTCGATCCCGTCCATTGCAACACCGGCAATGAATGGCGTTTCAATAACTTTCGGGTTAACCGACATTTGAACCGCTTCAAGTACGTCACGGCCGGCAAGATCGATTGCTGCTGCGCGTTCGAACGGCAAATCGATATTGGCACGGTGCGCTGCGATCAATGCGTTAACGACACGGTCGACGTTACCGCCAGCCAGGTAATGGCTTTCCAATTGGTTGATCTGTACGGAAAGACCAGCTTTTGAAGCCTTGATCAGCGGGTTGACGATGCGCGATGGAATAACCCGGCGCAATCTCATCCCGATCAATGTGAAGATGCTGATGCGGACGCCGGCAGCTAAAGCCGAGATCCATAATGTGACTGGTACGAATGTGAAAAAGATGGCAAGTACAACGATAATACCAATTATCGCGGCGCCTAAGCCGATTGCTTCAAGTCCCATTTATTCTTCCTCCTCTTGTTTTTCGAGTTCACGCACAACGATGCGAGACCCTTCTACCTTGATAATTTTAACATCTTTGTTGCTGTCGATAAACCGGCCTTCGGATACTGCATCGATGTATTCGTCACCAAGCCGGATAGTGCCAGAAGGCCTCAGGGCATTGGTCGTTCGAGCGATCTGGCCGATCAGTTCCGGCCGGTTGACGGCTGAGACATAGCCATGTTCCGTATCGGTGGCATCGGTCAAGATAATGCGTTTGAACATGTTCAACTTTTTCCCGAAAAATTTCACTAAAATCACCATCCCTGCTGAAGCTACAAGTAATGCAATCAAAATTGCGACCGCTGTTGACTGGACGTCTTCACCCGCTAATAGAACACTTCCAATGACCGCCAGTATCCCGAGAATCCCCAGTATACCGCCCGGAACGAAAAATTCCAGCAGGATCAAACCGAGACCGAAGATCAACAGTAAAATCGATTCATACCCGGCAAGCCCCGCCACTAAATGGCCATAGAAGAACAGCATTAGCGAAAACAAGCCGAAGAATCCAGGGATCCCGACTCCAGGCGTGAACAGCTCAAGCAGTAATCCGAGGCCTGCCACCGACAGTAAAATCGGTACCACAATCGGGCTCGTCAAAAAACGTGCGAGCGTCTCTGACCAGTTTTCTTCTACTTGGATGACCTCAGCGCCTGAGAGGCCTTTCATTTCTAGCAGTTCATCAAGGGATGAAACAGTCCCTTCTGAATAACCGACGTCGAGCGCTTCCTGGGCGCCGAGTGTCAATAAATCACCTTCAGCAGCCCGGTATTCCGGAAGGTCGATACTGGCATCCGCCATCGCCAAGGCAAATTGTGGATTGCGGTCTGATGATTCCGCAGCGCTTCTCATTGAAGCAAGCCAAGCTGAGTTCGCCTTATCGGCAGCCGCGTTGCCCGACTGGTCGATGACTTGCGCCGCACCCATCCGCCCATTCGGATGCATATAGATTTCATCATTATGCAAGGCCAGAAAAGCACCAGCCGAGAGGGCATCCTGGTTGATGAAAGCGAGTGTTTCAGGCTCGGCTTCATCCAACAGGCGGGCAATGCCATCTGCTGCATTGACAAAACCGCCCGGTGTATCGATTTCAAAGACAATAGCTTCCGCACCGGCTTCTTCGGCTTCATCAATGCCACGCTCCAGAAACGACTGCAATCCCCGCTCCACTTCCGCTTCAATCGGAATGACATAAACTTTTCCGTTATCCGCAGAAATGGCCGGAATCGCTAAAGCAAATGCCATCACCAGGAACAAAAAGCCGATCCAAGCTTGTTTTCTCCGCACGGCAAGTTCCCCCTCTCCTTCATGAAAACTTTAGGATAATTATGTATACGGATGAGTCGAGCTGCGGTTTCAAAAGCCGGCTTCTTTTTTCATTATAAAGCAATTTTCTCCAAGTTACGATGGAATGCGCTTACATCTTCATCATTAAGTGACCGTTTTAAGGCATAAAAAAACCGGAAGCACATTTGTGCTTCCGGTCTTAGCTGTTCGTTGCTATTTTTAAAAGTCATTTAAGATCAAAGTCAATTAAAATTTACGTTTACGCGCAGCTTCTGATTTCAATTTACGTTTCACGCTCGGCTTATCATAATACTCGCGCTTTCTTACCTCTTGCATTGTTCCGGACTTCGAAACAGTGCGTTTGAAGCGGCGAAGAGCATCTTCAATTGATTCGTTTTTACGAACTGTAGTTTTTGACATCTCTTTTTCCCTCCCTCCGAACACACGTTGAAGCAAATAACAACAAGTGTTATATACTAGAAAATTATAACGCATGAATTAGCCTTCGTCAATACTTAATAATCGTTGTCTGAAGTGAGGCCTTGCATGATCTGGACTCCTGAACTTGCGCCGATGCGAGTCGCTCCGGCTTCGACCATTTTCTCCACATCTTCAAGGCTGCGGACGCCGCCAGAAGCTTTGACGCCAAGATCCGGGCCGACTGTTTCGCGCATTAGACGCACCGCTTCGACAGTTGCACCGCCGGTAGAGAAACCAGTCGATGTTTTGACGAAATCGGCTCCCGCTTCTTTCGACAAGCGGCTAGCCAATTTGATTTCTTCATCCGTCAACAAGCAGATTTCAAGGATGACTTTTACGATTGCTTTTCCTTTTGCTGCATTCACGACTGCTTCGACATCCGCTTTCACGACATCTTCCTGGCCGCTCTTCAATGCGCCGATGTTCAAGACCATATCGATTTCGCCTGCGCCTTTTTCGATGGCATCTGTTGTTTCGAACGCTTTCGTTTCAGAAGTCGAGGCGCCGAGCGGGAAGCCGATGACTGTGCAAACTTTCACTTCGCTCTGGTCGAGTTGTTTTGCAGCAAGCGCGACCCATGCCGGGTTGACGCAAACAGAAGCGAATTTGTATTCTGCCGCTTCTTTGCAAAGCTGTTCGATTTGCGGGGCTGTAGCTTCCGCTTTCAATAATGTATGGTCGATTAAAGATGCAATATTCGTCATGATTCAGTTCTCCATTCTACTAGTAGGTTTTCTTTCAGACAGTCAAATTGTCCATCACGCGGACAAATTGCCCTTCGTTCATCGGATATCCCGCCTTGGTGATTTTCACCTTGACGATTTTTCCGATCAGCGATTCATCGCCAGAAATGGCGACTTTTAAGTAATTATCCGTGTAACCGACAAGCATGCCGCCTGACGGATGGTCTGTCGACTCTTCTTCCGGGATAATCTCCAGGAGCTCGCCTTCATAACGGCTGGCGTACTCCTTTGCCAGCTGATCGTTCAATTCAATCAGGCGGTGGACGCGTTCATTTTTGACCGCTTCATCGATCTGGCCATCCATACGCGCGGCTGGCGTGCCGGTGCGCATCGAGTACGGGAATACATGAAGCTCCGAGAACCTGTGGTCGCGAATGAAATTGAAGGTGTCCATGAATTCTTCTTCCGTTTCTCCCGGGAACCCGACGATGACGTCAGAAGTAATCGCCAGATCCGGCAAGGCATCGCGCAAACGTTCCAGGCGATTTGCGAAGAACGCCATCGTATACTTCCTGCGCATCCGTTTCAGGACCGTATCGGAACCGGATTGGATCGGGATATGGAGATGGCGCACGACGATATTGGATTGTTTCAAGACCGCAATCACTTCATCTGTCAGCTGACTCGCCTCAATTGATGAGATGCGCAGGCGTTTCAGGCCTTTTACTTGTTGTTCCAAATCGCGCAATAGCTGCGCCAAATTATAATCTTTCAAATCTTCCCCATAGCCCCCGGTATGGATACCGGTCAAAACGATTTCCTGATAACCGGCATCAACCAATTGCTGTGCTTGGCGGATGACTTCCTGCGGATCTCGCGAGCGCATCAATCCACGCGCCCACGGAATGATGCAAAACGTGCAGAAATTATTGCAGCCTTCCTGGATTTTCAACGACGCGCGTGTACGGTCCGTGAAGGCAGGGACATCCAATTCTTCATAGATGCGGTTCTTCATGATATTGCCCACGGCATTGATCGGTTTGCGCTCTGCGCGGTATTGTTCAATGTATTCCAGGAGCTTTGTCCGGTCTTGCGTGCCGACAACGATATCGACGCCGGGAATTGCCATGATTTCAGCAGGCGAAGTCTGTGCATAACAGCCTGTGACGCAAATGACCGCATCGGGATTGGAGCGGACGGCACGGCGTATCACTTGCCGGCTCTTTTTATCGCCTGTATTGGTGACGGTGCAGGTATTGATGACGTAAACATCGGAAAGACGTTCAAACTCAGTACGCTCATAGCCCTGTTCTTTGAATAACTGCCAAATCGCTTCCGTTTCATAATGGTTCACTTTGCAACCAAGAGTATGAAATGCGACAGTTGACATCGGTGGCCACCTCTTTCATTCAAATTCATAGGATATTGCAGACAATGCATAAAGCGGAGCCGTCTCCGTGCGCAAAATACGCGGGCCAAGCGCGGTGAACAATGCGCCAGCTTCCTTGAGTGCGGCCGCTTCTGTTTCCGAAATGCCGCCTTCTGGCCCGAAAACAAGCAAGATTGAGTCTTTATCATACAATGATTCCAGAATTTCGGCAAACCGCCTTCCGCCACTCTTTTTCGCCTCTTCTTCATAAGCGACAATGGCCACATCGTAATTTTTCACGACATTTGCCAACTCTTTAAAGCTGTGTACCGCCTGGATGTCAGGAATGTGGCTGCGATGCGACTGCTCAGCCGCTTCCTTGGCGATTTTCTTTAACCGTTCGATTTTCTTTATGCTTTTTGCGCCGTCCCATTTGACGATCGAGCGCTCAGCCGAGTAGGGCAATAAAGCATTCATGCCGAGCTCTGTCGCTTTTTGGGTGATCAGTTCGAGCTTATCACCTTTCGGGAGGCCACAGGCGATCGTTACTTTTTTCGGCAATTCGCTTCGGTCCTCGAGCTCACGGATGAGCTTGACTTGAACATCTAAGTCAATATCGGTGATTTTCGCCAAGTAAACTTTACCGGCAACAACAGCGATCAATTCTTCGCCAACTGATTGACGCATCACTTTAGCGATGTGCTTGGCGTCGTCTCCTGTAATCGTCAAATAACCATCTGCGGACTTTTTATCTTCTATAAAATATCGTTGCATGGTCGCACCCCATCATAGCGGTTTTTTCGAAATGATCGTTACCCAGTCTTCCATCATCATGATATCTTCGATGACAAAGCCTGAAGCTTCAAGCGCCTGTTTCACGTCATTTTTCTTTTGGGCGATGATTCCGGACGTGATGTAGATGCCGCCCGGCTTGACGGCCTGGTAAGCATCGTCCGTAAACGACATGATGATTTCGGCGAGTATATTCGCCACGACTACGTCCGCTGGGTCGTCGATCGCTTCGAGCAAATTGCCATGGAATACATTGACGCGGTTTTGTACTTTGTTCAATTTAACATTTAACCCTGCCGCTTTGACCGCAATTTCATCGAGGTCCAGCGCTCTGACTGAAGCTGCTTCAAGCAAGGCCGCACCAATTGCGAGTACGCCCGATCCGGTTCCCACATCGATAACCGTATTGCCTTTACCAACATGTTTTTCAAGTGCTTGCAAGCTCATGACAGTTGTTGGATGCGTACCGGTTCCGAATGCCATGCCCGGGTCGAGTTCAATGATCAGTTCATCACTTGAAACCGGATGATAAGTTTCCCATGTCGGCACGATGGTGAATCTTTTGGAAATTTTCACCGGATGGTAATACTTCTTCCAGGACGTCGCCCAGTCTTCTTCATTTACTTCACTGATCGTGACGACATTGCGCCCGACATTGATATTGAATTCTGCAAGATTGTTGATGGCCAGCTTAATGCCTTCGACGGCTTCGCCGAGAAAGCTATTGACCGGCAGATACGCTTTTAAAATGACGCCTTCTGTTGGGAAATCTTCTGGATCGAGTGAATAGATTTCACCGAATACATCTTCACGATCTTTCGTCAGATCTTCGGAATCCTCGATGACGACGCCGCTTGCCCCCGCTTCATGCAGAATGTTGGAAATTGATTCAATTGCTTCGTTCGTCGTATGAATCGACAGCTCAGACCATTTCACTTACGACCAGCTCCTTTATTGAACAATTATGTAACAGACAGAAAACTCCCTATTGCACGGGAGTTTTCCATTTGTCCAAGGCTATGAATGCCTATTATGAATCACCTTTAATGGTTCTTTTAATCTTGTCGAACAATGAACTGCTTTGCTCTTCCGGGATATCCCCAGAAATTTCGGCAAACTCACGCAGCAATTGCTTTTGTTTTTCGCTCAACTTGGTCGGCACTTTCACTTTGATGGTGATGTGCTGATCGCCGACACCGTAGCCGTGAACGTTTTGTACGCCTTTCCCGCGCAGGCGGAAACGGGCGCCGTTTTGCGTTCCGGCTGGAATCTTCAGTTTCACTTTTCCGGAAACAGTCGGGACTTCGATCTCGTCACCGAGTGCGGCTTGCGGATAAGTAATTGGCAATTCCAGGTGGATATCATCCCCGTCGCGTTCAAATTGCGCATGGGGTTTGACACGGAACAGCACATAAAGATCTCCGGCTGGCCCGCCATTGAAGCCTGGGCCGCCTTGTCCTGATACGCGCAATTGCTGCCCGTCATCAACGCCGGCTGGAACTGTCACTTTGATTTTCTTCATTTTTCTCACTTTACCTGCACCGCGGCAAGTTGTGCATTTTTCTTCGATGATCTGGCCGGTGCCTTCACAGTGGTGGCACGCACGGCGGTTGACCATACGGCCGAACGGCGTATCTTGCGCGACATTCAACTGGCCCGTTCCTTCGCAATACGGGCAAGTTTTCTTGCTCGTTCCGGGCTTCGCTCCTGATCCGTCGCAAGTTTCGCATGTTTCATCTTTCGGGATTTCAATTTCCGTCTCCTCGCCGAATACCGCATCCAGAAAATCGATGGTCATGGAATATTGAAGATCATCGCCTTTTCTAGGTGCATTTGGGTCGCGCCGGCGCGTGCCGCCGCCGAAGAAGGTGCTGAAAATGTCATCAAAGCCGAATCCTTCCGCACCGCCGAATCCGCCGCCGCCGAAGCCTTGGTTTGGATCCTGATGGCCGAACTGGTCGTATTGGGCGCGTTTTTGCTCATCGCTCAACACTTCATAGGCTTCTTTGACTTCCTGGAACTTCTCGGAAGCATCCGCTTCCTTATTGATGTCCGGGTGATATTGTTTGGAAAGCTTCCGGTACGCTTTCTTAATTTCCTCTTTTGAAGCATCCTTAGAAACGCCAAGGACTTCATAATAGTCTCGCTTATTCATAGGTCACTCTCCCTCTTGCAGTCAACTGTAATTGTACACGGTTTAAATTGCGCTTGCAAAGACATTGAAAAAGCCAAAGCAGTTGCTTTGCTTTGACTTTTTCGGCCTTGCATATCTTACTTGTCTTTATCGTCGTTTACTTCTTCAAAGTCAGCATCGACAACGCCGTCGTCATTTCCTTGCTGAGCTTCGCCTTCAGCCCCTTGCTGGTTCTGGGCTGCCTGCTCGTAAGCTTTCATGGCAAAGCCTTGAAGAAGCTCCTGCAGTTTGTCTTTCTTCGTGCGGATATCTTCGATGTCCGTGCCTTCTAGCGCTGTTTTCAATTCATCGCGCGCTTCTTCAGCTTGTTTCTTTTCGTCTTCAGAAACTGCTTCGCCAAGGTCTTCGATCGTTTTATCTGTTGTGAAGACTGCTTGGTCCGCTTCGTTGCGAAGTTCTACTTCTTCTTTGCGCTTCGCATCTGCTTCTGCATTTTCTTCCGCTTCTTTTACCATGCGGTCGATCTCATCGTCCGTAAGCGTTGTGCTTGATTGGATCGTGATCGTCTGTTCTTTTTGCGTGCCGAGGTCTTTCGCTTTTACGCTGACGATGCCGTTTTTGTCGATATCGAAGCTGACTTCGATTTGTGGCACGCCGCGTGGTGCAGGCGGGATATCAGCCAATTGGAAGCGGCCGAGTGTTTTGTTGTCCGCTGCCATTGGGCGTTCACCTTGCATGACATGGATGTCAACTGCCGGCTGGTTGTCAGCTGCAGTAGAGAACGTCTGCGATTTAGATGTCGGGATCGTCGTGTTGCGCTCGATCAATTTCGTGAACACGCCGCCCATTGTTTCGATACCAAGGGACAATGGAGTTACGTCAAGCAATACAACGTCTTGAACGTCTCCAGTCAGTACGCCGCCTTGTACAGCTGCGCCCATTGCAACAACTTCATCCGGGTTAACGCCTTTATGAGGGTCTTTTCCTGTTTCTTTCTTAACAGCTTCTTGGACAGCTGGGATACGAGTAGATCCACCAACTAGAATCACGCGATCAAGTTCTGAAGCGGAAACGCCTGCGTCTTTCAATGCTTGGCGAGTCGGCCCCATTGTGCGTTCGACTAGAGAAGAAGTCAACTCGTCGAATTTCGCGCGGGAAAGGCTCATTTCCATATGAAGCGGCCCTGCTTCGCCAGCTGTGATGAATGGCAAGGAGATTTGAGTTGTTGTTACGCCTGACAAATCTTTTTTCGCTTTTTCAGCAGCATCTTTTAGGCGTTGTGTCGCCATTTTGTCTTTCGACAAGTCAATGCCGTTTTCTTTTTTGAATTCCTGCACTAGGTAATCGATGATCAGTTTATCGAAATCATCGCCGCCCAAACGATTGTCGCCGGCAGTCGATTTTACTTCGAAAACGCCATCGCCAAGTTCAAGAATCGATACGTCGAATGTACCGCCGCCAAGGTCATAGACCAAGACTGTTTCGTCTTTTTCCATTTTATCGAGGCCATAAGCAAGCGCTGCTGCTGTCGGCTCGTTGATGATGCGTTCCACTTCAAGGCCTGCGATGCGGCCAGCGTCTTTTGTCGCTTGGCGTTCTGCATCGTTGAAGTATGCCGGTACCGTGATGACGGCTTTCGTGACTTTTTCTCCGAGATAGTCTTCAGCATAGCCTTTGATGTATTGAAGGATCATCGCAGAAACTTCCTGCGCTGTGTATTCTTTGCCTTCAGCTGTCACTTTTTCCTCTGTACCCATCAAACGTTTGACGGATTGAATCGTGTTCGGGTTCGTGATGGATTGGCGTTTTGCTACTTCACCGACTTGGCGTTCGCCGTTTTTGAACGATACGACCGATGGTGTTGTGCGGTTGCCTTCCGGGTTTGGGATGATTTTTGGTTCGCCGCCTTCTAGTACTGCGACTGCTGAGTTTGTTGTACCTAAGTCAATTCCGATAATTTTGCTCATTTAAAATTCCTCCATTAACATTAGATTCTTGAATTTCACTTATTCGTTCACTTTTACCATTGCCGGGCGGAGCACTCTGCCATTCAGGGTATACCCCTTTTGAAGCTCCTGTAACACCGTTCCGGGTTCGCTGTCTGCATCGCTTTCCTGCATGACTGCCTGATGGAAATGAGGGTCGAACGGTTCGCCGACCGCTTTGATCTCTTCCAAGCCTTCCGCCGCTACAGCATCAGCCAAGGATTTCTTGACCATTTCAAGGCCCTTCAAAAGAGAGGCGGATTCTTCGCTTTTCGCTTCAACAGCAAGCGCGCGGTCAAAATTATCCATGACCGGCAAAAGATCCGTCAACAATGATTGGGAACGGAATTGCTTTGCCAATTCCTGGTCTTTTTTGGTGCGGCGCTTGAAATTGTCATAATCTGCCAAAAGGCGCAAGTATTTGTTCTGCTCTTCTTCAAGCTGTGCTTGAAGTTCAGCCTTCTCATCTACTGGCTCTTCTGCTTGTGGCTGATCGGATGATTCGACAGTTCTAGGCTCTGTTCCTTCAGCGGTTTCTGCTGTTTCGTCCACAGTTTCCGCCGACTCTTGTTGTGCAGCTTCCTGTTCTAGGTCTTGTTGTTTGAGTGTTTCTTTTTCATTCGACAAAATATGTGCCTCCTTTGGTTCACTTTCCTTGAAACAGCCGTGTCAGCTCTTTCGATAGATCGCCGCTTACGTAATCCAATAGCGAGACGATCCGGCGGTAATCCATTCTTTTCGGCCCGACAATCGCGATGGAGCCCATTTGCTCATCCCCGATATCATAAGATACCGTAATGACCGAGCAATCTTCCATGGCCGCCAGCGCGTTTTCCGAACCGATGCGGATTTGAAGCCCTTGAGCGCCGATCGGCAAGATTTCAGGAATGTGCTTCCCTTCTTCCATCACATCCATCAACTCACGGATTTTCTGAATATCATGGAAATCCGGCTGCTTCAAAATATTCAGCTTGCCGCCATAATACACATTATCCGAGCGAGGAAGCAGCAATGCCTGCTTGAACGTTCGGAACAATTCACCGTAGCGCTCGATATGTTGGCGCAAGAGAGCGAGCGTTTCCTGCTCGAGGCGTATGTGCAGGTCGTGCAGCGAGACGCCGATGAGCCGCTCGTTCAAGATATTGACCATCTTTTCGATGTCGGATGGATCCAGATCCGGTGGGATGGAGAATACCCGATTTTCCACATGGCCCGAGTCGGTAACGATGATCGCCACCGCCATTCCCGGGGACAAGGGCACGATCGACAATTTTTTGACGACATGTTTGCGAATATCCGGTCCCAGCAGAATTGACGTATAATTCGTCAATTCGGACAGGATGCCAGCCGAACGTTTGATGATTTCCTCGGTTTCGGTCACTTTTTCCTCAAAAACCGAACGAAGCTGGACAATGTCCTGTTGCGGCACAGGATTCGGCGTCAGCAAATGGTCCACATAATAGCGGTAGCCTTTTTGAGACGGAATCCGGCCCGAGGATGTGTGAGTCTTTTCGAGGTAACCCTGGCCTTCGAGCTCAGCCAATTCATTGCGAATGGTTGCCGAACTGGAAGTGATGCCCGGCTTTTTAGCTAGTTGGTTCGATCCTACCGGCTGCGCTGATTGGATATAATCATCGACTGTCACTTTCAAAATGAGCAGCTGCCGTTCTGTTAACATGATCATCACCTCTGTTAGCACTCTATGAGTTCGAGTGCTAAGACTACACTAAAATTACCAAATCTTTTTTTGCTTGTCAACGGATGCGCTTCTAGGAAAGCAAAAATTGCTCGAAAACTTCATTGCCGACGAATCGGCCTTTATGCGTCAATTTAACACGGCCCTGTTCGATTGCCAGATTGCCTTTTGCCGTTTCGCTGCGGAGAATCTCGCCGTACACTTTTTCCAGCGGGGCGCCGAACTTTTCTTCAAAATGAGCGATGTCGACACCTGCCGTCTTGCGCAGGCCGAGGAACATCTCTTCTTCCATCTGCGCCTTGACGCTCACTTGCGTCGCGTCAAGCACCGGCCGCTTACCCGACTCCAGCGGTTCCATGTATTTTTTCAAAGGCCCGTGATTGGAATAGCGGATGCCTTTCACATAACCGTGGGCACCCGCGCCGACACCGATGTATTCTTCATTATCCCAGTACAGGAGATTGTGGCGGGATTCATGGCCAGGCTTTGCGAAATTGGAAATTTCATATTGATGCAATCCATGCTTTTCCATTTCATCCATGAGGCGCTCGTACATATCGCCTTCCAAGTCTTCGGTCACCGTGTTGAGCTTGCCTTTCACCATCAAATTATAGAACACCGTTTTCGGTTCGATGATCAATGAATATGCCGAGAAATGCGGCATGCCGAATGCGAATGCGCGCTCAAGCGTTTCGTCCCATTGCGCCATCGTCTGTCCGGGCAGCCCATACATCAAGTCAAAGCTGATATTCGCAAAACCGACTTCGCGTGCAGTTTCAACGGCACGCAGCACATCGTCATTGGCATGCGTGCGACCGAGCCGCTTCAATAAATCCTGGTCGAAGGTCTGGACGCCCATGCTCAGCCGGTTGACGCCGCCTTTATAGAGCACTTCCATCTTTTCGCGCGTTAATTCATCCGGGTTCGCCTCTGAGCTCCATTCGACGCCTTCAGCCATCGGAACATACTGGTGGATCAACTCAAGCAAGCGCTCCAGCTGCTCAGGCGTCAAGGCCGTTGGTGTCCCGCCGCCGAGAAAAACCGTCTCAAGCGGATGGTCCAATGCGCCTTCTTGCTTCCACAGCGCCAATTCCTTGCCGATCGATTCGATATAGGCGTCCACCGGCTGGTCTTTGAAGAACACTTTATTGAAATCACAGTAAAAACAAATCTGGTGGCAGAATGGGATATGGATATACATGCCTTTTACCATAAAAAAATCCTTCTTTCTAATAGGAAAAGGAGGCAGAAAAACCGCCTCCTTTTTTTCGTTTATTTGGATTGGTCATCCATTTTGAGAACAGCCATAAATGCTTCTTGCGGGACTTCCACGGAGCCAACTTGCTTCATCCGCTTTTTCCCTTCTTTCTGCTTGTCCAACAATTTGCGCTTCCGGGAAATATCGCCGCCGTAGCATTTCGCGAGGACGTTTTTCCGGATGGCGCTGATGGTTTGGCGGGCTACGATCTTCTGGCCGATTGCGGCTTGGATCGGAACTTCAAACTGCTGACGGGGAATCAATGTCTTCAATTTATCGACAATGATTTTCCCGCGCTCGTAAGCAAAATCCCTATGGACGATAAAGCTCAACGCATCGACTTTCTCAGCGTTCAGGAGAATGTCCATTTTCACCAATTTAGAATCTTTGTAGCCGATCAATTCATAATCGAACGAGGCATAGCCTTTCGTGCCCGATTTCAATTGGTCGAAGAAATCATAGACGATTTCCGCAAGCGGCAATTCGTAAATGATGCTGACGCGTGAGTTGTCGAGGTAATCCATGGTCATGAAATTACCACGCTTTTGCTGGCAGATTTCCATGACGGCGCCGACGAAATCGTTCGGGACCATGACTGTCGCTTTGACATATGGCTCTTCGACATATTCAATCTTTTGCGGGTCCGGCATCATCGCCGGGTTATCGATGTTAAGCACTTCCCCGTCTGTCATGTGGACGTGGTAGATAACACTTGGCGCTGTCGTGATCAAGTCGATATTGAATTCACGTTCGATGCGTTCCTGGATGATCTCCATATGCAAGAGGCCAAGGAATCCGCAGCGATAGCCGAAACCAAGCGCTTGTGAGGATTCAGGCTCGAATTGCAATGCGGCATCGTTCAGCTCTAATTTTTCCAGTGCATCGCGCAAATCATTGTATTTCGATGTATCGATTGGGTACATTCCGCAATAAACCATCGGGTTCAAACGTCGGTAACCTGGCAGTGCTTCTTGTGCCGGGTTTTCCGCAAGCGTGATCGTATCCCCGACGCGAGAATCCGCGACATTTTTAATGGAAGCGGTCAGGAAGCCAACATCGCCGACGGTCAATTCGTCGCGCAATGTCACTTTCGGCGTGAAGACGCCAGCTTCAACGACATCGAACTCTTTGCCGCTCGCCATCATCTTGATCTTGTCGCCTGGCTTGACTGTGCCTTCCATGATCCGGATATAAGCGACAACGCCGCGGTACGGATCGTATAAGGAATCGAAAATCATCGCTTTAAGCGGTGCTGACGGGTCGCCTTGTGGCGGCGGAACTTTTTCGACGATCTGTTCAAGGATTTCCTCGATGCCGATTCCGGCTTTGGCGGAAGCCAATACTGCTTCAGACGCATCGAGGCCGATGACATCCTCAACTTCCTGGCGCACGCGCTCCGGGTCGGCTGCAGGCAAATCGATTTTGTTGATGACCGGAAGAATCTCGAGATCATTGTCGAGCGCCAAATAGACATTGGCAAGCGTCTGCGCTTCAATGCCTTGTGCCGCATCGACGACCAAAACAGCGCCTTCACATGCTGCGAGGCTTCTTGATACTTCGTACGTGAAATCGACATGGCCCGGCGTGTCGATCAAGTGCATAATGTATGTTTCTCCGTCTTTTGCTGTATAATTGAGCTGGACGGCATTCAATTTGATGGTGATTCCCCGCTCACGCTCCAAATCCATGGAATCGAGCAATTGGGATTTCATTTCGCGTGCTGTCAGTGCATTGGTTCTTTCCAAAATGCGGTCGGCCAGCGTCGATTTTCCATGATCGATGTGTGCGATGATGGAAAAGTTGCGGATCTTCTGTTGTCTCGCTAATCTCTGTTCTTGGTCCATTTTCTTCACTCCCATATAAACTACTTTGAATTATAGCAGTCAAGCGGGTAATGGGCAATGAATCACCGCATAAAGCTTTCAGTGTCAAGGGAAACTTCTTTCCACGTAACTATTGCATTCGGCCAGCCGATTTGATAAAATTACTTTTGTTGTATAGAGACACTGAAGAGCAAGGGCTTGTGCCTGACGCTCAAATTGTCTAGGAGGTGAAAGATATGCCAAACATTAAATCTGCAATCAAACGTGTTCGCACGAACGATACGAAAAATGCTCAGAACTCATCTGTTAAAACTGCAATGCGTTCTTCTATGAAAAAGGCTGAGAAAGCTGTAGCCAATAATGAAGAAAACAAAGGGGATTCCCTTAAAGCAGCAATCAAACAAGTTGAGAAAGCAGCTTCTAAAGGTTTGATCCACAAAAACACTGCTGCCCGTAGAAAATCAAGCCTCATGAAAAAAGCGTAAAACGCATCAAAAAGCCGGCCCTATATTGGGTCGGCTTTTTTCTGTGCGAAAAACAACAAAAGCGTCGCCAGCTAGAGCAGGCAACGCTTTTGTTCACTAGGTGATTCATATTCAAGAGGATTTTTTTGCATGCCCCGCGCGTTTCATGAGGAAGAATTCCAGCACCCGCTCCCGGTTCCCTGAAACGGTTTTCAATTGCAAGTCGATGTCCGCCAAATCGCCGAGCACTTGCAGCAAACGGGCTTCTGAAATCTGACGACGCTTTTCCACTAGTAGCTTGACACGATAAGGATGCGCCTTGAGCTGTTTGGAAATTTGCTGCGCATGATAGCCTTTTTTCTGCAGATAATAGACATGCACCATGAAGCGGATCTGCGACGCCAGCAATGCAGCAAGTGCGACAGGCTCTTCCTTTTGACGCAACAAGTCATAATAGACGCTGAGCGCCGTCTGAATGTCCCCGTCGAGATAAGCCTGCAGCATCTTGAACGCATCCTGTTCCAGTGTCCGAGCAGTCATGTCTTCGATGAGCTCCTGGGAGATTTCTTCTTGCTCCGAGCCGAGGTATAAGGACATCTTCTCGATTTCTGAAGCGAGCAAAGTTAAATTGGTCCCCGCCATTTCAATGAGCTTTTGCGCACTTTGCCGCTCCAATATTTTACCATGGGATTTTGCCTTGTGCGCAATCCAGCTTTCCAGTTCATGCGGCTGCAACGACTTCGCTTCGATAAGCACGACATTCTTTTTCATCAGCTTGACGATTTTTTTGCGTTCGTCCAATTTTTCATACGGTGCCACAAAAACCGTCACGCTTGTCGCTGGGGGATTTTCGAGCCATGCTTCCAAAGATTTGAGGTCATGGTTGATCTTTTCTTTCCCCCGTTCCGCCGCTTTAAGGAACGAAGCATTGCGCGCGATGATCAGCTTGCGGTCGCTAAAAAACGGGATCGTGTCCGCTTCTTCCAACACATGGCCGACCGGTACTTCATCCAAGTCAAAATTGGAGACATCCGTTTCCCCTGCTTCCGCCATTTGCGCTTTCAGCAATTCGATCGTCTTGGTGATGAAATAGCTCTCCGTCCCGACGATCAGGTAAACCGGATCGATTTTATCCGCGCGTATCGACTTCCAAATTGATGTAATCATACGTTTCACTCCCTCTGCACTTAACTATACCGGATTTCTCCCTATCGGTCTGCCTCACAGGACAAGTCCGCTTTTGACAGTTGTGTGACGTCGGCCAAAATCGGCGGACATTGTTTAGTTCGATATGGATTTTTCGTTATCGTTCCCTTATAATAAAATCAACTAGGAGGGATTTTCAATGAATGAATTTGAACAGAACGTTCAGTCCAAACGCAACGATGCCATCGATGCAGGGATGGGCTTCGTCGTTTCCTTTGGTTTCTTCGCACTTATTTTCATCATCGCTGGCGTCGTACAATTCGTAGCCCGCTGATTACAAAAAAAGCTCCGGCATAGGCCGGGGCTTTTTTTATTTTCGGCTGGTGTCAACTGTCATACGCCCATCTTCAATCGTCATGCGAATGGTCCCGTTTTCAGCTGTCGACAGAAGCCGCAAACCCAATTCGCCAAACCGCTCCGTTACTTCTGGGCTTGGATGCCCGTAACGATTGTCGATCCCTGCTGAAACGACCGAAACTTGCGGACGCAAGGCTTCCAGGAAAGCTTGTGAGCTCGAAGTCTTGCTTCCATGATGCCCGACTTTCAATACCGTCATGTCCGCAAGTTGTTCACCGTAGCGCTCGACCACCCCCGTTTCACCTTCACTTTCCAGATCTCCCGTAAAGAGAAATCGCTGCCCCTCGTGCTCCATCAGCAATACGAGTGAATCGTCATTGCCTTCATATAATTCATCTACCGGCGATAAATACGAAAATTGCGTTTCGCCCACTTGCCAGCCTGCACCGTTCTTAGGCAATTCCACACGCGCTTCACGAGCTGACGGCGCGAGCGCTGTCATCAAAGCATTTGCCTCTGATCCGGGAGTAATATGCAGACGCTCCACAGCCAGTTCTTCAAAGACTTCATCCGCCCCTTCAGCATGATCTGCATCCGGATGGCTCAAGATAAAAAGATCGATACTCGATATGCCCCGCGCTTTCAAATACGGCACCACTGTTTGCCGCCCCACTTCAAACGGGCGGCTCTTTTCCCGGAACGGCTCACCATCAAATCGCAAGACGCCCCCGGCATCGACTAAATACAGCGCTTTGCGATAAGGCAGCTCAATCAATGCGCTGTCGCCTTGCCCAACATCGATAAAACTGACGTGGAGCCTCGGATCGAGATAAGGCTTCATTGTCAGAAGTAATGCTGGAACGAGCAGGATGAGCAATAAACGTGGGCGGAAGCGTTTTTCCGCCTGGACAAAAAACAGCAGCACGCTGGCACCCATGAACAACAACCAGCCAGTAGACGGCCTGCCCGGCGTCCATACTTGACGGGGCAACCCCGCTAAAGACGCAGTCAGCTTTTCAATCCAGCTGCGTAACGGCTCATAGGCCGCAAAAAGGACGGCATCGACGCCCAGCGGCAAAAAGCTCGCAGCCAATAAAATGAAATTTGCCGGTAAAACCAGCAGCGTGAACAACGGGACATAGATGGCATTTACTAAAAAGGAGGATAGGGAGATTTCAAAAAAGTGGAATAGCAAAAGAGGATACAAACATAGCTGGGAAACGGCCGTGACAATCAAGCCGCTTTTGATAAAAGAAGCCCCTTCCATCAGTTTCAGCGAGGCGATGATCCCGAAACTTGCCCCGTAAGACAATTGAAAGCCGATATCCTGCAGCAGGCCGGGGTCGATCCATAAAAATAAGATAAAGCTCGCCGATAAGGCTTGAATGGCCGACACATGCAGCCCAAAAAGCCGAGCGGCCAACACGAAAACGACCATGGCGCAAGCTCTTAGGACCGATGGGGCAGCCCCCGCCATCACGGCATACAAAGGCAGCACAATCAGCAATAACACCGTTGCGCTTTCTTTCCTGATCCGTAAGCGCAGCAATACAAAATAAATCATGCCGCTGACGATCCCCACATGCAAACCAGAGATTGCAAAAAGATGCGTGATGCCAAGCTTCCGCTGGATCCTGGCTTGCTCTGAATCCATGCCGCTGCGATCCCCGAGCAACAGCGCCTGGGCTTCCGCTGTCAACGATTCAGGAAAGGACGACTCGATATGTTCAATCAACTCGCTGCGTTGCCTGGCCAAACGGGCACGGAACCCTGTGCCTGGTGTCGCCGAATCGAGCGTTTCGATTTCAAGCATGCCAGTTGCATTATGGCGCTGCAGATAGCCCGCCATATCAAACGCGTATGGATGGGCAGGCGGCTTCGGCTCCGTAAATGTTCCCACCACTTGCAGCATCGCTGATGGGCCGAGCTCCTGCAATCGCTGCTGTTCTTCA
The DNA here is from genome assembly GCF_003664125.1 of Planococcus citreus. Lineage (GTDB taxonomy): Bacteria > Bacillota > Bacilli > Bacillales_A > Planococcaceae > Planococcus > Planococcus citreus. Next base: position 259,216 of record NZ_RCCP01000002.1, read on the forward strand.
ACCGATAGGATCCGGTAGCTCGCATAAATGATTTGGCCGGAACCAGCAGTCGCAAATCCAGACATGCGGTCTCCATCGATGGATAGTTCATCGAAAACAAGCGCACCTTGAAAGCTTCCGGTTAACAAGGGCCCTTCCACCAAACGGGCATCCATATTAATGTAGGAAATCAATGACACCGCTAAAACGATTGCCAGCCAAACTCTACGCTCTTTACGGTATATCATCCAGTAAAAAAGCAGCACCATGAGCAAAAGCTTATCAGCTGAGCCATGTGCTGCTTGTGCGGCAATTGCCACCGCAATTGCTGCATAGAGAAATAACGCTTCCGTTAAACGAGAAGTTCTCCAAATAATTCCTTCACCCGTTCTTTATAATGGGACAACTCTTCTTCGCTCGCCCCTTTTGCGCCAAGCTGTTCAATCAATTCCATATACAATGCCGTTTTCTCGACGCTGAGGAAATCGATTGTCCGTTCATCGAACATCACTTGGATCACTTCGACATTTGCCTGTTCCAGCAGTTCGATGGCGTATTCGTGATTTTTGTAGTCAGCCGCATAATAGAGGCGTGAAATGCCTGCCTGGATAATGGATTTCGTGCATTGGAGGCAAGGAAAATGGCTGACATACATATCGGCGCCGCTGACACTGACACCGTATTTCGCGCATTGCAATAGTGCATTCATTTCTGCATGGATGGTCCGCACGCAATGGTTATCGACGACATAACAGCCTTTATCGATGCAATGGTCCCCACCGGAAATCGAGCCGTTATAGCCCCCAGCCATGATGCGCCGGTCCCGGACAATCGTCGCTCCGACGGCCAGCCTTGTGCAAGTGCTTCTTAGCGCTAAAAGATGGCTTTGAGCCATAAAAAATTGATCCCACGTTATTCGCTTCATCTGATTGCCCCCTGCTGTTTCGTTAAATTAAGTGTAGCAGAGGCAGTTGTTTCGTCAAGGGCCGTCCGTCCTTATCTGACACGGACCAATTCCTTCAATTGTTCAAAGCTCTTTTCGCCGATGCCTGTCACATCCATCAATTGCTCGGTACTTTTGAAGGGCCCATTTTCAGTCCGATGTGCCACGATGGCTGCTGCCTTAGCCGGCCCGATTCCAGGAAGTTCGGTCAACTCATCTTCGGTTGCCGTATTCAAATTAATAAGGCCGGGCTCTGCGCTGCCGCCAAGTGCTGCACCTGCCAGCTCAACGCTTTCTTCGCCTTGTTTCGGCACATAGACCGCTGATTCATCCAGCACGATGACTGCCAGATTGATCGAGCGGTTGTCTGCTTCCGGCAAAAAGCCGCCGGCAGCTTCGATAGCATCATTAATGCGCGAACCGGAGGGCAATTCATATAAGCCCTCGTTTTGGACTGCGCCTTTCACATCAATCATGACGCTTGTCGGGACCGCTGGATCGGTTTCCGGTGGCGGCGGTTGTTCGGTAGTCTCGGAAGTAAGTTCGTCGAGGCTTGTGGCCTCAGGGGGTTCGTGGAGGAGAAAGAAATAGAGAAGCGCCAAAATGGCGGCAAGCGGCACAACGACGCGGCCGTATTTGGCAAATTGCGGAGAAATATTCAGTGGGCATCCCTCGTTTCCGCAGAAAGCAAACAGCTGAAGCTGTCTGAATTATATAATAACGGTTGATCGAAAGTCCATCTTTCCACGAAAAAAACCCGCATATAAAAATATGCGGGTTTGTGTTGCTGATTACTTTTTCGCACGGAAAAAGATCCGTTCGCTTTCGTCATTAGGTGCATCCGCAGTGAAATCAGCAGTCACTGATTCCACCGTAAATCCGGCTTCTGTGAGCCATTCTTTGTAAACGTCAACCGAGAAAGTCCGTTGTTCATGCGTTTCTTCAAAGCGCTCGAACATCCAGCCTTCACGCACGAAAAACGTCAAATCGTGGATGACGCTGTGAGGCGCCGAACCTTTTTCAGTGTGCCACATATAGGCAAGGTCTTCCCCGTCATAAACAAACGGGCTATGCATGAAGATCTCGTCGATCTTGAATACTGAATGGACATCGAAAAAGAAATATCCGCCGGGCTTCAATGCCGCATAGACCTGTTCGAATGTCTTTTTGACCTGCTCTTCTTTCGCTAAATAATTCAACGAATCGATCGCGATCGTCACGGCATCGAAGCCTTCCAAACCTTCCAGGTTGTCCATCGACAATTGAAGCACTGGAATATCCAGCGCCGATTCTTTGAAGCGCTTCTGTGCAACGGTAAGCATGTCGGCGGATAAATCACTCGCCGTCACGTCATAGCCGAGCTCAGCCATCAGTTCAGACAGCACGCCTGTGCCACACGCAAGATCGAGTACAGATCCAGAGCGCATCGTTTCTGCGATCCACTCCACGTATTGTTCGTACGGAATATCTTCCATCAAGTCGTCGTAAACCGCTGCAAACCGTCCGTAGTTCATACTTCGAGCTGCGGAGCGTCGCGCCATAGACGCTCTAGGTTGTAATACGAGCGCTCATCGCGATGGAACACATGGGCCACGACATCGCCAAGGTCGACCAAGACCCAACGCGCTGCATCGAAGCCTTCAACACTTTTGACTTCATAGCCGGCTTCTCCAGCTTTCTCCATCAATTCACGGGCGATCGATTGTACTTGGCGATCCGAGTTCGCGCTGCAGATCAGGAAGTAATCCGCCAAAAGTGAAATGCCTTCCATATTCAATACAACGATATCTTCTGCTTTTTTATCCTCTGCGGCTTGGTACGCCACTTGCAATAATGTATCTTTAGTCATTCTTCACGTTCCCTTTCTGTTGCTCAAAATGCTCGAGGCATTTCAAGGAATCCGGATAAACCGGCTGATTTTTTGATGCGAGAAATTCGATCGATTGCCGAATCGACGCTTCCATCAAGCGGTCAAGGCCATCATGTTTCATGGCTCTCAACCGGTCGACTTCCGGAAACTTGCGGCTCGGTTCGATCATGTCTGCAATGTAGATGATTTTTTCAAGATCCGACATGCCTGCACGCCCTGTCGTATGAAAGCGGATCGCGTCAAGGATTTCTTCATCTTTGACTCCGAATTCATACTTGGCCACATACGCGCCTACCGGAGCATGCCATAATTCGTGATGATAGTCGAGCAATAACGGATCCATGCTTTCTTTTTCGATAATGCCGCGCATCCATTCACGGTCGGCAAATTTCACTACGTCATGGAGAATAGCAGCAATGCGCGCTTGTTCTTCCGGCACGCCGTAATGCTTGGCAAGTGCGACCGCCGTATTCATTACGCCCAACACATGGTTGAAGCGTTTTTCAGGAAGGCGTTCTTTGACTTTTTGGAGCATCAGGCTCGGGTCCATATAATCGCTCCTTTCGGATATAAGTTTCCACTTGTTCGGGAACGAAAAAAGTCAATGGCTTGCCGGCCACGACGCGCTCCCGCAGCATCGTCGAGGACAAATGCATTTCAGGGGAATCGATCATCATCACCGGATATTCCGTTTCAGCAATATAACCCGGCCGTCCGATACCGACAAACTGGACCAATTCAGCCAGCTCGCCGATGCGGTGCCAAGTATGCAGGCTTTCGACCATATCGCCGCCGATAATGAAATAAAATTCGCAGTCGGGCTCCCGTTCGAGGAGCTTGACCATCGTCTCGTACGTATACGAGACCCCGCCGCCTGACACTTCAATGTCTTCAAGGCGGAAATGGGCCTGTCCCTCGATGGCCAGTCGTGTCATCTCGACACGCGCCTCTGTATCGATGCCGTTCGATTCCTTATGAGGGGCGATGGCATTCGGCATGAAACGCACTTCGTCCAAGCCCAGTGCGTAATAGGCTTCATTCGCCATGATCAAATGACCGAAATGCGGCGGGTTGAACGTGCCGCCGAGAATGCCGATTTTGCGTTTATTCACGGAAGCTCAATCCGCTTATTGTTGACGGACGCTTTGTACAAAACGACAGTATGGCCGATCAATTGCACCAATTCCGCTTTTGTTCCGTCTGCCAGATGCTTGGCCACTTCGTGCTTGCCGTCTTCATTATTTTGCAGAATGCTGATTTTTACGAGTTCGCGTTTTTCAAGGGCTTCCCCGATCTGTACGAGCATCGCTTCATTGACGCCGCCTTTTCCGACTTGGAAAATCGGGTCCAAATGATGCGCTTCACTTCTTAAAAAACGTTTTTGTTTACCTGTTAACATGATTTCCTCCTAATTTTTCCGTAATCAATTGAATCATTTCTTCTGTATCCGGACGGATGCCTGTCCATTTTTCGAATGCGATGGCGCCTTGGTTGACGAACATGCCGACGCCGTTCAGCACCAGGCAGCCTTTCGCTTTTGCTTCTTTCAGAAATGGCGTTTCGAGCGGGTTGTAAATGATGTCCGCAACGACTGAGCCGCTTCCGAGATGGGTCATTGACAGCGGCAACGCTTCTTCGGTCAATCCGACAGAAGTCGTCTGGACGATCGTGGCGAATTCGCTCAGGTTCGCTTCGGCATCAGCCAGCACCATCGCCTTGCTGGCGGTTTCATCCGCGAGCTCCTGCGCCCTGCGAAACGTTCGGTTGGTGATAGTGATATTGCTGAATCCGGCACGCGAGAGCGCAAAACTGATCCCTCTTGCTGCACCGCCCGCACCGATCACCAGCAATGCACGATCTTTATCGACAGGGTAACTCAATAGCGAACGGACAAACCCGTCGCCATCTGTATTGAATCCTATCAAACGCCCGTTATTATTTGCGACTGTATTGACCGCATTCATGTCACGGGCCGTGTCATCCAACTCATCCAATAACGGGATTGCCGCCTGCTTATGGGGCAAGGTGATATTAAATCCGCTGATGCCAAGCAATTTCATCGAATGAAACGCTTCTTCCAGCTGTTTCGGTTCGACATGCACCGGGATATAGGAAGCATCGATGCCATGTTTTTCGAACCAATGATCGTGCATAAAAGGCGATAATGAATGGGAGATCGGATCTCCGATGACCGCATACCATTTCTTCATTGTAAAACCTCCTATATAAGCGACGGGCGGACGATGACTTCTACCCCTTTTGGTGCGTGGGCTGCGATCGTCACGTCATCATGCTGGACTGTGATCCAGCCGAGCCCGGAAAAGACGATGTCTGTCTTGCCTTCTTTGATGCGGAATTCATGGCGCACCAATTCAGGGAAATCTTCTTTATATTCAGCAGATGGCGGGGCAAGCATGCCACCCAGGTGCTGTTCATATAAATCATCTGCGTTATCCAATTTGGTCCGGTGGATATTCAGTGAATTAGCGGCATGCACTGTGAACGATGAACGTTTGCCGCTGATGAAATCAAAACGCGCCAACCCGCCGATGAATAATGTCTGTTCAGGATTCAGTTGGAAAACACGCGGCTTGATCTCTTTTTTCGGCATGATTGCCTTCAGGTCTTCCGTGTGCAAATGATGCGCTAGTTGATGATGGTTGATGATGCCCGGCGTATCGAATAGCGAGCGCTCATCATCAAGCGGGATGCCGATCATATCAAGTGTCGTGCCAGGGAAATGGGAAGTCGTGATGACATCCCCTTCGCCTGTCGCCTGTTTGATGACACGGTTGATGAATGTCGATTTCCCGACATTCGTACAGCCAACGACATATACATCTCCGCCGTCACGGTATTGTTCAATCGCATCCATCGCTTCTGCGACGCCGGTTCCTTTATGGGCGGAAACAGCTAAAATGTCGATCGGGTTCAAGCCCAATTTACGCGACTCCTGCTTCATCCAATTGATCAATTTTTTCTCTTTGACCGATTTCGGGAGCAAGTCCGCTTTGTTGGCGATCAGCAAAATCGGGTTGTTTCCGACAAAGCGGTGCAAGCCCGGAAGCCAGCTGCCGTTAAAGTCGAAAATGTCGACGATTTTTACAATCAGCCCTTTGCGTTCCCCAAGGCCGTTCAAAATACGCAGGAAATCGTCATCCGTCAAGGAAACCGGCTGCAATTCGTTATAGTTTTTCAAACGGAAGCAACGCTGGCAGATGATTTCTTCTTTATCGAGCGAAGACGGCGGCGCGTAGCCGATATCGTCTTTCCGCTCTGTTTGGATCTGTACACCGCAACCGATGCAATATGGCATTTCTGTCAATTTTCTTCCTCCCACATCAATTGTCCTTTTTCCTTCAATCTCTTCATGATCCGGCGCTCGACCATCCGGTTGAAACGCGTAAAGAAGCCGTCCGATTGCGCGACCGGCAACACCAGGATCGTATGAAGCTTATTGCGGTTGCCGCCGAAAATATCGGTCAGCATCTGGTCGCCGATGACGACGACTTGTTCGCGCTTGACGCTCATGATTTTCAGCGCTTTCCGAAACGCTTTGCCCATGGGTTTTCTCGCCTGGTGGATGAACGGGATGCCGAGCGGGTCGGCGAATGACTTCACGCGCATTTCATTATTATTGGAAACGATGACCACTTGAATTCCGGCATCTTTCATCGATTTCAACCATTCGATCAATCGCGGCGTCGCTTCGGGGCGGTCCCATTCGACCAATGTATTGTCCAGGTCGGTAATGATGCCGAGCACCCCTTTTTCTTTCAATGACTCAGGTGTAATGTCAAAAACTTCTTTAACGTATTGCCTTGGAATAAAATATCGATACACACATAACAACTCCTGTTTCTAGGGACTTAAGTCCATTGATTATACCATATATGCAAGGGGTTCTCCCACCTTGACACGGTCGCCGTCATGGATTTTCGCATCAAATTGAAGATGCCCGCCTTCAAAGAATAAAGCGACCGTTGAACCGAAGCTAAAATAAGCGACTTCCCGGCCTTTTTTCCATTCCTTTCCGAACTCCGTCAATTCGATGGAGTTGACATACATTGCACCGACTTTCACGACCAATACGCGGCCATGCGGCGTGTCGAGTTCAGTGATGAGCCGGCGGTTGCCGCTGATCGGCGATTTGCCGTAAGTCAGCCCAAGCCGATTGACCGGGTAGGATTTTTCGCCGAGCATATATTGCTTCACGACTTCGCCGTCTACCGGGCTGTGAATGCGGTGGTAATCTGCCGGCGACAAATAAAGGATCGCATATTGGCCATTTGCATAGCGCTTCGCCGATTGCTCGCTGCCGAGCAGTTCAGTTAGTGAATAATTGATGCCTTTGACCTTGAACCGGCTGTCGCCTTGAATAGCGTCATGGATTTCGAGGCGCCCGTCGACTGGAGAAACCAGTGCGGCATCGGCAACAGGGCGTGCATCTGCTTTTAAATTGCGTGTAAAAAAGTCATGTAAACTCGTGTATTCGCCGCTCGGCCGCTCGATATCGCCGAGTTCAATTTTATAAGCATTGATGAATCCAGGAATAAGCTTTTGGCTGATAGCTGATTGGGCTAAGCGCTTCAGCGCAGCAGAACTGGTTTTTCCATTGCCCAATTCGATCATCGATTGGTATAGGCGTTTTTTCATGCTTGCACCTCCGTCGTTAAAATAGTCTACCATTTTTTGTCGATTCGCAGTATAATTGACGAAAGCCTATCGAAAAAAGGAGCGCTTGCATTGATATTGATCGACAAAATGGACCACACCATTAAACGGCTGAAAAGCCAGGCAGCCAACACATTGACAATCGGCAATATGGTGTTCGGCGGCGCCTCATTAATGGCGACTTTGAACGAATACTACAGTTATAGTGTGCTGTTTATTTTTATCGCTGCATTTTTGGATCGTTTTGACGGCATGGTCGCGAGAAAGTACGATCAAGAATCCGAACTCGGCAAACAACTGGACTCCATGGGGGATATCATTTCGTTCGGCGTGGCACCGGCATTGCTGATCCATCAGCTCGCTTTACAGGATTTTGGGCTGGCCGGCATGGTGTTCACCGTTATCTATATTTCATGCGGCGCATTCCGCTTGGCACGCTTTAACATCACCGAATCAAATGGTTATTTCACCGGCTTGCCGATCACCGCTGCCGGAACTGTGCTAACTTTGTCATATTTCGGGTTCGGACATTGGTCGCCCGCTGTCTATATGTTCATCCTATTGATCTCTTCACTATTGATGATCAGCACGTTTTCATTACGGAAAGTATAAAAGCTGAGGGCTTGATGCCCTCAGCTTTTTTGCTTGTTTTGGGATGAAGTTTCTTTTATATGCGCTGGAGCATCTTTTCGATGACGCGCAAGACAATTTCCGTCGAGTGCTTGGCCGCAACCGGGAGGAATTCATCGAACGAGACCGAGGATTCCTTGCCGGCGATATCCGACAAGGCACGGATAACGACAAACGCCGTATCGTATTGGAAACAGACTTGCGCGACGGCAGCCGCTTCCATTTCCGCTGCTTTCATCTCTGGAAACTGCTGTTTCACCAATGCCACACGTTCGGGATCGCTCATGAACGAGTCGCCTGTTGCAATAAGCCCGACGGCATGTTGGTGTTCACCGATCTCATCGACCGCTTGGACCGCCAGTTCGATCAATTCCTTATTGGCGATATAGGCAGCCGGCATTTGCGGCACTTGCCCGAGCTCATAGCCGAACACTGTCGCGTCGACATCGTGATGGCGCACTTCATCCGAAATGACCACTGCGCCGACTTCGAGTTCTTCATCAAAGCCGCCGGCAGACCCAATATTCAAGACGAGATCCGGCTTGAACTCCTGCATCAGGATCGTGGTTGTCATCGCCGCATTGACTTTACCGATGCCGCTTTTCAACAGGATGAGTTCTTGCCCTTTATATGTACCGGTCGTGAATTCGCTGTTGGCGATTTCACGGACAGATGTGTTCGCTAATTGATTGCGCAACAACTCTACTTCTTCTTCCATTGCGCCAATTACACCGATTCTCATTGTATCCGCTCCTTGCATCCATGATTACGCCGGAAAAACGGCGCCCTGTTAATAGGCGCCGTCCAGCGTTTTAAGTACATCCATTTTCTCAGGCTTCCAACCTTCACCGTCTACCCATTCAAGGTAAACGCGATACTTCTCGGATTGGTCTTTCGACTGGACTGTCGCGATGGATTTTTGCGGACCGCCGCCATTTTGGACCATCATGACATACATATCATTCTGGGACAAACCGGTAGCATAAGTGACCGCTTCAATTTTTTCGTTCCAATCAACCGAGTTTTTCTGGTATGAAGAAACATGGTCGCCGCTCTGGCTTGTGCCGACAGGCTCCCAGCTGGTGTTGACGATGGTTTCACTGACGATCGGGTCGTTGGACTCTTCACGTGTAATGGTACCGCCTTTGGTTTCTTCTTCCTCTTCTTCTTTTTCTTTTTCTTCAGCTTCTTTTTCGGCTGCAGCTTCTTCTTCAGCCTTGGCTTCCTCTTCAGCTTTCTCTTTAGCCTCGAGGTCATTTTCTTCTGCTGTCACTTGCGGATCGTCATCGCCGCTCGTTTGGCTCTCTGTTTCCGGCGTGGTTTCTGCGGATTCAGGATCTGCTGAATCGTCGCCGCCTCCGAATAGCAATGTCGCCCCGATGATAACCACCAAAGTAAATACTAAAGCGATCATGATATTCAGGATGGAATTCGAACGATTTTTATTGTTCTTATTCTTATTCAAACGAGAGGGATAAGATTTTTCTTCGTTAGACATGCAATGCCCCCCTTTACTGTTATTTTATCATATTTAGCCCATGACAAATTTGACGTTTCAACTAAAGTTTTGTTTCATCCATCAAAAAAACAGCCACTCCCAAAGGAATGGCTGGGTGCATCAACCGATCGAAACGATCTTGACTTCCATTTCCCCGCCTGGCGTCAATACTTTCACACGGTCGCCAACAGTGCGGCCAAGCATGCTTTTGGCGATTGGCGAGTCGTTCGAAATACGCCCTTCCAACGGGTCAGCTTCTGCAGAACCGACGATTGTATAGGCTTCTTCTTCGCCGTCTGGAATTTCCATAAACGTAACTGTTTTCCCGAGGCGCACGACATCGTTGCCGGCTTCCTCTTCATTTATAATTACCGCATTGCGGATCATGGATTCCAATGTAGAAATACGCCCTTCAACAAAGGCTTGGTCTTCCTTGGCGGAATCATATTCGGAGTTCTCGGACAAGTCCCCGAAGCTTCTTGCGACTTTAATGCGTTCCACCACTTCTTTGCGTTTGACCGTTTTCAAATAATCCAGTTCATCTTCCAACTTCTGCTTTCCGGCAGCTGTCATCGGAAATTGTTTATCGTTTGCCATACTCTTCCCACTCCTTCAACTGCTGACTATGGATGCGCTAACACCCGTCAGTCTCGTATCATTCTATTATAAATTTCCAATCTATTCAAGAATTGTTTTAATTTTTGTAACCATTAGATCAATTGCGACTTCGTTTTGGCCGCCTTCCGGGATAATGACGTCTGCATAGCGCTTCGTCGGCTCGATGAATTGATTGTGCATCGGGCGGACGACCGTCAAATATTGCTCGATGACCGAGTCGATCGTACGGCCGCGCTCATTGATGTCGCGCATCAAGCGGCGGATGATGCGAAGGTCCGCATCGGTATCGACAAATAGCTTAATGTCCATCAACTCACGCAGTCGCTCATCTTCCAAGACCAGGATGCCTTCAAGTATGATAACATCTTTCGGGTCGATCACAATACTTTCTTCTGCACGGGTATGCAAAGCGTAATTATAAATCGGCTTTTCGATCGCACGCCGTTCAAGCAACTCGTTGACATGTTTGATCAATAGATCTGTATCGAAAGCGAGCGGATGATCATAGTTGGTCTCAAGTCGCTCTTCAAACGCGAGATGGCTTTGGTCTTTGTAATAGTAATCCTGCTCGATGACTACCACGGAATGTTCTTTGAAGACTTCATAGATGGAATTGGTGACACTGGTCTTGCCTGATCCTGAACCGCCAGCGATGCCGATGACGACCGGTCTGTTTTTAGACATATACGTTAACTCCTTGTGTTTCGATTTTCATTTTTTCTTGCAGACGAGAAGCCCGTCGCCGACTGGCAAAAGCTTGCAGTCGAAGCCGGGGTGCCCGTCCATGGTTTCACGGAACGAGCGGATGTTGCGGATCATGGTGCGTTTGCGTCTCGGCACTTCTTTAATTGGTTGTTCTGTCATGCCATGCATCGACATATTATCGCAATAAATGATGCCGCCTGGAGACAGCAAACTTTCGTATTTATTGAAGAAACGCTCGTACTGCCCTTTGGCTGCGTCGATAAATATGGCATCGTAAAACGGGGTCAATTCGGCAATATCCAGTTCGAGCGCATCAGCACAGATAGCCTGCACACGCCCTTCGAGCCCCGATTCCAGGATGAATCCAAGCGCCTTGCTGTGGCGTCCTTCGTCCCGTTCAATCGTGTCGATGCTGACGCCAGGCAAGGCATCCGCCATCCGCAGTGCTGAATAACCGATAGCCGTTCCCAGTTCAAGCAAACGCTGCGGCTTTTGCTGCTGCAATAATTCCAACAGCTCCCCGATGCCCTGCTCTTCCATGATCGGCACATGATGTTCTGCGGCGTAAGAGCGCATTGTTTCGAATAAAGCTTCTATTGTTGTACCGGGCATTGTGGATGTCCGCTCCTTTCATGCTCTAATCCTTCAATTGAACAGAAAAGAAGAAGGGAAACGGACGCTCCCTTCCTTCTTAGATCAATTTCCGATATGTTCATCGCGGTATTCTAGATGCTGTTCGTAGCTGGTCGAGAAGTAGTTATTGCCTTCTGAGTCAGCCAGGAAGTACAGATATTCCGTTTGGTTCGGGTCGAGCACCGCTTCAATGGATGATGCGCCGGCAGCGGCGATCGGCCCAGGCGGCAAGCCTTTATTCGTATAGGTGCTGTAAGGATCTTCGAACTCGTAATCTGAGTTGAACAAGCGGTCCTTATGCTCGCCCATCGCATAAATGACGGTCGGGTCTGTCTGAAGCGGCATATCTTGGTCTATGCGGTTGTAGAACACGCTCGCGATGGTTTGACGATCTGACTTCGCTGTCGCCTCCTCTTCCAGGAGTGAAGCAAAGGTCAATAGCCAATGAGGCGATTTTCCCTGTTCCTGCAAGACGCTTTGATATGGTTCGATATTCGCTTTTGTGGCATCGAGCATTTGCTCAATCAATACAGTAAGCGAAGGACTTTCCTCATAGATCGGGTAAGTCGCAGGGAACAGATAGCCTTCAAGCGCATATCTGACATTCTCGCCTTTGATTTCCTCTGTCAATAAATCAGGATATTTGACCATCAATTCATCGATATAGGCTTCATCCTGCACTTGTTCCATAAATTGCTCTGCTGTGTAATCCGTTTTTTCAGCAATCACACGCTCGGCAATCTCTTCCAAGGTCAAGCCTTCAGGCACATTGATCGTATACAAAGGCTCATGGTAAACTTTCCCAGTTTTCAAACTTTGCGTAATTTCGTCCAATGTCATCGATTGGGTCAAGCCATAATTGCCTGCTTGGAATTCCGATTCATTTTTGAACTTGACGTAATACTTGTAAATTCTGGCATCTTTTATGACGCCATTCTCTTCAAGCAATGCGGCAATGCTGTCCAGGTTGGAACCGATCGGCACTTCGACATCGATGACTTCCTCTGAATCAGGATCGACAGGCTCGAGCGCGTCCGTGACATAGCTATAAGCTTGCCATCCGGCCACTGCGACGACTACAAGAAGGACAAGCGCTACGATCAGCACGATACGCCGAACGACTCTCACTTCTTTTTTTCTTTTCCTTCATCCTGTCGAACATCACATCTTTCTTTGACTGCTTTTCCACGGGTGTTCCCCCTCAGCTATTCATCTCTCCAAAACAGAAGGCGATTCAAACGAAAGGGACGGAATCAAGGTTCAATTCCGTCCCCGTTATGGTTATTGCTCTTCGTTTTCTTCTTCTTGCTCAAGGAAAGTATTGAGCATTTCTTCGATCATGTCCCATTCCTCTTCCGTTTCGACCGGGCGAAGTTCGCCGCCGGAAACGTTCTCTTCAGAGTCCAGGTTTTCAGTGAATGAAGATGCGTGGATCTCGATCTCGCCTTCTTCGTCTTCATCTGCTCCTACCGGGAAATACAAAACGTATGATTTTCCGAAATCTTCCGATTCAAATGTGAACAGCACTTCGAATAATTGCTCGTTGCCGTGCTCGTCCACTACTGTAATATGCTCTTGACCATGTTCCATTTGTGTCACCTCATCATTTTTTTGAATCAAGATAGCCTTGCAAAATCATCACTGCGGCCATCTTGTCGATCACTTTTTTGCGGTTTTTCCGGCTGACATCGGCAGAAATCAACATTTTCTCTGCTGCCATTGTCGTTAGCCTTTCATCCCAAAGCACTACCGGTATATCATATCCTTCTTTTAGCAATGCTGCAAACTTTTCGGAAGCTTCCGCCCGTGGCCCGATTGAGTTGTTCATGTTCTTTGGATAGCCCACGACCGCTTCCGTTACTTTGTATTCCTTGATCAATTCACCAAGGCGCTCAAGCCCGAACTGGCCGTTCGCCTCGTCGATTTTGACGGTTTCGATGCCTTGGGCTGTCCAGCCAAGTGCATCACTGATCGCCACTCCGATCGTTTTGGAGCCGACATCCAATCCCATTGTTCGCATAATTATTCCTCGTTATTCTTTTTGATATAGAACTTCACCAGTTCTTCCAAAATTTCATCCCGCTCCAGTTTCCGGATCATGTTCCGGGCATCCTGGTGGCGAGGGATATAAGCTGGATCACCTGAAAGTAGATACCCGACGATCTGATTGATCGGGTTGTAGCCTTTTTCCTCTAGAGCAGCATGGACTTGCAGCATGACCTGCTTTACGTCCTGCTCCATCGATTCATCGGATGAATCGAATTTCATCGTGCGATCAAATGAGCTCACGACAAGCACCTCACTTTCGGAATGTGTATTGGCAATTCGTTCCTCTTGCTGAATAACATTATAACTGAAAGCGCAGATTTGTTAAACCTATTTGACTAAAGTGTAGACCGATTCGAGCGCCGTCTCCAGTTGCTCGGGATTTTTCGCCCCGGCCATCGCCATGTCCGGACGCCCGCCGCCTTTGCCGCCGCATTGTTCCGCGACCGCTTTGACGATATTGCCGGCGTGGTAATCCTTGCCGGCAATGTTTTTCGATACGCCCGCTGCAAGCATGACCTTGTCGCCGTCGCTCGCGCCAAGGACGATGACCGCCTGGTCGAATTTCGCTTTCAGGTCATCGACCATCTGGCGCAGCTGATTATTGTCTTTTGCTTGAACTTTTGCGGACAATACTGTCACATCTCCGACTTTTCTTGCCGACTCCAGCAATTCACCGGACTGGGCATTGGCGATTTTCTGCAACAGTGATTCGTTTTCGCGCTGCAACGCTTTGATATCGGTTTGTGTGGTTTCGACTTTTTGCACAAGGTCGCGCGGGTTGGCTTTCAATAGGGAAGCTGCCTCATCCAACGTTTTCTCGCTTTGCTTCATGTTCACATAAGCGCCTTTTCCGGTCAAAGCTTCGATGCGGCGTACGCCAGCACCGATGCCGCCTTCCGAGACGATTTTAAAGACGCCGATTTCGGATGTGTTCGCCACGTGGATCCCGCCACACAATTCGAGCGAGTAATCGCTGATCGCGACGACACGGACGACATCGCCGTATTTTTCGCCAAACAAAGCCATCGCGCCCATATCTTTTGCTTCCTGCAAGTTGTGGTAGCCAGATTCGACTTCGATGCCTTCCCAGATCTTTTCATTGACCGCTTGCTCAATTGTCGCCAGTTCTTCTTTCGTCACTTGGCCGAAATGGGAGAAGTCGAAGCGCAGGCGGTCTGGGCCGACGTACGATCCAGCCTGGTTGACGTGCGTGCCGAGGACATCTTTCAATGCCTGATGCAAGAGGTGGGTCGCCGTATGGTTCTTGATTGTATGGCGGCGCTCGGATGCATCGACTTTCGCTTTGACAGCCGTTTTCGTCAATTCACCCGAATCGACTCGGACATTATGCAAGTTCTGGCCGTTCGGCGCTTTTTTCACATCGAGTACGGAAGCTGACACCAAATCATTCGTCAAAGTTCCTTTATCGGCGATCTGTCCGCCGCTTTCCGCATAGAATGGCGTTCGGTCCAGCACGAGCTGCACTTCTTCGCCTTCTTGTGCGCTGTCAACCAATTCCCCGTCTTTAACGATAGCGACAATTTCAGCGTCCGCAACTGTATGCGTATAGCCGATAAATTCGCTTTCTTCTTTAATATTGCCGAGCACTTCGGATTGCGTCTGCATGGAATTGACATTTTGGCGTGCGTTTCTTGCACGTTCACGCTGTTCGTTCATCGCACGCTCAAATCCTGCATGGTCGACAGTCATTTCTACATCTTCTGCATATTCTTCCGTCAACTCCACCGGGAAGCCATACGTATCATACAGACGGAACACATCTTCACCTGGGATTTCGCTATGTCCGGCCTGTTTTTGCTTTTCGGCAACCGTAGACAAGATCTCCAACCCGTCATGCAAGGTTTCGAGGAAACGTTCTTCTTCGAGTTTCATGACGCGGACAATGAAATCTTCCTTGTCTTTGACTTCTGGGTAGAAGCTCTGCATGATGTCGCCGACAACCGGCACGAGCTGATACATGAACGGTTTTTCGATGCCGAGTTTCTTCGAATAACGGACCGCACGGCGCAACAAGCGGCGCAGCACATAGCCGCGGCCTTCGTTTGATGGCAACGCGCCGTCTCCGATGGCAAATGCGACGGTGCGCACATGGTCAGCGATGACTTTGAATGCCATGTCCTGCTCCTGGCTTTCGCCGTAGGATTTGCCGGAAATTTCCGCCGTCTTCTCGATGATCGGCACGAACAAATCCGTATCATAGTTGGTCGGCACGTCTTGCACAACTGAAGCCATGCGTTCCAAGCCCATTCCGGTATCGATATTCTGTTTCGGCAGCGGTGTGTACGTATGGTCCGGATTGTGGTTGAACTGTGAGAACACCAAGTTCCAGATTTCTAAGTAGCGCTCATTCTCGCCGCCCGGGTACAATTCAGGGTCTTCAGGGTCATTGCCGTAGCTCTCGCCGCGGTCGTAGAAGATTTCGGAGTTCGGTCCGCTCGGGCCTTCGCCGATATCCCAGAAGTTCCCTTCCAGGCGGATGATGCGTTCAGCCGGCACGCCGACTTCGTTGAGCCAGATGGCATAAGCTTCCTCGTCTTCCGGATGGATCGTCACCGACAACTTGTCGGCATCGAATCCGATCCATCTGTCGTCTGTCAGGAATTCCCACGCCCAATGAATGGCTTCTGTTTTAAAGTATTCACCGATAGAGAAGTTGCCGAGCATTTCGAAGAATGTATGGTGGCGTGCAGTCTTGCCAACATTTTCGATATCGTTCGTGCGGATCGATTTCTGCGCATTGACGATGCGCGGATTTTCCGGGATGACGCGACCGTCAAAATATTTCTTCAAGGTTGCGACACCGCTGTTGATCCACAATAGCGACGGGTCTTCGAACGGCACAAGCGGCGCGCTCGGTTCCACGTCGTGGTCTTTTTCTTTAAAAAAGTCGAGATAGAGCTTTCTGATTTCTTCAGCTTTCAAATTCTTCATCAAAATTCCTCCTTCTGCATAATAAAAAGCCTTCATCCCCTAATAAAAAGGGACGAAGGCTCGATTCGCGGTACCACCCTGGTTACACAGGAAAAATATCCTGTGTCTCTCAAGCGCCTTAACGCGGCGGGACGGCAGTGATTAGCTGCACTCGGGAGTAGCGTTCAAAAGATGCGGCAGAAGGCCCTTTCAGCCAAGGGGAGCCTTTTTCTAAGCAGCCGGAATCTCTTTACTGTCTCCGTCTAGGTGTTGTCTATCTGTTATAAATTGAATTATAGAAAACCACGCGGGCCTTGTCAAGCACGCTCACGCTTCTAGGAAGTCGCGCGGTGTGATGCCTTCCATGCCGATCATCGGATGGATGCGGTGGGCGTTTTGCTGCGTCAGGCTTTTCGGCCCGGCAACTTCTGCTTCCGGTTCCGACTTTTCGGTTGATGCTTCTAGTGCATCCGAGGCCGCCCCTTCATCCGGAACAGCCGCTATGCCCAGCCGGTCTGCCAAGGTTGTCAGTCGGCTCGAATCATCCGTACGCTCGACCCCGTAGCGGAAGACGCCCGGATCGCCGCACAGGATGAGGAAATCCCGGCTTCTAGTGATGCCTGTATAGAGCAGGTTGCGCCGCAGCATTTTCATATAGCCGCGGACGACCGGCATGATGACCGTCGGGAATTCCGATCCTTGCGCTTTATGGATCGAACAACAATAGGCGAGCGTTAACTGGTTCAAATCACTGCGCTGGTAAGTCACTTCGATGCCATCGAACGACACGACGAGCAAGTCCTGCTTCTCCACCGTCTCTTTTGCTTTCATGATGGCGACCACTTCGCCCATATCGCCGTTGAAGACATTGCTCTCAGGTTGATTGACTAGCTGCAGCACTTTGTCATTGATGCGGTAAGTGATATCACCGAATACCAGCTCTTTGCGGGAACCGTCATCGTTCGGGTTGACCATCTGTTGGATCATCTGATTTAACGCATCGATTCCGGCCGGCCCTTTATACATCGGCGCAAGCACTTGGATGTCTTTGATCGTATGGCCTTTCGACAATGCGCTCTTGACCACTTTTTCGACGACCATCGGAATCTGGTCCGCGCCTGCGCGGATGAACGATCGGTCGGATGTCTTCGCTTCGATATTATCCGGCAGTTTCCCGGCTTTCATTTGGTGGGCAAGTTCGATAATCGACGAGCCAGAACTTTGGCGGTAGATTTCCGTCAGCTCGACCGTCGGGATGCGCCCGGATGCCAACATATCCCGCAGCACTTGCCCGGGGCCGACCGGCGGCAATTGGTCCTGGTCGCCGACAAAGATCAGCTGGGCGTCGACAGGGACCGCTTTTAGTAATTGATGGGCAAGCCACGTGTCGACCATCGACATTTCATCGATGATGATCAATTTGCCTTCGATATCTTTTTCGGTTTCCTCTTCCCGTTCCTGCCCGTTAAAGCCGAGCAAACGGTGAATCGTCATCGCCGGCAAATCAGTCGATTCACTCAAGCGTTTTGCCGCACGCCCTGTAGGAGCTGCCAAAATGATCGGGAACGGCTCTTTTTTCTTGGCATAGTCTTTCGGGTCGAGCGACAGGCCATGCAGCTCTGCGTAAACTTCGACCAATCCCCGGACGACGGTCGTCTTGCCAGTTCCCGGGCCACCGGTGAGGATCATGACACTCGAATTCAAGCTTTTCTCGATGGCGTCGATTTGTGTCTCGGCATAATTCACGCCGAGCCGCTCTTCCGCTTCGCCAAGCGCTTTTCGGATCTCGGATGACGGGAACCCGTCGCGCGTCTCTTGCTCGGCAATCAAGGTTTCCAACTTCGTCGCGATGCCAACTTCCGAATAATACAGCGAAGGCAAATAAAGGCGGGTTTCTTCCCCCGCCACTTTGCCTTCTTCGTTCAATTCAATCGCCGCCTGGGAAATCGCTTCGACCGGAATGTCTTCGCGTTGGCTCGCTTCAAGCATTTGCTTGACGAGCGGAATCAAATTCTTCGCATCGACAAAGACATGCCCTTCTGACAACGATGCCTGGTTCAATACATGGAGGATCGCCGCTTTGATGCGGTCGGGATGGCTGCCGGTGATGCCGAGTTTCGAGCCGAGCTCGTCCGCCCGGTGGAAGCCGATGCCTTCGATTTCCTCGATGAGCTGGAACGGATTTTTCGTCAGGATATCAATCGTTTCCTCGCGGTAAGCCTGGTAGATCCTCATGCCGATTTGCGGGCCGAATCCCCAATCGTTCAATTGGATCATCACGCGTTCAAGACCCAAGTTCATCTGCAATGTCGAGCGGATCGTGTCTTTTTTCTCGTCCGACAGGCGTGGGACGCCATCAAGCGAATCGGGGTCTTCTAAGATTTTCTTGATGGCATCGCTGCCGAGTTTCTTGACGATCGTCTCGGCGGTTTTGCGCCCGATGCCATTGAACAAATCGCTTGATAGGTAATGGACGACGCCTTGTTCGGTTTCAGGCACTTCTTTTTTGAAAGTTTCCGCCTGGAACTGCACGCCGTATTTTGGATGGTTCTTGACGCTGCCGGTGAACTTGTACTGCTCTTCAAGCGACAGCTTCGGGAAATAACCGGAGACGATGATTTCCTTTTCGGTGTACGGGGTGTTGGTTTGCTGGATTTTCACTTTGATGATGGAGAAGAGGTTTTGGGGATTGTGAAAAATCGAGACGACCGGACGCCCCAGCACAAATTCACTTTCTTTTTGGAATAAATCGATCTGTCCGGACATGCGGCCGTCTCCTCTCTTTCATTTGTTCAATTCAAGCGTTCGTTGATCATATCGTAGGCATAACGCGCCATTTCGTTCTTGTCATCCAATGTGTACGCACGCTGCAAATGATACATGGCATCTTCCGTGCGGTCGCTCGATACGGCATACAACACGCCCAGGTTGTAATGGACATCGGAATTGTCCACATCGATTTCCAGCGCATAAACAAATTGTTCTTCCGCCATGTCAAAAAACTCAAGCGATGCCAATGTGATGCCGTAGCTGAGACGCGCTTGCAGGTCATTTGGATCCAATTCGACAGCCCGCTGCAAATAAGGCAAAGCGAGCTTCGGCTGTTCGATGCGTTCGAAGCATTTGCCGACCATATAATGGGCATCCGATCCTTCGATGCCATTTTGGATCGCTTTTTCATATAGCTTCAACGCTTCTTCGTAGCGTTCCGCGTTGTAATAGAGATTCGCCAATCCGTAATAAGCAGTCGCCGACGTTTCATCGAGCGTCAAGGCTTTCTGGAAAAAGCGTTCAGCGCGCTCGGTTTCGTTCATCGACGCCAATACATGCCCGAAGTTGATATAGCCGAGCGCGTCTTCCGGCTGTTGTTCGATGGCGTTCGTGAATGCCTGGATAGCATCTTCCGCCCTGCCTTCTTGCAAGGCTTTGATGCCGATTTCGTTATAATTCATCGCCGATTCCCCCATTATCCTACATAGTCCAGCTGTGAACCGTTTTTGAAGACACGGTCGATTGTGCCGCCGCCGAGGCATTCGTCACCGTCGTAAAAAACGACTGCTTGGCCCGGTGTAATTGCACGGACCGGCTCATCGAATGTAACGACCGCTTCGCCGTCTTTCATATCGACTGTGACGCCGACGTCCTGCTGGCGGTAGCGGAATTTTGCTGTGCACTGGAAGCTCGCGGACGGTGCATCACCGGTCGTGAAGCTCAAGTTGACCGCAGTCAGGCTATCGGAAAACAGTGCATCGTGGTGGATGTTCTGCCCGACATATAAGACGTTTTTCTCCAAGTCTTTCCCGATGACGAACCACGGGTCACCCGCTCCGCCGATGCCGAGGCCTTGGCGTTGGCCGATCGTGTAATACATCAAGCCATCATGAGAGCCTTTTTTGACGCCTTCCAAGGTTTCCATAGAACCCGGTTGAGCTGGAAGATATTGGCTGAGAAATTCCTTGAAATTGCGTTCACCGATAAAGCAAATGCCGGTCGAATCTTTTTTCGTCGCTGTCGCAAGTCCTGCTTCAAGGGCGATTTCACGCACTTCTTTCTTCTCGATCGCACCAAGCGGGAACATGACTTTCGACAATTGTTCCTGGTTCAGCTGGTTCAAGAAATACGTTTGGTCTTTATTATTATCGACGCCGCGCAGCATATGTGTGACGCCGCTTTCGTCCGTTTCGACGCGTGCGTAATGGCCGGTTGCGAGATAATCCGCACCGAGGCTCAAAGCGTGTTCAAGGAATGCCTTGAACTTGATTTCCTTATTGCACATGACGTCCGGATTCGGCGTGCGTCCCGCTTTGTATTCCTCGAGGAAATACGTGAACACTTTATCCCAATACTGCTTTTCAAAATTGACTGCATAATACGGAATGCCAATCTGGTTGCAGACGCGGATGACGTCTTCGTAATCTTCCGTGGCGGTGCAGACGCCGTTTTCGTCGGTATCGTCCCAGTTTTTCATGAAGATGCCGATGACATCATAACCTTGTTGCTTCAATAAATAAGCGGCAACCGAAGAGTCGACCCCTCCGGACATGCCGACGACTACGCGTGTATCTTGTGGAGCTTTTGTTTCCATTTTTATTCACCTTTTCTATTTTTGCGCCAGGCGCTTCGTGATTTGAGCCGTTTTTCCGGCTGCTTGTGTAATATCCGCGGCGGTCAAGCCGATGCCGAAACTGAAACGGATCGAATTGCGCAGTTCTGCGGCATTTTGCCCGTACATCGCAACAAGGACGTGCGATGGGTCGATCGAACCGGCCGTGCATGCCGAACCGCTTGAGGCGGAAATGCCGGACAGGTCCAAATTGACCAAGAACGATTCAATGTCGATGCCGTCCAAGGAGACATTGAAAATATGCGGCAATTGATCGATGCCGTTCTCTTTAAAGTCGATGCTATTTCCCTTGAATTCGGCACGGAAAATTTCTTTGAATTCCGTGAACGCTTGGCGTTTATCTTCCATCGTTTCCTGTGCGATTTTCACTGCGCTGGCAAACGCCTGGATGGCCGGCACGTTTTCCGTTCCGGCACGGCGTTTGCGTTCCTGCTCGCCGCCATACATCAAGGGCTTAAGCGGCGTGTTCTTGCGCTGGTATAAAAATCCGATGCCTTTCGGGCCGTTCACTTTGTGGGCAGAGACCGAAAGCAAGTCGACGTTCAACTCATCCACATCGATTGGCAACAGGCCATACGCCTGCACCGCATCGGTATGGAAAGTGACATTTGTCCCTTTCAATAGCTCCCCGATTTCGGCAATCGGCTGAATCGTACCGATTTCATTATTGGCGAGCATGACCGTCACGAGAATCGTATCATCCCGCAGCGCTTGTTTCACGTCTTCCGGCTTGACGCGGCCCGTTTCATCCACCGGCAAATAAGTCACATCATAGCCCTGTTTCGCCAATTCTTCACAAGCGTGAAGAACCGCGTGATGTTCGGCTTGGGTGGTGATGATATGGCGGCCTTCTTTGGCGCTGGCTGTTCCGAAGATCGCCAAATTATCCGCCTCTGTGCCGCCGGATGTGAAGATGATCTCGGTATCGTCTGCCTGAATGCTTGTGGCGAGCGTGCGCCGTGCTTCGTCCAAAATGCGCCGCGCATCGCGGCCGGTCTGGTGGATGCTTGATGGGTTGCCGTAATGCTCACTTAAGGCTTTGGCGAACACTTCAGCTGCTTGCGGATGCATCGGCGAAGTCGCCGCATGGTCCAAATAGATCTGTTTCATAATTCATTAACTCCTTATATATAGAACATATAATGTTCGGTGTCGCCTTCTTCTGTCTGTGCCAAATCCTCGATCGTCGTCGTGTCCAAGACGTTCTTCACGGCATCGCGTATGCGTCCCCACAATTCACGCTGGGGCTGTTTTTCGTCTTCGATGCCTTCGACCGGCTGGATCGGCCCCTCGAGCACACGGATGACGTCTCCCGCTGAAATCTCTTTCGGATGGCGCGTCAGCATATAGCCGCCGTATGCGCCGCGCACGCTTTTCACGAGCCCCGAATTGCGCAGCGGTGCCACGAGCTGTTCAAGATAAGCTTCCGACAATTCATTGTCCGCGGCAATCTTGCGCAACGGCACCGGGCCTGCCCCATATTGTTTTCCTAATGCAATCATAATTGTTAAGCCGTAACGGCCTTTCGTTGATATTTTCATCTAAAACTACTCCTCTGGAACCTAATCGTCAATTCTTCAAATAAGTATAGCATATCTTACAGGACATAGGCTTTCAATGACTTTCAGCGCACGATTCGCTATACTGATGGAATGAATAGACGGAAGGAGTTTTCCTCGTGCAAAATGAACCACTCGCTTTCCGCATGCGTCCGCGGACCATCGACGAAGTTGTCGGCCAAAAAGATGTCATCGGTCCTTCAACTGCATTGTATAAAATGATCAAAAGCGGCCATGTGCCATCCATGCTCTTATATGGCGACCCAGGAATCGGCAAGACCTCGATCGCGCACGCCATCGCCGGAACGTCCGATTTGCCATTCATCGCGCTCAATGCGACGACCTCCGGCAAAAAAGATGTCGAATCGGTCGTTCAAGAGGCGCGCATGACCGGCAAGGTATTGTTGTTTCTAGATGAGATCCACCGCTTCAATAAATTGCAGCAGGACGCGCTGTTGCCGCATGTTGAATCCGGTTCGATCGTGCTCATCGGCGCGACGACCGAAAATCCGTTCCACGACGTCAATCCAGCGATCCGCTCACGCTGCGGCGAAATCAAGCAGCTCAAGCGGCTGACGCAAGACGATATTGTCGAACTGTTGAACAGCGCATTGGCGGATGAAAAGCGCGGGCTCGGCCGCGAAAAAATCCGAATTTCCAAAGAACAAGTCACCCGCATCGCCGAAGGGACGAACGGTGACGCGAGAAAAGCCTTGACGATGCTCGAATCGATCGTCATCGCGTCAGATGAAGAAGAAGGCGAATACCTCGTTGATGACGGCATCATCGAACAGATGATCAAACGCGTCGGCGTATTCGGTGACAAAAAAGGGTCCCATTTCTTCAACCTGTTATCGGCTTTGCAGAAATCCGTACGCGGAAGCGATGTCAATGCGGCGATGTATTACCTCGCACATCTGCTGGAAAACGGGGACCTTACTGCGGTAACGAGGCGCTTGCTCGTCATGGCTTACGAAGACATCGGACTTGCCAATCCAGCAGTTGGCGGGCATGTGCTCGCGGCGTGCCAGGCAGCGGACCGGCTCGGGTTACCGGAAGCACGCATCCCGCTCGCCCAGGCGGTCGCCGAGATGTGTTTGTCGGAGAAATCCAATTCGGCTTACCGCGCCATCGATGCAGCCACTGCCGCGATCAATAAAGGCCAGGTCGGGGACATCCCGCCGCATCTGCGCGATACCCATTACGCGGGCAGCGCCGAACTCGGGCACGGCGGCTATAAATATCCCCACGATACGCCGATCGGCTCGTTCGGCGGCTGGGCTGACCAGGATTACTTGCCGAAAGAATTGAAAAAAGCGGAATTCTACAAGCCCGTCGTCGCCGGAGAAGAAAAGAAATTCGCGGGCATCTACGAAAAACTGAAAGGCTTCCGCAAAAAATAATGTATAAAAAACGGACGGAGAATGATAGCATTCTCCGTCCGTTTTTCTATGATCTATTGATTGACGCGCTGGATATGGATCGATTTGGTGATCTGGTTGACAACCCAGCTCGCGGCAATCAAGCCGACGGTCGATGGGGTGAACGCGTTGGAAGATGGCGGCATCTGTGCTTTACGGATTGCTGCGTCTTTTTTGCCGACGGTTTCGACGACATCTTCACGGACGACGATTGGGCTTTCATCTGAGAAGATCACCGGTACGCCTTTGCGGATGCCCGCTTGTTTGAGTTTCTTGCGGATCATTTTCGCCAAAGGGTCGGTATGGGTCTTCGAGATGTCCGCGATTTTAAAGCGCGTCGGGTCCGTCTTGTTGGCGGCGCCCATGCTCGAGATGATTGGAATGCGGCGGCTATAGCATTCTTTGATCAGGTGCACTTTATAGATCAGCGTATCCGAAGCATCGATAACATAATCGGGTTTGTGGCTGAAAAATTCTTCATAGGTCTCTTCTGTGTAGAACATATGAAGTGTCACCACTTCACAGTCCGCGTTGACATCCAGAATTCGCTTTTTCATGACCTCAACTTTGGACTGGCCAACCGTGGATAGATTCGCTACCAATTGGCGGTTGATGTTGGTGATGTCGACATCGTCTTTATCGACAAGGATGATTTTTCCGACGCCGCTTCTTGCGCAAGCTTCGGCTGCAAATGAACCGACTCCGCCGACTCCGAGGATGGCGACCGTCGAACCTTTGACCAGGTCCATTCCTTCTTTGCCGATGGCGAGTTCATTTCTTGAAAATTGATGTAACATATTCACACTGCCTTTCAGATTCAATATTAAATAGGGATACTAGGGATTATACACATAGAAAATCCCTCCGGCAAATGCCGGAGGGATTTGGATTGCTTATGTAGGAAGAATCCCGATCGTGCCGTCCTTTGTGTTGCGCATCGTTTGAACCCGCTTATAGCAGGTGGGTGACCGCATCACCACTTATAACTTCCCGTTAAGGCATGTTAGCCATGGTGATATGTAGGTCTCCCGACGACAAAATGTTGGGTCAAAATCGAATTGCTAAAAACGAACACATCAGGATTCTCTCTACAAGTATAGTAGCATACCCGAAAAAGATGTACAAGCCTTTTACTCTGAATCTTTTTCACTATTCTGAATAGTTACCGCTAGGTTTAATTCTTCCAATTGGGCCGATGATACTGCACTCGGCGCCTCCGTCAGCATATCGCTTGCGGAAGCGGTCTTCGGAAATGCGATCGTGTCGCGCAGGTTGGTGCGCCCTGCCAATAGCATCACCAAACGGTCAAGGCCGAATGCAATGCCGCCATGTGGAGGCGTCCCGTACTCGAATGCTTCGAGCAAGAAACCGAATTGCTCTGTCGCTTCTTCTTTCGAGAAGCCGAGTACTTCGAACATTTTCTCCTGGATGTCGCGTTTGTAAATACGCGCCGATCCCCCGCCGAGTTCGTAGCCGTTCAATACTAAGTCATAAGCTTGGGCACGTACGTTTTGAGGTTCTGTGGAAAGCTTGTCGAGATCTTCTTCGAACGGCATCGTAAACGGATGATGTGCTGCGTAATAACGGCCGTCTTTGTCGTCGTATTCAAGCAGCGGCCAGTCGGTGATCCATAGGAATTTGAAGATCGATTGGTCGATCAAGTCCAAGTCTTTGCCGAGCTTCATACGCAAGGCACCAAGAGCATCTGCCACGACCGTTTTCGAGTCGGCGACAAACAATAGCAAATCTCCTGCTTCAGCATCAGCCGCTGCGATCAAGCTATCAGCCATCTCTCCTTCGAAGAATTTAGCGATCGGCCCTTTGACGCCGCCTTCTTCCACTTTCAGCCACGCCAAGCCTTTCGCGCCGTAACGAGCAGCGAATTCGCCAAGTGCATCGATGTCTTTACGTGAATAATTGGCGGCTTGTCCTTTGGCGTTGATTAATTTGACTTGCCCGCCAGATTCGACGGCACCTGTAAAGACTTTAAACGCGGAGTCTTTCACCAGTTCCGATACATCGGTCAATTCCATGCCGAAGCGGACATCAGGCTTATCTGAACCAAAACGTTCCATGGCATCACGGTAGCTCATGCGCTCGAATCCTGAGTCGATGTCGATGCCTTTTACATCCTTCATCACTTGGATCATCAAGCGTTCGTTCAATTCAATGATGTCTTCCATCGTCTGGAAGCTCATTTCCATATCGATTTGCGTGAATTCCGGCTGGCGGTCAGCGCGCAAATCTTCATCGCGGAAACAGCGTGCGATTTGGTAATATTTATCTACTCCTGAAACCATCAGCATTTGCTTGAATAATTGCGGTGATTGCGGCAAGGCGTAAAATTCACCGTCGTGTACGCGGCTTGGCACCAAATAGTCACGTGCGCCTTCCGGAGTGGATTTCGTCAAAATTGGCGTTTCCACATCCAAGAATCCTTCGCTGTCGAGGAAATTGCGGATTGTTTTCGTAACGTCTGAACGCATTTTCAATGTTTCGAACATCGCCGGGCGGCGCAAGTCCAAATAACGGTATTTCAAGCGCAGGTCTTCGCTGACATCTGTTTGGTCTTCAATCGCAAACGGCGGGTTTTTCGCGGCATTGATGATTTCTACATTATCCACTTGCACTTCGATTTTGCCAGTTTTCATCGCTGCGTTCACTTGGCCTTCCGCCCGTTCGACGACTAAGCCATCAATATGGACAACAAATTCATTGCGCAATGATTCACCGATTTTTGACGCAGGTTCCGAAATTTCCGGGTTGAAGACCACTTGGACAATTCCTGAACGGTCGCGGACATCGACGAAAATCAATCCGCCAAGGTCGCGGCGTTTGCGGACCCACCCTTTCAATGATACGCGCTGGCCGATTGCCGTTTCGTTCACTTCTCCACAATAATGTGTTCTCGACATATTTATTCCTCCAATGATTTCTTTTTCTGGATGCTTTCAGCCAATTCACCGAATGGCACTTCCTGCTGGTCACGCGTCGCCATTTCTTTGACGGCCGCTTTGCCGCTCTCGAGCTCCGATTCACCGATGACGATGACAAAACGTGCCTTTTTGCGGTCGGCAGACTTCATCTGTGCTTTCATCTTGCGGTCAGTGAAATCCATATCCGCCGAGATGCCATTTGCGCGCAAGTCGCGGACAATAGATACGGCTTTCTTTTTCGATGCCGCATCCATTGCGATGACGTATGCATCAAGCGATTGGTCTTGTCCGATTTCCACTTTTTCCATTTCCAGTGCGAGCAATAAGCGTTCGATGCTCATCGCAAAGCCGATCCCCGGGGATTCCGGGCCGCCGAGGTCTTCGACTAGCCCGTTATAGCGGCCGCCGCCTGCAAGCGTCGTAATTGCCCCGAAGCCTTCTGCCTCGCTCATGATTTCAAAAGCGGTGTGGTTGTAATAATCAAGCCCTCTTACCAGGTTCGGGTCGACGACATAGCTGATGCCGAGTTCGTCCAAATAGTCCTTAACCTGCGTAAAATAAGCAGCCGATTCTTCGTTCAAATAATCTGCAAGAGAAGGAGCCGTCGCCATCAAGGGATGTTCGCGGTCCACTTTGCAATCGAGAATGCGCAGCGGATTCTTCTCCAGGCGATTTTGGCAATCGCCGCAGAATTCTTCAATCGACGGCGCGAAATGTTCGATCAGCGCTTGTTTATGCGCCAAGCGGCTTTCGGTATCGCCAAGTGAATTCAAGACGAGCCGCAAACTTTTCAGCCCGCTCGATTTATAGACGTCCATGGCGAGCGCGATGACTTCCGCGTCGATGGCAGGGTCTTTCGAGCCGATTGCTTCCACGCCGAACTGCACAAACTGACGCATGCGACCGGCTTGCGGCCGCTCATAGCGGAACATCGGGCCGGTATAGTATAGCTTCACCGGCTGGTCAGGTTGGCCGAAGAGTTTGTGTTCGACATATGAACGCACGACGGATGCTGTTCCTTCCGGGCGCAATGTCAAAGAACGGTCTCCACGGTCCTGGAATGTATACATTTCCTTTTGGACGATATCGGTCGTGTCGCCGACGCCGCGCTGGAACAATTCCGTGTGTTCGAAAACCGGCGTGCGGATTTCCTTGTACTGATACAGGTTGCATAATTCATTGATCGTCCGTTCGACTTCCTGCCATTTGGCAGATTCTTGCGGCAGCACATCATATGTGCCGCGCGGTGCTTGGATATTGCCCATTTTCATCTCTCCTTTTCCATACAAAAAAGCCCCCGCCCCTTGCTTGCGCAAGGGACGAGAGCTAAAAATTAGCTTCCGCGGTTCCACCCTAGTTGACGCAACAATCTGCGCCCTCTCTGTCCGGATAACGGCCGGAACCGTCTTAGCCTAATAAGCGCAAGGCGCCGTTCAGTAAAGAACCTCAAGAGTGTTGTTCGTTGCAGATCTCTGCAGGAAAGCTTTCAGCCCAGGGCTTTCCCTCTCTTTTCAGTCGATGCCAGCAATTACTTTCTCCGTCTTCAGCAAAATTATATAAGTAGAATAAATCAATCTTAATCAGCTGAAGAAATCTTGTCAAGCTTTTGCATACATTGCCTGATTTTTTTGATATTATGATGAAGATGAACTTAATTTAGGAGGCCCGCTATGCAACGACGATTATTACTCACCTTGCTGGTTTTCATTTTGGCCTTATCTGGCACGATCCCATTAGCCGTTTCGAATCCTGCCCATGCAGATAACGGCGAGGTGTCCGCGACCGGCTCAACGGTCAACATCCGGACCGGGCCAGGTTTGAGCTATGAAGTGATCGGCTCGATGAAACAAGGTGACAAAGCACAACAAGTTTCACGCAGCGGCGATTGGATCGAGATCCGCCACGGCAATACAGAAGGCTGGGTCGCTTCCTGGCTCGTCAGTACAGAACAAGCACAAGAGGCATCAGCCCAAACCGCTGTATCTTCTGTCGACAGCTTGAACATTCGCGCGCAGGCAGATCTATCTTCCGCAGTGCTGTCGAAAATGAATGCCGGCGAACAAGCACAAGTGATTGCGAGCCACGGTGACTGGACAGAAGTCCAATTCCGCAATGTCCGCGGCTTCGTCTCGACACAATACATAAGCTTGACTGAGCAACAAGCCGCATCTCCGGAAGACTCCTCTTCCGAAGAACCGGCAGAAGCGGCTCAAGCTCTTGAAAAACTGTCTTCATTCCGCATCGCGGTCGACGCACTGAATGTCCGTTCTGAACCGAGTTTAAACGCGGAAATCCAGGCCTCTGTTAAAGAAGGCCAAGTGTTCAACGTAAAAGGAATGGACGGCAATTGGGTCCAGCTTGAACTTGCAGAAGGTGAAACCGGCTGGGTCTACGCCTTCTACGGCGAATTGTCCGACCAGCCCGCACAACAAGCAAGCTCTACCGATGAACAAGTGACCGTCCTTACCGACGGCACGAATCTGCGCGCACAAGCGAACACCTCTTCAGAAGTGGTTACGCGGGCGGATGCCGGCAAGCAGCTATCGGTCGCAGGCAAAGAAGGCCAATGGTATTTAGTGGCGCTTGAAGATGGCCGCCAAGCGTATATTGCCGATTGGGTCGTGCGTACAGGAACAGCCACTGAAACAGCCGAGGCCGAAAAAGAACAACCGGCCAGAAAAGCCGGCACATTGAACGGCTTGACGATCGTCTTGGATCCGGGCCACGGGGGCAATGACGGCGGCACGGTCGGCGTCCGGAAAACGAACGAAAAAGACCTGACCTTGAAAACAGCTGAAATTTTGTCCCATCACCTGCGCTCTGCAGGGGCGGAAGTCGTTATGACAAGACAGTCCGATGTTTATGTCGACCTTCGCCACCGCGTTTCCGAAAGCCACCAAGTGGCAGCGGACGCTTTCATCAGCATCCATTACGATGCTACGGAAGACAGCACCGTTTCCGGCTTCACTTCGTATTACCAGCATCCGTACCAGCAAAAATTGGCCGAGCACATCAACGGCGGTTTGGCCGGTAAATTGACGCTCGATGACCGCGGCGCGAGAAAAGGCAATTACCTCGTCTTGCGGGACAACCGCCAGGCTGCGGTGCTCGTCGAACTTGGCTTCCTCAGCAATTTCAACGAAGAACGCATCGTCTCGAGCGACCAATTCCGTGAACAAGCGGCACTTGGCCTATACAACGGCATCATCAGCTATTTCGATTCTGAATTAAGCGAATAAAATCGAATGCCCCGCTTCTCAAATGAGAAGCGGGGCATTCTTTGTTTTAAGTGGATTATCACTCGACGCTGGAAGCTTCAAGGAATCATTTCCAGCTATTTTCTCTATTGTAAAAGAGGCAAGTACATACGCTTACCTCTTCCAGAGAGTTGAATAAGTTTGTAATCTGTTATAAGTCAAAAAAGAGCTTAGCTTTTTGACATTTATTAATCAATGACCTGACTGAGTATTTGGAGAAGCGTTTGCTCGACTCCTGTGGGACTAGCGGGTTTGAGAGACCCCGCAGGAACGAAGTGACGAGGAGGCTCGATTCCCGCCCCACGGAAAGCGAGCAATAAGCTTCGGAAAATACGATTATCAAGAGTTTCTCGACGAGTTGAAAGAGGCAAGCACATGCGCTCACCTCTTTTTCTCATTATTTCTTAGCCCCGTCCGAATCGACAATGATGGTAACCGGCCCATCGTTGACGAGCTGGACGTCCATCATTGCGCCGAATACGCCGGTTTCAACCTGGAGGCCGTGGCTTGCCAATTCCTGGTTGAATTTCAGCCATAACGGTTCCGCTTGTTCAGGGCGCGCCGCTTCGACAAAGCTTGGGCGCCGCCCTTTTTTCACGTCCCCGTACAAGGTGAACTGGGAAATCGACAGCACGCTGCCCCCCGCTTCCTCGATCGAGCGATTCATCTTGCCGTCTTCGTCTTCGAACAAGCGAAGCCCTGTAATTTTCTTGGCGGCATAAACTGCATCCGCTTCGCTATCGCTATGGGTGATGCCGACCAATAAAACATAGCCGGAATCGATTGCCCCGGTAATTTGCCCGTCAACAGTGACGGACGCTTTTTTTGAACGCTGCAATACGACTTTCATAGCTCCTCCTTAGTTCGTCACGCGTGTAACCGAATAAACGTCTGGAATTTGCTTGATGCGTTCCACGACACGGTTCAGGTGGGAGATATGCGGAATCATGATCGACAAATTGATCGTCGCGATCTTGTCTTTGTCGGCACGCCCGCTGACGGCGGTAATCGTCGTCTTCGTCTCGCTGACCATGTGCATCACTTCATTGATCAAGCCGGTGCGGTCATATGCCTGCACTTCGATATCGATTTGATACGATTTATTTTCAGGCGAACCCGCATTTTCCCATTCGACCGGGATCAGCCGGTCGGATTCATCTGCCTGTATATTCGGGCAATCTGCGCGGTGAACCGAGACGCCACGGCCTTTGGTGATAAAACCGAGAATGGCGTCGCCCGGCACCGGGTTGCAGCATTTCGACAAACGGATCATCATATTATCGATGCCGCGCACGATGACGCCGGATTCCGTCTGTTTTTTCGGCTGATTGGATTTCATTTCCACGGTGATTTTTTCGATGGCTTCTTCCTGCTCACGCTTTTTGCGCTGGCGCTCCGCCAAACGGTTGACGACTTGCTGGGCAGTGATGCCGTTGAACCCGACAGCCGCATACATATCGTCTTCGCTGGCGAAATTGTATTTCTCGATGACGCGTTTAATGTTCTCCGCTGTCAGCACTTCTTTTTGGGTGAATTCCTGTGCTTTGATTTCTTTTTCGACGAGGTCGCGCCCTTTATGGACGTTGTCGTCGCGTACTTGCTTCTTGAAGAATTGCTTGATTTTGTTTTTTGCCTGCGTCGATTTGGCGATATTCAGCCAATCGCGGCTTGGGCCGACCGATTGCTTGGATGTCAAGATTTCGACAATGTCGCCGGTATGCAGTTCGTGATCGAGCGATACCATTTTACCGTTCACTTTTGCACCGATCGTCTTATTGCCGATTTCGCTATGGACGCGGTAGGCAAAATCGATCGGGCAAGAGCCGTCTGGCATTTCGATGACGTCGCCTTTCGGGGAGAACACGTAGACCATATCCGAAAACAAGTCGAATTTCAGTGATTCCATGAATTCTTCCGCATTGTCGGATTCGTTCTGGAAATCAAGGATTTCGCGGAACCACGACAGGCGGGAATCCACGGAACTGAGCGGCTTGTCGGAAGTCTTGCCTTCTTTGTAAGCCCAGTGCGCCGCGACCCCGTATTCGGCGATGCGGTGCATTTCTTCAGTACGGATCTGCACTTCCAAAGGATCGCCCTGCGGCCCGATGACCGTCGTATGGAGCGATTGGTATAAATTCTGTTTCGGCATAGCGATATAATCCTTGAAGCGCCCCGGCATCGGCTTCCATGTGGAATGGATGATGCCAAGCACCGCGTAACAGTCTTTGATGCTGTCGACCGTGATGCGCACAGCGAGCAAATCATAGATTTCATTGAATTGCTTGTTTTGCATCGCCATTTTCTTGTAAATACTGTAAATATGCTTTGGACGCCCGAATAGATCGGCTTCAATGCCAACCTCATCCAACTGGACGCGGATTTCGCCCATGACATTATTCAAATAATCTTCCCGCTCCGTGCGTTTTTTCTTCATTAGATTGACGATGCGGTAATATTGCTGAGGGTTCAAATAACGAAGAGCCGTGTCTTCAAGCTCCCATTTGATCGTATTGATCCCTAAGCGGTGTGCAATCGGCGCAAAGATCTCCAGTGTCTCGTTCGCTTTAATGCGCTGCTTTTCGACCGATTGGTATTTTAAGGTTCTCAAATTATGCAAACGGTCAGCCAGTTTGATGAGGATGACGCGGATATCCTGCGCCATCGCTACAAACATCTTGCGGTGGTTTTCCGCCTGTTGTTCTTCTTTCGACATATACTTGATCTTGCTGAGTTTCGTCACGCCATCGACCAATAATGCGACTTCCTCATCGAATTCGCGGACGATGTCTTCGCGGCTGACGTCGGTGTCTTCTACGACATCATGCAAAAAACCCGCTGCGACTGTGGCCGGATCCATCTGCAATTCTGCGAGGATCCCGGCCACTTGCACCGGATGCACAATATACGGTTCGCCGGATTTCCGGAATTGGCCATCATGGGCTTCATAGGCAAGCTGGTAAGCCTTCTTAATCGTTTCTACGTGCTCTGCATTCATATAGGACGCAACCATTTCGAATACATCTTCAACTGTTCTCACTTGATCTTTCGCCATAATTGCCCACCTTGCTTTATTTATTTCCAGAAGAGTATTTCTTTATTATAGATAACTTTCCGCTAAAAAGTAAAGCTTTTGCGTGTTTTCATCTATCTCCGGGAAATACCCCAGGGGCTACAGGCGGTCTGCTTTCTGTTTACGGATGCCGTCGACCATGATCCATTTGCTGTCATCGCCCACTGCGACGGTCTTGTTCGATGAATCGACGCTCATAATATTCTTGACACGGACGTTGCGCGCGCTTTGCTTTCCGCCCATGATGGAAATGTCAGATCCCGCGGTCCGGAAGCCGCGTACCACGCCATTCGACAGCGAAATGTGCTCAGCCCGGTACTGTATGGCGGAGGCGGGCCGCCCTTTATAATCGTAGAGCGGATCGCCTTCGAACAGGAAGCGGTTGATCGCAACATTGCGGTAGCCGGAAATGACTAGCGAGCGCGGCGATGAATCTTTATAAAGCCGCGTTTCGACAGGTGCCAGTGAAACGAGGCGCTGCGCTTTGATATTATAGGCCGATAAGGATTCGGGATCTTCCCGCAAGTGATGGCCGATATGCCGGAAGTTGAATGAGCGGTTGTCATTGACCGACAAATGGCCGGAAATGAAGACGCCGGACGCTGCCGACGAATTGGCGTGCGCTTTGATTTCGATGCCGCCGAAGCAGCGCGATGTGGAATTATTGAACAACCAGACGTGCCTCGAGCCGTCATCGATTTCAATGCCATTGGAGTTGGAGTAGCCTTTTTTATGCGCTTTTCCGCTTGGGTCGGAAAAATGGCAGTTCGAGACGAAGACATAATCGCTATGATGGGTCGTTAAGCCGTCGTCCCCGAAACCGAAACCGTTCACTTTATCGACCCAGATGTATTTGCTGCCGCCCCTCCCGCGCATGCCGTCGCCTGCGTAATTATAGAGCGGCGAGCTGATGTCGACGCAGTGCAGTCCGGGATTGATCGCTTCGACATCCCGTACCCAGCCGTACGTGACGCCCGCAAAAGTGACACAGCTTGAATAATTGCCCCACGCATTGGTGCGTTCGGTCTGGCCGAGCCGTTCCACATTCCAGTCGAGGCTCAAGCTTTCGATCGAGATATTGCGGTTGCCGGTCACATAATTGGAGTTCGTCAATAAACGCGAACGCTTCGGTGCTTTCGGATGCAGCTTGATGACCGAGGCAGTCTTGCCCGCCCCGACGATCCGGCTCCATGAAGGGACGCGGATGCCTTTGACGAGATAGACGCCAGGCGGGACCGTCACTTCCACACGCCCATTGCCAATCGCTTTCTTGAATGCTTCGGTGCAATCGGTGATGCCGTCGCCGATCGCCCCGTAATCGCGTATGTTGACACGCCGGTTGATCGTCGAATCGAGCTTTTTGTATTCGCGGTCCAACTTGCCTTTCCATTCCGGAAACAAGTCCTGGCCAAACACGATGGTGCCATAACCGTTATCGTCCGCAACTTCATACTCATCGGCAAAAACAGACCAGAGCTTCTCGAAAAAATGGACAGGCCGTTTGATGCGTACACGCGGGAGATCTTTCTTGATGTCATTGAACAGCGCTTCGGTCTCCCTGGTAGTCTGTTCTAGAGGAGTTGCATCGTTTAACAGCTGCCCGATCAATTCATTGTTTTGCACAGGGTCATACCGTCTGTCCAATTCGATCATGGAAATCACCTCTCTCGCTAGTTTCTTTCTCTACCATACCCTACCATCAGAAAAAAAATCACCTTGCCCAAAAAGGCAAGGTGATTTTCTTAATATTGCATCAAAGTCGTGACATCGTAGCCATCGAGGTTCTTGCGGCCATCCAAATAAGTCAATTCGATTAAAAATGCGCAGCCGACAACAACGCCGCCAAGCTGTTCGACCAAGTTGATCGTCGCGTTGATCGTTCCGCCGGTAGCCAAAAGATCGTCTGTGATCAAGACGCGCTGCCCCGGTTTGATGGCATCTTTGTGCATCGTCAATACGTCTGTCCCGTATTCGAGGCCGTATTGTGCGCGAATCACTTCACGCGGCAATTTGCCTTCTTTGCGGACTGGCGCAAAGCCGATTCCTAGCGCGTAAGCGACAGGGCAGCCAATGATAAAGCCGCGTGCTTCCGGTCCGACGATAAGTTCTGCATCGACCGTCTTCGCATAAGCGACGATTTGGTCCGTTGCGTATTTATAGGCTTCGCCGCTGTCCATCAAAGATGTAATATCCTTGAACTTGATTCCTGGTTTCGGCCAATCTTCTACGATGGTTATATATTGCTTTAAATCCATAATTCTTCCTCCTTGGCTGACACTTGGGCGTCAAACCAGTCTTTTAGATCCCGATAGGATGCATACAAGAGCTTTTGTTCCAAGGCAATTTGCCGCTCGCGCTTCTTATAAGACGGCGCTTCTGACAGATCACGTTTTCCCGGAGCCTGTGCAATCTCGGTAATTCCATTGTTAAGTGTAACAAAACCGAGTTCAAAAAACACCTGAAGCATGAAAAATAATGTTTCCCGGCTCCAGCCTTTATGTTTGGCCAGTTCTTCACCGTTCTTTTTGAAGTCGAACATCCCGCGTTTCTTGACGAACCCGAACAGCCATTTGAATTGGTCGCGGTCTGGGATGCGCTCGAAATATTGGGATTCCTGCGCATAGAAATGGGCATAGACACGCTTTGGCCGCAGCTGTTTAAGAACAGTCGACAACTGCTCTTCTGAATCGGGCAGATCCAATAGCACAAGATGATCTTTCGCAGAATCCGATTCAGCGAGAGCTTGTGCGCCAACGATCGGCCCTTCTAGCAATGAACTGAATACCGCTTCCGTTTCTTTCTGGAAAGCCACGAATACCTGGTTTTGCTTCGGGATGAGCTTCGACCAGCGGCTGACTTGGCGGATGCCGCGGATATCGAATAATTGCCATTCGTCCGTGCGGATATCCTCGACTAGCAGCTGCGGTTTTTTGCGGCCGTTCCATTCGTTGATCTGCAGGTCGCCGATGACATCGATTTTCACATCAG
The DNA here is from genome assembly GCF_003664125.1 of Planococcus citreus. Classification (GTDB taxonomy): domain Bacteria; phylum Bacillota; class Bacilli; order Bacillales_A; family Planococcaceae; genus Planococcus; species Planococcus citreus. The sequence continues at coordinate 295,601 of NZ_RCCP01000002.1, forward strand.
GCGTCAGTTCATCGCCGAGCTCGCCGATGCCGAAGCCGACTGCATCCAAAGTGGAACCGTTTTGTGCCAGCTCCATCTTCAAATGCGCTTGGCTGGCGCCAATTTTGCGGATGCCGGCGACCTTGACGCCTTCCAAATAAAATTTCGGCTTGGCAAAGCCCATGCCAAATGGCGCGAGACGGCGCATGCCTTCGATGGTATCCGTATTCACTTCATCAAGTGTGACAGGGATATCGATCGACACGATCGGCACCAAATCTTCTGCGGTCAATGACGCTTTCGCTTGTTCGTTCAAACGTTCGCGCAATTCGTCGACATCTTCCGCAGCAAGCGTCATGCCCGCTGCCATCGGGTGGCCGCCGAAATGCGGCAGGATGTCGCGGTTTTTGGCGAGTTCATTATATAAATGGAAGCCTTCGATGCTACGCGCCGAGCCTTTCGCTTTGCCGTTCGCCAAATCGAGCGACAACACAATCGACGGGCGGTAGAACTTCTCGGTCAGTTTCGAGGCGACGATGCCGACAACACCAGGGTTCCACCCTTCCTGCGCCACGACGATGACGTGTGGCAGCTGTTCCCCGTAGCGCGCTTCCACTTGCTCGATTGCCTGCTCGGAAATCGCCTTGACGATCGCCTGGCGTTCTTTATTCAAGACGTCCAATCCATCTGCCAAGGATCTCGCTTCCGATGGATCGTCAGTCATGAACATTCGCACGGCCGGGTCTGCTGATTGCAGACGGCCAATCGCATTAATTCGCGGGCCGAACATGAAGCCGATTGTCTCTTCCGTAATGTCGCGCTGCTTGACGCCCGCTACATCCGCGAGCGCCGCAATGGCTGGCATAGGCGAATCTTGCAAAGCACGCAAGCCTTCTTTGACGAGCACGCGGTTTTCGCCGTGCAACGGCACCAAATCGGCAATCGTGCCAATGGCGACAAGTTCCGTCAAATGGTCCGGAATATCGCCATAGAGCGCTTGCGCCATTTTGAATGCAACGCCGACACCGGCTAGTTCACCGAAAGGGTACTTGCCTTCTGGATGCCGCGGATGGATAACTGCGAGTGCTGCTGGGAGTTCATCGCCGATATCGTGATGGTCACTGATGATGACGTCCATCCCGAGTTCATTCGCCAAGCGCACCGGCTCGATTCCTGACACGCCGTTATCAACGGTGACGATCAAGTTGATGCCTTCAGCATGGGCTTCTTTGAACAGCTCTGCATTCGGGCCGTAGCCATGGTCAAAGCGGTTCGGGATCTTGAACGACACATCCGCGCCCAAGTCTTCCAACACCGTCATCATAACCGTTGTGCTCGTAACGCCATCGGCATCGTAATCGCCGTAGACGAGGATTTTTTCTTCCGCTTCAATCGCCTGTTGGATACGCGCCACAGCGACGTCCATATCCTTCATCAGAAACGGATTATGTATGCCGGATAATTCGACATCCAGAAATTCCTGCGCTTTTTCCACCGTGTCGATGCCGCGTGTGACGAGGATTTTCGCCAGCACGGAAGACAAGGAAAGCGCCGCTTGTAATTCCTGGACCGCTTGTTCATCCGGTGTTGTCAATTGCCATCTTTTTTTCGATTCTATCATTGGTCTTCACTTCCTCACCCGTACATTATACAACATCAGTGGACAGACAAAAACCTTTCGGCGCTTAGCCGAAAGGTTCATTTTTTACAATTCGTCGCGGCGCGTGTCAGCTCGGCGGTCTTCTGTGTCGTTGACACCGAACTCGTCGCGTTTGGGCTGCGACCGGAGCGACTCGTCTGCATCGTGCGTCCGTTCTTCCCCGGTGACGACCATGGCATCAGGCGTGACGCCCGCTTTCTGGTATTCAGCAATTTCGTTCTGCTGCGTGGCGATAAGCGATTCCTTGACCGCCACTTCTTTTTGGAGCGTCTTCACCTTGCGTTTTAATTGGTACGTGCGTGTCATGGCGAGAATGCTCGACAATAGGAAGCCAAGCAATGCAGACACGAGAATGACCAGGATCAACGGCCATTGTGATTCGCCGAACACATAATTGACCGGCACATTATCGACATTGAATACGGCAAAAATCGCGATGATGATAGCAAAAACGAGACCGAGCAATAAAAGCCATTGCATTTTCATGTGAACCATCCTTTCTTATTCAAACTTCGTACACCTTGCCGGTTTATTGCACAAAAAAAGGGACAAGGTATTAATACTCTATACCCTGTCCCTTTGTCCTATTAAACTTAAACGACCGGTTCGTCGGAGCCCCATTTGGACTCTTGTTCTTTCTTCTCGATATCGATTGGCCCTTTTTTATTCAACTCGCGTTTTTTCAACACGAGCCATAGCTGGGCAGCGATGAAGATTGAAGAATACGTCCCTGCAATCAAGCCGATCAATAAGGCGATCGAGAAATTCGTAATCGATGCAGCGCCAAAAATCAGAAGCGCCAGCACGACCAGGAATACGGTCATGACTGTATTGATGGAACGCGTTAAGGTCTGTCGAAGCGAAGTATTGACGATTCTCTCCAATTGATCGACCGTCTCCACTTTTTTGACGCGGCGCATGTTTTCACGAATGCGGTCAAAGGTGACAATCGTGTCATTGATTGAATACCCGATGATTGTCAACACGGCCGCGATAAAGGTGATATCCACTTCAAGACGCAGAATGCTAAATGCGGCAACAATGAAGAATGCATCGTGCAGTAATGCTACGACAGAAGCAACACCCATGCGCCATTCAAATCGGAATGCCACATAGATAATGATGCCCACTGCCGCGATGGCAAGTGCATACAAAGCATTTTGTGCAAGTTCAATCCCGACTGTCGGGGAAACCGTCGACACGTTCGGCTCGATTCCGTATTCATCTATGGCCGCAGATTTCAACTCATCGATTTCCTGTTGGCTGAATTCCTCTGCATAACGAACAACCCCGATGGAAGAACCTTCACCTGCCATGACAATGTCATCCGATGGGAAACCTGCGTCTTCAAGGAAACTTCCCACTTCCTCTTGTGATAATGAGGATTCGGACGTAACTTCCACGCGTGTACCGCTGGAGAAATCAATTCCCAAATTCAATTGGAAAATCGATAGCACGACCATCCCTGACAAGATGAGCGCAAGTGACGCAGCAAAGAATTTACGGCGGTTGCCGGCAAAATCAAAGCGGTCGTAAGGCGTTGTCAAATCCGTGATATGCAAGTCTTCTTCTTTTGCATGAATCTTGTTCTTCGATAAGCCGAACCAGCCTGGCTTGTTATCCAAGAATCCGCTCCACACCCAAAGACCGAGCATCAGGCGAGAACCCCATACGGCTGTCAGGAAGCTCGCGAGAATGGAAATGATCAACATCGTCGCGAATCCTTTGACAGAGCTGGTGCCGAAATAGAACAAGACGGCCGCTGCAAGAAGCGTCGTGATATTGGCATCGATGATTGCAGAGAACGACGATCTAGCTCCGGCACGGAACGCATCCCGCACAGACTGGCCAGTCCGCAGCTCCTCGCGTATCCGCTCATAGGTGATGATATTGGCATCAACTGCCATCCCGACACCGAGCATGATTGCTGCAATCCCCGGCAAGGTCAGCACGCCGCCAATCCATTCGAAGATCACGAGGATCAAATAAACGTAAGCGGAAAGCGTGATGACGGCAATCGCGCCAGGGAAACGGTAGAACAACAGCATGAAAATGAGGACAGCCGCGATGCCGATGCCGGCTGCGAATGTCGTCTGTTCAAGCGCCTGTTCACCAAATTGCGCGCCGACTGAAGTCGAATAAATTTCTTCCAATTTCACTGGCAATGCCCCGGCATTCAAGATACCTGCCAAATTCTGCGTTTCCTCTACGGTAAAGGAACCGGAGATTTCAACACTCGGTGAATTGATGCGCTGTGAAACGCGCGGGTCGGAAACGAACTTCGGATCCGCTTTCAAGCGCTCTTCCTGATAGGAATCGACACCTTCCTCAAAATCTAGCCAGATGACTAACACATTATCCGGTGCCGGCTTTTGGGCAATTTCGCCAGTCACTTCGGCGAATTTGCCCGGTTCGTTCAACTCAAGCGTGACGATCGGCTGTCCTTCCTGATTGAAAGTGGCCGTGGCACCGCCTTGCGCGAGGTCGTTACCGGATAGCATGACATTATCCTCCGCATCGCGGAACGATAAATTCGCTTCGGTCGAAAGCAGCTCACGGGCAGATGATTGATCTTCAACCCCTGCCAATTGGACGCGAATCCGGTTGCCGCTTTCGATTTGAATATTCGGTTCACTGACACCGAGCACATCAATGCGGCTTCTCAGTGCATCCGTCGTATCGGAAACGACTTCTTCTGTAATTTCCTGGCCTTCTTCGAGCGGTTCGACTTGGTAAAGAACTTCGAAGCCGCCCTGCAGATCCAGCCCAAGATTGATGTCTTTGGCGATCGGCAGGCTGGTTGTGCCAATCAGCCCGATGAGCATGAATACCAGCAGGAAAAAGGCGATGATGCGAGATCTTGCTTTCATATGTATAGTTCCTCCTCAATATAGAACACAGCACTTACATTATCGGTGACGTGCCAAAAGGTGTCAAATCCCGCGCGGTTTCTGGCGCGCTGGACGAAGAAGCTGCTGCAGGTCCTCCATGCTGTCTTCCGAGAAAAAGTTTGCGGTTTTAAAGCCTTCCACCTGATGGTAAGCGACAAAATCGGAGGCTGTCAGATCCATAATATCCGACACCATCTCATGCAAGCGCATGTCTTCGACTTTTTTCTTTTTCCACGCTTTTTTCAGGCAATAATCCCACAAGGCTTCCGGGGTGAATGTTTCATATTGCAAATACGTGAATTCGCTGCATTTACTCTCCAATGCTGGCAGCACCTGCTCGTATTTTTCCGGATAGCTCATCATGTCGGTTCTCCTTTCTGCAGTTCTGTTTCCATTGTAACTCCCAGATGGAAATTTTAGAACAAATGCATGAAAATTTTTGGAAAATTGTTTAATTTATTTTGGTTAAAATAAGTTAATGAAATCGCTCCAGGCGGACGCTTTCCGCGGGCATGGCTTGAGCCTCCTCGGTCGCTTCGCTTCCTGTGGGGTCTCAAGACTCATGCTATTCCCGCAGGAGTCGCCGCCTTCCGCTCTTTAATTTGAGTATATACATTAGATAAGAAACTAACCAAAATAGGCTACTTAATCTACAGCTTCATTTATTTTGCATAATATTGTTCTTATAAAGGCTATAAATAGCTTTGTTCAGTTAGAGTATAGTGGATTTCCCAATGGACGAAAAAAACGCCTCCCGAAAGGAAGACGGTTTTCGCAAATTTCTTATTCAACGACGCGGGCGATTGCCTGGCGCTCAAACTGCATGCGCGTGCCGTCTGCCACCGTGATGTAGATCGTCGTGTCGTCTACTGCGTCGACTTGGCCGTGCAAGCCGCCGATCGTCACGATGCGGTCCCCACGCTTTAATTCCGACTGCATGTTAGCTGTCGTTTTTTGGCGTTTTTGCGCCGGGCGGATGATGAAGAGCCACATCAGCAAGAACATCAATAGTAAAGGCGATAACGCAATTAATGTTTCCATTGTTCAATTTCCCCCTTTCGTGTTCTCTATCGTTTCGAACTCAGAAATTTTTTGCATTCGGCTTATTGAATCCGTACGCTTCAAAAAATTCTTCGCGGAAATCTCCCAGGCGGTCTTCGCGGATCGCTTGACGCACCTGTTCCATTAAGTTTAACAGAAAATGCAGGTTATGATAACTCGTAAGGCGAATTCCGAAGGTTTCATCTGCACGCAATAAGTGGTGCACATACGCACGCGTGTAATTGGTGCATGTATAGCATGTGCATTTCTCATCAATCGGAGTGAAATCACGCTTGAACTTCGCGTTTTTCAAGTTCAAACGCCCTTCACTTGTCATCAAGGTACCGTTACGGGCGATGCGAGTCGGCAATACGCAGTCGAACATATCGATGCCGCGGATCGAGCCGTCGATCAAGGAATCAGGCGAGCCGACGCCCATCAAATAACGGGGCTTGTCGAATGGCATGAACGGCGTCGTGAATTCGAGCGCACGGTTCATGACGTCTTTCGGTTCACCGACCGACAATCCGCCGATCGCATATCCCGGGAAGTCGAGCGCGACAAGGTCTTCTGCGCTTTGGCGGCGCAAATCTTCGTACTCACCGCCCTGGATGATGCCGAACAAGCCTTGGTCTTGCGGGCGCGCATGTGCCTCGAGGCAGCGTTCCGCCCAGCGCGACGTACGCTCGACACTGGATTTCATATAGTCATGCGTCGCCGGGTATGGCGGGCATTCGTCAAACGCCATCATGATGTCCGAACCGAGGTCATTCTGGATTTGCATCGCTTTTTCCGGGCTCAAAAACAGTTTATCGCCGTTCATATGGTTACGGAAATGAACGCCTTCTTCTTTAATATTGCGGAACTCACTCAACGAGAATACCTGGAAGCCACCGGAATCTGTGAGGATCGGACGGTCCCAGTTCATGAATTTATGAAGGCCGCCCGCTTCCTTGATGACGTCGTTCCCTGGGCGCAGCCACAGGTGATACGTGTTGCTTAAGATAATGCCGGCGTTCATCGCCTTCAATTCTTCCGGGCTCATCGTCTTGACGGTCGCTTGTGTGCCAACTGGCATGAAGGCAGGCGTTTCGAAAGAGCCGTGCGGCGTGTGGACGATGCCAAGGCGGGCACCTGTTTGTTTACAAGTTTTAATGTGTTCGTATGTTACTGCATGGGTCATGATTCGGTCTCCTTTTTCTGCGGTTCAATAAACATTGCGTCACCGAAGCTGAAAAAGCGGTAGCGCTCTTGGACAGCTTCATTATACGCATTCAAAATGGCATCTCGGTTCGACATGGCACTGACGAGCATGACGAGCGTCGATTTCGGCAAATGGAAGTTAGTGATGAGTCCGTCTACCGCTTCAAAACGATAGCCTGGGTAGATGAAAATATCCGTCCAGCCATTGTCTTCCTGTAATTTGCCGCCGAATTTCTTGGCGACCGACTCGAGCGTGCGCGTTGACGTCGTGCCGACGGAAATGACGCGGCCGCCTTTTTGTTTCGTATCATTGATCAAATCCGCGGTTTCTTTCGTGATGCGGTAGAATTCTGCGTGCATTTCGTGGTCTTCGATCGATTCCACTGACACCGGGCGGAATGTGCCGAGCCCGACGTGCAAGGTAATGAATACGATATTGACGCCTTTGTTGCGGATTTCTCCCAATAATTCATCGGTAAAATGTAGCCCAGCAGTCGGTGCTGCGGCACTGCCACGCTCTTTCGCGAACACCGTCTGGTAACGGTCCTGGTCTTCCAGCTTTTCGCGGATATATGGCGGCAGCGGCATCTCACCTAATTGGTCAAGGATCTCATAAAAAATACCGTCGTAGATAAATTTGAAATGGCGGCCTCCATGGTCCAGGACGCCCGTGCATTCAGCGCGCAACAAGCCGTCGCCGAATGACACGACCGTGCCGATTTTCACTTTCTTGGCCGGCTTGACGAGCGTTTCCCACACATCTTCTTCCGTCTGCTTCAACAGCAGCACTTCGATGTTGGCACCGGTCTCTTCTTTCGTCCCCATAAGGCGCGCCGGAAGCACGCGGGTATCATTCAATACAAGCGTGTCGCCAGTATGCAGATGGCCGAGGATGTCGCGGAAATGTTTGTGTTCGACCGCTCCTGTTTCTTTGTCCATCACGAGCAGGCGGCTCGAAGTCCGGTCAAGAAGTGGCGTTTGCGCAATCAATTCCTCCGGCAGTTCAAAATCAAAATCATTTACATTCAATTGCTGTTCATTTGTTAGTTTAGTCATTCAGGCATCTCCATTTTAAAGTGTTCGTATGCAAGAGGCGTCACAGTGCGCCCTCTCGGCGTCCGTTGAATAAAGCCAATCTGCAAGAGGTACGGCTCGTAGACATCTTCAATCGTCGTCGATTCCTCGCCGATGCTTGCGGCGATCGTGTCCACGCCGACAGGCCCGCCGCGGAAACGGCTGATCATGCCGGTCAAAAGCTTATGGTCGATATGGTCCAGGCCGAGCGGGTCGACTTGCAGCATCTCCAAAGCTTGCTCGGCCATTTCGGTGGTGATCGAGCCATTGCCGCGCACCATCGCGTAATCGCGCACACGCTTCAGCAAGCGGTTCGCGATACGCGGGGTCCCGCGGGAACGGCGTGCGATTTCGATGGCGGCATGCGGGTCGATATCCGCTTCGAACAAAGCGGCGCTACGTTCGACGATATCCGTTAAGGCTTCCGTGTCGTAATACTCGAGCCGCGACAACACACCGAAACGGTCGCGCAGCGGTGCCGATAACGCCCCTGCACGCGTGGTCGCCCCGATCAGCGTGAACGGCGGCAAATCAAGCCGCACGGAGCGCGCAGTTGGGCCTTTGCCGACAACGATATCGAGACAGAAATCCTCCATCGCCGGATACAGCACTTCTTCGATCGAGCGGTTCAAGCGGTGAATCTCATCGATGAACAACACGTCCCCGGGCTCGAGTGATGAAACGATCGCCGCCAAATCACCGGGCCGTTCAATCGCAGGGCCTGAAGTCATCTTCACGCCGACTTCCATTTCATTCGCGATGACGGTCGCTAGCGTCGTTTTCCCGAGACCCGGCGGCCCGTAAAGCAATACATGGTCTAGCGATTCATTGCGCATTTTCGCCGCTTCGATGAAAATCTCCAGGTTGTGCTTTACTTTCTGCTGGCCGATATATTGCGACAAACGCTGTGGACGCAACGATTGCTCGAAGCGCTCATCAAATTCTGAAATTTCGCCGTCGATGATGCGTTCTTCCATGGCGTTCGCCTCCTCGTTAAGTTTGTTTCAATAATAGTTGAAGCGCTTTTTTCATATAGCCTTCAGTGTCGAGTTCCAGGCCTTTCAATTGAGGCTTCACTTTCGTGATCTCGCGTTCGGAATAACCGAGAGCGCCCAGTGCAAGCATCGCTTCCTCAAGTTCTGATTCGTCGCCGCCGAACAAGTCCGGCTGCCCCGCTTCCGCGTAGGATTCCCCAAAGAAATCCGTCAGCTTGCCTTTTAGGTCCAAGATCATCTGACGCGCGGTTTTCTTGCCGACGCCAGGAAATTTCACCAAATACTTCTCATCTTCTTGCTCGATCGCCTCGATGACGAATTGCGGCTGGCCGGATGCCAAGATAGCAAGCGCGCCTTTAGGGCCGATGCCGGATACGCTGATGAGCTTGCGGAACAATTCCCGCTGCTCGAGCGTCGGGAAACCGAACAGGAATTGCGCGTCTTCCCGCACGTGATGATGCACAAAAATCTGCAGTTCATCCGATCCGAATGAATACGGGTTCGGGGCAAAGATCTGCCAACCGACTCCCTGCTGTTCCACTACTAAATATTCAGGCGTCACGCGGGTGACTTGCCCTTTTATGTAATCGTACATTGCACTCGCCCTTTCATTTTCAACCTATTGATTATACCATATTCCGGCCGCTCCTACGAAGAAAGCTATCCAGTCCGGCTGGACATTGTGAAGCGTTAAAAGAGCTCCCCGCTGATTGAAGTTTCTCTTTATGTTAAAATAAAATTATATGGTGAAGTCAAATTCACTCACTCAACGCATTCCGCAAATCTGCTTCGCTTTCCTGCGGGCGAGCGCCAAGCCTCCTCAGTCGCTTTGCGACCTGCGGGGTCTCGGCTTTCTCGCTTTCCCGCGGGAGTCTTCGCAGTTTTGCTACATTATATATATTGCTGAATACACCAAGAGTGGCCTTAAATGATTTTTACAGAAAGGCAATTTCAGAGTACAATATGTAATTTGGTAATCAACGGAGGGTTTTCATGAAAAAGTTATACGGTGAAGAACGCCGGAATGTTTTATTGGATGAGCTGAAGCAGGCGGGTCGGCCGATGACCGGCAGCGCGCTCGCAAAACTCGCGCAAGTGTCGCGTCAAGTGGTGGTTGGCGACATGACTTTATTGAAGGCGAAAGGCGAACCGATCATCGCGACAAGCCAAGGCTATTTATACTTGGACCCGAGCGGCAAGAAACAAGTGAGCCGGCGCATCGCCTGCAATCATCAGCCGGAGGAAACGGAAGCGGAGCTGCGGTTATTGGTCGACTGCGGTGTCACGGTCAAAGACGTCTCGATCGAACACCCTGTTTATGGTGAACTGACGGCTGGGATCCACGTCTCAACGCCGCTTGATGTCGATTTGTTCATGCAGCGCATAAGCGATACCGGTGCAAGTTACCTGCTCGAGCTGACCGAAGGCACGCATATCCACACGATCACGGCAGATCTTCCTGAAACACTTGCAAAAGCAGTTGACGCGATGAAGCAGCACGGCTATTTGCTCGAAGAAACGGAATAAGAAAAATCCCCGGATGCCAATGAGGCGTCCGGGGATTTTTTGTGCGTGCTTCTTATGAATTGTACGTGTAGTAGGAACCGAGCGTCTTAACGCCGCAGCCGAGAGCCGTGAGCTCTTCGAACGCACCGCGCATCATCGCCGCATTCTCGTCTTCCAACACGTCGGCGATAAAGAAATAATTGCCGAGCCCTGTCTTCAAAGGACGCGATTCGATCTTCGACAAGTTCAATTGACGCCACGCAAAAACCGACAGCACTTGGTGCAAAACACCTGACCGGTCGTCTTTTGGCGGGGTGATCATCAAGGTCGTCTTGATCTGCGCTTCGTGTCCAGGGTCGGTCAATTTATGATTGCTTCTCGACAACACGAAAAAGCGCGTGTGGTTGAAATGGAAATCATGGATGTCGCGTTGCACGATGTCCAAACCGTATTTTTCCGCCGCATAGTCATTGGCGATCGCCGCAATATTGCGCTCCGGCAATTCCGACACCATTTTGGCGGCGGCAGCCGTCGAGCTGTATTGCTGGAGCGGCGTCGTTTTATACGTATAGTACAAAAACTTATGGCATTGCGCCAATGCATGCGGATGAGAATAAATCGCTTCGAACGATTCCGCGCCGCGGTTTTCCGGATGGACGAGTAAATGCTGCTGAATCGGTGACAGCACTTCCGCCGTCACATACAGCTCCGCTTCGTGGAATAAATAATCCACCGTCAACGGCACCGATCCCTCAAGCGCGTTCTCGAGCGGCACGACCGCATAATCGACCGTGCCCTCTGCGACCGCTTCGATGCATTCGGGAATGGTCGTATACGGCATCAGCTGTTCTTCCGGAAATACTTTGGAAGCGGCCAAATGCGTAAACGATGCTTCCGGGCCTAAAAATGAAATTCTCTTTTTCTCTTTAGTCATCGACTCATTCCCCCTACATTTATGACGAACCGCTCGATACCACATCGGCCGACTCAACAAAGTCGAGTTTTTTCAATTGCTGCAAGAACATGTCCAAGTCGACGTCCATCGCCGTCACATCAAGTGACAAAGTGACGTTCGCACGCCCTTGGATCGGAATGGTCTGGTGGATGGTCAAAATATTGCAGCCCATTTCCGCGACAGACTGAAGCAAAGTCGCAAGCGTGCCCGAACGGTCTTCCAATTGAAGGAAAACTGTCAAGATCCGCTCTTTGACGATGGAATGAAACGGAAAAACCGCGTCACGGTATTTATAGAATGCCGAGCGCGATAATCCGGTCTGTGCGACCGCATCCAAAATGGACATGCGGTCCCGCTGAAGCAATTTTTTCACTTCCAGCGTCTTGACCATCGCTTCCGTCAGTACATCTTCCCGCACCAGGTAATAGCGTTGTTCCGAAATATCCTTCATTCAAGTACCCTCCGCATCAGTCGGTGAATTCGAACTCAAATTCAAGCAAACGGACCGTGTCGCCGTTTTCTGCCCCGCGCTCGCGAAGAGCATCATCAATGCCCATGCCGCGCATTTGGCGGGCGAATCGGCGAATCGAATCTTCACGAGAGAAGTCGGTCATCTTGAACATCCGCTCGATTGCGTATCCGGAAAGGACAAAAGCACCATCCGGGTCGCGTGAGATATCGAATCCGTCGCCTTGCAATTCGTGCTTGTAAAGAACCGTATCCGCTGCATCCGGATCTGCCTCGTCTTCCATCGGGAATTCAGGCGTCACTTCAAGCAAGTCGGCTACCGCAAACATCAGGTTGTTCAAACCTTTTCTCGACAACGCGGAAATCGGGAACACTTTCGCGTCTTCCGGCAATTTCTTGCGGAACTCTTCCAAGTTTTCTTCCGCATCCGGCATGTCCATCTTGTTCGCCACAATCAATTGTGGGCGTTCAGTCAAGCGCATATTGTATTGCTTCAGTTCTTCGTTGATGGTCACGTAATCCTCATAAGGATCGCGGCCTTCCATACCCGACATATCAATGATGTGGACAATGACGCGCGTCCGTTCGATATGGCGCAGGAATTGATGGCCAAGGCCGATTCCTTCGTGTGCGCCTTCGATCAATCCTGGCAAATCGGCCATGACGAAGCTGCGCTGGTCTTCTGTTTGGACCATTCCGAGATTCGGGACGATCGTCGTGAAATGATACGCGCCGATTTTCGGTTTAGCCGCAGTAACGACTGACAAAAGCGTCGATTTCCCGACACTCGGGAAGCCGACCAGGCCGACATCCGCCAATACTTTCAATTCCAGGATGACATTGCGCTCTAAGCCTGGTTCGCCTTTTTCCGAAAGTTCAGGAGCCGGGTTTTGAGGCGTCGCAAAACGTGAGTTTCCGCGTCCGCCGCGCCCACCGCGTGCGATGACTGCGGATTGGCCCTCTTCGACCAAATCGGCAATCGTTTCGCCAGTTTCTGCGTCTTTGACGACAGTGCCCGGTGGAACTTTGATGATCGTGTCATGCGCTTTTGCGCCGTGTTGGTTTTTGCTCATGCCGTGCGTCCCGCGCTCAGCTTTAAAGATCCGTTTGAAACGGAAATCCATTAGCGTGCGCAAGCCTTCATCGACTTGGAAGACGATATCAGCGCCTTTCCCTCCGTCGCCTCCGGCTGGCCCGCCGTTCGGTACATATTTTTCGCGGCGGAATGCTACCATGCCATCCCCGCCGTCGCCACCTTTTACATATACTTTTACGTGATCGACAAACATATTATCCCTCCATCTGTGCGTGGATCTCAACTTTCGAGCGATCCGATCCGCACGCTTTACCAATTGCTAATTGCGGTGAATCCAAAATCAGTGATGACCAGTCGCCGGGACCTGACAGTTCCAGCGAAAACCGGCCGTCCGCTTCCATTATGTGCAGCTCTACCGGATATGGCCAGGCGTCGGAAAACGCTTTTTTTTGCATTGTCCGCAAATGTTTCGAGCCAGCTGCAGAGCACCGCATCCAATTCGCGCGGCGCCCGCTCGGCTTCACAAAAAACCGCGAGGCGCAATTCCGGAAAACGCCAGCCGGCCGTCAATAGCCACTCTTCCGTTTCAGGCATAGAGAGAGCCGACAGCCGGCTTTGGTGCATAGCCGCTTCGGCATACGTACGAATGAGCGCTTGGGCTCTGTCTGTGCGCCCCAAATCCAAATTCAATTTGATCATCTGCAGCTCATTCAAAAAATCATGGCGCGCATGCCGAAGCGATTGTGCCACCGTTAGCCTGTCGTCCATAATGCACTTCCTTTTCACACACTTTTAGCCATTATACCAAGTTTCCGGCCGGATTTCCCGGCGCGGGTTTTGGCTAGTCTTGTTTCAAAAGAAAAAGGACTGCGAAAGCAGCCCTTTTCGTTTTTTATTAAGCTTCCTGAGCAACCGGGTAGACGCTCACTTTTTTCTTATCGCGGCCGTAGCGCTCGAAGCGTACTGTTCCGTCGATTTTCGCGAAAAGTGTGTCATCTCCGCCGCGTCCAACGTTCTCGCCTGGATAGATTTTCGTACCGCGTTGACGGTAAAGAATAGATCCGCCAGTTACGATTTGTCCGTCAGCGCGTTTTGCGCCAAGGCGTTTTGATTCCGAATCACGACCGTTCTTCGTTGAACCAACACCTTTTTTGGATGCAAAAAACTGAAGATTTAATTTCAACATATGTCCCACCTCCTAAGCTGTGAAGGTTATTTTTATAAAGTCTGCATATTCATGTTCAATCGTTTCCAGAGAAATGACCATAGCGCGTACAAGCAGTTGAACCTGCTCATCCGTCTCTTTGTCCATGTTCTCCGGAAAGGCGATTTTCAAAAAACCGCTATCCGCCTGTTCGATGTCCGGTTCAATTCCCGTCAATTCCATAATGGCGTTCACTGCCCCGAAGGAAACAGCTGAAGCCCCGGCACATACCAGATCCTTGCCGTGTTCGGCAAAATCCGCATGTCCCGACATTTCAAAGCCTTTAATATAGCTGCCGGTTTGATGAATAGTCACCCGGATCATTTTTACAGGTTGATTGCATCAACAGTCAATTTCGTGAATGGCTGACGATGACCTTGTTTTTTGTGGTAGTTCTTTTTCGCTTTGTATTTGAAGACAGTGATTTTCTTGCCGCGGCCCTGTTTTTCAACTTTCGCTGTAACAGTTGCTCCTTCTACGAAAGGAACACCCACTTTAGTATCGTCTCCACCTACAAATAGAACTTTGTCAAATGTTACTGTGTCACCAGCTTCTGCGTTCACTTTCTCAACGTAGATCTCTTGGCCAGCTTCCACTTTGATTTGTTTTCCACCAGTTTCAATAATTGCGTACATATCCTTGCACCTCCTCTTAGACTAAGACTCGCCTATCCAGGTGATCTCGCGATGCTTTAAGACCTGGTTCGAGCGGTTGTAGCACGGGTGCGCTACAAACATAACATTAGAATAATATCATGCGGGAGAGACCCGCGTCAACAGAGAACTGAAAAGAGTTGGTGATGTGTGCTTTTCACTTTTGGGATTGTGGTTAAAGGAATTAAATATCCCTACTTTACTAGTTTGTGACTTTCAGGATGAAGAGTATGGCAATGTTGCTTGTGTTCGATTTCATTTCACTTTTGAAAGGCGCCTCCCTGCTTTGGGTTGGCCTCTCACAATGAGCCAGAAAGAACATCTGTCTCATTGCTTCGGCTCACCCTTGGCGCTGGTCGGCTTAGATATTTCATTGGTTCTTGTTTGTTAAGATAGATCTGCTTTTATAGTTAGTTGCCGGCTAGTGGGGGAATCGCTTCCCTATAGTTTGCATGAGTTGAATAGTGAGGTATGCGGAGAGATTCTTTGTGTTCGAGCTTTCGTCATTATAGAATTCCGCCTCCCTGCTTTGGATTGGCCTCTTGCCATAAGCCAAGAAGAACGCTTGTCTTACGGCATCGGCTCACGCTGGGCGCTGGTCGGCTTAGAGATTTCATTGATTCATGTTTGTTTAGATAGATCTACTTCTATAGGTAGTTGCCGGCTAGTGGAGGAATCGCTTCCCTGTCATGATGTGTGCTTTGCGAGATCCAATTTGAGCGGTGTTATGACTGAGAGAATACGTGTCATTTTGGAATATTGGCTCATGATTTAGGGTTTCTGCCATTGCTAGACTTCTTGCCATGCTTTCCGTCATAGAAAAAAGACTATGCATTTTGTTGGTTTAGCACTAACAAGATTCTACGTTTATAAAAATCCCTGTTTAAACAATATGTTATGAATTGTTAACTATATCTCTTACTTTAAACCGACAGTGAGGTTGTAAAGATCCCGCTTACAACAATGGCTGGAGCGCAGGACGGTGACTCCTGAGGGATCAGTGGGTTTGAGAGACCCCGCAGGAGCGTGTTCTTTGCGACGAGGAGGCTCGATTCCCACCCCTCAGCATCCGCCCGGAGCGCAAGCCATCCACTACACTTCTTCTTTATTAAATTCTACAAAACAAAAAACGCCACCGCAAATGCAGTGGCGTTTCTACTATAGAACTTTATTTGCTTGAGAAAATGGATTTGAGTTTGCCGAACATGCCGGGTTTTGGCTTGTCCATGGTCATAAGTGGAACCGATTCACCTAGCAGGCGGCGCGCTATATTGCGGTAGCCGAGTGCTGCAGGGTTCGATGGGTCCATGACAACCGGTTCACCTTTGTTCGAGCTCGAAATGACGCGTTCGTCATCTGGCACGATGCCGAGCAGGTCAATCGACAAATGCGTCGTGATCTCGTTGACATCAAGCGCGTCTCCTGCTTCCATCAAATGCGGGCGGATGCGGTTGATGATGAGTTTCGGCGCTTCGAGGTTTTCTTCCAGTTCCAGCAAACCGATAATGCGGTCAGCATCACGCACTGCGGAGATTTCCGGAGTCGTGATGACGATCGCGCGATCTGCACCGGCGACAGCATTTTTATAGCCTTGTTCAATGCCGGCCGGGCAATCGATGATGATGAAATCGTAGTCCGCTTTCATCCCTTCGATCAATTCTTTCATCTGCTCCGGATTGACGTCATTTTTATCGGCCGTCTGTGCTGCCGGAAGCAGGAATAATTTGTCTTCAAAACGCTTGTCTTTCACAAGCGCCTGATGGATTTTGCAACGGCCTTCGAGCACATCGATCAAATCGTAGATGATGCGGTTCTCGAGGCCTAAAATGACATCCAGGTTGCGAAGCCCGATATCGGTATCGATCAAGCACACTTTTTTGCCTTGAAGAGCCAATGCAGTGCCGAGGTTCGCAGTAGACGTCGTTTTGCCGACGCCTCCTTTGCCTGATGTAATTACGATAGCTTCTCCCACACTAGCTTCCTCCTTTAAACGTAGAAATTTGCGGCCGCAGGAATCTCAGTTCCTGCAAACGGTCGATGATGATTTTGCCGCTGGTATGTAAATAGGCGCATTCCATTTCAGGCTGCTCCGACAAGCTGTCGAGTTCATCGGTCATCGTCTCGAGTTCATCGGCAATCTTCAGATGCGTTGCTTCAAGCCACGATGCGGCAATGACTGCTTCCTTATTGCCGCTAGCTCCTGCGTGGGCAAAGCCTTTAAGGCGCCCGAGCACATAGACGTTGCCGCCCGCTTCGATGCGGCCGTTCTGGTTGACGTCGCCGATGACGACGAGGTCGCCTTTTGCCTTGATGACTTGCCCTGAGCGGACGATGCCGACGTAAGTTTCCGACTGGCGCTCAGCGATCATCCGGTTGCATTCTTCGACGGTGACGACATCGCATTTCGTGCCGATCACTTTCATCTTCGAATTGTCATGGATGACTTTCTTGATTTCTTCCAATTGGGCTTTGCTGTAATGGCGATTCGCCAATTGAACCTGTACTTCCGCGTCCCCTTCGAGCGCAGGGTCGGATACTTTCTTCTTCAGCTCATCGAGGATTTCCGTATAGGAGGCCATATCATTGAGCTGGATGAGAAGCCCTTTGTTCGTTCCTTTAATATTCACGATATTTTTCAAAAAACCTGTCACCTGCGCTTTCATTAATATAACCCGAACTTAGTGCCACGCTGTGGATCTTGCGTGACCATCATCGACCTGAACACCCAGCCAAGCAATCCTAAGTACAGGGCGTTGGCGATTAAGGTCGGCCACAATCTGGATGTCAAAAACGTCCCGGCTGGCGCGTCGGTCAAGCCGATCAATTGGAAGAACAGGTAAAGTGCCACTTCCATCGCGAGCAAAAGACCAAGTGCCAGCAGCGTTGCCGACAGCAGATTTTGTGGAATCTTTTTGAAAAAGTACGCGGCGATCAGGCAGACGGCCGGATACAGAAAAGAATATAATCCAATAATATCAATGTAAAAGACATCATACAAGAGGCCGAAGAACAAACCGTAAAACAACGCATGGCGCAATTCATAGAAAACGGTCAAAAAGATCAGGAATAAAATGAGGAAACGCGGGACGACGTAATACAGCGATCCGCCGATCGACAAGGGCGAAAACAGCCCGAAGATCGGTTCGACGAAAAACAGCACGAGGCAGACGATAGGCACGAGGAAGCGGATCATGATTCCTCTTCCTCTTCTTCTGTCATTCCGTTGTCTTCGCCGTCGACTTCTGGAGCGAGGCGGTCTGCGATGACGACGTGATTGAGCATCGAGAAGTCAGCTGCCGGTTTGACATACGCCAATTTCGTCAAGCCGAATTCATCGATCGTCACTTCCGTGATTTCCCCAATGACGATGCCTTTCGGGAAAATGCCACCGAGCCCGCTCGAGACGACTTGGTCGCCTTCTTTCAAGTCGACCGAGAAATCGATGCGTTTGAGCAGCAGCTCACGGCGCTCAGCATCGTAGCCTTCGATCAAGCCGAATACATCATCCTCGCCGAGCACCATCGCCGATACGCGGTAGTTCGGGTTTTGTGTCGTCACTAGTTCCACCGTCGACGTGGTCGGCGTGACGATCGTCACTTTGCCAATCAAGCCGCCGGCGGTCATGACGGCCATATTTTCCTTGACGCCATGGTTGGTGCCGCGGTTCAAGATAATTTTTTCTTCCCATTGATCCGGGTTGCGGGCGATAACGACCGCCTGGATCGGGTTGTATTCACGTAAATCTTCTTCTTTGCCGACGAGTTCCTTCAGTTCCTCGTTTTCGGAACGAAGGTCGGTCACTTCTGCCTGCACGCCCGCAAATTCCTCGAGGCGTGCTTTCAGCAGGCGGTTTTCTTCAAATGTGTTGATCAGCGAGTCGATATTGTCAAATACACCGGTCACAAAATGTGCGGGCCGTGAAAATACCGATTGCCCGGCGCCTACCGCTTCCTTGACGATCTGTTCGGGCAGCGACACTTGGCCGCGGTCCCGGAGCGTCAAGGAAATCAAGGCGACGAGCAGGATGACGCCGATCAACAGCAGGATAAGCCGCTTGTTCGATAAAAATTGTGGCATATGAGGCCATCCTCCTTATTGATTGGCTCGTGTAGAGCAGTAAAACTTAGCGTCTTTCGATCGCCGTGCGGTAACGGTCGAAGTCTTCAAGTGCGCGCCCGGTTCCGAGTGCGACACAATCAAGCGGATGGTCCGCCGTGAACACCGGCATGCCGACAGCATCCGCGATCACTTTGTCGAGGTTCTTCAACAACGCCCCGCCGCCCGTCAAAACGATGCCGCGGTCCATGATATCGGACGCCAGTTCAGGCGGCGTCTTCTCAAGCGTGTTGCCTAGCCCTTCGACGATGCGCGTCACGGGTTCTTTCAACGCTTGTTCCATTTCTTTTGCAGTAATCGTCAAGGTTTTCGGGAATCCGGTCACGAGGTCGCGGCCGCGGATTTCCATATCCAGCTCAGCTTCTTCCTCATTTAAGACAGCGGCTGTGCCGATGCCCATTTTCAGGTTTTCGGCCGTGCGTTCACCGATAACGACATTATAGCGCTTACGGACGTAATGCTTGATCGCCTCGTCCATCTCGTCCCCGCCGACGCGGATCGATTCACTCGATACGATGCCGCCGAGCGAGATGATGGCGACTTCCGCCGTTCCGCCTCCTATATCGACGACCATGCTGCCGACAGGTTCCCATACCGGAAGCCCTGCGCCAATTGCTGCAGCGAAGGGCTCTTCGATCGTATAAGCTTCCGCTGCCCCAACTGCACGCGCGGCATCCATAACGGCGCGCTGTTCAATCGAAGTGACGCCGTATGGCACGCAGATCATCACTTTGCCGCCGCGCCATTTGCCCGGCGCTTTGCCGGTCGCTTCACTGATGCAATGCTTGATCATCGCGAGCGTCGTGTCGTAGTCGGAGATGACGCCATCGCGCATCGGCCGCAGTGCGACGATATTGGCAGGTGTTCTGCCAATCATATCGCGCGCGCGTTTGCCGACAGCGACGATTTCATTCGTGCGGGTGTTCTTGATGACAATCGATGGTTCCCGAAGCACGATGCCGCGCCCTTTTAAATAGACGAGCGTGTTCGCCGTTCCGAGGTCGATGCCGATATCCTTTGAAGCAAATCCAAACACATGAATCGGTCCTTTCTTATGTAAACCGGGGGTACCGGCAACAGCTTTGCGCAATACCACCCATTATAGAACATCCGGAAAAAAATATACAGTGCTACATGAACCCCTTTTCTTTTAATGAAGTGAATTGATGATCACCGATGATGATGTGGTCGAGCAGTTCGATGCCGATGATCGAGCCGGCTTCCATGAGCCGCTTGGTGACATCGATGTCTTCAGGAGACGGTGCGGGGTTGCCAGAAGGATGGTTGTGCGCACAGACGATGGATGCGGTCGAGCGTCTGACGGCTTCGCGGAAAATTTCGCGGGGATGGACGATGGAGGCATTGAGGCTGCCGACAAAAATGGTTTGGCGGTGCATTACTTGGTTTTTGATGTTGAGGAATAAACAGACAAAATGCTCTTGCTTGAGCGAGGTCATGTCATCCATCAAATAAGTAGCGGCATCTTTCGGGGAACGGATCGTAAAGCGTTCATCGGTCTGTTTGGAAGCGAGCCTGCGTCCCAGTTCAATGGCAGCGAGCAGCTGGACGGCTTTCGCTTCGCCGATGCCGTTGATTGCCGTCATTTCTTCAATGGCGGCATGCTTCAGTTCGTGGAGATGTTCGAATTGCTTGAGCACACGGTTCGCGAGATGCAAAACCGATTCCTCGCGTGTGCCGGTCCGCAACAGGATCGCGATGAGCTCTTGATTGGATAAGCTCACCGCTCCTTGTTTCATGAGCCGTTCGCGCGGCCGGTCGGCAATATGAACATCGCGGATCATCATCGCTTGGTCATTTGGCATAGTCATGCGCTCCTTCGACTTTTAGGTAGCCCGCGTGCGTCAAGTGCTGCAGCAGCTTCGCAATAGGCAAGCCGACGACTGCGTTATAATCGCCTTCGATTTTTTCCACAAACAAGCCCGACACCGTTTGGATGCCGTATGCCCCTGCTTTGTCGTAAGGGTCTTCTGTATCCGTATAGGCGTCGATCCAAGACTCTGGCAATTCGTAGAAACGTACTTGTACGCGTTCATGAAACGATACTTCCTCATCGCCACAGCGCACGCAGACGGCAGTGATGACTTCATGGGTCTTCCCAGACAGCTTGTGCAAATACGCAGACGCTTGCTGTTTGTCTTTTGGCTTCAATAAAATTTCCTCGTTTAATACGACGACTGTATCCGAGCCGATGACGAGCGCTTCAGGGTGGTTCCCTGCGATATCATTCGCTTTTTGGACAGCGCATGCGTTGACATAATCGACTGGCGACTTGAAGCCTTGTGGATCCGGTTCCGGGATATCGCTTGGCACGATGTCGAACGGAATTCCGAGCAGGCCGAGCAATTCTTGGCGGCGCGGCGATTGCGAGGCCAGGATGAGTGGATGTTTAGCTGTGAACTTCATAAAAAATACCTCCTTTTTTCAAGCCATCATACCATTATCAAAAAGCCGGGGCAAAATGGTGAAATACTGAATTTCATCCGAAAACAGCTGATAAATATCGTTTTTTAAGATAGCGCTTTCATGTGAACTTGGGGTATTTCAATTTTTTTATTGTTTTATTAATGTTATTGCACACTTCTCTAGCCCCGTCCTAAGTGCATTCTCAAGACTTGTCAAACATTATCCAAAATTAGCGCAATTGGCACTTCCTTAAATTGCTTTTCTTATGTTTCTTAAGGTTTTATAATGGGTAGAGTCTTTAATTTTTTGAAAATTACTATTACACAATAATTTGATAGTTGTTTTCATATTTATGTTGGAAGGGAGTTTGTCTATTTTGAAAAAACAAAAACGAGGATTGTTCCAAAAATCCCTCGACCGTATCGAAACGATCGGTAATAAACTGCCGCATCCGGTGACCTTGTTTGCGGTTCTCGCAATCATCGTCCTCGCGGTTTCCGCTTTGCTGGCGAATCTCGGCATTTCTGTCGAGCACCCAGGCCAAGAAGGCGAAATCGTGGAAGTGAAGAACTTATTGAACGCAGAAGGCATTCAATACATCTTCGCGAGCATGGTCGATAACTTCATCGGCTTCGCACCACTCGGCGTCGTACTTGTCACGATGCTCGGGATTGGGGTTGCGGAACGCACCGGCCTTATCTCCGCAGTGTTGCGCGGATTTGTCCTGTCGATTCCAAAATTCCTCATCACTGGCGGACTAGTTTTCGCCGGGATCATGTCGAGTGTCGCGTCTGACGCTGGATATGTCGTCTTGCCTCCACTCGGCGCGGTGATCTTTATCGCACTCGGGCGCCACCCGCTTGCCGGTCTTGCCGCAGCGTTTGCCGGTGTCTCTGCCGGATTCTCTGCCAACTTGCTCTTATCGGCAACGGACGCGATGCTTGGCGAATTGACCATCGCAGCCGCTTCGATCATCGACCCGGGCTATGCTGAAGGCATGAACATCGCGATGAACTATTACTTCATCATCGTTTCTGTATTCTTGCTCACCATTGTCGGTGCTGTCGTAACGGAAAAAGTCGTCGAACCACGCCTTGGCGAATACAAAGGCGAGTTCCGTGAAGAAATGACCGGCCTGACAACGCTTGAGAAAAAAGGCTTGCTATGGGCTGGAATCACGACGCTAGTCGGCGTCATCTTGACGGCTCTTCTCATCGTTCCGGAAAGCGGCGTATTGCGCGGAGAAGATGGCGGAATCGTCCAATCTCCGTTCATGAGCTCGCTTGTACCGATCATCACCATCCTGTTCTTCTTGCCAGGCCTTGCATACGGTATCGCAACGAAGAACATCAAGAGCGACAAAGACGTCGCTGCGCAAATGTCTGACACGATGGCATCGATGGGCGTCTTCATCGTCCTAGCGTTCACTGCCGGACAATTCGTCGCTTACTTCGCTGAATCGAATATGGGCATGGTGCTCGGTGTCTACGGTGCACAAGCACTGGAATCCATGAGCTTGACGGGCATCCCGTTGATCATCGGCTTCGTCATCGTCGTCGGGATCATCAATCTGTTCATCGGCTCCGCTTCCGCGAAATGGGCGATGCTTGCACCGGTCTTCGTACCGATCATGATGCAGCTCGGCTATTCGCCGGAATTGACGCAAATGGCTTACCGTATCGCCGATTCATCGACGAACATCATCACGCCGCTTATGACGTATTTCGCGATCGTTATCGCATTCGCACAGAAATACGACAAGAAAATGGGCATCGGTACATTGATCTCGGTCATGTTCCCGTACTCGATTTTCTTCATGATTTTCTGGACATTGATGTTAATCGTTTGGATGTTGTTCGGTCTTGATCTTGGGCCGGCTTCACCAATCCGCTATAACGGATAATAGTAAAAAGCGACAGAACCAAATCGGTTCTGTCGCTTTTTTTGTATTTTATAAGTTTAGAACGATAGTAAGCAAAACACCTCTAGAAATAGCTTCGCCTTCCTCTTACGGCTTTCAAGAACTGTTGGTAATTTTAGTTTACATAATAAAGTTATAATCTACATAAATAAATTCATATACCAGCCGATGAATTGTTCTCCCCACAGATAGACGAGGACGGCGGACAGAGCGATTGACGGGCCGAATGGAATCGGTGTTTTTCGGCCTTGCTTACGCACTCTCAGCAAGATGATGCCGGCCACGGCGCCGATGAACGATGCGAAGAATAAAGTCAGCAAAGTCCCGGTGGTTCCGAGCACGAGGCCGATGACGAAAAACAGTTTGATGTCGCCCCCGCCCATGCCGCCTTTTGACAAAGTCGCAATCAACAACAACACCGAAAATCCGACTGCTGCACCGAGCAATGAATCCCACCATGGATCGAGCGGAATCACAAAACGCAATACCAGCAGCACCGCCGCAAACGGCAAGAGCACTTTATCAGGTATGAGCATATAGGCAATGTCCGAGACCGTGATGATGACGAGCATCGATACGAACAACAAACCGATGATCAGTTCCGGCGTAAAGCCGAATTTCAGGAAGACGGCGGTGAACAATACGGCCGTGATTGCTTCCATTAACGGATAAACCCAATGGATGCTTGAGCCGCATTTCCGGCATTTGCCGCGCAGGAATAAGTAGGAAAACACTGGCACCAGGTCGAGTACGGTCAAACGCCGGTCGCAGGTCGTGCAATGAGACGGCGGATAAGCGATCGATTCGTTTTTCGGCACGCGTAAGCCCACGACATTATAGAACGAGCCGAACACCAAACCGAAGACAGAAGCAAAAACGGAATATACAGCAATCATAACGTCCCTCTTTTACTAATTGGATTTTTAATTAAATCACAGAAATGAAGAAAAGGAAATCGCGATGATTTCCTTCACTCCTCCCCTGATGCACTTTCTTCGACTGTGACGTCAACATCGACATCCACGTCGGAATCTGTTTCTTCTTCATTGTCATCAGCGTATTCCGTGCCATCGTTCGCCGGCAGCGGGTCTTTTTTATCCGCCGGTGCCGGTGCATCGATTTTCGGGACGGTATCTTCCAAAGCGATGAGGTCCGGGCGGTAATACGCCGCAAACGACAGCGTCACTTGCAGCCGTTCGGTTTCTTCGACGACTTCCCTCACTTCGGGATTGGCACCGAAATTGATTGACTCGATGACGAGTATGCGTTCCATTTCCTCGATTTCAGAAATGAAGTCCGTAATTTCGTTATAGTTTTCTGCCGTAAACGCGACAGTGGTTTCCACTTCTTTCAAGTTCTCCAATCCTTCAACCGGAACCGGAAGTGCGACATCCGCTTCTGCGAGCTGGATTGCTTCGACGAGTGTTCCCGAGATGAGCTCAGCTTCTTCGATCTGCAGCACCATCAACTCGGACAGCGGATCAATCGATACTTTCTTCTGCAGTTCAAGGGTGCTGACAGCTTCGCCTTCCGGCAATTCCTTCACTTGTGTCTGCAAGGCCATCAATACATCGCGTTCCGAGCGCAGCGATTGCTGGGCTTGTTCGCGCGCATCTTTCGCCGGCGCATATAGTAAGAAGTACGAATAAAATCCGAGGGCCAACAGGAACAAGACGGCGAGTGCGATGAGCGCTTTTTCTTTTTGGTTTTTTGTCATGCTGCTCATGCGGCTTCATCTCCCGATTCTGCATCGTCTGTCTCGACATCCACATCGACTTCAACATCGGTTTCTTCCGTCTCTGTTGAATCCGCTGGTTGTTCGGCCGGTTCGTCAGTCGGTGCCGCCTCGTCCACCACTTCACCTTCTGCTTCTTCACCTTCTACCGGGATGCGTTCGTCCTGGAACAAGAGCGTGTAAGTCGCCAAATAGCGCGGCTTGCTCGGGTCGACAATGATTTCCTCTTCTTCTGCTTCGTCAAAAATTTCGGTTGCGACGTTATCGAGTGTGGCGGAAGTGAGCAGTTCAGATGATTTCAACTGCGCCAAATAATAAGCCGCTTCGCGTGAAGAGTCGAACTGGACGACAAGCTGCGCCTGATCCAGCCCTGTATACGAGAAGGTCTGGAAAAAGCCGCGTGCCGGAAGCAGCGATACGAGTTCTTCCAATAGCGGAATCGTATCGAATTGGTAGCTTTCCGCCCATTCGACAGTCGCCTGCAATTGCTGTTCTTCGTTCATGCCTTGGCGGGCTTCGAGTTCATTGCGGATTTGCGCCTGTTCAGCCATGACGCCTTGCGCCTGGACTTGCAATGCCTGTTGTTCATTCGCTTCGGCTCTTGCCATCATGGCAAAGACTGCCCAGATGATGATCGCCAATAATAAAATCGCGACCGCCGCGATTAAAACAGCTGGCCGGTCGCGTTCTTTTTGTGGGAGTAAATTAATATCGACTAACATGCCTACACCTCTTTCAACGCCAGGCCGATCGCCCGGTTAAAGCGCGATGGCACGATTTTGCCGTCGGCTTCGATGCCGTCTTTGACGAGCGGCTCGACGCCTATCAGGAACCGGTCGGACAAACGCCCGCAAAATGCGTGCCAATCGCCAAACTCCCCGTTACAGATGACTTTCGTGATGCCTTGTTCGCCTTCATTCATATTATAGCGGTAGAAATTGCCGAGCTTTTCGGCTTCTTCTTCGACGGCCGCAAGCAGCTGCGCCGGATCTTCCGGATTTGCAACAAGCACATCGAGGTCGACCGGCCGCATGAACATCGGGAAATGCTCATGGAAAATCGACACCGTCATCTTCTTGCCTTGCATATCGATGAGCATGATGTGTTCATCTTCCGGAAAATCGTGCTCAAGGTACGCCAAGCGGTATAGCGCGAGCGGCGTAATATCGGCGACAAGCGGTTTCAGTTTCACACCATCGAATACGTCTTCGTAATCTTTGATGACCGATTCTTTCGAAGCGATGATGATCGCTTCCGGTTCATCGGAATCCAAATGGTATGGGACCACATCGAATACCGGGTCTTCGAACGGCAAGTACAGGGTGGAACCGATCTCGATAAAGAAATGCCCTTTTAATTCGTCGGCTTCGACGTCTTCGGGGTAAGGGACTTTGCGGATGATAACAAATTCGTCAGGGGCGAGGAATCGGACTGACTTTTTGGAGAGACCCCACTGATCGACCGCCTTACCGAGTTCCACAGCGAGCGCTTCTGGGTCTGCGATTTTGCCGCTGTCCATGATCCCTTTCGGAAGAAACAATTCTTCCGCCTGGCTCAAGGACACCGGTTCCACAGACTTCAGCTCAACATAGCGGATTGCATCTTCTTCTATTGTAATTGTCGCTACGCGCGCTTTTTTCTGGAAAAACGGTAAGGCCATTTGATCAGCTCCTAATATTTTTGTTGAAATCTAGTTAATTGCGAGTTACCGTAATTTTGCCTACACCATCACCACTTGCCGGAGTATACTCACCTTCTTGATTGTTCGGCATTGTATTTACTGCTGAATTATCTGCGCCATCAAAAGCTACAGAAAGACCTCCATTTGTAGCTGTTGCTGTAAGTGTATTACTAGCTAAAAGAACTGAACCAGCTGTTGGAATTTCCCCAGCATCATCAAGGTATCCTTCACTAACAAGTTCACTCACTAAAACAGTACCAGCTGTAGCAGGTACATTTTCATCTAGCTCATACAAATTAGCAGCATTTAAAACATTCGATGCATCTGCCTTAATTGCTCCAACACGGCTATTTTCAATAATATTACCAATCGCCGGAATCGCAATAGCCGCGATGATTGCGATGATAACGATAACTGCTAAAAGCTCGATCAGCGTCATCCCTTTTTGATCTTTCAACTTCTTTTGTAAGAATTTTTTCATTCTCTTTTCCCCCTTATTATTTTGTTAAGTAAGTACCACTTTCAGTACAGCTTAATTATATCAATGGTCGCAGATTAAACAATATCTTTTTAATATTTTTTTAGAAATTTTTTCTTGATAATATTGCTAAAATACCTACAAATTATCTACATTATTGAACATCTCGAACATTGGCATCATAATTGCCAAGACGATAGTCCCGACGAGAGCCGCAAGTACAACGATCATTAAAGGTTCAATCAAGGCTTTCAGTCTGTCGGTTTCCGCTTCCACTTCTTTCTCGTAAAATTCCGCTACTTTGGCAAGCATATGATCGAGCGATCCAGTTTGTTCGCCGATTGAAATCATATGCGGGATGAGCGGCGGAAAAGCCCAATGCTGCTTCATCGGCGCCGTTAATGAACCGCCACGCTCCAAGGAATCGCGCGACGCGAGCAGCACTTTCGACATGACGGCATTGCCGACGACTTTTTCGGTCATCGTCATCGCCTGCAAGATCGGCACCGAACTGGTGAACAACGAACTGAGCGTGCGGGTGAGCCTGGCGAGTGCGGATTTCTGCAAGAGCTTGCCGAAGATCGGGATTTTCAGCACGACTGTATCGAGCACCATACGCCCTTGTTCGCTGCGTTTCATAAGCCAAATTGTGCCGGCGAAAATTAACGCAAACAACACAAGCAAATACCAATACTGGACCGTGAACCGACTCGCCCCCATTACGACTTGCGTGACAATCGGTAATTCACCGCCAAAGCCTTGGAACATATCGACGAACATCGGCACAATCGTCGACAACAGGAAGATGACAACGCCGATGGCGAGAATTCCGACAACAACCGGATAACTCATCGCCGAGATGACTTTTTGCCTCGTCTGGTACGCTTTGTCATAATGTGTCGCAAGCCGGTCGAGTGAATCATCAATATTCCCGGACAGTTCCCCTGCGCGCACTAAGTTGACCGTTAATGGTTCAAAGATCTTCGGATATTTCGACAACGAATCGGATAAGGAATTTCCTTTACGCAATTCTTCTTCGATTTCCGCGAGCGTTTTACGCAATTGTTTGGATTCGACTTGCTGGGACAGAATCTTCACCGAATCGACGATGGTGACGCCTGCGCGCATCAAAGTCGAAAACTGGCGCAAGAACATGATGAACTGGTCTCGTTTGACTGGGCTGCCGAACGAAATGTCTTTTTGCAATGCGCCAACCGGCACTTCGCGGATATCGATGACGCGAATGCCTTCTTCGCGCAGTTTTTGCACCGCTTCCCGGCGATTTCCGGAAGTGACGTAGCCGGCGCGGATTTTCTTCCGGTCGCGTCCTTCGTATTTAAAGCGCGCCACTTACTCTTCGCCTCCGATCAAATAAGGCGCAGCAATTTGTTTCGTGATGCGTCCTTTATTCAAAAGCTCCTGGACGGATGTCTGCATGAGATGCATCCCCGCCGCACGGTTCGTCAAGATGACGTTCGGGATTTGGTGGACTTTCTCGGTACGGATCAAGTTCGCGATCGTTGTGTTGTGGATCATGATTTCGGTCGCGGCGACGCGCCCTTTGCCGTCCGCTGTCGGAAGCAAGCGCTGAGAGATGACTGCTTTTAAGATGCCGCCGAGCTGCGTGCGGATTTGTGCGTGCTGCTCCGGCGGGAATACATCGATGATCCGTTCGACGGTTGATGCGGCGCTCGAGGTGTGGAGTGTGCCCATGACCAAGTGGCCGGTTTCTGCGGCCGTGATTGCGGTTGTGATCGTCTCGAGGTCACGCATCTCACCGACCAGGATGACATCCGGGTCTTGACGCAGTGCGGCTCTAAGTCCGTTGGCGAATGATTTCGTATCAAAGCCGACTTCGCGCTGGTCGATGACCGATGAGCCGTGCTTATGCATATACTCGATCGGGTCTTCAAGCGTGATGATATGCTTGGTCATGTTTTCATTCATATGGCGGATCATCGCAGCTAAAGTCGTCGATTTACCGGAACCTGTCGGGCCGGTAACGAGAATCAAACCTTGATGCGTATCGGACAATTTCTTCAACGTATCCGGCATTTTCAAATCATCGATCGACGGGATGACCGTCGGGATGGTCCGGAACGCGTGTGAAATGGAGCCTCGCTGGTGGAACGAGTTGACACGGAAACGCGCGACGCCAGGGATCGAGTAGGAATAATCCATCTCGCCTTTTTGCAGGAAAGTGTCCCACAAACTTTCGGGCATCAAGGCTTTCGCGATCGCTTCAGTGTCTTCGGGTAACAGCCGCTCTTCCCCGTAGCGCTTGAGCGAGCCGTGCATGCGGAAAACCGGCGGGATGCCGGTAGTCATATGGATATCGGATACGTCGAGTTCACGCGCTGCGGTCAAAACTTTATCGATAAAATCAATAGCGGTTTCAGTCATATTAGTCACTCATGGCAACGCGGAGCACTTCTTCCGTCGTCGTCATGCCCTCCTTTACTTTTAATAGACCATCATCAATAAGGAAAATCGTTTTATTGGCCACGGCGATTTTGCGGATCTCGGCAGCCGTGCCGCCGCGGTTAATGACGTCTTTGATGGCATCATCGACAACGAGCACTTCGTGGATCGCCATGCGCCCTTTATAGCCGCTCATATTGCATTGCGGGCAGCCGGCGCCCCGTGAAATCGTGTCGATCGACAAGCCCCTTCTCGCGAAAATCTCTTGTTCGCGCACGCTTGCCGGCTGTATTTCCTTGCAATCTCGGCACACACGGCGGATGAGCCGCTGTGCGATGACCGCATTGAGCGAAGCAGTCACGAGAAACGGTTCAATGCCCATATCGAGTAGGCGCGTAATCGATGCGATCGAGTCATTCGTATGGATCGTGCTCAGTACCAAATGCCCCGTGAGCGAGGCTCGGATGGAAATATCTGCTGTTTCCTTGTCGCGGATTTCCCCGACCATGACGATATCGGGATCTTGGCGCAGAATCGAGCGCAATCCTGCCGCAAAACTCAAACCTACATTGGCGTTCACTTGGATTTGATTGATACCTTCCAATTGATATTCGACAGGGTCTTCAACGGTGATGATGTTCACTTCTTCGGAATTCAGCTTATTGAGCGCCGCATATAATGTAGATGATTTCCCGGAGCCGGTCGGGCCGGAAATTAATACGATGCCGTTCGGTTTATCGATTTCGCGCATAAAGCGTTCCATATTCGTCTCGTTGAAACCAAGCTTGGAAATATCGGTTAAGTTCTGGCTCAAATCCAAAATCCGCATGACGATTTTTTCCCCGAACACTGTCGGAAGCGAGGATACGCGAAGGTCGATCGCGCGGAAATCGACAGTCGTTTTAATACGGCCGTCTTGCGGGATGCGGTTTTCGGTAATGTCGAGATTCGCCAAAATCTTGATGCGCGCGGTGACCATTTGCTGCATCGTTTTTGGCAATACCCGCTCTGTCCGGAGCGTTCCATCAATCCGGTAACGCACCAATAATTTGCCTTCATGCGGGTCGAGATGGACATCGGATGCTTTCATCGCGACCGCATTCGACAGCAGCTGATTGACAAGGCGTACAATCGGCGCATCGAGGTCGGTCAAGGCGTCTTCTTTGTCTTCTTTCGCATCCGGCATTTCCTCTAAGAGTTCATCGTAGGATTCTTCTTCGTAATACTTGGCGATTGTTTTCATGATATCTTCTTTTGACGCAATCGTCGGTTCGATCTGGAAGCCCGTTGCTAAACGCAAATCATCAATTGTGATGAAATCGGTCGGGTCGGTCATCGCGATAAACAAGCGGTCGCCTTCTGTTTTCAATGGCACGAGTAATTTGCGCTTCGCGAATTCCTTCGGCACGACGTTGAACAGCATCGGGTCGAATGGGTAGCGGAACAACGAGACATGCGGAATGCCGAGCTGCACTTCAAGCGTTTCGATCAATTGCTGTTCAGTGATGAGCCCACGAGACAACAAGGCATCGCCGAGTTTCTGGTCATTCTGTTTCGAATCGAGCGTCCCTTGCAAATCTTCCTGTGTCAATAAGCCTTGCTCGACGAGGATATCACCGAGCCTTCTCCGTTTAATTACCATTCAAATCCCCCCTGCTCTAACGTCATTTGTCGACTCGTTTCCCCGCTTTATCGTAAACTGGTTCATCGTCTTGCGATGGATCGTTTTCACTATTTGTCTCGTCATTTTCACCGTCTGTATTTGTGCCGCCATCTTGAGTGGAGCCGTCAGTCGCTTGTCCCGCTCCAGCATAAGCGCCTTCTTCATTTCCAACAACCGTTTCGTCTTCCGCACTTTGTTCTGCAGGGTCATGGATGCCGTTGTTGTTTGCGTCAATAAAGCCTTCATCTCCTGGCTGCGGAATCGGTTCACCGTTGGCATCGGTCGCTGGTGCTTCAGGTACGTTGAGCGGATACACTTCGACGCGGTGGACCGGCGGATAGAAATCGCTCGACACCGGTTCGACGCGCACTTCTTTATCGCCTTCCAACACACTTCTCACCACTTCGATGCGCTTGCCGTCACGGCCTTGTTCTTTCACTTTTTTGCCGCTCGAGACGAATGCGCTGTATTGCTTGATGAGACGCGGTTCTACTTCTTTATCGGCTGCGCTCGAGATGTAATAGGTGTGGACAAATGGCTGTCCGTGGATCGATGCCGTCAGTTCACCATTTTGCAGATAGACATTCAATGTGAATGAACTGGCATTCGGATTGGAGAAGGCGAAATCGACACCCAATGACCGGTTAATCGCCGCTTCTTCCCCGGCCGGCACATTTTCCGGCACTTGTTCGCCGATGCTGCGCTGTTCAATGAGGAAATTCGTCCGCAATATGGCTCCGTAAATGGCCGAAGCGATTTCTGTCAGTTCCGCATCGGTCGCATCGAGCAAAGCCAGTTCTTCAAGTTTTGATAGAAAGTCGAATTGCTCACCTGGAGCTATGACTGTGCCGTCGATAACCTCGATCAATTCTTCTGCACCGGCGCTGTTTATACTATGGGAGAAACTCGATTGGGCCACTTCTTCCGGGCTCATTTCAAGAGAATCGCTGCTGATATCGACACGCGTCACCGACTGTCCGCCTTCAAGCGCCGTTTCAAGCTGCTGGTGAATATTCGCGATATCCGCTTCTGTAAACGGCACATCGGTGAACTGCTTTTTCAAGAACGAACGCGTCGTCGTTTCCGACAGATCAAATACGAAATCATTTTGTGCGCCGCTCTGTGCTCTTTCCAAAGTTTCATCCAATGAAATTTCAACGTCTTTCAATGGGTATTTTGCAGTCGCGTCCAAATACGTGACATGCAGTTCCGAGGATTCCCGGACCGCGGAAGCCTGGCTCAAAAACAAAGTCTTGGCATCCGCGACCGCCATATTCGATACGTCGGTCGTGCCGATATACGTATAATCGCCGTATTCTGCCGACGGGAACACCCATTCATCGACCGCATACGCCCCCGCATTGGCTGTGCCAAATACGACAAGGGCGGCTCCGAATACGCCGCCAAACATTTTTCCGAATTGCTTATTGTCCATCTTAATTCCCCTTTCCGACCGGGCCGATGGACTCCATGCCAAATACCTTCTCGGATTTCTCTTTAACTGGTTCTGTTTCTCGTTCTGGCGCCTTTTCGGCTTCTATTGCGGGTTTCGGCGGTTCGACTGCTTGCTTCTTGCGATCTTTGCGTTCTTGTTTTAACCGCTCTTTTTCCTGCTGCTCGCGTTCTTCCATTTTCATGAAAAGAAGCGCTGTCACGAGCGACAAGCCGAGAATTGCGAGCAGGCTCATATGCCAAGCGAAATTCCCTTGCATCCAAAGCGCCACAGCTGCAGCGAAAAGGCTTCCGATTGCCACAATATACGCCTTTTTCTTATTCTCTATTTTTTTGAAAAAGACTACTCCTGCCATGACCACAGCTGTAATCATGAGCCAAATCAATAATTTAATCATTGTTTCTCCCCCTAGACCTTGCGCATTTCTTCATTAATATTCAACTTCCAGGCCGAAACCGGATCCGATCGGTTCTGGAACCGAGACGTCGATCGGGACAATCTTGCTTTCTTTCATCGAGATGCCGCAGTTTTCCAGGAATGTCGAGTAGTCAT
This sequence comes from Planococcus citreus, assembly GCF_003664125.1. Lineage (GTDB taxonomy): Bacteria > Bacillota > Bacilli > Bacillales_A > Planococcaceae > Planococcus > Planococcus citreus. The sequence goes on from NZ_RCCP01000002.1 coordinate 328,710, forward strand.
TGACTCCGGTTACATATATGCTGGTCATTGTTTGCTCATCACCATTAACGGTAACCATACGAGGTTGATTTTGCGTATCCAATAGTTCGAACTTCTTCGTTGAACTTGCAGTGTAGTAAATTAAATGTCCACTGTCAGAAAAGGTCACTTCCTGCCCAAGCCTTTTTAAATCATCTTCATTAATCCGATCGATATCTAAACAGAAATTGGAATGATTCGATATTTCAATATGGTTTTTCCATTCAAGTCGTCCAAGAGGTTCGGCATTTTTATATCCAAGCACCAAAAAGTTAGTGTTATACATATTTTTCAGGTTGACATCGACATCAAGTTCTTTGACGACAATTGTCTGTTTCTCGCCATTCTTGCCAAGATTGATTATGTTGTTTCCAACTGACAGTTTCCCATTGATGAATAAATTTGCGTTAACTAAATTATTCATATTGTTCGTAGCCCCGACATCAGTCTCGTTCACAACGATGTTAATGCCTTGAAAATCTGTATTATTGCAATTAGTGCTGCAAACAAAACCTAAATAATTATCCGTGTAAACACGAAAATCTTTTGGGTCCATATCCTCATCCAATGATGCCAAAAATCCTTCTAATGTTTCGGTTCCACTAGCTTTGCATTCATATGGGGCGTTGGCTTTATTTTCTCGAACAGCTGTTAAAAGGTCAGCGCATGAAATAGCTGGAGGAGTTGATGAGAAGACTTTATCATAAGTTAAATCTTCGTCTTCAGTTATAACGATGGTGTTGATTTTGCGGGTTTCCGTCGAATTGAGAAAGCTATCCGGAATCTCTACTTGAAAAATTGCGGTTAGTTCTTTTTGATTGTCGATTGCCCGTCCTTCAACGTTCAATTCGATTTTCACCCATTTCACATCTTTATCAATGATATGCAGATCATCGACATTGTTTTGTGCCATATTTAATTTCACTGCAGTCGCCGATTGTACATGGTATTGTAATTGCTCTCCCGCAAACGGCGTTTCTTCTCCAGCCAGTTTCAAATCATCCAGTTCAGTACTTTTTTCAAGTATTTTCTCGACGTAGAGTTCTTTCATTTCTCTATCGATTTCCTCTTCCCACGCTGTTCTTTCCATTTCAGTATCACATAAAGCACCGAGCGGCTCTTCTACACAAGAAATGAGGACATTTAGTCGCAACTGCGTTTCCTGTTGCATTTCTTCTTTCAATAGTTTCAATTCGCGTTCAAAGTCCGAACTATAATAGATAGTGCCCATTTCAGCGGCTGCGACCGCTTGGTTTCCCGTATCCACAACTTTTTCCTGTTTCGCATGATTCAATGAGCCCGCCATGAACGTGGCCGCTAACCCCATAAACAGCACGATGATGAGCAGGACGATGACAAGCGCATAGCCTTTTTCATTTTTTACCTTTTCCATATAGCGCCTCCTATGGCCGGTCAGTGCGGATGCGTGTCAACGTCGTCTGGATGCTCAAGTTTCGGCCGTTTTTCGTTAAATTTAAATGGATATTGGCGTGTTCTTTTTTCGGTTCGATCAATGTTTCAACAGTCAGGTCTGGATTGCCGGCTATTACAGTGCCGGTGTAGTCATATTCCTTATCGAGCACTCGTTCAAAAACTCCCACTCCTGTTGCATCTTCAGTTTTCATCATTAATTGGCCGCCTTCAAATTTGAGTGAATACGTCTCATTCTGGCGATGAGCGGCCGATAACTTCGTAATAATGATATTGGCATCTTGCTGGATTTCTGTTTTGCTCGTTTCTGCAGTGGTGTGTTTCATTCCGATGGATAATGCCGTCCAAGCCGCAGTTGCAATGATGGATACAAGGAGAAGCGCTGCCAGTACTTCGACAAGGCTTACCCCTTTCTCATTTAGCCTCTCCATCAATTTTGTTCCTCTACACGGTATTGAAGATAGCCATATGTTTCACTATTCACTTGGCCGTCTTGATAAATCTTTAAATGCATTTTGTGCAGTTGGGCGAGAGTAGGATCATCGCATTTTAAAAGGCTCGTCTCGCTCTCAGTCAAAAAAGGCGTACAGGCGAGTGCAAGTTCTACTTCGTATGTGTAGCCATCCTGCTTTTCGAACCGGGCATAACCGTTTTGCTCAGAGACTTTTGTATAACTCAAACTGTTCATCGTCACTTCGTATTTATCAATGAATTTTTCATAGATGACTGGATCCGCTTCGTCGCGGTCGCCCAGCCAGTCAGCATTGGTGATATTCGCCATCTCCTGCCTGGCCAAGTTCATCGTGTCGAGCTTCGCTTCGGTCTTGTTGTTGAACAAGGTCATTTGGGGAAATACGGTCATGATGCCGACGAAGACGATGCCGAGGATGACGAGCGCCGCCAACACTTCGACGAGCGTTAAGCCTTGTTGCGATTTCAGCTTGTTCATTTCCTGCATTCCCCCTAAAATTGCATCGTTTATTGTATTTAATTTCCTTATTGTGAAGTCTTTCTATCTAAATCCTGCTACGCCTATATTATTGCATGTTTACTTGGTTTTGACACGGTATTTTTACAGGATAATCTATACTTTTTAATAAAACTTTAGCTTTTATTCCCATCTTTCCTGAGAGAAAAAGACTACAGAATCGGCAAAAGCCGTTCTGTAGCCTTATTTTGTATAGGCAGCAACCTTATTGCGCCCTGCTTGCTTCGCTCCGATATATAATGCCCGGTCGGCATTGCGGATCATTGCCATGGCATCGTCACTGTCATCCGGCGCTGAAGAGACGCCGATGCTCATGGTGATTTGGATGCCGACAGTGCCTCTGTTGTCATCCAAATCGCTGTGGATGGTGAATTGGTGCTTCTCAATTTCTTTGCGGATGTTCTCCGCGAACAGCATCGAAACTTCCTTGCTATAGCCGGGAAGCAAAACGACAAACTCTTCGCCGCCGTAACGGGCTACCGTCCCTTCGCTGCCGACCATGTCCGTCAGTAAATTGGCAAGCTCAACTAAAATTTCATTGCCGCTTTGGTGGCCGTATTTATCATTGATCGCTTTAAAGTAATCGATGTCCATCATGATGACGGACAAATTATCGAGTTCGCCGTTATTCACTTGATCCATGCATTTGCCGATCGCTTCATCAAGATAGCGGTAATTATATAGTTTGGTCAGTCCGCAGCGTTCGCTCTTGGCGATCGCTTTTTGGACGAGCACTGCTTTTTCCAAGGATACGGCAAAATAAGTGCTTAGGATGTCCAGAATTTGAAGTTGATGGTTGTGGAAAGCATGTTTTCTGCGGGCGGCGAGAACCAAAACGCCTTCGATTTTATTGTTTCGCGAAATGGGCATCGCCATGAGGCTCTCCGAATCGGGATGGATGTATTCCGTCGGTATGCTTTTCCATTGGGATTTGCTGCTAAACATATACGAATCGTTTTCAATAATTGCCTTGCCTCCGATTCCTTGGTCGTAATTGATCGGTTGTGTGTCGAGCGGCTGGAATTGATTTTCCTCGAACTTCCTTAACATCAGCAATTGCCCATCGCGGAAATCAATGACATAAGCAAAATCCACTTTGAAAAGTTTGGCAACTTGAATGACAAATTGGTCAAATACTTCATCTGACGACAAACGAGCAGCCAATTGGTGTCCGATCACGCCCGCTTTTTTCAAATCGTTGTTCACTTTTTCCGAATTGGTGTACATATGGATAATGGCAGTCATCGTAAAAAATGGGATGCCCAGCAACAATAAAGCTGTCAATCCAAAATAGGCTTCTGACATGTACAGGGCGATCGAGAACGGAAACACCAAGAAAGTGATGGCAAAATCCCAGATCGTATCAAGTGAGAAAAAGTCTTTATGCTCGCGAAGGATCCGCGCATAGCCATAGAGGATGAATTGATTGGCAATAAAAGAGACGGTTTGGAACAACAAGCCGAATACAATGACATCCGCCAGATTCAAAGAAGCGATCTCCCCTCCCGCAAAGAGGAACGTCAAGCCGGCAATCGCTGAAATCGCGAAGAACATCATCGAATTGAACGGGATCCGTACCGACAGGCTTTCAGAAGTCCGCAGCCTTAAAATGACGATGATCATCGTTAATTGGGACAGGATAACTTCGACAAACAATCCATATTTCAAAAAGACGGCCACTGTGAGCCATTGGACGAGGTAAGTTGGCACGCCGCTGATGTTCATCGGGAACAAGCATGCCAGCACGAAAAAGGCCAAATATGCTAAAACATCGGCCAATTCCAAGGAAGGTGGTGGGTAGTATTGATAAATGAGAAACAGTCCTGGCGGAACAATAAACAGCCATGCCGCCCAAAGGATGTTCCTTCTTTTTGATAATGGGTCCATCGCTCGTCTCCCTTGCTATGTTCTCGCATTGTCCCTGTCTTGCTGGTCACGGGCTATTATAATGCCGGAACATCTGATAATTTCGTTGTTTTAGCAGACTCAATAGGTAAAGAGAACCCGTGACTATTGTCACTTCTGAATCATTCTGTACAGGTAATATATCATAATCATTTTGAATTGTCTTTATTTTACTTATATTTTCTGAAAATAAAATATGGGCTGGCATGGCGCGCTCATCAGAGAAATCAATAAAAGTAAAGTGACTGCTTATTTTTTCCAACAGCCTTAAAATGGATAAATAGTCCTTCCCTTGAATCAAGCCCATAACAATATGAATTTTTTTATCTGGATAATTTTCCTGTATCGTTTCAACTAAGGCTTTGATGCTCGCTTCATTGTGCGCCCCGTCAAAGATGACATGCTGAAAAATTTCCTCAAAACGGAACGCGATTGTGGCTTGTGCAAGTCCTGCGGCTGTTTTTTCTGCATCGAACAATTGCCCCAGCACTTGTTGTGCAGCTGTCCATGCCAAAGAAGCATTGATTCGCTGATGCTGGCCTTTCAGCTTCAGGGGGCCGTCGTATTCTTGCACTGTTATGATGGGCGCATGGTGTTCTTGCGCTATTCCCTCAATTACTTTGCGGGCTTCTTCCGGTAATGGCCCGATGACAACAGGCTTTTCATTCTTGATGATCCCCGCTTTATGCCAGGCGATTTCTTCGATGCTGTCTCCAAGAAACATAGTATGTTCCTTGGAAATGCTTGTAATGATGGACACAAGTGGATCGATGACATTGGTGCTATCGAACCTGCCCCCCATTCCCGCTTCGATGATAATATAATCCGGTGCTGCCTCCTCGAAAATGAGCAAGGCACAAACCGTCAGCAATTCAAAATCCGTAAGCGCCGTTTCCACTTTCGAAAGCCTTTCCATCGCTTTATCGAATTCCGCCGTTCCGATCGGCATGCGGTCGAGTTGGATTTGGTCATGGACATCCTCAATCGCCGGCGAGAAGAAATTGCCGACGCGTTTTCCGTGTGCCATAAGGATGGACGATACGAAAGCGGCAGTGGAACCTTTGCCATTCGTGCCGGCAATATGGATAAACGGCAGTCCTTTATGCGGGTTGCCCAATTCGAAAAGCGCTGCTTCCATCGCTTCTAGGCCAGGCTTGATCGATGCGTCCGACCGGATGCCCCATTTTTCCTTATAAGGATCGAGTCCTGTAATCATTTAAAAAACCTCTTTCTATTAGTAAACATGATACACTTTTTACGTATGAGTATATCATGAAGGTGGAATGGAAATGCTGAGTTGTTGGGTTATCTATAACGGAAGCCTCGTTTCCGATAAATTTCAAGACCAGGCGCAATTGATGGCTGAAGCCGCTGAGCGCCAGGGCATCCAAGTATCAATCAAGAAAAATTACGAAATCCAAATGTCGCTCTCCGAGCAGCAAGAGTTTCCCGATTTTGCGGTGCTGCTCGACAAAGACATTTTGCTCGGGTATTTCCTGAAAAGCCGGGGCGTTCCCGTTTACAATGATCCGGCGATCATCGATTTATGTGATAATAAAGCCACGCAATACATCCGTCTGGCAGAACGAAAGATTCCGATGCCGAAGACGATCGTCGCACCGAAAGTGTATCCAAACTTCACAATCCAAGGTTCCGGTTATTACGAAGGCGTCTTGGATCAACTCGGCTTGCCGATGATCATCAAGGAAGGACACGGATCGTTCGGCATGAAAGTGTATTTGATCGAAACCGAAGAGCAGTTTTATGAGAAAGTAGAAAGCCTGTCCGGCATCGATTACGTATTCCAGGAATTCATCGAAGAAAGCCGCGGGCGCGACATCCGCGTCAATATCGTCGGAGGAAAGATCGTTGCCGCGATGAAACGCCAGTCCGATACTGATTTCCGTGCGAATATCACAAACGGCGGGCGTGCCTTCCCAGTTGAACTGAGCGAACAGCAACAACTACTCGCACTAAATGCGGCTCAAGCAGTCGGTGCCGTATTTGCCGGCGTCGACCTGTTATATGGACCCAATGGCCAAACGCTCGTCTGTGAAGTCAACGCCGCTGCACACATCCGCAATATCCTCAATGTCACAGGCGTCAACGTCGCAGATGCGATGATCCGCTATATCCAGGAGGATTTGGCATGATCGTTTTGTATGAATCCGCGGCTGCACAGCATAACCAGGGATTTATCGATGAATTGAAGCGCTATTTTTCAATTGAGTTGCTCACCTGGGATGATTGGAGTGAGGATGGGCTGGAACAGTTACTCAAGCGAGTCCAGGGCCACTCAGTGTTTTTTCGTGTACGCCAGCCACATGCTGCGCGTTTTTTAGAAGACAACGGCGTACGTCTTATCAACCGCGCTGAAGTGAACCGCATCGCCAACGATAAATGGCAGAGCTATCAATTTTTTCAATTGCTCGGAGTGCCGGTGATCCCGACACAAAAAACGCCGCTCGCTCTCCCGTATATCACAAAAACGGCGGACGGCCACGGCGGTGCTGAAGTGTGGCATGTCGAATCGCCGGTCGATATGCCTGCTATTGAATCCCTGCTCCTCTATCAGCCTGTGGTTCCGCATATTGCCGATGTCCGGGCGTACGTTATCGGCAAGAATATCGTCGGCGCGGTCAAACGCAGCGCCACTGATTCATTTAAAGCGAATTATTCGCTCGGTGCTTCCGTTGAACGATTCGAGCTGACGGCTGCACAGCGAAACGACGTCGAAAAAATCGCCACAGCCTTGAACAGCGATTACATCGGCATCGACTTTTTGCTATTGGAAGACGGCCGCCATGTGTTCAATGAATTTGAAGACCCAGTCGGCGCCCGCTCTTTTTACCAAACACACGATGATAATATCGCCGAGCTCTTGGCACAGCATTTTACAAACTTGGAACAAAACTATCCGTTCCGTGACAGCGACCGGAACTAAATGAGGTTATTACCCAGTTACGAATTAAACTAGGATCATTTTTCCGACATTCAAAATCAATGACCTATCTAAGTATTTGGAGAAGCGTTCGCTCGACTCCAGTGGATCAGCGAGACGACCGAGACCCCGCAGGCCGCAGTTGCGGCTGAGGAGGCTTGGGCGCGAGCCCACGGAAAGCGAGCGATAAGCTTCGGAAAACATGGCTTCCTATCTTTCTTGACAAGCTGAAAAAAAGCGATTCCCACTTAAAGGGAATCGCTTTTTCCTATTACAGATTCTTCAATTCTTCCATGCGTTTTTCAACCGTCGCGTGCTTCTCGAGGTAATCCGCTTCTTTCTTGCGTTCCTCTGCCACTACCGCTTCCGGTGCTTTCGACACGAAGCGTTCATTCGACAATTTACCTTGGACGAGCTTGACTTCTTTCGCCCATTTATCGAGTTCTTTTTGCAGGCGTTTCAACTCTTCTTCGATGTCGATCAAGCCTTCGAGCGGCATGAACAATTCCGCTCCGGACACGACCGCTGACATCGATTTCTCTGGTGCTTCGATGTTGTGGCCGATCGTCAACGTCTCCGGGTTGCAGAAACGTTCGATATACGCTGCGTTTTCTTCGAGCACCGATAAAGTTGTTTCGTCTTTCGCGCTGATCGTCATCGGCACTTTCTTGCTCATCGGCGTCTGGACTTCGGCACGGATTGTGCGGACCGAACGGATAACGTCCATCAATAGCTTCATGCTGTCAGCTTTCTTGTTGTCGCTAAGTTCAGCGTTCACTGTCGGCCAAGCCGCAATCGTGATCGATTCGCCTTCTGTCGGCAAGTTCTGCCAGATTTCTTCCGTGATAAACGGCATGAACGGGTGAAGCAAGCGCATCGTGTTATCGAGCACATAAGCGAGAACGGAACGCGTCATCGCTTTCGCTTGTTCATCTTCCCCGTACAATGGCAATTTCGCCATTTCGATGTACCAGTCACAGAAATCATCCCAGATGAAGTTATAAAGCAGGCGCCCGACTTCCCCGAACTCGTAGCGTTCCGCAAGGCCTGTCACTTGCTCGATCGTTTCGTTGAGGCGCGTCAAGATCCATGTGTCCGCCACGGATTTCTCGCCAGACAAATCGATATCTTTGTGCTCCATGCCTTCCATGTTCATCATCGCAAAGCGCGAGGCGTTCCATATTTTATTGGCAAAGTTCCAAACCGATTCGACTTTGTCATTCGAGTAGCGCAAGTCCTGCCCTGGAGATGATGCCGTTGCCAGGAAGTAGCGCAGGGAATCTGCGCCGTATTCTGCGATAACGTCCATCGGGTCGACGCCGTTGCCCAGTGATTTCGACATTTTGCGGCCTTCTGCATCCCGTACAAGGCCGTGGATGAGCACGTCTTTGAACGGTTTCTCGCCAGTGAATTCAAGCGCCTGGAAAATCATGCGCGATACCCAGAAATTGATGATGTCATAGCCCGTCACGAGTGCATCGGTCGGGTAGTAACGGCTCAACTCATCATTTTCTTCCGGCCAGCCGAGTGTCGAGAACGGCCATAAGGCGGATGAGAACCACGTATCCAATACGTCTTCATCTTGCGTCCAGTTTTCCGCGTCCGCCGGTGCCTCGTGGCCAACATAGATTTCGCCGGTTTCGTTATGGTACCAAGCCGGGATCTGATGGCCCCACCACAATTGACGCGAGATGCACCAATCGCGGATGTTTTCCATCCAGTGCAAATAGGTTTTTTCGAAACGGTCCGGCACGAAATTGACACCGTCATCGCTCTTCTGGCTGTCGACCGCTTTTTTGGCGAGTGGCTGCATGTCCACGAACCATTGCGTCGACAAATACGGTTCTACGACAGCACCGCTGCGCTCGGAATGCCCAACTGAATGCAAGTGTTCTTCGATTTTGAACAAAACTTCCATGTCCTGCAGATCTTTGATGATCGCTTTACGGCATTCGAAGCGGTCCATGCCTTCGTATTTGCCGGCATTTTCGTTCATCGAGCCGTCTTCGTGCATGATGAGGACGCGTTCCAAATTGTGGCGATTGCCGATCTCAAAGTCGTTCGGGTCATGCGCAGGCGTGATCTTAACCGCGCCGCTTCCGAATTCGCGATCCACGTAATCGTCGGCAACGATTTCAATTTCACGGCCGATGATTGGCAAGATGACTTTTTTGCCGATCAAATGCTGATAGCGTTCATCTCTCGGGTGAACCGCTACTGCTGTATCGCCGAGCATCGTCTCAGGGCGTGTCGTCGCGATTTCGATATGGCCAGAACCATCAGCCAGCGGATAACGCATATGATAAAACGCGCCTTGTACGTCTTTGTAGATAACTTCGATATCCGAGATCGCCGTTTTTGTTGCTGGGTCCCAGTTGATGATGTATTTACCACGGTAAATTAATTTTTTCTCGTATAATTTGACGAATACTTCACGCACCGCTTTTGACAAGCCTTCGTCCAAGGTGAATCGCTCGCGTGAATAGTCGAGGCCTAGGCCAAGTTTCGACCATTGCTGGCGGATATGGCCTGCGTATTCTTCTTTCCATTTCCACGACTCTTCAAGGAACGCTTCGCGGCCCATATCGTGGCGTGAACGGCCTTCTTCTTTCAGCTTGCCTTCGACTTTCGCCTGTGTCGCGATACCGGCATGGTCCATCCCTGGCAGCCATAAGGCGTCATAGCCCTGCATGCGCTTCATTCGTGTCATGATGTCCTGCAAGGTCGTATCCCAAGCGTGCCCCAAGTGTAGCTTGCCTGTTACGTTCGGCGGCGGGATGACGATCGTATATGGCGTTTTGCCGCTTTCCGGTTTCGCTTCGAAGAATTTATTGTCCACCCACCAGTCGTAACGCCCTTGTTCGATTGCTTGCGGTTCGTATTTCGTTGATAATTGCTTGCTCATCCAAATTCCTCCTCTTGGCCAACATTCGGCTCTGTTTACTGTCGAACTTGAAAATGAATACAAAAAAACTCCTGTCGTCTCGTAAAGGACGAAGGAGTTTTTCGCGGTACCACCTTTATACACAGGCAAAATTCGCCTGGCTCTCAAGTTCGATAACGGATTCGCATCCGGTTCCCGCTACTCATTTCACGGCAACTGCTCCGAGGTGACATTCAAATGCGGAACATGGAAGCTTCTCACCACTCGGCTTCCTCTCTGAAATGTCCCGGACACTTTACTATCCTCATCAACGCATCAATATCCTGTTAAGCTTATTGTACTCAATAGCCTGATTTAGCGTCAAGCTTTTTCACGTAGTAAGACACGAGCGGCGCCGCAACGAGCAGGATGAAGAACAGCCGGAACAGATGGAAGCTCGTCACCAGCGGCACATCCGCCCCCGCTTCAAGCGCAGTAATGGTCATCTCGGCCATGCCGCCAGGGGCTGCGCTCAAGAAAAAGTCGAGGAATAGATACTCCGGCAATAGCAGTTCCAACCCGTAGGCAAGACCCGCGGAAAATGCGATAAGCAGTACCGTATTGAGGAACACTGCCCCTGCAATCCGCCCGTCCAAGGAATCGCCGAGCTTTTCCATCGACAAGCCGAGATGCGTCCCGATCAACACTTGTGCGATGATGATGACGAGTCCCGGCAAATCGATTAAATCGCTGCCGGTCAAAGTCTGGACGACAGCCATCGCAAGAACCGGCGCCATCAATTCGCGCGCTGGAAAAGAAATGCGCTTCATGATCCAGTACAAGACGTAACCGAAGACTAGCGCGATGCCGAATGCATACGGCGAGAACCGGAAGGCCGTCTCTGTGATGTCACCGGAAGCACGCCCCGACAGGAGTCCTGCAGTGAGCGGTACGGTGAAGACGATGAGCAGGATGCGAAAAGTCTGCATGACCGACACGATCGTCACATTGGCGGATTTCACTTCTTCAGAAATGAGCACCATTTGCGACAAACCACCGGGCATCGAACCGAGCAACGCCGTCGACATCGTCACGCGCGTCATGCGCTGGAACACAAAGCCGAGCCCCAAAGAAAATACCACGACCGCGATCGTCATGATGAACATATACGGCAGATCCGCCGCCATCAACAATACCGACTCCTGCGTAAAAGCTGCGCCGATCTGGACGCCGAGCAACAAAAGCCCGAGCGTCCGGAACACTTTCGGCCAGTGGAACTTCATATTGGTCACTTGCCGCAAAATGAGAAAAGCCGCCATCGGACCCAACAGCCACGGCAGGAACAAGCCGGTCAAGCTGAACAAAAAGCCAGCGCCAAGCGCGATGGCCAAAGTTACCAGAAAACGTTTCAATGCGTTACCAACTTTCACTAATTAAAATTTCCATTAGTTTTATATTACCAGACTATTAGACAGAAAATGCACTTCTCAAAAATATTGAAGCGTATTAGATTTGAGAATATCGATTGAAGCAACTCCGAATCAGCTTTTTTATCATGGTATGTACGTAATAAAATTAAACTCTGAATAAAACAACGATATGGTTTATTTTACATACAGAGATGGAGCGGAAGGGGCCGACTCCTGGAGGAATAGCGAGACAATTGAGACCCTGCAGGAACGTAGTGACGAAGCGGCTCAATGCGAGCCCTCCGGAAAGCGTGCCCCTGAAGCGCAATCTCCAAACCCCACACTCTCTATTATTAATGCACAAGCCATGATTAAAATTTAACTCAACTACAAAAAAACGCCCCCAAAAGCCATTCATAATGGCCTTCAAGGACGATTTGTTTCATTTATCTCGCTAGTTTCGCAAACACATTATGGAATGCTTGAACTGTGCGTTCGATATGTTCAGGTGTATGGGCAGTAGATAGGAACATGCCTTCAAACTGGGATGGTGGCAAGTAAATGCCTTCTTCCGCCATCAAACGATAGTACTCCGCAAACAACTCAAGGTCGGAACTCGAAGCCGTTTCAAAGTTCGTCACTTCCTCATTCGTGAAGAAGAAGCCGATCATCGAACCAGCACGGTTGACCGTATGCGGGATATTGTATTTTTCAGCCGCTTCGCGGAAACCTTTTTCCAGCTGATCACCACGTTCGACGAATGTTTCGTAGCTTGCTTCGTTCAAACGCGACAATGTCTCAAAGCCTGCACGCATCGCGAGCGGGTTTCCGGACAGTGTGCCCGCCTGATAGATCGAGCCGCTCGGTGCGACTTGCTCCATGATTTCACGCTTGCCGCCGAATGCGCCGACAGGCAATCCGCCGCCGATGACTTTGCCAAGGCATGTCATGTCCGGCGTGACGCTGTAATGGCCTTGTGCACAATTATAGCCGACGCGGAAGCCGGTCATGACTTCATCGAAGATCAAGACGGTGCCGTTTTCATGAGTCAAGTTCCGCAGTTCTTGAAGGAACCCTTCAGCTGGCGGGACGACGCCCATATTGCCGGCAACCGGCTCGACGATCACAGCAGCCAAGTCATCGCCGAATTCCTGGAATGCTAGACGCACGCTTTCCAAATCGTTATAAGGAACCGTGATCGTGTTTTTTGCCACAGATTCAGGAACGCCTGGTGAATCCGGCAAGCCGAGTGTCGCAACGCCAGATCCTGCTTTAATCAACAAGCTATCGCCATGGCCGTGGTAGCAGCCTTCGAATTTCAAGATTTTGTTACGACCAGTATAGCCACGTGCCACGCGCAATGCGCTCATCGTCGCTTCTGTACCGGACGATACCATACGGACCATTTCAATTGACGGCACGCGCTCTTGGACGAGTTTTGCCATATCGTTTTCAAGGGTCGTTGGTGTGCCAAATGAAGTGCCAAGTGTTGCCTGTTCCTGGATGGCTTTCACCACTTCAGGATGGGCATGGCCCAGAATCAGCGGGCCCCAAGACAAGACGTAATCGATATACGTATTGCCGTCGACGTCCGTAATGGTCGCGCCGCTGCCGGATTGCATGAAAATCGGGTCCATATTGACCGATTTAAATGCTCGCACCGGGCTGTTGACGCCGCCTGGCATCAATGTTTTCGCTTCTTCGAATGCTTGTTTAGAGTTTTCGTATCCCATATTATTTCCCCTCCAGCCAGCGTACCGCGTCTTTTGCGTGGTACGACATCAGAATATCTGCGCCCGCACGTTTCATGCTGAGCAAAGTTTCAAGAACGATTTTCTCTTCATCAACCCACCCGTTTTGTGCGGCTGCTTTAACCATTGCGTATTCGCCGGACACATTGTAAGCGACGATGGGGATGTCGAAGTTATCGCGTACTTCGCGGATGATATCAAGATAAGACAATGCCGGTTTGACGATCATGAAATCTGCGCCTTCATTGACGTCAGATGACGCTTCACGAAGTGCTTCCATGCGGTTTGCCGGGTCCATTTGGTAGGTTTTGCGGTCCCCGAATTGAGGCGTAGAATGCGCCGCTTCGCGGAACGGGCCGTAGTAAGCGGAAGCATATTTCACGCCGTATGACATGATCGGAATATGGCTGAATCCGGCTTCATCAAGACCGTAGCGGATCGCTGCGACAAACCCGTCCATCATGTTCGATGGCGCGATGATGTCTGCCCCTGCTTTCGCTTGGGATACCGCTGTACGCGCCAACAAGTCGAGCGACTCGTCATTCAAGATGACGCCGTCTTCGATGACGCCACAGTGGCCATGGTCTGTGTATTGACATAGGCATGTATCGGCGATAACGACGAGTTCCGGATGGCGCTGTTTGGTAAAACGAATCGCTTCTTGAGTGATCGCGTGGTCATGATAAGCTTGCGAACCGACTGGGTCTTTATCTTTTGGAACACCGAAAAGAATGACGGACGGAATGCCGAGTTCGACCACTTCGTCCAATTCTTCGCCAAGGCGGTCAATTGAATAATGGTAGACGCCTGGCATTGAAGAAATTTCTTGTTTATAGTTTTCGCCTTCCACGACAAAAATCGGGTAGATGAAATCCTCTTTATGTACCGAGGTTTCACGGACCATTGCACGAAGATTCGCAGAACCGCGCAATCGGCGGTGGCGATCGAATTTCAAGTCTTTCATAAGTTGCAACTTCCTTTCGCTATTGTCTGGATGATTTCAAGATACGTATAGGTTTCAGGGCGGAAATGAACCTCTCCCCCCGCTTCCATGATGGCTCGTTCGGTAATATGCCCAATCGCGGCAATCTGGATGTCCTTGAAATTTCCGCCCGCATCCGTGTAAGCGGAAACTGCCGAAGGGCTGGCGAAAATAATCGTGACATCGGACATGCCCGCGAGCGCTTGTGCATTGCTGCTCTTTTTGACGGTATCGTAGACGGTCCATTCATCAATCGCAAGCGGCATCGACAAAATCGTGTCTTTGGCGAGAGCCCCCCGGACAAACAAACAGCGTTCCTTGCCGGCGATGTCCGGAAATTCCTGGACAAAGACATCGGCACTGAACGTTGATGGGATGAAATCGACCGTATAGCCGTGTTCTTCTAGCATTTCAGCGGTCTTGTCGCCGACAGCCGCTATTTTCGCGTTCGTTTCGGGATGCAGTTTGCAAAAAGCTTCTGCGCTATTGCGGCTCGTGAAAATAAGCCAGCCGTAGCGCCCGAAATCAGGCGCATCCGTTTTTCGAAGCACCGTTTCGATCAACGGAAAATATTCCACTTGCGCCCCGTTCTGCAGCGCCAGCTCTACCGCTTCTTTCGGCAGCCGGCTGCCGGTAAAAATGATGACCGGTTTTTTCTTACACATTGCTTTCGGCGATGACACGCTGGATCAAATCATATCCGCCTTGTGCACTGATTTTTTCAGCTACGATACGACCCGCTTCAATCGGGTCTTTGCCGGCCGCTGATTCTTTATACACTTGGTCGCCTTCTGGAGCTGAGATTAATCCTGTGAACGAAATTTCATCACCTGAAACCGTTGCGTATCCCGCAATCGGCACTTGGCAGCTGCCGTTCATGTCTTTCAGAAATTTACGTTCCGCCGTGACGGCAAGTTCTGTTTTTTTATCGTTCACTTTTGCGAGTTCCGCAAGAAGCTCTTCATCGTCTTCACGGCATTCGATAGCTAGTGCGCCTTGGCCGATCGCCGGCAGGCAGTCTTCTGTATCCATGAATTCAGTGACGATGTCATCGCCCCAGCCCATGCGTTTCAATCCGGCTGCTGCCAAGATGATGGCATCGAAATCCCCTGCATGGAGCTTAGCAAGGCGTGTATCGATATTTCCGCGAATCCACTGGACATCGAGGTCCGGGCGTAGTAAAAGAAGCTGCGAGCTTCGGCGTAAGCTGCTTGTGCCGACGACAGCGCCGACTGGCAGATCCATTAATTTCACATGATCATTCGCGATGAATGCATCGCGCGGGTCTTCACGGTCCGGGATACAGCCGATGACAAAACCTTCGGGAAGAACAGCCGGCATGTCTTTCATGCTGTGGACGGCAAAATCGATTTCCTTGGCATAAAGCGCCTGCTCGATTTCTTTCACGAACAGCCCTTTGCCTCCCACTTTCGACAATTGGACATCCAGGATGCGGTCGCCTTTAGTGACGATCTCCTTGATCTCGAATTCAAACGGCGCACCTGCCGCTTTCATTTTCTCGATGAATTGGTTGGTTTGCGTCAACGCAAGCTTACTTCTTCTTGACCCTACAATGATTTTTCTCAACTGAATCCTACCTTTCTATTAATACCAAAAATGAAATTCCGATAACCGGCTGCCGAAAAAGAAATTAAGCAGCAATAACAAAAATGCATACAAATGGGCCCAGGCATAATTCATGCCATTCAAGTTCCCCCGCCGGTGACGCCATAGAATGAAGCTATAGACAATCAACAGGATGAACGAACCCACGATTTTTACATCTAAAATGGAAAATTCCTCCAATGATACCACTGCCCATTGGAAGCCGAGAACGAGCGAGACAAACAGCATCGGGATCCCGACCAGGATGGAAATGGTCATGCCCTGTTCGGTCTGCCCGAGTGACGGCAAGCTGCTCCATTGCTTTGTCCATTTTTTCTGCTTCAACAGCCTGTATAACAGCAAGTGAAGCGCGGAAAAGACGAACGACAGAGAAAACGCCGCATAGGACAGAATCGCGAACGTGATGTGGATGAACAACAACTCCGACACCAAAGCTTCCCCGACCGGCGACCGTTCGATCTGGACCGGCGCAAAAGTATGGATAACCATAAAGATGAATCCGATGATATTGATTAAAAATACCGCAAAGTCGAAGCGGTAGAAAATCCGCAAGACGAGCGATAGCGTAACCAATAGCCACGCATAGAAATAAATGCCTTCAAACAAAGTCAGTACCGGGAAGCGCTGCGTCTCTATGATATAGAGCACCAGGAACACGGTCTGCAATAACCACACGGCCCCAAGAAGTGACATGGCGATCCGGATGGCTTTTTTCGTAGTATATAAATAATCGACAAAATAAAAGACAAGGCTGATAGCATATAGTATAACCATAGCTTCATGCAGCCTTGCCATTGTTATATCAGCCATCCTATTCCCCTTCGTTTCCATAATTAAAGGCGTTTCGCCTCTACATTTTAACATATAGATTCGAAAACGCCTCATTATAAGATAGCTCTATCCCGCTTTCGCGGCCCAGTTGGGTCATTTACGGCGATGGAGATGAAAATCCACGCCAATTGGAAATGCTTTTATACAGTATAGCCTGGATTTTCTTGTCCTTGCAGTGCTTCTTGCTGCTTTTCAAGGCGTGCACGCTCCGCTTTTTGGCGCGTCGCAAGCGCTTGTTTTTCACGCTGTTCTTCGACTTCATCTTCAATGCCGAAAATCTGCATGAACAATTCAAGCTGTTCGCGTGATTTCTTGGCCGTACCCATTTCCTTGGCCTGCAAAATCGGCTCTTTCAATAATTGGTTGATGATCGATTTCGTGTGCTTGTTGAGGATCTTCTTCTCACGATCCGTCAAATCCGGCATTTTGTTCTCGATGCTTTCCATCGTTTCCGCCTGGATGCCGAGCGCTTTTTCACGCAGTGCGGAAATGACCGGAACGACGCCGAGCGTGCCAAGCCAGTCATTGAACTGCTCTGCTTCTTGCTCGATCATGCCGGTGATTTGTTTCGCCGCACGTTCACGTTCAGCGAGGTTCGCTTCGACGATGCCTTGCATATCATCAATATCATATAGGAAGACGTTCTGAAGATCGCCGATGCGCGGATCCATATCGCGCGGTACCGCGATATCGACCATGAACAACGGCTTGCCTTTTCTCAGCTTCTCGACAAACTGCATCAATTCGAGGTCGATGACAAAATCAGTCGAGCCAGTAGAAGAAATCAGGATGTCCGCTTCCAGTAAGGCGCATTGCAATTGATTCAAAGGTTTCGCCGTGCCGCCGAATTTACCGGCGAGCACTTCCGCTTTCTCGAATGTGCGGTTGATGACCGTGATGCGATCCGCCCCGCTTCCTTGCAGGTTCTTGATGGCGAGTTCGCCCATTTTCCCTGCCCCGAGAATGACGACATGCTTGTTCTTCAACGAACCGAAGATTTTCTTGCCAAGCTCGACCGCTGCGTAAGAAACCGATACGGCATTCTCGCCGATCGCTGTTTCGTTATGCGCACGTTTCGCCAGCGTCACCGCTTGCTTGAACAATTGATTGAAGACAGTTCCCGTCGTGCCGATTTCCTGGCCTGCGAGGAAACTCGATTTCACTTGGCCGAGAATCTGCGTTTCACCAAGGACCATCGAATCGATTCCGGCAGTGACACGGAACAAATGATCAATTGCTTCGTCCTGTTCATGAAGGAATAAATACTGGGAGAACTGCTCCATCGGAATGTCGAAATAGGAAGCCAAAAATTGCTTCACGTAAAAACGGCCGGTATGCAGTTGGTCCACGACGGCATAGATCTCCGTCCGGTTGCATGTCGATACGATGACGTTCTCCAATATGCTTTTTTGTTGTTGCAGGGCTTGCATCGCTTGCGGAAGCTCGCTTTCGATGAACGACAGCTTCTCACGGATCGATACAGGCGCTGAACGGTAGTTGACCCCGACTACGAGTGTATGCATGGGCTTAAAACACCTTTCGCGTTCAATATTTCATTTCCCTAAGTATACCACTTTTCCATCAGATTATGCCTGCGATTTTGTGAACAAGGCATGAACCTGCTTGAACTTTGCTTTATCGTACAAGGGTTTCCGCTGTGGAAACTCCACTTTATAATCATTCTAAACTTAACCTAATTACAATTCTAGCAAAGCGATTATGGTGTCACAAGTATAACGCTTGTAGTCGGAATTAACTGTGAACTTATGCACAATGAATGGTGATTTTCATGGTGTTGAATCGGGAAAAAGTTATGTGAGTTACAGAATTTGAATAGGAAATGTATGCGGTGGAGATTTCGCTTCAAGGGGACGCTTTCTGAGGGGGCCGGCTTCAGCCGCTTCCCTCGCTAGCGCTCAGTCCAGGGTCTTCAGCTCGTCCTGATCCCTCCAGAGTCGCCCCTTTGCGCTTCATCTCTAGTTTTAGATAGGAAATATAATTCGTCATACACTGAAGCAAGCGTGAAAAACTTTAATCGTCTCCATAAATTCAAATTGAACAGCGCACGGAACTTCTCTGCAATATCAAGTTTAGCTAAGCGTCGCCAAGAGCGGATAAAAACAATTAACAGTGACACTTCTTCGCATCCAACATCCAATGAAATCTAAAAGCCGAACCGCGCATACGGGCGAGCCGGAGCGATAAGACAAGTGTTCTTCTTGGCTTATTGCAGGAGGCCAGCCCCAAGCGGGAGGCGACTACTCAGAGATGCAGGCAATAATGAACAATTCATGTCACTATCAATTTCAGCTAAGCATCCTCAACAGCGGATGAAGTCAATCAACAGTGATACATCCTCGCACACAATATCCAGTGAAATTTAAGAGCCGAACCGCGTACAAGGGCGAGCCGGAGCAATAAGACAAGTGTTCTTCTTGGCTTATTGAGGGAGGCATGCCCAAAGTGGGAGGCGACTACTTTATGAAGAAATAACCGACGAGCCATTCATCTCGCTTACTTGTATAATTATCTGGTTCATATATTTCAGCTGATCACTATTTACAAAACAAAAAACAGGACCCGGAAAATCAATAATTTTCCGGGTCCTGTTTAATTGAAAGCCAGTCAGGCGAATTGCCTGTTTGCTTACATGCGTTTTTCGATTTCCTGCCAGGCGGCTTCTTGGCCGAGCCCAGTTTCGGAAGAAAAGACGATTAATGGATCGCCTTTCTCCATATCAAGTCCTTCACGGACGATTTTCTTATGCTTGTCCCATTTGCCTTTCGGGATCTTGTCGGCTTTCGTCGCGATGATGATACACGGGATACCGTAATGTTTCATGAAATCATACATCATCTGGTCATCTTTGCTCGGCGGATGACGAAGGTCGACGATTTGGACCACTGCACGCAATTGCTCGCGGCTTGTAATATACGTCTCGATCATCTTGCCCCATGCTTCACGTTCGCTTTTGGATACTTTTGCATACCCGTATCCCGGAACGTCGACAAAAAACAAGTCTTCTTCAATCTTGTAAAAGTTCAAAGTTTGCGTTTTGCCGGGCTTGGACGAAATACGCGCCATGCTTTTGCGGCCGATCAGTTTATTAATAAAAGACGATTTCCCGACATTCGAGCGTCCGGCGAGTGCAAACTCGGGAAGCTCGGTTTCGGGGTATTGCGCTGGACGAACCGCGCTAATCACTAGTTCTACGTTATGGACCTTCATTCTTTTACTCCTTCCAGCGCAATTTCGAGCGCTTGTTCCGCTTGACTGACGAGGTGGAATTCCAATTCTTCACGGATCGTTTCCGGAATATCGTCAAGGTCGCGTTCATTTTCCGCAGGGACGATGATCGTCTTCAATCCTGCACGGTGGGCGCTCAAAGTTTTTTCTTTCAGCCCGCCAATCGGCAAGACGCGTCCGCGAAGGGTGATTTCCCCTGTCATGCCGACGTCGCGGCGCACGGGGCGCTTCGTGAGTGCGGAAACAAGCGCTGTCGCAATTGTCACACCGGCGGATGGGCCGTCTTTTGGAACGGCTCCTTCCGGCACGTGGATATGAATGTCATGAGCTTCTTGGAAATTCGGGTCGATGCCAAGCGATTCCGCCTGTGCCCGGACAAACGATAACGCCGTCTGTGCCGACTCTTTCATGACGTCGCCTAATTTACCGGTCAATTGCAGCTTGCCTTTGCCTGCAGATAGCGACACTTCGATCTGTAAAGTGTCTCCGCCAACAGCAGTATAAGCGAGGCCAGTCGCAACGCCCACTTGGTTTTCACTTTCAGCCACGCCATAGCGGAATTTCTTCTTGCCAAGATAGCTCTCGACTTCTTCCGCGCCGACTGTCACCTGTTCTTTTTCTTTTGAAACGATTTGCTTGGTTACTTTCCGGCAGACAGAAGCGATTTGGCGTTCCAGACCGCGCACGCCGGCTTCCCGCGTGTAATAGCGGATCATGGAAACGAATGCGTCTTCTTGGAAATCCAATTGCTCCGGCGTCAAGCCGTGCTCTTTCAATTGTTTCGGCGCCAAATGGTTTTTGGCGATCAATTTCTTCTCAAGTTCTGTATAGCCTGCAATCGAAATGACTTCCATGCGGTCGCGCAGCGGCCCTGGAATCGATCCGAGGTCATTGGCAGTCGCGATGAACAGCACATTCGATAGATCATAGCTTTCTTCGATGTAATGGTCGCTGAAGGAATTGTTTTGTTCAGGGTCCAATACTTCAAGCATCGCTGACGACGGGTCGCCGCGGAAGTCGTTGGACATTTTATCGATTTCATCAAGCAGGAATACCGGATTGACAGTGCCTGCTTTTTTCATTCCTTGAATGATGCGCCCAGGCATTGCGCCGACATACGTGCGGCGGTGGCCGCGGATCTCGGACTCATCGCGCACGCCGCCGAGCGAGATGCGGACAAAATTGCGGTCAAGCGAATCGGCGATCGAACGGGCAAGAGATGTCTTCCCGACGCCCGGAGGCCCGACAAGGCAAAGAATCGGCCCGCGCAGCGACTTGGTCATCTGCTGGACAGCCAAATATTCAAGCACGCGTTCTTTTACCGTTTCAAGGCCGTCGTGGTCGCGGTTCAACACTTCTTCCGCGTAATTGATATCGAGGCGGTCTTCAGTCGTTTCAGACCAAGGAATCGTCACAAGCCATTCGATGTAATTGCGGATGATGCCGCTTTCCGCCGCAGCTGAAGGCAATTTCTCATAACGGTCCAACTCTTTCAACGCCGTCTTCTCGGTCGATTCCGGCATGCCGGCTTCTTCGATGCGTTTTTTCAAGTCGGCCACTTCTGCGCCTTTGCCGTCCTTGTCACCAAGTTCGGTTTGGATCGCTTTCATCTGTTCGCGAAGATAAAACTCTTTTTGCGTTTGCTCCATCGCTTTTTTCACACGGTCGTTGATGCGTTTTTCGATATCGGCCACTTCCTGCTCGTTATGCAGGCGGCTGATCAAGAGTTCAAGGCGTTTCGTGATATCGAAAGTTTCAAGCACTTCCTGCTTCCCTTGCAATTTCAGCGATAGATGGGAAGCAATCATGTCCGCCAAACGGCCAGGTTCTTCGATATCTGCCACTGTATTGAAAGTTTCGGTCGTCACTTTTTTCGAGCCTTTGCCGAAGATTTCAAATTGCTCCAGCAAAATGCGCATCAACGCATCTTGCTCTGCATCGCGTTCCGGTTCATCCGGGAATGACGTCACTTCCACTTGCGTGAATTTCTCGCCGTCCTCGTATTGGTTCCACTGGCCGCGTTCAAGGCCTTCCACCAACACGCGGATCGTGCCATTCGGCAATTTCAGCATTTGTTTTACATAAGCCAATGTGCCGATTTTATGCAAATCGTCTTTATCTGGCTGTTCTACTGCCATATCTTTCTGGGTCGCCAAAAAGACGATCTGGTCATCCATCATCGCTTGCTCAAGCGCTGCTACTGAACGCTCCCGGCCGACATCAATATGCAAGACCATCGACGGGAAGACGAGCAGTCCGCGAAGCGGCAAGAGCGGGACTTGTTTTGTCACTTTTTTCTTCGCCATAACTAAGTGCACCTCCGTCATTTCTCTTTCTCTCTGTCAGTCTGCTCCAATTATCTCGAAGACTGTTGTTTTTTCGTGGAAAAAGGGCTGACCCCCATACGCGCGGATGTGCACGATTCAGAGTCAGCCCGTATCATCCTATTCTTGTGCATCAGCCAAACTTTAAGCGGATGTTTTTTCGTTATTACCGTTATCGAACTCAGTGCCGTCTTCCAGCATCAATTTCGGCTGGGAATTCTCGGTCACTGTTTCTTTTGTGATGATGCATTCGACGATATCTTCGCGGGATGGCAAATCATACATCACATCAAGCATGATGTTCTCGATGATTGAGCGCAATCCGCGTGCGCCTGTTTTCCGCTCGATTGCGAGGCGTGAAATTTCGATCAGCGCGTCGTGTTCGAATGTCAATGTGACGCCATCAAGCTCCATCATCTTCTGGTATTGCTTGATAAGTGCGTTTTTCGGCTCTGTCAGAATCTGCACAAGTGCATTTTCGTCCAATTGCTCAAGGCTTGCGAGCACTGGCAGACGGCCGATAAATTCAGGGATCAAGCCGAATTTCAACAAGTCCTCTGGAATTAATTGGCTAAGAAGGGATTTTTCGTCCATTTCTTCTTTGTTCGGATCTGCACCGAAGCCGATGATTTTATTTCCGAGACGGCGTTTGATGATTTGGTCAACGCCGTCAAACGCGCCGCCTACGATGAACAAGACGTTCGTCGTATCGATTTGGATGAATTCCTGATGAGGATGCTTGCGCCCGCCTTGTGGGGGAACGCTCGCTGTCGTGCCTTCCAGGATTTTCAATAAAGCTTGTTGTACGCCTTCACCGGAAACGTCGCGTGTAATCGACGGGTTCTCGGATTTGCGCGCCACTTTATCGATTTCATCGATATAAATGATACCTTTTTCTGCACGGTCCACATCGTAGTCTGCCGCTTGGATCAATTTGAGCAAGATGTTCTCGACATCTTCCCCGACATACCCAGCTTCAGTAAGCGATGTTGCATCCGCAATTGCAAACGGCACATTCAGGATGCGCGCGAGTGTTTGCGCAAGCAAAGTTTTCCCGCTCCCTGTTGGCCCGATCAAGACGATATTCGATTTCGAAAGTTCGACATCGTCGATCTTGCTTTGGGAATTGACGCGTTTGTAATGGTTGTAAACCGCTACTGCCAAGGATTTTTTCGCCTTGTCTTGGCCAATTACATAACCGCCAAGGATATCCATGATTTCTTTCGGTTTTGGTACTTCCTTGAACTCAGTTTCTTCTTCTGTTCCGAGTTCCTCTTCTACGATTTCCGTGCAAAGCTCGATGCACTCGTCGCAAATATATACACCTGGCCCTGCGACCAGTTTACGAACTTGTTCCTGCGGCTTACCGCAAAACGAACATTTCAAATGCTCTTTTTCATCATTGAATTTGAACAATTTAGTCACCCCTATTCAAGCCATTATGTTACAAGATTATTTTGATTGTATCAACTAATTAGAACTATGCCAAAGAAACAGCCTTTATATGTAGGAACTTGAATTTGTTTGCCATTATGTATAGAAAACAAGGTGCGGTTGCCGCACCTTGTCCTATTAAGAATCTTATGTGTTATTCTGCAGCTTTAGCGTCAGTAACTTTAGCGTTCTCCACTAGGAACTCAACCGTGTTCTGCATACGGATGTCGTTTTCTAGCATTTCAGTGCCGCCTAGAGCTGTTTTGATTTGTTCAGCGTCCATGTTGAATTGGCCAGCCATTTTCTCAAGTTCTTTGTCGATGTCTTCAGAAGTGACTTCCATGTTTTCTGCTTTCGCGATTGCTTCAAGCGTCAATGATACGCGTACGCGTGTTTCAGCATCAGCCTTCATTTGCTCGCGAAGAGCGTCTTCGTCTTGGCCTGAGAACTGGAAGTACAATTCCTTGTTCATGCCTTGCTGGCTTAGGCGTTGTTCGAAGTCTTGCATCATGCGGTCGATTTCAGAATCGATCATCGCTTGCGGGATTTCAACTGTAGCGTTTTCTGCCGCTTTTTGTACAAGCTGATCGCGCATTTGTGTTTCAGAAGCGTTGTCTTTCTCCGCTTTCAAGTTTTCTTTCATTTTCGTGCGAAGTGCGTCAAGGCTTTCTACTTCTTCGTCAAGTTCTTTAGCGAACTCATCGTTCAGTTCAGGAAGTTCTTTCGCTTTCACTTCGTTTACCGTCACTTTGAACGTTGCCGATTTTCCAGCAAGCTCTTCAGCGTGGTATTCTTCAGGGAAAGTGACTTCAACGTCTTTTTGTTCGCCCGTTTTAGCGCCGATCAATTGCTCTTCGAAGCCTGGGATGAATGAGTTAGAACCGATTTCTAGGGAGTAGTCGTTGCCTGCTCCGCCTTCAAACGCTTCTCCGTCTACGAATCCTTCGAAGTCGATGACAGCTGTGTCGCCGTTTTCAACTTGTCCGTCTTCTTTGACAGTCAATTCAGCCATGCGTTCTTGGCTTTCTTTCAATTGCTCTTCGATTTCCTCATCCGTCACGTTCGTGTCTTCTTTGGAAACTTCAAGGCCTTTGTATTCGCCGAGTTCTACTTCAGGTTTCACTGTTACTTTAGCAGTGAATACCAACGGCTCGTTCTTTTCCAATTTTTCAATGTCGATTTCAGGGCGGTCAACCGGGTTGATGCCTGCTTCTTCGACTGCGTTCGCGTAAGCGTCAGGCAGGATGAAATCAAGTGCATCCTGGTAAAGAGATTCTACACCGAAACGTTTTTCGAACATTTGGCGTGGCATTTTCCCTTTGCGGAATCCTGGTACGTTAATTTCTTTAACGACTTTTTTGAACGCTTTATCAAGCGCGCCGTTTACTTCTTCAGCCGGCACTTCTACTGTAAGTACTCCGACGTTACCTTCTTGCTTTTCCCATTTTGCTGACATGTATAAGCCCTCCAAACAATTTTTTACAAAGTCATGTACGAAATTTGTACGATTTTTGACAACCTCCACATTATATCACACATACGAGCAGGTTCAACTATTTCTAACCATTGCGCAATTCTATGTATGCCTCGGCCTGCATGAGCAATTCCAGCAATTTCGGATCGGCTTTTGCTCCCGCTTCTCCGCTGAACAAACTATCGAGATACGCGTGGTAGGCTTCGGCAATTTCCGCTTCCTCAAACTCTTCCCAGAAAAACGGATATAGCAGATAAATGTGCCGATCGACCAACTCCATCGCCATCTGCAGCTTGGCCGGCTCTTTCTCCAAAGACTCTTCCAAACGCTTGCGAATCCCGATTAGACGGGCGTCTTTCAATGGGTCCGGTAGCTTGTCGATCGCAAGCTCGTTTTTATAATGAAACTTTCCGACATTCACCGTCCCGCTTATCTGTTGTTCACGGAGCATGAGCAGCAGATAGGATTTCGCCACCCAATCCACTTCCGGATGCTTGATCAATTCAATCAGCTGGTTCCTCATGGCACCATACGCTTCTTTCGGCAATTCAGTCACCCGCTGCTCCTGTTCGGAAGCGCTAAGCGGCAAAAATTGCTCCAGGCTAAATTGGCCTGTTTCCCGTTTGGCAGAGGCTGCGCTTTCGGCAATGCGTTCATTAAGATCGCGCAATTGATGGAATTGCTCCAAACGCTCTTTCGGCAGGACGTTTTCCTCGATGAGCACTTCGATCATCTTCTCGGCTTCTTCGAATTCCTTCACTTGCATTAGAATGCTTATGTATAGTTCCATCGTCTCCAAATAATGGATCGGTCCGATGCGCAGCAATTCCTGCACGACTTCGAGCGCTTCCTCGAATTCCCCCAGCTCATATAAGCTGTAGGCATATCCGCCGAGCGCCGCCGCATGGTCTGGCTCGTAGACGAGCACTTGGTACAGTTTATCGCGGGCATCGGCGTATTGTTCATTCTTTAAACTGGTCATCCCCTCCGATAGCAGCCGAGTGACCGTCGTCGGAAAGACGATGACATTGCCCTTGCGCTTCAAATCCCCAAACTTCTTCCGCATCCTACCACCTCTTTGTCCATTCATCATACCATAGGGAAATACGCTGTGAAAACGAAAGCCGGCGCTATTTTGCGCCAGCCTCTTTGCCGTTCAAAACCAGTTTATACGCGACGTCCGCTTTTAAGGAATGGGCGACCGGGCAGTATTTCTCCCCGCTCACTTCGATGGCATGCCAGACTTTATCCGCGTCGATGTCCCCTTCCACGATAAAGGTAACCGTAATCGCCAAAAATTCCTTCGGCGGGTTCCGGCGTTTGTCTCCTTCCGTGACGATTTCGATAGAGCGAACATCTTTCATCCTGGCACGCAGAATCATCACGACGTCCATGCCGACGCATCCGGCAAGCGAGCCGAGCAGCGCCTGCATCGGAAGCAATCCTTGGTCGTTCCCGACTCCCTGATGAGCATCCATCCGCAGCGTGTGGCCGCCTTGTCCAGCAGCCTCAAATACAAAATCCCCTTGCCATTTCGTGCTGAGCTTCAGTTGATCGGTTTCCATCTACAACACACTCCTCACAGCTTTTTATCAGTGTATCACTCAGGGCTGCCCTGTTCATCTGTTAAATTAAAAAACTGTCCACGCATCAGCGGGACAGTTTCATTAAATGACAGCGTGCATCGCGACGTAAGCCATATAGCAAACAACTTCACGTGCGAAGAACGGCGCGATGTTCGAAAAGCCCTTGAATTCGGTCGAAGGCGTCGGTGAGGAATGGGCATCGATTCCGGCGTGTTCCGCCATAAGCAGTGCACGTTTCATATGTAAGGGATCGCTGACGACGAGAAAGCTCGACAAGCCGTTTTCATCCGCCAGTTCACCGGCGAAACGGAAATTCTCTTCCGTGATGAGCGATTGGGTTTCGATCAGAATATCTTCTTCAGGGACATGGTTGCGGATCGCGAAGTCGCGGCTCACGACCGACTCGGCGAAGTCCGCCCCGTCCGTGATACCGCCCGTGAAGATGATTTTCTCGACATAGCCCGCTTCGTATAGATCGATGGCGTGGCGTATGCGCTGTTCGAGCACCGGTGAAGGCTCCTCGCCGATGACTTTCGTGCCGAGCACGATTGCCGCATCGGCTTGTATCACCTCAGATTCACTGGCAAATGTCCAAATGCTCGTCGCTGTCGCTGCAATTAAAATCGTTTGTACAAGGGAAAGTATAATCAAAATCCGTTTCCATTTGTTTCTGAACACGTCTCGTTTCCACCTTTTGGTCTGTTTATTCTCTATCTTTTTCCATTATACGACATACCTCACAAATAAACAGCGAAAAATCAAATGTCCATCATTTCTTCACAAGCGTTTTTCACAAAATAAAAAACCTTGCTTTCCCGATGGGGGAAAACAAGGTTTTGAGACGTCCCAGGAGGGATTCGAACCCCCGACCGACGCCTTAGAAGGGCGTTGCTCTATCCAGCTGAGCTACTGAGACATGACTTTCCTCACGAAAGACAATTTTAATTATAGAAATCATCCGAGAAAAAGTCAATGCTATTTCAAAAAAATATCTCATAAAGTATAAATTATAATTCTTCTCATAACGATATTACACAAAATAGCTAAGCTTGCCGCGGGCGAGCGCTGAGCCGCTTCGTCGCTGCGCTCCTGCAGGGTCTCATCTGTCTCGCTATCCCGCAGGCAAGACTTGAACGATGCTTGCGAGTTCAAGTCTTTGCGAAGCAGTGTATTAAACTGTTGAGCAGCATGGTTTCCTACGCTATGTTGTTCCATATCTTTAGACTGCCCAATTATTTATAATTTCATTGGAAAAACTATATCCACTCTGGCATTGCTTTGCTGAGCTTGTTCAATGCTTGCCCGCGGTGCGAGATGGCGGCTTTTTCTTCGGGTTCGAGTTCCGCCATGGCACGCTCCTGGGAAGGAACGTAAAAGATCGGGTCGTAGCCGAAGCCGTGGTCGCCTCTGCGCAATCGCAGTATTTCGCCTTCACACGAGCCGGAGAAGGTTTGGGTTTCTTCACCCGGTGCCGCAACCGCCAAGACGCAGCGGAATCGCGCACTGCGCTCTCCGTCCGGTACGCCAGACAATTTTTCCAGCACTTTATCGATATTGGCGTCGTCGCTCTTTTCGCCTCCCGCATAGCGTGCGGAATAGACGCCCGGCTCTCCGTCCAAGGCATCGATCTCAAGGCCGCTGTCGTCTGCGATGACTGGGATGCCGAGTTCTTTAGCGACGCCTTCCGCTTTCAGGATGGCATTGGCTTCGAACGTTGTGCCGGTTTCTTCGATGTCGAGGTCTTTTGCGACATCTCTCAAGGTCAATACTTCATAGCCTAGAGGGGACAGCAAGGTTTCAAAGTCTTTTGCTTTTCCTTTGTTCTGTGTGGCAATGACGATTTTTTTCATAGTGCGGATTCCACCTTTTCGCCGATCCGCGACGACAATTCGCCGATCGCTTGTTGTTGGATTTTGATCAATTGCTGGATCCCTGCTTCACCGAGATCGAGCATTTCGTTCAATTCCTTGCGGCTGAATGTCGCTTCTTCGCCGGTGCCTTGCATTTCCACAAACTCACCGGATCCTGTCATGACCAGGTTCATATCGACCGCTGCCGTTGAATCCTCTTCGTAATTCAGGTCCAGGATGGCTTGCTTGCTGCTGTTGATGCCGACGCTTGTAGCGGCCAGATAATCCGTCACAGGGAATACCGGTACGTCCAATTTGCCGAGTGCGATGGTCATGGCGATGAAAGCTCCCGTGATAGACGCTGTACGCGTCCCTCCGTCCGCCTGGATGACGTCGCAATCAATCCATAGTGTGCGTTCACCGATCTTCTCGAGATCGACGACAGCGCGCAAGGAGCGGCCGATCAGGCGCTGGATTTCCATCGTGCGCCCACCGAGCTTGCCGCGTGTCGCTTCGCGCTGGTTGCGGCTTCCAGTCGCGCGTGGCAACATGGAATATTCAGCCGTTACCCAGCCTTTGCCTTGGCCTCTCAAGAAACTCGGAACACGAGATTCGATCGTCGCTGTGCAAATCACTTTCGTCTGGCCGACCGTAATCAGGACCGATCCTTCTGGGTGGATCAAATAATCCGTCTCCACTTCCACCGGGCGCAGTTCGTCTGCTTGTCTATTATCAATTCTTATCATCATTGAATCCTCCTCATGTACTCAAAAAATCTTACCATAATTCTGTCTTGACGACAAAAACCCGGCGGCTGAGCCGTCAGGTTTTTGGGAACTGGATTGAACGGATGCACGGCTCGTCGATGGCAAGCCATTTTTTGATGATCGTGCGGAAAATCTCCGTCGAACCGGATGTATAAAATTGATGGACGGGCGGTTTGCGGCGATCCGCAAATTTGTCCTGATAGCTCAAGTGGCGCGATACGTCTTTCGCCGTTTCCTGCGCTGACGATAGAACCGTCACTGTGGTGCCAAGTTCTTGCTCGATAAAGCCCTGCAACAGCGGGTAATGGGTGCATCCGAGGATGGCGGTATCGAATTCCTTCGATTTGATCGCCGATAACGTTTCTGCCACCATGCGGCGGGCGAATTCCCCTTCGTACTCATCACTTTCCACGAGCGGCACAAACCGCGGGCATGCCAATTGGACCACGTCAGAAGCTGAAACAAGCGACTTGATGGCTTTTTCGTAAGCCCCACTCTTGACAGTTCCGGACGTGCCGAGCACCGCAATTTTCTTCGTCGAAGACGATTTGATAGCAGCGCGGGCTCCCGGGAAAATGACACCGATAACTGGGATCGGCAATTTCTTTTGCAAGGAATTGAGCGCTGCCGCTGTTGCCGTATTGCAGGCGATGACCAGCATTTTGATATTCATTTTCATGAGCGCTTCTGCCATCTGCCATGTGTAGCGCCGAACTTCTGCAAGTGGACGCGGGCCATACGGGCAGCGCGCATTGTCACCGATGTAAATAATTTTTTCATTAGGCAAAAGTTTCATGATTTCCTTGGCGACGGTCAACCCCCCGACACCTGAATCAATGACTCCGATTGGCGCATTCAATGTCATAGCCCCGCTCCTATTTCATGTTGATATGCATTTTCTCCAACAAGCTTGAAAATTGCTCGACTTCTTCTACACTGAAGTCTTCAAGTACAGTTTCTAAATAATCCTGGCGCTTCTTGATCACTTCTTCAATGATCCGCTCGCCTTCTTTCAATAATTTAATGCGTACCACCCGGCGGTCCTGTTCCTCGCGGATGCGCACAACCAACTCGTTCTTCTCCATCCGGTCGACCAGGTCGGTCGTCGTGCTGAACGCCAAGAACATTTTATTCGATAAATCTCCGATGGTCATGTCGCCATGTTCGAACAGCCATTGAAGCGCCACGAATTGCGGCGGAGTAATGGTATACGAATTCAGGATTTCACGGCCTTTTTGCTTGATGATCCCGGATATATAACGCAATTCCTTTTCCATAAATGCCACACGCTCCAAGTCGTGGCGGCGGTTTAAGTTGTCTTCAGTCATGGACTTGGTTCACTCCCTAGCTACTGGTATTTGTTCCATCGTGACACGGTCGTTCTCTCAAGACAGGGACTGCTTCATTTGCCGGAAGAAGTTAGATTTCCGCTTTGCAGCATCGTCTTCTCCTCGTCGCTCCAAGGATGGCCTTTGCCGCTCGTCTTGGAAATCTGTACGACGGCGCCCCTGCCGGTGAAACAAGTTTCTTGCTTATCATTCACTGCCCAATAATGGATGTCTGCGGAAGAGTTTCCAATCGACTCCACTTTCACATAAACTCTCAATTGTTCATCAAAGAATACCTGTCGGACAAAATCGACCTGCATATCCGCCACGACTGGAATCAAGTCGCTGTCTTTTGAAAGCCATGCTTGCATCAAGCCCACTTCTTTCATGAACTCGATCCGTGCATACTCAAAATAAGCGATCGGCACCGTATTGTTGACATGCCCGAACATATCCGTCTCTGAAAAGCGCACATGCACCGGCGCGTAAAAAGAAAAGCCTTCCTGCCATTCATTGAAATCCTTTATGTAAGACGCTCTCATTCCAGTTCCCCCTGTATACATTACTCATTTTGTAAGTATAGCAAAAACTGGCGCAAAGGACATCTGTTTCAGCCAAGCTTGGGTATTTTCGGCTGAAACAAAAAAACTCCGCCATAAAGGCGGAGTGTAACTTAGTCGACCATATGATCGCTTCCGAAGAAGTTGCGGAACATTTGGATGCTCACGTCGCGGTTCAAAGCTGCGATAGAAGTTGTCAAAGGAATGCCTTTCGGGCAAGATTCCACACAGTTTTGGGAGTTACCGCAATCCGCAAGGCCGCCTTCGCCCATGATAGCGTTCAAACGCTCGTCACGGTTCATGGCACCTGTTGGATGCGCGTTCATCAAGCGCACTTGAGAAAGCGGAGCCGCACCGATAAAGTCGGATTTATCGTTGACGTTCGGGCAAGCCTCAAGGCATACGCCGCACGTCATACATTTAGACAATTCATAAGCCCATTGGCGTTTGCGCTCAGGCATACGCGGACCTTCGCCAAGATCATGCGTACCGTCGATCGGCACCCACGCTTTGACTTTCTTCAGTGAGTCGAACATGCGGCTGCGGTCTACGATCAAGTCGCGGACGACCGGGAATGTTCTCATCGGCTGAAGGCGGATCGGTTGCTCCAGCTGATCGACAAGAGCTGTACACGACTGGCGTGCTTTGCCGTTGATGACCATAGAACATGCGCCACAAACTTCCTCAAGGCAGTTCATGTCCCAGTTGACTGGAGTTGTTTTCTTCCCGTCCATGTTGACCGGGTTGCGTCGGATTTCCATCAATGCGGAAATGACGTTCATGTTGGCGCGATATGGCAATTCGAACTTTTCCCAGTACGAGCTTTCGTCCGTAGAGTTCTGGCGTTCGATTTCGAAAATAACCGTTTTTGCTGCTTCACCCATGGTAAATTAGCTCCCTTCTTATTGCTATGCTTTCGCGGAATAGTCGCGTTTGCGTGGCGGGATCAAGCCAGTGTCGACTTCTTCATAATGGAAGATCGGCGCATCATAACCATTGAATTTCGCCATAGTCGTCTTCAGGAATTCCTCGTCATTACGTTCCGGGAATTCCGGCTTGTAATGTGCGCCGCGGCTTTCGTTGCGTTTCAACGCACCGATAGTGATGACACGTGCTAAATGTAGCATATTTTTCAGCTGGCGGGTAAACATTGCGCCTTGGTTGCTCCAAAGTTGCGTATCCGTCATGCTGATGTGGTTAAAGCGTTCAAGAAGCTCCTGGATTTTGCGATCTGTTTCTTCGAGGCGGTCATTATAGCGTACGACCGTCACGTTGTCCGTCATCCATTCGCCAAGTTCCTTGTGCAAGACGTAAGCATTTTCAGTTCCGTCAAGTGCCAAGATTTCATCCCATTTACGCTGCTCTTCAGCTTCGTGCTTCGCGTAAATATCGTTTGGCAAGTCTTCTGCAAGAACTTCCAAGCCTTTGACATACTCAAGGGCATTCGGTCCTGCGACCATGCCGCCATAGATAGCTGACAGGAGCGAGTTTGCGCCTAGACGGTTCGCACCGTGCTGGGAATAATCACATTCGCCCGCTGCCAAAACGCCAGGAATATTCGTCATCTGATGATCGTCAACCCATAGCCCGCCCATGGAATAATGGACTGCCGGGAAAATCTTCATCGGAACTTTACGCGGATCGTCGCCTGTGAATTTCTCATAGATTTCGATGATGCCGCCCAGTTTGATGTCGAGTTCTTTCGAATCTTTATGGGAAAGGTCCAAGTACACCATGTTCTCGCCGTTGATGCCGAGTTTTTGGTTAACGCACACGTCGAAGATTTCGCGTGTTGCGATATCACGTGGGACCAAGTTTCCGTATGCAGGATATTTCTCTTCCAGGAAGTACCAAGGCTTGCCGTCTTTATACGTCCAGATCCGCCCGCCTTCACCGCGTGCAGATTCTGACATCAAGCGGAGCTTGTCGTCGCCAGGGATCGCTGTTGGGTGGATTTGGATGAATTCGCCGTTCGCATAATAAGCGCCTTGCTGGTACACGATCGATGCAGCAGAACCTGTGTTGATGACAGAGTTTGTGGATTTCCCGAAGATAATCCCCGGTCCGCCAGTTGCCATGATGACGGCATCCGAACGGAACGATTTGATCTCCATTGTCGTCAAGTTCTGTGCAGTGATTCCTCGTGAAACGCCTTCATCGTCGATGACGAGGCCCAGGAATTCCCAGCCTTCATATTTCGTGATCAAGCCTGCAACTTCATAGCGGCGGACTTGCTCATCAAGTGCATATAGCAATTGCTGGCCCGTTGTCGCGCCGGCAAATGCCGTTCTGTGGTGCATCGTGCCGCCGAAACGACGGAAGTCAAGAAGCCCTTCAGGCGTACGGTTGAACATGACGCCCATGCGGTCAAGCAGGCGGATGATGCCAGGTGCTGCGTCGGCCATCGCTTTGACCGGTCTTTGGTTAGCTAGGAAGTCACCGCCGTAAACGGTGTCATCTAGGTGAATTGCCGGGGAATCCCCTTCACCTTTTGTATTCACCGCTCCGTTAATGCCGCCCTGTGCGCACACAGAGTGAGACCGTTTAACTGGAACGATGGAAAATAGATCGGCAGGTGCTCCTGCTTCGGCAACTTTGATCGCTGCCATTAGGCCAGCTAGGCCCCCACCGACGATAGAAATTTTGCCTTTCGCCATTGTAGTGTTCACTCCTCTTTTAATTCACCAATGTTTGGGACATCCTTAAACGAATGCAAACAATGCTCTGATACCAATGATCGATAATACAATAAAGACTAGAAGTGTGAAGTAAGTTGAGTAGCGCTGTGCTTTCTCTGAAACCGTGATTCCCCACGTTACAAAGAAAGACCACAATCCGTTCGCCAAGTGGAACGTCGCGGACAGGACACCTACTACGTAGAAGGCGAACATGAACGGATTCGACAGGATGTTTTCCATCATGTTGAAATCTGCCTCTGCTGCACCAATCGCAACTTGGAATCTTGTCTCAAACACGTGCCATGCGATAAAGACCACAAGGAAAATCCCGGTGTAACGCTGGGCAACGAATAAAATGTTGCGCATGTAGCTGTAATGCCCCGGGTTGTTTTTCGCTGTGAACGCTATGTATAATCCGTAGAAAGCATGATACATGAGCGGCAAGTAGATGACGAAAATCTCCAGGAAGATGACAAATGGAAGATTTGCCATGAAGTGGGCAGCTTGGTTAAACGCTTCCACGCCTTGCGTAGCGAAATGGTTGACGATCAAATGCTGCGTCAAGAACAAACCGATTGGAATGACCCCGAGTAAAGAGTGCAGCCTGCGCATTAAAAATTCACGATTGTTATCCAAAAATTTTACCCCCCTCAAAAACATTAGTTGGCAGCGTAAAGCTTTCCTATATCAGGAAAACATATTCACGTTGCTGTAAGCATCATGTACAAGAATATGACATATTTATTGTACTCCCCCCCTCTAGGAGCGTCAAGGCAAGGAAACCTTTTTAAGCGTATCCAGTCTAGGGTCTGTGAAGGTTTTTGCGGATATTAAATAGGAAAGAATTCATGAAAAGCTATATTTTCATTTCGAAACAGGCGAGATACAGGCATCTGTTTCGAGGTTTTATAAGCTCATATAGGACCGTGAAGGCAAGATTTCAAATTTGAACAAATTGTGAATTTTTGCACAAACTTTCGGCAATTCAAAAAAGCCCAGCTAGGCTGGGCTTTTGGCTTATCTGACAGACGCTGGCGTCAGTCCGTATGCATCATGGAGCGCATTTGCTGAACGTTCCATTTCACTAGCCGGCACGACGACAGAGACTTTGATTTCGGAAGTGCTGACCATTTTCACCGGCACATCCTGCGCGCGGAGAATATCGAACATTTTTGCCGCTACGCCGGGATTTGATACCATGCCGGAGCCGACAATCGATACTTTTGCCAAGCCGGTTTCGATATCGATGGCGTTATAGCCAATTTTTTCTTGCGCTTCCGACAAGACGCGCTGGGCTTCTGCCAGGCTGTCTTCTTTGATTGAAAAAGAAACAGACGGCGGAAACTCCTCACTGATGCTTTGCACGATGATATCGACATCGATCAAGTGATTCGCAAGACTCGTGAAGATATTGGCAAGCGACCCGTTGAATGGCTTCGTATAACTGACAGTGATGCGGGCGATGTCTTTTTCGAATGCCACGCCGCGCACGATTAGATTTTTTTCCACAGTGATCACCTCTTGAATGATAGTCCCCGGTTCATCCGAGTAGCTGGCCCTTACAGAGAGGGGCACTTGATTGTTCTTGGCGAATTCTACGGCTCGCGGATGAAGGACACCCGCCCCGAGATTGGCCAATTCGAGCATTTCGTCGTATGAAATCTGTTCAAGTTTGCGGGCGCCTGTGACATAACGGGGATCGGAAGTGTAAACTCCGTCAACATCCGTGTAGATCTCACATTTTTCAGCACCGAGCGCAGCCGCCAACGCCACAGCGGTCGTATCGGACCCGCCGCGGCCAAGCGTCGTGATATTGCCGTTCTTGTCGACGCCCTGGAACCCTGCGACCACGCAGAACAGTCCGAGGTCGAGCGCCTCTTCCAATCGCTGTGTATGGATCGTCTCGATGCGCGCATTGCGCGGAACGGATTCCGTTTCGATGCCCGCCTGCCAGCCTGTGAAACTCAAGGCATCATACCCGAGTTTTTTGAACGCCATCGCCAACAGCGAAATGGTCACTTGTTCACCGGTCGCAAGCAGCATGTCCATTTCACGCTTTGGCGGCTCTGCGGAAATCTCTCCCGCAAGCCCAAGCAGCGTGTCTGTCGTTTTGCCCATCGCCGAGACGACAATGACGACGCGCTTGCCTTGTTGTTTTTCCTGGATGGCGCGTCTTGCTACGCCCACGATTTTCTCCGGAGACGCCACGGACGTCCCGCCGAATTTCATTACGATTGTTGTCATTCTCTTCACTCCCACTTAAGATAAGTGGCCCTCAACAAAAAAGAGGCAACTCGCCGATTGCCCGGCAAGCTACCTCTCTTCTCATGTACGATTTCAAACGTCCATGTGAGATAGCCCTCCAGAGTCAAACTCTGACAGCCCTGCATCTCTTAAATGCAGGACCAGCATACACGCAAGCAGTGCGCGTAAACTTCGGCGGGCGTCCCTTTCGGCATCCTTCACAGATTCTGCAAATCTCGGGATGCTTACTAATGACGTCCGCTCCTCTATCATCACTTTTTACAAGTGATTCAATTGTGTTAATACAATACCACGAAGTTATTCCTGTTGCAACGGCTGTTCTTTGAAATGCCGTTCGATTTCCACGGCCAGCTTCTCAGGAATACCGGCCTGCTGGATCTCGCCGGCGTTCGCTTCCTTGATTTTCCGGACGGAGCCGAAATGCTTGAGCAATTGCTGCTTGCGTTTCGGGCCGACGCCTTGCAAGCCGTCCAAAGCGGATTGAATCGAATTCTTG
Organism: Planococcus citreus; assembly: GCF_003664125.1. GTDB lineage: Bacteria > Bacillota > Bacilli > Bacillales_A > Planococcaceae > Planococcus > Planococcus citreus. Next base: position 365,463 of record NZ_RCCP01000002.1, read on the forward strand.
CCGCGCAATTGGCGGTGGAACGTGATGACAAATCGGTGGACTTCGTCTTGAATGCGTTGCAATAAATAAAACGCTTCACTCGTGCGCTTGAGTTCCACCATTTCAACTGGATTGCCATACAACAACTGGGACGTTTGGTGCTTGGCATCCTTTGCAAGTCCTGCAATCGGGATATCGAGCCCGAGTTCGTCTTCAACGATTTCGCGCGCCGATTCGATCTGGCCTTTGCCCCCATCGATAATGATCAAGTCGGGCAGCGGCAAGCCGTCCTTCAGCACGCGGCTGTAGCGCCTGCGGACCACTTCACGCATCGCCGCATAATCATCGGGCTTCTGCGCGGAGCGGGTCTTGTATTTCCGGTAATCTTTTTTCGAGGGTTTGCCGTCGATAAAGACGACCATCGCAGACACGGCATCCGCCCCTTGGATATGGGAGTTATCAAATGCTTCGATGCGCAGCGGCGTGTGGATGTTCATCGCTTCGCCCAATTCGTTGCAGGCACCGACCGTGCGTTCTTCCTGGCGCTCGAGCAGCTGGAATTTCTCCTTGATGGCAATTTCCGCATTCTTGCGCGCAAGCAAGACCAAATCTTTTTTCTTGCCGCGCTGCGGGACGAGCACTTTCGCGCCGAGCCATTCTTTCAGGAATTCCTCATCTTCCGCTTCCGGCAACAGGATTTCATTCGGTTTGATATGATCCGGCTTTTCATAGAATTGGCCGAGGAAGGTCAAGAACTCTTCTTCCGGGTCGCGGTACAACGGGAACATCGACACTTCGCGCTCGATCAGCTTTCCTTGGCGCACAAAAAATACTTGCACGCACATCCAGCCTTTATCGACAGCGTAAGCAAAGACGTCGCGGTTGGTGAAATCGTTCATGGCCATTTTCTGTTTTTCCATGACCGATTCAATGTGGCTGATCTGGTCGCGGTATTCTTTCGCCCGTTCGAACTCCAGGTTCTCCGCCGCTTCGCTCATCTTCTCGGTCAGCTCCTGCTTCACTTCGCGGAAGCCGCCGTTCAAGAACCGGCTGATGCCGTCGATCATTTCACGGTACGTATCCTTCTCTACCGGTTTGACGCAAGGCGCGAGGCATTGCCCGAGATGGTAATAGAGGCAGACGCGGTCCGGCATCGTATGGCATTTGCGGAGCGGATACAAACGGTCCAGCAGCTTCTTCGTCTCGCTCGCTGCATAGGCGTTCGGATAAGGGCCAAAATATTTCCCTTTGTCTTTTTTGACCTGTCTCGTGATGACCAATTTCGGATGGCGTTCGCCCGTGATTTTCAAATACGGATAAGTCTTATTGTCTTTCAGGCGGATATTGTATTTCGGGTCATGCTTTTTGATCAAGTTCAATTCAAGGATCAATGCTTCTTTGTCGGAAGATGTGACAATGTATTCAAAGTCCTCGATTTCATTGACGAGGCGCTGTGTTTTCGTATCGTGGCTGCCAGTGAAATAGGAACGCACACGGTTCTTCAACACTTTCGCCTTGCCGACATAGATGACTGTCCCTTGGCGGTCCTTCATCAAATAGCAGCCCGGCTGGTCCGGCAAAACTGCCAATTTATGTTGAATCATTTCATTTTTCATTTCCTCACCCTATTTAAAAAACCGGGTTCCACGAATGGGACCCGGTTTTGGAATTATGCGTGTTTTTCAACCAATTCAGCCAAAGCTTCTTTTGGACGGAAGCCGACAACTTTATCGACTGTTTCGCCGTTTTTCATCAAAAGAAGTGTCGGGATGGACATGATACCGTATTCGCTAGCTGTCTGTTGGTTTTCATCAACATCCAATTTCACGATTTTCACTTTGTCGTCCATGTCTGCATCAAGTTCTTCAAGAACTGGAGCGATCATTTTACAAGGCCCGCACCATGCTGCCCAAAAGTCTACCAATACGAGACCTTCTGAAACTTCCTGTTTGAAATTCTGATCTGTTCCTTTAACGATTGCCATGTATAATTCCTCCTTAAGTGATAACCAAACTATATTTCGATTATAGCAGACGTGATTTACGCTAGCTATTTATTTGCCTAGTCCTTCCATACCCGGCTGTTGTTGGCGTTAAACTGCCTGGATTTGATGTAGTCAATGTATTTAAAATTTAGGAGATTCCGCTACAGGGGCACGCAAAAAAACAGCCCGCTACATTGCGGGCTGCTGTGATTACATGACTTTCTTGAATTCTTCTGTAAGCAACGGGATGACGTCGAATAGGTCTCCGACGATTCCGTAGTCTGCTACTTTGAAGATGTTCGCTTCCGGGTCTTTATTGATCGCAACGATGACTTTGGAGTTGGACATCCCTGCCATGTGCTGGATCGCGCCGGAAATTCCCGCTGCGATGTAGAGATCAGGTGTAACGACTTTCCCTGTCTGTCCGATCTGCAAGGAATAATCGCAGTAATCTGCGTCACATGCGCCGCGTGATGCTCCGACTGCGCCGCCAAGAAGGTCAGCCAGTTCTTGCAAAGGCTCGAATCCGTCTTTACTCTTGACGCCGCGTCCGCCAGCGATGATGACTTTCGCTTCTGAAAGGTCTACGCCTTCTGCGGATTTGCGGACGACGTTTTTGATGATCGTGCGCAAGTTCGTGATATCGACCGACAAGCTCGATACATCGCCAGAACGTTCTTCACGCTCAAGCGGAGCGATGTTGTTCGGGCGTACTGTAATGAAGACAACACCGTCTTCTTTCAGTTTCACTTTTTCAAATGCTTTACCGGAATAGATCGGGCGGATGAAGACAGCGTCGTCCCCTTCCCCTTCGATATCCGTTACATCGGAAATCAAGCCGGTTTGCAATTTCGATGCGATTTTTGGCGACAAGTCCTTGCCGACTGCAGTGTGGCCGAAGACGATTGCTTCAGGCTGCTCCTGGTCAACAACTGCCATAAATGCCTGGCCGTAGCCGTCAGATGTATAAGATTTCAAGTGTGGGTGCTCAACCGTAATGACACGGTCAGCGCCGTAAGCTACCAATTCGTTTCCGAACTCGCTCACTGCTTCCCCAAGCAAGACAGCAACGACTTCCCCGCCGCCTGAAATTTTCTTGGCTGCGGCAATTGCTTCAAATGATACGTTGCGCAAAGCGCCTTCACGCGTTTCGCCCAATACTAATACTTTTTTCGACATAGTCCGTTAACCCCCTAAGTAGATGTGAAAATGAATGATTGGCGTACGTTTATATAACTTTCGCTTCAGAGCGAAGCAAGCTGACCAGTTCAGAAACTTGGCTTGGAATTTCGCCTTCCAAAATACGGCCGGCTTGTTTTTTCGGCGGCAAGTATACTTCGATCGTTTCTGTTTTCGCTTCTACATCTTCTTCGTCGATATCCAGATCATCGAGCTCAAGCTCTTCAAGCGGTTTTTTCTTCGCTTTCATGATTCCTGGAAGAGATGGATAGCGCGGTTCGTTCAAGCCTTGTTGGGCTGTGACCAATAAAGGCAATGAAGTTTCAAGCTCTTCTGCATCCCCTTCAATATCACGGACGATTTTCACTGTTTCGCCTTCGATTTCAAGGCTTGTGATCGTCGTCACGTAATTGATATCAAGCAAATCAGCTACGCGCGGTCCGACTTGGCCAGATCCGCCGTCGATCGCTACGTTTCCTGCAAGAATCAAGTCCGCTTCTTTGTCTTTCAAGTACTCTGCCAGTATGTAAGCTGCCGTAAACTGGTCCATTTCCTCGACATCGTCTTCTGTATTGATCAAGACCGCTTTGTCAGCGCCCATTGCAAGTGCTGTACGCAATTGCTTTTCAGCTTCCTCGTCGCCGATTGTGACAACTGTCACTTCGCCGCCGTGAGCGTCGCGGACCGTGATGGCCTCTTCGATCGCATACTCGTCATATGGGTTGATGATGAATTCAGCGCCATCTTCTTGAATCTGGCCACCAGAGACAACCAGCTTTTCTTCTGTGTCAAACGTACGTTTTACCAATACATAAATGTTCATGAACGTAAACCTCCCAAGTATTATTTCCCTTTAAATTGTGCTTCGCGTTTTTCCAGGAAAGCGCTAATGCCTTCCTTCGCGTCTTCCGATACGAAAACCGTACCGAACGAATCCGCTTCTGCCTTGACCCCTTCTTCAAAAGCCCCGTGCTTCGAATACTGAAGCATGTCGATGGCCGCCTTGACGGACACCGGGCTCTTTTTCGCAATTTTCTTCGCAATTGAAAGCGTTTGCGGAAGAAGGTCTTCTTCGCCGAAAGAACGGTTGGCAAGACCGAGCTGCACTGCTTCTTCGCCTGTAATCGGATCGCTCGTCAAAAGCATTTCAGCGGCTTTGGCCACTCCGACATAACGCGGCAAACGCTGTGTTCCTGCAAATCCAGGAATCAATCCCAATTGAAGTTCCGGCAATCCCAGTTTAGCATTTTCCGTAACAAAACGCATATGGCAGCTCATTGCCAGCTCCAAACCTCCGCCGAGTGCGGCGCCGTGGATAGCGGCAATAACCGGCTTATGGAATGTTTCCACGCGTTCAAATACGGCTTGCCCGCTTGCCGACAGTTTCGAGAATTCTTCTCCCGAAGTCACTTCCGTGAACTCCTTGATGTCGGCGCCTGCCGAGAAGAAACGCCCTTCCCCGTGCAAGACGATCGCACGGACATCCGGGTCGTTTTTCACTTCATCCAGAAGTGCATCGACTTCCAAGATCAGCGCCCGAGACAATGCATTTGCCGGCGGCCGGTTGATTGTCGCGATCGCTACCCTATCTTCTTTTTTCCAGCTGATAAATTCCACCTGCTCATCCCCTCCCTTTACGCTTGCATGCCTTTCAGCAATAAGCGCTGCACTTTCGGTGCGAGTTCGACCAAATCATACTTGTGATCGTTCATCACCCAGGTAGTAATGGTCTCATCCATTGTACCAAAAACCATCTGGCGGGCTAAACGAATATCCATATTTTGATCAAATTCTCCTGATTCGATGCCGCTGATCAAGATCCGGTCCATCAATTTTAAATAACCCCGCAAGACATTATTGATTTTCATGCGGATGTCATGATTGGATTGCCGAAGTTCTAGCTGGGTCACAATCGCCAGGTGCAGATCGTTTGCGAGCAAGCTGAAATGACTATTGATCATCATGCCGAGCTGATCGGCTGCGCTTGCGTCTTTCGCGATGATTTTCTCCAATTCGCTGACGAACACGCCCATCTTCTCCTGGAAGACGGAAATGAGAATGTCTTCTTTATTCTTGAAATACAAATAAATCGTACCGTCCGCTACACCTGCTTGCTTGGCAATTTTAGAAACTTGCGCTTGGTGGTAACCATTCTCTGCGATGACGATGACCGCAGCGTCAATGATTTGCTTATATTTCGGTTTATCCTTCTTTACCATCCTGTCACCACCCAAAAAAATATGAAAATATGAATGGCGATTCATTCATATTTTCATATTATCGTTTTGTTTAAATTGTGTCAAGCTTTTGCCTTAGTTAGGAAGGAACCGCTTCATTGCGCTTGGCGATTTCTTCATCCACCAGCGATCTGCGCAGGATTTTACCGACCGCTGTTTTCGGGAGTTCTTTACGGAACTCATAAATACGCGGCACTTTGAACGCTGCGAGGTGTTCACGGCAATGTTTATCCAGTTGTTCTTCTGTAACAGTATACCCTTCTTTCAACACGATGTATGCTTTTACCGTTTCGCCGCGATACGGGTCCGGGATTCCGGCAACGACACATTCCTGGATCGCTTCGTGTTCATACAGCACTTCTTCGATTTCCCTTGGATAGATATTGAAGCCTCCGGCGATGATCATGTCTTTTTTGCGGTCGACGATAAAGAATTGCCCTTCTTCGTCCATATAGCCAAGATCCCCAGTCAATAGCCAGCCATCGACAATCGTTGCCGCTGTAGCATCCGGACGGTTCCAATAGCCTTTCATCACTTGAGGGCCTTGAATGGCTATTTCACCGATCTGGCCGTTTGGAACAGGATCAGTCGTTCCCGGAAGGAAAATTTCGCAATCTGTATCCGGATACGGCATGCCGATCGAGCCTTTCGTCCGTTCGCCCCATACGAGATTCGAGTGGGTAACCGGCGAGGTTTCGGTCAGGCCATAGCCTTCGACCAGTTTGCCTCCCGTGATGCGTTCGAATTTCTCCTGTACTTCCGTCGGCAGCGGAGCAGACCCGCTCAAGCATGCTTCAATGGAAGATAGATCGTATTTCTTGATGTCCGGATGGTTTAATAAACCGATATAAAGCGTCGGTGCGCCAGGGAACAAGGTCGGCTTTTGCTTGTTGATGGTTTTCAAGGCCTGCTCTGGATCGAATTTCGGCAAGAGCACCATCTTATTGCCCTGCATGACAGATAAGATCAAGACAGTCGTCAAACCGTACACATGGAATAAAGGAATGATGCCCATGATCGTCTCTTCGCCACGCTTCGATTTATAGAGCCAAGCGTCACACATTGTCGCATTCGAGATTAAGTTACGGTGCGTCAGCATGACGCCTTTTGGCGATCCGGTCGTTCCGCCGGTGTATTGCAGCAGCGCCAAGTCTTCGTCGAAATCAAATGGCGGCTTGGTAATTTGCGGCGAAGCTGTTTTCATGATTTCCGTGAAGAGGTGATTGATCCCCCGGTGTTCGACTTTCACCGTCATGCCGTATTGCTTTTTCTGGATGAACGGGTACACGAGGTTTTTCGGGAATGTCAGGTAATCCTTGATGCCCGTGACGATAACGTTCTCAAGATCCGTTTCTTTGATCACTTTGTTGATTCGCGGGAACAAGATATCTAGCGCAATGATTGCCTTGGCACCGGAATCTTTCATCTGGTAGGAAATTTCCCGCTCCGTATAAAGCGGATTTGTCATGACGACGACGCCCCCAGCGTAAAGGATCCCATAAAAACTGATGACCGCCTGTGGGCAGTTCGGCAGCATGATGGATACCCGGTCGCCTTTTTGGATGCCTAGCTTTTGAAGGTAATTGGCCATCTTCATGGCAGATTGGTACAACTCTTCGTAGCTAAGGTCCTTGCCCAGGAAATGGATTGCGGTCTTTTGCGGAAAGTCTTCATAGGCTTTCGTCAAATATTCCTGGACTGGCATGCTCGGATACGTTAGCGTGTGCGGTACTTCCGCCGGATAATGAGCTAACCACGGTTTTTCGGACATACTTTCTACCTCCCCCTCTTTTATCGGAATCGTGAGAATATTCCTACTTTAAGTATAAAGAATTATGATAACGCTTTCAAACATTATTTTCTATGAGGTTTTAATCCATAAAAAAAAACGGCACACAGGCCGTTTTTAAAACACGAATAGGAAGACGATTCCTACAAGCACAAACAAGATGCAAAAAACGATTAAGATTTTGATCAGGTTTTCCATTCGTTCCAACTCCTATGAAATACTGGCTCCGATAACATACGACAAGCCGACTGAGATGGTCATCGAAATCAAGCCGACCGAACGGTTATCGCGGGCGATTTCTTCATCCACTTTGAATTTTGGCGTCAAAAACTCAAAGAGCAGATAAGCAAAAATCAATAATACGAACCCGAACAGTCCCCAGCCGATCATCTCAAACAGCGTCGTGTGCTGTTCAATCGAAAAGCGGAAAATATTCGTGACGCCGAAAATCTTTCCGCCTGTGGCCATCGCCACGGCCAAATTGCCGCTTTTGATTTCTTCCCAGTTCTTATATTTTGTTACGACTTCAAAAATAACCATCGCTACGATCAAGCATAAGACTACCACACTGAAATAGCCGGCCGTCTCAACGAGCGGATGGGTCCAAAATCCTTCCTCGAACATTTGCAAACTCCCCTTCCGCCCTTACTTCAATTCAGCGACTGTTACACCCGATCCGCCTTCACCCGGTTCGCCAAAGCGATAGCTCTTGACGCGCGGATGTTTCTTCAAGTATTGCTGCACCCCTTGACGAAGCGCGCCTGTTCCTTTGCCGTGAATGATGGAGACTTGGTGGTAATTCGCCAATAAAGCATCATCCAAATATTTCTCGACGCGTGACAAGGCATCTTCGTAGCGCTCACCGCGAAGGTCCAACTCCATTTTCGTATAGCCTTCACGGCCTTTCAAGCTGGTCATCGTGCGAGTTTCTTTTTGCTTTTCAGGTTTCGTGTAGCTGAGGTCGGATTCAGGCAGTTTCATTTTCAAGATGCCAACCTGTACGACCCATTCCGTGTCGGAAACTTTTTCGACCAATGTCCCCTTTTGCCCGTAGGATAGCACTTTTACTTCGTCATTCGGTTTCAGGGCGACCGGTTCGTTTTTCTTTTTCGCTTTTTTCAGGACGCGGTTTTCCGGCATGGCATCTTCCAGCCGTTTTTTTGCATCGATGAGTTGATGTTCTTTCACGCCGGTCTGCTGGGTGAGCTGCATTTGGCGCAGTTCCTTGATGACCGTTTCCGCTTCCGCGCGCGCCTGATCGACGATTTTGCGCGCTTTTTCTTTTGCTTTGTCTTCAAGCAGCTCTTTGCGGCTGTCGTATTCCGCGAGTCGTTTCGCCAAGTCTTCTTTTAGCGTCTCGGATTCTTCAAGCACAGAACGGGTTTCTTCTGCATCCCGTTCCGCTTCGCGACGGCTTTTCTCAAGCGAAGCAATCATCGAGTCGACTTCCTTGCGATCGGTTCCTGTAAAGCTCTTCGCATGGGAAATGATATGCTCCGGCAAGCCGAGGCGTTTGGAAATTTCGAAAGCGTTGCTGCGTCCCGGCACACCGATCAGCAAACGGTAGGTCGGGCTCAATGTTTCCACATCGAATTCGACGCTGGCATTGGCGACGCCTTCCCGGTTATAGCCATAAGCTTTCAGTTCCGGATAATGGGTCGTCGCAATGACGCGCGCGCCTCTGCCATGTACTTCATCCAATAATGAAATGGCAAGCGCCGCGCCTTCTTGCGGGTCAGTACCGGCACCAAGCTCATCGAAAATGACGAGTGAGTTTTCATCGAATTTCTCGAGGATGTCGACGATGTTGACCATATGGGAGGAGAACGTACTCAAGCTTTGCTCGATCGATTGCTCATCGCCGATATCGGCAAAGATCTGGTCGAATACAGCCAGTTCCGAACCTTCGAGCGCCGGTACAGGGAGCCCTGCCTGTGCCATCAAAGTCGACAAGCCGACCGTTTTCAAAGTAACGGTCTTTCCGCCTGTATTCGGTCCGGTGATGACGATCGCCGTAATGTCACGGCCAAACTCGATATCGTTTGGCACCACTTCATCTTGAGGAATGAGCGGATGGCGCGCTTTTTTCAAATTGATATAGCCTTCTGTATTCATGTCGGGCTTCGAGCATTTATGCGCTTGCCCGTACTTCGCTTTTGCCAGGATCAGATCGACTTCTGCCAATACGCCGACCAAAGTGAACAATTCGTGTGCGACTTCCTGTACTTTCATAGACAACATCAGCAGGATGCGGTCGATTTCTTCCCGTTCTTTCAACTTCAGCCGGCGCACTTCATTGTTTGCTTGCACGACAGCATCCGGTTCGATGAACAGCGTCTGGCCTGACGATGATTGGTCGTGGACAATGCCGCCGTAATGGCTTCTGTATTCTTGCTTGACCGGGATAACGAAGCGATCGTTACGGATGGTGACAATCGAATCCGACAGCATTTTCGACGCATTGCGCCCGCGTATCAGGCTCTCGAGTTTTTCGCGCACGCGGCTTTCCTGCGCGCGCAGCGATTGGCGAATGCTGCGAAGTTCCGAGCTCGCGCTGTCGACCACAGTCCCGTTGTCATCGATGCATGCATTGATATCGTGCTCAAGCTGCGTCAATATCGGCATGTTTTCTTTTTTCTCCATGAAGTGGGGAATAGCGATATCTTCTTCCGCGTCGATAGCTTCAAGGAAATGGCGCAAGATCCGGCTTGCACGGATCGTTGAGGAGACTTCCATCAACTCCACCGGGCTCAGACTGCCGCCGATTTGTGCACGTTTCGCATGGGGGCGGATATCGGAGATCCCGCCCATCGGCACATTATTCTTGATACGCAATAATTGCGCTGCTTCATCCATTTCTTCCAACAAACGGTTCACTTCCGCGATGTCAGTAGACGGCAGCAATTCTTTCACTAACCCTTTTCCAAGTGATGAAGTGCAAAATGCAGCCACTTCTTCACGGATTTTATAAAATTCGAGAGTTCGTAATGCGCGCTCTGCGATCATATAAACTCCTCCTTTATCGTTTCAAGAAATCTCGTAACTTCTCAAGCGGCCATGTATTGACCACATTGTCTTTTTTCAGCCATGCTTTCTGTGCGTGGCGGACGCCCGTTGCCATGACCTCCAGCCCTTCGATTGCATGGGCATCGGTATTGATGGCGACTGGTACGCCTTTTTCCTGTGCCATGACCAGCCATTCCACTGCGAGGTCGAGGCGATACGGGCTCGCGTTCAATTCAACGATCTTGCCGTATTCTTTGGCCCAATCGAGGATTTGTTCAACATCCGGATTATATCCGTCGCGTTTTCCGACGATTCGGCCTGTCGGATGCGCGATCATATGGACGTAAGGGTTTTTCATGGCCGTCAAAATGCGCGCCATGATCTGTTCTTGCGGCTGTTGGAAACTCGAATGGATGCTCGCGATGACGAAATCCAATTGCGCGAGCACTTCGTCGTCGAAATCCAAACTGCCATCCGGCAAGATGTCCATTTCCGTTCCGGACAATACTTCGATGCCATCATGGCGTTTATTGGCCTCACGCAACTTCCCGTTCTGTTCAATCAAGCGCTCAGGCGTCAAGCCGTTCGCGACTTTCAGGTATTGTGAATGGTCGGTGATGACCATGTATTCGTAACCCTGGTCTTGGCAAGCATTGATCATTTCATCGATGGAATGCGCCCCGTCTGACCAGGTTGTGTGCATATGCAAGTCGCCGCGGATGTCGTCGAGCGAGACGAGCGACGGCAATTCGTCAATTCGGTCGATTTCACGGCCATCTTCGCGCACGGTCGGTGGAATGAATGGCAAATCGAAATGGGCGAAAAATGCCTCTTCTGATTCGAATGTCAACACGGAACCGTCTTCCTGTTCCACGCCGTATTCGCTAATTTTCTCTTTTTTCGCTTTGGCCAATTGGCGCATGCGGACATTATGGTCTTTTGAACCGGTAAAATGATGCAGCGCTGTCGCAAATTCTTCTGGTGCAACGAGGCGGAAATCGACATCGATCGGCTCGACCACTTCCACCGCAACAGAGACTTTCGTGTCGCCTGATGCAATGGTTTCTTTTACAGGCAAGCCGGCGAGCAGTTGTTCTTTCACTTTTGCCGGTTCATCGGTCGCTACGATAAAGTCGAGGTCTTTGCTCGTCTCTTTTGTGCGGCGAAAACTTCCCGCAACTGAAAATTCCGCAACATCGGAAATCGTCGTCAATAAGTTTTCAATGAATGCCACCGTTTCTTCCGTTTTCCAGATGGGGTGGCGTCCCGGGTCGGTTTCGAAGTTTTCCAGCTCAAGCAGGATTTTCTCTTCGGATTTTGCGCCGAATCCCGGAAGCGCTTGGACACGCCCATCGATGCACGCCTGCTTCAAGGATTCCATTGAATCCACGCCGAGTTCTTTGTAGAGTTTGGCAATTTTCTTGCCGCCAAGCCCTTGCAGTTTCAGCATCGGCACAAGCCCTTTCGGCACTTCTTCCTGAAGCTCTTCGAGGACAGACGATTTGCCGTCGGTAATCAATTCGGTGATGACATCGCCTGTGCCTTTTCCGATGCCTTTCAACTTCGTGACATCTTCAATCTCATCCAGGCTGCGCTGGTCGAGTTCTAGAGCTTGGGCAGCTTTGCGGAAAGCCGATACTTTAAACGGGTTGTCCCCTTTTAATTCCATATATAACGCAATATTTTCCAAAGTACGGATAATAATTTTTTTATTCATGCGAAACAAACCTCCCTAATCGGTTCATAAAAAAACTTCCCTCGTAAGAGAGAAGTTCCTACTACATATAAATATACCACCATTCCTTCACTTTCTCAGAGAAATACGGCGTGTGTTCGAGGATGGCACGGGCGATCCCGGAATTTTCGATTTGGTTTTGAATCACATCGATCGGCAATAACGCAAATACGTAGAGTCCGATAAACAATAGGATGTGCGCTTCGATGAGTCCAAGGACTGCACCGAAAATACGGCTCAAAAACCCGAGCACCGGTATGTATTTGATGAAATCGAACATCGATGCGATCAGCGTCAGCAAAAATTTCACGACGAAGAAAATGAGTGCGAATGCCAACAGCTGGTAAAAAGTTTGGTCCAGATTCAATTGTTCAAAAGCCATCGCAAAGCGCGAGCTTTCGTCGACCGTCGGGTATGGAACCCATAACACAAAGTTTTCCGATAGCGGTTTATAATACGTGTAGGCAACAATGAGCGCGACGACAAATCCTACCATGTGTAAGAATTGCAGTACCAGCCCTCGCTTGAAGCCGACCAAAATCCCCGCCAGAAGCAATACCAATAAGATTAAATCAAGCATATCCGTCAGCCCTTCAAGTTATTCAATTCAATTTCCATTTGTTCTAGCTGCTCTTTCAGTTTAAGATATTCATGTGTCGCATTTACCGCGGTCAATACGGCTAGTTTCGCTTGGTCAAGCGATGGATTGGCGGCGTTGATCTCCCGCATCTTGCTGTCGACCATGGAAGCGACAAGCCTCATATGGCCGGATGTCTCGGTACCGAGCATCTTATATGTATGGCCATATATATCAACGACAGTGCGAATTTTATGCTGCTCTTGCAATGCGCGTTCCCCCTTTGGAATTCTATAGACCATCATAACACGAACTCGAGCGGATTGTGAATCATAAGAAAGGGGACTCCCAATGACCAATAGCGTCTTGAAACTGCCAGAAGAAGCCTTAAAAAGATTGATTGAACATTACCGTAATAAGGAAATAACCACCAAGAATCCCCATGCACGCTTTGCTGCCAAGCTGTCGGATGCGATGATTACCGTCTACACATCCGGCAAAGTCATGTTCCAAGGCGCTGGCGCTGAACGCGAAACCGCCAAATGGGGCGCTGGCGACAGCACCAAAGAGAAAACGTCGGCAGCGAAAGGCGATCAATTGCCGCCCGATTTCGCCAACCGCTCTGTGCTCGGCTCCGATGAAACCGGCACAGGCGATTTTTTCGGCCCGATTACTGTCGCCGCTTGCTATGTACCCGCACAGCAAATTGAACTCGCAAAAGAACTCGGTGTTAAGGATTCCAAGCAATTGACGGATGATTATATGCGGAAGATCGCGCCTGACTTAAAAGCCGCGTTCACTCATAGCGTGCTGACCTTAGATAACGAGAAATACAATCAAGTGCAGGCGCGAGGCTGGTCGCAAGGCAAGATCAAAGCTTTGCTCCACAACCAGGCGTTGAAGCATGTCTTGCGGAAAATGGCACCGGAAAAACCCGAAGCGATCCTGATCGACCAATTCGCAGAGCGCGGCATCTACTATCGGCACATCGCACAAGAATCCGACATCATCCGCGAGAATGTGCTGTTTTCCACGAAAGCGGAAAATCTCCATGTTTCGGTCGCCTGCGCATCGATCATTGCGCGTGTCGCTTTCTTAGAGGAAATGGACCGTCTCAGCACAGTTGCAGGCGTCTCTTTGCCAAAAGGCGCTGGCGCGATTGTCGATGAAGCCGCGGCCAAGATCTTGTTGTCGCGCGGAGAAACCTTCCTGAAAAGCATTACGAAAGCCCATTTTGCCAATACGAAAAAAGCGCAAGCCTTGGCAGCGAAGAAAAAACGCACATAAAAAAACAGTCTTGGACTCACCATGAGCCCAAGACTGTTTTTGGTTTTAACGGAGTTCCGCTCCTGATTCCGTGAGCGCTTTGATGATTTTCTCATGCGCTGCGTTCACTTCTTCATCGGTCAGTGTTTTCTCCGGGTCGAAATATCTTAACGAGAACGCCAAGGATTTCTTGCCTTCATCCATGCGGTCGCCTTCGTACAGATCGAAGACGCGGACATCTTTCAAAAGCTTGCCGCCCGCTTTGCGGATGACCCCTTCAATCGTCTGCGCTTCCACGATATTCGACAAGACCAACGCCACGTCGCGTGAAATTGTCGGGTAGCGGGATACTTGTGTATAGACAAGCGCTTCCGTTTCACGCGTCAGCAACGTCGCCAAGTTCAATTCCATCACGATTGTTTCTTTCAAATCGCGTTTTTTCTGCTCGGACGGGTGCAAGGCGCCAATAACGCCGATGCGCTTGCCATCGAGCAGGATAAATGCCGTTCTACCTGGATGCAAACCGTCCATTTCGCCGCGTTCAAATGACAGTTCTAGGCCCAGCTTTTCAGCAAGCCCTTCCACGATGCCTTTTGCCACGAAAAAGTCGACAGCTTTCTTTTCGCCCTGCCAGCTATGGTCGAGCCACAGTCCCGTCATGACAATCGCCAAATGCTCTTGTTCATCGAGCAATTCATCCTGGCCTTTCAAGAACACCGAACCCGTTTCATACAAAGCTGCCGAATCAATGCGGCGTGCCGTATTGTAGGAAAGCGACTCGAGCAGATGAGGCAATAAACTTTGGCGCAAAATGCTGCGCTCTTCGCTCATCGGCATCAACAGACGGGTCGTTTCCGTCGGCTCCAGTGCAAATTGCGTCGCTGCAGCTTCCGAGGTTAAAGAATAGGTCGTAGCCTGAAGCAAGCCCGCGCCTTCCAGGAAATGGCGTGCAATGCGGCGTTTCGCCTGGTAAGGGCTCAATCCGCCAGGTGTCGCATCGGTACGCGGCAAGGTTGCCGGAATCTCGTCGTAGCCGTAAAGACGCGCGATTTCCTCCACGACATCCTCTTCGATCTGAATATCCTGTCGGCGTGTCGGCACTTCAATGATCAATTGGTTGTTCACCGCTTCTGTGTTGAACTTCAAACGGCTGAGAATATCGAGCATGTCCTCAAGGCGGATCTTCATGCCGAGGCGGCTATTGATGAAGTCCGGAGAAACTTTGACAACGCGCTCTTGCTTATCGAGCTGGTCGAAGATGAGCGATCCGGCAAGCACTTCCCCTTCTGCCAGTTCAGACAGCAATTGGGCAGCGCGTTCTGCAGCCGGGATGACGCGGTTCGGGTCGACGCCTTTTTCATAGCGTGAGCTCGCATCGCTTCTCAAGTTATGGTCTTTCGACGTACGGCGAATCGAATCTGAAGCAAAATAAGCGGACTCGATGACGACCGTTGTCGTCTCGTCGCTCACTTCCGAATTCGCACCGCCCATGACGCCGGCAAGTGCAACAGGGTCTGTGCCGTTGGTGATGACCAATTGATGCGCAGATAAGGTGCGTTCCGTATCATCAAGGGTAGTGATTTTTTCGCCTTCTTTTGCCTGGCGAACGGTGATGTTTCCTGTCCCAAGAGAATCATAGTCAAACGCATGGAGCGGTTGGCCGTATTCCATCAAAATATAATTGGTCACGTCGACGACATTATTATGCGGGCGCACGCCGGCTGCCATCAAACGCTGTTGCAGCCAAAGCGGAGATTCCTTCACTTTGACGTTGCGCACGACTTTCGCGACATAAAGAGGATTCGCTTCTGGTGCATCCACTTCGAGCGATAGCATGCTTTCCGCTGAGTCCGCTGCTTCGGCATATTCGATTTCCGGCAAGCTGACTTCCTCTTCTAAAATCGCGCCGACTTCATAAGCGACACCGAGCATGCTCATTGCATCCGCACGGTTCGGCGTGAGGCCAAGTTCCAGGACCGTATCGTCCAAGTCCAAATAGGACAGCACGTCTGTGCCAGGCTCTGCTTTTTCAGGCAAGACATAGATGCCTTCTGCATAGCTTTTCGGCACCAATTTCGTTTCGATTCCAAGTTCTTGCAGCGAGCAGATCATGCCGTTCGACACTTCCCCGCGCAGCTTCGCTTTTTTGATCTTCATGCCGCCCGGAAGTTTCGCGCCCGGACGCGCCACGATGACCGACTGGCCCTGTGCGATGTTCGGTGCGCCGCAGATGATCTGGTCGATTTCCCCACCGCCGACATCCACTTGGCAAATCGATAGTTTATCGGCTTCCGGATGCTTCGCGCATTCCGTCACATAACCGACGACCAAATTGGCCAGTCCTTCCGAACGGTCAATTACGGCGTCAACTTCGATTCCTGCGCGCGTAATTTTTTCACCTAGCTCCACTGGGGGCAAATCTTGTGTATTTACATATTCTTTCAACCATTTTGTCGATACTAACATGAAAGTTCCTCCTTAAAGTTCCGTCCGTTGAAATTGCGTCAAGAAACGCACGTCGTTCGTGTAGAAATGGCGGATATCTTCGATGCCGTATTTCAGCATCGCAATGCGCTCCGGCCCCATGCCGAATGCAAATCCTGTAAGGCGCTTCGAATCATAGCCGGCCATTTCCAGAACGTTCGGATGCACCATGCCGGCGCCCAGAATTTCGATCCAGCCGGTCTTTTTGCAGACATTGCAGCCAGACCCGCCACATTTAAAGCAAGAAATATCCATTTCAACGGAAGGCTCCGTGAACGGGAAGAAGCTCGGGCGCAGGCGGATTTCGCGGTCTTCGCCGAACATCTTCTTGGCGAAGACGGACAAAGTCCCTTTCAAATCGCTCATGCGGATGTCCTCGCCAACAACAAGCCCTTCGATTTGCGTGAATTGATGCGAATGCGTCGCATCGTCATTGTCGCGGCGGTACACTTTGCCCGGGCAAATGATCTTGATCGGCTCTCCGCCTTTTGCTTCCATCGTGCGCGCCTGCACCGGTGAGGTATGCGTGCGCAGCAAAATATCTTCTGTTATATAGAAGGAATCCTGCATATCGCGCGCTGGATGCCCTTTTGGCAAGTTGAGTGCTTCGAAATTATAATAATCCTTCTCGACTTCCGGGCCTTCTGCGATTTCGTATCCCATCGACAAGAAAAGATCTTCGATTTCCTCGACAACCCGCGTCAGTGGATGTGGATTGCCTGTCTTCGCCGGACGTCCTGGCAAAGAAATATCAATCGTTTCGCTTTGCAGCTTTTCATTGATCGCCTGTTCTTCCAGCAGGACCATGCGCACTTCGAGCGACTCAGTCACTTCTGCACGCACTTCGTTTGCGAGCGCGCCCATCTTCGGACGCTCTTCCGCCGGCAATTTGCCCATGCCTTTCAGGACATCGGTGATCGGCCCCTTTTTCCCTAAATACGCTACGCGCACGTCCGTCAATTCCTTGACTGTTTGCGCTGCCTGGATTTTCTCCAATGCTTCATTTTTCAATTCCTGCAATCTTGCTTCCATTTTCTCTCCTCCTTGAACATAAAAAAGCCCCACCCCAAAAAGGGACGAGGCATTGATTCGCGGTACCACCCTAGTTATCGCGCGTAGGCGATCACTCCATTGAATAACGGCTCATCACCGGCTAGACTTTACGGCACTCGGCCGGTCCCCTTCTAGCAGCTCGCGGGGTGAACTTCCGGAGTTCCTGCATATCCGCGCTTTCAGTCGAGGGCGGACTTCCTTGTATGCAGGGGACTACGTACTTTTCCCGGTCAACGCTTGTTTATTTCTCTTCTATTATAATGAACTTCCGCCTGTTAATCAAACACCAGTTTTTGGAACGAGGCTATACAATAGAATTCCAGTTGCTACGGCTACGTTCAATGATTCTGCCGGTCCGTAAAGCGGCACCATGAGATTCTGGTCGGTCTGCTCGAGCAGTTGCGGCTCGACGCCGCTTCCTTCATTTCCAACAATCAGCGCGAAACGCTCTTTCGATTCCGCCTCGTACATTGGCACCGATTGGTAAAGCGCCGTCCCGTAAACCGGAATGTCCCGCCCTTTCAAGCGTTCAACCCAATCGAACAAATCGCCTTTAACGATCGGCACCTGGAAATGAGCACCTTGTGCAGAGCGCACCGTTTTAGGATTGTACGCATCCACCGAACCTTTTCCGAGAACGACAGCGTCAATCCCGGCAGCTGCCGCGGTGCGGATCATCGTCCCGACATTGCCCGGGTCTTGCACGGCATCGATCAATAGCAGAGTCTGCCATTGCTCTTGAATGGACTCACCGTACTCCAACTGTGTGCAATGGGCGAAAATGCCTTGCGTATGCTCAGTTTCCGCAATTTCCTTGGCGATCTGCGCCGTCACTACATAAAGCTCCAGACCTTCAATGTCCCAAGCATCCGGAATATCCGTGCCTTCTCGGACGATCAAGCCTTTGATGCCGTCTTTCTTGTTCAATGCCTCCTCCGTCAAATGAAATCCTTCGATGAGAAATTCCCCGAATTTATCGCGCTCTTTACGGGTTGTGCTCAGTTTCTTCCAATGTTTGACGAGCGAGTTCTGCAATGATTCAATTCGTTTCATAATACGTTCACCACTTTTTTCAGAATAGCTCCAGTATAGCATAGGGCCGATTTACGCAGTAAAGAAATCAAAGCCAAGTGCTGTCAAAATCCCGAACGCGAGCGTCCAGACCCCGATGCTGATAATCATCCAGACGGTCGTATTGCGCTTCGTCGCACCCAAAGTCATGCCGATGAATGCCGCGATATGCGTGCCGATCAAGATCGGCCCTAAAAGCGATAGCCCCGGCAGCCCGTATTTGTTCCAGATGCGCACTGCGCGTTCGTTTTTCTTCGACGGCTCCTTGCCTTTTGCTTCCTGGCGCTTATCGTACCAGATTCGGAATTTGTCGAAGCCGATAATAAGCAGCATCACCGTCAGCATATTCCCTACAAATGCCGTGATCATGACCCATACCGGTGACAAGCCCCAGACAATGCCGAGCGGGATGACGAGCGCGATTTCTAACCACGGAATCGCCGCCCCGAGGAATATTAATGCGTATTCATAAATCATTCAGCCGCCTCCTTCAGATGCCTGCGCATCTCCATATAATAAATCAGGTTCTGGCCGAATGCGACAGCGAGGATTCCCCAGACGATATATAGTTTCGGAATCGGCGCTAGCATGACGATGAGCGCCAAAAACGGCAGTGACCAGGTGATGAATGTATACACTTTCTGTACCGCTTTTCTTGTGATGAACGTCATTCCCTCGTCTTGTTCCATGTATTCAGGGGGACGGATCGAGAACGCCGAAATTTTTCTTTCTGGATTTTTTCGGTTGTATGATTGCAAAGCAATCAAATAAATCGTGATTAATACTAAATACGCGATCAGTGCCGCGAACAGCAAGAACCCTTCCACCGCTTGCGCTTCTATGCTCAAGCTCGAATCAGTCTTGGTGACATTGACGAAGCTTGAAGTGAACCCGACCGCCATCACTGCCAGTATCAAGATAAATGCCATATTCCACAGTGGGTATGTCATGCGAAAATCCTGTTTCATCTTTACTCCTCCTCCAACCAAAATAAATCTCCTATTTCCACTTGCAAGACCTTAGCGAGCTTCAAAGACAATGTAATTGACGGTGAAAATTCGCCTTTCTCGATAAACGCGATCGTCTGTCGCGTCACATCCACTTGCTTGCCCAGCTCGCTTTGTGTAAACCCATAGCGAGCCCGCAACTCTTTCACCCGGTTTTTCAGCATCCACTTCATCCTTTCTTCAAAAATGTTAAGTTTATATAACATAATGTATACTACACTTAACATTTTATCAAGTAAAGCTAATGTAGAAGCAATTATTTTATTGGGGAGTTTCGATATATTTGCGGAATATGGAGGATTCTTTGCCGAATGCATTAGGTTATTAGTGAAATTCGTTGAGTTATTTGCGGAATACTATTCATTGTTTGCGGAATACATCGATTTATTTGCATAACCCCATAAAAGCTTTTCACATTTCGTGAAAAGCTAGTCTTTTTTCTTTAAAGAGTACGTCCGATTGCGCAAAGCACCAGCAGTCTCTAAATCATATATCCCTAACAGACGGGAAGTAATATAAGGCGATTCGAGATTGCAGAATTTCCGGAGTTTCCTATTGCTAAGGTGTGTATTAATCAGCGAAAAATATTCCCGGATTGTATGTTGAAAAGCGAGCGGGTCCACCGCTTGGCAGTCGGCACAAATCCATCCTTTCTTATGCTTTCGCATCATACTAAGATTTTTACAGCTTGTGCACAGTATACCCATATACAGCTCGGTTTCTTCTATTGAATATAAATGACACAATGGTTTTCTCTTATAAGGGGTACTAGATTGCTCGAGGAGTTCCTGAATTTCCGATAAATCATGAGGATTGCTTTTTAGGGGGAATTCCTGAAGGATGTTGAATAAATAATCGACCAATTGATATGTTTTGCAGACGTGGTGTTGCTTTGGCTTAGCCAGAAATTCACAATGTTTAGATGTAAATACGACAATCCCCGAAACGGGCAAATCGATATTCTGCCTTTTGAAAAATAACCTCAAGAAACGGATATGCTTGTTCAACTGGATCGTCGGATCTTCCATTATCGTTTTTACGCCTTCTATATTGGTTCTTGAAAATTCACCGGTTTTATCATCAAAATAAAGTTGGCCGCTAATATTTTTCGATTCAATGACGATTGCCCCGCGCTCCGTCAATAACAATCCATCCACTTGGACTTTCCACCGATCTCTTGACAAGCATACATTTTTCAAAAATCGGTGTTGTTCCTCTGTCTCGAATTCAATCATTTTCCGGTGCATCCTCTCTTCGCCCCTTTTTCCGGCCATTGCCTTAAAAATTTCAACTTGGATAAATTCCCGGCGCGAATGATTGTCAGGCAATCGATGTAATAGACTCTCCAGCGACTCTGTTTCAGATAATAATGCTATTTCTTTTTTGCCCATTGAACACCTCCTAATATGATAGTTGAAGTATAGCATTCGGCGATGCCTCTTTCACCACAAATTGGCGCTTATGGGCTTTTCCAATCATTTTGTTTGCGGGATGGTTACCGTTCTTTGCAAAACCCTATGATTTATTTGTGGTATTTCTCTGGTTGTTTGCCAATTGGCTTATTTTATATGCGAAATATAAACGCTTTTTTGCAATTTCACTTCGGCTTTTAACCAATAAAAAACCCCTCCACAAAAATTGGAGGGGTTTCATTATTCAATCGAATGTAATTTTCGTTACTGTGTCGCGGTCGAGCTTCTTGATTACTTCAATGATCAATTTTACAGCATTTTCGTAATCGTCGCGGTGCAAGATGCCTGCGTGTGAATGGATGTAGCGCGTCGCTACACCGATCGACAAGGCCGGTACGCCGTTTGCCGTTAAATGGATCGAGCCGGCATCTGTTCCGCCGCCTGCAATCGTTTCGAACTGGAACGGGATTCCTGATTCTTCCGCTGTATCGACTACCAACTCACGCAAGCCGCGGTGAGACACCATCGAGGCGTCGAACAACAGGATTTGCGGGCCGTCGCCCATTTTGCTGTTGGATTCTTTTGATGTGACGCCTGGCGTGTCACCTGCGATCCCGACATCCACTGCAAAACCGATGTCTGGCTGGATGAATGAAGTCGCCGTTTTCGCGCCGCGCAAGCCGACCTCTTCCTGGACCGTTCCGACGCCATACACGATGTTCGGGTGGTCGACGCCTTTCAAGCCTTTCAAAACATCAATGGCAATTGCGCAGCCAATGCGGTTGTCCCAAGCTTTCGCCATCAATAGCTTATCGTTGTTCATGACAGTGAACTCGAAATAAGGAGTGACCATATCGCCTGGCGTTACGCCCCATTCTTTTGCTTCTTCACGTGAAGATGCGCCGATGTCGATAAACATATCCTTGATTTCCACCGGTTTTTTGCGTGCTTCCGGAGACAGGATATGCGGCGGTTTGGATCCGATAACCCCTGTGATTTCTTTTCCGCTGCGCGTTGTAATCGTCACGCGCTGAGCAAGCATGACCTGGTTCCACCAGCCACCGACCGTTTGGAATTTCAGGAATCCTTTGTCGTCAATCTGTGAAATCATGAAGCCGACTTCATCTAAATGTCCGGCGACCATGATTTTCGGCCCATCTGCAAGCCCTTCTTTTTTAGCGATCAAGCTCCCGAGATTATCCGTCTCGATCGTATCGGCAAACGGCTCTATGTATTTCTTCATAACCTCGCGGGATTGGCGTTCGTTGCCGGGAATGCCATTCGCATCTGTAAGTTCTTTCAGCATTTGTTGTGTTTCATCTAATTTCGACATTATTTCGACCTCCTAAATAGTCATTGCTTTTTCAGTATATAGGAAAGCGGTTACGTTATCAAAAGATTCATTCAATACCCTTGCTGCTGGCGCTTGTAATTGGTTTCATTCTTTTCTATATAAGCTGTCAGCACTTCTTCATAGCTGAAACCGAGTGCTTTTGCTAGTGCCCCGAAGGTCTGCCATAAGCTCAAATACTCTTCGTGCGTTGCTTGTTCTGCAAACCGGCCGACGCCTTGATGGGCAGAGAGGAACAGTTCCGTCAGGTCTTGTTCACTGGTCGGGGCTGGCCATTTTTCCAGTGAATCAAAGCCCTTTTCAATGCCAAGCGACAGGATGAAATGAATGCAGTCCACATACTCCTCCAACAAGGTATTTTTATCTGACGGCCCCTTTGTGCTCCAGAACTTGAAACATCTCGTTTCGTTGGCAAGTTCCGATAATTCTACTTGAAGTGCTAGCACTTTCTTGCGGAACACCGATTCCTCGACGTTTCTGTTCGATTGGATATAGCGGTCAAGCTCCCGCTGCATGTGAAATAATTCCTGAAGGTTCATAGACTTTCTCCTTTTCGACCAAATTAGTGAAACTTCCAAGCTTCTGTTACGTATTATACACAAGACTATCCTAGTAAGGGGGGGCAATCCGATGGCATTTTTGATTCGCTTGATCATCATCGCCTTGATCATTTACTTGTTTTACCGTCTCCTCAAATTCATTTTTGACCCAAAGCGCAAGCTCGATGCCGCGCTTGAATCCGGCACTTATTATTTCCATGACGATGTGGGGAACGTCCGCAAGAATTTTTTTATCGCCATGCGCGGTGTTCTGTTTGAAGGCGAGAAATATTTAGGGACCACAAAAGAGGCATTTGATGTCGTCTCCATTTTCATCTGGACCGAAACGCCTGACAAATTGATCGGCTTCTCGAAAGAGGATTTTCATTTCCTGGAGAAGGAGATCCGCATGAATTATCCGGATGCGGACATTTCCTGGAAAAGCCCAATCGAACAATTGATGAAAAAAGAGGAAGAAGCCTGA
Source organism: Planococcus citreus (assembly GCF_003664125.1). GTDB lineage: Bacteria > Bacillota > Bacilli > Bacillales_A > Planococcaceae > Planococcus > Planococcus citreus. The sequence goes on from NZ_RCCP01000002.1 coordinate 388,616, forward strand.
GCTTCTTCCTCTTTTCTTATGCCATTGCGAGCCATAAGAGCAAGCCTGCCTGTACCAATGCCAAGGCAAAGAATCCGATGCGGAAATTCGTATGCTTTGTTTTATGCCTGAACAGCATCATTCCCAGATATGCCCCGATGCCCCCGCCGATTACTGCGACTAGCCACAGGCGTTTTTCCGGGATGCGCGGCCCACGTGCTTGCGCCTGCCTTTTGTCTGCCCACATCATGATAAAAGCAAAACTCGACATGGCGGCTAAATAAGCTGCCAAAATGATCATTCTCTTCCCTCCCGATCGGCTTCAACAAAAAAAGGCCGGCAATTAGCCGGCCTCCTTTCTATCGAACCAGGCACTAGGCCTAGTGTGAATTAGTTGTTAGATGCTTTTTTCGCTTGGTCAACCAAAGCTGTGAAAGCAGCTGCATCAGATACAGCGATTTCAGCTAGCATTTTACGGTTGATGTCGATGCCAGCAAGTTTCAATCCGTGCATCAAGCGGCTGTAAGAAATGTCGTTCAAACGAGCTGCTGCGTTGATGCGAGTGATCCACAATTTGCGGAAATCACGTTTTTTGTTGCGACGGTCACGGTAAGCATAGTTACCTGACTTCATGACTTGTTGGTTCGCTACTTTAAATAGTAAGTGTTTCGAACCGTAATAACCTTTAGCTAATTTTAATACTCTTTTACGACGCTTGCGCGTCACTGTTCCGCCTTTTACGCGTGGCATATTGAATTACCTCCTGCTTGAATATGAAAAATTCGATTTTTGTAGTTGTGGGTGTTGTCTAGACTTCAACGGCCAACTCCTCGGCCTTAAGCTGCCCTTCCTGTGCGGCATAAAGCGCCGCTTCGGAAGTACATCTTAAGTCGGCCGGAGCTGAGCGGCCGTTTCCGCTTTTCGTTCTTACTTCATGTTGTAGATCAATGATTTGATGCGTTTCAAGTCGCCTGCAGAAACCAATGAGCCCTTACGGAGCTTACGTTTTTGCTTAGTTGACTTGTTTGCGAACAAGTGGCTTGTGTGGGAACGGTTGCGTTTTACTTTACCAGTTCCAGTTTTCTTGAAGCGTTTAGACGCTCCACTGTGGCTTTTCATTTTCGGCATTTCGGGTTCCTCCTAAACAATTATGCTATTATTCCTTCTCGTTGACCGGGTTCAGCATCAAGAACATGCTGCGGCCTTCCATTTTCGGGCGCTGTTCAACCGTCGCGACTTCCTTGCACTCTTCTGCGAAGCGCTCAAGGACGCGTTGTCCGATTTCTTTGTGCGTGATCGCACGGCCTTTGAAACGGATTGAAGCTTTCACTTTGTCGCCTTTTTCAAGGAACTTGATGGCATTGCGGAGCTTCGTGTTAAAATCGTGGTCATCGATGCCAGGGCTCAAACGAACCTCTTTGACGTTGATGATCTTTTGGTTTTTACGAATTTCGCGCTCTTTCTTTTGCTGTTCAAATTTGAACTTGCCGTGGTCCATGATCCGTGCGACCGGCGGCTTAGCTTGAGGAGCCACTAGTACTAGATCCAAGTTGACACGAGCTGCAATCTCGAGCGCCTCGTTGCGTGATTTGATTCCGAGCTGTTCACCATTTTGGTCAATAACCCGTAATTCACGTGCACGAATGCCTTCGTTTACATTGTTGTCTCTGCTAATAATGATCCACCTCCGGGTAGTGTCGCGAATAGCTTAAATGTGTAAACCGGACGATCCGGTTCACAGGCGCAAACAAAAAGCGGGCGAACCCCGAGGAGTTCGCCCGCCATAATATGACACATGCTAGATGCATGTAAAAGTCAATCGTGTCTACCTGCCAACAATCGGTCGATCAGGTGAGAAGCGGGCGCTCCTGCTTGCACATATAAGTATTCAATAACCTAAATAAGAATATCACGCAGCGCTTTTACTGTCAAGCACTTTAGCGAAGTTCGGATTGGACGAGTTTAAGGAAGTCTTCGAACGGCATGCTCTCCGAGTTCTGCTCGCCGTATTTGCGTACGTTGACCGAGCCGCTTTCGAGCTCCTTATCGCCGATAACGAGCATGTATGGAACTTTCTGCATTTGTGCTTCGCGGATTTTATAGCCCAGTTTTTCGTCACGCTCATCGATGTCGACGCGCAATTTATGCTGCTGCATTTTCTCCTGAAGCTCTTTTGCGTATTCACTGTGCACATCGAGCGATACCGGAATGATTTCCACTTGCACCGGCGCGAGCCAAGTCGGGAATGCACCTTTGTATTCTTCGATTAGGAAGGCAACAAAACGCTCCATTGTCGAAACGACGCCGCGGTGAATGACGACCGGACGGTGCTGTTTGCCGTCTTCGCCGATATACGTCAAATCGAATTTTTCCGGCAACAAGAAATCAAGCTGGACAGTCGACAAAGTTTCTTCTTTGCCAAGTGCTGTTTTCACTTGAACGTCGAGTTTTGGCCCGTAGAACGCTGCTTCACCTTCTGCTTCAAAATAATCGAGGCCCAGTTCATCCATCGCTTCTTTCAGCATCGATTGCGCACGGTCCCACATGGCGTCATCGTCATAGTATTTTTCTTTATCAGCCGGGTCGCGGTAAGATACGCGGAACGAATAATCTTTTAAATCGAAGTCTTTGTACACTTCAATGACGAGATTGACGACGCGTTTGAATTCTTCTTTGATTTGATCCGGACGCACGAATAGGTGGGCATCGTTCAATGTCATGCCGCGCACGCGCTGCAGGCCGGACAAGGCACCTGACATTTCATAGCGGTGCATCAAGCCAAGTTCTGCGATGCGGATCGGCAATTGGCGATAGGAATGAATGCCTTGCTTGTAGATCATCATGTGATGCGGGCAGTTCATCGGGCGCAGCACCAAATCTTCGTTGTCCATTTGCATGACCGGGAACATGTTTTCCTGGTAGTGATCCCAGTGGCCGCTTGTTTTATACAATTCGACACTGCCCATAACCGGAGTGTAGACGTGGTCATAGCCCATGCGCTCTTCTTTGTCGACGATATAGCGTTCGATGATGCGGCGGATTGTTGCACCCTTCGGCAGCCACATCGGCAGGCCTTGGCCGACTTTTTGGGAATTCATGAACAAATTGAGCTCTTTACCGATTTTGCGGTGGTCGCGCTCTTTCGCTTCTTCGAGCATTTCGAGATGCGCTTTCAATTCTTCTTTTTTGAAGAAGGCAGTTCCGTAGATACGCTGAAGCATTTTATTGTCGCTATCGCCACGCCAGTAAGCTCCAGCGACGCTCAATAATTTAAATTCTTTCAATTTTCCAGTTGATGGCACGTGGATGCCGCGGCACAAATCGAAAAATTCGCCTTGTTCGTAGATCGACACTTGCTCATCTTCTGGGATCGCTTCTAGAAGCTCCAGCTTGTATGGATCGTTGATCGCTTCAAAGCGTTGCTGCGCTTCGTTTCTCGATACTTCCACGCGGACGATGTCCAAGTTTTCATTGATGATTTTCTTCATTTCTTTTTCGATGACCGGCAGATCTTCAGCTGTAATCGCCGACTCTGTATCGATATCATAGTAGAAGCCGTTTTCGATGACCGGCCCCACCCCAAGCTTGGCATCCGGATACAGGCGCTTGACTGCTTGAGCCATCAAATGCGCTGAGCTGTGGCGTAGTACTTCCAATGCTTCTTCGGATTCCGGCGTGATGATCGCGATCTCGCCATCCGCTTCAAGAGGTGCTTTCAAATCGACCAAGTTGCCGGAAAGCTTGCCTGCCACCGCTTTTTTGCGAAGGCCCGGGCTGATGGACTGAGCGATTTCCTCTGTAGATGTTCCTTTGGCGAACTCTTTTACTGCGCCGTCCGGGAATGTTAATTGAATCATGTCTGCCATATGAATCTCTCCTTTGAATGATATCGGGTGAATCGCGAACCACAGGATCTGGTTCAGCTCTTCAGGGTTTTTGGTGTCTAGCTTCAGCTGCCTGCCTCTCGGGTCGTAAGCCAGTTTCCCTGTGCGGCAAAAAGCACCGCTTCGGGAACCCGGCTTATGCCTGTCGAGCCAGAACGGCAGCTTCCGCTTTTCTTGGTGTTTAGCTCCGGCAGCCAGACCCTCGAGGTCACAAGCCAATTTGCTTTTGCGGCAAAAAGCGCCGCTTCGCCAGTGCGCCTTAAGCCTGTCGGAGGGTCGCAGGATGTGGGTCAGCTAACCGTTGCGACAGGACGTCGCGCACTTAGGTTAGCTTCCGCTTTTGGCTGCCTTCGCTTTTCTTGATGTCTAGCTTCAGCGCCTAGCTCCTCGGGGTCTTAAGTCACCCTGGCTGTGCGGCAGAAAGCGCCGCTTCGCCAGTGTGCCTTAAGCCTGTCGGAGCTGAACAGGCGATTCCGCTTTTCTTTTTTTCCACACAAAAAGCCCCATCCCAAAAGGGACGAAGCTCTGTTCGTGGTTCCACCCTTCTTCTCTTCCGCACATTTTTTGCGCACGGAATGAAGCTCTGCATCGGCTAACGGGCCGGTACCGTCGCCTGCTACTGGAGTTCGCAGGCGCTGCTCGAAGGGGGTAAACAAAAACGCTGTGCCGGGAAGCTTTCAGCCGTGTCTTCCCTCTCTGTGTGCCATGCGTGATCGCTCATGTCCTTGTCGTTGCATGTAAATCATTATTGATGATTCTTACTATACGATGAAAAAAATCAAAAGGCAATAGTTTCTCTTACTTGTTGCGGCGGTTTTCGCCTTCAAGTTTCACGGGAACGGTCAATGCCTGTATGCGCTCCATGATGCGCGCTGCTTTCAAGTCTTCTTTTTCGCCGCGCTGCGAATAGGTCAAATGGTGCGCGAGTTCAGAATAGCTAAAGTTCGAACTCATGAAAGTCGGCAATTTCTCTGCCATCCGGTAATGAAGGATCGTACCTAGTACTTCGTCGCGCGTCCAGCTCGACATCGCTTCAGCTCCGATATCATCGAGCATGAGCACATCGGCTTTTTTGACGTATTCTATTTTTTCCTGCAGCGTATGGTCACCAATCGCTTGTTTCATTTCGCGCATGAATTCCGGCACGAACACAAGAACCGTTTTCACATTGATCTCCGCGAGTTCATTCGCGACCGCGCTTAGCAAATAGGATTTGCCAGTCCCGAACTTGCCGTATAAATACAAGCCTTTTTCCGGAAGCGAATCCGGGCCTGTCGCTTTCTCCAGAAAATCATCGACTGCGCGGAAAGCTGGCAGCCTACGGTCATCGAGCTCGAAGTTTTCGATTCTCGCCGCCATCACTTCTTTTGGCATATACATGCTGTGGATCAAGGAAGAAGCATGGCGTTTATTGTCTTCAGCGGTCTTCAAACGGCATTTCGTATACGAGATGCCGATATTGCCGCGCTCCAATACGAGATTCGGTTCGAATCCTTTTAGATGATTGATGCAGCCGCCGAGGTTTGGACATTTATTGCAGTCATGCGATTGGTCGATATATTCGTATAGCTTGCCCATGCCTTTTTCCACTGTCGGGCCGTCAATTTCCTCTTCGTGTTCTTTCAGGAATTTGAGGACGCCGGGATGTTCCAGCACTTCTTTCTTCATCGCATCATAGCGCTCGGAAAATGAGGGCGCATTGACCACTCGCTTCATCGTTTCACGAATCGGTTCCATCTAATCACCCTTTCTTTTCTTCAACGCAAGCTTCGCAAGCAATTTCTGTTTTTCCTGTTCGAGCTGTTCGCTAGAAGCTCCTTGTCCAGGCGTTTCCACTTCGTCTTTCTTATTGAACCATTCAGGCAGCTTTTCTTCTCGGATCGGCTTGCGGCCCGAAGATGCCGCTTTTTTAGGGGCGGCACCTGATTCATTTTTCCATTTCATATACTGTGTATGTTCGATGCGTGCAAATTCCATCGCCTGCTTGGCTGTCGTGACATTTTTTCTCAGCCAATGTGAGGCAATTTTCTCTACATACGCTTTTGTCAGTTTCATATCCGTGCGCAATAGGACATATTGAAGCAACACATTGACGACAGCCGGCTCCATGCCATGCTGCGTCACCAACTGGTTCGCCAATTGCACATCGGCCGGCAGTGGTTCTTTGCCGTCTGCAATGTCACGCAGCACTTGAAGCGGCGACGCTGATTCCAAATATGCGATCAACTCGTCTTCTTTGTTTACAGGTCCTTGTTGTGCATCAGGTTGTTGCGTTTTCGGTTCTGCCTTTTTGACAGGCTCGAGTTTCGGCGCAGTTGTCGTGACGGTCATTTTATAATAATCGGAAGCAGCTTTTCGCAGCCCTTCCTCATCAATCCGGTAATCATCTTCAATCGCCAGCAATACGACCTTTTGCATCTCAAGCGGGCCGAAACCGTAGAGAAATGAAAGCTTTACGATAAAATGGCGGATAGCCGGCGTCAGCACGCGCTTCGGCACAAGCTGTTCGGACAGTCCTTGGCGTAATAGCGCAAAATCAAAGTCCTGTTCCATCTCATATTCCCCGTCTGTCCGGGATTCAAGCTCTTTTTCGTCTGCAGGGTACCCCGACTTCGCATGCACCGGCTGGAAGATATCCGTAAAAGTCCTGGAAACTTCTGTGTATCCCGTTGCGAGCGGCGTCTGGATGACGAAACGATCGCGGACGCGCCGATAAGACGATTCCCCGATTTTACTGAACAGGAACATCGACAATAGCGGGTCGGCAAAAAAGGTTTTCGGGTCGAGCGGCGGGCACAGTTCATAGATGAAGGAACGGTTTTCCCCGTCTTTCCGGAAAGTTTTCAATAAGCCAATCGCTTCGAGTTGGATGCGGGATTCAAAAATCGCCTTGACGGGTTTTCCGAGCGTGTTCATCAGTGTATAATGCGTCGAATCCTCAGACCGCATTTCACCGTCGGCCCAAAGCGTCAAGTAAAGGGAGATGGCGTCAGACCCGATCATCGGCTGATAGAGGAGCGTCAGCAATTGGCGGTCGTAATTGGAAAATGGATACGGCATGCGGATCCGGTACAAGTCGGCGGGCTGAAGTTCTTTGTACATCGTCATGTGGTCACCGCCTTATTTGCTGTCCTTGTCACCGGGATTGCGATCAAGCAGATCCTTGAGTTCATCGATGAAGACCGTAATGTCTTTGAACTGGCGATAGACGGAAGCGAAGCGGACATAGGCCACTTCATCGATATCCGCCAAACGGTTCATGACCAGTTCTCCGACTTCTTCCGATTTCACTTCAGGATTGCCGCTCCGGCGAAGTTCTTTTTCGATATCGAAAACGACCCCTTCAAGCATGTCGAGCGAGACTGGGCGTTTTTCACACGCGCGGATCAAGCCGCGCAACACTTTCTCGCGGCTGAATTCTTCACGGGAGCCATCTTTTTTCACGACGATCAGCGGCATCTCTTCCACTTTCTCGAAGGTGGTGAAGCGATAGCCGCATGCTTCACATTCACGACGCCTGCGGATTGATTTCATTTCATCTATTGGCCGCGAATCTACTACGCGGGTGCCGTTATGCTGGCAAGCTGGACATTTCATGGTAGACATCTCCCCGAAAATTCTCTATCTGGTAGTAACAGTATAACAAAAAAATTCCCCAAACATTAGAAAAAGCAGAGGATTTTCTCCTCTGCTTGTGTTTTGCGTTATTAGCGGTCAATTACACCGTCAGTGACACTTTTGTCGCTCCGGCGCCGACTGGTCCCATGCCGCGTGGCACTTCAGTTACTTCGCTCTGCTTTGAATCCAAAGCTTGCGCGATGTAATCAGCTGCAATTGTTGGATCAAGATCTCCACAAGTGTACACATCGACACTCGCGTACCCATGTTCCGGGAAGCTGTGGATAGTCAGGTGTGATTCCGAAATGATGACTACGCCGCTGACACCCTGTGGTGCAAATTTATGAAAAGCGACTTCGCGGATTTCCGCACCTGATTTGAGTGCTGCATCAACAAAAGTCTTTTCGATATAGTCCATATCGTTTAATTTGTCAAAATCACACTGCCAAAGTTCTGCGATTACGTGACGTCCCATAGTTTCCATGGTTCGTTTCCCCCTTTGATAACATTTTGGTTTTGCGCAAAATATTCAAAGTTGACTACCACGGGGGAAAGTTAGTCCAGAGAGGTCCTAACCCTTTAAGCAGTCATAAGAATAATAATATACGCTCCTAATTCCTTGCTCTACATAATAAATAGAATTGAGAAGTGGCAGCCGTTTTTGGCTACGATTCATAGTATATGATGAATGTTTTCGAAATGCAATAAATAAATGCTCCAGTGGGCATTTTTTTTAATATAACGACAAAAAAGATTCCGCTTTTCAATAAGAAGAAAAGCGGAATCTTTTTGCATTATTTTGAAGCGACAGCCATAGAATTGGCTACCTTTTTCATCAAGTCGACAACACGGGCCGAGTAGCCCCATTCGTTATCGTACCAAGCGAGCACTTTCACTTTGCGGTCGTCCATGACAATGGTAGTCAAACCGTCAACGATTGCAGAGCTCGGGTTCGTATTGAAATCGATCGACACAAGCGGCTCCATTGTCAAATCGAGGATGCCCGCTAGTGCCCCTTCCGACGCTTCCGTGAATGCACGGTTGACGTCTTCTACCGTCACATCCTGTTGGACATCGACGACAAGATCGACAAGTGACACATTCGGCGTCGGGACGCGAAGTGCCAAACCGTGCACTTTCCCTTCCAGTTCAGGTAGAACCAAGGACAAAGCTTTTGCAGCCCCTGTCGAAGTCGGGATAATTGACTGTCCACAAGCGCGTGCGCGGCGAAGATCCTTATGCGGGTTGTCCAAATTCTTTTGGTCATTAGTGTACGCATGGACAGTCGTCATCAATCCGTTTTCGATGCCGAATGCATCATTCAGCACTTTAGCGACAGGCGCCAAGCAATTCGTCGTGCAGCTGGCATTTGAGATGATGTGGTGTTTTTCGACATCCAATTTATCATCATTGACGCCCATCACAATCGTGATGTCTTCGTTTTTGCCAGGAGCAGTCAAGATGACTTTCTTTGCTCCTGCCTCCAAATGAAGAGCAGCTTTATCGCGCGAGTTAAACTTGCCTGTCGCTTCGATGACGATATCGACGCCCATTTCCCCCCACGGGAGTTCCAATGGGTCGCGCTCGTTAACCAATTGAATACGCTTTCCGTTTACAACCAACGCATTTTCTTCCGCTTTCACTTCACCGGAGAAGGTACCGTGATTTGTGTCATACTTAATCAAGTGAGCAAGTGTTTCTGCCGGATAACCGGCGTTGACCGCCGAAATCGTCACGTCATCCATCAAAACTGCTTGTCTGAAAACCATACGGCCGATGCGGCCAAACCCGTTAATTGCAATCGAAACTGTCATGTATTTGTCCCCCAATTAAATAAGTCATACTCATATTTTCAATTCGATATATAGTATAACACATTATTCAGTTTAGAGAACCTGAAAACGAAAGAAAGCGCATACTTTTTTACGGGCGTGTCTGCCAGTTGGCTAATATGCGCATTAATTGGCCCTTGGTGTGATCAAGAGAACCGTTGTTATCGAGCACTTCGTCGGCTCCTTGTTCTTTGACGCTGATCGGCAACTGTGACGCAATACGCGCTTTGGCTTCCTGTTCGGCCAATCCGTTGCGCTCCATGAGCCGTTTTAATTGTTCCTGCTCCGACACGCTGACGACCAGGATCTTGTCGACCATGTGTTGGAGTTTGCTTTCGAATAACAGCGGAATATCCATGATAACGGTTTCATATCCTTCATCCAAAAATGCTTGGCGCTGCCTAAGCATTTCCCGGCGTATTGCCGGGTGGATGATATCATTCAATTTTTTTCTGCTCGCCGGGTCGTTGAAGATGATTGCCCCAACTTTCTCGCGGTCCATCGACCCATCAGCGCGTATCACTTCCGCGCCGAAAGCTTGCTCGATGCTGTTCAATGTGTCCGTTCCGGGCTCGACAACTTGTCTGGCAACCAGATCTGCGTCAACGACCGGATATCCCAATTCCTTGAGCATTTGCGAGACGGTACTTTTGCCGCTCGCGATGCTGCCGGTCAATCCGATGATCATGTAGTTTCCTCATTTCTGGCAAGACGGGCAGTAAACAGACGCCCGGCTCGCGATTTTCACTGTTTTAGTTTCCGTTCCACAAACCGTGCACGTCTTCTTGCCATACATGCCAAAACGATTCTGCATGCTGCCTGATTCCCCGTTGATATTGCGGTAATCGGAAATCGTGCTGCCCCCTGCTTCGATGCTCTCGAGCAAAATGGCGGCAATGGTCTGGAACAATTCAATTTTGCGTTTGCGGCTGATACGGCTTGCGGCGCGTTTTGGGTGGATTTTCATGCGGAACAGCGCTTCTGTGGCGTATATATTGCCGCATCCAGAGATGACCGTGCCGTCCATGATGACTTCCTTGATCGGTTTGTTGCGGAATTTCGGGCTTTCCGATTGCTGCAAAAACCATTCCAGGGCTTCGTCAGCGAAAGGTTCCGGCGCCATTAACAGAAGCGGCGGAAAATCCCCTTCTGTCTCCAATACCCGCATTTCCCCAAAACGGCGGATATCCGAGAACGCCAACAAGTTGCCGTCATCGAGCGTCAGCACAACATGGACGTGGCGCCTGAACTTGTCTTCCGGGATCGCCAGCAGGCTATCGACGAAAAACCATGCACCCGACATGCCCAGATGGTTGACGAGCAAGAATTCCTGCTCGCTTTTCATGGTCATGTAAATATATTTGCTGCGCCGTTCGACAGCGAGAATTTGGGCACCAGTCAGGCGCTCTTGAAAGTCATCCGCTTCGATGCGCTTCAAGATCGCTTCTTTACCCGATTGTTTTGATTTTCGGATCGTATCGGACACATCGACCGAGACGATGCGTTTGCCGATCGACACGGGGCGGATTTGCCGGACCACCCCTTCTACTTCCGGAAGTTCCGGCATCACACATTCCTCCTTATTTTGTATCGTACCAAGTATCACCTGACGCGATATCTACTTTCAGTGGCACATTAAGTTTCACGGCGGACTCCATCACTTCCGGAACCAGTTCCATGAGTTTTTCGAGTTCTTCGGCAGGCGCTTCAAAGATCAATTCATCATGCACTTGCAAGATCATCTTCGACTGCAACCCTTCGCGTTCAAGCGCGATATCCATTTCGATCATCGCCTGCTTGATGACATCGGCCGCGCTTCCCTGAATTGGCGTATTCATCGCGGTACGTTCCGCAAAACTGCGCAAATTGAAATTCGAGCTGTTAATGTCCGGCAAATAGCGGCGGCGGTTCATTAAGGTTGTGACAAAGCCATCTTTTTTCGCCTGTTCGACAATTGAGGTCATATAGCCCTGCACTCCAGGGAAACTTGCCAAATACCGCTCGATAAAGTCAGCTGCTTCTTTGCGGGTAATGTTCAAGTTTTGCGACAAGCCGTAGTCACTGATGCCGTAAACGATGCCGAAATTGACCGCTTTGGCCGCACGGCGCATATCTGAAGTCACTTCTTCGAGCGATACATTGAACACGTCACTGGCTGTTTTCGTGTGGATATCCAGATCCGATTGGAACGCTTCGATCAAGCTTTCGTCTTTCGACATATGGGCAAGTACGCGCAATTCGATCTGTGAATAATCCGCTGCGACCATGATCCAGCCAGGTTGTGACGGGACGAACGCTTTGCGGATTTTGCGCCCTTCTTCCAAGCGTACCGGGATGTTCTGCAAGTTCGGGTTCGTGGAACTGAGCCTGCCCGTTGTCGTCAAGGCTTGTTGGAAACGCGTATGGACCTTGCCGTCCTCGTGAATCTCTTTCAATAATCCTTCAATATACGTCGACAGCAATTTACCGAGCTGGCGGTACATCAAGATATGGTGGATGATTTCGTGTTTGCCTTCCAATTTCTCCAATACATCCGCAGCCGTCGAGTAGCCGGTTTTGGTTTTCTTGATAGCTGGCAAACCGAGCTGTTCGAATAATATAACCCCAAGTTGCTTCGGCGAATTGATATTGAATTCCTGTCCGGCAAGCGAATAGATTTCCTGTTCGATCATGCCGAGCTTGCGCTTCAACTCCACGCCCATATCTGCCAATTGCTCGCGGTCCACTTTGACGCCGAGCGATTCCATTTGGCCGAGCACTTTTGCAAGCGGCAGCTCCAATTTATCGTATAAATCGAATTGCTCATTCTCCTCAAGCTTTTTGACCACTACTGGGCGTACGTTGAAAATGGCTCTCGCTTTTCTTGCCATATGCTCATTTAAATCGTCAGCTTCCGGAACTTTTTTCTTTGCTCCCTTGCCGTAGACCTGTTCGTTGGTCGACACATCCGAATACCCGTATTCACGGACGATATCGGCTAAATCCGTATACTTCAGCGATGGATTGACAATATAGGCCCCGAGCATTAGATCAAAGTCGACACCGTCGATTTTGATGCCTTTTCTTAGGAATGCTGCTGTCGCCGCTTTGGAATCGGACATATACTTCTTAACGGATGCATCTTCGAGCCAAGCTTTCAGCGCATCCGACTCCACCACTACTTCCATCGGGATGACATATGTCGCTTTTTCGGACGCCAATGAAACACCAAGCAAATCACAGCTATGGTAATGCTCGTCGTATAATTCCAGATGCACCGACATGCCGTCCTCTAACAGGCTCGCATCGACCGTTTCGAGCACTTCAAAATTCAAGTCTTCCTTTTCAGTTTCCTCAGCCGTATAATCCAGCTTCTCCAGCAATGATTTAAATGCGAGCTCGTTCCAGATGCGCACCAATTCATCCTGGTCAGGCCCTGCATAATCAAGTTCATCGATCGACACTTCTACGGGCGCTTGGCGTTCGATTGTCGCTAGTTTTTTGGACAAATAGGCAAGCTCTTCATTTTCCACGAGCTTTTCTTTCATTTTGCCTTTTTGTTCCTCTATCGCTTCATAGACACCTTCAACCGACCCGTGTTTGGCGAGCAGCTTCAAGGCCGTCTTTTCCCCGACGCCTGGAACGCCCGGAATGTTATCGGAGGAATCGCCCATTAAGCCTTTCATATCGATAATCTGCAGCGGCGTCAGGCCGTATTTTTCTTGGATATGGTCCACTGTGTATTTCTCGATATCGGTGATGCCTTTGCGGGTGATATAGACGACCGTCGAGTTTGAGGCGAGCTGCGTCAAATCCTTGTCTCCCGAAACGACGACGACCTGGTCGCCCGCCTGTTCGGCTTGAAGGCTCAACGTGCCGATGATATCATCCGCTTCGTAATTATCGAGTTCGTATTGTTTGATCTTGTATGCTGAAAGCAGCTTACGCAAATACGGGAACTGTTCGGACAGTTCCGGCGGAGTCTTTTGCCGGCCGCCTTTGTATTCTTTATAGGCTTCGTTGCGGAAAGTGGTTTTCCCGGCGTCGAATGCCACCATCATATGCGTCGGCTTTTCTTCCTCCAATAGCTTTTGCAGCATCGTCGTGAAGCCGTAGACTGCATTCGTGTGCACTCCGTTGTCGTTCGTCAATAATGGCAGCGCGAAAAATGCGCGGTATGCCAGGCTGTTGCCATCAAGCAATAAGATTTTCTTTGACACAAAATTACCCCTTTCCATAAAAAAAGCCGTCATTCCCTTTATTTTACCACGCAGGCAAATAGAAGAGAAATGACGGCTCCAGTCACTATTCAAGATTTCCGGATAACAGTCTTGCATAAGGTGAATCCGACGGCATGATGATGACCGTATCTTCACCGACCGTTTTCGAATACGATTCGAGTGAACGGTATAACTCATAAAATTCAGGGTCTTTCGAGAACGATTCGTTGTAGATCTGGGCGGCTTCCGCTTCCCCGTCAGCTTGGATCAAGGCCGCTTCTTTTTTAGCGGTCGCAATGACTTCCTGTGCTTCGCGGTCGGCTTGCGCTTCGATTTCACGCTTGCGTGCATCGCCTTGCGACAAATAATCCTGTGCAGTTGAATCCCGCTCCGAGATCATCCGCGTAAAGACGGCTTGTTCGTTTTCTGCCGGCAAGTCGGTGCGTTTCATGCGGACATCGACAACTTCGATGCCGTACTGGTCGGTGTTGAGCAATTCATTGACTCGCTCTGTCACCGTATCATTCAAGCTGCCGCGCGATGAATTTTCATCGTTGATGATTTCATCATAATTTAACTGGCCTAGCTCGGTACGCACGACAGAATAAATGAACTCTTCCATGCGCGATTCAGCATTGATGATCGTACCGGCATTCGAAATCATGCTCAGTGGGTCAGTCACTCGCCATACTGCGTAATTATCGATCAAGATGCGTTTTTTGTCTTTTGTATTGATTTCCGCTTCCGACACATCATAAGTCATCTGGTATTTCGGAATCGTCGTGATGCTTTGGATGAACGGGATTTTCATCTTGATGCCCGGGTCTTCCTGGACTTTAACAACTTCCCCGAACTGCCGGACAACGCGATATTCGTTTTCTTTTACGATATAGGTGTTGGTCAAGACGATCAACAGCGCGAAAAAGACGATGGTCGAGATGAGAATCGGTTTCCAGTATTTCCGGTAATTGATCGGCTCTCTCGGTTCTCTCGGTTTTTTGGCCCGATTTTTATTGCCGAAGATGTCCGTTGTATTGGAGTTGCCGAATGGCTGTTTTGGATCCATCAGTTGCCGCCCCCTTCATCAGTTTCTTCTTCCGCTGCCGGCGGTACCACAGTCTGCATTTCACCGAGCGGCAAATATTTCATTGTTCCTTCATCGTCATTCATGATATACAATTTGGCATCCGGTAGCACCGACTCCAAGGTTTCCATGATCAAACGCTGCCTCGTCACTTCGGGATTGCCTTCGTATTCAGCATACAGTTTATCGAATACCGCTACATCCCCTGTCGCTTGCTCAACTCGTTCGACTTTCTGAGCTTCCGCCCGTGAATTAATGGCGGATTTCTCGCCTAGAGCTTCGTTGCGTTTCTGGTTTTCGTATTTATTCGCCTCGTTGATTTTCGTGTTCATCGTCTCACGGGCATCCGTCACGTTCGTGAACGCTGCGCGAACTTCTTCGTTCGGCAGCTCCACATCCTGAAGCTTGACCGCCAAGACGGAAATGCCGATATCGTATTCTTCGATTAGTGATGATAGCAAGTCGCGTGTCTCCGCTTCGATTTCCGCTTTCCCGGAAGTCAAGGCGTCATCGATCAAGGAGCTTCCGATGATCGAACGGATGGATGCTGAAGTGGCATCGTGCAGCATCTCTCGCGGGTCTTCCGCATTGAAGAGAAATTTTTTCGGGTCGGTAATTTTCCACTGGACGACAAGATCGGTCAAAACGATGTTCTCGTCTCCTGTGATCATTTTGGTTTCTTTGTCGTAGGAAGTAACTTCGCCATCCTCGTTTTGGTCATAGCCAAATTGAAGGCTATACGTTTCTTTAGACATCACTTCCGCTTTTTGGACCGGCCAAGGCATCTTGAAATGAAGCCCTGACTCCGTAACTGGCTCACCTGCTTCGCCAAATGTAATAATGACTGCCTGTTCCGATTCATCAACCGTATACCAGGAAGTAAAGACAGCGACCAATAAAAGTATGCCCGCAATCGATAAGCCGATAATCGTCAGCACTCGTTTTGTAGTCATGGTGTTTCCCCCTTTTATCTTTATAACTATGTATACGGAATGATTGTGAAATAGTTTCAAGAAAATAGAAAAAGAGCCCGGGGAGGGGCTCTTTTTCAAGTCATGCGGTTGAAGGGGGTTCTATTAAAGAATAGCACCCAATTGTGAAGCTGGTGTTAAGCCTGTGTAAACTTACCATTGATTGTTTTTGTATTTTTTATAATAATTCACTTGGCGCGCAAAAAGATACAGTTTGCGTTTCATATGGGTATCTTTTTTATAGAACAGCGGATTGCCCCATTTCTTTTCCTTGATCAGGCGCTTGATGTCTTTTTGGACTGCCTGGTTTTGGACGAAGTTGCGCAATACCACTTTCGGGACCACCGTGAACAGGAAATCTTCATTCAAATACGTAATCGGCTTTTCAGTTTTGTAGATTAAATCATCGACCAAATACTCTGCCATATTGTGGCCTAGCGCCGTCACGTAATAGCTGGAACGCCCTTGTCGGATATTCACTTCGAAGACTTTGAACTTCTTGTCGCGCGAATCGTATTTCAAATCGAAATTGGCGAAACCTGTATAGCCGACCGCTTCGAGGAAATGCTGGAGCTTTTGCATCATTTCCTTGTCGAAGCGCGTGATGAGGGCTGTGTAATTGCCGATGGCTGTCACGGTGTGCTCCTGCAAGACCACTTGCGCGAACGTCACCAATTGCGTCTGGCCTTTCGAATTGGCGTAAATGACGGAATCCCACATATATGTATCATCGCCTGGAATGAAATCCTGAATGATCAATTCATCACGGTAGCCGCTTGCCTTGATTTTCTGGACGACTTCGAACAACTCTTTCGGGCTGTCCACTTTATAGACTTTTTCCTGGCCTTCGAATTTATTCCGGCTGTATTCGATGCCATTGCTCGGCTTAACGACGACCGGATACATCATATCGCTATCGTCGAACGGCACATCCTGGCTGCAGTCGTAAAAATAAGTCGTCGGTGTATCGATACCGTGCTCTTTGCACAGTTCGTAGAAGTTCGCTTTCATCTGCAACTGGTTCATTAATGCTTCATTCGGATAGTTGAAAACATAATGCTCGCGCAGCACTTTGGCATTTTCGATGATCAAGCGCACGTATAAATCGTTCGTGCCGACCAGCAGCAAAGTTTTTCCGGGAGCCCTGTACTTGTCGGCCATGCCGATTAAAATATCCGCGAAATGTTCCGGTTCAGATAATTTTTTATCAAATTCGATGGTTTCAGTGATAGAGCTCATCTCCGTAAAGGACAACGGCTCCTTGCCGATCAAAATCGGCTTGATGCCGTAAGCTTCATGAAATGAAATTGCCATATTATAAGCATTCATATCGGTGCCGACAATGATCGGCAAAAATGGGTGTTTGGTTTCCATATGTTCCTCCTAAATTTCTTCTGCAAGCGGCAAATAGACGGTAAAAGTCGTTCCTACCCCGACTTCGCTTTCCACTTCGACATTGCCATGATGCGCTTCAATGATGTGTTTAACAATTGAAAGCCCAAGTCCTGTGCCACCTGAATTTCGGCTTCGGGCCCGGTCAACCCGGTAAAAACGTTCGAACAAGCGGCCGATTTCGGATGCTTCGATGCCGATGCCTTGATCCTCCACTTTCACGATGGCCTGGTCCCCTTCAGCATAAAGCTTCAGCGACACTCTGGTGTTTTCTTGTGAATAAGTGGCAGCATTGATCAATAAATTGACGATCACTTGGATAAGCCGGTTCCCGTCGCCATTTACGATGACCGGTTCCAGATTCAGCTCAAGGCCAATATTCTTTTCAGCCAGTTTCGGGTGCACCGTCTCAACAGCCCGTTCAATGACGGCTTTCATGTCTGTCGGCTCCAACTCGATGTGGAAAGCGGAACGCTCCATATTCGACAAATTGAGTAAATCATTGATAAGCATTTCCAAGCGGTTGCTTTCCGTCTGGATAATTTCCAAAAATGACAATAACGTATCGGTATCCTGATAAGCCCCATCCAATAAGGTCTCGGAAAAACCTTTGATCGAGGTGACGGGCGTGCGCAGTTCATGGGAAACATTCGCCACGAAATCTTTGCGCACTTGCTCCAATTTTTTCAACTCGGTAATATCGTGGAAAACGATCACCACACCGAGCCAGCGTTCGTGTTCACCAATGACCGGTGCCCCGTAGACGTCCAGGTTCTTCATTTTGAGTCCTTCAGCAAACTCGATTTGGTCGCGCGCACGGGTCTCAGTCATGAACACGGTTTCGATAAACGATTTCAACTCAGGCGCAATATTGATTTCACGATACAAACTGCCAAGAACCGCTTCACTGCTCAAACCGGTTTCTTCGAGAAAAGCCCGGTTGACCAAGGAAATTGTCCCTTGCCGGTCAATCATGACCAGTGCACTGCCCATATTCTCGATCAGGGTTTTTAGCCTCTCTTGCTCCATCAAGCGGACTGTGGCGACTTCCTGCAAATTGCGTGCAAGCACATTGATCGTCTTGTTCAGCTCCAAGCTGCCCTGGGCGTCGGATTCATAAGCGCGTGCACGGTAATTCCCTTTCACGAGCTCCACTGCGGTCGCCGTGGCATTTTCCACCGGCTCCACTTGCAGTCGGATAATGCGGTTTCCGATGACTGCAGACGCCCCGAGCCCGATGAGGAAAATTAGCCCAAGCGCCAGCCACACGGCGGATTGATTTGCCGCTTCCTCATACAAAGGAAGAAATTGGAGCACAATCAAATAGAGCCCGACGAGCAGCGTACCGATCCATAGCAATAAGGAGATCAGCAAGCGGCGCCGGAAAGTCATGAACTTTTCGGCTCCTCGAATTTATAGCCCAAGCCCCGGATGGTCTTGATAAAAGTCGGCTTGCGCGTATTGGCTTCGATCTTCTCACGCAAATGACTGACATGTACATCGACAATCCGTGTATCGCCGGCAAAATCGTATTTCCACACGGCGCTCAATAATTGATCGCGTGTCAGCACCCTATTCTTGTTTTCCGCCAGGTAGACAAGCAATTCGAACTCTTTCGGGGTGAATTCCAATTGCTTGTCATCCAAAAATACTTCAAACCGATCCGGAAAGATTTGCAATTTGCCGAACACATACGGGACA
Organism: Planococcus citreus; assembly: GCF_003664125.1. Lineage (GTDB taxonomy): Bacteria > Bacillota > Bacilli > Bacillales_A > Planococcaceae > Planococcus > Planococcus citreus. The sequence goes on from NZ_RCCP01000002.1 coordinate 407,276, forward strand.
GATCCGTCCTGTTGGATGACAGGGCTTGTCTCTGCGCGGCGCAATACCGCTTTGATGCGGGCAACCACTTCACGTGGGCTGAACGGTTTCGTCATATAATCATCCGCCCCCAACTCCAGGCCCAGCACTTTATCGAATTCATCGCCTTTTGCTGTCAGCATGATGATCGGGGTGTTCACTTTCTGCTGGCGCAATGATTTGCACACTTCTACGCCATCCATTGAGGGCAACATCAAGTCGAGCACGATCAAATCCGGCTTTTCGCTCAAGGCAAGATCGTACCCTTGTTTTCCGTCATTCGCAATGATCGTTTCATACCCTGCTTGCACCAAATTATACGACAATAGCGTTGCAATCGAATGTTCGTCTTCAATGATTAAAAGTTTCTTCGGCATTTTGCATCCTCCACACTCAATTTGGAACCCCCATCCCAAACCGCTTTAGAAATTCTCCATTGCCTGGGTCGTCAGTTTGTTCGACGTTTTCGGCGGCTGTGCCACGACTTTTCCCTCAATGCAAATGGCGCCTTCTTCATCTGTACCCTCTACACGGATGGTCGCCAAATTCCCTCTTACATCCACATCCGTCACTTCCAAAAGGAAGTCAATAGTCGCGTAATGGTAGACCGGCTTTTTGAAAATTAGATGCTGTTCGCAAATATATGAGCCTGGTCCTGGCATATACTTGGATACGGCTGATGTGACGATTCCCGTCAACATGATATTCGGAACGACGGGCTTTTCAAAACTGGTCGTTGAAGCAAAGTCATGTTGGATATACAAAGGATTCCCATCGTTCGTCAAGCCTAGATATAAGAGCAAGTCCTTATCTTCAACCTTTTCCGTCAACTTCAACTTCTCGCCGACTGTAATGTCTTCAATCTTTCTGCCTAATTTGCGTTTTTTCCCGAGCAACACAGGCGTTCCCTCCCCTTGAGTCGTTCATATCCTTATAGTATCAATTTCTAGAGTACAAGTGCAAGCTCGCTCGCTTTGTCGCAGCGGGAATGAGCACTTGAAAGCGCCTTTATTCTATATAAAGAAAGAGCCGGGCAGGATATCCTGCCCGGCCCGTATATTAAGCCAATACATCCATGACTGCCTTCACGGAGGCAGCTGACTTATCTAGTGCTTGTTTTTCTTCTTCATTCAATTCGATTTCAATGATTTTCTCGATTCCCGAAGCACCGAGAACTGCCGGCACGCCTAGGTAGATGCCGTCCATGCCGTATTCACCCTGCAAATAGGCAATGGATGGCAACACGCGTTTTTGGTCCAGAAGGATCGCTTCAGCCATTTCCACCAAAGAAGCAGCAGGTGCATAATAAGCGGAGCCATTGCCGAGAAGGTTGACGATTTCCGCGCCGCCTTTACGTGTCCGCTCGACGATTTGATCGAGGCGGTCTTTTGGAATGAGGGTTTCGAGCGGTACGCCGCCAGCTGAAGAGTAACGGACGAGCGGCACCATATCATCTCCGTGCCCGCCCAGTACAAACCCTGTAATGTCTTTAACCGACAGATTGAGCTCTTCAGCCACAAAGCTGCGGAACCGTGCGGAATCAAGCACGCCGGACTGGCCGATGACTCGCTCTTTCGGAAAACCGGATTCTTTAAAGACAGTGTACGTCATCGCATCCACTGGATTGGTCAGTACAAGGATTGTGGCATTTGGTGAGTGATTGACGATTTCTTTTGTGACGGATTTCATGACCTTCTGGTTGGTCTGCACCAAATCGTCCCGGCTCATACCAGGTTTTCTAGCTACCCCGGCAGTGATGATGACAAGATCGGAATCTTTCGTCTCCGCGTAATCCGAGGTACCCGTAATATGGGCATCAAAATTCAAAACCGGCGCTGCTTCTGCCATGTCCAGCGCTTTGCCTTTGGCCGGATCTTCCATTGCCGGAATATCGACGATGACGACATCCCCCAACTCTTTCTGCGCCAGAAGGAACGCTGTCGTGGCACCAGTGAAACCAGATCCGATCACTGAAATCTTTTTACGTTTGAATGTCATGTAAAACTCCCCTTTCCGTCGAATGATACAACAAAGAGGAGGCAGAAGCCTCCTCTTTCATTTTACATGTTTTTAATTAGTTCATCAGCGAATGCAGATGTTTTCACTTCTGTGGCGCCGTCCATTAGACGGGCGAAGTCATAAGTGACGACTTTAGACGCAATGGTTTTTTCCATAGAGTCAGAAATCAATTTCGCAGCTTCAGTCCATCCAAGGTGCTCAAGCATCAAGACGCCTGAAAGGATAACAGAAGACGGGTTTACTTTATCAAGGCCAGCGTATTTCGGAGCAGTACCGTGAGTTGCTTCGAAGATAGCGTGTCCTGTGTCGTAGTTAATGTTCGCGCCTGGCGCGATTCCGATGCCGCCGACTTGTGCAGCAAGTGCATCAGAGATGTAGTCGCCGTTCAAGTTCATTGTTGCAACAACGTCGAACTCGCTTGGGCGTGTAAGGATCTGCTGTAGGAAGATATCAGCGATGGAATCTTTAACAAGGATTTTGCCTGAAGCCAAAGCATCTTCTTGCGCTTTGTTCGCAGCATCTGTTCCTTTTTCGTCTTTGATTGCATCGTATTCGTTCCACGTGAAGACTTTGTCGCCGAACTCTTGCTCAGCCACTTCATAGCCCCAGTTTTTGAAAGCTCCTTCAGTGAACTTCATGATGTTCCCTTTGTGTACAAGCGTTACGGAATCGCGGCCTTCAGTCAACGCGTAGTTGATTGCAGCACGTACCAAACGTTTTGTTCCTTCTTCAGAAATCGGTTTGATGCCGATACCTGATGATTCAGGGAAGCGGATGTTTTTGACGCCCATTTCGTCAGTAAGGAATGAGATCAATTTTTTCACTTCGTCGCTGCCGTTAGCGTATTCGATACCAGCGTAGATATCTTCAGTGTTTTCACGGAAGATGACCATGTCAGTATCTTCAGGGCGTTTAACCGGTGAAGGTACGCCTTCGAAATAACGCACAGGGCGCAAGCAAGTGTAAAGGTCAAGCTCTTGGCGAAGTGCCACGTTCAATGAACGGATACCGCCGCCGATTGGCGTAGTAAGTGGCCCTTTGATCGCGATCAAGTATTCGCGGATAACGTCAAGCGTTTCTTGTGGAAGCCATTCGCCTGTTTCGTCGAAAGCTTTTTGGCCAGCCAAAACTTCTTTCCAGACGATTGATTTTTCACCGTTATAAGCTTTGTTTACCGATTCTTCCAATACGCGTGAAGCTGCGTTCCAGATATCCGGTCCAGTTCCGTCACCGATAATGAATGGGATGACTGCATTGTTAGGGACGTTCAAGACGCCATTTTCTACTGAGATTTTTTCACCGTTCGTCATGTGTAAGTTCCTCCTGATTTCAAAGTCATAGGGCTGCACATTGTGTCAGCCCCATCAAATTTTATTGTATTGCCTGATTTAACGTTCTTCAACCGGCACGTAAGTCTGCATGCCAGGCCCGATGTATTCTGCACGCGGGCGGATCAGGCGGTTGTTCGAGTATTGCTCCAAGATGTGCGCGAGCCAGCCCGACGCACGGGAGACCGCGAAGATCGGCGTGAACAAATCATGCTCGATGTTCAACGAGTGGTAGACCGAAGCCGAATAGAAATCGACGTTTGGCGGAAGCGGTTTTGCGTTCGTCACCAATTCTTCGATCTTGACGGACATGTCGTACCATTTCGATTCGCCGCGAAGCTCGGTGAGCTTTTTCGACATTTCACGCAAGTGCTTCGCGCGTGGGTCGCCTTGTTGATAGACGCGGTGGCCGAAGCCCATGATTTTCTCTTTGTTCGCCAGTTTTTCCTTGATGACCGGCTCGACGTTGTCGACCGACCCGATTTCTGTGAGCATCTTCATGACTTGCTCGTTGGCGCCGCCATGAAGTGGGCCTTTCAAGGC
>NZ_RCCP01000003.1 GCF_003664125.1 Planococcus citreus
CAAAGACGATGAGGTAGATAGGTTCGGGGTGGAAGCGTGGCGACACGTGCAGCTGACGAATACTAATCGATCGAGGACTTAACCAACAAACTGAAAACTGTTTCCCACAATGTCGATTTATCCAGTTTTGAGCGAACAAGCTCAAAAGTCCAGTGATGATGGCAAAGAGGCCACACCCGTTCCCATCCCGAACACGGAAGTTAAGCTCTTTTGCGCCGATGGTAGTTGGGGGTTTCCCCCTGTGAGAGTAGGACGTCGCTGGTCTATAATTTTGGTCCCGTGGTGTAGCGGTTAACATGCCTGCCTGTCACGCAGGAGATCGCCGGTTCGATCCCGGTCGGGACCGTCATTCCAAAAAGTGAGCACAGCGAACCCGCTGTGCTCTTTTTCTATGGAAACAATATATTTTGATTTGGACGGCTATCTCCGCTAAACTATGAAAAGACTCAAACGAGGTGAAGAGACATGAGCTTTACAATTACAGTGCAATCGCCGGAACAGACAGAGAAACTTGCCATTCGATTGGCTTTGCTTTTACAGCCTCAAGATCTTCTAACACTGGAAGGTGACCTAGGGGCAGGAAAGACGACTTTTACTAAGGGATTGGCCAAAGGGCTCGGCATCGAACGAACGGTCAATAGCCCGACTTTCACTATCCTTAAGCAATATGAAGGCCGATTAAATCTGAATCATTTTGATGTATACCGCTTGGAAAATAGTGATGAAGATATTGGTTTTGATGAATTGTTTGCAGAAGAAGCTGTGTCAGTAATTGAATGGGCTCAGTTCATCGAGGATTATTTGCCGGAGGAACGCTTGGACATTGTCATTCGCCGCTTGTCTGAAGAAGGGCGTGAAGTGGAGTTTCAGCCGCATGGTGTCCGTTACGAAAACTTATGCAGGGAGCTAATGCAATGATTTTAGGAATCGATACGTCGAATTCGCCGCTAGCTATCGCTTTGGTGAAAGACGATACAGTATTAATAGAAGAAACTCAAAATTTAAAGATCAATCATTCCTTAACTGCTATGCCTGCAGTAGAGGATTTGATGAAAAAAGCGAAAATTGCTCCGGGTGATTTAACGCAAATTGTTGTTGCAGAAGGACCTGGATCCTATACAGGAGTTCGAATTGGCCTGACGATCGCGAAAACTCTCGCGTGGTCGTTGAAAATTCCGTTGACTACTGTATCAAGTTTGAAGGTTCTCGCAGCGAACGGGCAGGGATTTAATGGTCTGATTTGCCCTGTGATGGATGCAAGACGCGGTACCGCTTTTACTGCACTTTATGATGGGCGTCAGCTGTCAACGGTCCTTTCAGATCGCCATAGTGACTTCAAGACGTTTTTGGAACAAGTCCGTGCACATGGACAATCTGTTTTGTTTACAGGGACTGACCTTGAAATTCATCGTTCAATAATTGAGGAAATGCTTGGGGACTTGGCCTATTTTGCACCGTACCAAAATAGACTGCCAAGAGCATCGAATTTGATTGCATTGGCAGCGGCTGAAGAAGCGAAAGAAGTACACCACACGGTTCCTGAATATCGCCGGATTACAGAAGCGGAAGCGAATCTTGCAAAAACGGATGAAGGAAAAGGCCAATGAGCGAATCAGTGAAATTTCGGAAAATGACTATTCATGATGTAAATGAAGTGTACGAGATTGAAAAGCAATCGTTTACGCTAGCCTGGACAAAAGAGGCATTTGAGCAAGAGATGCTGAAAAACGAATTTGCTTATTATGTGTTGGCTGAAACGCAAGAAGGAGTCGTTGGTTACTGTGGCATGTGGCTTGTCATGGACGAAGCACATATTACGAATATCGCCATCTCCCCCAAAGAACGGGGCAAGAAGTTTGGGGAAGCATTAATGAAAGAGGCAATAGAAACTGCAAAAGCGCAAGGGGCGAAATTGATGACATTGGAAGCACGTGTCAGCAATATAGCTGCGCTTAATTTATATAAGAAACTAGGATTCAAAAATGGTGGCATCCGAAAAGGTTATTATACGGATAATCAGGAAGATGCCATAGTTATGTGGGTGAATTTCGATGAATAAAGACATTTATGTATTGGGAATAGAAACGAGTTGCGACGAAACAGCGGCTTCAGTCGTAAAAAACGGGACAGAAATCATCTCCAATGTGGTGGCATCGCAAATTGAGAGCCATAAGCGCTTCGGTGGCGTTGTGCCGGAAATTGCATCGAGACATCATGTCGAGCAAATCACGATTGTAATTGAAGAAGCCTTGCAGCAGGCGGAGTTAACACCATCCGAGTTGTCTGCAGTGGCGGTTACAGAAGGACCGGGCTTAGTCGGAGCCTTGCTAGTTGGTGTTAATGCAGCAAAAGCGTTTGCGTTTGCGCATAGCTTGCCGCTAGTTGGTGTTCATCATATCGCAGGCCATATATATGCGAATCGATTAGAGCAGGAAATGGAATTCCCGCTTTTGTCGTTGGTCATTTCCGGAGGGCATACTGAGTTGATCCTCATGAAAGAACATGGTGATTTTACAGTCATCGGAGAAACTAGGGATGATGCTGCAGGAGAAGCCTACGACAAAGTGGCGCGGACATTGAACTTGCCATATCCTGGCGGGCCGCATATCGACCGATTGGCGCATCAAAGTGTGGAAGCGGTCGAGTTTCCGCGGGTTTGGCTGGAAGAAGGATCCTATGACTTCAGCTTCAGCGGATTGAAATCATCTGTGTTGAATTATATGCACAATATGAAGCAGCGCGGGGAAACGCCTGTACCGGAAGCTGTTGCCGCAGGATTCCAAAACAGCGTCGTGGAAGTTGTAACGTCCAAAACTTTGCGTGCAGCAAGGGAATTTGGCGTTCAACAAGTGATTGCAGCCGGTGGTGTAGCAGCCAATAAAGGCTTACGCCAATCGCTGACTGAGACTTTTGAAAAAGAGAATATCCCCTTCTTTATTCCGCCGCTGCCGCTTTGTACAGATAATGCAGCTATGATTGCAGCGGCTGGAACGGTTATGTACGAAAAAGGATTAACAGGAGATATGGCTATGAATGGGCGCCCGGGCATGCCCTTGAGTTCATGGATTTAACTGAAAGCATTACCGCAATTTAGTGAGAATTGCGGTAATGCTTCTTTTTTTATGAATAATATCCAAATCTTACAAGGACATAGAAATGTATTTTCTGTCAATAGAGAACATTTGTACTTATGCACAATTTGTGAATAAGCTGTTAACAACCTATCGATAAATAGTGGATTTCCTATATATTGTGGAGTTGAAGGTGGAAAACTATGTGGATAAAAGAAAAGGGTCCTGTGGATAATGTTTGTAACTCTGTTGATAGTTGATTTTACAACTCTTCTATTGTGTACAAATCTGTGGAAATATTTATTTTGGTAAATGGTATTGACCTATATGTAGGGAAAAGAAAAACCGCATACCCAGTATGCGGTCAGGAATTTATTTCTTCAAGTTGTTCTTGCAGTTCGAGCCATTCGGCCATGGTTTCTTCATGTGAGTGCTTCAGCTCTTCGAGACGTGATTGCAACGGCATGACGCGTTCATGGTCCTGGAAAATATCCGGTTCGCATAATTGCTCTTCAATCGCTGCGATTTCTTCATCGAGTGATTCCATCGCCTGTTCGATTTCGGTGTTTTTCCTTACTAACTGGCGTTCGAGCTTTTTGGCTTCTTTGTCGATTTGTGAAGTGGAGGCAGACGTTTGGATTTCCGGCTGTTTCGCTTTTGCTTCGAGTGCATCAAGTGCCGCGAGTTCTTCAGTTTCGAGTTTTTTCTCTACAAAGTAATCGTAATCGCCCAAATACTCGGTTGTGCCGTCTCGGGACAGTTCTACCACTTTTGTGGCGATTCGATTCATGAAATAGCGGTCGTGGGAAACGAATAATAATGTGCCTGGATAGTCGATCAAGGCGTTTTCCAACACTTCTTTGCTGTCGAGGTCCAAATGGTTGGTCGGCTCATCAAGCAGCAGGACATTGGCTTTTTGCATCATGAGCTTAGCAAGTGCCACACGCGCTTTTTCGCCGCCCGATAAAGTCGATACCGGCTTCAGGACATCGTCTCCAGTGAATAAGAAACGTCCGAGGATGCCCCGGATGTCTTTTTCATTTACATGCGGGTAGTCGTCCCATAATTCGTTGAGGACGAGCTTGTTGCCTTTTAAGTTCGCTTGTTCCTGGTCGTAATAGCCGAATTGGATGCCGGTGCCGTAATGGATGTCACCTGCAAGTGCAGGTAATTCTTTCATGATGGTCTTGAGCAGCGTCGATTTGCCGACACCGTTCGGGCCGACAAGTGCGAGGCTGTCGGTGCGGTAAAGTTTCAGCGAGATGTTGTTCGACACCGGCTGGTCGCCATAGCCGACAGACAAGGCTTGGACGTTCAAGACATCGTTGCCGCTTTGTTTTTGGATGTCGAAGCCGAAGCGTGCTGATTTTTCGTCGCCTTCCGGAGCTTCCATCCAGTCGGTTTTCTCGAGGACACGGCGTCTGCTTTGCGCCATTTTCGTCGTCGAAGCACGGACCAGGTTGCGGGCGACATAGTCTTCCAGCTTGGCTTTCTCGCTTTGCTCTTTCTCGTAATGTTTGCGGTCGAGTTCGTATTGTTTCGCTTTTTCGCTCAAATAACGGCTGTAGTTGCCGGTGTATTTACGGACCTTCTTGCGTGACACTTCGTAAACGAGCGTGACGACTTGGTCGAGAAAATAACGGTCATGCGAGACGATGAGCAAAGCGCCCGGGTAATTCTTCAAATAATTTTCGAGCCAGCTCAAGGTTTCGATGTCCAAGTGGTTGGTCGGCTCATCGAGAATCAACAGCTGAGGTTTGGCAAGAAGAAGCTTCGCAAGCATGAGGCGGGTTTTCTGGCCGCCTGACAGGGAAGTGATTTTCTTTTCATAGTCTTCAGCGTAGAACTTCATACCGTGCAAGACCGCGCGCGTATCGGCTTCGAACTGATACCCGCCGGCATCTTTGAAATGAGTCTGGAGGAGGTCATATTCTTGCATGACCTTGGCGTTGCGTTCTGCATCGTTGTAGATATCTGGATCGGCCATCGCCGCTTCAAGTTGGCGCAGCTTCGCTTCCTGGTCCCGGAAATGGGCGAAGATCTTCATCATTTCCTGCCATACAGTGGCGTCTGAATTCAAGTCGGTTTGTTGTTCCAAATAGCCGATCGTCAAATCTTTCGGCATAATCAAATCGCCGCTGTCGTAAGACATTTCACCGGCGATGATTTTCAATAATGTGGATTTTCCGGCACCGTTTCGGCCGACGAGTGCGACCCGGTCACGGTGCTGGACTTCAAGTTTGGCGCCTGAGATGATTTCCTCGGCACCGAATGATTTATGGATTTGATTGACTTGCAATACGATCATTTAGGGTCACCTCTATTCTTCTTAAGTGTAGCTGATGGACGGGCGCTTCGCAATTACGCAAGCCTTTACATATCAAGGCCTGTCATGTAAGATTGATACGATTTGACAACAGTTCAGAAGGAAGCGATCCCATGCTTGACGAATCCCATAAAATCCCGCAAGCGACAACGAAGCGGCTGCCCTTGTATTACCGGTTTCTCCAGAATTTTGCCAATGCTGGACAAAAGCGCATTTCTTCGCAGGAGTTGAGCGAAGCGATGAAAATTGATTCGGCGACCATCCGCCGCGATTTTTCCCATCTTGGCGCACTTGGCAAAAAAGGCTATGGCTATGATGTGCAGGAGCTTTTGGCTTTTTTCCGCAAGACGCTAGACCAGGACGAAGCGACGAATGTCGCCTTGATCGGTGTCGGCAGCCTCGGCAGCGCATTTTTAAAATACAATTTCCACCGCAATCACAACACGAAAATCATCCTCGCCTTTGATACGAACAGCCCCCATGAAGGGAAGCAGATCAGCGGCATCGATACGTACCATCCGGATTTGATTGAAGAGAAGATTAAGCAGTACGGCGTCGAAGTAGTCATTTTGACGGTGCCATCGCGGTCGGCACAGGAAGTCACCGACCGGCTCGCGCAGACAGACATTAAAGGCATACTCAATTTCACGCCGGTACGCATTTCTGTGCCTGAACATATCCGTGTCCAGACGATTGATTTATCGGTCGAACTGCAGACTTTGATCTATCAGATCAAGCATGATTAACATAAAACCTTCACATTTGAACGGCCATTGCAAATAGCCAAAAGGCCGTGTTTCATGTACACTAGAAGCATACTACAGGAGGTGTCTGATATGGCTCCAGGTCCACTAAGTTTAATCATCATCGGGATTGTTGCCTTGCTGATTTTCGGCCCGAAAAAATTGCCGGAACTAGGTAAAGCATTCGGTTCTTCCTTGCGCGAATTCAAAAACGCGACAAAAGGATTGGCTGATGACGATGAAGATGACAAGAAAGTCGAAACAGCGAAGAAAAACGATCTAGACAAGAAAGACGAGCACAAGTAACACGATAGGATGTTTGTCCGATGAACCAACAAAATGAAATGACGGTAGTTGAACATATAGGTGAACTCAGAAAACGGCTGACCTTGATAGTCGTTTTCTTTCTGTTCGCGCTCATTGCGGGATTCTTCCTCGCCGAGCCGCTGATCCGCTATTTGCAGTTCAGTGAAGAGGCGCGGAATCTGACGCTGAACGCGTTCAAGATTACCGATCCGATTAAGATATATATGCAAGTCATGATGATTTTGGCATTGATCATCACGTCGCCATTGATCATGTACCAATTTTGGGCATTCATCAGTCCCGGACTCTCTGACAGGGAGCGAAAAGTGACGCTTGGGTATATCCCATTTTCCTTGTCCTTGTTTATCGGCGGGATTGCGTTTTCCTATTTGGTGCTGTTCCCGTACGTCATCGGGTTCATGCTCAATATTTCGGAGAACCTGGATATCCAGGAGACGATTGGGATCAATGAGTATTTCCAGTTTTTGTTCCAAATTACTTTGCCGTTCGGCTTTATCTTCCAGCTGCCGGTGTTGATGCTGTTTTTGACGCGTCTCGGCATTTTGACGCCGATGATGATGACGAAGTACCGGAAGTATGCGTACTTGGCGCTGGTGACAATCGCCGCGTTCATTACGCCGCCGGATATTGTCTCGCATATGCTAGTTACTTTGCCGCTGATTTTGCTCTATGAATTCAGTGTGATCATTGCGCGCATCGGATATCGTAAGTTCCTGCGGGCAGAACAGCAGCAGGCAATTGAAGAACAGACAGGAGACCTTCCGCCGAAATGATGGCGGGAGGTTTTTTGTTTGGAAAGAAAATGGGGTGGGGACAGGAGATTGCGCTCCTGGCGAATGCTTGGGGCCCGCAGGATGCGGGTCATGCAGTTGAAGCGACAGGACGTCGCGTTTTCAACTGCCCGGGGATAGGGCGGGTGTTGAGCCGATGTGACAAAGAAGCCCCTGCGACATACCTACAAGCAGATATGTCGCAAATGAATAAGCTCAGCTTCTCTTCACTTATTCATTCGCTATGTCCCACAGGGGTCAGCCCCTTTCGCTCCGTCGCTAATTTTAGAGTGGAACGGACATTTCATCACGCACTCAACACTTTAGTTACCTCCTAGCTAACTGATGCCAACTTCAATACTATCGTATCTTCTTATTTTTCTCTTATAGAGATTAAAAACCGCCGCTCCAACAAAGGAGTGGCGGTTTTTGGGTTATTGCAGATTTTCCATTTGTTTGATGAAGGTTTCGATTTTGTCCATATTGAGCTGGATGAGCATGACGTAGCCGTTCAGCAGGATGTGCGCAATGATTGGGGTAAGGATGCGCTTGGTCCGCTGATAGAGGGCTGCCAGGATCAGTCCGGTCGTGAAGTAGAGCAGGAGATGCGTGAACTCGAGATGGACGAGTGCGAAGACGAGCGCCGAGATGGCTGTGGCGATCCAGAAGTTCATCGTTTGGTTCAAGGAGCCGAAGACGACTCTGCGGAAGACGAGTTCTTCGAGGATCGGGCCGAACAGGACCACCGCGATGATCGCGTACGGCACGACTTCAGCGATTCGGACGAGCGTCTGGGTATTGGCGGATCCCGGGTCGATGCCGATTGCCATTTCGATCATGGCAGCGATTGATTGGCCGATGATCAACAACAGAAAACCGAGGATACCCCAGCCGATTGCAGCGGGGAGGCTCGATTTTTTGCCTTTCCAAATATTGAAGAAGTTGCGGTCGCGCAAGATGAGGATCATTGTAACTAAAAAGCCGACGCCCATCGTCAGGAAGATCAGCCATCCGGATGTGGAAGCGCGAGCTGTGGCATCGTCAAGCCCTTGGTCGCGGAAATAGCCGAGTGTCGGGCCGATAAAGAGGATCGGCATGAGCTGAACGGCTACGAAGACGAGCAGGACCAGGAGCGGCGTACGCATGTTTTTGCGCTTATACCCTTTCGCTTTCGAGGGAGAGGCGGTTTTATCGGTTGAGGTCATGTAGTTAAATTCCTTTCTTTTCACGTGCTCCTTTTATTGTAGGGCTTAACGGAAAAAGGCGCAAAGAATTCAAAACGGCCTAGGGTTTCTGCTTGCAATTAACTGAAGATTTTATTAAACTTATCTATGGGTTAGCACTCAGAGGTTGAGAGTGCTAAGCGACTAGTAGTTACTTAATTTGAGGAGGGTGTTTCAATTGTTAAGACCATTAGGAGATCGTGTCATCATTGAGCTCGTCGAAGTGGAAGAAAAGACATCTAGCGGAATCGTCTTGCCAGGAACGGCACAGGAAAAGCCGCAGGAAGGCAAAGTGATTGCGGTAGGGAATGGACTTATCCGTGAAAACGGACAGCGCACAGAGCTGGACGTAACTGAAGGAGACCGCGTCGTCTTTTCGAAATATGCGGGCACAGAATTGAAATACGAAGGCAAAGAATACTTAATTTTACGTGAAAACGACATCCTTGCGATTGTCGGCTAAATAAGCATAAATTCTATTTAATAGGAGGAACCGAATCATGGCAAAAGATATTAAGTTCAGTGAAGATGCACGCAGCTTGATGCTGCAAGGTGTAGATAAATTAGCGGACGCAGTCAAAGTAACGCTTGGGCCAAAAGGGCGCAATGTCGTGCTTGAGAAGAAATTCGGGACGCCGCTTATTACAAACGATGGCGTAACGATCGCCAAAGAAATCGAGCTTGAAAACGCGTTTGAAAACATGGGCGCGAAACTTGTGGCGGAAGTTGCTTCCAAAACGAACGATATCGCAGGTGACGGTACAACGACTGCGACGGTTCTTGCACAAGCGATGATCCGTGAAGGCTTGAAGAACGTCACAGCTGGCGCCAACCCTGTCGGCATCCGCCGCGGCATCGAACTTGCTGTGGAAAGCGCGGTTACTGGATTGCAATCCATTTCTCAACAAATCGAAGGCAAAGAATCGATCGCTCAAGTAGCGGCGATTTCTTCTGGCGACGAGGAAGTCGGCAAATTGATCGCAGAAGCAATGGAGCGCGTCGGCAACGATGGCGTCATCACTTTGGAAGAATCACGCGGCTTCACGACGGAACTTGACGTTGTAGAAGGGATGCAATTCGACCGCGGCTACCAGTCTCCATACATGGTGACAGATTCCGATAAAATGGAAGCAGTTCTTGAAAACCCGTTTATCCTTGTCACTGACAAGAAAATCGGCAATATCCAGGAAATCCTTCCAGTGCTTGAGCAAGTCGTCCAGCAAAGCAAACCGCTACTCATCATCTCTGAAGATGTTGAAGGCGAAGCGTTGGCAACACTTGTCGTAAACAAATTGCGCGGCACATTCAACGCAGTAGCTGTGAAAGCTCCTGGATTCGGCGATCGCAGAAAAGCGATGCTTGAAGACATTGCCGCTCTCACTGGCGCTGAAGTGATTACAGAAGACCTCGGTCTTGACCTGAAATCCACAAACATTGCACAACTTGGACGCGCAGCGAAAGTCGTCGTTTCTAAAGATAATACGACAATCGTTGAAGGCAATGGCGATTCCGAGAAAATCATCGCTCGCGTGGCGCAAATCCGCAGCCAATTGGAAGAAACGACTTCTGAATTCGACCGCGAAAAACTGCAGGAGCGCCTCGCGAAACTTGCTGGCGGCGTAGCAGTCATCAAAGTCGGCGCAGCAACTGAAACAGAATTGAAAGAGCGTAAATTGCGTATCGAAGACGCATTGAACGCAACACGCGCAGCGGTTGAAGAAGGCATCGTGGCAGGCGGCGGTACAGCGCTTATCAACGTCTACAACCAAGTGGCGCAAATTGCGACAGAGCAAGAAGGCGACGTCGCGACAGGCATCAACATCGTGCTGCGTGCACTTGAAGAGCCGGTTCGCCAAATCGCAACGAACGCTGGCCTTGAAGGCTCGATCATCGTTCACCGCCTGAAAACGGAAGAAGTCGGCATCGGCTACAACGCGGCAACAGGCGAATGGGTCAACATGCTTGAACAAGGCATTGTAGACCCAACGAAAGTGACGCGTTCTGCACTGCAAAACGCAGCATCTGTTGCAGCTATGTTCCTCACAACTGAAGCAGTCGTAGCAGACTTGCCAGAACCAGCACCAGCTGGCGGCGGCATGCCTGATATGGGCGGCATGGGCGGCATGATGTAAGCCATCAGCCCATTTAGAAAAATCCCCTCTCACATTATGTGAGAGGGGATTTTTTGATATCGGAACTATAGGGGAGCTTACTTTCTCGAAGTATACTGAAAAACCGGATCCATCAACTCGAACTCATAGGTCTCACTATTGACCTTCCCAACAATCTGTTCGCTATCGTGAAGCTCCAGCATAAACTGTGCCATCTCTTTTGCGGTGTGGAACTTCTGCACATTGTCGCTATAGCTGAAGTCATCGATCTCCCGCGCCGTTTTCACGAATTCGGTTTCTGTCATGGATGGTGCGAGGATTTTCACTTTCAACCGAGCTCCGTTATCCTGCAGTTCCTGGGCAAGACCTTCTGTAAAGGCGCTCACGTAAAATTTGGTCGCAGCGTATGTAACGGCATTTGGCACGATTCTGTATCCCAAGTCAGAGGATACGTTGATGAGCTGTGCACCTTCCCGGTCCGCATAATCACGTGCATAAAGAGTGGAAAGCGTGGTGAGTGCTTCAACATTTACGCGCAGCATCTTTTCCGTTTTAGTTACATCCTGCTCAGCGACGGTAGCACTGTTTCCGAAGCCGGCGTTGTTGACGAAGGTTTCAATATCGTATTCTTTGAGGCTTTCGTATAGTGCATGGACCTGCCCGCTGTCGGATAGGTCAGTGGGTTTGATGACGACGTCCAGATCCGAGTTCATGCTTTGAATGTTTTCTTTTAGATTGTTGAGCTCGGCTTCCCTTCTTGCCACAAGAATAAGGTTTTTGCCGCGTGTCGCGAAAGCCACAGCAGCTTCATATCCGATTCCTGAGCTGGCGCCTGTGATTACCGTGTACTTCATGTGAATCCCTCCATTGAAATGAATAGATAGCAAGTGTACAGAAACAATGAAACTCTCATGAGATTGTGCTGGCTGCTGAAGTGAAAGAAACAGCATTTTATAAACTGGAAAATTCAATATTAGAGTGTTTGGAATTATGAGAGTTCTTAAATGAAGATTATACACTATTTTCCTGCTAGCAAAGAAACATACAAAATATCTCAGCAAGAAACAGTACATGGAAACACTCCTTTCCAATTTAGTAGGGAGAAGTGTTTTTATAGTATGATTTCGAAATCCTCTATTGCGATAAAATCAAAGCTCTGATATTGTATTAATCATATCAAATTACTCGTCATTAAAACTGAGTACATAATTTCTTATCCAGAGAAGTGGAGGGACTGGCCCTTTGAAGCTTCGGCAGCGGAACAGATTGGAATTCCAATTTGAAACTGTGCCAAATCCAGCAGGTGCGTGAGCATTTGAGAGATGAGAAGAGCCGGACGGTGAGCCTCTCTTCTTTTTTATGAAGAGGGGTTTTTCTATTTGGCCATATTTCATTCAAAATAAAAAAGACCAGGGAGAGATGGCAGATGAACAAGCGTTTGATTGGAGTGCTCGGGATTTCGGGTGCGCTATTATTAGCGGGATGCGGCGATAGCGGTGAAGCTTCGGGGGAAGACAAGAAAGAAGTGCGTGTCGGCTTTGGCGTCGGGACGTATGAGCAGCAATTCAAGGAAGGGATCTTGCCTATTTTGGAGGAGAAAGGGTATAAAGTGGATACAACAACTTTTTCCCAAAACATGCAGTTGAACCCGGCGATGCAGGAAGGCTCGATCGATGCGAGCATTTTCCAGAGCACAGCGTATATGGAAGGGATCAACGAGGAATTGGGCATGGACATGACGGGGATCGCTTTTGTGCCGAGCGCGCCTCAAGGTTTGTATTCGGTGCATCATCAATCTTTGGATGAGGTGAAGGATGGTTCGACTGTCGGCTTGCCGAATGATCCGGTCAATCAGGAACGCGCAGTGCGCATACTCGAGGAACTCGGGTGGGTGACGGTGTCAGACGATGCAGGCGTGACGGATTTTAATTTGAACGCAGTGGAAAATGCGGATTATGACCTGGACTTGAAAGTCTTGGACCCAGCGCAGATCCTGGTGTCGCTGCAGGATATCGACTTTGGCGTCGTCAACGGCAATTATATTGCCAATGCGCCGGACCGCAAGATTACGGATGCCTTGAAAATCGAGAATACGCCCGAACAGCATCGGATTGTGGTGACAATCGAGGAAGAAAACGCGGATACTCAGTGGGCGAAAGATTTGAAAGACGCTTACGAATCCGAGGAGTTCCAGGAATATATCGAGTCGAATGAGCAGTACGACGGCTTCATTTTGACGGAGGAATGGACGCAATAGATAGGAGAAAGGTGAAGAATGATGGATATCCTAAAAGCGAAGACATTTGAAGAACGCATGGACATATTGAATGAAACAGTCGCACCGTTTACGGAACGGGCCGCGCATAACGATTCGGAACGAAAATTTCCTTTCGAAAATTTCAATGAGCTGAAAGCGATCAACTATCCCGCGTTGACGATTCCGAAAGAATACGGCGGAGCGGGCATTTCTTTGTCTGAGTTGCTGCGCTATCAGGAAGCAATTAGCCGAGCAGACGGGTCGACGGGATTATCGATCGGCTGGCATATGGGCATCGTTCAAGATTTGGGCGAGACCGGTAAATGGGAAGAATCGGTACTTGAAGCTTTATTTGACGACATCAAAGCGCGTGGCGCATTGATCAATAATTGCGCGACCGAAAAGCAGACCGGCAGCCCGACAAGAGGCGGCAAGCCGTCCACCACAGCGAGAAAAGTTGGCGATTCGTGGGTCATTGATGGACGCAAGTCGTTCACGTCGATGGCGCCGGTATTGGATTACTTCAACGTGACCGCTGTGATTGAAGAGACCGGAGAAGTCGGCTACTTTCTCATTCCGCGATCGGCTGACGGTATAGCGATCGACGAAACCTGGGATAGCGTGGCCATGACCGGCACCGGAAGCCATGATTTGGTGTTGACAAATGTTCACGTGGAGGAAAAAGCTTTGGTCGAAATCAGTGTGCCCGGGAAAAAGCAGCCAGCTGGATGGCTGCTGCATATTCCGGCGTGCTATCTCGGAATCGCACAGGCCGCGCAGGATTACGCAATCCGCTTTGCTCAGGAGTATTCACCGAATAGCTTGAACGGGCCGATTATCGAGCTGCCGAACGTGAAACAAAAGATTGGCCAAATCGAATTGGAATTGCAGCGGGCGCGGCATTTTCTTTATTCCGTCGCGAAACAATGGGACGAATCGGACGACGAACAGCGCTCGCAGATGGCTGCGGAACTCGGGGCCGTGAAAGTCGCGGTGACGAATTCAGCTGTCGATATCGTGGATTTGGCGATGCGCGTCGCAGGTGCACACAGCCTGTCGGAAAAATCGCCTTTGCAGCGCTATTACCGCGATGTGCGGGCGGGGCTTCACAACCCGCCGATGGAAGACATGCTCATTCCGTCGCTTGCGGATTTTGCGATTGGCAAAGCGAAATCGAAACAACCGGTTAAATGAGATGGAGCCGCGGATCTTCAGGGATCTGCGGCTTTTTTCTTTTTATAATTGGAAAGAAATTACGGAGATAAGTGCAAATTATGTCGACGCTTACATTAATTTTTCCTTATGTGACATCTGTCACTAGCCGCTGTGGCTGCGCCTCCTGTACGTTAACAAGAGCAGACAACTGCTTCCGATATGGAATTCGCATCTAGAGGGGAATTTTTAGAATGAAAAAAATCGCATGGATCACGGATACAGCAGCGCAATTGGATGATGCATTCATCCAAAGGCATAATGTCTATGTATTGCCCCTTAGTGTCGTGTTTGACGACGGGTCGTACCGCGAGTCGATCGACCTGACGCAGGGAGAATTTTATAATAAATTACGTGCGGCGAAAGTGTCGCCGAAAACTTCACAGCCGGCCATCGGCGAAATGATGGCTTTATATGAAAAACTGCAAGCGGAAGGCTATGATTTTGCTGTGGCGCTTCATTTGTCGAGCGGCCTGTCCGGCACATTCGACAGCGCGCAATCAGCTGCCGAGATGGCGGATTTCAAAGTGTATCCAGTCGACTCGAAAATCGGTTCGTTCCCGATGGGGAAAATGATCGAAATCGGCAACGAATTGTTCGCAGCCGGCAAAGAACCCGAAGAAGTCGTAGAGACCATCAATCAATTAACCACCAAATCGCATCTATCGTTCATTCCATCGAGTTTGAACCAATTGCATAAAAGCGGACGGGTGTCAGGGACGCAGGCGTTTCTCAGCAATATCCTCAATATCAAAGTGGTCATCACTTTCGTGGATGGTGTCACGACGATGAAAGAAAAAGTCCGTTCAAACAAACGCGCTAAGGAAAGCGTCAATTCGGCCTTGCGCGCGGATATGGAAACTGGCATGGTGCCGGAAGTGGCGGTCATTCATTGCAATAATGAAGCCGGTGCGGAAGAGTGGAAAAATGAATTGATGAAGGAATTTTCGGGACTTAAAGTGGACGTCATCCCATTGAGCGTCTGTGTGGGCGTCCATGCCGGAGAAGGCACGACCGGCTTGAGCTGGGTCAGTTATTAAATCAGGAAAAATCACCATGAACCTTGGATGGACTGCGTATTCATGCGCTGCCATCCGGGGTTTTTGTTATTTCACTGTCTTTGAAGAAAGCTTCACGGGCTGCCGTTCTATGTTAAACTTTAATAAATATAGTTAAATATTGGCTATTTACAAGTGCTGTTAGATTAATTTACCAAAAGAAGATGAACAAGAAATCTAACACTAATTGAGGTGCGTAATGATGGTGACATTTCGGGAATTGGAAATGTATAAGAATTTTGATGAGCTGGCGGAAGATGTAATCGGCCTGGCCAAAGAGATTTTGCCGGATCAATTGTTTTACTTGAGCTCCATGAGCGAAGCCCAGCAAATAATCTTGAAGCATTCACCGAACGATACGGCGATCCCCATAGCGGAGGGCCTCGTGTTGAATTTGGAGGATTCGCTGTGCAGCCGCATCGATTTCAAGAACAAGCAGCCATTGGTCTATGAAGATGTCAAAGACGGGCATGCACTGGGAGCATTTGAGGAAAAGCTCGAAGCGGCCAATGTACGCTCGTATTTGGGGCTGCCGATTTCATTCATTAATGGGGAGCGGTTCGGCACTTTATGTGCGGTGAACGATGAAAAAAGCCAGTTCGATACAAAAAGCATCACTTTATTGCAGCGGATTGTGCGGATGTTCACTTATTACTTGGATCTCGAGCGCTTTGCATACCGGGATTCGTTGACGGATCTGTACAATCGCCATTTTCTCACGCGATTCTTTGAAGGAAATTCAAAGGCGGGAGGCGCGGTCTTCTTCCTCGATTTGGATGGCTTTAAAAAGGTCAATGATCTATACGGCCATGACACAGGAGATGTGGTATTAAAAGAAGTGGCCTCAAAGCTGCAGCAGTTTACTGCCGTCCATCCGGATGCTTTGGCGATCCGCCTTGGCGGGGATGAATTTTTGGTCTGTTTTACCGAACCAGCCAGTGCCGAAGAATTGAGCGGCTGGGCAAATCGCCTGCTCGACAGCTTGAGTGATTGGGAAGCCGATTACCCGCTGTCGGCGAGCATCGGCATTGCCCAATATGCGGCCGGTGGGGATTGTGATTTGAAAGAACTTCTTCAACAAGCAGACCAAGCATTGTATCAGTCGAAAAAAGCAGGGAAGAACCGCTATACGTTCTATTAAGTTCAAAATAATGCCTTTTGAGGAGTGGGGATATTGGCTGAACTCAATCGACTGCAAGCGGCCTTTAAGCAAGCGACGTATCAATTGGCGAATCACGGCACGCGCAACGCCGGCGTGTTGAAAAAGGCTTTTGAAAACGTCGCGGATGATGTCGAAAGTGATTTGTATGGAAGTGGGCAGGTTATTGAAGAATTTCAGGAGAAGATGGCGGCGTTTTTAGGAAAAGAGACGGCAGTTTTCTTCCCGAGCGGCACAATGGCACAGCAGATTGCGCTGCGGATTTGGTGCGACGATAAAGGGCTGAAACGAGTGGCCTACCATCCGCTCAGCCATTTGGAAATCCATGAAGAAGATGGGTTGAAAGAATTGCATGGCATTGAATCGGTGTATTTGACGGACCCGGACCGTGTCGTGGAATTGAAAGATGTGGCGGAGTTGGACGAGGAAGTGGCAGCGGTGCTGTTGGAATTGCCGCAGCGTGAAATTGGCGGGCAATTGCCAAGCTTCGAGACGCTGGAACAAATCTCGCACTATTGCCGCGAAAACCAGATCAAACTTCATCTCGACGGCGCACGCTTGCTGGAAGTCACTCCTTATTACGAAAAGTCTGCAACGGAAATTTGTGCTTTATTCGATAGCGTCTATTTATCCGTATACAAAGGAATCGGCGGAATTGCCGGCGCCATCCTGGCTGGGGACGAAGCGTTCATGAAGCAATCGAAAGTGTGGAAGAGGCGGCATGGGGGCGATTTGATCAGCCTCTATCCGTATATCATCTCGGCCGATTATTCTTTCGACGAGCGATCCGGGAAGATGGGGCAGTATTTCGAAGCTGCGAAGCGAGTGGCTGTGCTCTTTAATTCCTGCCAGGACATCGCGACTTTGCCGGAAGTGCCGGTTTCGAATATGTTCCATGTCCATTTCGCGCATCCTAAAGAAGAAATAGAACCGGTCATCGTGGAGCTTGAGCAAGAAACAGGAATCGGCATCACCAGTTATTTGAAAGAAATGGCCAGCGGGTCGTGTTATTTTGAAATGTCGATGGGAGACCGGTACGCAGAAATACCAGCAGATTTGGTTCAACAGGCGTTCAAGCGATTGGATCAAAAGATGAAAGAACGCTTTAGTGAATAGAAGATGGTCTATTCAGCCCTTCCAGGCAATCTTCGGATTGCGGGAAGGGCTTTTGCGTTCAAGCGGAAGCAGGAGCGCCTCTCTTTCCACAGCGCGCGGAATCGTGTAAACTGTATAAGGTTAAGAAAAGATAGCGAGACGTAGTGAACCATTTGATATTTTTGCATTCTTACTATAGATGACAGTGAATTTTTGGATGAAGAAATGCTTCATCCCGTAAGGAAAGGATTGGAATTGAGTTATGAAAGAGAATTTTTGGCGTGAATTGCCGAAGCCATTTTTTGTATTGGCGCCGATGGAAGATGTGACAAATGTGGTGTTTCGCCATGTCGTAGCGGCAGCGGCGAGCCCTGATGTATATTTCACGGAGTTTACAAATACGGAAAGTTATTGCCATCCGGAAGGCATCCACAGCGTACGCGGGCGTTTGACGTTCACAGAAGATGAGCAGCCGATCGTCGCCCATATCTGGGGCAACAAGCCGGAGCATTTCCGCGAGATGAGCATTGGCATGGCGGCGCAAGGCTTTAAAGGCGTCGACATCAATATGGGCTGCCCCGTACCGAACGTTGCCGCCAAAGGAAAAGGCAGCGGCTTGATCAATTATCCCGATAACGCTGCGGAGATCATCCAAGCTGCGAAAATGGGCGGTTTGCCTGTCAGCGTCAAGACGCGCCTTGGCTACACAAGTGTCGACGAATGGAAAGGCTGGTTGACGCATGTCTTGGAGCAGGACATCGCCAACTTGTCGATCCATTTGCGTACGAAAAAGGAAATGAGCGCCGTGCCTGCGCATTGGGAACTCATTCCTGAAATCAAAGCGCTGCGCGACGAGATCGCACCGGATACTTTGATCACCATTAACGGCGACATCCCGGACCGCAAGACCGGCCAGGAGCTGGCAGATAAATACGGCATCGACGGCGTCATGATCGGGCGCGGGATTTTCCATAACCCGTTCGCTTTTGAGGAAGTGCCTCGTGAGCACAGCACGCAGGAATTGTTCGACCTGTTGCGCTTGCATTTGGACCTTCACGATAAATACTCGACGGAAACCGAGCCGATCGCCTTCAAGCCGTTGCGCCGTTTCTTCAAGATTTATGTGCGTGGCGTACGCGGTGCAGGTGAACTCCGCAATGATTTGATGCACACCGAGACGACCGATGAAGTGCGCGCTTTGCTGGATGCATTCCAGCTGGTCGCTGCAGGAAGCAGCACGCACACTGAATCGTAAAAGCAAAATCCCTTCCCGCAACTAGGCGGAAAGGGATTTTTTTAATTGGCGTCGCGGTAACGATAGATGGATTGGTAAGAAGCCGTCCGGACTTCGGTTTCAAATGAAGAGCGGCTCCAAATGCTTTCCTGGTCCGATGTTTCTTCTGTCTCGACTAGTTTCAGTTCGCCTGCTTGAAGCGTCATGATCTTGGACTCCACAGATTTCAATTCGTTTTGCTCGTGGTCGAGCGCACGTATTTGCACTTGCACTTGCTTCGTCTCGTCCAAGTTATTTTGGACGAAAAAAGCGTTTTGGTAATCGCTCGAGTTGCAGTTCTCGGTTCTGCGGCGGACGCATTGTTTTTCGGAGCTCATGAACACGACAGTGATTTCCTCGCCATCTTGCTGTTCATTTGCAGCGGCAATCGCTGACTCGAGCTGTGTGATATACGATGCTTTTTCCGCCAAAGGATAAACCCAGACGATGAAAAACAGGATCGTGGCACACAGGAACATTGAAACTGTCCAAGCCACTTTCGGGTTGTGGAACGATTTGGGGGCGTTTTTATAAACGATGCCGACGATAATATTGATGATCGACAGAATCACCAGGAAGGCACCGGCGACAATGAGGCCGACCATCAATTCAACACCGTTCTGGAAAAATGCCAGCTGGTAGGCGTTGGAATAAAAACAATTCAGCGCTGCGCTGATGATGACCAGTAACAGGAGTGTAGCCAGCGGTTTTTTCCAGCGGTATCTCTCCATCATGCCTGTTTTATTGCTGATGCCAGTCCAGAGAAACCAGACGTAAGGAAGTAAGAAAATCAAAATGACTAATGTGACAATGCCCATGAGATCATGCCTTTCATTCGTGAAATGGATGTATGTTGCTATCAGTTAAATTATACGCAGCAAATCTACAAAAAGATTCAAATTTTTTACAGATCGTATTTGGCAGAAGGTGTTTTGCCAGTCAGGTATGAACAATGCTACAGAATGGCTCGAGGCGTGCTATAATAGATGACTTAAGGCAACTATGCGTTGTCCCAAGGCAATGGATGCCCAAAAGCCTCCAGCCAATCCTAAATTGAGGTGTAACAGAATGAATAAACGATGGACGATCGATAAAATCCGGACATTCGTCAACAACAATTCCGACAGCAAGTTATTGTCGACGGAATACCACGGATTCTCCCAAAAGCTCTTGTTCAAATGCGCATGCGGCAATAACTTCGAGAAGACTTTCACGAAGTTCAATAAGAACAACCAGCGCAAATGCGATACGTGCCAACCGCCAAAAGCACCACGCGGGCAGGAAGAATAACAGGAAACGCCAATTCCCATTGCAGGGGATTGGCGTTTTTCTGTGCAAAAGACAGAAGAATCCCCGGAGATTATGGAGACTCGCCCATCCGCTTTCTAAAGAAATAAATTATTTTTGAAAATTCGGTTGACTTCTTTATTTCCTAGTATTAAGATAGGGATTAATTTAATAATCTTATCCAGAGAAGCCGAGGGACTGGCCCGATGACGCTTCAGCAACCCCTGATATCAATCAGGAAGGTGCTACTTCCAGCAAGGAGAGATTCCTTGGGAGATAAGAGAGCGGACCCGACTATTCAAATAGCCCTCTTTTCTCGTTTATTGAGAAAAGAGGGCTATTTTTATTTTCACTAGGGGCTGCGGAAATTACGATTTCAAAAGGAGGAATTTGACGATGACGAAGAAACGGATTTATTTGAACGCTTTTGAGATGGTGTGTGCAGGCGGACACCAGTCGCCGGGATTGTGGCTGCATGAGGACGACTGGTCGCATACATACAAGGACAGCGAATATTGGATCGAGCTTGCGAAGCTATTGGAAAAAGGGAAGTTCGACGCGGTGTTCTTAGCCGATGTGCTCGGGACCTACGACGTCTATGGCGGGACGCGCGATGCGGCGCTTCGCAATGCGGTGCAGACGCCGGTCAACGATCCGCTATTGGTCGTGCCGCTCATGTCATCGGTGACAAAGCATTTGAGTTTCGGGGTCACGGCATCTGTCAGCCACGAACATCCGTACACCTTCGCGCGGCGCATGTCGACACTCGACCATCTAACAAAAGGGCGCATCGGCTGGAACGTCGTCACTTCCTATTTGAAAAGCGCCGCAGTGAATATCGGGCTCGATGACCAGATGAGCCACGACGAACGCTATGAATTCGCGGCCGAGTATTTGGACGTTTGCTATAAATTATGGGAAGGCAGCTGGGAAGATGGCGCGGTCGTGCGCGACAAACAGTCAAAAGTCTATACCGACCCGTCAAAAGTGCACGATATCCGCCACGAAGGCACGTACTTTAAAGTGCCAGGCGCTCATTTATCCGAACCGTCGCCGCAGCGCACGCCGGTATTGTTCCAGGCAGGAGCTTCGCCGCGCGGCAGGGAATTCGCCTCGAAGCACGCCGAATCGGTATTTACGGCAGGGCCGACGATTCCCGTCGTGAAAAAAGGCGTCGACGCACTCAGAGAACGCATCGCAGCGAATGGCCGAAATCCGGAAGATGTGCTCGTCTATACTACCTTCACCGCAATTGTCGGGAAGACCGAACAAGAAGCGCAAGAGAAATACGAAACCTTGAAAAGCCATGTCAGCTACGAAGGCGCACTCGCCTTGCTGAGTGGTTGGACCGGCATCGATTTCTCCGGATACGATCCCGAAGATACGCTCGAATACATCCAAAGCAACGCCATGCAATCGGCGGTCGAAGTGTTCACGCGTGCCGACCCGGATAGAAAATGGACCATCGGGGAACTCGCCACATTTGTCGGCATTGGCGGCAGAGGTCCTGTCGCGGTCGGCACACCGGAACAAGTAGCCGATGAAGTCGAGCGTTGGAGAGATGAAACAGGCGTTGACGGTTTTAATTTGGCTTACACGCTCGCGCCTGGCAGCTTCGAGGACTTTGTGGAATTGGTCGTTCCGGTCTTGCAGGAGCGTGGGCTCGTGCAGAAAGAATACACGGAAGGCACGTACCGCGAGAAAATCTACGGCAAAGGCCAGGCGCAATTGAAAGACAATCATCCGGGCAGAACGTTCAAGCACTTGCATGAACCGGCTAGAAATTAAAGGAGGAATGCGCATGCTGACAGCTTATTGGATCGCCGTCGCCGTCTTTTGGATCGTCGGGCTGACCTTATGGAATAAACTTTACCCAAAACCGAAAACGAAAGGAGGCGAACGCAATGGGTAATGAAACATCTTGGTTATTGCCGCTGATTGCATTAATGCTCGTCGGCTATTTCGCCCTGACGACGTGGCTCGGCAAAAAAGGCAAAGCCCATAGTGAATCGATGAAAGGCTTTGCCATCGCGAAAGGCAAAGTCAACCCGGCTGTTGTCGGCATGAGCTTCGGCGCCTCTTACGCTAGCGCCAATTTGTTTCTCGGCGTGCCGGGCTGGGCGTATACATACGGCTTGTCGACTTTGTGGTATACGATCGGCTGCTTCGGGGTCACATGGCTCGGCCTGTTGCTGTTCACGAAAACCTTCTGGCGCTACGGGCAGAAAAATGGCGGCAGCTTGACGATTCCCCAGTGGCTCGGCAACCGTTACCACAGTAAAGCCTTGCGCGTACTCGTCGCTTTATTGGTGTTGTTCAATATCTACTATATTGTCGGGCAGAATGTGGGACTCGCGACGATGTTCGAGACGGTCATCGGCATTCCATATTTATGGGGCATCGCGATCGGCGTCATCATCACCGTCGTCTACGTGAGCCTTGGCGGCGCGTTCGCGCAGATCGTCAGCGATGGCATCCAAGGGGCGACGATGGCGGTCGTGTCGCTGTTATTATTCATCTCGCTATTATGGACAATCGGCGGCGGATGGAATGTGTTCGGCACGCTGCAAGCGGAACTTCGCGCAATCGACCCGGCACTTGTTTCGCCGTTGTCGACTGGCGGGCCGTTCTATAGCGGCTTTGCCATCTTGAGCATCCAGTGGCTGCTGTTTTCATTCGTATTGCTGCCGCATTTGATGAATAAAGTGCTGACGGTCGAAAAAGAGGAAGACTTGCGAACCTTCACTTTATCCGCCGGTGTCTCTTTATTCACGCTGTCGATCTTCTCGGTATTCGCCGGACTTGCGGCGCGCATCATCTTGCCGGGCCTTTCGTCAGCTGACAGTGCTATTCCGGCATACATCATGGAAGCTTTCCCGGTTGTCATCGTCGCGCTGCTCGTCATGGGATTGATCTCCGCGATCCTGTCAACGACCGACAGTTTGTACCTTGGCATCACCAACAGCATCGGCAACGATTTGTTCAAAGTGCTGGCAGTGCCGGTTCTCTATAAAAACAAGAATCTGACGGAGCAGGAACTCGACGCCAAAGTACTGAAAGCCTCGAAAGTGTCGCTGGTCTTTATCGGCCTTGTGTCGCTTTATATGTCGATCAACCGGCCGGAATCCTTAGCCTTGCTGACGAATTTTGGGACCTCGGCGATCATCAGCGGCATCGCAGCGCCGATCAGCCTTGGATATTTCTGGAAGCATGCCAATAAATCCGGTGCCATCGCTTCCGTCGTCAGCGGTGCCGGCTGCTATATGACTTTGACCGGAACCGGCATCATCGAACACGTTTTCCAGGCGATGTTCTTCAGTTCGATCCTCGGCTTCACGTCGATGATTACGGTGAGCCTGCTTGCTGAAACCTTGAGAAAGCGCGAAAAGACTTCGCAGGAAGCGGTTCGCGGATTGTAAAGAAAAGCCCCGAGATCATTCGGGGCTTTTTCAGCTGTCGACAAGTTTAAGAAATCGTATTTTCCGAAGCTTATCGCTCGCTTTCCGTGGGCTCGCGCCCAAGCCTCCTCATCCGCTTCGCTGCTTGCGGGGTCTCGGTCGTCTCGCTGATCCACTGGAGTCGAGCGAACACTTCTCCAAATACTTATCTAGAACATTGAATATTAAATGTAGAAGTGACGATTGCTCTCCAATTCACAATGGATTAATAGACTTCTTGAACATCCTAGGAAAGCCCCGAAATCATTCGGGGCTTTTTCTTATCCCGCCAATCTTCAGGAAAATTTCATAAATCCAAGTGCGCCGCTCTTGTTTCTTCTGTTCAAATGAAATAGGCTGAAAAGAGTTGATGAAAAAATGATTTGACCTAACGAGAAAGAAGGAATTATTCCGATGAAGAAAACGATGATTTTATTGAGCGCATTGCTGGTGTTTCCGATTTCAGCACAAGCGCATTCTGTGCTCGAAGCCTCGACGCCGGCTGAAGGGGAGCTCGTAACCGAACCGGTTGTAGCCGTTGCACTTGATTTCAGTGCCGGTATTGAAGAAGGCAGTTCCATGACGATGACAATGGACGGGACCGCTGTGGATTTCAGTGAAGTGGCCGTTATGGATGACCAATTGATCGGTACGCCGGCTGAGGTGCTTGAGGACGGTGCTTATGTCGTGGAATACGATGTGCTGAGCGAAGATGGTCATCCGATCCAAGGGTCACTTGCTTTTGAGCTGCAGGCAGGCGATGAAGAAGCGGCACAAGAGGAGCCGGCTGAAGAATCAGCTGAACCGGAAGCTGATGAGAACGTAGCTGTGGAAACAGAGCAAACGGAAGCCACTGGTATGGAGCAAGCGGCAGCGGGCGACCCGGAAGCTCCGAGAGAAAATAATGGTTCCAGCATGACCTTGATCATCGCGGGCATCGCCATTATCCTATTGATCGCAGCAGTTGTCCTGATGCGTAGAAAACGATGAGCTGGTTGATCGCACTGTCGGATTTTTTTCTTTATGTAGTGCTGGCGTTCCTTGCAGGGGATGTCGTCTTGCGCTGCGTCAAATCGGAGAAAAAGCCGCTTATTGAGGTTCCGAAAAAGCTGCTCTTGATTGCGCTTGCGCTTATTCCGCTGTTACTTGCACCACCTGTCATCCAGCTGGTTTTGCTGCTGTCGGAAAGCTTCGGAATGATGCAAGCAATCGTTGATGTCACGACGGAATTTCGCGCTGGTCAAAGCTATGTATTCGGTACCTTGATGGCGGTGGCATGGTTGATCGTGGTGTGGCGCGACGGATCGTGGGTATTCCGCGCGTTTTGGCTCGTGCTCAGCGTGCTCAATGTGGCTTATGCGAGCCACGCTGCGTCCATTGCGGACTGGCAAGGATTTGCCGGGCATGCGCTTCATTTTCTGGCGCTCGTATTATGGGCAGGCGTATTGATCCACATCGCCTGGTTTTTGCGCGACGGGCGCAATTGGCGCGCGTTTCTTAAATGGTTTACGCCGTTTTCTGTTGTCCTGATGATCATTTTGATCGGCAGCGGCATCTGGCTCATGCTGTTTTTCGTGGCGCCGGAAGATTACGCGAGCTCGTGGATTTTGCCGTACGGACAGCTCTTGCTGCTGAAGCATTTGAGTATCGTGCCGCTCTTGCTTGCAGCGTTCATCAATGCCGTCTTGTCCCGAAGCGATGAGCCGAACCGCTCTTGGCTCAAAGTGGAGAGCTGGCTTCTGCTATTGGTGTTATTGATCACCGCTTTCATGAGCAAGCTTGCCCCGCCGCATAATATCAACGAAACGTTCCGGATGGAAGGCGGCGCGCCATTTGTCGAATGGGTCGCAGGACCGCAGTATCTTCCGGTCCATGCGGTATGGACGCCGAATATCGACGGTTTCTTGATGATGGCGATCGGCCTGATCTTCCTGGGCTTGCAATGGCTTGGCTATCGCAAACAGCTGCCTGAATGGTTGTCGTTCATCTTCGGTCTAGGGTTTGTCGCAGCGACTTATATTGGATTAATGTTCAGTTTTCTATTTTAATGAAAAGCCATCCCTGGAATGGTGAGTCTCAGACACCAGTTGACGATGCTGTACTCGAAAATTTGGGGCCGGCGGAGAAAAAATATCTTGAACCGGCTCTTGAAAAAGCGAGCTGACGAATACCGAACGCCTCCGGAAGGCCAACTTCCGGAGGCGTTTTCTATTGTTTCACTAGGCAGGGAAAACAGCTGCTGTGTCGAAAGAAACTACAAAGGAAATAGTTTTCGGGTAACAGCGCAGCAAAATCGGAGAGGGGTATGTGGCATGAAACGCAGATGGCCGGTTTTAGCATTGACATCACTTGGGGTATTCGGAGCTTACCGAAAATACAAAGACATGACGCGGCTCGTCAAGCCGACGTGGCCGGAAGTCCGTCACGCCGGGGAAGTGGAACAGGCAAGAACGGGTAATCTCCCGAAACCGATTGCCAAATGGCTGGAAGCAAGCGGCGCAATCGGCCGCGAACAAGTGATGGGCGTCTATGTAAAGCAAGTGGGCTGGATGAAAACCAAGCCTGACCAGGAAGAATGGACCGAATCGACCGCCGAGCAATACAGTTTTGTTGAACCGCCGTCGTTTTATTGGAAAGCGCGCATGAAAGTGGATGGCTTGTTCGTCACAGGGTCCGACAGTTTTCGGGACGGCCGCGCAGGCATGCGCATCCGCTTCGCGGGGCTCGTGCCGATCAACCGGGCGATGCCCGACGGCAAGCTCGATGAATCGGCTTTGCAGCGCTTTTTAATGGAGATGGCCTGGCTGCCTGGGCTGGTATTCAGCCCATACGTGCGTTTTTTGAACAGCAACGAACGTTCCGTGGAAGCGGAAATGACCTATAACGGGTCGACCGCCAATGTGACTTTCGAGTTTGATGAAACAGGGCGCATGAAGCGGGCGCGCGCGATGCGCTATAAAGAGGTCGGGGAAGATGCCAAGCGCTTGCCGTGCATCGCAGAAGTGCATGAATGGCAAACAGTCGACGGCATCGAAATCCCGCGGCGCATCGACATCACGTGGATCATCAACGGCCAAGCCTTCACTTGGTATAAATTCACCGTCGAAGCCGCCAAATTCAACCCGCGCGTCCCGGATGCCTGGTAGAGATCAGAAATGTAACAGAAAGTTCTTTGTTTTTTGATAAATCACCTTGACCCAAATCACCGCAGGGGGTATCATGTGGGAATACTGAAAACTGCATAGTGAATTCTTATCTAGAGAAGTCGAGGGACTGGCCCGATGACGCTTCAGCAACCAGCCGCTTGCGGTCAGGTGCTAATTCCAGCAGGCACACGCCTGGCAGATGAAAAGGAACGAGTCCGATATCGTAAAGCCTTCTTTTTCATGGAAGGCTTTTTTTGTTTCATATCGATGCGTCCGCAGCTGCACGGCAAAATCAGACAGAGGAGGACGAATCATGTTATTAGATGAACTGAAAAAACGGATGCTGACGGCGGACGGCGCCATGGGAACGCTGTTGTACTCCTACGGCATCGAATACTGCAACGAGGAATTGAACATCCAGCGCCCGGAAGTGATCGAGAAGATCCACCGCGACTATATCGCAGCCGGGGCGGACATCATCCAAACGAACACATACGGAGCGAATGCCCATAAACTGGCGCGCTACGGGCTCGAAGAACAGACAGAGGCGATCAATAAAGCGGCGATTGCCATTGCCAATAAAGCCGCAAAAGACGGTGGGCAGTTTGTCGTCGGCACGATCGGCGGCATCCGTGGCATCCGCAAAAGCGATGCGACGCTTGATGAAATCGTCGCCATGGTTGACCAGCAAGCCCAGCATCTATTGTCAGGCGACCCTGACGGCTTATTGCTCGAGACTTATTACGATTTCGAGGAACTCGCGGCAACCGTCAGCCACTTGAAGAAACTGACCGATGCGCCGCTCATTGCGCAATTATCCATGCATGAGCCCGGTATCCTCCAAAACGGCATGAGCTTGAACGAAGGATTGAAACGGCTCGATGCGCTCGGTGCGGAAATCGTCGGCGTCAATTGCCGTCTCGGCCCGCACCATACGATTCAGGCGTTCGAAGGCGTCGAACTGCCGGAAAAAGCCTTTTTGTCGGCTTACCCGAACGCTTCGCTTTTGGATATCGAAGACGGGCGCATCGTCTATGAATCAGAAGCCGATTATTTCGGCCGTGCGGCATTACTTTTGCGCGAAGAAGGCGTGCGCCTCATCGGCGGCTGTTGCGGCAC
Source organism: Planococcus citreus (assembly GCF_003664125.1). GTDB lineage: Bacteria > Bacillota > Bacilli > Bacillales_A > Planococcaceae > Planococcus > Planococcus citreus. The sequence goes on from NZ_RCCP01000003.1 coordinate 27,615, forward strand.
GACGCCGAAACATATCGAAGCGGTGAAAAAACGCATCGGCCATTTGCAGCCGATCACCGAAAAGAAAGTCGAAGAGAAAAAACCGATCGTTATCCGTGAAGCAGAAGCCTTGAAAGATAAGCCGCTGCACGAAAAAGCGAAAACCGAACGGACCATCATCGTCGAACTCGATACGCCGCGCCATTTGGATATCGAGAAATTCCTCGAAGGTTCAAAAGCATTGGACGCAGAAGGCATTGATGCCATCACGATGGCTGACAATTCACTCGCTTCGCCGCGCATCAGCAATATGGCGATGGGCTCGATCCTCAAGCATAAGCAGGACGTCAGACCTCTCGCGCACATCACGTGCCGCGACCGTAATTTGATCGGCCTGCAATCACATATTATGGGGCTAGACGCACTCGGCATACACGACATACTTGCCGTTACGGGCGATCCGACAAAAGTCGGCGATTTCCCGGGCGCCACAAGCGTCTATGATGTATCAAGCATGGAATTGATCCAGCTCATCAAAAAGCTCAACGAAGGCATTTCATTTTCTGGGAAACCGTTGCGGAAAAAAGCGAATTTCTCTGTCGCCGCCGCGTTCAACCCGAATGTCCGCGTCGTGGAGCGAGCTGTTCAAAGGCTCGAGAAGAAAATCGAAGCCGGGGCGGATTATTTCATTTCGCAGCCGGTCTATACAAAAGAGAAAATCATCGAAATTCACGAGGCGACCAAACATCTGGACACGCCGATTTTCCTCGGGGTCATGCCGCTGACAAGCATCCGCAGCGCCGACTTCCTGCACAATGAAGTGCCGGGCATCAAATTGTCCGAAGAAGCGCTCGACCGCATGCGGGCTTGCGGCGAAGACAAGGACAAAGCGACCGCGGAAGGCATCCAGATCGCGAAAGAACTGATCGATACCGCAGCGGAATTATTCAACGGCATTTATTTGATCACGCCATTTGTGCGCTACGACATGACGGTGGAATTGATCCGCCACATCCGACAACTAGATTTAAAGAAAGCGAGCGATCGTGCCTATGCCTAAACATCTAATTGAACAGCAACTCGAAAAACGCATCCTCATCATCGACGGCGCAATGGGGACGATGATCCAAAATGCGAACCTGTCTGCCGAGGATTTCGGCGGCGAAGAATACGACGGCTGCAATGAATACTTGAATATTGTGCGCCCCGATGTGCTTGAAGGAGTGCATGACGCTTATTTGGAAGCGGGCGCTGACATCATCTGCACGAACACATTCGGTGGCACGCCGGTCGTCCTCGATGAATACGGGCTCGGCCATCGTGCAGCGGAAATCAATAAAAAAGCGGTGGAAATCGCCAAAAAGAGCCAAGCGAAGTATTCGACGGCGGAATGGCCGCGCTTTGTTGCGGGCGCACTCGGCCCAACGACGAAAACCTTGTCGGTGACAGGCGGCATCACTTTCGATGAATTAAAAACCGATTTCCAGGTGCAGGCAAAAGCCTTGATCGAAGGCGGCGTGGATCTATTGTTGCTGGAAACAAGCCAGGATATGCTCAATGTCAAAGCGGCGACGATTGCGATACGCGATGCCTTTGAAGAAACCGGTGTGGAATTGCCGGTGATGATTTCAGGAACAATTGAACCGATGGGCACAACGCTCGCCGGGCAGACAATTGAAGCATTTTATGTGTCGATCGAACATATCAAGCCGCTTTCTGTCGGTTTGAACTGCGCGACAGGGCCGGAATTCATGACCGATCATTTGCGTTCGCTGTCTGAACTGTCGACAGGCTATGTCAGCTGCTATCCGAACGCCGGGCTGCCGGACGAGGAAGGGCATTACCACGAGACGCCGGAATCCCTGTCGAAAAAACTGCGTGGCTTTGCTGAAAAAGGCTGGCTCAATGTCGTCGGCGGCTGTTGCGGCACGACGCCAGCACATATCGCGGCGGTGCGTGAAGCGGTCGATGGGCTGGCTCCGCGCGAGCGCAATGAAACAAGCCATGGCCATGCGGTGTCGGGCATCGAAGTGCTCGAATACGACGAGTCGATGCGCCCGCTGTTTGTCGGCGAACGCACAAACGTCATCGGCTCGCGCAAATTCAAGCGGCTCATTATCGAAGGGAAGTTCGAGGAAGCGGCGGAAATCGCACGCGCCCAAGTGAAGAACGGGGCGCACGTCATTGATATTTGCCTGGCGAACCCGGACCGCGATGAACTTGAAGACATGGCGGCATTCATGCAGGAAGTCGTCAAAAAAGTGAAAGTGCCGCTCGTCATCGATTCTACGGACGAAGACGTCATCGAAGCGTCGCTGAAATTCTCGCAAGGCAAAGCGATCATCAACTCGATCAATTTGGAAGATGGGGAAGAACGTTTCGATGCAGTCATGCCGCTCGTGAAAAAATACGGCGCTTCGGTCGTCGTCGGCACCATCGACGAAATCGGCATGGCGGTCACGCGTGAACGGAAACTTGAAATTGCGGAACGTTCGTACGAATTGCTGACGGAAAAATGGGGGCTCGCACCGGAAGACATCCTTTTCGATCCTCTCGTGTTCCCAGTCGGAACAGGCGACGAGCAATACATCGGCTCGGCGGTGGAAACGGTCGAAGGCATCCGCCTCATCAAGGAAAAGCTGCCGCGCGCTTTGACGATTCTTGGCGTGTCGAATGTGTCGTTCGGCTTGCCGCCGGTCGGCCGCGAAGTATTGAACGCCGTTTATCTCTACCATTGCACGCAAGCCGGGCTTGATTACGCGATCGTCAACACCGAGAAGCTCGAGCGCTTTGCGTCGATTCCGAAAGAAGAAGTGAAGATGGCGGAAGAGTTATTGTTCGAGACAACCGATAAGAACTTGGCGGACTTCACGGATTTCTACCGCGACAAGAAAAAAGAAAAAACGGAAGACGATATTCCGGATACCGTGCCGGAGCGTCTCGCTTACTATATTCTAGAAGGCACGAAAGAAGGGCTCATCCCCGATCTTGAAAAAGCGCGCGAGATGTACGAAGACCCGCTCGAGATCATCAACGGCCCGCTCATGGAAGGCATGGCGGAAGTCGGGCGCTTGTTCAACGACAACCAGCTGATTGTCGCAGAAGTGCTGCAATCAGCCGGCGTCATGAAAGCGGCCGTGTCGTATCTCGAAGGCTTTATGGAAAAGAAAGCGGACGATAGCGGCAAAGGCAAGGTCATTCTCGCGACCGTCAAAGGCGACGTCCACGATATCGGCAAAAACTTGGTCGACATCATCTTGTCGAACAACGGCTTTAAAGTAATCGACATCGGCATCAAAGTGACACCGGCGGCACTCATCGAAGTGATCCGTAAAGAACAGCCCGATATCGTCGGCTTGTCGGGGCTGCTCGTGAAATCCGCCAAGCAGATGGTGCTGACGGCACAGGATTTCCGTGAAGCGGATATCGATGTGCCGATTTTAGTCGGCGGTGCGGCCTTGTCCCGACGCTTCACCGAAACGAAAATCGCCGCCGAATACAACGGACCGGTCATTTACGCCAAAGACGCGATGCAAGGGCTGGACCTCGCGAACCGACTGCAAAGCGGCGCGGGAAAAGCAGTCTTGCTTGAAGAACTCGGCGCCCAACAGGAAAAGCGCCAAGCACAAGATGCAGCGCGCGCCGAAAAAGGCGCTGTCGCCATTTTGGAAAAACCGGTCAAGACCGTGCGCGAAGATGCGCCTGTTTACGTGCCGAACGATTTGCGCAGGCATGTATCGAAAGAGTATTCAGTCGCGCATCTATACCCGTACGTCAATATGCGCACATTGATCGGCCATCACTTGGGGCTGCGCGGCTATAGCGACAAACTGTTGCAGCAAGGCGATGCGCGGGCGGTGGAACTGCACGAACTTGCGACGAAGTTTCTCCAGTCGGGAATGTTGAAGCCGGCAGGGATGTATCAATTCTTCCCGGCGCAATCGGACGGAGACGATGTCATCATCTACGACCCGAAAGACGCCAAGACGGAAATCGAACGCTTCACGTTCCCGCGCCAAGCTAAAGCGCCATTCCTCTGTCTGGCTGATTATTTGAAATCAACCGCAAGCGGCGAGATGGATTACGTCGCGTTCATGCAAGTGACGGCAGGGCACGGGGTACGTGCGGAAGCGACACGCTTGAAAGAGGCAGGGCGTTTCCTCGAGAGCCATGCACTGCAAGCGACCGCTTTGGAACTTACGGAAGGATTCGCAGAACGCATTCATCAGGAAATCCGCGACCAATGGGGCTTCCCAGACGCGACGGATTTCTCGATGCGTGACCGGTTCGCGGCGAAATACCAAGGGCAGCGCTTCTCGTTCGGCTACCCTGCCTGCCCGAATCTGGAGGACCAGGCGAAACTGTTCGGCCTCATCAAACCAGAAGACATCGGGGTCCACTTGACGGAAGAATTCATGATGGACCCGGAAGCATCGGTATCGGCGATTGTCTTCGCCCACCCGGATGCGCGTTATTTCAATGTAGAATAAAGGAAGCGGAGCAGGGAAACCCTTGCTTCGTTTTTCTTTGTGTTCAAGTGGTATGATGAAGAATAGAGAGTTAAAGGAGGTGCGGACGTATGACCGTCTTGAATATTTTGGATTACTCGCCGATCGATGAAGGCGAAACGGCAGCTTCCGCGCTGCGCTCGACGGCGGAATTGGCGAAACTGGCGGACCGCTCAGGCTACAAGCGCTATTGGGTCGCTGAACATCATCAAGTGTTTTCAGTTGCCGGCAGTTCGCCGGAAATGCTCATGATGCACCTCGCGACACTGACCGAACGCCTGCGTATCGGTTCTGGCGGCGTTATGCTGCCGCATTACAGCGCCTATAAAGTGGCGGAGAATTTCCGGTTGCTTGAAGCGCTGCACCCGAACCGGATCGACCTCGGCATCGGGCGGTCGCCGAGTTTCCGGCTCGTCAACCAAGCGCTCAATGAATCAAAAGGCAAGCGTGTCCCTTATGCCCAGCAACTCATTGACCTAGAGAAATACTTCACTGATGAAACCGATCGTGAACATCGGTTCCAGAAACTGGAAGCGACGCCGATCACAGAGACAGCGCCAGAACTTTGGCTGCTCGGGACTGGCGAAGGCTCGGCGAAACTCGCGGCTGAACGCGGCATGGCTTATGCCTATGCGCATTTCGCGCGTCCTGAAAAAGCGGGAATCGATGCGATTGCACGCTACCGGGAAACTTTCATCCCGTCCGGATTGCGTGAACAGCCGCATGTTGCTATCGCCGTTTTCGCCATTGTGGGCGAGACGGAAGAGCGAGCCGAACAGCTCGCCAAAGCATTCGATTTATGGTTGTTGTTCGTCGAATCCGATTTCCAGCCGCCGTATTACCCATCGGTCGAGACCGCTGAAAAACGGCGCCTCAGTGCAGCGGAACAAGAACGAGTCAAGCGCAACAGGGGCCGCATGCTTGTCGGGACGGCTGAACAAGTTAAACAGCAAATCGAAACCGTCGCCGAACAATTTGGGGCCGACGAGATCACCATTATCCCAAATATCGCCGGCCACCAAGCGCGCATGGACACCGTTCGCCTATTGGCTGAAGCCTTTAATATGCAGTGAATGTATTAAGAAATCCAATATAAGTAAGGATTTCTTAGTATTTTCCTGATAATGGAATACATTAGGTGGATAAGTATTCGGAAAACTTTATAAAAACTGAGAATATGCAATATTGCCTTTTATTTAAGGAAATTGTCCTTTATAATAGTGAAAAACCTATTAGGAGGAGAACATATGAACAAATATAAATTAAGCGCTTTCACGACTGTAGTCGCTGGCGCCATGACGCTTGCAGCTTGCGGCGGCGGTGAAGAAGCAGGATCCGGCGGCGAGGGCGGCGGAGAAGGCCTCGAATCGAACATCGTGACAATCGCAACGGGCGGTGCATCCGGCCCTTACAATATCATCGGTTCTACGCTCGCAGATGTTTACAGCAATGAGTACGGCGTCAACTCCCGTACACAGACAACGGGCGCATCAGTTGAAAACGTTAACTTAATGAAGGAAGACAAAATCGAAATGGCGTTCACGATGAGCGATGTTGTCAGCCAGGCAGTTGAAGGAGAGGAAAGCTTCACCGAGCCGACAGACAAAATCAGCCAAATCGCTGCGCTTTACCCGAACTATGTGCAGATCGTCACGACAGAGGATTCCGGCATTGAAACTTTCGATGACCTTGTCGGCAAACGCATCGCCGTCGGTGACCAGAACTCCGGCGTTGAGGTCAATGCCCGCACGCTTCTTGAAGGACACGGCATTACATATGACGATATCGAAGTTGATTACCTCGGCTATGCAGAAGCGGCAGATGGCTTGCGTGCCGGCCAATTGGACGCAGCGTTCTTGACGAGCGGCTTGCCGAACGCATCGCTTTTGGAGCTTTCTGAAACACTTGATATCCGCATGGTGTCGATTGACCCTGCCGATGTAGAGGAAATTGCGCAGGACAAGAGCTATTTCGTTGCACTTGAAATCCCTGCAGACACGTACGGAAACGAAGAAGCGGTTCCGACTGCAGCAATCATGAATGCTTTGATCGTCGATTCAGAGATGAGCGAAGACGATGTCTACAAATTGACGCAGACTTTCTTCGACAACCTGGAAACACTCGGGAATTCCCATCAGGCAGCAACCGACATCACGCTTGAAAAAGCGCAAGAAGGCCTAGTGGCGCCATTGCACCCAGGCGCTGAACGCTACTATAGTGAACAATAAAAAGCTTTTGGGGGGAGGAGCATTCATTGCGGTGCTCCTTTTTTTCCTGCTGATAAAACTGCCGGTCATTGCCTTTGAAACGGGTGGCGAGCGGTTTTATTTGAAGGAAGAGGCGTTCGAATTATCGTGGATCCATTCGGTCGAAAAAGAGGAATGGCGCGAATACTACGAACGCAACGGACAGACGCTGCTGTTGACGGAAACCCATTTCAAGACATTCGGGGCAGGGGTGCCGTCAGATGGCACGATTTTGCCGTCAGATGACGGATTCGTCCATATGCAGATCGACCGGGAATTCGAAGAACTGAATTTGACTGTTTCGGAAAATGCCCAGACCGTCATACGTACAGGCGGCCGGGAAATCCCGCTGCACGCCTTAGCCGATGATTATGAAACGTTCCAGATTTCGGTCGACTATATTCATTTATGGAATTATGTAGGAGGGAAGACATTATGACCAAAGACAACCGGGATTTAGATGTTGAGAGCGTCTCGGCGCACGAAGAAGACAAAAACCTTAACCAGGAAGTGCTGGAGAAATACGATGTGGACGCCAAAGTCCGCAAATTGCGCAGCCGCAATATCGTCTTTGCCATTGCGGCGATCGCCATCGCATATTCCCTTTATCACCTATGGGTGACATTCAATCCACTGCCTGCACTTCAAGCGCGCTCGATTCACGTAGCAGTCGGGATGGGGCTTGTGTTCCTGGTCTATCCTGCATTCAAAAAGCAGGACAAGACGCGCATCCCATTCTATGACTGGATTTTGTTCTTATTCAGCTTGGCGACCGCTGGGTATTTAATCTATGAATATGATGCGATCATGACGACGCGCGGCGGGATTCCGAATACGCTCGATATCATCATGGCCATCGCAACCGTTGTCTTGGTTCTCGAAGCGGCGCGCCGCGTAACCGGCATCATCCTGCCAATTCTCGCGCTCGTGTTCCTGGTCTATCCGTTCATCAGCCATTTCTTGTGGATGCCGGATATGCTCATGACGCGTCCGTTTGACCTCGGCGATATTTTCGGGCAGCTGTATTTGAAAACGGAAGGTTTGTATTCGACAGCGATTTCCGCGTCCTTGCAATTCATCTTCCTGTTCATCCTGTTTGGCGCGTTCCTCGCGAAATCGGGGATGGGCCAATTGTTCAACGACTTGGCAATGGCGCTAGCCGGATCCAAGCAAGGTGGGCCGGCGAAAGTAGCGGTCATCTCGTCCGGATTCATGGGAAGCATCAACGGTTCCGCAATCGCCAACGTCGTTGGAACCGGTGCATTCACCATCCCCTTAATGAAAAAAATCGGCTACAATAAAAACTTCGCAGGCGCCGTCGAAGCGAGTGCTTCGGTCGGCGGGCAAATTTTGCCGCCGATCATGGGGGCCAGTGCCTTCATCATGGCCGAGACGACAGGCATCGCCTACGGCACGATTGCGCTTGCTGCACTCTTGCCAGCGGTCCTGTATTTCCTCGGGGTCATCATGCAAGTCCATTTCCGCGCCGGCAAAGACAGCTTACGCGGCATTCCGAAAGCTGACTTGCCGCGCACGAAAGAAGTATTGAAAGAAAAAGGGCATTTGCTATTGCCGATCGTAGGGCTTGTGTTCATGCTCTACACCGGCATGCCGATCGCTTATGCCGCTTTCTACACAATCGTCCTGACAGTCGTCGTTGCGGCATTCCGCAAATCGACGCGCATGGGCGTACGCGATATCCTTGAAGCGCTCGAAAACGGCGCGCGCCAATCGCTTTCCGTCATGATCGCCTGTGCGGTCGTCGGGATCATCATCGGCGTCGTCAGCCTGACAAGCTTCGGGACGGTCATGACGTCTGCCATCACGGCGTTCGGCGCAGGCTCCCTGTTCTGGACTTTGTTCCTGACAATGCTTGCATCGATCGTGCTTGGCATGGGCTTGCCGTCCATCCCGGCGTACATCATCACAGCGACCATGACAGCACCGGCGCTTGCTGAATTCGGCATCCCGGTTCTCGTTGCGCATTTGTTCGTGTTCTACTTCGGGATTTTCGCGAACATTACGCCTCCTGTAGCACTGGCCGCCTTTGCGGGTGCCGGGGTGTCCGGCGGGGATCCGATGCGAACCGGCTTCAATGCCTTGAAGCTTGCAATCGCCGGGTTCATCATTCCGTATCTGTTTGTCTACAATCCAGCGATGCTGATGATCGATACGACAGATGTAGCCGTCAACGCGACAGAATTCGCCTTGCCACCGATACTCGAAATCATCATGATCACCATCACGGCGATTATCGGCATCATCGCACTGAGTGCTGCGGCAGAAGGCTATTTCCAGACACGCATGAATGTCGTGACGCGAATCCTGCTCGGCATCGGGGCATTGATGACGATCTTCCCCGAAACCTTGACGGATACGATCGGCCTAATCATCGTCCTCGGGATCTTCGCCTTGAATTACATGAATGCACGAAAGAAAAATCAGTCGCCGAAAACGGCCTGAAGAATGAAATGAAACCGCCAGGAAAATTTCTGGCGGTTTTTCTGTGCAGGTTGGCGGTAGTGAGTTTGAACTTGTTTTTGAAAAAGTATAAAGACTAAGTAAGTAAATAAGTAAGTAGAATAGCTTGCGCTATTCGACTGCGTTGCAGGGGGCTGCTTGAGGCTCGCAGGATGTGAGTCATGCAGCTGATGCGACAGGACGTCGCGCTTTCAGCTACCCGGAGATGGGGCGGGTGTTGAGCCAACGTGCCAAGGAGCGTGGCACGTTTGTCTCGCCAGCCCGCGCGGTCCCACAGGCGTCAGCCTCCTTCCACTCCGTCTCTAGTTTTAGAGAGGAAGTAAATTTCTTCTGTTTGCTTAATAGAACATGGAAAAATGTGTCGTGTTTTGTAGCTTATGTCACTTTTGCTATGAAGGAGCTAATCAGTTCTGACCCGCCAACAATATTTCTAGTTCAAGCATTAACTTGCCAGACGCCGCGTCTCGGGAAGCGATTCCCCCGCTAGCCGGAAACGTATAAAGAAGCAGATCTACTTAAACAGTCTTCGCACAATGAAATGTCTAAGCGGTCCAGCGCCAAGGGTGAGCCGACGCAGTAAGACAAGTGTTCTTTTTGGCTTACTGCTAAAGGCCAACCCAAAGCAGGGCGGCGACTATTTTGCTGAAGCATAAATAGAACACGGTAATAATTCGACCAGCAAACCCTCGCTATCTTCAATATTTCCGCAACTCCCGCCCGGTTCATTCACCAATAGACAGGACAAGCAGCGTCATCCTGTATAATGGCCATAAAGACAGCAAGTGAGATGTGGGAGCAGAAAAGAAAGATGCGGATCATTTTGATAGGAGGAGGTCTCGAAGTGGGTGAAGACTTACTATTCAAGGATGTTTTAGTAGTCAATGTGGATCGTGCGGAGCGGGCGGATGTGCTAGTCGCGGACGGGCGCATCCAGCAAGTGAGTGACTCAATCTCATCAGGCGCCAGAAAAATTGACGGGCGCGGCAAGATCTTAATGCCGGGCTTCATTGATATCCATGTGCACGGCGCGAACGGGTTCGACGCCATGGATGCGGACGATCTGGCGCTTTCGGGAATGGCTCAGGCTTTGCCAGAAGAAGGCGTGACAGCGTTTGTTGCGACAACGATGACACAAACCGCGGATCAAATCGCCCGTGCTGTGGAAACAGCCGGGAATTACGTGGGCGTGAGCGGGGGAGCGGAATTGCTCGGGATTCATCTTGAAGGGCCATTTCTGTCTAGGGAACAAGCAGGAGCGCAAAACCCTGAACATTTCCGCAAGCCTGACCTTGCGTTATTCAAACGCTGGCAAGCGCTGAGCGGCGGCAACATCCGCATCGTTACGGTGGCGCCCGAGCTCGATGGGGCGGAAGAATTCATTCAGGCACTCATTGAATCGGACGTCATTGCTTCCATCGGGCATTCGGCAGCGACTTATGAACAAACGATTGCGTCAAAAGCGCAGCACATGACCCATCTATTCAATCAAATGTCGGCCTTTCATCATCGCGAACCCGGTGTGGTGGGCGCGGCCATGTTGGATACGCGATTCCGTGTCGAATTGATTGCGGATTTGATCCACAGCCATCCGGCAGCGGTGGAGCTTGCGTATCAACAAATCGGTGCCGGACGCTTGATCTTGATTACCGATGCGATGCGCGCCAAAGGCCTCGGTTACGGAAAGTATGATCTCGGCGGCCAGGCCGTCGTGGTCAATGAAACGGGCGCAAGGATTCAAAATGGCAGACTCGCCGGCAGTGTATTGACGATGGATCGTGCCATCCGGAATGTCCAGGAATTGTGTAAATGCAGTTTGCCGGAACTGGTCCAGATGAGTTCAGGCAATGCTGCTAAGGCGCTCGGTCTTTCCAAAAAAGGCGAGATTGCGGTCGGTATGGACGCCGACCTTGTGCTGCTGACGGAAGCGCTGGAGGTGGAATTGACTGTATGCCGTGGGGAAATCGCTTTTTCGGCAAATTAAAAATGCCTGGAGGAACAATCCAGGCATTCTTTTGGTTACTGAGCGGTCAATTCGCTTTCTGTAACCCATTTATGGTTGCTGACTGATTCTCCGGTTTCGGTATTTTCGAAATCGATCATGTAGACGGTCGTTTCTTCCGCACTGTCGACTGCTGCACTTGCGCCTTCCATGCCTTCCATATGGTCAGCCGCGAGCGTCACGGCATCGCCTTCAGCGTAAGGGTCGTCTTGCGCATCTTCAAGTTCTTCATGGATGACCCATTTATGGTTTTCGACAGGTGCCCCGCCGTCAGTTGGCGTGTAGCTGACGCTGTAGGCAGTCGTGTCGTATGCACCGGCGATGGTCGCTGTGGCTCCATCCATGCCCGGCATATGGTCTGCTTGAATGGTCGCCTTATCCCCAACAGCATATGTCGGATTAGCGGCTTCCATCAACTCATCCGGCACTTCGCCATCGCTCGAATGGTCCATGCCTCCGTGGCCATCGCTTTCTTCACGTTCTTCTGGGTCATCGATCTCTTCGAGCACTTCACCTGCTTCGTTAGTCGTCTCGGATTGTTCTTCGGGAGCGGCTGAATTATCCGCTTCCTCGCCTCCGCACGCGGCAAGTGTCAGGGCTGCCGCGATTGATGCGCTGCCCATCATGAGTTTTTTCCTGATCATACAATTCCCTCGTTTCCTGAAAATCTTGTTCTACTTGCCACATACCCGATACGTGGCGAGGTATGTATTTTGTGACAAAGATGCATCATTTTGCGCAATTAGTTGACCTTTTATTCGGACCATGAAACTATAGAAATAGCACAACAGAGAGGAAGATCGAGCGATGAAAAAGAACTGGTTATGGCCGGTGATCGCAGCCGGGCTGTTCATTTCAGCTTGCGGCGCAGAAACGGCTCAAGAGGAAACAGAAGATCCGAGCGACACGGCACCTGAATCAGCTGAGGAAACCGAAACGGCTTCAGCTGTGGATAGTGCGGCAATGGAGCTGGAAGTCCCGTTTGACGGCGTGATGGACCATGTCCATGGCATGGGCTATATCGAAGAAAACGGCGGATTGTATTTCGCTTCGCATCACGGCTTGAAGGTGCATCGCGATGGAAACTGGACAGAAATAGAAGATCAATATCATGATTTCATGGGCTTTAACGCGACAGCTACCGGTTTTATGTCGTCAGGGCATCCTGATATGCAATCCGGCATGCAAAATCCACTCGGCATCAAACGCAGCGATGACGGGGGAGAAACTTTCGAAGATCTCGGATTCGAAGGAGAGACGGATTTTCATGAAATGGCAGTCGGCTATAATACTAACAATTTGTTCGTCTTCAATCCGCAGGCGAATTCCGAAATGGAAACCGGCTTCCACCGAAGCGACGATGCCGGAGAGACATGGCAGCAGACAGCAGCAGAAGGGCTTGACGGGAAAGTGACGTATCTGGCGATGCATCCCGACGATTCGATGATGATCGCAGCAGCGTCGAACCAGGGAATCTTCTTGTCTGAAGACGGCGGCGAAAGCTTCACGCGCATCACGGAAGGCGAACTCGGAACCGCTGCATTCTTCAGTGAAGACGCGCTTTATTACGGCACGTACAGCGAAGAAGCAAAACTCGTGAAACGTGATCTGTCAGGCGGCGAAGAGGAGATTTCCTTGCCGGAGATGACAGAAGACGGTGTTGTCTACCTCGCGCAGCATCCAGAGAATGCGGAGCAACTGGCGATTTATACAGCGAAAGGCCATGCCTGGATGACGCAAGATGCCGGTGAAAACTGGACACAAATCTTGAAGTCAGGGCAAGTGCAATAACGATTCACAAACCGGGAGGAGCGCCTTCCGGTTTTTTTATTATGCGCGGAGCGGATTTCAAATGGATTTCACAATTTCGTTGTATACTTTCATCAACGATTGAAAAAGGATGAGGAAAATGAAAGCTAGGATCTTCGGGTTGCTGCTGGTGTTGTTGCTTGCAGGCTGCAGCGAAAAAGAATTGTATGTATTTCCGGATGACGGAGGCGAATTGATTTTGGTCGCGCATCTGAAGCAGCCATTGCTGACGGTCATTGATGCAGATTCTGAGGACATCATCGGCGAATTGGAATTGCCTTTTGTCGCATCGGATCTGGCAATGGTCGATGGGCGGCTCATTTTGGCGTCGGTCGAAGAAGAGCAATTGTACGCATTCGATTTCGAGACGCAAGCACTTGATGCCATCGGGGAAGTCGGGACGGGCGTATCGAAGCTGCTGGAAGTGGATGGCGCTTTATACGCAGCGCATGCGACACAAGACCGCGTGTCGAAAGTTTCGGTCGAGCCGTTCGCAGTCGAAGCGACGGCGGAAACGGATGAACATCCCCAAAGCCTGGCTTATGGCGACGGCAAGATCTTCGCTGCGAATGTCTACGGCCATAGCGTCCAGGCAATGGATCCTGAAACATTGGAAATCACGGCCAGCCATCGCATCATCGACCGGCCGAACGGGCTCGCTTATACGGACGGCAAGCTCTTGGTCGGCGGCCACGGCCCAAGTGGTGAATTGAACCGGGAACTGGTGAATTATTCCTTGGCTGAGGAGGAAGTGACGGAACGTATCGACGTCGGCTTGATGCCGATCGAAGTGCTCGCGGATGAAGATTCGTTCTATGTCCTGAACCACGGTTCGCATGAAGTCGTCGAGCTCGGGGCAGATTTGATCGAACGGGCACGCATGTCCGTTGCAGACAACCCGTATTACGGAACGCTTCAGGCCGGACGTCTATACGTCAGCAGCCTAGACGGCGATACGGTTACCGTCATCGATACGGAGCGTTTCGAAAAGCTGTCGGAAATTCCGGTGTCATCCGGGCCGCACGCCATAGTGATCAGGGAGGCACAGCCATGAACATTCTCGTAATCGACGATGAACAAACGATGCGCGACTTGCTGGCGCGCACGCTGAATGAAGCGGGATATTTGGTCCAGCAGGCGTCAACTGGCGAACGGGGCATCGAGCGGATCCGCGAAGGCGACATCGATTTCGTCATTTTGGATATCATGATGGCGGGACAGGACGGCTTTTCCGTATGCCGGCAGGTGCGGGAGTTTTCGGACGTGCCGATTTTGATGCTGACGGCGATCGCCGGCAGTGAAGCCGATAAAATCAACGGGCTGCGCGCCGGTGCCGATGATTATTTAATAAAGCCGTTCAGCCGCGGCGAATTGCTGGCGCGGATTGAAGCGATATTGCGGCGCGCAAAAGGGGCGGCCTTCAAACCGGAGCCTGTACTCTCCAATGGGCGCATCGAATTGAACGAAACGATGCGCCGCGTGACCGCAGACGGCAAGCAAGTCACACTTACGCGCAAGGAGTTTGATTTATTGGCGCTGTTTTTGGCACATCCTGGGCAAGTGTTCTCGCGTGAACAATTGATGGAGAAGCTGTGGGGCGAGCAGGCCTTGAATGTAACGACACGTACCGTCGACACCCATATCAAGACTTTGCGCATCAAACTCGGCGATGCCGGTGCGGCGATCGAAACCGTATGGGGCCTCGGCTATAAGGTGGTGGCCGGATGACAGGCATCAATGCGAAATTATGGTGGCTGTTCGCAGGTATTAGTTTGGCGGGAATTGCGCTGTTGGCGTTTGTGGCGATCTCCATTTACGACGCTGTTTATGTCGACAGCGAGCGTGCGCAGCTTGTGGAGATGGCAGGGGCGTTGGCGAATGCTTATGAAAACGACGAGGGCTCGCTTGATTCGATCCATAAATTTTTGGAGGAAGCGGGGCTTGATGCAGTGACGGTCGATGATCCGATGGTGCTCGGTTCGGCTTTACCGCTGCAGGCGCCTGAAGAAGACGTCATCATCACATTCGAGGAACGCGAGCGCTTGTCACAAGGGGAAACCGTCATCATCGAACGCCAAAATGCATATCTTGGCTCAGATTTGATCGGCGCAGCGGTACCGGTCATTACAGGCAGTGAATTGACTGCCGTCGCGCTCGTCTACCGGCCGGTATCGGATTTATTGCAAGCTTTCCTCAATGTCCTGTCGGTGCTCATCGCGGCCGGTGTGTTGGCACTCGTGGCCCTATTATGGATCCGCCGGCGTATCCACATCGAATACACGGCGCCGCTCGAAGCGCTCGGAGCTTCTGCTGACCGTATGGCAGCGGGCCGTTTTGAAGGGAGTACGGGCGTGACTGCCGACAATGAAGTCGGGGAACTGGCGCGCTCGTTCGAGAAGATGGCCGCCTCGATCCAAGCGCAGGATGAAGATAAACGCGAATTCCTGCAAAACGTGTCACACGAATTAAGGACGCCCCTTAGCTATATTAAAGGCTATAGCGAACTGCTCCAAAAGCCTGCCGATGACCAGGCGAAAATCGCCGCCATCTTGTACAGCGAATCCGAACGGATGGAGCGGCTCGTCAATCAATTGCTTGATTTGACGAGGCTCGAGGGTGGCAAAGGGCAATTGAACACCGAATTGCTCGCTTTCGCCGAAGTCGTCCGGGAAGCGGTTGAAAAAACGGAAGTCGAATGGCGCAAAAAACAGCTCCGCGTCCGGGCGGAACTGGACGAAGAACTGTTAATTGAAGGCGATGGAGACAGGCTGCTGCAAGTGCTCATCAACCTGCTCGACAATGCGATCGCTTACACCGAATCATTGGGCGAAATTTTGATCCGCTTGTCGGCATCGAACGGTGAAGCGCTGCTCGAAGTCATCGATTCGGGAAGCGGCATTGCTGAAGAACATTTGCCGCATGTCACCGAACGCTTTTACCGTGCTGAAAAAGGGCGCGTCCGGACTGGCGGCGGGGCAGGCATCGGCTTGTCGATTGTCCGGGAAATTGTCGAATTGCACGGCGGTTCGTTGGCTTTTAATTCCAAAGCAGGAGCCGGAACAAGCGTCAGCATCCGTCTGCCGAAACAGGATATTTAACGCACAAAACCCGCCCTCGAACTTGAGGGCGGGTGTTTTTACGTCAGCAAAGCCTTTCCGGAAATCGAGCGAGCGCAACGGATGCCGCTTGCGGCGACGCCGATCGTGCCGCCGCCCGGGAAGATATGGTCGCCTGTCAAATACAATCCCGGCAACCCGCTATGATGCGAAATGGATTTGAATAACGCCGCATCCAAAGTCTGTGCGAAACCACCCACATAGCCATTCGGCCGTCCGGTATAATGCTGCCAGGCGAGCGGTGCGCCGCTTTCGACATGGACGATCGCCGAACGGAAGCCCGGGATATGCTGCTCGATCAAGTCCAGCATGCGTTCTGAAAGCTCGGTGCGCATCGCTTCGTAATCTTCCTGCGACTGCCAATAGCCCGGCTTCGAATGCGTCGAAATGGTCACCGTCTGGAAGCCTTCGGGAGCGCGCAGCCGGTCATTCATCCGCGAGGCCGACATGAAGAAATGATGCCCTTCGTCCATGGCCGTACCGCTCGAGAGCTGGCGGAACTCGGGAAGGGGTTCTGCCAGCTTCTCCGCCTCGATCGCCAAATACAAAGTCAAAGTCGTCCAGGTTTCGGTGCTGATGCCTTCTTGCAGCGGGCGCTTTAACCGGTGATGATGATCGACCGGCAACAGCTCGGTCAATAAGTGGATCGGCGCATTGAAGACGACGGCATCCGCTTCGTACGAATTGCCGCGCTGGTCGCTGGCATGCCAGACACCATCTTTATGTTCGAGCGTCTGGACGGTGCGCGGCTTTTTCACTTTGCCGCCGTTTTCTTTAATGCTGTCCGCCATCAATTCCGCGAAACGGTACAAGCCGCCCGGGACGTAATAAGCACCTTCGTGATAGATATCAAGCGCCACGGCCGCGAGCAAATACGAGACATCTTCCGTCGTCGTCTGCATGCTATCGATCAACAGCCCATCGAGCACATGGCGGAATGCATCGAGTTCGTGGAGGCCGTGCTTTTTCAATACGTCGCCGAGCGTCAGCTGGAATTTCGGCAGCAGGCGCAAATGAACCGGGCGCAAAGCTTTCGTGAGCGCCGCCCATTCCCGCGCGTTGGCTGGCGGCAGCGCAGGCAGCGGCCCCATTAATGTGCGGGTGATACGCGCCGTGCGGTATAGTTCTGCATAGAACGATAGGATGGCGGTTTTATGCTCTGGAAAATGATTAGCCAGTTCCCGCACATGCCTCCTGCGGTCTTTATGGAAAACGAAGGTGCCTATCGGGTGAACCATTTCCATCACCCGCTTGAGCGGTTCGAGGTCCATTGGCTTTCCGAGGTGGCGGAATACGCGTTCATGAATGCCGCCGGGCTCGAGTCCCATGCCGAGTGTGGCGCCGACCGGAAATAAATACGGGTGGCGTTTGTATTTTGCGGCACAGCCGCCGATTTCTGCTGCGGCTTCGAGCACGGTCACTTCATAGCCTTCTTTTGCCAGCAAGGATCCGGCCGTCAATCCGCCGATGCCGGCACCAACAACCAATATGCGTTTTGTCATCATGTCCCCTCATTTCTCCCACGAAAAAACGCCCGGCAGTTCAGCCGGACGCGTGTTTCTTATGCCACTTGTCTGCAAGCTTCTGCGCATTTCAAGCAAGCTTCCGCGCATTTTTGGCAATGGTCATGGTCATGTTTTTTGCATTCGTTTCCGCAGGCTTCACAAATCTCCGCGCATACTTTTGCGAGCTGTGAGACGAACGGCGAGTTGCGTTCAATGGCTTGTGCCAAATAAGCACACATGTCGGCGCATTCGCGGTCGAGCCGGATGCACTCGGCCATCATTTTCACATCGTCTTCTTTCAGGCAAGCATCGAAACAATGGTTGCACGCCACCATGCAGTCATGGAGCGTCTTGGACAATTCTGCGTGTTTTGCATGTTCTACCATTCCGTAAAACCTCCTATAAGAATTATGTTCATTCGCTTATTCCTTGGATTTCCCGACTGGCAGAAAATTAAACAAAGGCTAGTAAATTCTATCCGTTTTTGCGCAGCCCCGGCTTCTGCTCAAGTTCTTTCATGCGCTTGCGGAACTCGTCTTCCGACAACTCGCCGCGCGAAAAGCGCTCTTTCAATAACTGAGCTTCGTGGTGGGGAGGTGGCAGTTTATGAGGTTTATGGCGAATGAAAAACAGCACAAGGCAAAGGATGATGAGCACGACCATCAAAGCGACGAGGACAATAAAGAGCCTGAACATAAGCGTTCACTCCGTTCGCTTTCTTTTCTTCCAGTTTACGCTATAAGACTGAAAATTGCGTCTTTTTAAGTTACAAAAATATATTCTTGTAAGATGCTAGATATGCTACGCTTATGGATAATTCAGGAAAAGGGGGAAGCAGGATGTTTGTACATAAGATTGATGAAGAGTTGGCGTTGAAATTGGTCGAGATACAAGATGCAGAACGGATTTTTGAATTGACGGATCGTTCGCGTGCTGCACTGAAGGAATGGCTGCCGTGGCTCGATCACACGAAAACCGTTGAGGATACGAAAAATTTCATCCAGTCCGGCGCCGAAAGTTTCGCACTCGGCAAAAGCTTGAATTGCGCAATCGTCTATCAAGGTGAATTGGCCGGAATCGCCGGCTTCAATGA
Source organism: Planococcus citreus (assembly GCF_003664125.1). GTDB lineage: Bacteria > Bacillota > Bacilli > Bacillales_A > Planococcaceae > Planococcus > Planococcus citreus. The sequence goes on from NZ_RCCP01000003.1 coordinate 46,351, forward strand.
GATCAATGAAGCGAAACAGACGGCTTATATCGGCTATTGGCTCGATACCGAATACCAGGGAAAGGGCATCATGACAAGGGTGGCGGGAGCACTGACAGATTATGCGCTAACGGAGCGTGGGCTCAATAAAGTCGAGATTCGCGCAGCGGTCGGCAACGAGAAAAGCCGCAACATCCCAATCCGCCTCGGCTTTACGGAAGAAGGCGTGATCCGCCAAGGAGAATGGCTCTACGATCATTTCGTCGACAGTGTCGTCTACGGCATGCTGAAATCGGAATGGCGTTCTGAAAAAGGTGAATGAAACTCACCTATACTTTTAAGAGTGGTGGAGAAAATCATGATTCGTTATGAATAAAAATGAAATCATCTTTCTACATTCAAAAATCAATATTGTATCTGAGTATTTGGAGAAGCGTTCGCTCGTAACCCCTTCTGCTCAATAATGCTGCGCATTACTTTCGCAAAGATAATGTCTCCCGTAGGTCGACCTTATCTTTCCTGTGGACTAGCGAGACGACCGAGACCCCGCAAGGCGCAAGGCGACTGAGGAGGCTTGGGCGCGAGCCCACGGAAAGCGAGCGATAAGCTTCGGAAAATACGGGTTTCTGATTTTCTCGACCACACAGAAAAAGACTCGTAAAGTTCCCACATCTTTTTTTGCGCAATGTTTCCCACAGCCTTCCTCATTTAGTAAAATAAGAAGGAAACTAGAATTACAGGAGGAATACTATTATGAAGCATTTTCTACTCGGCCTTCTCGTATCAGGCCTTATCGCACTTATCGCTTTCCTGGCGGATGATTGGGCGCTGTTGTTCCCGATCGCGGGCGCAGTCGCCGTTATCGCACTTGTCTGGGCGGTCATCTCGTCCATCACAGCAGGCAAGCAAGTGAAATCTTCATTCAACACGAGTTCGGAACGCCGCCGGGCACAGCAGGCGCGCAACGCCAAAGTGAAAAACCTCGTGCTGTTCGCGTTGCCGAATCTGGTGTTGGCGCTTTACGGATTGTTCATACTTTCTTAAACGAAAGAGGGGGATGTCATGCTCAGCTATTATAGTTCGTTATCTGCGGAAGTTTATGACCTCGATAAGCCGATCGGCAAATCGTTCGGCGACGTCGAGTTCTACAGGGAGCGCCTCGCCGGGAATGAAGGGCGTATTTTAGAACCTGCTACAGGGACAGGCCGATTGCTCGTGCCGCTCCTGGAAGACGGCCTTCACATCGACGGCTTCGACAGTTCATCTGAAATGCTCGATATTTGCCGCGCCCATTGCAAAGAACGCGGCTTGCATCCGAAATTATTCGAAGCGGATATGGAAACTTTCCGCATCGATGTCGAATACGACGTCATCATTTTGCCGGCGGGAACGTTCCAACTGCTGGCGGGACGCGAACAGGCAATCAAAGCCTTGAAGAATTTCCGCAAGCATCTGGCACCGGGCGGACGGTTGCTCGTTGATTTGTACGTTCCGCAAGGCTTTGAGATCGACCGGCCGAGAACACGGACCTGGCAGACGAAAGCCGGCGAAGTCATCACGCTCGAGAGCAAGACCGTCGAAGTCGATTGGATCAAGCAATGTTCCGTGTCGCATAACCGCTACGAGAAATGGCAAGGCGGCAAGCTGATCCAGACTGAACTCGAACGTTTCCCGATGCGCTGGTACGGCGTCGAGGAATTCAAGCTGTTGCTTGGCAGCCATGGCTTCGAGGACATCATCGTGTCGTCCAATTACGAATACGGGCAATACCCGAAAAACGCTCAGCATGCCGTCACCTTTGAAGCAATCGCACATATTTGAAGATCAAAAGCTGTTTGGAGAAAAAATCCAAACAGCTTTTTTATATACTCGAAATTCTATATATGACTGGCTGATGGTGTTTCATTCCACTCATGAGAATCAAAAATGAAACTGCAGCTTTTCGAAAAAGTTAGATTTGCAGCTAATTCGGGTAAACTCGTAAAGGTCTGGAAGTAAAATCGCTGCAGTCAAAATTACTAGAAGTGTCTCTATAGGCGAGGCTTTCAGATGAAAATAAAAGGGGGATAGAGCATGATTACCATACATAAAACCTCTGCTAGCGGAGCTCTACAGACAATTGATGCCTTCGAAAAGAATAGTTGGATCAATATGGTGGCGCCTTCAAAAGAGGAAATCAGGGGAATAGTAGAACGCTTTAATATCCCCATCGAATTTTTAGAAGACCCATTGGATTTGGAAGAAAGCGCACGGATTGAATATGACGAAGAGACAAATTGCACATTGATCATTAACGATCTTCCAATTGTCGATGATAACAGCCCGCAGCTCGACTCTTATATTACAATCCCCATCGGCATCATTTTAGGGGGAGATTTCATCGTCACCATTTGCAGCCAAGCGACGAACTCAGTAGAAAACGTCCTCAAGAAAAACGTGAATACGTCGATGAAAAATCGCTTTGCGCTTGAAGTGTTGTTGTCGATTTCTACCCAGTACATAATGAAGTTGAAGAAGCTGAACAAACAGCGCCTCAAAATCGAAAGCAATTTGAAGGATTCTTTAACGAACAAGCAACTCTATAAGATCATGGAGATCGAGAAAAGCTTGGTGTACTTCCTGACATCCTTAAAAGCGAATGGGGATGTCATCACGAAGCTGTTCCGTACGCATTCCATCAAATTGTATGAAGACGATGAAGACTTGTTGGAAGATGTGAAAATCGAAAACAACCAAGGAATTGAAACGACCGAGCTGTATACCAGAATCTTGGACAGCATTACGGGATCGTATTCTTCGCTCATATCGAATGAATTGAACAATACGATGAAAACCTTGACCCTTTTCACGGTATTCTTGACCCTTCCGACCTTGATCTTCAGCTTTTTCGGCATGAACGTGGCATTGCCTGTTTCTGGGCAGGAGCCTGGTTCATGGATTACGACACTGGTCCTTTCAGCCATTTTGATGCTGGTGATCGCCGTCTCTCTATGGAAAAGAAGAATATTTTAGCCGAAAACGCCTGGAGATAAATCCAGGCGTTTTTTTATTCTGGTAGTTGTTGGAAGTCGTGTTTTCCGCAGCTTACCGCTCGCTTTCCGTGGGCTCGCGCCCAAGCCTCCTCGGTTTGCTCTACTTTCGCTCCGCTCAAGCGTCGCAAATGAATATGCTCAGCGTTGCTTCGCACATTCATTCCCTGCGGGGTCTCGGTCGTCTCGCTGATCCACCGGAGTCGAGCGGACGCTTCTCCAAACACTTAGACAGCTCGGGAAAACAAATTTTATTAGGCTCTATGACTATTAAAAAGTCAAGCTTATGAATGTGTTTAGCACTTTGAAAATCAATTGTAGAATTTAGGAGTACTCTAATCTACCAAATATATTCCTTCCCGAAATAATTAGAGGGTTAGTGGCGGGCGGGGCGAATGTATATACTAACAATCGACAGTGCGGATCTATGCCGCTTGCCATTACTGCTGCCTTGGCCATGAGAATTCATCGTCAAAAAAGGAGTGTAGAAAATGGATGAAAAAGAAATGATTCCGTTCCAATCGTCTCCGGTACGACCAATTTTCGAAAAGTTTTCAAGTGCGCGTGATGTTTCGCTTGTCTACGGTGACCCGATCGAGATGCAAGGCAGGACCATCATTCCAGTGGCGCGAATCCGCTATAGCGTCGGGGCAGGTGCTGGCGGCGGCTATGAGCGGGAAGACAAAGACGCGGAATCGCCAGGTTTCGAGGAGTTTGAAGGTGGGCACGGGGAAGGGGCAGGCGGATCGTTCTCAGTCAAACCTGTCGGCATCTACGACGTGACGGCGGAAAAGACCGTCTACCGGCCCATTGTGCCGATTGAACTCATCGTCATGCTGCCGCTCATGATGACCGGCCTCGGATTTTTGATGGCTGCGAGCCAGAACAAAAGCAAAGGCGGCAAGCACAAAAAGCGTATGCAAGCGGGAAAACGCTGTGAAAAGAAGGGCAAAGGCAAGAAAATGAAAGGCATGGGGCATAGCAGCTGAAGTAGAATGAAATAGTGACTAAAGCGAAAACCACCTGGGGATTGATCTCCAGGTGGTTTTTCTACGGCTCAAATCAGTAAAATACCTAAAACTCAAAGTGCTCTTAGGCATTCGGTTAAACCGTTTTTGACGATACCAACAGGAACTTTACTGCCTGGTCGGTTAAATTGAACCAATAATGCTTTTGGCTGGCATCGAACATCGTCGAATCGCCAGGACCGAGCGTCGAGCGTTCGCCTGAAACTTCGACGGTCAATTCGCCTTCGACAACGAACAGGAATTCATAGCCGCTATGGGCAAAGGGATTCCCTTCGCTATCGCCAGGGTTCAAGGTGACGAGAATGGGAACGAAATTCGCTTCTTTTACGCCTTGCGTCAGGTCCTTGTAATAAAATCGCTCCAGCCGTGATGTCCAGTCACTGTCCTCTTGTTCTGCAAAAAAGACGCTTGGGTCGACATGAAGCGCGTCGGCGATTTTCCTGAGCGATTCCAATGTGACGCTCGATTTGCCGCGTTCCACTTGGGACAGGAAACTGATCGAGACACCCGTTTCTTGCGCCAATTGTTTCAATGTCAGCTTGCGCTCTTTGCGCAGCTTTTTTAAAGTCGTGCCGATGGATGGATCAGCCATAACAGATTCCTCACTTTTTTTACATGCTCCTTTTATCATACAGGAGGCTGGAGAAGAGGGGCAAACCTCGATGAAATTAATTTCATAATCATATTGACAGAAAATTGATAGTTATCTAAACTATTCCCAGGGAGAAATTAAAGTGTCACTTCAATTTTATAACTCAAAGGGGGAAATCAGTTTGGATAAGAAAACAACACGCCGCGTCCTGACAGCGAGTCTTGTGGGGAGCTCAATTGAATGGTTCGATTATTTTCTGTACGGGACGATGGCTGCGCTGGTCTTTAACCAATTATTTTTTGTCAATGAAGATCCGACGGTCGGCTTGATGCTGGCGTATGCATCATTTGCTTTGGCTTTTTTCATCCGCCCGTTCGGCGGTATCATCTTCAGCCATATCGGCGACCGCATCGGCCGCAAGAAAACCTTGGTCATCACGCTCAGCTTGATGGGCATCGCGACATTCGGCATGGGCTTGTTGCCGACGTACCAAGCAATTGGCATTTGGGCACCAATCCTGTTGATCACGCTGCGCCTCATCCAGGGACTAGGCATCGGCGGCGAATGGGGCGGCGCATTATTGCTTGCAACCGAGTATGCCCCGCCTGAAAAACGTGGCTTGTTCGGCAGTATTCCACAAATGGGTGTCACTATCGGACTCGTTCTCGGAACACTTGCCTTGTGGCTGATGACTTTACTGCCAAACGATGCCTTCATGACTTGGGGCTGGCGCGTGCCATTCATTTTGAGCGCCTTGCTTGTCGTGTTTGGCTTATGGATTCGCAAAGGCGTTGACGAAACACCGGAATTCAAAGCGGTCCAGGCATCTGGCGAAATCCCGAAAGTACCGATTGTTGAAACTTTGAAATACCATTGGCGTGAAGTATTGATCGCCATCGGGGCAAAAGTCGTCGAGACGGCGCCGTTCTATATTTTCGGGACGTTCATCGTTTCCTACGCCACCACGAACCTCGGTTTCTCGCGCACAGCGACACTCGGTGCAGTGATGATCGCGACGATCATCACGACAATCCTGATTCCAATCATGGGCTCATTGTCTGACCGTATCGGCCGGAAAAAACTTTATATTGCGGGAGCGTCGGGGATGGCTCTTTTCGCTTTCCCGTATTTCTGGATGATTCACCAAGGCTCTGTCCTAATGCTTGTACTGGCAACAATCATCGCGCTGGGCGTCATTTGGGCGCCGATTACTGCCGTTTTGGGCACGATGTTCTCGGAGATTTTCGATGCCAAGGTGCGCTATACTGGGGTTACACTCGGCTATCAGATCGGTGCTGCGCTTGCAGGCGGTACGGCACCTTTAGTTGCGACGGCTCTTCTTGCGCGCTTCGATAATTCGTATGTACCGGTTGCGATCTACATCATCTTCACTGCGTTGATCTCGCTCGTATCCATCTGGGCAGTCAAGGACTTGAAACAACAACAAGCGGCACGACCAGCCGCAACAATTGCAAAAGAGAGCCGCGCATAAGCGGCTCTTTTTCTTTAGGAGGGCCTCATGAAAATCATCAACGAACAGCAAATTCAACAAAGCTATAAAATGCACGACGCAATTCAAGATGTGGCCGCCTTGCTTCACGCCAAGCAACAAGGAAAAATCGACAATCCACACCGCACCGTCATCGATTTTCCAGAGCGACAGGCATCTGCTTTATACATGCCGAGTGCCGATAAACAGGAAGAACTCGCAGGCGTCAAAGTGGTGACGATTTTTCCGGACAACCCGAAACAAGGCAAGCCGACGACGCAAGGAGTGATTTTATTATCCGATGCCACAAACGGTGAGCACGTTGCGATGATGACGGCTTCGTATTTGACGCGTCTGCGCACAGGCGCACTGAGTGGCATCGCGACCGACCATCTTGCGCGGAAAGACAGCCGAATGCTCGCAGTCATCGGGACCGGCGCCATGGCGTTCGAGCAAGTACTCGGCGTGCTCGAAGTCCGGGACATCGAGACGATCTTATTGTTTAACCGCACAGAAGAAAAGGCTGTGCGCTTTAAAGAACAACTGCAAGCATTCGGTGTCCAGGCGCAAATCGAAATCGCAGCCAGCGCCAAACAAGCCGTGGAATCAGCGGACATCATCGCTTGTGCAACGCGCTCGACAGAACCGGTATTCGATGGCAATGACTTGAAACCGGGAACTCATATTAACGGTGTCGGCTCTTATTTGCCGCATATGCGCGAAATGGATGAGACAACGATTGATCGGGCGAATAAAATCGTCGCGGATGATCTTGCCGGCGTGCAGGATGAAGCAGGCGAGCTGATCCACGCTGCGAATTCGGGCAATTGGTCATTCGATCGGCTTCATGCAGAACTGACCGAACTCGCGACGGGGCAACGTGTAGGACGCGAGACAGAAGAAGAGATCACGTTCTTCAAATGTGTCGGGGCGGCGTATTTCGATCTGGCAGTCGCCAAAGGAGTTTACCGGAAAGCGCAAGATGGCCAACTCGGAACGGATGTTGAACTGTAAAAGAGTGCGGAAAAACTGCCCAGAGGCCAAGCCTCTGGGCAGTTTTTTGTGCTCGTATCAATTATCAATTTCTATTCTCATGTTAATTTGAAGTACGACACAGTTCCAAAGCATAAATTGATAATTCTTTCGTGATGACAGTCTAGAATCTTGCGTCATCTATTTTATTTTTTTGGCTGCCAAAAGACATCAAACGATACCGCGAATGGAAACAGAAAAAACCAGGTTCAAACTCTCAGCATTGAGCCGCTTGTGGATTTTTAAATGGAAAAAGCGCATTCATTCATAGACAAATAGTGGAATGATCTGTAAATTCCATATGCAATTAGATAAATATAAAATATACTCGGTAGTAATATGAAAAAATAAGTCGAAGTGGTAGAGGGGGGCATTTAATGGGGGCGTACGAAGAGTATGAAAAACTACTTGCGAAGTCTTATGATGAAGCCATCGAATTTTTGCTCAAGAAGTATGGACCATCTCAATATGATTATTTCAGCGAAAAGTCGTATCAACGGTTTATGAATGGTGAGATTAAAAACATCACAAGAGGTAAGTTTACAAGGTCTGGCGAGGGGTTATATTGTCACCACATCGACGAAATTAAGGTACTGAAGATATCGGACCAGCTGTTCATTAAAGAAAACAATATTCCATTTGAATACCAGCGGAAAGAGAGATTGGTTTATTGTGATTTGATTGAACACACCATCCTACACGTCTTAATCATTAAAGAAGCACCGCCTGAACTTGGGGCAATAGGTTACGACGCCTATTTAAAACCAATGATTGAAGAATGGTATGTGGACAAATTCATACCCAAGCCAGAGTGGATGAAAGTTTGTCGCCAAAGATCCTTTTTAAATGACGATGAAGCAATCCTTATTGTGAAAGCAATGGAAGAAGCATTAGGCAGAACTTATCACGACACCCCGTTTGATTTTCACGAGACGAGACGCAGAAGGAAAGAGAAAATCAAAGAAGAGATAGAAGAACGTCGAAGAAAATGGGAAGAAGAATGGACAAAGGGTAGGGAAGAACGGAGAGCGAGGGAAGAAGAAATTCAAAAGAAACAGATGGAAGAATTTTATCGAACTTATCCGAAGTTTAAGAGCAAAGGGATACATCCTCAAACTTCGAGAGTGAAATTAATAAACCTATTATATGAATACAAATACAACGATAGTTTCAAAAATAAAAAAGAACTTGAAGCGGCATTGAAACCAATGATTAAAGATAAGCTTCTTCGAGAGTTGCATATAGTTCTTGAAAGCAGCTAAAGCGAATGTGGCTTCGATCGGAAGCTATATTTCCTTTACCGCACCCGGCGTCCTCATTATGCGCTTGTCACTATTAAAACGATGCCATGGATGGAAATCATGATTGCTACTGTGATTCTCGCCATCAGCGTATGAAACTTCATGAAACTCGCGTGTAAGATCTTCAAGAGTGGCGTACTTATGTATGAAAAAAATGCGACACCCGTAGAAGTCTGGAAGTGAGTTAGAACTTAATCAATGAAAGTCTGTAGACATAAAAAAGCCCAGAGATCATGTCTCTGGGCTTTTCACATTCACACCTTATTCAGCTGGAGTGCCTGGTTCGATCTCGTAGGATTTCTGGACGGTTTCATTACGCTCGCCCAGCCCTTCAGTAGTCGTTTTGCTCCACATGGCTTCCATACGTTCTTTCACTTGTGGGATCATTTTTTCCGGGATGACGTTGCGGTATTGATTCGTTTCGCCAAGAATCACTTTTACCGACGGTTCGGTGACTTCTTTCGGATCGAATTGCTCGTAAGGGAAAGCGGCTTTCTCGTAGTCGAAGACTGTGTTTTCCGAATCAGACTGCCAGTTTTTCCACGTTTCAAATTCGCGGTCATTAAAGCCTGTCAAATATGGCCCTGGGTTGATCGTCGCCACTTCCACATTGAATTCCTGCAACTCTTTGCTCAAGGAATCTGCGAAGGCTTCAGTCGCATGTTTCGTGCCGCAATAAGGTCCCATCAACGGGTCTGCCATCAAGCCGGATACAGAAGAGACGAAGACGATGCGGCCGGAGCGTTTTTCGACCATTTGACGTGCAAAGCCTTTCGTCAATAGTACCGGGCCGAATACATTGACCTCGAATTGGTGGCGCAAGTTTTCTTCCGGGATATCGACGAGGGATCCGCCTTCAGATACTGCCGCATTGTTTACCAAGACATCAATGTCCCAGCCCCATGCTTTTTCGCGGTCTTTCGGGTTCGTGACGTCCAATTTTTCGATTTGCATCGATACGCCGCGCTCTTTCGCTTCCTGTTCCAAAGCAGAAACCTGTGAAATGATTTCAACACCCGCGATGACAGATTTGCCTTTTTCCGCCAAGCTGAACGCAATATTTTTGCCGAATCCGGTGCCAGCACCGGTGATTAGTATTTTTTCGTTTGCCATTCTAAATTCCTCCTCGGGTTGTTTGTTACGGTTGTTTTTACTTATACTTCCATGGCATACCCGGGAGAAACTTCACTTAAACAGACATAAGCGCTACTCACCAGTTCCTCACAATTCCGCTCTCTTTTGCCGAGGAGTTTTATTAACTAATTTTATATACAGTTTAGCTGTATATGGATAAGCTGTGAATTTATTATCTTAAAATTCTGTAAATGGGGTATTAGAACATTATAATGCATTTTCGGACAGCGATTTTAAGGCCACAAGAGTGGAGGAGATGGTTAAGAACAGCTACACATTTATTTGGAAATAGAGCACAGGATAAACCTGATGGGAAATCAAAGGAGGAATTTCAATGACTGAGGAATCATGGCTGCCAACATTGAAGACAGAAACGCCGGAAGAAGGCTACAAGTTAGCAGTGAAACTGGCACGCAAAGCTGTAGGGATGACTCAACCGGATGAAAGCGTACGGAAAAAGCTGCGTCCTGTATACGCCAATAATGCAGACAGTTTGACATTTGCTTCTCAAGTCGTGGCCATTCATTTTCAAACAGTGGCAGCAGCCAATAATTACTGGAATGATTGATTCAATGCAGCCGCTGGAAACAACAATTTGAATAATAGCAGATCAGCAAAAGACGAAGCCGCAAAAAGGGGGATTCGTCTTTTTAATATTGCCTCCATATGCCCCGTGGCGAGCCGCGGTATGTCCACTCTAAACGGTGCAGCAGCAAATCGGTTTCTTGCCAAGCTGCTGGTCCGGGGTAGTTCCTTCAGCAATCTAAGTTTAGTTGCACTCCGTTGCTTGATTCAGCCGCCATTTAAAAAGAGATATAAGCGGTTCTTTTCATGGGACAGCCAGTTGTACTGCCAGAAAGTTAGTTAAAATTGCTAAATGCAGGAAACAGGTATAGTGTTGAACTCATTAAAGTAAGAATATTCTGATTTTATAACGTGCAGCGTCTTTTCTCTGAAATAGCTAGGCAATGAAGAGCAAAACAGTGGGGCTGCCGGAGAGAATGGTAGGAGGATAAGAGTATCAATTAATGGAAGGAGGAAAATGGTCTGGCTTCAAAAACTTTACTGCCGGAATGGCTGAATACGCGCAGTTGGTTTTAAAAACTGAAGGAAGGGATTAAAATGGAGCGTGCTATTAACGGAAACTCGCCAATTTTCTACGCCAGGATTGTGGGTGGGGGATTGGTTCTCATGGCGCTATTCGCTTTGTATGCAAATTTCTTTGTCATCGAAAGGCTGATCATCCCTGGAAATGCCGCGGCGACTGTAGCGAATATCACGGCCAATGATTTGTCATTCCGTTTGGCTATCGCCAGTTTTGTCATTGTGCTTGTACTGGATGTCATTGTTTCGTGGGGCTTGTATGTATTATTGAAGCAAGTCAATCAAAACCTCGCATTGTTGGCGGCACTTTTCCGGTTGGTCTATACGGCAATTTTCACAGCGGCCATCTTTAATTTTGTGAGCGTTTTACAGCTGTTGAGTAAAGATATTTATTTGGGAGCATTGGAAACGAGCCAATTGAATGCCCAAGTCATGTTGTTGATTGATGCTTTCAAAAATGGATGGATGATTGGACTCGTCTTCTTCGGGGTTCACCTGCTGCTCATCGGTTATTTGGCCTTCAAGTCCCGATTCATCCCTGCATTCTTGGGAATTCTCGTCATGCTGGCAGGCTTAGGTTACCTAATCGATAACTCCGCGAAGATCCTATTGGCTAATTATGCTGAGTATGAAACCGTCTTTATACTGATCGTAGCAGTGCCTGGAGCCATAGGAGAGTTGGCATTAGCCATCTGGCTATTGACTAGAGGAAAGAAAATACCCGAAATAAAACCGCTGAAGCCCAGCTATGAAGGGGGAGTTCACTAATGAAGGCCAGTGTCCACGAAACCTATGGGCCGCCGGAAGTCATGGTGCTGAAAGAAGTGAAAAAACCAAGCCCGAAAGAAGATGAAGTATTGATAAAGGTCCATGCCACAACCGTCACATCTGGAGATTGCAAAGTGCGAAGGGCGGATCCATTTGCTGTCAGGCTGTTCTTTGGATTCAAAAAACCAAGAATCGGGATACTGGGTTCTGAACTGTCCGGAGAAGTGGAAGCGACGGGAAAAGATATCAAGTCATTCAAAAAAGGGGATTTGGTGGTTGGCGGAACAAATACAAAACTTGGCGCGAATGCCGAGTACGTATGCATCAAAGAAAAAGGCGCCATTGCCATCAAGCCGGTGAATATGACATTTGAAGAGGCAGCTTCTGTTCCTTTTGGAGCCACCACTGCGTTGTTTTTCCTGCGGGATAAAGGGCATATCCGGAAAGGGCAGAAAGTGTTGATCTACGGTGCGTCGGGCAGTGTGGGCACTTATGCCGTCCAATTGGCTAAAATTTTTGGCACAGAAGTTACAGCGGTGTGCAGTGGCAAAAATATTGAACTGGTGAAGTCATTAGGGGCTGATTACGCAATCGACTACACCTTGGAGGATTTTACCGATTCAGCTAAATTCTATGACATGATTTTTGATACGGTAGGGAAAACTTCCTTCGCCCAATGCAAACGCGTCATGACCGAAAAAGGGATTTATTTAGCAACAGTTGCAGGAGTGCCTCAATTCGCGCAGATGTTTTCAACCTCAATCAGGGGCGGCAAGAAATTGATCAGCGGATTAGCGCCCATGCACAAGAAAGATTTGCTTTTTTTGAATGAATTGATTGAAGCCGGAAAGCTCAAATCCGTCATCGACCGAAGCTATCCTTTAGATCGAATGGCCGAAGCCCATCGGTACGTGGAAACAGGGCATAAGCGGGGCAATGTAGTTATAAATGTGATAAGGCCTGACGAGCTTGCGGCTGTTAGTGATTAACAAGGCCCATGTCCGAGCTTATTGTTCAAACGAAGGGAGAGCCAAAACCGACGTTCGGTTTTGACTCTCCTTTTCAATTTAATGAGATGAAGCTATTTATAAAGAAGAATGATTACGTGCTTCCAAACTAGGCAAAAGCTTCGCTGATGACAAACGGTTTCTCACCGAGATGCCGATCGACGCAGCGAGCACGGCTTTGATGACGCCGACGAGAACGAATGGCGCGAATCCGCCCATAAAGGCGCCAGTCCAGGAAAGTTCCGCGAAGACCTTCAGCCAAACCGTTCCAAAGCCGAGTGCGACAAACATGCCGAGGATGTTGGCGATGATAGCGTTCATGAGCGTAAAGCCCATCTTCTCGAGATAATAGCCGATGACGAAAGCGGTCGGGATGAAGCCGAATAGATAGCCGCCCGTCGGCCCGAACAAACTGCCCAAGCCTCCTGACATTTGGGCGAACACCGGGATTCCAGCAGCGCCGATTGCGAGATACACCAAGATGGACAATGTGCCATAGCGTGCGCCTAGAATTGTGGCGGCAAGGCCGATTGCCAAAGTCTGCCCGGTAATCGGCACGAGCGGCAAAGGAATGGTGACTTGAGCGAGTATACCGATAATGGCGGCGAACAAAGCCGTCACGATCATCATCCGCAATTTTTTGTTTGAGTGTGCCATGTGAAAACGTCCCTTCGTAATTGAGTTAACTAATTTATAAAATAAGTTAACTCAATAATATCCGAACGTGTCAGAAGGTGTCAATATGCTTTTCGGCAATTAACAGCAGATCGAATCTCCCGGCTTCAGACCATAAGTGCAAAAACGAGGACGAATGCTGGAAACTGTAATGATAAAATGAGAAGAGATAAGATAGAGAAAAGAGGGGAGGCGGTGGCTATGGAAATGGAAGCGAAGTTCACGTTCGATGAAATGTGGGAGAAGATCCTGGATTGCGACCGGAAATACGACGGCTTGTTTTTCACGTGCGTGAAAACGACGAAGATCTATTGCCGGCCGTCCTGCCGATCGCGCAAGCCGAAAAAGCGCAACGTGGAATTCTATTTTTCCATTGAAGAAGCGGAGAATTGCGGATTTCGGGCATGCAAAAGATGCCAGCCTGAAATTGAACAATCGCCTTATGTGGAATTCACACAGCAAGTCATCACTTTTTTAACGGACCACTACCAGCAAAAAATCGGCTTGGAAGAAGTGGCTGCCCATGTCGGCATGAGCCCATCTTATGTAGACCGGCTGTTCAAGCAGGAAACAGACGAAACGCCGCGGTGTTATTTGGAGAAAATCCGCATCGACAAAGCGGCATATTTACTTGCGAACACCGACAAAACGAATTTGGAGATTTGCCTCGAGACCGGCTTTCAAAGCACGTCTCATTTCTATAAAGTGTTCCGGGATTTGAAACAGCAATCTCCGGGACAATACCGGAAAGAGAAAGGAGCGGGGCGGAATGGATAGCGAAACGGAAACACAGCGGCTAAAAATTCCCACGCCGGCAGATTTTAATTTCACGGAATGCCTGGCCATTCTCGGGCGTTCTGATCAAGAGTTGCTTCACACAATTCAGGATGAGCGTCTCACCAAGCTGTTGGCGATTGAAGATGAAATGGTCATATTCGATTTGAGTCATTCCGGCAGTGCCTTGCATATCGAATTTCTGCATCATCCGCCGACTGAACAAGGGAAACAGGCAGTTGTCCAATACGTGAAGGATTGGTTCGACCTGGAAACAGATCTGCAGCCGTTTTACGCGATGGCGGCAAGCGATCCCGTCCTCCAGGAAGTTGTGGAGAGGCACGCGGGACTCCGGATAATGGGCATGCCCGATTTATTTGAAGCGTTCGTTTGGGCCATCACCGGCCAGCAGATTAATTTGACTTTCGCCTATACGTTAAAACGGCGCTTGATCGAACACTTCGGCACTTCACATACAGTGGACGGAGTAGAATATTGGGCCTTTCCATCCGCTGAAAGAATCGCATCGCTGGAAGTGGAACAATTAAGAACGCTGCAATTTTCGGGGAGAAAAGCGGAATACATTATCCACATCGCCGAGCAAATCGCTGACGGGCGTCTCGTGAAAGACGAACTGCTTGAAAAAACCGAGCAGCAAGTAGAAAAACAATTGGTGGCGATCAGAGGCGTCGGGCCGTGGTCCGCGCACTACGTCATGATGAAATGCCTGCGCTTTACTTCCGCGTTTCCGATATCGGACGTCGGATTGCACAATGCCTTGAAGCATCAATTGGGGATGGAACAAAAACCGAGCATTGCCGAGATTGAGAATTTGGCGGAAAACTGGGCAGGCTGGCAAGCGTACGCGACATTTTATTTATGGAGGGTATTATTATGAATGAACTGCATCAAGTGGATTATCCATCGCCGATTGGCGTCGTCGAAATCACCGGTACCGAACAAGCCATCGTGTCGCTTTATTTCAGCGAACGGGAACAGCCGCTGCATAAGGTGCAACCGGACACGCCTCAAGTGCTGAAAGACGCTTTACAGGAACTGGACGAATATTTCAAAGGACAGCGAACGGAATTCACCGTGCCGTGCATTTCTTCCGGCACCGAATTCCAGCAAAAAGTTTGGGCAGCGCTGCCTGATATTGCTTACGGCGAAACAGCTTCGTACCGCGATATCGCGGCAGCTGTCGGCAACGAGAAATCCATGCGGGCAGTGGGGAATGCCAATAGCAAAAACAAGATCAGCATCATCATCCCGTGCCACCGCATCATCGGGGCGAATGGTAAATTGACGGGATACGCCGGCAGCCTGACCCGTAAAGAATGGCTATTGAAGCACGAGCAAGCGGTGCGGAATCGCCAGTCAGTTAAGGCATGAAAAAAAGGGAAGCAAATCCAATCGATTTGCTTCCCTTTCCTATTTTTCAGATTAGCTTTCGATGGTCTTGATGACGACTGCCGGATTGCCGCCGACGACGGTGTTCGCCGGCACGTCTTTGACGACGACCGCGCCGGATGCGATGACGGCATTGTCGCCGATCGTGACGCCTGGATTGATGACAGCGCGCCCGCCGATCCACACATTATTGCCGATGCGCACCGCTTTGCCGAATTCGACTCCGCTCAGCCGCTGTTCGATATCGAGCGGATGGGTCGCCGTATAAATGTGGACGCCAGGCCCGACCAAGCAGTTATCGCCGATGCGGATGTCGCAGACGTCGAGGAAGACACAGTCGAAATTGGCAAAAAAGTTATGCCCGACATGGATATTGTAGCCGTAGTCGCAGCGGAAGTTCGGTTCGATATACAAATGGTCACCGCTCGAGCCGAGCAATTGGCTCATGAAACGCTTGCGCTCCTGGCTGTCGGTTTCCATCGATTTATTAAATAAGCGCAATAGCCGTTTCGCATTGACGCGCTCACGCACAAGTACCGGATCATCCGCCCGGTAAAGCGCACCAGCCAGCATTTTGTCTTTTTCTGTATGCATCAAAATCCCTCTTTCCCGCTCAAATTAAAATCCGAATAACCGCCTCGCGATAAAGGCAAATCCCGCGACTGCGGTAATGAATGCCGCTACGAAAAACGCCACGGCATAGGACACGAGATTGCCCGGCAGCACCGATTCAGCGATTTCAAAAAAATAAAAATGGATCGCGACCGGTTCTGTGGCATGGCGCATCAGCCACACTTGGACGCCTTTGACGGCAAATAGGATGCTGATGGCCAATAGGACCGAAAACGCAGTCCATCGAATGCCTTTCCACATGAGACCCGCCTCCAACTTTCATGATATGGATATTATAACAGAGTAGAAAAAAGAGCCATCATGAAGTTTTCGAATTCTTTGAAAAATTTACATGCAATTAACATGAAAAACTTTATAATATAGGAAAGGAGTGGAAACAATGAAAACGATCAACCGAACCATTACAACGGATAAAGGCCAAGCAATCAACTACAGCCTCGTCCTGAACCAAGACCAAACGAGAAAACTCGCGATCTTCCTGCCGGGCATCGGCTATACTGCGAAAAGCCCGCTATTTCATTACACGGAGCGGTTGCTTGCGGAACAGGAATACGACATCCTGCGCATCAATTACGATTACACGAATCCTTTATACGACGAGTACACGATGGCGGAAATCGACGAAGCGGTGAAACACGACGTCAAGCAAGTGATTGACCAAGTATTGAAAGGCAGCCTCTATGAAAAATTCTTCCTCGTCGCCAAATCGCTCGGAACGATCGCGCTTGCCAACGAACTTGAGCGTAAGAAATTCAAAGGCGCGAAAACCGTCTGGCTGACGCCGCTCATCAAGCACGAGGACGTTTTCCGGGCGATGAAGCAATACCCGAATCCGGCGCTGAGCTTTATCGGCAACAAAGACCATTATTACGACCGCGGCCGGATGGAAGAACTCCAAGCCAATAAGGAGTTGGATTCGCACGTCTTAAAAGACGTCAACCATGGCATGGATTTCATCGGCGACCCGTTGAAATCGATTGATGTCTTAAAAGACGTCATCACCGATATCCACGCTTTCTCGAAAAAGAGCATCGAACATGCGTAATGAACTGCCGCCCACTGAGGCGGTTTTTTCATGCCGTTTTTCAAGCAGCGCGACAGGGTATAGTTTCTCCAAAAGGAGGGTGCAGCATGGCATTCGATTACGATCTAGACTATAAGAACTTGGACTTGCGGAAAAACCCCGAACTGTACCGCGTCGGCAAAGGCGAGCAAGGCGTGTTGATGGTGGAACCGTACAAAAGTGAAATCCTCCCCCATTGGCGATTCAAGACGCCGGACATCGCCCAGGAATCGTGCGACAAAATTTCCGAGCTGTTCGAAGAATACCGCAAAAAGGATGATTTTGTCGGCATGGACATGGCCCGCAAATTCATCCAAATGGGCTACACCCGCGCACGGCGTTACACGAATTACAAAGGCGGCCGCAAATACAACGAAGACGGCTCGATCAAAGACCGCGAGATTGACGAAGAAAAAGCCGAGTCCGCTGCAATCTTCAAAAAACGATGGGACGAGATCCGCGAAGACGAAGATTATTTACGTCGCAAAAAAGAACATCAGAAAAAATATGGCTGAAGCGGTTCAGGCATGAAACAGAGGCGTTCATCAAACGTCGAATAAACGAGACGAAAGGAGGGGCATGTGAATGAATCGGTTTTGGAAAGCGATGGCCTTGATCGCCGCTCTGCTGTTGCTCGGGGCATGCAGCGAACAGACTTTCAGCAATGGCGAAGAGACCGGGTCCTATGCCGGCATTTTAATCGTTGAAGGCGAAGAGTACTTGTGGGAAGGCGAACTGGAAGGCAGCGAATACAGCGAATCGACAAGACTCGGTGCCATCACTCAGTCGACGGCACCGGAAGTCATGCCAAGCGCTGATTTATCTTCCAACTTCCTCGCTGAAGGCGCTGAAATCTACAGAAGCAACGAAGACCCCGACGTGCTCCTCGCCAAACGGCAAGACGGCAGCTGGGATGTGTTCAGGAAAAGTTTGAAGCAAGAATAGCGAAGCTGCATCCACAATCGGGTGCGGTTTTTTTGTGGAATGGAGCGATTTGTTTGTGGAATAAAGAGGTTTTTTTGTGAAATGAAGCGATTATTTGTGGAATGGAGAGGTTTGTTTGTGGAACTAAGCGGTTTGTTTGTGGAATGAAGCGATTTGTTTGTGAAATGAAGATGATGTGATATTTTATCGATTGGGGAAATCGCTTCCCGAGACGAGCTCTCCGGAAGCCGTGCCCGTGAAACGCAGTCGAAAAGCGGAAGCTTCTCCTCTCACTTCTTTTCATTCCCCCAATATTCATTTCCCAGCAAACAGATGCAAAATCGCTAGGGATGGTGTAATCTGAAAGCCAAGCAGATCAACGGAAAAGGATGAACGTATATGAAATCGACTGTCAATGCCAAGGATGTCGCAAAGCTCGCAGGAGTCTCGCAGTCTTCTGTGTCCAGAGTGTTTTTCGACGGAGCGAAAGTTACTGAAAAAACCCGCCAAAAAGTGCTGGCCGCGGCCGAAGAGCTCGGTTACCGGCCGAATGAATACGCCAGAAGCCTGATCACCAACAGTTCAAAAATCATCGGGCTGGTCATGAAAGGCGTCCAGAATCCCTTCTATCCGCAAGTCCTCAAGCAATTCACCACGTCATTCAAAAAGCACGGCTATAGCGTGTTGTTCGTACATACCAATAATGACGAAATCCAAAGCGAAGACATCGAGACTTTGCTCAATTACAACGTGGCAGGCGTCATCATTACCGATGCGTCCATGTCGATGAACGTCGCAGAAGCATTCCAGGTGAACCACATCCCGCTGGTCTTCTTCAACCGCAAATTGACGAGCAGCCACTTCCACTCAGTGTGCTGCAATAACTTAAACGCCAGCCGGGAAATCGCGGAATACTTAGCGGAAAGCGGGACGGGGCCGATGGTGTATATTTCCGGAAATGAAGACACCTCGACAAGCCGCGAACGTGAACAGGGATTTGCGGAAGTGTTGGCACAGCGAGGCATCGCATACAAAAAATACAGTTCGGATTTCAGCTATAACGGAGGCTACGAAACTGCTCAGAAAATCCTGTCGGACGGAGCGGTCCCGTCTGCCGTTTTTGCGGCGAACGACATCATGGCACTAGGTGTTATGGACGCTTTCCGTAAGCAGGGCATAAAAATTCCGGAACAGGTAAAAGTGATCGGGTTCGATAATATCGAAATGGCGTCTTGGCCTGCATATGAACTGACGACGTGGGAGCAGCCAATCGAAAAGATGGTCGATGAAACGGTCAATTATTTGTTGGGGGAAATCAGTGAATACACAGGCCAGGCGCAGGCTGTCGAGGTCGAAGGAAGCTTTGTGGAAAGGAAGACCACGTAAACAGTGGTTGACTTTCTGCAATAATTAAAATATTCTTGTTCTTAACAACATGTTTGCATACGTATTCAAGTAAGCGTTTTATTCTATTTTGAATACGTATGCAAGAAAAAGAAGATGGAGGTTTTTATAATGGTCAAAGTATTGAAAGCAGGTAAATCAGAAGAAGAAGTGAGTGCAAACGATTCGAAAGTTTCGCAGATCGTTTCAGAGGCTTTAAAAGATGTGGAAACGCGCGGCGATGCGGCGGTTCGTGAACTGTCCGAGAAATTCGATAAATGGGCACCTGAATCGTTCCGCTTGTCGGATGCGGAAATAAATGAAATCGTTTCCAAAGTTCCAGATAGCGTTATTGAAGACATCAAGTTCGCACAAAAGAACATCAAAGCGTTCGCCGAAGCGCAGCTCGATTCCTTGAATGATGTGGAAGTGGAACAAATTCCAGGCGTGATCTTGGGACATAAAAACATCCCGGTCAACAGCGTCGGCTGCTACATTCCAGGAGGACGCTATCCAATGGTCGCTTCCGCTCATATGAGCGTCTTGACCGCGAAAGTGGCAGGCGTCAACCGCGTCATCGCGTGTACACCACCAATTAACGGCGAGATTCCGCATGCGACTATCGCAGCGATGTCCCTTGCCGGAGCGGATGAAATTTACCTGCTTGGCGGCATTCAGGCAATGGGCGCGATGGCGATCGGCACGGAAACGATCGAAGCGGTCGATATGATCGTCGGGCCAGGTAACGCGTTTGTTGCGGAAGCGAAGCGCCAGCTTTACGGCCGCGTCGGCATCGACTTGTTCGCAGGGCCGACCGAAACTTTGGTTGTTGCCGATCATACGGCGGATGCTGAAATGGTCGCAACGGACATTCTTGGACAAGGCGAACACGGACCGACTTCACCAGGGGCTTTGATCACGACTTCCGAACAACTCGCCAATGAAACCGTGAAAGAAATCGACCGCCAATTGGAGACTTTGCCGACAGCAGACGTCGCGCGCGTGTCTTGGGAAGATTACGGTCAAATCTTGCTTGTCGATTCGATCGAAGAAGCACGCATCGAAGCGGACCGTTTGGCATTTGAGCACGTCGAGATCCTGACGGAAGACCCGGACTATTTCCTCGAGCACATGACCAATTACGGCTGCTTGTTCCTCGGACCGGAAACGAACGTGGCATATGGCGACAAAGTCATCGGCACGAACCATACCTTGCCGACAAAAGGCGCAGCACGCTACACCGGCGGGCTATGGGTCGGGAAGTTCATCAAGACCGTCACCTACCAGAAAGTGACAACACCGGAAGCGAGCGCCTATATCGGGGAATATGCCGCGCGCTTATGCCAACTTGAGAATTTCGCAGGGCATGCCGAGCAGGCACTCCTCCGCGTCAGAAGATACGGCAAGAACTAATTCTATTTAGGTGGTATGGGAGGAATAGTAGATGCTCGGTTTAATCGGCATGTTTGGTGGATTGATTTTACTCATTGTCCTGACGATGCGCGGCATGAACTTGCTGATTGCAGCGCCGCTGACGGCATTGTTTGTGGCAGTATTGAACGGTTTGCCTTTATTCCCGCAGCTGGCGGGAGAAGGGGCGGCCAATTATTTGACGAATTACATGGACGGCTTCACCGGCTTTATTGCATCCTGGTATTTGATGTTCCTGACAGGGGCCATCTTCGGGAAAGTGATGGAAGACACGGGCGCTGCTGACAGCGTCTCGCGTTGGATTGTCGGCAAGATGGGGATGAAACGCGCAGCACTCGCAGTCGTGCTTGCCTGTGCCGTCCTTACATACGGCGGCGTCAGCTTGTTCGTCGTCGCCTTCTCGGTTTATCCAATGGCACTCAGCCTCTTTAAACAGGCGAATTTGCCGCGCCGCTTTATTCCAGCGGCACTCGCTTTTGGCTCGACGACATTCACGATGACGTCAGCCGGATCTCCAGAAATCCAAAACTGGATCCCGATTGAATTCCTCGGCACTTCGCCATATGCCGGCTGGGAAGTCAGCGCAATCGTCGCGGTCTTCATGATGGTCTTCGGTTATTGGTGGCTGACGAAAATGATCAACAAAGCGAAAGCGAAAGGGGAACAGTTCGAGTCACGCCCGACCGACCCGAACAACGAAACGCGCAAGGAGCTGCCGAATCCGCTCCTTAGCATGCTTCCGCTCCTGATTGTCCTTGGCTTCTCGTATATTTTCCATGATTCGCTCGGCACGTCTGCATTGATCATCGCCTTGACGGGCGGGATCATCTCGACTTGCCTGATCAACATCAAATTCATCCGCAACTTGAGCAAAGCGCTCGGCGACGGCGCGATGGGTGCGGTCATCGCGATCGCCAACACCGCTGCAGTCGTCGGTTTCGGGGGAGTCGTCAAAGCGACACCATCTTTTGAAGCAGCTGTTGATGTCATGACCGGCATCCCGGGCAGCCCATTGATCGGCGGGGCGCTAGCCGTTGCGGTCATCGCGGGTCTCACCGGATCGTCTTCCGGCGGCCAGGCGATTGCGCTTCCTTTGCTCGCGCCTCATTATCTCGATATGGGTGTGGACCCGGAAGCTTTGCACCGGACCGTTTCGATTTCTTCCGGTTCGCTTGATTCCTTGCCTCAAGGCGGCTATGTCGTCACGACGATCCGTTCGATCGCAGGGGAGACCCACCGCGACGCTTACCCGGCATTCGGCGCATTGTCCGTTGTCGTGCCGCTTCTCGGTGCGGTACTCGCTGTGATTTTATTCTCAATCGGTCTATAAGATTTACACACCCAACAGCTCTCCCAACCGGAAGTTGTTGGGTTTCCTTATATTATCCATTCTAAAAAGAGGTGCATTCATGTGGAGAAATTGACAATACTCGGAGCTGGGACGATGGGCCATTCCATCGCTCTGTCCGCAGCCTGGTCCGGTTACATGCTGACCGTTTACGGCATCAACGAACAAGACCTAGCGAATGCGAACAAAGGCTTGGCGCAGAAACTTATCGTCATGACCGACAATGGGTTATTTGATGGAAATGAAGCACAGGAAATCCGCAGCCGAATCCGCTTTACGACATCTCTCGAAGACGCGATACAGCATGCAACATTCATTCTGGAAGTCGTCCCTGAAAATCTGCAATTGAAACGCGAGTTGTACAAGCAACTGGAAGGTTTGGCCGATCCATCGGTCATCATCGCGAGCAATACGTCCGGCTTTAAGCCTTCTCTGCTCGCTGAGGAGATGGCACATCCAGGGCGCTTCATCGTCGCTCATTTCTGGAATCCAGGACATTTGATTCCGCTCGTCGAAGTTGTTAATGGCGAACAGACCGAAGTGGAGACGACCGAGCGCACGATGGCTTTATTAAAGTTGATGAATAAAAAGCCGATTTTATTGAACAAAGAACTGCCGGGGTTCATCGGCAACCGCCTGCAATACGCGTTGTTTCGTGAAGCGCAAGCCTTATTGGATGCGGACGCTGCCAGCAAGGAAGACATCGATGCGGCGGTCACGTACAGCATCGGGCGGCGGCTTCCGGTGACAGGGCCTTTAATGACAGCGGATATGGGTGGGCTCGACGTGTTCTCAGCGATTTCAAATTATTTATTTGAAGAATTAGCGGACGATCAGCGTTCCGGAAAGGTTTTGTCGGAGTTGGTCGAACAGCAAAAGCTCGGGGATAAAACAGGCGAAGGCTTCTACAACTGGGAGCCGGAAGTGTCTGAGGGGATCAACCGCAAACGCGAACAGACCTTGATCCAGTTTTTGAAAAACGATTTGGAACAGGAGGGCTAAGATGAATAGCTATTTCTCGGAACTGAAAGGACAGACGGTCGTCGTCACCGGCGGCAGCAAAGGCCTCGGAAAAGACATTGCGCTGACGTTCGCCGAACTCGGCGCAAACGTTGCGATTTCCGGTAGAAATCAAGAAACGCTCGATGCCACGCTCGAAGAACTGCGCGCCCATAACCCAAACTGCATCGCGGTCGCCGGGAATTTGAGTGATATTAATGAAGTGAAAAAGTTAATCGACACTGCCGCCACTCAGTTCGGCACAATTGATGTCCTCGTCAACAACGCCGGCGTCAATATCGCGAAACCGGCGATGGACGTAACGGAAGCAGATTGGGATACGGTGCTTGACTTGAATTTAAAGTCGGCGTTTTTCGCGAGCCAAGCAGCAGCGAAATACATGCTCGCGCAAAAAAGCGGCCGCATCATCAACATCGCATCGCAAATGGCATTTGTCGGCTACATCAAGCGTGCCGCCTATTGCTCGAGCAAGGGCGGCATGGTGCAGATGACCAAAGCGCTCGCGGTCGAGTGGGCACAGCATGGGATTCGCGTCAACGCCGTTGCGCCGACATTCGTCGAGACGGAATTCACGGAGAAGCAATTCGAAGATGCAGCGTTTAAAGAAGACGTTAACCGCCGCATCCTGCTCGACGGTTTGTCGCAGCCGAAAGATACATCCGGTGCGGTGTTGTATTTGGCGTCGAACCTGTCGAATTTCGTAACCGGCGAAACGATCAAAGTCGACGGCGGCTGGACAGCGATTTAAGAAGAGTGGTTTCATGCTTCTTAAGTGGCATGTAGATGAAGGTAGCTAGGGTTTGAGTGTTGAGAAATTACGGTGTGCTAATTGTGCATGCTATTGGTAGTCGCTGCCTTGCTTTGGGTTGGCCTTTGGCAGTAAGCCAGGAAGGACGCCTGTCTTACTGCGTCGGCTTACCCTTGACGCTAGGCAGCTGAGAGATTTCATTGCATATAGGCTGTTTAAATTGTTCTGCTTCTGTAGTCAGTTGCCGGCTAGCGGGGAAATCGCTTCCCAGGACAAGTTTGAAGCAGATAGTAAGAGTTTGCATGTCAAACCGCTTTGGCATTCGATTCGGGTATCATGTGGGTAGTCGCTGCCTTGCTTTGGGTTGGCCTTTGGCAGTAAGCCAGGAAGGACGCCTGTCTTACTGCGTCGGCTCACCCTTGGCGCTAGGCAGCTGAGAGATTTCATTGCATGTAGGCTGTTTAGATTGTTGTGTTTCTCTAATCAGTTGCCGGCTAGCGGGGAAATCGCTTCCCGAAACTAGTATCAATCACATTTGTGCTTGAGCTGAAAAGTTTAGAAGTGGATCGGAATTTTTCTACTTCTATACTTTGACGAAGATGACTTAAGCTATAATATTCTACAAGTTTCCGCAATTTCAGTTGAGTGAACAAGAAAATTTCTTTGCTTCTAAAACTAGAGACGGAGTGGAAGGGGCCGACTCCGGGAGGATCAGCGAGACAATTGAGACCCTGCAAGCGAATATGCGAAAGGTATTGAGCATATTCGTTTGCGAAGCTCGAACATCGTGAGAGTTGAGCAGGCGGGGTTTTGCGTAACGACGAAGCGGCTCAATGCGAGCCCTCCGGAAAGCGTGCCCCTGCAACGCAGTCAAAAAGCGGAAGCTTTTCCTATCACTTCATTTCACATTTCTCCACAGAAAAAGCCTCCCGACATCGCCGGGAGGCTTGCTTCTATTTTATGCTTCTTGTGGGTTCAAGACTTCTTCTGTTTCCAAGCCGTGCTTTTTCTCGGTTTCTGCAACCATCAATGCACAAGCTGCGTCACCGGAAATGTTGATCGCCGTGCGTGACATATCGAGCAAACGGTCGATCCCGAGTACGAGGCCGATGCCTTCTACCGGAAGCCCGACGCTCGATAAGACCATTGCGAGCATGATCAAGCCGACGCCTGGAACTCCGGCGGTTCCGATACTGGCAAGCACTGCGGTCAAGACGACCGTCAATAATTGGCCAATCGTCAAGTCGACCATGAATGCCTGCGCGATGAACATCGTCGCGGCACCTTGCATGATTGCCGTGCCGTCCATGTTGATTGTCGCGCCGAGCGGCTGGACGAATGAACTGATCGACTTCGGTACTTTCAAGTCACGCTGCGCCACTTCCATGGAGACCGGAAGCGTGCCTGTGCTGCTGGATGTACTGAAAGCGACCGTCATGGCCGGCATAAAGGTTTTGAAAAACCAGATTGGGCTTTTCTTCGCCATGAAGTAAACGGTGCCGCCGTAGGTAAAGGCTGCATGGATCAACAAGGCGCCGATGACGACGAGCATGTAAGATCCCATCGCCTGAATAGCGGCAAGGCCCTGCGAGCCGATCGCTGTCGCAATCAATCCGAAGGTACCATATGGCGCAAAACGCATGACGATCCCGACCAGGTACATCATGATTTCATTGCCCTGTTCGACCAGGCTCAAGATGCCTTTTGTCTTATCGCCAAGCGCAGTCAAAGCAAGTCCTACAAATACTGCGAAGACGATGATCTGGAGCATATTGCCTTCGGTCATCGCTTCAAGCGGGTTTTTTGGGATGATGTTGAGCAGCGTGTCGGCAATTGACGGGGCATCATCCGGGCTATAAGTCGCGGCATCGATATCGAAATCACCTGCAGCGCCCGGCTGGACAAGTGCAGATAAGCCGAGACCAATGGTGATGGCGATAGTCGTCGTCACCAGGAAATAAGAAATGGTTTTGATGCCGATACGGCCGAGCTTAGCCGGGTCGCCAAGTCCCGCAGTTCCGAGGACGATGGATAGGAACACGAGCGGTACAACGAGCATGCTGATGAGGGCAAGGAAAATCTGCCCGATCGGCACGAAGACGTAAGGATTGAGTATTGCGAAAACTTCAGGTGCAAACAGATTTAAAAGCAGCCCCGTGATCGCACCTAAGATCAAAGCACTGATGACTTTAAAAGTTAAGCCTTTCTTTTTCTTCAATTCATCCACCAACTTTCTTGATTTAAGGAAACACATAAAAACTAGTGTAACCGAAGCGGAACAAAAGCAACAGTTTCAACAGACCTCTCTGCTTGGGAAGCAATTTCCTAAAAAACTGCAACTATTACCACAGGTCCGTCGTCTAACATGATAGAATTACGGCGAAAAGAGGTAAAAATATGGTCAAGAAAGCAGTCATCGCAGGTGGTACAGGGTTTATCGGAACGTATTTGAAAGAAAAATACGAGCGTCTTGGATACCGCGTTTACATCATTTCACGTCAATCGGAGCATATTCAATGGGACGACACACATAGCATGAAAGATGCGCTCGACGGGGCGAAATTGGTGATCAACCTTGCGGGGAAATCCGTCAATTGTCGCTACACGGAAGCGAATAAACGCGAGATTTTCAATTCGCGCACCGAGACGACCGAAGCGATCGGACGGGCAATCGAAGCGTGCAGCACTGCTCCTGAATTATGGGTCAATGCCAGCACGGCGACGATTTACCGCCATGCCGAAGACCGCCCGATGACTGAAGGCGGCGGAGAGGTGGGACGCGGATTTTCCGTAGAAGTCGCAAAAGCCTGGGAAGACAGCTTCTTTTCATTCCAACTGCCCGCCACGCGCCAAGTCGCCCTGCGCATCGCAATCGTGCTCGGTGACGGCGGTGTCATGGAACCTTATCGCAAGCTCGTGAAATATGGGCTCGGCGGAAAACAAGGCAATGGCCGGCAGATGTTCAGCTGGATCCATATCGAAGATCTGTACCGGACTGTTCGTTTCATGCAGCACCGCGATGAACTCTCGGGCGTCTTCAACGCATCTTCACCGAATCCCGTGACGAATAAAGAGTGGATGAAAGTGCTGCGGCAATCAATGAATCGCCGGACCGGTCTTCCGGCATCGAAATGGATGCTTGAAACCGGGGCTGCCGCACTTCGGACCGAGACCGAATTGATTTTGAAAAGCCGTTGGGTCGTACCGGAGCGGCTCGTGCGTGAAGGCTTCCGCTTCCGCTATCCGGGTGTCGGAAGCGCATTGGCTGACTTGAATAATTGACAGATTTACAGGCATTCAAGGGAATGTCTTTTTTTGTGCGCACTAGTGCATCAGGTAGGGTATGCTAGGGAAAGATTGATAGAAAGAGAGTGTGGGGGAAAGTAATGAGACAACGTTGGGAACCGATTCACACAGCCAAAGTATTTGTCGAAACGAATTTCCGCCATTGCCGCGGAGCGCTGCTAGCAGGAAGTGTGGTGCGCGGGCAAGAGACGGCGACGTCGGATTTGGACATTGTCGTATTCGATGAAACTTTGATGAGTTCATATCGTGAATCGATGATTTTTTATGGCTGGCCGATCGAAGTATTTGTTTATAACTTAAGTTCGTACAAGGACTTTTTTGAAAAAGACCGGAAAGCTGCGAAGCCAAGCATGCCGCGCATGGTCAGCGAAGGCATCATCCTGAAAGATTCAGGCGTCATGGAGGCCATCCAGCAAGAAGCGAAAGCCTTGCTCGAAGCAGGCCCGGAAGCATGGAGCACGGATACGATCCGCACGAAACGCTATTTCATCACCGATGTGCTGGACGATTTGCGGGGCAGCGACGACCGGAAAGAACGGCTGTTTTGCGTCAACACGCTTTCGGATTTGGTGAGCGAATTCATTTTGCGCACAGAACAAAAATGGATCGGCTCATCCAAATGGGTCATCCGTTCACTTGAAGCGCATGACCACGAACTGGCCGTCCGGTTTGTCGAGGCATTCGAGCATTTTTACCGGACCGACGAAACGGCACATATTATCGAATTTGTCGAAAGCGTGCTCGAGCCTTACGGCGGCCGCTTATTTGACGGGTTTTCGATCGGGAAAGCGGAAGCTGAGAGGAATACGGAGAAGCTTTAAAATTGCAGTTTAAAAGAATTTAGATTTTGGCTCTGATAAAGTTGAGAGTTGATATTGCCTAAAAAAGAGGTCCTCCAATATATAAAAGCACTCATTCGTGTCCATACCATATGATGAAATTGAAATAAAATCTGGATTTCATACACATCTAAGGGAGGAGCAATCATGGATCAGTCATTCATTCAAACGAGAGAAAAGTTGATCAGTTTGTTAAGAGATTTAAATGATTACGAGTTAAACACTGCTACGGTACTTGGAGGTTGGACGGTTGCACAGGTGGTCGAGCATCTGGCAGTGGCTGAGGTGAATTTTATCGGACTGGTGGAAAACGCCGTGCAGCAAAAACAAATAGGTCATGCTGAGGAGAAAGATTTCTCCATCGTGCGGGACCGTTCAGTGAAAATGAAGGCACAGCAGGAGCCCTCCACTGTCCACAGGAATGCAGAAGACTGCATCAAAATGCTGCAAAACTCAAGAAACGCAACCGAAGCTTTTTTAAATGAGAACGAATACATCGAACGATATGTCGTGTTCCATCCTCGATTTGGAGATATTCCTGCCAACAGTATTTTCACTCTCATAGCCGAGCATGAACGACGCCACATTGAGCAGATTGAAGAGGTTTTGGAGGCTATCAAGTAAGTCATACGTCCAGCGCTTAAGGCCAACCCAAAGCCGGGCGGCGAATACTATTAAGAAGAAAAACTGAACATCAAAACTATTCCAATCTAAAACTCTCACGATCTACTTTATTCAATATAGTAGAAACACTAGTGCATAACAAAACCGCCCAGACGGATCTGGGCGGTTCTTTTAATACATTTCCAAACGTTGCAATTCCTGCCCATCGGCATCGAGCAATTGGAGCGGGATGGGGCGTTCTTCAGGTGCGTTTTCGATAAACCACACCGCTTTTCCGGCAAGCCCCGTTTCTTCCAGTAATTCGGTCGGGAAGCGCTCGCCCAACAGCAAGTGATCGGCCGGCATTTCGCCAATCTGGACGTGGCGTCCGTCAGCAGGATCAAATAATCCGTAGACAAAGCCATCTTCGTGACTTACGTAATTATTGATCCGGTTAGGGTCATCCATTGAAGGGATGGTGCCCTCGGTTTTCTGTTCGAGACGCCAGCCGAACCAGGATTCTGTGGCAGTCGCCGCCCCGAAATTATCATTGCCGCGGATGTAGAAAAACAAGGCGCGGCCGTTTAATTCATAGACCGGCGTCAAGACGAGATCATCGTCGCCATCGCGCACTGCTTGTTGTGCGGTATCGACTGTATCCGAACTCCACACGAGCGCGATGATCAACGCTGCGGCGAGCACTAGGCCGATCAATACGAGCATGCGTTTTTGGATTAAGTTTTGCAGGGTCATCCGTAATTTCCCCTTCCGTCTCACGATGCTTCCATTATACGGTATTTCATGGAATAGGGGGAAATGAAAAACCGCCCGGATGAACCCGGGCGGTTTTATCAGTCTTTTTCGGTCAAGAACGTGATGACCGCAAACAATAAGAACGCTAGCAGCAAAATTGTGCCGCCTGCGATGAAGAAAATCAAGACGAAAGTATCGTTCATATTGAACGGATTCAAGTTATAGAACCACATGCCGGCGGTTAGCCCGACTGCACCGATCATCGCGAAAAAGCCGTGGATGGTGACGAGCTTTTTGTACTTGACCGTGTATAAGCGGTAGAACACGCCCCAGGCAAAAACCGATAGCCAGCCGACGAGCAAAATATGTGCGTGAATCGGGCGCAGCGCATAATCCATCTGTCCCGCCATATGCGATCCGAGATACGTCCCGATAAATCCGAAGATGGCCGAAAACTGGATCAAGCGCAAGCTCCATTTTTTCTCTAAAGAATTATTGCGCGGTGTAGCTGTGTTATTCATGAAAATCCTCCTATAGCTTTAGGGCGCCGCGGCGAACTGAGCCGCTGGAACATCCCTGAGTTCGTATGACTGTATCATACCGCACGAATATAAACGCTATATGAACGGGGCGTGACAGAACATCGACAATTTTCTTTACTGCACGTCGCTTTCTGGCAAGGGTTCAGCGAGGTTGTGATTATGCGCTTTGTCCTTCAAGCCTTTGGCGAGCCGGTAGATGATCCAAGCGGTGAGCAACGTACTGATAGCCATGATGATAATATTGGCGACCGCTTTCGCTTCAATGTCGGCAGCCGTCGTTACGATAAACCAATCGATTGCGAAAAACTCGTCGATCGGCACATAAATCGATAACGCCGCCAGCGCATTATTGAGCATATGAAACAGGATCGGCAGCAATAAATTGCCGGTGCGCAAATACAATAGTGACGCGATGATGCCGAACAAGAACGCGCCGACAAAATCGAGATGCAATACGCCGAACAATAAACTCGAAATCAAGATGCCGCCCCACATCGAAGTTTTCGCCGCGAAGCGTGTCAAGAACACGCCGCGGAAGACGAATTCCTCTACAATTGGTGCGAGAATCACCAGCGTCAGCAACGTGAAATATTCATATCCGACACCACCCGGCGTTTCGATCGGCGCGAGCAATAATTCCGCAAGCCATGGAAACGCCGGATAAAGAATCGCGAGCTGCAGCCAGAACATCGCCAGCGAAAACGCAATAGACACGAGCACCATGCCGAGTATGCCAGGAAGCCATGGCTTGATGCCCTTGGTAGTCAAGACTTCACTGAACGACCAATCGGGGTTCTTGCTCCAATAATAATGAAAGAAAAAGTACGGGACAACAATATAAAAGGCAATCTGCACCGCGATTTCGGTCGTTACGGGATCCGCGCCAATCAGCATGAAAATAATCAAGGTCGCGATGACGCCGAGGATAGTGAAGAGAATCAAATAACGCGATTTCATTTCAGCGAACATAAATGGCCTCCTTTTCTTCCTTAATTATACGGAAGATGGGGCGGTTTGTTTCATTATGAATGCGATTCTTCGTTTTAAATGTTAGTATTCCGCAAAATTACTATGAAAAGCTTTGCTCAACTCTCGGTACACTCGAGCATCGCAAACGAACAGACGAAGCAATACTTCGTCTATTCGTTTCCTGCGGGCGAGCGCCAAGCCTCCTCAGTCGCTTCGCGCCTTGCGGGGTCTCGGCTATCTCGCTTTCCCGCGGGAGTCTTCGCAATTTTGCTCCATACCTTGAACTGTCTTTGTAAGAGTGTATAAGGAATATTTATACCGGCTGTTGTTGAACAAAGAAGGCCTCGATTTCTAGTTTTCAAACCCCTAATCCAAAAATTACCGTATTGAAGCAAGCGGTTTCAGGGTAAGATGGTAAAAAGGGCTAAGGAGACGGAGGGGTAGCAATGGGGAAAAGGAAGCTGTGGATGATCGGGGTTGGCACGGTGCTTACGCTTGCGGCGTGTTCAGACGAGGAAGCGGAAGTGCCAGTGCCGGAAGAAACGGAACCGGAGACGGTCGCATCACCGGAACCGCGTGCAGAAGAATTCATGGAATTGTGGCAAGCGGGCGCATACGACACGCTGTACGAAGAGTTTTTGACGGAGCGTGCCAAAGAAGCATTCGGCGAAGAGACGTTCATTGACTGGCAAGTGGAACTTGAAGAGCAATTGTCGCTGTCGGAGCGCGACATCGATTGGCAATTGGGCGAAGAACCGTGGCTGAAAAACGAGCCGGCGGACATTCCGTTGACTATTTCAATGGACAGCGTCATCGGCGAGATCGAATTCAACAAGACGCTGAGCTTTGTTTACGAGGAGACGGAAGAAAACGAAGACGGTGAATGGTTTGCGGAATGGGATCCATCTTTCATTTTGCCGAATCTATCTAAAGACGATAATGTATCCGTGCAAATCAGCGATACCGAGCGTGGCGAAATCGTCGACCGCAACGGCAGCGTCATCGCTGGCAATACGGATGCCTACGAAATCGGCGTCGTGCCGGGGAATTTTGACCGCGATGATTACACGGAGCGGCTCGCCGGGCTTTTGGATTTGTCCGTCGAAGACATTGACGCAGAACTCGAAAAGCCGTGGGTCGAACCGCATCATTACGTGCCGCTCGGAACCGTGGGGCCGGACCGTGAGAAATTAAACAGGCTGTTTGCGATTCCCGGAACAAAACGCACGAAAGTGAAAATGCGCGATTACCCATACGGCGAATCGCTGGCGCATTTGACTGGCTATATCGCGCCGATCACGGCTGAACAGTTAGAAGAGCGCAGCGGGCAAGGCTATGGCCAAGGCGACATCGTCGGGCGCGAAGGCTTGGAAGAGATTTTCGAAACCGAGTTGCGCGGAAAACGCGGCGGCAAGATCTTGATTGAAAAGACCGCCCAAAACGAAACGATCACCGCCGTCGATAACTCCTCGGCAGCCGGGGAAAAGATTACACTCACGATTGACGCCGATCTGCAGCAGGAAGTCTATCAAGAAATGGGTGGGGAACCGGGCACTGCCGCTGCGGTCGATCCGTACACAGGCGAGACGCATGTATTGGTCAGTTCGCCAGCTTACGACCCGAATGATTTCATTCCAGGAATTAAGGAAAGCCGTTTCCGCGAACTCACGGATGATCCCGGCCAGCCGTTCTTCAACCGGGCGGCTGCGACTTATCCGCCGTCTTATGTGATGCAGCCAATCACGGCGGCCGTTGCCATGAAAGAAGGGACGCTGGATCCCGCGGAAGGCATCGAAATTGACGGAGAGACGTGGCAGAAATACCCGTCTTGGAACGATTTCCGCATCACCCGTCCGAATCCGGGTGTTAAAAACCCGATCGACTTGGAAAAAGCGCTCGTCCATTCCGATAGCATCTACTTTGCGATCCAAGCGACCAATATGCAAGACGATAGCTTCTTAACAGGCTTGAATGAATTCGGCTTCGGCACAGCCTTTGACTATCCGGTGCCGATTACGGCTTCGCAAATTTCGGAAAGCGGCACGTTCGGCTCGGAAGGACAACTCGCGAGTTCCGCCTCCGGACAGAGCCAAGTGCGCGTCAACATCCTCCATGCCGCAGCCATGTACGGCACCTTTTTAGCTGACGGCGAAATGAAAAAACCGATTCTTTTAGGAGACGCGGAGGAAGAAAACTTGAAGCAAGAGCTCCTCAGCCCAGAGCAAGCGGAATTAGTCCGCGCCGCATTTGTTAAAGCCGGAGAAGAAGACGGCCACGAGCTTGCCGGCAAGACAGCTGTCATCAAGACCGATGACGGCGACATGGGCTGGTTCGCGGGCTACGACCCGAAAGTCGGCAATTTATCCGCGGCGGTCATGATGGAAGATGAGGAAGATGCGGCGTCCATTGCCAGCGAATTGTTCAGTGATGACTAACCAGGGAGAGGTAGACATGAAAAGCTTTGCCACGCATGACGAACAGCTCGCGATCTTGAAAAGCCGTGGACTCATTGTAGAAGACGAAGCGGCCGCAAGACGCGTGCTGTCGCGCGACAATTACTACGCGCTCATTGACGGCTACAAGGAACCGTTCCTGGAGCGCGATGAGACAAAAAACCCGTACGGTGAAGAACTGTACGAAGCTGGGACGACGTTCGGTCATATCCTTGCGCTGTACCAATTCGACCGCAAGCTGCGTTTGCTGGTGCTCGGGGAATTACTGAAGTTCGAGCGCAGCATCAAATCCAAGCTAGCGTACCGGTTTTCCGAACGCTACCCGGAAGTCGACAGCTTCCTCGACAACCAGAACTACAGCCCGGACGACATCCATTTCCATGAACGCGACCGTATCACGGCGACGCTCAATAATTTGATCGAAAGCCACAGGAAGCGCCACCGCGTGCGCTATCCGGAGCTTCGCGAGTTTTATGAAAAGAACAAGAACTTGCCGCTCTGGGTGCTCGTCAATTTCCTGTCACTCGGCCAGATCACGAACTTTTATACGGTTATCGACCAAGACTTGCGTACGCGAATCGCGCAGGATTTCGCAGACGACGCAGGCGAATACGACATCACACTGAGTGCAGCGGAACTCGACGAGGTCCTGTCGATCGCGTTTCCGTTCCGCAATAAGGCAGCGCATGAAGAAGTGCTGTATTCGTTCCGGTTAAGGTCACCGCTTGAACTGGGGAAACTCGAAGCGCAACTGCATCAGGAAAAAGGCTATATCACTCGTGGGACGACGGCGTCACTGATCAAATTGTTGAAAGTGGTGTCGCCACCGGATGAGTACGAGTCATTCACCCGGGAGTTGTTGGAATTGATACGCGAGTTGGAAGAAGTTTTGCCGGAAAGACCGTATGTGATAGTGATGAGAGAATCTGGATTTCGCTTATAAATTATGAGTTTAAATTTATTCAGTTCTAAGGATGATAATAAATTCAATAGACGGAAAAACTTCTTTCTATAATAAAGAAAATGCTTAAATTATGAAAAGCCTGCCAGAAAATCAATTGATTTTCTGGCAGGCTTTTATTTATTTCATCTATATAACTTGTCAAAAGAGAAAGTATATCGCCCATCTTTTACTTTATGGGAGAAATAGCTCGCATTTTATTTACATAATGTCCAATATAATATTTTTTTAATAAGTTAGAATTATTTTATAATTTTAATTTTAAATTTTGACTGGGGGGAGAAAGATGAAGGGGATGGAAGAAAATGAAGACTGGCGGTTTAAGGTTGCCAATCGGGAAGCATTAATCGGAATAGCATTAGCTATTTTCAATTTTATCTGGTGGTTTGGTTTTGCTTATGGTTTAGGATCAAGGCCGGTAGAAGAATATACGTATGTTTTCGGACTACCAAGTTGGTTCTTCTATAGTTGTATTGTAGGGTTCATCACGATTGCCATATTAGTTATTTTAGTCGTTCGCTTTTTCTTCAAGGAAGTGCCGTTTACAGAAGAGGGGGATGAGGTATGAATTGGCCGGTAATAATTCCAATGCTAGTATTTCTTGTGATTATATTCTTTATCGGGATTTGGTCTAGCCGAAAAACAGCAGCTTCTGGCGATGGCTTTATTCAAGATTACTTCCTTGGCGGTAGAGAGCTAGGCGGATTTGTTCTAGCGATGACTATGGTAGCAACTTATGGAAGCGCTTCCAGTTTTCTTGGAGGACCAGGTACAGCTTATACGATGGGCTTTGGATGGATTCTTTTGGCCATGTCTCAGGTAGTGACCGGCTATTTCGTGTTAATGATTCTAGGGAAGAAGTTCGCCATTCTAGCAAGGCGTTATAACGCAATCACTTTAGTGGATTTTTTGAAGATGCGTTACCAAAGCACAGCAGTGGTCTTACTATCTGCTTTTGCGATTATTGTCTTCTTATTTTCCGCAATGGCTGCCCAGTGGATTGGAGGAGCCCGGCTTGTCGAATCATTGACAGGGATTTCTTATAATACCGCATTGTTCATATTTGCCATTTCAGTATTAGTCTACGTAACAATCGGTGGATTCCGTGCAGTAGCTGTTACAGATGCGGTGCAAGGCGCCGTTATGGTAGTAGGGACCTTCGTTCTTCTTGTAGCTGTAATCATTGCGGGAGGCGGTATCCCTAACATTATAGGAGATTTAGTCAGCGAGAACCCGAATCTAATCACCCCGTATGGGAATGAAGGAAATCTATCGAAAGCATATGTATCTTCCTTCTGGATTTTAGTCGGGGTTGGAGTGGTTGGCTTGCCGCAAATTGCAGTTCGTTCTATGTCTTATAAAAGCTCTGTTTCTATGCACCGCGCGTTGATTATCGGAACCATCGTCACAGGGATCATTATGCTCAATATGCATTTAATCGGGGTCTTTGCACGGCCGATCCTTCCAGGTATTGAAGTAGGAGATACCGTAATTCCACTCATTTCGATGGAAGTGTTGCCGGCATGGCTAGCTGGGATTGTGCTTGCTGCACCAATGGCTGCCATTATGTCGACAGTGGATTCGTTGCTGATCTTGGTCAGTTCGACTGTAGTAAAAGATGTGTATTTAAACTACATCAAACCGGATGCATCCATGAAAACCGTTAAACGGGCAAGCTTCGGAGTAACGGCAGTTCTTGGAATTATCGTTTATATGTTGGCGCTGAACCCGCCGGATCTGTTGATCTTCTTGAACCTTTTCGCTTTCGGTGGTTTGGAAGCTGCATTCATTTGGCCGATCGTCATGGGGCTTTATTGGAAATACAGCAATAAATATGGGGCCATTGCTTCGATGATTATGGGGATATCGAGCTATGTCGGTCTACATTTCTATAATCAGGCGAATGGCAATTTGTTCGGGCTTCATACAGTAGCGTTGCCAGTTCTTCTATCGTTTTTAGCATTTGTAGGAGGAAGCCTGGCATTTGAACGAAAAGCACATAGCTTTAAACAAGCGAGAAAGGAGCAATTAAAACATGAATACGCGACTGAAGAGTGATTCTTATACAAGGGATCGTAAAGCCGTAATTGACTTGACACAGAAACTGGTACAGATTCCGAGTGTTTATAGAGGTGAAGGTGTAGAAGGAGGCAACGAGGAGAAAGTAGCGAATTACGTCGCTGATCATCTGAGGGAAATTGGAATTGAAACACATATAGAAGAAGTCGTTCCTGGACGGCCGAATGTAATCGGCATCATTGATTCTGGAAAGCCAGGAAAAACATTGTTGTTTGAAGGGCACACGGATGTCGTGACGGAAGGAGATCGAAATGCTTGGAAATACGATCCATTCGGGGCGGAGATTGTGGAAGGACGAATGTATGGCCGAGGCACGAATGATACGAAAGGAAACCTGGCGTGTATGATTACAGCGGTCCACTCGATTTTACAAGATGAAGAAGAATTCAGCGGCAAAATCATCTTGTGTATTCCTTGTGATGAAGAAGGCCTCATGCTTGGTATCAAACATTTCATAAAGCAAGGGTGGGCAAAAGGTGTCGATGGTGCCATTATCTGTGAGCCGGAAGAAAATAATGTATGCATCGCGCAACGTGGGGCCATTCGTTTACAAGTTGATTTTCACGGAAAAATGGCCCACGGCGCAATCTCTTGGAGCGGCATCAATCCGAATTGGCGCTTGGCACGTTTCATTACGGAAATAGAAAAACTTGAAAAGGCTGAGACAAAACGCCTCGGGGAAGACCCTTATCTAAGATGGCCTTCGATAACCCCGACGATTATCCAGTCCCCTGTAACTGGAGATGCACAGATTAATGTCATCCCTGACCATTGCCGCTTGACGCTCGATATTCGCACGGTACCGGAGCAAAATCACGACGTATTGCTCCAAACAATCGAAGGAATCGTTTCCGATATGAAAGCGGAGGATTCGGATTGCCGGATCGATTTAACGGTACTCGATAATCGCCCACCCACCGCAACAGCTAAAGAAGATGCAGTGGTAAAGGCAATCTATGGCGCGGTCGAGGAAATTACCGGCAAGGAACCTATTTACAACGGGGTGCCAGGAGCGACGGATGGAACTTTCCTGCACATGGAGGGCATCCCTATTGTCACCATTGGTGCTGGAGATCGTGAAATTCCTCACCAACTCAATGAATATGTAGACATTGAAGAACTCGCTGAGACTACGGCCATCTTTAAAGAAGCCGCACTTCGATTCTTGAATGGGCGGGTGTAAACAGAATGGGGTCATATAAAATTGCTATCATCGAAGGAGACGGTATCGGAAAAGAAGTAATGGCGCAGGCATTGCGCATATTGCGCGAACTGGAACAGTTGGAACCAGAAATTTCATTTCAGTTAGAACAATTGGATTGGAGTTCGGATTATTACTTGGAGCACGGACGCATGATGCCCGAGAATTGGCGGGACATTCTGATGCCGCAAGATGCCATTTTGTTTGGGGCCATTGGAGACGCTCGAGTTAAAGATGAAGTGACCATCTGGGAGTTGATCATGCCGATCCGCAAGGAATTCCGCCAGTATATCAATTACCGGCCAGTTCAATCATTGCCGAATATCGCTTCTCCGCTGGAAGACAAAACAGGAATTAATTTTTCGATCTTCAGGGAAAATGCCGAAGGGGAATATTCGAATAGCGGTGGCCGAATGTTTAAAGGGGAGTCATCGGAAATGGCGATTCAAAATACAATCATGACCCGTAAAGGAATTGAGCGAATCACTCGTGCAGCCGGAGAGTATGCCAGAAAACATGGGAAGTGCAAAGTGACGAGTGCTACAAAATCGAATGCGATCATTCATACGAACACATTATGGGACGAATGTGTAGAGCGCGTCATGCGCGAGGAATTTCCGGAACTGGAATTAGAGTCGTATTATATCGATGCTTTGGCTGCTTATTTCGTCCAGCGTCCGAAAAGCTTTGAAGTGGTGCTCGCTTCTAATCTATTCGGTGATATTTTATCAGATCTCGGGTCAGGGATAGTCGGTGGCCTGGGCTTATCGCCTTCAGGGAATATCAATCCTGAAAAAGACTATCCATCCATGTTCGAACCAGTCCATGGCTCTGCTCCGGATATAGCAGGGTTGGGAATCGCTAATCCGATAGCTCAGATTTGGTCAGCTGCTTTACTGCTAGAGCATATAGGAGAAACAGAAGTTGCAGGCAAAGTGATTAACGCGATACAGGCAGTGCTGGAAGAGAACCGTGTATTGACAAAAGATATCGGCGGGCAAGCGACAACAGAGGAAATGGGCACAGCCATTATCGAAAAATTGAACGCACAATACACATAAAGGGCGTGTGGAAATGGAATTGAGTGAAAAAGTAGTGGTCGTCACCGGTGCTGGTGGCGGGATGGGAAAAGCTATCAGCGAAAAGCTATTAGCGGAAGGTGCACGTGTGATTGGGATGGACTTGAAAGAAGAATCGATGAAAGACCAGGATCATTCACAATTCACGGCTGTGGCCGTTGATATTTTGGATGAAGAAGCGGTAGCAGGTGCTTTTGCGGAAGCTCATAAACAATCTGGAAAAATAGACGGTCTAGTGAACGCCATCGGAATGGCTCAGTCTGCATCTCCAATAGAAGACGTTTCCCTAGAGCTTTGGCATAAGTTGATGAACGTTAACGTCACGAGCTTGTTTCTTACTTCTAAAGAGGCAGCCAAGTATATGAAAAAGCAAAATCAAGGATCCATTATAACGATTGCTTCTATTTCAGCCGTCCGTCCAAGACCCGGCCTTCAGGCATATATCGCTTCAAAAGGAGCAGCAGAAAGTTTTTCACGCGCATTGGCGATCGAACTTGCACCGCATGGAATCCGGGTGAACACGGTACATCCCGGCCCGACAGACACGGGCATGCTCGGACAGTTTGCTGCATCGGGAGCGGATGTGGAAACAACAAAAAAACAAATTTTCGCCGATAGTGTGCCAATGGGGAGGCTCGTGGCCCCTAGTGACATTGCAGAATCAATTTCCTATCTAATATCAGATAGAGCGGCGATGGTGACCGGAGCAGTCCTTCATGTGGATGGAGGTAGAGGCTTATGAGTAAAGAGGAGATGAATTCCGAAAAAGTTCAACGGATTCCACTCTTAATAGATGGACAATGGATCGGAGAAGAGCGTGAAGATGTCTATTCTGTTTATGCCCCAGCCAATGGGCATAAGTTAGCGGAAATTGTAAGGGGCAATGGACAAGATGTGGAACGGGCAGTTCAAGCCGCGCAGACAGCATTTGAAAGTGATGCCTGGCAAAATATTAAACCGTTCGAGCGCGGGCAATTGCTCGTCCGTTTGGCGCAGCATATCCGTGACCATCGCGATGAATGGGCAGCGCGTGAATGCCAAGACGTTGGCAAGCCTTTGAGCCAAGCATACGCAGATGTAGAAGCGGCAGCGCGTTACTTCGAATTTTATGGTGGCGCAGCTGATAAAGTGGCAGGGGAAACCATCCCGATAGAAAATGGGCTTTTAAATGTCACGGTATTGGAACCTGTGGGCATCACCGTCCATATCGTTCCATGGAATTATCCACTG
Organism: Planococcus citreus; assembly: GCF_003664125.1. Taxonomy (GTDB): domain Bacteria; phylum Bacillota; class Bacilli; order Bacillales_A; family Planococcaceae; genus Planococcus; species Planococcus citreus. The sequence goes on from NZ_RCCP01000003.1 coordinate 86,238, forward strand.
CAAATTATTGCGCGAAGTGTGGGTGCAGCTCTTGCCACCGGAAATGCCGTCATCGTAAAAAGCGCTGAAGATACACCTTTATCTGCCCATGCGCTTGCAGAATGGTTTGCTGCTAGTGAACTGCCGAGGGGAATTTTTCAGCATCTTACAGGGTTAGGGCAGGAAGTCGGAGCGCCTCTTGTAGCGCATCCAGGCATAAACCATGTAACGTTCACTGGATCGGTTCAAACCGGTATCTCAGTCATGAAAGCAGCTGCAGAAAATGTGGTTCAATCAACATTGGAACTGGGGGGCAAATCACCGAACATTGTCTTCGCTGACGCTGATTGGAACAAAGCAGTCGAAGGGGTTACGCGGGCAATCATACAAAATGCCGGGCAGACTTGCTCGGCTGGCTCAAGACTATTGATTGAAGAAAGCTGCAAAGCAGAGTTCTTAGACAGGCTACGCCAAAAATTCGAATCGCTTCAAGTAGGCCCGGGTGAAAGAGATACCGATATTGGACCGATTTTAAATGAAAAACAATTTAAGCAAATAATGGCACGCATCGATGAAGCGAAACAGCAAGGAAAGATCATTGCCGGGGGACGTGCAGTCAATCCTGAGGGTGGAAAAGGTGGATTCTATATTGAACCGACGATCATCGATGGTTTAGAGCCGCATTGTTCTGTGGCACAAGAGGAAATTTTCGGCCCCGTACTGTCTGTTTTCACTTTTAAGTCAGCTGAAGAAGCAATCAATTTAGCTAACAGTACGGATTACGGACTCGTTGCTGGAGTTTGGACAAAAGACATAGACGTTGCTCACACTGTCGCTGCGAAAGTAAAGGCTGGACAAGTATTTATCAATAATTACGGAGCGGCGGGTGGCATTCAAATGCCATTTGGCGGTTACAAAAAAAGCGGAATCGGACGGGAAAAAGGCTTCGTCGCGCTCCGTAATTACTTGGAAATCAAAAATATAGCCGTGAAGTATGGAAATTAGAAGATGAATTCTCAAGCGGACGATTTGGTACGGATTATAGCAAAATCCGATAGGCTTTCACTGCACTTTCAAGAGCTAAGCGGTTCGCTGGTGCCATGAAATCCGCTCCAAGAATCATTTCCAACTTTTCGAGTCGGTGGTAAAGTGTCTGCCGAACAATAAATAGGCGTTCGGCAGTATCTTTTTTAGAACCATTGGATTCAAGGTAAACGGCTAAGGTTTCAAATAAATTGCTGTCCATTTTATTATCGTATTCAAAAATCGGAGCTAAATAACTGTCGGCATATGTTCTTAAAAAATCAGGGTCCTTAATTTCCAATAATATTTTATAGAGTCCAAGGTTTTCATAAAAAGGCGATTCCGCTACTCCTTTTTGACACATTTCCTCGACTTTCAATGCTTCGGCATAAGCTTTATTGGCTTGAGAGAACGCCTGGTATACCGAACTGATGCCGAATTGGCATAACTGGCCATCGATATAATTGCTGCCATTCATTTCCCGGATTTGCTCAATTGCTTGAAGTGACCTGCTTTTCTCTTCCTTCACCCGATTGTCTGCCAAAAAACAAGCAATTGCGGTAATGCTGTTCTTGCTGCAGGAAAGAGCAGGAAAAAAGCCACAGCGCTTCAGCAGGGTCCGGATGCTCATCAAACGCTGAAGTTTGATTTCTTCCCAATCGCTCGGGTGGAGGTTCTTTTCAGAGATAGCTAGTTGAATATGGAAAATCCGGTAATACATATTCTTACTTGGGACTGGAACAAAGGTTTGCAGGTCTTCATCATCTACAGGACGTCCATTGATCAGGTTGCGAACAAAGTCATCTTCGTTGTTTTGTTTACGCTCCTCGATGGTCCGATCCCTCAACAGAATTTGGGCAATAGCGAGTGCCGCGCGGTCAAGGATGAGGAAGGCAAAATCTTCTGGAACTGCCTGGCTTCTTTGAAGACACAGATGTCCGAGAACTTGGCCAAGGCCCTCTACCGGGAGTATCGCGAACGATTGCCCACCCACGGCAAGAGAATTTGGCTCTGCGTAATGGCCTGAGGACTGTTCCAATAAAAGGCGTATTTGGGTTTCCCACACTTTGCTTTCAGAAGGATAATAATAGAGTTTTGGTTTTTCGGTTATAAAAATAGCACTTTGCTTGAAGAAATGATTCAATTCTTGAAGAATTTTCAGGATTCCATTATGCGTTAAGGACAATGAGTTAAATTTTCGGGACATAGTATCCAATTGCGAAAGCATTTGATGATGTTGATTGATGATATATGTATGTAAATCCTGTGTGATATCAACAAACCGGACTTTCTTTTCGAAGATGATAATCGGAAATGCGTGAAAATCCGCCAACTTGATGATTTCCTCAGGGATTTCTTCGAAATAGGGGCCAATTTCAATGCACAAACAAGAGACATGGCGATCGATCAATTTTTTTACGTAATGAAATTGAGTCATTAGGTCAAGCTGAAGGCCCACACCTGTGGTTAAAATGAGTTCACCCCCGTTAATCAGAGAATCTAAATCCTGCACTTCAAGGACGTGGGACCACTTCACTTCCCGGTCCAAGCCCTCGTGGCCAGCAATTAACCGTGCACCTTGAAAAGATTTTCTTTCCAGCACATGCCGGATTGTTAACGTTAATTTCTCCATTATGTTGGCCTCCATAAAGTAAAATTTTCCGTACGTGCGTTTGACAAAATGTTAATTGAAAGTAGACAGAATTATTTGTAAAGTACACTAAGTAGTTTAAAGAATTACGTGGCAAAAGACAATACGCATGAGACAGGAGGAAGTAAAGATGACTACAGTAGATACAGAAAAGAAAACTTTGATGAACTTCATCGGTGGACAATGGGTAAAATCAAATACAGACGAATATGAAGAAGTGCCAAATCCGGCAACAGGTGAATTGTTAGCAGAAGTGCCCATTTCGACTTTTGAGGATTTGGAAACTGCGGTCGCTTCAGCTAAAGAAGCTTTCTCTACGTGGAAAAAAACACCGGTGCCGCAACGGGCGCGGATCATGTTCAAATATCAGCAGTTGCTCGTGGATCACTGGGATGAGCTGGCGACGATAATTACGAAAGAAAACGGCAAAAACTTCAATGAAGCTTACGGAGAAGTGCAGCGGGGCATCGAATGTGTCGAGTTCGCTGCAGGAGCACCGACTTTAATGATGGGGCAGCAATTGCCGGACATTGCAACCAATGTAGAATCAGGCATGTACCGATATCCGATCGGTGTAGTAGGGGGCATCACGCCGTTCAATTTTCCGATGATGGTGCCATGCTGGATGTTCCCATTGGCAATTGCCAGCGGAAACACATTCATCCTAAAGCCTTCTGAACGGACGCCTTTACTTGCCAACCGCCTGGCAGAACTGTTTCAAGAAGCCGGATTGCCAGATGGTGTTTTCAATATCGTCCATGGTGCACATGATATTGTTAATGGCATTTTAAGCCACCCCGATATTCCAGCCGTTTCGTTCGTTGGCTCCCAGCCGGTCGCTGAGTATGTCTATAAAACAGGTACCTCTCATGGCAAACGGGTCCAAGCACTGGCGGGAGCGAAGAACCATACAATTGTCATGCCGGATGCAGATATGGATTTGACGATTACGAATGTCATCAACGCTTCCTTCGGTTCTGCTGGAGAGCGCTGCATGGCTTGTGCAGTCGTGGTCGCTGTAGGAGATGCCGCGGATGAACTGTCGAAAAGGCTAGTAGCAGAAGCTGATCAAATGACGATAGGCAATGGACTCGATCAAGATGTTTTCCTAGGTCCGGTGATCCGCGATTCCCATAAAAAGAAAACGCATGCTTATATTGAATCAGGTATTGAAGAAGGGGCGACTTTACTGCGGGACGGCCGAGGAGACCAAAGTCCTGAAGGCGGCTATTTTGTCGGACCGACCATCTTTGATGAAGTTACAGAAAACATGAAGATTTGGAAAGAAGAAATTTTTGCCCCGGTTCTTTCGATTGTACGAGTGGAAACCTTGGATGAAGCCATCGAGTTAACCAATCAATCCGATTTTGCGAACGGCGCATGCTTATTCACTGATAGCGCAAAAGCAATCCGCAAGTTCAGGGAAGAGATAGATGCCGGAATGCTCGGAGTCAATTTAGGTGTCCCTGCCCCAATGGCTTTCTTTCCTTTCTCGGGCTATAAAAAATCATTTTATGGAGATTTGCATGCAAATGGACGCGATGGGATTGAATTTTACACCCGCAAAAAGATGGTAACAGCCCGTCATGCGTTCTAAATGAAAAGGGAGGCACGTGCAATGAAGTCAGCAAAAGAAAAGGCACTCACTTTAGCGGAAAAAGACAAGGAAAACCTATGGCATCAAATCTCCTCATATAATGAAAAAAAGCGCCCAATGGTCGTGGAAAAGGGAGCGGGCGCGTGGATTACTGACCACGAAGGCAATCGTTACCTGGATGGGATGTCGGGTCTTTGGTGTGTCAATGTCGGATATGGACGGACGGAGTTGGCTGATGCAGCGGCAGAACAAATGAAAAAGCTGGCGTATGTCCCGATGACGCAAAGCCACGAACCAGCCATTCTTCTCGCTGAGAAACTGAATGAGTTGCTGGGCGGAGAGTATAAAATCTTCTATTCCAATAGCGGTTCCGATGCAAACGAAGTAGCGTTCAAGCTGGTGAGGCAATATCATCAGCAAAACGGAGAACCTTCACGCTTTAAATTCATTTCCCGCTACCGTGCATATCACGGAAGTTCCATGGGCGCTTTATCGGCAACAGGCCAAGCGTTACGCAAGTATAAATACGAACCCCTGTCGCCAGGCTTTTTGCACGTCGCCCCACCTGACAATTACAGGCGGCCTCCAGGGCAATCGGTTGAAGATTATAACCTTCAGCGTGCCCAGGAATTTGAAGAGAAGATTATTTGGGAACAAAAGGAGACCATCGCGGGTATCATCATGGAGCCGCTCATTACAGGAGGCGGCATTTTGATCCCGCATCCGGTCTATGTCAAGAAAGTACAGGAAATCTGCAAACGGCACGGGGTTCTGCTCATCATAGATGAAGTGATCTGTGGGTTTGGAAGGACCGGGAAAGCTTTTGGCCATCAACATTTCAACATCAAGCCCGACATCATCACAATGGCAAAAGGAATGACCAGTGCGTATTTGCCGCTTTCCGTTACGGCAATCCGCAAAGACATCTACGACCAATTCGATACCGAGGAAGAAAACAGCCACTTCCGGCACATCAATACATTTGGGGGCAATCCCGCAGCTTGTGCCGTCGCGCTGAAAAACATTGAAATCATTGAACGCGAGAGCCTGATAGAACGTTCCAGTGAACTCGGGGAGCGCTTGTTGAAAGAGTTGGCGAATTTAACAGACCATCCGTACGTGGGTGATGTGCGTGGCTTAGGGTTTCTGCTGGGCATTGAACTGGTGGAAAATAAAGAAACAAAAGAACCGGCAACAGCTGAACGCGTAGCCAAGATTATAAACGGCTGCAAAGAACACGGCCTGATCATTGGGAAAAACGGGGACACGGTGGCTGGATTCAATAATGTACTGACAATCAGCCCGCCGTTATCGTCTACAGATGAAGACTTTGAATTTATCGTGGCGGTTCTTCAAAAAGTGTTCAAAGAAAATGAATGAGTCGAATAAAGTTTGGCACAAAAAAGCCCACCAGGAAATCGATTGATTTCCTGGTGGGCTTTCATCTGTTAACTCATGTTATTAATGTTGTTCAGCGTTTTGGCTATAGTTCGGGCTTTTCTGCGGTTTCACGTTGCGTTCGATTTTCGGACGCGTAATCGAGAATACCGCACAGCCAAGCGCAACGAGTACAATAACCGCGCCGACCCAAGCAGTGCTGGTGACTGAGCCGGTTTGCGTCAAGGTGAGGCCGCCGACTGCAGATCCGAGCGCGATGCCGACTTGCAGCGCCGAGTTATTGAAGCTCTGCTGAATGTCGGATGTGGCCGGATCGGTTTCGATCAAATAGCTTTGTTGCGGTGGGGCAAGTGCCCAGCTGAGCGCCGCCCAAATGACCATTACCGGCAAGAAGATGACGAGCGAGAAAGTCGTGAACGGAAGAACGAACAAGCTGACGGCGAACGCCGAGATGACGATCAAGATGCTCTTTTTCGAACCGATTGAATCGGACAAGGTGCCGCCTATCGCGCCACCACTCACTGCCGCGATGCCGAAAATCAAATAACAAGCGCTGACCCAGAACGGGCTAAGTTGCATGGTCGTTTCCAAAAACGGCGTGAAGTACGCATAAACGGTGTAATGCCCGGCGAGCATGAACAGCGTCGCGAGGTGGGCGGTGCCGATTTTCGCACTCGCGACCGCTTTTAATTGCTGTTTAAGCGGAATCGCCGTGCCTCCAGGAATCGGCTGGATGTAAAGCGCGATCAAGGCCATCGAACCGAGTGAAAGTGCTGCGATCGCAAGGAAAATGACGCGCCAGCCAAATGCATCGGCAATCAAAATGCCAAGCGGAACGCCGAGCACGAGCGACGAGCTGATCCCCATAAAGATCAGGCCGATCGCTTTCGCGCGGTAAGGCGGCTCAACGATTTTCGCGGCAATCGTCAGTGATAAGACAACGATGAGCGCCGTACTCGCCGCGGTGATAACGCGGGCAATGACCATCCACGTGAAGTCCGGGCTGAAGAAAGTCATGATGTTTCCGAGGAAAAAGATGAACATGGAAATCAAATACACTTTCTTGCGCTCGAAGCGACTGGTTGCAATCAGCAACACCGGTCCGGCGACCGCGTAAATCAAAGCGAACAAAGTGATCAATTGACCGGCAGCGCTCACCGACACATCGAACTCTTCGGCAATGGTCGGCAAGATGCCGCCGACGATCAGTTCGACAAGCCCGACAGCCACGGTGGCCAAGGCTAAAATATAAACTTTCAAATTCATAACATACGCTTCCTTTCATATATACAAGTTTTACTGTTTGGCACCCTTTAATGGATAAGTTACATTACTATTACATTCACCAGATATTCCGCAAAACAGCTGGCTTTCCGGGGGGCTCGCGCTGAACTAATTCGGGCTATATGCCCGAATGGATTTCAGCACTTCGCTGGTCCCCCAGGAGTCTGCGCCGTTTTGCTCCATATCTTTGCTTGTAAACTAAGCGTTCTTCTCATTTCTAGGCTTTGTAAGCTCAACTTGTAGAAGTATCGTCAGAAAATAAAAAAATCCTGATTACAGAAAACGAAAGATCGCTTTCTGTAATCAGGATTTTTCGGTTCCTGGTAGAGACCCTTAAGCCGTATTCTTAAGGTTATACAGATAGATTATGGGGGTTATTCACTTTGAACAGCTTACTATATAAACAGGGTTTATGCAAGAGAATATACAACGGACGTCAGACCTCTTGATAAGTCGAAACCTTTTCAAGGAACAGCCGTATACTTCATTACAATGGAAAATACGGCAAAATAAGAAAGGGTGGAGACGATGAAATCGACAGGGCACGTCTTTCTCATGCTCGGGTTCATCTTTTTGATTTTAAGTTTCACGGGCGATATGTCGCCTGCGCTCGGCATCGCGTTCATGGCGCTTGGCATTATCTACAGCTCTGAAAACGCCGATAAAAAAGCGAAAAAGTCAAAAGGCAATTCTTAAGATTTTCCACTATTTCCAGCCAATAGCTAGTCACTTTCAGCGAAAGCCTGTATCGTAGATGATAACAAATCTACCGATACCGGCTTTTTTCATTTCAAAACGGATAGGGGAATACAGATGAACATACTCGTAGTCGAAGACGACCGGACGATCGCTTCCGGCCTGACATATTCTCTCGAACAAGAAGGCTTCACCACGGTGTTATGCCACACGGCAAAAGACGCCACCGCAGCAATCGAAGGGCAGCTCTCGGCAATCGATTTATGCCTCTTCGATTTGTCCTTGCCAGATGGCAGCGGCTATGACCTATGCGCGCTTGTGAAAAAGAAAAGCGACATTCCGGTCATTTTCCTGACGGCGTTCGACGATGAAGTGAATGTCGTCATGGGGCTCGATATGGGAGCGGACGATTACATCACCAAACCGTTTCGTGTGCGTGAACTCCTGTCGCGCATCAATTCGGTGCTGCGTCGCTACCAGCGCAATGCGCAGCCGAAAACCATCGTTGAACTGGGCGATGTGCACATCAACACATCGGACGGCAAAGTCCATAAAGCGGGCAATGAAGTTCTCCTCACTGCGCTCGAATATCGCTTGCTGCTCATTTTTGCGAATCACCTCGGCCAAGTGCTGACGCGTGCGCAATTGCTCGACCGCATCTGGGACGTCGGCGGCGATTTCGTCAACGACAATACGCTGACGGTCTACATCAAACGGCTGCGTGAAAAACTGGAAGACGATCCTGCAAGCCCAGAACTCATCAAAACAGTCCGCGGCATGGGCTATAAGGCGGGTGAGTAAGGATGCTCCGCAATCGTGAAATCCGCTGGCTGCTGGTTGTACTTATCACAATCAGCACACTTGGCACGATTCTCTCTGCCATTTTCATTTCTTATTCCGCGGCGTGGTTCGTGCTCGGCGTATCGCTACTGCTCAGCGCAACAGCACTCATTTTCACTTGGTGGCGCTATAGGGAAATCGAGCGCTTGTCCGGTTTCCTCCAGCAAATCAGCAGCGGCGATTTTCAGCTCGATGTGCGCGACAACCGCGAAGGCGAGCTGAGCCTCTTGAAAACACAAATCTACAAAGTGACGAAAATGCTGTCGGAACACGGCGCGCTTCTGACTGAAGACAAAGGCAAGCTGACGAACGCCATTTCGGATATTTCCCATCAATTAAAAACGCCGCTCACCTCGATGATGGTCATGGCGGATCTGTTGCGCGACAACGAGTTGGATGACGCGAAACGTAGCGAATTCATCCGCAACCTCCACGTCCAACTCGAGCGCATGGACTGGCTCGTGTCGTCACTATTGAAACTATCGAAGATCGATGCCGGCACGATTCATTTCAAAAGAGACCGCATCCCGGTTTGGGCACTCATCGAAAAAGCGGTCGAACCGCTGCTTATCCCGATGGACATCAAAATGCAGGAGCTCGAGATCGAAGGAGATCGGGAAGCGGCATTTACGGGCGACCTCAACTGGACGACAGAAGCACTCATCAATATTTTGAAGAACTGCGTCGAACATACCGGGGAAGGTGGCAAGCTCACCATTCGCTATAGCGAAAACGCACTGTACACTGGTGTTCGCATCGAAGACAACGGCAGCGGCATTTCTAAAAAAGATTTGCCGTACATTTTCAAACGCTTCTATAAAGGCGAAAACGCCGGCGATGACTCGGTCGGCATCGGCCTCGCGATGGCCTATAGCATCGTCACCAGCCAAAGCGGCGACATCGAAGTCGCAAGCACGCCGAATGAAGGCACCCGCTTCCATATCAAATTCTACAAGCAGGTGATTTAGCGCCTGCTTTTTTCTGTGGAATGAAAAAACAGAAACTCCGCATCCGTGGAATTTCTGCTCAACTTTTTCAATTAAAATTAACGGTTATCCGGACGTGCTATTAAACCACCAAACGACGAGCGCCAAACTAACAACGCCCCAAGCAGTAACGCTCCATACCCACCAAACCATGTGCTTGGTATCTCTTGAAGCTTCCTCGCTGTCCGGGTGTGCTTTAACATGCGCGAGCTTCGTCTCCATTCGTTTTTTCATTAAAAGGAATACAAGCAATCCGATGAGAATGAAACCGATCATAAACCACAATAAAAAATCCACGTTTTGCCCCTCCTCTATAATAGGTGAGTTGTTTCACTGTAAACCTGTGCAAACAAACTGAGCTTAATAGGAGTTTTGATAATTAAATTGTAACATGAAATCAAAATCTGGAAATTGCCTTCCACTTCAAGTGAGCTAGAACAGACCTTTATCGAATTTTCCTTAAGTGACTGGATTGTCACTTGAAAGTCACCGGGCAGTCATCATACGCCGTTATAGTAAAATTAGACAGTAACCAAACGGAGGGTACACTCATGACAATCATGGAAGTAAAAAACTTATCAAAAGTATACGGCAAGGATGAAATGGCAGTCACCGCACTCGACGATGTGTCGTTCACCGTCAACAAAGGCGAATTCATCTGCATCATCGGGCCATCGGGTTCCGGCAAATCGACTTTGCTTCACCTGCTCGGCGGCGTCGACCGCCCGACCAGCGGCAATGTATCAATCGACGGCACAGACATCTACCAATTGGACGAAACGCAATTGGCGATTTTTCGCCGCCGCCAAATCGGTTTGATCTATCAGTTCTACAACTTGATCCCAATATTGACGGTCGAGGAAAACATTACGTTGCCGATGCTGCTCGATGAACAACGCGTCGACAAACATCAATTCCGCAAAATCTCCGAAGCACTCGGGCTCGATCAACGCCTCAACCATTTGCCGAACCAATTATCCGGCGGCCAACAGCAGCGCGTGTCGATCGGCCGTGCGCTCGTCAGCAACCCGGCGATTATGCTTGCGGATGAACCAACCGGGAACCTCGACAGCAAAAACAGCGAGGAAATCATGGAGCTTCTCAAAATGTTCAACAAAACCTTCAAGCAGACGTTGATCGTCATCACGCACGATGAGCGTATCGCCTTGCAAGCGGACCGCGTCATTTCGATCGAAGACGGCAAAATCGCCAAAGACGAGGTCATCCGGCCATGAACATCGTCAATAAAGTCACCGTCCGCCACTTAAAGGAAAACAAACGGCGCTCGCTCGTCACCATCATCGGCGCCATCATTTCCGTCGCCATGATCACCGCGGTCGCAACGCTCGGCGTGTCGTTTCTCGATTTATTGATTCGGGGAGACATCGAACGAAACGGCGAATGGCATGTGCAGTATCAAGACGCGAATGTCGAACAGCTCGAAGCGATCGAACAAGACGGAAACACCGAGCAGCTCATCGTCACGAGCGACGGTTTTGCCGACTTTGATAGCACCAAGACCGACACGAAACATTACCTTTATTTTCGCAATTTCGAAGCACAAGGCATGGACCATTTCCCGCTTGCGCTCACAGAAGGGCGCTTGCCTGAAAACGCCAATGAAGTCGTCATCTCGGAAACTTTGAACAATAGCTCCGAAGAGACCTACGAAGTCGGCGATACCTTGACTGCCGGCATCGGCGAACGCATGCATAGTTTGGAAAACCGCAAGCTCTCAGAGTTCGACGCCTTGCAGTACCGCGATGGCGACACGATCGATGAGGAATTGGTCAACGTGGAACAACAGACTTTCGACATCGTCGGCATCATCGAACGTCCGAGCTGGGAAGTGTCCTGGCTGCCAATGGTGAGCGTCGTCGGGTTTACCGATACGGCCACTGCCGCAGCGGATGAGACCTTCGATGGTTACGTTGTCGCCTCGAAAATCAACAATGATTTATTCGAAGACGCCAAAGCGTTTGCCAAAGCACAAGGCATCCCGTCGGTCGATTTCAACTCGGACCTCCTGCGCTTATACGGCGCGACGCAAAACGATAATTTGCGGACGACGATGTTCTCGCTGGTCGGCATCATCATGGGGATCGTCGTTATCGGCTCGGTGGCGCTCATCTACAACGCGTTCGCCATCAGCGTCTCCGAACGTGCACGTCATCTCGGCATGCTCGCAAGCGTCGGGGCGACCAAACGCCAGAAACGCAATTCGGTGTTTTTCGAAGGGGCCATCATCGGCGCCATCAGCATCCCGCTCGGCATTGTTGCAGGACTTGGCGGCATTTGGCTGACCTTCCGATTCATCAACACCTTCTTGAAAGACGCGCTCAATGTCGGTGTGCAGCTCGAAGTCGTTGTCACGCCGATGATGCTTGTCGTCGCAATCGCCGTTTCGGCGCTGACGATCTTGATTTCAACTTACATCCCGGCACAAAAAGCGTCGAAGATTTCTGCCATCGACGCCATCCGCCAAACGCAAGACATCAAATTGACTGGGAAAGCCGTGAAGACATCGAAATGGGTGCGCAAGCTGTTCGGCCTGGAAGCGGAAATCGGCTTGAAGAACTTGAAGCGCAACCGCAAGCGCTATTTGGCGACGGTCTTTTCACTAGTTATCTCGATTGTCTTGTTCTTGTCGGTGACCTATTTCACCAATAACTTGAAAATCTCGCTGGAAATGACGCAAAGCGACTTGCAATACGATATCCAATTACACGGCGGCGATTTGAACGAAGACAGCCTCGAGCAATATGCAAGCCTTCCTGATGTGACCGAAGCGGGCTTCATCCGCCAAGCAGTGGGAGAGGCACATATCACACAAGACCGCTTGCCGGAAGTGTTGATGGAAGAAATCGAACGGGGCGAAGCGATGCTCATTGAAGACCGTTACCTCTACAACGTTTCGGTATATGCCATGGACAATGAAAACTTCGAACAATACGCACAACAAGTCGGCGTGGAGCCGACGAGCTTCGGCCAGGAAACGCCGCGTGCCATCGTCATCGATGAAGTGGTCTACCAGAACGGCATGTCCGGTACCATCGATGAAACAAAGACCATTAAAGCGGAAGTCGGCGAGACAATCGAACTTCTCGGCAGTTCCATCAATGAAATGGGCGAGGAAATCGACCCGGAAACACTCGCAAATGTCGAAATCGCTGCGTTGACGGACGAAGCGCCAACCGGTGTCACCACCTCTTATCCCGGCAGCCTCGATTTGATCGTCCCGATGGATGCACTCGATGAACTCGGATTCATCGCTGAAGACACGTATCCTTTCATCTCACTTGCGACGAGTGATCCGATGAAGACAGAAGCGGAGATTTTGGAGATCAATGAAGGGGGCATCAATGTCTCGAACGTCTTCCAGCGGCGACAGCAACAAGAACAACTCATTTTGCTGATGCAAGTGTTCACATACGGGTTCATCACCTTGATCTCGCTCATTTCCATCGCGAACATCTTCAACACCATCTCGACAAGCATTCAATTGCGCAAACGGGAATTCGCCATGCTGCGCTCGGTCGGCATGACCCCGAAAGGCTTTAACAAGATGATTTGTTACGAAAGCCTATTTTACGGCGTCAAAGCCCTCGCATACGGTCTGCCGATCAGTTTCGCGGCGATGTTCGCGATGCACTATGCGCTGAACCAGACCTTCAGTTACGGGTTTGCGGTGCCATGGGGCAGTGTCGCCTTTGTCATCGTCGTCATCTTCCTGATCGTCGGTGCGGCAATGCTGTACTCGATCGCGAAGATTAAAAACGACAACATCATTGAAAGCTTGAAACAGGAAAACGCATAAAGGAAACGCGCTCAGCCAATTGGCGGAGCGCGTTTTTGTATAGAGATTCAAATTCTGCGAACAGTGTCTTTCTTGTGGAAAATCCCAATCAGCAATAAAACCAAGCCGGTGATGAACGTGCTGGGGTAAAGTATCGCGAGCATCGCCACTGCAGCCCACCCACTTCGCTCGTAATGGGCATAGCCCATACTGACAAGCCAAGAAAACAACGGGCAAATCACGAACATCGTCGTGATGCCCCAGATGATGTATTTGCCTTTTCGCGAATAGTCCTTACCGAGCTGAAAGGCGAGAAACAGCGAGACGAGCAAAATGCCACTGGCTGCGGCGTATTCCATGTCGGATAGCCTCCTTGTGATGGATGCCAATCTAAGATGAGTTTCTGTTTTATTGTTCACAGTTTAACACAAATTCCCAATTGCTGAAGTTCTTCTTGAAAATCAGTCTGCTATCTTATTGGAAAGGTTTCCAGGTATTCCCTAAGGGTAACAGGGGAGTAGAGCTGGGAGGAGAAAAAATGAACAACCGATGGAAAAATGCGTTATTGGTGATACCCATTTATGGCGTAGTCGCCTTTATTATGGGTTACATCATAGAAGGAAAGCCAGTTTGGAATCTGGTCATCAGCTCCGTCATTGCCGGGTTTCTTCTTTCTGTATTTATTTGGCCGCGCATGGAAAAGAAGCGGCTAGAAAAAGAAAAGAAGACACAAACTAGCTTGGAGGATAACCGAAATGACTAACCGTGCAGTTAAGGCCATTTCCTGGGCAGTGGCATATGGCACTATCGCGTTTTTGGTGAGCTACCTACTCGGCGGCGAACCGGGATGGGTCTATTTTATCGGCTCCTTGATTGCCGGCTTCATCGTATATGGGGTGCTGCGGCCCATCGTCCAGAACAAGCGCCGCAAAAAACAACAGAGAGCAGGTGAACGCATTTGAGCTGGCCTGAAATCAAAGAACATCTAACAGAGCCGATCTTTTCAAAGAAGAAAGACCCGATACTCTTTTTCCCCTTAGTATTTCTCGTCACTTGGCTTGGGACAGTCGTTTATCAAAGAACCGGCATTTCTTATGTTGAATACATATTATGGCTGATTCCGATCGCCCTCGTTCTTTCTGCCTTGTACATTTTACTGATTGCCTGGCTAAAAAAGAAAAGAGCACAAAACAAAAAATAATCCATCCAAAAAACGCCAATCTACTGGAGATCGGCGTTTTTTAATATGCATTTATCTCTACCCGAAAGCTTGAAGGACTAGTTCACCTACGTCATAAAAATAATTTATCCTACACCCCAAAAATCTATTCTACAAATGAGCATTAAGTGCTATTATATGTAAGATATTCCAAATCGAGAGGGAGAAAATGATGAGCAAGACAAACATTCAATCAGATAGAGAGAGCATTTATTTTATTCTTAGCGTAATTTTCAGTGTGTTGATTTATGTATTGGTAGCCATCTCCATTGTTGGTATCGGCATTGCCTTGGCGATTTTCGCATTTTTGCTGTTCACCAATGCGGTGATGCTTGGGTCGATCCGTGGAAACGGCGTGCGCATCCACGAGCGCCAATTTCCGGATGTCTACGAACGTGTGCAGACCTTGTCAGCGCAAATGGAATTAAAGAAAGTCCCGGACGTCTTCGTCATCCAATCCGAAGGGGCGCTCAACGCTTTTGCAACACGCTTCTTCGGGCGCGACATGGTCGTGTTGTATTCGGAAGTGTTTGAACTGGCGCGCGAGCAAGGCCAAGATGAACTGGATTTTATCATCGCCCACGAACTGGCTCACGTAAAACGCCGCCACGTCTGGAAAAACCTGTTGATCATGCCGGCTGGGTTCATCCCGTTCCTCAGTACGGCGTATAGTCGCTCGTGTGAATACACATGCGATCGCCACGCCGCCTACGAAATTCAAGATGCTGCCGCCGCGAAACGCGCATTGACGCTGCTTGGCATCGGCAAGAAAGCCTACATCGAAGTAAACGAAGATGCGTACCGCGAACAAATCACGACGGAATCGAATGCATTCGTTTGGCTGGCTGAAGTATTGTCGACGCATCCGCGTTTGCCAAAGCGCATCCAATCGATTGACTGGTTCAGCAAGGCCGACGTCAAATTCTACCAGCCGAAACACGGGCGCATCGCTCTTGGGGCAGTCGCCATTGCTCTTGTCTTGAGCTTGGCGTACGCTGGAGTTCTTGGCGTGTTCGCCACCACCTCAGCTATTGCCGATTCGTTCTTACCCGAATTTGACGATGCGTTCTACGATGAAATGTATAGCATCGAAGGTGAGACTCCGCTCATGGCAGCCGCAGCAGCAGGTGATGTCGCTGGTGTCGAACAAGCACTCGCTGACGGTGAGGACATTCATGCGAAAGACTCGGAAGGCTCTGATGCCTTGATGTACGCCGTCCACTGGGGCGACCTTGAGGTGATCCAAGCATTGGTAGACGCAGGGGCCAAGGTGAACACATCCGATTATTACACAACGGCCTTAGCAGTTGCCGTCATGTACGAAGACTACGAGAGCGCCAAACTGCTTATCGAAAATGGTGCCGATCCAACATTTGAAGGACCCGACGGTTTAAGCGCTATTGATGAAATGGGCGTAGATTCCGAGGAAGAGTTCATGGAAATGCTGAAACAAGGCTACTAATAGACTTCACCAAACAAGCGCCGATCGCTAACAGATCGACGCTTGTTTCATTTCCACCTGGCCGTCCTCACCGTCGACATGATCGATGCCCCATTCGCAATTCCCTTCGTTTTCCCACTCCACTTCATAGCGCCCCCAGCCATAGTCGATGGAAATCACTTCTGCTGTCCCAAATGAATTGGTGTGAAGCTCTTCAATAATTGCGATGGCTTCGGATTCAGTAATCTGCGGTTCTTGCATGCAGCCGAATAATAGAGAGCTTAAGAACAATACGAGCAGACTCAAGCGCTTCATGGCTTCACCCCTTTGGCAGATAGACGGAATTGAGCCAACAAAAGTTACTGGAATTTCGGCTGAATATGTTATGTGTTTGCAATAGGCGGGTAGGCAGGGAGTAACACCCATTTATTTGGCAACTAGCAACAGCTTGGTGAATGACCGCAAATGGCCCGGACAGTTAGCACGGAGGAATAAACCTCAAAATCCTTACTAGAGAGGAATGGTTGAAATGAAAAAATTCGCAGCGATCGTCTTCGCAAGCGGATTGGCATTGTCCGCATGTTCAGGCGACAGCGAACCGGAAACGGAACCACTCGAAGAAAACGACGGCGCCGATGATACGATGACGGATACGGATGATGGTGAAGAGGAAGAAGAGGATTGAGAGGACACCATCGTTGGTGAAGGATCTGCAGATAATAAAATATGATTTGAAATGAGAGCCTGTGTAATCACAGGCTTTTTTGGTGCTTTAAAACATCCCTTTCACTGAGTTTGTTATCTTTTTGTGATGAATAGGTAATGTTAGTGAAATAACCCATTTAATTGGTAATCATATATTTCATCTAGTATAATTTGGCATTAACAACTTAACATTTATTAGTCATTCCGATGAACGATAGATGACACAAGATGACATCTTGATTCACCGGACACCAAAGAAATGAGGAGGACGAGAAGAATGATTAAAAAATGGTTTGCGGCAGGAA
Source organism: Planococcus citreus (assembly GCF_003664125.1). Taxonomy (GTDB): domain Bacteria; phylum Bacillota; class Bacilli; order Bacillales_A; family Planococcaceae; genus Planococcus; species Planococcus citreus. The sequence goes on from NZ_RCCP01000003.1 coordinate 103,158, forward strand.
CGATCGGTGCAGCATTGACACTCAGCGCCTGCGGTTCGGATACGACCGAGGTCAGTGAGGAACAAGATACGACAGCTTCCGAAAGTGTAGAAGAAACGGAAGAAGAAGTCGGCGAAGCAGAAGAAGAGCCTGCTGATGAAGCAGCAACGGAAGAGGAAACGGAAGAGTCGGAAGCGGGCAAACGCTCGAACCCCGTAGCGGTCGGCGAGACGAAAGTGGTCGACATCACCATCTTCGACAATGAGTCCAATTCCTACGAAGGGAAAGCGGAAATCACCGTCAATTCCATTACGCGCGGCGAAGAAGCGTGGGAAGAAATCCAAAGCACGAACGAATTCAACGAAGAGCCTGCAGAAGGCCATGAATACTTGATGGCTGACGTGACAGCGACACTCGTTGAAGCAGAAACAGAAGATTACGCCTGGTATTTAGACGCCATGAACTTCAGTTTTATCGGCAGCGACGGCTCGCCATATGATTGGACTTCGGTTGTTGTGGAACCTGAATTGAACGGAGAAGTCTATGAAGGCGGCACATTGGAAGGCAAAGTGACCAATATGGTGAAACAAGACGATCCGATCCTCTTGGTCTTTGAAGACGGCAATTGGGACAATGTGTTCTTCAGTACGGAGGAATAAAACGGAGAAACCACAAAAGGAGAAGGATGCTTGATGAAGAAATTTGCAGCAATCATCGCAGCGAGCGGTTTGGCACTCGCCGCTTGTTCGAGTGACAGCGAACCCGAAACGGAACCGGTTGAGGAAACCGGCGGAGCGGCCGATACGATGACCGAGACGCAAGACACAGAAGAAGCGGAATCAGGTGAAGAAGGCGGGGGCGTCAGCGTCGATGAAGGGTTGTTTGATGTCGAAGTGACCATTCCGTCCTCGTTCTTCGAAGGCGAAGACCCGGAACAAGTCGCAGCGAATGTCGACAACGCAGAAGAAGCGACTGTCAATGACGACGGCTCCATCACCTACAAAATGTCGAAAGCCCAGCACGAAGAAATGATGGAAGAAGTCGCAACAAGCGTCGAAGAAGCAACCACCACCATCACCGAATCCGGTGACTACCCGTCCATCCAGGCAATCGAATCCTCCGATAATTACGACCATTTCACCGTCCAAGTCGACTGTGAAGCGTATGAAAACAGCTTCGACGGCTTTGCGACGATGACACTTGGCGTCGTCGGTTCCTTGTATCAGTTATTTAATGGGGAAGATCCTGACAGTTACGAAGTCATCATCGAGATGGAAGACGTAGAGACTGGGGAAGTGTTTAATACGATTACTTATCCGGAAGCGTTGGAAGAGATGGGTGAGGAATAGAAGATATAAAAAAAGTTTACATCTACACTGATCTTTTGTTGTTATGTTTAACAATAGTCATAAAGTCAAATCAGAGATTCACAATATTTATTAAGACTTTGTATAATCAAGAATGCAACGTTGCTACAAGCCGTGTAAAAAACAATAAGGGCTTATATCACCAGGCAACTTCTGCTATCTTTGCCAAGTTAAAATAGAGGGAATTGTGTCTTTTAAATAATCAAGGGACTAATTTAAATGAATAATTTTATTAGCTACTCGAAGTTGATGTTTCCAGAACGTTTTGGGTATATAACTGTAAGATTAATATTACAGCTGAAAATCCAGCAGTTCCGAATCATCAACTGATTAAAAAGGTTTATAAATTAACTAATACCGACTGAGGCAAAAGGAGAAGGTTATACATAAATCAATAATTTTTTAATAGGAATATCTAAGTTCTCTATATGATAGACTTGTTTCAAAGTCATTTTTTATTTTCTAACTTATGAAAAGTAAACTGTTATATAAAACAGTTTTTGAAAGTGGGTTAAGGTAATGAAAGTATTCAACAATATTAATGATATACCCACAATTTTATACCATGGGACCCTCGAAAAGTGGTTATTAAGTCTGCAAGGGGGTATAATATTAGAAAAAGGTAATTCAAGAGCGGATTTTGGCCAGGGTTTTTACCTAACAGCTAACTACAATCAGGCTAGACAATGGACAAGAACTGTCCATAGTAAATTGAAAAGAAGTGAAGGAATTGTTTCGGAGAGGATGGTTGCTAACTTTTTCTTAGACAAAAAGAAGTTAGAAGGATTGAATTGCTTATTTTTTACTGAAATAAACGAAGAATGGGCGGCGTTTATTTTTGCCAATCGAAAGCATAAGAAATTGATCCATAATAACTTGGATAACAAGTACGATTTGGTATATGGCCCTTTAGCTGACGGTAAAATTAGTAACCTCATGGATGATTATGAGTTTGGGGTTATTGAAACTTACAAAGAGCTGATGCAGAAAATCGTAGGTACGAAATATCCTTTCCCCCAAGATCATCAAATATCTTTCCATTCAAAAGAGGCGCTTGATGCTTTAGAGTTTAAAAGGGGTGATAAATGTGAATAGAGAAGAAGTAGCAAAATACATTCAATATATCGCTCTCCATATGCAGAAAGATTATGGAGTTGATTTGCAAACCGCTGGAAAACTCATCAAGGAGTATAAGTTTATCAACATGATAATTGAAACTGACGGGCAATGTCTTCACTACGATGCTCAGTACTGGAGTGAAAAGATTTATCACCATAAATATATTAATACTATGAATGTTTAAAGACTTCTCTCTCTAGAGAAGTCTTTTTAGTTTAATATACTTTGAAAAATGTTGCTTTTAAGATGAAATAGATTTAAAACGAAAAAGAAACTATCTTTAAAATTACACAAATTAATGCTATTTGTTTTAATTCAAAAGATATCTTCTGACTGGCGAATAAAATATTAAGGTAATGAATAGTTACTCTAAATTAGGTTTTTACTAAACTTAGGATTTAAAGAATAAGTCAATTAAACAATTTGGGTTAAAATAAATTTAAAAACCTTAATTTTTTGGAATGTAAAAACAAATTATTATTATCTTTAATTGCTTTAAGTATTTCACTATTATTATTAATAATAATTATGGAAAATCCCACCTATTTTTCTTCAAATAAGGAAATAGACCCGCCTTCTGTGATAAAATTACATTAATTACAGGTCGGTATTTTGAGGGGGATGAAGATGGTTTACGAGTCCCGGACACAGTCCGAAGCACAATTGGAAAACGAAATGATCGCCCAACTGGTAGGGCTGGGCTATGAAAAAGTGAAGATACCCGATATCAAAAAGCTACAAGCGAATTTCCGTGACCAGGTCAATAGGCTAAACGCGGAGAACTTGGAGGGCACACCGCTGTCGGACAAGGAGTTCGAGCGTTTGTTGTTGGTCATCGAAGGTAAGAGCGTCTATGAATCGGCGAAGCTGCTGCGCATCAAGCAGACAATCAGCCGCGATGATAATAGCACGCTTTATCTGCGTTTATTCGATACGCAGAATTTCGACAACAACCACTTGCAAGTGACGAACCAGACGACAGTGATCGGGCGCTATACGAACCGCTACGATGTGACGCTGCTCATCAACGGCTTGCCGCTCGTGCAGATCGAGCTGAAGCGGCGGGGGCTTCATTATAATGAAAGCTTCAATCAAATCATGCGCTACCGGAAGGATTCCTACGGGGGTTTGTATAACTTCCTGCAGCTCTTCGTCGTCTCGAACGGTGTCGACTCGAAGTATTTCGCAAACTCCGACCGCGAGCCGATGAAGAGCCATATGTTCTTCTGGTCCGATGAAGAGAACAAGCGCATCACGAAGCTTGATGAGTTCACGGATTCGTTCCTCGAGCCTGAGCGGCTGCAGAACATTCTGAGCCGCTATATGATTATCAACGATACCGACAAGCATTTGATGGTCATGCGCCCGTACCAGATCTATGCAGTCGAGCGCATCTTGAAACAGGCTGTCGAACAAGAGAAGAACGGTTACGTTTGGCATACGACTGGGAGCGGCAAGACCTTGACTTCGTTCAAGGCGAGTGAGCTCTTGGCGCAGGAAGAAGACATCAAGAAAGTTATTTTCCTCGTCGACCGAAAAGACTTGGATGCCCAGACGATGGAAGAGTTCAATAAATTCGAGAAAGATTCGGTGGACCGGACGACGAAAACAGGTGTCCTCGTCAAGCAGCTGAATGACCCGTCGCAAAAGCGCATCATCACGACGATCCAGAAGATGGCGAATGCGGTAAAGACGGAACGTTACCAAGAGATTTTAAAGAAGTATGAAAATGAGAAAATCATTTTCGTCATCGATGAATGCCACCGTTCCCAGTTCGGCGAAATGAATTTGCTTATCCAGCGCCATTTCAAGCGCGCTCAATATATCGGCTTTACCGGTACGCCGCGCTTTGTCGATAACAGAAGCCAAGACGGTCGGACGACGACCGATCTGTTCGATAAATGCCTCCATACTTACTTGATCAAAGACGCGATTAAAGACGGCAACGTGCTAGGCTTTTCGGTCGAATACATCCGGACCATCAGAGAAAGAGAAGGCGTCGACGATGTCACGAAAGTGCCAGGCATCGACCAGAACGAATTATGGATGGCGGACGCCCGCATGCGCCTCATTGCAGAACACATCAACGACATCCATTACAAGAAAACCCATAACCGGACCTATACCGGCATGTTCACTGTCGAAAGCATCAAAGCGGCAGTGAAATATTATGATTTGTTTAAAGCAATTGACAGTAAGCTGAAAGTCGCAACGATCTTCACGTATACCCCGAATGAAGAAAGTGATGAAAACGAAGAGCATTCCCGCCATTCGCTGGAGCGGATCATGGCTGACTTCAACCAATTATTCGGCACGAACCACTCGACAGATAATTTCGCGTCGTATTTCTCTGATGTGTCGAAAAAAGTGAAGGCGGCACAAATCGACCTAGTGATCGTCGTCGATATGTTCCTAACGGGATTCGATGCGAAAAAGCTCAACACTTTATACATCGACCGGCCGCTGCAGCATCATAGTCTCATTCAAGCGTATTCCCGCACGAACCGCGTGGAAGGGCTGAAGAAGACTTACGGCAATATAGTTTGTTACCGGAACTTGAAAGAAGAAACCGATACGGCGATCCGCTTGTTCTCGCAAACCGGCGATACATCAACCGTCCTTATGAAGAAATACGAGGAATATCTAGCGGACTTCCGCGATCAGCTCGACAAACTGCTCGACGTCGCGGTGGATCCGCAAGCAGTCGATAAACTGGAAGGCGAGTCGAAGCAGAAAGAATTCGTTGTCGCATTCCGCGATTTAACACGGATCTTGACGAAGCTAAAAACCTTTGTCGAATATGAGTTCACGTTCGAAGACATGGGAATTACACCGCAGATGTACACCGACTTCCGCAGCAAATACCTTGCGCTCTATGAAAAAGAGAAAAACGAAAAAGACAAAGTATCGGTCATCAACGACGTCGATTTTGAAATCGAATTGATGCAGACCGACCGTATCAATGTCGACTATATCTTAGCGCTCCTCAGACAAACCGATTTCACGAACGCCAAAGAGCGTGACTCGGCAGTTAGACGCGCGATTAAAGAAGTTAACGAAGCATCAAGCGACGAAATGCGCTTGAAGCGCGATTTGCTGCTGGAGTTTTTGCAAGGCGTTGCACCAACACTGACGAACGAAGATTCAGTAGATAAGAAGTTTCACGACTTCGAACAGGAGAGGCGCAAGCAGGAAATCCGCGCCATGGCAGAAAAAACACATGTTGCAGAAGGCACAATTGATTATTTCGTGAGAGAATATGAATATACGGGCGTCACACCGGACCAGGAAATCAGCGACGCCGTGAAAGCGCCGTTCAAGGAAAAACGCAAACGTGTCCAGCAATTGAAAGACTTTATCCTGTCAAACACGAAACTCTATTCGTAAACAGGCAAACAGCCGCATCCAACAGGTGCGGCTGTTCCGTAACTTCAAGTAAAACACCAAAGGAGAATCATCATGACAACATCCGAAAAACAGCGCCAGCAACAGGCGGAACTGCATAAAAAACTGTGGACGATGGCCAATGATCTGCGCAGCCAAATGGAAGCGTATGACTTTAAAAACTATATCCTTGGGCTAATCTTCTATCGTTATCTATCCGAGAAAACCGAAGCGCGCATCGCGAAATTATTGGAAGAAGACAATATCTCCTATGAAGACGCGTGGCAAGACGAAGAATACCGCGAAGGCCTTGTCGAAATGCTTTTGGAGCAAATCGGCTTCGTCATCGAGCCCCAGTATTTGTTCTCGCACATGATCCGCGAGATTCCGAAAGGCGACAAAGGGAAATTCGATGTGGAGCTCTTGCATAAAGCGATCAAAGCAGTCGAAGAGTCTACGCTCGGCACCGAAAGCCAGCAAGACTTCGAGCATTTGTTTGACGATATGGACCTTACTTCAACAAAGCTCGGGCGCGACGTGAAATCACGTTCGCAACTGATTGCGAAAATTATGCTGAGTATTAACGACATCCCGTTTTTGCATGACGATGTCGATATCGATGTGCTCGGGGATGCCTATGAATACTTGATCTCTCAGTTCGCGGCAAACGCCGGAAAAAAAGCGGGGGAGTTCTATACGCCGCAGCAAGTCTCAAAAATCCTCTCGAAAATCGTCACGCACGACAAGACCGACATGAAGAGCGTCTATGACCCGACTTGCGGTTCGGGCTCGCTCATGCTGCGTGTCGCAAAAGAAGCGAAAGTACGCAAATTCTACGGCCAAGAACTGACGACGACTACGTTTAACCTGGCGCGCATGAACATGCTCCTGCACGATTTGCGCTATACGGATTTCGATATCCGCAACGACAATACACTCGAGAATCCGCACCATATCGATATGCGTTTTGACGCAGTCGTCGCCAACCCGCCGTATTCCGCAAAATGGAGTGCCGATGCGAAATATTTGGATGATGACCGCTTCCGTGACTACGGCAAGCTTGCGCCGAAATCAAAAGCCGATTTTGCGTTCGTCCAGCACATGATCCATCAACTTGAAGACGACGGCACGATGGCAGTCGTCTTGCCACACGGGGTGCTGTTCCGCGGTGCAGCGGAAGGCACAATCCGTAAATTCTTAATTGAAGAAAAGAACTACCTTGATGCAGTCATCGGCTTGCCAGCGAACATTTTCTACGGCACATCGATCCCGACGACGATCCTTGTCTTCAAGAAGAATCGCCAGGCAGACGACAATGTACTATTCATCGATGCCTCGAACGATTTCGAGAAAGGTAAAAACCAGAACAACTTGACTGACGAAAACGTTGAGAAAATTATCGCAACGTACATCTCGCGCGAAACAATTGACAGATATTCGTACGCCGCAAGCTTAGAAGAAATCAAAGAAAACGATTATAACTTGAACATCCCGCGCTACGTCGATACCTTCGTCGAAGAAGAGCCGGTAGATCTCGAAGCAGTTCAAGTGCGCCTAAAGGAAATTGACCAGGAAATCACCGAGATCGACAAAAAGCTAGAAGAGTATTTCAAGGAATTGGGGGTCATGGGAAATGAACGTACCTCAGTTGAGATTTAAAGGGTTTGAAGGGGAATGGAAAAGAGAAAAACTAGGTAAACATTTGAGTTTCATAGGAAGTGGTGTTACTCCGAGAGGAGGAAGTGCTGTCTATCAAAAGAAAGAAGGAATAATTTTAATAAGAAGTCAAAACGTCCATTTTTCAGGCATAAAGTTAGAGGATATAGCTTACATTACTCCAGAAGTGAATGACAAAATGAAAAAAAGTGAAATCCAGGAATTGGATGTGCTGCTTAATATAACTGGAGCTTCTATTGGAAGAAGTGCAATGGTACCGTTAAATTTTCCTACTGCAAACGTTAATCAACATGTCTGCATTTTAAGGCCCAATAAACTATTAGTTCCATACTTCTTAAAGTCATTTTTAGAATCAAGCAAAGGACAAAAAAATGTATTTAGAGATCAAGTTGGACAAACCAGAGAAGCTTTAAATCTTCAACAAATACAAGAATTTTTAATTGGAATTCCGAGTATAGAAGAACAGGAAAAGATATCTTCTTTTTTAAAATTGCTAAATAGAAAAACTAATAAGCAACAAGAGAAAATTGAAGAGCTTGAGGAGTTTAAAAAAGGGATGATGCAAAAGATTTTCTCGCAGGAGTTGCGGTTTAAGGATGAGGATGGTGGGGAGTTTCCGGAGTGGAAGAGGTTCAAGTTAGGTGACATAGCGATTATTAAAGGTAGACTTGGATGGAAAGGTTTGAAACAAGAAGAGTATGTTGAAAATGGTGCATACTTAGTAGCAGGAAAACATATTAATAAAGGCATAATCCAATGGGATAAGTGTGATCAAATCACAGATTTTCGGTATAAAGAATCAATCGAAATAGCTTTGGAAGAAAATGATGTTATTTTCTCGAAAGACGGGTCTTTAGGAAATCCTGCAATAGTAAAAAATTTACCTAAAGAAGCTACTATTAATTCGACTATGATGCTTGTAAGAATGATTGATGAAGTTATACCAGACTATCTATATCAAGTATTACTCGGTGCAGATTTTAAGAGACTGATTCACTTGAAAGTTTCAGGAAGTTCAATCCCTCATCTTTTTCAAGCAGACATGAAAGATTTTGAATTTTTGGCACCTACTTCAGTTAAAGAACAGAAGAAAATAAGCTGTATCTTGAAAAATCTTGATGCAAAAATAAAAAAAGAAAATGAAAAGTTGTTAGCCATTAAAGAACAAAAGAAAGGATTCATGGAAGGGATATTTATATAACATCGACGCATTACTGGTTTTTTTATTTTGATAAGAAGGAGTTGATTGGTATGGAAAAGCAGTTATTAGATTATGAAAGCGAAGAAAATGAACTTGTAAATTTAAGTAGAAATAACGATATAGAAGTAATATATCCACATGCAGAAATAAAAGTTGAAAGAGATCAATATCCTATTTTTCAACTGTATAGAAAATTCAAGAAAGATCAAATTGTATTGGATCCGGATTTTCAAAGAGGTGGAGATGTTTGGAATCCAAGACAGAAATCAGAGTTAATTGAATCAGTATTAATGGGAATTCCACTTCCTATATTCTATTTGAATGAATCTAAAGAAGGGAAACTAATTGTCGTTGATGGAAGACAGAGGTTAACAACTTTTTTCTCTTTTTTAAATAACGAATTTAGATTGAAAAATTTAAGGATTTTGGAAGACTTGAATAATCTTTATTTTGCCGACCTTGATTCAAAACATCAAGCGAATTTTGAAGATTTTCAAATAATCGCACAAATAATAAAGCCACCAACACCTGACAGAATTAAATTTGATATCTTTGATCGAGTAAATCGTGGAGGCACCCCGTTAAACAATCAAGAGATGCGAAATGCGTTATACCAAGGAAAATCAACGGTATTACTTAAAGAAATCGCTGAAAATCCTAATTTTATCAAAGCTACTCAAAACAGTATTCAATCCAAGCGGATGAAAGATAAATATTTAATTTTAAGAGCTATTGCATTTAATCAATGGAATTTTAATTTATTGGTAGATGCGAATGGGCACCAAATTGAATACAAGAACGATATTGATGAATTTCTTGGAAAAACTATGGAATACTTAAATAACTGTTCTAATGAAGAGATAAAGTTGATTAAAAAGAATTTTATCAACTCCATGATTTGTAATCATATAATTATGAATGAAGAGGCTTTTAGAAGATTAAAAGTCAATGGAAGAAGACAGCCTATTAATATGATTTTATTTGAAGCTTTGACTAGCCTTATGTCGGGGTGGGAAGTAGAGGATTGTCAGAGAAATAAAGAAGTAATTAAAAAGAAAATCACTTTCCTATTAGAAAATGATGAACTGAATAAATTATTGACTATTGATAGGGGAAGGGGTTTGGTAGTCCCAGCTATTTTTGAAATGGTAAATAATATGAAGGAGGATATTGAACATGCTTTCTAAAATGCAAATTAATAACTTTAAATCTATAGAGAGTACAGAAATTAACTTCGCTAGTTTTACTTTCTTAGTCGGCATGAATTCCTCAGGCAAATCAACGGTAATTCAATCATTATTACTAGCAGCGCAAAATCTTGCTTCACAAACTAATAACCCACTCAATGGATTATTAGTATCGCTTGGTACTTTTCAAGAATCAAGAAACTTTATTACTAATTCTAAAGAGATTGAGTTAAAAATTTTTTCGGAAAATAGTGAGGAAGTTAATATTAAAGTTGAGGATAAGAACGGGAAAACAAAAGCTGAAATAACTAATAGTGATTCCGAATTAGGGAAGTATTTAAACTTTTCAAATAAAAAGATCAAATACTTATCCTCCCATAGAATAGGAAACCAAGATTTATATAGTCTAAATTATAGTGACATTACAGAGATTGGATTACTGGGAGAGTTTGCCGTTGATTATTTTGAAAAGAATAAGACAAAGCCAATAGTTACTGAGTTAATTAAAGATAAAGTTATCAGTTCAACATTAGAAGCCCAAGTTAATTATTGGTTGAATTATATTCTGAATGGAGAAATAAGAACTGAAAACATTGAGGGAACTGACAGTGTAAAAGCTCAATATAAAATTATGAATAGTAGATTTGTACGCCCTAAAAACGTTGGTGCAGGTTTAAGTTATGTCATTTCACTTTTAATTACATTGTTAGCATCGAAGCCAGGAGATATAAATATAATTGAAAACCCTGAGATACATTTACATCCAAGAGCACAGTCTAGATTAACAGAGTTCATGGTTTTTATTAGCACTAAAGAAGTGAAATTAATAGTTGAATCACATAGTGATCATATATTTAATGGATTAAGAAAAGCTATTTACAAGGGGCAAATAAATATAGAAGAAGTTTCGGCATATTATTTTGAACTTGACAAGAGAAGTTTATCTCAGATTACTCCAATAGAATTTAATAATAAAGGAAAAGTAACTTATCAAATTCCAGGTTTATTTGATCAATTCGACGATGATCTAGATGTACTACTAGGAATAAACTAAGATGGAGATAATCTTAAATGAACTTTCATTAGAAAACCAGTTCGAGAACTCTGAAGACTTTTTTATTAAGTTTAAAAGAATAATCGAAGTCTACAAAATTGCTATTGATAATCACTTTAGTCTATTAAAGCCCAGTCATTTATATTCAATAATACTGTTTGAAAGCGTTAGTTTTCATGATATTTTGACAGCACCACAATATAGGAAATCCGATGAAATGAAACGATATAAATCTATTTTAAGTAAAATTATTCAAGATGAGCCTTTTTGGGATTTAGATGCGTTACATGTTAATACTGATCATTATAAGTGTGATTTTACAGATAAAATAAATAACTACGGTTTAGCAGAAGCTTGTGAAAGAGACAAGTATGTCTTTTCATTTGAAACTAAGATATATAAAGACAAAAATAATTTGGAAGTAAAAAAGAACGACAGTGAAACTATAGAGATTAAAAATTTAATTACCTCAAAAGATATTACAGAGGAATTATATTTGAAAGGTTTAATAGACGAATCATGTTACTGTATTCAGAGGTTTAATAATACTAAACTGTCTTTTGAAGAATTAGAAGAAGATTATGGATTTAAAACATTATCAATTGAACAACGAAAATTATTTATTAATAAATTCGAGGAATTTATAGAAATGGATTGGGAACAAATTTTAAAATCTGATGGTTTGGATTATAAAGAATATACTCCAAGTAAAAAGAATTGGTTTGGAGGAACTGAATATAACCAAATAAAGATAATGAAATTTAGAATTAGCCAAAAGTATAGATGCTTTGGTTACAGAGTCAAAGACACTTTTAAAGTTCTACGATTTGAAACAAACCACAAGGTCAGTGATAATGGTTAGCTAGTATAACTTTATATTTGATTTTAAGATAGTTAATTCAAAAATTATAAAGCTCCACTTAATTCCTTTAATTGGAATTAAGTGGAGCTTTTAATAAATGTAATTTTAAGGTTTTTAAGAAAAGTAATTCATGTAAAAGTAACAAGTTCTTTTTGAGGCACTGCAATACTGTCTCTTTCGCTGAGTGTTTTAATTTCTTTATCTATGTGATCAAGTTGTATTGAGTTTTCTTTACAGTATTTTTGAATTTTAGTATAGATCATAAATTTATGAATATCACTTTTATGTGAAAGATATTCATACTCATCAAGGACAATTATTGCTACATCTTTAGCATTGTAGCCTTTACTACTTTGTTTTAAAAGTTCAAGACTTAAATAATAATCTAGTTCTTTTGATGTAGGTAGTTTCATAATAAGCCTCCTTAATTATAGAAATTATAAACGAATTACATATTACGATCGATCCCAAAAAACTTTTATAAGGACTCCTGGATATTTATTTTTAAATTGTTTAATTACATTTTCACAACTAATACACGGTTTTTTTTCGGTATACAGAAAAATTTCTCCTCTAGTATTAGTGTTATTACTTAAGTATCCGGCTATATATTCTAAAACTTTAGCCTCTGTATCAAACTTTCTGTCAAGAAAAGTATTGGAATTTTTTAACTTCACTTTATAAGTTTTAAACTTTCTCTTAGTTTTTAAAAAAATGTATCCATTTGCCCCAAGAGAGGAGCTCTTATCATTAATTGAACTATGGGCCTTCAGTTTCCTTGGGATTTTTTTTATTCTGACCTCTGCTAATCCTAAGTTACCGGTAAAAGACAAAGGCATTGGCAACTGTTCTCTTAACTTCTCTGCTCGATGTTGCATTCTACTATGGATAGGGGAGATTTTTTTATGCATAAGTCACCTTTTAAAAACATTTTTATTATTATAACAGATTTAAAACAACAAATAAAATTAGTGGATTTTTATTTTAGAGTAAATTTCTTCAATTGAGTGATTGTTATGGAGTATGTACATAATCACTGTTCCTCTCTGACGTTTAGTAGGCTGTAGCAAAAGTTCTTATTATAAGTATAGATGATTATATTAAATTTTATAGATAATTATCTAAATAATCTGCATCCCTCTTTAATCAAATGATAAAATAGAAGGAAAATATCCCCATCTTTAAGTAAGGAGCTTGTTATGACCCACTCACTAGAACAAATCGCACAACTCGAACACTCAAAAGAATTCGCCCGGCTGCATCAGAAGTTCCATCAATTCAATCCGCTGAAAGTGTTACGGGTGGATCAGTTTGAAATTCGCCATTCGAACATTTTGGCGTGGCTGCTTGATCCGAATGAGACGCATCAGCTCGGCAGTTTCTTTTTGAAGAAATTGCTGACGCGTCTTGTGATGCGTGCGGAGAACGAAGGAAAAGGGGACGGCATCGACTTTTTGTCGTTTCTTTATAGTTCATTCCATGATGCGGAAGTGTCGCGGGAAGTGAAGACGCATACGAACCGGATGATCGATCTGCTTGTCCATGTGCCGTCGCAGAAACTGGTACTCGTCATCGAAAACAAATTCCATGCCGGCGAGTCGGACGGACAGCTTGTGGATTATTTGGCTTATGCGAAAGCTGAGTTTCAGGAGCCAGGCTACACGGTGCTGCCGATCTTTTTGACCTTGGCAAGTGAGGAGCCGTCGGATGACAGCTATTTACTCTTAGGCTATGAGGACGTACTTGAAATCATTGAGCAACAACTCGAGTTCTCGAAAGAAACGACCGCGGATGCCATTTATGATTTTTTATCGTTTTACATAGAAGTCCTGAAAGAGCAATTGGTCCATGACGCGGAATCGGTGGAACTGGCGCTGACAGTGTATGATGAAAATAAAAACGCTATCGATTTCCTATTCTTGAGCCAGAATGACAATTTCAAGAAACAGGCGGTCTACAAAAGCATTTATAAGCAACTTGCCAAGTTAGATGAGTCGGAGAAAACGGCACTGCGGAAAATCTATGGCGCCAAGAAAAAGACCATTGATTTTGTCTTCAACATCGGCGGCAACGTCATCCGGGAAGCGTTCCTCGATTTCGTCAAAGAAGCGGACATGCCAGAAGAAGCCTATGCGGCGCATATCCGATTCCCACATTTCATCTTGCCGGATTGGTCTGATTTCCAAGAGACGCTGGGGGAGCCGGCATCTGCGTATTGGCTCGGCCAGGCGTTCATCATTTGGTTCGAACGACAAGTCGGTGAACGTTTGAAGATAACCGTAGAATTGGGTCCAATCCCGTATGTGGAGAGATATCGCTTACTGACGGAGTTGGAAAAGCGGGACGTTAGCTTCCAGCAAAGCGGTAAAGAGGAAGGAAAACGGTATACAAAAATTTATACGGCATGGACAGATGTCGGCGAATGGGCGTCCAAGCAGGAAGTGTTGAAGAGCATGTTCGTTTTGTATGATGCACCGGAACTGAATGACTTGTTTCGGAAGATTGCGGAGTCCGTTGAAGTAATGGAAGATGCGACAGAAGAAGTAGAAGAAGTAACGGAATCCAAACTAGAAAAAGTCTTGAACAAATCAACTGTCCCGCCAATACCAAAAGAAGCTTTCGACTTATTTTGTGCTAAGCACCATATTGCGGAGGCAGAGCGGAACTATCATTGGCGAAACCCATCATTTGTAGTACCAGCCTTTACAAGAATAGAAGAACGATACGGCATGAGCCGCTTTGACTGGTGGTGGCATAATGGTGCACTGTTATTCTGGTTTGATCAATTGCGAGATGGGAGGCTAAAACTCATACTCGAACTGGGCCCACTGCAAGGAGAAGACCGAGTGGCATTGATCAGAGAGTTGGAAATGCTAGGAGTAACTTTCAAGGCAGTTTCAAAGTTAAGAACAGCTGCCTATACACGGCTTTATTCAAACATTAAAGTAATCGAAGACTGGCAAGACGCACAGCAAGTGGCTGAGGAAATGACCAAGCTCTTCCAGCATCCGCGTCACCAGGAATTATTGGCGAAAATTGAAGCGGTGAGCATGGCGAGTTCGGATATTTAAGGGTGATACAAAATGGCACTGACACAAAAGTAGGTTATTCAATCACTTGGGGAGCGGACCCGCGTGAATTGTGCCATTTGACTGGGCGCATGAGCGAACTATATGTTGCTATGTACAGGAACGTTAATATGACAGATTCAGTGAACGAACGTGGGTACGACGTGGTGACATGAGCGAGTTTTTGTGAAGACTACCGCCCGGACCGGCGGTACTGGATTCGGTGCGTTCAACCCGAATACTTTGGATTTAGCAGACCGTGTCGTTATTTTGAGATTCAATCAGGAAGAAATGGAACTCGAAATTTTGCTGGGTGTTCCAATTGATGGGGCAAAGTAATTGGTGATGGAACGCAAGACGGGAAATTTCCATTATCATGTCGAAACTATTTAAAGCTGACGAGAAGGTACGAAGTTATGAGCAGCTTAAAGTGTCTAAAGAAGCCCGCTATCAAGACTTCCCAATTAAAGAACTTAGAAGTGGCGAAGTTAAGATGTATGAAGGGGGAGCAGGCATCGAGTTATGAAAGCGAAATTAAGAATAATTGCTGAAGTACTGTCTATTCTGATTGTGAATAGCAATTCTTATAATTGGCTTTGACTTGAAGCAATTATTATTCGTGTTTTGTAAGAGGGGAAAATGATTCAATTAAGAGGATTAGATGAAAAAATCTTTATGACTATTAATATTTTATAAAACTATTTGGTTGAAAAATGAAATTATGTAATTTAGCTGATATTTTCTATGAAAAAAAGACAGTAATTATTACTTGATTGGGCTAGATTAGAATAGAGTACATAAAACTTCAAGGTCTAGATATATATATAATTTGTTTAAATTAAAAAAATGGGGTGAAATTATCTATGAACAAAGAAATCAATGAAATGATTAATAGAAAGTACATTGGAAGAACGCAATACATATCAGCAATAGAAAACTTTCTCTCGAAAAAAAATACTCCACACCTTCACTTTCATGGTATAGGTGGAATTGGAAAAAGTTCTCTAAAGAGAATAGTCCAACAAAAATTAATTGAAAGAGATGAGTATATTTGTCTTCATTTAGATTTTGAGTATAAGCAATACCATAGCATTAGTAAGGCATTAGTCTCTTTAAGTGGATCAGTTAAAAAACATTATAAATTTGCTCGTTTCCCATCTTTTAATATAGCATATGCTTATTATTGGAAGAAAGTAAACCCTAACTTGAAAATCAAAGAAGACTTTACTCTACCCTTTCTAGAAGAAGGAGATTTGTCGGCTAATATTTACAATATTTTTGAAGAATCTCCATTGATAGGGATTGTACCTAAGACAGCTAATTTTGGATTTAAAGCTTTAAATAAGTTTAAGAAGTGGCAGGAACAGAGTGGCTTTAAAGACTTTAAGCAATTGGAAGAATTAGAGGCAGAGGAAATTGAGATGCTCCTAGTAAAATTATGGGCAGAGGATTTTAATCGAATTGTTAAGTCTAAAGAAGTTCACAGTGTTTTAATTTTAGATACATTGGAGAATATAGGTAATTTAAACCAAGGCAAATTTTTAGTGAGAAATTCTTTCGAATGGGTAGAAAAACTCATACAATCCTTAACTCAGGTTAGTGTTATTAGCTTCGGGCGGGAGCAACTCGAGAAAGAAAAAAAGTGGGGGTTAATACAATTTGAAGTGTCAGCATTTGACTTCGAAGAGACTTGCGAACTGTTGAGAGGTAGTTATATAAATAATAAAAAAATTTCAGAAGCGTTGTTTATATCTACAAAAGGAATACCATATTATTTAGATCTTGCTATAAAAACTTATAATCAAATAGGTTTAGCTCGTGTTCCCACTTCAAAAGATTTCGAAGGGAATTTAGAAAAAGTCGTAGAGCGTTTTGTGAAATATTTAAACCATGAAGAAAGAGCTATTTTAGAGGTTCTTTCCGTTCCGAAGGGATGGGACAAGAAGTTATATGACACATTATTTTTAAAAGAAGATGACTTAATAAAAACACGTGCAAATTTTATCGAAGGATGTAACTTTGTTACATATAACAAAGACTTATCCCAATATACAATGCATAGTCTAATGCGAGAATATTTATTAAAAAATCTCAAAAAAAATTCAGAACGATACGCTCTAATTGTGGAGAAAGTTTACAATTATAATAAAGCTATTTTGCTCACGATCGATTATTCCACTCATCCAGACTACCTTAAATATATTTTAGAAGAAACATTTTATCATGCAAAAGAATTGGTTAGTCCCGAAGACTTTATTTCAAATATCAATAAAATATGCCCACTTTTGACATCTCCAAATTATGATAGATTACTGAATGAAATTATTGAATTCGTGAATAACAAAAATAAAGATATTAGAGCTCTATATCATCTTAACTCCACCTTAGCTGCTTATTATATTTATTATACAAGCATTGACAAAGCAAATATTTATATTCAAGCAACCGGAGAAATTTTTAATAAATTAGACAAAGAAAATCAAAGTCTACAGATATTACATTTTACAATCTTACAGATAAAATATTATGCAGTAAGAAAAGATTATAAACAGACTGAAATAATGATTTTAGAAATTATTGACATGCTAGAAGACGTTAATAGACAAGAGGAACTTCAAAGTTTAAAGAACGAATTGTATGGTAACTTAACTTTTATTTATATACAACTTGGATTTTTAGAAAAAGCAAATTATTACAGCGAGTTATCTTTACAAAGTGATCAACAAGAAAATACTTTTAATTTTGCGATGAAATTAAGCAATGGGGGATTAGTGAAATTAAAAAAATTTGATTATAATAAAGCTTTAAAAATGTTCGATAAAGGACTAAGTATTTTAGAAGAATTGGAAATGCTTAGATGTAGGGAGTATTTTGTTTTAAAAGCAAATCAAGCAGAAGCACTATGGGGTTTGAAAAAGTACGAAAAAGCTAAGGGAATTCATGAAGAGGTGTTAAAGCAGAGAATAGAAAACTTAGGATACGAACATGCAGACGTAGCGGAATCCTATTTATACGTCACTATGATTTATACAACCGAAAAACAAAATTTACTTTTAAGAGATTCTTATTTAAATAGTGCAATTAGAATTTTGTCAAAATTAAATCCATCTCATAACCTAGCTAAAGCATATTCCCTTTATATGCAACTTGAAGTAGAAAAGGAAGATGAGAAGAAATCAATTATGTATGGGGAGCAGTCTTTAGAAATTCGTAAGTTAATATATGATTCCACTAGTATTGAACTAGTATACGGCTATCAGAATCTAGGAGTAACATACGCTCACTATAAAAAATTTGAGAAAGCCATTGAATGCTTTAACGAAGGAATAAAGATTTTGAAAAATCAAAAAGATGAGCATGATGTAAAAATGTTTATTAGCATGTCTAAAGATAAAGGTGAAGTACTACGTGATTTGGGATTATATAAAGATGCAAAAGTTATTTACCAAGAAATTGTGCCTCTACTTGAAAGTGAAGCTTTAGAGCAGGCCAATATTCTTAATGTACTCGGTGTTACACTTCGGCATTTGGAAGATTATAAAGGGGCTGAAAAAGTTTATAAGAAAGCACTTCGAATACGTATAAATTATTTGCCTGAAAATCACAGAGATGTTGCTGTGACTCACCTGAATTTAGGTATCGCATACCATTTATTGAAAGCAAAGAAGAAAGAAAAAGAGCACTTAGAAGAATCTTTTAATATTTTTTCAAAAGATCTAGTGCAACATAAAAAAGAGTTGTTTCAAGTTTGTGGTATGTTAGTAATGATATATAAAGAATCGGGAAATTCGATTAAGTTTAATTATTATAAAAAAATAGCTTTATCGTTGAAGGGAAAATAGCCGACCTCATCCAACATGATCAAATCCAGTCATGTCCATTTCTTGAGGAGACGAGTGACTGTCTCTTTGGACCATGCCTTGTGACACTCCGCGACCAGATCCGTTGCGATAAGGAACAGGACACTATAGCCTTGGATGAAAGCTTCCAATGCAAAAGTGATATCGTCAGATCCGTATTGCCGACACCTGGCGGTCCCAGGAGAAGCCGGTTTTCGCCATTCACAATGTACCGATAGGTCATTGTTTCGTTGCTCGTTAAGACTCGGTTGGAATGCCAAACCAAAATCATGGGTGATTTTGGTTTAAGGGAGTTTCGCTCGATGAATCCTTCGGTTCAATTTAGTGGATTTACGGTGTTCCCATTCTCCGTAAACGATCGTGTGTAAAAGTCGAAATATGATACATTATGCGTAGAAGCGTTATCGACCAAATCATCGAGATGACTGGCCGTAAGTGCTCAGTTCAGGTGATGCAGCCGTTCTTCCAGAAGGGATTTCATTCAAAATCACCTCCTTTTTCAACATCGACATATACCCTCTACAACATGGTATATGCCGATTATCCTTGATAAATGAGGAGTTTTAAAACGGCGTTATTGGGTATTTTATCACTGGCAGTGACAATATATAGAAAGTCTTCCTGAAAGTTATGATATCTTATAGTGAGTCACCTTCGCCTGCTTTAGCAGTTCGGTTGTGGCTCACTTTTTTTAAGTGGAAAGTTAATTAGAAAACCATAAAAAAAAGAGTGGATATGATCCACTCTAGTAAAGTATTTATTCAGGTTCTTGCCAAAACAAGTCATCCAGTGTTCTGCCAAGTGTGTGGCAGATTGCCAAGCAAAGAGTCAGCGTCGGATTATACTTGCCTAATTCAATGAGACCGATTGTTTGGCGAGACACACCAATTCGGTCTGCAAGTTCAGCCTGGGATAGATCGTGTTCGGTCCGGGCCATTTTGAGCTTAATGTTTTTCATCGTTATCACCAGACTCATCATGGAGCATTCTGTCTATGGATTTCTCACTGTTTCTCTTGAGGATTTCATTTCCACCTACTATGAAAATAAGGAAAAAAGGTAAGTAAATCATCAATGAAACGAGGGCAGTCAGAAAGAAATAATAGATGCTTTGAAGCAGGCCGTCTGCGTATTGAACGGCACTGTTCGTACCAAAGACGAGCGCAATAACAACGCCGAGCGTGATACTTGCGACCAGATTTTTCTTTTGTTGCGGCCATTTGCTTTCACGATCATGCATTTCAATTTCAGCGGAAAATACACCGAGACTTGTTGATCGATACATAAAATATACAGCGCTTAAGAAGAGGATTAATAATTCTGTTGTGACGCTTTCGATACCACGATTGTAAATGAAATATTTGAAAACAATTGAAACCACTGCGATCACCATAACCAAAATATGAATTTCTGCATAAATTTTATTTTTAGTATTGGTGATGCGTTCGTCTTTAATGCCAGATTTTTTGAAAAGCCCCACGATATACGCCTCCTTTACCATTTAAAGTAAGTGTACTTAATAATAATTTGAAAAGAAATATATATGTGTCTTTTTGTAATTTAAAATGTTCTTTTAGTCATATATACTATTGTAAAGGGAGGATTAGAGATCTCGAAATTACAGGCAAGTTTCTTGAGTAAGATAGAAAGAGGCTAGAAGAATGATCCCATTACAGATCCATTTCTCTAGTTTCTTGTAGGATGTCTTCACCCTCTTGAAACGCAAAAACCCGATCCGGTGGGAGGTTCCCACACAGGATTGGGCTTTTCATTTAAACGGTAATTTTTGATTTTTGGACGGTGAAATCGATGTCCGGGTAGTAGGCATCTTTCACTAATAAATTCGGTCCGAGGCATTTGGCCGCTGGGCAATGGCAGGCGATTGTTTTGGCTAATGGTCGCTCCAGCCAGCGGTCAAGCATTGCCGGCAGCGAATCGTGCTGGATATTGCCCATCGCGGGTGTGTCGCCGAAATCGGTGACGATGACTTCGCCGGTGAAGATGTTCACATTGAGCCGTGATCGTCCGTCCGGGTCATTGCGGACGGTGACGTTTTTGCTTGCGTGGATGCGGTTCAGGAGTTGAATGTCTTCGTCGTTTTGGCTGCACGGGTAAAACGGCAATGTACCGAAGAGCATCCAGACATTTTCATCGCGGGCATCCAGTAATTCGTGGATCGCTGTTCTCGTTTCATCGAGCGACAGCACTTCCAATTGGCTGGCGAAATCGCTTGGGTACATCGGATGCACTTCGTGGCGCGCGCATTTCATTTCTTCAATGATTTGTTTATGTATGTTCTTCAGATGAGGCAGGGTCCGCTTGTTCAGCATCGTTTCTGCCGAGACCATGACGCCTGCTTCTGCGAGTGCGCGGCTGTTGTCGATCATGCGCTGGAACTGTTCAGCCCGGCGCTCACGAGATGGCTTACGTTCCATATTGGCAAATCCGCCATCGACAAAATCATCGATGGTACCCCAGTTATGGGAAATGTGCAGGACATCCAAATAAGGGGCGATTTCCATATAGCGGTCCAGCGGCATGGTCAGGTTTGAATTCATCTGGGTGCGGATGCCGCGTGCACGGGCGTATTTCAGGAGGGGCAAGACATAATTGGCGACCGATTTTTTCGAAAACATCGGCTCTCCGCCCGTCAAACTGATGGTCCGCAAATGAGGGATTTCATCGAGGCGCGAAAACAGCAATTCGATCGGAAGCGCGTCCGGATCTTTGTGCTCAAGCATATAGCCGACCGCACAATGTTCACAGCGCATATTGCATAAATACGTCGTGGTGAATTCGATGCTGGATAAGGTCAGTTTCCCGTGGTCTTCAATATCCATATACGCTTCCCATGGATCGTATTGGGGGGTGATCTGTTTAAGTGTTGTTGCCTGGTTTTCCATATGTATCGTACTCCTAATCATTTTTTCGACTCTTAAGTATGCGCTTTTCATATGGCTCGCGCAAGAGCTTGTTTAATATGCCATAAAGGGTGTGAACTATTTTAACTTATCCTTTTATCATTTTTTAAATAAATATTCTATTTTTTTGAGCTTTTTGCTAGTAATCAAACGTGTGTTCCGGTATATTAAAAGCATATCACTATGGAATGAGGTGCGTTTCGATGGTGCTAGCGATCAAAGAAGTGAACGGATTCGAAAAAGGTATGGAATATACGAGGGATCTTGAGTTTTTGTCATGCTTTACAAACGACGAACATCGGGTCGTCTCTTTAATAGATACAGATGGCAATGTTTTTTACTGGACCACTACGGAAGCTTCGCCTGAATATCGAAACTTCCGGTTAAAAGCTACTTATACATTTAAAGTTAGTTATATATCGACCATACTAGGCCCTTCAAGCCCGAAGGTCATTATTGCAGATTTGAATGACGTAACAGCCAGAAAAAGCATGTATGGCAAGGCAAAGCGCTTTAAATTAAATGCTTGATTCAAATAAATCATCGCTCTGTGTCGAAATATATTCAGGGTAGATACTGCAATTGCATGCAAAATAAGCCGTATCCAGAAACCTCAAGGGTCAATGGATGCGGCTTTTTTTGTGTGTTTTCATTGCTGTCTCAATCTGACTTCTCTCCAAACGCCACAATTCCAAAAGACTCCAAATACATCTTCAACACACGCAGCCATTGCTTCTCAGTCGCAAGCGCCACATGGCCATCCGGCCGGATCAAGTACAGCGCGTCTTGCTTGAATCCCGCGTCTTTCATTCTAGATTCCCAGGCAAACTCATGGAGCTCAAGCGACTGCGAGCGGGCAAAGTCGATGAGTTCAGGAGTCGCTTTGCCATAGATATGGATTTGCCAATCGACGGAGCGCAGCGGCGCGAAATTATCGCCGTTTGCGGTTTCAATCCATGGCAAGCGCATGCCGGCGAAGATTTTGCCGGCTTTGCCTTTGCTTAAGAGACTGCTGCGGTAAT
This sequence comes from Planococcus citreus, assembly GCF_003664125.1. Lineage (GTDB taxonomy): Bacteria > Bacillota > Bacilli > Bacillales_A > Planococcaceae > Planococcus > Planococcus citreus. The sequence continues at coordinate 125,857 of NZ_RCCP01000003.1, forward strand.
TGATGTGGATTTGGGACAAAATTCTAAATGCATTTTTTGAAGCGAACGAAAATTTGAATACCGACGGCAAGGCGTAAGGCACTGCGTAATCCCGCAATAAAGTCCCGGGCAGTTTTTGATTGACAATCGTATGGAACGCTTTGTCGGTCGTCGCGATCAAGCGGCGCGCAAAGGCGATGCGTTCTTGTTCGTAAGTGCCCAATATAATGGGATTGGCTTTTCCTTGCACGACCGCTGCGAGTTTCCACCCGAGGTTGATGGCGTCGCCGATGCCGGTGTTCATGCCTTGTCCGCCGGTCGGGCTGTGCAGATGGCCGGCGTCGCCCAGGATGAAGATACGCCCTTTGGTGAATTTTTCGCTGACACGATTATGGACGCGATAGGTTGAAAACCAATTGACTTTGGACGCCTTCACACCGATTTTATTTTCAACATAATCGGTGATTTCGCTGTACTGAACATCGGTGCGTTCGTTGAATTCCTCGGGCACGATGCCGAGTATGCGTTTCGTGTGGGCGTTGCGGACGTTCATGTAGAGCATAAAGCCGTCATTGTCCATGTACATGTCCATCTTTTCCATGTCGTCGACCGGTTTTGCGGTTTCGATATCGGCGACAAAAAACAATTGCTTGTACGTGCCGCCAGGAAAATCGAGATCCAATCCTTTTCGGACCATGCTGCCGGCGCCGTCGCATCCGCATACATAGGCGAATTCCGCTATTTCCACCGGCTCTCCAAGTTCTTGCATGACGGTGTTCACGCCATCTTCTGTGTTTTCAAACGAAATCAACTCGGTGTTCCATTCCACTTCGACGCCGATTTTGCTTAATTCGTCGACGAGAATTTCTTCGTGATCGTCTTGCGGCAAGCTCAAGATAAACGGAAACGGGCTCTGCCCTTTGCCGAGTTCATGGAATTTCACTTGGGCTCGCACTTTTTTGCCGTCGCTGACATCGAGCGATAAAATCGGATGCCCGCGCTCGATATTGCGTTCGGCGAGGCCGAATTGCTCATAATGCTCCAAGATGCGCGCATGCACAGCGAGCGCGCGTGACGCGGTGCCGGTTCCTGAATTTCGATCGATGATGCGAAACGGCACGCCTTGACGCGCCAGGCTATAGGCCAAAGCCAGGCCGGTGGGGCCCGCTCCGACGATTAAGATTTGTGGGTTCATGATATAGACCTCCTAATGAGTATCACGCCTGTTGATGAATTTTGTTTCCAGTATCGTATGAAGCTGAATAATTAGGTATAAGAAAAATTGAAAGCACGTGATACCGAACAAAAAAACCTTGTACAGCTACTATATCCTTAATTGAAGGGTTTCAAGCATCAGCATGCTCAATAAACGAAATGCCAGAAAAGCGTATGCAGAATTCCCTCGGAAGGAGACCTCGCATACGCTTCTTTTTATTGTCTTTAACATGTTCAGTTCAAATGTGTTAGTTATTGAAATCAAACGTGACACCGGTCAGCTGTTCAGACACTTCCCACAGTTTCTGGCGAGTGGCTTCATCATTCACGGCTGGATCCGGTTTTTCTAACGTCGGATAGCCTCTGCGTTGGCCTTTGCCATCCGGCCCGATGTATTCGCCGCCTGTTATGCCAGATGCCATTGCGGCATAGACGGTCGGAAGTGCGCCCATCGTGGCAGGCTGCAAATAGCGGTTCATGAGCCCTTTGAAAATGCGAGGCATTTCCCGACCGCCAATCTTGAACAGATTGGTCGAAGAAATCCCGGGATGGCAAGCGATGCTCAGTGTCGATAAGCCATGTTGCTTGAGCCGCTTATCGAGCTCTGTGGCGAACATCAAATTTGCCAGTTTGCTTTGGCCATAAAATTTCATCGCTTTATAACCCTTTGAGCCGTCTAGATTGTCAAAGTCAATGGCGGCATTTCGGTGTGCGAGGCTGCTGAGTGTCACCACCCGCGAATTCTCGGTGTGGATCAGTAAAGGGAGCAGCAGGCCAGTCAAGGCAAAATGCCCGAGATGGTTGCTGCCGAACTGCAGCTCAAAGCCGTCTTTCGTCTTTGCATAAGGCGGCGTCATCACGCCGGCATTGTTGATCAGCAAATCGAGTGAATCGAAGCGGCTGATGAAGGTTTCTGCAAAATCCCGTACGCTAGCCAAATCGGACAAGTCGAGTTTCATGACTTCAATAGGTGCCTTAGGAGATTCTTCTCTAATTTCTTGTTCAGCTGTTTTCCCTTTGTCGAGATCGCGGACAGCCAAGATGACCCGCGCCCCTAGCCGGACGAAGGTTTTAGCCGTTTCTAGTCCGAGTCCGCTATTGGCCCCTGTGATAATGGCCGTTTTTCCTGTCATTGTATTAAATTCCACAAGCTCAGCTCCTAGTGATAGATTCTACTAACATGTACCCTAATGTAGCTTTTGATAATCGGGTGAGAAAATGTCCCTGTGCACGACACAATTCTAAACGATTCTGACAATACGCTACAATTTATCGTTTACACATGAAGGATTCAGGACGGATTTTTCTATATTCTTGATTGGTAAAGTCGCAGAAAAAAGAGCGGCGCCGAAAAATTAGGCGCTGCCCCTGTTAAGTCTGGTTAATTCCGCACGATGATAAAGACTAAATAAACGAGATAGATGGCGGCTAAGAGCCCACCTTCAATCCTCGAAACCGTGTACTTGGTTCTGGAGAGAACCATCAGCAAAATGGTCACGGCGATCATCAGAAAGATGTCCGTAAAGATTTTCGAGTCGACGGTTAACGGGTGAATCACGGCTGAAGTGCCCAACACAAAGAAGATGTTGAAGATATTGCTGCCGATGATATTCCCTAACGCGATGTCGACTTGTCTTTTCAGCGCGGCCGTTATCGAAGTGACCAGCTCAGGAAGAGATGTGCCGACCGCGACGATCGTCAAGCCGACCAAAGTTTCGCTCATTCCAAGTGAAAGGGCGATCTGGACACTGTTATCGACGACGAGGCTGCCGCCGAAAATGATGCCAGCAAGCCCGCCAACCGTTAACAGCGAATTTTTTAGCCTGGATTTATTCGCAGTGTCAGCGTGAGTGTCTTCGCTGTTGCGGCGGTCTTTCCGTGCCACTTCGAAGATATAGTAGAGAAAGATGGCAAAAAACAGCAACAGCACAATGCCTTCCGTTCTCGTGATGAGGTTGCTGTCCAAAGATTGGAGCTGCTGGTCGCTGATCAACACGAGCAACGCAACGGCACTGAGCAAGGCGAACGGAATTTCTTTGCGGATTGTGTCGCTCTGGACCATCAACGGGAAAACGAGTGCAGTGGCACCTAAGATGAGCGTGATGTTGAAGATATTGCTGCCGACGACGTTCCCGATCGCCACTTCACTGCTTCCTTCCAATGCGGCGATAAAGCTGACGGACGCTTCCGGGGCACTGGTGCCGAAAGCGACAACGGTCAAGCCGATCAATAACGGCGATACTCTCAAACTTTGCGCTATTTTTGACGATCCTTCTACAAAAAAGTCGGCGCCTTTGATTAACAGCGCGAAGCCGACCAATAATAAAATGTAAGTCATCAGGCCATCACGTCCTTCCAGTTTTTCTGTTTATAGGACTTGCTCCTTTCTATGACCATACCCTTTAAACCAGTTCAAATCCAATAAAAACCGACACTGGTTAGCGGGATGATGTTGGAAATAAAGGATCGAATCCACTGTCTTTTATTCGCGTAAATAGGTTGCAGGATTGAGCCGGTCTGGTGAAATAAAATTTAAACAAGGAGCAAGCAGATCTGCGTGATAGAATAACAGAGAGTGAAACAGAAAATAATCGGAGTTGCCTTGTCTAATCGGAAGTGCAGCATTCATAAATGATAGATGAGTTGAAAGGATGGATAGCCTAATGAATAAAATGGTCGAACAAAAAATGAACGAGATGACAGACGTCTTCAACAGCCTGCCGAATTGCCGGGTTGAGACAAGTGAGGACGGCAAGGTTTTGATCTTGAGCGACAACCCAGTTCCTTGGAGTGACATGATTGAGAAGCGGGACGCGCATTCGGAATATAAAATCGGATCCATCACGCCTCATAAAGCGGCGCTCGGTCTTTATATCGATTTCCCGCATAACTTGTTGGATATCGACCGGGTGGAAGACATCGTCGATCCCGAAATCACCTTGACTTACTTTGAGCCAGGCACGAAAACGTCCACCGCGAAAAGCTGGTGGCGGTTCCGGTCAGACGAGAAATTCGACAGCCTCCACATGGTTTTGAGAAAGACCGAGCTGGAGTTATATGATTTTAATAGAGATAACTGGGTCGGATTGATGGAAGAAATCACAGCTGTTCATAAGGGATAAGCAAGCTAGCCGCATGACCGAGCTGCAATAGCTTTTCTTCAAACACATAATCGATTTCCACACTTGCTGAATCAACTTGGCAGGTGTGTTTTTTTATTGTCCCGCACCCAGCAAGTGGCTTGAAGGAGAGAGGAAAGTATTGTGTATCCTTTCTATCTAACGGATTAGTTATCTAGGCGCTACAGAGAAATGATGTATAAGGAATGAAGTATATTTGCCCCTAATTGCTTCAATATTTTTGGCATTAATTGGCATCGTTCGTTTTATTAAAAAGAATGAACAGACGTATGCGTATATAGTAGCACCTCCTGTGGTATAGAATAGGGAGAAACTAATCTGCTGAAAGCATCGGGGGATGAAAAATGAACGAATTTATTGAGTTCAGAAATCGTGTTTATGACAAGGAAAGTAACTATAGTTATCCTCTTCAATTTTTAGACGAGTACATAAATAACAGCAAGGCAATAAACTCCGATGAACAAAGAGTGGTCGAGCAAATTCGAACGATCAAGCAACTAGAGCTGGATAAGCAGCTAGGTGAACACGAAGTAGACGAATTGCTGTCGTTTTTGGGAGAGCATCCAACGACAGACCGCTTTATCGTAGATGCGGTTTTACATTTAATCCATGATGACAACAAGCAACTAATAGAGAGAAAAATAAAAGACTTATTCGTGAACCAACAGTACGATAGCCAAAAGCTCTATCATGTTTTGGATATTTGCATTGAATGCAATTTAGATATGTTAAGTGATGACGATATCTTAGTGATGCTCCAGAAATACGAACTGGATGTAGAAATCGTTTCCATCTTGCTGGACTATATCGATCGCTTTAACAGACAAGGATTCAAAGATGCTATCTATAAATTATTAGCCTCGGATTACCCGGATGGCATAAAGATCCAGGGAATCAATGCATTAATGAATTTGTATCCAACGGAAACTATCGATCAGTCCTTTATGGAGGAGCATGTAAGAAACAAGAAAAACCAGGTGTTTATTGATAGCTATATGGACTTTCTCAAGACAGACTTCACCTTTGAAAAGCCGGGAATTTCCATTTTACAGTCGATGTTCTACGGGGATTTTGAAGATAGCGGAAAAGGGAATAATGGCGGCCTAGCCGTACTATTAAAAGGCTTGGGTGAAGAGATCTCGAAAGACAGCCGCATAGCCCATGTATTTACGATTACGATCACCCAAGAATTGAACAAGCCCTTTATCAGCTCTCATGGAGATAAACACGTCTTTATCAGGCTACCGATCTATTTGGACCAGTCTCGATCAGATAAGTTCATCAAAAGAGAGTTGTTTATCAAGCGGCAGATAGCCAGATATTTAAAACAATCAGCAATAAAGCCCGATGTCTTTCATATCCGGTTTTTAGACAACGCGTCTAAAGCGGTTGCCCATCTATCCAAAGAGTTAAATAGCAAATTGGTCTTTACGCTAACGCCAGACCCGCACCGGAACATGTTTGAGGGAACGGGGCAGTTAAAAGAACTCGGTTTCAACGAGCTTATTGAAAAACTGAACAAGATCAAAATAGGTGACGAATTAATCCACACAAGCAATGGAATCGTTGGCATCGGGAATGGAGATGTGAAAACAGAACTTGCGGTTTATTTCCCTCAATTCAAAGATGAAGATGTAAATGGAAAAATTAAAATGATCGGTGAAGGCATACAAACAGGCCAAACCATTGATGAGGAAGCGATTGCTGCCTATTCCAACCGCCATATCGAATGGAATGAAACAAGTAAAGGCTTTTTTGAGAAGCCTGTCATCTTAAACGTCGGGAGATTGGCTGTGTTAAAAGGGCAGATGGAACTGTTAAAAGCGTGGGCAAACTCCAAGCTTTCGGAAACCCATAATCTTCTCATCATTGGCGGTGACCTGGAGCGGCCGAGTAAAGAAGAAGAAATGGTGATGGAGTTTTTCGAGGATTTCCTACAACAGCATCCCGAGTTCAAAGACAGGTTCATCCATAAAGGGGCTATGTCGAATGTGGATATTAGATTACTTGAAAGGGACATCATCAAAAGAGACTTTGACTATCCCCATATCTACTTGTGCTCTAGTATAAAAGAAGAGTTTGGCATCGCTATTTTAGAAGCGATGTCGATCGGTTTCCTGACTCTTGGCCCGATCAAAGGCGGAGTTAAGAGTTATATGAAGAATGGGGAAAATGGATTTTTGATCGACACAAGCAACGGCGAAACGATTGCCAAAGAAACGGAAAAACACCTGTATGATCCTAAAATCGATAAAGACGCCGTGAAACAAATTCAAGCTGCAGGGCAGCAAACAGTAGATGAAAACTTTTCTATCCAAAAGATTTCACATGAGTTTGTGTCATTTTATTTATCTTTAAAAGGAGAAAATGAAAATGAAGTATAAAAAGATCTTTGTCGTCAGTCCGCCATTTTATTCGCATTTTAACCCTTTGCTCGTGTTAGCCAAAAGTTTTCAGGAACAGGGTGCACAAGTGACAGTTGGCTGCAGCATCGAATTCAAAGAACAAATCTTGAAAGAGAATTTGGCTTTTTATGAAATCGACATCAGTTCCAATAAAAATACAGGGACCAGTAAAGACACCGTGCAGCCGGATACGGAGAGAATGAGGTTAGAAGAATTCTTCGAGTCGACCAAAAAAGGGGCGGTGGAAACACTGATCACCCAGTCCCGCCACCGGAAGGCGGATATGCTTTATAATCCGCAAGAGCTGATCGATAAGATCAAGACGATAGACGAGTCCATGGATGTCGATCTCTATGTGGTGGACATCTTATCGTATTCGGTTACGCTGAGCTTATATTTCTTGGGGTTGCCTTTTGTGACGTTTTGCCCGCCTCATCCCAATACCATTCCAAGAGATGGACGGTATTTCAATGTGCCGAAAAGCTGGCCTGAGGCGATCACGGTCGAGGAAGAAGATTTGAAGAAGTTAAAGCAAGTTTCCACCCAAACGCAACGGGAGTTTACTGAAGTCTTTAACAATATTATCAGTGAAAATAAGTCGATTAAAAAAATCAGCAATGCGTTCAGCTTAGTCTCTGAAATCGCGGTGATCTACAACTATTTTGATTTCAACAATATCGAAAAAAGTGAAGAAAACCCGAAAGAACTGTTCATAGGAAATTCATTTGAAGCGGTTGCGTTAGATGAAGACTGGATGGAAAAGATAGAGACGAAAGAACAGAAAATTATGATCAGTTTAGGGACTTTTTTATCGAATAGAAAAGACGTGCTGGAAAAACTCATCCTGTCGGCCAGGGAAAGTCATCCTGATGCGCTGTTGATTGTTTCGGCAGGCAGCCATGCGGAGGAACTTAAAAAATACAGCTCGCCCAATACGATCATCGAAGGTTTTATTCCTCAAGTCGCGCTTATGCAATATGTCGATACCGTGGTCTTTCACGGCGGCTGCAACACCTTAACTGAAGCGATGTACCATGGGAAAAAGATGGTCATCTTACCGTTCTCCAGCGATCAGTTCAATATTGCCTATGATATTGAGAAGAATAATTTGGGGAGAGTGCTGGATCCGAATAATTTCAGCACAGAACAATTGGCACAGGCATTTACTGAGCTAGAAGAGAGTTCTAAAGACAATTTGCTGCATTGGCGCAATTTCTCAAGAGAACGAGGCGCGGATTATGCGGTGAAGAAAATATTGGAGATTGAATAATAGCTGAATAAAAATTGAAAAGAGGTGTTGTATGAAGGAAGTAGTTGGAGCTGACACAAAGGCTAGGAATACAAACAAATACGATGTGGATGGCGTACCTCCATTAAGAGAAGCCATACCATTAGGGTTGCAGCATATTTTCGCGATGTTTTTAGGGAATGTGGCGGTTCCGATTATCATCGCGGGTGCGGTCGGCATCACCGGAGCGGATTTGACGATCTTGATTCAAAGCGCCATGGTCATGGCTGGGATTGCAACGATCATCCAATGTTACCCAATATGGCTGGTCGGGGCACGGCTCCCGGTCGTGATGGGGACGAGCTTTGGATTTCTGCCGACTAATCTCGTTATCGCCAGCTCCTACGGCATAGGCGGATTACTGGGTGCCAGCTTGATAGGTGGTTTATTTGGCGGAGCTTTAGGGTTTTTCATCAAGAAAGTAAGAAGATTCTTCCCGAAAATTGTCACCGGTACAGTCGTTCTGACAATCGGTTTGTCCCTATTGCCTACAGGGATCGTATCGATGGCTGGAGGCAGTGGATCTCCAAATTTCGGGTCAGCTAAAAACTGGTTGGTAGCTTTACTCGTACTTGCCATTGTGCTGTTTCTAAATCGATATGCAAAAGGAATGGCGAAAACGTCCTCCATTTTAATCGGTATTGTCATTGGCTATATGGTGGCGCTGCCGCTCGGGATGGTCGAATTTGGCCCCATCAGAGAAGCTTCCTGGTTTTCCGTTCCTCAGCCATTTTATTTCCCGATGGAATTTTATTGGGGAGCTATCCTCCCGATGATGATCATGTTTATCGTGACATCTGTTGAGACCGTTGGAGATGTGACCGCCATGACGACCGGGGGAGCGGGCAGGGAACCCACGGAAAAAGAGCTTTCGGGCTCAGTCATAGCCAACGGGTTCACATCATCTCTCGGAGCGATTTTTAATTCCTTGCCGAACACATCGTTTAGCCAAAATGTAGGGATGATCGCATTTACCAAAGTAATGAGCCGGTATGTCGTAGCTGTTGGCGCTGGGTTTTTAATATTAGCAGGCCTTATCCCTAAGGTTGGCGCGCTTATCTCCACCATGCCCCCAGCAGTTATTGGCGGCGCCACCGTCATCATTTTTTCTCAGATTACCTTAACCGGCATAGCCATACTGACATCAGAGCCTTTAAATGAAAGAGCCAAGATCATCATTGGATTGTCTTTGGTATTTGGAATCGGCTTAAGTCAAGTACCCGATGCGATGAACGGGTTTCCGGAAGTCATCAAATTGTTGTTCGGCGGATCTGGCATAACCATCGCCTGCTTTATGGCAATTGCTTTGAACCAAATCATCCCCGAGGAGCCCGTGGAAAAAGAAAACGCATAGGCGAAATTACGCCGCTATGTATCAAATTCCATTTAGTTTATTGGCAGTAATGACGCGAAGAAAGGCCATTACTAACCAAGTCCATATCCGATAGAAAATCACACCCGCTGCAGCAACATGGCGGGTGTGATTTTGTGTTTTGTTCCTTCAAATGGGCCACCATTTGTACCCCAAAAGAACTTCCTATTCAAGCCCGAAGCCCTGCAGGTTATAATCAAGCCAGGGGGAATTGTCATGAACTTAAACAACCTGAAAACAACTGTGCCGGCAAAGCTTTATAAGCGCGGTTTGGATTATTATAATCAGAGTTTCGTGGAACGATTGACGGAAGATGCGCCGAACCGTTGGCATGCTTTGGTTTCGGGCACGCAGGAGTACGAGGTGTCGATCAATTTAAGGAAAGATGGAACGATTGTCGGTTCTTATTGCACGTGCCCGTTTGAATCGGATTCGCTGTGCAAACATGAAGTGGCGGTGTGCCTGGCGATCCGTGAGTATAAAGAAGTGAACGGTACGACTGCGGTAGATGTGCTGGCACAATTAAAGACACTGAAAAAAGCGAAGCTGCTGGATATCTTGGAAGAGCTGGTGGAGAAGCAGCCAGCCGTTCATCATTATTTGACGGAGAAATTCGCGGAGACGGGCGAGATGGATGAAGAAAAAGCACGCCGGATGATTCAGCTGTCAGCTTACCGAGCTGTCCGCAATGGTTTTATCGAGTGGGAGCGGACAGACCAGGCACTTGAAGGCGTTGAGGAAGTGCTCGAGTTTTTGGATGGCTTGGATTCGAAGGATGATGCCGAACAGATTATCCGACTCAGTTTGGTCGTTATCAGGGAGTGTACGGCCATGCTGCAAATTGCGGACGATTCATCCGGAGAGATCAGTTCAGCGATTTACGAAAGCTTGGAGAAGGTTGACGAAGCGCTTGCCGAGTGGCCGGGCGAAGTGGATGAAGAGACAGTGGATAGGATGCTTGAACTGTTGTATCCGTATATCCTATTTGGATTGGATCAGGACATGACAGACGCACCGAATGATTTGGTGGAATCTATCTTGCGATGGAACGAAAAAGGCGACTTTGCCGGCAAATTTTATGACTTTATTGAAAAGTTAATTGCCGGCAAGGAAATGCAAAATAAAACGTATCATTATACAGAAGAGCGGTTCCGCGCGTACCAGCTTTGGGTGCTGCAACAGCAGGGAGAACAGGAAACAGTCGACGCGTTTTACGCGAAATTCAAACACTATCCGGCAATCCGAAGAACTCAGATCTGGCAGGCATTGGAAACCGGTGAATTTGAGAAAGCCCTTCAGCTATGTAGAGAGTCAGAAAGGCTGGATGCGGACTTAGCGGGGCTTTTGTATGAATGGGAAAAACTGCGTTTTAAAGCGTACGAAGGAATGGGCAACACAGCGGAGATGATTGACCTCAGCTTTCAGTTTGCACTGGAAGGAGAGGAAGAATATTACGTTAAGCTGAAGAGTTTAGTGAATCCCGAGCAATGGCCGAACAAGTTAGAGGCGCTTCTGGCCGAGATGAAAAAACGTCCGAGGAGCCGGCCTTTGTATCTGGGGATTCTAATTGAAGAAAAGAGGATGGGAGAGCTGCTGGATTATTGCCGGAGGGATATCTCTGCAATCGAGCAGCTGTATCCACATCTGTTGGCGGATTATCCGCATGAAGTGAATGAAATCTATACTGCCTATATTTACCGACAAATCGATCGGGCTTCCAACCGCAAAGCCTATTGGACTGCCTGTCAAAAGATCAAGTCATTCAAAAACGCGCTCGGCACTCAAGCGGCATCTCGGTTGGTCGAAGAAATCAAGTTCATGTATCCGAAACGTCCAGCGCTGTTGGATGAGTTGGGGAAGATTAAGTTGGAATAATGGTTTTGCCCTCTGGAGAGAAACTTTAAATGCTATATTTTAGACATGTAAAATTGAGTGAGTTAACACTCAGCCGTTGCGGTACAGGTTGTATAAGAGTGGCTGGCCAAATTGAAGATGTTCCCAAGCAAAGAGTAACCACCTACAATCCTGGCAGGGAGAAGGCGGTTACTCTTTTAATGATTGCGACTCCAGTGGCCAAAGATGAAAAGCTTCTTTCTATCTTTTATGGCAATTTCTTTAGTAAAATATGAACTACCAAAGAAATGGGGCGTAGCTAATGGAATATATTTATCTCTTGATTGCGGCAGTTTTAGTTGTATTAGTTGGTGCCTTTATTTATTTCAGAAAGAATAAAGACGCATCTGTTCAAATAGAAGAAACGCCTAGTGAAAGCGCGACGGAAGAGCTTGAAGTGGAGGAACCGGAACCCGAAGACGACGACAGCCATTTGAACCCGGTCGTGACGGAAGTGGAGGACGCGGAACTCGTCAAGAACGGCTACAAGCGAATCGAGATCCCGGCGAATATGATTCCGGTGATCGCTGAGACGCTGAAAGACGGAGCAGTTATTTTCCATCAAAGCCGGACGTTCCGTGTGCAGTTCAGCCCGGAAGTTGTGAAGGGCTTGAAGGATAAGAGTATGACGCTGATTGAGCGGGTCAACGGCAAGGGCTATATGCCGGCGGTGAAAAAAGACGGCGTGAAAGGGATATACGAGCAGGCGGTGTTGGTGAAACGGGTGAACCCTGGGCTCGTTGCCCATGCGAGCATGAGCTTGTTGACGACCGTGGTCGGCCAGCAGCAACTCATGGAAATCCAAAGTTCCTTGAAGAGCATGGAGAAAAAACTCGAGACGCTCATCCAACATCGCGAACACGATTTCGCCGGGAAGATTGACGCGCGCTTCGGCTATTTCAAAGAAGTCATCGAACGCTTCCGGCGAAACGGCATAACACTCGGTGGTGTGGAAGACGCGGAAATCGAAGGCTTTTACACGGCGACGCTGCAGGACTTGAAAGTGCTGACAAAAGACTTGCAAGCAATCGTCGTGAGCGTCGAAGGTTTGAAAGAGCACGAAACGCTGCGCAAATGGGGAGAGGCCCCGGTGAAAAAAGAGTACGAGCAACTTATCGGGCGTTTCAACGCCAAACAGGAACTATTGCTGTTGAATGTGCAGTTTATCCAGGAATGCTACGAGCCGTATCTCCGGACCATCCGGAATTACGAAGAAGCCGACGTGAAATCGCAGACCTTGGCAGAGATCGTGGAGGAGAATCATGCGTTGATTCAAAGCATCGAAGAGAAAGTGAAAAGCATCGAAGAAAACTATAAAGTGAAGATCAACTTCGGCCTGAAAGCCTTGAAGTATCGCAATTTGGAGAGTTTGAAAGAACTGGCGCCCGTGAAGATCGACCAGCAACAGAAAGTAGAACAAGAGGTTCCGTCTGAAGTGTTGGTTGAAGTGACAGAAGACGATAAGGCGTATGCGTATGTGCCGCGGAGAAAGTGAATGTCCCTGTGCACTACACAATTGTGCGGACAAAACCCTTGATCTATAGGGGTTTGTGTAGCTTGACGCCCCTGTGCAAGACACAATTCAGGAGAAATGAATAGTACCGACAACACCCTGTACCTGAGTAACGGCAGATGCCACTCGCTTGGTAGAGGGTGTTTTGTGTTGAGTTGATTAAATTTAAAGGGGCATTCACAGAGTGCTTGCTTATTTTTGAAATGAATTGAACATGAGGCAAGCAGGTACCCCTGATTCGTTTTGTGCTGATTGTGGGGAGGGGCATCTGTTTCTTGTCGGATAAAAAAAGAAGATGCTTATGCGCATCTTCTCCATTCCGATTATCCAAGCGGGCCGTGATTGATCTCCGTCAAAGCATTGTTCACGCTGAATATTTTCGAGTTCACATGAGGGATGCCAAAGCCTGCCAAGCGTTTGGCGTGCATGCCGATATACTTTTCGGCTGCTTCCTTCGTCTCAAAAAGATAAATCCCGCCGGCTTCACCAGCATCCGCGTTCTCTGTCCAAATCTTCCAGAGGAAACCTTCCTCATGGTTGATGCTTTCCGCCAGCTCTGAAAAAGCAGCGGCCATTTCCTCGCCGAACGGCCCGTCCATCTTGAAATCCACCTGTAAAATATACGCCATCTCGATCACTCCTCATTATATTGTCGTTTTGTAATAAGTTTCCCCTAAAATTTCATTCGCTTCGTATTGTGTGTGCGAAAGCGCTTGTTCAATAAAAGCGGGGACGTCTGATTTTGCCAGATCGTACATAACTTCAATTTCCTTGGAGAACAATAATTGTTCTTGCTCAAGCAATTGCGGCAGTGCCGGCGGCTGTTTGGCTTGCGGCTTTTGCGGATTCAGCACTTGTTCCAAGCCCGCCACGTATTTATCGAAGGCTTGGCCGCCGACGATTTTCACGCCTTTATTGTCTTCATTGATCATAATGATCGATGGGAAACCTCTGGCACCAAGGCTTCTGGCCAGTGCAAAGTCTTCGGTTAAGGCTTGCTGTGCGGCGGGTTGTTGAGCTGCCTGGAAGATGGCTTCGCCGTCGAGCCCCATGCCATTTACAATCTCAACCATCACGGAGTCGTCTGCGATATTGCGGTTGAACGCAAACAGCGCTTCTCGTGCGCGGCGCAAGTATTCATTCGCTTTGGCGTTATCATACTGCCCTTGGATCACTTTGAACACGCGGGAAGGCGGGTAGGATGAGTGCACTGGGTTGTCGATCATCAACGAGCCATCAATCGGCATGCGGGAATGTTCCCCGACTTCCCGCCAGTGGCCCGCGACATCTGCCGGTTTATAAATACCATTGGCTGGATCGATCGGCCCGTCATGCCATTTTTCCAGCAAACCGCCCATCACCGTCTGGAATTTGAAGTAATCGCCGTACTGCTCAGTGAACCGGCGAAGCACCGGCTCGATCGCCCAGCAATGGGAACAGATCGGATCCGTTACATAATACAGCGTAATCGTTTTCTGTGGCTGGCTGAAATTAATCAAGCCCGTTTGCTCTTCTTCTGCGACACCGCAAATCCCTGTCTCGATATCACACATTAAGTTATCGTTGTTCTTCATATCGTTTTCCTCCAATCGGTTTCATTCAAGCATTTCATTTGCTATCTATTTGAATTCTAAGCCAAAATGAGAAGCATCAATACCAATAGTTTGGCCGATGTGTTGCTTATGCAACACATCTCGCATATTGTCTAAAAAATCGGAGTGATTGAAAATGGCACAGTCAAAAACAGACCCGCGCGTCATCCGCACCCGTAAATCAATCATGGATTCCTTCATCACGCTTTCGGAAACCAAGGAGTTCAAAGATATTACCGTCAAAGATATCACGGCAGAAGCTGCAATCAACCGGGCCACCTTCTATTATCATTTTGAAGATATCTACGACTTGCTGGAAAAGGCGTTATCCGAAGTGCTGTTGGTGAACTTGGATTCCGCTGTGTACGAAAACCGCCGGCTCGATGAAGAAACCTTCACCGGCATTTTTGAAGCGGTAACGAATTTCCAGAAGGCCATCTCTCATCGCTGCCATAGCGGCTACGAAGAGACAATCGCCCGTATCATCCGGGAACAGCTCGAAGTGATTTTCTTCAAATTGCTATCGAAACAACATCCAGCTGAAAAAGCGCAGACGCTGTCCTTGACGGCGGTCATGCTGAGCTGGGGAATCTACGGTGCGTCGGTGGAATGGAAACGAAACGCCCAACTGCCACCGGAAGAGTTCATCAAAGCGGCGCTTCCTTATATACGTCATGGCTTGGACTGAGCAGGGGGGAGAAAGCTGTCCCTGTGTAAGACACAATTCTGGAAATCCCCAATCTCATGAAACGCTTATAGGGAAGGGTTTAGAGCTTGCAGGGCTCATCAGGATTGAAATTTCGTCCCTGTGCAAGACACAATTCAGGCCAAAAACACCCTCCATTGAAACGCCGGTAAAAATGCCGCGCGCTCAGTGGAGGGTGTTTTTTCGTCTCTGTAAAATTAGTGTGATTCCAGATCCGGTGCGATCCGTTTCTGCGTTTCCTGTTCATAAGAATAAGCCAGTTCAATCAACCGAGCTTCGCTGAATGCCTGGGCGCTGAACGTAACGCCAACCGGATGTCTGCTGCTCGCATAGCCGGCGGGTACCGTAATGGACGGATAGCCCGCTTTGGCCGGCATCGCCGCGCCGCGGTTGTTTTGGAACAGCAATGCGTCGAGTTGGTGTTCTTTCACGACGAGGTCGATGCCTTCTGAAGTAGAAGAACGCCAGTCGATTTCGCGGTGCTCCGAGTAAGTCGCGTCGTTCGGATCGTCGCTTAAGCCTTGCGCTTTCTCCAGTTCCGCCTGGCCGAATTTCATGCGGCGCTCAGGGTCCTGCTGGTTGAAGGCGATGACATCCGCAAGCGATTTGACCGGCACTTCGGCTGGTGTCGTCGCAAGATAATCATTGACGCCGCGCTTGAATTCGTACCATAAGACGTCCGACTCAAACTCCTGCTGGGGAATCGTCAATTCAACGACGGTGGCGCCGAGTGCTTTTATTTCTTCGATTGTCGCGTCCATGATGGCGCGTTCTTCTGGTGCTTCATTGTTCAAGAACGATAGGTCGACGCCGATGCGTGCGCCTTGCAGACCGTCTGTTTTGAGGTGCGACGTGTAATCAGTGAGTGCCTGGCCTTCGCTTTTTAGTGTCGCCGGATCTTGTTCGTCGACGCCGGTCATGGCGCCGAGCAAGATTGCCGCGTCCGTCACGGTGCGTGCCATCGGTCCAGCGGTATCCTGGCTTTCAGCAATCGGAATGATGCGCGAGCGGCTGATGAGCCCGACAGTCGGTTTGATGCCGACGATGGAATTGGCGCTTGATGGGCTGAGGATCGACCCCGACGTTTCGGTACCGACGCCGACCACCGCGAAATTCGATGCAATCGCGGCTCCCGTCCCCGAACTCGAGCCGCCGACGTCTTCTGGTTCAAAAACATCGACGCCGTACGGATTTTTCACTTGGCCGGCGAGTGAACTATAGCCGCTCGGGCCGTCTTGTGACATGAAATATGCCCATTCGCTCAAATTCACTTTGCCGAGAATGATGGCACCTGCGTCGCGCAGTTGCTTCGCCACGAAAGCATCATCTTTCGCGAAATTGTGTTCAAGTGCGATGGTGCCAGCAGTGGTCGGCATCTTGTCTTTTGTTTCGATATTATCTTTCAGTAATACTGGAATGCCGTAGAGCGGGCCTTGCTCAGTCTGTCCGCGTTTTTCGTCCAGCTCGGCTGCGACTGCCAACGCGTCTGGATTGATTGCCCGGACGGAATTGATTTTCGGTCCGTTTTGATCGAGTGCTTCGATCCGGTCGAGATAGGCTTGGACCAATTCGACGGACGTCAGTTTTTGGTCGCGGAACGCTTGTTGGATGTCTTCGATGGTCGCTTCGATCAGTTTAAATGTACTTGTTTCCATATGTATGCTCCTCGCTATAATGATGTACTGCCTTTAATTGTACATGAATTCCTAATTTTGCATAAATTTTTGGTTCGTGTCCCTGTGCACGACACAATTCTACGGCTCAAAACCTTGTTGTGGAAGGATTTTTATGTTGCGACGTCCCTGTGCATCACACAATTAATAGATGCTGCAATAACTGGAATAAAGTCCTATTTTTAAGAATTAATCCTTTTGCCTACTTCGGAATACGAAATATTCTGTTATATTAAGAGCTGGTAATAAAAATTTCAAGGTGAAGGGATGTTATGTGGATGAAAAAAGTTTTTGCAGGATGGCTCTCGGTAGCGCTGGTATTGTCAGCGTTTGTGCCGACAATGGCCGCAAATGAAACGGGGGCTAGCGCGACTGAACAAGCGACGGCGCTTGAAGTGAGCCGTTCGGTCTTTTCGTTGACCGAAGCGCGCACTGTCGAAGTGTCAGCTGATTTAGGCGAAGGGGTCGATTTGGAAGATGTCAAATTCCAGTTCGGAGGAAAGCCACTTTCCGAATGGCAGCAATGGACAGAAGGCCAAAGCTATAATGGCGACCCGTTCATCACCGTTGTTGAAGAACCTTCTTTTGTAGAAGGCACGAATAAAATCACCGCAGTGCTGGAATTCGGTTTGTTGTACGGGACGGATGATTTGTCCAACCGCACGATCCGCACGCAATACCAGCAATTTATCGGTGATTATGAACTGGCGCTGATTGATTCGGCAAGCGGCGACACAGCGGCAGCGACCGTCGAATTGAATGTCTACGATGAGTTCAAGTTTTACGATGAATTAAAACCGGCGATCGATGAGATTTTTGAAGCCGCTGAACAAGATGCGGACAACGATCGCTACCTCGAGTATCAGACCGTCGGCAAAACGGTGGAAGGGCGCGATATTCATTTCGTCATTTTGGCTCGAGATGAGGCAGCGGTCGATCAGTATTTGAATGAAACTTTGCCGACTGCACTCGAAGATCCGGAAAGTTTGATTGAAAAACTCGAGAACGATACGATGGGCGATTACCAAGTGCCGATCTGGTTCAATAATATCCACCCGGATGAAGTAGAAGGAGTGGATGTGCAAGTCGAGTTGTTGGAGAAATTCGCTTTGGAAGATGAAGTGAAATTCATGAATACAGACGGCGAGACGGAATTCGAAGAGAACTTGAATGTGGACGAAGTTTTGGACGATGCGATTTTCCTCTATATGTTCACGAGCAACCCAGATGGCAGAGCGGCCAATACGCGCGCGAACGCCGAGGGCTTTGACTTAAACCGTGACAATGCGTACCAAACGCAAGTGGAAACGCAGCAAGTGAATGAAGTGCTGTCGAAATGGACACCGCTATCATTCGTGGATTTCCATGGCTATGTGGATGGGTTCTTGATTGAACCGGCAACACCACCGCATAACCCGAACTTTGAATACGATTTATTGATCGACAATATGATGGATCAAGCGAATGCGATGGGGCAGGCGGGAATCGCGAATTCCGAGCTGACGTCTTATTTCATTGCCAAAGACGGTTATGGTTCCGGTTGGGATGATATGACGCCAGCGTACACGGCGATTTACGCGATGCTCCACGGTGCGCTTGGCCATACGATCGAAGTGCCGACATTGAGCCAAGACGGTTATAATGCGTTAGTCGGCAGCGGCCTTGGTGCAGCGAATTATGTGCATGATAATAAAGACCAATTGTATAAAGAGCAGTTGGAGATCTTCAAACGCGGCGTGGACGGGGAAGATAACCGTGCCGTCGATGAATATTACGTCAATGCGGCGGGTGAAGTGATTGGCCGCGACCGCGGAGACAATGAAAACTTCTTCCCGGATTATTACGTAATTCCAACAGATGACAAGAACCAGAAGAATGCGTTGGAAGCGTATAATATGGCGGATTATTTGATTCGCAACGGCGTGGAAGTTGAAAAGACTGTGAAACCTGTAGAGGTGGACGGTGTGACTTATCCGAAAGGCACATTCATCGTGCCGATGGATCAGGCGAAGCGCGGCTTGGCGAATGCCATGCTCTATGAAGGCGATAATGTTTCCGATTGGGACGCAATGTATGACCCGATCGTCGTCAACTTCTCCGATTTGAGAGGCTTTGATTTGGAAGAAGTTCGTACGGAAGGTTTGTTCGATGGAAAAACTCAAGAACTTGAAGAAGCGGTCATTCCGACAAGCACGGTAAAAGGAAACCCGCCGAAACAAATTCTCGAGAACTCTACGAACGATGCGATCCGCGTCGTCAACGCACTGCTTGCTGACGGCAAGACGGTGGAAGTGTTGACGGAAAGCAAAGGCAAAGCGGAAGCAGGTGATTTCGTCGTTGCGACGAACGACCTTCGCGCGTATGCCGATGACTATTATTTTGAAACGCAAGTATTCGGCAACGGCAAAAATGCCGAAACTGAAGTGCTGGAGCAGCCGAGTGTTGCGGCAACCGGTACTGCGCAGCTGAACTTCTCGTTGCGCCAGCTCGGCTTTGAACTGACGGACGCTGCAGCAGCGGATGTCATCGTCAGCGATGGCGGTTCATTTAACGCAGCACAAGTCACCGGCAAAACCTTTGTCGGGATCGGTGCACCTGCACTTAACGCAGTAAGCAAGAGCGGCTTGCTTCCAGGATTTGCGTATACGAGCACCGGAAGCAGACACGAAGGACTCGTGAAAGCAGATGTCGCGGAGCATCCGTTGACTGCTGGGTACGAACAGGAAGAAAATCTCTACGTCACGACCGGTTCATGGATTTCTGGAGTTCCGGAAGGCGCAGAAGTGCTCGCAAGCTTCCAGGACAGCGACGATTTCTACCTCGCCGGCTGGTGGCCTGGCTATGAACAGGCACAAGGCCAAACGATGGCCATAACAGCTGAGCAGGGAGAGACGACGTTTAATTTGTTTGCCAACTCTCTCGCATTCCGTGCCCATACCGAGCACAGCTACCGCTTCATTGCGAATTCGATTTATGATGCAGTGAGCGTTGAAGCGGAAGTGGTGGAGAAAGGGAAAGGAAAAGGGAAGAAGCAGTAGTTGGTGATGTCCCTGTGTTAGACACAATTCTCTAGGTGAAAACCTTGAGATAGCGGCGTTTGTCTAACGCTACGCCCCTGTGCACGACACAATTCGGGATCCGCTCCATTCGATAATGGAGCGGATCTCTTTTTATTTGCCAGAGAAATTTCGGAAGCCGAATGATTTGAATTCATGAAGATGTAAGAGTAATCTGAAAACAGACTTGAGAGGAGTGGAAGTAGATGGTGAAAGCAATTCCGGAAGTGACATTAAATGACGGCACGAGTTTACCGGTAACAGGGCTCGGTACATACGGACTGTGGGGAAATGCAGGAGCGAACGCCGTCAGCAGCGGCATCAACGCGGGATATCGTTTGATCGACACGGCGTATAACTACGAAAACGAGGGCGCGGTCGGCGAAGGCATTCGGCGCAGCGGCATTCCACGAGAAGAGCTATGGGTGACGTCCAAGCTGCCGGGGCGCTATCACACATACGAAAAAGCTTTGGTGGCGATCCAGGAATCGTTATTCCGCGCGCAAGTGGATTATTTCGACTTGTATTTGATTCACTGGCCACTGCCAAATCAAGACACGTATGTGGAAGCGTGGCAAGCCTTGATCGACGCACAGAAATGGGGGCTCGTCCGCTCGATCGGCGTCAGCAATTTCCTGCCTGAGCACTTGGAGCGCATCATCAAAGAGACGGGCGTCACGCCGAGCGTGAACCAAGTGGAATTGCACCCGTTCTTCAACCAGGCACATCAGCGAAAAGTGCATACGGATCTCAATATCCAAACGCAGTCGTGGAGTCCAATCGCCAGAGCGAAGGATATCCTGTCGAATGACACCATCAGCCAAATTGCCAAATCCCATCATAAAACCATCGCGCAAGTCGTGTTGCGCTGGCAATACCAAATCGGCTCGGTGTCGATCCCGCGTTCCACGTCGCCTGAGCGCCAGCGCGAAAACCTGGCCATTTTCGATTTTGAATTAAGCGATAGCGAAATGGCAGCGATTTCGGAATTGTCCCGCCTGGATGGCAGGTTGTTTGATATGGACCCGGCGACGTATGAGGAGTTTTGATGGAAAGCTAAGTAGCTTAAGCTATTTGAAAATGATGTGTGCTGAACTTCATTCAAAAAAATCAGATTCTGCAACAAACTAGAAGATCCGCCAATCCCTAAACGGATCGGCGGGTCTTCTAGCTATTGCATGCTTTTAAGAAAATTAATATTCCCCGTACAGCGCCGTCCACGTATTCACACCGACAATGCCATCGACGTTCAATCCTTTGTCCGCCTGATATTGTCGAAGGTTCCGATTGGTTTCCGGCCCGAAGATCCCGTCAACCGAGGTATTCAGTCCGTAGTCGTTCAATGTCCATTGGAGCAGCTCCACTTCAATGCGCTGGCTGCCCTGACGAAGGATAAACTGATGCTCCGCCGCGATTGCCATTAAATTTTTCAGCCTCGCCGGCAGTTCATTGTCACCCGGAGGCTGTTGGTGTTCAGCGTAAATGGCGACCCATGTATACATGCCGACGATGCCGTCGACCACGAGGCCTTTATCCTGCTGGTATTGCCGGACGTTCCGCTCGGTCTTCGGGCCGAAGGTGCCATCTACTTCCGTTTTCAACCCATAATCGTTCAATGTCCATTGGAGGAGTTTCACTTCGATGCGTTTGCTGCCTTGGCGCAGCGTGAATTGATGCTCCGGGGCGATGTCCATCAGGTTCTCGAGGTTTTCGGGCAATTGGTCATCTGTTGCGGCAGATCCATGACTTGTAGCAGCAACTGAATCAAAGGGCAGGGAAAATGCAGCGAATAACCCAAATGCCAGCAATAGTGGAAGCCAAATTTTCTTCATGCCGGTTTCCTCCCAAGTGTTTAATTGCTTCATGTATACCCACTTTTTTGAAAAAACAGCGAATTTCCGAATCTAATCACGGTCAAATATTTATTCATTCCCGAGCGGTTCCGCAAGGCCGACAAGAATCCCTTCAGGTCCGCGAATATAGCATAGCCGGTACGCGTTTTCGTACTGCACCACTTCGCCGACGAGCTTGGCGCCGTGTGTCGTGAGTCTGGCGACTATGTCGTTGATATTTTTGACTGCGAACATGACGCGTAAATACCCGAGTGAATTGACCGGGGCTGTCCGGTGATCGCTGGTAACAGCCGGTTCTAGAAAGCGCGACAGTTCGATCCGGCTATGTCCGTCCGGCGTCGCCATCATGGCGATTTCGACTTGTTGGTCGCCAAGCCCCGTGACGCGTCCCGCCCATTCACCTTCAACCATGCCTCGGCCTTCGAGTTGCAGGCCGATTTCTTCGAAAAATGAGATAGCGTCATCCAGCGATTCTAAGACGAGGCCGACGTTGTCCATGCGGAGTAATTGATTGTTCTCCATGATATTGTCTCCTTTCTGATGAATAGTGATGGTACGTATCCATTCTCTTTAAAGCGGTGGATTCCTTCCAACTAAAAAACGGAAACGATGCTTCATTCATCAGAACGAATTGTGTGGGAATTGTGTGGTGCACAGGGACAGGGCTTACGGCTGTGCAGCGGTTCCTTGTGTCGAAACTGGCTGGGCATTTGTTTTAATGAAGATAAACAGCAAGCCAATCACCGCGAATGATAAAAAGGCGATTGGGTAGGACATGCCGTCGATCAAGATGCCCGCCGCGATTGAGCCGAGCGATTGCCCGATGCCGAGCGAGAAGAACGACAAGCTCACGCCGACAGAAGGCGTATCCGGGAAATGGCGTGTGCCCCAGACGATGAATAAGCCGGTCATGAAAATGAACGAGATGCCGAACAGGACCGCGGACAAGTAGATGGCGGCAGCGTGCGGAATTACCAGTGTGACAAGAGAAGCGGTCGCCACCAACACGCCCAGGCGGTAAGACCAGCCGAGCCCGAGGCGTTGAATGATGGTTCCAGCAATGCCGCCGATGATGCCGGCTGCGCCCATGACGATCCAGAAGATTATGCTTTCCGGTACCGAGAAATCGTGCACTTCGGTTAGGTAGCTTCGTGAAAAGGTCCAGTAGATGGAAGAACTGAAGCCGATGCCGATCGCCGCGAGGATCATGAAGCGCGCTTGGCCGAGCAGGCTCAGTATAAACTGGCTGCCGGTGGATTGTTCCGGTTCTTCTTCCGGACGATCGATCGCACGTGCATTCCACCACAGCGTCAAGAACGCCAAAATCGCAAACAGCACATAGCCCCAGCGCCACTGTTCGGCAAATGCCAGTGCCACAGGGCCGCTCGCAACGACTCCGACGCTCGTGCCGGTATTGATCCACGTATTGCCTCTATCGCGCTCGCGGCTCTCAAGCGATTGCGCGACGACTTGGCTGAAGGCGGGCGATACCCAACCGCTGCCGAGCCCTGCGATAAACGCACTGATGGCGAGTGTGTAAAAGCCTTGCGATGCTGCCATTCCGAGCATGCCGATAAAGGCAGAGGCGCCGGAATACAACACGACGTGGCGGGCGCTCATTTTATGGATGAAGATAGCCGCTGTCACCAAGGCTAGTGTATAGGCGGCATACGCCACCGAGCCGATCAACCCCGACTGGCTTTCAGATAAATTTAAGGCGCTGCTGATTTCCGGCAAGAACAAGCCGAAGCTGTATCTGGCGAACGCATAGGTAACGCCGATCATGGCGATGCCAGGTAAAACGATTTTCCACATGATAATTCACTCCTTTTATTAGATAGAACGGTCACTACATTTTCGAATTAAAAAAATAAAACGATTTTCTGGGATATTCTCAACTCCTTTTTATAGATAGAACGGTCACTATATTTCTGGGGTAAAAAAAGTAAGCGATTCGCTTACTTATAACTGTTGCACCAAAGTCATCAAGGCATCTTCGACTTCGTCCAATGGAGAAAATTCGGCCAAGGAAACGGCTCCTTCAAAGAGCAAGGACAAGCGAGTCGCTTCGGAAGGCGTGAGCCCGTTCGATAGGAACAATTGTTTTGTTTCTTCTTTATGGTTCGTCACCAGCTGGACAATCGGGTGATTGGGCTCGCTGACGAATTCTTCTTTCGCCCGCAAAAACATGCAGCCATTGGAAGCTGTATCCTTTAGCCAATTCAAATGGCCAATCGCCAGCCGTTGTGCGACGGATCCGCTTGCTTGTTGCTTACCTTGTTCTAAATAATCCATATAGACTTGCGATCTGCGGGTCAAGATCTCCAAGATCAGTTCGTCTTTGGAATTAAAATGATTGTACAGCGTCATCAGCGCCACGTCGGCTTCCTGGACAATCGCTTTCAAGCCAATGGCATGAAAGCCGTGCTGGTAAAACAGTTGTTCTGCAGCTACCAGTAAGTCTTCTTTCTTCGTGCTCATGGTCTCCATCCTCCATTGACTTAGATATAACGGTCACTCTAAAAATAACAGCTATGGACGATAGGTGCAAATGAAAAGCTTATTGTCCCTGTGTTAGGAACAATTTGAGAGCCAAGATTCCTTATACCAAAGGCGATGTAGAGTTTCAGTGTCCCTGTGTCAGACACAATTAAGCGAAAACCGTTCAAGCTGAAAGAAGGGGAAGGGTTATGCTGTTTACGCGAAGGGTAAAGAATTGGATGAAGATGGTAAGTGTGAAATGAAGAACGTTTTGGCAGGAGTTTGATTGCCAATAGGGAAGTACGCATATACCAGGCAATGTGCTAAATGACAGTTGTTTTGGAAAACGGGAAGCAGGAGGTGCACACGATGAAACGGATCTTAGCCATCAGCGATATTCACGGAGAGCTGGACTTGTTCAATAAGTTGCTGGAGAAAGTGGAGTATGACGCATCGAATGACCAGCTGATTTTACTCGGTGACTATGTGGACCGCGGTCCGGATTCCAAAGGAGTGCTGGAGAGGGTCGTCGAGTTGAAGCAACAAGGAGCGATTGTGCTGCGCGGCAACCACGACCAAATGATGCTGGAAGCAGCGAGGGGTGAAACCGGCGCAGCGGGAAACTGGGTGCGCAACGGGGCGCTTTCCACTTTGCAAAGTTACGATTCTTCCATAAAAGGCATGAAGCTTCCGGCGATGGAGCTGTTTTGGGAGCATATCGAGTTTTTGAAAGAGACGAAGTTTTATTACGAAGCAGATGGTTATTTATTCGTGCATGCAGGCGTTCAGCCGGACGTTGCGATTGAAGAGACAGATCCGTATTTATTGATGTGGATCCGCGATGAATTTCATCAAGGCTATGTAGGTGATAAGAAAGTCGTCTTCGGCCACACGCCGACATTTAAGCTGAGAGGGTCGGATGATACGAGCGTTTATTTTGGCGATAACCGCATCATCGGCATCGATGGGGGCGCGGTGTATGGCGGGCAGTTGAATTGTTTGGAGCTGCCGGGTGAGCAGGTTTATTTTGTGAGGAAAGAAGTTTGATCGCAATGAGGTATGTCCTGCGCTTTTCATAGCCAGGGCATTTTTTAATTCATCAATAAAATGTGAGGACCTGTTCCTGAAGATTGTTGATTTACCGAATAGCTGATTTTTCGTCTTTCAAGCTACGTGCCAGCCAGCCAATCATAAGCAGCAATAATACTGTGCTCATAATCAAAGCGACGAGGTTTGGTGCGGCTTTTGTATACAGGTCGTTGACGCTCGTCACCGTCAGCCAGTCCATAAACGAGGTGTCGGCGAAGGCTTGGTAGACGGCGAGTAGGTTGTTAGCGATGTGAAGCAAAATCGGCGCGAGCAAATTGCCGGTTTTGACATAGAGGAGAGATGCGATGACCGCGAACAGGAAGGCGCCGAAAAAATTGAGGTGGAAGACGGCGAAGATCAAGCTCGTGATGCCGATGCCTTTCCACAAGCCGAATACGTCCATCAGCTGATTCAAGAGAACGCCGCGGAAGACGAATTCCTCCGCGATTGGCGCGATGATGGCGACAATGAAAGCGGTCGCCGCTATATACCAGAACACATCCGGGAGCGGCTGCGGCGTGAGGAAGAGGTTGACGAGGGCGGGAGCGATGGCCATAAGCCCGCGCAATAACAGCCAATAGATGCTCGTGGAGAAAATCATGATCAGCAAACTGAGCCCGGCAATCGGCAACAGCCAGCGGGCGATGCCTTGGACAAAGACGACTTGGCGCAGTGTCACGCCCCGCTTTTGGAAGTAGTGGCTGCAGATCCATACCGGCAGGACGATATAGAACACGAGCAGCATAATGATGCTGTTGAGGAACGGATTGCCGGAAATTTGCAGCAAAAAAGAAATCGAGACGATGGATGCGACTGTCTTCAAACCGAGAACAAACCGTGGCTTCTTTTTCCCGACCATCCTCATCGCCGCCTTTCGTTAAAGTGCAGAACGAATCGTATTTTGCTCTTATAGTAGCACGATTTTGCATTGCAGCAGAAAGAAATGGAACTTCTGGAATCGCAGAACTTCTCTTGAATGGAATAGAGAATAACGCTTAGGCGTTTGCTGCTCCGGAAGCGTGTTAAAATGGAATTACTACTTTTTGGAAAGGGAATGCTATGAAGGTTTTGAAAATCAGTTTAGTCGGCTTGTTGGCGCTCGTGTTGAGTTACGGGGCTTTCAAAGTGAGTACGGACACCATCGCCAGCATCAATTCAGAGTACGTGGCACAGAGCCCTGCGATTGCCGAAGCACCGCCGCTCCCGGAAGTGACGGCGGATGTCGATAAAATTATGTCGCACCCGGTGCCAGGAACAAAGGAAGCCGTGTTGCCAGTCGACACGGAACAAGATTACGTGATGTATGAAACGGAACTTTTCGTCACGGTGAATGAAGGCGAGAGCTGGATTCCAGTGCCGGACGATCATGAATTGGGGTACGCGCGCATCAGCGATTATCTCGATGATATTTCACGGAGCAATATGTACATATCGCCCGGTAACATTGCCATTGTTTACGGAGGGCGCGGGCCGGAAAACATCAGCATCTTGAGAACCGATAGCCGTGGGCAGGGGTGGAGCGTCGGCAGCATTTCACGCACCGCTACGCAAGACCTTGAACATGGCTATGAAGAAATGCACATCGATTTCATTGATAGCGGGCAAACCGGTTATTTGGCAGCGGTTCGGGACGGCGAGAGCGGTGAGGCGGAAACACTTATTTTCCGGAGCGTGAATGCCGGTGTGACATGGGATTCGATTTCTTCGGGGGATGCACTTTACGAAGAAATCATGGCGCATTTTGATTTGCGGGGGATGCGAAATGAATAGAAAAAAGATAATCGGAATTTCATTGCTTGCCGCGGGGATGATACTGGCGATTTTTCAAGTCTTGCTTATCGGGATTGCCGAACCGAGAGGGTACTGGCTTATTCATGAATGGCAGTTTTATTTGATTAACTATGGCATTATCGGTTTCCTATTGAGCGGGGCCGCTTGGCTATTTTCGAACGCTTATGTGAAATGGGGATTCGCGCTGATCGCGATCGGTTTGTTTACGGCGAATACGACGTTCTTCTATTATATGGGCGATGCGAATGTGCTGATCGCGGAATCGGAAAATGGCGAGCATGAATTGATTTTGAAAGAATACCCGAAAATGAAGAAAGAGACGGCCCGGTTGGAGCGAAAAGGCCTCTTATTCGGTCGGGAAGTGGGTGTGCTAGAAGGCAGTTCGGCATATAAAGTGCTGGAAGATGAAGGCTATAAACTCCAATGGACCGCCGAAGATATTGCGGCTTTGACGTATAAAACGAGCGATTACGGCACCATCGACCATCAAATTTATAATTTCAGAAGCAGCGATTACGTCAGCTATCAAAATGTCGCGGTCAGCCTGATCGGCAAATGGATAGAGCCAGGCAATCCGCAGAACTATTTCATGTCGGACAATAATGAATTGGTGTATGCAAATGATGGGGAACTTTATTATTATAACATCCGAAACACCGAACAATTCGGCATCTACACGCTTGTGGTGAGAGGGGATCCAAGCAAACCGACCTTGACGATCACCTTGGAGCCGGGGACGGAATTTGGCGAGGATGGGTTGATTCAAGAAGGCGGCAGCATCACGATTACACCAGTGGAATTAGGAGCGACGGAAAGTGTGGAATATTATAAGGAATGATGGCGGGCAGATGGTGATTTTGCCACAATTTCTAGTACACCCAAGGCATGTTTACAAATGGAATCTCCATTGATATATTGAGCGTGAAGAGAGCGTTTTCTAAATGCGCTTGGAAAAGGGGTTAGGCAAATGGATGTGCAATTTCCGATTGGGCAAATGCAAGTTCCGGAACAAGTAACGAATGAAGAAGTCAACAAATGGCTTAACGAAATCAATAGCTACACGACGCGTCTTCGCGAGGTGGTGGATTCCTTGAGCGATGAGGAGTTGGCCAAGACTTACAGGGAAGGCAGCTGGACGGTCCGGCAGCTCGTGCATCATATTGCGGATTCGCAATTGTCTTTGTATCAGCGCCTGAAACTGGCGCTGACGGAATACCAACCGACCGTGTCTGAGTTTGACCAGGACAAATGGGCGTATCTGCCGGACAACCGATTGCCGGTGGAAAGTTCCATCCGGATGTTAGAAGGATTGAACGAACGGATCGTGGCACTCGGGAATTATGTGACGGGTACGCAATTGGACCGCGTCTTCATCCACGAAACAGACGGCGAAGTTCGCGTTGCGGAAAATTTGGCGAAACTATCGTGGCACGAAGAGCATCATTTGGCGCATATCCGGATTGCGTTGGGGATGGAGGAAATTTAGTGTCCCTGTGTTAGACACAATTCCAGCGATGAGATCGTTGTAGTAGCGGCATTTGTGGGCTGGAATGTCCCTGTGCGCCACACAATTCAACCGAAAAGGCCGTGCCAGAAACTGAAGAGTTTCCGGCACGGCCTTTTTTGTCTCTATGATTTTTCTGCTTGCTGCACAGCCTTTACGCTGTTCGGGTCGAAAAATTTATCGACCAAATCATAAATGGTAACAAGTTCATAGAGGATCCGGAATTCCGGGGGGAACAGTGTAGGGTGCGGGGCGTCATTTGACGGCACTTGTTTGCTGTTTTCCCAGAACAGGTCGGTGATGCTTTTTAATTGATCCTGATGCTTGTCGTGATTGTAATCGATGGAATGCTGCAAATCGTCGGCAAGCGCCGACACGGCATCCATAATGGTTTCCCGCTCGGCTTGTGTCCACTGAATATCTTGCACGGGGACGCGAAGCAATGCATTCAAATGGTACTCGAAATTGTCGAGAAACAGCAATTGCCTCTCCGCCATCTGAAGTTCGGCTTCCCGGTTACGCACCCATGGATACAAACTGGCTTCATCCCGTTGGTAATGGATCAATTGTTCGGTCTTGCGGATTTCCGTCGTTAGTTGCTTAACGATTTTCTTATCTTCCTGCAAGCCTGCATCCCGGTCGAAGAGGATTGTGCGGATTGTGTGCTCGAGCATGCCCCCGGCCCGACCGCTGATACTGTGGATGCTTTTTAGGATAGCGGTGCTGTAGTTTGGCGGGAACACAAGCATATTGACGGCGGTCGAGACGACCAGGCCGATCGTTGTCGTCCCTAAACGGATGAAGAACGAGTACAGGAAATTGTCATGGATAACTTCCACCATCGCGACAGAGGTTAACGTCGCCACCAGCAAGCCGGCATGGAGATTGAGCCTGAAACACACCAGGATCGTGGCGACCGCAGCAAGTGTATATGTAATCGGGGAATTCCCGAATAAGGTGATAAAGAACACGGCAAAGGCTGAACCAATAGCCGAAGCAGGAAAGCGGACCAGCCCTTTCTTGATCGAATCGCTGACGGTCGGCTCGATTGTCACGATAGCTGTAATGACCGCAAAGACTGGCGGCCAGTTGAACCAAAGGCAAATAGTGGCCGTCAAAAATATCGCTATGCCGGTTTTTACGATTCGGCTGCCGGCGAATTGAAAAGATCGTATCATGTCTAGCCACTGTCTCCTTTGCGTAGAATGTCTGTATTTTCAGTATATCATCCGTGTCGAGGGGAAAGGCCTTGTGTCCCTGTGCACGACACAATTTGGCAGTCGAAAAGTTTGAACTAGCAGGCTTCTGGTGTGTATGCGCCCCTGTGCGCCACACAATTTCATGGAATTATGAAGCGGAAATCACGTTCGATGTGCTAGCTTAGTAGTAATAGGAGAGGACCAAATGTCGATGAAGCGGTCACGCCAAAGAGTGACTGAGCCGATTCGAAATTGCTGTACTCTTAGCTTGAATGGAAGAGGTGAGTTAAATGAATCCGGCAGAAAATTTGATGTTCGTGGTGGTTGGGGTGGGCGCGTTGCTGGCGATAGGAATGCTGTTTTTCGTGTTTAAAAAACGGAAACGATGGGCTCTCGTGCTGAGTGGTTTATTAGTAATAAGCTATATTGGATTTTTCGCCTATCAATCCTATATGAAAACCGAAGCGCATGCAGAGAAATATGAAGAAGTGATCGAATACTTAGCGCTTCAATATCCGGAGCGGGAGTTCGTGGTCGCGCCGCAACAATACGAAAAAGGGGTAGCGGTCGGGCATTTTGACGTCAGTGACAAACAAACGCCGGAGATGGGCGTGACTTTGCAGGTGGGGGAAAACGGCGACATTCAGCAAGTTAGTAATTGGACAACCGGAGAATTTCCCGCACAGCAGGATGTGTGGCAAGAACTCGAATTTCATTACGGAGGAAACTACACCTTGAATAGAGAGGCCGTCGAAATATCGAAACAGGATGAATGGATCGAGGGCGAACTGACGGTATTTGCACTGACGATCGATCAACTGCCGGCGATTGCAGTTTATGAATATTCACCCGCAGGCTACGGCTTATTGAATCTGGAGGTTGCGCAGGAAGGCTCGGTTGTTTGGGCTGAAATAGAGGGAATGGTGTTCGTTTATGTGGACGAACGTAGCGAGGAGCAGGTAGCCGACATTACGCTTGAAAGTGGGGAACGTATTTCTGTAGCTGACAGACAAAAGGGCGAGCTGGTGGTTGTGGAATAGGTGGTGGATATCCCTGTGCGCGACACAATTCGGAGGGTCAGATCCTTGGTGTAACAGCATTTCGGTGGAAGAACGCCCCTGTGTACGACACAATTATTCGACGCATCCGCGCTGGCGGATGCGTCTTTTTCTATACTCTGATAAATTGTGCGGGAATTGTGCGGTGCACAGGGACAAACTGGTTGTGTGAACCACCCCGAAATAGGGAACGTTTCTATATAGTAGTGTAATCCACTGATCGGATTGGAAAAGGAGAATGTTAACATGCCAGAAAAACGAGATGAAATCATATTGCGAGGGCTTCGTGAAAACAATTTGAAGAATATCGATTTGAATATCCCGAAAGAAAAGATCAATGTGTTTACCGGCTTGTCGGGTTCGGGGAAAAGTTCGGTTGTGTTCGATACCTTGGCGACGGAAAGCAGAAGGCAGATGACCTTGAACTATCCGCTGTACATCCGGCACCAGATGCCGAGATACGAGCGGCCGCATGCAGACTTGATGCAGCATTTGAGCCCGGTAGTGGTCGTAGAACAAAAGCCAGTCAGGGGCAATTCGCGCTCGACGGTCGGCACGTATATGGATATCGATCCGTTGATCCGGCTATTGTTCTCGAGAATCGGCAGTCCGCCGATCGGCTCGGCGACTGAATTTTCGAGTGAAAGTTCGTTCGGCAACTGTCCGGAATGCAATGGCTTCGGCGAAGTCGTTACGCCGGATATCCACAAGCTAATCGATCACACGAAATCAATCCGGGAGTCCGCGGTACGCTTCAAACCGCTGGCGCCTCCTGGTTGGCAAGGCAGATGGATGAGAGACGGCGGATTGTTCGACCCCGATCTTCCCATCAAAGATTTCACGGAAGAAAAATACAACCTGCTCGTATACGGACCGCCGGAAGGAGAACGTGCATTTAGCACTTATTATTACAAAGAAGGCGATCGCGACATCGAGTGGGATGGCCTCCTTCCGAGGTTTATTCGCCTGTATATCAACCGGGACCTGACGAAACTGAAAATCGTCTCCCAGGAAGACGTCTTGGCGCTGACGACGCGTACCCCATGCCCGGTTTGTGAAGGTTCGGGATTGAACCCGAGAGTGCTGGAGTGCAAAATCAACGGCTTGAACATCGCCAATTATGCCCGTTTGGAATTGACGGAACTGCTCGGTGAACTGGAGAAAATCGGCGACCCGATCGGCAAGTCGATTGCCCAGCAGGCGCATCCGAGCGTGAAACAGCTGGTCGGTTTGGGGCTCGGCTATTTGAGCCTGTCGCGCAAAATGGGCACTTTGTCCGGCGGCGAAGCGCAGCGCGTGAAAATCGCGCGCCACCTAGGCAGCAGCCTGAACAACATCACGTATATTTTCGATGAACCGAGTGCCGGTTTGCATCCGGAAGAAATCAATATGTTGACGCATATGCTGGAAAGCATACGGGACAACTACAATACTGTCGTCGTCATCGAACACAATCTGGCGGTCATCAAGACGGCAGATGAAATCATCGAAATGGGACCGGGCGCAGGCAGAAGCGGCGGTGAAGTGGTCTATCAAGGCGGGCAGGAAGGCCTGAGAAAAGCTTCCGCTCTCACTGATTTGGACCACACCGTAACGGTGAATGAACAGCCGAGAACAGCTGAAAACACGTTTTCGATCAAACATGCTTCCGATAATAATTTGAAAAATGTCAGTGTGGAAATTCCACAGAATGCCCTCGTCTCGGTATGCGGCGTTTCCGGTTCGGGGAAAAGTTCATTGATGTTCGGCGCATTTACCGGCAATTATCCTGAAACGATTGCGGTCGGGCAAGGCAGCATCGGCACGTCCAGCCGTTCGACGCTGGCGACTTATATGGGCATCATGAGCGACATCCGGTCGATTTTGGCAAAACAAAGCGGACAGCCGGCGGGCTTGTTCAGCTTTAATTCATTGGGCGCCTGCCCGGTATGTGAAGGCAAAGGCATCACCACGCCGAATGTCGCGTTTGCGGATCCCGTGACGGTGACCTGTGAAGCATGCAAGGGCACGCGGTATTCAGATGAAGCCTTGTCTTACCGTTACAAAGGCAAAAACATCGTGGAAATTTTGGAGTTGACGATTGACGAAACGAATGAGTATTTGGAAATGCCGAAAATCGTCAAAAAAGTGGATACGTTGAAAGACGTGGGACTCGGCTACCTGACACTTGGGCAGACGACCGGTTCATTGAGCGGAGGCGAAGTGCAACGCTTGAAGCTCGCAAGCCATTTGAAAAAAGAAGGGCAGATCTATTTATTGGACGAGCCTTCACTCGGTTTGCACACGCGAGACAATGCCCATCTATTGGACGTCTTTCAAGCACTCGTCGACAAAGGCAATTCGGTCATCCTCATCGAGCACAACTTGAACTTGATTGCAGCGAGCGACTGGGTCATCGAAATGGGCCCGAGCGGCGGCAAAAAAGGTGGCGAAGTGCTGTTTGAAGGCACGCCGCAAGAGATGCTCGAAGCGGATACATTGACGGCGAAATGGCTGAGAGACGGTGTGAAGGGATAGAGCGGCAGCGTGGAAGCGCTCTGTCCCTGTGCATGACACAATTTCAGTATCAGAAACCTTGATGCAGCAGCATTCTCCAGTCGAAACGCCCCTGTGCATGACACAATTCACCCGATTCATTCCGGGAAACCGTTTTGTTGACTGGCAAAAACGGGAAGATAGAAAGCAAGAGGCACATATTGCCAGTGACTATTATCTTTCGGGAGGATGAAACCATCATGGATGAACGCACATTGAAGAAAACCCAACTGTTCGCGATACTGAACTTGGTCGCTTATTTTGTGACGCTTGGCGTCAATTACTTGGGTTCGTCGGGGTTCTTTAACGGCAACACGCAAAAAGATATTTCGGACAAGTACATGACGCTCATCTCGCCGGCGCCGTTTACGTTTTCGATTTGGGGCGTTATCTACACGCTCGTGCTGGTGACGCTCGTGTATTTGTTCATCAAGCGAAAAGATCCGAAAGTCAGCCGGTTGACGCTGTTGATCTCGCCTTTATTCATCGCGAGTTCGCTGCTCAATATGGGCTGGATCGTCGTGTTTTCTTATGAATGGCTGGGCGTTTCGACGATATTGATTGCAGGCTTGTTGTTTTCCTTGCTGTTCATTGTGGAAAGAATCTACAAACACCGTTCTGAGTTTCCGTCGCTGCTGCCGGGGCTTGCGTTCACGTTGTACGGCGCGTGGGTATTTATCGCGACGATTGTCAACATTTCGCTGTCCTTGGTGCAATGGGAGTGGGACGGCTTCGGCATTTCCGATTCTGTCTGGACACTCATCGTCTTGGGCGTTGCCGTCGTATTTGTCCTGTTTTACTTGTCGCGGTTCAAAAACGCGGCGTTTCCGATTCCGATTGCCTGGGCGTTCTTCGGGATCTATAGTGCCTATATGAGCGGGACGCTCGACCCAGAGATGGCGGCTGTTATTCAAGGCGCTTTGCTAGCGGGCATCGTCATTTTCTTGATTGCTGTAGTGTGGACATTCTTTAAAAACGGAAAATCCCTTTTTCCGAAACATAAGACGGTTTAGGAAAGGGAGCTCCTGTAATAAAAAATTGCGGGAATTGTAAGTTTGTTTAAATCCGAAAACATTCGGGAACAACTAGTGACAGAATGATTTTCAGAGGAGGAACTATCAATGGCTAAAGTATTAGCAGTGCTATCAAGTGGACATAAAGATACGGAAAATAATTACGAAACCGGCTGGTGGGCAGAAGAATTGTTCGCACCGATGGAAATTTTGAAGAATGCAGGCCATGACGTGGAGCTCGCTTCGCCAAAAGGCGGCAAACCGACGCTTGACGAGGTCAGCATCAGCGAAGAGTATGACCCGGAAGGCAAATACAAAGAAATGTATGAATCGGGCCTTGCGGACAATACGAAAAAACTGTCTGACGTAGATGCGAAAGAATACGACGCAATATTTATCGTCGGCGGTCACGGAGCGATGTACGACCTCGCAGAAGATGAAACGCTTCACGGGATCATCAACGCTGTATATGACAACGGCAATATCGTGTCGGCTGTGTGCCACGGCCCGGCACCATTGATCTGGACGAAACGCCCAGACGGCCAAAGCATCATCGCCGGACTGAACGTCACCGGATATCCGGAAGCGGTTGAACCGGAAGGACTCCCAGAGATCCTGCCGTTCAGCTTAGAAGGCAAGATGAGCGAAGTTGCCGATTACACTGCTGACGAAAAAGTGGTGTGGGGCAACAAGCAAGTATTGACGGGCCGCGACCCGTTTGCTTCTGAAGCATTGGCTGAGGAATTGGTCAAAGCATTGGATAAGAAAAACAACTAAATGATGGTTGGCGACACCGCCATCTCCATAAGCAGGGCTTTGCAGCGTTTTCGTGCAAAGCCCTGTTTTTTTTATTCAAATGAGGAAACTCATGCGTCAGCTTTCATGCAATCTTTTCTCAGCGCAAGATGAGCGGCAGCGGCATTATTTGAAGCCGTAAAATGAAAAAAGATTCGGAGAGCGAATAGGAATATTTAAACAAAAATTCAGAAAATATATTGACAGCGCTTTCTTTTAAGTATACCTTATAGATAACAAGTTAAGAGTTGTGTTGGAGACCTGGAGATTCGCACATTAATGAGTACTTCTATCAAGGAGAACTTTCATTAATTGCGGATTTTTTTATGGACATTTATACAGCTCTTGCTTTAAAAGGAAGGGAAGTGTTAAGCGATGTCAGAGTTTTTAGCAGAAGTGGTTGGGACCATGATCCTGATTATTTTCGGCGGTGGTGTAGTGGCAGGAGTGGTCTTGAAAGATTCCAAGGCGGAAGGCAGCGGATGGGTCGTCATCACGATTGCCTGGGGGCTCGCCGTTACCATGGCGGTGTACGCAGTGGGCAGTTTTTCAGGAGCCCATGTCAATCCGGCGGTAACTTTTGGTTTGGCCTCAGTAGGAGAATTTCCGTGGTCGAAAGTGCCAATGTACATTCTCGCCCAAATGATCGGCGCGATTATCGGCGCAGTAATCGTCTTTTTGAATTACTTGCCACATTGGAAGATTACGGAAGATCAAGGAGCGAAATTAGCTGTATTCTCCACGGGTCCCGCTGTTCGAAGCCCATTTTCGAATTTAGTCAGTGAGATCATTGGAACTGCTGTGTTGGTGATGGGGTTGCTGTTCATCGGCGCCAATGACTTTACAGATGGCTTGAATCCTTTGATTGTTGGAGCTTTGATTATTGCAATCGGCATGTCGCTCGGCGGCACTACAGGCTATGCCATCAATCCGGCGCGTGACCTTGGCCCCCGTATTGCACATGCTTTGCTTCCTATTCCTGGAAAAGGTAGTTCGGACTGGAGCTATGCCTGGGTGCCAGTTGTCGGACCGATTTTCGGCGGTATTTATGGCGCGGTTTTCTATAAAGCTTTCTTCACAAGTGATTACAGCCTGTTGTTCTGGGGCTTGAGCATAGTAATGGCCGGCATCTTGATTGGAGCAGCAAGCGCCGAATTGAAAAAAGGCCGTACTGTAGCGAATGAAATCGAAGACACGTTAGTCGATGACAAATAACGATTGATCAAAACACCATTCGAGGAGGAATAATTGATGACTAAAGATTACATTATGGCGATTGACCAAGGAACAACGAGTTCACGGGCGGTATTGTTCAACCACAAAGGAGAAATTGTAGGAACTGGACAGCAGGAGTTTGAACAGTTTTTCCCGAAACCGGGCTGGGTAGAGCATGACGCGAATGAAATCTGGACCTCAGTTTTAGCTTGTATGGCAGGAGCCTTGCGAAAAGCGGATGTAGAAGCAAGCCAAGTGGCAGGCATCGGCATCACCAACCAGCGCGAAACGGCTGTCGTGTGGGACCGCAACACGGGAAAACCAATCTACAAAGCGATCGTCTGGCAATCCAGACAAACTGCGGATATTTGCGGCGAATTGAAAGTGCAAGGGCATGAAGAGCTGTTCCGTAAGAAAACAGGCCTGTTGATTGACGCTTATTTCTCAGGAACGAAAGTGAAATGGATTTTGGATAATGTCGAAGGCGCACGGGAGAAAGCGGAAAATGGCGATTTAATGTTCGGGACGATCGATACGTGGCTCGTCTACAAACTATCTGGCGGCGCTGCGCATATCACCGATTACAGCAACGCTTCCCGTACGCTGATGTACAATATTTATGATTTGGAATGGGACCAGGAATTGCTGGATATTTTGACGGTGCCGAAAAGCATGTTGCCGGAAGTCCGTCAATCGTCTGAAGTCTATGCCAATACAATCAATTACCATTTCTTCGGCCATGAAGTGCCGATTGCCGGTATCGCTGGTGACCAACAGGCTGCGTTGTTCGGGCAAGCCTGCTTCGAAAAAGGGATGGCCAAGAACACTTACGGAACAGGCTGTTTCATGCTGATGAACACAGGGGAAGAAGGCGTCGTTTCCGAACACGGCTTGTTGACGACATTGGCATGGGGCATCGATGGCAAAGTGGAATACGCGCTTGAAGGCAGTATCTTCGTTGCCGGTTCTGCGATTCAATGGCTGCGTGACGGCTTGAAGATCTTGGACACTTCGCCCGAAAGTGAGCAATATGCTACATCTGTCGAATCGACAGACGGCGTTTACATGGTGCCGGCATTTGTCGGGCTCGGCACGCCTTACTGGGATACGGACGCTCGCGGCGCCATTTTCGGCTTGACGCGCGGCACGACACGGGCGCATCTTATCCGTGCGACGCTTGAATCGCTCGCTTACCAGACGAAAGATGTCGTGAACGTCATGATCGAAGACGCGGGCATCGAACTGAAAACTTTGCGTGTGGATGGCGGAGCTGTGGCAAATGATTTCCTCGTGCAATTCCAGAGCGACATTTTGGACGTGCCAGTTGAACGTCCGGTCATCCAGGAAACCACAGCGCTCGGCGCAGCTTATTTAGCGGGATTGGCGGTTGGTTTCTGGGAAAGTAAGGAAGAAATCGCGCAGCAATGGAAAGTCGATAAAACCTTTACCAGCGATATGCCTGCTGAACAAAGTGAAAAACTGTACGATGGCTGGAAAAAAGCAGTTGAAGCGACTAGAGCATTTAAAAACTAATCTTCCAACAGAAAAAACACACGCGACTGTCTGTCGCGTGTGTTTTTCTATGCAAATTGTGTGATGCACAGGGACAACAAGCCGTCCGCGGAACACAAAAAACCCTTGCTCTGCTTGACTTTCTAGCGAATCAAGGGAGCCAGAATTGTGTGGCGCACAGGGACACAACGGGTGGTAAAATGAAAAGAGACAAGAAACAGAAAGGGATGAGCCCATGCCACTGCAAATCGTGCGCAACGACATCACCAAAATGACAACAGACGCCATCGTCAATGCCGCAAACTCCAGCCTGAAGATGGGCGGCGGCGTGTGCGGGGCGATTTTCCGGGCAGCGGGTCCGAAGCAGCTGCAGGAAGCGTGCGACCGGGTCGGCCATTGTGCGGTCGGGGAAGCGGTGCATACCAACGGCTTTGAACTCGAGTCAAAGTACATAATCCATACGGTTGGACCGGTATGGGAAGGCGGCGGGCGAAACGAGGAAATGTTGCTGCGCAATTGCTACCGCAACTCGCTGGAACTTGCCATCGAGCTTGGCTGTGAGTCGATCGCGTTTCCGCTCATCTCTACCGGCATCTTCGGTTATCCGAAAGAACCGGCATTAAGGGTCGCCACGGAAGAAATCGATGCCTTTCTGGGCGGGCACGATATGGATGTCTATCTAGTCGTGTTGGACAAGCAGTCATTCGGCATCAGCCAGAAGCTTTACGAATCGATTGAAGCGTTCATCGATGAACAGGAAGCGGCGGTTTTGGAAGAACGGGCTGGTCGTTATCAAGACCGGCGGGAAATGGAAATACCGATGTCTGCACCAATCGAAATAGTGGAGCAGCAATTGAGCCTAGAAGAGTTCTTGGAAGAGGTGGATGAATCCTTCTCACAGCGGCTGTTCAGGTTCATTGATGAACGAGGGATGACCGATGCCGAGACCTATAAAAAGGCGAATCTCGACAAGAAGCTGTTTTCCAAAATCAGAAATTCCCCAGGCTACACACCGAAGAAAAAGACCATCCTGGCGTTTGCGATTGCGCTCGAATTGGATATCGATGAGACAGAAGAATTGCTCGGAACGGCAGGCTATCGCTTGTCGAACAGCCATAAATTCGACTTGATCGTCCGTTATTTCATCGAGCGGGAACAATACAATATTTTTGAAATCAATGAAGCCTTGTTTGCATTTGATGAAGCGCTTCTTGGTTCGTAAAAAGGTCGCTTTCGAAGCGACCTTTTTTCTATGGGGAAATCGTATCCTAGGGGTAGCAAGTAACCCGAAGGAGGAAACGATAATGAGAAATGAAACGACGGAATTGGTGTTTATTCTTGATAAGAGCGGCTCGATGGCAGGGCTCGAGAAAGATACGATCGGCGGCTTTAATGCCCTGATTGACAAGCAGCGAAAGCTCCCCGGCGAGGTTCGCGTGACGACGGTGCTGTTCAACCACGGATACGAATTGCTGCATGACCGGATTTCCCTCGAAGGCATTTCACCGATGACCGATAGCGATTACGAAGTAGGCGGCATGACGGCTTTGCTCGACGCGGTGGGCTCGACAATCCAGAAAATCAACAACGCGCAAAAAGGGACATTGAAAAAGCATCAAGCCGACAGGGTAATGTTTGTCATTACAACAGATGGCTTAGAAAACTCCAGCTGTGAATACACGTATAAGCAAATCCATGAAATGATTGCTTCGAAGAAGACGAGCGGTTGGGAGTTCATTTTCCTCGGTGCGAACATCGATGCGGTCGCGACGGCGAAAAAGTTCGGTGTGGATGAGGATTTTGCGGTGGATTACCATGCGGATGCGGAAGGGACGGAGTTGAATTATCAAGTATTGAGCGAAGCGGTGAGTTCGTTCCGGACCGGGAAAAAGATTGGCCGGGATTGGAAGCAGGAAATTGAGCGGGATTATAGAGCCAGAGAGAAGAAATGAAGATTCTTTTTATCATTGCTTAAGGAAACTGAGTATATAAAAATACCATAATAGATTCTACATCTATTATAAATTTAACTATATATTTAAAGAGCCAAAGATCACCCTTAGAATGATATTATATTATTGCTATAGATGATTTATAATTAGTGGGATAATAAAAATAATTTTAAGAGGAGTTTTTAAATGGAGGTAAATGGCTATAAATATAAGGGGCTTCCACTTATACCCTCAATATGTAGAGAATTAATTATTGAGTTGTACCAAGGCAAAACGGTTGAAAGAAAAGTTATTATTGAAGAAGTGAAAGCAGTTCACCAGTTAAGAGGAGGCACACCAGGGAGAGCAGACAATGTTGGAACAGTAAAAAAAGCTTTAAAAACCCTACTTGATGAAGGAAATGCTGAAAATCCTAGTGTAGGTTTTTGGAGAATAAAATTACATGATGAAGAAAATACAATCATAGAAAAAGAAAACAATGATTATGATGAAGGAACTGTTGAAGAAATAGATTCCACTGAATTCGATTCAATTGATGAATTTAGTGAAATTGAAGAGAATACAGGGGTAGTTTACTTATATTATTTTCCCTCTTATAAAGAACTTGCACTTCTTAAAAATTCTTCCACATGGAGATGTAAGATTGGAATGACAGAAGGAGATCCCTTAGTAAGGATCACCTCTCAAGGTGTAACAATATTACCTGAGAAACCCATTATTGAGACTTTTACTACGAAGCACCCTCGAATGCTGGAAACTGTAATTCACAAGATACTTACGATAAACGGAAGTAAAAGCGTCGATTCTCCGGGAAGTGAGTGGTTCGAAACAAGTCCACAAGAATTTTTTAATATTATTAGTTTTATTGAAAATAAGAATTATCGCATCGAAGAAACAGAATAGAATATTTAGAGAAGCAGTCTTCTTTACTTTATTGAAAGAGGGCTGAGATTGAAGTAATGGGATAAGGACTTTCAGTGCTATATAAGAAGTTCAGCCTTATAGATACTCATAAAAAGAGCCTTGGACCGCATAAGTCCGAGGCTCTTAATCATTTCCGTATTTTTTAAACAGCTTCATATTCCGAATCCACTTGCTTCGCAGCGCGGTACTTCATGATCTGCGCGATATACCATAAAGCGACAGCCAAGGTGATGACCGAGCCGATCATGGCGGCGATGTGGTATTCCATGTTCAAGCCTTCGGGTGCATAGAAGATGTACATGGAGACGACGCCTGTCATGAACATGGCCGGCACGCCGCTGATCCAGTGCATTTTGTAGTTCTTGAGCAAATACATGGTCGCTGTCCACAGCATGAAGGTTGCAACCACTTGGTTGGTCCAGCCAACGTAGCGCCACAAGAAGGTGTAGTCGATCGTTGCCATGTAGAACGTCGGGATGGCGAGTGGGACGGTGATTAACAGGATACGCAAGGTGCCGTCAGTTTTGGTGAACTTCGACAATAAATCAGCCAAGATCATGCGCGAAGAGCGAAGTGCGGTATCAC
Source organism: Planococcus citreus (assembly GCF_003664125.1). Lineage (GTDB taxonomy): Bacteria > Bacillota > Bacilli > Bacillales_A > Planococcaceae > Planococcus > Planococcus citreus. The sequence continues at coordinate 167,195 of NZ_RCCP01000003.1, forward strand.
CTGTCGTGATCGGCAAGATGATGACGCCGAAGATCGCGAGGATGCCGCCCAAAGTTCCAAGAAGCGAGATCGAGATGTCGTTGACGACGCCAGATGGCCCGCCTGCTGCGAGTGCTGCGCCGAGTCCTTCTGTGCCGTTGAAGAAAGTCATGCCAGCTGCCGCCCAGATCAAGGCGATGATGCCTTCGATGACCATGGCGCCGTAGAAGATTTTGCGGCCGTCGGTTTCTTTTTTCATCGTGCGGGCAATGATCGGGCTTTGCGTGCTATGGAAGCCGGAGATCGCGCCGCAAGAGACCGTGACCATAAGGAGTGGCCAGATCGGCAGTTCGCCTGGGTGTAAGTTGCTGAATGTTAGGTTCGGCATCGGTTTGCCGGAGAACACGAGTGCTACGGCCACCGCGATGGCCATGAACAACAGGATGCCGCCGAGTAGCGGGTAGATGCGTCCGATGATGCGGTTGATCGGCAAGATCGTTGCGAGAACGAAATAAGCAAAAATAAGTGCAAGCGCCCAGATAAACGAGATTGGTGTGATTTGTGCGATCAATTGAGCTGGGCCGGCCGTGAAGGCAGCCGCCACGAGCAGCATCAACACGAGCGACAAGCCATTGATAAAGACTTTCGCGTTCTTTCCGAGGTAACGCCCGACCAATGTCGGGAATTGCGCTCCGCCGTGGCGCATGGACATCATGCCGGAGAAGTAATCGTGGACGCCGCCTGCGAAGATGCAGCCAACGACGATCCAGATGAAAGCAACGGGCCCGTACAATGCGCCAGCTACAGCGCCGTAGATTGGGCCAAGGCCTGCGATGTTCAAAAGTTGGATCAAATTGCCTTTCCACCAGCTCATCGGCACATAGTCGATGTTATCGGCCTGCGCATAAGCTGGGGTTGGAGTTTGGTCGTCGACGCCGAATACTTTTTCGATGAATTTCGAATAAAACATGTATCCCAATATTAAGAGTGCAAGTGCTGCGAAAAATGTAATCATATGCGTCGTCCTCCTGGTGTCAGTGATATATCGTATAACACATGATAGCATCTTTTTCAGAAAATAAAAGTTAATATTTCGAAAAAACTAATATTTCTATTTATTTATGGCAAAGCGATAGATAGTTGATAACAATAGTGGATTTGGAAGCGTATCCAATAGGTTTGGGGGACTAAATATTTTTTGGATGCTTTAATATTAGAAAAAAATATCTTGAATTTCATTATCCTAAGATACAAGTAAATAGAGGGGGAAGGGCTGGGACTTCCACGGAAATGAATTGTGTGGGAATTGTGTGTGACACAGGGACACGATTGCACTATGCTTGAAAGTAAGTACATAAAGAGAAGAGGGAACCAACTATGAAATTCGGCATCATTGGCACGAATTGGATCACCGATCGATTTATCAAAGCAGCGAAGCAACACCCCGATTTCCGCATCGGCGCCGTGTATTCAAGGACGGAAGAGACCGGCCGCGCGTTTGCGGAGAAATACGCGGTGGAGGCGGTCTATACGGACATGAAGAAAATGTTCGAAGAAGGCGATATTGATGCGGTCTATATCGCATCGCCGAATGCATTTCACGCTGAACAAAGCTTGCTCGCGATGCAACACGGCGTGCATGTGCTCTGTGAAAAGCCGGCCGTTGTCAGCCTGGACGAGATGGACAGAGTCATTGCGGCTTCAAAAGAAACCGGCATGACTTATATGGAAGCGATGAAGTCGACCGTGACGCCGACTTTCCTGCGGCTGAAAGAAGAGCTGCATAAAATCGGCCCGGTCCGCCGCTACGTATTCCATTACAACCAGTATTCATCCCGCTATGATAAATATAAAGAAGGCATCGTCGAGAACGCGTTCAAGCCGGAACTCGGCAACGGCGCGAAAACCGATCTCGGCGTTTACGGTTTGGCGCCGCTCGTCCATTTGGCGGGAGAGCCGGATGCCGTATTGCGCAACCGCTACCTGTTGTCGACCGGTGCGGAAGGGCAAGGCAGCATGATTCTCGATTACGGCGAATGCGAAGCGATTGTCATGTATTCGAAGATTTCGGATTCATATTTGCCGAGTGAAATCCAAGGCGAAAACGGCGTCATTGAAATCGATAGAATCAGCGACCCGAAACATGTGCTGATCAAATACCGCGACGGCACGACCGAAGACATTTCCGTCCCGCATGAGTTCGATACGATGTATTACGAACTCGATGAATTTATCCGCTGCGTGCACAAAGGCCAAATAGAGTCCCCAATCAACACGCACGAGATCTCCCGGCAAGTGACGAAGCTTTTGCTTTAATGAAAAACAGTCAACGAAAAAAACCGCTTTTCCCGTCCAGCATATGTGGGGGAAAAGCGGTTTTATTTGTCTAGTTATTTTAGTTCGAGCATCACATAAAACCATTGCTCTCACATTTACTGCGCAAATGCGTCGCAAATGAATTTGCTCAGCTGACTCTTCGCTAATTCATTACCAACTGAACTTCCACCCCGAAATGATCCGATACGAGCGGCTTGTGGTCGCCGTTGAAGATGACTTTCGACGATTTGACCTTGAAGGGTTCGGTGGACAGGATCAAATCGATGCGCAAGTCTTGCTTGTTGTCACTCCAGCCGGTGATTTTGCCTTGGACGGTGATGCCGGCATCTTTTTCCTCGGCCAGTGTGTAGGTGTCGTGCAACCCATTTTCCAATAAGTAGGCATAGCCTTGTTGTTCGAGCGAGGCGTCGTTATTGAAGTCGCCCATCAAAAAAGCAGGGGCTTCTGTTTTCATTTGCCCAAGCAGCTGGTCGGCCTGGAATTGGAACGGCTCTTCCGCATCGTGCCACCAGCCGGTGTGGCAGGAATAGAACGTGAAGGGCTGGCCTTTGTAATGGATCATTGCGCCGACAATCTTCCGCGTTTTCGGGGAATGCTTGTCGGTGCTTTGGCTGACGAAAAAGCTATGTTCATCGATGACCGGGTGGCGCGTCAAGATCACCAGCCCTTCTTCGTAGCGTCCGTAGACGAGGTGGGAGAAATCCCATACCATCGAATAGCCTGTCACGCCGAGTTGCTCCAGCTCCTGAAGCAGGACCCGTGCGTAATTGTCGTGCTTGACGACATGTTCTGGTTCATCGTCGATCGACTGGTTGACTTCCTGCAAGGCGATGACGTCATACTCCTTTTCGGCAATGGCTTGTGCCAAGTGGCGGATTTTCTCCAGCTGGTTTTCTTCGTGCCAAGCGTGGCAATTCAAAGTCAGTAGTTTCATCGGTTCATTCCTCCAAGAATAGCTATTTTACAGAAAACCCGGACCTAAGCGAAGCAATTCGCGCGGGTCCGGGTGTGAAGCTGGCAAGGAAAGCTTTTTAGACTTCTTCGTTCCCGCCAGTGATTTCGATCAGGTCTTTCGTATTCGACTCGACGTGGCCGGAGGTTTTGATGTTCACTTGCTGGCCTTCCTGAAGGCTCGTGAAGACAACCGGCGTGATGATGGACGGGGCGTGTTCGCCGATATAGGCGAGGTCCATTTCCATCAATAATTGTCCTTGTTCGACAAGGTCGCCTTGCTCGACATGGGCAGTGAAGCCTTCGCCTTTCAGATGGACGGTATCGATGCCGATATGGATCAATAATTCAGTTCCATCGTCTGCTTTCAAACCGATTGCGTGTTTCGTCGGGAACAAAGTGACGACTTCACCGTTCACTGGCGAAAATACTTTGCCTTCAGACGGTTTGATCGCAAAGCCGTCGCCGACCATTCTGCCGGAAAAGACTTGGTCCGGTACATCGGTGATCGGCAGGATGTCGCCTGTGATCGGGATGCCGAAATCAACGGTGCCGAGGCGTACCGGTGCATCTCCGGCGTCTTTCGCTTGGTCGATGATCTGGGAGACATCTTGTTTCGTGCGCGGCGTTTTGCCGTTGATGATGTCTTGCATTTGCCCTCGCAGGTTATCGGAAACAGGCCCGAAAATCGCTTGGATGTTGTTGCCGACTTCCATGACACCGGAAGCACCGAGTTTTTTCAATTTATTCTTGTCGACTGCGCTCTTGTCTTCAACACTGACGCGCAGGCGGGTGATGCAGGCATCAAGGTGGGTGATGTTTTGCTGTCCGCCCATCGCTTGCAGGATTTCGTATGGCAATTCACCGGCAACGGCTGAATCGCCATCTTCGTCTGCTTCTTCGTCTTCACGCCCTGGCGTCATCAAATTGAATTTCGTGATGGCGAAGCGGAAGCCGAAATAGTAAATGACTGCGAAGAACAATCCGACGACGATAACCCAGAACCATTCCGTTCTGCCCGGCATGACGCCGAACAATAGGAAGTCGATGAGGCCGCCGGAGAAGGTCATGCCGATTTTAACATCAAGAATGTGCATGATCATGAACGAGAGTCCAGCGAATACTGCGTGGATCCCGAACAACACTGGTGCTACGAAAAGGAATGCAAATTCAAGCGGTTCAGTGATCCCTGTCAAAAATGAAGTCAAGGCAGCAGAAGCCATGATGCCGCCGACGACTTTCTTGCGTTCAGGGCGTGCACAGTGGTAGATCGCAAGTGCCGCTGCTGGAAGGCCGAACATCATGAACGGGAATTTCCCTGTCATGAACGTGCCGGCTGTGAATTCAACGCCGTCCTGCAGCTGTTCAAAGAAGATGCGCTGGTCGCCGCGGACGATTTCGCCAGCCGCATTCGTATACGTGCCGAACTCAAACCAGAACGGCGAATAGAAAATGTGGTGAAGCCCGAAAGGAATCAACGAGCGTTCCACCAGGCCGAATACAAAGGCAGCGAGTGTGCGGTTCGTTTCAAGCATGAAATAAGACAATGTGTTCAAGCCGTTCTGTGCGAAAGGCCAGACGAGGAACATCGCGACACCGAGAAACAATGCCGAGAATGCGGTAATGATCGGAACAAAGCGTTTTCCGGCGAAGAAGCCGAGAAATTGCGGCAAGTTGATATTGAAGAATTTATTGTACATCGCCGCGGCTAATATCCCGACGATGATCCCGCCGAAGACGCCGGTCTGTAAGGTCGGAATGCCGAGGACCATGGCGTACGCAGGATCTGAAGTGGCCATCTCGGGTGTGATGCCGCCGATTGCTTTCATCGTGACGTTCATGATCAAATAGCCGATGATCGCGGCAAGTCCTGCGACCCCGTCACCGCCGGCTAAGCCGATCGCGACGCCGACCGCAAAGAGCAGTGGTAAATTATCAAAAATTACACCGCCGGCTTCAGCCATGATGAAGAGCAATGACTGGACCCAAGGGGTGCCGAAGAATGGTACCGCTTCCACAAATGTGTCTTGTGAAAAGCTTGTGCCGAATGCCAGCAAAATTCCTGCTGCGGGCAAGAGTGCGACAGGCAGCATCAATGCCTTCCCGACTTTTTGCAATGTGCCGAATACATTAGTAGACATAAAATTTCCTCCTTTATTGGTAAAAATGAATGCGGATCAAACGTGATGGAGCGCATATGGCGGAAGCAAAAGCATACAAAAAAGGCATGAGCGGAAAAGGCATCGGTAAAAAAGGGGAGAATTCCCCTGGATTAACCGTTGTACCTTTTCATACTCATGCCTGATCGAATCAGTAACACGTATGAATCAGTTTGTATGGGTCAAGCGCTGCAAATGAATCGTCAGATAAAGCACTTCCGCTTCGTCGACAGGCTTTTTTAATTGGTTTTGCATTACTTTAATGAGCTTCCAAGCCAGATTATAGCACACGGGGTATTCGGCTTTCAATAGCTCTTGAAGTTTATTTTCATCGCCCAGTGATTCCCCGTGATGGATACGGTCGATCGCCCGGTGCAGATGCTGGATCAGGCGGTGGTAATTGACATTGTCTTTGCTGATGTCGACTTTCAACCCATCTTCAATCAATTCCGTCAGGCGCGAAATAAGCGCGTGGTCCCGGTTGATGTCGCGCAAGGATTTGTCGGTCACGGCACTGTGGATGTGAAGCGCGATAAATCCGATTTCACCTTCCGGAAACACAATGCCCATGTGATTTTGGAAGGCTTTCACGACACCTTTAGCCACTTGGTATTCTTTCGGATACAAAGACTCGATTTCGAAAAGGAACGAATTCGAAAACTGCATGTTCTGCTGAATGCGCTTGATGGCAAAAGACAAATGATCCGTCAATGCGACGTGGATGTGTTCATTCAACTCGGTGCCCATCTGCTCCTCGATGTATAAGAGCTGGTCGTTGATAAATGCGATGAGGTCTTCATCGATATGCGGAATCATGTTGACGTATTGTTCCTTTTCCGCCTCGTCTTTTAACAGGAACGTCTTATCGGCGTGATCGAATGAAATGACATCGCCTTTTTTCCGGTTGAAGCCAAGGCCATTTCCGATCAAGACGACTTCCTTATAGGCATCATGGCGGGCGATCACGACATTGTTGTTCAATACTTTTTCGATGGTCAATAGCTGTTCCATGATTTCCTCCGTTCAAAAGATCGCCTTGATGTATTAAGCATAATTCAAGTTATACAGGAAATGGGGATAAAAAAACAAGCTCGAGATTTGGGATGTGGTGTGTGGTGTCGGTTTTGTCCTTCTGTGGTATTCGTTTTGTCCCTGTGTATGGCACAATTCGGACGAGGAGAATGGCGGTGGGAATGGGTTTAGGTGTGAAGTCGCCCCTGTGCAAGACACAATTCGGCGGGAATAATTGCATATAGTCATGTGCGTGCCACTGCATGAGGTGGACTAGCGGGGCAGCGAGGGCAAGCGATAGAGCACAGCGCGATTAGGCAGGAATCGATGGCGGAAAAGTGGAACTAAAAGGTATACGAAATGGGTGTCTGCGTGTATTCCCTCCAGGTGGATGGCTGTGAAAGCATGAAATTTCGCCTGAGATGAAAGATAACTCGTGAAACGACGGAAGTGGGATTGCCAGAAGAACTTTCTATTATATAGAAAAAAGGAGGAGAGAGTATGAAAGCGATGGTCTGTAAGCGCTACGGGGATCCTGGGGTCCTAGAGCTGCAAGAACTTGAAAAACCGGTGCCAAAGGATAATGAAATCGGCATTAAAGTTCTGGCATCTACTGTGACGGCAGGGGATTGTGAAATGCGCAGCTTTACATTCCCTATGTATTTACGTCTTCCGATGCGTTTATTATTCGGTGCCCGAAAGCCGAGAATGAAAGTATTGGGGCAGGAATTTGCCGGGATAGTGGACAGTGTTGGAGCAGGACAGAAGCACTTCAAGAAAGGCGACCGTGTGGTTGGATCGCCCGGATTGAAACTCGGGGCTAATGCCGATTATGTGTGTTTACCGGCCCGTTATGCGATCGTCCACATGCCGGAGGAGTTGAATTATGAACAGGCTGCCACGATTCCGACAGGCGGAATGAATGCATTGTTTTTTCTCCGGAAAGCCAATATCCAAGCCGGGCAAAAAGTGTTGATTATCGGAGCGGGCGGCAGCATCGGAACCATCGCAGTCCAACTCGCTAAACACGAAGGAGCAGAAGTGACAGCGATCGACCGGCAGGAAAAACTGGACATGCTTTTATCGATCGGAGCGGACAAAGTCATTGATTACGAGCGGGAAGATTTTACGGCGAATGGCGAAGCTTATGACGTCATTTTGAATATCGTAGGGAAAAATACTTTTTCACAAGCCATGGGTTCATTGAAAGCAACGGGCGTTTACTTAATCGGCAATCCGAGCCTCGGCAAAGTTCTTCAGAGATTTACAACGGGGAGGAAGAAGGGGCAGAAAGTGTTTGTGGGCGTAGCGGATTACAAAGCCCACGACTTACGCTATTTGTGTGACTTGTTTGCAGAAGGGAAGATCAGTGCGGTCATTGATCGGATATTTCCGCTAGAAGAGTTGTCTCAGGCGCATCGTTACGTGGAGAGTGGAGCGAAAAAAGGCAATGTTGTGATTCGGCATTGAATTTCTTTTATTTGAACGGCCCTGTTTAAGATGGAATACTAGAGAAAAACGCATGAAGGAGCTCTCTGATTTAGGGAGTTTTTTTGCGTTTTAAAGGTTAAATAGTTGGTCGCTTTATTGCAGTTGCAAGCGTAGGTTTTAATGATTTAGAAATATTTTGAAATTGAGGGTGCCACAATATCAATTCGAGAAGTAATAGAGGAAGGCATATGAAGAGGGTGGAAGATCAGATTTATTGCTGGTGAAATAAAAGATAGTGGTTATGATACTATAAATTGTTCGCAGGAAGTGGCTAATCTGGATGATATAATCATGAACGAAGCCAAAATCATCTATCACGGTGTTCGACATGTACAAGCGGAATTTTGTATATAACTAAGTTGCGGCGACAGGAGAGGGAGTTGGTTTTTATGACGAAAAATAAATTGACAACAAAAGCGGCTGTCTCAACAGCGGTACTCGCATTGGCTATTTCCGTCATGCCTACAGGAAATGCTTTGAGCAATACCGAATTCGGTATGATTCAAGCAGAGGCATCGACAGCAACTCACGTGGCGAAGGGCAATGTGAACCTCCGCACTGGCGGTTCATTAAAAGATAAAATCGTGTTGCAAATTCCGAAGGGCGGAAAAGTGGAGTACATTTCGGGGAGCGGTACTTGGTTCCACGTGAAGTATGGTACGAAAACGGGTTATGTTCATTCCGACTACATAACGAAAATCGAGGAAGCTGCGCCGGAACCACCAAAAGCAACTCCGGAAACCCACTTTGCGAAAAGTAACGTGAACCTCCGTACTGGGGCTTCGACAAAACACAAGATCGTGTTGCAAATTCCTAAAAACGGAAAAGTATCGTATATCTCAAAGAGTAGCATTTGGTACAAAGTGAAATACGGCGCAAAAACGGGCTATGTTCATTCTGACTACTTAGCGAAAATCGGAACAGCAGCACCATCGAAATATCCGGCTCCTTCGACAGATACACCTGGCAAATATGTGGATGGCATTCTGATTGTGAACAAAAAGTATGCATTGCCTTCAACTTATAATCCTGGAGTAAATGCGACGGCTAAAAAAGCATTGGACGCTATGATTGCTGATGCGAAAAAACAGAGTGTTATATTGAAAATCACGAGTTCATACCGTTCTTATTGGTACCAAAACACTTTGTATAATAACTATGTGAAAAAACATGGAAAAACAAAAGCTGACCGGTTCAGCGCCCGTCCTGGACATTCTGAACACCAGACTGGACTAGCCTTTGATTTAGGCGGAGTTAATCAAGCACACTGGTTTGAAGAGTCGTTTGCGAACACAAAAGAAGGAAAATGGCTGGCTTCAAACGCTCATAAATATGGCTTCCATTTGCGCTATCAACAAGGCAAGGAAGACATCACGGGGTACATGTTCGAGCCGTGGCACTTCCGTTATATAGGCGAGGATAATGCTACTAAAATCAAAGCTGCTGGAAAAACACTTGAAGAGTACTTCAATATTTTAGGTAAATAAATGAGGTAAAAAGATTCTCTTATACATAAGCTGGATCGTCTATAACTTTATCGAAAAAAACATGAAGAATGCTCCGGGTAAGTGGAGCATTCTTCATGTTTTTTGCTTAAATTGTGTGGTGCACAGGGGCGAGTTCAGGCGTGTCCAACAAAAAACCCCCGCCATATAAACACTCTCAGTCGTTTTCTGGCGTTTGAATTGTGTCGTGCACAGGGACAGCAACGGAAATATGCCGGAAACTCCCGACATCGAACAATCCCCGGTCGGTCAGTTTCAAATGAGGGATGACCGGCAGCGACAGAAACGACAAAGTCAGGAAGGCGTTAAAATGTGTTGGGGCGCCGATCTGAAGCAAGCTTTTATCGATTGTTTTCAGCTGCTTATACACGGCGGCGAACGGTTCGTCGGACATCAAGCCGGCAATTGGCAGCGACAAACTCGCCAGGACTTGTCCGTCTTGGACGACGGTGAGCCCGCCTTGCAATTCTTGCAGTGCGCGGATGGCCGCCAACATATCTTCGTCATTCGTCCCAACCACAATCACATTATGAGAGTCGTGCGCAACGGTTGTGGCGATGGCGCCGTTTTGGAGTCCCAGCCCTTTGACGATGCCGAGGCCGATATTGCCGGTTGCCCGGTGGCGTTCGATGACGGCGATTTTCAAATGGCCACTTGCCGGATTCGAAACAAACGTGCCGTCAGCGACTGGCACGTCTTCAATTAAATGCTCGGTGATCAATTTGTTTGGGTTGATGCCGATGACATGGGCGCTCGCATTGGCCCCCATTGGAATTTGCAGATTGTCCGTGGACAATTCGGCAATGCGCATCGTCTCCCGTACCGATGAGCTGTCACAGGCCGTATTTACAGGCTCTGCATAGCGGCCGTCTTTTGCTGCCAGTTGCCCGCCTTTATAGACTTTCGCAATCGTGAATTCTTCCAAATTATCGAGCAGGACAAAATCTGCATCGTAACCAGGGGCGATGGCGCCTTTTTGGTGCAGCCCGAAACATTGGGCAGCGTTCAAGGTCGCCATCGAAATAGCGGTGATGGTGTTGATTCCGTAGCGTATAGCCGTCCGAACGTTGTAATCGACGCTGCCTTCTTCGATCAGATCATCGAGGTGCTTGTCGTCGGTGCAGAATAAGCAGCGATGAGCGTTTTGTTCGGTCACGCCTTCGAGCAGCGCGTGCAGGTCTTTTGCGACCGAACCTTCGCGCAGCATGACGTAAAGCCCGCGTTCGATGCGCGCCGCCATTTCCTCTTTCGTCACGCATTCATGATCCGTCAAAATGCCGGCGGTGCCGTAGACGTTGATATCGTTATCGGTGAGGCCTGCTGCGTGGCCGTCAATTTGCCGGCTCAGCAGGAGTTTATCGAGCATCGCTTCGTCTCCTTGAAGCACCGCCGGAAAATCCATGACTTCTGCCAGGCCGAGTACTGAATCGCGCCCAACAAAAGGAATCAAGTCTTCAGCGGACAGCCGGGCACCTGCATTTTCAAAAGGCGTCGCCGGGACACACGACGGCAGCATCATTTTAATGTCGAGCATGGCCTGATCTGCATCTTTTAGCATGAATTCAAGTCCCGCCGTTCCGCTGACATTGGCGATTTCATGCGGGTCGGTGATGACCGTCGTCACGCCGTGCGGCAGCACGACTCGTGAAAACTGCTGGGGCGTCACCATCGACGACTCGATGTGGACATGGGCATCGATCAAGCCGGGTGCGATGAACTTGCCGGTTGCATCGATTTCCTCGATGCCTTCGTAGTCGCCGATTCCGACGATGACGCCGTCGCTGATCGCTACGTCTCCGGTCGTCAAGGTTTTCATGAAGACATTGACGATCGACGCATGGCGAATGACAAGGTCTGCTTTTTTCCGTTTGTTGGCGGCGGCGATCCTGTTTTTCAGTTGGGCTTTTTTCATGGCTGATTTCGCTCCTTTAGATGCTTGATCGGGGATTGAACGCGAGTTAAGTTTTGCCTTATTCTACAGCAGAGCGAGCGGAAGCTCTAGTGAAAAAAGAAAATGTCCCTGTGCGCGACACAATTCGGACGTTGGAAAACCCGTGACCAGTGGAGGTGGGTGTGAAACCGTCCCTGTGCATGACACAATTCTCACTCTACAAGACACAATTCGTCTAGATGTTTTCCGATTCTAAAGTCAGAACCTGGGAACTATCCCAATCCGCTCAAAAGGTGGTAACATATCAACAAGAAAAAGAATTCAGAGAATTGCCACGAGGATGGACAGGTCGAGCATGCCAAGCAGAGAAATAGATGGTGTAAGGGCTCGGAATTGACCGATGAGTTTCATATGATGGGGGTAAAAATCATGGGAGAAGCGTGCAAAGTTCTGATTGTTGACGACGAGATGTTGATCAGACAGGGGATCATTAATTATATTGCTTGGGAACAGGAAGGCTTTCAAATTGTGGGGGAAGCTTCGAATGGCAAAGAAGCGATGGGCTTGATTGCAGAATTTGCGCCGCATATCGTCATCACGGACATCGTCATGCCGATCATGGACGGTATCGATTTGGTGAAAGAAGGGAAAACGGAGTTTCCCGATACGGAATTCATCGTCTTGAGTAGTTTTGAAGACTTCGAATATGTCCGGTCGATGTTCCAAAACGGCGTCGCCGATTATATTTTAAAGCCCAAGTTGAATGGGCATGAGCTGTTGAAAATATTGAACCGTGTCGTGGACCGCATTCCGGGGCTACAGCATTGCGTTTCGGCGGCGCAGGCGGAACCGACCACAGAAGAGTTATTGGAAGGCGTGATTCAAGGATATCATTTGCCTGTCGACCGGGACGGGCTATCCGATGTTTTGCCGAACAGCCATTTCGCTTTACTGGCAATCCGTGGCAAAAACGCCGATCCACTCCAGCTGAAAACGGCTTTGGAACGATCCATGCTGGAAGAATTGCCGATTCTTATCTTGAATTCAAGTGACGTGGATGCGCTGATGGTACTGAATTTCCATCCGCATCAGCTGGAAATCGTCAAACAAGCCATCAAACAGCAGGCAGCTCAATCGCAAGAAAGCAGATGGATGATGTGCGAGCCGGTCGATGCCATCGAAGATTTAAAGAAAGCGCATGATGAAGGATTCGCAAAGATGAAGAAATATGAATTTTATTTGCCGGAAGACAAGCTGTTCCTCTTCGGTGAATTGCCGCTGGAAAATGAAAAACAAGCAAATTTCGATTTGAATCACTTCATTGAGATGTTCAAGGACCGGCTGTTCAATGCCGCTTTCACGTATCTGGAAAACCATGTCGAGTATTTGGCCGGGCGCTACAACAATGACAGTTTCGAGTTCAAATCGTTTTTGGGCAATATCGTCTTCAACATCGTTGTCTTATTGGATGCCATGAAATACGATACCCAAGAGCTTGAGCAGAAGAAATATAGCTATTTTTCGACGATCAATGAAGCCGCTGATGTCAATGAAGCATTGGGTTTGCTCGATGCCTTCCTCGAAGAAGTGAAGGAAATCATCCACCTAGGAGACAAAGCGAATGAATCCAATAACCTCGACAAGATTCTGGAGTATATCGAGCTTCATTACACCGAGCCGCTGAGGTTGTCTGAAATCGCCAACCATTTCCATTTCAACGCGTCGTATTTGTCGTCTTATTTCAGTACGCACCATAAAGAAGGATTCAGTGAATACTTGAACCGGGTGCGCATCAAAAAATCCATGGAATTGCTGGAAAACAGTACGGTGTCCATTTCGAACATCAGCGGCATGGTCGGCTATTCGGAACACAGCTATTATTGCAAAGTGTTCAAGCGTATAGCCGGGATGTCTCCAGGCAGTTATCGAAAGGAGCTCCAAGCCCGTAATGAACATGAAGAAAAAGGCTTTTCGCATCTTAAGAAATAACAGCTTGTTCATCAAAATGTTCTTGATCATGGTCATCAGCATCGTAGCCGTTTCGCTGTTGATCACGTTCAGCTCAATCCGAATGTCTTCGGATTTGTTCATGGACACCTTCAGCATTTCGAACTCGAGAGCATTGGAACAGATTGAAAATGAATTCGAAGATTATAGCTTTGCGATTGTAGCGGCGACGAATGAAGTGCAAAATAACGGTACCATCAAACGGGTGCTGACCCAGACGAACGCCACGACTTTGGAAACATACAGCTCTTACCACGACATCAGCGAGCAGATCGAGCGCATTTACCGTACCGTCGAGTCGTATGATACCAACATGATTGTGCTCGGCAATAACGAACGTCTGTACAATGTCAATTACACGAACTGGCCGGTGTCGTGGGAAGCGCTGCGCAATCACCCTATTTCGCAATATACAATCAATCGGCCGAACCGGCTGCTGTATCAGTATTTGCCATCGACGTCCTTCGCGGATGAGCCGATGATCGTCGCGACAAAAGCGTTGATGGAGCGGTCGACTGGTGAAATCTACGGTGTGCTGTATTTCCCGATTCGCGAAGCCCAGCTCAAAGGTTTTTACGAGGGCTACACAAGCGAGGAAAATGAAGTCATGTTGGTCGATGCCACAGGGAAAATCGTCTCTGGAAATAAAGAGGAAATGATCGGCCAAGAGTCTCCTGAATTGCTGGCTTTGGCGCAAGAAGTGGACGAGGAGAGGCTGGAATACAAAGACGTAGAAGTGTTCGGCAAGGATTATATGCTGATGGCGCAATATTTGCCGACTTACAATATGTACTTGGTCAATTTGGTAGATAAAGATGCGGTGCTCGCCAATCTTGTCAATACAAAGGAAATCCTGCTCATCAGCCTTGGCATTGTGTTGCTCGCGGTCATTGTCGTGTTCATCATTTCGCGGCGCATGACCAATTCGATTAGCCGCCTGGTTAAGCAAATCTCGACCATGGCAAAACACGATTTCAACGTGCCGGTCGCTGAAACCGGCGGCTACGAAGCGAAGAAAATCGCCAATGCGTTTAATTCCATGCTCAATGAATTGCAGGAATACGTAGATTTGGCGATACAGGCGCAGCAAAAACAGCGCAGCGCAGAATTGATGGCGCTGCAGCACCAGATCAACCCGCATTTTATCTACAATACCTTGGCGTCGATCAAGTTCATGATCCAGCAAGGCAAAAAAGAGCAAGCGACCGATATGATTCACGCCTTGATTGCGCTATTGCAAAATGCCCTCAGCAATGTCGAGCAGACCATTACCGTCGAGCAGGAAATAGCGGATTTGAAAAACTATGTGCTGATCAACCAATCGCGGTACGGCGATGGCATCAAAGTGAATTTCTTCATTTCCCCGGATTGCCTGGACTGCCAATTGCCGAAATTGATCTTGCAGCCATTTATCGAAAATGCGTTTTTCCATGCGTTCAATGAGAAAAAACAAGGCTTCGTGCAAATCTTGGTGTCCCAAAAAGGCGACAATTTGTTGTGCGAAATCGTCGATAACGGCGACGGCATGGAAATCAAAGGTGACCACACGAAAGAAGACATCAAGGAAAAACGCCATCTGTTCAGCGGCATCGGCATCCGCAACGTCCACGAGCGCATCCAGATGCTTTACGGCGACCAATACGGCGTAGACATCTCGAGCGTCAAAGGCGAAGGCACTAAAGTGAAAGTGGAATTGCCGATCCAGAAAGTCGATAGTTCCACAAAAGCCAACGAAATTCCAAGAACCTAATAATAGTACAAGAAAAAAGATAGAAAATTGAAATATCTAAAAATTTTCGGATAGAACACCTAAAGATTGTGCTAACAATCTTTTTTTTTGGCCGCTATACTGTTTACAAGGCGAAAAGTTAAGCGCTTACAAAAAGGGGGATTTCAAATGAAGAAGTTTAATCTTATGTTTTTGGCGGCAGCGAGCATGGCCGCATTAGCAGCTTGTTCTTCTGGGGATGAAGAGGCGAGCGGTGGCAGTGGATCAGAAGGTTCAGCTGACGTAGACGAGATTACGGCATGGGCTTGGGATCCGGCTTTCAACATTGCAGCTCTTGAAGATGCAAAAGAAGCTTACAATGGCGATGGCGATTACGAAGTGAACATCATTGAAAATGCGCAAGACGATATTATCCAAAAACTCAACACGGGGCTTAGCTCAGGGACAACGAACGGCATGCCGAATATTGTCTTGATCGAAGACTACCGTGCACAAAGCTTCCTGCAAGCGTATCCAGATGCATTCCATCCATTGACGGATGTCATCGATTCCGAAGACTTTGCGGATTACAAGATCGCAACGACGAGCTTTGACGGCGAGCAATACGGATTGCCGTTCGACTCTGGCGTTGCAGCACTGTATGTCCGGACAGACTATCTTGAAGAAGCCGGCTACTCAGTCGAAGACGTAACAGACATCACGTGGCAGGAATACATTGAAATCGGGAAAGACGTCAAAGAAGCGACAGGTAAGAACATGCTGACTTTGGATCCGAACGATTTGGCGCAAGTGCGCATGATGATCCAGACGAACGGATCTTGGTATGTCGAAGAAGATGGTTCGACACCGAACATTGCAGGAAACGAAACTCTTGAAAAAGGCTTTGAAACATATAAAGAAATGATGGATGCGGACATCGCGAAAATCGTTTCTGACTGGAGCCAATTTGTCGGTGCGTTCAATAGCGGCGATGTAGCCAGCGTACCGACCGGAAACTGGATTACGCCAAGCGTCAAGCAAGCAGCTGATCAATCCGGCAAATGGGCAGTCGTTCCAATGCCACGCTTGGATATGGAAGGCGCAGTCAACGCATCCAACCTAGGCGGCAGCTCATGGTACGTACTGAATGTGGACGGCAAAGAACAAGCAGCAGACTTCTTATTGAACACATTCGGCTCAAATCCTGATTTGTATCAAACACTGGTCAAAGACATCGGCGCGCTTGGAACATATTCACCGGCAGCTGAGGGCGATGCATACGCAGTGGAAGACGAGTTCTTCGGCGGGCAGCAGCTCATCACAGACCTCTCCACATGGACAGATAAAATTCCAGCAGTCAATTATGGCCTTCACACATACGCAATCGAAGACATCCTGGTCACTGGAATGCAAGATTATTTGAACGGCGCAGAACTGGATACAGTACTTGAAAATGTCCAAGGGCAAGCTGAAGCACAACTCAAATAATTGATCGGAAATACATGAAGCCTTGAGTTGCCGCCGACGAACTGGTAGAAGTGCTTTATCACTTACCAGTTGGGCACAGCTCAAGGTTTTTTTATAGGAGGAATGAGGAGCATGAGCCAACTAGGAACAAAGAAAGCCGAAGTGGATCTTCCGGTTCGCACTAAATACGAAGAGAGCAGGCGCCAAAAAACCGGTGTTTTTTTCAAGAAAAAAGTAGGTTGGCTGTTTATCATTGTCTCGGTCATCGCCATCACCATCTTCAACTTTTACCCGATGGTTCAAGCATTCCTGTTGTCGTTCCAGTCAGGAATGGGAGCGAACCTCGAATATGTGGGGCTCGATAACTGGCGCAGATTGTTCGGCGACCCGACCTTTATCGCGGCGTTGACCAATACAACGATTTACTTGCTGATCCAAGTGCCGTTGATGATCGTCTTGGCCTTGTTCTTTTCGGTGTTATTGAATGACCCGAAATTGAAGTTCAAGAGCTTTTTCAGGATTGCGATCTTCCTGCCTTGTGTCACATCGCTCGTTGCCTATTCAGTCGTCTTTAAATACTTGTTTGGCATCGATGGCATCGTCAACCAATTTTTGATCAATTTCGGTTTCATTCCACAGACGATCAACTTTTTAGCAGATCCGTTTTGGGCGAAAGTCGTCATCATTTTGGCGATTACATGGAGATGGACCGGTTATAACATGATTTTCTATTTGGCGGCTTTGCAAAACGTCGACAAATCGATTTACGAAGCGGCAAAAATTGACGGGGCCAGCTCGTTCCAGCAGTTTTTCCAAATTACGGTCCCGATGCTCAAGCCGATCATTTTGTTCACATCGATTACCTCCACGATCGGGACATTGCAAATCTTCGATGAAATCGTCAACATCACTAATGGCGGCCCAGGGAATGCAACGATTTCGATTTCACAATACATTTACAACTTGTCATTTGAATACACGCCTGACTTCGGTTACGCGTCAACCGTTTCCTATGTCATCGTAATACTCGTAGTGATCCTTTCAATTATCCAATTCAGAGTGGCGGGTGAGAAAAAATGAACAGCTTAAAACGAATCTTCATCTATACGTTTCTCAGTGTCGCGGCGATTGTTTCCATTTTCCCATTCCTATGGATGCTCACCAGCATCACTAATAAATCGGTCGATGTGACGCAAGGGCGTTTACTTCCGGGAACGCATTTAATCGAAAACTTGAAAACCCTTTTCGCAACAGTGGACATCGTTCCAGCTTTGATCAATTCTTCCATTATCGCGATCATTACGACCTTTTTGACGCTGTTATTGGCCTCGCTTGCCGGCTACGGGTTTGAAATCCACCGCAGCAAAGGAAAAGACATCATTTTCACCATTTTGCTGTTGTCGATGATGATCCCGTTTGCGGCGATCATGATTCCTTTATACCGCATGTTCGGCAGCATCAGCGAAACGGCACCGCTCATCGGCATCGACTCGCTCGGAGCAGTCATTTTGCCGACAGCGACTACGGCGTTCTTCATCTTCTTCTTCCGCCAAAACACCAAAATGTTCCCGAAAGATTTGGTGGAAGCGGGACGCATCGATGGCTTGAGTGAGATCGGCGTGTTTTTCCGAATCTACGTGCCAACCATGAAAACAACATACGCAGCTGCGGCGATCATTGCCTTCATGAACAGCTGGAATAACTATTTATGGCCATTGGTCATTTTGCAATCACCGGAAAAACGGACGATTCCACTCTTGATTTCGAATCTCGGCTCGAGCTACTCGCCAGACTATGGCGTCATCATGTCAGCGATCGTCATCGCAACATTGCCGACAGCGCTCGTATTCTTCCTCATGCAGAAGCACTTTGTTGCCGGCATGATGGGATCGGTTAAAGGGTAGGTTTTGTGAGTGATATTCCGCAAAATAGCTACGCTTGCCGCGGGCGAGCGCCAAGCCGCTTCGTCGCTACGCCAAAAGCCCTGCTCCCACATTTACTTTGTAAATGCGTCGCAAACGAATTAGCTCAGTTCCCTTCGTTAATTCGCTTGCAGGGTCTCGGCTGTCTCGCTTTCCCGCAGGCAAGAATTAGCTGAAATGATTGAGGCTAATTCTTTGCGACGCAGTGCGCAGCGCTGTGGGAGTAGTATGGTTTTCTACGCTATTTTGCTCCATATCTGATTAGGAGTAGAGAAGATAGTTGCTTCAATTTAAGTAATTAATCAGCGCCGGCGCGTCCAGGGGCTAAGCGAAGCAAGAAGACAGGCTATTTTCCTGGCTTCTTGCGGGAGCTATGCCCAGAGCGCCCGAAGCGGGTAAGAAGTCTACTTTATCTAATTTGCGAGTAGGAGGTAAATTGTGCCGATTTTATATAACGACGCCACACGTGAGTTTCATCTGCAAACCGAGAAGACCAGCTATATTTTCAGCATCTTGAAAAATGAACAGCTCGGCCAGCTGTATTACGGCAAGAAACTGCGTCACCGGGAATCGTTCGAGCGCTTGTTTCATATCGAGGAAATGCCGAATACCGCTTGCGTTTACGAAGGCGATTTGGTGTTTTCACTCGATATTCTCAAGCAGGAATATCCGGCATACGGAACGACGGATTTTCGCGAGCCTGCGTATCAAGTTCTGCAACAAGGCGGCAGCCGTATCACAAACTTCGTCTATCAAAATCACACCATCCATCAAGGGAAAAACAAGCTCGCTGGCTTGCCCGCGACATATGTCGAGCAAGACGAAGAAGCTACCGCCTTGGAGATTTCTTTGTACGACGAAGCGATCGATGTGGAAATCCAGCTGTCCTATAGCGTCTTTGAACAACTGAACGCCATCACTCGCTCTGCCCGTTTTATTAATCACGGCCAAAGAGACGTCAATTTGACGAGAGCAATGAGTGCGAGCATCGATTTGCCGGATTCGGATTTCGAGATGGTGCAGTTGTCGGGCGCGTGGGTCAGGGAGCGACATGTCCACAACCGCAAATTGGTGCCAGGCCTTCAAAGCATCAGCAGCACAAGAGGCACAAGCAGCGCCCATCAAAATCCATTTTTGGCATTGAAGCGCCCGTCGACTACCGAGCATCACGGCGAAGTGTACGGCGTGAGTTTGGTGTACAGCGGCAATTTCCTGGCTCAAGTCGAAGTCGACCATTATGATGTGACGCGATTGATGATCGGCATCAACCCATTTGATTTTAATTGGCTGTTGGAAAGCGGCGAAAGTTTCCAGGCACCGGAAGTGGTCATGGTCTATTCGCCGGATGGCTTGAACGATATGAGCCAGACCTATCATAAGCTTTACCGAAACCGCTTGGCGCGCGGAACATGGCGCGACCGGGAACGCCCGGTATTGATCAACAATTGGGAAGCGACGTATTTTGATTTCGATGAAACAAAAATTTTGGAACTCGCGAAGTCTTCCAAGGAATTGGGCGTGGAGCTGTTCGTCCTAGATGACGGCTGGTTCGGCAAGCGCGATGCGGACACGTCATCTCTCGGCGATTGGTTTGAAGACAAGCGCAAATTGCCGAGCGGCATCAGCCAATTGGCGAAAAATATTGCCGATTTGGGAATGAAATTCGGTTTGTGGTTCGAACCGGAAATGGTGTCGAAAGTGAGCGAATTGTACAATGCGCATCCGGACTGGATCCTTCATGTGCCGAATCGCAAAAGCTCGCATGGCCGCAATCAACTTGTGTTGGATTTCTCCCGCCAGGAAGTGGTGGATTATATCCACGGCTTGGTAGCTGGCGTACTGCGTGATGCGCCGATTTCCTATGTGAAATGGGATATGAACCGCTATATGACAGAAGTGGGCTCGTTAGAATTGCCGGCAAACCGCCAGCGGGAAGTGGTCCACCGCTATATCCTTGGCGTGTATTCTTTGTACGAACGATTGACTTCGGAATTTCCGGATGTCTTGTTCGAATCCTGTGCAGGAGGCGGCAGCCGCTTCGACCCAGGAATGCTCTACTACGCGCCGCAAGGGTGGACGAGTGATGACACCGATGCGGTCGAGCGCTTGAAGATCCAATACGGCACGTCGATGGTCTATCCGATCAGTTCGATGGGCGCGCATGTCTCAGCAGTGCCGAATCATCAAGTGGGACGCATCACGAGCCTGAAGACGCGTGCGGATGTCGCGTATTTCGGCGCATTCGGCTACGAACTCGATGTCACGAAGATGAACGATGATGACAAAGCCATCGTTGCCGAGCAAATCGCTTTCTATAAAAAAAACCGTTCGCTCATCCAACAAGGGCAATTTTATCGGCTTGCCAGCCCATTTGCAGAAGACGGCAACGTGACGAGCTGGATGGTCGTGGCAGATGACCAAAGCGAAGCCATATTCGGCTATTACCAAGTTCTTGCCAAACCGAACCCAGGATATGCACGCGCATTCTTCAAAGGGCTCAACCCCGAATTCGAATACGCCATCGATGGGATCGACGATACGTTTTACGGGGATGAATTGATGGGAGCAGGCCTGCAGCTCAATCGTTACCGCCAAAATCAACATCCTTCTGATTTTTCTTCTATTATTTATAAATTAACGCGAGTGTAACTGGACAGTTCCGCAAAGCTTAACCGCCTTGTGGAATCTTACATAGGAGGCGTCGATGTGCTGACTGCTAAAAATGGATCGTTTTATTTTGAAGGAGAGCCGTTCCAAATCTTGTCCGGGGGTATGCATTATTTCCGCACCGTGCCTGAACAATGGGAAGATCGCTTGCAGAAATTAAAAGCGCTCGGGTTGAATACGGTCGAAACCTATATCCCATGGAATTTCCATGAACCGAAAAAAGGCCAATTCCACTTTTCCGGAATGGCGGATATCGAAGGCTTTATCGAGCTGGCACATCGCTTGGGGCTGTATGTCATCCTGCGCCCGGCGCCGTATATTTGCGCAGAGTGGGAAATGGGCGGCTTGCCGTCCTGGCTGATGACAGACAAAAACTTGGTGTTGCGAAGCAGCAATCCGGCTTTTCTTGGGCATGTGGCAGATTATTTCGCGGAGTTGCTGCCGAAATTCAAAAAGCATCTGTATCAAAACGGTGGCCCGGTCATCGCCATGCAGATCGAAAACGAATACGGCGCATACGGCAACGATTCGGCCTACCTTGATTTCTTTAAAGCACAATATGAACAGCACGGGCTCGATACCTTCTTGTTCACTTCAGACGGTCCGGACTTTATCACGCAAGGCTCGATGCCGGATGTGACGACGACCTTGAACTTCGGGTCGCGTGTGGAAGAGTCGTTCCAAGCACTTGATGCCTTCAAGCCGGATTCACCGAAAATGGTCACCGAGTTTTGGATCGGCTGGTTTGATTATTGGTCAGGAGAGCATACCGTGCGGAGCGGGGACGACGTCGCTTCGGTTTTCAAGGAAATCATGGAGAAGAACATTTCCGTCAATTTCTATATGTTCCACGGCGGAACGAACTTCGGCTTCATGAACGGCGCCAATCACTACGATGTCTATTATCCGACGATCACCAGCTACGATTACGATAGCTTGCTGACAGAAGGCGGCGCAATTACGGAGAAATACAAGGCGGTCAAAAAAGTCTTAAGTGAGTACCGGGAAGTACCAGCGGATTTCGAGGAGAACGTCTCTGCGAAAGCGTATGGAACTGTTACGCTGACCGAATCGGCTAGTTTGTTCGATGTGTTGGAAACGATCAGCGACAAGGTCGAGCATATTGTGCCGCTGTCGATGGAAGATATCGGCCAGGCTTACGGCTACACGCTGTACCGGACGACCGTCAACCGGCGGGGCGAACTGAAAGTCAGCTCAAAAGATATCCGCGACCGTGGGTTTATTTACATCAACGGCCGCCATGTCGCAACGACATATATCAACGACGAGGAAAAAATGCTGAAACTGGATTTCCCGGAAGCGGTAAATACGCTCGAGATTCTCGTGGAAAATATGGGGCGCGCCAATTACGGAGAGCATTTGACGGACCCGAAAGGCTTGGTCAACAATTTATGGCTCGGCGAACAGTATTTCTTCTACTGGGACATGTTCAAAGTGGAGCTCGAACAGTTGCCGGGGAGCTACGGAGCGGGAGAAGACTCACGCTTCCCGAAATTCTTCCGCGGCTCGTTTGATGCCGAAGAAGGCTTGGACACGTACGTCGACACGCACGGATTCACAAAAGGCAATGTCTTCATTAACGGCTTTAACCTCGGCCGCTACTGGAACACCGCCGGCCCGCAGCAACGATTGTACTTGCCAGGCCCATTATTGAAAAAACAACACAACGAAATCGTCGTATTGGAACTGGAACATACAACAACGGATCAAATCCAATTGCTCGATCAGCCGAAGCTTGACTGAAAACTAATACTAAGAAGATGTTGTCCGTTTTTCGCTAATTTATAAGATATGGAGCGAAACAGCGTAGAAAACCGTACTGCTCAATAATGCTGCGCATTACATCGCAAAAGAAACTGCTCCCACAGCGCTGCGCACTGCGTCGCAAAGGATTGACCTTGCAAGCTTCGGTCAACACCTTTCCCGCGGGAAAGCGAAGTGCCGAAATCCACTTGGGCGTCTAAGCCCAAGTTAGTTCGGCGCAAGCCCGCAGGAAATGAATAAGCGAAGGGAAGCTGAGTTTATTCATTTGCGATGCTCGAACATAGTGAGAGTTGAGCAAAGTGTTTTAAGAAGCTGCTTCGCGGAATATTGATGGTGAAAATTCTTGGTTCAACATACATAGAAGGGATGGAATCAAATGATCAACGATAAATTGCCGAAGATTTGGCACGGCGGGGACTATAACCCGGAACAATGGGATTCACAAGAAATCTGGGACGAAGATGTGCGCATGTTCAAGCTTGCTGGCATCGACGTCGCAACCTTGAACGTCTTTTCATGGGCGCTCAATCAGCCGAACGAAGACACGTACAACTTCGACTGGCTCGATGACAAAATCAACCGCTTGTACGAAAACGGCATTTACACATGCCTCGCTACAAGCACGGCAGCGCATCCTGCGTGGATGGCGAAAAAATATCCGGACGTCTTGCGCGTTGATTTCTACGGCAGAAAACGCAAATTCGGCAGCCGCCACAACTCGTGCCCGAATAGCCCGACTTACCGCGAGTATTCCGAGAAAATCGCCGACAAACTAGCCGAGCGCTATAAAGACCATCCGGCGGTCTTGATTTGGCATGTGTCGAACGAATACGGCGGCTATTGCTATTGTGATAATTGCCAGGACGCTTTCCGCGTTTGGCTGAGCGATAAATACGGCACGCTTGAAAAGTTAAACAAAGCTTGGAACACTGGATTCTGGGGCCACACGTTCTACGAATGGGACGAAATCGTCGCACCGAATATCCTCAGCGAAGAGCGTGAAGACAACGTTTCAGACTTCCAAGGGATTTCTCTTGATTACCGCCGCTTCCAGTCGGACAGCCTGCTCGATTGCTATAAGCTTGAATACAACGCAATCCGCAAGCATACGCCGAACATCCCGATCACGACGAACTTGATGGGCACGTATCCGATGCTCGATTATTTCAAGTGGGCAAAAGAAATGGACGTTGTGTCGTGGGATAACTATCCAGCGATCGATACGCCGTTTAGCTATACGGCGATGACGCACGATTTGATGCGCGGATTGAAGAGCGGGCAGCCGTTCATGCTGATGGAGCAGACGCCGAGCCAGCAAAACTGGCAGCCGTACAACTCCTTGAAGCGCCCGGGCGTCATGCGTTTGTGGAGCTACCAGGCAATCGGCCGCGGGGCGGATACGATCCTGTATTTCCAGCTGCGCCGTTCGGTCGGGGCTTGCGAGAAATACCACGGCGCGGTCATTGAACACGTGGGACATGAAAATACGCGCGTCTTCAACGAAGTGGCGCAAATCGGCAGTGAGTTCAACCAATTGGGCGATACTTTGCTCGATGCGCGAGTCAACGCTAGAGTCGCGATCGTCTTCGACTGGGAAAACCGCTGGGCGACAGAGCTGTCGAGCGGGCCATCCGTGTCGCTGGATTATGTCAATGAAGTCCATAAATACTACGACGCGCTGTATAAATTGAACGTCCAAGTCGATATGGTCGGCGTCGAAGAAGACTTGAGCCAATACGATGTCGTCATCGCACCGGTATTGTATATGGTCAAAGAAGGCTACGCAGCAAAAGTCGAGCGCTTCGTCGAAAACGGCGGCACGTTCATCACGACCTTCTTCAGCGGCATCGTCAACGAAACCGATATCGTGACACTCGGCGGCTACCCAGGCGAATTGCGTAATGTGCTTGGCATTTGGGCAGAGGAAATCGATGCGCTGCATCCGGACGAAACGAATGAAATCGTCGTGACCGGATCTCGTGGAAGCTTAAGCGGCAGCTATTCCTGCAATTTGCTGTTCGACTTGATCCACACAGAAGGCGCGCAAGCAGTCGCTGAATACGGCTCTGATTTCTATCAAGGCATGCCGGTCCTGACTGTCAACGAGTTCGGAAAAGGAAAAGCCTGGTACGTGGCCTCGAGCCCGGACGCAGAGTTCTTGGTCGATTTCCTGCAAACCGTATGCGAAGAAGCGGGTGTCGAGCCCTTGCTTTCCGTACCGGAAGGCGTCGAAACGACCGAACGCGTCAAAGACGGGCAGACGTATTTGTTCGTGTTGAACCACAACAACAAAGCAGAATCGATCGACTTGAAAGACAGCCAGTATAAAGAACTGCTAACTGCTCAGCAATTGAGCGGGACAGTGGAACTCGAAGCCAAAGGCGTCTTCATCTTAGCGAAAGTATAAGCAGTTGTAATAGAAACAAACAAAAACCCATGCACAGCGCCCGGCTATTGGAAATCATTCCAACGGTTGGGGGCGGGTGCATGGATTTTTACTGTTGGAAATTTTTGGGGAAACTGCCCGGTTGAAAAATTCTATAATCCGCTTTGAAATAAAAAAGATGTTCACCTTTTCTACACCTAGAAGTCAATGACCTGTCTGAGTATTTGTAGAAGCGTTCGCTCGACTCCTGTGGGACTAGCGGGTTTGAGAGACCCCGCAGGAACGCAGTGACGAGGAGGCTCGATTCCCGCCCCACGGAAAGCGAGCGGTAAGCTTCGGAAAATACGGTTTCCTGAGTTTCTTTACATACAGGAAAACCCGGCCAGAACTTCGGCCGGGTTTCCTTTTATTTAATGCGCAATTCCGATTCGCTATCGAAGAAATGTGCTTTATTCATATCAAAGGCCATGTCGATCGTCTGGCCGGATTCTACATTGAAGCGGGCATCGACGCGCGCCACGAAATCCTGTTCGTTAACATTCGAGTACAGGATGATCTCCGAACCCATCAATTCCGCCACTTCTACATAAGCTTTCACTTTCGTATGCGGTGAATGGTCGAGGAACAAAGGTTCATCGTGGATGTCTTCCGGACGGATGCCTAGGACGATTTCCTTGTCTTTATATCCTTGGTCGCGCAGTGTCGCAAGCTTGCCTTCAGGGACGAGCACTTTGACATCGCCCATGACGAACGAATCGCCAACGATTTTCCCGCGCAGGAAGTTCATGGACGGCGAACCGATGAAACCGCCGACAAACATATTGTCCGGCTTGTCGTATACTTCTTTCGGCGAGCCGACTTGCTGGATAAAGCCATCTTTCATGACGACAAGGCGGGTCGCCATCGTCATCGCTTCTGTCTGGTCGTGCGTGACATAAATAGTTGTTGTCTGCAGGCGGCGATGGAGCTTTTGGATCTCGGTGCGCATCTGCACACGCAGTTTGGCATCCAAGTTGGACAAAGGCTCATCCATCAAGAACACTTCTGCATCGCGTACGATGGCACGCCCTAGAGCGACACGTTGGCGCTGGCCGCCTGACAGCGCTTTCGGTTTGCGGTCCAAGTAATCGTCAAGGCCGAGGATGCTCGAGGCGTTCGCCACGCGTGTCTTGATCTCGTCTTTTTTCATTTTGCGCAGCTTCAAACTGAACGCCATATTGTCGTAGACGCTCATGTGGGGATACAATGCATAGTTCTGGAACACCATCGCGATGTCGCGGTCTTTCGGCGAGACATCGTTGACGCGTTTGTCACCGATATATAAATCGCCATCCGTGATTTCTTCCAAGCCTGCGATCATGCGCAAGGTAGTGGACTTGCCGCAGCCAGAAGGGCCGACGAGTACGAGAAATTCCTTATCGCGGATTTCCAGATTGAAGTCCTGAACGGACACAACCCCTTTTTCGTATTCTTTTCGGATATTCGTTAAAGTCAAGCCTGCCATATAAATCCCTCCCAATGTATGTAAGTGCTTTTTGTAATCGCGGTTAAATGGTTTCTGCTTTTTGTTCATTGACGGCATGGATAAATCGCTTGAACGCTTGAGGTTCTTTTAATACACCAGCGTCTTCCAAGATCCGGACAAATTTCTTGCCCAGTTCTTCCCTCACGAGCGCTTCGGCTTGTTCTCGGTTCGCGACAGTACCGTATTGCGCTTTTAATTGTTCTGCCCAGTCTTGATGAGCGGGTTCTACACGGTTCGTTTCACCGAGCAGGAATTCCTGGATTTGTTCCAGTTCTTGTTTCAAGCGCGGCGGCAGGACAGCGAGCCCCATCACTTCGATCAAGCCGATATTCTCTTTTTTGATGTGATGGACATCTGCATGGGGATGGAAAATCCCGCCAGGATGCTGCTCTGTCGTGCGGTTGTTTCTCAACACCAAATCGATTTCGAACAGTCTGTCGCGTTTTCTGGCAATCGGCGTGATCGTATTGTGCGGCGTATCCCCGGTCAAGGCGATGACGTCTGCCGCTTCATCCGAATACTGCTTCCAAATCTGCAAAATCTCATCTGCGGCATCCACCAGTTCATCGATATTGCTGCTTTTCAAGCGAATGACCGACATCGGCCAGTTGACGACAGATGCCCGGATATCCGGGAATGAATCCAAGTGGAACGAAAACGCATCTTCAGCGCGCGTCATCGCGAATTCATAACGGCCAGCCTGGTAATGGTCGTGGCTTAGGATAGATCCGCCGACAATCGGCAAATCGGCGTTCGAACCGACGAAATAATGAGGGAACTGTTCAGTAAACTTCAACAATCGTTCAAAGCCTCCGCGGTCGATTTTCATGTCGCGGTGCTCTTCGGAAAGCAGGATGCTGTGTTCATTATAATAGACGTAAGGCGAGTATTGGAAATACCAATTTTCCCCGGTGAGCGGAATCTTGACGACGCGATGGTTGGCGCGTGCCGGATAACCGATCCGCCCCACGTAGCCTTCGTTTTCCTTGCACAATAAACATTTCGGGTAGCTGAGCGTTTGCTTCATTTCACGTTCGCGTTTGATCTGTTCCGGGTCTTTTTCCGGTTTAGACAAGTTGATCGTGATGTCCATCTCACCATAAGGGCTGTTGTGTTTATAGGAAATGTTCTTTCGGATCCGATTCATTTGGATGTAATTGCTGTTTTGGCTCAGTTCGTAAAAATAATCGGTCGCAGCGATTGGCGATTCCGCGTATTTGTCGTTGAACGCGGCATTGATGGCGGAAGGCCTGGCGACGAAACAGTTCATGATATTCGCCGACAGCATTTCCTTGTCATCCAAGAGGTTTTGGATAATGCCGTTTTCAACTGCGTAGTCGATGAGCTCTTCCAATAAATTGGGGATGCTGTCGTCTATTGGTTCGACAGCGCCTTCCGGGAAGGCGTCCAGTTCAAGCAAGTGCATGACCTGGTTGCGGGCGTAATCGATATCGTCAGCTTCGATCAAACCAGTTGCCAAGGCTTTATGGATGAGTCCGGCAAGCGTTTGGTGAATCATAGCTTAACCTCTTCTCCGTAGCCGGCAGGATGAGCGGAATGCCAGTTCCAGGCATCTTCAATGATTTTCGTCACCGAAGTATGGCTTGGATGCCAGCCGAGAATGCGTGTCGCTTTTTCTGTACTGGCGACAAGAACGCTTGGGTCGCCTGCCCGGCGCGGCCCGATTTTGACAGGGATGTCTTTGCCGGTGACAGAGCGCGCAGCGGAAATCATTTCATTGACCGAGAAGCCTTGACTGCTGCCGAGGTTGAAGACGTCGTTTTCTCCGCCGTTCCGTAAGTAGTCGAGTGCCAACAGGTGGGCGTTGACGAGGTCTTCGATATGGACGTAGTCGCGGATGCACGTGCCGTCCGGCGTGTCGTAATCGTCGCCGAAAACGGTGATTTCCTCACGTTGTCCAAGGGCTGCCTGCAAAATGATCGGTACGAGATGGGATTCGGGGCGGTGATCTTCTCCGATTTCGCCTGTCGCCCGTGCGCCCGCTACATTGAAATAGCGCAAGGAGACGAATTTCAATTCATGTGCCACAGACATCCATTTCATCATTTTTTCCATCGTCAGTTTGGTTTCGCCGTAAGTGTTAGTCGGATGCGTCGGCATCGTTTCGGTGATCGGTACGGCTTCTGGCTCGCCGTAAGTGGCGGCTGTCGAAGAAAAGACGATGTTCTTCACACCGTGTTTTGTCATGGCCTGCAACAGGACCTGGGTGCCGTAGACGTTATTGTCAAAGTACTTTAACGGATTTTCCATTGATTCACCGACCAGTGAATTGGCGGCAAAATGAAGAACTTCGACGATCGATTCATTTTCGAATACTGTATCCAGGAAGTCTGCGTCCCGGATATCGCCTTCGTAAAAAACCGCTTCCGGGTGGACCGCTTGCCGGTGTCCATTTTCCAAATTGTCGACGACCACGACCTGCATGCCTTGGTCGATCAATTGATAAACTGCGTGAGAACCGATATAGCCCGCTCCGCCTAATACCAATACACTCATAATTGCCACTCCTCTACTAGCTCTTTTGCCCCGTCAGAGATTTTCGTTTCGTAAAACGATGGGGGATAGCCGAAATCTTTGCTATAGACTGCTGTCAGTGTTTTTTTGAAATTATCGATCTGTGCTTGCTCGACGATCGCGATCGCACAGCCGCCGAATCCAGCCCCGGTCATCCGTGCGCCGATGACACCGGGATGGCCCCATGCCGTTTCCGCGATTTTATCGAGTTCCGCGCCCGTAACTTCGTAATCATCACGAAGCGAGACATGGGAGGCATTCATCAAGTTTCCGAACGCTTCGATATGTCCTTGTTCCAGTTCGCTGAGCGCACGCACGGTCCGTTCATTTTCGTAGACAGCGTGCTTGGCGCGTTTTCGGTTGATGTCGTTTGCGATCAAATGCTTGTGCTGCTCGAATTGTTCGCCGGTCAATTCGCCGAGGCTATCGATCGGCAATTCTATCCGCAAATCCATCAAAGCCTGTTCGCATTCGCTGCGGCGTTCGTTGTATTTGGATGCAGCAAGCGTCCGTTGTTTATTGGAATTGATGATGACGATCTCGTAGCCGTTCAATTCGACCGGTGCGTAACTGAATTTCAGTGTTTGGCAATCCAGCAGCATCGCGTGGTCTTTTTTGCCTTTGCCGATGGCGAACTGGTCCATGATGCCGCTGTTGACGCCGAGGTAATCGTTTTCAACTTTCTGCCCCAGGCGGATCATCTGCAGGCGCTCAATCTCCAAATCGAATAGCTCTTCAAGCACAACGCCTGTCGCCATTTCAATAGAAGCGGAAGAGGAGAGGCCGGCGCCGTTTGGAATATCTCCGTAAAATAAGATATCCATGCCCGAAGGAATCGAAAAACCGTTTTCGATAAATGTATGGATCATGCCTTTCGGAAAGTTCGCCCAGTCGTGATCCGGGTTGAAAGACAAATCGCCAAGTGTGCACTCGATGATGCCGGCATCCGGGAAATTCATCGAATAAAAACGTAATGTTTGGTCAGAGCGTTTTCTCGCGATGGCGTAAGTGCCAAGTGAGATCGCGGCAGGAAATACATGGCCGCCGTTGTAATCGGTATGTTCACCGATCAAATTGATGCGGCCGGGTGCGAAGAAAGAACGCGGTGTGTCAGTGGTCTGAAAGATATCCTGGTAGTTTTGCAGCAAATCTGGCTGTGTCATCATGTCCCTCCAATACTTTGTAAATTAATTTAATTAACATAAGTATATGGTATTTTGTTAAACTATTCAATAAAGAAACTGAAAACTTTAAAAACGGAGGAATTAGCATGCGCCAAGGCAGCTTTCAATGGATGAAATCGATGAACAAATCGATCATCCTCAATAAAATCAGAACGCAAGGGCCAATCTCCAGGGCGCAGATTGCGCGCGAGACCAACTTGACTCGCCCGACAGTGAGCAGCAATGTAAAAGAACTGATCGACCAAAACATTGTCGAAGAAAGCGATGTCGGACAATCGCAAGGCGGCCGCAAGCCGACGATGCTGGTCATCAATCACGGCGCTTTTTGCATTCTCGGAGTGGATGCCGGACCGGATTCGATCGAATGCATCGTGGCGGACCTCTCTGGAAAAGTGCTTGAAAGATCCGAAACCCAATTGGAATTGCCGACCGATAATGAAAAGTTTCTCGACGCCTTGAAACGCTGCATCCAAGACTGCCTTTTGAAAACGACAGGGAAAGACGTCGTCGGCATCGGAGTTGCGATGCATGGGGTGGTGGATGTCGAGACAGGGGTATCTTTGGTGGCACCGAATTTAGGGCTTGCCGATATCCCGATCAAAGAAGAGCTTGAGAATACGTTCGGTTTGGAAGTAAAAGTGGAAAATGATGCACGCGCCATGGCGCTTGGGGAGTTTTGGTTCGGCGATCATGGTGAACTCGAGAGCATGCTTGCGGTCAATATCGGCCGTGGCGTGGGCGCAGGGATGATCATCGGAGGAAAGCTATATCATGGCTCCTCCGATATCGCCGGGGAGATCGGCCATATGACAATCGACCTGAACGGTCAGGTGTGTGAATGCGGCAACCGCGGTTGCCTGCAGACCTTTGTCGCGGGACCGGCAATCACGCGGAACATCAGCGAGAAAACAGCGCAATCACTGAGTGCGGAACAAGTTTTCGAGCAAGCGCTGGGCGGCAATGAAGCATGCATCGAGGTACTGACACAAGCGGGAAGAGCGATGGGCGTTGGGTTGACCAATCTGATCCATATCATCAATCCAGAAAAAATCGTTCTCGGCGGCGGCGTTTCCAAAGCGCAGCAATTCATCCTGCCGGCGATCCGTGAAACGATTCGGGCGTCTGCATTGACGCAATCGGCAAGCCGGACGCAAGTGGAAATTACCAAGCTTGGCGACGACGCCACGTTAATCGGGGCAGTGACGCTGTTGTTGGTGGACGTTTTTGAACTGACGTAAAGCGAGTGATTGTGTATGGGGATATAAACATTGGAAGGGTGATCAACAAGATGGCAATTACTAAAAAAATATTCGGCCAAATCAATGGCCAAGATATCACGCGCTATACACTGACGAACGACAAGGGTTTTCAACTCTCGTGTCTCGACTACGGCTGCATCATCACGGAAATCCTGGCGCCAGACCGAGACGGCTTGCTGGAGAATGTTGTACTCGGCTTCGATACATGGGAAGAGTACGGAAGCAATCCGCATTATTTCGGTGCCGTCGTCGGGCGTTTTGCCGGCCGTATCCAAGAAGGCGCTTTTACAATAGAGGGAACGAATTACCAGCTCGCCAAAAATTCCGATGGCCAGCATTTGCACGGCGGTCCTGGCGGCTTTCACGCAGCCGTCTGGAAAACGAAAATGATTGAAACCGAAAACGAGTCGATCGTAGAATTTACCCATTTCAGCCCAGACGGAGAAGAAGGGTTTCCTGGAAATCTAACGATGACGGTCCGCTACATCGTGAAGAGCGATGAAAATCAATTGGCGGTTTCCTATTCCGCTGTATCCGATAAGACGACCTTGCTGAATGTCACCAACCATTCCTACTTCAATTTGAGCGGCGATTTCAAGCGGACGATTGTGGATCATCAACTGACCATCCCAAGCGGCCACTACGCGGAGTTAAACGAAGACATGTTGCCGACGGGTAAGTTGGTGCCGGTAGAGGAAGATCCACTATTTGATTTCCGCAAACGCAGAACCATCCGCGAAGGGACAGACTCGCAGCATCCGCAAATCGAACTCGTCGGCGGCGGCTATGACCATCCATTCCTATTGGATAAAGAAGCTAAGCCGGTGATCAAGCTTAAAGACGAGGAAAGCGGGCGCAGTTTGCAGGTTGAAACAACAGAGCCGGCAGTCGTCTTGTATACCGCCAACCATATCGGCGGCCCGTATTCATTCAAAGGCGTGGCGGCTCAAAATCAGCTCGGGCTATGCCTCGAAACACAAGGCATGCCAGATTCCATCCATCATCCGCATTTTCCTTCTGCGATATTGAAAGCAGAGGAAGCGTTTGAGTCGCGGACGGTGTATCGGTTTGTGTAGTAGTGCTGTCCCTGTGCGCGACACAATTCGGCCAGCCGAAACCGCGGTGTGAGTGGCTTAGGGTATGAAAACGTCCCTGTGCACCACAAAATTATTCCGAACAAAAAGGCAAGCGCGAACTCCGCGCTTGCCTTTTCTCATTCATTCTCCGAAAATCTCTTCAGAAACTTCCACGATGTAGCGCAGTTTGTCCCATTGCTGATCTTCGGTGAGGATATTGCCGTGATGGGTCGAAGCGAATCCGCATTGAGGGCTGATGCATAGCTGCTCGAGCGGCACGTGTTTAGCGGCTTCTGCGACGCGTGCTTTGATTGCTTGTTTGTCTTCAAGTTCCCCATTTTTCGATGTGAAGACGCCGAGCACGACTCTTGGCCCACCGTTTGGAATGTGCTCAAGTGGCTGGAAGCTGCCGGAGCGGTCGTCGTCGTATTCAAGGAAGAAGCCATCGACTTTTTCTTTGGCGAACAAGGTAGGCGCGATCAATGCATAGCTGCCTTCAAATGCCCAGTCGGATTGATAATTGCCGCGGCACAGGTGAGTCGTCACGGCGAGGTCTTCCGGCTTGCCTTCCAGCACGCCGTTTGCAACGCGAAGCGCCAAGTCGATTAAATACTCGCGATTGTATTTGCCGTCGTTGAACGGGATGTCCGGCGATGATAAGCCAGCGATATAGACATCGTCGATTTGGATATAGCGCGCGCCGGCGTCATAAAACGCCTGGAAAGCGTCGCGGTAAGCTTGGATGACGTCTTTCGCGTAATCTTCCAGATCCGGATAGATGGCTTCATCGCGAATGCCTTGATTGAAAAATTGGTTCGGGCTTGGAATCGTTAATTTCGGCACCGCTCGGCCATCGACGATTTCCTTGAATTCGATGAAATCCCTGATGAATGGGTGGTTTTCATTGAATGAAATCTTGCCGATGTTGCGGACGTCGTAAGCTTCGGTTTCGACGTTTTTGAACTGATAGCCTTTTTCCGGTGTGTAGCCTTCAAAGCCGTTAATATGCGCCATGAAATCAGTGTGCCAGAATGTGCGGCGAAATTCTCCGTCCGTCACTGCTTTGAGGCCGACTTCGATTTGCTTGTCGACGATACGCTTGATTTCCGTCGTCTCGATTTCCCGCAGTTGTTCTGATGTGATGGTGCCTTCTTTAAACTGTTTGCGTGCTTCGTGAATGCTGTCGGGGCGCAGGAGGCTTCCGACGTGATCCGCCTTGAATGGAGCGGTTGTTAGTTTTGGGTTTGTTTGAATCGTTGAGTGGGTCATGTGAAATTCCTTCTTTCTGTTTTTAGTGTGGGTGGTGGAAATAAAAAACGGGACTTTCTTCGAAAAGAAGAAAGCCCCGTTTATGGAAAATACATTCTTCTTATCTTCTAGGCTTACGCCTATTGGAATTAGCACCTTGTCCTGAATCAGGGCGGTTGCTGAGACTTCATAGGGCCAAATCCCTCCGTCTCTCTTGATAAGAAATCGATTATTAAGTTAATTGCTGGTTGATGTGGTTCACATTAAAGCAATCTTCGGATAATTGCAAGGGAATTGGGAATTATTTTTTTGTCCCTGTGTACCACACAATTCAGGAAAACCTATATACAGGGTGAATGAATGGCGAATACCGTAGAATATGCATCTTTGGATTTTTTTGTGCATTTTCATGCTTTCGCATAAATAGTCATAATTGTGCCGTGCACAGGGACAGCTACAATTCACCACGGTTTCCGGCTTTCAATGGTCAAAAACAGCCCGCCGTAATAGGAGTCCACCTTCATGACTTCGAATGGAGAACGGTTCACCAAATCGAGCGTATCGCGATTCAAATGGCAGCCGTCGCATAGCTTTTTCCAGATGGGTGTCAAGGATTCCTGCGTCTTGCCCATGAGCGGTTGGTCCATTTTGACATGCTCGAACATGAAGATCCGGGCTCCGGGTTTGCTGACGCGGTAGATTTCTTCGAGCGCTCTGACAGGGTCCGGGATCGTACAGAACACCAAAGTCGCGACGACGGTGTCGAAGCTGTTATCGGCGAAAGGAAGTTCTTCTGCCACCGCTTCGTACGTATGGATCGGTGTCTTTGATTTTCGGATGCGCTTTTCTGCCTGTTTGCTCATCTCCGGATTCGGTTCGATGGCGTCGACCCGTTCGGCATGTTGGTAATAGCGGAAGTTCGCTCCTGTACCGAAGCCGATTTCGAGCACACGCCCAGTTGCTTGCTGGACGAGATTTTTACGTATCTTCTCAAAACGGGTTTTCTCCAACGGTTTCATGGCCGTGTCGTATATATGGGGCAGAAATCCACCCATAGCGATCAACTCCTGTCTTTTGAATTGCCTGTATTTATACCATTCCACTTTTCCCGTTCGATATCCTGTTTACTTCTGGAATGAACGGTTCATCTAGGATTATACAAAAACTATACAATAAGCGTTTTTAAGCTTATTATGAAGGGAATAACAAGGACAATGGCATGATGCTGAAGAATCTCCCTAAAAGCGATTTCAGGCAAAACGAAGAGTACATATTTCAATGAAAAAGGGGCGGTACATATATGGGGAAAGCGAAAAAATCCGTAATCGTAATCGGGGGCGGCCTTGGGGGCTTGTCGGCGGCGATTTCATTGCAGCAAAAAGGCTATGAGGTTTCGTTATATGAAAAGAACGAGCATATCGGCGGGAAAGTGAACCGCTTGGAGCGGGACGGGTTTGGGTTTGATTTGGGCCCGTCGATTTTGACGATGCCGCATATCTTTGACCGCCTGTTCCAAGGCAGCGGCAAAAACATGACAGATTATGTGCCGATGCAGCGCTTAGAGCGTGAGTGGCGCTCGTTTTTCCCGGACGGCACGGTGATCGACTTGTACCATGACCTTCGTTTGATGGAACGGGCGAACCCGGCTTTGTCTAAAAAAGATATGAAAGAATATTACGCATTGCTGAAGTACGCGAAAAAGATTTACGAAACGACCGAGCGAAGCTATTTGAAAGAAGGGTTCGAATCGCCAAAAGAGGCAGTCGCACAAAACGGCATCCTTGCAACTTTAACCGGATTTGATTTGACTTCAACGATGTACAGCGCGATTTCAAAACGCATCACGAATCCGCATTTGCGCGACATGCTGTCTTATTACGTAAAATACGTAGGGTCTTCGCCGTACAGCGCACCCGCCGTGCTCAATATGATGATTTATATGCAACACGCGCAAGGCTGCTGGTATGTGCCGGGCGGCATGCACAATTTGGCAGGCGGAATGGAAAAATTGGCGCGGGAAATAGGCGTCCAGATCCATACGGGCATGGGCGTGATCCGTGCCTTAACAAGTGCGGAAGGCAAAATCACCGGCATTGAACTCGAAGACGGCAGCTTCCAAACCGCTGATTATTACGTATCGAATATGGAAGTCATTCCGTTCTATCAAAAAATGGTCAAAGCGGAGCATGAGTTTGTCGATAAACTGGAGAAGAAATACGAACCGGCAAGTTCGGGGCTCGTCTTGCATCTCGGCGTCAAGAAGAGCTATCCACAGCTGAACCACCATAATTTCTTCTTCTCGGACAATTTAAAAGAGCAGATGGACAAGGTGTTCGAACGCCACGAGCTGCCGGACGAACCGACAATCTATCTCGTCAACGTCAATAAGACCGACCCGACGCAGGCGCCAGAAGGGCATGAGAATATCAAAATCCTGCCGCATATCCCGTATATCCAGGATAACCCGTTCACACCGGAGCAGTACAAGGAATTCGAAGAGCGTGTCATCGATAAGCTCGAACGCATGGGGCTCGCCGGCTTGCGCGATAATATCGTCGTACGCGATGTTTGGACGCCGCATGATATCGAGCGCATCTACGGTTCGGACCGCGGCGCGATCTACGGCACGGTTTCCGACAAGAACAAAAACGGCGGCTTCAAGCACAAGAAGCAAAGCGAACTGTATGACAATCTGTATTTTGTCGGCGGTACCGTCAACCCGGGCGGCGGCATGCCAATGGTGACCTTGAGCGGCCAGCAAGTGAGTGATAAGATCGTCAAGCGCGATAATGAAAACAACTAAAAATCTACAGTCCTGAGACGGTTTTTCCGTTCTCACGGCTTAGGCTGTTTACAATTCAAAAGGCGATGCCAATGACTTTAACAAGTCAATGGCATCGCCTTTTTGCATATTCATTTTTCGAGTGTCACCGGAAGTTCACGGACGCCGCGGACAATCATGCCCGGACGCCATTCGAGTTCGTTTTCCGGGACAGCGAGCGCCATGCCGGGGAAGCGTTTCAATAGGCCGTCGATTGCGGTATGGCCTTCCAGCCGTGCGAGCGGGGCGCCAAGGCAGAAATGGATGCCTTTGCCAAACGCCAAATGCGCACTTTTCTCGCGGTGGATATCGAACAGTTCCGGGTTATCGAACTGCTCGGGGTCATGGTTCGCAGCGTTCAAAGCGACGATGACCAAATCGCCCCGGTGGATAGTTTTTCCGCCAAATTCCATGTCTTCTGCGGCCCATCTGGAGGTGCTGAATTCGACCGGTCCATTCAAGCGCAGCGATTCTTCGATGGCTGGGCCGATGAGTTCAGGCTGTACGCATAATTCGTGCTGTTGTTCGGGATGTTTCAATAGCGTGAGTACGGTGTTGCCGATCAAGTTCACGGTCGTTTCGTGTCCTGCGATGATCAGCAAGGAAACCAGTCCGTACAGCTCTTTTTCCGTCAGCCGGTCGCCCGATTCCTCCGCTTCGATCAATCGGCTGATCAAGTCGTCTCCCGGTTGTTGGCGCACTTTTTGGAACCATTCGCCGAGATAGCGGACAAATTCATTCATATGCTCATAAACGCTAACGCCTGCTTCGCCGCTCGTGCCTTCGATGAGCGAGTTCGACCATGTCCGGAATTTATCGCGGTCCTGTGATGGGACGCCCAAGATTTCGCAAATGACGATGATGGGGAGCGGGAAGGCGAATTCGTCAATTAAGTTGACGCTCGATTTGCCTTCGAATCCCTCAAGCAATTCGTCGGTGATTTCCTGGATGCGCGGTTTCATGCTTTCGATCATTTTCGGCGTGAACGCTTTTTGTGCGAGCCCGCGCAGCCTTTTATGGTCAGGTGGGTCGGAAAATAGCATGTTTTGGGTGAACACGCTCATCTCGTCCATGCTGCCGCCGAACAGCTTCGAAAAGTCTTTGATAAAGCGTGGGTCTTTCAATACGGCTTCCGCATCCGCATAGCGCGTCACGAGCCAACCGAGCTGGCCATCCGGAAAACGCACCTGGTGAACAGGGTCTTCTTCGCGCAGCCGCTCGTAAGCGGGATAAGGGTTTCGGGTGAATTCAGGGCTGAATAATTGTGTTTTGTCTTTGTCATGCAAGTCCATTGAAATGCCTCCTTTTTTATCTATACCCTGAGGCGGATGGCTTTTACTCGCCTATTTTTCATATTCCTTCCTTCTCTAAAGAAATATGGAAGGCCGTTCTTTCGGTCCAAGCAATTTTCCGGTGAAATGGTTTGGCCAGCTAGAAGCTTTTTTCTACTTTATCGACAAACCGTATGATGGCCTTTGCGACTTCTGTTGGGCTTTCCCAGTAGAGCATGTGCCCGAGCTGCGGGAGGATGCACAGCTGGGAGTTAGCGATGGCAGCAGCCAGCTTTTGCTGATCTTCTGGTGAAGCGAGGGCATCTTCTTTTCCGGAAATAATAAGCGCTGGAGCCGTCACTTGATGAAGGAGACCAGGGAATTTTTCATTCAATGCAGTATTACTCGTTTCTTTCCATACACGTGCCCGAACTTTTTGGATCTCGCTGAACATCTTCTCCAAGAAATCGGCAGGAACCGGTTTATTTAAAAGTCCACCGGTGAATCCTCGGATAAACTCGGGGCTGACGGGATCCGTTAAGCGTGACAAAGTGGATTCATAAATGGCGACGACTTCTGGCTGGTTGCCGAGTTCGGAAGAGGAGCCGATTAAGATGAGCCCGAGCGTCCGCTCCGGATATTTCGCGGCAAAACTCCTGGCGGCAAATCCCCCGCTGGATGCACCCACGATAAAGGCTTTCCCAATAGCTTTGGCATCCATGAACTGCAGCAAATCCGCTTCAAAATCTTCTGTTCGATACGTCAGTTCCGGCAGATCGATGCCATCGTGCCCACGCTGTGTGAAGGAAAGGGTGCGCAGATGTTCAGGAAAGCAAGCGAACAGCAAATCGAAAGTGTGGCAGGAATCGGCCAGCCCGTGTAGGAAAATGAGAGGAGTGCCGTGTGGATCGCCGCGCTCGATATAGCTTAGTTCCCTCGTATCTGCCAAGCGCAGAGCTGTTGGTTTCAAAGACATATTAACTCATTCCCTTCATTCAACAGTAATGCTTCCATTATTCGAAACTAGACGGATCAATACGTCGCCGCTGCCGAACACGGTCTCTTCATTTTCACGACCGTATATACCAATGCTGCCATTATCGATGCGCGCTTCGATGCGGGCGTTTGCCGGTTCGGTTTCGGTCCGGATTTCGATGCGCCCATTATCCGTATCGAAATCGACAGGGAAATCAAGCGTGTCCGTTTCCAATTCGATGCGGCCGTTATTTGCCTGGGCTTCCAGTTCGCCTGCCACTTCGCTGAACATGATGCGGCCATTCGATGAGCGGACGCTGATGTCGGCTTCCATGTCGTTCAATTCAATGCGGCCGTTATCCGTTTCGACATCGACCGTCTCGCTGTCAACTGCCTCCAAAACGATGCGCCCGTTGTCTGCTTCAAGCGTGAACTCCGCGGCCCTGATATCATTCGCCTCGATGCTTCCGTTATTGCTCTCAGCCGACAGGGAATCGAGTCCGCTTGCTGGCACATAAACTTGCAGTGTATAGGAGCGGTTGAAGTCGAAATTGAAGAACGGGGAGCGGTCTTCGATTTCGATTGCAAGGCGCCCGCCTGCAGAATCGGTATTTAAGGTGAAGTCGTCGTCATTGCCCAACAGCACGATACGGGATCTTGCGTCATCGCTTGGCATAATTTCCACACGGGAATTTTCAACCGTGATTTCCATGTTCTCGATCTCCTCGGTGAAGCTTTGTTCATCGAGCACTTCCTGCTGTGCCGGATCGGCTTGCCCAAGGATATAGACGGCAATGACAATTCCGAGCAAGGTCAAGCTGGCGAGGATAAGGACGAGCCTCCAAAAAGTTTTCATCTGCTTTTTCTCCTTTCATGAAAAGAATAGGAAACAGGCTTTACACTGACAGGCGTTTTTCCATAAGCGTTGAATATATAGAACAAGAGCCAGATCTGGGAATAGAAAGGGTGGTCATAATGGAATCCATGCAAAATAGGCGGGCGATTGCCGTGGAACGGGTCGTTTGGTGGTCGGTCCAAGCCTCACTGATTGCGGGCATCTATTATATGTACACACAAAGCAACGGCACGAAAATGTTCATGGGCGCACTCACCGTCCTTGTGATGATTGGATTGGCACTCGTCCAGAGGCGTTTCGGGTATCCTTTGCCGGCCATTTTTGCGAGCATTGTCTATTTTTTCATCTTTTTTTCGGTCGTCATCGGCACGTTCGGGGGTGGCTACCGGATCAACCATTTCGATGATTTTCTCCATATCTTCTCCGGCATTTGGATTGGCTATGCAAGTTGGATCATTTTAAGGCGCTTGCTGCGAAATGGGGGAGCGTCCGAGTTGCCGGATTCGTTCGTTGCCTTGTATATGATTTCGTTTTCATTGGCAGCGGCAGCCGTATGGGAGCTGCTCGAATTTGCCGGCGATAAATTATTCAGCTTTACGGCGCAGGGCAGGGATCCCGACGATACGATGATCGACATGATTATGGGATTGATCGGCGGGGCGATTACCGCATTTGTCATTTTGAAATTAAGGCGCAGGGGCTTATATGTGAAGAAGCAATGATAGTTGGCCGCTCTGCAAATTCCTTTAACGACATTTTACTATAAATATCAGAAAAGTCAGTTTATTTAATCGAAAACATGCTATATTAATAACTATAGGAAGGGCGTAGAAAACGTTCCACCGCTAGCCGGCAAGACCGGAAATGTTTGGGCAAGGGAGGGTGACGGCATGTGGAGAGTAAGGAACACGGTTTTCATCGACCGGCGGGTAAAGGAAGTTCATCACTTTGCGACCAATCCGCTGCTCTGGTACCAATGGTATGCCGGATTGTCCGAAGCGGAAGATTTGATCGGCACGGGAAAGAAAGGCACGAGCATGAATTTGAGGTATTATTTTTTCGGAAGAAGCCTGGCTTTGCATGTATTGGTTGTGGAAAATGCGGCTGTAAAAGATGGATACGTGTGGCGATGCCTCATTAGCGGCGCGTTTGACGGGACCCAAACCTGGCGCTATATCCCGAAAGACGGCGGCACCGAGATTCAATTCGAGATGGACTATGAACTCCCCGGAAGCATATTCGGGAAATTGGCCAACACGATTTACATCAAGAAGCTCATGTACAACTCGGTTGAACAGACCTTGCAAAACTTGAAAGACATTAGTGAAACCGAATAATCGAAAGAAGCAGGTCCCAAAGACAAGTGGGTGGTTTTCAGCTTGCTTTTCTTATCGGGAGTGACAGTCGATTTTTGAAGGAGTGTAGCGAAAATGGAGACAAACCAGAAGCTTGATTATTCCCAGATGCCTTTTACCGGTCTGGGGCTGGTGATGGGCACGGCAATCGGTGCAGCTTTGGCATTGATCTTAACAGGGAATATTATGTGGGCAGGAGTAGGGACAGGGGTGGGCCTCGTTCTCGGCGCGGCGCTTGAGAGTATGAAGACGCATCAATAAAGTTTCGCGCGCAGCGCATAGCCTCCAGTTATTCTGGAAGTGAAAATCCATTGCGCTCGCGGTCAATCGTGGCAATGGTGTTCAAATCGTTCTTCTTCGTAAAGGAAGAAACAGGTATTGAAGCGGCCGGCGATTCTGGGGGCAAGGAATTGATCAAGTAAGAAACGGCTAATTATATAAATCGAAAAGGGCAGTCCTGAAATGAAGTAATTTCAGGACTGCCCTTTTTTATGTGGAGCGATCTAATTCCGAGCGGATGCGAGAGATGTGCTCGCTCATCAATTGCTTGGCCAGCTCGGCGTTACCGCTCTCGATTGCCAAATAGATTTCTTCATGTTCATTGTACGTATCCTGGTGGCGTTCAGCGTCGGTGAAGCGGTGGCGCCTTGTAGCACGGATATTTTCCTCCAGCCGCTTGGCAAGAGTTTCCATCAAGTCGATCAATAATCGGTTTTTGGTAGCGTTTGCGACTTGCAGGTGGAAATCTACGTCAGCCTGGACGCCGAGTTCGGGATCGTGTGCCGCTGATGCCATTTGCCCGAGCACTTCGCGGATCGCCAACAAGTTCTCTGGCGTCGCCCGCTGCGCTGCAAGCGAGGCGGCTTCGACTTCGAACGCACGCCTGAGCTCAAGCATATCGTCAATGTACTGGATCTCCGCCGCATCGATGCGCGTGCCGAGCTCATTGCCGAGCATATCGTGCTTCGTCTCAGAGAGAAAACTGCCGCCGCCTTGGCGGATTTCGAGAAAGCCTTTGCTTTCCAGGCCTTTCAACGCTTCGCGGACGGAATTGCGGCTGACGCCGAACAAACTCGCCAAATCCCGCTCGGAGGGAAGACGGCCGCCAGGGGGCACATTGTTCTCCAAGCACAGCGTTTGGATCTGTTCGACGACTAATTCATAGGTGCGTTTTTTCGGATTCAATAACACGGAACTCTCTCCCTGCTGACTTGTTTTTTGCGTTCTCTTTTCATCATACCGAAAGAAATGCAAAATGTCTGAAAATACACATTGTACTTTTCAGATTATTATGTATAATTGGTTTAATTGGTAGGACCAATTTTCGGAGGTATGAAGATGTATCGGTGTGTATGCATGCTGTTGTAAGACTTTTGGTAGGGCATCGCAATCGATATTCCACAAAACAGCTAGCTTTCCTGGGGGCTCGCGCTGAACTAATTCGGGCTAGACGCCCGAATGGATTTCAGCACTTCGCTATTCCCCAAGGAGTCTGCGCTGTTTTCCTC
Organism: Planococcus citreus; assembly: GCF_003664125.1. GTDB lineage: Bacteria > Bacillota > Bacilli > Bacillales_A > Planococcaceae > Planococcus > Planococcus citreus. The sequence goes on from NZ_RCCP01000003.1 coordinate 210,074, forward strand.
CATATCTAATAATTAGTATTTATTAAGAGTGGAAGGCGGTGACTCCTGCGGGAATAGCATGAGTCTTGAGACCCCGCAGGAAGCGTAGCGACCGAGGAGGCTCAAGCCATGCCCGCGGAAAGCGTCCGCCTGGAACGATTCAATAAGCTTTTCCCTATTATAATTTTGAAATTAAATTTAAATAGTGTGAATAACCACAAAGGAGCGAAATGAAATGGCAATTCCTCATCAGGAGAAAATCCTGCACAATTTGGCGGAGTTTCTTACAAGCGAACAAATCAGCGTCAACGAGACGATCAAGGAGCTGCACGGCAGGGATGAATCCTATCATGCCATGCAATTGCCGGACATCGTCGTATTTCCGGAAACGGCGGAGCAAGTATCGAAAATCATGAAGCTGTCCCAGCAATACGCGATTCCGGTCGTCCCGTTCGGCCTCGGATCGAGCCTTGAAGGCCATGTCATCCCGGAACAGGGCGGCATTACCGTCGACTTTTCCTTGATGAATAAAGTGCTGCATGTCGATGCGGAAGATTTCCTCGTCACGGTCCAGCCGGGTGTCACGAGGACGCAATTGAATAAGGAATTGAAGAAACACGGATTGTTTTTTACCGTCGACCCTGGAGCGGACGCGACGCTCGGCGGCATGGCGGCGACCAATGCGAGCGGCACGACTTCCGTTAAATACGGCGTCATGCGTGACCAGGTGCGCGATCTTGAAGTGGTCATGGCGGATGGCACCATTATCCATACCGGCAATAAAGCCGCGAAATCATCTTCCGGGCTTCATTTAAACGGCCTATTCGTCGGCTCTGAAGGGACGCTTGGCTGCTTTACGGAAATGACCTTGAAAGTGTACGGCATTCCAGAATTCGTTACGGCGGCTCGCGCTTCATTTCCGAGCGTGAAAGATGCGGTCGAAGCGGTCGTCTCGATCTTGCAAGCGGGCATTCCGATTGCTCGCGTCGAATTGGTCGATGAACAATCAATGAAGCAGGCGAACAAATACAGTGAAACGGCATACCCTGAACAGCCGACTTTGTTCCTGGAGTTCCATGGCAATGAAGCAGGGCTCAAGCAAGACGTAGAGTTTATGGAAGAAATCGTCCAGGGGCATGCGTGCGAAGAAATCGCTTTTGAGACCGATACGGCGGCGCGCAATCAATTATGGGAAGCACGCCATACCTTGGCCTATGCCTATATCCACGGCTTTCCCGGTAAAAAAATGATGGTCACGGATGTTTGCCTGCCGATTTCAGAACTTGCAGGCGCAGTCGGCCATGCACGGGAAAACCTGCAGGCGCTCGGGCTTCCGGGCGGCATCGTCGGCCATGTCGGCGACGGCAATTTCCATGCGCTCATCATGATGAATATGGAAGACCCTGAAGAAGTGGCGCGTGCGCAGGAGTTTAACGGGCGCATCGTCGAGTACGCGCTCGAACGCGGCGGGACTTGTACAGGCGAACACGGCGTCGGGCTCGGCAAACAGAAATACCAACAGCAAGAACACGGAGCGGCGCTTGACGTCATGGAGAAAATCAAACGGGCGCTGGACCCGAACAATCTATTGAATCCCGGCAAAAACATTAAAGTGGAGACAAAGGAGACGATTAAATGAAAGTATTGCAATCATTGAGTGCCATCGCTGGAAAATATTTTGCTGTGTGGGTCATCTTGGCTGCCTTGCTGGCGTTTTTCCTGCCTGAAGCGTTTGTCGGGTTCGGCGCCTATATCACGATCCTGCTCGGCGTCGTCATGTTCGGGATGGGCTTAACGCTCAAACCGGTGGATTTTAAGATCATTGCCAAAAGCCCGCTGCCGGTATTTGTCGGCGTGGCCGCGCAGTTTCTCGTCATGCCGCTCGCGGCCTTTGCCATTGCCTATGTGTTGAATCTGCCGCCTGAACTTGCGGCAGGCCTCGTGCTTCTCGGCTGTGTGCCGGGCGGGACGGCGTCGAACGTCATGGTGTATTTGGCAAAAGGAAATTTGGCTTTGTCGGTCGCGATGACGTCCTTGTCGACTTTAATGGCGCCGATCATGACGCCGCTGCTCTTGTTGTTGCTCGCGGGGCAATGGCTGCCGGTCGATCCGATGTCGATGTTCATGTCCATCATCCAGGTAATCATCCTGCCGATCGCACTCGGGATTCTCGTCCAGCGCCTATTCCCGGCAGCGGTCGCGAAAAGCATCTCGGTCGTGCCGCTCATTTCGGTGGCAGCGATCCTCATCATCGTTTCGGCCGTCACTGCCGCCAATGCGCAAAACGTCATCAGCTCGGGCTTCATCGTCTTCCTTGCGGTATTCTTGCATAATGGATTCGGCTTGATGCTCGGTTATGTGATTGCGATGCTTATGGGCCTCAGCGAAACAGACCGCCGCGCGATTTCACTCGAAGTCGGCATGCAGAACTCAGGACTCGGTGTTGCTTTGGCCACCGCCCACTTCAGCCCGCTCGCTGCGCTGCCAAGCGTATGGGGCGCAATCTGGCACAATATTTCTGGGCCGATTTTGGCGACGATCTGGTCAAAAAAACCAGCCGCAGCGCCTAATAAAGAAAATCCGGAACTCGCCTCGCGGGTTAAACCGGCGGTAGATTCCGGATCTAAATAAGTGAATCTATGTATGCAAAAACCACCCGTCATTTGGGTGGTTTTTTGAGTGATGAAAGATACAGGGGTGGCAAGACATTCACTTTCTTGTGGATCACTACTCAGCAATAACGATGTTCTAAAGAGTGAACCTTAATCAATAATGACCGCTTTGCCTTGTTCGCGAAGCGACTTCAGCGAGCCGAGCATATGCTTGATCTGCTCGTCGCTATGGCGTTCCCAGGCAGCGAGTTCCGCCACGATCTTCAATGGTTCTTTGGAGCGGTAGGAGCGTGTCGGGTTCCCGGGAAAACGCTTGTCGGTCAAATTCGGGTCGTTTTCGAATGTGCCTGTCGGTTCGACAATGTAGATCCGTTCCGGCAAATCCGTGGCGGCGAGTTCCGCGCCCCATTTCGCCGCGTCGAGTGTGGCGGTGAAATAGATGTAATTGGATTTCTTGTCCTGGAAGTTGGAAGGATTCTGAGATTCCAGCAAGTCCCCGACTGCCAGTTGTGCTTTCGTTCCGTGGAAGAAGGGGCCAAGGTCCAAAACTTCTGTCGATTCATTCATCGTGTTGCCTCCCATTTTCAGTTTGATATCCTGAGTATAGGGGAGCCGTTTCCGAAAAAGTAGTCTGCAAATACATTTTTCTTTCAGGTATAATAATAGGAGAGAGTAACGCGCATAGCCCGGTTTTTCATGTCTGACCATGAGAAATCGGGCTATTGTCATGTCTGCCGATAACTGGGATTTCATTCGTTTAACGGCTCTTTCAACGGGTAGACATGGGTATATGTTTTAACTATTAAAGAAGAGGTGTTCACGAATGAAAAATGATGTGACAATCAAACATAAACTCGGCCTTGGCACAGCGCCGCTTGGCAATATGTTCCGGGACGTGCCGGAAGACGAAGCGATGGCGACGATCGAGTCGGCTTGGAATGAAGGCATCCGTTATTTTGATACGGCGCCGTTTTACGGGGCTGGGCTTGCAGAACTGCGGCTCGGTGAGATTTTACCTTCATACAACCGCGACGAATATTTACTGAGCTCGAAAGTCGGCCGCATCGTGCTGGACGAAGAAGAGGAAAAAGAAGGGCTGTTCGAATTCGGCCGCAAAAATAAAATCCAGACCGATTACACGGAATCGGGCACGCTGCGTTCGATTGAAGACAGCTTGAAACGCTTGAAAACAGACCGCTTGGATATGGTCTATGTGCACGATATCTCACCGGATTTTCTTGGCGATGAATGGGTCACGAAGTTCGATGAAGCTCGAACAGGCGCTTTCAAAGTGCTCGACCGCTTAAGAGACGAAGGCGTCATCAAAGCATGGGGCCTTGGCGTCAATACGACCACGCCGATCGAAGTCGCACTCGAACTTGAAGAAGTACATCCTGATTTGAGCTTGTCCGCGACGCAGTATACTTTACTGCAACATGAACGCGCACTTGAGCGCATGATGCCGCTTGCCGAGAAAACAGAAGGCGGCCTAGTCATCGGCTCGGCGTTCAACTCCGGCGCTCTGCTTGGCGGCGATCATTTCGATTACGCAGAAATCACGCCAGAAATCAAAGAGCGGGTGGCGCGTTTTAACGAAGTTGCCCAAAACCACGGCGTGCATTTGAAAGATGCCGCGCTACAATTTTCAACGGCGCATCCTGCGGTCAAAGCGGTTGTCACCGGATCCACACGCCCAGACCGCATCAAGGAAGACTTAGCCGCACTGACAGCTGATATCTCGTCTGCTTTCTGGGACGAACTCGTCGACAAAGGCCTTGTGTCCCCGAAAGCTGTATTGCCGAAAAAATGATAATAGAGAACGACAAAAGGTTCCGGTCTGCTGGCCGGAACCTTTTGCTATGGTGTGGAGAAATTTTGATAACCTCTCACGTTTCGTTCCAGCCGGACGCTTTCCGCGGGCACGGCCTCAGCCGCTTCGTCGCTGACGCTCCTGCAGGGTCTTCGACTCGTGCTATTCCCGCAGGAGTCGCCGGCTTTCACTTCACTAGTGTTGCAGAATTTTTTCTCTCACACATATTTATATTTTCTTACTAATTGAGTAGACACTTTATGAATGAATAGCTGTAACTTCTTCAACACTCTGATAAAAGGTTCCGGTCAATACCCTGTAACCTTTTATCGTGAATGAACCAGCTATTTTTACCGGAATATACGTTGAGCGCTGAATTTATTTATCTTTAATTTTACAAATTTGCCATTTGCTATACTATAGATTAAGGATAAGAACTGGAGGGTCAACATGAAAGCTTCGGCTGCAATATCGATAACGGCATCTTTACTGATCGTCATCGCCACCTTGGCTGGCTGTGGTACTGTCGGGGAAAGCCCAGAAACTCTCGCGATCGAACACCGCGGGGAATACGAAGGGGTACTCGTTTCAAGCACTTATACTTCGGCCAAAACCGCAGGCTATGAAGAAACGTTCATCGAAGGGCCGGAAAAAGCCGATGAACTGATCGACCGGTTGAATGGAGAAGAGCTGATTCAAGCGAGTGAAGCGGAACTGCAAGAAAGGGCCGATCTGCTCGAGCAGCCTGGCAGCTACCGGATGATGCTTTACAATATGCCGGTAGCCAATCGCACGGACGAGCATATGTATTTGATTCACTTTTACAAAGACGGAACGATTCAACTGGATCAAGAAGGTGTCACGTATTTCCTTTATAATCCTCCAGAGGATTTGCTTTCGCAATTGAAACAACAGTGGAACATTAGCTTTTAAGACAAAACAAACTGCCCCGTGGTGATTAGAGCAATGTCTAATCGCCGCAGGGCAGTAGTTATTAGGTAATCTGTTTATTAGCCTTGTGGCGCGTGGTAGATTTCCTCGAACGGCTGGACGACGACGAAGCCGTTGCCGGAGAATTTCATCTGTACGGATTCTCCGCTGCCTCTGCCAAAAAAGCTTTTCAACTGCACGTCGGTGACGAAATCCGGTTCCAAATTGCCCGACCAAGCAACAGTCGCGTTCGGGTCGGTGAACACTGGCGTATCCGGCGTGACGAGCAAAGTGAGCGGCTCGTAATGGGAAGTGAACGCGACGAGTCCGTGGCCTTCCAGTCGGACATTGAACAATCCGCCCGCCATCATTCCGGCGACGCGGCGCATCAATTTGATGTCCCAGTCGAGCCCGTTCTGAAATGCGAGCAAGTCGTTGCCGTTGATGAAAATGCTTTCGCCTTCAAGATCTAAAATGGTGATTTTCTTGCCGCTGTCTGCGACGTAGAGTTTGCCTTGGCCGTTCGCTTTCATCAACTGGGCGCCTTCTCCGCTGAGCGCTTTTTTGACGAATTTCCCGAGGCCGTGCTCGAGCATGCCTTCGCGCTCGAATTTGATATTGCCTTCATAGGAAATCATTGAGCCCGCTTTAGCCCATACTTGGCCATTCAAGTTCACTTCGAGCAGGCGGTCAGTTTCAAGCTCGAAAAAATCGCGCGCGCTTTCTTCCTGTTTCGTTTGCTGGACAAATTGTTTGATGGAATACTTCGACATGAATGATTCCTCCTTTAACTGGATACTATGCTATACGGGCAGGCAGCGAAATCGTTTCATTTTGGTGACATGCACTTTCGGGTTATTCATTGATTTTCAACGAGGGAAGGAGTAAACTGTCGGAGAATGAATGTTCATTCCGCAACAAAAGGAGGAATTTTTCCAGATGCCGACATCCACCACTAAACGAGATGATATTCTCGACAGCGCACTCACTTTGTTCGCCGAACGCGGCTTTGATGCCACGACCATCCCGATGATCGCGACCGATGCCAAAGTCGGGGCGGGGACGATTTACCGTTATTTCGCCAATAAAGAAGTGCTTGTCAACACCTTGTTCCAGCATTATGTGACCTTGTTCAAGGAAACGCTGGAAAAAGACTATCCTGAGGAAGCGGGCATTCGTGAGCAATTCCATCATTTATTCCAAGGGATGATCCGTTTTACGAACGAGCACGATCATGCCTTGTATTTCATTAAAACCCATACATCCGCTTATTTTCTGGACGCCGGAAGCCGTGAGCAATTCAGCCATTTGCTGATGATCCTCGAAAATTTCTTCGAGGCAGGAAAACAGCAAGGGCAGATCCGTGAGCTTCCGTCCAAGGCGCTCATCGCCATTATCTTCGGCGGCTTTTTGCAACTCTATCAATTGATCCGCGTAGGGGAACTTGAAGCCTCGGCGGAACTACTGGCAGGAGTCGAGGAAAGCTGCTGGGATGCTGTGCGTCATCATTCGTGATGATGCCAGTTTTTTTCTCATTTTATAGGAATGAATATTCATTCCGTTTTTAATTTTATAGAAGAGGTGCTAATCCATGATTGAAATGAAAAACCTTCCACAACCGAAATCCTACGGCCCGCTTGGCAATTTGCCATTGATCGATAAAGAAAAGCCGGTGCAATCGTTCATGAAGCAAGCGCGTGAACTTGGGCCGATCTATCAATTCCATTTTCCGGGACGTGCCAGCACGTTTGTATCAAGTGCGGAACTGGCCGCGGAGATCTGTGACGAGACGCGCTTTGATAAAAAGATCGGGCCGGCTCTCCAGAAAGTCCGCGCATTTGGAGGAGACGGTTTGTTTACGAGCGGAACCGAAGAGCCGAACTGGAAGAAAGCCCATAATATCCTGTTGCCGAGCTTTAGTCAGCAAGCGATGAAAGGCTATCACGAGAAAATGATCGATCTCGCGTCGCAATTGGTGCAGAAATGGGCACGTCTCAATCCGAACGAAGAAATCGATGTGCCGGATGATATGACGCGGTTGACGCTTGATACGATCGGCCTGTGCGGGTTCAATTACCGCTTCAATAGCTTTTACCGTGAGGATTCTCATCCGTTCATCGAGAAGATGGTGCGTGCTTTGGATGAATCGATGAGCCAGACGCAGCGTCTTGGCATCCAGGACAAATTGATGGTGCGCTCGAAGCAGCAATTCAAGGAAGACATCGATTATATGTTTAACTTGGTCGACGAATTGATCGCAGAGCGCAAAGAAGCAGGCGATCAGGGAGAAGATGATTTGCTGGCGCATATGCTGAAAGGGAAAGACCCGGAAACCGGGCAGTCCTTGGATGATGAGAACATCCGCTTCCAGATCATCACATTCTTGATTGCCGGACACGAAACGACGAGCGGCTTATTGTCATTCGCGATCCAGTACCTATTGAAGCATCCGGAAAAACTTGAAAAAGCCTATGCTGAAGTGGACGAAGTGCTTGGTGATGCGACGCCTTCATTCAAGCAAGTGAAGCAATTGAAATACGTGCGCATGATTTTGAATGAAGCGCTGCGACTGTGGCCGACCGCACCGGCATTTTCCGTCTATGCGAAAGAAGATACGACGCTTGCCGGCAAGTATGAAGTCGAAAAAGGTGAAGCGTTCACTTTACTCATTCCGGAACTCCACCGCGATAAAAGCGTTTGGGGACAAGACGCAGAAAGTTTCCGGCCGGAGCGCTTCGAAGACATCTCGAAAATCCCTCATCATGCATACAAGCCGTTCGGCAACGGACAGCGCGCATGCATCGGCCAGCAATTTGCGCTTCACGAAGCGGTGCTCGTGCTCGGCATGGTGCTTCAGCATTTCGAACTGATCGACCATACCGATTATCAACTTGAAGTGAAAGAAACTTTGACCTTCAAACCGGACGGATTGACGATGAAAGTGAAACCGAGACGAAAAGTGCAGATGTTCCAAGCGCCAGTTGCGGAAGAGCCAGAACAAGCGCCGGAAGCCGAGCAAGCCATCGATTCGCACGGCACGCCGCTATTGGTGCTTTACGGATCCAACCTTGGGACAGCACAAGGCGTCGCCCGGGAGCTCTCGGAAACGGCACGTTTTAAAGGCTTTGAGTCACAAGTAGCTGCGCTCGATGACTATGCCGGCAACCTGCCAACACAAGGGGCGGTTGTCATCGTATCGGCTTCGTATAACGGAAACCCGCCGGACAATGCGGTGCGCTTTATGGAATGGCTGGCCATGGCCGATTCCACTGAAGGCGTCACATACAGCGTCTTCGGCTGCGGAGACCGCAACTGGGCAACGACCTATCAGCGCGTGCCGAGCATCATCGATGAACAGCTGTCGGCAGCAGGCGCCACGCAGCTCATCGGTCGCGGCGAAGGCGATGCCAGCGAAGATTTTGACGGGGAGCTGGAAAAATGGCAGCAAGCTTTATGGCCAGCACTCGCCGAACGTTTCGGGCTCGACTTGGAAACGAACGCACAAGCAACCAACCAGTTGACGATGGAATTCATCAGCGGCGTCAGCCATACCCCATCAGCGCGTGCATATGATGCGTTTACGGCAGTAATTGCCGGCAATGAAGAACTATTGAAGACAGCGGACCGCAGTACACGCCATATCGAGATCCGGTTGCCTGAAGGGGCAGCGTATCAAGAAGGCGACCATCTTGGCGTGCTGCCGGAGAATTCCAAGGAATTGGTGGGCCGTGTATTGGCGCGTTTCGGCTTGAAAGGTGAAGAGCATGTAGTTCTGGAAGGAAGCTCTGGACGCGCGAACCATTTGCCGACCGGCCAGCCGGTCCAGCTCGAACAATTGCTCGCAAGCTACGTGGAATTACAGGAACCAGCAACGCGCGCGCAACTCCGCGAACTCGCGAAAAGCAATCCGTGCCCGCCGCATAAACAGGAGCTTGAACAATTGGTGGAAGACGAGACGTATAAACGGGAAGTGCTCGCGAAGCGTTTAACGATGCTTGAATTGCTGGAACGCTTTATGTCATGCGAGATGGAATTCGAGCACTTTTTGGCTTTATTGCCGGCATTGAAAGCCCGCTACTACTCGATCTCCAGTTCGCCGCGTGTCTCATCCAGCAAAGCGAGCATCACGGTCAGTGTCGTGAAAGGAGCGGCTTGGAGCGGCACAGGAGAATACGAAGGCGTCGCTTCCAATTATTTGGCGAAGCGCGAAGCAGGCGATAAGATCGCTTGCTTTATCCGCACGCCTCAAACTGCTTTCCAATTGCCGGAAAACCCGGAAACACCGCTCGTCATGGTAGGCCCAGGAACCGGCATCGCGCCTTTCCGCGGCTTTATCCAAGGACGAAAAGGGTTGAAAGAACAAGGAGTGCAACTCGGCGCAGCGCAGCTGTATTTCGGCTGCCGTCATGCACAAGAGGATTTCTTATATGAAGAAGAATTGAAGCAAGCCGAGCAGCTTGGCTTGATCGAGTTGCACAGCGCCTTCTCGAGACAGCAGCAAGAGAAAGTCTATGTGCAGCACTTGATGGAACAAAACGCACAGGAAATTCTCGGGCTGTTGGAACAGGGCGGACATCTGTATATTTGTGGAGACGGCGGCAAGATGGCGCCAGCCGTAGAGCAAAGCTTGATCCGCAGCTATCAGGAACTGAGAGGCGTGACGCATGAACAAGCGTTGGCGTGGCTCGCGGAACTTGAACAATCCGGCCGGTTTGCGAAAGACGTCTGGTCGGCTTCGTAACATAAGCAACAGAACAATTTAAATAGATAATGAAATGCCGCCTTCCATGAAATCAGCCGATTTCGAAGGTGGCATTTTTCTATTTACGGGTAAAGAAGAGTAAGGAGATTTTCAAGAGGAGGGGGCTATCATGAACATTGGCATTATCGGAACCGGCAATATCGCCACTTACTTGCTCGAACAAGTGAATGAAAAGAGCATGGCAGATGGGCGCATCACCGCGGTGTTCGGGCGCAACGTGGAAGCCGGAACGCGTTTAAAAGAACGCTTTGGCATGGAGTTTTACACTGACTTAGACGAATTTCTTTCGGCTCCTGTCGATACGGTTGTGGAAGCTGTGACAGTGGATGCGGCAAGGCTGTTCATAAAGCAGGTGGTTGAACGTCAAAAAGACCTCATTGTCAGCAGCATCGGCGTGTTCAAAGACTTTGCGTTCCTGGATGAGCTGACCGGATTAGCCGATGCGAACAGCACGAAGATCTATCTGCCGTCGGGCGCAATCGGCGGTTTGGATGTGTTGCAGTCAGCAAGGGCGCTCGGTGGATTGGAATCTGTCCAGCTGACGACGCGGAAATCGCCGATGTCACTCGGGATGGAGACGGACCGTGAACAAGTGCTATTTGATGGGACGGCGTTTGATGCTGTCGGCAAATTCCCGAAAAATATCAATGTGGCTTTGGTGCTTGCGATTGCAGGCATCGGGGTGCACGAGACGAAAGTGCGCATCATCGTCGATCCGGAAATTGAACGCAATACACATACGATTGAAGCGCAAGGGGATTTCGGCAAGATGCACCTGCAAGTCGAAAACAACCAGATGGCAGCGAACCCGAAAACGAGTTTACTGGCGGCACTCAGCATTCTGTCGGTGCTCCAGAATAAAAGCAAGGCATTGAGGATTGGGAATTAATATACGCCAGCGGAGAAAAAGGGTTTTTAAAGTTTACAATGAAGTAAATAGCCAGTGATAAGGGAAAGGGGTACGAAGAAATGGAACATGTCAAAGAAGGGTTCATTCCCGTGACTGGGGGCAAAGTATGGTACCGCATTACAGGCAAAGGCCCTGGTATTCCGCTCTTGCTATTGCACGGCGGACCGGGAATGAAAAGCAGCGATAGCGACCCGCTGCAACAACTAGGGGCAGAGCGGCCGGTCATCCAATACGACCAGTTGGGCTGCGGAAAATCGGAGCGGCCGGAAGATGCGTCTCTTTGGACAGTGGACCGCTACGTCGAAGAGCTCGTGCAAGTGATCCAAGCGCTCGAACTGGAAGAAATTCATCTTCTGGGCCATTCCTGGGGGACGATGCTCGCCGCGTCTTATTTATTTACAAAACCACCAGGCGTGCGCAGTGTCATATTCTCGGGGCCTGCACTCGATGCACAGCGCTGGGAGCGGGACCAGCGCGCTTATTTGAAGCAATTTCCGGAGCAGGTGCAAAAGACGATAGTGCAGAGTGAACAGCAAGGGACAACCGATTCCGAAGATTACCGGGAAGCTGTGATGAAATACTATAAAACCCATATGTGCCGCGTCGACCCATGGCCAAAGGAGTTGTCGGAAGATCTCGATCAACTGAACCCGAGTGTCTACAACTATATGTGGGGGGCATCGGAATTCACGGTCACCGGCACCTTGAAGCATTTCGACGCGACGGAGCGCCTGCAGGAAATCGCTATTCCGGCTTTGTTTACTTGCGGCCGGTACGATGAAGCGACACCATCTGCGACTGAATATTACACGAGCCTCGTCCAGGATGCGGAATTTCATGTGTTTGAAAACAGTTCACACATGCCGGCGATCGAAGAACCCGATGCGTATCTGGAAACCGTACGCGAATGGGTCAATCGCCAGGAAATGAAGCCGGGTGCGTAAAAGGGAAAATTGGAGAACTGATGCTATGATAAAGACGAACCGCCAACACATGGGCGGTTCGTTATTTCAATAGAACAAACCGTGAACGATCAGAGGAGAGATGGGCATGAATGAAGATCAATGGCAACTGGCGGCGCAAGCTTTGTCGGCTGTCACCGTGACAGCGCATCCTGATAATGAACCCGTGACAATCGTGGGAATGGCAGATAGCTTTCGCTGCATCGGCGTCGGGACGGATGCGGCCGTGTTCCAATCCGAAAACTTCCCCGAATATGCATTCAAGGTATACGCAGAAGGCAAAAAGGATAAGCTCGAAGCTGAGGCACAAGTATATGAACAAATCGGCCAATCTGTTTATTTCTCGACTTGCTATGGAAGAAATGAGCGCATGCTTGTGTTGAAATTTGAGAAAGGCCCAACTTTATTCGACTGCCTGCTGCAAGGTATTTACGTTCCTGAACAGGCCATCGTAGATGTGGAAAAAGCGCGCGACTATATTCGTGAAATCGGCTTGAATCCCCGGGATATCCATTTGAAAAACATCATTTTGCAGGACGGGCGCGCAAAGCTGCTCGATGTGTCCGAATACATCAAGCCCGGCAATGATTTCCGCTGGGAGCATTTGAAAAAAGCGTACCAGGAATATTACCCGATCATCGACGGCAAACCGGTGCCATTCTGGCTGCTCGACACGATCCGCAAATGGTACCACCATTGGAACCGCTATTCTGCCTCGTTTGAAGAATTCATGCGTATTGTATCCAAGCAAATAAACTACCGCAAATAATTTTAGCAAACAACAGACTTTCCGGCTCTTGGAAATCCTGTTGTTTTTTTGAAATAAATAACTGACAATATCAACTCTATTAAATTCAAAATTTTATATATTTTTCAAGAAAATTATTATTTGTATATAATAGGAGGGGAAATGAACTAGAGCAATAGACTTAGGAGGCTTCATAATGATTAAACGAAATAAAGCTTGGGCTTTGTTGATGACGGCCAGTTTGGCTGCGATGCTTACAGCTTGCGGCGGGGATCAGGAATCGGCATCTGATACGGAAAGTGAAGCTGGGCATGGAGAACTGGACAGTGTCCAGGAACTGCGCTTAACGACAGGGTCTGGAATTCCGACGATGGATTCCGTATTGGCGGACGATGCGGTATCGTTCACTATGTTGAACAATGCCGGCGAAGGCCTCTACCGACTGGATCAACAGAATACGGCCATACCGGCGATAGCTTCGGCCGAACCTGAAATCAGCGAAGACGGATTGACCTATACATTCAAGCTGCGCGATGCAAACTGGTCTGATGGCTCGCCCGTGACGGCGCATGATTTTGTCTTCGCGTGGCAGCGTGCAGCGGACCCAGAAACAGGCTCGACTTACGGCCCGTATATGATGGCGGGAACGATCAAGAATGCCGCTGCGATTGCAGAAGGCAAACTGGACAAGTCGGAACTCGGCATTACTGCAAAAGACGACCAGACGCTGGTCGTGTCACTTGAACGCCCGATTCCTTATTTCTTGTCTTTGATGGCGTTCGGTACGTTTTATCCACAGAAGGAAGCGTACGTCACTGAACACGGAGATCAATACGCCGTGGATTCAGAAAATCTGTTGTCGAACGGGCCGTTCATTTTGGCGAACTGGGATGCAACTGCAGCATCGTGGGAGCTGGAGAAAAACCCTGAATACTGGGATGCGGAAACGGTGAAATTAGATAAGGTCGAATTTAATATCGTTCCGGATCCAGGGACCGGTGTTAATTTATATGAGACAGGGGAAGCGGACCGTGCCGGCTTGGCAGGCGAATTTGCCATGCAATACGCGGAAGATGAAGAAGTCGTGCGCGTTTTGAAGCCGTCTGTCTATTATTTGCAGTTCAACCAGGAGCGCGAAGGTGAACCGACGCCGCTTGCGAACCCGAAATTACGCAAAGCTTTGGCGCTGTCATTCAATAAACAGGATTTGGCGGATGTCGTCCTTGCCAACGGGTCGATTCCGGCAGATTTCTTGGTCCCGACGGAATTCACATTTGATGCGAACAATGAAGATTTCCGCCAGCTCAATGGGGATATGATGGAATTCAATGCTGAGGAAGCGAAAGACTTATGGGCAAAAGGCTTGGAGGAAGAAGGGCTGACGGAAGTGAGCTTGGAGTACTTAAGCGGCGATACGGAACTTTCTAAAAAGATCGATGCCTATATGAAAGACCAGATGGAAGGCAATCTGGAAGGCTTGACGCTGGAGATGAGCCAAGTACCGTTCAATGTCCTGCTCGATAAAAACGAAGCACAGGATTACGATATCCAAAGCACAGGCTGGGGCCCGGATTTCCAGGACCCGATCACATTCCTTGATTTGTTCGCGACCGAATCGCCTCAAAACACAATGGCGTATTCCAATGAACAAGTGGATGAATTGCTGGAACAGGCAAACGGCGAACTTGCCCTGAAACCGGAAGAGCGCTGGCAAGCGTTAGCTGAAGTGGAGAAAATCCTCGTTGAAGAAGATGCGGCCATTGCCAATATGTATCAGTTCGGCAGCATGGCGCTGCAAAAACCATATGTGCATGATGTCATCACGCATCCGTTCACGGGTGATTTCAGCTATAAATGGGCGTATATCGCAGGAAGAGAATAATGAAAAGGAGGACGGCGGCTGCCATCCTCCTTTTTTAGATTGTCGCGAAAGTTTTCACCTTCTATCGGCATTCATTTCAAGCCAGGCTAGTTCCCAAGCAAGTGGAATTGACTTTAGGTATTCATTATTTAAAAGGGGAAAAATTACAATAAACATTTATTAACAAATAAATCGGTTGTAACCAAAACAATATAGTAATATTGTAGACAGATGAACAGAGTGATCCGAAAAGAAATTTTTAATAGATAGTGGCAGATGAACTCCAACGATCAGTTGGCGGGAATGGAGAGTTATTGTATGGTGAATGATCAATCGCGGTATTCGAGGCTTGCGAACATCACACGCATTGTTAATATGAAACTGGATTTGCATGAAGTTCTGCAGCAAGTCACAATGGCCATTTCGGAGGAAATTGTCCGGTGCGATTCTGTTGGGATTTTTTTGCCGGAAGGCGATGGCACTTACCGTGGCTTTGCGGGAAAACCGGAGATGATGAGCGGCGTAACACTGCAGTCACAAATTATCGATCCGAAAACTGACCCACTGGCAGCGGAATTAATAGAGAAAAGAAAAACCATCTACATAGCGGATACGTCGACAGATAATCGGCCGGATTTGACGCCGGTGGGAGCCTTCCGAATCAATTCCTTATTGGCGCTGCCGATTTCCTCTGAAAAGGAATTCATTGGCATGGTGTTCCTGTTCAATTACGGCATACCGATGAATTTAACGCCATCAGAGATTGAAAGCGTTGAAGCTTACGTAAACATGGCAGCCGTCGCGATCCAAAACGCGAAAGCCCTCAATCAAAAGGAGAAGTTGTTGACGGAAAAGCAACTATTGCTCGACCTCACCCGAGAGTTGTCTTTTTGTTCGACGATTCGGGCAAGCTTGAACGTGTGCTTCGATTATTTGAAACGGGCAGTTGGCACCGGGGATTTTGCCGCACATATCATCAAGCCGTCGAGCGCGAAAGGCAGCACGCCAATTAGGTTTCACGCAGCGGGTGAGGTGGCCGAACAGGACTGGCATGAACATCTTGCCAAAAAGGGCTTAACCGATAATTATGAAGAGCTGATCAAGCGGGCTCTATCAAAGAAAGAGCCAATCCGGGCCGATATGGGTGGTCGCGGGGAACTGCTGCTTCTTCCAATGGTTTCCATGGGGAAAGTGCATGGTATCGTTTCTGCGTCATGTACTTGTGTGGGGGTGAAAAAGGCTGTTGATTTGCCGGTTTCGTTCGCGCAATCCATTATCGATGCCACTGCCCCGGTGTTTTCGAATTTATTGTATATGGATCAATTGGAAGGCATGGTCGAAGAGCGGACGCGTGAGTTGTATGCTGCGAACAAACGGGTCAACAGCGTGATTGAAAGTATCACGGATGGTTTTTTTGTGCTCAATAAAGACTGGGAATACACCTATGTCAACAAGCATCATTTTTTTCCGGGAGGGAAAAAAGTGGAGGAAGTGCTTGGCAAGAACATTTGGGAGGTGTTTCCGCAAACTGTGGGAACCATCACCTATACCGAGTTCCATCGAGCCATGAATGACCGGGTGACAGTCCGCTTTGAAACTCAATCCGATGTGCATGATTTTTGGTTTGAAATTACCGCCTATCCGTTTGATGACGGCATATGCTGTATGTTGAAAGACATCAAAGAGAAAAAGAAATACGAAAAAGAACTGAAAAGGCTCGCCAATATGGATCTGATCGGCCAGATGGCAGCAGGGATCAGCCACGAAATCCGCAATCCGATGACAACGGTACGCGGCTTCCTGCAATTGATGTTAAGCAACGAGCAATTAGAGCCGCACGCCTCCCATTTCAATTTGATGATCGGTGAATTGGACCGGGCGAATGCGATCATCACTGAATTTCTATCGGTCGGTAATACGCAGACTTCCGATATGAAAATGATGAGCTTGAATACCATTCTCGAGGACATTTCCCCGTTGATCAAAATCGATACGTCCAATCAGAACAAACAAATCCGCATTTATACACAGGAAGTGCCGGAATTGTTGTTGAATCATAATGAAATCCGGCAATTGATCATCAATTTATATCGCAATGGGCTTGAAGCGATGGGGGAAGGGCAGACTCTGACCATCGGCACCTATCCGGAAAACGAAAACTTCGTGGTGCTGGCAGTTCAGGATCAGGGCAGCGGCATCGATCCTGCCATCATCGAAAAAATCGGCACGCCTTTCTATACGACAAAAGACGAAGGCACGGGCCTTGGGCTGGGTATCTGTTACGCTGTGGCAGCTCGCCATAATGCGACGATCACTATCGAGACAGGACCCGAAGGCACTATCTTTTTCACGAAGTTTCCGGTCGAACAGGAGCCGGACGGAAAGCTTCCAGCTCTTCGCGACTGACCTCACCCCTCCATAAAGAAAATTCTTCATACAAAGCAAGGGGAGTCTCCAGGCTGTCGAGAAAGTTCGGCAGCTTTTTTGCGCGCCATTCCAGCCGGGCACGTTCCGCTTTTGTTCATAACATCAAGAATGACCTATGTTTCTCAATAGATGCGAAAAGGAGGATGGCAGCTGCCATCCTCCTTTTGCTTTAGCTATCGTTTTAAAACGCGCCCGAGCCGCCGCCACCACCGCCGACTCCGCCTCCAGTCCCGGCCATTCCACCGCCGCTTGCGCTGGCGCTCGAACTGGTCGTGGTGCTGGCCGAGACGAATACGGCCGTCATAAGGATTGGATTCATCGCGAAGCCAGAGACATCGTTTGCCGGCTCAGCGGCTGTGAAGGCATTCGCTTTTCGCTCAGCCGTTTTCTGGTCGCTGCCGAGTAAGTACGCATAAGCACGCTGCTTTTCGTCCATAGTCAGCCGTTCCCATTGCTCGGTCGGCAATTGGTCCATAGCGTTTTTCATGCTGCGCCATTCGTAGCGCACACGGTGGCCTTCGGGCGTGATCGGCGAATAGCCAATCGCAAACCCAAGAGCGAGCATTGCAAGCGCAATAGACAAAGCCATCCATGGCAAGAGCCCGTAAATGCCTGAAACGATGGCGAGGCCGATGAAGACCGCGCTCAGAATGCCGACCGCCCAGCGCAGGCCGACGTGTTTTTCATAAAAGTCGTGAGCCGTTACTTCGGCTTTTACTTCTTTATTCCACTCGGCGGTTGCTGCGTTGTAGTCTTCGTGATTAAGTTCATTTTTCGTATAGATCTCAACTTGTTCAAGCGTGAACTCCTGGCCATCTCCGATTGTATCGAACAATAGCCCAATCAATACTGCTTCATGCGGGTGGTCGGTACTGCGGTCGGCCAGTTCGAAATGTTCTTCCGAGAGTTGGCGAATCTTGCCTTTTCTCATCAAATCCAAAATCGCCGCTGACATGCCGTTCGCCGCTACATAGCTCGGGTTCGTAAAATGAAGCAGGGCGGGAATGCTCATTGAGCCTTCAGGTACGAAAAATTCATAAGTGCCGCTTTGGACACTTCGTTTACGTCTCGACGCCTTCAGCCAAGAAAATAGCACGAGCCCGATGAGAAGCGCGCCAAGTATCACGATGGCGGGAATCCCAGCCGATTTCGCGATTTGTTGGTTGCGGGCGAACGCTGCTGCCTCGTTTTCGAGTTCTTCACGGTCATCCGCGAGCTCATCGCGCACCGTACCGTCTTGCGCTGTGACACCAGGGAACAATTCTGGTTCAAAAATTGCGCGGATATCTGCATTTTTTTCGGATGGTACATTGCCTAAATCGAAAACCGCGGTGCCGTCTTCCGTAACGTTCGAGGTATCAAACGCCTCGCCGTATCCAAGCGCTTCGGTTTCTGTTGCCGGGGCAGGCGGGATGACTGTAATCGTCATATCGCCGTACTCGCTTTCGTTGCTTGCATCAAAGAACGGCCAGTAAAACTCGGCGCCGTCTTCAAACTTCTCGACAGCCCCGACGATCCGGTAGTTCAGTTCGACTTGGATCGAATCGCCGTCATTGCCCGAGCGGTAGATTTTGTACAGGCCGTCTTCGGCTTCCACTTCCAGATCCCGACGGCTGTCGCTTGCCGTGAAATCCTCGATCGACGTTCCTTCTTTTGGAATCAAGCTTCTCGTGATGCCATTAAACTCATCTTCGAATTCATACGTGAATTGTTCCGTGACATCTGCCGTACCGTCTTCATTCAACTGGGCTTCGATCTGCACTTCCATAATATCGAAATCAACTGCAAACGCCTGGACCGGGACGAGCAGCAAGAAAATGAACAAAACGAATGCCAACACTTTTTTGTTCTTCACGATTCATCACCTCTTGTATAGCAGTACGGATGAGAAGGGAGAAGGTTTCATATCAGGACGCAGCCGGTTGGATGAAATGAAAAACCAGGCGGGGAAGAAGTTCCCTGCCTGGTTTCCATTCGTGCATCAATCGCTTATTCAATTAACTAATTCAACCGTGATGCTGCCATTATCCGACTGCAAATCCACCGCATTCTCTCCGCTGCCGAAGACGCTGTGTCGGTTTTTTATGCCGAATACGGAAACGGTTCCCCAATCGACATTCGCGCGGATTGTCGCATTTTTTGGCTGCGCCTGGGTCTCGACCGAGATGGCGCCATTGTCGGTTTCGAGGCTGATTGTGCGGTCAAGGTCCGCAGTCGACAAGCGAATGCGCCCGTTGTCGGTTTTCGCGCGGACATTGCCTTTGATGTCTTTCAAGTCGATGGCGCCGTTATCCGTTGACGCATGGAGTTCATCTGCCTGGATGTCCCGCAGCTGGAGCTGTCCGTTGTCGGTGCCGACTTTCAGTTTCTTTGCCTGTACATGTGCCAATTCGATATCGCCGTTGTCCGATTCGACATTCGCTTGGTCCGCCGTGATGTGCGTAAGCTCGATGCGGCCGTTATCGGTTTCGATGGACAACTGGCGGCTGTCGAGTCGCTCGCCAGTGATCATGCCGTGGTCGGAATCGATTTGGATTTTGTCATACAGTTTCTTTGGCAAGCGGACGTCTAGCTTCGGTGATTTCATGCTGCCGGTAAAGCTGAAGATGCCCCATTTTCTTGGCTCTTCTTTCAAGGTGATGACGAGCGTCCGGTTGAGGATATCGACATTCAGCTGCTGGCGGTAGCTTTTATCGGTGATGTCGGCATGCATCTTGCCGTCTTCTGAAGGAGCAATCGTCAGTATGCCATTATCGATTTGGATATCGACTTGATCGAATTTATCTTCTGTCAGTTCATTCGCCGCCGCACTAATATCGCTTTGATTGAAATCAAACGACTCGATCAGTTCATCGGCAATTTCCTGCGGCGAGTCGAGTTCATCGGCGATTTCGCTATCGGTTTTGCCATCTGCCTTGCCGTTCGCAAAATACTCGCGGATGTCTTGGAGAATATCGTTCTGTTCTTCTTTCGGCAATCGTTTCAACGCTGTTTCAAGTTCTTGCAAAAATTGGTTTTCAGTCATTTTGCACACCCTCTTCAATTAGTTGGTTGACCCCATCCGTGAAACTTTTCCATTCTTTGAGCTGTTCCTGTAAATACGTACGGCCGAGTTCGGTGAGCGAGTAATATTTCCGCGGCGGGCCTTCGCTTGATTCCTGCAAGTAAGTGGTGAAATAGCCTTCTTTTGTGAGCCGCCGCAGCAGGGGATAGACGGCGCCTTCCGAGATGGCGATGCGGCTCGAGATTTTCTGGACGAGTTCATAGCCGTAGCGGTCTTGTTTATCCAACAACACCAGGACACATAAATTCAACACGCCTTTTTTAAACTGGATGTTCATCTGAGTTTCCTCCTTTCCTAGCTAGTATTTTATAAACAGTAGTGATTAATGAATAATATATCATCTAGTATTGTTCAATGCAAGGTACTGTGTAGAATTAATTGAAAATTATTTTTTCTTTGCTCAAATAGCTGTCTATAAACATAAAAAAGCTGGCTCCCATTATGTAGAAAGGGGAGCCAGCTGGTAAGGCAATTATTCAAAGTCGATTTCCGAAGTCATGACACGTCCTGTCGGGTGCGGGTCAAAGCCGGTGATATTGTCTTTGCCTGCAAGCGACGGTGACGTATGGACGAGCGGGATGATCGGTGGATCTTCGTGCAGGATGACTTGCGCTTCACGGTATAATTCATTGCGCTCTTCCTGGTCAGTGATGATCCGCGCTTGGTCCAATAAGGCGTTCAGTTCCGGGTTATCGTATTGCGTCGAGTTGGTCGAACCGACATTGTCACCGTGCAAAAGCGTATAGATGAAATTGTCCGCATCGCCGTTCATGCCGGTCCAGCCGAGCAGGAACGTATCGGCTTCACCATTGATCGCTTTTTCGATATACGTTGCCCATTCAAACGTGACGATTTCTGCATCGACGCCGATATCGGCAAAATTGGACTGGAGATATTCAGCGACCTTGGCGCCGTCTGGCATATACGGGCGCGATACCGGCATCGCGTAGAGTTCCATGCTGAATCCGTCGGGGAGCCCAGCTTCAGCCAGCAATTCTTTCGCCCGTTCCGGATCGTAAGCGTACGGTTCGATATCATCGTTGTAGCCTTCAACAGCAGGCGGGATGACGTTTTTCGCCGGAATCGCCCCTTCGCCGAAGAATGCCTCGACCATCGCTTCTTTATTCACTGCATGACTAAGCGCCTGGCGGACGAGTGGATCGTCGAACGGTTCATGCGTCAATGTCATGCCGAGGTAGCCAAGGTTGAGAGGGGGACGGGAATAAAGCTCGAGCCCAGCTTCTTCTTCAATCTGCTCATGGGATTCGGAATCCAAACCGGCGACCAGATCCACTTCGCCGCTCAGCAAGGCATTGAGACGGGAAGAGTTGTCCGGGATTGTGCGGAAAATGATTTCTTCCAACTTCGGCAGGCCATCAACCCAGTAATCGTCGTTTTTTTCCAGGGCAATCCGCTCATTCGGCAACCACTCCTGGAACGTAAACGGGCCGGTGCCTACCGGATTGCTTCTATAATCATCTCCGGACTCTTCAATCGCTGCGGGGCTGGAAATCGACATAGGCGTCAGCGCCAAATCTTTCAAAAGCGTTGGCTGCGGCCGGCTTAATTGGATTTCGACCGTGAATTCGTCGACGGCCGTGACGGATTCGATATTATGGGCTTCGTCGCCTGCATAGCCGCCGAATACTGTGCCGTACATCGGGAAGCTGTCACCGCTTCCGTTCATCCAGCGATTGAAGTTAAAGGCGACGGCGTCTGCATTAAAATCTGTTCCGTCGTGGAATTTCACGCCTTCACGGAGCGTAAAGGTATGGGTCAGCCCATCGTCTGATTCCTGCCATTCGGTCGCAAGCATCGGTTCGACAGTCGTCCCGCCTTCCGCGAAAGTCGTCAATGTTTCGAGTATGCTTTGCGCAACATTCTCGGATTCGTTATCCGTCACTTCAGAAGGATCGAGCGAGACCGCATCGCCGCCGCGTGCGAAAATGAGCGTATCTTGTTCAGCCGATTGTTCGCTTCCGGAATCACCACCGGAACACGCTATCAAGAGAAAGGGGGACATAGTCAACAAGGCAAGCATTTTCGTGGATCGTTTAATCATTGAAACACTCCTTTTGTGGGATCGAGTAGAGAACGATAAAGCTATGTAACTACCCCAGAGCCTCCTTTCGGGAATTGACGGATTAATTTAGCGTAATGAAGTGCATGTATTTTAGTATAATAGAAGAAAGTTTGGTTATGTGATTATTATAAATATTTAGTCATTTTATACTAGACTGGTAAACACCATACTTATCGACAGGATAAGGGAAAGAAGGGGACTTTTGAATCCATGGCCATTTCTATTGATCAGTTGGGGGACACTCATTGCAGGAAATATCGCCTTGATCGTATTCTTCAAGAAAAGCACGACGACCGAAAACAAAGCACTGTTCCAGACCAGTGCCACGCTGCTATTCGCAGCTGTCATGTATATGGCACACGCTGCCTATGATGTAGTCTATCCGAATGAAAGCTTTGAACACACAATCGGCTTATCGTTAGGGCTGCCGCTCGCGTGCATCTTTTTCTTCAGTTTGATGGCGCTCGGCTTTATGGGGTTGGCAGAAGTCAAAAACCAGCCGAGGAATTTGCTGACAGTCACTTCGCTATTGTCGGTGACGTCTCTTTTCCTGCCATTCTTTTTCTTTATTCTCGGCGCCACGCCCCTCGCGCTTGCCGGCTGGAAATTATACAAGAAAATAAGGAAGTAGTTATGAATAAGAACAATAATTTCTGAATGATTTTTTTAGCACCGGGCAATCCATTGCCCGGTGCTTTTTTCTTGTTTACACACATTATTTAAAGATTTAATATTCAGTATTTTTTGAACACTTTATGTCAGTTGCAAGGAATTTTCTCGACAGTTGCTGTTATTGTTAGCGTTTTCATTACGCTATATAGTTTGAATCAAATGTATGGCCTACATTATCAAACTTAACGAAACGGAGTGATTTCATGTTTACTGGAGAACAATATCTGGAGAGTTTACGGGACGGCCGAGTGGTGTACCTGAATGGTGAAAAAATCGATGATGTGACGACGCACCCAGCTTACCGGAATTCAGCTTTGTCTTATGCACGGATGTACGATGCGCTGCACGACCCGGAAAAGCAGGACGTACTGACGACGATCAACGAATACGGTGACCGGACCCATCGGTTCTTCAGCACTCCACGTAATGCAGAAGATCTCCTTGGCGCACGTGATGCCATTGTGGAATGGTCGAAGCTGAACTACGGATTCATGGGCAGAACCCCCGACTATAAAGCATCGTTCCTTGGGCATCTCGAAGCGTATTCGGATTATTATGTAGGCTTTGAAGAAAACGCGAAAGCTTGGTATAGAAAAGCGGGACGCGAGATGCCTTTCGTCAATCACACAGTTATCAATCCTCAGATGGATCGCTCGAAATCACTTCATGAAAACAAGGAAGTGTTCGTGCGGGCTATTGAAGAACGGGACGACGGCATTGTCGTCAGCGGTGCGAAAATGGTCGGAACGGCTGCAGCGCTCACGAATTATAATTTCGTCGCCAACTACGGGCCGAAAGAACTTGGCGAAGGGGATACGAGCCATGCGCTGATCTTCCTTGTGCCGATGAACGCACCGGGCTTGAAGATGATCAGCCGCCAGTCATATGAATTAAACGCGAAGACGAATGGCTCGCCGTTTGATTATCCGCTGTCCAGCCGCTTTGATGAAAACGATGCTGTCATTGTTCTTGATAATGTCTTTATCCCTTGGGAAAACGTCCTGGCCTACAACAACGTGGAAGTTTCCAACGGTTTCGTGCCGGAGACGCATTTCGTCAACCGCTTCAGCTTCCACGGCTGTGCACGCCTTGGGGTCAAGCTCGATTTCATGACAGGTCTTTTGATGAAAGCGACTGAAGCCTCTGGGACTCATCAGTTCCGCGGTGTGCAAGCAAATATCGGTGAAGTGGTAGCACTTCGCAATATGATTTGGAGCTTGTCGGACACAATGGCAATGAATCCGGATGTTGGGCGCAACGGTACGCCAATCCCGAACGGAGTCGCGGCAGCTGCTTACCGCGTACTGGCTCCCGAAGTATGGGTAAAAGTGAAGAAAATCTTTGAACAGGTTGTTGCTGGCGGGTTGATCCAGTTGCCATCGAGCTCCGCAGATTTCCTGAACCCGGAGATCCGCCCGTATTTGGATCAATATTACAAAGGGACAGGCGTCACTGCAGAAGAACGCGTCAAATTGCTGAAAATGGTATGGGATGCGATTGGTACCGAGTTCGGCGGCCGCCACGAACTGTATGAAGTGAACTATGCAGGAAATCATGAAAATATCCGCCTGGAAGCGATGTACCATTCAATCGGATCGGGTAACGCGGAATCATTTAAATCTTTTGTTGATGAAGCAATGAGTGACTATGACTTGAATGGCTGGACAAACGAAGTGTGGAAAGAAAAAGTTCCTACAACAAATTAAGGAGGGCTCAATATGGATAGTCGTGAATTCCGCAACGCAATGGGTAAGTTCGCCACTGGGGTAACGGTAATCTCTACGGATGTTGAAGGTGAATACCATGGCATGACAGCCAATGGCTTTATGTCCATATCGCTCAATCCGGCGCTGGTCGCCGTGTCGATCGGTGAACGTGCACAAACGCTGCAATTGATCAAAGCGAGCGGGCGTTTCGGCGTCAGCGTCTTGTCAAAAGAACAAGTGAATATCTCGAAGCAATTCGCGGGGCAGATTCCGAGTGATGGCACATTCAGTTTTTGTGAAGAAAACGGGTTTCCGCTTGTCAAGGGCTCACTCGTCCAAGTCATTTGCACAGTCGAACAGGAAGTGCTCGCAGGGGATCATACGATCTTCATCGGGCGGGTTGAAAAAATGCTCGTAAAAGACGGCGATCCATTGTTGTTCTCATGCGGCAAATATGCAGAACTGGATCCGCAATATGCGGTCCTTTAATAAAGGGAGGAACTGAACATGACAAACGAAATGACACGCCAATCCGAAGAACCGATTTTTGATGTCGCCCAAATCGTCCACGTCGAAGTATTGTCTCCAACGCCGAAAGAAACAGTGGCATTCTACACGGATATGCTTGGTATGGAGATCGTTGACCAAGTCGAAGAAAAAACTTACATGCGCGCTTATGAAGATAGCTATAAGTACTCCCTGATCGTAACGGAAGCTGAAGAGGCGGGACTTGGCCATGTAGCTTGGCGCACGACTTCACCGCAAGCTTTGGAACGTCGCGTAAAAGTGCTCGAACAGAGCGGGTACGGCCTCGGCTGGTCGGAAGAAGAATATGGCCAAGGCCCCGCCTATCAGTTTACAACGCCGGACGGCCATAAAATGGAAGTGCTCTGGGAAGTGGAATATTACGAATGCGACGAAGCCAAACGCTCGAAGCTTCTGTCCCGCAGCCAGAAGCGCCCATTATACGGTGTGCCGGTCCGGCGGCTCGACCACATCAACTTGATGTCGAGCAATCCTGAAGCAGATACGAAATTCCTCGTTGAAACGCTCGGCTTTAAGATTCGAGAACAGATCAAAGATAATGACCATGTCATCGGTACTTGGAACAGTGTTTCCAACCTGGTACATGAAATTGCCTTTATGCAAGAACCGAACGGTGTCAAAGGGAAACTTCACCATGTCTGCTATTGGTATGGCATTCCACAAAACTTATACGATGTCGCAGACCTGTTAAAGGACCACGGCCATTTCATTGAAATCCCGCCGAACAAGCACGGCGTCAGCCAGGCGTTCTGCATGTATGCTTACGAGCCGGGCGGCAACCGCGTCGAATTGTTCGGAGATGCTGGATACTTGATCATGGATCCAGACTGGAAAACGATTACGTGGCAGATGAAAGACGTACCGGGCAACGGTGATACATGGATCGGCGCAGTCTTCCCGGATTCATTCTGGACTTACGGCACGCCAGCTCCTGCAACTGTCCCGTTAAAAGTAGCCGCTGAATAAAAGGAGGATCCCATGGGAAAAATCAAAGCAGCAATTCTCGGGTCCGGAAACATCGGAACCGACTTAATGTATAAAATCCTGAAGACTGACGGGGCTATGGAACTGGCATTGATGGCCGGTATCGACCCGGAATCCGAAGGCCTAAAACGCGCAGCGGAAGCAGGGATTTCTACCACGGATCGCGGCATCGATGGCGTGCTGGAGACAGAGGATATCCGCATCGTCTTCGATGCGACAAGTGCGAAAGCCCATATGGCCCATGCACCGCGCTTGAAAGAGGCAGGGATCATCGCGATTGACCTGACACCGGCAGCGGTTGGGCCGTATGTCGTGCCGGCGATCAATCTCGGCGACCACCTTGAAGTAGATAACGTCAATATGATTTCCTGCAGCGGCCAGGCGACAACACCGCTCGTCTATGCAGTAAACCGTATCGCGCCGGTGAAATACAGCGAAATCATCGCGACCATTTCCAGTGTGTCGGTAGGGCCCGGAACACGGCAAAATTTGGATGAATTCACGATGACAACAGCAAATGCCTGCCAGAAAATCGGCGGTGCGGACACAGCCCGCGCCGTGCCGATCATCAACTCAGCAGAGCCGCCGATCATGATGAACAACACGGTCTACGCAGTCTTGCATAAAGAAGCAGACGAGGCGGCGGTCCTTGAGTCCATCGGAAAAATGGTCGCGGACGTGCAGCGTTATGTGCCCGGCTACCGTTTGAAAGCGAAGCCGTATATCGATGTCCGGCATACGCCGTGGGGCGAGTTGCCGACGGTGATCATTTTGAACGAAGTCGAAGGAGCTGGGGATTTCTTCCCGAATTATGCCGGGAACCTCGATATCATGACGGCAGCGGCACAACAAGTCGGCGAACAATTCGCCAGCCATTTGCTGAAAAAAGGAGGCGTGATTGTATGAAAGCGCCGATCATTACCGATACGACATTGCGTGACGGGTCTCATGCAGTCAGCCATTCCTTTTCACCCGAATTCGTCGCTTCTGTCGTCAGCCAATTAGCGGAAGCACACGTGCCGGTGATCGAAGTGAGCCACGGCTCGGGGCTTGGGGGCTCGACAATCCAGCAAGGCTTCTCCACCCATGACGAATGGTCGCTGATCGAACAGGCCGTGGCGAATAAGGGCGGTTCGAAAATCGCCTCGCTCTTCGTCCCGGGGCTTGGCACGAGACCGGAAATCATCAAAGCGGCAGAATATGGAATCGACATTCTCCGTGTGGCCGTACATTGCACAGAAGCGGATGTCACGCAGCAATACTTCGAACAGGCGAAAAACAGCGGGCTCGGCACAGTCGGTTTTCTCATGATGAGCCATACCCAGCCTGCACAAGTACTTGCAGAGCAAGCGAAACTAATGGAAAGCTATGGAGCAGACTGTGTCTATGTTGTTGATTCTGCCGGGGCACTTGTTCCGGAAAGTGTCCGGGATCGCGTCGCTCGCGTGAAAGACAGCATTTCAATCAATGTCGGCTTCCATGCCCACAATAACTTGGGGCTATCCATCGGCAATACAATCGCTGCAATCGAAGCAGGAGCCGACCAGATCGATGGCACATTACGCGGCCTTGGCGCAGGCGCTGGCAATGCACCGACAGAAGTCTTGGTAGCTGTATTGAATAAAATGAATATCGAAACCGGTATCGATTTGACAGTATTGATGGACACGGCAGAAGAGATTGTCGCTCCTGTCTTCAAATATCCGCAAATACTCGACCGCGATAATATCGCTACCGGCTATGCGGGTGTCTATAATAGCTTCCTGCTTCACGTGCGGGAAGCGGCAGAGAAGTTTAATTTGAACCCTGTCGCCATCATTGAAGAACTCGGCCGCCGCCATGCGGTAGCTGGCCAGGAAGACTGGATCATCGATGTGGCCCAGGATCTTAAAGCGAAAGAATTAGTGAAATAAAAAGGCGGCCGTTGAGTGAATTTAACGGCCTTTTCCTTTAGAAGAAAGGACTGCTCCCATGGTTGTGATCCAACAGCTTGCGAATGAATTGATCGAAGCAGAAAAAACGAGAAAGCCGATTGCGCCCTTGAGCGAGCGTTTTCCGAACATTACTTTGGATGACGCTTACCAAATCCAATTGCAATACGTCGCAGAAAAAAGGGCGCAAGGGGCCCGCATCATCGGCAAGAAAATCGGTGCGACCAGCAAAGCGATCCAGGAAATGTTCGGCGTCGGCCAGCCGGATTACGGCCATCTGTTCGACACGATGATGTATTCGGACGGCGACAAAGTGCCGCTCGAGCGCCTGCTGCAGCCGAAAGTGGAATGTGAAATTGCCTTCGTCCTGAAAAAAGACCTGACAGGGCCGAATGTGACCCCGCTGGATGTTATCGAAGCGACGGATTATATCGTACCGGCCATTGAAATTATCGACAGCCGGATCGAAGACTGGAACATCCGCTTTGAAGATACCGTATCCGACAACGGCTCGTCCGCGCTCGTCGTCATGGGTTCGAAACCGACGAAGCTCGAAGGACTCGACTTGAGCTGTCTCGGGATGAACGTTTCCCATAACGGTGAATTTCTGGAGTCGGCGACAGGCGCTGCAGTGCTTGGCAATCCGCTTTATGCGATTGCGTGGCTCGCGAATGCCTTGTCAGCTTACAATGTGCCGCTGCTAGCTGGCGAAATCGTCCTGTCGGGGGCATTTACGAAAGCTTTGCCGATCCAGGATGGGGATACGTTCACAGCCGAGTTCGCGCATCTTGGTTCAGTGACGGCAAGCTTTACGGATGGGAGGAACGTTGAATGAAAACCATAACGACCGAGCAAATTGTCGAAGACTTATTCGAGGCACAGCATAAAGTCCAGACTCTGCCGCAATTCGCCAAAGACATCCCAGGGTTTGATGAAGACAAAGCCTATGATGTCCAGGAGTTACTGGTCGAGAAGCAATGCCGCGAAGAAGGGACGAGCGTGTCGGGGTGGAAGCTCGGGCTGACGAGTAAAGCGAAACAGCAGATGATGGGCGTACATGAGCCATCCTACGGGGTGCTGCTGAAAAACATGAGCCTAGAGGAAGGCCAGAGCCACTCGATCGAGCGCTTCATCCATGGCAAGCTCGAGCCGGAATTGGCGTTCGTCTTTAAAGAAGATGTGAAGGGGGAGTACATCACCCCAGCTCAAATCATCCAATCGACTGCCTACGTGCTGCCGGCGTTCGAAGTGATCGACAGCCGTTTCGAAGCATTCAAGTTCACATTGCTCGATGCCGTGGCGGACAATTCCTCTTCCTGCCGGTATATCCTCGGCAACCAATTGCTTGACCCAGCACAGGTGGACATGCGCCTGGGCGGTGTCGTATTCCGCAAGAACGGAGAAGTGGTCGCAACGAGCACGCTTGCGGCTGTCATGGGCAATCCAGCGAACGCTATCGCCTGGATGGCCAACAAGCTCGCGAAACGCGGGCAGTTCATCCGCAAAGGGCAAGTCGTATTGAGCGGAGCCATCACGCAAGCAGTCCATATCGAACCGGGAGATCATTTCACCGCTTCATTCGATGGGTTCGGGACAATCCACACCAGTTTCAAGACAGGAGAGTGAACAGCATGCCATTCGTACAAATCACGATCGCAGAAGGGCGAGAGCCGGAGAAAAAGGAGCAGCTGATCAGCGAAGTGACAGCGACCGTATCCGATGTGCTCGGCGCACCGAAAGAGAATATCCGCATCCTGTTGACCGAAGTGCCGACGACGCACTGGGGCATTGCAGGACAATCGATTTCAAAAAGAAAAGAGGAATCCAAATGACGACGGTAGAAGCGAACGTAAAAGAAGTCCAGCATTTCATCGATGGAGGATATGCAGCCTCTTCAGACAACCAGACCTTCGAGGTAAAGAATCCGGCAACTCAGGAAGTGATCGCTGTTGTAGCCGAAGCGACCGAGGAAGACGTCGAAAAAGTGTGCAAGGCTGCACGTCTTGCATTTGATAGCGGGCCGTGGCGTACGATGGCGGTCGCGGAGCGCTGTGCTAAAATCCGCCGCATGGCAGACATCATCTTGGAGCGCAAAGAAGAAATCGCGCGCCTTGAAGCTTTGGATGTCGGGAAGCCATACAGCCACGCGTTTACGGCTGAAGTGCCGCGGGCAGCGCATAACTTGAAGTTCTTCGCGGATTTCGTCGAACAACGGGGCGGCGAAACCTATCCGATGGAAGACGCTTTCTTGAACTATACGCGCTATGAGCCGGTTGGTGTGGCAGGGCTTATTACGCCGTGGAACGCGCCGTTCATGCTGACGACTTGGAAACTGGGCCCTGCCCTTGCAGCTGGCAACACGATTGTGATCAAACCGGCGGAAATGACGCCTTTGTCTGTTTCGCTACTCGGTGAAATCGCGAAAGAAGCCGGCATTCCGGATGGTGTCGTCAATGTCGTACACGGCAAAGGCAGCGTAGTGGGCACAGCCGTTACGAAAAATACCGACGTCGATTTGATTTCTTTCACAGGGTCAACTGCAACGGGGAAAGCGATTATGCGCAACGGGGCCGACAGCTTGAAAAAGTTCTCCTTTGAACTTGGGGGCAAAGCGGCTAATATAGTATTTGAAGACGCTGATTTGGAAAAAGCCATTCCGGTTTCGATCCAAGCGGCATTCCTGAACTCCGGGCAAGTATGCCTCGCCGGTTCAAGAATCCTCGTCCAGCGGTCGATCTTGGATACATTCATCGAGAAATTCAAAGCTGCAGCGGAAGCACTTGTGGTCGGCGATCCCCAGGCAGAAGAGACGAAAATGGGGCCGCTGGTCAGCGAAGAGCATTTCAATAAAGTGAAATCCTATTTGGACATCGCGAAAGAAGAAGGTGCCCAGCTGGTTACAGGAGGCAGTACGCCGGACCTTGCTGCACACATCCAAAACGGCTATTACCTGCAGCCGACAGTTTACGTGCACGACAATCCGAAAGCGCGAATCTGCCAGGAAGAGATTTTCGGGCCGGTCGTGACGATCATACCTTTTGATACGGAAGAAGAAGCTTTGCAAATTGCCAATGACACGGATTATGGGCTTAATGGAGTTGTCTGGACGGAGAATTTGAAGCGGGCGCACCGCATTTCACACGGCGTACGGGCCGGCACGATTTGGGTCAATTGCTGGTTTGTCCGGGATCTGCGAGCACCGTTCGGCGGATTCAAGAAAAGCGGAATCGGCCGTGAAGGCGGACACCATAGCCTCGAATTCTTTACGGAAGCGAAGAACATCTGCATTGCCTTGAACTGAAGGGTGGCGAAGTGAATGGTACACAACATGACTCCTATGCAAATGATGTGGGGCAGCATGGACAAAAAGCAGTCCCGTAAATTTCCTGAAGACCGCCCCGTGGAATTTCCACGGGCGTCTTTTGCCAGTTGGCAGCTGCAATTGATAAAGATGTTGGGATTGGAAAAAGTGAAAAAAAGCTTTTTCCAGTTTGGCTGGTCGCAAGGGCGCGATGCGGCACTTGCCGCTAAAGAACAACAGGATATGGACATTCTGGGGCTCATTTTTCATGGTCCTGCTATCCACGAAGCCTGGGGACAGGCGAATGTCAATGTAGACGTCAAGCAAGTGGAGATTTCGGGAGATCAAGTGGCATCCATTTTGCTGAAAGGGAGATGGCACCATTCTTTTGAGGCGGAAACTTATCGGGATGAACAGCTGACAACTGTCAAACCGGTATGCTATACATTATGCGGCTTTGCCAGTGGATATATTTCAACCTTGATCGGCAAGGATGTCTTTTTCAAAGAATCGGCTTGCGAAGCTTGTGGGGATGAATCTTGCGAATGGGAAGGCAAATTGCTCGAAGAATGGGCTCCAGCAGAATACGAGCATTTCATGGAAATCGGGCCAACGGAGGAGATTGTTCCGTTTTCCCAAGTGGAAGAAGAACGCAACCGCCTGCAGATGGTCATCGATATCCATAATGAATTAACAGATGAATTGATCCGGTCGAACCAATTAAAAAACATTTTGGGCATACTCAAAAAACACATAACAGAACCGATGATTGTCGAGAATACAAAAGGGCAGATCATCGAGTTCGAAAATATTGACATGGGGGCATTAACGCATTTACAAGCCCCGTTCCATAAACGGCTGAACGAATGGCCGATCCAAAAAACCGAGTTTCTTCAATTTGAACATTCGAGCCGGCTTTCGGCTCCCATCTATATACAGAACCACGTTATCGGTTATTGTTCATTCGTCTATGGGCACGAAAGGTCAGCACCGCCCGAAATCGACAGGATGCTGCTGGGCCGATTTGCGTCGATTTGCGCTTTGGTGCATCTGAATAATAAAAACATCATGGAAGCGAATGTTAGGACCAAAGGGATATTGTTCGAGAAGATGCTGATGGACGGGTTTGAGTCGAAAGAACAGATCGTCCGCGAGATGAACCTGCTTAATATCGACGTGTCCGGCGATTACCATGTCGCGTATTTGGCGCTCGGCTATAACGAATTCAACGAAGAAGGCAATTTGTCGATGTTCACTAATATTTACGAAGAAGTGATTCAGTTTTTCCAGGAGCGCGATTATGAAGTGCTCCAAGTCCAACGCGCGAATGGCATCTTATGCTTTATCCCGGAATCGGCTGAACATACGCTCATGCACGGCGGGCCGCAGCAGTTTCTGAAGCGGCTGCATAAAGCGCATTCGAAAATCAAATGCCAGGTCGGTGTCAGCTCGACGAGTCGTGACCTCGATCAGGTAAGCGACCGGATGAGCGAAGCGATGACTGCTGCACGCTTCACGACCGAACGTGAACCAACAATGAATTTCAGGGAGCTCGGTATTCTTGGCATCCTCATCCATTCCCAGGAAGAGCAGGCGATCCGCAAAATTGCTGAACTGCAATTAGGGCAATTGTATGGGGAATCCGAACAGCAGAAAGATTATATGCATACGCTATATGAGTTTTTGATGAACGGCGGCAATCTGGAATTGACATCAAGCAACCTGCAATTGTCCGTCAGCGGCCTCCGGTACCGAGTCAACAAAATCAGTGAAATCGCCAATCTGGATCTGCGCGATTCCAAAACACAATTCGATTTGCTATTGGCATTGAAAGCACTGAAAGTCATAGGGGAATTTTAAGGGTCTGGGGGAATTTTCTTCTAGGCTTTTTTCTTATGCTTATTGTTGAAGAAGCAATGTATCGGAGATATGAAAGAATAGTAAAACAGCCCCTTTCTTGAAGAAAGAGGCTGTTTTACTGAGATTAAAGAATCGCTTCCGCAATAATCTTATCCAGTTTGCGGATATCGACTTTCTTATTCAAGTTCAGTTTGAAGTTTCCGGCTCTTGTCCAAAGCTGGATTTCCGCATTGGCATCGAAGGTACCGGCATTTTCGGTCGAGTACATATTGATCGAAGCGAATGGGATGGTGTAAACTTCAACTTTTTTTCCGGTCAAGCCTTGCTTATCGGAAATGATGATGCGCTTGTTTGTTACGACAGCGGTATCGCGCACGGTTTTATAGGCGACTTTTGCTTTTTCGCCGTCCACCAGCAAGTCCTTGACCGAGTCCGGCACATCAATTTCCTGCAGGAAGGTCCAGCCCATCATTGCGTTTAATTCTGCCATTTGAATTCCCCCTCATTATTGTTGATACCAGTATGGCATATGTCGGAAAAGGGGGCTATAAAAATGAACGCCTATTCGATTGGAACTCAGGCGGTCAAATCCTTATTGGATTTCATTGCAATCGCATCTTTCAGCAATTCCCTCAGCAATTCGGCAAAAACGGCCACGACTGCAGAAGCGAATGTGCCAACAACTCCGAGCGTGATGATGTGTGTGATGTCATCATCGACGAACAAGATCGTAGCCAGTTCGAGGAGAACAATAAAGAGGACGATTGCAAGGGCGCAATACTTGATGATAGTCAGTGCCTTAAGTGCTGTATCCGAAAAAACATCGCCACGGTCGACGTAACTGAGCAGCTTGAACGTTTGGTAGAACGCGATCAGGACGGGGGAAAAGAAGAGATAAGCCAATATCAAAAAAGGATGTTGAAGATACGCTGTCTCCGGATCCTGTGCTGCTTCTGTTTCAGCCATTTCAGGTAAACCGAACACATATAAGGCGATCATCCCAGCCGTCATCAGCAGCAGAACCCCTCTCAAAAAAAGCGTGGACGCGCGCTTTGCTTTCATGAAAACCCCTCCGTTCAGACTACTTATATTGAATTTACCAGATGATTTATCGATTATCAATAAATATATATCGATATTAAATAAATTTATGCTTTAGATAAAGCATAGATTTCCGATGTAATGACTCCTTCGAGAGGAGATATTCTAATTAAGTATCGGGAAATAGAATATCAATGCAAATAGAAACTTAGAGATCCATTGTATGGCTTGCCTAGCTGGCGTCAAATTACCCAGGCATTTCTAATTTGGGATGGTAATGACTATACATATGCCATAAAGAATGAATCAGCTCTTTAAGGGGTATAAAATGATAATAGACTCCATAAGTATCGGAGGGATGAATGTGGATTTTTTACCAGATGATTATCTCCTCATCACTTTACGGCTTATACTGGCTGCCCTATTAAGTGGACTTATCGGGATGGAAAGAGAAATGAAAAAACAGCCTGCCGGACTTCGCACACATCTTTTGGTTGGCATCGGCGCCTGTTTGATGATGCTGCTTTCCATCACCGGTTTTGATCATTTCTTGAAAAATAGCACCGGACCAATCCAATTCGATCCTAGCCGTATTCCATCCTATGTCATCAGTGGCATCGGTTTTCTTGGAGCGGGCACTATTATCGTCCATGGGAAATCGGTAAAAGGTTTGGCAACAGCGGCTTCAATCTGGGTTGCTGCAGGCCTTGGTCTGGTGGTAGGCATTGGGATGTATTACGTAGCTGTGTTAGCTACTTTTATTGTATTGGTTGTCCTGTTTGTGCTTGGAAAACTAGAAAAAAAGTATATTCCTAGCTCTAAGCAAAGACAAATAACGGTAATAGCCGAAGATAAACAAGAAAGTTTTTCAAAGATTAGCCGTGCTTTTGAAGACCACCACTTGATTATCATCGACTTTCGTATCGAAGATGGAGCGCTATACGGCAGTAAAAATATTTCGAAATATATTTTTTCGATAGAAGGTGGAGAGACTGGCCGAGAAATGGAGCTGGTCAAGGACTTACAGAAATCAACAGCTGTCATAAAAGTGATTACTTAATTCATTTCTGGAGGTGACTATACAATGCCGCCATCGACACGGAAAGAAATGATGGCTCGTCTGGATTTCTTTGTCGGGACTTGGGCAATCGAAGTTTATCATCCGGAGCTTCAACCAACACCGATTACAGGTGAGGCAAGTTTCGAGTGGCTAGACGAGAGATATGTCGTTCAACGCACACAAATCGATAAGCCTGAATTTCCAAGTAGCATGATCATCTATGATTGGGACGATGCGAAAGGGCAATACGTGCAGCATTATTTTGATTCGCGCGGCGTGACGCGTTTATACGAGATGAGTTTTCAAGAAGGCCTTTGGAAATTGTGGCGAAACGAGCCCGATTTCTCGCCGCTCGATTTTCATCAGCGGTTCAGCGGTATAGTGAATGAAACAGGAAACCTTATTGAAAGTTCTTGGGAACAATCAGCAGACGGTGTTCATTGGCAGCATGATTTCAGGCTTAACTATAGAAGAAAACCTTAATTAGACGAAAAAAAACAGCTGCCCATTGGGATGGATTTTCCATCCCAATGGGCAGCTGTTTTAAATTGGCGAATGCCAAGATCAGTTGGCGGATCGGCGAACGGGGTTTCAGTCCGCATTCATACTGTAAGTGTCGGACGTTTCGCAGACGGCTTTTAAATTGTTCAAGGTTTGCTCCATCGAGTTGTTCATCAATTTTTGGATGATGAGTTTATTGGCGACCTTGCCCACCAATTTACCAGGCAGTTCATAATTCATGTCCAAAGAGATTTCGACGCCCTTTCTTTCCGGGATATAGGTCCAGAATTGATCGGACGTGATCGCTCCTTTGACGGTGCCTCTCCATGTATAGCCGTTGCCATCTTTGCCCGTTTCCACGACTTCAACTTCAATCGGCAAGTGCATTCCGAGCATCGTGTATTTCATGTTCATGGTCGTGCCGGTCTCTCCTTGGCCAACCAGGTTTTGGGGTTCCGAAAGGCCGACGTACCATTGGAACCAATCGCTCGGGTTGATTGCGTAATGGTAAACTTCATCAATCGGCCGGTCAATATAAACGCTTTTTTTGATATTCCACATACCATGCTCCTCCTCGTTCGTGCTCCGGGTACGGGAAGTGAGGATCGAATCGTTCTTCGCCTCATAGTTTTGAAACGGTGCGGGAAATCTTGATGCCTATTTCAACTGATGTCGCCAAAACAATCGCCAATTCTTCAAACAAAATGAAGTGAATGCAAAGCGAAGGGAAGTAGAATGAATTCGTGTTCCAATAAATTAGGCACTACTATTATATAGCAAATGAAGCTAAATTACAATAAATAATTAGAATATTCAAACTAAATAAAGCTGCGCCAATTAATATCGAATCCAGAGAGGAAGGAATTTGAAAATTTTTTGGCGAATATGCTTGAAGAGATGGATTTTGAGCACTTGGGCTATAAAAGTAGTGACAGGAGGAATCGCAATGAAAATCCTGATTCTCGGCGGCACCCGGTTTTTAGGGCGCTTTCTCACAGAGTCGGCGTTAAAGCGGGGGCACAAAGTCACGCTGTTCAACCGTGGAAAAGAAAACCCGGAACTTTTTCCGGAAGTAGAGAAATTGACCGGCGACCGTGGAGGCGATTTGTCTGCGCTTGAAAAGGGCGAGTGGGACGCGGTCATCGATACATGCGGGTTTGTGCCGCGTGTGGTCCGTGAATCGGCGAAGCTTCTCGCAGGTCGCGCTGGACATTACACCTTTATCTCCAGCGCTTCTGTTTACGATGAATTGGAAAGCCCAGGTATCGGTGAGCATCATCCCGTCGGCCAGATGTCTCTGCCGGATGCGGAAGAGATGACAAAAGGCAAGACCAATCGGCCGAATAATGAATACTATGGCGAACTGAAATTCTTATGCGAGCAGGAAGTGGAGCAGCAATTTCCCAGGCGCTGCCTCATCGTCCGCCCTGGGCTGATTGTCGGGCCATATGATTTCACGGGGCGATTCAGCTATTGGATCAATCGCGTGGCGAAGGGCGGCAAAGTTCTGGCGCCCGGCCGTAAAGACAAACGTATCCAATTTATCGACGTCCGGGATTTGGCGGAATGGATCATCGGCATGGTCGAACAACAAAATAGCGGCATTTTCAATGCGGCGGGGCCCGAATCGCCCTTGACGATGGAAGCCTTTTTGG
Organism: Planococcus citreus; assembly: GCF_003664125.1. Lineage (GTDB taxonomy): Bacteria > Bacillota > Bacilli > Bacillales_A > Planococcaceae > Planococcus > Planococcus citreus. Next base: position 247,479 of record NZ_RCCP01000003.1, read on the forward strand.
ACGAATGTAAAAGAGCATTGAAGAGCGATGCGGAATTTGTGTGGGTGGATGAAGCGTTCCTCCTTGAAAACGGGATCGGCTATTGGATGGAGCTGCCTTTATGGATACCAGATAGCGAGCAGATGGAAGGCTTCCTGTCGCTTAATATCGATAAAGCGCTTGAGACAGGGCTCACGTTCCGCCCGCTTTCAGAAACGATCCGTGATACGCGTGAATGGGAGCTCAGGCACCAAGCTTTGGAGCGTAAAGCAGGGCTTGATGACGATAAGGAACAAGCGGTGCTGGGAGAATGGAAAGCAAGAAAGGCGAATACGTAAATCTCGACATGTTTATGACTGGATAAAGCGCATACTTTTTCAGGGATTTCTTCCAAAGTTTAGCGACAATTCATTGCGGGAAACTAAGAGACTGTACTTAATTAATCGCAGGTTACTAGTTGAATGGAGGAGATACAAGATGGCTGAACAGCATACACGTGAAGAAGCAGTGGAAACAGTCAAAGATCTTATCAAGGATATTAAGGTTGCGATGATGACGACAGTCGTGGACGGCAAGCCCGTGTCGCGGCCGATGCAAACGCAGGAGACCGAATTTGACGGCGATTTATGGTTCGTGACCTTGAAAGATACGGATAAATACGACGAGATTGCATCGAATCCAACCGTTAATTTGGCATATGCCGGAAAATCCTACGTCTCCATCAGCGGGACGGCTGAATTTATGGAAGACCTGGAGCGCAAGAAGAAATATTGGAACCCGATCTTCGATAAAATGCTGGAGACCAGCTACGATGACCCGAATGTAGTGCTGATCAAAGTAACACCGGAAACTGCGGAATATTGGGAGTCAGGCAATACGCTGAAAACCGTGAAGAAGTTTGCGCAAAAACTGACGAGCAAAGATTCCGTAGGTGATAATGACGGTGAACTGAACGACACCGTCGATTTTAACAAGCCAAATAAATAATTGAAATTACAGATTAAACAGCATCCGCTTCTAACGGATGCTGTTTTTTATTGACGAACTATTATGATAAACTTAAAGAAGAAATGGATGATAGTGGAAGATAAGTCGGATTTCCCAAGGAGGGCTTAAATGAAGAAAAGCTTCGAATTCACACATGAAGGCCGACATATCGTCATTGAAAATCGATGGTTTGAAGGCGAAAAGTTATTCGTGGACGGCCAATTGCAGGATGAAAATCTGGGGCTCAGCTTTGGCGGAGAGTTGAACGGCAAACTGAAAACATCCGAAGGCATAAAAGACTTGAAAGCCACTGTCGGCGGCTTTTTTACGATCGAGTGCAAAGTGTTCGTCGATCATCAATTGGCTTACTCCAGCAAGGCGTAGGCAATTCAATAGCTTAATTTGAGATGAGAAAAAATTACAGCGAAAGGGGTGATATCAGATGGCAATCCGTAATCAATTGTCAGCGTCAGGAACAACTCACGCAAAGCCTGTATGGAATGGCGATCCTTTGTGTGGGGCAAGCAAGAACTGAATCGCCCATCACGCGTCATTTCAGCACATGGCTTCCTTATTAAATAAAAGAATCTACTTTATAAGGAGTGTCTAACAATGACGCAAACAGAACAGAAACGTGCTGAGAACAACATCGTCGGTGGACGGGTGGAAGCATTCATCCGCAATGACCAGTTTAACTTTATCAAAAACCAGGCGAAAATCCTGGTCAATGGCAAGGCGGCGAGCAACGACCGGGAAGTAGTGGAGGTGCTGCGGCATTTGGCGCAGGAAAAGGTTTTCGGCTTGTTTCCATTAATTACTGAAGAACAGTCGTCGCTGCTTTCGCCATTGACGGCCATAGCAGATCAAGCGCAAGCTGATACTTATTTGGAGCAATTGGAAGCTTATCTTGTGCCCTTTAAACAAGTGTCGCTTGCTGGATTGAAGAAGCTGTTTCCAAAAGCGAAAAAGCTCAAAGGCCCGAAGCTTGAATCACTGGACTTTACACGCATATCCTATCTGGGGTGGATTGAAAGCTCGAATGTGATGTACTTGGTAACGGCACAAGACGGGCAGTTGCAGGGAATCCACGGCAGCTTTACGCGCAGTTCGAAACAAGGCATCTGCTCGATCTGCAACCGCCACAGTGAGGTCGGCATGTTCATCGCGAAAACGAAAGGATCCACCCAGGATCAGTTCATCAAGCGCGGCAATTATATTTGCCAAAACAGCGAAACCTGCAATGAACACATCGATACCTTGGAGCGTCTGGATGAATTCGTCGGACGGCTGCAAAAATAAATGACCCAAAAGCTCTCCAGCAAATGCTGGGGAGCTTTTGTCTTAAAAAAAGTTCTGATTCTCAACGGCCGGAGCGGTGTGAAATGGCAGGGATGGGGGTACTTTATCTGTAATCACGAACTCTGCCACTGCTGCCGGCGCACCGTGTTTGGTATAAGCCAAAACCAATTGTGTTTTTGGAGAGGGTGGGTTCGATGGGACCGGAACAGAATAAAACAGCGTTCAGCCTTGCAGCTTCCTGGTTCATGAAGTGGGTGCTGAACAATAAAGCGGTCTCTGTGCTGATCATTTTGTTATTGATTCAATTGAACATCCTATTGGTGCCGAGAATCAGCTTCATTTTCGAGCCGCTTGTGGCCTTGTTCGGCGTCATGGGCTTGCCACTCATCATGGCAGGAGTCCTGTATTATCTGCTCAATCCGTTGATCGACTGGATGGAGTCGAAGAAAATCCATCGCATCGGGGCGATTTCGATCGTTCTCATTGCAATCATTGGCCTGATTGTCTGGGGCATTGCCACTTTGATCCCGGTTATCCGTGAGCAGACCATCAGCCTGTTGGATAATTGGCGTGAGTATGTGGACCGTTTCATCGCACAAGTCGACGCGTTCTTCCAGAATGATTTGCTGTCGAGGCTTCAGACGCAATTGACGGGAGGCGAAGGCGATTTATCGACATCGATTACGGAGCAAGCCGATGAAGTGGTAGGGACGACTGTCAGCGGCATCGGCAATGTCTTCGGCATTGTGTCGACGACGGTACTGGCGTTGATCACGACGCCCTTCGTCTTGTTCTATTTGCTGAAAGACGGCCATCATCTGCCGTATCACATCATGAAATTCGTGCCGTCGCGCATGCGGGAGCAGACTTACCGCTTGCTGCGTGAAATGAATATGCAGATCAGCCAATACATTCGCGGCCAGCTGCTCGTCGCATTCTTTGTCGGTTTGATGTTCTGGATCGGTTTAAGCATCATCGGCCTCGAATACGCATTGACGCTCGGCATACTGGCAGGCGCGTTAAACCTGATTCCGTTTTTGGGAACGTTTATCGCCGTCATCCCAATCGCCGTCATCCCAATCGTCGTCATCGCCATCGTGTTGCATTCTCCGTTGATGTTGTTAAAAGTACTGGCTGTCTTCACGATTGAACAAACGCTGGAAGGGCGTGTGGTGCAACCGCTCGTTCTTGGAAGCAGCTTGAATATCCATCCGGTCACGATCATCGCGGTTCTTTTGACAGCTGGGAGTTTGTTCGGGCTGCCGGGAGTGATACTGGGCATTCCAGCTTATGCGGTGCTCAAAGTGATCTTGGTTCACTTGTTCACATGGTACCAATCCTATACCGGCATGTATGCCGATGATTACAATCCAGCACCGAAGCCTTTGGTTTCCGAAAAGAAAAAGAAAAAGCTGCTGAAACGTAAGAAGAAAATCGAGTAGTTTCCAACGGACGATGGATCGGTCGCGCAGGCAAAAAAACTCCCAGCCAACGAAGTTAGCGGAGAGTTTTCCTGTATTAACGAGTTTCGCTTTTGATGACCGGGCAAGACGGGTCGCTTGTCCATTCGTTCATGGAGCCGTCGTATACGGCCACGTTGGGCTGTCCGAGTTTATTCAACATCAAGGCGTTCCACGTTGCCGCGATGCCGCCTCCGCAATATGTGATGACTTTTTTGCCGGGATCGAGTGCGCCGGTCTGTTCAAAGGCAGCACGCAGTTTTTCATCATCGTACAATGCTTTTGACTGTTCGTCTGCATGAACGCCGAAAAAGACGTTTTGGCTGCTTGGGATGTGGCTGCTTTCGTATTCTTCCGGCGACAGGCTATCGATGAGAATGGTCTGTTCGTCATCGATGGCTTTTCGGACGTCTTCTTTCGTGGCGAGCATATCACTGCGACGCTGCCCTGAGAAGCTGGCTTTTGGATAGAACGTTTGGTCTGTTGATAAGTCGCGGCCTTCCGCCTGCCATTTCTGCAAACCGCCTTCTAAAATGGCGATTTGGCCGAATCCTTCGTAGCGCAATTGCCACGCGAGTCGCGAAGCCCAGTACGAAGCGGCAACCGATTCGCCGACGAGTGCGTTTTGATCATAGACGACGGTGCGTGTGCCGTCGCCGATGCCGAGCTCGGTCATTTTGCCGATAAATGCGTCGCGCGGTGGCACCGTGAATGGCAAATCCGATTCGCTGTCCGTCAACTCCCCGAGCAAATCAGCATACACGGCGCCCGGGATATGGCCTTGTGCAAAGGACTCTTTGCCGGATTCGACTTCCGGCGGCCCGCCGGCTTCCGGAAATTTCATGAATACCGTGGCATCCACAATCCGTAAATCAGGATCATCCAAATGCTCGGCTAGCCAATCGGTTGTCACGATTAATGGAATATCATTCATCTAAGAACTCCTCCTTCGTGTAGTTGTCTTTACTGTACGCCTTGTATGAGAACTCCGTCAAAAATTAGGTTTCTAACAAAACGGATAGTATGACGACCAGCTCCATTTGCTAGTCCGCTATTTTTCAAAAGGGGAGATGTCCATGATCTATGCAGCGCTGTTTCGCGGAATCAATGTCGGCGGCAACAATAAAATCAATATGAAAGAACTGAAAGAAGCGTTCGAACAAGCAGGCATGTCGTCGGTCAAAACGTATATTAATTCAGGGAATATCGTCTTCGAAGACGCCCGCAATAAAGAGCAAGTGACGTTTGTGTCTGAACAGGCGATTTTTGAACATTTCGGACTGCGCATCAAGGTGCTCGTTTATTCATTCGACGAATACAGCCGTATTGCACAAGCGGTCCCGCCGAAATGGGCCAACGATGAACGCTTGAAAAGCGATGTATTGTTTTTATGGCAACAAGTCGATGATGAAGGCGGGCTGGAGCAATTGCCCTTGAAGCAAGAAATCGACCGTGTACAATATGTGCCCGGAGCAATTCTTTGGTCGGTTGATCGAAGGGATGTAACCAAAAGTGGAATGGCAAAAATCGTCGGGACCAAGCTGTATAAACTGGTCACCGTCCGCAACGTCAATACTGTCCGAAAGATTTACAATTTAATGAAGGAACTGGAAGAAAAGTCACCGAAATAACTTATTAATTGATGGATAATTCTGATAAGATGAATATGATACAAAATTTGGAATTGGAGGCGATCAGGATGGATTTGGCAGGCAAAGTGGCAGTGGTGACAGGCGGGGCTTCCGGCATCGGGCTCGCGGCGGCAAAAGCATATTTAGCGAAAGGCGCAAAAGTAGTCGTTGCCGATTTTAATGAAGAAGGCGGCAAACAGGCGGCAGAGAGCTTGAAGAACGATGGCGACATCCTGTTCATTAAAGTGGATGTAGCAAGCGAGGATTCGGTAAAGGAGATGATCGATTTCGCGATCGAACAATTCGGCACAATTGATCTTCTCGTAAGCAACGCAGGCATCGGCGCGTTGACGGAGACACACGAGCTGAGCTATGAGGATTACCATAAAGTTATCGCAGTCAACCAGGACAGCATCTTCTTTGGCGCGAAGCACGCAATCCGTCATATGATGAACAATGGAGGCGGCGCCATCATCAATACTTCATCGATTCTGGGAAGTGTCGGCGAAGGAGCAGCATTTGCCTATAACGCATCAAAAGGCGCGGTTAACCTCATGACGAAATCCCTGGCGCTCCAATATGCCAAGCACAATATCCGCGTCAACGCTGTCGCTCCGGGCTATGTCGAATCCGGCATGGTTAGCCGTGAAGCGCTCGGCGAAGAATTCTACGGACAGCTGGTCAGCAAGCATCCAATCGGCCGTCTCGGAAACGCGGATGAAATCGCCCACGCGATTATTTTCCTTAGTGAAAATGACTTCACCACCGGCACCACCATCCTGGTTGATGGGGGCTATACCGCGCAATAACCGTGAATGCAGTAGCAGTATTCGAAAACACCTGTGCTTTGGATGGTTCGTCCAAGACATAGGTGTTTTTTTGATTTCCTCGGTGACGTGGAAGTTTTATCAGCGCTTGGCGAGTGGAAACTAGGTGAGGCAAAAGAAGGGTTTCCGGTAAAATACATAAGTTCAGAAAACATAAAGGCCCTGCAGGTGATATGATTAGAAGATACGATCGACAGCGAAAACCCGAAGAAACCAGCCGGGCTATTCGGCTTTTTCAGTTTGGCGGAACAGGTGATGACACAATGGCAACGCAGACAAAAACATACCAGACGTCTATACGTCTAACTAAAACCGCATCGGAAAAGATGAGAGGGTTCGGCATCAGCGAACGCTCATTTTTTATGGCGGACAAACCGTTTCAAGTATTTCTTGAACGCTATCCGTCGACCGCGGATGGCTCTCTTTCGGTTGCGCTACTGTTCAGTGCAGAACAGACAGGGCGGCTGACGAACCAAGCGTCAGGGCAACTCGCTGTGCTTCACTGCGTGTTCGCCAACCATCAATTATTGGTGACCAACGTGACGCTCAGAAAAGCCTATCAGGCGCTCGGCACCAATTGGCAGCGCGAGGAATCAATCCAATTCAATAACTCGCGCGAGCCGGTGCCGGTGGCGTTCATGAATTTGATCAACCGGATGACGCCAGCGAAAGAGCGTTCGGATTACGTGAAAAAGCGCATCTCGAGCTGGGAAGGTTATTTGAAAATCCAGGAACAGGGCATGGATATTCCCGATATCAAGACAGGTTATTCGAATTTAGCGTTCAGCCACGACTTCAGCCGCATCACCTTGACGGGCTGCCGCATGGACGACAAAGAATGGAAAAACCTGCGCAATTTGAGCGTCCGTTTGACCGGCATCGACGGCGATGTCGGCAGTGTCCTCAAGACGAAAAACCGCGCGATCGAAATCGAATTGAACCCATACATCATCAAGCAACTGCGCGAAAAAGCGCATGCTCTTCATAAGAAGGAAGTCGTGTTCAGCAATTTCGCGGCACTCAGCCAAATCCGGAGATTGCGCCAGGGCTTCACCAATCTCGAGAAAGGCCTCGCGGTCAATCCCCAGCTCGATCGCCTATTATTTGAGGAGCGGCCGAATGTGGCGCCGCTAAAAGAAATGCCAAAGCTTGAGTTCCACAACCGCTTGAATGAATTCCAGCAGAAAGCGGTGACAGGGGCGATGTCAGCGGAAGATTTGTATGTCATTCAAGGGCCTCCCGGAACCGGCAAGACGACGGTCATTTCGGAAATCTGCCTGCAAAATGCGAAAAAAGGCTTGCGCACGCTCGTTGCTTCCCAGTCGAATCTGGCAGTCGATAATGCGCTCGGGCGTTTGCTTGCCCATAAAGACATTCGCATCTTGCGCGTCGGGCGCACCGAAAGCATCGAAGAAGACGGACAGAAATTCATCGAAGAAAATGTCGGCCAGTATTGGAAAGACCACACCTTAAAAGAAATCACGGCGCAGTTCGAGGCGCGTGAAATTCGCGAACAAGAAGTCGCCCACAAGCTTAAAGAAACGCAACAAGCCTACGCGGAATTGCAGCCGGTTTTTGAAAAATGGAAGCAAGCCGTGGAAGATAAAAAGACAGCCCAAGCGAAACAACGCGAATTGCAGTCATCCATCGAACCGTTGCAAAACAAAACCCGGGCATTCGAGCTCGAACAGCGGCAAGCAAAAAGCCGCAAGCAAAGTATTCAAGAGAAAATGGACGCTCTGCAAACGGCAATCGATAAAGCGCAAAGTTTGATCGATAGCGGGCATGGGCCCGAATGGTTTGAAAAACAACAGCAGCAAACAACTGAAACGATCGAGCAACTCGAACGCGTACGTGAGTCCACTCAGCTTAATGAAAAGTTGTCAGCACTCCGCCGCGAGATGGCATTGATTGAAGAAAAACGCGATGAAGTGATGGCGAAAGCTAAGGAAAAGCAAGCCGTGCTCGAAACAGTCGAGAGCATGAAGAAAATCGACAGCTTGCTTGATGTGATGAATGAACAACAGATCGAAGAAGTGCCGGCAATCACTTTCTCACTCAGCAAACTCGATATGATCCGCGACAAGATGGCCGAGCGTAAAAAACTCGAAGCCTATAATACCAGTGTCACTTCAGCGATCGGCTATGTCGAGAAATTGCTCGGAGGTTCTGGCATCGATGCGGCGCAAGTGAAAGAACGCGCCTTGTTGCAAGCGGAATCATTCACCTCGGCCAATATCGATGAGTTTCTTGAAAAGCTGCGCGGTGTGCTGAAAAATTCGCAGCACATCGATTCGAGCGTGCTCACGAAAGCACTGAGCGGCTTATACAAACGGCAGAACGATGTTTGGCGGAGAGGCGCGATGCTAAAAGCCGCCGATGTTTATATAGAAGAGTCGCAACGTGCATTTGGCCAATTGAAAAAAGCGCTGTACATCGAACTCGAAAAGCAAAGGCAGCGCTACCTGGACTTGGACGAACGGGGGCTTGAGCAGTTCGAACGGCAGCGTGAAGAACTTTCGCGCATCGAACAACGAGTGGCCAGTTTGTTTGTCTCGATTGAAGTACCGGAAGATATCGGACAGGCGATTGCCGATCACGAAATGCAATTGACGCAGCTACGGAAAGACCAAAGTGATTCGGTTCAAGCGGCAGCAGATTTGGAGCAGCAGCAAGCCCGTTTGCTCGATGAACAAACAGCATTTGAGAAAGCCGAACAGCGAATCGTGGAGATTGTAGCGCAACTTGCCGAAGCGGTGCGGCGTCAAACAGAGAAAGAGCAGGAACTTCAAGCTTTGGAAACCATTCTTTCAACGGATCCAGAAGCAGCGTACGAAGAAACCGCGAAACAACTCGCCAGTTTGTCATTCGATGTGGAATCGCTCAAGCAAGAGCAGAAAAACTTCCCTTTATTGCAATCGGTGCAGAAGCAATGGATTGGGCTGCTCGAGTCGGCGAACGAGCACGATTTGGATGAAATCCGCAAACTGTATATCAAACACGCCAATGTCATCGGAACGACTTGCGTGGCATCAGCGCGCAAGGATTTCCAGGACAATTATCCGGTATTCGATGTTGTTATCGTCGACGAAGTGTCGAAAGCGACGCCTCCTGAACTATTATTGCCGATGCTCAAAGGCAAGAAAGTCATTTTGGTCGGGGATCATCACCAATTGCCGCCATTGCTCGGCAACGATACATTGGAAGAGACCTTAGAAGAAATGATTAAAGAGGGCAGCGGCTTTGAAGAAAAGCGTGAACTCGAGAAACTGCTCGAAGAATCGCTGTTCGAACGCTTGTATAAAAACTTGCCGGAGACCAACAAGACGATGCTCGCCATTCAGTACCGCATGCACGAAGACATCATGAAAACGATCTCGCCGTTCTACAAAGACGAGAATGTCCAATTGCAATGCGGCTTGGCTGATTCAGACAAAGAACGCGACCATTTCCTTGAGTCGGCATCCGTCAAACGCCATAACCACTTGATGTGGCTCGATTTGCCGAACGAACCGGCGTATTTCGAGGAGCGCATGAGCGGCGGGAAAAGCTTATTCAACCCGTCGGAACTTGCAGAAATCAGCCGCCTGCTGGCGGAACTTAACGATGCGGTGGCCGAAGCGAAAGCGGCCGGACGGATTCCATCGGATGAGCTGAAAACGGTCGGTGTCATTTCATTCTACGGCGAACAAGTCAAACGGCTGCAGCGCATGATCGACCAGGAAATGCGCTTGCCGCATCTACTGATCCGCACCGGCACGGTCGACCGATTCCAAGGCAGCGAAATGGAGATTATCCTCCTGAGCATGGTCCGCAATAACCACAATGACCGCGGCGATATCGGCTTCGCGAAAGATTACCGCCGATTGAACGTCGCGTTGTCGCGCGCCAAGCAATTACTCGTGATGGTCGGCAGTTCCGCGATGTTCACACAGCGTGCAAAAAAAGAACAGACAAAACGGATGTATCAGCATGTGCTCGATGTGGCCGAACAAAAACAAGGCGTAAAAGTGCTGCAGAAGGGGTGAACAAATGGACAAACTGAATAACAGGCTGCGTTCGGAAGTGGCGTCGAACAAAGACGTGACGATCGTTAAAGAACTTGCGTGGCATGTCCCGCTAGTTTCCTATGACGTGTCGTTTGCACGCGTCAAGCGGCTCAAAATGGACATTTTGATGAAGATGCTGCTGCTGGCGTTTCAAGAAGCAGACATCCGCCGCCCTGCAGCGCTTGCTGAGATGCTGTTTGTCGAAGAGCTGTTCATCCGCGATTTGATCGATAAAATGCACAGCACGCAGCTAATCCGCCTCGACGCAAAAGGCTACCGGCTGACCGACAAAGGCCATGGCCATTTGGAAAAAGGCATTTTCGAAGAAGCGATGGAAGACGATGAAGCCATCGTGTCCTTCAGTGCCGTGCACGATAGTTATGGGCTGTTAGAAGATGTGCTTGAAGAAGGTGGGCAAAACTTACCCTCCTACCGTTACGCACTTAGCCGGAATGCTGATACCGAGCGCATCCATGAGCTGCTGACGGAAGAAAAAAACAGTGCAGAAGATGGCTATCAAGTGATCGTCTCGGACGTTTCATCTTGTGAAGAACTTGGTACCGAACACATCCCGTGCATCGAGTTTCAATTATACGACCAAAAACAGGACCTCTTCTACGCGCGTGTCTGGAATTCCCGGCTTGGCGCATGGGATGGAGTGCTTGAAAAACAGATCGAAGAAAAGGAACTTGTCGAATGGCGCGAAGCGATGAAAAATGCGTAACCTTCCTAAAAAACCGCTTCAAACTTTGAATTCCCGGAAAATGGGAGTACAATAGAGTTTGTTTCTTTAAAGGCAGGTACGTTAGACTGCTTTCAGATAATCGATGATGAAAAGGTGTAATGCAAAATGAAAAATAAAATGAAAATGAATAGCTACATGCCCTTATTTCTCGTGGCAGTTGTCATGTTGTGGGCGAAAACCTATATCTCGCAAAAAACCCAATTTACGCTGGAAGTCGAAGGGGCGCTGCAGGAATTCTTGCTGGCGATCAACCCTTTAGGCTCGGCGCTGTTATTATTGAGTTTCTCGCTGTTCTTCAAAGGAACTCGGAAATACTGGGCGCTGCTTGTGATTTATCTCGGCATGTCGATCCTGTTGTATGCCAATGTCGTCTATTACCGGTTTTTCAGTGATTTCATCACGTTGCCGACTTTGTTCCAAACGCAGAACTTCGGCGATTTGGGGGGCAGTGTCCTGACCTTGATCCAACCGATGGATTTCCTGTTCTTTGTGGACGTCTTGATCCTCGGCGCATGGGTAATTTCCAAGCGGACGGAAAAAGACATGCGCATCATCAAAAAGAGAATGGCCTTGCCGATAATTGCGGCGGCTTTGTTGATTTCCCTCTTTAATTTGTCGCTTGCGGAATCGGACCGCCCGGACCTTTTGACACGCGGCTTTGACCGCGCATACATCGTCAAGTATTTAGGGATGTATAATTACGCCCTATACGACACGGCGGAGACCTTGAAAGCTTCTTCGCAGCGGGTTATGGCGGACAGCGACGACAATACGGAAGTGTTGAACTACACGAAATCTAATTATGCGAGCCCCAATGAAAAATATTTCGGTGCAGCGGAAGGCATGAACGTCGTCTATTTGCACCTCGAATCGTTCCAGACGTTCCTGATGGATTATGAACTGGACGGGGAAGAAGTGACGCCGTTCTTGAATTCGATGATGGATGACCCGAATACGATGTACTTCGATAATTTCTTCCATCAGACAGCGCAAGGTAAAACTTCGGACGCTGAATTCATGCTCGAAAACTCCCTATTCGGCTTGCCGAAAGGATCTGCGTTCATTACGAAAGGGCAGAACACGTATCAATCGGCTCCAGCCATCTTGAAAGATGAAGGTTATACATCGGCTGTGTTCCATGGCAATAACGGGACGTTCTGGAACCGCTCTGAAATCTACAAGTCTTTCGGCTACGACCATTTCTTCGATATCGAATCGTATCCGAATACGACCGAAGCGGATATGGCAGAATACGGCTTGATGGATAAACCGTTCTTCGAGCAGTCGGCACCGATTTTGGAATCGCTGCCGGAACCGTTCTATACGAAATTTATCACCGTGGCGCATCATTTCCCTTATAAAATGGACCAGCAACTGGCGACCATCGAAAAAGGGACGACAGGCGATGCGAGCGTCGATAATTATTTCCAGACGGCCCGTTATGCTGACGAAGCGATCAAGCAATTTTTCGAACAGCTTGAAGCGTCCGGTCTTGCGGACAATACGATGATCGTCATGTACGGCGACCATTACGGCATTTCCGACAACCACAACGAGGCGATGTCTGAGGTATTGTCAAAAGACATCACGCCGGTAGAGAACGCCAAGCTTCAGCGCGTGCCGTTGTTCATCCACGTACCGGGCATGGAAGGCGGCATCAACGACACATATGGCGGCCAGATTGACCTGCTGCCAACAGTGATGCATCTGCTCGGTGTGGAAACGCAGAAGTACGTGCATTTCGGTACCGATCTATTGTCGGAAGAACATGAAGAACTCGTCATGTTCCGCAATGGCGATTATGTCAGCCCCGATGTCTATTCCATCGGCGAAGCGTTCTACGATCCCGAAACCGGCTTGCCGCTTGAAGAACAACAGCTCGAACAAGCCGAGACCTTGAAGCAGCACGGTAGATACGAATTGCAGTTGTCGGACCAAGTGGTCAACGGCGACTTGTTGAGATTCTATACGCCGAACGACTTCACGCCAGTCGACCCGTCGGATTATTACTACCAATCCTCGACAGATATAAATCAATAAGAACAGAAGATGCCCGCGGACCAGAGCTTTGGTTCACGGGCATCTTTTTCTATGGAATGATATTTCTGAGTTGTTGTATTGGCAAATGGGGTCAAACGGGCGATAATGGCAATAATTCATATGGACGGAAAAACCTGAAAAGGAGCTGTTCAGCATGGCACAGAAACTGACGATTTTCGGAGCAATCGCTGTGTTTTTATACGTTCTCCATGTTCTCCTGGGAGGTTGGTTATGGGAAGGCTACAGCCATCTTCATCAGCCAATTAGCGATTTGACGGCTCAAGGGGCACCGGACCGGGGAATGCTGACAGTTATTACGGTTTTATACGGCATTTGTTCGATTAGCTTTGCTGGTAGTGCTTATCTTGTTTTTCGACGATTTGCTCCAAAGCTGGTGCGCGTAGGAATGCTGATTTTCCTAGCGATGCATCTAGTATCCATTAGCTACGGCTTGTTTCCACAAGATGCGGCAGGGGCGCCGATGACATTTATCGGCGTCATGCATTTGGTAGTCACCGCCTTGATTGTTCCCTTAACGATTCTTGCGCCGCTTTTGGTCGGCATCGGGCTTCGGAAAGACGCGAATTTCAAAAGGTATGGGAATTATTCCCTGGCTACAGGCATCTTCATCCTGATTGCCGGCGGGACGACCGCGGTTTTCTTCGCACAAGGCTGGCCGTATTTCGGATTGGTCGAACGACTCAATATCGGTGCGCTGCAACTTTGGATGCTTGTTACTTCTCTTATGCTTTTTACTATGAAAGAATAAGATTAAGCTGAATCCCGTCATCAAAGGAGTCGACATCTTATGTTTTCACTATTTAAAAAGAAATGCGCAGTGTGCAAACAGAAAGCGCGTGAACCGCGAAAGTATTTTGATGACCACAACGAGCCGGTTGTCGTCTGTGCCCAGTGCGTTCTATATGCAGAAAGGCGTGCATTTCGGAAACGCAGCGCTTAAACAGAAACCTGCCATACAAAGCGGCAGGTTTTTTCTGTCAACATAGTTTTGTGACGCTATAATCAAATGAAACCGTGTATACGGAAGGGGAAACTCATGAACCATAAAATTGAACTCAAATCCGAAAACCTCCATTCTTCATTCAATAAAGATTATGCACCGATTTTGTCGATTCAATCAGGCGATACCATCGAAGCCAAGACGCCGGATATCCAGTGGGGCTATTCGGCTCATGCAGGCGAAGAGCGGGTGATCTACAGCTCGCGTGAGAACGAAGAAACGCTTGGCCATCCACTGATTGGGCCGATTGCGGTCGAAGGCGCGAAGCCCGGAATGGTGCTCGAAGTGCGCATCGACGAAAATAGGCCGGGCTGGTACGGGCGCAATTGGGCTGGCGGCACACCGGCTTGGCAAAACGAGAAACTCGGCATTGCAAATAGCGAACGCCTGCAAGTGGACTGGACACTGGACCGGGAGCAAATGACCGGAAAATGCACCTTATCCGGCAAGGAATTCAGCGTTGCCTTGTCGCCGTTTCTCGGGCTCATCGGCCTTTCGCCAGGAGAGGTGGGCACGCATCGTACATCACCACCGTACCGAACAGGCGGCAATATCGACTGCAAGGAACTGGTCCGAGGCAGCTCGTTGTTTTTGCCGGTTGAAGTCGAAGGAGCACTATTGTCGTTCGGCGATGGGCATGCTGTGCAAGGAGACGGAGAGAATTCGGGGACGGCGATCGAATGCCCGATGGATCATGTCCAGTTGACGGTTGTGCTGCACGAAGACATGGAACTTCATATGCCGAAAGCGAAGACGCCTGCGGGCTGGGTGACGTTCGGCTTTGATGAAGACTTGAACGAAGCGGCTGCAACCGCGCTTGATGAAATGGTCGGTTTGATCCAACAGTTTCATTCACTATCGAAAACGGAAGCGACCGCGCTCGCGAGTGTCGCTGTCGACTTGCACGTCACACAGATCGTCAACGGCGTCAAAGGGGTACACGCCATTTTGCCGCACGGGGCGATACGCTAAGTATTAATAAAAAAGCTGTTCCAGAGATGATTGACATCGTCTCTGGAACAGCTTTTTTGAGTACTTACATTTTAATCGGCACGCGCTTCGTCAGCAATCGCATCAAGGAAAACAAAACCAAAATCATTGTCGACGATCCGAGCGCGGTCAGCCAGAAATCCACTTCGAGCGGATGATAAGTCATCCATCCGACCACGTTGCTCGCAGGCTTCCATAGATAATCATTCAGGCCGAAGACGACGAACGACAAGGCGATAAAGGCGAAACCGGCGATCCAGCCAAAGCGGTAATAGCCGATGCTGATGAGCCAGCCGGCTAAAAAGAAAGTCAAAGCGTTTAGGAACAGCGCAATCGCAGCAGCAACCCAACCGCCTGTTGTCTCGAAAGCAGAGGCCGTATCCAACTCGACAGGCAATGAGATCGTTTCAGCAAGCAAATGTTGAAGCCCATTGACGATGAGTGGCACGAGCGTCGCGAATAATGCCAGTCCGGTGGCGGCAAGCGCAGTGCCGATATAAGAATCCCGGCGGCTGATGCCTTGTTGGATATGCCGGCTCATGAATACATAGGCCGCCATGATGCCGACAACTAGCATGAAAATGTTCACAGAATACTGGGCGAAGATGAAGAAGCCTTCTATTTGGTTGGTGCTTCCATTCAGCCAAAATACTCTTACCAAATGGATCGTGAAAAGGATGGAGAAGAACCACAAACTCCATTTGAACATATCGGAAAAGACCGCGGCTGCAACTTTCTTATAGCGTGCAGAAATCATGTTAACTCGCCTCCTCGGTTAAGTGGATGAATAGATCTTGAAGCGCAACTGGCCCGATTTCGAGTCCCATGGTATGGGCTTCTTGGCGTTTCAATTCGTCGAGTTCCCCGTAGATCATCACGGATTTCGTGCCGCCGAGTTGCTGTGCGTTCAATTGCTTCATATCTGCCGTGAACGCATCGACATCACTTGCTGCGCCGGTCACCGATGCCCCCCGTGCTTCGAGTGTTTCAAAAGGTTCATTCAATACAAGCTGGCCTTGGTCGATGATGACGACACGGTCGAACAAATAATCCATCTCCGACACTAAATGGGTCGATAGGATAAACGTTCGCGGATGTTCTTCCTGGTCCTTCAAGATCTCTTTATAGAAGATCTCGCGTGCCGGCGCGTCCATGCCGAGATAGGCTTCATCGAAAATCGTGATGGGTGCGCGGCTGGCGAGGCCGATGACGACATTCAGCGCCGACTGCATGCCTTTCGATAATTTATTGACGGATTTATCGATGGGCAACTTGAAACGCTTGATCAAATGCTCCGCATAATCCATGTCGAAATGAGGGCGGTAATGGGAAGCAAGTGCGATCAATTTCTTCGCTTTCTCGGTTTCTTCCTTGTAGTCCTTATCGTAGACGAACGCCACTTGTTCCATTTTCTCCGGATTTTCGAACACCGGGGAGCCGTCGACGAGCACTTTGCCAGACGTAGGTACGCGGAAAGCAGCAATCAACGACAATAGAGAAGTCTTGCCTGCACCGTTTCGTCCAATTAAGCCATGGATTTTCCCGGCTTCGAGTGTGAGCGATACGTCTTTCAAAGCTTCAAATTTCTTGAATTTCAATGTTACGTGATCGAGCTGGACTGAAGCTGCCATCATGCATCACGCCCTTTCGTGGATTTGATCAATTCGATGATTTCCTGTTCGGTGATGCCGAGCTTTTCCGCTTCCTGCACCAGGCGGGTGACGTAATTGTCGACAAATGCCTTTTTTCGCTGCTGGACTAAAGTGTTCTTTGCGCCTTCTGCTACAAACATGCCGATCCCTCGCTTTTTATAAAGTATTCCTTCATCGACGAGCTGGGTGATGCCTTTTGACACGGTGGCGTGATTAATCTTGTAGAAATTGACCAATTGGTTGGTGGATGGGGCTTGGTCGCCTTCTTTCAATTGATCGTTGACGATTTGGTCTTCGATTAATTCGCGGATCTGTAGGAACAATGGCTTTGTCGGATCGGATGGGTTGATCATGAATACACCTCCTAGGTTGGCTTGGTTTAATGGTTATATACTTATGTGTATAACCATATAACGAAAGATGTTTTTTGTCAATTAAGTTGTCAGAAAAATTTAGGCGAAAAAAAAGAAGCCGCTGGAATCGCGGCTTTCAAGAGGAAGGGGTGAATTCGGCCAATGACTTTTCAACGACTCGGATAAACTCATCGATATCCCGTGTGCTGATTGCTTGATGAAAGGAAATACGGACAAATTTTCGCGCCGTATCAGGTTCTGTTCCCATCGCAAGCATCGCGGACATCGCTTCGCCATAGCCGATTTTGCAGGCAGTGCCGGTGGAGATAGCGATCTGCGCGCGGTTGCAATCGAGCATCATCCATTGCCCTTCGACATGGGGCAGGATCAAGCCTTGGATAAATGGGGATTTCGTGGCGATATCGCCTGTTGCAATCACGCCATCGGGCAAATGTTCGAGTAGGTAATCTTGAAGAGATCGCGCATGGTCGTAGCTTTGAGGCTGTTCAATCACTGCGTGCTTTGCAGCGATGGTTGCGGAGACAATACCCGGAACATCAATTGTTCCCGCGCGGAATCCGTTTTGATGCGTCGTGCCCTCGTACACCGATTGCCAATGGATGGACGGATCTAGATAGGCGATGCCGACGCCTTTAGGACCGCCGATTTTATGCGCTGAACAAACAGCGGAAGCGACGCCCCATGATCCGATGTCGACGGGCAGTTTCCCGAATCCCTGGACGATATCCGAGTGAAGCGGCACGCCGAAACGCTTGGCAATTTGCGTGCATTCTTTGACCGGCTGCACTGCGCCCATTTCAGAATTGACCAGCTGCATAATGACAAGAGCCGTCTCTTCATCCACGGCCTGTTCGAAGGCTGTCATATCCACTTGGCCAAAGCGGTCGACGTCGATGTAATCGATCGTGTAGCCATTCTTTTCGAGTTCATGCAAAACTGAAAGTACGGAAGCATGCTCAAGTTTAGTGGAGATGATCTGCCGGCAAGCTGTGGGCCTTCCGTTCAGCAGCGAGCGGATGGCGAGCTGGTTCGCTTCGGAAGCGTTGCCGGTGAAATAAATGCCGTCGGGCCGGACGTTCAGGAATTCTGCCCATAACTTGCGGCATGAAACGAAGTAGTCTGCAGCAGCGGATCCAGCGTCGTGTAGGCTTTGCGTGTTGCCGAATGCTTTTTCCGCTGCTTCTGCGTAGGCGGCAACCGCTTCTTTTCTCATCGGTGCGGTTGCAGCTGAGTCCAGATAAATCATCATCTCTCATCAAATTCCTTCCTTGAATGGACTTTCTTCTTGTAATCACTCTATCTTTATGTCATTAATGGTGTCAAGACACTTGTAAAGAAGGTGTAAAGTTTGTTTGATGTTTGCATTATCGGAGGAGGCGCCGCCGGGCTGATGCTTGCCCGTTCGCTTC
The DNA here is from genome assembly GCF_003664125.1 of Planococcus citreus. Lineage (GTDB taxonomy): Bacteria > Bacillota > Bacilli > Bacillales_A > Planococcaceae > Planococcus > Planococcus citreus. Next base: position 265,942 of record NZ_RCCP01000003.1, read on the forward strand.
CCGATTCGTATTCCATTGCATTGCTGACGAAAGAACACGCAGCCACGGGAAATACTACGCTCGCACAAGGCGGCATTGCCGCGAGCATCAGCATAGATGACCGTCCGGATTCCCATGCCTCGGACACCATGCTCGCTTCAGCCCATCACGCAGATGTCGAGCGGGTCGATATTTTAGTCCATGAAGGAGCCGAAATCATAGCGAACTTGATTGCCCAAGGCTTGCCGTTTGATGTGGATCGCCACGGTAATCCGTCTCTAGGGATGGAAGGAGCGCATAGCACAAGGCGCATCTTGCATGCAGGAGGCGACCAAACCGGGAAAATGCTGATGCAATTTTTGATCGAAGAGACTGCAAAGAAAATAACCCGCTTGCCATTCCATCAAGCTTTGGAACTGATCACCGAACAAGGGCGCTGTACCGGTGTCCTCGTCTCCGATTCTTCCGGTAAGCGCTCGGTCGTCCGTGCCCGCCGCGTCGTGCTTGCGACTGGCGGCATCGGCCAATTATACAGCCAGACATCGAACTCCTCCGTCGCAACGGGCGATGGGTTGTCGCTCGCTTATCACGCGGGTGCTGTGCTGGAAGATGTCGAGTTTGTCCAATTTCATCCGACTGTCCTGACAATAGGCGAACAGTCTTGCGGGCTGATCTCGGAAGCGGTTCGCGGGGAAGGTGCTTGGCTGGTGGACAGGGATGGCAAGCGCATCATGGACGGCATCCATCCGCTTATGGAACTCGCACCGCGTGATGTCGTCGCGAGGGCAATCGAATGGCATTGGCAACAGAATGGGCCTGTGTATCTTGATGCCAGGCAACTGGCTGATTTCAATCAACATTTTCCATCAATCCATCAAAATTGCTGCAGTCACGGAATCGATCCTTGTCGTGAGCTGTTGCCGGTGCGTCCTGGAGCCCATTTTCATATGGGTGGGGTGAAGACGGACAGCTTTGGCGCAACTTCGGTAGAGGGGCTTTTTGCCATCGGCGAAGTGGCATCGACCGGCGTGCATGGTGCGAACCGGCTGGCGAGCAATTCTTTATTGGAAGGGCTGGTGTTCGGTCATCGGCTGGCTGAACGGATAACTGGAGAGCTGGAGCAACAGGAAACCAAATGGCAACTGCCTCTAGCGTCATTTGAAAGAACATTTGCCACTTTCGAAGCGGATGATGAAAATGAACTGAAAAACGAAATGACGCGTGCAGTAGGAATATTGAGAGATCCTGGACAGTTGAAACGGTTTCTCGAGGTGCATCCGCTGCGCTCGTATACACTTCGAAACCATCCCGATGAACTGATTGCACAGATTCATCGAAGCACGGCAAGCAGCCTCATTGCCACGGCTGCTCTGTTACGCGAAGAAAGCAGGGGCGGCCATTACCGGATCGATATCCCGCAAGCGCAAGAGCAGTGGAGCGGAAAAGTCATCGAGTTATCGAAACAGGGTGCAAGTATAGTTGAGCGTAAAATTCATTCCAAGGAGACAGTGCTATGAACCGTTTGAAAGCAGAACAAGCGTTAAAGCAATTTTTAATCGAAGATATCGGAGACCGCGATGTGTCATCCGTCTTGTTTACCGATAGCGATGCCGGGGAGGCGATCGTCCGCATGAAGCAAGAGGGCATCATCGCTGGGCTCGAATGTTACGTTTGGGGATATGGCATTCTTGATGCCTCGGTCACGGTCGAGCTCTTGAAAGGTGACGGGGACCGGGTTCAGGCAGGGGATGCAGTCGTCAAACTGACGGGGCCGGTTGCCTCGCTGCTTGCCGGGGAACGTGTATTGCTGAACCTGGTCCAGCGTATGAGTGCAGTCGCGACATTGACCGCGAACTGTGTCGACGCGCTAGGCTCTTCACATACGCGCATCGTCGATACCCGCAAGACGACACCGGGACTGCGCATGTTTGAAAAATACGCTGTCCGCGCAGGCGGCGGCTTCAATCACCGAAATGGATTGTATGATGCAGTCATGCTAAAAGACAATCACATCGCGGCAGCCGGTTCGATTACCGGAGCGGTGAAAAAAGTACGTGCGGCCCTTGGCCATATGACGATGATTGAAGTCGAAGTGGAAACGGAAGCTCAATTGCATGAAGCGATTGAGGCACGCCCCGATACCATCATGTTCGACAACCAGACACCTGAGACGATGCGGCGTTGGGCGCAGATCGTGCCGGAGTCCATCCGCACGGAAGCGTCAGGCGGCATCGATCTCGAGAAGCTGGCGCATTATCGTGATACCGGCGTCGATGTCATCTCCATCGGTGCCTTGACACATAGCGTATCGAATCTTGACATGAGCATGAATCTTTCCATATCCCCTAAGGAGGTACTTACAACATGACTTCTTTGCTTGAAGAACTGCAAATGGCAGATGCAATGCCAAAATCCTATTTAACCGCGTCGACTGAAGAATTGCACAAACGGGCGAAACAGGCGCGTGAGACGCTTGGTGACCGGCTTTATATCCTCGGCCATCATTACCAGAAAGACGAGGTGATCGAGTATGCCGATGTGACAGGCGATTCGCTGCAATTGTCGCAAATCGCAGGGAGGCAGACAGCGGATTACATCTTGTTCTGCGGCGTCCATTTCATGGCGGAGACGGCAGATATTTTGACCGAACCGCACCAGGCGGTTATTTTGCCGGATATGCGGGCGGGCTGTTCGATGGCGGATATGGCGAATATCGACCAGACGGAACGGGCCTGGGAAGAACTGCAGGCGCTTTTCGGTGACACCATCGTCCCGCTGACGTACGTCAACTCGACCGCGGCCATCAAAGCGTTTGTCGGGCGGAACGGCGGAGCTACCGTGACCTCCTCGAATGCTGAAGAAATGGTCGAATGGGCCTTGTCCCAAAAGCAGCGCATGCTGTTCTTGCCCGACCAGCATTTAGGGCGCAATACTGCAGTGAAGCTTGGCATTCCGCTCGAACACATGGCGGTGTGGGATCCGATCAAGCAAAAACTTGAACTCGATTGTACAGTAGAAGACGTGCAAGTGATTCTCTGGAAAGGGCATTGCTCGGTACATATGAACTTTTTGCCGAAACACGTCGACAATTTGCGCCTTAAAGAGCCAGACCGCAACATCCTCGTGCATCCGGAATGTACGTATGAAGTCGTTAGCGCCTCTGATTTTGCGGGCTCCACGAAATACATCATCGATATGATCGAAGCGTCCGAACCGGGATCCAAATGGGCGATCGGCACGGAAATGAATCTCGTCAACCGGCTTATCAAGGATTACCCGGACCGCGACATTGTTTCCTTGAATCCTTTTATGTGCCCATGCCTGACGATGAATCGTATCGATTTGCCGCATTTTACGTGGATCTTGGAAGAACTGGTGGAAGGACGTGTCCTCAACCGTATCCAAGTGGATGAGAAAACGGCGAGTGAAGCGAAGATGGCTTTAGCGAAGATGCTATAGGAAGAAAACCCGCTGTCCTGGAAATGGGCAGCGGGTTTTATACGCTTTTAGTAGATTGAATTTTAAGACATTTATAATTACAATTGAGTGGCGAGAAAATAAAATGATCTGCGATAACTAATTCCGGTATCGTAAAAGACCGAAATGGAGTGGATGACGTGTCGAGCAAACTTACATTCATGCCGATCAGCTATACCGGCTGGGGCGCATTGGAGCATTTAACGAGCGAAGCGGATCGCCTGAACGCCAGCAATATCCTCATCGTCACCGACCCGTTTTTGGAAGAGCTGGGGATGACGAAAAAAATCGTCGAACCACTCGAAGCAAAAGGGTGGAAGACGAGCATCTATACGGAAGTCGTGCCGGAACCGCCGCTCGAAGTCGGTGAAAAATTGGTTGCTTATACGAAAGAAAATAAATTCGACTTGGTCATTGGCCTTGGCGGCGGCAGTGCCTTGGACCTGGCGAAATTAGCAGGCGTCCTGGCGACCCATGAAGGGAAAGTGGCCGACTACCTGAATTTGACGGGTGAACGGGCGCTAGTCGATAAGGGCATCCCAAAAATCTTGATTCCGACGACGTCCGGGACCGGCTCTGAAGTGACCAATATTGCCGTGTTGTCATTGGAGTCCACGAAAGATGTCGTGACGCATGATTACTTATTGCCCGATGTGGCGATTGTCGACCCGGAATTGACCATTTCCTTGCCGCCGAAAGTGACAGCGGCTACAGGCATAGATGCGTTGACACATGCAGTGGAGGCGTATGTTTCGAAAAACGCCAACCCGGTAACAGACGGCCTGGCGTTGCAGGCAATCCGCTTGATCAGCGGGTCGATCCGCACGGCAGTAAAAGACGGGGAAAACAAAGAAGCGCGCACGAATATGAGCTACGGCAGTTATTTGGCAGGGTTGGCCTTTTTCAATGCCGGCGTTGCCGGTGTGCACGCCTTGGCATATCCGCTTGGCGGCCAGTTCCATATCTCGCACGGTGAATCCAATGCAGTCTTGCTTCCGTACGTCATGGGCTATATCCGTCCTAGCTGTGAGAAGAGAATGAAGGAGATCGTCGAGGCGATGGGCGTTAACATCACACAAATGGATAACCAACAAGCTTCCTATACATGCGTAGAGGAGTTGAAAAAACTCGTTGCCGACGTGAATATTCCCGTGTCGCTGAAAGGCTTCGATATTGGGGAAGACGCCTTGGACAGCTTGGCGGACGATGGCATCAAGCAAACAAGAATCTTGGCGAGAAGCCCGATGCCGCTGGAGAGAGAAGATATTTACGCAATCTACCATGCCGCCTATTCAGGAGAAGTCGCTGAAAAGAAAACGGTGTGATATGAAAAAGTTAGGAAGCTTTACTTGAAAAGAAGGGTTCATAGTACAAAAGAATTCTTCAAGTATGAGATATGAATCTCTGCTTATGTCAGTGAAGTGGAAGCCGGCGACTCCTAAGGGAGCAGTGACGCAGCAAAGCGAAGGAGCGACACGAGCCGAAGACCCTGCAAGCGAATGAACGAAGTCATTCGTTTGCGAAGCTCGAACTTTGTGAGAGTTGAGCAGGAGGTTTTTAGCGTCAGCGACTGTGCCCTGGCAGCTGGCAGCGCGACGTCCTGTCGCGCCAGCTGCATGACCCACATCCTGTGGGCCCGAAAGCGTCCGGCTGGAACGAAACATAAAAAGCTGAAGCAGGAACCCATTCAGGTTCCCGCTTCAGCTTTTGTGTTTCTATAGAAGAAAGTGAGATTTACAGTTTAGCGAACTCAGGGTCAGCGACTTTCACCAATTGCTTGCCGAGGTTGCTGCCTTCGAATAGGCCAAGGAATGCTTCCGGTGTTTTCTCAAAGCCTTCTACGATTGTTTCTTCGTATTTCAGCTTGCCTTCTTGCAGCCATTTGCCGAGATCTTGTGCGCCGGTTTTGAAATCATGCGCGTAATCGCCGAGCGTGAAGCCTTTCATCATCGAGCTCGTCGTGATGAATTTCCACTGGATGCGTGGGCCGATATCTCCTTCTGGGTTGTTATATGCAGAGATGGCGCCGCACAAGACGACGCGTGCGTTGCGGTTGATTTCAAAAATGACCGCGTCCGATACTTCGCCGCCGACATTGTCGAAATAGACGTCAACGCCGTTCGGGATGGCTTTTTTGAATGCTTCTTTGAAGTTATCGTCTTTATAGTTCACAGCTGCGTCGAATCCAAGTTCGTTGATCAGGTAGTCGATCTTATCCTGTGAACCGGCGATGCCGACGACGTGTGCGCCTTTCAGTTTGGCGATCTGCCCGACGACTGAACCGACAGCTCCTGCTGCGCCTGAGACGACGACCGTTTCGCCTTGTTGCGGCTTGCCGATATCGAGCAGGCCGAAGTAGGCTGTTAGGCCAGTCAAGCCGAGTATCCCGAGACGAGTCGTGATCGGTGCAATGGATGGATCGACTTTTTGCACTGATTTCGCATCCGCCACATTATACTGTGCCCAGTCCAATGTGCCAGTAACGATATCGCCTTGTTTGAAATCATCGGAATTCGATTCGATAACTTCCGCCAGCACGCCGCCAGTAATGGCTTTGTTCAATTCGAACGGTGCCACATAGGATTTCTGGTCTTTCATGCGACCGCGCATATACAGGTCGACAGAAAGGTATAAAGTTTTCAGCAATAATTCATTCGTGCCGATTGTCGGGATGTCTTTTTCGACAAAATTAAAGTCGCTGTCAGTCGGTGTGCCTTCAGGGCGGTTCGCCAATTGGATTTCTTTGTATGTGTTTGGTGTCATATGAATTCCTCCTTGGAATAAGTTTGCATAGAAGAGCGTACCACTCCCAAAGAAAGGAAGTAAAATTTCCAGCTCGCCAAGCTCGTATTGTTGTAGTTGTCCTAAGGCTATGATATTTTAATATAACTAACTTTAATTCAAAGGAAGAGGTAATTAAATGAATCCGCAATACAAACCATTATTCGAAGAAATTACGTTGCCAAACGGCGTTGTTCTATCTGACCGTTTAGGCGTCGCACCGATGACGACCTATTCAGGAAATCCAGATGGCACTGTCTCAGATGGCGAACTTTCGTATTACCAGCGCCGCGCAGGACTCGGCAGCCTATTCGTCTCTGCCTGCATCGCAGTTTCGGAAAACGGCATCGCCTTCCCGAACCAATTTGTCGCATTCAAAGATGACGTCATGCCGCGCTTAAAGCAACTCGCGACTGAAATGAAATCACAAGGCAGCAAAGCCATCCTGCAAATGCAGCACGGCGGTCGCCAAGGCCAGCCGGATTTGATCCAAGCGGGCGAAACGGTCGCACCGAGCGCCATCGCAGAATCTGCGGACAAGCCGACACCGCGCGCTTTGACAGGAGAAGAAATCACCGACATCATCCGCGATTTCGGTGAAACGACTCGCCGCGCAATCGAAGCCGGATTTGACGGTGTGGAAATCCACGGTGCCAATACGTACTTGATCCAGCAATTCGTCTCAGCTACTTACAACCAGCGTGAAGACGAGTGGGGCGGCAGCCTAGAGAATCGTTTGAAGTTCGGATTAGCGGTCTTGGATGAAGTGAAACAAGTAGCTGCAAAACATGCAGACGACAGCTTCATCATCGGCTACCGTTTGTCACCGGAAGAAAACAATGCAGAATCTGTCGGTTATACGATCAAAGAAACGCAACAATTGGTTGAGCGTTTGATCGAAGGCGGCATCCATTATATCCACGTGTCGCTGATGGAATTCAAAAAAGCACCGCGCGGCATGGAAGATGGGGATAGCATCGTCCAAATCCTGTCTAAACAAATCGATGGCCGCGTCGCATTTGTTGTAGTCGGCGGCGTGACGCAGCCTGAACACGCGGTAGCCGCACTTGAAGAAGGAGCGGACATCATCGTCATGGGCCGTCAAGCACTGGTCGACCCGGAATGGACCGAGAAAGTGAAGCAAGGAAACGAAGCAGACATCAACGAAACGATCCCTCAAGAACTGGTCGGCAAACTCGACATCCCGGAAACGATGTGGAACGCCATCACTTCTTATGGCATGGTCAAAGTTGACGCGAAAGTATAAAGAACAGCAAGCTCCCAAGCCGGATATGGCTTGGGAGCTTTTTGGTCTAAGGGAAAACACGGATCTTTTATATTTGATAGACTAAAAATGAAGAATACGTATACGAGGAGTGATTATGTGTCGCTGATTCCAGCTGAGCACTTGAAGCAAATCTTTTCGGTCGAGGCAAAGTTTTATCATGCCGAAATAGAGAACGAACAGATTCTCATGCGCCGCGAGGCACGTATCAGGCGAAATGGCGTCTTTACCACGCGAGCAGATGCGGTGATCATCATGATCAACCCGTCCAATTGTGCGCAAGCTGGCGAAACTTTAAATAGCCCCCGGGACGCGGAGTGGATCCCCACCAAACCGAATCCGACGCAATACCAGTTGATGAACTTGATGGAGCGGCAAGAATGGAATTTGATCACGCTCATCAATTTATCGGATATTTGCGAAGGGAACATCGGGAACTTCAAAATCATTGAAAACAAGTTCAATAGAATGGGGATGTCCCACTCGCTATTTCAAGAAGACAATGCGCAAGAGCGTCGAGCTTTACTGGCGTCCGCAGATCATCTCATTTTTGCCTGGGGCTCATCGACTGTCGCCAAAAGGCTCGCTGCACAGTTCGGCTTGTTCCAAGAGGGCAGCCCAGAAAAGTCGTATGCACACGCGAAAGCATGGGTGGCAGCTGATAATGGTTTCCCGCGCCACCCGAAACCCGCGACGGTTGCGGACCGGGTTATCTGGTTAGATAAGATGGAAGCTTTGCTTTAGTAGACACTTAGAATAGGAAGATAAAATCAAAAGGCGTCTTCATTTGAAGGCGCCTTTTTACTGTCCATTATTTTTCTTTCAGCACTCCAGCCGACACCAAATTATTCAATGCACCTTGGTTTTTAAAGCGGAAATAGCCGCTCATACGGTTCAAGTCTTTATGGGTCAGCTGAGAAAAATCAACAGCCAGTTCATAACGGTCTTCAAGCTTGGTGAGCAGGGTTTTAGCAAATTCGGCTTGTTTTGGAGTTAATGGCTTTTCGTCTTTATTGATTGCGGCTGAAGAAGAAATCACTGTGGCTTGAGTGGTTGAAATGGTCTGTTGGATCGCTGCAGGGTAGTCGCCGGCTTTCAGCCATGCCACATCATCCTGGTTCAAAGAGAACCATTCACCCTCAAGCCGCTTATCGTTAAAATGCTTATGGAAGGCGGATTTTGTTTGATGGTGGTTGCCGGATTTGATCAAATGGATCAATTTGTTTTCAAAAGGCAGCTTCACAACGAAAAGGTTCATATAGCGTTCCACATGCTTGGTTTTGCCGATTTTAAAAGAGCCATTCATATGCTCTTGCACAAAATAGACATAGCCTGGTGCTTCTCCAGGAATTTCAGGGGATTCCATCACTTGCTTTAGGGCGGCTTGATTTGGTTCATATAAATATACTTTTGATGCCGGAGCCGGAGGAAGATCGATCGTTTCTTCTTTGATAGGCGTGGATAACCATTTGTTCAACAAGTTTTTTAGCATAAGTCAACTTCCTATCTATAATTATTTCCAAATTTATATGATATTGTGATTATAACTTAATTGCTATTATGTTACTATTTAATTATAAAATACAGACGTTATTTGTGGGGCATTTATTCTTGTGAAGAAAGTTGTGACTTCAATGCTCCAGTGGATAAAGCACTTAAAACGATGTTGAGAGGAAGCAAATCTATGCCAAAACTAGCTGAAAACCTAAAGGCACTCAGACTGCAGAATAAACTATCGATGCAAGTGGTTGCGGATCACTTGAAAATTGCGCGTGCAACTTATAGCAATCTTGAAACAGGGAAAGGTGAACCAAACCTCAAATTGCTGGTGAAAATGGCGGACTTGTACAATGTGTCGCTCGATGAACTCGCGGGCAGGCAGTTTACGCCGAATGGTGTTGCGATTGACCGGGTTAGGATGAAGACGGAGATGGATAGAGAAATCAATAGCATGGTGAAGCAGATTGCCAATGAATTCATCCAAAGCAAAGAAGCGGATATCGTGAAACGGATCAAAAAGAAGTTCAGCTTGGCGTAGTATTTTTATAGAGGAAAGACAGAAACAGACTGGACAATCCAGTCTTTTTCATTGCCTATGAAGGCTTACAAGCTAAAAGGAGGCGACAGGATGGACTACCGAATCACAGAACAAACGGGATTCTCACCGAAGATCGGTGAGCTTATGTCGATGCTCGATTATACGCGCGCGGTTACATTGGCGAATGTGGAAGGCTTATCGACTGAAGAGCTTGATTATTTGGCTGACGGGCATGCAAATTCGATTGGGGCGCTCTTGATGCATATAGCGGCAATTGAATTTGTCCACCAGGTCATCGCATTCGAAAACCGTGACTTGACGGAGCGGGAGCTCGATCAATGGCTCGTCCCGCTTGAACTGGGGGACAGGGCAAGAAATGAAATTCGCGACCAGCCGCTTGATTATTACTTGGCTGAATTAAAAAAGGTCCGGGACCACACACTGTCACTTATGGAAAATGTCGACGACAGCTGGTTATACGAAGAAGGTCAGTATGATAACGGAGTCGTCTATAATAAGTATTTTCTCTGGTTTCATGTCGTGGAAGATGAAACGAGCCACCGGGGGCAGATCCGAATCCTCAAACGGATGCTGGAGAAGCAAAATCAACGAAAATGATATTTTAATGTCCAACCGCAACAAGCCGCTTGACTTCTCCCGGGGAGATGCTAAGATTTAAGGCAATTGCAAAAAGCAACGACTAATATTGAATGATGAATGAGTAGGCTCATTGCGCGCAGCACAAAGAGACTGGACGGTCGGTGGAAGTCCAGGCAGCAATCGGGGTGAATTACGCCATCTGTAGTTTCAACGGTCAATTGAGTGGATGTTCTGGAGTGGAACATCAACTAGGGTGGTAACGCGGAGAAAACCTTCGTCCCTTTTTTAGGGATGAGTGGTTTTCTTTTTTTATTTTCACAATACAGGAGGAACTGGACATGTTTCATATTAAAGCGATTTTATCACCGGGTACAAAAGAAGCGGCAGCCCTCGTCGCACTGGTCGTCGCGATCATCAGCGTCAGCATCATCGGATTCGAAGCGGCTCCGCATGTGCCGATCTTACTGGCGATCTTATTGTTGATGTGCTACGGGCTGGCTAAAAAATTATCGTACCGCGAACTGGAGCGGGGCTTGATCGAAGGCGCGGGCGCAGGAATGGGCGCCGTATTTTTGTTCTTCTTCATCGGCATTCTTATCAGCAGTTGGATGATGAGCGGGACGATCCCGACCTTGATCTATGCCGGGTTCAGCCTGGTGACGCCTGTGTTTTTCTTTGCAGTGGTCTTTATCGTCACGGCGATCATCGGGCTGTCTGTCGGCAGTTCCTTGACGACAGTGGCGACGGTAGGTGTTGCTTTGATCGGTATCGCCGGAGCGCTGGATTTGTCGCTGGCGATCACGGCAGGCGCAATCGTTTCGGGTGCCTTTTTTGGGGACAAGATGTCGCCGTTATCGGATACGACCAACTTGGCTGCTTCCATTGTCGGTGTCGATCTCTTCGAACACATCCGCAATATGGGATGGACAACGATTCCTGCCTTTGTCCTGACGCTGATCTTCTTCGGTCTGTTATCGCCGTCGGTTACCTTGGACCATACAGAAGACATCGCCTTGTTCAAGGAAGGCTTGCTTGAGACGGGGTTGATTCATTGGTACGCCATGGCGCCGCTCGTCGTCTTGATCGCCTTGACGGTATTCAAAGTACCCGCGGTTTTGACTTTGGCTGCTAGTTCAGCGGTAGCGCTTGTCGTTTCCTTGTTCCACCAGAGCCTGCAAGCCTCGTCGATGCTTGGCATCCTGTTCGGCGGCTACGAATCATCGACCGGCATTGACGAAATCGATGCACTGCTTTCACGGGGCGGCATGGAAAGCATGTTCTTCACCATCGCTTTAGTGCTCCTCGCACTCAGCATGGGCGGATTATTATTCAAACTCGGCATCATTCAAAGTTTGCTGGCGAAAATCGAAAGCCTGCTGAAAAAAGTGTCATCTGTCATCGTCGCATCCGCCTTGACGGCGATCGGCACGAACATCCTCGTCGGGGAACAATACTTATCGATCTTGCTGACGGGACAAGCGTTCAGTGAATCGTACGGAAAAGTCGGACTGGCCGGAAAGAACTTGAGCCGCGTCATGGAAGATGCTGGGACGGTCGTCAATCCGCTCGTGCCGTGGAGCGTCTGCGGGATTTTCATCGCGTCGGTGTTGGATGTTTCTACATTGGAGTATTTACCGTTTGCATTCTTCTGCTTGCTGTCGCCTCTTTTGACGGTGTTGCTTGGGGTGAGCGGGAAAACCTTGACGTATATTGAAAAATCTCCAGTAAAGTGAATGCTAAGCAAGCCAAAAGGGCTGTCGCCAAGTCATCTTCATGATCTTAGCGACAGCCCTTTTTCTATATTTCTACTGGTTAAGGATTCCCTTCCTAGCCTGGGAATCGGTTTTGTGCTTGCTGAAAACGCCGTACAAGCCGAGTGCTATTTGGATGAAACTGAGGAAGAAAAAGAACACGAGCGGCAAATACCAGTCGCCCAGCAATACAATCGGCAACGCCGCGCTCAGCGATAACAGGATTCCTAAACTAATAGTAGCGACAAAACATGTCCGCGTTTTCTTAGTGAATCCGCAAACTGCTGCCACAGCGTTTCCGATTCCAAAGACAACCATTCCATAAATAGCTAAAGCAGGCCAACTAGTAAAAGGCATGACGCCGACCCACTCGGGCGGGAACTCCACGAACATCCCCATGAACGGCAGCATGGAAATGCCCATAAAAAACGCGCCTAACGACATGGCTAGATTAAATGCAGCGACCAGTTTTGTCAGCAAGATCTTTTCCTCCCTTGGTTTCGAAGAATGAGCAAGATGCTCTGAAATTTACTGTTTTCAAAAAGCGAAGGAAGTCAGGACTATTCTTCCTCCTGGTATTCCAATACATCGCCTGGCTGGCAGTCGAGCACTTTGCAGATGGCTTCAAGCGTCGAGAAACGGATTGCTTTCGCTTTGCCGTTTTTCAGGATGGACAGATTGGGCATGGTGACGCCGACTTTTTCGGATAGCTCGGTCATGCTCATTTTGCGCTTAGCGAGCATGACATCGAGATTTATGACGATTGGCATTAGATCACCTCAGACCGTAAGATCATTTTCTGATTTGATGTCGATGGCGTGCGTCAGCAGTTTCTGCAAAACAGCTGCAAAAACGGCGATGACGAATGCGGCGAAACCGATGCCAGCGCCCATCAAGATGAGGCCTGGCGCATCGTCGATTTCTGCGATCATGTAAAACAGCGGCATCGCGAGAAAATAGATGCCCGTGATCGCAAGGGCACACAGCTTGATGTTTTTGATTGCCTTCACTGAGCGCACAGAAAAGGCGGTGTTGTCATCGATGAAACTCAATAATTTAAACGTCTGGTACAGCGCCAGGAAATAAGCGACCGCGGTTGCGTAGAGCATGAAGATAAAGACATACTGCAGAAATGCCAGCTGGTCCGGCCCGTCCTGGATAATGCTCGAAAGTGGCAGCACCACGAAGATGCATAACGCGATGACCGGCAGCGCCATGAGGAACAGCACCACTTTTAAAAACAAAGTCTCCCGTTTCATAAAACACACCTCTTTGCTTGTTAATAATTAAAGTATAGCGATTTATTTATCGTTTATCAATAAATAATTGTCGTTTAGCGATATTACAATTTTGAAAGGGAAGGATGTGTAGCTGTGTTTTTAATCAGTTTCTAACAAGTTGTGCTTGTTGATTAAAGAAAATCATCTTAATTGTAAATTCTCTAGTCTTTTATTATCAGAATATTGAAATATTTATTGAAGAAGAGTACACTGAGAGTGTTTAGGCCTATGGAATTTGTCGCACGCCATCCGAATTTATGGAGTAAAAAAGGAGGAGTAGCAGTGACTAAGTTCGAAGAAAAACAGCCTTCTGTATCTGTCGACAAGCTGATGTGGATGTACGAGCAAATGGTCAAGATCCGCTATTACGAAGACCAGATGGTGGAGGCGTATACGGAAGGCAAGTCACCGGTGTTCAATATCGGTGAAGGCCCCGTGCCGGGTGAAATGCATCTCGCAACCGGGCAGGAACCAGCCGCCGCCGGCATGATGGTGCATTTGACGAAAGACGATACGGTAACCGCGCCGCACCGTCCGCATCATCACGCCATCGCCAAAGGTGTCGACTTGAAGAAAATGACGGCGGAGATTTTCGGAAAAGAATCAGGTCTCGGAAAAGGCAAAGGCGGGCATATGCATTTGTTCGATCCGGAAGTGAAATTCTCATGCGGCGGCATCGTGGCAGCCGGCATTCCGCATGCGGTCGGTGCGGCTATGGCCAATAAAATGAAGGGAAAAGACTGGGTCGCCGTGGCATTCATCGGTGAAGGCGCAGCGAATGCTGGAGCGTTTCATGAATCGCTCAACTTGGCGGCGCTGTGGAATTTACCGCTCATCATCGTCGTAGAAGACAATTCGTATGGCATCTCGGTACCGAAAACGGCATCGACTTCGGTCGAATCGAACGATCTGCGCGCGTCGGCATATGGCGTGGCGGGTGCTTACGTAAAAGACAATGACCCTGTCGCAATGTATAAAGCGTCCGAAGAAGCGGTCAACCGGGCACGCAACGGACAGGGCCCGACAATCATCGAAATCGAAACTTTCCGTTTCCTCGGCCATTTCCAGGGCGATCCCGAGTTATACCGGGACAAGGAAGAAGTGCCGGGACTGCGGGCGCGCGACCCGATCATGAAACTGCGCCAGCAGCTCTTGGATGCGGAACATGTGAATGAACCGGAACTGGAAGAAATCGAAACACGCGCCAAAAAAGAAGTCGACGACGCGTACCAATTTGCACGCGACAGCGATTATCCGAAACCTGAAGCCGCATTGGATGACGTCTTTACATCTTAATCCGAAAAGGAGAGATTCCGAAATGGAGACAGCGAAAAAAAGAATGCTGACGGGCAATAAAGCGATGGCGGAAGCGATTGCCCAGGAGATGGAGAACGACAAAAACGTATTCGTGCTCGGTGAAGACATCGGAAAATACGGCGGCATTTTCGGTTCCACGCAAGGCTTGATGGAAAAATTCGGGCCGGAGCGTGTGCTCGATACGCCAATTTCCGAGACGGCGTTTATCGGTGCGGCGATCGGTGCAGCGGCAGAAGGCATGCGGCCGATTGCAGAATTGATGTTCGTCGATTTCTTCGGCGTCTGTATGGACCAGATCTACAACCATATGGCGAAAATCCCCTATATGTCCGGAGGCAATGTACGCTTGCCGATGGTGCTCATGACTTCGGTCGGCGGCGGTTATAGCGATGCTGCGCAGCACTCGCAGACTTTGTATGCGACATTTGCGCATATGCCGGGGATGAAAGTGGTCGCGCCGAGTACACCGTATGACTTAAAAGGCATGATGACGTCCGCGATACGCGACGACAATCCGGTTGTGTTCATGTTCCATAAATCGCTTCAAGGACTCGGCTGGATGGACCAGCTTGATTATGCTGTCGGCCATGTGCCGGAAGAATCGTATACCGTGCCGCTCGACAAAGCGAATGTCATGCGGGAAGGGAAAGACGTAACCATCGTCGGCATCCAGATGATGACGCATTATGCGATGGAAGCGGCAGAGCGATTGGCACAAGATGGCATCGAAGCGGAAGTCATCGACCTGCGATCCTTGGCGCCGATCGATAAAGACACCATCATCAATTCAGTGAAGAAAACGCATCGGCTGGTCGTCGTCGATGAAGATTACCGTTCGTATGGCATGACTGCTGAAATCGCGGCCATCGTCTCGGAAGAAGCGCTCTATGAACTTGAATCGCCAATCAAGCGCTTGGCAATTCCGGATGTGCCGATTCCGTATAGCCATGTGCTCGAAGATTTCGTCTTGCCAGGCCCGGATAAAATTGTCGAGACAGTCAAACAGATGATGGATGAAGCGTAAGAGGAGGCGATTGGATGCATGATGTGACTTTGCCGAAGCTGTCTGAAGATACCGATGAGAGCTTGATTGTCCTGTGGTTCGTGGACGAGGGCGATTACGTCAAAGAAGGCGCCGTGTTGTGTGAAGTGCAAACGGAAAAAGCGGTGTCAGAAATTCGTGCCGAAACGAGCGGAACGGTGAAGAAGATTCACGTGAAGCGCGGAGATTCCGCGAAAGCCGGCACATTGCTTGCAGTTATCGATCCGAAAGGACAAGCTGCCGAGAACACGGGGGCTTCTGAAAAAGTCCACCTCGAACAGGCGGAAGAAAACGAAGCGGCACAAGAGACCGCGAGCTTTACCCGCGTATCGCCGAGACTGCGCCATCTAGCCAAAGAACTGGGCGTTAAACTTGAAGATGTCAAAGGCACTGGGAAAGGCGGGTCGATCACCGAACAGGACATCCGCGATGAAGCAGGATTATGAATAAGGAAAAGACGCAACCGGTTTGATCGGTTGCGTCTTTTTATGCATTCAAATTTTCGATAATGGTTGCGATGCCCATGCCTCCGGCGATGCATAATGTGGCCACACCGTATTTCTTGCCGGTACGTTCGAGTTCGTGCGTCAGTTTCGTCAACAGGATTGCGCCTGTCGCGCCGATCGGATGGCCGAGTGCGATGGCGCCGCCGTTCGGGTTGACGCGCTCCGGGTCTGCACCGAGCTCTTGTATGCAGGCGACGGCCTGCGAAGCGAAGGCTTCGTTCAGCTCGATGACGTCGATGTCTTCGATTTTCAAGCCCGCTTGTTTGAGCGCTTTGAATGTTGCTTGTACAGGGCCCATGCCCATCAGTTCAGGCGAGCAGCCGACAGACGCTTGTGCGACGACACGGGCTTTCGGTTGATAGCCCCGTTTCTGCGCCGCTTCTTCCGACATGATCAGGAGTGCAGCTGCGCCGTCGTTGCGCCCGCTGGCATTTCCGGCGGTTACGGTGCCGCCTTCTTTAAAGACCGGTTTTAAGCCTGCGAGTTTTTCAAGTGAAGTCTCACGAGGATGCTCATCGGTTTTAAACTCAGTCACGCCTTTTCTCGTCTTGACCGGATACGGGGCGATTTGGCTGTCGAAATGGCCATTGGCGATGGCCCGTGCCGTCCGCTGCTGGCTCTCGAACGCGAACTCATCTTGCTGCTCCCGTGAGATGCCGTACTTCTCAGCAACATTTTCCGCGGTGATGCCCATATTCAATTCGCCGTACGTTTCAGTTGGCTGGGATCCGGGCTGGCTCGCTGTGTTCGGATCTTTCAATAGCACGTCGCCAGATTTGGTGCCGAAGCGGACATTATTGACGTAGTAGGGGGCGGTGCTCATCGATTCAGCGCCCCCAGCGATGATGGCGTCGCTAAGCCCCATGGCGATTTGCTGGGAGGCAGAGTTGACCGCCTGGACGCCCGAACCGCATTGCCGATGAATGGTGTAGCCCGGCACTTCGACCGGCAATCCCGCACGCAGCAAGGCGACACGCGCCAAGTTGGAAACGTCTGAACTTTGCTTGGCCTGACCCAGGATGACTTCATCGACAGCCGCCTTATCAAATTGTGTTCGGTGGATCAATTCCTCTATCACATGGGCGCCGAGCCGGTCGACGGTTTCGTTTCCAATGGATCCGCCGAGTTTGCCGATGGCGGTGCGGACAGAATCTACAATGACGATATTCTTCACACTCTCAGCTCCGTTCCTGAAGCACTCGGCCTTGCGTAATGCTTCACTTTTTCTTTATCGATTTCCATGCCGAAACCTGGCCCATCCGGGATGACGATTTCGAAATTAGAGAATTCGATGGCGTTTTTCGTAATCGAATCCTTGAACAATAACGGCCCGAAGATTTCTGTGCCGAACTTCATTTCTGGAATGGTCGCGTAGAGTTGTGCGCACATCGCCGTACCGAGGCTCGATTCGATCATCGTGCCGCCGTAAAGCCCGAGCCCTGAAGCTTCTGCAATGCCGGCGACTTTTTTCGTCTGCGTCAACCCGCCATGTTTACACGGTTTCAAGGCGATGGAATTGCCGGCGCGGTTTTTGGCGATGCGGAACACATCTTGAATGCTCGTCGCTGCTTCATCGGCCATGATCGGCACATTGAACTTCGAGGCCAGGCGGGACATGCCTTCGAAATCCCAAGTCTGTAAAGGCTGTTCGACCATGGAGACGCCGGCGTCTTGAAGAGCGGCAATGCAGTAATTGGATGTATCTTCATCCCATGCCTGGTTAACATCTACCGTGATGCGCGCTTCATCTCCAATCGCTTGTTTAATGGCGCGTACATGCTCGACATTTTTGAACGGGTCGCCCTTGCCGATTTTAAGCTTGAAGATATTATGGCGTTTAGTCCGGAGCATTTCCTGGGCTTCTTCGATATCGGTATTGGTATTGCCACTCGCCAAAGTCCAGGCGATCGGCAGTGATTTATGGATCTGGCCGCCGAACAGCTCAAAGGCCGGAACATGTTTGCTTCTGGCCGCAAGGTCGATGATCGCTCCTTCGACGACCGTTTTGGCGAAATAATTGCCGCGCACTTGTTTGGACACCTTATGCATGATGCGGTCGAAATGGATTGGGTCTTCTCCAATGATCAGTGGCGTAATGTATGCATCGATATTCGCCTTGATCGCTTCCGGTGTCGATTCACCGTAAGAAGCGCCGCCGATAGTGGCGACTTCCGACCAGCCCTCACGGCCGTCTTCGTCGCGAACACATCCGACAACGATCGCCTGAGCGGTAATCGTATGCATGGCCAGCTGGTGCGGGCGGATGATCGGCAAATCGAGAATGTAGACATCAAGCGAATGGATTTTCATAATAACCCTACTTTCCTTTTATGCGTTCAAAACCACTTTATTCTATTGTGAATGAAGCTTCCGTTTTCTCGCGGACTTCTTCAAGTGTGACGCCGGGCATCAAATCAACGAGCACAAGATTTCCATCGGCCACTTTGAATGCGGCGAGTTCTGTGAAAATCATGTCGACTTGGCGCGTGGAAGTGATCGGGTATGTGCATTCTTTCAGTAATTTCGGGCTGCCGTCTTTCGATGTATGGCTCATCGTCACGAAGACTTTTTTCGCCCCGACAAGCAAATCCATTGCTCCTCCGACGCCCATGATATTCTTGCCAGGTACAGCCCAGTTTGCGATGATGCCGTGTTCGTCGACTTGCAAAGCACCGAGTATTGCGACGTCGACGTGGCCGCCGCGGATCATCGCGAATGAATCGGAACTATTGAAAAACGATGCGCCGACCGCTTCGCCGACCGGCAATTTCCCGGCATTGACGAGGTTCGGGTCGACCGATTCATCGTCAACATCGGTGACGCCGAGTAAGCCGTTTTCCGTATGGAGGTAAATATGGTCATCGGTCATATGTTCCGCCACTAAAGTGGGGATGCCGATGCCGAGGTTAACGGTACAAGGGCCTTTTAGTTCTTGCGCCACGCGTTTGGCAATCATATGCTGCATTTCAGTTTTGTTCAGTTGCACCGTCATTTGCTTACCACTCCTTTTTTCGTCAACACTTGCTTGGCTTCGACGATGGTATCGACGAAGATGAACGGTGTGACGATTGCTTCAGGATCCAGTTCGCCGGCTTCGACGATTTCATCCACTTCCACGATGACCGTTTTCGCAGCTGTCGCCATGAGCGGATTGAAATTGCGCGCGGTTTTGTAATAGATAAGATTGCCGAGCGTATCGGCTTTATGGGCACGGATCAAAGCAACGTCCGCGCGGATCGCTTTTTCCAGGATGTACTGGACGCCATCGATTTCGCGTTCCTCTTTGCCTTTTGCGAGATCAGTGCCGACACCGGTCGTCGTATAATAGCCGCCAAGTCCAGCACCGCCGGCCCGCAGTGATTCGGCGAGCGTCCCTTGAGGGAGGAGTTCGAGTTCAATCTCGCCGTTCTGGTATTTATCGCCAACATCACGGTTGCTCGTAAAATAGGAGCCGATGCCTTTTTTGATTTTGTTTTGGTTCAATAGTTTCCCAAGCCCTTTGCCGGATTCGCCTAGGTTATTGCTGACGATCGTCAAATCCTTCACGTCTTTTTCGGTTAATGCCTCGATTAAAGTAAGCGGGGCACCAATGAGGCCGAATCCTCCGACGAGTATCGTATCTCCCGATTTGACACAGGAAAGTGCATCGGTTATCTCGTGTTGTATCATTGCCATGGGTTATTCCTCCGTTCCGGGATTTTTTGCTTTCAATGAATCGCTCAGTTCGAACCAGGCAGGTATGCCCGCTGTCAAAATGCAGATATAGCCGATATCCGCAAGATCTGCTTCAGAAGCGCCTACAGCCCGCGCTTTTTCCATCCACGGGCTTGCGCCTTCGCCGTTCAGCTCGACAATGAAATTGCCTGCCATGTTCAAATGTTTCAAGTGTGAGGAAATCAGTCCATCACCCATGATTTTCTTGTGCAGCGCTTCTTCATCCTGTGCATCGACGAGTGCTTTCACTTGTTCCAAATAGGAAGTATCTTCATCGCCGAGCCAGGAAATGATCAGTTCGATGCCTTCTCCGGCGCTTTTTGGCGAGGAAGAAGGGAGCGGGGCAGGGCGGTCGTTTAATTCCAATGCATAGGAGATGGCTTCAATTGCTAACTGGATCGCCTGGTCGCCTTTATAGAGATAGGCGGTCAGGAAAAATTCAGCAAGTTCGGGCACGGAATAGCCGAAATCGATGGCGCCTTTTGTATGGAAGATCATGCTGCGGCGATAAAGGCGGGCCGCATTCATGCTTGCGATCAGCGCATCTTTCTCGCGCCGGGTGAGTGCGCCGTCCTGCATGATTTCACCGCGTATGCCGGTATACGTATCCAGTACTTGCGGGCTGTAGTCGTGCATTTTCTGGACCCAGTCCGGGACTGTGTCATAGACTTCCTTGAAATATTGCAATGCTTTGCTCATGAGTGCCCTCCTATGAAGTGATTATTTTAAATTTGCCGGGTATTCATGTTGGTTGATGCCGAAAACGACAGGCAAGACAAAATAGACGAATAAGGTAACGAGGATGAGCGCGAGCAGAGTGAGGCCGGTGCCTTTTCTGACCATGTCGATCATCGTGATCTTGCCTGTCGCGAAGATGATGGCGTTCGACGGTGTACCGATCGGAAGCATGAACGCGAATCCGGCGCCCATAGCAACAGCAGTCATCAGTGGCAGTGGGTGAACATCGATCGCGAGAGCCAGTGCCGCAGCAATCGGGACAAGAATCGTGACAGTGGCTGTATTCGGCGTCATCTGCGTCATTGCGATGCCGAGCAGCGCAGTGGCTGTCAGGATGACGATGTAAGAAGTCCCTTCCAGTAGAAGCAATTGATTGCCGATCCAACCGGCGAGATCTGTTCCGTTAAAACCTGCTGCAAGTGCCAGGCCGCCGCCGACCAACAGCAAGACGCCCCACGGCATGTTTTTCAATGAATCACCGCCAAGAAGGCGTTCGCCGGTGTTGCCGCTGGCAGGAATTGCGTGCAACAGGATTGCTGCGACCATCGCAATCATCGTATCGCTAAGGCCTGGGATGATGTCTGACCAGATGAAAGTCCGCGTCATCCACATGAAAGCCGTAAAGCTGAAGATTGCGAGGACGATTTTTTCTTCGTAAGACATCTTGCCAAGTTCCTTTTTCCGGTCAGTGACAAACTGCTTGCCGTTGGTGATTTTTTTGACGTTCATTGGGTACGCGATTTTGGTGATGTATAGAATGGCTACTATCATCAACATGGAGACTAAAGGAAATGCGAACAAGAAGAACTGTGCGAACGAAATTTCAATGCCAAGCAATTCACCTGCCAGACCGGCCAGTATCAAATTGGTCGGGGTGCCGATCAAGGTAGCGCTGCCACCGATCGTACCGCCGAAGCCGATGGCAAAAATGATTGATTTCGTGAATTTCGTTTCTTCATCTTTCGAATAAACATTGTCTTCTTTCATTAAAGTGACCACTTTGGCGATGATGGCCGTCCCGATGGGAATCATCAGCATGACGGTCGCCATATTCGATACCCACATCGACAAGAAGCCGGTTGCGAGCATGAAGCCAAGAACGAGGCCGGACGTGCTCGCGCCGACAGCCGAAATGATCGTGAGTGCAATGCGTTCATGGAGGTTCCAGCGCTCAAGTGCCAAGGCAAGTGCGAAGCCGCCGACGAACAGGAAGATTAAATTATCCCCGTAGCTGGATGCGGTGGTGGCCGCGTCGACCGCGCCCAATACAGGCAATAAGACCAGTGGCATGAGCGAAGTGATGCCGAGCGGAATGGCTTCGGAAATCCACCAAACCGCCATCCACGCCGTCACGGCGAGCACCGCTTTTCCTTCGAAGCTCAGGTCCGACAGCGGAAGGGCAAACAAGATGATGAAAAACAGCAGCGGCCCGAGGAAAAAGCCGATTTTTTGCATTAAGTTATAAGAATCGTTGCGTTGGGTCTTCTCGTCGGCAATGTTTGATGTGCGTTGTTTTCCGCTTCTTGGCGAATCGACGGCGGCTGCACCGCCTTGCCGAATTTCAGCCATCGTCAATAAATCCTTCGTCTGTTTGTGCGATTTCCACATGCTTTTGTTTAACCCCTTAAATGAAAAAGCCATCCAATTCCTCCCCTTCACCTGTTGGTGTAAGTATGATTTTTTTTTTTTTGCTGAGTTTATGGCAGACTACAGGTGTCCGAGAAATTCCGAGACCGGCTGGAGAATGTCCTGGCGCTTTTCAAACACCATTTGGTAATGGTTAGCGCCTGAAATGACGGTTTCGATGCGCGAAATCGATCTTTGCGTTTCTTCATAATCGCTTAAATAGAACAAAGGAGGCATTGAACCGATTGCGCCTTCCGCATAGACAAGCAGTACAGGGCATGTGATCTTAGGGCCGATTTCTTTTGGGGTGAATGAATAGAAGCTCTCGAAATCGGCGAGTATCCGGGATTCGGTCGATTTGTTTTCCCAATGGCCGTTCGCCTTTTCAACTTCGTACTCTGCGATATCCTGTAAAACATCGGTCCATTCAATGCCGAGGCCCGAATAGATTTTCTTCGTCTCTTCGACGTAATGGCCTTGCGAATCGAAATCGCGGCTGATCCGGCCGAGGGAAGGCTTGACGATTTTCTTTTGATGTTCGGATGCTGTCGCGGCACCGTCGAGGAGGATGAGTCCTTGGACGGAAGGGAGGCGGCTGGCTACAATCGCCGAGATGAACGCTCCCATCGAAAAGCCGAGTAGGATCGGATTTTCGATTTTCAATGCTTCCAGCAAAGCCATGATGTCATCTGCATGCTTGAAGATGGACGTATCTTCGTCTGCTTCAGAGCTATTGCCGCGTCCCCTCAAATCGACGGAAATGACGCGGTAATCACCGCCGAAAGTCTGGCTGTAATAATGCATGTTCTTATGTGTGCCGGTTAGTCCGTGGATGGCGATGATGGGGCCTTTTTCACCTGGGGTATCTGCCACTTGAATGGTGTTGCCGTTCACTTGTACTGTATACAGTTCCATGTTTTCACCTCTAGCATATTTAGTGGGAGTGTTTAAAAAGAAGCAGCTGCCGAGAATTTCTCGACAGCCGTATTGATTTTTAACCGCTATTGCCGGTTTTATTTAAGTTTTCCGTTATTCAGCGCGCATGACAAAGTTCAAGGAAGCTTCTTTGTGGTCGCCTTTGTCTTCGAGTTTCGTCAACAGTGATTCACGGACGCCGCCCGCTACGTCGGTTTCAAGCCACTTGTCTCCCTCAAAAAATACTTGAGTGATCAAGGTTTCATGGCCTTCATGCTCGAATTTGATATGGATGTGTGCCGGACGGTAGGCATGATAGCCTGCAGCGAACGTGAATTCGCCAGTTGGCCCGTCTGTCGGGATCTGGTAAGGAATCGGAACGATCGAATGCACTTCGAAATCACCGTTTTCGTCTGTCACAAACTGGCCGCGCAAATTGAAATCAGGGGCAGGGGAATCGTAATTGGAATACAATCCGTCTGCATCGTCTTGCCACCATTCGACTTTCGTATGTGCTAGCGGCCCGTTTGTGGAGCTGACGTTTCCTGTGAAGACCAGTTTGTCGCCAGGTTCGTCATCACGTTGCGGCATGACAAATGGTGATTTCTCGAGGACAGGTGAATTCTCTTCATAATATGGCCCTAGCAAGGAAGGCTCTGTGCCTGGTGAATCTTTGTATTTTGATTCCAGAACATGCGTTTCAACGAAGACGTCCAAGAACAACGGGATTTCTCCGCTGCGCCCTAAACGATCTGCCCATTTTACGAAATTCGTATATTCTTCGTGATTGAATTGCTGCTCATCCAGGAAGTTTTTCAAATGTTTGACGAACCCTTCATAAGCTCCTAGTACACGCGGGTTTGTAGTGCTTGTTTTTGTCATGCCGATCTCCTCCTAATGGTTTGTAATAGTGTTCTTTTGATCCGAGACTAAACAGTGATGAAAACGCCTTCACACGGGAATATAAAAAAATACGCAAAAGCGCTTGCAAGAAGTAATCATCTATTGTACGATATACGTACAATATTACGTTTAGCGTACAAGCTCATCTTAACAAGGGGGATCTCTTTATGTCAACTAAAGAATTAGACAATTTCAAAAACTCGGGAGACTATATCCAGTCGCTGGACCGCGGCCTGCAAGTGATTCAGGCCTTTTCAGAAAAAAATCATGCCTTGTCCGTAACGGACGTTTCCAAGCTTACGGGCCTGAGCCGGCCGGTGGCAAGGCGGATTCTTTTGACGCTTCAGCATCTTGGCTTTGCGGAATCGGAAAATGGTATTTTCCGTTTGACAGCACGCGCTTTGTCACTGGGCTATGCTTACCTGGCATCGAACAATACATGGAGCATGGCGCACCCGTTCATGCGGGATTTTGTTGCTAAGACAGGAGAATCCTGTTCGATTTCCATTTTGGATGGGACGGACATTTTGTATGTGGCGCGGGTTTCTGCAAAACGTATCATGTCGATTAACTTGGATGTCGGTTCACGCTTGCCTGCTTATGCGACGTCCATGGGACATGTATTGTTAGCCAATTTACCTGAAGAAGAATTAGAGGCACATTTGGATTCTTTCCAGTATGAGCAATTTACTGATAAAACGATCACATCCAAGGAAGAGCTTCGAGATGTATTGAAAGATGTTTATGACAAAGGGTGGGGAGGCGTGGACCAGCAATTTGAAGAAGGTTTGCGCTCCATTGCCGTCCCAATCCGTGATGCACAAGGCAAAACGATTGCAGCAATCAATTGTTCGGTGCATGCAGGGCGCATCTCGAAGCAAATGTTACGGGATGAATTTTTGCCAGTACTTCGGGAATGTTCGAATAACATCAGCCAAGCAATTGCTTCAGCAAACAGTTCGCCCCATCTTTAAGGAAAAGAGATGATACTTGGGAAGTAGAAATTGAAAAAAGCGTAGCCAGTTAACTCCGGCTACGCTTTTTGTGGTTTTATGAATCGTTTATTCATTTTCTGAAATAGGATTTGCAGTGAATGAATAGATCTATTCTATCAATTCAGGATACACCGTTTCCGCAACCAACTGCACCGCTTCGCCGATGCGCGGTCCAGGGCGGGAAGTGATGTCGGAATCGATGAAGTGCACTTCGTCGTTTTCGATTGCCTCTACGGCAGACCAGCTGTCGCGTGCTTCGATATCACCGACCGCATCTTCGACGTAAGAAACGGTCGTCAAGATGATTTCGGGATCGCGGGTGATAACTTCTTCTTCGGAGATACTCGGCCATCCTTCAAGATCTTCAAAGGCGTTGGTTACTTGGGCGTGGTCAAGGATTTCCTGCATGAACGTCGATTTGCCGGTTGTGTAGATTTCTGGAGACGGGCTGATTTCCACGTACACTTCTTTTTGCTCTTCGACCGCTGCGAGGCGTTCTTGGATATCTTCGATTTGCGTTTGGATGCCTTCGATCACTTCAGCGCCTTTTTCTTCCTTGGCAAGAACAGAGGCGATTTGTTCGATATCGCCGTATACTTCGTCGAATGAAGTAGCCGATTCGATAACGAATACCGGAATATCAGCATCTTCAAGTTGTGTTAGGGCAGGCGGTTCCTCGCCGGTTGAATAAGCCAAAACGACATCCGGGTCGAGCTGGATGATTTTCTCGGCATTGAATTCCACGGAATCACTGACGCGTTCGATGTCCTGTGCCGCTTCCGGGTAGTTGTCATAGTCGGTTACGCCGACCAATTGATCTCCGGCATCGAGTGCAAAGACGATCTCGGTGTTGCTCGGGATAAGCGATACGATCGTTTCAGGTGCTTGCTCGAATTCGAGTTCTTCGCCGCGGTCATCGGTGACCGTGTACGATGCTTCACTTGCAGTTTCAGTTGAGGTTTCTTCAGTTGTTTCGTCTGTTGCCGGTGCTTCGGCAGTATCGTCTTGGCAAGCACCGAGAGTTAAAGCGAGTGGAATGCTGAGTAAGAGAAATGATTTGATTTTCATGAGTGAGTCTCCTTTTTCTTCATGCGTTTTGTTGGATAGGACTTGCTGACGAACGGGATTTCATCGACGCCGTGCTGCTTATTGGCATAGACGGCCATCACGAAAAAGACATTGGCGAGCAGGTTGGCGTAGTCCATCAAATGCTCCGGCACTTCGCGTTCAAGCGTCACATGGTGCAAGGCGCGGACGGACTTTTTCGCTTCGCTGCGGCATACGTGGAGAATACAGGCACCGTGCGTTCCTTGCGGCAGGACGAACTGGTCGATTTCTTCTTTCACTTCCGCCACGTAACGGTCGTACAAGTCACTGAGATCGGCAAGGTCTTGTTCGG
This sequence comes from Planococcus citreus, assembly GCF_003664125.1. Taxonomy (GTDB): domain Bacteria; phylum Bacillota; class Bacilli; order Bacillales_A; family Planococcaceae; genus Planococcus; species Planococcus citreus. The sequence goes on from NZ_RCCP01000003.1 coordinate 292,288, forward strand.
TAATGGCGAGTTTCCCGCGCACCGAGCCGTTCAAGTGGTAAACCATCGGCTGCAGGTAGCGCAAATCATCGATGATTTGAGGGACATCGTTGACCGCGATGGCTTCGCCGATTCGCGTCGTCAAGGAATCGGTGCGGATCTCGAAATCAACCGTTGAAGCGCTTTCCCTCATGAACGGGTAGCACAGGTAGCGCATGTCTTTTTTCATCTGTTCACCTCCAAAATAGTGTCCGTAAATATCAGCAGACGTATCGCTTTCTAAAAGAGACAAAAAAAGCCACTCTCAACGAAGAGAGTGGCACGATTGCGAATATCCAGCACAAAGCTGTCCATAGGAAAAAGTTGCCGTAGATCCTCTTATCTTCCGAAGAGCAAAAATACGTTCAGAAAAAGGTAGGTCTCCTGGCTTGTGCATCGCTTTACTCTAAGGCCTTCCCGGGTCTCCCCAGTGGCATCTCTTATTTCATACGCACTTACAGTTGCGGAAACAGCTCCGGATTTTCACCGGATTCCCTGTTACGCTGACGAATCAGCACCTTTTCCCTGCATGATTATTTACTTAGTTTCAGTGTAGCACTTTTGATTTGAGTTTAGGAGGGCTGGACGAAAATGTTTAGAGCATGAGTCGTTAGAATAGGGGAAGGGGGATGAAAGTTTTATCAGCTGGGCATATGCCTAATTTTTGAGGGTAATTGAACAATAGCAGGGAAATGAGTGTTATCGCAAAACTTTAAGGAGGGGAACTATGGAAAAGCACAATGGCCTGACATGCCCATTTTGCCAATCGGAAATGAAAAAAGGATTTATTCAGAGTGGCACAAGACTCGCATGGGTGCCGAAAGTATCCAAACTGAGTGCTGAACCGAGCCTGACTAAAGGTTCTGTGTTGTTATCGGAACAAAGCCGTTTTTCCATCAACCATGTCGATGCTTTTCTGTGTGAATCTTGCAAGAAGGTCATCATTGATTATGAAAGCAATGAACAAGAACAATAACATTTATTCACTTGAGAAAAATGGCAAATTAGATTTTCTATCAAATAAAAAAGAGCAGCGACGTCGCTGCTCTTTTTTGCTTTGAATAAATGAAGTATTCAAGTCATTAATTGCAGATTTGATCAGTAGCGGCTGTGCAGCCAACACTTCCTACAAGCGCACATATCGCAGCAAGGTCAAGACCGCCCCGGGGCCAACTATGATTTCTTCTTGAGTGGATGGCTTGCCCAATATTGCTATGCGATCATTTTGCGCGCAACAGGAGCGGTCTGTCATTTATTGGTTGATCAACACACGTGCTATAATGACGCTAAACAAGATAGAGGAGGAGTTCAACATGTTACCAACAAATTTGACAGAAGCGTTAAACGCTCAATTCAATAACGAACTTCAGGCAGCACATGCGTACACAGCGATGGCGTCATACTTTTCAGGAAAAGGGTATCACGGATTTGCCAACTTCTATTTGATCCAATCACGAGAAGAACATGTACACGCGATGAAATTTTATCATTACTTGGTGACAATGGATGAACAGCCCGTACTCCAGGCGTTGACAGAACCTAGAAACGAATATGCAAATGCTTTGGATGTTGTGGAAGCGTCACTTGCACAGGAAAAGTCAGTGACGGCAAACATATATAAATTAGTAAGCTTGGCAGATGAACTGCAGGAACATGCTACGCTTTCATTTTTGGATTGGTTTATTGAAGAACAAATGGAAGAAGAAAAAATGTTCCGCGACATGATCATTCGCATAAAAGGCATCGAAGAAGGCGGCGAGTATTTCCTGAAAATGGACGACGAGTTTGCTGCAAGAAAACTGGAAGAATAATAGGGTGGAAAACAAACAGCACACGGCTTAGCGTGTGCTGTTTTTATGTGGATTATAAAGTTTTCACGACTCACTCTGACTTGAGGAGTGATCATTTTCTAACCAATCCACAATTAAATCGACGATGATTTTTTGTTGTTCACTAACGGTGATCTGCGCTTCATTGTCACCGGATTGACTCCCATATACGCCGAAATAAGCGTGGTTTCCGCCTGGAATTTCAATGAAATCCGTTGTTTCCGGCAAGTTCGAGCTGTTTTCCTTAATTTTTTCAGGCGTACTTAAGCCGTCTTCTGAACCGCTGATGGATAAAACGGGTAAGTTGGATTCGCTTAAATAGTCATTGCTTGCTGCGTATGCCCCAAGCAATATGAGCCCGTTGACGCGATCTAAATGCTGATCGGCATACATAGCGGCTGCTGCGCCTCCCATGGAATGGCCCGAAACATACCACTCGATGCTGTCGTCACTTTCGATGATTTCATCCGCTTTTGAAACATCTAATATTGATAAATTTAATCTGACTGAAGGTATGGCGACTGTGATATTTTGCTTCGATAATTCTTGAGCCAAATAGGCATATGCTTCAGGTTCGACTTTTGCACCGGGATAGAGGATCAACCCTTTATCAGCATTTTCTGCCCTATAGATATACCACCCGTCCTCGGGTTCTATAACTTCCTTTATTTCGATTTGGTCAGCATCTATCGCTTCAAATGTATTTTGAGACCAGATAAAAAAGATAGTGAAGCTCAGAATGACGAGTAAAGCTAGTGTGAAAAGCGAGATGAGTAGGATTTTTTTGTTTAGAATTTTTTTCATTATCATTACCGAATTATTTAAAATCCTATCTAGTAGAAATATATATACAATCTACTAATTAAAATTATAAATAATTTCCCTTTCTGGATTTTGGAAATTATTAACTTAAGTTATATAAAACTAACACTTGTATGGGGACTTAATTCTGAAAAAGAAATGTATATTTTCTTTTTACAATACGTCATATCAGACATATTAGGCTATGACTATGTTAATCGACGATAATTACTGTGGTCAAGGCAATAACCCTCATACTGAAGCAGGAAAAAAGAGGGGTTTCATCAGGCTGATTCTGTTTGGATTACCGAAAGCGCTCTAAAGCAGATATTGCAGTAGAGCTGTGCTGGCCGCTTTAATCATGCCACTCCATCTATCTCCCATCTTTGAAGGCGGTTTTGCTGGCGGTAGTTCATTGTGATGCGGAATATAAATTCAGATTCTCTTTACGTACAAGTTTCTCCTACTTTTCATCCGCCAAGACAAGTCGCTTCAAGACAAACGAGTTTAGTTAGAGTGCAAGACAGGAAAACTACTACTGTATAAATAAAGTGAATAATCAATCAATAAAATATTTAATCAAGCGGTTGAAGGGGGAAGGACATTGAAAATCGCCATCTTATCTGATATTCACGAAGGGCTCAATCACAAAAAGACTGGAGCTGATATTGTCGGGTTGCTGAAAGAGTCGCTGGCACAGCATATGCCGGATGTCTTTATAATCAGCGGCGATATGACAGCGGGACCGGAAAAAAGCTTGGCACTACTAAAGCAACTGCAAAATGAATTGCCGGATCTTCAAATTTTATTTGTCCATGGCAACCATGATCTTTACCACGAGGATTCTACTAATGCGTATGAAAAACTGCTGGAGTTCAAGGGCAATCTGGGAAATGGCCCGGTTTCCTTGAATGAGGAATGGGTCGTGATCGGCGATGGCGGATGGTACGATTATACATTCGGAATAGAAGGGTTTACAGAGCAGGAGTTTTCAGCAGGCCGTTTCAATGATTTTACCTGGCCAGACAAAGCCTATGCACATTGGCCAGAGGATGATGTAACAGTAACCAATAAGTACTTGACGAAACTGGAGAGCTGGCTGTCGCATCATCAAGAAAAGAACATCATCCTGGTCAGCCATTTTGTGCCGTTTGCCCATTTTGTCCAAGTGAAAAAAGACCTTTCCTGGGATTTTTTCAATGCGATGATGGGAAGCAAAGAAATCGGGAAACTGGCTGAAAAGTATGGCGTCAAAAAAATGATTTTTGGTCATATCCACACCCGCTATCATGAAGAATTCAAAGGCATCGACTGCATCTGCAATCCGCTTGGTTATTATCCGCATGAATGGCGCAGCAATTCGGCTCAGGAAGAAATCAATTCGGCGTTGAAAATCATCGAAATCTGATGGATTGCCTATTTAAGTTTATGCACTTCTTTCCGAAGGTATAGGCAAGTAAAAGCTTATTGGAAAGGCAGGTCTATTGCTTATGGACATTTATACTATTGGCCATTCCAGCCATTCACAGGAATTTTTTGATGCGATGCTGAAGAAAACCGGAATCGAGCTTCTGGCTGATGTCCGGGCGTTTCCGGGAAGCCGCAAATGGCCCCAGTTTTCCAAGGATGAGTTTCCCGTGTGGCTAGCAGCCGAAGGGATCAACTATGAGCATTTCCCGAAACTTGGCGGCAGGCGCCGGAAGTCGAAGGAGGTTGAAGAAGACAGGAATGCCGGTTGGCGCAACCAGTCTTTTCATAATTATGCGGATTACACATTGACGGAAGAATTTCAGCAGGGCATCACTGAACTACTGGAAAAAGCGGAAGTCAAACGGGTTGCCTATTGCTGTTCAGAGCGTCATCCATCACGTTGCCACAGACTGCTCATCAGCAATTACTTAGCAGCGAATGGCCACCGGGTTTTTCACATTATCGATGGCAAAAAAGGGGCAGTGGACATCGTCGAGCACGAAGTGGGGATGTGGGGAGCCGAAGCCGTCGTAAACGACAAGGGCATAATAACTTATCCAGCAACTGGTTAAAGAGAAACTCCGACCAGCAAAATTTAACTTCCCGCAGTTTACTAGAAAGCGCCTTCTGTCACGAATAAGCTCAGCAGAGGGCCTGTGAAACCAAATCTGCACTTAACCAACCTATATTCGCAACAAATTTTTCGATGCAGCCATGGCATAGCCAGCACGACAATATCCGCTCATGTAATGTGGAAAAGATCATCCTATTCCTGGATGATCTTTTTTGTTCCGGACAAATCGATTCAGTGAGTGGATATGCAAAATACTTTTTTGAAAAATAGGTTTACGTGTCAGGAATTATCTGCAGTGACATAAGTAGAGGGGGGGGAAGAGAAGTCTGGTTATAGCTAACTTTTCCCCCTTTTTATTTATATATGTTTGGGCAAACCGATCAAATGGCTTTTGCAAAGGTTTCTAGTTTTATTAACTTTACGTAATTTTTACTAAATAACATTGACGCTGTAAAAGGCGTTCTGTAAGCTTGGATGTGTGAGAAGAAAAAACTGTAAATTAGAATAATTAAATCTCAATAATTTACAAAAGGAACCCAGCAAATCAGCACTCCCTAGCTAAACGCTTTTACAAAAAAGGAGGACGACAATAAGATGGAAAACAGCTTATGGAACAAATCAGCAAAGGCTTTACTATCGGTAGGGTTGGTCGCGAGTCTTTGGGTGCCGGCTTCGCAAACGGCGGTGCAGGCAGCTGCCCCGGCAAGTGATCTTTTCATTTCTGAATACATTGAAGGCAGCAGCTTCAATAAAGCGATCGAAATTTATAACGGGACCGGTGCTTCCGTTGAATTGAGCCCTTATTCAGTCTCGCTGTATACAAATGGCAGCACGTACGCCCAGAGCGAAATGGCGCTTTCCGGTACTGTCGCAAGCGGTGATACGGTAGTTATTTACCATAGCGGCGCGGATTCAGCGATTCAAGGCAAGGGAGATCTGCAAAATAACAGCGTGGTTAATTTTAACGGCGATGACGCATTGGTACTTGAAAAATCCGGATCTCCTATCGATTCGATCGGCCAAGTAGGTTCACGCATTGAAAACATGAAAGATGTCACACTGGTCCGCAATCCGGATATCCTGTCCGGCGACAGCGCAGGGAATGATGCGTTTGATCCTTCGGCTGAGTGGACAGCGTATCCTGCAGATACATTTACATACTTAGGAAGCCATGCGGTAGAGGAGACGGATGAAACGACAACCCCAGATCCAGATCCAACTCCTGTGCCGTCTGGTTATTATGAAACAGCCGCTGGTTTGCAAGGATCTGCTTTGAAAGCGGAACTTCATGAAATCATTGACGGCCATACGCAACTCAGCTATTCACAAGTATGGGATGCCTTGAAAATAACGGACGAAGACCCGAATAATCCGAATAACGTGCTGTTATTGTATACGGGCGAGTCGCGTTCGAAATCTTTGAACGGCGGCAATGTCGGCGACTGGAACCGTGAGCACACATGGGCGAAGTCTCATGGCAGCTTCGGGACAGCAATGGGAGCGGGAACGGATATCCACCATTTGCGCCCGACCGATGTGCAAGTGAACGGGCTGCGCGGCAACCTGGACTTTGATTACGGCGGCAGTACCGTCAGCGGCTGCGATGGCTGCTTGCGCACATCGACTTCCTGGGAGCCACCGAATGAAGTGAAAGGCGATGTCGCCCGGATGCTGTTTTATATGGCGGTTCGTTATGAATCGGGCGACGCGGTAGATTTGGAACTGAATGACTTGGTGAATAATGGCTCGACGCCTTACCACGGCAAGATCTCTGTGTTGCTCGAATGGCACGAGCAAGACCCTGTCAGCGCTTGGGAACAGCAGCGCAACGAGAAAATCGAAGACATCCAAGGCAACCGCAACCCGTTCGTCGATTATCCGGAATGGGCGGAATCGATCTGGTAGGCAGTTGCTGATGATTTATTAATGCTAAATAAAAACACTTTCATCCTCGCAGCCTTATTAAAGGGACTGCGGGGATTTTTGATATTTGCAGAAACGCAATCATTCTTTCGAGCTTTTGAATTCTAAAAGCATGGGGCTTATATTCAACACAATCGAGATGATTGTCAACACCCATAGCGCTGATGACATAATCGGCACGACGTCCAATAGTGCAGACCAATCTTCTGCGCGGACCCAATCAGCGACCATGCTGTAATCAGCCGCAAGGGTCAGAGCGGTAAACGACAGTCCCATGGCCATCGCTAATTTATAATCCTTGCCAATTGCATACAGATAAAGATTTACGCTGGTGGCTGCGATTGCAATCAGCCCGAATAGGAACCACATAGTTTTGCCTCCAATTTTATAGGGAATTAATATGAATAAAGACAGTATAAGATGATCAGTAGTTTCCTAAAGACACTTGGATATTTACGGCAATCTTCAAAAGAGTAGCTTAGTAGATTATAAAATTACTGAAAATACCGATTTTTGAAACTTTATGCAGCTGTAAACGTATTATAAGTCAAAGGGAAAATGAGTAATAATTGAAATGAAAGGGGAGAATTTCATGCATTGGATGATGTGGATTTTCTGGGGATTCTTTGGGGCTTTGTTTATCGGCAGTTATATAGTGGATAAATTGACCAAAAAGAAATACAGCTTAGATAAAAAAGCAAATACTGCAAACCAGGATTCTGCTGCTGCGGATGCGAGCCGGCAAGCGGGGCGCAATAACCACGAAAGCGGAATGTTTTAACGGGGGGATTGCCATAGGTTCTTTATTCATGCAGGTGTAAATTCCGGTCAAGCGGGTACAGTATACAAAATGCTCGATAAGGAGGAATTGCTGTATGGCTAGAAAAGGAACGGCAGGCCGCACACCTGAAAAGCAAGTCGGCGCTCATGAGTCTGCAATCGATAAAGCGATCAATAAAACAAAAGAAGCCTTGGACGGAGATAATGAAGCAACGAATTACAGCGAAGAAAAAGGCCGGGACGAGCAGGAAGATGCGAAAGAGTATTCGAAGCATGTATCTGAAGAAGACGAACGTGACGTGCCGGATAACGAACGCAAATAAAAAATGGAGCTTGAGGGGATTGCCTCAAGCTCCATTTTTGTTTAGGACGGGTTGGTCGACCATAATCCAGCGCTTTTGACGAAAACGCGCGGATGCAATTTCAAGCTGGCGACGATCAAATCGGCCAAATCTTCCGGATGCATGACGCGTTCTGCGTCACCGGTGATCAGGTTGGACTCGTGGGCCAAGTCCGTGACGACTGTGCTCGGCGTCAATGCCGTGACCCGGATGTTGTGCTTGCGCACTTCAAGTGCAAGCGATTCAGTCAAGCCCATGACAGCGAATTTGGAAGAGCTGTAAGCGCTTGTGACCGGTGCGCCTTTTTGTCCAGCAGTGGACGAGATATTGATGATGTCTCCTGAACTTTGTTCGATCATACCAGGAAGTACGGCGCGTGTTGCGTTATAAACGCCCATCAAATTAACGTCGACGATGTTTTTCCATTCTTCCGGTGACAATTCCAAAAAGCCGCCGAATTTCCCGGTGCCTGCGTTGTTAATGAGGATATCGATATCGCCTAGTTCGGTTTTGAGTTTCTCGATTGCTTGTTCAATCGCAGCGAGATCCGTAACGTCGGCAGAGGCAGTTGCCACTTTGACATTCGCATCTTGCAGTTCGACGGACACTTTGTCGAGGTTTTCCTGCTTCAAGCCGATCAACCCGACATTGACGCCTTCATTAGCTAGGGCGATCGCTGTCGCACGGCCAATGCCGCGTCCTCCGCCCGTAATGATCGCTGTTTTTCCTTTAATTGATTGCATCGTAACACTCCTTAAATTCAGGTACGCCAAAGCCGTCCCGTAATTAAATACTTTCCTATTATCTGTGATTTGATTCGGAAATGCATGCAAGGCGTCTTGAGTAGAAATGAAACAGAGGCCCGAAAAAGATTAAAAAGCATTGTGCGGTCATTTGCGGCGGCATTCCGCGTGAATTAAAAAATCCAGCCTTCCCAAATGTGGGAGGCTGGATTTTGCTTTGGCGTGAATATGGATTAGACGCCTGAACTTTTCAGGAAGTTTAGCAGTTCATTATTGAAACGCTCCGGCTCATCGGCATTGATGCCGTGTCCACTATCTTTGAACGGTACGAGTACAGAGTTCGGGATTTCCTTGTCCAGGATTTCGCCGAGTTCGTAAGGACAAATCTGGTCTTTTTTGCCGTGGAAGATGGCTGTCGGAACCGTAATGGATGACAACTCGCCGCGCAAGTCTTCATCGCGCAAGGCAGCGGCTGAGTTCAGCGTGGAATGCGCGCCTGCTTCAAGCGCCAGCGACTGGAACCAATCCAGGAATTGCGGAGAATGCTTCTGTTCGAAAAACAGGTCCGCAAATTCTGCAAGGAACGCCGGGCGGTCTTTTTCGATTTGGGCGATGATGTCGTCCACTTCTTCAGGCTTCATGCCGACATTGAAATCGTCACGTTGCGTGAAGATCGGGGCTGCAGCGCCCATCAATAGTAGTTTGGCGACATTGTCCTGGCCGAATTTCGTCAAATAGCGGATCGCGATCGGGCCGCCCATCGAAAAGCCGGCGAGCACGAATTGCTCAAGGCGAAGCTCATTGACGACCGCTTCAAGGTCTTTGGCCATTGTATCGTAATCGTATCCTGACCATGGCTTATCGGATTTTCCGTAACCGCGCATGTCGACGCCGATATAGCGGAAGCCGTTCTTCGCAAGCAGGCTCGTCTGGTATTCGAACGCTTTGTTGTTCAATGGCCAGCCGTGGAGAAATACAACCGGCTGTCCTGAGCCGATATCTTCTACATGAATTTTCACGTTTTCTTCAACTTGAATATAATGTCCCACTAAAGTTCCTCCTAGAGTTTTGATTAACTACTCCCTTCTATTTCCTTTTTCGAAGTTTCTGTAAACTCGAAAGCGAAAATAATCTTTAATTGAAATATCTTTAGTTCAAAAGAGGTGTGATTTTTCACCGGTGCCAGAGGACGATTCTTTTCATTCCAGCGAAATCAAATGAAACCGATCGAGCCATACTTTCGTATTCATACTATTCCGCCAACAACTTGGACGGAAGGGTTAAGTGTTTGGCGCAAAGGGTAATCTGACAGGTAACAAGGCTTGTGCCACGGCCAAATAAATCGATGGAAGAGGAGAATGAAAATGGAAATCCTAAAACGTTTCAGAGACATCATGACGAGCAATATCCATGCAATGCTGGATAAGGCAGAAGACCCGGAAAAGATGATCGATCAGTATTTGCGCGATTTGAATAGCGACCTTGGCAAAGTGAAATCCGAGACGGCTGCCATCATGGCGGCAGAGAAACGCGAGCGCCGCGAACTTGATGAGTTGAAGAAAGAGATGGACGATATGCAGCGCTACGCAGTCAAGGCGCTTGAAGCGGGCAATGAAGACGACGCCCGGAAATTCCTCCAGCGCAAGGCGGAACTGTCGGAACGCGTGACGGACAAAGAGACGGCGGTCGAACTCGCGGCGACGAATACGCAGCAGATGCGCCAAATGCACGATAAATTAGAGAGCGATATCGGCGAGCTTGAATCGCGTCGCCAGGAACTGAAAGGCAAAGCGGCAGTTGCGAAGACGCAGCAGCGCATGAATGATTTCGCGTCCAGTGTCGGAGGGGCAGGCGAACGCATCTCGGCATTCGATGCGATGGAGAAGAAAATCAACCAGCAATTGGACGAATCGGCAGCGATGGCTGAACTCAATAAAAGTTCCGAGACGAGCATCAAGGACTTGGCGAAAAAATACGATGACGGCCCGAATGTCGACGAGGAACTCGAGTCCTTGAAATCAGGCACCAATGTGGACGCTGAACTGGAAGCGCTGAAGAGCCAAATCGGAAAGAACGAGTAATGTCCGGCAACTGGACGCGATCCTGAAGCACGAAGGGAGGAAACTCGTTTGGTCATCCATTACAAATGCCCGAATTGCGGAGCCGACATGGCGTTCGACAGCGACTCGGGCCATTTAAGCTGCCCAAGCTGCGGCCATGAAGAAAACATCGAGACCTTTCCGGAACAGAACATCGAACGGAAATTCGGTGAAGGCGAAGCGAAAGAATACCATTGCGAAAACTGCGGGGCGATCATCCTGACGGAAGCGGAAACAACCGCGACCCATTGCAGCTTCTGCGGGGCGCCGGTGGTATTAGCAGACCGGTTGACGGGAGATCTCGCCCCGGCCAAAGTCATTCCGTTTACCGTCAGCAAAGATGAAGCGGTCGCAGCGTTCAAGAAATGGACGCGCGGCGGGCGATTGACCCCTCGCGGCTTTATGAGCGGCGACCGCATCAAGAAAATGACCGGCATGTATGTGCCGTTCTGGCTTTACGATATCGAAGGCGAAGCCCATATCCAGGCCATCGGCACGCAAGTCCGGACCTATCAAAGCGGCGATACGATTTATACAGAAACGAATTTTTATGACGTGTTCCGGGAAATCGATTTGAGTTATTTGAAAGTGCCGGCGGATGCTTCCGAAAAAATGGACGATGTGCTGATGGATAAACTGGAGCCTTACGATTACAGCGAATTGAAAGATTTCCGCATGCCGTATTTGGCGGGCTACTTAGCCGAAAAATACGATTTCGACGACGAGCAATTGTTTTCACGTGTCGAATCGAAAATCGTCCCGTATATCGATGCTTATATCAGCACGACCATTTCCGGTTATTCATCGGTCAGCTACACGAACAAGCAAATCGACGCGCAAAAAAAGAAAGTCTATTACACCTTATTTCCAGTGTGGATGGTGTATTACGATTTCGACAATAAAGAGCATACCTTTGCGATGAACGGGCAAACTGGCAAAGTGGTCGGCAAGCCGCCGATCAGTGCCGGCAAAGTCGCTCTGTGGTTCACGGGCATCGCCGTATCGAGTTTTGCGGTCATGAAAGCCATCGCCTTTGCGGTAGGGGGTGTCTTGTGGTGAGGAATTTTCATTGTAAATGGGTATGGATGCCAGTATTAGCCTTGCTGTTGTTTTTCATTGGTGGATTGTCCGTTTCAGCACAAACCGGTGATTTGATTCACGATGAAGCCGGCTTGCTCAGTGGCGAAGAAACGCAGGAACTGGAAGCCTTGGCAGAGCAATACGGTGCGGAACAAAACGTGGATTTTTTGTTTTTGACGACCGATAATACGGAAGGGCAATCGATCGAAGGCTATATGGGCGATTTCTTCGATGATCGCGCCGACAGCACCGGCCGTGAAGATGCGGTACTATTGACGATCGATATCGGCGGCCGTGAAGTGTATCTCGCGGGATTTGGCACGGCCGAGCGGACGCTGGATTCAGAGCGTGTCGATCTCGTGCTTGACCAGATTATCCCTGAGATGCAATCGGGCGATTATGCGGATGCGTTCGAAGAAACCGTCGTCACTTCAAGCGAATATATGGAATACCGGCCGGGTGTCAATCCCGAAAGCATTTTTTTAAAAACCTGGTTTCATTTAGCTATCGCGCTACTGCTCGCAGGCATCATCGTCGGATCGATGCTTTATAACGCCGGCGGCAGGGTGACGACAACCCCAGGAACTTATGTTGACCGCGACCATACACGCGTGCGCAGCCAGGATGACCGCTTCCGCAATAAAACCGTAACCCGCAGCAAAATACCAAAAAATAAAGACGGTGGCGGGTTCGGCGGAGGCGGCGGCATGACCGGCGGCGGGCGTTCATTCAGCGGCGGCGGCCGCAGCTTCTAGGCAATCGAACAGAGGAAGGAATGAAGAACATGGCATTTTTCGGCAATCAATTTTCAGATGTGGTGGAATGGGAAGAGTTCCGCGACGATATGATTTTTTGGAAATGGACGAATAAGGAAATCAAGAAAGGCAGCCGGTTGATCATCCGGCCAGGCCAGGACGCGATATTCCTCAATAACGGCAAGATAGAAGGGATTTTTGAACAAGAAGGCGAGTACGACATCGTCTCTGAAATCGTGCCGTTTTTGTCGACCTTGAAAGGCTTCCGCTTTGGCTTCAATAGCGGCATGCGGGTCGAAGTGCTGTTCGTCAATACGAAGGAATTCACCGTCAAATGGGGCACGAAAAGCCCGATCAATATACCCGCACCGCAACTTCCAGGCGGCATGCCGATCCGCGCGAACGGCACTTTCCATTTTAAAGTGAATGATTATGTCAATTTGATCGACAAAGTCGCCGGTGTCAAAGACAGCTACCTCGTTGAAGACGTCCAGCTGCGCATTACCGCACGGCTCGACCAATTATTGATGAAATGGATCACGCGTGAAGGCAAGGACATGTTCAATTTGCAGTCGAATTCCCACGAGATTGGCAAGGGCATTCAAGATGATTTGAATATGGAAATTATGGACGACGGCATGAAAGTGACCGGATTCCAAGTGATGAGCTTCAACTACCCGAAAGAAATCCAGGACATGATCAATAAAAACGCATCGCACGGCATGGTCGGTGATGTCTCCAAATACCAGCAGATGTCCGTTGCCGATGCGATGGGCAAATCATCAGGATCGAATACCGCGTCTGATATGGCCGGGATGATGATGGGGATGAATATCGCCAAGGAAATGATGGACGATCAAAAAGAATCATCCAGTGCGAGCGGTCAAACGGGTGGCGGTTCTACCGCCTCTTCAGGCAGCACTGGCGAGCAGCAAGGCCCGAACTTCTGCCCGAATTGCGGCGAGAAAGTGAGCGGCGCCAAGTTCTGCCCAAATTGCGGGCAAAAGCTAGTCGGGTAACAAACCATAAAAAAACAGGGAGAGAGCTTATCGCTCACTTCCTGTTTTTTTAGTTAGTTGCGGATACCGCGGAACAATAGTTCCAGCCAGCCGTCGATTTCACCGGCCAAATCGAAGTCGCCGTCAAAGATTGCCCAGTCATAGAGCGTCCCGCGCATGCTGCGGGATAACAGCAGCGCAAGCCGGCAAGAAGATGCAGAGGATGTCAATTCGCCTTTTTCTTGGCCCTCGGAAACCAATTGTTCGAGAATCGCATAAAGCGGGCGTTCCGTATCGGACAGGTAATTGTCGACGGATGGGGTAAGTGCATAAGTATAGAGTGAACGGATGCCGTCCCGTCCCATTTCATCCCGTAAATATTCCATTTGGGCGATCGCGAGTTTCCGGATCTTTTGCTCTGCCGGCAAACTATCGGACAGGCTTTTCTGGAAGTCGCTGTAGAATTGGTCGATTTCCTTGAACTTTTCAAGGAAGATGTCGTACTTGGACGTAAAATGCCCATAGAATGCGCCTTTGGAAGTTCCGCTTTCTCGGACAATTTCATCAACCGATACCCGGTCAAAACCCTTTTCACTGAACAATGCCAGTGCCGTGCGGAGGATGCGTTTTTTCGTTTCAATCGCTTTTTCCTGTCTGCTCGTCATATTGGCCACCTTTCTTCTAGTTTAAGCATATAACACTAATGAGAGATATCGGTATAGTAAAAGAAAGTGATGAAGTCGTTTCAGGCGGACGCTTTCCGCGGGCATGGCTTGAGCCTCCTCGGTCGCTTCGCTTCCTGCGGGGTCTCAAGACTCATGCTATTCCCGCAGGAGTCGCCGCCTTCCACTTCGTTTCATCTGAACTATTCAATAGATATGGAGCAAAACAGCGCAGACTCCTTGGGGATTAGCGAAGTGCTGAAATCCATTCGGGCAGTAAGCCCGAATTAGTTCAGCGCAAGCCCCCAGGAAAGCCAGCTGTTTTGCGGAATATCGTCTACAGTAGAATCTCAAATAAAACAGGTATCTGTAATGGAGTGTATTCTATAATTCGACTGAATTGTTTGAAAACAATTGACAAAGCTCTGTTGGATTGAATAGACTATAGTCTATAGATTATAGACTGCGGTCTATGGAATTGACAAGATGAGAGAGGATGTTGATGATTTTGACAGCTCAACAGACATTGATCGATCTCTTAAACGCCCAGTGCAAAAAACGCAGCGAGCAGCCCTTCCTGGTTTTTGAAGACAATCAGGAAAAAGTGACAGAATACAGTTATGGCGAATTTTTGGAGCGGGTGGAAAAGTTCAGCGGCGCGCTATACACACGCGGCATTCGCAAGGGTGATAAAGTGACGCTCCATTTGCCAAATTCAGCGGAATTTGTCGTCTGCTGGTTCGCCCTCGCAAAGCTCGGAGCCATCATGGTGCCGACGAATATCCTGTCGACTGCAGCCGAAATGGATTATTTGATCGGTCATTCGGAATCGGTCATGCTCATCACGGAATCGGAATACATCGAGAAGTTCAAATCCATCCAAGTGAATCTCCCGAAGCTGCGTCAGATTGTCCTGGCCCGCACAGATGAGTCGGGTGAATTTGAAAGCGTTAACAAAATGATTGGGGAATTCTCGGGCGAAGTGCCGGAAGCGAATATCCAGCCGGAAGACGTGGCAGCGATTTTGTATACCTCCGGAACGACATCGAAACCGAAAGGCTGCCTCATTACGCACGCTAATTACATCTACACTGGGCATGCTGTGGCGGAGCATATCGGCTTTACTGAACAAGACCGTGCGCTTGTCGTCTTGCCGATGTTCCACGGCAACGGCCAGTATTATATGATCATGCCGAGTTTGGTTGCGGGAGGCAGCGTCGCCATCACCGAACGCTTCAGTGCGAGCCGCTACGGGCGCCAAATTCAACGTTTAGGTGCAACGCTCGGTTCGCTCTTCGCGGCACCGATCCGCATGATCCTTGCGCAGCCATATGATGAAGATGAGCGGAGTAATAAACTGCGGGCAGTCATTTTCGCCCAGTCGGTAACTTCCGAAGAACTAAAGGCGTTTGAGCAACGTTATAACACTGCACTTTACCAGATTTACGGCATGACAGAAACGGTTGCGCCGCCTTTGATGAATCCATTGCAAGGCGCTAAGGACAATACAAGTGTCGGCAAACCGATCGCAGGCTCTCGCATCAAGCTGATTGATGAAGAAGGGAATGAAGTGCCGGACGGGAATCCGGGAGAGATTTTGCTTGAAGGCATTCCCGGCCAGACGATCATGAAAGCTTATTTCAATAATCCAGAAGCGACCAATCAAACTTTGCAGAACGGCTGGCTCCATACAGGAGACAAGGCGCGCAAGTCGGAGAATGGCTTCTATTATTTTGTCGACCGCCAAAAAGATATGATCAAGCGCGCCGGTGAGAATGTCGCCGCAAGCGAAGTGGAAAATGTCATCATGGAGCATCCCGCCGTCTATGAAGCGATTGTCATCGGGATACCGGATGCGATGCATGACGAAGCATTAAAAGCATTCGTCATCCTGAAGCAAGGGCAAACGACGACGGAACAAGAAGTGATTGATTATTGCAAAGGCCAGCTCGCGAAGTTCAAAGTGCCGTCAGCGATCGAGTTTGTCGAAGACTTCCCGCGCACGTCTGTCGGCAAAATTCAAAAGCATAAATTGAAAGAAATCGAATTGAAGAAATTAGCTGAATAGAAAGGAAGAAGTTTGCATGGAAAACACATTAAACAATCAAGTGGCGCTCATCACCGGAAGCGCACGCGGCATCGGCTTTGCCTGCGCAAAAGCACTCGCAAAACGGGGAGCTTCAATCGTTTTGACGGATATTCTGGATTGTGATGATGCAAAACAGCAGCTGGAATCGGAGTTTCCAGGCATCCGCGTGTTGGCGCTGCAAGTGGACGTCCGCGACAGGGCGCAAGTCGAACGGGCGATACACGAAACGGTAGAGGAATTCGGCGGAATCGACATTGTCGTCAATAACGCCGGTACCGTTTCACGCCTCAGCTTGAAAGATATGACGGACGATGATTGGAGCCGCGATATCGAGACGAACTTGCGCGGCACGTTCTTGTTCACGCAAGCAGCCATCTATCCGCATATGGTCAACCAAGAGAGCGGGCGCATCATCAACATCAGCTCGATTTCCGGCATGATGGGCGGCGCCATTTCCTACGGCGAAGACGGCGAACGGCAAGGTCGTTCAGGCCCTGCCTATGCCGCGTCAAAAGGCGGCATCATCGCCTTCACGAAATGGGTCGCAAAAGAAGTCGGCGAGTTCGGCATCACGGTCAATAGCGTCGCGCCAGGGCCGGTTGAGACCGCCATCACCAAAGGCGTCAACTATCCGCTCGAGCTGCAATCGATCAAGCGTCCTGGGCAGCCGGAGGATATCGGCGAAGCGGTCGCCTATTTGGCATCACCGGCTGCAAGCTATGTCACAGGCGAAGTATTGAAAGTATGCGGCGGGGCAGGAATCGGCGCATAACAAAAAGGTTCCAAGGGAATTGTCCCTTGGAACCTTTTTTGTTTATTTCGTGCTGGTAAATCCGCCGTCGATACGGATGACGTCACCGTTGATGTATTGCGCTTTTGATGTCAGCAGGAACGCCACGAGTTCAGCGACTTCATCTGCAGTGCCGAGCCGTTTTTGCGGAATGCCTTCTTCTGCGCTTTGTTTCATTTTCGGGTTGGCGTCGAAATAGGCTTTGACCATTGGCGTTTCGGTTGGGCCTGGCGCGACGGCATTGACGCGCAAGCCGTCTTTGGCGTATTCGGCGACAAGTGACTTCGTCATGCCGACAATGCCGTGCTTGGTCGCAGAGTAAGTGACAACGGTCTCCTGGCCGATAACGCCGGCGCTTGATGCGGTATTGACGATTGACCCGCCGCCGTTATTGACCATTACTTCTGCGACGTAGCGCAGGCCATAGAGCGCCCCGAGCATATTGATGGCGACGATTTGCTCGATTTCTTCTATATCGGTATCGAGGAATTGTTTGCCGCTTCCGGAAATTCCGGCGTTGTTGAAGAAATAATCGATCGAGCCGAAATGCTCGACCGTTTTGTCGACGTAGTTTTTCACTTCTTGTGCTTTTGATACATCTGCACGGATAAAGATGGCATCCGGCCCGAGTGCTTTCACTTTCTCTACCGTTTCATTGCCGCCTTTTTCACTGATGTCGACAACTGCGATATTGATGCCTTCCTGTGCTAAGCGCAGTGCGGTGGATTGCCCGAGCCCGCTTCCGCCGCCCGTGATGATTGCTGTTTTTGCCACGTACATCTCCTCCTTATGCTGATAACTTCATTTATTTCTTTACCCGCAATAAAGGAAGGATAATCAGCAGCGAGGAAGGGAGCGAGCTTATTGCGCAATAGCTGTTTTGCGGTCTTGTGCGGCGTGCAGCTTGACCATCGCAAGGCGAGCCAGCGGTTGGATGAGCAAGCTTTCCGCCATCAGGACAATGAAGAAATTGCGCGGCCAATTGGCGAGCCAGTTGCTGAAGATCTCACCGTGGAAACCGTTGGCGGCCATGTCACCGATAAAGGTCATCGCGACCGACATGCCGATGACCGTGAAGACGATGCGCAATAAAATCTTTTGATGGAAAGAAGACGAAGTGCTTGACAGTTTGGCTGTTAACGATTCCGCGATTCTTCCGAAGACAGCTGCTTCAAGAACCATCGCGCTGATCCACATGACTGGCATGATTTTGAGAATGCTCCATATGGTGTCCATCGTCAAATGGTCTGTGTAAAGCAGGACGCTGTAGCTGCTCATCAACAGCACAGTCATCGTCACTATAAGCGAGCCGTAAAGCAGCCCTTCTTTGCCATTATGAGGCAGTCGTTTGTCTTGTTGCATGAATGTTCCCCGTTTCTACTGTATTGGCGCCCATTGAAAAGACAGGGCGAAAGGTGTTGCTTCAACAACCATTCCAACACTATAGCAATCAGGAAGCGAATTTCGTAAGTGTCTGTTTTGTGAAGATTTAGTAGAAGTTATTATTGATTGTTATCGATCAATTGGTGCAAGCCTTCGTAAATTTCCACAATTTCAGCTTGTTTCATGCGCACCAGTCCGCTTGAGGAAGGGGCGACGTATTCGATGACTCCCGGAATGACCGAATCCGGCTGTTTGCCCCAATGTGTTGATTTTTTACCGCTGAATTGGAGGTAGACGCCTTTGCCGACAAAACAGACGGCTTTTGGGCGGTAGCGTTCAATTTTTTGTTTCAATTGTTCGGCGCCTTCTTTGTATTCTTCTTTTGTAATGTCGGCTGCCGCTTTGGTCGGGCGGGCGACGATATTGGTCAAACCATAGCCGAGTTCCAACAAATTGTGGTTTTCCTCGGGGGCATATTTTCTTGGTGTCAGTCCGGATTCAAAAAGGATTTTCCAAAAGCGGTTGTTTGGGTTGGCGTAATGATAGCCAGTTTCACTTGAACGGATGCTTGGGTTGAATCCGACGAACAGGATATCGAGATGGTCTTTCAAATGATCCGGTATGGGTGTGAGTTCCACAAGAAAGCTCCTTTCACATAAATGCATTTGCAGAGTATTAGCGTATCAAAAAAATATAATATATTCTGCACTGAACCATCGTATAATAGAAGAAAATGGCAATGGTTAATTGATTTGCTAAAAGGAGCTGCGCGATGCAGGAATTTTCGTATGAATTGACGGAACAGCAATTTGTTGATTTCAACCTTTATCATGCCAAACATTCCGAAGCGGTCAAGCGTTCATTGACGATCCAGCGCTTTGTCATTCCAATTGTTTATTTGATGATGCCGTTCGTGATGGGGCCGATTTTTGATTGGTCGGTGTGGGGACTGATGATCCCTTTCATCCTATTCGCGGCTTTGTGGATCATCTTCTTTCCGCCATATTTCCATTGGAATATTAAACGCATGAGCCGAAAAATGGTTAACGAAGGGAAAAACGAAGGCTTGCTCGGCACCCGTGAGCTGTTCATTGATTCAGAGGGAATCCGGGAAGTGACGAAAAATGGGGAGACGCATGTGCGCTGGTCGGGCATCGAAAAGTATGGGGAGGATGCGGTCAATTTGTATTTGTATAATAGCGCCATGTCCGCACTGATTGTACCGAAAAAGGCGGTGCCTGAGCTGGAGTCATTGCGCAAGCTATTGGCTGAAAAAGTTCCGGCAAGCACTTGAAATTGAATGGACGAAAAAACCGAACCGCGCTTGGCGGTTCGGTTTTTCTATTCGATCGTATGCTCGATTTCTGCTGGATAATTCGTGCCTTGTGTCGGCGTCATCCATACTTCTAGCGTATAGGTGCCAGGTTCAAGGTTGGCTTCCGGAACTTGGATCTCGTATTGAAGCTCCTCGCCTTGTCGCAGGATTTCCTCGCCGAGCGCCTGGGTATACATGCTGACAGACGACATGCGGAACACTTCATTGCCTTGTTCATCGGTCAATGTGAAATCATAGCGCTGCCCGCTCGTGAAGTTGAATGTCACCGCTTCTTGCGTATCGTTCTTGACGGTATAGCGGTAAGTTCCATTGTCGGTTTCTTCTATGGTCGATGTCACTTCACCTTCGATGATTTCACCCCCTGACTCCGGATCTTCCGGCAGATTATCGCTTTCGGTACCGCATGCCGCGAGCATCAAAGCGGCCATCAATAGCAGTAGCCAGCTGATTGCGTTTTTTTGCATCATCGGGTTCGCCCCCTTTTTGTCTATAGAGTAGACCGCAAGAGGCCGTAAAAAGTTACAGAAACGAATGCATTGTGCTGTTCTTCGGCCCTCTTGCTGTCCTATACTAGCACTATACCCTGAAGGAGGGCCTTGTAATGCCCGGATTATTCAATGATTTCCGTGAAGCGCTGTTTGCAAAGATGAAATGCCTCGGCATGAGCACATTCACAGTCGCCAAATACATGGCGATGGGATTGATTCCGCTGTATCTCATCTACTTAATGATGAATTAATTGAGACATTAAAGGCTCTGAAAAGAGTCTTTTTTTATTTCCAATTGTTGGTATATTGACTATATTTTCAGAATATTATAATATTGAAGAACTACCGATCAGGCAGAAGGGGAGATTCATGAGCAAACAAAGGAGGAATGGGAAATGAACATCACAACATCGTTGACGATGAATGCGACGCGCCAGCCCGAATTAATGGCATTGAATTTTGAAGGGAAATCCTACACGTATCAAGAATTGAACGCGGAAGTGAATCGCTTGGCGAACGGCTTGGTGCGGGAGGGAATTTCAAAGGGCGATAAAGTGGCGCTGTTCATGAAGAATTCGGATGCGTACGTTATTGCGTTTTTTGCCGCGTTGAAAGCAGGCGGCGTTGTGGTTCCGATCAATTACAGGCTGAATGCCGAGGAAGCGGGCTATCTATTCGGCCAGTCGGATGCAGTTTATGTGTTTAGCGATAATGAATTCGAAAGCTTAGTGGCGGAAGCGAAAGAATTGGACGATCTGCTGCATCAGGTGATCGTCTATCCGCAAGCACAAATTGAAGCGCATCTCAGTTGGGACGAAGTACTGGACGATGATCGCTCGGAGCCAAAAGTCGACATCTTGCCGGAAGACGATGCAGAAATCCTTTATACTTCGGGGACGACCGGCCCACCAAAGGGAGCGCTTTTTGACCATCAACGCATTGTCAATGTCAGCACTTCGTTCATTCTCGGGACGGGCGTCAATCATGATGACCGTTTGCTTCATGCGGCGCCGTTTTTCCATCCTTCCCAACTCAATTTGTTTCTTGTGACCGGGGTCATGCTCGGCATACCGCAAACTATTCTCCGTGAATTCGCGACGCGGGATGTAGTCAACGCAATCCATCAAGACGGCTGTACGGTGTTTTTCGGACTGCCAGATATGTACCATGCGTTGATGGAAGCACCTGAGAGCGTAAAATATAATCTGGGCACGATCCGCAAATGCATGTACGGGACCGACCCGATGCCGAATGGCCTTGTCGCGCGGGCTATGAAATTCTTCGGCCACGAACAGTTTTACAATTTATGCTTCCTCACTGAAGGGGGACCGGGAGGCGTCTATTTGCTGCCAAGCGAGCATGCCCATAAAGAGGGAGCGGGCGGCAAGTCGATGTATATGACCCACGTCCGTGTGGTCGACGAAGAAATGAACGACGTTAAGCCTGGCCAAGTCGGCGAATTCGTCATGCGCGGTGAGACGATCATGAAATCGTATTACAATATGCCGGAAGAAACCGAAGAAGCATTCCGGGACGGCTGGCTGTTGACGGGGGATCTCGCGACAATCGATGAAGACGGCTACATTACGCTTGTCGACCGCAAATCCGACCGTATCATTTCTGCTGGGAATAATATTTATTCCATCGAAATCGAGCAAGTGTTGAATCGTCATCCGCAAGTCCAGGAAGCGGCGACCGTCGGCATTCCGGAAGAAGAATGGGGCGAAATCGTCGGTGTCGTCATTGTCCCAAAGGACGGGTCGCCAATCGACGAAGTAGCACTCTCCGAATACTTGCTCGAGCATTTGCCGCAGCATAAAGCGCCCAAGAAATTCAGGTTCGCGGATGAATTGCCGCGCAATGCTTCAGGCAAGATTTTGAAATACCAATTGCGCGAACTGCATATCAGCGAATATACATGGTTCCGCCATACGTTTGTCGAACGCTGAAAAATGGCGCCCTGATGCTCCGGGGCGCCATTTCTCTGTGTTATGATGGAACAGGATTTGAATAGAACATGGCAGGAGGATTTTTCATATGGACAATAACGATATTTTGATCCGGCTGCGCTATGCGCTGGATTTGAAAAATAGCGATGTAAAAGAAATTTTCGCACTCGGTGGCGAGAAAGTGGATGCCGTCGATGTGCCATTGATTTTAACGAAAACGCCGGAATCAGACGATGAAGGGGCAGAAGCCAATATCCCATTGGCAAACGACCAATTGGAGCGCTTCTTGAACGGGCTGATCACCTTCAACCGCGGCCCCAAGCCCGGTAACTCCGGCCCGCCTGAAGTAAGCGGCGAGCACATCAACAACCTAATCTTGAAAAAGCTGCGCATCGCGCTGGAATTGACGAGCGAAGACTTGCTCGATTTATGGAAGTTGGCTGGGATCAACGTGTCCAAAGGCGAACTCGGCGCCTTTCTCCGGAAAGAAGGCCATAAAAACTATAAAGAACTGGGCGACCAGCTCATGCGCAATCTCCTCAAAGGCATCACGCTCAATTATCGTCCATAACGAAAAGCCGCAGCATCCCAAATCGGGTGCTGCGGCTTTTTGCTTGGTGCTTATTCGCCGCCGCTCGTATAGCGATTGTCGCCCATCGTGTAATTCGAGCTATCGCCAGGCTTGGCATCCGGATGGGTAGGCTTGTCGTAATAGGCAGAAGCTCTGCGCCGGCGGTCGACGATAAAGCCAAGACCCGCAACAATAGCGATCGGAACCAGAAAATATAACATACAATTCCTCCTTTTTAGTGGGGTGTTCGAAAATGAAACAAGTGAGTGAGGTGGATCGTTCGTTGATGATTTCATCACCAAGCAGCCGCCTCCCGCTTAGGGCTGGCCTCCCGCAATGAGCCAATGAATTGGCGAAAGGAAGTTGAGCCCATTCATTTGCGACGCATCTGCTCGCAGATGTGGGAGCAGCTCTTTATTCGTGATGCTTGAGCATAGCGAAAGTTGAGAACAGGTTTGTGCGCGGTTCGGCTTTTACATTCCACTGAATTTTTTGAGTGATAAAATATCTCTTTTTCACATGTTCATCCGCTTGTGGATGATGCTTATTTAAGCTTATGAGTGAGACGAATATTTTGTCGATCTTTTCATCACCAAGCAGCCGCCTACCGCTTAGGGCTGGCCTTTAGCCATAAGCCAAGAAGGACGCTTGTCTTATGGCATCGGCTCGCCCATATGCGCGGTTCGGCTTTAAGATTTCATTGGATATTATATGCAAAGAAATGTCACTGTTAGTTGTCTTCATCCGCTGGTGGCGACGCTTAGCTGGACTTGATAATTGCAGAGAAGTTTCGTGTGCTGTTCAATTCGAATTTACGAAGATGATTAAAATAATTCACGCTTACTTCAATGTGTGATGAATTTCATTTCCTCTCTAAAACTAGAGATGGAGCGGAAAGGGGCGACTCTGGAGGGATCAGGACGAGCTGAAGACCCTGGACTGAGCGCTAGCGAGGGAAGCGGCTGAAGCCGGCCCCCTCAGAAAGCGTCCCCTTGAAGCGCAATCTTCATCCTTTACATTTCCGCTGCAATCTGTTGAAGTTTTGTTTTTTAATTCAACCCATAAGAAAAAAAGCGCACCACAAAGGGAGCGCTTTTTTTATATCATGTAATGGATGCTTCGTAGATTTCTTTGATGGACTTCTCGAGCATCGTGTTGAACTCTTCATCCGATTGATCAGCGTTCAAGCCTTCTGACAAGGCGCGTGAGAAGCTGGCAATCAAGCCTTTGTTTTCAGCAAGCTTCTGGTTCGCCTGCTCGCGCGGATATCCGCCGGACAATGCCACAACACGCACGACACGAGGGTGGTCGATCAATTCTTTATAGAAATTCGCCAGCGTCGGAATCGTCAATTTCAACATGACGTACTCGTCATCGCTGAGCTTATCGAGATGGCTAAGGATTTCGTCATTCAGCATAGCCTCGATGCGTTCTTTGTCTGCGCTGTTGATGTCAACTTCCGGCTCGATGATCGGAACGAGTCCTGCAGCAATGACTTCTTTCGCCACTTCGAATTGCTGGTCGACGACTTGCTTGATGCCTTCCACATTCGGTTCTTTGATGACTGAGCGCATCTTCGTGCCGAAGACATTGCGTTCGACCGCACGCTTCAACAGCTCGTTCAAATTCGGGTTTGGCTTCATCAATTGAACGCCGTTCTGTTCATCCGCCAAGCCTTTATCGATTTTAAGGAAAGGAACGACGCCTTTCGCGTCCCATAAATAATTACTTGTGTATTTGCCGTATACTTCGCGGTCCATCGTCTGTTCAAACAGGATGGCGCCGAGCACATAATCCGACGAAAATGACGGGGCCGTCATGACGCGCGTTCTCATTTCGTGGATCAGGTCGTACATTTCATCTTCGTTGGAGTAAGCATCTTCATTAACGCCATAAAGTTTTAACGCTTTTGGCGTGCTGCCACCGCTTTGGTCGAGTGCAGCGATAAAGCCCTTGCCGTTTTTCATTACTTCAAATTGTTTTGTGTTCATCGTCTCAGCTCCTTAGATTAAGAAATTTTGACTGCATTAATCCTGTTCCCTGCTAAGTGTACCAATAATCGGGTTTTTCATCAAAAAAAGATTTCAGAATTGTCGTACACCTTAATCTTCAATAGAAACGCCTGGATTTTTGGCTGTTTCAAAGTCGAAGCGGACGCCTGTCATCTGCTCGGCCACGTCCCATAGTTTTCGGGCAAGCGCTTCGTCGACGGCAGTCGGGTGGGGCGTATCGAGTGCGGGATAGCCTTTTCTCCTGCCTTTGCCGGCAGGGCCGATGTATTCACCGCCTATGAGATCCGGTTCTGTTGCGGCGTGGACGGTAGCGAGCGCTCCCATGTCCGGCGGCTGGAGAAAGCGGTTGGCGAAATCCCTCAGCAACACCGGCGCATCGTATTTGCCGATCTTGAAGATATTAGTGGCAGAAACGCCGGGGTGGCAGGCGACGCTGATCGTCTGGATGTGGTGCTTTTTCAGCCGCCGGTCAAGTTCCATCGCAAACAGCATATTGGCAAGCTTGCTTTGGTTGTAGAATTTTTTCGGGCGATAGCCTTTCGAGCCGTCAAGATTATCAAAATCAATCGCGCCGCGGTTATGCGCGAGGCTTCCGAGTGTGATGACACGCGATCCTGGAGTTTTCGCGAGCAGCGGCAGAAGGTGGGCGGTCAACGCAAAATGGCCGAGGTAATTGCTGCCGAACTGCAATTCAAAGCCGTCTTTCGTTTTTCCGTATGGCGGCATCATGATCCCCGCATTATTGACTAGTAAATCGAGTGAACGGAAATGTTTTTTGTAGCTGTCCGCAAAATGGCGGACGCTGGCGAGATCGGCCAAGTCGAGTTTCAAAACAGCAACCGTCGCTTCGGGATGGTAATCGAGGATCTCCCGTTTAGCATTTTCGCCTTTGACCAAATCGCGGACTGCCAGCAGAATCGAGAAGCCCTGACCGGCGAGCATGTTGGCGGCTTCCCATCCGATGCCGCTATTGCCGCCTGTGATAATGGCGATTTTATGATGGACGTCCTCCAAGAAATCATCTCCCCTTTTAAAAAATAAATGTTGCGTAAAGCTTCTTTTTCTATCTAGTTTACCCCATTTGAAAATTGAAACCGCATACATTCGAGAAAAACCGAAAATCTTGTGAAAAGATCATCAAATTGTCTAAATTTTTACACAACAAAGCTCGCTGATGTGTTAGAGTAATTCAATAATCAAAATGAAGAGGGTGAATCAGATGGCAAAAAACATCACAGAGCTGGAAAGGGAAGTCGTTGCTAAAGAGGTGACCGTGGCCGATATTATGGTCGCCAATCAGGCGCTGAAGGATGTCATCATCCGGACGCCCTTACAGCGCAACGAGATTCTTTCGGCACGCTATGGCTGCAATGTCTTTTTGAAGCGCGAAGACCAGCAAGTGGTCCGGTCGTTCAAATTGCGAGGCGCCTATAATTTCATCCGCAGCATGACCGAATCCGAACGTTCCAAAGGCGTCGTCTGCGCGAGCGCCGGCAACCATGCGCAAGGCGTTGCATATTCCTGCAAGGCGCTCGGCATCGAAGGCAAGATTTTCATGCCGCTTACGACACCGAGCCAGAAAGTCTCTCAAGTGAAACGCTTTGGCGGCGAGTATGTAAAAGTCGTCTTAATCGGCGATAGCTTCGATGATGCCTTTGCGGCAGCGATGGAAGTCTGTTCGGAAGAAGGCAAAACCTTCGTCCATCCATTCAATACGGAAGCTGTGATCGCAGGGCAAGGAACAGTCGCAGTCGAAGTGCTCAATGATATGCAGGAACCAGTCGATTACATGTTTTGCGCAATCGGCGGCGGGGGATTGGCGTCTGGTGTTGGAACGTATTTGAAAGGCGTTTCTCCTGCAACGAAACTGATCGGCGTCGAACCGGAAGGCGCGGCGAGCATGAAAGCTTCCCTTAAGGAAGGCCAAGTGACCCGTCTGGATACGATCGATACGTTTGTCGACGGGGCGGCGGTCAAGCAAGTCGGGGATCTATCGATGGCGATCTGCCAAAAAGTACTGGATGACATCGTGCCGGTCCCAGAAGGCAAAGTGTGTACGACTATCCTCGAGCTATATAACGAAAATGCCATCGTCGCAGAACCGGCCGGCGCGTTATCGGTAGCGGCACTCGACTTTTACCGGGAAGAAATCCGCGGGAAAAATGTCGTCTGCGTTGTCAGCGGCGGCAATAACGATATCGAACGCATGCAGGAAATCAAGGAAAAGTCCTTGATCTATGAAGGGTTGAAGCATTATTTCATCGTGACCTTCCCACAGCGCGCGGGTGCCCTCCGGAAATTCATGGGAGACGTGCTTGGCGAACAGGATGACATCACCCACTTCGAATACACAAAACGAAATAACCGGGAACACGGACCCGTATTGGTGGGGATCGAATTGAAGGACCCGGCAGATTACGGGCCGCTCGTTGAACGCATGGCGCAAAACGGGTTCCCGTATAAAGACATCAATAACGATTCATTGCTTTTCAACTTGCTGATCTAATTTGAGGGCTGTGCTGCCTGCTGTGTTTTTTAAGCGGGCGGCGCAGTTTTTTCATTCCCCAGCAAGTAGCAATGCTCTTTTGATTCGCTTAGACTAAAAGAAAGTAATTTTTATCAACAATAAACATAAAAATGATAATAAAATATTAATTTAAATATTCAGTAATTTAGGGTTTACAAGAAATGTGAAATATTGTAGGCTGATACTATCACATCATCTTATACAAAATATGGATTCCCATTTCGGTTAGCGCTTTGTAAGCAAGTGGCATCGAGTGAAGTGTATGGTTGCTTTCGGATGGGGCAGAGAACGAGGATTGCCGGTTCTGTGCAACTGGAAACTTAAACTTTGGTTGAATGTGACAGACTATAGAGCTGTGCACAGCGCCGGAAGTATTCTCCTCTGGATAGAGGAGTCTGTTCCGGTGCTTTTTTTAGTACGGAAAAAAGGGAGAGAACGGTATGGAAGAAAGGGGAGAACTTGTTAAGCCATTGGGGAACGCTTGGCAAGAATCACAATCACAAGTGAAAAGCAGCACCCGAATCGGCAATGGGACTACAGGAGGGACGATCCGGTTTCTCGGCTATGATAACGGCGGTACAGCTATCAATCAAGTGGATGTTTGGATGAGCCATGAAGAGCTACCTGTTTTTATCCAGGCGCTTGTCTCCCACCCAATGCCGCTGCCGACGGACTACCTGCAGACAGCTGAACCCCATGAAGACGGGTTTTGGGTAAGGATCCGTTGCCATGAGTCACCGAAAGTATTCGTTACAAGGCTGAGTTCAGCGATTGGCTGCCTGGAACAGCCAGCGTAAATAATCCAAACCAAGTGGAAGGCGGTAATTTCAATGGGTAATCGGAGTGACCTAATTAAACTGGGCGATGAAGACATTTACCTGATCCTGTACTTGTGGAAAGTGAAAGGCTATGAAACTAAAGAGTTGGCCCAGCGCTTTCAGATTAGCGCTGAGTCTTTGGAGGATTTGCTGTCCGGCCATGTGAGAAGAGATTGCTACAGGGGATTCAACCGGATTGAAAAATATCTGGTGGAAACTTACTGAGCGGTAAACTTTTGATGGGAGTGTTCAATATGGGAAACCACAACGAGATGAAAAAAATCAGCGCTGCTTTTGCAGCCAGCTATGAGCGCTTTATTAAAGGTTATCAACAATATAAAGCCGGGCGCACCGGGGAGCATCCTGATGGGGAGGTCGAACGCTATGACAACAGCACACGAGTTAAACAGGCTCAGCGATGAGGCCGTCTACAGCATCTTGTATTTCTATCATATTGAAGAATTTCCTGCGGAACACTTAGGCATGAAATATGGCGTCAGCAGCTTGACGATCGAAGGCATTGCTAAAGGCCGGTACCGCCCGAAATGCCACGAAAATTTTATGATCGTCGAAGGCATTTTGGAACGCCGCTTGGTGAAGCGGGCCGAAAGCCAATAAATGGCGAAACCATCACCAAAAAGCCGGAACCCCGTTCGAACGGGGTTCCGGCTTTTGTTTGTTATCAGTTTACTTTGTCGGTCAGGTATCCGTAACCTTGCGTTTCCATCTCTTCGAGCGGCACAAAACGCAGTGCTGCACTGTTCATGCAATAGCGCAAACCGCCTGCATCTTCAGGCCCGTCTTCAAAGACATGTCCCAAATGGCTATCGCCCGCGCGGCTCCTGATTTCGGTCTGCATACCGAACAGGGAAAGATCGTCGTGCTCGGTGACGACTGCCGGGTCGATTGGCTTCGTAAAGCTCGGCCAGCCGGTCTTGGAATCGTATTTATCTTTGGAAGAAAAGAGCGGTTCGCCTGTGACAATGTCGACATAGATGCCAGGCTCGTAAAAGCCATCGTATTCATTATCGAATGCAGTCTCCGTTCCGTCTTCCTGGGTGACGCGGTATTGTTCATCCGTCAGCATCTCACGGATTTCCTCTTCATCCGGTTTCGGATAATCAGCCGGATCGATCAATTGCGGAACTTCTTGGTCTTCTAAGCTTGTGAAATCAACATGGCAATAGCCATCTGGATTTTTCTCCAAATAGTCTTGATGGTAGTTTTCCGCGAGATAATAATTTGTCATCGGCTCGACTTCGGTAACAATCGGCTTATCGTATTTTTTCTGCTCATCGGCAATGGCCTCATCGATTGCCGCCACAGCGGATGGGTCGTCATAGAAAATTGCGGTCCGGTATTGGTTGCCGCGATCATTGCCTTGCTGGTCGACGAGTGTCGGGTCGATGATCAGGAAGTAACGGTCGAGCAGCTCCTCGAGCGAAACGCGTTCCGGGTCATAGCGCAAATGGACGGTTTCGGCATAGCCGGTATCGCCTGTCAGCACTTCTTCGTAAGTCGGGTCTTCAATCGTTCCGCCTGCATAGCCGGACGTCACTTCATAGACGCCGTAGATGCGTGCCATATAGGCTTCAACGCCCCAGAAACAGCCACCGGCAAACCAAATGTCTTCCAGGTTTTCGGTATCGAATTCCAGTTCTTCGTTGGGATTATCGGGAAAGCGCGATTCCGAAGAAGAAGAGGAGGAGGAGGCGGTAGTAGAGTCGGTAACTGCTTCGCTTGAACAGCCCGCTAACAGCAATAATAAGAGCAGGGGTAGAAAATATTGTTTCATCAGTGGTTCCGCCTTTCTAGCGAATCGAATTCATCAATTCGAGTATTTCATCATTGGTCACGTGGCCGGTGCGTTGTTCGGTAATTCTCCCAGCGGAGTTGATCCAGGCAGAGCTAGGATAGGCCTCCATTTCAAATTGCCCGAATACCTCTCCTCCATCATCGAGCAAGACGATGAAATCGCCGTCATGGTCGATGGTCGAGAACCAAGCTTTGAACTCATTGGCATTTCGTTCCGCGTATGTTCCGGGGGAGATGACGGTGAGGATCGTGAAGTCTTTATCGCTTTCGGCCAATTCTTCTAGTTCGTTCAATCCGGAAAGGCAAATCGAGCACCAGGATGCCCAAAAGAACAGATAGACTTTTTCGCCTTCGTAGTCTGCGAGATGGTGGACAGTGCCGTCGAGGTCAGGCAATGCAAAATCAGGTGCCGCGGGGCCGCGGTTTTCCGATAACGCTTCCGAGCAGGAAGTGAAAGTGAGCAGAAGGGCGGCTAGTATAAGCAGCCGGAGTGGTAGTTTCATGGTGATCATCCTTCCAGGTGGAGGCAATGAGCAAGAATTTGGCGTTTTCTTGCTGGAATTGCTATCTATTTGAGTTATTCCCCAAATAGAGGCCTTTGAACCACGGAACTGAAAGGATGCGGCATACTTATCGGCAAAGTCGGGTAAACTGACGGTAAGTAAAAGTATGGGAGCGGTTGGATGGATAGAGAAACGAAATTATCGGGATTTGCTTTTATCGTGTTGCTTGTTGGCCTGGGACTGGCATCATTATTCATTGTCTTGTTTGCAGAACTGGCTGATGAAATGCTAGATCAGGAATTGGCCGTATTTGATGCTGTCACCATCCGGTTACTGGAAGCGATTGGAAGCAACTGGATGGACACGGTCATGTTTATCATCACCGAGCTTGGGTCTGTTTGGTTTCTTGTATTGATGTCGATTGGCGTCTTGTGGATATTGGGTGTCAAGATGCGCGACAGATGGGGTGTCTTGTTCTATTTAGTGGCAGTCGGCGGCGGCTCGCTGTTAACGGTTTTATTGAAGCACTTATTCAGCCGGGAGCGGCCGAGCATCAATGAAACGATCGATGCAGTCGGCTATAGTTTCCCGAGCGGCCATTCGATGGGCTCACTGATCTTTTACGGATTTCTTATTTATTTGGTCGTCCGCACCAAGCAGAAACCGTGGTTGCAATGGGCATCGGTTTTCGGGCTCAGTGTATTAATCGTGCTGATTGGCATCAGCCGGATTTATCTGGGAGCGCATTTTCCAAGCGATGTCCTGGCAGGCTATATCGCCGGCACCATTTGGCTAGTGTTGAGCCTGGTGGCGCTCGAATGGATTCAATGGCAACAGAGAAGCCCAGTGCCGCCTGTTACAGCCTTGCGTAAAGTATTGGCGCCGGTTTACCGGGCCGTTATCGATAAATTGTAAACATACGGCTGCCGGGTTTGCCGGCGGCTTTTTTTACTAGCTGAATATGATTGATGGAGATGCTGGTTCATTCATGCCAAATTCTCTTATCCCAGACAGGAGGGCAGGTGAATGGAAGATGAATTTCGGGATCCCAATCAGCTTGATGGTGTTGATAGCCTTAATAGCGGTTCTTATTGTCATCTTAGTTTTATTCAGTAAACAGCGCAACCGATAGTGACTGAAAAATCAAACAATTTTGTGGCGTTTTTATGAATATGGGCGTATGATTAGAAAAAAGGAGGTGCCCTTGAGATGACCGACATTGTCGGGCTGTTGCCCATGCTCATTTTCGGCGGGATAGCTGTTGTCATCATCGGGATGGTATTCTCATTCAAAAATTGGACACATTAACGGAAAATGTGGAAGTGGTTGACAGAAAATCCTGCACAGGGAAGACGGGTGCGGGATTTTCTTATGCTTGAAAAGGAATTTCTGAGTCTTTGCCGAATGAAAAACATAGAGAAGGAATTCAAGCGGCAAGGCGGGGGTTCAATGGATGAAATGAAATCTGGAGCTTTGGTAATCGGCGGGGTGGCGCTCATGCTGGTGCTCCTAGGGCTTTATATGCTGCAAGGCAAAGGCACCTTTTTAATCGCTGGCTATAACACGATGCCCAAAGAAGAAAAAGCGAAATACGACGGCCCGGCTATGGCCCGTTTTATCGGGAAGTTATTATTCGCTTTGGCATTCAGTATGCTGTTTTGGCTTGCTGGCATGTTGCTTGAGAAAAGTTGGATGTTTTATATCGGCGTCGCCTTGTTTCTTGGATTTACCGGAGCGGCTTTGATTTATATGAATACAGGCGGGCGGTTCTTGAAACAGCCGCCTGCCAGAGGGCATGAAAAAAACAAGTGAAACGAGATAACTTCTCGTTTCACTTGTTTTTTGGGCTGATGGAACGTCCGCTTCGGCCAAGCGCATAATAGATGCCATGCTGCAGGCTCTGCAAAGTTTCGAATTTCGACAGGTCCTGCATCGTCCGCGTGATAATCATGGCGAGCTCCGGCGAAACGCCGACCAGAATCGTTTCTGTGCCGAGCAAACGTGCAGCTGCCGCTAATTTATCGATCAGCTGCGCGGTATGCTCTGAAATATTGCGGTTTAATCCTGTCAGATCAAGCAGCAAAAATTCTGCCTTATGCTTTGGTAGTTCGTTTAATGTGTTGTTGATCAGGTCTTCTGTGCGGTCTTCGTCGTAGCTTCCGATCATTGGCACGACGATGATGCCTTCAAGCACCGGAATGACAGGGGAAGAAAGTTCACGCACCAGTTTCTGTAGCATGTCGGTCTTTTCGTTGACCATCTCTTCAAGCTGGCGGATTTGTTGGTCTTCCTGTCTTCTTGCGAGTTCCCGGATATTTTGCTGAACGGTGACGTCCGACGGGTAATATTCCACAATGCTGTAAGGCTGTTCGTCGTTTTGGTAGCGGATGGTGCGGTACCAGAAGTTCTGGCCGAATAATCCCGTTAAAACGCCGGCGTAATGGGAAGGGACGAAAATTCCTTTAGTGCCTTTGCGGTTCAATTGGTTCATTTTGAATTCCCAATCATCCTGTATATGCATCGTGAACGTGTATTGCTCGATGTCCATCTCGACAATTTCCACTTTGCCCCAGCCAGCCGGGGCATACGTATTGGAAATCCATTCGACCACATTGCTGGCATCGATATTCTTCAGTTCGCGGAAACCTTCCCCAACAACGATTCCTTGCCTGAACCCGGTGGTCTCAAGCACCAGATCAGTCGCTTCGGTGCCGGTGATTTCCCGGATGGTGTCGAAAAAGGTTTCCATAGCAGAAGTCCAGAAAAAGACGACATCGCCGCCATCGAAGAGCACTTCCCCGGTTTCCAAATCCCATTTCAACTCGGCTGCGCCGACTGTGATTTCTTTTTTCATGGTTGTATCCTCCACTTCATTCTATACGAGCATTGCCATATGATGGCAGTTGTTTCAGTATTCCCTCAGTGTGCAGGAAATATGCATCAATCCGAAAGAGCTTTGCGGTGAAAATAAAAAAAGCCTGGAATTTTTAGTTCCGGGCTTTTTGATCGTCATAAAATGATAATGCGGAAATGCTGTGGTCTTTCATCAAATAGCCATGGCAATACATGAGCCGTTCGCGCAAACTATCCGAGACACGGCGTGCATCGTATGCGCAAACGGAAACGACTTTACGCCGTGGGACGGAGCGGTCGATTTCTGTTTCATAGTCGATGATTTTCTGGTCGATATTTTCCTGGCTGCCCCATTCGATATGGCCCCAGGTCCGGCACTTCCGTCCATCCGCAGTGAAAGATCCAACGACGCTCTCAAAATATTCCAAAATGGCCTCGGGATGGAAGTTCCCTTTGCGCCAATAGAAATCGAAGTTGTTGACATAATGGATTAAATCCAGCTCTTCGGCAGTCAATAGCTGCTGAAGCTTTTTTTCAATCTGGGGATAAATCCGGGGATTTTCGACGAACAGGACACGGTCGCCATTTCGGACGCCGTCTAAGACATAAGATACGGCATTTTCTATATAAACATCTGTTTGTTCAGTCAGGTATAAAATATGCGCGTAATCGGTCTGGCGCAAAGTTTCGGTGAAATCGCTCATTTTTTGGTTCATTTTTTTCCCTCCATATAACGGATAATCCAAATAGTGATGAAATTCGTCTTCAGCCATAAAATAGCTGGAAGTGAAAAAAATGACAGCACTTGTGCACTTCCCATTAGTATATACCATATGGTGCCTTTACGTCGCTTCTAAGCTGTTAGTTGCTTTGCATGTTTAAATGCGCTGGGATTAAGGGAAACACTGCACACAAGGGAGGCGTATATCCATGGGTATTTTTGATAAACAAGCATTAGCAGAAAAGCATATTTTGGTCACCGGCGCGACTGGCGGCATCGGCTGGGAAACAGCCAAGGCAGTGGCGCAGATGGGTGCGAAACTGACGATCACTGGGCGCGATGCGGAAAAACTGAAGCAGTTGGAAAACGAATTGAAAACCATGATGGATGACAGTCAACTGCATGCTCAAACGGCGGATTTGACGGACCCTCATAGCCGCGAGAATCTGATCAGAACCGCTGAAACACAACTCGGCTTTATCGGCGGCTTGGTCAATTCAGCCGGAGCAGCGGGCGGAAAGCAAGTGGAAGAACTGGACCAGGAATTTTTGGAACACTTGATGAACATCAATTACACATCGACATTTATGCTGACACAATTGGTATACCGGCGCATGATGGAAGAAGGCAGAGGCGATATTGTCAATCTCGCTTCTCTTTCAGGTCTTCGCGGAACTGCCGGAAACACGGCCTACGCAGCAAGCAAATTCGCGGTGGTTGGTTGGACCCAGTCAATGGCCTTGGAAGCGATTGAGCACGGCATCCGAGTCAACGCGGTATGCCCGGGATATGTCGATACGGAAATGGCAAGGTCCAGCATCCAAAGAAAAGCGGAGCGAAAAGGAATCTCTATTGAGCAGGCGATGGAGGAAGCGCAGTCGGGAATTCCTTCAAACCGGCTGTCGACTCCTCAAGAAGTCGCCCAAACGATTGCGTTCCTATTAACGGATGCCGCCCCAAATATTGTCGGTGAATCGGTGAAGATTTCCGGCGGCAGCGTCATGAGATAAAAAAGCGTTGGACTCAAGCTTGGAGTCCAACGCTTTTTTCATTGTTCGATATAGTCCAGCCCATTGTCTTCGATCACGGTATCCGAAATGCGCAATTGATCGAGCGCCTCACCGATATACGGCTCACAATCCGCATCGTCAATTTTTTCACCGCTGTCGATTGAGTAGCATTCACCTGATCCAGGGGTAGACGTCAGGTCAGGCTCGAAATACACATCGCCTTTTCGGAACGAGCCGTCGCGGAAAACGACGAGTCTTTCAGTGTCCGACAGCAATGAAGTGCCGAGCATAAATCCTTGGTCGATGCCTGCAAGTTCCAGGATGGTCGGTGCCAAATCGATTTGGC
Source organism: Planococcus citreus (assembly GCF_003664125.1). Taxonomy (GTDB): domain Bacteria; phylum Bacillota; class Bacilli; order Bacillales_A; family Planococcaceae; genus Planococcus; species Planococcus citreus. The sequence continues at coordinate 327,572 of NZ_RCCP01000003.1, forward strand.
CGCCGACGGTCTCGATCGTTTCACCTTCCGGAAGATTGGGCGGCTTGATCCACAATGGGACTTCCCGGAACAATTCGAATTGTTCTGTTGTTCCATTGGCGTCAAGTTTAGTCGCCATTTCGCGCCCTTCTTCGGTCAATCCACTATCGTGGTCGCCGTAGAAAATGACCAGCGAATCGTCCCACATATCTTGCTGTTTCAATTCATCGACGAGCACTTCGACCGCACCGTCGACATAATGGACAGTATGGTAATAATTCTGTACCAACTCATCTTCATAACCCGGCAGCGACAACTCTTTTTTATCTTCAGGGATCGTGAAAGGGATGTGGCTGCTCAAGGCGATCATGAACGCGTAATACGGTTCTTCTAATTTTTGGATGTGCTCGACTGAAGTCCGGAAAAAATCTTCATCGTTGATCGCCATGCCGATTTTTTCCGTATCAGGGTAATCCTTTTCGCTGAAGAAGCGGGAAAAGCCGATATGTTCATACACGGTATTGCGGTTCCAAAAGCTCGCTTCATAAGCATGCATAGCCGCTGTATCATAGCCGCCTTTTCGCAAAGCTTCCGGAAGCGGGGCGAACGTGCTGTCAGGGAAGCGTGTATAGACAGAGCCTGTGCGCAGCGGGTGAAGCGACGTGTTGATGACGAATTCTGCATCCGATGTGCGCCCTTCGTGGGTCTGATGATGGAAAGAAGGGAAATACAGCATTTCCTCCTCGAGCTGGTTCAAGTAAGGCGTCACTTCTTCACCGCCGATTTCCTGGCCAATGACAGAACGCTGCAGCGATTCCAGCTGGACGAGGATAATATTTGGCTGTTCGCCTTTGTTTTCTGTACTGACTTCTGCGGCAGCTTCCTGGAGCAGAGCTTTGTCCCGTTCAGATGGCTCGGGCTCGCGGAAAATGGAAACGACACCTTTTCCGAAATCATAGCCATGGTAGCCCCAAAACCCAAGCTCGTAGTATTCGCGCATATTGCTGGTAGCGTCTCCCGTCAGCCAGCGTTCGCCTTTTGCGATGCTTGTAAGGAGCGGGGCGGCAAATATCAAGAGGCCGACTGCAGCAATCACAGCTGCCAGTTTACCGTTCGTCGCCTGCCTTGGCGCTAGGCTGCGCTTTTTCAAGGCGAAAATGAAGGCGAGAAACAGCAGGAAGTCAGCAAAAAAGAAAAAGTCCGTCCAGCGGATCAAGCTCAAAAAGCCGCCGCCTACATCATTCATTTGCGTCATCGAGGGAATCAATTGAACGGATAACAGATCCCCGAAATAGCGGTAATACCAGACGTCCGAAATCAGCAGGATGCTGTGGAGCGCCAAAAGCGACAGTAAAATCCAGCGCCGCTTGCGGGCATCAATCAATAAAGTCCAGCTCGAAAGAATCAATGCGCTCGAGAAGCTGATCATGAAAAAGCCGAAGCTGAACGGCGTATCGGTGTATAAGCTGAAGAGAAATAATTTAAATGCGGAAAAGGCCAAATAGACCCAGTAATCGATTGTTTTCATCGTCGTGCTCCTTTTCTGGCGGTGAGGGCCTTTCCTATTCACTACCTGTAAACAGGCGTTCGGAAACATCCGCGGGCAAAAAGAAAAAAGGGGCTGCCCCAAGAGCCTTGTTTCATGAGCTCTTGGAACAGCCTCTTCTCCTAAATCCAGCCGCGTGCTTCCATCGCTTGGGCAATGCGTTCAACAGCGACCAAATACGCTGCTTCGCGCATCGTGCAGCCTTTTTGTTCTTTCATTTCGTAAACATCGTCAAAAGCCTCTGTCATTTCGGTGTGGAGCCGCTCGTTCACTTCCTGCTCGGTCCAGCGAAGATGGGTCGTATTTTGCACCCATTCGAAATAGGAAACCGTAACGCCTCCCGCATTGCAAAGAATATCCGGGATTACGGTGATGCCGTTCTTTTCCATCGCGGCGTTGCCGTCCGGTGTCGTGGGCCCATTCGCCGCTTCCGCCACAATCTTGGCGCGGATGGTCGGGCCGGTAGCTGAAGTGATCTGGTTTTCAAGCGCGGCAGGCACCAATATGTCCACATCGGCTGCGAATAATTCCTCATTGCTGAGCGATTCGTAGCCATTGTATCCGGCAACCGTGCCCGTCGTTTGGGCGTAGCCGATCAACTCTTCTATCGGCAGGCCATCCTTATGATAGATGCCGCCGCCAGCGTCGACAATGCCGAGCACTTTCACGCCGCGTTCATGTAATAATTTGGCGGTGATCGATCCGACGTTCCCGAAGCCTTGAACGACTGCAGTCATTCCTTCGAGTTCAAGCCCCATTTTCTTGGCGGCATCTTCGATGGTGAAGACGACGCCGCGTCCGGTCGCTTCGACGCGTCCTTCCGATCCTCCAAGAATCAAAGGCTTGCCGGTGATCGTGCCGGGCACGTTTTTGCCTTTCAGCCGGGAAAATTCATCAATCATCCATCCCATGATCTGAGGCGTCGTGTTGACATCCGGTGCCGGGATATCTTTTTCAGGCCCCATGATCGGTTCGAGTTCGCGGATAAAGCCGCGGGACAATTCCTCGAGTTCCCGTTCGGACAGCTCTTTTGGATTGACGACGATTCCGCCTTTACCGCCGCCGTATGGGATTCCGAGAATGGCCGCTTTCATCGACATCCATATCGACAAGGCTGCGACTTCGTCTTCTGTCACGCCAGGGTGGAACCGGACGCCGCCTTTTGTCGGGCCGAGCACGTCCAAATGCTGGGAGCGATAGCCTTCGAATTCGCGATATGTCCCGTCATCCATGCGTACGGGAATCGATACTTTCAAGATGCGCTTCGGCTTTTTGAGAATTTCGTATACACCTTGTGGCAGCTCGAGTTCTTGGGTCGCTACTTCGAGCATGCGCTGGACAATTTCAAGCGGGTTCGAAAGCTCGACGCCGTTTTTCACTTCCTTTACCGGCATTTCCTGCTTCAAATCCTCTGCTACTTCTTCTTGGCGATGTTCCTGCTGTGTCATTATGTTCTCCTCCTTGGGTGTTTTCCTTCTATACTCTATGTCTTCCTATTAAGAATGAGCCTTAAACATTTAGAAGGGGAGGAGAACAACTTAATGGATATCCGTGCCGTATAAAAACCAGGGGGATGGCAAATCGAAAGGATGACCTTCCGGCAATGTTCCTGTTTGCTTGCGGGTCAGATCCATCCAGACAAAAGCGCCTTCCTCAGAACCACGGCGGATGTTCTCGAGTGGTGCGTGCAAGGTTTCCCATAACCCTGGCTGCTCAAATAAATCGTCCCAAGGGTAAAGTGTATGCAAGTAATCGAATTTCTTCACATCGTGTTTGGTGATGACGATCCGGTCACGGGCCGGATTTTCATAGAAGTCCCATTGTGCAAGCGCTTGGCCAGAAAAAAGATCCGGGCTTGCAGGAAACGGGTAATAGCATTCGAATGGAAAAACCCGTCCCGAACGGATGTAGACCGCCTCGAGCCAGCGCATTTTTTCCTCGGTGCTTTCGATTTTGCGCCAAACTGCCGCGCCGCTTTCGAAAGTCTCTACATTCGTGGCGATGGCGGAAAACAATTCAGCTTGGCGGGTCAGCCCGATTTTTTCGAGAACGCGCTGTGCCGGAAGATTGAACTCCTGTGTATTGGCGCCGACAAAACGGATGCCCGGATGAACGAGTGCCGCATCCCGGACATGGGCCATCAGCTTTGAGGATAGGCTTTGGCCACGGAAGCGCACATCGCTCCGCATGCGCCCAAGCATGGCATAGCTGCCTGCGAAAATGGTATAGCCGCCGATACTCGCCAGGCGGCCGTCATGGAACAAACCGAATAAACGGTTCGGCCCTGTGGAAATCCGGTCGAATACCCGGATGACATAATCATCATCGATGCCGGTATCCATGTCCTGCAAAGCCTGTAAGTCGTCACCGGTCAATTGGCGGATCGTTTCGTTCATGTATCGTCACTCCTTGAAGGTCAATAGTTGCATAATAATTTTAGTGTATTCCGGCCATGACTACAAAGCGGAAACAGCCATGAAACGAAAAAATTTTTAAGGGGCCGGCATCCCGATTCTGCAAAGCACCCGTTCTGATTTGGATGGGCGGCAGGGGAAACACAGGATGGCGGCGAACTAAACGGAATAGCGAATTGTTTTCCGGAATGCTGGGCAGCTGAAAAAAGTCCGGGAACGACAAGGAGGGAAGGCGTTGGAAAACTGGAAAGCGGTGGAATTGGTCAAGGATCTATTGTTCGGCTTGGGGCTTTATGCATTGATCACTGTTGTCGGGCTGTTGGTGACGATGGTGACTTCTGGCAGTTCGGACACGCTGTTATTGAACGATGACGTAAGAGGTGATATGGCAACAAGTACGTTAATGTGGATGGTGGTACCCGCTTTTTTGTTGTCATTGGGATTGGCCGCGCTAAGACGCATCCGGATGAAAAATGCGGCTCTTCGCATCAGCATCGTCTGGGCAGTGCTTTTATTGTTTTTGTATTTGGTGGCGGCTTTATGGAGCGGCATTTTCACGGTACTCATCGCTTCGGTATCGTTTTATCTATTCTTGGCGGCCATCTTTTTGGGGCCGATCGTCTATTCATTTATGAAAAAATTACCCGCCTGGAAGTAAATGCACGAGTTTAGTGCTGGAAATGGAAGGGAAAAGAGGACGATACGGACAGTTCAAGAGGGGGCGAAGAAGTGGCGATCCATCCACAAATCATTTTTAACGGAAACTGCAAAGAAGTGTTGTCATATTATGAAGGCGTCTTTGGCGTATCCGATGTTTCCGTCATCCATTACGGCGACAACCCGGGATCGAAACTCGACGAGGATTTAAAGGAATTGATCTTGGAGGCGGCGATTCCGCTCTATGGCAATTACTTGCTGCTATCGGACGCGATGCCAGGCAAGCCGGCGACATTCGGCAGCAATTTCCACGTGTCCATCCGTTCGGAAGAGCTGGGCGAAATGAAAGCCGATTTCAAGAAGCTGGCAGAAAGCGGCAAAGTGATCTTTGAATTCGAGGAGAGCTATTGGAGTGAAGCATACGGCGTCGTAGAAGATAAATTCGGCGTGCAATGGCAATTCGATTACCGCAAATCTGAAGCGGGAAACACACAACAAAATCCCAGTGAATAAAAGAAACCCCATCGCTCAGGCGATGGGGTTTCGTTAGCTGAAGAAGTTTACGGCTGGAAATGGGATGACAGCATTTCGGATAAGGTGACTGCTGTTTGGAATTCAATTCCCGCTGAAACAAATCCTCCGACAAAACGGTTATAGAGCGTAATGGCAAAATAGAATCCGATGAACAACAGCGCCGACACGATCAATAAAATCACGAATGTTCTGGTCATCTGGAGTTCCTCCATTTCTAATATATACAAAGCTTTCGCGGCCAAGGCCCGGCAATTACAGCGGCAGCTAGAAAAATAGCAAGTTCAGCAAAATGGTCAATACAATCGAGAGGATAATTGAAATCAATAAACTCCCCATACAGGAAATGCGCATAAAAAAGACCGCCTTTCTTTCTGATCGCCATCAAGAAAAGGATGGTGGATCAATGACAAGATAATTGGATGAGATGGTGATGCTTGCAGGTAGTTTACCCGAAAAAAGCGGTGGACTAACCTTTCAAAGCGGGTGATGGAGAGACGCTTTATTGGCCAAGAGAAACGAAAAAAATGGCATTACTTTGTCGAATTTTGTCATAATTTCTTGGATTCTTTTAAAAAACGGATGCTATTTTGAATGTTTTTTGTTACAATCGTGTTACGAATAGATGTCCGGAGGGTAACATGGCTAATTACAATCAGTTTTCAGACAGTAATCCGCATAATGAATCCAATCGAATTGAAGCGGAAAAAAGCGCCGAAACCGGGGCTGAACCGCCAAATTTTCGATCCAATAAAAAAGATCCGCACCGCCGCAGACTTTGGCTGAAAGCCGGTGGCGGCATTTTACTGCTGTTCATCCTATGGAACGTGTATTCCTTCGCGAGTTATGTCGCTCCGTGGAATGAGGAGCGTTCGACGGCGAATGCGGAACAAGATGAAATCCAGCAGTATATTTTCCAAAGCGAGAAAAGCGAGGAAGTGCTCAAAGAAGTGAGCAATTCACTGATTCGCCTGTATGACCATAATTCACTCACCGAACTCCATATCAATGAGATGGAGGAAAAGTTGGAGCAATTGTCCAAAGAACTCGACACGGACGATCCACGTCTTGCACAATTGGAATCCTATCATTTTGCCCAAATCGAGTTGACGCGTGAAATGACAAAGACTTTGCAGAAAAACCAGGTCGAGGAAATCCATGAGAAACTGGATGAAATCCTGGACCGCCAAAAAGAGCAAGCGGACGACAAAGCCGAAATCTTGATTTCCTTGATGGAACAAGAAGACATTACGTATGAACAGAAGGCAGACGGTTCGATTGCCTACGAATAGTCCACAATTGAAAAAGCTCCTTCGAGACTCTGTATGGGTTTCGAAGGAGCTTTTTTGTGCAAGTTGTGTGTAGCCTTTGCTAGCTTGTGGTGGGAAAAGATTAAATAACAGATTGAGAAAAAAGCCCTGTAATTCCAAATGCTGAAAAAGGGTATGGAAAGAAAACCATTTATATTTCAAGGAGTGATTTCATGGATACCCAACAATACAAAGTGAAGGCTGGGCGCAAAGTGGATTTGAAAGACTGGCCGACACGTGAAGATAAAGGCACCGAACCCGGGCAAATCGAACAGCAATTGAAGGATACGATTGAAGAACTGAAAAAATGGCATGTCCGGCTTCATGCAGAAGAAGAAAAAGGCATTGTGGTAGCCCTTCAGGCAATGGACGCGGCTGGAAAAGATGAAGCTATCACTTACCTGTTCTCGAACTTGACCGCCCAAGGGCTGAAAGTGACGACGCTCGGAAAACCGACCGAAGAGGAATTGAAGCATGATTATTTATGGCGCTTGCACAAAGCTTTGCCAGAGCGCGGGCAAATCGGAATTTTGAACCGTTCCCATTACGAAGAAGTGATTGCGACGCGTGTCCATAATCTCCTTGAAGAAGAGCCGCTGCCCAATCAATTGATCGACGGCGAAGTTTGGAACCGGCGCTATCGCCAGATCAATGACTTCGAACGTTATATGTTCGAGAACGGTTTTCCGTTTGTGAAATTCTTCTTTAATATTTCCAAAGAAGAACAAACTGAGCGCCTGCTCGAACGCATGAAAAACCCAGAGAAGAATTGGGAGTTTTCCTTCAGCGATGTCGAAGAACGCGAGCATTGGGCGGATTACCAAGACATTTTTGAGGATATGCTGACAAACACGTCTACAGAACATGCTCCTTGGTATATATTGCCGGCAGATGATGAGATGTATTCCCGTTTGATCATCGCCCGGGTGATGGTGGAAATGCTGGAGGAAATCAACCCGGAACTGCCTGAGATCAGTGGTGAGCAAAAAGACAAACTTAAGCATTACATCGACAAGCTGGAAAAGGAAGCGAAATGACAAAACCCGAAGCGGCATATGCTGCTTCGGGTTCCTTTTTTGACTGTGATTTATTGAAACAATAAATAATCATTTTCAGAAATAAATTCGTAGCTTAAATCGATGAACAGGAAGCATTCGTCCGATAGCGGATAGCTGAATGTGCGGATCATTTCCCCTGTTTCGATATCGGCGTAGATGTCCGAAAGCCGTCCTTTATGACTCGCTTTCATAAGCATCATATTCTCCAGGAAATATGGCCGGAAAGCCCAGTGTGAACCGATTTGCTGCGGTTCACCTTGCCAACTGCCGGAAGTTTTCCGGAAGTTGGAGGAAACTTGCTCCCCGTCGCCATTGCAAATATAGATGCGGAAACTTTCCGTTTCGAAAAGCGGCAGCACTTCCTGGATGAACTGGTCGGCAAAGTCTGGGCTTTGCCATTTGCCCATCAAGCGTTTGAGTTTTTCTTCTGAACGGGCGGTATAGGCCAAGCGTTCGCCAACCATTGCTTTTTCGCGGTGGACGAATTCCTTTACTTGATCACCCACATGGATGGACAAGGAATCCGTCGTCAGCAGGGCAGGGTCCGGATGGGCCAAATAATAGCCTTGGTAATAATGCCCGCCGTGTTTCCAAGCGAAATACAATTGATGGTTGTCTTCTATGTATTCGTATAACAGGCGGGCGCCAATGCGGTGGGCAAGCATCGATAAGGAATGGATGATGTCCTGGAATGCATCGGGCTGATGGTGGCGGCTGATGCTCATATCAATTTTCAGGATATGCGGCCGCAACTGGCGGATGCGGTCGATGTTCGAACTTTTCGCGCCCACATGATCGACAGCAATCTGGATCCCGTAAGTTTTGAAATACAAAAGCAAGTGGTTGAGTGTATCGAAATCATCATTGAAATCGTGCTCCGTAATTTCGAGGACAATGCGTTCGAGCGGAAAGCCACGTTTCTGGTATTCGAGCAGGGTCTTCAGGAAATCTTCGCCGTCTCCTGCCATCAATTGGCGTGCGTTGCGGTTGATGAACAGTAGGCAGTCATTGTTTTGGGCAAGCAATTGATCGAGTGCCATTTCGAGCAGTCTTTGGTCCACTTCAGTTTTGTACTCGTCCGGAACTTCCGGGTCGTTGAAGAATTCGCCGAGTGATTTGGTTCCGTCCGGTTCTAAGTAGCGGCCGAGCAGTTCGTAGCCGATGACGTCGTGTTTGACGGCACTGACGATCGGCTGGAACACTGGCATGATTTTGTCCATATTGTCGATGATGTCTAACGGATCCATAATATCTCTCCTCGCCGTGCACTGTCTTCTTCTATTTTAGTCTTAATTTTTCTGGCATTCAATTGAAGCTTTTGAAACACTATTCAAATGACGAATATTCCGTGAATGAAAAGAAACTGTAAATCCGGTCAGAAGTGCTTGCTTTTCTATGATCGCACCCCCTATAATGTGAATCGCTGCCTTGCCCCATCGCCATCAACGGAATGCGGGCATCGCTCATTACCACTAGATGAACGGAGAATAAAAAATGGACAAATTTTACCGCCTCGGGGCAATTTTCATTGCCTCCATTGTTATGGCGATCGCTTTCAATATGTTTTTGCTGCCACATGAAATTTTATCAGGAGGCGTTACCGGTGTTGCTATGATTTTCGGTTTGATGACGCCGGTCAACTCGGGGATTTGGTTGATTTTGCTGAACCTGCCGATCCTGGTTGTCGGGTGGATGAAACTCGGCAAGACCTTTATCGCCAATAGTATTTTCTCGGTGGCCGTCACGTCGATTGCTATGCTGTATATCCCGATTGTCCAAGTGACAGAAGATGCCTTGTTGTCATCGGTCTTCGGCGGCGTCATTTCAGGCGCTGCAGTCGGGATCATAATCCGCTTTTACGGGTCGACCGGCGGCTTTGACGTCATCGGCCTGTTGCTGACAATGAAACGCGACATCCCGCTTGGTTTTATGGTGTTCACTTTGAACAGCGGCGTCGTGTTCATCTCGGGCTTTATCTTCAACTGGGAGCTTGCGATGTACACGATGGCATCAATTTATATCACGGGCATCGTCGTCGACCGAATCCATACGCGCCATATTAAGCTCAGCTTGATGGTGGTGACGGCAAAAGGCGACGAAGTGAAGAAGAAACTATTGACGAACCTGTACCGCGGGATTACGGTAACGGACGGGGAAGGCGCGTATACTGGCGCCAAGGTGAAAGTGCTGCATAGCGTCATCACCCGTTACGAGCTGGCATTTGTCCGGCCCTTGATCCGGGAAATCGACCCGAATGCCTTCGTCAGCATCACCGAGACGATGGAAGTGGTCGGGAACTTCCGGCGAGACGAAAACTATAAGAAAAATCAGATGTAATGGAAAAAGCCGTCCGGAAAAAGTGCGAAGACACTTTTCGGGACGGCTTTTCCTTTGCTTGCTGAATCCCTCACATGACAGGCAGCTACTGCGCTTCCTCAACAAACACGCGGTACACCACTTCATCAAATAAATCGCGGCCATGTCCTGGATAAATCTCGCGGTAGTGGAAGTTGCGGCGCTTCAAGGCATTCGCCAGCAGGAAATGGTCGATTTTCTTAAAAGCGTCCCCGGCCGGTTCAAGCTTTTTGGAGCTGCGCAATTGAACCGATAGCCCATCTTCGAACTCCTCGAATGCCACTTCGGGAAGCAGCGGGAACTTTCGCTCTTTGTGGATCAAATTGAACGCACGGTCGATCGTTTCGTTATCGATGAAATCCGGCTGGCGGACCATCAACGAGAAAGTTGTTGGCAGTCCGTCTTGGTTGTCTGTATGGTAGAGCGTTTCCGGCGGATAAATGGAGTAATCCGCAAATCCAGGCGGGCAATAGCCGTGTCCTGGCATCGCCCGAACCGCTTCCGACAGGGCAGTCAATACGCGAAGGCGTTCGTGGAAATCCTCAGACCCGATGCTTCCATGGCCGTCGATGACAAAATAGAATTGTTTCGGGATGTGTACGGCGTGGGCTTCGGCGGCAGGGGTATATATTTTTCGTTCCTCCGTTTTCCAGTCCTGCATCATCAATTCACTCCTTTATTCGCGGAATTCCAGTTCTGTCATCCAAGTGGCAAGATGGGCTTTCGTATTGGCGTTCCATTCGTCATTGATGTCTTTCAATAATAAAACTTCAAAATCCGTAAACCTGTCGTGCTGGACAAAGGTCGGGGTGAACGCTGGGTTGGTGATGGCGATGCTTGAGCCTTCAGGAGTTTCCAGTTTCTCGATATCCACATGGGCAATGCCGCCAATCCGCCGTTCGACGCCTTTTTGCCCAGACAGGAAATTGCCGAGTGAGTAAAAGACGAAGCTGCGCCGTCCATCTGCAGTGTCAATCCAGGCAGGCGGCTGGAGGACGTGAGGGTGATGGCCCAGGATGATGTCTGCGCCGTTCTCAGCGGCAAACAGGGCGAGGTCCGCTTGTTCTTGCGTCGGCATCGGTTCGTATTCATTGCCAAAATGGAGGCTTAACACCGTTACATCGGAATGCTTTCGCGCATACGCCAAATCCTGTTGGATCAACTCCCGGTCGATGCGATTGACTAAATGTGGCCGGCCGGCGGGTGTCGGGACGCCGTTGGTGCCATATGTATAGGATAAAAATGATAAAGTGATGCCGTTGCGCTCAATCACCGGAATGTCGGCACGCTGTTTTGCGGACAGGTGAGAACCGGTTGACACCATGCCGATATCCCGCCAATGGGAGATGGCGTTCTCGATTGCCTGGACACCGCGGTCCAAAGTATGATTATTCGCCATGGAGACAACATCGATTCCGGCGTTTTTCATGGCATCCCCCAGCTCGAACGGGCTATTGAATGATGGATAGGTAGATACACCGATTTCGCTGCCACCGATAATGCTTTCGGAATTGGCGACGGTGATATCGGAAGAGTCCAGGAAAGGCTGGATTGGCACAAACATGGAATCGAAATTATACCCGTTGCCTGTCTTGGCATCTTCGTAAAGCGGCTCATGGATGAGTACATCACCGATTGCCGACAAGCTCACCCGGTGGTTTCTCGCCAATCGCTCAGGCATCACCGCAAGCGGAGCAGTGCGCAAAGTAAATTCATGCGGGGCGGAGTCAGCCGCCGACGGCTGTTCACCGCTGATAGCCAAAGTTCCGATAGCAGCCAGGCAAACGATAAACCATTTTGGGAGAGTCGCCATGAGTCAATTCCTTTCGGGTGTCCTGCCCAGACAACAGGGCGGGAACAGCGTGTATTCGTCAAATCGATTGATTTCAGAATACTATATCCGTGAGGAAATAACTAGGAGTTTTATGGGTTAAGTATGATAAATATCCTGTCTTTTAGCGGCAGATCTGAAAGCTAATAAACTTCAGCCGCAAATGATTCACATAATGATAAAGAAATAGATGATGACCATGATAATCATGATCGACAGCATCGTGGAAATCATGCTGATGCGCAAATTCGAGGAGTAGAAGGTTTCCTGGATGATCTGTTGGCGCTTTTCCCGGTAAGTGCGCGTGGCCGTAAAAATAATGACCAGGCCGAAAATACAAGCGAAGATGCCGAGTATGATCGTGAACAAATCGACAAATGGATTGCGCACGACGCCCATCGTGAAATGCAGGCTCGTGGCCAGGAACCCGACGCCGACGATGGAAATCGCTGTGCGGATCCAAGCGAGATAGGTGCGCTCGTTGGCGAGGTGCTGCTGGGTATAAGTCAGTTGGTTTTTTTCCTTGCGGTAGGATTGACGTGACAAGTTCTGGACCTCCTTCGACCGGTACTTTCTTCTAGTTTACCCGAAACGGATGTATTCTAATTAGAAACTAAGCAAGAAATGGATAACCGAAAACATAAACGGGGTATACACATATCATCACAAGTAAATGGGGAATATCGATGGAATTATTGCTGACTATCCTGGTCCTGCTGATCGCGCTTCTCGTCTCCAATGTAGTGAGCCACTACGTGCCGCAAGTGCCGGCAGCGCTTATCCAAGTGGCGCTCGGGACGATCATCGTGCTGGTCTTCGAGGATTTTACATTTGAATTGGAAGCCGAATGGTTTCTGCTGCTGTTCATCGCACCGCTCCTGTTCAACGATGGGCGGCATTTTCCGCGCGAGGAATTATGGCGCATGCGGGGGCCGATTTTCGGCAACGCCGTCATCCTGGTGCTGCTGACGACCTTGATCGGCGGTTACTTTATCCACTGGCTTATTGAAGACATTCCGCTTGCCGCTGCGTTCGCACTCGCTGCCATCCTATCGCCGACGGACCCTGTGGCCGTGAATGGCATCTCGCAGCGCGTCCGTATCCCGAGCAATGTCCTGAGCCTAGTGCGCGGTGAGTCGCTGATCAATGACGCCTCGGGGCTCGTCGCATTCAATTATGCAGTCGCCGCAGTCGTCACTGGGACCTTCTCGCTATACTCCGCTATTTTTAATTTCTCCTATAAGTTTTTGGCGGGTGCACTTCTTGGAGCTGTGATCGCTTTGCTGTTCGTCGGTATCCGCTTATTGTTCCGCAAACAAGGGATCAATGATGTTACGTTCCATTCGCTATTGCAAATCATGACGCCGTTTATCATCTTTGTCATCGCGGAAGAGTTGTTAGGCGCATCCGGCGTTATCGCCGTGGTCGTTGGGGGAATTGTCCATTCGCTTGTGCAGGAAGATACCGAAGCGCTGGTCGCAGAAGAGCAGATGCTGACGGAAAACATTTGGACAATCATCACCTTCGTGCTGAACGGCATCATCTTCTTGCTGCTCGGGCTCAACATCCCGGGCGCAATGAGCGGCGCGTTGGAAAATCCGAGTATGGATGAAAGCGTCCTGCTGTCGTATGTTTTGGCGATTACCGCCATGCTGCTCGGCATCCGTTTTATTTGGGCCTATTTATTTTCCCACTACGAATACCGTTTCGGCAAAATGGAAGATGCCGCAAAGCCAAGCCTCAAGCTGACTTTATTCGTCAGCCTGACAGGCGTACGCGGGACGGTGACGATGGTCGGAATTTTGTCCTTACCGATGATCATTGAAGGCGGCTATATTTTCCCGCAACGTTCATTGCTGCTGTTCCTCGCCGTCGGGACGATTCTTTTGACGCTGTTACTTGCGACTGCATGCTTGCCGTTGCTCAGTAAAGGAAAATTGGCAGGCGGCGAAGACGACGATAAGATCGACTTGGAAGAAGCAAGGCGCCGCCTCCTGCTTGCATCGATCGCCCGCATAAAATCCGAACTGAGTGAAGCGAATGAAACCGCAGCCTATGAATTAATGGACGAATACCGTTTGCGCTTCCAGCAAGTGCAGCCGGAAGGTGAAGAAGCGAAAGAGGCGAACAAGAAATACCAGCGCCGCATGAAGGAAGTGCGGCTGCGGGCTTTGAAAGCCGAGCGCCGCTTTATCGAAAGGCTGAAGAAGACAGAAGGGATGGAACGGGAGGTCTACGAAGCGTTCGAGCATTCACTGAACCGACGTGAAGAGGCGATTGCCCATAACGCCCGTTCCACATTGATTTATTTGCAAGGGAAATTGATCCGTGCATGGCGCAGGTTCCGCGGGGAGAATTGGCAGGACGAGGAAATCCGGCTGGTCGAATACCAGGTGGGCCGCGAGGTGCAATTGAAGGCGCTTGAAGCTGCACTGGAGAATTTGGAAGCCTATCATCAAAAAGCATCCCGCAAAGACATCGTCGAAGCAGTTTTGACCGAGTACCGGAAAATGATCAGCCGTCTCAAACGGCCCGAAACCTTGTACGATGAACGCTACGAGATGCAAAAAGAGGAGTTGCGCATCAATGTCATGGACATGGGACGCGCCAAAATCTACGATATGTATGATGCTGGGGAAATCACACGGCAGCAGGCAAAAGAATTAAGGAAATACATCAATTACATCGAGAGCGTCACCTTGTACGATCCGACGGAATAAAAGCAGAAGCTTAGGCTTCTGCTTTTTCAAATGGATTGAAAAATCTGTCACTTCTGTAAATGACATGCTTTCTTCGGAATAAAAAACGAACAAAATTTAAAAAATCTATTGAATCGTCCGTCATATAGCGTAGACTATGTTTATGGATTGCGGTTTGATTGAAGAATCGCTGTCAGTTCCGAAGAAAGCGAGGAGAAACGATGGAGAAAGTAGAATTGAAAACCGTCATTAAGGATTGGCGTTTGCATGCAATTGCATTCATTTTGGTAGCCATTACAGAAGCGATCGGCCAGTTCAGCATTGCTGTGGGGCCAGGAGTTATTCTATTATTACCGATGCTATACGCATTCTTTCTGGGGCTTGGCTTGTATTTCACGCCATTCATTTCCGAGAAAAACGCCAAAAATGCAGAACCGCTCATTATTTTAGGGGTGACTTTACTCATTGCCAAAATTGGCGTTACGATCGGGCCGCAAATTGAAGCGATCATTGCAGCGGGGCCTGCGCTTTTGTTGCAGGAACTTGGCAATTTGGGAACGATTTTCCTGGCGCTGCCGCTTGCGGTGCTGCTCGGATTCCGTCGTGAAAGTATCGGCATGACCCACTCGATTGCACGTGAGCCGAATGTCGGGCTGATCGTCAACAAATTCGGATTCTCTTCGCCAGAGGGCCGCGGCGTCATGGCGGTCTATATTTTCGGAACAGTGTTCGGAGCCGTTTTTCTCGGCTTGATATCTGGATTGCTTGCGACGGCGACGCCGCTGCATCCTCTGTCGTTCGCCATGGCATCGGGCGTCGGGAGCGGGTCGATGATGGCTGCGGCCAGTGGTTCGCTGATCGGGGCTTATCCGGAATTGGAGGAACAGATTGTCGCTTTTGCGGGGGCGAGTAATTTATTGTCGCTTTCCACCGGTTTGTATTTCAGTATCTTCATCGGCTTGCCGCTGACGGAGAAATTGTACAGCATCATGATGAGACGATCGGAACGAAAAGCTGCGAAAGGAGGCGGGCCGAATGCTTAAGAGTGTCATCGAATGGACTTGGGTATTGGCTATTTTCGGCGTCGCCGCCTTGATCGGCAATTGGTTCGGCATGGACGTCTTGCCATGGGAAGCGATTCCGGGAATGCTTGTCTTGATTGCGGTAAGCCTCGTCGGGTTGATGTTGGAGAAAGCATTGCCCTTCAGCATGCCGGCAGTCGGCTATATCGGCATACTCGCCATTATCATTTCCTTGCCATGGTTTCCAGGTTCGGATTATGTCGTTGCCTGGACAAGCCAGATCGGTATTTTGGCGCTTGCCACACCGATTCTCGCTTATGCCGGCATATCGGTCGGATCGAACTGGGCAGATTTTCGCAAACTGGGCTTCCGGAGCTTTTTGGTCGCCATCGCGGTCTTCCTCGGAACTTTCATTGGCTCAGCGTTGATCGCTGAAGTGATCTTGCGCTGGCAAGGCATCATTTAAAGAAGAAATCCCCGCAGCAATATTTGCTGCGGGGATTTTTTTGATTGCGCACCTAAAGAAATGGCCCGGTGCAGTTGCCTGCATCGGGCCTTCAAAAAATTTGGGGGTGAAGGGGAAGCTCATTAAACGCTTCTGTTAAGTAGTTACCACATGCCAATCGTACTTAAACATCTTGCCGCAACTTTTTGAAACTTGTACATTCAATATAGGTAGATTTTTTTGGACGATCGCATTTATTCAGATTGGGGGAATTGGATGAAGATTATTGTGGCGCCGGATTCGTTTAAAGGCAGCATTTCAGCTGAACAAGCGGCACGTGCAATGGCACAAGGGATAATGGATGCAGCGCCAGATAGCGAGGTCATCGAATTGCCGTCCGCGGATGGCGGGGAAGGCACCATGGCGAATCTGATCGCAGCGACAAACGGCCGCATGGTTACGCATCAAGTATCAGGTCCTCTCGGAAAGCCGGTCGCTGCCAGTTACGGAGTGCTCGGGAACGCCGAGACTTGCGTGATTGAGATTGCCGAGGCATCCGGATTAACTTTGCTTTCACAAAATGAGCGCAACCCGGAGCATTCCTCGACGGAAGGGACTGGGGAATTGATACGCCATGCGCTTGACGCCGGATTTCGAGATTTCATCATCGGGCTTGGGGGCAGCGCGACGAATGATGGGGGCACAGGAATACTGCGAGCGCTTGGCATGCGATTTCTCGATGCTTCAGGTGATCTGCTGCCGCTAGGAGCTGGGGCACTGGATAAACTTTATACGATAGATACAAGTTCTTTTGATGCGCGTATTCAGGATTGCTATTTTGTCATCGCGAGTGATGTCGATAATCCACTGACCGGGCCAAACGGCGCTTCGCGTGTATTCGGTCCTCAAAAAGGCGCGAATCGGAAGATGGCGGAGGCGCTGGACCGAAAGTTAAGCCATTACGCCGATATCGTGGAGAATGAGACTGGCGTGTCTTTGCATGACTATCCAGGGGCGGGGGCTGCAGGAGGTGCTGGCGGCGCGTTTCTGGCATTTTTCCCGGCCGTAATGAAGCGCGGAATCGATGTCGTTCTTGAAGCTTCGGGATTTTCAGAAAGCGTGGCGTCGAGTGATTTGATTTTCACAGGTGAAGGGAAGTCCGACCAGCAGACTTTATCCGGAAAAACGGCTTTTGGCATTGCGCAAGCGGCTGCTGTCCATGGCAAGCCGGTCATCTTATTATCCGGCGTGATCGATCCCGAGAGTCGCAAAGACTTGATGCACTTTTTCGAAGAAGTGCATTCAGTATCAGGTGGAGCGGTGACCGAAAAACAATCAATGGACAATGCCTATGTGCATGTGCGCAAACGGGCAGCGGAAATTCTCAACGCTTATTTGGACAATCAGCCACAATCAAATTAACCATCCGGACAATTTTCATTTTGGAACAGGTGTAGCCAAATGCGAAAAGGGGTAGAAATCATTAACTGCCTAAAGCATAGATACATGCGGACGAAATGAAAATAAGGAGGGGTTTCCCGTGATGACCAGAAGCAAGCTTCGGAAAGAAACCAGCAGTTTGTATTCAGACATGATGGCTTTTTATAAACGCTTTTCCAAAGTCCATGAACCCGGGGCTCCGGATTTGCAGCGAATGAAATTGAATCTGGACAGGTTAGATCCGACTTCAACTGGAGAACAGATCGAAGCGATCCGCTTTTTGGAATTCTTTCTGGCGATTCATCTCGGGCAAATCGATTCCGCGCATGAAGCAGAGCGCATCCATTTGCTTGGCCGTGCAAAAGGGTACACAGTCCGGGACACAAGGCAACGGCGTGCGCTAAGAAAATGGCGCCGCGAAGTGGAAGAAAGCAGCAAACAGGCTGTTTAAAAAACGAGAGCCGCAACTGGCTCTTTTTTTATGCCTGGAATTCCATCCTCCATAGCAAAAGGAAACGCGCTATAATGAAGCTGTTATTTAACTTTTGAATGGAGGCCGTACGATGGCTAACGAAAGAACGCAAAGAGACAGTCAAATGCTTGAAAGCTATATTGAATCGCCGGAAAAATTGCAGGGCTTGTATAAGCGCACCTTATGGATTGTCATGCTCTCGCAAATTTTCGGCGGAGCGGGACTGGCTGCCGGAATTACGGTCGGCGCTTTGCTCGCACGGGATATGCTCGGCACAGAAAGCTACGCGGGGCTTCCGGTCTTTCTCTTTACGCTCGGATCAGCTGGGGCCGCGCTCGTCGTTGGGCGCTTGTCGCAGCGTTTTGGCCGCAGGACGGGCTTGGCTGCTGGTTTTCTGACAGGCGGTGTCGGTTCGGTCGGTGTCGTATTTGCCGCGATCTGGGGGAATGTCTTTCTGTTGTTCCTGTCGCTTGTCATCTACGGGGCAGGAACGGCGACGAATCTGCAAGCGCGTTATGCAGGAACAGACTTGGCAAGCACGAAGCAGCGTGGAACGGCCATTAGCATCGCTATGGTGGCGACAACGTTCGGTGCATTTGCCGGACCGAATCTTGTTGGCGTCATGGGAAGTTTCGCTGAATCCATCGGGGTTCCGTCACTTGCCGGCCCGTTCATTTTAGCGGGAGCTGCATACATACTGGCAGGCATCGTGTTATTTGCGCTGTTGCGCCCGGATCCGCTCATGGTGTCGCGTTTTATCAGCGATCAGCAAAAGCGGGATCAAGCCGCGTCAGGAGAAGAAGAAGTAGCGGGCCCAGCGGTCAATAGCCGCGGTGTTTTCCTCGGTGCAACGGTTATGGTCATCACGCAAATCGTCATGGTTGCGATCATGACCATGACACCGGTGCATATGGGCCATCACGGCCATAGCCTCAATGCGATCGGCATGGTCATCGGCATCCACGTCGCGGCGATGTATTTGCCGTCGCTCGTGACCGGGGTATTGGTCGACAAAGCGGGGCGCGTCGCGATGGTCGTGGCAGCCGGGGTGACCTTGCTTGCAGCAGGGCTTGTTGCGGCTTTCGCTCCTGGAGATTCGCTGTTTGTCCTGATTCTGGCATTAGCGTTGCTCGGGCTCGGCTGGAACTTCGGCTTGATCAGCGGCACGGCATTGATTGTCGATTCGACAAAACCGAAAGCGCGAGCGAAAACACAAGGGTCGGTCGATGTACTGATCGCCTTGGCCGGTGCGACTGGCGGCGGCATGTCGGGGATAGTCGTAGCCGGTACCAGTTTTGCGGTGCTGTCGCTTGCCGGCGGAATCCTGTCATTATTATTGGTGCCCGTTGTCATTTGGTTTTGGCGTAATCAAGAAACTAGTATTTCATAAGAAGCGGAGGCTTGGATGCCTCCGCTTTTTTCATTCTCATGGAATTTTAATGTTCTCCTCAGCAGTCACTCAGTCCAGGCGGATATGATAGAACTATCATAAAGCGAGAAAGGGTGTTTGAAGATGAAGAAAATGACGGCAGGAATGGCCGCGGTGATTTTATTGGCAGGATGCGGCACAGGACAAGATACGAGCCAAACGACAACAGCAGATACCGAAAATGCAACGCAGCAACAGACAGGTGCAACGAATGGCGATAGCGGTAAAGTGCAAGGAGAGTCCACTGAACAAGCGGACAGCACGGAGAAGGCAGCGCCAGATAACCAAACAGCATCTTCAGCATCAAACGGCGAGATCCGCGAATTCGACTTGGATTTAGAGTTCACGGATGACCGTGAATGGGAATTCGATTACGACCGCAACCGAGCTTCAATCGAGCGCGATTCGGGAGACCGGCTATCTGGCCAGGAAGCCCAGGATGAATTTGCGCAACTTTTCCAGGCCATCCAGTTTTCAACGGCACGCCCACTAGAAGACATCAAGCGCGAAGTGTTGGAAGCGGTCAATGCCGAGCAAGCGGAGGTCCGCGAGTTTGAACTAGATGTGAAATTCGATTCGGGCGAAGAAATGGAGATTGACCACAATGTGAGAAACAGCGCAAGATCCGAAGAACTCGATGAATTCTCACTCGAACTGACATTTGCGGGAGGCGGCGAATCGAGTTATGATTTCGAAAGCGATGAGCGGGAAGCGGAAATTGAGCGCAGTGATGGATCGGAAAGCGAAGGGGCAGGAGCACTCGATGAGATGGAACAGTTGCTCGGCCAAGTTAACATCACGACAGCCCGTTCCATCGATGACATGAAAGCTGAAGTTCTGCAAGCATTGTCGATCGATGCGGCTGAAGTAGAGGATTTCGATCTGGAAGTCGATTATAAAGGTGGGGAAGAGATTAAGTTTTCCCATGATATGAAGTAAAGAGCAAGAGCCTTCTGCGGAAGACTCTTTTTTGAGTGGTTATAATTCACCAGCGGAAAAACAGCCGATTTTCTTTCAGTAAAAATCTTCGTTTTCGTTTACACTGTAAATCAAAGGAGGTGGTTGTGATGGGGATGCTTTTGGTGATTCTGGGGGGGATTGGCTTATTTCTTCTCGGTATGCAAATGATGACGGGTTCTTTGAAAGAGCTGACTGGGGAATTCATCAAGGGATGGATGAACCGTTTCGCGGGAGGTACTGGCCGTGCCATTTTTTCCGGAGCTCTCATTACAGCCATCATCCAATCATCCACTGCCATTACACTTTTGACGATTGGCTTTGTCAGTGCAGGATTGCTCAGCTTTGCGCAATCCGTCGGCGTGATCATGGGGGCGAATATCGGCAGCACCAGCACTGGCTGGCTCGTCTCGCTCATTGGCTTTAAAGTGGACCTGCAAGCCTGGGCGCTGCCCATCGTCGGTTTCGGGGTGTTATTGAAAACGTTTCTGCCCGAGCGAAACATGGCTTATGGGTCGGTTCTTGCAGGATTCGGGCTATTATTTTTGGGCATTGGCGTATTGCAGGAAGGGATGGGGGAACTGCAGCAAGCCGTTTCGTTTGCAGGGCTGACGAATATTTTCCTGCTCGTGTTGATCGGCACTGTGATGACCATCATCATGCAATCTTCGAGCGCTGCTGTCGCGACCACACTGACAGCTTTATTTTCGGGGGTTATCGAATTTGAACAGGCGGCATATCTCGTCATCGGCCAAAACATCGGGACGACACTCACCGCCATTCTTGCCGCAATCGGGGCGGGGACAGCCGCGAAACGGGCAGGCTTGACGCATGTGTTGTTCAATATCGGGACAGCGGTGTTGGCACTTATATTGACGCCGCAATTATTGCAGGCAACCGCCGCTATCACCGTGTTCATCTTTGATGAATTCGACGCTGCATTCGGCATCGCCATTTTCCATACTTTGTTTAATGTGCTCGGTGTTTTGGTCTTTGCGTTGCTGATCCGCCCGTTCATTCGTTTAATCGAAAAAATTGTCCCTGAAAAAGGCAATCCATTCGTCCAGCATCTCAACCCGCAAGTCGCCAAGCTGCCCGAAGTCGCACTCGAAGCGGTGCATCAGGCCATCCAATTGGTGTTATCGGAGTTGATGCAGCTCATGCGGATGGTGCTGCGTGATGGCACTGTGGACCGGCGAAAAGTGGATACATTGCATGGGGCGGCAATGGAAATACGTACGTTTCTCGACCAAATCCAGTCCATGCCGCAAGAAGCATTCCAGCGGCATGTCCAGATTCTCCATACGCTTGACCATGTCGATCGCCTGCTGCAAGTGATCGAAGAGCCGATCGGCCGGGAAGCCTACCTGGTCCATCCTGGCCTCACCGGAAAGTGGATGCCGCTGCTCGACAAAGCACAAACGGAAATGACCGAAGACGAACAATTGCCGGAACTTGCCAAGGAATTCAGTTCCGCTTCGGGAGAAATGGCTGCCGAACGGAAAGCACGGCGCAATGAATATTACGTCCGTGCTGCAAAAAACGAAACGGAGCTCGCGACGGTTTTGAAAAAAGTCGATGCCTTGTTATGGTTCGACCGGTTGATTTACCATGCTTGGCGCGCTGTTGCAAGGCTTGAAAAAGCGCAGCGGACATGAAAAAACCCCTCACCGCTTATTCTGGTGAGGGGTTTCGTTCATTCCAGTTAGTTCAAAAACTGTGTATCGGTCAATTCGCTGAAATCAGGTTGTTCTTTCAGGAATTTCAAGTCGAATGACGAGTCGCCAAAGGCTTGGATTTCATCGCCATCGATATCCGTGCTGAAGAACATATTGCCCCAAGCTCCGTCAATGACGGACTTATCGAGTTCCTGGCCAGTGATATCGTCAATTGTGGAGATGACGATTTCTTTGGATTCTTCCGGGTTTTCTTTAATATAAGCAGTTGCCTCTTCGTGCGCATCGACTATTCCTTGAACCGTTTCAGGATTGGATTCGATCATTTCGCTCGAAGTGACAAGGACAGATGCCGGAAGTGATGTGCCAAATGAAATTTCATCCGGTTCGATGATCACTTTGGCACCGGTATTTTGGGCAAGAACAGATGCCCAAGGTTCAGGTGCGACAGCGACATCGATTTTGCCCGTTTCAAACATCGCTTCATATTGTGCCGGTTTTCCCGTTTGGTGAATCATTTCACCGCCGATGCGGTTTGATGTGATGTCGTTCTCTTTCATGTACGTCTCGAACTGGACATCATGCGTGCAGCCGACGCGCGGGGTGATGAATGTGCTGCCCGGAATATCTTCAATGGATTCGATGCCGCTGCCATCACGTGCCATGACGACTGTTCCGCCACTCGCACCGCCGGCGATCATGCGCACATCTGCACCATTCGTGTAGTTGTTCATTGCAGGCCCTGGGCCGACCAAGCCGCCGTCGATATCACCGGTTTTCAGGGCCGTCATGAAGTCGGAGCCGTCAGCGAATGTGACGTATTCGACATTGGTGCCTTCCGGTAAATTGCTTTCATAAAACTGCTGGTCTTTGGCGACCATTGCCGTTGCGTGATCAAGGTTTGGGAAATAGCCGAGTACGACGGTATCTTCGGAATCGCTTGTCGCAGCACCTGAAGCGCCGCACGCTGATAAGATTCCTGCAGCTGCAAGTGTCGTTAAAATAAGTCCGGATCTTTTCATGAAATAATTCCTCCTCAAATGGTTTTGGGTTTTAGGATTCGAGTCCCCAGCGTTTCAGGACGTTCTTTTCGATGCGTTGGAAAATCAATTGGTCGACGACTGCACCGACGACACCGATGATGATCATGACGCCGATAACGAGCGCCATATTGCCGAAATCGGAAGCGTAACGCAATGTATAGCCAAGTCCTGGTCCGGCACTTAGCAGCTCGCCGGCCATCAGTGCACGCCAGGCGAATGCCCAGGCGAGACGCGCACCGGTTACGAGATAAGGGATGGAAGCCGGAATGATGACTTTCCAGAACAAGTCGATGCCGGTAGATCCCATCGTGCGCGCTGCTTTTATGTAGAGCGGATTGACATTTTTAATGCCCGTCCGTACATTGAGTGTCATGACGAATGTGCCGCCTAAGATGACAACGAAGATGATAGCGCCTTCGCCGAGGCCGAACCACATCATCGCAAGCGGCAGCCAGATGATGCTCGGCACGCTTTGCAAGGCGAGCACCATCGAGCCAATCGTATCATCGGCCGTCTTCGAGCGTGCCAGCAAAATACCGAGAGCGGTGCCGATCAATAAGGAAACGGCAAGGCCGATCAACAGGCGGCGGAAACTTGCCACTAAATCATAGACTAAAGTGAGGTCGGCAAAGCCTGCCACAAGTGCATCCCACACGCTAAACGGGGAGGGCAAGATGGTTTCATGCCATAATTCGAAATGGGAGCCAAGCCCCCAGAATAAAATGAGTGCTGCGAAAAAGATGAGGCGCTTAACTGCGGGCTTCATAAGCAAGCTCCTCATTTATGACTTTGTCGATTTCGCCTTTCAACAGCCCCATGATGCGCTCTTCGAGTGCGGCGACTTGTTGTTTATGTTCGTCCCGAGGGCGCGGAATGTCGACTTCGATATCAGCGATGACGGTGCCGGGACGCGTGCCCATCACCACGATCCGGTCCGATAATTTGATCGATTCCTGTATGCTGTGCGTGACGAAGACGATCGTTTTCTGTGTATCGATCCAAATCTTCTCGAGCTGTCCGTGCAGTCGGCTGCGCGTTTGTTCGTCGAGCGCGCCGAACGGTTCATCCATCAAGAGCACAGCCGGGTCCATCGCGAGAGAACGGGCGATCGAGACCCGCTGCTGCATGCCGCCAGACAGTTCGTGTGGATAATGGCCGGCGTAATTACTGAGCTGGACCATCTGCAGGAAATGGCGTGCGCGTTCAATCGCCTGTTTTTTATTCATTTCCTTGCGCAGCGGGAAGACGACATTCTCTGTGACCGTCATCCAGGGGAACAATGCGGCTTCCTGGAACACCATGCCGCGGTCTTTCCCCGGTTTCTGCACATTTTTTCCGTCGACGACGATGCCGCCGGAAGAAGCGGAAGTGAGGCCGGCAATCATCGACAATAAAGTCGACTTGCCGCAACCGGAAGGGCCGAGGATCGAGACGAATTGGCCTTTCGGAATCTCAAGGTTTATATCTTCTAATACCGTATTGGCATTATTATCTTTATCGGTATAGATTTTGTTGATGTGCTGGATTTCAATAAACAAAATAATTCACCGGCTATAAAACCTACCTTTCCAATCGGATATTATTTAATAAAGTATAGTAGTTTTATAGGGATTGTCAATAATTCTTGGGAAAAAGTTTTCAGACATAACAAAAGAGAGGCAGAAGCCTCTCTTTTTAGAATCGAGATTCATTCAAATAGGTTCATGCTCAAATAGCGTTCGCCGGTATCCGGGGCGATGCACAATACTTTTTTGCCGGATCCGAGCCGTTTGGCGATTTCGATGGCCGCATAAATGGTTGCGCCCGCAGAAGGCCCGACAAAGACGCCTTCTTCCCGGGCAGATCGGCGGAACATCTCGATGGCGTCTTCGTCTTCAATCGCCATGATTTCATCGTAGATCGCCGTATTCAATGTATCCGGCACGAATCCAGGACTGGTGCCGACCAGCTTATGTTTGCCTGGCTTGCCGCCTGACAGGACAGGAGAGCCTTTCGGTTCGACAACTGTTATATGGAGGTTCGGCAAATGTTCTTTCAAAGTTTCACCGGTTCCGGTGATGGTGCCGCCTGTTCCAGCCGAAGCAACGAAGGCGTCAAGCTGCCCGTCCATTTGCTCGAGTATCTCAAGCGCCGTCGTGCCGCGGTGGGCATCGGGATTGGCCGGATTTTCAAATTGCTGCGGGATGAAGCTTCCGGGAATCGTTTCACGCAATTCGAGTGCTTTTTGAATCGCCCCCGGCATTTTGTCATCGCTTGGCGTCAATACGACTTCCGAACCGAAAGCTTTCAGCAAGTTGATGCGCTCTTGAGTAGCATTATCCGGCAGCACGAGGATGGAGCGGTAGCCTTTCGCTGCAGCAACCATCGCGAGGCCAATGCCGGTATTGCCGCTCGTCGGTTCGATGATTGTCGAGCCCGCCTTCAAGGCACCAGACTCTTCAGCTTGCTTGATCATATTGTAAGCCGCCCGGTCCTTGACGCTTTTGGTCGGGTTGAACATTTCCAATTTTACATAGACGTCCGCTGCGCCTTCAGGGACGATGCGGTTCAATTTAACAACAGGCGTATCGCCGATCAGGTCAGTAATGGATTCAAATGGTTTCATCAACTAAACAACCTTTCTCTATCGGATATGAGGGATATTGTTCTATTGTAGTACAAAGCGAAAGGTCGTGCCATTCGCTTGTTTGAGGAGACAATGGCGGAAGGCATATTTTATAGAAGAAAGTGTTTTGGCTATGAAGTCGGGTGGGATGAAATCTTCGACAAAATGCCAATTGGTAGCGTACTATTTTGGTAACGGGAAATCGTTCGAATCATGCAATGGAAAGTAGGGACAGATGTGAAAAAACAAATAGTGGTAATCGGGCTTGGACGCTTCGGAAGCAGTGTCTGCAAAGAGCTTTACGGAATGGGGCACGACATCATGGCGATCGACTCCAACCCGGAAACAGTCAGTACGATGTCGGACTATGCGAGCCACACCGCAACGGCCGATGCGACGGATGAAGGCAGCTTGAAATCGCTTGGCGTCCGGAATTTTGAGTACGCCATCGTCGCAATTGGTGACGACTTACAGGCAAGCGTTTTATGTACTCTCATGCTGAAAGAACTGGGTGTACCGAAGGTTTGGGTGAAAGCACGTGACCAACAGCATCAGAAGATCTTGGAACGCATCGGGGCTGACCGGGTCATCCAGCCTGAATATGAAATGGGCGTCCGGACGGCTCATCATATCGATTCCGAAAAAGTGGTCGACTATATCAATCTGTCGGAAAACTACAGCATCATTGAACTAGCGGCATCCAAAAAAGTCATCGGCAAAACGCTCGGTGAACTGAATATCCGCAAAGATTACGGCTGCATGATTTTGGCGATCAAGCATGGCGAAGATGTCAATATCGCGCCGCTTCTTGAAGATTCGATCGAAGAAGGAGATATTTTAATCGCGATGGGCCACAAAGAAGATCTTAAGCGCTTTGAAGACAAAGGGCTGTAAGCGGCAGCGCAATCGCTAGAGAAAGGCGGTGGCTGAATGAAAGTACGGATTGATTGGACCTATAAATCACCCAAAAACAAAGTGGTGCAATTTCTCTCCGAGGAGCTTGAAGCAAGTGAAGCACTGTTAGTGGCGCAAGATCTCGAACGTACGGGCCGCACCAAGCGCCTGCAGTTTGCTGATCGGCATAACAGCAATTGGAGCATCAAAGAATTGAAGAACTACGTTAAGGAAGTGGAGACGGAGCCGCATGACGTTACGGCCTATTACGATGGCGGATTCGACCTCCAGTCGAAACGGGCTGGCCTCGGCTGCGCAATTTATTTCAAGCAAAATGGCAAAGAATATCGCTTGAGGAAAAATGCACTGATCGACGAAATCGCCTCCAATAACGAAGCGGAGTATGCAGCGCTGTCGATGGCAGTGCAAGAACTTGAATTGCTCGGTGTCCACCATCTCCCTGTTCGTTTTGTAGGTGATTCGAGAACCTTGGTCAACCAGATGAGCGGGGAATGGGCAGTGCCTGAACAAACTTTGGCGAGCTGGGCGGACCGGATCGACCAGCGTTTGGAGAAAATTGGCGTCCATCCCGAATATGAATTCGTGCCAAGGAAAGAAAACGCTGAGGCGGATCGCTTGGCCACGCAAGCCCTAGGCGAGATCGTGATTGAAAGCCTCATTGATTTAAATGCAGATAATTGAACCCATACACGCAAGTTGCCAGGAAGAAGTATTTCTGGCAACTTTTTCTATTCTATGTAAGTTTGTATCACTTTCCATGCCAAATCACTCAAATTTATCAGAATAGTGTGATATCTATTGAAATTCTATTGCAGAGGGTGTATAAATGAGGTGTACAAAAGTTATACAAATACTATATGGAAAGAGGTTGGACACATGAAGAAGTTATCTGTCTCTCTCGTCGCAATGCTGGTGTTGTTTTCGCTTCTCGCATCTCTGGTCATGGCTGACAACCATGGTGACATGGCAAAAGTACGGGTGTTGCACGCTTCGCCTGATGCCCCTGCAGTAGATGTTTACGTCAACGGTGATTTAACGCTCGAAGAAGTACCATTCAAAACGGATTCCGGATATTTGGAAGTCCCGGCTGGTACGCATGATGTAGAAGTATTCGCTGCAGGTACTGAATATGCAGCAGGAGAAGGCGTTTTGCAGGCTGACTTGGAAGTGGAAGCCGGTAAAGCTTATACAGTCGCAGCAGCCAACCTCTTGGAGTCCATCGAATTTGTAGTAGCTGAAGATTCCATGGAAGTCACTGAAGGCCAGGCGAAAATCCGCGTCGGCCATTTGTCCCCAGATGCTCCAGCAGTTGATGTTGGAATCATCGGTGGAGATGCTTTGTTCAGTGGAGCTGAGTTCCCATCTATCACGGATTATGCCGAAGTAGACCCTGGCACATATGACTTGGAAATCCGCTTGCCGGATGGCACCCAAGTATTGCCGCTTGAAGGAACTGAACTTGCCGCAGATACAGTCTACTCAGTGTTTGCAGTGAACACAGTCGATTCGCTTGAAGTGATCGCGCTTGTCGATTACGAAGCAGCTGCTTCACCAGACGAAATGCCGACAACTGGTCTTGGTACACCAGAACAATCCCAGTCCATGTGGTTGTTGATCGGTGGCGCGTTATTCTTAGTAGCAGCTGGTGGGCTTGTGTGGAGAAAACGATTTCAATAAATTCGCATTGCTCCTCGCTGTCGTATTTCTTGCAGGATGTACGTCTGCCCCGCAAGATGAAGTGAGTATCCGCAGTGCGGAAGTCGGCTTTGCCGTCAAGGCAGAACCGTCTTGGACAGAACAACCGAAAGAAGTAGAGAAAGCGAAAGCCGCTGAGAAAGAGAAACCGGCGGCCAAGCCGAAGTCGAAGCAGGCGGCAAACCCGATCAATGAACTGAACCAGCCAGGCATCGCGCCAGAGACGCTGTCAATTCCATCCATTGGGTTGGAAGCGGATGTCACGCATCTCGGCGTGACCGACTCGGGGGAAATGGCGGTGCCGGATAATGGCGAGGAACTAAGCTGGTTTTCGCCGGGCTACCGTCCTGGCCAAAGAGGGCGGGCGGTCATAGCGGGACATGTCGATGATTTGGATGGCCCGGCTGTGTTTTGGGACTTGACGGAGCTCGAGCCGGGAGATGAAATTGTCGTAGCCGGCGACGATCGCGAGCTGCGGTTCAAGGTCCATACAATGGAGTCGGTGCCGCTCGATTTGGCGGATGTCGATTCGGTCTTCGGATATCATTCATCCCCTGAGCTGGTATTGATTACCTGCTCCGGAACCTATGATTATGACCGGGGAACACGAGAGGAACGCTTGATTGTCTACGCCTCGCTTGTGCAAGAATAGGAAAGCGTCTCTTTGGAGGCGCTTTTTTTTGATGCATGATTTTGGTTTTCTTATCATCGCAAAGGACAAGGGAACTTTGGGACCGTCACATTTTTGCAACAATCCTTTAGGGACAGTCCAGTTGAAAAGCAACTTCCATATAAGTGCATGATATAATTGGATGGATCTTTATTGCATGATAAGCATATCGGTTATATCAGATTATATAAGGAGTCGTCTATCGCCCTATGAAGGAATCACTGAAGCGGATCGTGGAGAGTGCGCGGTTCAATACATTTATCACTGTTTTAATTTTAATCAATGCGTTGTTGGTCGGTTTAGAGACCTATCCGTCGATTGCGGAGAACTACGGGGCATGGCTGTTGATACTGGATATCATCATCTTGGCATTTTTTGCTTTGGAGATTCTCGCTAAGCTCTATGTTTACCGGGCGAAATTCTTCGGCAATGCATGGAATAATTTCGATTTCATCATCGTCGTCGGGAGCCTTATCCTCTACAACTCACCGTTTATCAGCGTGTTGAGGATTTTCCGCGTGCTGCGTGTGCTGCGGACGGTGTCGACCATTCCGTCGCTGCGCCGTGTCGTGACGGCTTTGTTCATGGCCATTCCGACCATCACGAGCGTCATTTTGCTTATGTCGATTATCTTTTATGTCTATGCGGTTATCGGAACGTTCTTTTATGCAGATATTGAACCGGAATATTTCGGCGATCTTGGGCTTTCGCTCATCTCGCTGTTCCAGATTTTCACTTTGGAATCCTGGGCGAGTGGAATCTTCCGCCCGGTTTTTGCGGCGGAGCCATGGTCTTGGCTGTATTTCATTTCCTTTATCATCGTTTCAACTTTCCTGATGATCAACTTGATCGTCGGGGAGATCGTCAATAACGCACAGAAGATTTCAGATGAAATCGACAAGGAAACTGCTGAGCTCGAAGGCATCAAAGAAGACACATCGGAAATTGAAGATTTGAGAAAAGAAGTCGGCGAACTGAAAAGCATGATCCAAACACTTGTCGACCGGAAATATTAGTAAGCAAAAGAAGCTGCCTAAATGGGCAGCTTCTTTTTAGTGGATCATACTTTCGGGAGCTGGTTGACAAGTGTGATGAATTCGCGGGATACGTAAGGCACATAGCGGTTCTTGGCCATGATGATGCCGAGCCGCCATGGGAAGGTCTGTGTCAGGGAGACGGTTTTGAACGGGCCGTCCAAGACGCGGTCGCAAATCAGTTTCGGCATCAAAGTGACGCCGAGGTTTTTCTCGACCATGCCCACGATGAAATCCCATTGTGAGCTTTCGTAGGCGATTTTCGGTTCGAATCCTTCGCTCCGACAAAATTCCACAGTCCGCCCATTAAGCGTGAATTCCTTGCTGAGAAGCAGGAACGGGTCGTCTCGGAAATCGATCAAATCACGTGTTTCCTGGTTCGCGAGTGGATGGTCTTCATGGACGAGCAGTTTAATTTCCTGATCGACAAAAGGAACGACATCGAAACGTTCGGCATCGACAGGGAGCATGACGAACCCGAGATCCACTTCGCCGTCGGCCACTTTTTCCTCTACTTTCTTGGCGCCGTCTTCAATCAGAATGACGGTCACATCGGGATAGCGGGATTGGAACGCTGCAATGATGGTCGGGAAAAACAAGGTGCTGATGACCGGCGGCAAGCCGATTTTAATCTTGCCTTTATTTAAGTTCATGATGTCATAGAGCGAAGAGGACAGGTCATCGAGGCTATTGACGATTTTCTGTGCCTGTACGAAGACGACTTCTCCGGCGTCGGTCAAGCGTACTTTCCTGGAAGAGCGGTCGAATAAAGACACATCCATTTCCAGTTCAAGGTTTTTAACCATCTTGCTGAGTGTTGGCTGTGTCACGTGGAGGGCTTGCGCAGCTTTTGTGAAACTTTGGTGTTTGGCTACTTCGATGAAATAGCTGAGTTGTCGAATGTCCATCTGAATGCTCCTTATCTATAACTAAAATCTATGGAAGCTATTATAATTATTCATTTTACCTATCAATTTCTTCGTTGTATAGTATTAAAAGGTTTCGGGACTAAATATTTAGACAATTCATCTATGCTTTTCGAAAAGAAAAGTAAGCGTTTCCAATTTGTTCGAAAAACCGTAACACATTCAAAAGGGGGATTTATCATGTTAAGTATGATCGGAATGGTTGGAGGACTTATTCTATTGATCGTGTTGACGATGAGAGGCGTCAATTTGTTGATTGCCGGCCCATTGTCGGCATTGTTCGTCGCAGTACTCAGCGGCTTGCCACTGTTTCCGCAATTAGTGGGCGAGGGAGAGGCCAATTTACTATCGAATTATATGGGCGGCTTCTCCGGCTTCATCACCTCGTGGTTCCCGATGTTCTTGCTCGGGGCCATATTCGGTAAAGTCATGGAAGATACAGGGGCTGCAGACAGCGTCTCTAAATGGCTGGTCGGGAAATTCGGCTTGTCAAAAGCAGTACTGGCGATTGTCATTGCCTGTGCGGTTCTGACATACGGCGGCGTTAGCTTGTTCGTCGTTGCGTTCTCGGTGTATCCGATGGCACTCAGCTTGTTCAAGCAAGCGGACCTGCCTCGCCGCTTCATCCCGGCAGCGCTTGCGCTCGGGTCTGTTACGTTCACGATGACTTCTGCAGGGTCACCAGAGATCCAAAACTGGATCCCGATTGAGTATTTGAACACCAGCCCATACGCTGGCTGGGAAGTCAGCATCATCGTCGCTGTCTTCATGGCGGTATTCGGCTATTGGTGGTTGAAGCGCATGATCAACAAAGCCGTGAAAAAAGGCGAGCGTTTTGAAGCACGTGAATCAGATCCGCAAATGGCCGATCGCGCATTACCGCATCCGGTTACAGGCCTGATTCCGCTGCTGGTCGTTTTGGCTGTGTCGTTCATCTTCCACGACTCACTGGGCACGTCAGCCTTGATTTTGGCATTGCTCGGCGGTGTTATCACCACGTACTTATTGAATATGAAATATTTCACGAACCTCGGCAAAGCATTGACGGATGGAACGATCGGTGCATTGATCGCTATCGGCAATACGGCAGCGGTTGTCGGCTTCGGCGGCGTTGCAAAAGCAGTGCCGGCTTTCCAAGTAGCAGTCGATGCCATGACAAGCATTCCAGGAAGCCCGTTAATCGGTGGCGCCGTGGCAGTCAGTGTCATTGCTGGCCTTACAGGGTCTGCATCCGGTGGCCAGGTCATCGCCTTGCCATTGATTGCCCCTCATTACATCGATATGGGCGTCAACACAGAAGCACTTCACCGGACCATCGCGATTTCTTCCGGTGCGCTCGATTCATTGCCCCATAACGGTTATGTCGTTACGACGATTCAAGGGATTTGCGGCGAGACCCATAAAGCCGCTTACGGCGCAATGGGTGCTGTTACAGTAATTGTGCCGTTGATCGGCTTGGCGATTGCGATTGTGCTGTTCAGTTTAGGACTAGGAATTTAATTTTTCATCCGGAGGGATTCCATTATGGTAGATAAGAAAGTTGTATTGATCACCGGCGCCGCGAGCGGCATCGGCTATGAAATTAGCGTGGATTTTGCCAAAGAAGGCGCAAAGATCGTGTTGACCGATATCAACGAAGAAGCAGTGCAACAAGCTGCGGATGAGTTGAAGGGGCAGGGCTTTGATTGCATCGGCATCAAATGTGATGTCACCAGTGAAGATGAAATTAAGGCAGCCATCGATCAAACAGTGGAAACATTCGGTTCTTTGGATGTATTGATCAATAATGCGGGGATGCAGCACGTCTCGCCGATCGAAGAATTTCCGACCGAGAAATACGAATTGCTGATCAAGATCATGCTGGTCGCGCCGTTTATCGCGACCAAGCATGCCTTCCCGATCATGAAGAAACAAGGCTTCGGACGCATCATCAATATGGCGTCGATCAATGGCCTCGTCGGCTTCGCCGGAAAAGCGGCTTATAATAGCGCCAAGCACGGCGTCATCGGCTTGACGAAAGTCGCGGCGCTAGAAGGCGCAGCGCATGGCATCACGGTCAATGCGATGTGCCCGGGTTACGTCGACACGCCGCTCGTGCGCAATCAGCTGGGCGATTTGGCGAAGACGCGCAATGTCTCGCTGGAAAAAGTGTTAGAAGAAGTCATCTACCCATTGGTTCCGCAGAAACGCTTGTTGTCGGTGCAGGAAATCTCCGATTACACGATGTTTCTCGCGAGCGATAAAGCCCGCGGCATCACCGGGCAGGCAGCGGTCCTTGACGGCGGCTATACAGCACAATAAAAGCACGGCGCATTTTTGCGCCGTGCTTTCTTATTTTTATATAGGCTTTTAAATGAAACTCAATCGTCGAGAAAGTTTTCAGCGATGCCGAGGAACAGGCGGGGCTGTTCGACGTTCGGCGCATGGCCCGAACGCTTGAATTCCATAAAACTTGCTTGCGGAATGAGCTGGGCGGTCTCGCGTCCTCTATCAGGCGGGTTCAATTCGTCATAGCGCCCGCTGATGACTAAGGTTTCTGCGGTGATGCCAGTAATTTCGGGACGCAAATCGAAACGTTCTAGGGCGTTCGACGCGATGCCTTGCTGCTCCAAGGTCAGTTGGGGGCTGTCCTGGGCCGTTTTTTCCTGCCATTTCTTGACCGCCGTCAAACGGTGGAACATATAGGCTTGTGCTTGATCCAGCTTGTCGTGGATAGATAAGCCGTTGAAATCTTCTGCATGGCGTTCGAACAATTCGGCCATGGAAGATTGCTCGCCGTAGGATTTGGTGGCGACCAATAATAATTTGCGCACACGTTCCGGACGTCTCGCCGCTAATCCTTGTGCGATATAACTGCCCATGGATACTCCGATGACATCGACTGATTCCAGCCCCAGATGGTCCAGTAAAGCGGCGGCATCTTCAATATGGTTGTCGAGTGTATAGGAATCGGGTTTTGCCGAGTGGCCATGGCCTCTCGAATCCAATGCGATGATGCGGCGCTTCGTGCGGAAAAAGCCGATCTCGCGGTAAAACATGGCGGAGCTGCTGGTCAATCCATGAAACAGGAGAAGCGGCTGGCCGCTTCCAATATCTTCGTAATATAGGCTAATATCGTTTTGGGTGAATATAGGCATTGTTTTCTTCCTCTCATCTCTATGTACTGTATTACTATACCTCAATAACACAAGCGCAAACGGAAGCCCGTCTGCGCTTGTCAGGTTTTATCCAATTTATGCTTGCGGCTTTGCCATTTATCGATAAAGCTGAAAATGGCAGCGAGCAATAGGAACATGCTGAGTGTCGTGTACCAGGGGAATTCCGAAATGGCTCTGCCGAAAGCGGTATACAGGATAGCTGGGGCGATCAAACCGAGTGCGGAGTAATACATATATTCTCGGCGCGTATTAGTCATCTCCATCAAATAAAATGACAGCAGGTGAAAATGCACAAAGGGCATGACCCGCAGAATCATCACTTGGGAAACGGTTAGGTTGCGGTCAGGAAACCATTTGTCTTTCAAGGCGGCGAGTTTGGAGCGGAAGCGAGGAAATTTATTGATCATCATATATGAAATATAGCTCATCAGTGTCAATCCGATAAAAGACAGGATAGCCCCTTGGAAAAAACCGAAAAGAAACCCGCCTGCGATGCATACGGCTATGACCGGCAAGAACAATAGTGGCCGGATCAAATGAAGCATTATGAACAAAAGTGGCGCCCAAAGTCCCGCATGCCCGATGAAGTTTTCTATCGCTTGCTCGAACTCAGCCAAATCCACTGTTCTCCCCGCCTTTCAGCTTCTGTTACTAATAAGGAAGAATAAGCGAAAAGGTACTGAAAAGCAAGGATTTGTTTGATACCCCCTAAGTTAGGGGTATGAGAAATTATCTACATAAAAACATTTTTTCGACCATCCAGATCAACCACCACCAAGAAAAGGGAGAGGATTTTATGAAAAGAAGCTTAAAAATAGCCAGTGCCTTCATCGGAATAGTTGTTGGCGCTGGCTTTGCGTCCGGACAAGAGATTTTGCAATATTTTACCAGTTTTGGCTATTGGGGTGCAGGCGGCGTCTTGGTCGCTACTGCATTATTCGGGTATATCGGGATGATCTTGACGCGTCTTGGAAGCCGCATGCAAACTACTTCACATGAAGATGTCGTCTACCGTATCAGCGGGAAATGGCTAGGGAAAGTGATCGACTATACATTGATTTTGACCTTATTCGGTATTTTAGTCGTTATGATTGCGGGAGCTGGATCGATCTTTTCCCAACAATTTGATCTGGCGCCGGCATTTGGGCGCAGCATCATGATTGTCTTGGTCATCGTGACCATCATGATGAATGTCAAAAAAGTTATCACTGTCATTTCCAGCATTACGCCATTTTTGATTTTAATGGTAGTGGGCATCGCTATTTACAGTGTCATCACGATGGACAGCAGTTTCAGCGCACTCGACCCGGTTGCGAAAGAACAGCTGTCCGCTACACCGAACTGGCTATTGTCGGCAATCAATTACGTGTCACTCGCCATCGCGCTTGGGGCCTCGATGTCGCTCGTGATGGGCGGTGCCGAACAAGATGAGAAAGTGGCGGCACGCGGCGGTTTGATCGGCGGGCTCGGTTTCGGCGTGTTGATCCTGCTCAGCTATGTGGCGATATTCGCGAAAGTGGATGTTGTCGGGGGAGCGGATTTGCCAATGCTCGCTATCGGGGATGATATCTCCCCAATTCTCGGAATCATCATGGCTGTTGTTATTTTTGCGATGATTTACAATACGGCTGTCAGCATGCTGCTGTCGTTCTCTGCACGGTTCACGGAAATCGGCACGAAGAAATTCCGCATTTTCGTTATCATTGCGGGATTGATCGCCTTTGCACTCAGCTTCGTCGGCTTTACAGCTTTGGTCAATTATCTGTACCCGGCAGTCGGCTATCTCGGTTTGCTGTTGATCGGGGCCTTGATTTTGGCGGATATCCGCAAAGTCGGCAAAAACGACAAAGCCCAGCGCGAAAAGAAAGCAACAAACTAAGAAAAGGCCTTCTGCCACGCAGAAGGCCTTTTCAGAGTGTTGAAGAAGTCTATAATCCGTTATGAATGAAAAAGGAAATCACTATTTCTACAACCAAAAATCAATATTCTATCTGAGTATGTGGAGAAGCGTTTGCTCGACTCCAGTGGATCAGCGAGACGACCGAGACCCCGCAAGCAGCGAAGCGGATGAGGAGGCTTGGGCGCGAGCCCACGGAAAGCGAGCAATAAGCTTCGGAAAATACGATTATTACGAGTTTCTTGTCAAACTAAGAAAAGGCCTTCTGCCACGCAGAAGGCCTTTTTGGTATAGTGAAGAAAGAAAGTAGACATATATAGAGGAGGAATGGGATGAAGATTTTAATTGCCGGGGCCGGCGCGATGGCGTGTTTAGCTGGAGGCAAACTGAAGGCAAGCGGGGAAGAAGTGCGCTTATACAACCGCTTGAATCAACACGTGGAAGCCATCAATAAGCAAGGCTTGCGCATCGTCGAAAAAGATAATTCGGTTACGCAAATCGAGCTGGAGATTGTACAGGAGTTGAAAGCCGATGAGCAAGTGGATATCCTGCTCGTCCTGTTGAAAGCCCAGGCCAATGAAGCGGTGCTCGGCAAACTGCGTGGGAAACTGGCTGAGGAGACGGTGATCGTCACGATGCAAAATGGCATCGGGAACGCCGAAACGATCCAACAATTGTTTCCGATGAATACGGTCGTCTCCGGGACACTTGGCCATGGCGCGAGCGTTGAACACGATGGCACAATTCTGCATAGGGGCTGGGGCATAAACTATTTGGGCAATGTCGAAGAAGAAGCTGCCAGCGGGAAACTCAAAGCTTTTGCCGAAAAATTGAGTACAGCGGGCATGAAAACGGAAGTGTCAGCAGACGTCAACGCCGTCATTTGGAATAAATTGTTCGTCAATGCCGCTTTCAACTCCGTAACCGCCCTCACCCGCCTGAAGAACGGCGACATCCTCAATACACAGGAAGGGGAGGGCTTGCTGCGTGCGGTCACGGCAGAAGCGGTGCTTGTCGCCCGTGCGGAAGGGGTGGATGCAGACGCAGAAGCGGTCGCAGAGGAATGCCTGAGAATGGGCCGGCAGGATATCGGCGGCAATAAATCATCGATGCTCATGGACATCTTGAAGAAACGCCAGACCGAAATCGAAGTCATCAATGGCGGCATTGTGAAGCTGGGGAAAAAACACGGAATCGAAACGCCCGTCAATGCCAGCCTGGCTGGGTTGATCCGCATCATCGAACAGAATTACAAGCTGCGCGTCGACGAACCGAGCGTACAAAAATAAGCCAGTTGCCGGGTTTCCGGCAACTGGCTGTTCCTGTTAAGGCAAGTATTTCTTGATGATGGGCTGCATCCGGAAGCCGAACAGGCCGGCAAAGACAGCGAGCAGCACGTCTTTTGGAAGAGGTACCGCCATCCAAGCCCATGCCATGCCGTAAGTAAAGCCTTCCGGCGCGGCAAACCATAATTTATAAGCGGCATACATCCAGTTGGTGCCGAACACGTAATTGATCGCTGTCGCTACAAGAGCTCCGAAGATAAATCCTTTTTTGGAAGGCATCTTTTCTGCAATCCAACCTGCTGCAAAAGCGGTGAAGATATAAGATAGGATAAAGCCGAATGTCGGCGAGATCAATGTGTCCATGCCACCTGAAAACTTGGCGAAGACCGGGACGCCGGCAAGGCCGATTGCGGCATAGACGATCATCGCAGCAGCGCCGAGACGCTTGCCAAGCAGAATGCCGGCAAGAACTGCGAAGAAGGTCTGCAAGGTGATCGGCACGCCCCCGACGATCAGGAAAGAGGAAATATTGGCGCCGATCGCCATGAGCGCTGCGAACATGGCGATGTGAACGAGTGTTAAGGTACGCGAATGATTGCTGGATCTGGTTATTGAAGTTGTCATGAAAATCCTCCACTTCTTATGTACTAAAACCGAGTATAAAGAATGAGTTATTTTAAGTCAACTTATTTTTATAAAAGGTTTACTTAAAAAGTTCTGTGTTTCTTTTCCAATTTTCCGTATGATAAAAAGAAATGAATGAATCTTCAGGAAAGCAGGCGAGACTATGACGGAGTGGTGGAAAAAAGCAGTGGTGTATCAAATTTATCCGAGAAGTTTCATGGATTCTGATGGCGACGGGATTGGTGACATCCAAGGAATCATCCGCAAGCTGGATTATCTGGCGGAGCTCGGCGTGGATGTGTTATGGCTCTCCCCTGTCTACGATTCACCGAACGATGACAATGGCTACGACATCCGCGACTACCAAAAAATCATGCAGGAGTTCGGGACGATGGATGATTTCGAACGGATGCTTGAGGGAGTTCACGAGCGCGGGATGCGCCTTGTCATGGATTTGGTCGTCAATCATACGTCTGACGAACACAATTGGTTTACGCAGCGCCCTGACTATTACATCTGGAAAGACCAGCCGAACAATTGGCGTTCTTTTTTCAGCGGGTCGGCGTGGCAATTCGATGAAGAGAGAGAGCAATACTATCTGCACCTGTTTTCCAAGAAACAGCCTGACTTGAACTGGGAGAACGAGGAACTGCGAAATGAAGTGTATAAGATGATGCGCTGGTGGCTTGATAAAGGCGTCGACGGCTTCCGCATGGACGTCATCAATATGATTTCCA
Source organism: Planococcus citreus (assembly GCF_003664125.1). Lineage (GTDB taxonomy): Bacteria > Bacillota > Bacilli > Bacillales_A > Planococcaceae > Planococcus > Planococcus citreus. The sequence continues at coordinate 365,983 of NZ_RCCP01000003.1, forward strand.
AAGACCAGGATTTTCCGGATGGCATCGATGGCGATGGCACACCCCACTTCTTCAACGGGCCGCGCGTCCATGAATTTTTGCAGGAAATGAACGAAAAAGTGCTGTCCGATTATGACATCGTAACGGTTGGGGAAATGCCCGGCGCCGCGACGGAAGACGCGAAATTATATACGGGCCCGGATCGCCGCGAACTGAACATGATTTTCACTTTCGAACACATGAACCTGGACCAGGGGCCAAGCGGAAAATGGGAGCTCCAGCCGCTGCGCCTCACGGATTTGAAAGAAAACCTGGAGAAATGGCAAGTGGAGCTTTTTGAAAAAGGCTGGAACAGCTTGTATTGGAACAACCACGACCAGCCGCGCATCGTCTCGCGTTTCGGGAATGACGCGCAGTACCGCAAGCAATCGGCGAAAATGCTCGCCACTTGCCTTCATTTCTTGCAAGGGACGCCGTATATTTACCAAGGGGAAGAGCTTGGCATGACCAATGTGGCATTTTCATCAATCGATGAGTACCGGGATATCGAGACCTTGAATATGTATAAGGAAAAGCGCGCGCAAGGCATTCCGCACGAAGAACTCATGAAGTCAATCCACGCAAAAGGCCGTGACAATGCCAGAACGCCGATGCAGTGGGACGACTCTCTAAACGCCGGTTTTACGAAAGGCGACCCATGGATCTCAGTCAATCCCAATTATCCTGAGATCAATGCAGAAAAACGTCACGAAGCGGATTCGGTATTTGGCTATTACCAAAAATTGATCGCGTTCAGAAAAGAACTTGAAGTTATCACTAAAGGCAATTTCAAGCTATTGCATCGTGAAGACGAAGAGATTTTTGCCTATACACGACGTGCAGCGGATGAGCAATTGACGGTTTACTGCAATTTTTCCGAAACGCCGCGTGAACTGCCGTTGCCAACGGGCCAAGTGCTGATCGGAAATTACCCTCCGCAGGAAAATCAGGGCGTAATGAAGCTAAGGCCATATGAAGCTTTATGCTTTTATGAGGGCCATCAAAAAATAGGTGAATGAGGTTAAGGAAGGATGGGGAAAATGAGTAAAGTAATTGGTGTAGACATTGGGGGAACGAAAATCCGTATGGGGGTTATTGATGCAGAGGGACGGATACTCGCAGAGCGTCAAGTGAAAACGGAGTTTCCATTGTACCCGCATTTGGAGCGTCAAGTGCTGTTGTTTTTAGAGGAGCATCCTGATGTGTCCGCAATCGGTATCGGAACGCACGGCTTTGTCGACCCGAAAGCAGGGCGCATCGTTTTCGCAGGCGATATGCTCCCGGGCTGGACAGGGACAGAGGTCAAAGCACCGCTGGAACAAGCGACAGAGCGATACGTGGAAGTGGAGAACGATGCCAATTGCGCGGCGCTCGCTGAAGCGAAATTCGGCGCCGCAACAGGGCTCGGGCGCGTCGTCTGCATCACGCTCGGCACGGGGCTTGGCGGCGGCATCATCTGGGATGGCAAGCTGTTGAGCGGCGGCCCGCACGGCGGGGCTGCAGAACTGGGCCATATGATCTTGTATCCGAACGGTTCACGCTGCGCTTGCGGCCGTCTTGGCTGTGCAGAGCAATACCTGTCGGGTACGGCCCTTGTACGCCGTATCAAGGAAGCGGGGCTTTCGGTGACGCCGCCCGAATTATTCGAACTGGCTGAAACAGATGCCCAAGCGCAAAAGCTGGTCATTGACTTCACCGAGGACTTGGCAATCTACATCAGCAGCTTACAGGCGATCTTCGATATGGACATGCTCATCATTGGCGGTGGTGTATCGGAATCGGCCTCTGCATGGATGGGTGAACTAAAGCGCCAATTGGGGGAAGTGCTATTGAATCCATTACCGGTGGAAGTGGCACAATTCGAAAACGATGCCGGCATGCTTGGGGCAGCGCTGCTCGTTTTGGATAAATAAAGATAAGAGTTCAAAGGTCCTGAAGCCTGTGCCATGCCCGAGTGAAAAGGCTGGCGCAGGCCGTGAAGGGTGCCGGTTGTTTATAGATTGCCTGCACAACATAAAAACAATTGAAATATTTTAAAAATAGATTGTGCAAACGTTTTCATTGTGATAATCTGTTAATAATTATTAGTTGGAAACGCTTACCAAGGAGTTTCCATTTTTTTCTGCTCTATCGTGCAATCGTTTGCACAACAACTCAAAGGGGGAGTTCAAGTGAAGGAATTAAAGTTCAGCAAGGGGTTATTGGCATCTGTTTTACTGTCTGCGGGGGCGCTTGCAGCATGCAGTTCAGGGGATGAAGGCTCAACGGCAGAAGGCGGCGGGGAGCAAGTAACAGTCGATATCTTCCAGTTTAAAGTGGAGTTCAAAGACCAGTTCGAAGATGTCGTCGCACAATACGAAGAAGAAAATCCTGACGTCAATATCGAAATCACGACAGTCGGCGGCGGGGAAGATTACGGCGCTGCGCTTCGTTCCCGTTTTGCTTCAGGCAATGAGCCGGCTATTTTTAACATTGGCGGGCCACAAGATGTAGCGGACTGGAAAGACAACTTGACTGACTTGTCCGATACAGGCGCCGCAGATGCAGCGCTTGAAGGCACATTGGACGGGGTGACAGTCGAATCGGAAGTGCTCGGTTTGCCGTACAACCAGGAAGGCTACGGATTTATCTACAATACGCGCTTGTTCGAAGAAGCGGGAATCGATGCGGCCTCGATTACGGATTATGCAAGCTTGGAAGAAGCCGTGAAGACGCTTGATTCGAAAAAAGACGAACTCGGCCTTGAATCTGTCTTTGCATTGCCAGGAAAAGAAACATGGGTCACAGGGCTTCATTTGTCGAACACTTTCCTCGCGCCTGAATTCGATAATAACGTCTTGACGGCATACGATGCAGATACAGTGGAATTCGAATACGGCGAAGGATTCAAGAAAATCCTTGATTTGCAAAACGAGTATTCCAAACAGCCAACTGTGAGCCTGGATTATTCACAGCAAGTAGAAGAGCTATTTTCACTTGAGCGCGTGGCGATCATCCAGCAAGGTAATTGGGTTTACGGTTCGATTGCAGGAATTGACCAGGAACTCGCGGATTCAGGCGTCGGCATGATGCCGATCCCGGTTGAAGGCTTGGAAGACGGCGGCTTGCCGGTCGGCGTGCCGATGTATTGGGGCGTCAACTCGAACCAAGATGAAGAAGTCGTAACGGCAGCAAAAGATTTCCTCGATTGGCTCTACACGTCCGATACTGGAAAAACAGCTGTTTTGGAAGACTTTAAATTTATCCCGGCATACGAAGGTTATGACACATCGAAAATTACGGATCCAATGTCCAAAGCGATTTACGACGCTTCAGAAGCCGGCGAAACAATTGGCTGGGTCTTCATGGGCTATCCGACTGGATGGGGTGAAGATGAACTCGGCGCTGGCATCCAGAAATACTTGAGCGATGAAGCGAGCTGGGACGAAGTGGTCGATTCAGCGAAAGCGGCATGGGAAACGAGCCGCGGAGAGTAATTTGTCCATCAAACCAGAGCAGCCATTGTGCTGCTTTGTTTTGTTTCGGGGCTTAACTAGAAAGAGAGGCTAAACTATGCGTACACGGGATCTTTCCTATTGGTTATTTTTAGCGCCTGTATTGTTGGCGTTGGCACTAGTCGTCGTTGTGCCGATGCTGCTCGGGCTTTTCTATTCATTTACAGCGTGGAACGGTATTCAAACCGGCGAATTCGTCGGGTTCCAGAATTACCTGAATTTGTTCACGGATGAGCGTTTCCTCGATTCGCTATGGTTCACGACGAAGTTCTCGGTTGTGTCCGTCATTTTGATCAATTTCATCGGGCTTTCACTCGCGTTGATCGTCACATCAAAAATCAAGACGAGTAGCTTGCTGCGTACGACTTTTTTCATGCCGAACTTAATCGGCGGTTTGATCCTCGGGTTTATCTGGCAGTTCATTTTCCTGAAAGTGTTTGCCAGTGTCGGGGAGGCAGTAGGGATGGAAAGCTTGCAGGCATGGCTGTCGACAACCGAAACTGGGTTCTGGGGCTTGGTCATACTGATGAGCTGGCAGATGGCCGGCTATATCATGGTCATCTACATCGCTTATTTGGAAGGCTTGCCGAAAGAGTTGATCGAAGCGGCTGAAATTGACGGCGCATCGACCGTACAGCGCTTCCGCTACATCATCTTTCCGCTTGTTGCCCCGGCGTTCACAGTCAGTATGTTCTTGACTTTATCAAATACATTCAAGCTGTACGACCAGAACTTATCGCTGACAGCGGGCGGCCCGTACAATTCGACGGAAATGGTCGCCATGGAAATTTTCAAGACAGCGTTTGTGCAAAATGCCTTCGCCTATGCTCAGGCAAAAGCGATCATCTTCTTCCTGATCGTCGCTATTATTGCACTCGTTCAAGTGTATATCAATAAACGCCGGGAGGTCGAAATGTAATGCGCAACCGCTGGAATATAAAAGTTGAAGTGCTCGGCGTCGCACTGGCGATTCTATGGCTATTGCCTTTTTACTTAATGTTCGTCAATTCCTTCAAATCAAAAAAGGAAATTTTCCTCGACACGACGAGCCCTCCGGAAGCGTGGAGCTTCGATAACTACATCGTGGCATTTCAGGAACTCGACTTTCTCAGAACTTTGTTCAATTCTTTATTGATCACCGTTGTCAGCGTCGTGCTCATCGTCTTGTTCTCGGCGATGGCTGCTTATGCGTTGTCGCGAGCGAAAAGCAAGATATCCACATTCTTGTTTTTCCTGTTTGTCTCGGCGATGCTCATCCCGTTTCAATCGGTGATGATTCCGCTCGTCACGGTATTCGGCCAATTCGATATGCTGAACCGCGGCGGACTGATTTTCATGTATATCGGTTTCGGTGCGAGCCTGTCGATTTTCCTGTATCATGGTGCTTTGAATAATGTCCCGAAATCGCTCGATGAAGCGGCGAAAATCGACGGGGCGAACCGTTGGCAAGTGTTTTGGCATATCATTTTCCCGATCCTCAAGCCGATCACTGTCACGGTCGCCATACTCAATATCATCTGGATCTGGAACGATTACCTGTTGCCGTCGCTGGTCATCAATACGACGGGCAGTGAAACGATTCCGTTGAAGATGTTCTTCTTCTTCGGCGAATATACGAAGCAATGGCATTTGGCGCTTGCGGGACTTACGCTGGCGATCATTCCGGTCATTATCTTCTATTTCTTTGCGCAGCGCTCGATCATCAAAGGTGTCTCGGATGGCGCTGTAAAATAAGGGGGCAATCGCAATGGCAATTACAATTAAAGATGTCGCGAAACTGGCGGAAGTTTCGCCGGCGACAGTTTCTAGGGTTATTGCGGATCATCCGAAGATCACCCCGAAAACAAAGCGCAAAGTGCGAAAAGCCATGGAAGAGCTCGGCTATTACCCGAATTTCCAGGCACGCAATTTGGTAGCGAAAAAAAGCAAAGCGATCGGCGTCATCATGGAAAATTCCACGACGCTTGCTTTCCAGAATCCATTCTTCCCGGAAGTGTTGCGCGGCATTTCTGTCAGTGCCCACCACAGCCAGTATGGCCTGTATTTATCGACCAGTGCGACTGAGCAGGAAATCTACGAAGAAGTCGTGGCGATGACACAAGGCAAGCGTGTTGACGGCATTATCTTGCTGTATTCGAAAATCGATGATAAAGTCATGGATTACCTGCTCGCAAATGGCATTCCGTTTTCAGTGGTTGGCCGTCCTTACACGCGCCCGGATGCCATTTCCTATGTTGACAATGATAATGTCGCCATTGCGAAAGAAGTGGTGGGCCATTTGATTTCACTCGGCCACCGGGACATTTCATTCGTCGGCGGGGCATCCGATTTCATCGTGTCTGCGGACCGCTTGAGCGGTTACCGGCAAGCGCTGGATGAAGCAGGGATTCCGTTCACTTCGGATTATGTGGTTACACAGGAAAAGATGGAAGGCCACGAGCAGCAGGCGATCCGCAATTTAATGGAACAGAAAAATCCGCCTACAGCCATCGTCACGCACGATGACCTGGTCGCCTATGAAGTGATCAGTTATTTGGAAGATTTGAATATTGCTGTACCGGCCGATGTGTCGATTGTCGGGTTTAACAACCATACTTTGTCGAGCCATTTAAAGCCCCCGCTCAGCACGGTGGATATTTCGATTTTTGACCTTGGAATGGAAGCGGCGAATCTGGTATTGGAAAAAATAAACGATGACAATGCACCTCCCCGGAACATCATCGTTCCGGCAACATTGATCGAAAGAGGATCTTGTCAAAGTCTTTGAAAGGAAACGATTATGAACAAAACATGGTGGAAAGAAGCAGTGGCGTATCAGGTCTACCCACGCAGCTTCAATGACTCGAATGGAGACGGCATCGGGGATATCAACGGTGTCACGGAAAAACTGGATTATTTGAAGGAACTGGGGATTGATGTCATCTGGATCTGCCCGATGTATAAATCGCCGAATGACGATAATGGCTATGACATCAGCGATTACCAGGAGATCATGGATGAACTTGGAACGATGGCGGATTTCGACCGTTTGCTCGAAGAAGTACACGCGCGCGGCATGAAATTGATCATCGACCTGGTTATCAACCATACGAGCGATGAACATCCATGGTTTTTGGAATCGCGCTCGTCGCTCGATAACCCGAAACGCGATTGGTATGTTTGGCGTGACCGCCCGACCAACTGGGAGAGCATTTTTGGCGGCCCGGCATGGGAACTTGATGAGAAGACGGGGCAATACTATCTGCATATCTTCTCGAAAAAGCAGCCTGATTTAAACTGGGAAAATCCAGAAGTGCGTCAAGAGCTCTATAAAATGGTCAATTGGTGGCTCGATAAAGGCATTGATGGGTTCCGTGTCGATGCCATCAGCCACATCAAAAAAGATTTTACGGATTTGCCGATCGAAGAGGACAAGCCATGGGTGCCGGCATGGGAAAAAATGATGAATGTTGACGGCATTCAGCCGTTGCTTGCGGAACTTCGCGATGAGACCTTTGCAAAATACGACATCATGACGGTCGGGGAAGCGAATGGCGTTTATGCGGAAGATATCGACGAATGGATCAGCGAAGAAGACGGCAAATTCGATATGGTGTTCCAATTCGAAGATTTGACGCTTTGGGACAGCGATGTCAAACAAGGGATAAACGTCAATGACTTGAAAACCGTCTTGACGCGCTGGCAGAAAGCGGTCGACGGCGTTGGCTGGAATGCGTTGTTCATCGAAAACCACGACAAGCCGCGCGTCGTCTCGACTTGGGGCAATGACAGCGAATACTGGCGTGAAAGTGCAACAGCGCTCGCTTGCATGTATTTCTTCATGCAAGGCACGCCGTTCATCTATCAGGGCCAGGAAATCGGCATGACCAATGCGCCGTTCGAGGAAATCCATCATTATGACGACGTCCATACGCATAATTTGTATTTCTATAACTTGGCGGAAGGCATGGAACACGATGCAATCATGACTTTGTTGAAATCGACAAGCCGCGACCATTCCCGCACGCCGATGCAATGGAATGGGGAGGACAATGCCGGATTCACGACAGGCTCTCCGTGGCTGCAGATGAATCCGAATTTCGAATGGCTCAATGTCGAGAGCCAGATGCAAGATCCGGCATCGGTGTTGTCATTTTATAAACAAATGATTTTCTTGCGCAAAAACATGGACGTATTGGTTTATGGCAGCTACGATTTGGCCGAAACCGATTGCGAGGATGTGTACGCTTATACACGTACGCAAGGTGAAGAACAAGTGCTCATCCTTTCGAACCTAGGAAGCACGACATGCACTTGGCTGGAACCAGAAGGCGCAGAACTGTTGCTCGCCAATTACGAGGACCGTGACTTGCATCAATTAAAACCGTATGAAGCACGGGTATATAAGCTAGCTTAACTATACAACACGAAGATCCAGTTAACTATTGAAAAACGCTTTTCCCGATTGGCCAGAAGGCTGGTCGGGAAAAGCGTTTTTTTTTAGAATCCTGGTTTTTTTAACAGCTTGAAGATATTGTTCTTATATTCTTCGACGCCCGGTTGGTCGAACGGGTTGATGCCAAGAAGATAAGCGCTATACGCGCAGCTCAGCATGTAGAAATACAGCAAATGGCCGATTTGGGATTCGTCAATGCGGTCCACGGTCAAGCTCAATTGCGGAACACCGCCGGACAAATGGGCGTTCGATGTGCCTTTATGGGCAATATGGTTGAATTCCTGCAAGGACAAGCCGGCAATGTAATTCAATTCGTCGCCGTCTTCAGGTGTTTCGAAAATCTCCAGGTCTTCCTGTGCTTCTTTTACCAGCAGGAAGGTTTCGAACAAGTTGCGCTGCCCGTCTTGGATGAATTGGCCAAGTGAGTGCAAGTCCGTCGTGAAGACGACCGATGCCGGGAAGATGCCTTTTCCTTCTTTTCCTTCACTTTCACCGAATAATTGTTTCCACCATTCCTGGACGAACGACAGCTTCGGCTCGAAGATGGCGTTCACTTCTGTCGTATAACCTTGGACATACAGGTGATGGCGGATCGCCGCGTATTGCATTGCGGGGTTATGGTCAGGGCCAGCATCCCGGTAAGTTGTTTCCGCTTCTTTTGCACCGTCCAACAGCTTACGGATTGAATGCCCGGCAGCAGCAATCGGCAACAGCCCAACTGCTGTGAAGACGGAGTAGCGCCCGCCGACATCATCCGGCACGATAAAGCGTTGATAGCCTTTTGTTTCCGCTAATTGGCGAAGTGCCCCTTTTTCAGCGTCGGTCGTCACGATGATGCGTTCGGCCGCACCGTCGCCGTAGCGTTTTTCCATATAGTCGCGCAGGAAACGGAACGCGATAGCTGGCTCTGTCGTTTTGCCGGATTTCGAGATGACGTTGACGACGACTTCCTTGCCTTCTAAGTGTTCAAGCAATTGCTTCAAGTATTCACCGCTCACTTGATGTCCCGCAAACAGCACTTCCAATTGCTCGTCTTTCTGGAAATAAGGCGACAGCGCAGAAAGGACGGCTTTTGACCCTAGATAGGAACCGCCGATTCCGATAACGACCAAAACGTCAGCCTTTTCGCGGATCGCTTTGGCAGTATCTTCGATTTTTGCCAGGAAATCCTCAGGCAATGAAGATGGCCAGTCAAGCCAGCCGAGGAAATCGGAGCCAGCTCCTTTTTTTGCATACAGATCCTCCTGGATTTGCTGCAAACGTGTTTTCATTTTGAGATCTACTGCAGACTCGATCGCTTGTGAATATGTTAAGTTGATCATAAGCATCCTCCTATTCTATGATTACTGATTTTACCATAGTGGAGGAAATGAAAGCATATCCAGCAAGAAAAACTGAAAAGCTTTGAAATCGAGTGAATCGGGTTTGCTTCGGTGCCACTTATTGGTAAAATAAAAAGAAACTTCAATTAGCTTGGGTGTTTCACGTAGTTAATGAAGTCAGACTGGCTATTTTTTTGCGTCCTGTTAATTTTCCGCTTTATTAAGGGAGATTTGGGGCAATGCAAGAGCGTTAGCTAGAAAGCTACAGGAGGTCATCGAAATGAAACGATACATAGCAATAGCAGCGGGTACAGGGGTACTCGCCATGGCAGGATGCCAACCGCAGCCGACACCGGAAGATCGATTGGATGAATACGTCGGCCATTGGAATGAGCAGGAGTTCACTGCGATGTATGAAGACTATTTGACGCAAGGCTCGAAAGAAGCGTTTCCCCAAGAAGCGTTCGATGAGCGGCAGCAGCAATTGATTGAGGACCTCGGCATCGAAAACCTTGAAGTCAGCTATACCGCCGCTCAGGAAGATGCGGAATGGGACGAAGCGGAGCCGGCCGAGTTTCCGCTTACTATCACGATGGAGACGCTTGCCGGCCCGGTTGAATTCGACCAAACGGTTTCGCTGATACACGAAGAGCAGGAAAGTGGAGAGAACTGGTTTGTCGAATGGGACCCGTCATTGATCTTCAAGAATCTTGAAGAAGGCGATGAAGTCGCAGTGCGGACAGAAGCCGCTGAACGCGGGGAGATTGTGGACCGTGAAGGGCGCGGCTTGGCTATCAATGGCACCGGCTATAATCTTGGCGTGGTGCCGGACCGGCTGGAAGGAGACAGCGATATAGCTGAGGCTGCTGAACTTCTTGGGTTGACGGTGGAATCGGTTGAAGAAAGCCTGAACCAAAGTTGGGTTCAGCCGGATCAATTCGTGCCGCTGACAAAAGCGTCGAAATCAGCGGAACAATTGATCGCTGACGTGGAAGCGAGCGATGTCGTCACTTATCAGGAAACGGCGATGCGCGAATATCCTTACGGCGAAGCATTCGGCCACTTGACCGGCTATATCGGCTCGATTACGGCAGAGCAATTGGAAGAATTAAAAGGCCAAGGCTACGGGGCGAACGACTTGATTGGCCGCCAAGGCCTTGAACGCCGTCTCGAAGAACAGCTGCGCGGCGAGAGCGGTGCACGCATCCTGATCCAAAAACAGGAAGAAGGGGCGGAAGATATCGTCCTCGCTGAACAGGAGCCGACAGCTGGAGAAGACGTCGAAGTGACCATCGACGCTGAATTGCAGACGGCCGTCTATGATTCGATGCAAGGGGAACCGGGAAGCGCTGCTGCGGTTTCGCCTGAAAACGGCGAAACTTTGGCGCTCATCAGCTCTCCGGGATTTGATCCGAATGAATTCATTGCAGGCATCAGCGGCGAACGTTACACGGAATTGTCGGAAGATCCATTGAATCCGCTGTTCACGCGTTTTGCCGCAAGTTATGCCCCGGGGTCGACCATTAAACCGGTGACAGCGGCCATCGGCATGGAAGCAGGAACGCTCGATCCGCAGCAAGGGCTCGAAATCAACGGCCAGACATGGCAAAAAGACAGCTCGTGGGGATCGTACCGCGTATCACGTTTGCATCCGGAAGCGCCAAATCCGATTGATTTGAACAAGGCGCTTGTCTACTCGGATAATATCTATTTCGCGAGGCAGGCGCTTGAGATGGGGACGGAAACATTTATTGACGGCCTGACTGCCTATGGATTCGGGGAGGAATTGCCGTTCGCCATCGAGTTGGAGAGTTCACAGATTTCCAATGATGGCACTCTCGGATCCGAAGGGCAACTCGCGGACACGTCGTTCGGCCAAGGGCAGATGCTCGCCAATATCCTCCATCTCGCTTCGGTTTACGAGCCGTTCCTGAACGGCGGCACGATTTATGAGCCGACGCTTTACGCCAGCGAAGAAGCTGGACAAGTATGGAAAGAAGGCTTGATCAGTGAAGGCAATGCAGCTGTGCTTCAAGAAAACCTCCGCAATGTCGTTACGGACGGCTATGCCAAATCGGCCGATATTGACGCTGTTCCGATTGCCGGAAAAACCGGCACAGCTGAATTGAAAGGTGCTCTCGGTGAAGATGGGCAAGAAAACGGGTTCTTTGTTTCCTATCACGCTGAACAGCAGGACTTCATTTTGGCAATGATGATTGAATCGATCGAAGACGATGGCGGCAGCGATTACGTTGCAGGCTTTTCGGCTAATGCCATGGAACAGTATTACTTGAATAATTGACCGAAACCGTCCGCATGCTGCGGGCGGTTTTTATTATGCAGGCAAAGAGGACTTTCTTGGGAAAAGGCGTATAGTATATAAAAAACAACGGTTGCCAGCAGTTAATATGAGCACATCAATTCCGCAGCAGCAGGAAGAGGGGGATGAGCTTGAAAAAACATGGTGGAAAGAAGCGGTAGTCTATCAAATTTACCCGCGCAGTTTTTTCGATACGAACGGCGACGGGTTGGGGGACCTGAACGGCATCCGGGCAAAGCTCGATTATCTGCAGGAACTCGGTGTCGACATGATTTGGCTATGCCCCGTCTATAAATCACCGAATGTCGACAACGGGTATGACGTCAGCGATTATCAAGCGATTATGGATGAAATGGGGACGATGGATGATTTTGACCGTTTGCTTGAGGACATCCATTCCCGCGGCATGAAAATCATGATGGATCTGGTATTGAATCATACAAGCGACCAGCATCCGTGGTTTCTGGAATCAAAATCGTCGAAAGACAGCCCCAAACGCGATTGGTACGTCTGGCGCGATCATCCGACGAATTGGGAAAGCATATTTGGCGGGCCGGCTTGGACCTATGACCCGAAAACAAGACAATATTATTTTCATTTGTTTTCCAAGAGCCAAGTCGACTTGAATTGGGAAAACCCGGAATTACGGCGGGCGATTTACGATATGATCCTCTGGTGGCTCGATAAGGGAATTGACGGTTTCCGCGTAGACGCCATCAATCATTTGAAAAAAGAGTATACGGACATGCCGAATCCGGAGGGGCTGAATTATGTGCCGGCCTGGGAGAAGATGACGAATGTCCAAGGAATTCAGGAGCTGTTGGCAGAATTGCGGCGTGAAACCTTTGACCGTTATGATGTCGTGACCGTCGGTGAGGCGAACAGCGTCAGGGCGCATGAAATCAGCGAATGGATCAGCGAAGAAGAAGGTAAATTCAATATGATCTTCCATTTGGAAGCGCACGAAGAAGCGTGGGATGAAGAAAGCGCGGGTGTCGACGTCGACGATTTGAGGATCGTCCTTGATCGCTGGCAGCGCAGTGCGCAAGGGATTGCCTGGAATTCCTTGTACTTGGAAAACCACGACCGCCCGCGCACGGTTTCAACCTGGGGCAACGATCGGGAGCATTGGCGGGAAAGTGCGACCGCGCTAGGCTGCATGTACTTTTTCATGCAAGGCACGCCGTTCATTTACCAAGGGCAGGAAATCGGCATGACCAATGCGCCGTTCGATGACATCAATATGTACCGCGATATCGAGACGAAGAATATGTATCGCTATAACCGCCAAAAAGGGGTCCCTCACAAAGATTTAATGAAGACCATCAAGAAAATCAGCCGCGACCACGCAAGGACGCCGATGCAATGGAATTTTGGCGCAAACGCCGGCTTTACAGGCGGCACACCGTGGATTCCGCTAAACCCAAATTTCAATTGGCTCAATGTAAAAGCACAGCAGCAAGATCCCCAATCGGTCCTGTCTTTCTATAAAAAGATGCTGAAACTGCGAAAAGACCACGAAGCGTTGGTTTACGGCAGCACGCATCTGACGTATCTGGAATGTCCGTATGTTTATGCCTATACACGTGAATACGGGGAAGCGCGTTATTTGATCATTTCCCACCTCGATGATGATACATGTTCTTGGTGGAACCCGGTCGACGGGGAATTGTTGTTGTCGAATTACGACAGCTATGTCGATGGCAAACTGCAGCCGTACGAAGCGCGTGTCTATTTATTGAATTAAAAGCCGCATCGAGCGGCTTTTTTTAATGTTCTCATTTTCCTCATTTGAAGGAATATAGTTGTGGGTATAAAGTTATGTTTTGGTTATAAGGAGCTTTCCTGGGCAAGGATTTTCCCAATTACACAATTCGTTTTTCTCTGCTAGATTTAAAGCATGGCAACAGCCGCAGGACAACAGGCGGGACGCCGCTTGCTGCACAGGGCCATACAAATCTATTCGGAAAAGGGGATTCGAAAGATGAAAAAATCAGCAAAATTCATTACGACAGCCATGCTGGCAGCGACTATGCTAGTACCAGCAATGGGGGTTTCAGCAAATGAAGCTCCAGACGCACAAAAAGCGAACGCAAATGAGACGATCCGTGTGCTCGTGGATATGCCAGGGAAAAACGACCTTGAAAAAGCGAAAGACCAATACGGCGTCCACTGGGATTTCAATAGCGAAGGCTTCACAACCGATATGACTGAAAAGCAATTCGAAGCCTTGAAGAAAAACAAAAATGTAACGATTGAAAAAGTGCCTGAATATGCAGTGGAAACGACAACACTTGAACCACAAGCGCGCTATCAAGCAATGGCTGCATCCCAGTCCACTCCTTGGGGCATTAAAGCAATCTATAATAACAGTTCCATCACGAAAACAAGCGGCGGGTCAGGCGTCAACATTGCAGTCCTGGACACAGGCGTCAACACTAGCCACCCGGATCTTGCAGCGAACGTTGAACAATGTAAAGACTTCACTATCGGAACCAGCATCCGCAACGGTTCTTGCACGGACCGTCAAGGGCACGGGACGCACGTAGCCGGCTCAGCACTTGCGAACGGCAATGGCGGCTTGTACGGCGTAGCGCCGCAAGCGGACCTTTGGGGATACAAAGTGCTTGGCGATGACGGATCCGGTTCTGCCGATGATATCGCAACGGCCATCCGTCACGTAGCCGACCAGGCTTCAGCCTTGAACCAGAAGACGGTTATCAATATGTCTCTTGGCTCTTCAGCAGAAAGCAGCTTGATCACGAATGCGGTCAACTACGCATACGGTAAAGGCGTGCTTGTCATTGCAGCAGCAGGCAATGAAGGCCCGTACCAAGGATCGATCGGCTTCCCGGGTGCATTGCAAAATGCCGTAGCGGTAGCAGCTCTTGAGAATGTGCAGCAAAATGGCACGTACCGCGTAGCGGATTTCTCTTCACGCGGATACAGCCAATATGCTGGCGATTATTCCATCGGGAAATATGATGTAGAAGTATCGGCTCCAGGCGCAAGCATTTACTCCGCTTGGTATGACGGAGGCTATGCAACAATCAGTGGGACATCGATGGCATCTCCACATGCAGCCGGCCTTGCAGCTAAAATCTGGGCAGCAAACCCATCTGCAACTCACACGCAAGTCCGCGGCGACCTTCAAAACCGCGCAGCGAACAACGACATTCTATCCGGCTATTATGCAGGATCTGGAGACGACTCCGCTTCTGGATTCGGATTCTACCGCCTGCCATAAGAGTTCGCCTGAAAACAAGCCCGGCTGTAACAGCCAGGCTTGTTTTTTTGTGTTAATATTTATATATTCTGACAAAGAAAGGTGAGTTTATGAACATCGGTTCTGTGATTAAATATTATCGGCTCAAGCATAATCTCACACAGTCACAGCTTGCTGATGGCATCTGTTCCGTATCGCATTTGAGCAAAATCGAATCCAATACCTATACGCCGCACGAAGAAACTTACGAAGCGCTGCTTTTGAAAATGGGCGTGCAATTGAAAAAAGAACTGGAACACCAGAAGCGGCTTGAACAGCAATTGGGGCGTTTTATCGATTGCGCACTTCATTACGATCTCGACAATTTGCATAAAATCTATGAAGAGCTTTTGGATGAGGACGATTACCTGCAATCAACCGACCTGGTGAATCAATACGAATTGTATAAATTCCGCTATTATGTCCTGGATTTGCAGATGGACAAAGCGTCAGCACAGCAAAAGCTGCTTGAAAAGCTGAAAGCTTCTTTTACAGCACCCGAGTTATGGATGAGCCGATTTTTTCAGGCGCTCTATTTCACTACTTTAGGCCAGCAAAAAGAAGCAATGGACTTGATGTACAGGTTGGATCAAGGGCTTCAAAGCATTCCGCAAAAACTGGAAGGAGAATTTTATTATCAAAAAGCAAGAATTTTAATAGTACATGACCGTCTGGAGCTTTCTGCATATTTTGCGGAGCGGGCAGTGCGTTCTTACGAGATGCACCACAATTATATCCGTCTGCTGCATGCGCAATTGCTGCTCGCGATTAATTACACAAGGCGCAATCTAAGCACTCAAGCCGCAAGCTTATATGAAGTGGTAAAACGCAACGCCCATTTGACCCATCAGCATGAATTGTATCAATCGGTTCTTTACAATTATGCGGAATTAATGAAGAGCCAGAAGCAAGACAGCCAAGCATTCGAGCTGTTTTCGGAGCTCAAAGATGTGTTGCAGCCAGGAAGCTATATACACAAAGCGGTCATCGTCAATCTGCTGGAACTAAAAGGCGTAAGTGAAGAAGAAACAGTTGGCCTGATCGAACAATTGCGTATGCCCGGGACCCCGAAAGATGAAGAATACTTTAAGTTATACAGTGATTACTACGGGAAACGAGAATTTTCCCAACAAGAACTTTTGAACTATAAAGAAGATAAAATGTTTCCATTTTTCAAAAAATATGGTTATATAAAAGACACCAAACATCTTTCTGAAGAGCTTGCGGCTTATTACAAAGAGCAGCAAGATTGGCAGAAAGCCTATTACTATCAAACTCAATTTCTGGAAAGTGACGGTGAATAACATGGAAAAGAAAAAATTATTGGTTGGTGCAACCTTAGCGCTAATCTTGACTTTGTCGGCTGGATTGCCTCAAATCGTAACACAAGCAGAAAATGCTGATGGAAACGTGACAATCAACGGACCACAGGTATTGCCGCCAGTATAATAGAACAACAGGAAAGCTTGCCAATTCGGCAAGCTTTTCTTTTTAGCGAATTTTAAGTTTCCAAAGCCATTAACCTCAGACTCGCCTCATTCCTCTCATCCCTACTACTGTGTATATGCACTCTCTTAGGGTAAACTAATCAAAAAGAAAGGCGGCGACACAATGTATAAAAAACAGCAATACGTTTTCAAGGATGGGCCTCCGGTTTTAGCGACTATCAGGACCTACACAGAAGAAGACTTTTCTGGCTTGATCGAAGTCCAGCGTGAAAGTTTTCCGCCGCCGTTCCCTCCCGATTTGTTATGGAACGAGCGACAACTTGGAAACCATATCGCCTTTTATCCTGAAGGCGCAATCTGTGTAGAGATCGATGGCGAAATCGCAGGGTCCATGACAGGGATGCTCACGAAATTCGATCCCAATCGTCCTTTACATACATGGGAACAAGTGACTGATTCGGGATCGATCGGAACGCATGACCCAGACGGTGAATCGCTGTATGTTGTCGACATCGGCATCAAGCCGAAATTCCGCAAACTGAAACTTGGCAAGTTATTGATGGAAGCGATGTATGAGCGGGTCGTTGCGGACGGGCTCGAGCGTCTCGTGGGCGGGGGGCGCATGCCAGGGTATCATCGTTACGCGCACGAACTGTCCGCTGAACAATACATAGAAAATGTGCTGGCGGGTGAGCTGAGGGATCCAGTCATCAGCTTCTTGCTCAGTTGCGGCCGCATGCCGGTGACCCTAGTTCCGGGATATTTAGATGATGAAGAGTCCCATGATTATGCTTTATTGATGGAATGGAAAAATCCTTTTCATTTATAATTAGTTCTGATTATTCGGACACTTACTTTTTCGGAAGGTTTGTTTTTGCTATACTGGCAGAAACCAATGTAGCGCGGAGGGGATCATATGCAACTGACCGTGCAAGATGTCTTGGATTATGAATTGTTGGAAGGGGCGGTCGTCCGTACAGCCAAAGAATATGCACATTCGCAGCCTGTGCACTGGGTGTCGGTCATGGAAATGCCGGTGGAGAATTTCGTACGCCGCAATGAGCTGGTATTGACGACTGCGATGGGATGTAAAAATGAGTTGGAGACATTTCGCGGATTTGTCCAGGACATCATCGATTCTGGGGCAGCCGCCCTCATGATCGCGATGGGGCGGCACGTTTTTGAAATTCCCAAAGAGATTGCAGAAATGGCCGAAGAGCAGGCATTCCTGCTCATTGAACTGCCGTGGGAGCTGCGCTTCTCAACGGTCATCGAAGAAGTGATGATCGATTTAAACGATCTGCACCGTCAAGAGCGGCAACGTTCGGAACAAGTGCAGCAGGATTTATTGAAATTGATTCTGGCGGATGCGGAATTGGAGAAAATCGCTGCCTATATCCGCCGCGAGCTCGACAGTGCGCTGCTCATTACGGATGCATACGGGGCAGTGCAAGCAGCTGCCGGTTTTTCGCGCACCAAACTGGAAGCGTGGGAACAGCAGGTCGGCAAAGGGGTTTTCCCGATTCGCCAGGAAACTCCAAAAGGAAACCGCGACCCGATGATCCAGAAATTCCGCAGCGGAGAAATGGGCGGGCGAAAAATCGTCCAAGTACCGGTGCTTCAAGTATCTGAGGAAGCTCAGGGCTATATATTCGTCGAACTGCCGGAAAATGCAGGGGATGGGCGTCTCGATGTCTTTTCGGTTCATGTGCTGGAACATGCCGCAACGACGATTTCCTTATGGCGTTCTAGGCAAAACGCAGTGGAAGAGACAAAAGCGGCACTTCGGATGGATTTCGTCCGCGAGTTGGCAAATGGGGAGTTTACGACCAAAGAGCAGGCGGCTTCCCGGGCGCGTGCACTCGGCTATGACCTGGAGCTTCCATACATTGGCCTGGCCGGAAGCCCGGAGAATTTCCGTGAATTATTCGAACGCCGAGAACCCGACCGCAGTTCGTATACAGAGTGGTCGAAAAGCATGGTTGCCTATATTGAAGAAGAAATCCACTACGCAGCGCATGCTATGAAACGTACACTGATGACAGGTTATGCCGACGGATATTTGATCATCTTCCTGGAAAAGCCGCTTGAAAGCGGGCAGGAAAACCAAATCAATTTCCTCGATTTGATCGAACGGCGGCTAGGGAATTTATTGCCGGAAGTCGTTTTGTCTTGGGGCATAGGCGATCATGCGGAAGGATTCAAAGGGTTCAGCAGCAGTTTCCAGCATGCGAAAGCGGCACTTGAGATCGGTCGCATGAAAAAAGGGCCGGGACATCGCATGGATTACCGCGATACCCGTGCGGATCGCCTGCTCTTGCAATTGGCAAAAACCGAAGGGATGAAAGACATCATCCTGTCGACGATCCAGCCGCTCGTCGAGTATGACCAGCAGCGGCAAATGGACCTGATCGGCACTTTCTCAGCCTATAACCATTACCAGGGAAATGTCAGCCAAACGGCGCGCGCCTTGAATTTACACAGGCAATCGCTACTCTACCGTTTGCGTAAAATCGAGTCATTGACCGGATTGTCGCTTGTCGATCCAGACGATTTGTTTCTATTGGAATTATGCGTCCGCACCTATCGCATCCGGGCCACTGAACCGAATGATGCTTGAATGAAAGCCTTCTAAGTCAAGAAGGCTTTTTTGTGTGGAAAAATTGACTAAAGCGCTGCACGCATTTTCATACACTATGACGGATGAATTAAAAGAAGCCTGGCAGGTATACTGAGCACAAGAATAAAAGATTGACTATTCCGACTTTTAAATCGTGAACTAAGGAGGGGATTCCCCATGTCGTTTGGAACTGCAGAGTATCAGGGGCGTATCAGAAAAACGAAACAGCGGATGGCAGACAAAGGCATTGAAGTGCTGCTCATCACCGATCCTGCCAATATGAATTATTTATCTGGATATG
The DNA here is from genome assembly GCF_003664125.1 of Planococcus citreus. Classification (GTDB taxonomy): domain Bacteria; phylum Bacillota; class Bacilli; order Bacillales_A; family Planococcaceae; genus Planococcus; species Planococcus citreus. The sequence goes on from NZ_RCCP01000003.1 coordinate 385,206, forward strand.
ATGCCTGGTCATTCTATGTACACCAGATGCTCATTGTCATTGAAGACGAAGATCAGCCAATATGGGTTGGCCGCATTATGGATGCAAATGGAGCGAAGATCACTACTTGGCTTTATCACGACAACATCATTGCTTATCCGGAAATCTATGTCCAAACGGAATTGCGCCACCCGATGGATTTCGTAGCGGAGATATTGACGCAAATCGGCCAGGACCGGCGTTCGATCGGTGTTGAAATGGATAGTTATTACTTTACCGCGAAATGTTTCGCCAGCCTGCAAAAAGGGCTGCCGAATGCCCGTTTTCACGATGCCACCTCCTTGGTCAATTGGGTAAGGTTAGTGAAATCCGATACTGAAATCGCTTACATGAAACGTGCGGCACGTTTTTCAGAAAAGGCGATGGCAGCAGGCATGGAAATGATTGGGGAAGGTGTCCGTGAATGCGACGTCGCGGCGAGGATACTTGAAGTGCAAGTGAGCGGCACGAAAGAACACGGCGGTGATTATCCATCGATCATGCCGCTTTTGCCGACGGGTGAACGGACGGCAGCTCCCCACCTCACGTGGACCGACAAGCGCTACAAACAAGGAGAATCGGTCACGCTAGAATTGTCGGGCTGTTATAAACGTTATCATTCGCCGCTGGCACGCACCGTGTTTATCGGGACGCCTGATGCAGAGCTTCAGCATCTTGCGGATGTGACGACAGAAGGCATCAACGAATGCCTGGCGATGATCAAGCCGGGCATATACTTGGAAGAAATCTGTGCCACTTGGACAAAAACAATCGCCCGTTACGGTTTTGAAAAAGAAGCACGCATCGGCTATCCGGTGGGCTTGAATTACCCGCCCGACTGGGGCGAGCATACCGCAAGCATCCGGATGGGCGACCGCACGATACTTGAGCCGAACATGGCCTTCCATATGATTCCGGCGATGTGGTTCGATGATTCGGGATTTGAGGTGAGCGAAACCTTCCGCGTGACGGAAACCGGCTGTGAAACGCTGGCGAATATGCCGAGAGGCTTGTTCACGAAAGGGCATTTGATCGGCTATCAAGGCGGCGCCTGATTGATTGAAATAAAAAACCAACATTGCCTAGAAGGCATTCAAAAATTGAGGAGTGAGTTCATGACAAACAAAAAAATTCATCAATCCACACAAGCAGTCTGGGGCGGAGAAAAAGATTATTTGGCACACGGGGCATCGCAAGTGCCGGTCGTCTTGAGCGTCGCCTATACGTATGACGATATGGACGATTGGTACGACGTTGCGATCGGCAAGAAAAAAGGCCATATTTATGGGCGCAATACGAACCCGACCGTTCAGGCTTTCGAAGACAAAGTGAAATTGCTCGAAGGCGCTGAAGCAGCGACGAGCTTTTCGACCGGTATGGCGGCCATCAGCAATACGCTTGCGACTTTCCTCGTGCCTGGCGACCGCATCGTCTCGATCAAAGATACTTACGGCGGCACGAATAAAATTTTCACGGAATTCCTGCCACGCCAGCAAATCGATGTTGCACTCGTCGATACCGGTGATCATGAGGCAATTGAAGCGGAACTCAAAAAGGGCTGCAAGATCCTCTATTTGGAAACGCCGACCAACCCGACTGTCAAAATCACGGACATTGCACGCATGGCAAAAGCAGGTCATGAAGTAGGGGCGCTGGTCATTATCGACAACACATTCGGCACACCGATTAACCAGAATCCGCTTGAAGATGGCGTCGATCTCGTTCTCCACAGCGCGACCAAATTCCTCGGGGGGCATGCGGATGCACTCGGCGGTGTACTGGTCGGATCGCATGAACTAGTCGAACAGGTTTATCATTACCGCGAAATCAACGGCGCGACGATGGACCCGATGGCCGCTTACCTGCTACTGCGCGGCATGAAGACTTTGCATTTGCGCATCCGCGAACAAAGCAAGAACGCCATGGCGCTCGCCAAATACTTGCAGACGAAAGACATCGTCGAAGACGTCTTTTATCCAGGGCTCGAAACGCATCCGAACCATGATATCGCCAAACGCCAAATGAAAGGCTTCGGCGGCATGCTGAGCTTTTCCGTAAAAGGAGGCGTCGACACTGTGCGTGATTTGCTGCCGAAACTCCAATATGCGAATCGTGCCGCAAATCTCGGGGCGGTCGAGACGACTGTCGGCCCGGCGCGTACGACAAGCCATGTGGAATGCACACCGGAAGAACGCGCCGCTATGGGCATCCCAGAAGGTTTGATCCGCGTTTCTTGCGGCATCGAGGAAATCGAAGACATCATCAACGATTTTGAGCAGGCATTCCAGCACGTCGAAACGGTGATGAACGTCTAATCGGAAAGCCGGGTGTAAACATGGAGAACAAAGATGAACTCCTGACAAAAGCGGAAAAAATGAGCAGCCGACTCAGTGAATGGCGGCGGAAGCTGCATCAATTCCCGGAACTGAGCTTCCAGGAATTCGAGACGGCGGATTTTATCGCATCTGTTTTGGCGACTATCGATGGCATTACCGTCGAACGGGGGATCGGCTTTGAGACGAGCGTAATCGCAACCCTCGGAAAAGGCGAGGGCCCGGTAATAGCACTGCGTGCGGATATCGATGCTTTACCGATCGACGAAGCGAATACATGCGATTACCGGTCGAAAACTACAGGAATCATGCACGCCTGCGGGCACGATGCGCATGCCGCCATCCTGCTCGGCACCGCTTCGCTTCTCGCGGACTACTTTCAGGACAAGCCATTGGGCGGAATAGTCAAGTTCATTTTCCAGCCGGCAGAAGAAATGATTGACGACGAATCCATGTCAGGCTCACCGTATCTGTTGCAAGCGGGCGCTTACGACGAAGTGGAGCTGGCGATTGCTCTTCACATGTGCCCATGGCTACCAGTCGGTGCAGTACAAATGCATGACGGCATCAGCATGGCGAACGTCGATGTGTTTCATGGGTCGATTCATGGAACCGGCGGGCATGGTGCCTATCCAGAACTCGGCAGCGACCCGACTTGGATGCTCGGCCTCGTTTTACAGGCGCTGCATGGCATCGTGCCGCGGAAAGTATCCGCACTCGAACCCGCAGTCGTCAGTGTCGGAAAAATCCATGCAGGAACTGCCAGCAATATCATCCCGCACGAAGTTCAAGTGGAAGGAACTGTGCGAAGCTATTCAGCCGGCACGCGTGATCTGCTCGAAATGGAAATCCGCGATGCATTCGCACTCGCGAAACATCTGGACGGCGATTATTCCTTCCATTACCAGCGGGGAGAGCCTGCGTTAATCAATGATCGGCATGTGAATGAACAGATCACAAAAGCTATCCAAAAAACGGATCCATCTATAAAGTTCATTCATCAGGCGTTCGGCATGGGAGGCGAAGACTTCGCTTATGTCACGCAGCAGTTGCCGGGGGCAATGTTTTTCCTCGGCTGTTCGCTGGATGACGGAATCGAGCGGGATTTGCATACGCCGTATTTCGATATCGATGAACGCAGTTTGCCGCTTGGCGCTGCCATTTTAGCGAACGCGGCAATCGAGTTTTTCACTTGAACGGGCGAGCAAGGAGAACAGGAGGGAAAGCATGACACATAAACTGGCATTTATCGGGTTCGGCGTCGTCGGCCAAGGGCTCGCGGAAATCCTGCACAATAAACGGCAAAGCCTGCGGGACCGAGAAGGCTTTGAAGCGAAAGTCGTCGCGATATCCGATTTCAAGAAAGGCTCGTTATACCATCCGGACGGGCTCGATCTCGAAACGGTCTTGGACGTTGTACAAAAGACCGGAAGTTTGGAAAGCTATCCGAAAACAGAAGGGCTCGTCACAGGGTGGAACAGCCTGGAGACAATCCGGCAATCGAATGCCGACACCGTAGTGGAAGTATCCTATACCGACGTGAAAACCGGCCAGCCGGCAATCGACCATTGCCGCGCAGCTTTCCAAAGCGGCAAGAATGTCGTCATGACCAATAAAGGGCCGGTTGCGCTCGCTTACCAGGAACTATCATCTTTGGCAAATAAGCATAACGTCTCCTGGGGCTTTGAAGGTACGGTCATGAGTGGGACGCCTGCCCTGCGGATGCCTAAACTGGCGCTTGCCGGAAATGACATCACGGAGATTCGCGGGATCTTGAACGGCACGACCAATTTCATGCTCATGCGAATGGACGAAGGTGAAAGCTATGAATCTGCGCTCAAGGAAGCACAAAAGCTTGGCTATGCTGAAGCGGATCCGACGAGTGATGTCGAAGGACTCGATGCGCGCTATAAAATCGTCATCCTCACACAGCATGTCATGGGCATGCCTTTATCAGTCGAAGACGTTGAATGCACGGGCATTTCGCAAATGACCCCGGAACTGATCGAACAAGCACGCACGGAAGGGAAACGCTGGAAGCTGGTAGCCACAGCCAAAAAAGAAAACGGGGTGGTTTCAGCTAAAGTGGCAGCGGAAAAAGTGCCGCTGGATGACCCGCTCGCTTCCGTTTCAGGAGCGCTCAATGCCATCACTTATGAAACCGACCTATTGGGACCTGTCACCTTGAGCGGCGCAGGAGCCGGTAAAACGGAAACCGGCTTTTCCTTGCTCATCGACTTATTGACGATCGCAAAGGCAAGAGAAGCGGTACGGTCATGAAAGGAGGAGGAATAGATGGCGACACATGTTGAAGGCCGGAAAATGTTTCTGGCAGGTGAATGGATAGACGGAAAACAATGGATCGACGTCACCGACCCTCAGGATGGATCTCTTGTCGACCGGGTACCCGCCGCAACGAAAGAAGATATGGAGACGTGCATTGAGGCAGCTAAATCAGGCGCACAAGTTGCTGCACGGATGCCGGTCGTTGAACGCATGCAAATTATCGGAAAAGCAGCGGATTATATCGAAACGAACGCAGAACACTATGCGCGCACCATCTCTAAAGAAAGCAGCAAAACCATTCGAGAAGCACGGAAAGAAGTGGGACGGGCAGTTGAAACTTTGCGCTTGAGCGCAGAAGAAGCGCGGCGCATTACCGGTGAAACGATTCCGTTCGACCAATCACCTGGCGGAATCGGCAAAGTCGGCTATTATCGGCGCTTTCCACTCGGCATCATCGGGGCAATCACGCCGTTCAACGATCCACTGAATCTGGTGGCGCATAAAGTCGGCCCGGCCATTGCATCGGGCAATGCCATTATCGTTAAGCCGGCAACTGTCACGCCCCTTAGCGCGCTGTTATTGGCGCAAGCCTTTTCACACGCGGGATTGCCGGAAAAAATACTTTCCGTTATCACCGGAAGAGGCGGGGAAATAGGGGATGTCTTAGTCGAACACCCTGCTGTCCGGATGATCAGCTTTACCGGAGGCGTCGAGACCGGGCTTGCGATCACCAAAAAAGCAGGGCTGAAAAAAGTGGGTATGGAACTCGGATCGAATTCGCCGGTCATCGTCTTGCAAGACGCCGATTTGGAAGACGCGGTGGCATCATCTGTATCGGGCGCATTTTGGGCAGCCGGGCAAAACTGCCTCGGCGTACAGCGGGTCTATATCGAAGATCCTGTATTCGATCTGTTTAAAGAACGATTCGTCGAGCAAACGGAACGCTATATCGTCGGCGATAAACAATCTGAAATGACGGATATGGGTCCGTTGATCACGAAAAAAGAAGCGAAGCGCGTCGAAGGGTTGGTCCAGGAAGCACTGGATAAAGGTGCTACGCTCGAGACGGGTGGCGAGCGTGACGGCGCATTTTACTCGCCGACGGTACTCACCGATGTGCCTGCAGATTGCACGCTCGCAGCAGAAGAAATCTTCGGCCCGGTCGTATTGCTCTATCGAGTGGCTGGTTTGGATGAAGCGATCGAACGGGCAAATGCCGTCGATTATGGGCTGCAGGCCGGAATCTTTACGAAAAATCTCGACCATGCCCACCGTGCGATCGAAGAACTCGAAGTGGGTGGTGTCATGATCAATGACAGCAGCGATTTCCGGATCGATGCCATGCCGTTCGGCGGCGTTAAGCAATCGGGGCTCGGCAGGGAAGGCGTCAAATTTGCCATCCAGGAAATGACTGACACGAAAGTGGTCTGCTTTAAATTGGGATAGCTGAAGCACGAAGCGCATAGCCGGCAAGCTATGTGCTTTTTCATTGTTATAGCGCACTATGTAAATTTAGACATCGAATTAATCAATAATGGGCAGAAAAGCTTTTATACCATATGAAAGCGGATACATATATAATATCTGTGACAAATTGTGAAATATTATTATTAATTATCGTTTTATTCGTTGAATTCTGAAAAATGTCCTCTATAATAAAGAGAAACTCAAATCAGCCAGGAAATCACTTCCTCGCTGCTAGCTAGTTGATCTAAGGGGCCGTTAATAGGTACCCTGTGAATCCGCAGAGCAGATACATAGAAAAGAAAGGATAGGATACTTATGAAGAAGGATTTGCGCATCAAGAGTAAGGTTTTCAGCGAAGGGCCGATGAAAGCCCCGAACCGGGCAATGCTGCGGGCGGTCGGAGTGACGGATGAAGGTTTCGAGCAGCCGATGGTCGGCATCGCAAGCACATGGAGCGAAGTCACGCCATGTAATATACATATCGATGAACTGGCAAGAGCGGCGAAAAAAGGTGCTCAAGAGGCCGGGGCTGTCCCATTCATTTTCAATACGATCACCGTTTCCGACGGGATCTCGATGGGGACCGAAGGCATGAAGTATTCACTATCGAGCCGCGATGTCATCGCGGATTCTATTGAAACGGTCGTCGGCGCAGAAAGTCTGGACGGGCTTGTCGCAATCGGCGGCTGTGATAAAAACATTCCCGGCTGTTTGATTGCCATCGCAAATTCCGAAGTGCCGGCAGTATTCGTTTACGGTGGCACCATCGCGGCCGGGCGCTATAATAGCCAGGATATCGACATCGTTTCTGTTTTTGAAGGCGTCGGCCAGCATAATAACGGCACAATCGATGACGCGGCGCTGCGCAAAATCGAATGCAGTGCATGCCCTGGTGCGGGTTCATGCGGCGGCATGTATACGGCGAACACAATGGCGTCAGCAGCTGAAGCGATGGGCATGAGTTTGCCTGGAAGTTCTTCGAATCCGGCAGTGTCTGAGTACAAGGAAGCGGACTGTGAGGCGGCAGGTGCTGCGGTGCACAATTTGCTCGAACTTGGCATCTATCCTAAAGACATCATGACCAAAGAAGCGTTCGAAAACGCCATCACGGTCGTCATGGCGCTTGGCGGATCTACCAATGCCATCCTTCACTTGCTTGCGATTGCACACGCTGCGGAAGTGGATTTGACAATCGATGACTTCAACCGTCTTCAAAAAACGGTTCCACATATTGCGGACCTGAAACCGAGCGGCAAATACGTCATGCAGGACCTTCACCGCGTAGGCGGGGTACAGGCAGTTATGAAGATGTTGCTCGAAGCTGGCTATTTGCACGGCGATTGCATGACGGTCACCGGCAAAACCGTCGCACAAAACTTGCAGGAAGCACCGAGCCTGACAGAAGGACAAGACGTCATCATGCCGTTCGATAACCCGAAACGAAAAGACGGCCCGTTGATCGTCCTAAAAGGCAATCTATCTCCGACAGGCGCGGTTGCCAAAGTGTCTGGTGTCAAAGTCAACCGCCACACAGGCCCAGCGCGCGTCTTCGATAATGAAAAAGAAGCGACTGCAGCGGTCATGGCGAACGAAATCAATGATGGCGATGTATTGGTCATCCGTTATGTCGGGCCAAAAGGCGGTCCGGGCATGCCGGAGATGCTGTCGATTTCAGCGATTCTCGTCGGGAAAGGCATGGGCGAATCCGTTGCGCTCCTGACCGATGGACGGTTCTCGGGCGGCACGCATGGCCTGGTCGTCGGACACATCTCACCGGAAGCGCAGTCGGGCGGCCCGATTGCCTTGCTCCACGAAGGTGATATGGTGACGATCGATTCGGATCTGCAGGAAATCTCTATGGACGTTTCTGATGAAGAACTTGAAAAGCGCAGAAGTGAATGGGTCGCACCGCCGCTTCACCGCAAAGGCGTTCTCGGCAAATACGCCCATAATGTTTCCTGCTCTTCCAAAGGGGCCGTTACGGATTATTTGAATCGATAACTGAAATAAACAGCGCCGATCCGGGCATATAACCGGATCGGCGCTGTTTTTAAATCGTCCAGGAGTTGGAAAAGGGCTGCCCTCAAGTGAGGACAGCCCTTTATTTATTAGGTAACAACCGTGTGTTTTGACTTAAATATTAACCCGTAACGAACGGGGAATCATTTCCATTGAAAGTGTTTGCTTTCATTGCCGCGGTAATAGTTCCACTGGGTGCTTTAAACTTAAGCAACGTAAACCCTGCCTTCTTTTACGTCCTTGCGATCCTGTAATCGCGCCAGTGTGAATAAGTATCTTCAAAAACATTGCGTAGAATGCCAGTCATCAAAATTTATGTGTTACCTCGTAGTTAACTCTGAATACTATCTCATATTTTTGGGTATATGTCAATGATAGGGCCTATGTGGCGATTCATCATCTTATAATATAAGAAATTTGATGTATAATGATAGTCATTACTGTGGAAGAAGGGGATTTTTGTGGAAACGCGTTATGCAGATGATAGCTTGGCATTACATACCGATTTATACCAAATCAATATGGCGGAAACCTATTGGGCGGATGGGATGCATGAACGGAAAGCAGTTTTTGAATTGTTTTTCCGGAAATTGCCATTCGGCAATGGTTATGCCACATTTGCGGGGCTTGAGCGAGTACTCGATTATTTGAATAACTTCCATTTTTCGGAAAGCGACATTGATTATTTGCGCAACGAACTTGGCTATAAGGATGATTTTTTAAATTATTTAAAAGAAATCCGTTTTACGGGGGATGTTTATTCAGTCGTCGAAGGCGAGCTCGTTTTCCAAAATGAACCGCTGATTCGCATCGAAGCGCCTCTTTTGGAAGCGCAATTGGTCGAGACAGCGCTTCTGAATATCGTCAACTACCAGACTTTGATTGCCACCAAAGCAAGCCGCATTAAACAAGTCGTCGGCACAGAACGCGTCATGGAATTCGGTACGCGCCGTGCACAGGAAATGGATGCAGCGATTTGGGGCACACGCGCAGCGTATATTGGCGGTTTGGAAGCAACGAGCAACACCCGTGCCGCCAAATTATTTGGCATTCCAGCAGCCGGCACCCATGCCCATTCGATGATACAGGCCTATAAAGACGAATACGAGGCGTTCCATGCATATGCAAAGCGCCATCGTGAATGCGTCTTTTTAGTCGATACTTACGACACGTTGAAATCTGGCTTGCCGATCGCTATCCAAGTGGCGAAGGAGCTCGGTGACAAAATCAACTTCCGCGGCATCCGCTTAGACAGCGGAGATATTGCCTTTTTATCCAAGGAAGCACGGAAAATGCTCGATGAGGCAGGGTTCCCTGATACCGAAGTGGTCGTTTCCAACGATTTGGATGAATACACCATCCTCAACTTGAAAGCGCAAGGAGCAAAGGTCGATGCATGGGGAATCGGGACAAAGCTTATTACTGCATATGACCAGCCGGCACTTGGCGCAGTCTATAAACTCGTTTCAATTGAAAACAGTGCAGGCGAAATGGAAGACACCATCAAAATTTCGGGCAATGCGGAAAAAGTGACGACGCCCGGGTTGAAAAACGTTTACCGGATTATAGATAGGGAAAACGGAAAATCAGAAGGTGACTACATCACGATGCATGATGAAAACCCGGCTTCTGAAGAACGTTTGAAAATGTTCCACCCCGTCCATACATTCGTCTCGAAATTCGTCACCAATTTCGATGCCGTCAACATCCATCAACAAGTCATTAAAGCAGGCGAAGTCGTTTATGAAAATCCGCCGCTCAATGAAATACAAAAATATGCGGTAGGGACGCTCGACTTGCTGTGGGATGAATATAAGCGATCGCTTAATCCGGAAGAATACCCAGTTGATTTAAGCGAAAAATGTTGGAACAATAAAATGCGGAATATCCAGGAAGTGCGGGAATCGGTTCAAGAATTCACGAACAAATAAGGGAGGATCCACATGTCGACATTACAACAGCAGATCATCAATGAATTGAAGGTGCAGCCTTCTATTAATCCACAGGAAGAGATCAAGCGTACGGTCGAATTCCTCAAAGAATACTTAAAGCACCATTCATTTCTGAAAGGTTTTGTGCTCGGTATTTCGGGCGGTCAAGATTCGACACTTGCCGGTAAACTGGCACAGATGGCAGTCGATGAACTGAACGAGGAAGCAGGCGATCAAATTTATAGCTTTTACGGTGTGCGCTTGCCATACGGCGTCCAATCCGATGAGCACGACGCACAGGATGCCATCCAATTTATCCAGCCGACGAAAGTCTATACCATTAACATCAAAGAAGCTGTCGATGGCAGCGACCGCGCACTAGAAGCGGAAGGCATCAAATTGACGGATTTTGCCAAAGGCAACGAAAAAGCGCGTGAACGCATGAAAGCGCAATATTCGGTTGCGGCCATGCACAATGCGGTCGTGCTCGGTACTGACCACGCAGCTGAAGCGATTACCGGTTTCTATACGAAATACGGCGATGGCGCAGCTGATGTAGTGCCATTGTTCCGATTGAATAAGCGTCAAGGGCGTGAAATGCTGAAGGCACTTGGCTCGCCGGAGCATTTGTATACAAAAATCCCGACCGCCGACTTGGAAGAAGACAAACCGGCCATACCGGATGAAGTCGCGCTGGGCATCACATATGAGCAAATTGACGACTATCTGGAAGGCAAGGAAATTGCCGACGATGCGCGTGAAAAGCTGGAAGGCTATTACTTGAAAACCCAGCATAAGCGCAATTTGCCGGTGACGATTTTCGATGACTTCTGGAAAAATAATTAATAAGACAACGGGAAAAGCATATGCTTTTCCCGTTTTTTCAATTTCAAGAGTGGTTCAAAGGAATCCTTCAAACCGGCATGCCGTGATGGCTCAGTTGAGTTATCGCCTGGAATCCGATATGATGGCAATAAGATTGTGATTATTCAAAACCTTTTTCACTTATATGGGAGGAACCGATATGAAAGCGACAGAACGATTAGGAAAAGTCATAGATAATATCGAAAAAGTGATTATCGGAAAACGCGAAATCGCCGAGTTGAGTCTGGTCGCTTTATTATCGCATGGCCATGTTTTGCTTGAAGATGTTCCGGGCGTCGGCAAGACGATGCTTGTCCGGGCGCTGGCAAAATCAGTCGGGGCGGATTTCAAACGTATCCAGTTCACCCCGGACTTATTGCCTTCAGACGTAGTAGGCGTTTCCATCTATAACCCGAAAGACATGCAATTCCATTTCCGCCCTGGCCCGATCATGGGCAATATCGTCTTAGCGGATGAAATCAACCGGACGTCACCGAAAACGCAGTCCGCATTATTGGAAGCAATGGAAGAGGCGTCAGTTACGACAGATGGCGTGACGATGCAGATCCCGAAACCATTTTTCGTCATGGCGACCCAAAACCCGATTGAATATGAAGGAACCTATCCATTGCCGGAAGCGCAATTGGACCGCTTTTTGCTGAGAGTGAAAATGGGATACCCGACGAGAGAAGAAGAAATTGAAGTATTGACCCGTTCCCAGTCGATTCCGCCGATTGAAGAGCTTGAATCAGTGCTGACGCTAGAAGAACTGCTCAAATTGCAGGAAGAAGTGCGGACGATTCGCGTGGATGATACGATCCGTACTTATATTGTAGAATTGGCGACTCAAACCCGCCGCGACCCTTATGTCTATCTCGGTGTCAGCCCGCGCGGCTCGATAGCCTTGATGAAGGCGGCACAAGCTTATGCCATGCTCAAAGGGCGTGATTATGTCACGCCGGATGATATCCAGTACTTGGCGAAATTCGTCTTTGGCCATCGCATCATGCTCCGTTCGGAAGCCCGCTATGACGGGATTACAGCCGAAGAACTAACGGAACGCATCATCGCTAAGACGCGTGTTCCTGTACAAAGGCTTGTGAATCAATGAAGCGGGTCAAACAAATTTTAAGTTCTTCGGGCAGGATGATATTTGTGCTCATCCTGCTTTTTTTGACTTTTTCGTTCGCCATGTTCCAAGGCGGCTTCGTCAGTTGGTTCATTTTCTACGTATCTGTTCCTTTCATTCTATACTCTGTCTTGCTGTCGTTCTATCCGTTGCGGAATTTGCGCGCAGAACGGGTAGTCCATACCCCGCGAGTGCGGAGCGGCCACCGTTTTTCGGCTACTGTCACCGTTCGGCGGGCGTTTCCGTTCCCGTTGCTTTACACCGTCCTCGAGGAACAGGCACAATCTGCACGGCTTAAAGTCCGCATGGCCGATGCAGGCCGTCAGCTGCTGCTCCCGGGATTTCGCCGTGAATTTTCCTGGACTTATGAAATCGGGGAAATGCCAAGAGGCGAACATGTTTTAGAAGGCGTCACGGTAGAAACCGCCGATTTTTTCGGGTGGGTAAAAAAACGCCAACTGCTGCCAGCCCGCCAGTCCGTCCTAGTTTATCCGAACACTGTTGAAATGATGTACCGCCCCATCGGTTCCAGTTTTGACCAAGGTTCGATCGCGGCGCCATTTACTTTAGTGAAAGATACCACGATGGCGAGCGGTATCCGCGATTACCAGCCGGGAGACCGGGTCTCCTGGATACGCTGGAAATCGTTTGCACGAACGCAGACGATGCGCACGAAAGAATTCGAAGACCGTCAATCGCAAGATTTGTTCTTGCTTGATGACCGTTCCCCATCCGAAAGCTTCGAAATTCAAGTCGAGCTAATCGCTTCGATTCTCACTTCTGTAGTGGCATCCCATGCCAGTGTCGCCTATTTATCCGCCGGCACGCCGCGCGCCTTTTTCCCGCTGATCCAAAGCGATGAACAATTGCAGCGCGCGCTCTATCATTTGGCGAAAGTCCAGGATGATTTGGACCGGCCGATCGAAGCGGTTGTCGGACAGGATTTGAAGCAAGTCCGAGTGTCGAGCCTAGTCTATGTAACGGGTTCGTTGTCACGCGAAATGGTCGATGAAATCCGCCGGAACGTAACGAGTTTGAGCCAGTGTTTGTGCCTGGTCGTGACAGAAGCTGGCCAGTCGGTCACCCCGGAAGACGAAAAAAACCATCAATATGCAAAATCTAAAGGCTTCCACGTAAAAGTTATCGGGCCAGAGAATTTCGCTTCGGCGTTTATGGAGGCGAATCGTTCATGACATCGATCAGAAAAAATAAAGTATTTATGGGCTTATTGTATATTTTGGTATTTTTCTTGTTGTCTGAATGGTTGCGCCCTGTCATCGAATTAACCGAAACCGGCCATCACCGGCTGTTTTTGGCTTTTGTGGCACTGGGTCTCGTGATGGCATTCTTTGACATTCCGTGGTGGATCACTGGTCCCTTGAAGTTGTTCTATATTCTGTGGTTTATCGTCTATGTTTACACAGGAAATCTCTTCTTTACGGCAGAAAGCATACGGTTTGTCGTGGAGCAGGCGAGTATCAGCTTATCGGCGCTTTTCAGCCAAGATTGGCAGGCAACCACTGATGTATTTCGCACCGTTCTGTTCTTTGCGCTGTTGTGGATGGCTATCTATCTAATCCATTATTGGGTCAGTTTCCGCCTTAGCATCTTCTTATTCTATCTTTTGACGGTCATTTTCGTTGCTGTTCTGGATACATTCAGTCCTTATTCGGGCGATGCAGCGATTGTCCGCATCATGGTCATCGGCTTATTGCTAGCAGGCTTATTGCATTTGGCCAGATGGATGGAACGACACGGCGCAGCAGCGAAAACGGATAAACTGCTAGTCTTTTCGATTCCCTTATTACTACTGTTGGTCGCTTCGACCGCGCTTGCGTTTTATCTGCCAAAAGCAGATCCAATTTGGCCGGACCCTGTTCCGTACATCACCTCCTATTCCGGAAAAGGAGGTGTCGGTGAAGGAGGCGTCGGGCGCATCGGTTACGGCGTTGATGATTCACAGCTTGGGGGCTCGTTCGTTTCTGATGATGCGACTGTTTTCAGGGCGGAAGTCGAAGAAGGTCAGTACTGGAAAGTCGAAGTAAAAGATGTCTATACCACAAAGGGCTGGGAGCTTTCGGAAGAAGATGCGGATGAGCAGCTTTACCGAAACGGCGATGAAGTTACGACAGACTTTCCGCCAGCAGGGGAAGAGCGTTCTTCAGCCCTAGTGGATATGCAGCTACCGTTTCCGTTCGTTCTCTATCCTTACGGCACTGCTTCATTCTTAATGGAAGAAACACTGGATTATCGTTATGATCCGGTCCAGCAGCGCTTTGACACATTGCAAGAGAATACCGCTTTTGAACCGGATGTCTATGAAGTGTTCTATAGTGAACCTTCTTACAGCCTGACAGCATTGCGTGAAACAGATACGGAACAACTGTCTGAACTGCCGCCAGAATACGACCGCTACTTGCAATTGCCTGATGAATTGCCGGAGCGGGTTGGGGAACTAGCGGAAGAAATCGCTGCCGGGTCAGATACTGTTTACGGCCAAGCACAGGCTGTCGAACGTTATTTCGGCACCAATGGCTTTGAATACAGCCAAAGCGATATAGCTATTCCAGCGGAAGACCAAGACTATGTTGATCAATTCCTTTTTGAGACGCAGCGGGGGTATTGTGATAATTTCTCAACTTCGATGGTCGTCTTGTTGCGTTCATTGGATATTCCAGCACGCTGGGTGAAAGGCTTCAATGAAGGCGAAGTCATCGATACAGTAGATGGCTACGACGTATACGAAGTCACCAATAATAACGCGCATTCTTGGGTAGAAGCTTACATGCCAGGCGTGGGCTGGATGATGTTCGAGCCGACCATCGGTTTCACTGGATCCTCTTCCATTGATTTCGATTTGGAAATCGACGCTTCGGAACCGGAAGAAGAGGAGATGCCCGACCGCCCTGAACCTGAACCTGAAGCGCAGCCAGAACAACCGGATGGCGACGCAGGAACAAATGCCAGCCCAACAGTGGGTGAGCGTTTCCTTGCTTTTGTCTCCGAACAGGCTGGCAAGCTCATCGCAGCAACAATCGTCTTGTTATTGCTCGCATTCATGCTATTCAAGATCCGCAAGAAATGGATGCCCAAAGTGTTGATTCCTTATTACCGCCGTAAAGTGGGGGACGCGGAAACCTTTGAAAAAGCCTATCTGCGGCTCTTGAAGCAACTGGAGCTTTATGGAATAAAACGAGCGCCAGGCCAAACATTGCGCTCTTATGCTGAATACGTCGATTCATTCTTTGGAACGAAAGAGATGACGAAATTGACGGCAGCGTATGAAAAATCCGTGTACGGTGGGGACGCCGAATCAGTCGACTGGCCGAAACTGAAGGAAAGTTGGGAAAATTTAATCAATCGGACAAGCGGTTGATTTTGAAAACACTAGCCTGTACAATTGAGAAAATTATAGAATACAGTGCCCTCATATATGTCCGATGATACGGTTCGGATGTCTCTACCAAGTCACCGGAAATGACTTGACTATGAAGGCGGATGACGCATGCTTATTTGCATGCGCATTCGTCTTTTTAACGTAGAGGACAAGAACGCGAGGAGTGATTTTTTCGCGTTCTTTTTTATATTGTGGCCTGAATCGAATAGAAGAGGTGAAGGATTTGCCAGTCAGCCCTATGTTGAAGGAACAGAAAAAAATCGTCGTCTTGGATTTCGGCAGCCAATACAACCAATTGATCACGCGCCGCATCCGTGAAATCGGTGTCTATAGCGAACTCCATCCGCACACGATTACCGCGACAGAAATCAAAGAAATGAACGCAACAGGAATCATCTTCTCAGGCGGACCGAATTCCGTCTATGACGAAAATGCATTCTCCATCGATCCGGAAATTTTTGAAATGGGACTGCCGATACTCGGCATCTGCTACGGCATGCAATTGATGGCATTGCGTATGGAAGGGAAGGTCGAAAAAGCTTCCAACCGCGAATACGGCAAAGCCGAACTAACCTTGACGAAAGAAAGCTCCATTTTTAAAGACGTGCCAGAAGAACAAATCGTCTGGATGAGCCATGGCGACCTCGTCACAGCGGCGCCTCCTGGGTTTGATGTCATCGCTACAAGCCCTGGCTGCCCGATTGCAGCAATGGCAAACGAAGAGCGTAAACTATACGGCGTCCAGTACCATCCGGAAGTCCGCCATTCCGTTTACGGAAACGAAATGCTCCGCCAGTTCGTCTTCGATGTCTGCGGCATGAAAGACGAATGGTCGATGGAAAACTACATCGAATTGGAAATCGCGAAAATCCGCGAGCAAGTGGGCGACAAGAAAGTCCTTTGCGCACTAAGCGGCGGCGTCGATTCTTCAGTTGTTGCCGTCTTGATCCACAAAGCAATCGGCGATCAATTGACGTGCATGTTCGTAGACCACGGCTTGCTCCGTAAAGGGGAAGCGGAAAGCGTCATGAAAACCTTCGCCGACGGTTTCCACATGAACGTCATCAAGATCGATGCCCGCGAGCGCTTCATGAAAAAACTTGAAGGTGTCAGCGATCCTGAACAGAAACGCAAAATCATCGGCAATGAATTCATCTATGTGTTCGACGATGAAGCAGAGAAACTGAAAGGCATGGACTTCCTTGCACAAGGGACGCTCTATACAGATATTATCGAAAGCGGCACAACGACTGCCCAAACAATCAAATCCCACCACAACGTGGGCGGATTGCCGGAAGATATGCAATTCGAATTGATCGAACCGCTCAACACTTTGTTCAAAGATGAAGTGCGTGCGCTCGGCACCGAGCTTGGCATGCCAGATGAAATCGTTTGGCGTCAGCCATTCCCAGGCCCAGGCCTCGGCATTCGCATCATGGGGGCTGTCACTGAAGAAAAACTTGAAATCGTCCGCGAATCGGATTGGATTTTGCGCGATGAAATCAAAAAAGCCGGCCTTGATCGCGACGTCTGGCAATACTTCACGGTGCTTCCGGATATCCGCAGCGTCGGTGTCATGGGCGATGCCCGCACATACGATTATGCAATCGGTATCCGCGCAGTTACTTCAATCGACGGCATGACATCAGATTGGGCGCGTATCCCATGGGATGTGCTCGAGAAAATCAGCGTCCGCCTCGTCAACGAAGTAGATCACATCAATCGCGTATTATACGATATTACGAGTAAGCCACCTGCAACCATCGAGTGGGAATAGAAACAAACGGCTGCCATTAGCAGCTGTTTTTCTATTTTACGAACTTTCAGTTAAAAAAATAGATAATTGTTCGTGTTTCACCTTGTTTTTCCATACCTATCGTGGTATTCTATAAATGAAATTAAATAAGCTTGTCGTATAAATTCAGGAATATGGCCTGAGAGTCTCTACCGGTTCACCGTAAATGATCCGACTACGATTTTTTGTCCGCCTTATAAAATAGGCGGACTCTCTGTTTTCGGGCGGGGATAATCGGACGCATACGGCAAATCGCTGTATGCGTTTTTTTCGTAGACTTATACAAAAGCATACGGAGGAATTATGTATGAAGAAGTATTTTCAATTTGAAGAACTTGGAACAAACTACCGTCAGGAATTCATTGGTGGTTTAACAACATTTTTGGCAATGGCTTATATCTTGGTCGTCAATCCGTTGACGCTGACGATGGACTCGATTCCTGATTTAGATCCTGCCCTCCGAATGGATTACGGAGCAGTATTTATGGCAACGGCTTTAGCAGCCGCTATCGGCAGCCTGTTAATGGGGATCGTCGCTAAATACCCGCTCGCTCTGGCGCCAGGCATGGGGCTCAACGCTTTCTTCTCTTATACAGTTGTTCTAACGTACGGAGTGCCGTGGCAAACTGCTTTGACTGGAGTGCTCGTTTCAGGATTGATTTTCATTCTGCTGACATTGTCAGGCATTCGTGAAACGATCATCAACGCCATCCCAGCCCAACTGAAATATGCAGTCGGTGCCGGTATCGGGCTTTATATTACATTTATCGGGCTGCAGAATGCAGGAATCGTTGTAGGCAATCCCGATACGCTTGTGGGACTCGGAGATTTGACGACTGGTTCAGCTTTACTCGCGATTTTTGGTTTGTTTGTCACAGTGATCATGATGGTTCGCGGAGTGAAGGGTGGAATTTTCTTCGGAATTTTAATCGCTGCTGTAGTCGGGATGATCTTCCAAGTAATCAGCTTCCCGACTGCCATCATCGATTTGAATGTTCCAAGCCTTGCGCCGACATTCGGCGTCGCGCTAGAACCAATCTTCAATGATCCTGGTTCATTGATGACTATTCAATTCTTGGTTATCGTCCTAACATTTTTGTTTGTAGACTTTTTTGATACAGCTGGAACATTGGTGGCAGTTGCAAACCAAGCGGGCTTGATGAAAGATAATAAATTACCGCGTGCAGGAAAAGCTTTGCTCTCTGATTCAATTGCAACAGTTAGCGGGGCAATCTTCGGAACATCGACAACGACTTCGTACATTGAATCGACATCAGGCGTAGCAGCCGGAGCTCGTTCCGGTTTTGCTTCAGTAGTTACTGGAATCCTCTTCTTGGTTGCGATTCTTTTCTATCCATTATTGTCAGTGATCACGAGTGCGGTCACGGCGCCAGCGTTGATTATCGTCGGAGTCTTGATGGTGTCAGCTCTTGGCCAGATTGAATGGGGCAAATTTGAAATCGCTGTTCCAGCGTTCCTTACAATGATCGCGATGCCGCTCGGTTATAGTATCGCAACGGGGATCGCAATCGGATTTATTTTCTATCCAATCACGATGATGGTCGCAGGCAGAAGAAAAGAAATTCATCCTATCATGTATGGATTGTTTGTTATCTTCGTTTTGTATTTTATATTTCTTGCTTAAAGAGAAGCTGCCGGCTTATGTCGGCGGCTTTTTTGTATATATAAGAAATCTTTCTTCTATATAGAAGAAAACTCATTTAAATGAATCGGTGATGAGTGTTTCATTTATGGTTATCTTTCTATTTACAGACACCATTATTAACGACTGGGGAAGGAGGTAAGTATTTGTATGAAAGGAAGCTAACTCCTTTCAAAACTGTAATAATTTTTTAGTTGAATATTTAGAATATTACGTTATAATAAGAAGAGTAAAAGTTTCTCATAAAAGCTTGACGGGATTTTTTCAGCGTGCTATATTAGTCAAGTCGCCAAGAGAGGCGCACAACATGAACCTTGAAAACTGAACAGCAAAACGTCAACAATACAGCCGCGAGTGATCGCGGCAAACGTACTGATCAGCTTCGGCAGATCAAGCGAATCGCGCGTCTTTCGAGACGGCGATGCGCCAGCAGTATTGAGCAATCAACTACTCTATAATGGAGAGTTTGATCCTGGCTCAGGACGAACGCTGGCGGCGTGCCTAATACATGCAAGTCGAGCGGAGATAGTGGAGCTTGCTC
>NZ_RCCP01000004.1 GCF_003664125.1 Planococcus citreus
CAAAGACGATGAGGTAGATAGGTTCGGGGTGGAAGCGTGGCGACACGTGCAGCTGACGAATACTAATCGATCGAGGACTTAACCAACAAACTGAACATGCGTTTCCAATGTCGATTTATCCAGTTTTGAGCGAACAAGCTCAAGAGTCCAGTGATGATGGCAAAGAGGCCACACCCGTTCCCATCCCGAACACGGAAGTTAAGCTCTTTTGCGCCGATGGTAGTTGGGGGTTTCCCCCTGTGAGAGTAGGACGTCGCTGGGCAATTATCTTTTTTTACTTTGTACCGAGATTTCCTTTTACCTTGCTTCCATAGCTCAGCAGGTAGAGTGCTTCCATGGTAAGGAAGAGGTCACCGGTTCGAACCCGGTTGGAAGCTTTTGATTCTTTAAAGTTTCTTTACATCGGAAACTGTTTTCTTTATAATTTTTTTGTAAGGCCCCTTGGTCAAGCGGTTAAGACACCGCCCTTTCACGGCGGTAACACGGGTTCGAATCCCGTAGGGGTCACCATTCACGGAGGATTAGCTCAGCTGGGAGAGCATCTGCCTTACAAGCAGAGGGTCGGCGGTTCGATCCCGTCATCCTCCACCATGTATCCATTTAGGCTATTAATCGAATAACGGTGGGGTAGCGAAGTGGCTAAACGCGGCGGACTGTAAATCCGCTCCTTCGGGTTCGGCAGTTCGAATCTGCCCCCCACCACCAGTTTTTTATTGCTTTGGGGTATAGCCAAGCGGTAAGGCAACGGGTTTTGATCCCGTCATGCCCTGGTTCGAATCCAGGTACCCCAGCCATTTTTTATTTTGAGCCATTAGCTCAGTTGGTAGAGCATCTGACTTTTAATCAGAGGGTCGAAGGTTCGAATCCTTCATGGCTCATTTATCTTTGCGCATTTTTCGCGCGGGGCCTTAGCTCAGCTGGGAGAGCGCGACGCTGGCAGCGTCGAGGTCAGGGGTTCGAGCCCCCTAGGCTCCATTGTTCCATGTGCAATCCATGTGTAAAAAGCCCGTATCCATTCAATTGGATACGGGCTTTTTTTAGTTTCTGATATATTCCGATTGTGGCCGGAAAATCACGTTATCTTGCTGCTGTTCGATGGCATGGGCTGTCCACCCAACTATGCGTGCAACACTGAAGGTGGGGGTGAATAGTTCAGGCGGCATTTGGATAGATCGCATAATCGCTGCTGCATAAAATTCTACATTGGTATAAAGGGCACGTCCTGGTTTTCGCTCATTTAACAATTGGGTAATTTTATTTTCCGCTTTGACTGCAAGGTCCAGCCATGGGTCTTCTTGCTGCAGCTGCTGGCATTTTTCACGGAGCAGAATAGCGCGCGGATCTTCTGTACGGTATACACGGTGACCGAAGCCCATGATTTTCTCGCCTTGCGCCAGTTTTTGTTCAATGACCGGACTGATCCTTTCAGGGGACTGGATTTCATCAAGCAATTCAAGCACTCCGGACGGGGCGCCTCCATGCAAAGGGCCTTTCATCGTACCGATTGCAGAAACGATGGCAGCGCTTAAGTCGGATTCTGTGGAAATGGTGACACGGCCAGCGAAAGTGGATGCATTCATGCCATGTTCCATTGTTAAGTTCAAATAGGTTTCCAAGGCTTCAGTTTGTACGTGTGTCGGTATTTGTCCTTTGATCATCCATAGATAGTTTGCAGTATGACCCAGGTCGCTTCTTGGCGCGACGAATTCCTGTCCGGTGCTTTGCCGGTATAGAAGAGCCGTCATTACAGGAAGTGCAGCAGTAAGGGCAATGGCTTGTTGTTGGATCTCCAATTCTTTGAATTCGGCATGCTGATAAGCTGAAACGAGTGTCCGCATGCCATCCATTAATGAAATTTCTTTGGGCAAATCTTGCGCAATGGCCATAAGATAATCCGGCAATTGACGATAGGATTTTAGTTGTTCAATAAGTCTTGCGAGTTCTTCATTTGAAGCGTGATGGCCGTGCCACAGGAAGTAGGCGGTCTGTTCGAAGCTCTTTTGATTGATCACTTCATTGATCAATGTTCCGCGGTAACGGAGTTCCCCCTTATCCCCTTCGACAGATGCAATGGCAGTTTGAACGGCGACAATGCCTTTAAGGCCTTTTTGAAACATGGAAATTCCTCCTTTTTTTCAAGTATAAGCTGCAGCTTTAATTATAAAAATTAAAGATTTATAATTGAAATAATTAAAAAAACTAATTGAAAGGAGATATGAAATGGAGATGCAATGGCTAAGAACCTTTGCAGATGCTGCGGAAACCTTGAATTTCCGTAAGACGTCCGAACGCTTGATGCTGTCGCAGCCGAGTGTGACGGTACATATTCGGCAATTGGAAGAGTATTTGGGGATTCGCCTGTTTGACCGTATCAAGAACCGCGTGGTGTTAACAGAGGAAGGGCGCCATTTTAAACAGCAGGCAGAAATATTGGTAGAAAAATTCGATTCAACGGTGGATGAGCTTCAATCATTTGCCCAAGGCTACCGGCGAAAATGGACCATCGCGATCTCCCCGTTAATGGCAGAGACGGTGCTGCCGTATATCCTAAAGTCGTTTACGAAAGCGCATCCGGACCTTGAGCTGGTGATCCGTGTGGAAGAGTCGGAAGCGATTGAAGAACTGGTAGAGAGCGGGGAAGTGTCTGCTGGCATCTCCGCTTTGCTGCCGGTAAAACGAGTGATTCTCCATGAAGTGGTTTATGAAGATCCTCTACTGCTCATTGTGCCGAGGGATGCTTATGATGATGAGCGGGGCCCGGTGGTTTCAGCTGAAGAGGTTTTGCAGCAGAATTTCATCTTTACCCATCATCATCCCGTTTTTTGGGAAGAGTTGCTGGTGAAATTACGCGTGCAGCTGCCGGGTATCCGCACGATGACAGTGACGCAGGCCCATATCGCGAAACGGTTTATCCAGGAAGGGCTCGGCGTATCGTTTTTGCCGAAGTCGATGGTGCGCCGAGAGTTGATTGAAGGGCGTTTGATGGAAGCGCGTTTTGACTTGTTCCCGTTGCCCACTGTTGCGACGTATTTCCTGTCCCTCAGCATGGGGGAACTGGAGAAAGATTTTTTGAGCCGTGTGCAATCGGTTTATTTCCGGTGAGTTGAAGAAGCGATAATTTTATTGAAAATGGCGAATTTGACGGATGCACTGGTATACTGCAGATAAGGAGGGGATGGATATGTATATTGAACAGCGCAATATTCGGCTTCGTTTGCTGAAACGTGAGGATTTTGAGGCATTATGGGCGCTTTATACACCGGACATCTTCGAATATATGCTGACTAAGGTGGAACGTTTCGAAGATTTAGAAGCGTGGTTATCGGCTGGAATGAACCAATCCAATGTCCTAGTATTTGCCGTGGAGCTTCCGGAAAGTGGTGAGATTGTCGGCACCACCCGCATTTATTCGATTGACGATACGAACAAGAGTTGTGAAATTGGAGCGACTTTCTATAGCGAAAAAGCACAGCGCACCCATGTCAATACGGCCGTCAAACATGCGCTGCTAGGCTATTGCTTCGAAGAACGGGAGATGATCCGCGTCCAGTTCAAAACCGATGCTGAAAATATCCGTTCCCAAAAATCGATCGAACGGATAGGAGCGGTGAAAGAAGGGCATTTGCGCAACGAACGAATCCGCTCGACAGGTGAACCAAGAGATGCCATTGTCTATTCCATCATTGATCGTGAATGGCCGGAAGTGAAAAAATCACTGGAAGAAAAAATGAATAAATATTCGGAATAATGTCAGGTTGAGCCAAGAGAACCTCAGAGGGTACAATAAATGTATCTTACTGAGGGGGTATAAAATAATGAATAAATTAAATGTTTCTATTATAGGTGTACCAATGGACCACGGGCAAATGCGCCGCGGCGTCGATATGGGGCCAAGCGCAATCCGTTACGCGGGCGTAGTGGACCGTATTGAAAATCTCGGGCATGAAGTAAATGACGAAGGCGATATCCAAATCCGCAAAGCGGACGGCAAAGTGGATGAAAACACCAATTTGCGCAATATGGACGTAATTACCGAAGCGACAGAAGCACTTGGAGAAACCGTTTCAGGCGTAGCCAAAGCCGGGAATTTCCCATTAGTGCTAGGCGGCGACCATAGTATTGCGATCGGAACGCTTGCCGGCATTTCAGAGCATTACGAGAATTTGGGCGTCATCTGGTATGATGCGCATGCGGATATGAACACGAGTGAAACGTCGCCATCAGGCAATATTCACGGCATGCCGCTTGCGGCGAGCTTTGGGCATGGCCATGAGAAATTGACGAACATCCGCGGTTACTCGCCAAAAGTGAAGCCGGAAAACATTGTCATCATCGGGGCGCGTTCTGTCGATCCAGGTGAGCGTGAATTGATCAAAGAGCACGGCATCAAAGTGTTCAGCATGCACGAAATCGACAAAATGGGCATGGATCATGTTATGCAGGAGTCGATCCGCTATTTGCGTGAAGAGCGTAAAACGGACGGTGTCCATTTGTCGCTCGACCTCGATGGCATCGATCCGATGTATACACCAGGTGTCGGTACGCCGGTACCAGGCGGCATTAGTTACCGCGAAAGCCATTTGGCGATGGAAATGCTGTTTGATGCAGGATTGATCACTTCTGCAGAATTTGTTGAAGTCAACCCGATCCTCGATGAAAAGAACCGTACAGCAGATGTGGCGGTCGCATTGATCGGTTCATTGCTTGGTGAAAAATTAGTATAAGAATAAAGCGGCTGTCCGGAATTTCCGGGCAGCTTTTTTTAATTTTGCGGAATGTATAGGGGATTAGGAAGAAGGGTGTAGGACTGTCAGACAGCACATTGCATGATTCTTATCAGCGAAATAATAAACTGATGAATTCATTCAAAGAACTGGAAATTGGCTGGTTTTTTCTGGGGATGGTTTGATAGGATAGAAGAAGAGAAAAAAATGAAACCTTTTCAGAACTGGACCGTATATAAAAGACAGCCGCATGGCGGAGGGAAATGAGATCATGGATGCGTTAGTGAATAAACGAATAAAACGAGTCATGAAGGGCGACCAAGACGCATTTGCCGAAATCGTGGAGCTGTATCAACATCAGTTGTTCCAGATTTGCTACCGCATGCTCGGCAACCGGCATGAAGCGGAAGATATTGCACAGGAAGCATTTACGCGGGCCTATGTGAACATACACACCTTCGACCAGAACCGTAAATTTTCCACGTGGCTTTACCGCATCGCCACCAACCTGTGCATTGACCGGATCCGCAAGAAAAAGCCGGATTATCATTTGGATGCGGAAGTCAAAGGCACGGAAGGCTTGAATATGTATTCGAAGATTGCCAATGATGAAGAGCTTCCGGAAGAAGAATTGATGCGGATGGAAGTTCAGGAGCGGGTGCAGTACGAAATAAGCCGCTTGCCGGATAAGTACCGGGCAGCGATTGTGTTAAAATATATCGAGGAATTGCCGCTGGCCGAAATCAGCGAGATCCTGGATTTGCCGCTTGGCACGGTGAAAACGCGGATACACCGCGGGCGCGAAGCACTTCGCAAGCAATTGAGCAATTTGTAGGAGGCGAGCATGATGAATGCGTGTCCGGAAAAAGTCATTCGCATGATGGACGATTACCTCGACGGGGAAATCAGCCCATCAGAGGAAAAAGAACTGAAAGATTACTTGCAGAGCTGCAGCGACTGCAGAAAAATATATCAAGAACTGACCAAAACCATTGCGTTTGTCCAAAGCGCTTCACACGTCCAGGCACCGTCGGACTTTGTGCAAAAGACGATGGCCGGTTTGCCGAAAGAATCACAGCGCGTCGGGATGAAACGCTTTATGCGCCATCATCCGCTGATGATCGCGGCGGCACTGTTCGTCTTGTTGATGAGTGCGGCGATGATGTCGAGCTTTAGCGACGACCAGCAGTTTTCATTTACCAAACAAGAGAACTTGGTAGTTGAAGGGCAGACCGTCGTCGTTCCGGAAGGCCAAACGGTTGTCGGGGATTTGACGATCCGCAATGGCGATTTGCGCGTGGACGGGGAACTTGAAGGCGACGTGACGATTGTCAACGGCCAGTACATGGCATCGAGTGGCGTCATTAACGGTGAAATCGAGGAAATCGACCAAGTATTCGAGTGGCTCTGGTATACGATCAAAGGGACATTCCAGGATGCGGTCAGCTTTTTTGGCGGCAATGACCAATCAATAGACGAGTAAAGCCCATCCATTCAATGGATGGGCTTTTTGCATGGGGGCAGATGTCTCGGGATATGATATACTGAAACTATATGTACATGGAGAAAAGCGAGGGTTGCAGATGCCTTTTTTGGAAAACTTCAATGACCAGACGCCGCTTCAGATGATCGGAAATGTTATCGACATCCTGTTGGTCTGGTTCGTTATTTACAAACTTATTACTGTCATCAAGGGAACGAAGGCTGTCCAATTATTAAAAGGAATCTTCTTTATTATCATCGCGCGTCTTGTGACCCAGGCGCTCAACCTGGAAACGCTTGGTTGGATTATGCAGCAAGTGCTCGAATGGGGTTTTCTTGCCATCATCATCATCTTCCAGCCTGAATTGAGACGCGCACTCGAACAGCTCGGGCGCGGGAAACTGTTCTCGAGCAGTACGCTTAATGAAGAATCCGAGCGCAACCGCTTGATTGAGGCGATGAGCAAATCGGTCAGCTATATGGCAAAGCGCCGCATCGGGGCACTCATTTCGATCGAGCGTGAAACCGGGCTCAGCGAATACATAGAGACGGGCATTCCGATGAATTCGGACATCACTTCCGAATTGATGATCAATCTATTCATTCCGAACACGCCGCTGCATGACGGTGCGGTCATCGTCCAGAAGAACCGCATCGCTGCGGCAGCCTGCTATTTGCCGCTGTCCGAGAGCCCGTTCATTTCGAAAGAGCTGGGGACGCGCCACCGTGCAGCACTCGGTATCAGTGAAGTGACGGATGCCATCACCATTGTCGTATCGGAAGAGACCGGGGCGATCAGTTTGACGGCGAACGGCGATTTGCACCGCAATTTGTCGCTCGAAGACTTTGAAGTGAAGCTCCGCCGTATCTGGTTCGGTGTCGAACAACAACAGACGGCAAGTTCTTGGTGGAATTGGAGGGGGAAAAAGAATGGATAAGATGATGGACAATCCGTGGTTTCTTCGGATCATGGCATTATTCCTGGCCTTTCTGCTCTTCTTTTCCGTCCAGACGGAAAATAATACGACCACCACTGAAACTGGAAGAGTGTCGGAAATGATAGAAGACGTGGAACTGCAAGTGTATTACGATGAAAGCTTGATGGTCAGCGGCGTGCCCGATACGGTCGACCTGTATTTGAGCGGACCGGCAAGCATTATCCAGACGACGCGCCAGCTCGATGACTATACCTTATTCATTGATTTGCGCAGCCTGCCTTTAGGGGAGCATCAAGTGCCGATTCAGACAGAAAACCTATCGGAACAACTGAGTGCACGCGTGGATCCGGCATTCGTTAATGTCGTGCTCGAGGAGCGGGTGTCCCAGGAATTCGATATCGACGCTGAAATGAACGAGCGCTTGCTGGCGGAAGGATTTGTCCTGGACGGCCTGTCTGTCGAACCGGATACTGTGACCGTTACGGGACCGCAAAGCGTCATCAATGCCATCAGCTTTGTCAAAGCGACAGTGACCGGTGAACCGGAAATCAAAGAATCTTTCACTGCTGAAGCGCGTGTCCGCGTGCTGGCAGAAGATTTGACGAAACTCGACAATGTCACGATCGAGCCGGAATCCGTGGCGGTTGACGTTACGGTAGAGGAATACAGCCGTGAATTGCCGGTACGCATCGAATCGACTGGCGATCCGCAAACAGGTATCACCATCAACTCCTGGACGCCTACAAGTGAACAAGTACGGGTCTTTGGGCCGCGTAGCGTAGTGGATGCGATGGAGGAATATGTCATCGAAGTGGAAGCGAATAGCGTCACGGCCTCCGATACGACGGTGACAGTGGAATTGCCGATTCCATCGGGCGCGTCCGGGGTTTCTCCAGGAGAGATGCAAGTAGAAGCAGACATTTCAGTGGATGAATCTTTGATTGTACCGGAAGAGTTGGAAAATCCGGAAATTGCCGAAAGTAACGAAGAATAAAATAGCTAAAAATGTAAAATTAGGTTAATATAAACAAATCATAATACAGAGTGATTGAAGGAGCGAAAAGCATGGGAAAATATTTTGGGACCGATGGTGTACGAGGGGTAGCCAATAGCGAATTGACGCCGGAACTGGCATTTAGGCTTGGGCGTTTTGGCGGCTATGTCTTAACGAAAAGCTCAAAGGAAAAACCGAAAGTGCTCGTAGGGCGGGATACACGAATTTCCGGGGAAATGCTTGAAAACGCATTAGCGGCTGGATTATTGTCAGTCGGTGCAGAAGTCATGCGCCTCGGCGTCATCAGCACTCCAGGTGTTTCATATCTGACACGCGTCATGAGCGCGGAAGCGGGAGTCATGATTTCTGCTTCCCACAACCCGGTCGCAGATAATGGCATCAAATTCTTCGGTTCAGACGGCTTTAAATTGTCGGACGACCAGGAAGCGGAAATCGAAGCTTTGCTCGATGCAGAAACAGACGATCTGCCACGCCCAACTGGCGGAGACCTTGGCAGCATCACCGAATATTTCGAAGGTGGCCAAAAATACCTCCAGTATTTGAAGCAAACAGTGGACGAGGAATTCGACGGCATCCACGTGGCGCTTGACTGCGCGCATGGTGCGACATCGACATTGGCGACTCACGTATTTGCCGATTTGGACGCGGACATCAGCTCAATGGGCGCTTCGCCAAACGGCTTGAACATCAACGAAGGCGTCGGATCGACACATCCAGAAGCACTTGCGAAGCTGGTCGTGGATAAAGGTGCCGATGTTGGCCTTGCCTTTGATGGCGACGGTGACCGTTTGATCGCGGTAGATGAAAAGGGAACGATTGTCGACGGCGACCAGATCATGTATATTTGCGCGAAGCATTTGAAATCAGAAGGCCGCTTGAAACAGGATACAGTCGTTTCAACAATCATGAGCAATATGGGCTTCTACAAAGCGCTTGAAGAAAACGGCATGAAGAGCGTCAAGACGGCTGTCGGCGATCGCTATGTAGTGGAAGAAATGAAGAAGAACGAATACAATTTGGGCGGCGAACAGTCGGGCCATATCATTTTCCTTGATTACAACACGACAGGCGACGGATTGTTGTCAGGCCTTCAATTGGTGAACATCATGAAAATCACAGGCAAGAAATTGTCTGAGCTGGCGAATGAAATGACGATTTTCCCACAAAAATTGGTGAACATCCGCGTGACGGACAAACACGGCGTGACAGATAACGCTGTCGTTGCCGAGAAGATTGCGGAAGTGGAACGCGACATGGACGGCGACGGCCGTGTGCTCGTGCGCCCTTCCGGAACCGAGCCACTGGTTCGCGTTATGGTCGAAGCGCCGTCTGCAGAAGCGTGCGAAGAGTACGTGGAGCGGATCGCGGCAGTTGTACGCGAAGAAATGGGCATGAAATAAATAAGCTAAAGGCCGGAGCGGATGCTCTGGCCTTTTTTTGTTGAAAAAGTGGAGGGGGAGATTCTGCTCCAGGGAGGACGCTTTCCGGAGGGCTCGCATTGAGCCGCTTCGATCGCTGCACAAAACCCCGCCTGCTCAACTCTCACGATGTTCGAGTTTCGCAAACGAATACGCTCAATACCTTTCGCATATTCGCTTGCAGGGTCTCAATTGTCTCGCTAATCCTCCCGGAGTCGACTCCCTTCCGCTCCATCTCTAAGTGTAGTACGGAAATCAAATTCAACTATCACTGAAATTAGCAGGAATAGTTTTAGACAGTTTTGTAATTACATAAAGAATATCTAATTAACCATCTTTTACACTATCAACTCTAGCTAGGCGTCTTCTTACAGATGAAACAATCAACGGCCATAACGCCACACTCACACATCCCACTAAGCATCGACAACCAGTGGGTGCAATAAAAGAAGCTGAAGCTCAGTCGCTCAAAGCAATCAATGAAATCTAATAGCCAAACCGCGCACAGGGGCGAGCCGGAGCAATGAGACAAGTGTTCTCCTTGGCTTATTGCGGGAGGCATGCAAAGCGGAAGGCGTTTGTTTTGCGATGAAAAGATCAATGATGAATTCTTCTCAGCCGCTTGTCCAACTAGCGCCACGAGATTGTCATTAGCTGAAACCTTTACGGCTATTTATCGTCATTTCAAGGGGCTGCGCCGTCAAAAGGTTACCAAGGAATTCAAAAAGATAGGTTTTGGGGTTTTTGGCACAGATACGCAATGGAAAGCTAGCATGCTTGTCCTCACAGGTTTTCGTGCCGTCTGTAAGTTATTCAGAGCTGAAAATAGTTAGAAAACATGAGGAGCTATGAACCAGCCGCTGGAAGATGACTGTGCGGATTGTCCTAAGGAAAGTTGTGCGTTGATTGACGGAATTGTATGGAGCGGTTATGATAAGGAGGTCGGTTTAATGCCGATGCAAAAGGGGGATAGAGGTAAGTGCGAAGGAAACCAATTATAGCGCCTGTACTGAAGAACTCGGACGGACCAGTCAGTCTTCAGTAGACGAGGAGGAGGAGTATCGAGATTTCGGCGGATACCTCCCGGCCGCGAAGCCCGGTCGTTATGTGCATGCTTAAAACAGTCGAGTGATCGATTGGACAACCAGCTTGCACGGGCTCACAACAAAGCGTTTGCGAACGCTTATTTTGACATTTAGAAAATTGGAGGAATATAAATTATGTGTGGAATTGTCGGGTATATTGGAGAACAGGATTCAAAAGAGATTTTATTGAAAGGCTTGGAGCGTCTGGAGTACCGTGGATATGATTCAGCGGGGATTGCAGTACGCAACGGCGAAGGCATCAAAGTATTCAAGGAAAAAGGCCGCATTGCAGATTTGCGCGGAGTCGTGGAAGACGATGTAACTGGAAACACAGGAATCGGGCATACACGTTGGGCAACGCACGGCAAGCCAAGCAAAGTTAACGCTCACCCGCATCAGAATACATCAGACCGCTTCACGATTGTTCATAACGGCGTTATCGAGAACTACCACCACATCCAGCGCGACCATTTGGAAGGCGTGGAAATGGAGTCTGATACGGATACGGAAATCATCGTGCAATTGATCGGCAAATTCGTTGAGGAAGGCATGACGACACAAGAAGCGTTCAGCAAGGCTTTGAAATTGATGAAAGGCTCGTACGCAATCGCTTTGCTTGATGCAGAAGAAGAGCAGACGATCTATGTAGCAAAAAACAAGAGCCCGCTTCTTGTCGGACTTGGCGAGAACTTCAATGTCATCGCATCTGATGCAATGGCGATGCTGCAAGTGACAGACCAGTTCGTTGAATTGATGGACAAAGAAGTCGTCATCGTGAAAAAAGAAAGCGTACAGATCTTGACGCTCGACGGCGAAGAAGTGGCACGCGACCCATTCACAGCAGAAATCGACATGAGCGATATCGATAAAGGCACATACCCGCATTACATGCTGAAAGAAATCGATGAGCAGCCAGCGGTTATGCGCAAAATCATCCAAGCTTACCAAGACGAGAATGATCAATTGACGATCGACTCCGGGATTTTGGATGCTTTGGAATCAGCAGACCGCCTGTACATCATTGCTGCAGGCACGAGCTACCATGCAGGTTTGATCGGCAAGGAATACTTGGAGAAAATGGCAGGCATTCCAGTAGAAGTACATGTAGCGAGCGAATTCGGCTACAACATGCCGCTTCTTTCTGAAAACCCGTTGTTCATCTTCATTTCCCAGTCCGGCGAAACAGCGGACAGCCGCCAAGTATTGGTGCGCATCAAGGAATTGGGCCATCCATCACTGACGGTCACTAACGTGGCAGGCTCTACGCTTTCGCGTGAAGCGGACCATACTTTATTGTTGCATGCAGGCCCTGAGATTGCGGTAGCGTCAACAAAAGCGTATACAGCGCAGTTAGCTGTACTTTCAATCCTTGCAGCAGTAACGGCAGAGCGCCGCGGCCGTGATATCGGTTTCGATTTGGTCCAGGAAATGGGCATCGTGGCGAACGCCGTGCAAGCACAAGTCGATATGAAAGAAGAACTTGAACAAATCGCAACGGATTATCTTTCGACTACACGCAATTGCTTCTTCATCGGGCGTTTGATGGATTATTTCGTCGGCCTTGAAGGCGCATTGAAACTGAAAGAAATCTCTTACATCCAAGCAGAAGGCTTTGCTGGCGGGGAACTTAAGCACGGCACGATCGCATTGATCGAAGAAGGTACACCGGTCATCGCGCTCGCGACGCAAGAATCCGTTAACTTGAACATCCGCGGAAACGTCAAAGAAGTGGCGGCACGCGGCGCAAATACGTGCATCATCTCCATGGAAGGCTTGAATGAAGAAGGCGACAGCCACGTCTTGCCGAAAGTCCATGAATTGTTGACGCCGCTTGTATCGGTCATCCCGCTTCAGTTGATCAGCTATTATGCTGCTCTACACCGCGATTGCGATGTCGACAAGCCGCGCAACTTGGCAAAATCCGTAACAGTTGAATAAGCAATGAGCGAACTCCCGCATCCGTGCGGGGGTTTTTTTATTTCCTGGGGAATATATTGGAATCCGCCAAAAGCCGTATCGTTTTTGTCGGGTGTAAAAAAACGGGGGCATCTATAATGAAAGCAGGAAGGAGGCAGGGAATATGCTGAAACAAATGAATGAAGCGCTTGCCTATATTGAAGCACATTTGGAAGAGGAGATCGACGAACGCGAGCTAGAGCGCATAGCCGGCACGTCCATTTACCATTTTCGCCGGATGTTCTCTTTCCTGTCAGGTTTCACATTGGGCGAGTATATGAGAAAGCGGCGGCTATCGAATGCCGCAGCGGACTTGCACAGTGGCATGAGCGTGACGGAAGCGGCGTTCAAATATGGCTATGATTCGGCCGATGGATTCTCACGTGCTTTCAAGGAGTGGGCAGGAATCAGTCCTTCCACGGTCCAAAAGAGCGGCATGTTGAAGTCGTTCCCAAAATTGACCTTCCAATTAACAATAAAAGGAGGAGTAGAAATGGAATACCGCATCGAAGAAAAACAGGCGTTCACTATTATCGGAGTGAAAAAACGAGTGGCGATCCAATTCGAAGGGGAAAATGAAGAGATTATGGCGCTTGCCAAAAGCATCTCAACGGAACAACGTGAGGAAATGCGCAGCTATGCGGATATGGAACCGCTTCAAGTGGTTAATGCTTCGTTCAATTTTGACGAGGGGCGAATGGATGAACAAGGCGGTTTGGATCACATGATCGGCTTTTTGACGGCGAAAAATGCCGAGCCTGTTAACGGACTTGATCGAGTCGAAGTGCCCGCACTTACGTGGGCGGTGTTTACAGCAGAAGGGGAATTTCCCCGGGTGATGCAAGAAACTTGGGGGAAAATCGTCTCCGAATGGCTGCCATCGTCTGGCTATGAACTGGCCGAAGCACCGGAAATTTCATTTACGGGGGATTTATCAGATCCCGCCCATGTGAAAAGCGAAATTTGGATGGCGGTGAAAAAACCGGTTCCAAATGAGTAATAGAATAAGCAGGAACGCACAAAAGAAAGAATATTCAATCTTTTAATTGAAAAGAAATGATTTTTCTCCTATGATGAAAGGGCATCGAGATCTGCATACATGCGGCACGAGAGGTTCATCATAAAGGAGGCGGAGTTATGACGAAAATAGGCATCATTACCGGCAGCACACGTCCGGGACGCAATAGCCTGCAAGTGGCGGAATGGGTGAAAGGCATCGCCGACCAGCGCGGCGACGCTGACTACGAACTCGTGGATTTGGCTGAATACAATCTGCCGATGTATGCAGAGCCGGTTTCTGCGGCGTATAGCCAGGATTATCAAACTCCTGAAGCCATTCCATGGGCGAAAAAGATTGCGGAGTTGGACGGTTATGTATTCATTTGCCCGGAATATAACCATGGCGTTACGTCAGCGTTGAAGAATGCCATCGATTATTTGTACATCGAATGGAACAATAAGGCGGCAGGCATTGTCAGCTACGGTTCGGCAGGCGGCGTCCGGGCAGCCGAATCCTTGCGCATCATCATGGCGGAACTGCAAGTGGCCACGGTGAGGGCCCATCCGGCCATGTCCTTGTTTACAGATTTCGTGAAAATGAGCGAATTTAAGCCGGCAGCAGTACACGAAAAATCGGTCAATGCCATGCTCGATCAAGTCAATGCCTGGACGAATGCGCTGGAGCCTTTGCGCAAGTGATCATGTGAATAAACTTTTCCACCGAATCCTGGATGAGGAACGCGAACAATAGCGGCCGCATTCGGGATTTTATTGTGGCAGAGTATAGATTCCGAAGCCTGGAAAATCTTGCGTTATCGTTTCAACACGAATGGAAGAAAGTGTATCATTAAAATGAACAGCAAAGAGTTTAGCGGGAAAAGAGGAAATTGAGTGGGGAAGATAACAGAAAAAAGAACAAGCAAGCGGGCTAAGAAGATATTGCGGGCACTTGCCGTCATCATCGGCGGTTTCATTACAGCTTATGGGCTCGAAGCCGTATTGATTCCGAATAATGTATCGGACGGCGGTGTGACGGGGCTGAGCATCGTCGGTTCACAGCTGACCGGCATGCAGCTCGGGATTTTAATCGGCTTGCTGAATATCCCGTTCGTCTATCTCGGATACAAACAGATTGGTAAGAGTTTTGCCATCTATTCGGTGATCGGCATTGCCGCTTTGGCATACGGGACGACCATCATGCACCATGTCCCGCCGATTGTCGAAGGCGACTCGCTGCTCGTGACAGTGGTCGGGGGCATCATTATCGGTTTCGGCATGGGGCTTGCGCTGCGCAACGGTGGCGCGTTGGACGGCATCGATATGCTCGCGGTATTGCTGTCGCGGAAACTGCCGTTTGGCACGAGTGACTTGATTTTATTCCTGAACTTATTCGTCTTTATCGTCGTGTCGACAGTTTTCGGTTTGCAGGGCGCGTTCTTGTCGGGAATCGCTTATTTCATTGCCTCCAAAGTGATCCATATGGTGGAGGAAGGCTTGAGCGGTTCGAAGACCTATAAGATCATCACCAGCGAGCCTGAGAATATGGTCGAGACGATCCGCGACCGCTTGGGGCGCAGTGCTACATACAATTTGGTCAAAGGGGCGTATACCAACGAAGACTATAAGGAAATTACGTGCATCATCAACCGCCTCGAAGACAGCAAGATGAAGGAAATCATTTACGAAATCGACCCGCAGGCCTTTGTGGCAGTGTATGATGTCGCTGAAGTAAAAGGCGGGAATTTCAAGAAGCGCGATATCCATTAATGAACAGGGGGATTCGAGATGATCATCGGATTGCATCACGCACAAATCACCATTCCAAAAGGAACGGAAGCGGAAGGAAAAGCGTTTTATTGTGAGCTATTGGGCTTGCAGGAAATCGACAAGCCGGATGCTTTGAAAGGGCGCGGCGGCTTTTGGCTCTCAGTCGGCCATCAGGAAGTGCATGTCGGGACTGAAGACGGCGTTGACCGTTTGGCGACAAAGGCGCATCTCGCGTATCAAGTGGAAGATATCCGCTATTGGCGCGATCGGCTGGAAGAAAGCGGTGTGGAGATTCTGGAGGCGGTGCCGATTCCGGGATTTGCGCGTTTTGAGTTCCGTGATCCGTTCGGCAACCGTGTGGAAATGATTCAATCCGTGGAGGAGAGCAACCAATGAAAATTATTGCTGGGTCAAATCAACAAGACAGTGAATTCATCAGAAAAAAAGTGATCGAACACAATATGAAAAACTTGCCGGACGAGGTCAAGACACCGGTGGAGCATCTGAATTTTGTGCTGAAAGACGATGACGGGACAATCATGGGCGGCCTCACCGCTACTACGTTCTGGCAGCATTTGCATGTCGATTTTTTGTGGGTGGATGACAGCCTGAGAGGGCAAGGTCAAGGCAGTGCATTGCTTGAGCAGATGGAGCAGGCGGCGAAAGAAAAAGGTTGCCGCTTGATCACGCTCGATACGTTCAGCTTCCAGGCGCCTGATTTCTACAAACGAAACGGCTACGAAGTGTTCGGCATGCTTGAAGACCACCCAAAAGGATTCAGCCAGTATTTTCTGCAAAAACGACTAGAGAATTAAAGCACAAGGCCGGCCTGAATGCAGGCTGGTTTTTTCTATGGAAAAAATTTCATTCACTAACTTGTAATGCAAGGGTTTATCGTTTATGATGATTTTATAACACTTGCATTGCAAGGTAGCGGAGTGACAAAGAAAGGGTTGATGCGCAAAGTGGCGGATTCTACACAAATGCTCAAAGGGATTTTAGACGGCTGCATCTTGTCGATTATCGAAGAAGGCGAGATTTACGGCTATGAACTGGCCGAAAAGCTGCAGAGTTACGGGTTTCAATCATTCAGCGAAGGCAGCATCTATCCGCTATTATTGCGGATGCAAAAAGAGGGGCTCGTGTCGAGTGTGCAACGGAAATCGACAGCCGGGCCGAAGCGTAAATATTATTCATTAACGGAAGCGGGACAAGCGGAACTGGAGCAATTTCTTGGGCGCTGGGCTGATTTGAAGCAATCGGTCGATGCGGTCATCACTAAAGGAGGGCAATGATATGCTATCTGCAAAATCTGAACAATTCCTGATTGAACTGCGCATGTATTTGGTGCAGCGGGGAAAAAGCGATGAGGACATCAACGAAGTGGTTGATGAACTAGAAAGCCATTTGATCGAATCGGAGAAACACGGCAAAAGTGTCGAGAGCATCGTCGGGAAAAACCCGAAACAGTATATGAAGAGCATCGGGGCGACGCTGCCGATTGCGGCGAAAGAATTGATGGTCCTCATTCCAGCGACGGTGTTGGTGATTCTCGCGTATTTGGCATACATCCCGGCTTTGTCAGGGGATTTCAACTTATCGCAAACGGTGCTTTGGGGCATCATTCCTGTCGTCTTGAGCCTTGCGATCTACAGTTCCCTGATTTTCAAAGTGTTTCCGAAGTTCCACGATCAGCCGGTGAAGCTCGGCGTGATCGCGGTGGCTGTTTCGATTTTGGTCATCGGCTTCTGGGTGGTATTTTATTTGTGGATGGTTCCGGAGTCTACATCAGCTTATTTTACGGCAACGGCTGAACAGAATTATATGATTGTCGCCGTCTGCCTTGTCGCGTTTATCGCCTATGCGCTGTACACGAAATCCTGGATTACCATTATCGTCGCGGCATTGATGAGTGCGGGGCCGCTTGCGGAAAAATGGATCCCACAGGATGTAAATGAAGATCCGCTATACATCGCCATGACTATCGGGATTTTCGCCTTGATCGGCATTGCCTTCATCTGGTGGTTGATGCGAAAAAGGCATAAAACGGCTTAAGCCATGAGTTAGGTAGAAGGCTTATCTTCACTATGGATGTCGCCGACTAGTTCTTCGAGCAAGTCTTCCAAGGTGATGAGGCCGGCCGTTCCGCCGTATTCATCGAGCACGATGGCTAAATGATTATGGCTTTTCTGCATTTCCAGGAACACTTCATCAATTCCGCGCTTTTCGAATACAAAATGGGGCGCCCGCATGATTTGTCGGATATCGAAGGCTGGCTGTGGCGAATTTTCCCGATAGCGAAATAAATCCTTAATGTGGATACTGCCGATCATATGGTCTCTATCAGCCTGATAGACCGGGAATTTGGAGAAAGGGTGCAGCGTGGCGAGGCGCACGATATCGTCGAGCGAATCGTCGGCAGAGATGGCGATGATGTCTGTCCGGTGAACCATGATGTCTTCGATGGCTTTGTCGTTGAATTCAAACGCACGCGTAATGATGAATTGTTCCATGTCTTCGATGGTGCCTTTTTCCTTGCCGGCTTCGAGCATCAGCCGGATTTCTTCTTCTGTTTCTTCCGGCACGGGTTGATGGGGGTCGATGCCAAACAGGCGAATTACCGCATTGGTTGACCAGGAAAGAATGGTGACGAATGGACTGGTGAGGATCGCGAGCATACGAAGCGGATAGATCAGTGCCATTGCAATGGGCTCCGGTTTTTGCAGGGCGAGGCGTTTGGGCACCAATTCGCCGAAGACGAGCGTGAAATAAGACAGCAGCAAGGTGATGAAAATCAGGGACGTGATTTGCACGATACCGGGTGATACCGGAAGTGCCGTGGCTTGGACATAAAGCGACAATTCATCTGCAAAACTGTCCGCAGCGAAGGCACTCGCCAAAAAACCTGCGAGCGTAATGCCGATCTGGATCGTTGCGAGGAACTGGCTCGGCTGCGACAGCATGGCGTCGATTAGCCGGGCTTTTTTATTGCCTGACTCGGCCATCTTCTTGATCTTGTAGTCATTCAATGAAATCAACGCGATTTCAGACGCCGCAAACAAGGCGTTGGCGAAAATCAATGCAATCAATACTCCAAGTGCCCATCCCATCACTTGAAAACCTCCTTTTGATTGAGAGATCAAAAGCAATTTGAACCTTGAAACGGATGAATAATAGTTTATAAGCCCAGTTTAGCTGAAACTCAACAAAAACTCTCAGTTGACACCATTAAAGTTTCAGGAGAAAGCAATTCAGAAACCTTTTGCATATGGCTACGTTCATCTGCTCGAATTTCCCATGCATTCACAGTAGCTTTTTACTTTTTTTGTGCTATACTTTTTGTAACAACTCAATAGACCTTGACATCACGTCAAAGGGGAGTAGCTATGGGGAAACCTATTTCACAGTCGTCATTACATGGACCCGTTCCATCGGTTGTGATAGCAAAATCATTTTGCTTAGCAAGACCTTTGCCTTCTATAGGCAGGGGTCTTTTTTGTTGTCAAATTCAAGGAGGTTTTTTTCATTGGAAGCAATATTATTGGAGTATGCATGGGTGCTGCTCGTCTTAGTGGCACTTGAAGGTTTGCTTGCTGCGGACAATGCTGTCGTCATGGCGGTCATGGTCAAGCACTTGCCGAAAGCGCAACAAAAGAAAGCATTGTTCTACGGGTTACTCGGGGCGTTCGTGTTCCGTTTTGCGGCCTTATTCATGATTACTTTGCTCGTCGATGTCTGGCAGATCCAGGCACTCGGTGCAGCGTATCTCTTGTTCATTGCGTTTAAGCATATTTACGATCAGCGAAAAGGCAAAGAACATTCGGTTGAGCCGGAACAGACAAAAGGTTCTGGCTTCTGGATGACGGTATTGAAAGTGGAACTTGCAGATATCGCGTTCGCAGTCGACTCGATGCTCGCAGCGGTGGCGCTTGCGATCACCTTGCCGCATCTTGGCTCTATGGAAATCGGCGGCATCAACGGCGGGCAGTTTGCCGTCATGCTTGCTGGTGGCTTGATCGGACTCGTTATTATGCGTTTTGCGGCACATAAATTCGTCAAGCTATTGTCGAATTACCCGCAGCTTGAAACGACAGCGTTCGTCGTCGTCGGCTGGGTCGGTGTCAAATTGACCGTGTTGACGCTCGGGCACAAAGGCGTCGGCATCTTGCCATACGAATTTGCCCACTCGACGGAATGGAAATTGATTTTCTGGGGCGTCCTTCTTGCCATCGTGGCAGTCGGCGCAATTGTCAGCGTCAAGAAAAAGCGCGAACAAAGCGCTGCGTAATTCCGGCTGGCCCGGTTGCAAGCAAAGTTCCTGCATGATAAAATCAACTCAATTCTGAAATGAAACGAGTTGATGGGTGGACAATGCGTAACTAACCTATATTTTTAGTCATTTGAAATAGTTATTTTTCGAAGGCAAAAACATAGGATTAGTCTGCCCATTTCATCCATAAGGTGTTGCAGTTTATTCGGCACACCCAAAATGTACTGGCTAATCCTTCCAAATTTAGATTTGGGAGGATTTTTTTAATTCTCCCTGTCCAAAACGAGAAGGGGTGGTTCTGCATGACAGAACTAATGAAATTACTGGACGTATCTGTGGAAATCGAACAACAAGCGTTATTTGAGAATGTAACGGCGAGCATCATGAGCGGCGACCGCATCGGCATTGTCGGGAAAAAC
This sequence comes from Planococcus citreus, assembly GCF_003664125.1. Lineage (GTDB taxonomy): Bacteria > Bacillota > Bacilli > Bacillales_A > Planococcaceae > Planococcus > Planococcus citreus. The sequence continues at coordinate 20,074 of NZ_RCCP01000004.1, forward strand.
GGCGCCGGAAAAACGACGCTGTTGCGGCTGATTGCCGGCGACATCGTACCGGCCAGTGGACAGTTGATTCAAGGTGCACCAGACATAGGAGTGCAGGCGGTCGAGCAGGAATTGCCGGATTACGCTTTTGAAGACGTGACGGCAGCGGAACAAGCGCTATTGAACAGATGGAAAGTGCCATTCCGCGATTTTGCTCAATTGAGCGGAGGCGAAAAACTAAAGGCAAGGCTCGCGAAAGGCTTAGCACAGCCAGCGGACCTCTTGTTATTGGATGAGCCGACCAATCATCTGGATCCACAAGGCACAGCCCATTTGCTGCACGAATTAAACGCTTATCCCGGCGCTATCGCAATCGTCTCGCACGACCGTTATTTCCTCGATCACATCGCGACGAAGATCTGGTCGATTGAAAATGGGAAGGTCCACAGCCATAACGGCAATTACAGCGAGTATATGGAATTCCGCGAACAACAGCGTAAAAACCAACAGCACGCCTATGACATACAACAAAAACGCATCGACCGGATCGAAAGCCAGATGAAGCAGCTTTCCTCATGGTCTGAATCGGCACATGCCAATTCCACCAAGCAAGAAGGCTATAAGGAATATTATCGGGTCAAAGCCAAAAGTATGGACGCGCAAGTGAAATCAAAGCAAAAACGCTTGGAGAAGGAATTGGAAAATACCGCGATCGACGCTGTCGAACCCGAATACGAAGTGAATTTTGCTTTCCGTGCCAATCCGAAAGCCGGGAAACGCTTTTTGGAAGTAAAGAAGCTAGAGAAATCGTTTAGCGACATGCCATTATTCAAGAACGCTTCGTTTACAGTCCAGCACGGGGAGAAAATCGCGGTCGTCGGCGCAAACGGCAGCGGCAAGACGACGTTTTTGAAAATGCTGGCAGGCGAAGAGCCGGTAAGCGTAGGGGAGCTATGGCTATCGCCTTCTGCCTCTATCGGATATTTGACGCAAGATGTCTTTGATTTGCCGCTCGACCGGACGCCTGCCGAATTATTTGAGCAGTTCACGTTCAAAGAGCGGGGGCGTGTGCAGAATCTATTGAAGCATTTAGGTTTCCGTAAAGAGCAATGGCTGGAGCCGATTCGTGAGATGAGCATGGGCGAGCGGGTCAAATGCAAATTGATGAAATTCATCTTGGAGGACAAAGACGCCTTATTGCTTGATGAGCCGACCAATCATTTGGATTTGCCGTCGCGCGAACAATTGGAGTCGACCTTGGCGGACTACCGCGGCACGCTTCTCGTTGTGTCGCATGACCGCTATTTGCTCGATAAGGCGACGGATGGCAAACTGGTGTTTGAAGGCGGAACGATTCGCAAACAGTTCGGGGAAGAGCCGCAAAAAGAAGCGCTCGGCAGTACCGGTGAACTCCGGCTGAAACTCGAGACGGAGCGCCAGGCCGTGCTTGGCAAACTGAGCTTTCTGCAGCCGAAAGACAAGGGCTACGCAGAATTGGATCTGCGCTTTGTGGAATTGACGAAAAAACTAAAGGAACTGGAGTAGAAGGGGGAAAGACATGCTGACAGCAGGGGATATTATTAGCTTTGAACGGACATTTACGGAGCAGGAAGTCGAGCTTTTCACGAAACTTTCATGGGATGAGGGTGACCATCACTTGGCGCCGGATGAGCAGGGGCGTTTGGTCGTGCAAGGGCTGTTGACGGCGACGTTGCCGACCAAAGTCGGCGGCGACCATAATGTATTGGCCAGGACGATGAATTTCGAATTTCTGCGACCGGTGTTTACGACGGATACGATCCGCTGTGAGGTGGAGATCGGCCGCTATGACAAGATGGAAAACGGGCGTATCCAGATCGACGCCTCATTTACCTGCAGCAACCAGCACGGGAAACAAGTCCTGACCGGTGGGTTTGCAGGAATTATATTGGCTTCATAGAAAAAGAGACGGCCGCGGCCGTCTCTTTTTCTATGCCAAGCGCCCGTCTTTCATGGTAATGACGCGGTCCGCGTAGGCGAGCATGTCTTCTTCGTGGGTGACCATCAAGGTGGCGATGTTTAAAGTTTTCGTCAGCTGCTGAAGCAATTCCATCACTTCATGCGACTTAGTGGAGTCCAAACTTGCGGTCGGTTCATCCGCGAACAAAAGTTTGGGCTGGTGGACGATGGCCCGAGCGATGGCGACTCGCTGCTTTTCGCCGCCTGACAGCGAAGCAGGATAGGCGGTTTTCCGGTGGTCCATGCCGACCGACTGGAGTATTCGCGCGGCTTCATCGCGGCGTTGTTTTTTCGAAAGCGGGGAGCCGGCTGTCTCGAGCATGAGCAGTAATTGTTCTTCGGCCGTGAGAAATGGCACGAGGTGCGCGGACTGGAACACAAAGCCAAACGATTCCGCACGGATTTGGCGAATCTGTTCTTGGTTCATGGCGGTCAATTCTTCGCCGTCAAAATGGATCTCGCCGCCGGAAGCGGGCTGAAGCCCCGCCGCGATCGTCATAAGCGTGCTTTTGCCGGAGCCCGATGCGCCGACGAGTGCGGTGATTTCGCCTTGTGTCAGCGACAAGTCGATACCTTTTAAAATCTCTTCTGCTACCTCACCCGTTTTGAAAGTCTTTCGGATGCCTTGTGTCGTGAAAATCATGCTTATCCTTCTCCTTGTTGAATGGCTTGAAGCGGCTTGGCTTTGCGGATCTGAAGGCCCGATAAAGTGGCTCCGGCAAATCCGATAACAAAGAACACCGCTGTTAATTGCAGCGTGGCATCAATCGGCAAGTAGAACGGCATGTCGCCTGGTGCCAGTGTCTCAAACACTTGGCTGACGGCGATCGATAAGATGAGTGCCATCGCAGTAATGACGAGCATCTGTGTCCAGATCATGCGGAACAAGGCTCCAGTCTTTACGCCGATCGCTTTTAAGATGCCGTACAGCCCGAGCTTCTGGATGTTCATCATATAGAAGAAAATCGCGAACAGCATGCCGCTGATGACCACTAAAAACCAAACAATCATCGACAGCGATAATTGCTCGGCGCTATAGCTCGGCAAAGTGTTGAGGAATTCTTCTGTAGAGAAGCTTTGCAGGCCGGGGATTACGCCGGGTTGTGCCATGTCTGGCAGGAACAGCATTTGCAGGTCTTCCGTGCGGTACATTTCCGCGTAATCGTCCGGATGGATAAAGGCGACAGGTGCATGGCTGTATTTCGCGCCGTCGGTAAAGCCTGCTACGGTAAATTCGCCATCAAACTGGCGGTTGGTAAAGATGTCGCCTTGCTTGATGCCGTCTTCTTCGAGCGAACGGTCGAGTATGATTTTGCCTTTTTTGACATCCGGAAATTCAGCCGAATCGGTTGATGTGGCGAAGGCGACGCTTTGCTGTTCGTCTTGTTCATTCAATAAAAAACCCATCTGGATAGAGAATGCAAACGCGCCGTCGTTTTCCGACAGTGCTGATTGCAGAGTTTCTGTGTCGATTACGGATAAGGCGTGGGTTTCTTCTGCCGCCGTTTCCATATAGATCGTTCCGTCTGGCAAGTTCTTGATCAATGCGGCATTGTCTTGTGACAAGCCGTTCGCGAGCCCTGAGATGATGAAGGTCAATAAGCTGATCAAAAAGACAATCGATCCGAGAATCACGAATTTCGTTTTGCTTTTCTTCATTTCTTTCCATGCTAAGTTCACGTTACTCGCCTCCGTTTTGTTGTACTTTAAGTTTACAGAGGCAAGGTGAATGGAAGGTGAACGGGCGTTGACAGTTTGGAATAAAAAAAGCCCTCCGGTTGTGGAGGGCTAAAAATTTTCAACTAACATTGAGAAACGTGTTTTCCGAAGCTTACCACTCGCTTTCCGTGGGCTCGCGCCCAAGCCTCCTCGGTTTGCTCTACTTTCGCTATGCTCAAGCATCGCAAATGAATGCGCTCAGCGATGCTTCGCACATTCATTCCCTGCGGGGTCTTGGTCGTCTCGCTGATCCACCGGAGTCGAGCGGACGCTTCTCCAAACACTTCGATAGCTAACTAACTTGTTCACTATATATTTGCCCGTTTAATTAGAAATAAGGAATTTTTATTAAACTGGCTCGTTCTGTGAAGCCGGCAAAGTGACCGTGACGGTGGTGCCGGCACTGGGCGCGCTGTCGAGTTCGATCCTTCCGCCGTGGAGTTCGATGATTTCTTTGGCGATCGATAGGCCGAGCCCGGAGCCTTTTTGGCCGCGGGTGCGGGCTTGGTCGGCGCGGTAAAAGCGCTCGAAAGCATGTTTCGTTTCGTCCTCTGTCATGCCGATGCCGTAATCGCGCACCGTAACATGGACATGGCCATCACTTTGCGTGAGGGTTACATCGACCGAGCCGCCCTGTTCGCTGTATTTCACTGCATTGGTCAACAAGTTTTCCCAGACGGTTTGAAGCAGCACCGTGTTGCCTAGTGTGTAAGCTGGGGTGAGCTGTGCGGACAGCGCTAGTTCTTTGTTGTCGAACGCATAGCGCAAATGGCTAAGTGTCGCATGCAATTGCTCGTGGAGTGCGACGGTCTCGAGCGCTTCAGGCGTTTCCTTGTCGACCGAGGCCAAGGTCAAGAGTTGCGTTGTCAAAAGAGACAAGCGCGCCGTCTCTTCGCGGATGATGTCCGCGTAGTGCTGCTTGTCGGAATCGCTGATGCCTGGTTTCTCCAGCAAGCCGAGATAGCTTTGAATCGTATGAAGCGGCGACTGGATATCATGTGAGACATTATGGACGAATTCCTTGCGCTTGACGGTCGACTGCTCAATGCGCGAACGCATCAACCGGAACTGGTCGGCGAGGCGGCCGATTTCATCTCTCCGGTCGATCGCGAGCGGCACGTCAAAGGTTTCCGTCGCCATTTTCTCGGTCGCTTCGGTCAATTTCGTGATCGGCTGGATCAATAAACGCGCAACCAACAGCATGCCAAGAAAACTTAACAGCACAATGCCAACGGCCAGGCCGCCGAACAGTAGATGAAGCTCCTGGAACAATAGCTCGATGTCGGGACGCAGGAATAAAGCATAGGATTCACCGCCGAGCGTTACGGGGACGCCGATGGAATTTTGCAGTTCATTGGCGAAAAAGCCGGTGACGAAAGTTTGGCGTGGAAAATCACGGATGCCGTTGAAGGTGTCGCCGCCGAGCACGTGCTGGACATCTTCTTGGGCGATCGTTTCATCGCGGAATTTGCCGCCGAAGCGCGAAACATCGCTGCCATCGGTCAAATACAATTGATAGCCGGCGTCACCGAGAACGTCGAGTGTGCTTTCCACTTGGTTCGGCGGCAGGCTGTTCAAATGGCCGGCAAACGATTCGGCAATCGCGAGGTTTTTGTCGTTATTGTCTTCTTTCAAAAATTGGTGATACAGCGTGTTCATCGCGAAAAACGAAATGGCGCTGCTGATGAGCATCGTCAGGAATGTGAACCAGATGAATTTGACGTACAAGCTCATGAATCGGCCTCCAGTTTATAGCCGACGCCGCGTACCGTGACAATTTTGACATCCGGTGCGAATTGCTCGAGCCTGGTGCGCAGCCGTTTGATGTGGACGTTGATGGTCTGTTCGTCCCCTTGAAAATCGAGCCCCCATACGCTTTCGATAATGGCGTCTCGCGTAAATACGTGGCGCGGTTTCGAGGCGAGCAAGGCGAGCAGCTCGAATTCCTTCAATGGAATGAATGACAAGCCGTTCGGCGAGCGCAGTTCGTAGCTTTTTAAGTCGATCGTTAAAGACCCTGCCGTAAGGGTATTGTTTTCGGGATGGTCGTAACGGCGCAAAATCGCTTTGACACGGAACAGCAATTCCTTGGATTCGAACGGTTTGACCAAATAATCATCAGATCCGGCGAGAAATCCGCGTTCCTTGTCTTCGATGTGGTGGCGCGCTGTCAAGAGGATGACCGGGATGTCGTAGTCTGTGCGAATGCGTTCGGTTAATTCAAAACCGTCGATTCCGGGCATCATGACATCGACAATCGCCAGGTCTACCGGTTGCTGTTCGAGACGCGCCAATGCCTGTTCACCGTTTTCAGCGGATATCACTTCATAGCCATGTTGCCGGAGCTCCCCGGTGACAAACTGAAGCATATGTAAATCGTCGTCTACTGCGAGAATACGGATCATGTAAAACCCTCCTTGCCTATTAGTATAGGACATCGTGCGAAAAGGCGTTAGATTTTCCTTTCCTGGATGAAGTTGGCTTGTATAATGGAAAGAAAACAACTGCAGTGTAACTGATGTCGCTGTGAATAAGGGGTGCGGGCAATGAGTGGAATTTCACGGCATAATGAACAAGATTGCTTAGGGTGCAGGCTGGCAAACGGCGAACTGCCGGTGCACATGGTGTATGAAAACGAGTGGGTCGCGTGTTTTTTAGACCACGATCCGTTCAATGAAGGGCATGCGCTCATTTTACCGAAAGCCCATTACCGGTTTATCGACGACATGGACGATACTACAGCACTTGCCATTTTAAACGCTTCACAAGTAGTGAGCCGGGCCATCCGGGAACTTTACGCGCCGTTTGGCATTACGCAGACGCAAAATGGCGGCGGACCTGATGAATTGACGCATTTTCATTTGCACATCGTGCCAAGAGAGAAAAATCAGCCCTTCGCGAGTTTCTATACAGGAGATGAGTGGGACAATGAAGCGTTGAAGAACCAACTGGCCGATACGCGCACTCAATTGGCGGCGGCTGTTGAAAAGCAACTCTCGGGGTTTCCCGGGAAATAATGTGCAGCGAAGACGAAGGAGACTGTTATGCCAAAACGAATCGATGAACAAGCACTCCATCAACAATATTACGCGGAAATCCGCGATAAAGTGGCAAGCGATCCCTATGCCAAGTCGCTCGGCATCCGTTTGACGAAATTCGAAGAGACGCTGGCCGAGGCGGAGTTGGTCGTGCAAGATCATATGGTCAATGCGTACGGAACTGCGCACGGTGCGGTCATTTACGCACTCGCTGACCATGTCATGTCGGTCGCAAGCAATGCGCACGGCAAAGCATCGGTCGGCTTGTCGACCAATGCCCAGTTTATCCAAGCAGCAAAACCGGGAGACCTGTTGACGGCGCGCGCGATCGAGACGAAGCGCAATTTCCGCGTCGGTTTCTACCGCGTCGACGTGCTGCGCGGAGACGAGATCATCGCGACGGTTGACGGGGTAGCGTACCGGAAAGATCAGTATTTCGTGGAAACAGAAGAGGAATGAATCTTCGGATAGGAAAGGGGGCGTAGATATGCTATTGACGATTCAACCGGAAGAGCTGACCGAACGCTGGTATGATGTGTTCGAACAAATTGAATGGACAGAAGTATTGCTGTTCTTGTTTTACGTGGCGTGTATTTTTCTCGTCAGGGCAATTGTGCTCGGCATTTCTCGCCGCTTAAGCACTAATCGGGTCTTCCGCCACGTGGACCCTGTGCTCCGGAGCTTATTGAACTGGGCCACAACCTATGGGATTTTGCTATTTATGATTTTTTATTTTTCCAACTCGGGATGGATGTTCGATCGGCTGTTTGAAATCGGCAATGTCGAAATCACGGCGTTCCTATTAATCCTTGTCGTCTTGATTGTGTCGCTTGCCAACCGGGCGTCGAAAATCATCACACGTTATATTTTGCCGAATGTCTATCAGCGCTACCACTTGGACCGTGGCATGAGCTATACATTCGATAGGATGTTCCACTATACGGTGATGGCCATCGCCATCGTCGTCAGCTTGACGACGGTCGGGTTGGATTTAAGTGCCTTGACAGTGTTCGCCGGTGTGCTTGGCGTCGGGATCGGTTTTGGTCTGCAGAACATCGCCTCGAACTTTATTTCCGGGATCATCTTGCTGTTCGAGCGGCCAATTAAAGTCGGCGACCGGGTGATCATCGATGATTTGATCGGCGATGTCGATAAAATTTCGATGCGCTCGACCGTCATCAAGACGATTCACAATGAACACGTCATCGTGCCGAACTCCTATTTCCTGGAGGAGCAAGTGGTTAACCGTTCCTACGGCGATCCGCGCATGCGGCTTGTGGTGCCGGTCGGTGTCGCATATGGGACGGATGCCGACAAAGTGAAAAGGGTCTTGCTGCAAGCGGCACAAGAAGAAGAACAAGCAGGCGGTGTCGTCTTGTCAGAACCGGCACCGTTCGTCAATTTTGCAGCGTTCGGCGAGTCGTCGCTCGATTTTGAGCTGATGGTCTGGATCGACAACTCGAACCAAGTCATCGCCACAAAAAGCGCATTGAATTTCCGCATCAACCGACTGTTTGCGGAACACGAGATTGAAATCCCATTCCCTCAGCGCGATCTGCATATTAAGAGCATGCCTGACATGAAGCAGCCATGAAAACCTTCCAGCGTCATGGATTTTAAATCCGCTTCAAACAAGAGGAGGCACAACAGATGAATGAATTTGCAGAGTACTTGGCGAAGATCGACAACCCGGATCACCGCGAACGGGTCGAAGAAGTGTTGAAATGGGTCATGGAAACCTATCCTCAGCTCGTTCCGCGTGTTGCGTGGAATCAGCCGATGTTCACCGATCATGGCACCTTTATCATCGCGTTCAGCACCGCGAAAAAACATATGGCGGTGGCACCGGAAAAAGCAGCGATCGACCGCTTCGAGCAGGACATTGAAGCAGGCGGCCATTCGAGCACGAAGCAATTGATCCGCATGAGCTGGGACAGCCCTGTCGATTACGCATTGCTGGGTAAACTGATTGAATTCAATATCGAAGACAAAGCGGATTATGAGAAGTTTTGGCGGTAAATAAAACTATTCTGTAACGAGAGGGTTTGGGATTTTCCTCTCATGACTTGATTAGGACAATGAAAAAAGGAAGAGACCGTGGTCTCTTCCTTTTGTTATGAAGCCGTCTTCGCCGCAAGCGGTGCTGCCGCCGGCTTGCCGAAATAATAGCCTTGGAATAATTCGTAGCCTTGTGCTTTCAGCCACAGGAAATCTTCTTCGGTCTCGATGCCTTCTGCAAGCGGCGTTGAGCCGACTGCCTGGGCTTTCTCGAGGAAGCTCTGTGCGACTGCTTGCTTAGCGGAATCGTTCGCCACGCCATCGACGTATTTCATATCGAGCTTCATGAAATGCGGCTTCAATTCGTCGAGCACTTCAGCGGTGCTATAGCCTTCACCGACATCGTCGAGTGCGTATTGAAAGCCTCTCGATTTGTAATAGCCGAGGATGCGCTTCAAATGCTCGAGGTCATCGACTTTCTCGGATTCGACGACTTCGAACACCAATTGGTTCGGGTCGACGCCTGTCTGGTGGGCCAGGTCGATTGTCGAACGCAGGCAAAACTCCGGCGAGTAAATCGAAGTCGGGATAAAATTGATGAACGCTTTTTCACCGGACAGTTGGCCGGCCGCGCGAACGGCGGTCATCCGGCAGACGCGGTCAAGTGCATACAAGCGGCCGCGGCTTTTCGCTGCAGGGAAGATGGTGTTCGGGTAAATGACTTGCCCGTCGGCGTCATGGAACCGTGCGAGCATTTCATAGGCGAAGATGTTGCGGTCTTGATCGACGATCGGCTGGAAATGGGAAACGATGCGTTCGTTTTGGATGACTTCATCGATCCATTCCATATCGAATACTTGGTGCATGTCGGTAATCGGCTGGTAACTTTCCTGGTTGATGCGGAATTCAGCCAATTCGGTTTCCAGCAGGTCTTCACAAAAACTCAAAAATTCACGAGCGCCGAACTCGCCCATGCGCACCCGGCTGTCTTTCAAAGAGACGTCCAAGCCTTGGCGTTCTAAATGATCTATGGCAATGGGAATAATGGAATGGTTTAATTCACCGCTTAGGCGAATATCAAATGTCAGTGTCGAGACAGAACAATTATTGCAGTTCAAACATGCTCCCCCTTAAATTTGTGGTAATTAAAGTATATCGGATGTGACTTAATTCACAAGAATTTTTTACAAAATTAGCTTTTAAGGCATAAAAGGCAAAGTATATAACAAAAAATGGTTACCTTTATGATATTGCTTTATTGCTGCGAGTCGGAAGCTTTGCCTAGCTTCCTGTGAAAACGCTAAAATGGGAATATTAACTTTTCGGGAGGCGATAGGATGAATGAAGAAATAATGTTTCGGCAATGGAAAACCTGGCGCGGCATGATCATCAAACTGTTGGATAAGATGAGCGAAGAAGAAGCAGACCAAATGCCGACACCGTTCCGCAACTCGATCCGCTGGAACGCGGGGCATCTGGCCACGGGAATCGATAGTTTCGTTTCGAAATCACTCGACACGGAGCCGTTTTTGCCGCAACGCTATAAAGAATTATTCGCCAGCGGAACATCCCCGCAAAATTGGGAAGGCGACGTGCCGTCATTAGAAGAACTTAAGCAAGTGCTGCGCGACCAGCCCGACCAAATCGAGCGTGTGACCGCCGGCAAACTCGATAGTAAATTGCTCGAGCCGTTTCTTGGCATGGAGACGCTCGGGGAAGTCCTGGCGTTCATGATTTCACATGACGCGCTTCATCTCGGAACGATGAGCGCTATCCGCAAAACGATCAAAATTCAATAACTAGACAAAAGCCCCGACTGAATCTGCAGTCGGGGCTTTGTTACAGGAGTATGTCATTGTCATTTCCATGGTCATATCGGCGTGCCTGCCCTTATACAAAGTGGTATACTGAAAGCAATTCATTGGAAAAGGTGGCAGGCAGAATGTCTTCATTTAAGGAGTTTTGCGGATATATCACAGCGAGCCCGCGTACGCTCGCTGAACAAGTAGTGGACCGGGTGCTTGCGAAAATCGACCAGGATATCCCGGCAGAGGAACGCTTGCGCGCGGTGGACATGTACGAAGAATTGCTTGGCTATCTCGGCGAGACCATCGGCAATGAAGCCGACCTCGAGGTGCCGGACGCCCTCATCGAGTGGAGCAAGCAAAATGCAGAGATGCAAGTATCTTCCGGCGGCAAGATTTCAGAGATCGTCGTGCGTTATCCACCGACGCGCGTCGTCATGGCGGAATTGTTCACGGAACTGAGCGTCAAATCAGGGCTCAGCCTGGAAGAGAATGCGCTAGTCATCAAACGCATCAACACCTTGCTCGATGTCAGCCTGAACGAAACTTTCTTTGCGTTCGAACGGCTCCAGGAAAAATACGAAGCGGAAATGCAAAGCGAGATGATTGCGCTGTCGGCACCGATCGTTCCAGTCGCGGACGATGTCGTCGTCTTGCCGTTAATCGGCTATCTCGACAGCTACCGTGTCAACCACATTTTGACGAATGTCATCCCGCGCATTGCGGAAATGGATGTCTATCACGTCATCACGGATTTCTCGGGCGTCTTGAAGATTGACGACCAGACCGCAGAAGCGATCCACCATATCGGCAGCACGCTCAGCCTAATGGGCATCCACGTCGTCGTGGCGGGGCTGCGTCCGGACTTGGTGCAGACCATCGTCCAGTCGGGCATTCAATTAGCATCGGCGGATGCCTATGCGACCGTCAAGCAAGCGCTGGAAAGTTTGGAGAAAGTCGAATCGTAAGCAAAGCTGGACTCTATAGGGGTCCGGTTTTTTTGTGGGGTTTAGTAAATATTTTCGTGAAACTGCCGATAATAAAAGAGAGAGCTTAGTAGGTTGGATGTGTATGGAAATGTAAATATTTTCATTTAAGTATCCATGAGGTATTGTGAGAAACGTGATAATAAGCTATCGTTTGGAATAAATAATTCATCTTGATTTCAAAGTAAAAACTTATAGCGGAGGCCCTTCATGAACGAAACCGAACAATTGGAACAGCGCATCCAGGAGCTGATGGCGTTATGGGATGCATCGAAAGAGCTCAATTCCCATCTTGAACAGGATAAAGTGTTCGACAATATTTTGCAGCAGATGATGCATGTCATCGGAGCGGAAGCGGGAACTTTATGGATTGCGGATACAGACGGGCAGCACTTGCAGGCTGTGTCCGCATTCGGTGCGGCTGCCGAAGAAATTCTCGATGTGAAAGTGCCGAGAGGGCAAGGCGTCGTATGGAAAGTGCTCGAAACGGGCCAGGCCGAGCGCATCGAAGACGTCACGCGGCACGCCGATTGGAACGAGCGGATCGACCAGGAGAGCGGCTTCATCACGAGTTCTCTCCTGACGGTTCCGTTGATCGTTAAAAGCCAATTGCTCGGCTCTTTGCAATTGCTCAACAAGCGCGACGGCGAATTTTTTACCGAACAAGATCTGCGCCTAGCAGAAGCGCTGGCGCATCAATCTGCGCTCGCGCTGCATAATAGCCAAATGTACGATGAGCTCAACCGCATGCTCATCAGTATGATCCGCACGCTCGCGACGCTGCTCGATGCACGCGACCCTTATACAGCGGGGCATTCGGGGCGCGTCGCGAATTATGCCTTGTGGATTGCGCAGAAAATCGGTATGGCACCATCAGAATGCGAAGAGCTGTATAAAGCAGCGCTGTTGCACGATATCGGAAAAATCGGCATCCGTGATGAATTGCTTCAAAAACCTGGGCGCTTAACGAAAGAGGAATTCAGCGCCATCCAACAGCATACAGTGATCGGTGCAGGGATTCTTGCGAACATGGAGCCGCGGCATGCGATGGAGCGAGCGGTGGAAACGGCGAAATCCCACCATGAGCGCCTGAACGGCAGCGGCTATCCGGAAGGGCTAAAAGGCGATGCGATCCCGCTGTTCGCGCGCATTGTCGGCGTCGCGGATACCTTTGATGCGATGACCACTGTCCGCCCGTATAGCAAAGGGTTCACTCCGCAAGAAAGCGCAGAAGAACTCTTGCGCTGCCAAGGCGAGTTGTTTGAAGCGGAATTGGTCGATGCGATGATCTCGATCTTAGAAGAATGCGACTACGATTTAAGCACGTATAAAACAGAGCGGAGATACCGGATATGAGCATGTTTGATTATTTACTACTGGGCCACTTAGTCGGCGATTTTTTGTTGCAGACTTCGTGGATGGCGAAACACAAAGCGACCCAGTGGCTGCCGCTCCTGGCGCATGTGTCGGTGTACACGGCGGTCATCGCGTTGTTCGGTTTATTTGCAGGCGGCTTGTCGCTACCGGCGATTGCGCTCGTCTTCATAAGCCACATCGCGCTCGACCGGCGGCGCTTTGTCCAGTTTTGGGTGGAGCGCATTCAAATGACCACAGGATCCGAAAGCAGATGGCTCACGATTGTCGCGGACCAAATTTTCCACCTATTGTTTCTGGCTTTGGCGATCGCATTGACATAGGAGTGAACAATGATGAAATTGAAACCGAAAGTCTACATACTGGAACAGGAATTTCCGATTGACCGTAAAATGGCGTGGCAGCTGCTCGCCGACAATAACCAGATGAATGATGCGATCGGCTTGTTTCCTGTATCGTTCGGGCAGGCGAAAACGGAGACAGGCGGCGTGTTTTACCGGGAAGCGGCAGCGAAAGTGATGGGGCTGGTGCCGATGAAATGGCAGGAGTTTCCGTTCGAATGGCAGGAACAGGAGTATTACACGGTCGAGCGCCGATATTTGTCTGGCCCGCTGCTGTATTATAAATTGAAAGTCGAATTGTCCGATGCAGCGAGTGGGGGCATGCAAACGAAAATCCGCTTAACCGCCGAGTTCGCACCGCGTAATGCACTCGCTTACCCGGCCATCCAGACGACTGGGCTGCCGGCGGTCAAAAAGATCATGCTGTATTTGGAGAACGTCCAACTGGATGCACAGTCATCCAAATTAGCGAAACCGGCCGCACCGAAAGTGAACCATGCCGAACTCGAACGGTTGTCGAATGATTTGCGCGCTTATCCAGTTGCAGAAGAATTTATTGCGCAGCTAAAAGCGCATCTCGCTGAAAGCAGCGACCAAAACGCAGCGCAATTGGTGCCAAGCCAGCTCGCGAAGTGTTGGGAGATGGACAGTGAGCAAGTGTTGAGGGGCTTGTTGTACGCAACGAAAACCGGACTCTCGGACATGAGCTGGCACGTCATTTGCCCAAATTGCCGCGTGTCCAAAGATGACCACCGCAGCTTGTCCGACCTCGAGCAGCAATTCCATTGCGACCTGTGCGGCGTCTTGTACGATGTGAACTTCGACCAATCCGTCGAGCTGCAATTCGCGGTGCATCCGAACGTCCGCCAAGCCTATGCAGAAGTGTATTGCGTCGGCGGCCCGGTGATAACGCCGCATATTAAAGCACAGCGCATTCTGCATCCGGGAGATCATGCGGAATTTTTGCTGACGGATCAGGCGTCAATGCGCTTGAGGGTGCTGCAAAAAAATGATCAAGTGCCAGTCGGGCAGAAGGGTTCGTTCCGTTATACGAAAGCGGGATGGATAGAGGAAGCTCGGGAAGCATCGAACATTTCCGTCATCAACGACAGCGAAAAAGACATTGTCGTCGCGCTGGAAAATGCCGACTGGAGCAAAGACACGGTGACGGCGGCGAAAGTGACCGCCATGCAGGAATTCCGCGATTTGTTTTCGTCGGAAGTGCTGGCGCCGGGGCAGAAAATCGCCATCGGTCATGTGACAATCCTCTTCACCGATTTGAAAGGCTCGACCGCATTGTACGAAGAAGCGGGAGACGCCAATGCCTACGGACGCGTGCGTGGCCATTTCGATTTTTTGACCGAACACATCAAACAGAATTCCGGCAGCGTCGTCAAGACGATTGGCGACGCAGTCATGGCGGTATTCTCAAAACCCGCGGACGGCGTCAAAGCGGCGCTCGCCATCCAGGAAAAACTGGACGCCTTTAACGAACAGACAAATGATACACTGCTACTAAGGCTCGGCCTATTCAGCGGACCGGCCATCGCCGTCAACTCGAATGACCGGCTCGATTATTTCGGCCGTACGGTGAATTTGGCGGCGCGTGTGCAGGGGCAGGGAGATGCGGGGGAAGTAATCCTGAGCCAGGAGTTGCTCGAACAGCCAGACGTAGCGGCGCTATTGGATACGCAACGGCTATCGATTGAGCCTTTTAACGCCGAGTTGAAAGGCATCACAGGCGAGCAAGCCTTGGTGCGTTTGCGTATGCAAGAAATGGCTCATATAGAAGCAGGCTAAATCAGGTTTACATAGAAAGGAAGTCAGCCATGAAAATCCACACAGAACAATTCGGCGAGCTCGAACTTGAAGACAACCGTTTATTGACATTCGAACGCGGCATCCCGGGATTCGAAGACGAAACGACATTCGTCTTACTTCCGGCAGACCCTGCAGGAGACTCGCCGTTCTTTTTCCTTCAGTCCACAGAACATGCGGCAATCAGTTTCTTCATGGCGGACCCGTTCGTCTTTTTGCCGGATTATGAAGTGAAGCTTGATGACGCCTTGACTGAGCAACTGAAACTGGAAGACCCGTCCGATGCGATCGTCTTGGTGACCGTCACAGCGAATCAAAACATTGGGGAAGCGACAGCGAACTTGAAAGCGCCGGTCGTCATAAACAATAAACAACAGCTCGGTAAGCAAATCGTCCTCCAAAACCCAAACTACCAAGTGAAACATCCGCTGTTCCAACAAGCGGCAAGGCAGGTGTAAGCGATGCTCGTACTCGGACGCAAAGTCGGCGAATCGATCGTCATCGACGACAACATCGAAATCACGGTCACTTCCATCGAAGGCGACCTCATCAAACTGGGCATTTCCGCACCGAAGGAAATTCCGATTCACCGAAAAGAGATCTATTTGGAGATTCAGGAAGAGAACAAGAACGCGGTGTCGAATGTGATTGATATCAGTGATTTCTTGAAAATGAAAAAATAAAACCTGGAGCGGGCAACTAGCCTGCTTCAGGTTTTTTGCTTGCTTCATAAAGTTTAAATATATATAGGATGAAGTGGCTTCAAAAAGTTTTTAGAATTTTTTTCAAAAAAGCTAAACATTTTAAAACGCCTACCGATAAATAGAGTGTAAGGCAGTCCAAACGGATTTGGGCGCTTGCAAAAAAAACAAAAAAACATTACACGGAGGTAATACACAATGATTATCAATCACAACATCGCAGCACTCAACACGCACCGCCAAATGGGCTCAGCTCAAAGCGCACAAATGGACAGCATGGAGAAATTGTCTTCTGGTATGCGCATTAATAGCGCAAAAGACGACGCAGCTGGACTTACGATTTCTGAAAAGATGCGCGGACAGATTCGCGGATTAGAACAAGCCTCAACTAATGCGCAAGGTGGTATTTCACTTATCCAAACGGCTGAGGGTGCTTTGAGTGAAACGCAAGATATTCTTCAACGCATGCGTGAACTTTCTGTGCAATCTGCCAACGATACAAACACAGATACAGATCGTAACGAAATTCAAAAAGAAGTAGATCAATTAGGTAAAGAGATTGATAGAATTTCAAGCTCTACTCAGTTTAACACCAAAAATTTACTTGATGGTTCCATGGGTAAAGGAGTAGATACTGCTGTAGCAAATATTAACACTAACAAAGCGCTAGATAGTGGTACTGTGACTACTACTTTAGCAACTGGTCTTGAAGATGCTGCAGGAAATAGTTTGGGAATTGTTGAAGGAGATACGATTAAAGTTTCATACGTAATCAACGGTGAAAAAACTGAAAGCGAAGTTACTGTTGGTGCTACCACAGATCTTGCTGCTATCTTTTCAGGTGCAGGAACTTTAGCGGCAGATGCCAATGGTGCTACTTTGACTGCAGGTGCAGCAGGCTTTGAAGGTGCCGTGAATGGATTAACTGTTTCAGTCAAGACAGCCACTGGAGAAACAAGAACGTCTGCTACCAGCGCTCTTTCAAGTTTTTCTGAAACGACTGCTGCAGCAAATGTCCGTAACGATGGTCAAGCAACCTTCCAAATCGGTGCAAATACAGGACAAAATATCCAGTTATCGTTTGAGAATATGTCTACATCAGCTTTAGGCGTTAAAGGTCTTCAAGTTGGAAATCAAGGGCAAGCAGACGTAGCTATGAAAGTTTTGGATGGTGCTATCCAGAAAGTTTCAGCAGAACGTTCAAAACTAGGTTCTACTCAAAATCGTTTAGAGCACACTATTAATAACTTAAATACTTCTGCTGAAAACCTTACTTCTGCGGAATCACGTATCCGTGACGTTGACATGGCGAAAGAAATGATGGAACAAACTAAGAACTCGATTCTTGCACAAGCATCACAAGCGATGTTGGCTCAATCCAATCAAATGACTCAATCAGTATTGCAACTGTTGAGATAATTGATTCTAGGGCGTCTAACCGGGTAACGGGTTAGAATATAACTGGGTGAATTGCTGGAACTTCCTAAAGCCCCATCAACCACAACGTAACTGGAAACGGTCGGCGTGATGGTCTGAAAATGACGGGGATGCACCAATGGATAATCAGCAGCCAAGCTCCTGTGAGGAAACTCTGGAGAAGGTTCAACGACTAGGATAGACCGTCTAAGGCGAAGGCTATGACGATGAAATCCGTAGGGCGGCAAGCGCCGTTCGAAGTGCCCAGCCCCTCTAAGTAGAGGGTGAAGATATAGTCTATTCTATGATCGAAAGACATAGCGGCAAAGCAAGCCAACCAAGCACCACAGCAAGTTCTTCAATTGCTGCGTTAATTTTAAACACCAAAAGGAGCCTGATTCTAGGCTCCTTTTTTTATAAGCAAGATCATGAGGGGGAATTCATATGGATATTGCCGCATTATCAATGTCGCTGAGCCAGATGAATGTCCGGCAAGAAGCAAGTGTTTTAGTCACTAAGAAAGTGATGGACCAGGCCGAGACGAATAGTGCTAGTGTTGTAAAGATGCTTGAGCAATCCGTGCAGCCGCATATTGGCGGTTCGATTGATTTGAAAGGCTGAACTTAAATATGGAAAGAGGCTGGGGAATATTTTCCCCAGCCTCTTTCCGTTAGAGAGGAAACTTCTAAGTTTCGCGAATTTCTCTCCATTTATAGACAATAGACCAATAGCTCCGACCTAATTTTTCTGCAATTGTTTTATCCGTAAAGCCCTGGCTTTTCATCAACCGGATTTGATTGCATTCTTCTTCTGAATAGTTTTTGTTGCGTTCAGATGAACTGGCGATGACTGCGTATTCTGGATGCGATTCTCTGTATCTTGAGATTTCCTTTTCGAAACGAAAATCCCAATTTGTTTTATAGAACATAGAGGGGCAGTCCGAGGCTTCATTATAGACAAGCTGAAGAAACTTCAAGGTTTCGCTTACTTTTGTGGTTTTTAGCACGTAGCCAAAACCATCTTTTCTTTTACTTAGTCGCATTTCTATGGAGAAGGTCGAAAAAATATGGGTTTGTAACTTGCTAAGGTCTTCACGTGAAAAGCATTGCAAATATAGATAGATATGCGGAGTGAGATAAATTCGCTTTTTTAGCTTATTCTTATCCACTGTTATGGACAATGATCCGTCGTCTAAAAATAAGGTGGTAAGAAAAATAGGGAGGTTGCAGAGTTTTAACATTTCGTCGGAGATGACTTTATTTCCATCGACATTATAAAAGCGAGGGAATAGTTCAGTGAAGAGCGGAAGAGAAGGGGAGAGTAGTAAAGTGTTTCTGGAATTAAAATAAAAATAGGAAGGTAATAAATTATACTTCCAAATGCGATAATCAAGTTGCTGGATACTGAAATGTTCTCGGTAACTATTATTCTTTCGGCGGGAACCCGGGTAGATTTTTGTGATTTCACCATCTCCCATAATACTGGCTATTAGTACATTTTGTTCTATAGCAGTCAGGTTCAATAACTCCACTAAAATCCCTCCTTCAAGAACGTGTGTTCTATTTAATTATATATCTATTCTATTTTAAATACTAGCTGGAGAAAATTTTTAAGTAGTTTTCAAAGTTATTTAAGCGTGAAGCGGTAAAAAGTCATAGCTTCCATTCCAAACAAAATTACTCTACATAAAACCTACCATCAATACGCCTATTCTTTTTTCCAACATCTTCTTGTAAACTAAACGAATAAATGGAAACGGAAGGTGTGGGAGAATATGATGGGGCCGATCAATTCAAATTGGCTGTTTCAGTCGGCGATGAGTTCGCTTCAGCAGTCGTCAGCAACAAACGGAAGCGGAGCGGCGAATAGCCAAATGTCCGGGATGGCGGGGCCAGGGTCGTTTATGATGCTGTTGATGGCGGCGATGATGGAGAATGTCCAGCAAATGCAAACGCCGATGCAGCAAGCGCCAGCCGCAAACAACTTGTCGTTTATGTCACCGGCAAGTTCTTCGTATAATCCGGCCGTCGCGAATCTGACGATGCAGCATAAAGACGTGGCGACGAGCGCTGCGGATCAAAGCGATCTGAAATTCCGTCCTGTCCAGTTTTTGAAACTCGACGGGCAGCTCGACGGGAAATTGAGCGGCACGGCGGTGCATTTCATTGAAGCCGGCAAGAAATACGATATCGACCCGAATCTTTTGTCTGCGATTGCGGTGCATGAAACCGGAAATGGCTCTTCACGCGCGGCAAATGAGAAAAACAATATCGCCGGCATGATGGGCAAAAACGGCCTTCGCAGCTATGAATCGGTGGCAGATAGCATTTACGACATGGCACGCAATTTGCGGCAGAATTATTTGAACCAAGGCAAGGAAAGCATCGCGCAAATCGGCGCGAAATATGCTCCGGTTGGCGCAGCGAACGATCCGACGGGCCTCAACAACCACTGGACGCAAGGCGTCAGCAAGTTTTATACGCAACTCACATAAGATAAGGCAGGCTCTTTACGGGCTTGTCTTATTTTTTTGATTCTGTACTAAAAAAATCCAGGATCGTGCCGATAATAAGGATAGAGAGCTTTTTAGATCGATTTGAGAAGACGGGGAGTGTCGTCATGGAAGTCACTAATCAAGCAATGCCACATCTTCAAGAGACCAGTAAAATAGATCCGATTGTTGCAAAAGAAACGGGAATCCCTGAAAAAAATCAGTTCCAAGAACCCGCTCAAGTTATCACGAAAGAAATGGTGACGGATAAAGTAGCTGTCATGAACGAATTTTTAGTGCCAACTGAAACCAATATCAAATTCCAGCTGCATGAGCAATTGGAAGTGTATTACGTGCAAGTGATTGATACCAAAACCGATGAAGTACTGCGGGAAATCCCGAACCGGAAGTTTTTGGACATGTACGCTTCGATGGCCGAAATTACGGGCATGATGATTGATGAAAAACGATAAGACAGGAGTGAACGAGCTATGAGCGCAATGCGAATCGGCGGATTGGCTTCCGGGATGGACACTGACTCCATCGTGAAACAAATGATGCAAATACAGAAAATGCCCTTAGATAAACTAATGCAACAAAAAGTCTGGACCGAGTGGCAGCAAGAAGCGACACGCGAGCAGAATCTCGCGTTCTCAAGTCTGCGCACGAGTGCCAGCAATTTGCGCTTGCAATCGAGCTTCAATGCCTATAGCGCCGAAACCACAGGCTCCGGTAGTGCGAAAGTTACAGCGACCGCGACTGCGATGAGTGGGAATTATAAAGTGGAAGTTCATTCTCTGGCAACTGCTGCGAAAATGACCTCCGAAGTGGCAGTCCAAAAAACAGGCGGTGGTGCGGCAAAATCAACCGATGTCATTGGTGTCGCGGGGAGAATCGCTATTCAAGTCGTAGGCAAGGCCGATATCAATGTAGATATCGAAGCAACTACGACCTACGCGGATGTAGCGAAAAAGATTCAGGAAGCGACTGCAGGAAAGCAGCCCGCACTTCGCGTCAATTTCGATGACACGACCTCGCATTTCTTTATCTCATCGAAAGATCTTGGTGCTGCACAAAACTTCACCTTGGCTTTCCAAAATACGGATGGCACTCCGAATGTGGCTCTGGGCAAGCAGGTCACCGGAATTGAGCAAGCTTCAAAAGCTTCAAGCACCGCAACAGACGCCTCTGTCAGTCTTGATGGCATTCGGGTAAACGGGCTAACTAGTAATAAAACGATCATCAATGGCTTGGCTATCGAGTTGAATAAAGTTGATACAAACGGCAGTTCATCGTCCATAACCGTCAAATCAGATCCGGAAAAGCCAGTACAGATGCTTAAAGATTTTGTAGAAGCGTACAACAAAACGATTGAAGACCTCCAAAAGCAGATTGTGGAGAAACGCTACCCGGATTTCCAGCCGCTTTCGGATGAACAGAAAAAAGACATGAGCGACAATGAAATCGAATTATGGGAAGAAAAAGCACGCAGTGGCTTGTTGCGCAATGACCCGATCATGAAATCGGCGCTGCAGGATCTGCGACGTGAATTCATGGATAAAGTCGAAAGCATTGGGGATGGCAGTATTAATTTATTGTCCCAAATCGGGATCAATACAGGCGATTACCGCGAAGGCGGAAAGTTGTTCATCGATGAAGATAAATTGAGGACCGCTCTTTCGGAAAAACCGGATGAAGTGATGAACTTGTTCACGGTCCGCAGTGCAGCGGGTGACGGCATCGGTGCGCGTGTCTATGACAAGCTCAACGACATCGTTAAAAACCTGAGCACACAGGCGGGGAGCCTAGGGAGTCCGGTCGACAACAGCACGATGTCCAAGAAACTGCGCCGCATGGAAACGGAAATCACGCGCTGGCAGGATCGTTTGACGAGCATCGAAGACCGTTACTGGAGCCAGTTCACGGCGATGGAAAAAGCGCTCAGCAAAATGAATTCGCAAAGCGCTTGGATGCAGCAGAATATGTTCGGAGGCATGTAATGGAAAAAAGAATCGATGGGCTCACCAAATTTCTGACGCAGACGCTAGCGATTTATGAACAAGCACAATTAATTGATTCAGATATGGATAAAAATGAACTGGCACCACTCGAACGGCTTCAAGAGTTGTTCGACAGCCGGCAAGAAACAATCGAAGCGCTCGCTGAACAAGTAACGAGCGAATGGGCGGCGGACGAACAAGCGATCATCGCCAAGATCCAGCAGACAGAAATCCAGCTGCAGCCACTCATGCAGACGGTGCACGAACAGTTTGCCGCACAGATGGCCCGGCTCGGCCAAGCGCGGAAAGTCTCCGGGCAATATGCCGGCGCTTACCGCCAACCGACGAGCGGCGGCTCATTTATCGACCAACGCAAGTAAGAGAGGGGCACTATAATGGCAACGATCAATCCATACCAGACCTACCAGCAAAATTCCGTCATGACCGCATCATCTGAAGAATTGACCTTGATGCTCTATAACGGTTGCTTGAAGTTCATCAAACTCGCAAAAAAAGCGATGCTCGATAAACAGTTTGAAGAAAAGAACAAAAACCTGCTGAAAGCGCAAGCTATCATCCAGGAACTGCGCAGCACCTTGAACCCGGACATCGCGCTGTCGAAAGAACTCGAACAGCTGTATGAATACCAAAACAACTCGCTCATGGAAGCGAATATGAAAAACGACGCAGCAGCACTCGACGCTGTACTCGCAGACTTAACAGAACTGCGCAACACCTGGAAGCAAGCCATGGCATTAGCAAAACAATAAGGGATATGTTGGGTTGAATAACTGAGGGAGAAACTTAAAGGAACCGCTTCAGGCGGAC
This sequence comes from Planococcus citreus, assembly GCF_003664125.1. Lineage (GTDB taxonomy): Bacteria > Bacillota > Bacilli > Bacillales_A > Planococcaceae > Planococcus > Planococcus citreus. The sequence continues at coordinate 42,566 of NZ_RCCP01000004.1, forward strand.
GCTTTCCGCGGGCATGGCTTGAGCCTCCTCGGTCGCTTCGCTTCCTGCGGGGTCTCAAGACTCATGCTATTCCCGCAGGAGTCGCCGCCTTCCGCTTTTTATAATTAGCAAAAAAGGATATGGAGCAAAACAGCGCAGACTCCTGGGGGAGCAGAAACGGAGGGGGCTTTCCAACTCCGTTTCGATGAAGTGCCGAAATCCATTCGGGCGCCTAGCCCGAATTAGTTCGGCGCGAGCCCCCCGGAAAGCCAGCTGTTTTGCGGAATATCGCAAACAATGAAATCTCACAGGCTCATTATTCAACTCAACAAATATCCAAAGTGAAATGAGGTATGGACGTGGATAAGACATCTTGGTTAGGCATCATCTTGGGCGTACTTGTGCTCGTCGGCGGCATGGCCTTGAAAGGGTCCAGCCCGGCCGCACTATATAACCCAGCCGCATTGGTCATCATTTTCATGGGCACCGCCGCCTGTATCTTGATCGCCTTTCCGATGGACGAAGTAAAGCGCATCCCGGGGCTGTTCAAAGTGTTGTTCGGTGAACAGAAAACATTGTCGATCAAAGAACTGATCCCGATGTTCACCGGCTGGGCGATGGTCGCAAGAAAAGAAGGCTTGCTCGCCTTGGAAGAGCGTGCAGAAGAAGTGGAAGACCCGTTTTTGCAGCGCGGCTTGAAAATGGTCGTCGATGGCCAATCGCTCGAGCACATCCGTGACTTGATGGAAGAAGACATCGCGGCAATGGAAGACCGCCACGAACTCGGAGCGAAAATATTCACCCAAGCCGGTACATACGCGCCGACGCTCGGCGTGCTTGGAGCGGTTATCGGGCTCGTCGCAGCACTAGGTCATTTGGACGATGTGGCATTGCTCGGAAAATCGATTTCAGCGGCATTTATTGCAACGCTGTTCGGGATTTTCACAGGATATGTCCTGTGGCACCCATTCGCCAATAAATTAAAGCGTAAATCCGAAAAGGAAGCGCGCGTGAAACAAATCATGCTTGAAGGCTTGCTTGCCGTACAAGAAGGCTTGCCTGCACGAACTGTAGAAGAAAAACTTTTGACGTATCTGCCGGCCAAAGACCGTGTCTTAGAAGACGAACAACAGAGTGGTGTTGAAGTTGAAGCGTAAAAAAAAGCACGAGGAACATGTCGACGAATCCTGGCTCATTCCGTATGCCGATATCTTGACGCTGCTCTTGGCACTGTTTATCGTGCTGTTTGCGGCAAGCGAAGTCGATGCGAAGAAATTCAAGGCCATTTCCGAATCGTTCAATGTGGAATTGCAAGGAGGCACCGGCCTGCTTGACCAGTCAGCGCCTGTAGAATTGGACACCGACACTTCGCCGTTTGCGATTGTTCCTGAAGAAGGCATCACTGAGGAAATGATGGAAGAAGTGGAAGCGGTGCGCGACCGCCAGGAACTGGGCGAGTTCCAGGAGAAAATTGAATCGTATATTGATGAAAAGGGCTTATCGCCGAAACTTCAAACGGAGTTGACCGATAAAGGGCTCATGCTGACGATTAATGAAGGGGTCTTGTATCAATCCGGAAGCGCGAATATTGATGAGCAAGCGCGCACCATCGCGAGTGAATTATCGGAGCTGCTCGTCAGCGACCCGCCGCGGATGATCTATATTGAAGGCCATACAGATAACGTGCCGGCAGTTGGCGGCGAGTTTGATTCGAACTGGGAACTCAGTTCAGCGCGTGCCATCAATTTCATGAAGATTTTGCTTGAAAACGGCGACTTGGACCCAAGAAAATTCAGCGCGACCGGCTATAGCGAATATCAGCCGATTGCCGAGAACGATACAAAAGAGGGGCGTGCGCAAAATCGCCGCGTCGAAGTGCTGATTTCTCCTTATAAGGATGAGCCGGAAACCGAAGAGTAAGAGGTGGATGATGAAAAAAGTATTGTTGGTTTTATTGATTGCGGCGCTTTTGGGCGCTGGAGGAGCGATTTATTTTCTCCTAACGCAAAAAGATGTGGACGCAGATGCACCGCTCACGGCCGATGAAATGGTGGAGCTGAGCATCGACACGGAAGAAATCACGACGAATCTCGCTACGCCGGCATCTTATGCAGTAGTTCAATTCAATATCCTATCAGCAGATAAAAAAATAAAAGAAGAGATGGAAAAACGCCATGCGGAAATTCGGGCGGCGGCAATTGCGACTGTAGCCGGCATGGAAAAAGAGCAATTGGTCGGGACAGAAGGTATTGTCTTGCTCCAGGATGAAATGACGGCGCAGCTCGAAAACCTGGTCGGCAAAGGAAAAGTCGAACGCGTACTCGTCACGCAGTTTAAAGTGCAATAATGTTTTTTTAAAAAAGGCTAAACATTTTTCAACAATGGCCGATATTAGTAGTATAGATAGTAAATCGAATAGTCCCGGACAACATAGAACTGATTGCGATAAGAAACTAGGTGATCCATTTGACAACCCCGAAACTGGACAATTGCCCCAGCTGCGGAGCGCTCTTTCTGCGTGATCAAATCGCTTGCTGCTTGAAATGCCATCAGGAAAACGAAACGGCATTCAAAAAAGTCTATACGTTTTTGCAAGAGCATGAACACCGGAACGCGTCTCTCGAGGATGTCCATCTATTTACGGGCGTCTCCGTCCACAAGATTTCCGAATTCCTGCGGGAAGGGCGGATTTTAACGGGAGATTATCCGAATCTCGGTTATCCGTGCGCCCATTGCAAAGAAATCATCCATCGGCACATGCTCTGTGAAGATTGCCGGCTGGATTTCTTGAGAAGCGCCAATGAGATCCTGGCTGAAGATGGCGATTGGACGAACAGCAACCAAGCGCACTGGAGACTGAAGAACTAAAACTAAGAGGTGGTGAAGGAATGAATATTGATAAAACGAATAGTTCTTCCTTTATACAATCTTATCAAAAACAAATGCAGGTGACGCCGGCCCAAAAGGCGCGCCCGCTTCAACAGGAAGACCATCTGCAAATTTCAAGTGAGGCGAAGGCGATGTTCGAGAAGAATACGGAAGCGGATATCGCCCGTCAGGAAAAAATACAGTTGCTAAAAGCACAGGTGGCCTCCGGGGAATACAAGGTGGACCAAGACAAAGTAGCTGAGAAAATCCATCAGTACTGGTTTGACAAATAACAGTTGAGCGATGGAAAGAGAGGGAACTCCGGTGTTGAAAATGATGACTGCAACACTTGATGAGCTGATTACCATTCAGCATCAGTTGATCCGCTACGCTGAGCGCAAGCAAACGGTGTTGATCGAGCATAAGGTCGATGAACTGACAGAACTCGTCAAAGAAGAGACGCGGCTGATCCGCAGGCTCGGGCAGCTGGAAGATGAGCGCGAACGCCTGGTGATCGAAGTTCTTGAAGAACACCCTGGGCTCAGCTTCAGCCAGTTCACAGAGCAATTGTCGGATGAGACGGCAAAACTTGCGCTGCAAGACCAATTAACGACTTTGAAGCAATTGCTCATGGAGCTGCAAGCGAAAAACCGCCAGAACGAAAAACTGGTGCAAGATTCCGTAGATTTTATTTCAGGCATGATCGGGCATATCACGACGCCTGCTAAACAGCCGTACAATTACCAGCCACAATCCAGCACCAAGCATACACAGTCAACAAATCGGGGCTTTTTCGATACAAAAGCGTAAAGTCCCGAGAAGAAAGCAGGGGATCACGTGTCAACTTTTCACACTTTGGAAACCGGGAGCCGTGGCTTGTCTGCAGGCCAAGCAAGTCTCTCTACGACCGGCCAGAATATCGCGAATGCCAACACGAAAGGCTATTCGCGCCAACAAGTGAATACGAGTTCCTCTGCTTCTCTGGAAGTCTGGACCAGCCAAGGATCAGGCCAACTTGGAACCGGCGTATCCATCGACTCGGTCATGCGCGTGCGCGACCGCTTTCTCGACCAGCAGTACCGGGCACATACGGCAGAATTTGCGGAATGGCAAACCAAAAGCGAAGCGCTCGGAAATGTCGAAACGATTCTCGGCGAGCCGGGAGATAATGGCCTTAATGCATCGATGGGCCGCTTGTGGAGCGCTTGGCAAGACTTGGCAAGTGACCCGTCGAACTCAGCGGTTCAAGCAGTCGTGAAAGAGCGGGCGCAAGCATTTGCGGACGTAGCGAAAACAATTGACCGGTCGATGGGGGATTTGACCGCGGAGTTGAAAGAGCGTACACCGGCTGCAGAGAAAGAAGCCCAGACCTTAATCTCGCGCATTGAAGAATTGAACAAAAACATTATGCGTACAGGCTCGCAGGCAAACAATTTGCGTGACGAGCGCGACGCGGCTGTCGATGAACTGTCGCAGTTGATGGACATCAAAGTCACAGAAAAAACAGATGGCAGCTATGCGATTGCATTGGCGTCAAACAATCAGCCAGTGAAAGCCGGTGAAGCACTCGACCCTGAAACAGCCGGCGGCAAGCTTGGCGGACTCGCGGAAGCCGCAGCCACTGTTACGAGCTACCAAGAAAAAATTAACGTTGCGGTGACAGAATTCGCGGAAGCGAACGGCAATGTTTTTGAAAATACGGCACCAGGTGAATTGAGCGTGGCAAAAGATGCCAAGCTCGAACTGCCGAAAGGCCTTGATGAAGATGTGGAAAAAGTGCAAGCCGATTTTCGGGCACTGGTCAGCGGCTTGGGAGCAGAAGCACAAAGCGCGGGTTATGCGGTATCGACGCAACAGCAATTGATGGTGTCGACGGAAAATCGCCGCCAGTCAGTTGCGGGTGTTTCACTGGATGAGGAAATGTCGAATTTGGTGAAATTCCAGCATGCCTACAATGCAGCAGCCCGATTGGTGTCAACTACCGATGAAATGCTTGATACAATCATAAACCGAATGGCTGCACGTTAAAGCTGATAAACGGAGGACAATCCAATGAGAGTAACCCAACAAATGATGCATCAAAATTCCGTCAACCATATGCAGCAAAATCTCGGGCGCTTTGAGAAAACCAATTTGCAGGCATCAAGCGGCAAATTGCTTCACAAACCGTCTGATGATCCGCAAGCGGTGGCGAAATCGATGAGCTTAAAAAGCGTCATGTCGGCGAACGATCAATTCGAACGAAATATCGGAGATGCCAATTTGTGGCTGGATGAAAACGATCGTTCCATCCAAGCAATGGTTGATGTCACCCAACGCATCCGCGAGCTCGGTGTTCAAGGCGGGAGCGGGACATTGTCTCCGGAAGATCGCGAATTGATTTTCAAGGAAGTTGGCGTGCTAAATGAGCAATTGCGCCAATTTGCCAACTCGGAAGTTGATGGAAGATATTTGTTCGGAGGCGGCGACGGCACGGTAAAGCCGTTTGCGGATGCTGTTTCTTTTGAAGCAGCACCAGCGAACGGGCCACTGAAAACGGCGAAAATCGGCCCGGGGATGCAAATTGAAATCGGCATTTTGCCTCAAACACTCGTGGGCAATGCAGAAGATCCGAGCAATTTGTTCCGGGTGGTCGGCCAACTTGCTGACAGCATACAAGCTGGCAGGGAAGTCGGACTCGATGGCATTGACGAAGCGATGGAGCGTCTCTTCACAGCAGCTGCTGAAAACGGCGCACGCCAAAATCGCATTGAATCGACCGAAAGCCGCTTGTTGGACGCCAAGCTTTCTCTTGGAACTGCGTTATCTTCTATAGAAGATGTAGATTATGCTGAAATACTAATAAAATTAAAAAGTGAAGAAAGCATTTACCAAGCGAGCCTGTCATCATCTGCCAAGATTATGCAGACAAACTTGATGGATTTTCTTCGATAAACAGCGGATGCATGCAGGCATCGGCTGTTTTTATTTTATAGGAAGAGCCATATAAACTTAGAATTCGATGAAGATCAGGTATAGAATATGTTTATCCATTAAGTGGCTAGTACTCAGCCTTTTGCATAAAAACCCGCAATTCCAGATAATTCCTGGAAATGCGGGTTTTTTTATTATTATAGTGATCAAATATAAATTGGGGAATATTAGGATTTCATCGTATTGACCAGACCCATCATGTCATCTGCAAAGGAAATGGCTCGGCCTTGCGATTGAAACAGGCGCTGCGTGGCGATCAGTTCGGTCATTTCACTCGCCATGTCGACGTTCGAAGTTTCCAGCACCGCTTGTGAAATAGGAGAACCCCCCAGTTCCAAGGCACCGGCGGCAATTTGTTCAGCTTCAGTGCCTGGCAAGCGATAGCGGTTATCGCCTGCTTTTTCCAGAAGGGCGGTACGGTTGATTTGAGCGGTGCCGAATTGGAACGTTTCAGCTGCTTGGCCGGCATAAGTTGCGGTCACGGTGCCGTTTGATCCGATGCTCAATTCTTCGTATCCCGCTGCAAGCGTGATCGGTGTGCCGTCAGCGCCCAAGACCGAATCGCCGGAAGCGGTGACAAGCGCCAAACGGTCGCTGCCCGCAATTGGCTCGGTTTGGAATGATCCATTTCTAGTGTAAGAAATGCCATCTTCGTTCGAGACGCGGAAATAGCTGTTCGGCGAATCAATCGCAAAGTCCAGTTCGCGACCTGTTTCCTGCATCTGCCCAAGCGAATGGCGGGTGATGCCATCAGACAATAACATCCCACCGCCGATGCGCAGCCCGTCCGGTGTGCTTCTTCCAATTTCGTTGGCAGGACCGGCTTGCTTATTCACGCTGTGAAGCAAGGCGTCCGCAAAATTGGCTTCTTGTTTTTTATAGCCCGTCGTATTGACGTTGGCGACATTATTGGCGATCATATCAATTTTTTTCTGAAGTTCGCGCATCGAGCTGCTTGCCGCATTCATTTGGATGTTCATGTGATTGGCTCCTTATCAGACCCGGCCGATTTCATTAACCGCTTTTTCCATGCTGCGGTCATAGGCCTGGATCACTTTTTGGTTGGATTCGAATCCGCGGTAAGCGGTCATCATGTCGGTCATCGTGCGGGTCAAATCAACATTCGATTGTTCGACAAAACCTTGCTTTACGAATCGTTGGGCATCTTCAGCAAGTGCCGGTGCATCCGCATCGTCTCCTGCCCAGGCAAGCAAATTGTGCCCTTGCTTGATCAATTGTTCCGGTTCGTCCGCAGCGCCAATCCAGATGCTTCCGGCACCTACGCCATCCGAACGCGTGAGTTCGCCGTTCGTTTGGACAGAAAATTCGCCATCGCCGACTTGAATCGGCTGGAGGTTGTCGCCGAGCACCCGCTGGCCGAAGCTAGTCGCAAGGAATCCTTCCGCATCGACCGTGAATTGCCCGTTACGCGTATAGCGGATGTCGCCTTGTTCTGTTTCAACCGCAAACAATAACGTGCCGCGTTCCCCGGTTTCGGCATCTAGCGGCAAATTATCGTTGACTAAGGCGAAATCGGTCGCATTCCCCGTTTCGCGTATCGGCCCTTGCAGGAATGAAGGAATCGCTTCTTGAACGTAAACGCCAGTGGAAAGTCGGCCAATCGGCGCAGGCTGATTGGCATTTTGCGCTTTGATCAATTGCTGTGGAAACGAGCGAATAGCCGCTTCATCTGTCTTGAATCCCGGGGTATTGGAATTTGATAGATTATTTGTCAATATTTGTTGATTTCTATTTTGAGACATCATTCCTGAGGTAGCTGTGTATAATCCTCGAAACATATTACCTAGTCACCTTCCTTTTCATAGTCTTTTGGACTATGTATTCTTTGTGGTGTCTTCATTTTAACAGAAAACCGTAGATTAAATGGAAAAAATAGTAGAATTTTTTTATAAAATAAAATAGCCAAAATAAAAAAAGCATGATACTATACCGAGGTAGTAACGACTCAAAATGATTCTAAAAGACGAGTTTAAAGAAAAATATACCCATATCATGACGAAAATAGCAAACTTATACGAAAGTTAAGGACGCAAAGCCACGGGTCTAACTGTCTAAGACACAGGATCGCCGGGTTACCGAAAGATGGTAGATTTGACTCAAATCCGCCTTTTTCAAAGTGGGTTTTTTATTTGGGCAAATTTGGGGACGAGGGGAGAAAAAAGATGAACATCTTTCCATCAAGCATTCAAAAAATGGAGCAGGCATTGTCGACTTCGACATTGAAACAGCGTGTTCATGCAGGCAATATCGCCAATGTTGATACAGCAAATTACAAAAGTAAGCAAGTGAATTTTCAACAGGCGATGGAACAGGCAAGCGCCTCGCAGATGAAGAGCTACCGCACCGATGCACGCCACCTAGAATTCCAAAATGGGGCGGGGGCAACGCCAGTAACGGTCAACCACAACACGAAAATGACACCGAACGGCAATAATGTCGATATGGATGTTGAAATGGCAGAACTGGCGAAAAACCAGTTATGGTATAACGCCGTGACAGAGCGCGTCAACGGCAAGTTTTCCAGCTTGAGTTCAGTCATCAATGGAGGGAGATAACGCTTATGTCTTTATTTAATGGTCTGAATATTAGCGCATCTGGTCTAACCGCCAACCGTTTGCGAATGGATGTTGTGTCTTCGAATATCGCCAACGCCAATACGAACCGTGCAGAGTTGGTCAACGGGGAATGGGTACCTTATCGCCGCAAGACTGTGGAATTATCGACCGCCGGCGCTTCGCCATTCGCTAAGCAATTAACGGCCGCCATGGAAAATAAAGGAGCCGGGGCAGGCGTAAAAGCAAGTGCCATCCGTGAAGACGCTACACCGTTTCCGGTCACTTACGATCCGGAACATCCGGACGCAGATGCTGAAGGATATGTGCGCACGTCGAATGTGGACCCGATCAAGGAAATGGTCGATTTGATGTCGGCGACGCGTTCCTATGAAGCGAATGTCACCGCGATGAATGCCTCGAAAAGCATGTTTATGAAAGCATTGGAAATCGGAAAATAACGAAGTTTAGTTTAGGAGGGGCAGCATGGAGAAAATTGCACAGTTGCAAACACCGTTTCTGCAAAATCAATTCCTGGAAAAAATGCAGCCGGAGCCGCAAGCGACAGGGTTCGGCGATGTCTTCAAGAATGCATTGAAAGAAGTCAGCGCGGCGCAAAATGTATCCGATAAAAAGACGGATCAATTGTTGACGGGCGAAGTGAAAGACGTCCATGAAGTGATGATCGCTTCGCAAAAAGCGAGCCTATCGCTTCAAATGACAATGCAAGTGCGCAATAAAGTGGTGGAAGCGTACCAAGAAGTGATGAGAATGCAAGTATGAAAGAAATTAAGGTGTGCGTTCAATGAAAGAGAAGTTCGAAACCTATAAAACCAAAACAAAAGACTCCTGGGGCAGTTTATCGAAAGCGACCAAATGGCTGATGGCCGCGTCCTTTTTCATCACATTACTTGCCCTAGGGCTTTTTGTTTTCTTCAATAGCCAAACGAATATGTCGCCTTTGTACTCCAATTTGGATCCTGCGGAAGCAGGCGAAATCAAGGCAGCGATCGAAACCCAAGGAATTCCAGTCGAAGTGTCGACGGACGGCTCGACCATCTCCGTCCCGGACGAGCAAGTCGCCAGCTTGAAAGTGAGCCTAGCGGCAGAGGGCTTGCCGAAAAACGGCAATGTCACGTACGGCATATTCAGTGAAAACATGGGGCTTGGGATGACCGACCGCCATTTTGATGTCGTGGAACGTGACGCGATGCAAAACGAACTTGCGTATTTGGTGAAACAAATCGCTGGCGTGACTGATGCCAACGTCATGATTACCTTGCCGAAAGAAAATGTCTGGCTGACCGATGAAGAACAAGTGTCAACCGCATCGATCGTCATCCAAGGCGACGGCACTTTGAATTTGGACCAAAAACAAATCAATGGTTTATACCATTTGGTCAGCAAGTCGGTGCCGAATTTGCCGATGGAACAAATCGTCATTATGGATCAGAACGGACAAGTATTTGAATTGCAAGATACAGGCGCTCCGGACACCAATTTGACGGTCTATCAGCAAAACCGAGAAATTCAGCAAGGCATCGAACAAGATATTCAACGTGAATTGCAGCAGATGCTCGGGCTATTGCTCGGGCAGGACAAAGTCGTTGTTTCCGTTATGGCAAACATCGATTTCACGAAAGAAAAACGCGAAGAGCAATTGGTGGAGCCGGTTGATCTCGAAACGGGCGAAGGCATCGACATCAGCGTCGAGCGGATCGTCGAAACTTTTGCAAGTGAAGGGGCGGCGCTGGCAGATGATGCCGGAACCGGGGAAACGGATATTGCCAATTATCCCGCAGCAGACGGCACCGGAACGAGTGAATCCGAACGCACCGAAGAGCGCATCAACCGCGAAGTCAACCGCATCAGCCGCCAGATCGAGATGAGCCCTTATGTCATCGACGATATTACGATCAATGTCGGCGTCGAGCCGCCGGTGCCGGACAATCCGGCAAGTTTGACCGAGCAGAACATGACCGATATCCGCAATCTACTCGGGAATACGGTCAGCGCATCGCTCAGCATGAACGAGTTCCAGCCGACGCCGGCCGAACTCGATGACCGCATTTCAATTTTTGCGACAGAATTCCAAGGCCGTCCGGAACTGGCCGAAGAAGAGCCGGTCACGACATTCTGGACAGGCGTTCCGCTTCTTTGGTACGTACTTGCCGGAGTGGCTGTGATCTTGTTGACGGGGATCATTCTCCTTGTAGCCAAGAGACGCAAAAAGCAGCAGGAAGAATTGGCAGCAGAACTTGAGATGGATTATTTCGAGCGGGCGGCTGCGAAAATGCAGCCAGCAGCAAACGCCACCGAACAAGATGGTGGAGTCGATTTGTCTGAATTTAATAATCGGACCAATCCAAAGCGCAAAACCATCGAGAAGCTTGCTAAAGGGCGTCCTGATGATTTCACAAATCTACTGCGCTCATGGATGGCGGATGATTAGGGGAGAATTGAATGGTAGAACGCATTAAAGAATTGACGGGAATCCAAAAAGTCGCCGTATTGCTTGTAGGTATGGGTCCTGACGTTTCCGTCGAAGTATTCAAGCGCTTATCTGAAAGGGAAATCGACCAATTGACGATGGAAATCTCCAATGTGCGCCAATTGAAGAACAGCCAGACAGAAAAAGTGATCAACGAATTTTATGAAATGGTCCTGGCGCAGGATTATATGAACGAAGGCGGGCTCAGCTACGCGCGGGAAGTTCTCGAAAAAGCGCTCGGCAAAGAAAAGGCCATCGACACGATCGGCCGCCTGTCAAATCGGCTTCAAGTCAAGCCGTTCAATTTCGCGAGGCGCTTGGATCCGGCCCGGCTTGTGACCGTGTTGCAGAACGAACAGGCACAGACGATTGCATTGGTGTTGTCTTATCTTGATCCAAAGCAATCTTCGCAAATCCTCTCGCAGTTGCCGGTTGAGCAGCGGGCGGAAGTAGCAAAACGAATTGCGTTAATGGAAAGTACGTCACCCGATGTTATCCAGCAAGTGGAACAAATTTTGGAGCGGAAACTATCTTCTGTGAACGGTGTCCAGGATTACGCAGTGACCGGTGGGGTGGAAGCGATTGTCCGCGTCCTCAACCAAGTCGACCGGAGTACAGAAAAAGCCATTTTGTCTGAACTTGAAAGCGGCAGCCCAGAGCTTGTCGCGGAAATCAAAAAACTTATGTTTGTCTTCGAAGACCTGGTTAAATTGGACGTGCGTTCAATCCAGCGGGTTATTCGCGAAGTGAGCGATGTGGAATTAAGCCTGGCATTGAAGGCAGCAAGTGATGAAGTTAAAGAAAGCATATTTAGAAACATGTCTTCAAGACGCTCAGAACTGATTAGAGAAGAGATAGAAGTGATGGGGCCTGTGAAACTGAAGGATGTGGAAAATGCGCAAACTGAAATCGTAGCGCTGATCCGCAAGCTTGAAGAAGAAGGCGAAATCACCGTTTCCCGGGAAGAGGGAGATGAACTGATTGTCTAATATCATCCGTAGCACCGAACAAAGCGGCACAAAAATCATCGGATTACGCAAAGTGGAAACTCGCCGGCCGTTCGAAGCTCAAGCGGATTCAGACATCGAGCAGTATGGCGAGCGATTGAAAGGCGAAGTCAACGGCCTGGAGCAGCAATTGGACACGCTGAGAAAACAATTGGCCGAAGAACAGCAACAAGCACACGCAGAAATCGCCGAATGGCGTGAAACCCAACAGCAACAAGCGCTAGAACAAGCGGAGCAACAGGCGCAAGCTGCCGCGGAAGCCGGCTTTCAAGAAGGCTTTACCCAAGGGCTCGCTCAAGCCGAAGTGGATTTTCTCCAAAAGCGCGAGCTAATGGAAAGCTTGATCGCTGCGGCTTACGAAGAACAGCGCCGCATCATCCGTGAATCGGAACCGTTCTTGCTATCGCTCAGCACCGAAATCGCGCGGAAAATCATCCGCAACGAATTGATGCAAGACGATGTGCAGCTCTTGTCGATTATCCGCCACGCGCTTCGGCAAGCGGACGATACGGAAGAAGTCGCTATCCATGTAGCGCTTGAAGACTATCCGGCGATGCTGCCTTTTGAAGACGAGCTGAAAAGCTATATACGGGCAGGCGCAGAACTTAAGCTGATGCCAGTCGCAGGGCAAACGCCTTCTGGGTGTACGATTCATACGAAAAACGGTTCGTTTGATGCGACACTCGATAGCCAGCTGAACGAAATCAAAAAGCAATTGCTCGTTTATTGTGAGGAGAAATCCAATGATGAAGCTGATAGATAGCGAATATTTGACGCTGCTGGAAGAAATCGAGCCGGTGAGAAAACACGGGAAAGTCGTCCAAGTGATCGGCTTGACCATCGAAGCACAAGGCCCAAACGCCAAGCTCGGCGAGTTGTGCTTATTGTATCCGAGCCGTTTTGACCCGCCGATCGAGGCGGAAGTGGTCGGCTTCAAGGAAAACAAAATCATGCTCATGCCATTGCGCGATTTGGCACAAGTAGGGCCAGGCTGTCTCGTCGTTGCAACAGGTGTGCCGTTGCAGATCCGTGTTGGCCCAGCCATTCTCGGGAAAATTCTCGATGGCACGGGTAAGCCATTGGATGACAATAAACTGCCGAAAGGCTTAAAGAAATATTCCACGACCAACACGCCGCCGAACCCGCTGAAACGGCCGCGCATCGACAAGCCTTTGGAAGTCGGCGTGCGTGCGATCGACGGTTTGCTTACGGTCGGGCAAGGCCAGCGCATCGGCGTATTCGCCGGAAGCGGCGTCGGAAAAAGCACGCTTATGGGCATGATCGCCCGCAACACCGAAGCCGATGTCAACGTCATCGCGCTGATCGGCGAGCGTGGACGTGAAGTGCGTGATTTCATTGAACGCGATCTCGGGCCGGAAGGATTGAAAAACTCGGTCGTCGTCGCGGCAACCTCCGACCAGACACCGATGCAGCGCATCAAAGGCGCATTGACGGCCACGGCGATCGCGGAGTATTTCCGCGACCAGGGAAAAAACGTCATGTTGATGATGGATTCCGTTACCCGTTTTGCCATGGCGCAGCGCGAAGTGGGTCTTGCGGTCGGTGAACCGCCCACTAGCAAAGGTTATACGCCGAGTGTCTTTGCATTATTGCCACGTTTATTGGAGCGTTCCGGCACTTCCTCCAAAGGATCGATTACGGCATTCTACACCGTCTTGGTCGATGGCGATGACATGAACGAACCGATTGCCGATGCGGTGCGCGGCATCTTGGACGGCCATATCGTCCTAGACCGTAAATTGGCGCAAAAAGGGCAATTCCCGGCGATCAATATCATGGCCAGCGTGAGCCGTATCATGAATGAAGTGACGACGCGCGACCATCAAAGAGCAGCGACTGAATTGAAGCGATTGCTCGCAGCTCACGATTCCGCAGAAGACTTGATCAATATCGGGGCCTATAAAAGCGGCGCCAATAAAGAAATCGATGAAGCGATTCGCGCATACCCGTTAATACGGAATTACCTACAGCAAGATATATACGAGAAGGCCGAATTGGCGGAAAGCGTCGACCGGCTCGCACAACAATTTGGAGGTGCTGAAACGTGACACGATTCAATTTCCGATTCCAGAAAATTCTCGACCTGAAAGAAAACGAAACACAGCTGGCACAAGTGGAGATGGCCGAAGCACTGAAAAAAGAGCAGGCCGTCCGTGAACAAAGTGAAGCGTTGCACAGCAAAATCACCCAAGCGGAAGAAATGAAAAAAGCAAAAGAACAAAAAGGCATTCCGATCTCCGAGCTGCGCATGCTAGAAGAATACATCCACCAACTCTATGAGCAGTCGTTCATGGCGAACCGAGAAGTCGCGAACCACGAACGCCATGTCTCAAGAAGCCAAGATGCCTTAAAAGAAAAAGCGCGTGAAGAAAAAACCTGGGGCAATTTAAAAGAGCAGAACTACGCCGCCCACCAGAAAGAACATCAAGCGGCAGAGCAGAGCTTTTTCGATGACCTGGCCGGCAGCCGCTATTATCGCCTCGGCAGAACCGGTGACGCACAGTGAACGCACTGGTGTCTGCATTAACCGGCCGGCCCGCTGCATCCGCAGCTGCTGTGAAAACGCCGGCAAGCAATGAGCCCGCAGGACAGTTTGGGCAATTGCTCATGGCGTTATCGAAAGAACCGGCGCAGCCGATAGTGGAGCCTGAAACCGCACTAGAAGAGTTGCCGATGAAAGAACTCGCAGCGCTCCTCGAGCAATTATCGGACATGCCTAAAGAACAATTGATCGAAGAGCAGCAGGCTTTGCAATACGCAGTGTTCCAATTGCTTGCAGATGTCAACGGTGAGCAGCTTCAGCAAGCTATCGAAGCCTTTAGTTCCGACGAAGAGGTGCAGGGTGAATTGGCTGCGCTGGTAAAACAAATAAAATCCTTATTGCTGACTGCTAAAGAATTCGTACAGCCCGCGGGATTTTCGGGGGTCGCGGAAAAAGAAATTGCCTCAGCTGAAGCGGCGCCGGAAGAAGCGCTGCGCCCGCTCATCGAGTTGGCTGCGCAGCTGAAAGAAGAAACGCTTCCTTCAGAAAAGCTGCTGTTATTGAAAGAGCTCACGCCGATTAAAACGGAAGCGCGCCTGCCATTTGCACAGACGCCTGCCGCCTGGTTGCACGCGCTGTCGAAGGACAGCACTCAAGCTAACAATGCGGTTGAACAGCAAGCGCCTGAGACGCAAGCTGCGAAAGCGGTGCCTGCAGAGGGCGAAACGATTCCAAAAGCGGAAGCAGTTCAAGCTGCAGCTCCTGTGAAAACAGAAGGGCAAGTGCAGGCCGCTGTGCTTCCCGCTGCTCTTGCTGATCAAAAGCCAGTGGATGTTCCGGTTCGGCAAGTGCCGGTGCAGAAGCTGTCAGAAACACTCGCAGAATGGATCAGCTCACCGGCCCGCTTGAGCACTGGTGGAAATGAAACGCGCTTGCGTATCAATATTTTTCCTGAACATCTCGGCCATCTGGAGATTTTGGTAAGCACGGCAGGCGGCAAAGTCAGCGCACAAATCATCGCGAGCCACGGCACAGCGAAAGAAGCCGTGGAGTTCCAATTAAATCAATTGCGCATGTCACTGTCTCAGCAAGGTGTGGAGATCGATCGCTTGGAAGTGCGGGAAGAGCGCAATTCATCTGAATTCCAACAGCACGAACGGCAGCGGGAATCGCCTTTCGCGGATGCGTCTGGAAATAGCGCTGGCCGGCGCGGCGGAAGCAGCGGTGAATCCGTTTCGGATGATGCTGATATACCGCAGAGGCGCCAGCGTGAAGCTGTTTCAGCCAATGGCCAAGTGAATTATACCGTTTAACAAAGGGGACTGATTGGATGAATATCACCACAGCAACGACGGCGGCGAACCAGCCGGCGGCAGCTGCAGAAAAAACAAAGCCGGATGCACTCGGGCAAGACGCTTTCCTGAAAATCCTGATCGCCCAGCTGAAATACCAGGATCCGATGGAACCGCAAAAAGATGCAGAATTTATTGGGCAGATGGCACAGTTCAGCAGCCTCGAGCAGTTGACGCAATTGAATAAGACGATGACAGGCTACGCCGGAGAAGGCGGGAGCGCATCGCTTGCAGGTTCTGCCCATTTGCTCGGGACCGAAGTCAGCTGGTCGGCGAATGAACAAGCTGGCACCGGCATTGTCAAAGCAGTCACGATGAAGAACGGTGAGATCATGGTCGAGCTGGAAGGCGAAGAAACGAAGATTCCATTGTCGGCTATTGAACGGATTGAACAGCAAGGCGAAATCAAAAACGAACAGGCGGCCGAGCAAGCTTAAACTTGCAGCCAGCTGAAAGGGGAAATGAAAAATGTTGCGTTCCATGTACTCCGGGATTTCCGGCATGAAAAACTTCCAGGTGAAATTGGATGTTATCGGTAATAATATTTCCAACGTCAATACGGTCGGATTCAAGAAAAGCACCATCACGTTCCAAGATCTATTGAGCCAGAACATGTCCAATGGCGGGGCAAATCCGATGCAAGTGGGCCTCGGTTCGACCAGCGCTTCTTTGAACGTCAATCACAACGCCGGTTCAGCGATGTCAACAGGCGTCGGAACGGATTTGACGATTATGGGTGATGGGTTCTTTGTCGTACAAGATCCGGAAGCACCTGGCGCTGAGGGGCAATATTTAACGCGTGCAGGTAATTTCACGGTGACAGCTGAAGGGAATCTGGTAACAGCTCAAGGCTATAACGTATTGGGCGATGATGGACAGCCAATCAATATCAGCGGCTACGATTCTTACACAATCAACCGTCTAGGCGAAGTCATTGGAAAGCAAGCGGATGGCACAGAGGAAGTCGCAGCGAATATCGGTATTGCCACTCCTGAAAATCCAGCTGGCCTGCGCAAGTTTGGCGGTTCTTTGTATGAAATGACCAATATCGCAAGCCCTGGTGGCCTGGTGATTGAAAATGCGGCACAAGCGGGAACTGAAATCGGTTCTGGCATGTTGGAAATGTCCAACGTTGACCTTACGGAAGAGTTCACGGAAATGATTATCGCGCAGCGTGGTTTCCAAGCGAATTCACGGACCATCACGACTTCCGATGAACTGCTTCAGGAAGTTGTGAACTTGAAACGATGATAAAACCAGCCGAACGGAGTGAAGCACAATGATTCGCTTAACAAGATTGAACCGTTCTGAAATCGTCTTGAATGCGGTTTATATTGAGCGCATTGAAGCCATGCCGGACACGGTTGTTACGCTTACTACCGGAAGAAAAGTGCATGTGTTGGAGCCAGTACGGACAGTGATTGACTTAGTATCGGCTTATTACCGTGATATCAACATCCTGCCGAAATTGCACGATGCACCTAGGGAAGAGTAAGGAGAGTCAATATGGAAACAAATTTTTCAGGCAGCAACACAGAAGCCCTGAGCAGCAAAAAAATTCATACCTATGATTTCAAGAAGGCCTTGCGGTTTTCACAAGACCAGATCCGGACGCTATCCCGCATCCACGAGAATTTTGCGCGTCTGTTGACTTCCTACTTTTCGACACAATTGCGCACCTACGTGCAAATTACTGCTGAAAAAGTGGAGCAAGTGTCTTATACAGATTTCCTCGAGAATATTGAGAAAAAGTCGATTCTCGGCGTATTCGAAGCCTCTCCGCTCAATGGCAGCATGGTGATGAAGTTTTCGCCGGAAGTGGCATATGTCATGTTTGACCGCTTGCTTGGCGGTCAAGGAAATGTGGGGCAAAAGCCGAGTGATTTGACCGAAATCGAAATCAGTGTCATCAACCGGATCTTTGCCCAGTCTCTGGGTTGCTTTCAGGAAGCTTGGACATCGGTCATTGAGCTAACACCCGAATTAAAGGAAGTGGAAGTGAACCCGCAATTCTTGCCGATGGCTTCGCCGAATGAAACGGTCATCATCGTTAAATTACAGGCGAAGATTGGCGAAACGGAAGGCGAGATTCAGTTATGCCTGCCGCATTTGGTGCTAGAACAGGTCTTGCCGAAATTATCTGCACGCCATTGGCTGGCAAGCCAGAAAAAAGCAGTCGAGCATGAGGAAGTGGAAGTGCTCGAAAGGCGTCTCCACGCAACGAAGATGGACGTAGCGGCAGTGCTGGGCGAAGTGGCAATCGATATCAAGGATTTTCTGGACCTGAAGAAAGGCGATATTCTTCGCTTAGATGAATCAATTGATGCGCCGGTAAAGCTGTATATCGACCAGAAGCAGAAATTCCTTGCACAGCCGGGAATTTCAAAAGGCCGCTTGGCGGTACAAATTACAGGCTTGTGTGTGGAAGGGGAAGTTTGCGATGAAGGATGAGCGCCTATCGCCTGAAGAGATGAAAGGGCTGCTGAATAAAACAGACAATACGGTCCCAGAGGAAACTTTGGGGGGCCACGAACTTAGCGTATTGAAAGAATTGTTCTGTACAGCGTTCGGCGGCACCGCTGCCCTTCGCGACCCACTGTTTCCGGAAACGGCAGCCATCAAAGGGCCGGTTTGGAGCGTAAAGAGCAAGGATGAGCTGTTTGCTGAAACCGAGACGCCGGTCTACGTTGCGCTCGGTGAATATAGCGGCTTGTTGAAAATGCCGCAAATCGTCACGCTCGACCAAGCAGAGGCGGATGCGGTGGCTTCGGAGCTGTCGGATGAAACAGACAGCGATAAGCTGTTTGCGGCAGTCCAGGATATGCTCATGCGCCTGTTCGGATCATCAGCGGCAGCTTTGTCGATGGTGAGCGGCCAAGAGATCGGCTATTCCTTATCGGGTATGGACATTCTGGAGGCAGGTCAGAAGTTTCCGTTCACTCATTTCACGAAAGAGCAATGGTTTGCTGAAGCGCTGTTTACGCTGACTGTCGGCGACCGCCAAAATGTAGCGTTCCGCATGTATTTGCCAGCCGGACCGTGCCGAGAATTGGCCGAAGAGCTGGCAGGCTGCGAGCAAGCGGAAGAAACGAAGGAGACACAGGATATGTCATCAAATGAACAGCAACAACCAGAAAAAACTTCACAGCCGGCGAATGCTAACGGGCCGAACGTCCAGTCCGTCCAATTCTCGAGCTTTGATGAGATCGCCGCTGAACAATCGGCGCCGAACAACCTCGACATGCTCTTGGACATTCCGCTGCAAGTGACGGTGGAACTTGGCCGAACGAAGCGGATGGTCAAGGAAATCCTCGAGATGTCGCAAGGGTCGATTGTCGAACTCGACAAACTGGCAGGAGAGCCGGTGGACATCCTTATCAACAACAAACTGATCGCTGTCGGCGAAGTGGTCGTCATCGACGAAAACTTCGGCGTGCGGGTCACCGATATTTTAAGTACGGCAGAGCGCATTTCCAAATTGCGTTGATGCAAGGCGAAGGAGTACGGCAAGTGTGAATTACAGACAATGGATTTTACTACTTATAACGCTCGCTGCCCTTTGGTTTGCTGCACCGGCAATGGCGTCTGCGGATACGGGAAATGTAGCCGATTGGCTGAAAGAAGACCCGGCAAGCGAAACGGAACCGGCAGAAGCGGAAGCGGTGCCGGAGATCGAAGAGAAAAGTTTCGCTGCGATCATCGGGCAATTGATTTTCTATACCTTGCTGATCGCCGGATTGATTTACGGGCTCATCAAATTTTTGGCCATGCGCCAAAAAGGGGTGCAGTCGCAGCATGCGGTCCAGTTGATGGGCGGCTCGCCGCTCGGCCAGAACAAATCACTGCAGCTGGTCAAAGTCGGAGGCCAATTTTACTTGATTGGCGTGGGCAACGAAGTGACGCTCATCAAGGAATTTTCGGGAGAAGCGGAGATCGCCGCTTTGGAACAAGACTTGGATCAACAGCGTCCAGCTGCATCCGCGTTGTTCGGCAACGGTGGCAAAGCGAAAGCGCCATTCACGAATTTCGAGCAATACTTCGCCCGCAGTTTGGACAAGCAAAAAGAACGGCGCTTGTCTTTCGGCGAAAAGCGCACGGATGACGGGGAGGACCAGCGATGATCCCAGAATTATTATTGGCCATTCCCGGCATCTCACTCGATAATACCGATCCCGGAGATGTCTCGACGACTTTGCAATTATTATTGATGCTGACAGTGTTATCGCTCGCACCGGGCATCCTGATCATGATGACGAGTTTCACGCGCATCATCATCGTCTTGAGTTTCGTGAGGACAGGGCTCGGGACGCAATCGATGCCGCCGAACCAGGTGCTGGTCGGATTGGCGTTATTTTTAACCTTTTTCATCATGGCGCCGGTCGCGACGGAAATGAATGATACCGCGCTCCAGCCGTATTTGGACGAAGAACTGAACCAGGAAGAAGCGCTCGATGCCGCCATCTTGCCGATCAAGGAATTCATGGCGCAGCATACGCGTGAAAAAGATTTGGCGTTGTTCTTCAAATACGCCGAACTGGAAAAGCCGGACGGCATCGAAGGCATTCCATTGACTTCGCTGATCCCGGCATTCGCACTTAGTGAATTGAAGACCGCTTTCCAGATCGGCTTCGTCATTTTCATCCCATTCTTGATCATTGATATGGTCGTCGCATCGACTTTGATGGCGATGGGGATGATGATGCTGCCGCCGGTCATGATTTCACTGCCTTTTAAAATCTTATTGTTCGTCCTGGTGGATGGATGGTACTTAATCATCGAATCGCTGCTTGTCAGCTTTTAGCGAGAGGAAGAATTTATTTGACGCCGGATATGGTCATCAAACTAGCAGAACAATCCATTTACCTCATCATTCTCATATCAGCACCGTTATTGCTCATCGCACTGGGAGTGGGGCTATTGGTCAGCGTTTTCCAGGCCATGACCCAAATCCAGGAGCAAACTCTGGCATTCATCCCGAAAATACTGGCGGTTTTTCTGTCGCTCGTCATTTTCGGCCCCTGGATGCTGACGATGCTCCTGGATTATACGCGCGATTTGTTCGAGCAGCTTCCACGGTTTATCGGATAAGCGCCGATGAATGATGTTCTTAATCTGCTGCCGTTCTTCCTGCTCGTGCTCATCCGCCTCACCGCTTTTTTCCTGATTGCGCCGCTGTTTGCGATGAGGGGCGTGCCCAATCAATTCAAAATCGGCATCGCCGCTTTTCTCGCGCTGACGGCGACGACCGCTTGGGCTCCGGAAACCGCATTGGTGCTCGATGGCAGCTACACTTTGCTGATTTTCAAGGAGCTGGCGGTCGGCTTGGCGCTTGGCTTTACGGCTGCGCTTTTGCTTTATGCGGTGCAAATCGCCGGAGCGTTCATCGATTTCCAGATGGGCTTTGCCATCGCCAATGTCTTGGATCCGCAGACGGGCGCCCAAGTGCCGATCATCGGGCAATTCAAATACACGCTCGCGCTGTTGTTCCTATTGACCGTGAACGGTCATCATATGATGCTCGACGGCGTGATGCAGAGCTTGCGCGCCCTGCCGGCGGAAGAGTTTTCGTCGGTCGGCGCGGAATCCATCGCGCGTTTTATGACCGATTTGTTTATTGAAATGTTCATCATCGCTTTTCAGATTTCCCTGCCAATCGTCGCGTCGTTGTTTTTGATCGATGTGGCACTGGGCATCCTGACGAAAGCCGTACCGCAATTGAATATCTTTGCGGTCGGATTGCCGCTGAAAATTTTCGTCGGCTTTGTATTGTTGCTCTTGACGATGAGCGTGTTCTTTTATTTGCTGCAGGTCCTCTTTGAAAAAATGATGGTCAGCATGGGCGAATTAATCAGCTTATTGGGAGGCGGATAGGATGAAACGCTATCCATTAAACCTGGACCTGCAGTTTTTTGCCGGCGAAAAGACCGAAAAGGCAACGCCCCAAAAGCGCCAGGAATCACGCAAGAAAGGCCAAGTGGCCAAAAGCCAGGAAGTCGCGGCCGCACTCATCATGCTCGGCGGCATCCTCGTCCTGAGTTTTCTCGGAGAGTGGATGCTCGATCAATTGCTGGCCATTTACCGCATCAATTATATCCAATACATCAGTTGGGATATCACGCCAGACACGATCCGGCTCATGTTCGAACAACTGGCCATGGATGCGTTCTTGGTCATTGTGCCGATTATGTTGGTTGGAGTGGTCTTCGGATTTCTCGGAAACTACATGCAGGTCGGACCGTTGTTTACGGCAGAACCGTTGAAAGCGAAGCTCGAGCGGCTCGATCCGATCAAAGGCGCCAAACGGATCTTCTCGGTTCGTGCGCTTGTGGAACTGGCCAAATCCTTGATGAAGATTGCGATTGTCGGGGGCGCGGCGTTTGGCGTCTTGTGGTTTGGACAGGAAGAAATTTTCTCGCTGTCGCGGCAAAGCCTGCGCGACTCCCTGAGCCTCGTCGGCGGCCTCGTCCTCCAGATGGGCATGGTCGCGGCGCTCATCTTGCTGTCTTTATCAACGCTCGACTATATGTATCAGAAATACGAGTTCGAAAAAGGCATCCGGATGTCCAAGCAAGACATTAAAGACGAATATAAAAAAGCGGAAGGCGACCCGTTGATCAAACAAAAGATCAAGGAAAAGCAACGCCAAATGAGCATGAACCGCATGATCCAGGATTTGCCGAACGCTGACGTCGTCATCACCAACCCGACCCATTACGCGATCGCGATCCAATACGACGCCGAAACGATGGAAGCGCCGAAAGTCATTGCGATGGGAAAAGATTTTACGGCGCTCAAGATCAAAGAAAAAGCGAAAGGGCTCGGCATCGTGACAATGGAAAACAAGCCGCTCGCCCGCTCGCTCTACGCACAAGTGTCAATCGGCGATTCCGTGCCGGAAGAATTATTCCTCGCGGTCGCCGAAGTCCTGGCTTATATCTACGCTTTGAAAGGGAAGCTTTCATAAATGTGTATATAAACTGAACTAAATGAAGTAAGAACGGATCAAGAGTATTGAATAAATTTATACGCTATAGAGTTTTAAGAAGTAGAACTTTTCAATCCGCCAACTATCAGTGAAATATCTGAGTGTTTGGAGAAACGTCCGCTCGACTCCTGTGGGATCAGCGGGTTTGAGAGACCCCGCAGGAACGCAGTGACGAGGAGGCTCGATTCCCGCCCCACGGAAAGCGAGCGGTAAGCTTCGGAAAACACGGTTTCCCAGGAATTCCCAAAATATAACTTCAACATACATAGCAAACCGCAACACGAAAGAGGAGGAAGCAGTTTGAAATTCAGAGATTATGCGATATTGGTATCGGTGATCATGATTGTCATCATGATGGTTATCCCGCTGCCGCCGCTGTTATTGGATATTTTAATCATGATCAATATCAGCTTGGCGCTGACCATCATCCTGGTGGCGATGAACACACAAGAACCGTTGCAGTTCTCGATCTTTCCGACGCTCCTCCTGCTGACGACTTTATTCCGTCTTGGCTTGAACGTCTCGACGACACGCTCGATTCTGACCAATCAAACGGGCGGGCAAGTCATCGAAACCTTCGGCTCGTTCGTGGTCGGGGGCAGTGCCATCATCGGGATCTTGGTGTTCTTGATTTTGGTCATCATCCAATTCCTCGTCATCACCAAAGGTTCGGAACGGGTAGCAGAAGTTGCGGCCCGTTTCACGCTCGATTCGATGCCCGGTAAACAGATGAGCATCGATGCCGATCTTGGAGCAGGGATGATTTCTGACCGCGAAGCGAAAACGCGCCGCGAAAAAGTCGGCCAGGAAGCCGATTTCTACGGCGCAATGGACGGTGCTAGTAAATTTGTTAAAGGCGATGCCATCGCCGGCATCATTATCACCATCATCAATATCATCGGCG
The DNA here is from genome assembly GCF_003664125.1 of Planococcus citreus. GTDB lineage: Bacteria > Bacillota > Bacilli > Bacillales_A > Planococcaceae > Planococcus > Planococcus citreus. The sequence goes on from NZ_RCCP01000004.1 coordinate 66,201, forward strand.
GCTTGATGATCGGCGTCGTCGTCCACGGCTTGCCGATTGGCGAAGCGGCACAATTGTTCACCTTGCTATCGATCGGCGATGGACTGGTCAGCCAAATCCCGGCGCTGTTGATTTCGACGGCAATGGGGATTGTCGTCACCCGTGCCGTATCGGATGGCAACCTCGGATCCGATATTACCCGTCAATTGTTCGCTTTCCCGAAAATGCTGTACGTCGTCGCTGGAACGCTGATGATGCTTGCAGTTTTTACACCCATCAGTCCGCTGTTGATTATGCCAGTCGCTGGCGTCATTGCCTTTAGCGCCTTTAGGATGCAAAAAACGCTCAACGCCGAGGAAGCGGTCGAAAAAGACAGCGACCCGGGCGAAAAAGAAGCGGCCGATCTGAAAAGCCCGGAAAGCGTCACCGACCTGCTACATGTCGATGCGATCGAATTCGAGTTCGGTTACGGCTTGATTCCAATCGCTGATAAAAACCAGGGCGGGGACCTCTTGGACCGGGTCATCATGATCCGCCGCCAATGCGCAATGGAACTCGGCATCGTCGTGCCGGTCATCCGCATCCGCGATAATATCCAGCTGCAGCCGAACGAGTACGTCATTAAGATCAAAGGCAACCGGGTCGCGCGCGGCGACATCATGCTAGACCATTATCTCGCGATGAGCCCGGGCGTCGATGATGAAAACGTCTTTGGCATCGAAACCGTCGAGCCTGCGTTTGGCATGCCGGCGTTATGGGTTGATGAAGACATGAAAGAAGAAGCTGAGATGGCGGGCTACGCCATCGTCGATCCACCGTCTGTCGTCTCGACGCATTTAACGGAAATTATCAAACGCCATGCGCATGAACTCGTCGGCCGCCAGGAAGTGAAATCATTGATCGAAAATATCCGTGATTCTTCTCCAGCCGTCGTCGAAGAATTGATTCCCAATTTGATGAGCATCGGCGAAGTGCAAAAAGTACTCATGAAATTATTGAAGGAAAAAGTGTCGATCCGCAATTTGCTGGTCGTCTTGGAAACCTTGGCCGATTACGCGCCGCAGACAAAAGATGTCGATTTGCTAACGGAATACGTGCGCCAGGCACTCGCGAGACAAATCACGCGCCAGTATGCGCCTGATAACGAGGCATTGAAAGTCATTACGGCAGGAGCAAGCTTAGAGAAGAAATTCGCCGATTCGGTCCACCGCACCGAGCAAGGCAATTACCTGTCGATCGATCCGGAATCGTCCCAGACGATTTTCCAGAAAATCACCGAGCAGGCAGGTCAGCTGCAACAAAACGGCGTCCAGCCGATCCTGCTCACTTCGCCTGCGATCCGCATCTATATGCGCCAGTTCGTGGAACGCTTTGCGCCGGATCTGCCGGTATTGTCCTATAACGAATTGGAGCCTGAAATTGAAATCCAAAGTGTTGGAGTCGTGAATATCCCATGAGATTAAAAACCTACCGAGTCGCTACGATGCCTGAAGCCATGGCGCTCATCAAAAGAGATTTGGGCGATGATGCCCTCATCCTCAATACGAAAAAAGTGAAGACCGGCGGCTTGTTCGGCTTGTTCCGAAAAGACTGCCTGGAAGTGACCGCAGCAGCCGAAACGGCGGAACAACCGGAACCCCAAATTGTTTCGCCAATTAAAGAGCAAGCAATGCCTGCTGAAGCGCCAGCGGCAAAAGGCCAGGAAAACGATGCGTTGCTGGAAGAGCTGCAAAGTTTGAAGCGGCTCATGATGCACGAAGGGCCGGAAGATCGGCTGCCTGAATCATTGCGTCCATTGCGAAGCTTGCTGGAAAAGCAAGGTGTCGAACAGGCGGTCCAGACAGAGCTGCTCGCCAAATTGCTGCAGGCATCAGAAAATGAAGCGCCGGTACAGGAGGCGTTCCATACGGAGCTCGTCCGCTTTATTGAACAGCATCAACAGGCCGTCAAAAATGAATCGCCTTCGATTGCCTGCTTTATCGGGCCAACAGGTGTCGGCAAAACGACAACGATCGCGAAAGTGGCAGCTGAGCAATTGCTGGAACATAAACGCACCGTCGGTTTGATCACCGCCGATACGTATCGTATTGCAGCCGTGGCGCAATTGAAAACTTACGGCGAAATCCTGGATGTGCCGGTCGAAGTGGTCGAATCGCGTGAACAACTGGCCGGAGCACTTGATGCCTTAAAAGCCTGCGACGTCGTTTTGATCGATACCGCAGGGCGCAACTACCAGCAGGCCGAATACATTGAAGATTTACAGAAGCTGCTGCCGGAAACGCAGCATATCCATACGACTCTAGTATTGAGCATGACGGCAAAATATGAAGACATGGTTCAGATCATCGGCAACTTCGAAGCGCTGTCGATCGATGAGTTATTGTTGACGAAAAAAGATGAAACGGCTTCTGCCGGGGTCATCCTTAATTTATTGCACCGCTACCGGATACCGCTTCGCCGCATCGCGACAGGGCAAAACGTGCCGGATGATTTGGTTGCGGCAACGCCTGGGCGCATCGCTGATTACATTGCAGGGGAGCTGCGCCATGCGTGACCAGGCCGTTCAGTTAAGAGAGAAGATGTCCCGTAAGAATACGAAGCCCAGCATACGCAATACGCGTGTGCTGGCTGTGACAAGCGGGAAAGGCGGCGTCGGCAAATCGAATTTCACCTTGAATTTCGCGCTCGCATTGATCGAACAAAGGAAATCGGTGTTGATCATCGACGTCGATTTGGGATTTGCCAATATCGATATCTTGTTCGGCCATGCGCCGCGCGAAACGATTGCGGGCATGCTCGACAAGCAATTGGCGATCGAAGACGTGATTGAGCGCGGCCCGCTCGGCTTGCAGTTGATTGCCGGAGGGCAAGGGTTTTCGGGATTGTTTGAACTCGATGCCGATAAAATGAAACGTTTTATGGAACAGCTCGGCAGCCTGCAAGGAAAAGTGGATTTTGTGCTGCTCGATACAGGAGCGGGATTGTCGGAGAACAATATGCGTTTTCTGCTCGCAGCGGATGAAGTGCTGTTGGTCACGACGCCTGAACCGACGTCGGTCACCGATGCCTATTCGGTCGTCAAGATGATGCACGCCAAAGACTCGGACCTAGCCATCCGCCTCGTTGTCAATCAATGCACCGACGGCAAAGAAGGGCGGCAGACAGCCGAAAACTTTGCGGAAGTCGCACAGCGCTTCTTGGATAAAGACATCCGGACGCTCGGCATATTGCCATCAGATCTCTATGTGCCGCAAGCGGTGAAAAAGCAGGAACCGTTCTTGTTGGCGCATCCGGGCAGTTCGGCGAGCAAAGCGATGCGTACGCTCGCGGCACAGTACCTGGAGTTGCCGTCGCCATTCAAGATCGGGCTTCGGGGATTCGTCATGAAATTATTCTTCAAATAAAGGCATAGCGGAAGTGGGGTGGACAGCTTGGTAAATCAGAAATTGTCGAATGCAGAACTAGCGCAATGGGGCAACTGGCAGCAGCACAGGGACCAGGATGCTGGCGATTATTTAGTCGCGAAGTATTTGCCCTTGGTGGATTATGTGATTCAACGCTTTCTTATCAGCCTGCCGAAAACCGTTGACAAAGACGAAGTCCGAAGCTACGCCTACGAAGGCTTGCTGGACGCACTCGATAAATTCAAGCCGGAGAAAGACTGGAAATTCGAAACCTATGCCGCGTGGCGGATCAAAGGGGCGATCATTGATGGCCTCCGGAAAAGCGATTGGCTGCCGCGTTCATTGCGGGACAAAGTGAAGAAAATCGAGAAAGCGTACGCCGAACTGGAACAACAAAAAGGCGAAAGTGCCAGCGACCAGGAAGTGAGCGAATACTTGGGGATGACCCCGGCAGAATTGAACCGCGCCGTCTCGGAAGCTGCCTTGTCGGCAATGCTGTCGATGGATGACGACCAGGCGAACTTGGAAGAACGCATGCCGCGCGCCAGTAGCGGTTCACCGGAACGCGAGCTGTCTGGGCAGGTGACCAAAGAGGCGTTAGCGAAAGCCATTGCCACATTGCCGGAAAAAGAGAAATTGACGGTTTCGTTATGTTATTTTGAAGAAATGAAGCTGACCGAAATCGCGGAAATTCTCGGCCTCAGCGTTTCGAGGGTGTCGCAATTGCATTCGAAAGCGATGCTCCGGCTGCACGCAGCGATGCTATCGGTCCATGAACATTATTAATCGAGGGAAAGCAGGGAGCAGATGGTAGCACTGTTGATAGTGGTCAGCACTTTATTGTTATTGCTGAACGTCAAACTGATGATGTCGAGAAAGCTGATGGTCGAACAGGAATCCGAACGGCTCGAAGCGGCCATGGCGGAATTCATCACAGCCGTCGAACAGGAAAATGATGCCTTATACGATAAACTGATGGACCGGCTGGAGCAGACGGAAGCGAAAATGGCGCAGTGGGAGAAAGCGGACCATAAAGCAGAAGAGCCGAAAAGCGCAGATTTCTCCGCCGATCAGCCTCCGGTGGAAACAAGCCGGCGCGAAAAAGTGAGGCAGCTCACGAAACAAGGTTTCTCGGCTGCCCATATCGCGAAGCTTCTGGAGTTGCCAATCGGCGAAGCGGAAGTCGCCGTCCAATTAGAGAAGAAAAGACAGATTCGATAGGTGGGACATGGAGATGCGCATTGATGCAGCAAGGCCTAGGCCTTCGGAACAACCCAATACAGCAATTGCCAAACCGCCAGGCGGCGCATTTGCAGAGGCCATGAAACAGTCGCGGACTGAGCTGAGGCGGGATGCGCTCACGCCGCTACTCGCGAATGTCGAAAAGAGCGGAAAACGCCTCGCAGAACACCGGACTCTGGAGAATTTGGTTGCGTATAAACAATCGATTAAGCAATTTCTCGGAGAATCGCTTCGCCACGGAATCCAGTTGAGCGACCAAACTGCATCCGGTTTTGGAGAAGGGGCGCCGCCTCAACAAATCGTAAAGGTCATCGACGAAAAAGTAATTGCGCTTCAGGATCAATTATTAGATAATGAAGTGGAATATATTGGCATACTGGAAACAGTAGGGGAAATAAAAGGCTTGCTGCTCAATCTGTATATGTAACAAGCTTGGGGAAAGGGAGAAACAATGTGAGCGATAACCGCAGGGAATTTTTTCGCGTGTCTTTTGTCCGCGCGATTACTGGAAAGGTAGGGCTTTCTGAAAAAGAAGAGGTTCTTGTAGATATTTCCAGCTTGAGTGCCGGAGGGCTCGTTTTTGAAGCCTATCTTGATTTCGCGCTGTATGAACAGGTCATCTGCAGCTTCGAATTGCTCGGCGAACCTTTCCAATTGGAAGGAAAAATCATCCGAAAAGTGGCCAAAGAGCATAATTTTGAATATGCAGTGCAATTCAATGCTGGCCAGCGTTCTGTATCAAAATTATTTCAGCAATTAAATACATACCAGATCCGCAAAAGAAAAAGCGTGTTGAACGATTAAGTAAAGGAAGGCTCCGGCCTTCTTTTTTTCATGCAGGAATATAGATGTCTCGAATCGAAAGTAATGGAAGATGGATGAGGAGAGGGGATCGAGAAATGCGGGCAGGTGAACATCTTCTGAATGTATGGCGGCGCTTTGACGGGTTGCCGATGGATAATTTGGTGAAAGCCTGGAATTACGAACGGGCTGGATTGAAAAAGCAGCGCAGCGTTGAGCAAATGCGGGAGCATCGTGAAGCGCATGGGCTTGGCGGAAATTGCTTCGACTTGGCGCTTTGGCTGATGGCGGAATTTCGCGAGGCAGGAATCGAGGCATATGCGGTCGGTTCAGAACTCAGCACAGAAGGAGCGCATGCAGCGGTATTGGCACTTGATGACACGGGCAGGCGTTTTCTGTGTGATTTAGGAGACCAGTGGATACAGCCGATTTTAGTGGATACTCAAGATCCGGCTTTCTCGGATGCTCCGCAATCAGGATTTTTTCCAGGAGCGGACGTGCAGTTGTCGGCTGAGCCGGATGGCATGACGATCATTTATCAACGGCCGGGCGGCAAATTGTCGGTGCAGAAATATTCACTCGACCCAGTCGGCGAAGAAGCCTTCTGGGAGGCAGCGGAATATTCACAGCATCAGCTCGGCAAAACGCCGCTCATCGAAGTCCGTGTCCCTTTTGAAGGCGAAGTGGCACATTGGGAGTTCGGCGATTGGCACAGCGAGCTCAGCACTAGCAAGGGCTTGTTCCAGGAAGAGCCTGCGCCTTCCTTTGACGCATGGGTGGAGCGCATTCATGAGCGGTCAGGGTATGACCGCGATATAATAGAAGAAGCACTCGCATTTTACAAAAGCATGGACTGAGCAAAGCAAGGCAAGGAGGCAAAACGCATGAACACCAATTCATTACCAAAAGAAATCCAGACAGAGCGGCTGAAGCTGGTGCCTATCACGGAAGAACTGTACCGCAATTTATACGGCAGCTACGAAATGGGCGCGCATATCAGCCTGCATTTGGATGATTTGAAACAAGACCAGCGGCTTTACGGCTGGGGCGCATGGATCGCTTTCGATCGATCCGGCGCGCCGGTTGGCGATATGGGGTTTAAAGGGCGTCCGGATAAAGCCGGAAAAGTGGAGATCGGCTACGGCGTAAAAGAATCTTTTCAAGGGAATGGCTACGCTACAGAAGGCGTGCAAGGCTTGATCGATTGGGCTTTTTCATTTCCGGAAGTGCGTGAAGTGACGGCGGAATGCTACGAAGACAATATGCCGTCGATCCGTGTGCTCGAAAAACTGGGGTTTGAACGCACCGCGCAGTCAAAAGAATTGGTGTTTTGGAGATTGCGCGATGGCTATTGAAAAAATCGCCTGCGTGACAGAAGAGGGCGCGCTGACAGGCGTCGCGACTCGTGATGAAGTCCACCGGCAAGGTTTGTGGCACGAGACTTTTCATTGCTGGGTGGTCTCAAGAGAATTGGGCCGCACCCGAATTCACCTCCAGTTGAGGAGCCAGGACAAAGCGGATTTTCCCGGGCTTTTTGACATTACGGCAGCGGGCCATATTGCAGCGCATGAAACGATGAAAGACGGCGTGCGTGAAATCGAAGAAGAGCTTGGCCTCACGCTGGCGTTTGAGCAATTGACGCCGCTTGGTGTAGTGAACGATGAGATTTCACTGCCTGGATTCACCGATCGTGAGCGGGCTTACATTCATTTATACGAAGGCACGCAAATGGATTTGGCGGATTATCGCCTGCAGCCGGAGGAAGTAGCGGGCATGGCGGCTGTCGATTTTCAGGCATTCTTTGAATTGTGCATGAAGCAAACGGAGACCATCGATGCCTTTGGGTTTACTGAAACACAAGAAGGCAGGCAACCGTTCCAGCAAAAGCTCAGCTTGTCCGATTTTGTGCCGCATCAACCGGATTATTGGAAGCAAGTGGCGATTCGCATCCGCCGGCAATTGATGGATAGTTAAACAGAAAAACAAAAAGCGCTTGTATGGAAATTTTCCATACAAGCGCTTTTTTAGGTTGTCAAAACACGCTGAAGTCTTCTGATTTCAAGTCAGTGATGAACATATGCCCTGGTGCATGGGTGATCATCAAGGAAGGTCTGCTTTCCATGGCGACAGCTTGAGGCGTGACGCCGCAAGCCCAGAAGACCGGCACTTCTCCTGGCTTGATTTCCACCGCGTCGCCGAAATCGGGCTTTGTGATGTCTTGGATGCCGATCGATTCGGGATTGCCGATATGGACGGGCGCACCGTGGACGTTCGGGAAGCGGCTCGTCACTTGGACCGCGCGGACGATATCTTGTTCTTTGATCGGGCGCATACTGACGACGGTCGGGCCTTGGAAGCGGCCAGCTGGAACGGCAGGAATCGATGTCTTATACATCGGCACGTTGCAGCCTTGTTGCTGATGGCGCATCGGGATGCCGTTTTGTGTCAGCGCTTCTTCGAATGTAAAGCTGCAGCCAAGCAGGAACGCGACCATGTCGTCAGTCCATAATGAGCGGATATCCGATGTTTCTTCCGTCAATACGCCGTCTCGGTAGACACGGTATTTGGGGATGTCGGTGCGCAAATCGGCGGTCGGCGCAGAAAGGGCCGGAACGAACGAACCGGGTTCTGTGACATCGATGACCGGACAGGATTTCGGATTGCGCTGGCAGAACAGCAGGAACTCAAACGCCATGTCTTTCGGCAAAATGGCCAGATTCGTTTGGATGAATCCCGGGGCGAAGCCGGAAGTCGGTGCTTGGAATTCGCCTTTTCGGATGGCGCTGCGCAGCTCTTCTGGAGATGTGAATTGCATGATTCAATCACTCCTTATTTAAATAATTGCGGGATGCCGTTCAATAGCGTATAGCCGCCCATCCATGACATCGCGATGACGATGACGACACCGAAGATTGTCATCCACAGCGGGTGTTTGTAGTCGCCGACGATTTTCTTTTTGTGTGCGGCGATGAGCATGACGCCGAGTGCGATCGGCAAGATCAAGCCGTTGAGCGAGCCGACAAGCACGAGGATCAGGACCGGGCGCCCGATGGAAATGAAGACGATGGTCGAGATGACGATAAAGCCGATGGTCAAGTAGCGGTGATATTTCTCGAGTACCGGGCTGAATGAACGGATGAACGAAACAGATGTGTAAGCAGCGCCGACAACCGAAGTGACAGCAGCTGCCCACATGACGACGCCGAAGATTTTATAGCCGATATTGCCGGCGGCGAGCTGGAACACTGACGCTGGCGGATTGGACGGATCGAGCGCAAGCCCTTGCGAGACGACACCGAGTACGGCGAGGAACAAGATGACGCGCATGATCGAAGCGACACCGATTGCGTAGATGGAGCTGCGTGTCACTTGCGGCAAATGCCTTTTGCCGGTCATGCCGGCATCGATCAAGCGGTGGCCGCCGGCGAAAGTGATATAGCCGCCGACCGTTCCGCCGACAAGCGTGACGATGGCGAAAATATCGATCGTGTCAGGTACGAAAGTTTTCGCAACGGCTTCGCCGACAGGCGGCTGTGCCGTAATCATCACGTAAACAGTTAAGGCGATCATGACAAATCCGAGAATCTGGGCGAAGCGGTCCATGGCGCGGCCGGCTTCTTTGACCATGAAGATTCCGACCGCAAGCAAGCCGCTGAGACCGGCGCCGAGTTCCGGAGAAATGCCGAACAGCACATTCGTACCGAGCCCGGCACCGGCGATGTTTCCGATATTGAAGGCGAGGCCGCCGATGACGACGAGAAACGCCAGCACATAGCCAAGGCCTGGCAGCACATCATTGGCAATGTCTTGTGCACGTTTGCCGGAAATGGCGATGATGCGCCAGATATTTGTTTGCGCACCGATATCGATGATGATGGAAATGAGGATGACAAAACCGAATGAAGCCAATAAGGTTTCAGTGAAAACGGTCGTTTGGGTCAAGAACCCTGGCCCGATAGCAGAAGTTGCCATCAGGAAGGCAGCGCCGAGAAGTACGCTGCGGTTGGTGTTTTTCATCTTTTTGACATTGTTCATGGAAGTTCCTCCTTAGGCGGTGTTAGACGATTTTCTGGATATGTTGGATATCGATTCCCGCCTCTTTCAAGGAACTGGAAATATGCAGCGCGAACTCTTTCGCGGTCTTGCCGTCGCCATGAATGCAAATCGTTTCTGCCTTCAGGGCGGTTTCGGTGCCTTCTGTGTTGATGACTTTGTTTTCTTTGACCATGCGGATGACTTGCTGGATCGCAGCGTCCGGATCGGTGATGAGCGCATTGTCTTGGCTGCGCGGGGTGAGCGTCCCGTCCGGTTGATACGTGCGGTCGGAAAATACTTCATTGGCAGTGCGCAGGCCGATCTTGTTGCCGGCTTTGACGATTTCGCTGCCCGATAAGCCGAACAGCACCAGTTCTGGGTCGATTTTATAGACCGCTTCCGCAATCGCTTCGGACAGTTTTGCATCGCCCGCTGCCATATTGTACATGGCGCCGTGCGCTTTGACGTGCTGCAATTTGCCGCCCTCAGCTTTCACAAATCCATAAAGCGCGCCGATTTGGTAGATGACAAGGTCGTATACTTCCCGTGGCGTGACGGCCATATGGCGTCGCCCGAATCCAGCCAGGTCTTGAAGTCCAGGGTGGGCGCCGATGCCGACATTTTTCTCGAGTGCGAGCTTGACGGTTTCGCGCATCGTCGCTGGGTCTCCTGCGTGGAAGCCGCAAGCGATATTGGCGGAAGTGACGTAGTCGAGGATCACCCGGTCGTTGCCGAGTGTATACGTGCCGAAGCTTTCGCCCATGTCACAGTTCAAATCTACTTTGTGGTTCATGTCCATTCCTCCCGTTTCATTTGGATAGCAATTTTCAATTGGCGGATCTGCTGTTCCTGCTCGATATAAAGCTGTTGTGCATCATCCGCGGATATGTGGCGGAACTTGAGCGATTCGCCGGGTTTCAATTGGCTGATCAGCGGCAAGTCGACCGATGCGACTTGGCCGATTTTCGGATAGCCGCCGGTCGTCTGGCGGTCGGCGAGCAAGACAATTGGATTGCCGTCTGCCGGCACTTGCACGGAGCCAAACGCCACCGCTTCCGAAATCAATTCTTCCTGCTTTTCGAGCGCCAGCTCAGGCCCTTCCAGGCGATAACCCATGCGGTCCGAATTGGCAGAGACGGTAAAGGTTTCCTCGAATATGCGCAAGCGGCTCGCTTCATTAAAGAGCGCGTACTGCCGGCCTGGCATCATCCGGACAATCGGCTGCTCATGGTAGCGGGCAGGCGGGATAAGCCAATCAGGCGTTTGGGCGTTTTGGTTTTTCAAGGCATTCAAGCGTGCAGGCGAAATGGGGAGCGTCTTTAAACTATCGCCATTTTTTAGCGCGCGCCCTTGGAAGCCGCCTATGCCTGCCCGTAAATATGTCGAGTGGCTATTCATGACGGGCGGAACGTCAAAACTGCCGGCTACCGCCAAATAACTGCGTGCGCCGCGCTTCGGTTCGCCGAACGACAAGATGCTGCCTTTTCGGACGAAATGGCCGCGCCACATGGCCAGCGGTTCCCCGTCGAGTGAAGGGGAAAGATCGCCTCCGCAAATGGCGATGAAATGGTCGGCTTCGAACTCGATGACCGGCCCGGATAAGGCAATCTCCAAGGTTGGGGAGGTTTCCGCATTGCCCGCGAGCAAATTGGCGATGCGGTGGGCAAACGGGTCCATGACGCCGCTTGCGATGACGCCGTAGCGCTGGAAACCCGTGCGGCCGAGGTCCTGGACCGCTGTCTGCAGTCCACTTTTACGAATGTTCAGCATCTCGCTTCGCCTCCTGTTCGCGATATTCGGCTTCATCGATTTGCGTGAAGCGGATTTCATCGCCTGCACGCAGCAAGCTCGGAATGTCTTGTTCCGGAACGAACAGTCGCAGCGGCGTCCGGCCGATCAATTGCCAGCCGCCCGGTGTTTCGATCGGGTAGACGCCGGTTTGCATGCCGGCAATCCCGACGGTACGTTCTGGGATGCGCAAACGCGGTGATTTTCTGCGCGGGGCGGCAATTTTTTCGGACATGCCGCCGATGAACGGAAACCCTGGGGCGAAGCCGATCATGTGAACGCTGTAGATGCCGGACGTGTGGATTTCGATGACTTCTTCTTCGGTGAGGCCGTTATGCTCCGCGACAAAGCTGAGATCAGGGCCGAAATCACCACCATAGCAAACTGGGATTTCGATTTGACGTGGTGTGGGTGCTTCGACATCATCTAAATGGGCCGCTAGGAGCCGCAATTCCTGTTCAACTTCTGCTTGCCTGATCTGGCACGGGTCGTAAAAAACGGTCACTGTCGTGAATGCCGGGATGAATTCAACTAGCCAATCCGGTTTTTGCTTTTCCAGAAGAGAAGACAGTTTGCGCACAGCTTGTTCCGACTCTTTATTGATAATGGTGCCAGTTTCGATGACCAGCGCCTGTTCACTGAGTGGGGAAAATGTGAATTCCAAAAGTTCACCTCATCTGCAGATTATTCTGAATACTTTAACAGTATAATGCTTTTCCCTAGTGAATGAAAGTGGAGTATAGTCGGAGTTTATCAAATGGATTTAACATTAATTGGCGGAAATCGGTGAATGGAATCAATAATTTGGCCCAGTGAACAGGAGGAATGTGGAAATAGAAAAAGGAAGCGCTTTCGAAATGGAGGTAGAGAATGCTATTCAAATAATAGCATTTTATAAAAACCCGATGCCTCAGAAGCGGGCATCGGGTCAGTAAAGCTTATTCTTCAATTTCGATCGGCTGCGTCACATCAGCTCCGTCAAAAAACTCAGCGGAAATTTCAGCGATGGTGCCGTCTTCAAGCATTTCATCAATCGTGTTGTTGACATTTTCGACCAGTTCATCGTTGCCTTTGTTCATGACCATGCCGCCTTCAGAAGGACGGTATTTAATCGTCGGGTGGATGACGATGTCGAGTTCCGGGAACGCTTCGATGGCGAGCGTCTGCAAATAATAATCGTTGAGGATGACATCGGTGCGGCCGATTGCCACATCGCGTAAATAGGTTTCATTCGTCGCATTGTCATACGTCACTTCTTCAGCTCCGTAAGAACGGGCTGTTTCCATATAGACGGATGTTGAAGCGCCGGCTGCTTTTTTGCCTTCGAGATCTTCTAGCGTTTCGATGCCGGAAAGGTCGCCTTCGCGGACGATAGCAGTACCGTATGAGTATTTGAACGGCGTGGAGAACACGAATTTCTCCTTGCGGTCTTCGTTGATCTCGATATCGTTCGCTGCGATATCAACTTGGCCGGTCTGGACGGATGTCATCATCTCGTCAAAGCCCATTTCAGAGAATTCCACTTCGAGTTCGAGGCGTTCAGCCATTTCACGGACCACTTCGACTTCAAAGCCGGTCAATTCATCGGTGCCTTCCTCGCGGTACGAAGTCGGATAAAGGGTGCCGGATGTCGCAACGGTCAATGTGCCTTGTTCTTGGATCTCATCCCAAGCGCTTGCAGTGTCAGCGGTTTCTTCGCTGTCGCTTCCGCATGCGGACAAAGTGAGTGCTGCAGCTGCAGTGAGTGCGGCGACAGAAAACTTAGGTGTCATGATTTTATTCAAAAGAAGCTCCTCCTGTCTTGTCATACTTATGTAAAACATAGCACGACAAGCGCTTTCAGGAAAGCCGGAATGCTCTTGAAAATAAAGTTTCAATTATCTGATTATTTAATTTGACCAGGGTGGTCGAATGGTGTATATTTAAGTCGACCAGGGTGGTCTAACTGCGTGGGATAAGAGGAGGTGGACATCATCATTGCACGATTTGAAAGTTTAGAAGAAAGCAAGCAACACACCATCCGCCAAGCGGCGCTCGAGGAATTTGCGGTGCAGGGCTACAAAAAGGCGTCGACCAACCGCATCGTCAAAGCGGCAGGGATCGGCAAGGGAATGTTGTTTTATTATTTCACCAGCAAGCAGGAGCTCTACGAGTATTTGGTGAAGTATAGCCTTGAATTCATCGAGAGCCGGTATTTGGATAAAGTAGATGCAGGAGAACCGGATTTAATCGAACGGCTCACGCAGCTGGCCCGTCTGAAAATGGAAGCCCAAGCGGAAAATGAAGAAGTGTTCAAGTTCTCGGCTGTTTTTTTGCAAGAAGGCGAAGCGCATTTGCCGGAAGAGCTGGCAACGAGAATAGAGGAATTGAAACAAGCCGGTTACAGGCTCATGTATGAAGGCATCGACAAAAGCCGTTTTCGCAAAGACGCGGATCCGGATAAAGTGTTCCATTTAATTCGTTGGTCGATCGACGGCTACCAACAGGAGCTGCTCGCCAGATTGACAGGGCAAAAACTTGCCGAGATTGATTTCGCACCGTATTGGGAAGAATTCTATGCGTATTTGGCTATTTTGAAGAAGAGCTTTTATGAAACGGAGGAGGAATCGCGATGACGGTCGTCAAAACACAAGGGCTCAGTAAAACCTTCGGGGATTTCAAAGCGCTGGATGGTGTCGACATCGAAGTGAAAGAAGGGGAAGTGTTCGGCTTTATCGGGCCGAACGGTGCAGGGAAGTCCACGACCTTGCGTGTCCTGCTCGGCATTTTGAAAGCATCCGAGGGCAGCGCCGAGATTTTTGGCAAAGATGTCTGGAAAGATGCGGTCGATATTCATAAACGGGTGGCGTATGTGCCAGGTGACGTCAATTTATGGCCGAACTTGACCGGCGGCGAAGTAATCGATTTGTTTGGAAGATTGCGCGGCGGCTACGACAAGGCCCGGCGCGATGAACTGATTAGCCGTTTCGGGCTCGACCCGGGCAAGAAATGCCGGACCTATTCAAAAGGGAATCGCCAGAAAGTGGCGCTGATCGCCGCCTTTTCCGCAGATGCGGATCTCTATATCTTCGATGAGCCGACTTCAGGGCTCGATCCGCTTATGGAGCGCGTGTTTTCCGAATACGTTCACGAGGCGAAAGCACAAGGCAAGAGCATCCTGTTATCGAGCCATATCCTGTCGGAAGTGGAAAAACTATGCGACCGGGTAGCGATCATCCGCAAAGGGCGCATCATCGAAACCGGAACACTGAAAGAAATGCGCCATTTGACCGGATCGCTAATGTTCATTGAAACCGAAAAGCCGATACCGGATTTGGCGGAGCTTCGGGGCGTGCATCGTGTGCAGGTGTTCGACGGCGGCTGGTCGTTCCAAGTGGACGCCGATGAACTCGATGCAGTGGTCCGTCATTTAAGCGCATTTGGCATCAAGCGGATGGAAAGCCGGCCGCCAACGCTGGAAGATTTGTTCATCCGCCATTACGAGGAAACGGAGACAGGAGCAGGAGGTGGCGTGTGATGAGCCAGCTTTTTGACCATACATGGAGTTTGATACGTTTCATCCTGCGGCGCGACCGCGTCCGGTTGCCGATCTGGATCTTGTCGTTTGTTTTTGTATCGGCAGGGATTGTCCTCGTCTTCGACAATTTATACGGAGACGATATCGAGCGGCAGGCCATTGCGGAAACGATGGAAAACCCGGCCATGGTCGCGATGGTCGGGCCCAATTACGGCGGGGCGGATTATACGACCGGCGCAATGACGGCTCATGAAATGCTGGTCATGACCGCGGCGATTGTCGCCTTGATGAATATCCTGCTGGTCAGCCGCCATACGCGCGGCGACGAAGAGGAAGGGCGGCTTGAACTTGTCCGTGCGCTGCCGGTCGGGCAGTTGTCCAGTTTAACGGCGGTGCTGCTGGTGCTGACAATTGTCAATGCACTGCTTGCGGTATTGACCGGTGTTTCGATGGCAGCGCTGCAAGTCGAGAGCGTCGACCTTCACGGTTCGCTCTTGTTCGGTGCGGCGCTCGGTGCGACCGGCTTGTTCTTCGCTGCGCTGACGGCCGTGTTTGCACAGCTTACGCAAAATGCACGTGCAACGACGGGCTTGTCGATCGCCGCTTTACTGGTGTTTTACATGATCCGCGCGATTGGCGACGTCATGAGTGAGGCCTTGGCGCTCACTTCGCCGCTCGGCTGGATCCTGCGCGCCAAGCCTTTTGTCGAAAACTTATGGTGGCCGGTACTGCTATCGGTTGGTTTAGCGGTGGCGTTGTCCCTATTAGCGCTGTATCTGAACAGCATCCGTGATCACGACTCCGGCTTTTTGCCGACGCGTGCGGGCCGTACGCAAGCCCCGGCGACGCTTCGCGGGCCATTCGGCTTGGCGTGGCGGCTTCAGCGCACGGGCTTGATTGCCTGGGCGGTCGCGTTGTTCATCTTGGGCATCTCGTATGGGTCGGTGCTCGGTGAAATCGAACGCTTTTTTGAAGGCATCGATTTGTTCCAGCAATTGATCGTCGAGCAGGAAGGCTTTAGCTTGATCGAGCTGTTCATCCCTGTGCTGTCTTCGGTCATGGCGATTCTCGCCTCGATCCCGGCAATCATGGTGATGCTGAAAGTGAAGACAGAAGAAAAGAACGGGCGCATGGAACACGTCATCGGCCGCTCGGTTTCCCGCTGGCGCGTGGCGTTCAGCTATTGGCTGCTTGCCGCATTGACGGCGATCACGATGCTGTTCTTGACCGGTATCGGGCTCGGCCTCGCAGGCAATGCCGTGCTTGCTGAAGATTTGCCGCTCGGCACGTATATCGGTGCTTCATTTGTGTATTTGCCGGCCGTGCTGATCATGATCGGTTTGGCGCTCGCGTTCATCGGCTTTTTGCCGAATTTTGCGAGCGTCATCTGGCTCTACTTAGGTCTATCGTTTTTCGTTGTTTATCTGGGCGAGCTGCTGCAGCTTCCGGATTGGGTGGAAAAGCTGACGCCTTACGGGCATATTCCAGCAATTCCACTGGATGAAGTCAATTACGGCGTGCTCGCGCTGATGATTGCAATCGCTGTTCTCCTGTCTGTGGCAGGGGCATACGGTTTCCGACGGCGTGATTTGAAAACTTAAGGAGGTTGAACATATGGCCCAAACGATTACAACATTTTTATTGTTTCAAGGGCAAGCAGAAGAGGCGATGAAGCTGTATACCTCCATTTTCAATAATTCCCATATCGATTCAGTGAGGTATCGGGAGGATGGTAAAGTAGAACAGGCGAGATTTACATTGGCGGGCACCGAATACATGTGCATCGATAGCCCGATTCCGCATGAGTTCACTTTTACGCCAGCTGTTTCGCTATTTGTCCAAGTGGATGATGAAGTGCAATTCGACAAAGTCTATAGTGTTTTAAGCGAAGGTGGAAAAGTACTGATGGAACCTGGCGATTACGGCTTTAGCCCGAAATTTGGCTGGTGCAATGACCGCTTCGGCGTATCCTGGCAAGTGACGATCAAATAGAGAATCCCCGGTGCACCGATGCACCGGGGATTTTTTTGTAGCTATTGAATTGCGATGATGGTAAGAAGATATGATTCCTACTTGTACTTGAATGCAGGCTAAAGCAACAGCCAGGCGGCGAGCGGGCTGAGCAAGGCGCCAAGAACGGCAGCCAAGGTCATCGCGACAGAACTCATCGAGGCATCTTCCGGCCCGTATTCGAACGCTTTCGCTGTGCCAAGGCCATGGGCAGAAGCGCCAAGGCCGATGCCTCGGCCGATCGGTGAATCGATGTTCAATAACTGCAGCAAATACGGCCCGAGCAGGATGCCCGTGAAGCCGGCAACCATGACGAATACGGCGGCCAGCGATGGGATGCCGCCGATTGTGGTCGCGACTTGCATGGCGACAGGGGTGGTCAATGATTTCGGCAAGACCGTCAAGATCAATTCTTCCGTAAAACCGAGCCAACGCGTAAAGAGCGTGCCGCTGACGAGGCCTGCGATGACGCCGGCGACAATCCCGGCAGCAATCGGGACCAGGTTTTTCTGGAGCAATTCACGATGCTTATAGAGCGGAACGGCAAGCGCGACGACAGCCGGGCCGAGAAAAGCTGCGACCCAGTCGCCGCCTTCCATATAGGTTTCATAAGGGACGTCGAACAGGATCAAAATAGCCACGAGCGCTACCGTCGCTGTGATGACCGGATTCAACGGCGTTTTACGAAAGCGCAAGTACACGAAATTGGCGATAACGTAAGTCGCTACGGTCAGGACAGAGAATACAATGGCTGCGGGAGTGAATGCCATGATTACGATTCCTCCTTTTGCGCTGCGCTTCGATTCGCAATGGACTGGCTTGCAAAACCGGCAGCTGCCATCGTGATAAGCGTACTGATGATCACAATCGGCAGCAGCAACACGCCTTTCCCGGAAAATAGGGGACCATAGTCAACGACGCCGACCGTTGCCGGAATGAAATATAAGGAAAGAAAGCTTAATAAAAAAGTAGCGCCGGCGTCTATCCACTCGAGTGGATAGATTTTTAGCAATAAAGCGCTGAACAACAGCAAAAAGCCGATGATGCTGCCGGGCATCGGCAAATTGAGTAAGGTCTGAATGGCTTCGCCGATCAGCAAAAAGCCATAAAGGACAAGCAATTGTAAAACGATACGTACGATCTTCATTGGGAACCTCCGCCTTCCGGTCAGTTTTGGAAAACGATGGACGTCTTCATATATGTAGATATTTTACAGCAATCGACTGGAAATGCGAGCCCATAGTTTCGGGAATTGAAGCGGAATAACTGTAAGGAAAGGAAGAAAATGTTATAGCGCGAAAGCTCTATATAACAGGGTTTCAAACGAATAATGAAATTTTCCGAAAATAAGAATTTAACACTTGCATTTTGTAGAGGATGTTGTAGTATTACCTTATGCAATATATCGCATACAATTATTCGCTGATAGTATTTTGGGATAAAGAAGAATGAATATTCAAAAAGTGAGGGAGTTAGTAAGTATGGACAGCAAATTATCGATGAAGGCTTATCTTATCATTGGGACAATGCTTTTCGCATTGTTTTTCGGGGCAGGGAATTTGATCTTCCCGGCGCAGCTCGGACAATACGCCGGTGAAAATGTATGGGTGGCAATGGCTGGTTTCTTGACGACAGGTGTCGGCTTGCCGCTTCTCGGCATCTTAGCGATCGGTTTTTCAAAAAGCCGGGACTTGCAAGATCTCTCAAGCCGTGTGCACCCGGTTTACGGCTTATTGTTCACCGCCGCGCTTTATTTGACGATCGGGCCGTTTTTCGCATTGCCGCGGACGGCAGCCGTTTCTTATGAAGTGGGCATCGTGCCATTTATCGGAGAGGGATCGGTTGCTCTCGGCTTAATCATCTTCTCGATTATCTTTTATGTGATTTCTTTATTGTTGTCATTGAATCCGACGCAAATGGTCGACAGTATCGGCAAATTCCTGGCTCCGGCCATCTTGATCGTCCTTGGTATCTTGCTGGTCGCGGCGTTCGTCTCTCCGATGGGCGAAACTGGCCCTGCACAAGAGGGATACGCAAGCGGCGCCTTTTTGACCGGCTTTACGGAAGGATACAACACGATGGACGCGCTCGCTTCGCTTGTGTTCGGGATTATCGTCATTTCTGCCGTCCAGAAAATGGGCGTCACGTCCTCTAAAGGCTTGCTGAAGGCGACGCTTCTGAGTGGTGCCGTGGCAGCAGGATTGTTGGCTGCCGTTTACACAGGAATTGCCTTTCTTGGTGCGACCAGTACCTCTCAGTTAGGCCTTTTGGAAACCGGCGGGCCGGTTCTGAGCGGGGCTTCTGAACATTATTTTGGAACGTTCGGCGCCATGCTGCTAGCCGTGATCATCACATTGGCATGTCTCACGACAGCGGTCGGATTGACTGTTGCCACTTCAGAGTTTTTCCATAAGCTGACGCCTGGCATCAGCTACCGCACATATGTCTTCATCTTCACGGTATTTTCATTGGTGGTCACCAATGCCGGCCTTTCGAACATCATCACGTATTCGATTCCGGTATTGATGTTCTTGTATCCACTCGCAATCGTCCTGATTATGCTGGCGTTCATGTCGCCGCTTTTCAACCACAGCCGCCTCGTCTATGTATCCGCTATCGGCGTGACGTTCTTCATCGCAATCGTCGACGGATTGAAAACATTAACAGGCTCGCTCGGTATGGAAAACCCGGCATGGCTTCAAAGTATCATCGATTTTTATGCGGAGGTCCTGCCGCTGTACGGCGATGGGCTCGGCTGGCTGGTGCCGGCTTTGGCCGCTATCATCATTTCAGGTGTGGCCGCCCGTTTGGGAAACCGCGGGGAAGCGGAATCTCCGGCATTTACAAATCGCTAAAAAAAGCTGTTCCCAACGTGTCTGACACGTTGGGAACAGCTTTTTTAAATGCCTTTCGAAGCGGTCAAGTCTTCGATAGTACGCACCCAATTGGATTTCATCAAATGTGAAATCTTTTCTGCGTCTCCGGCTTTCAGTGTTTCGATGATTTCGATGTGCTCGTCATGGGAGCGCATCGTCAAGACTAAGGAATGATGGAAAAATTGTCTGCGGACGTGTGATTGAAGCTGGCCGAGCATGGAATCTATATAAGGATTTCCGGCTGCATCCACGATAATCTGGTGGAATTCTTCATCAATCTTCAGAGCAGAGAAGGAATCGCTGTTGCGGATGGCGCGCGCAAACTTCCGGTTGGTTTCTTCCAAAAGCCCAAAGATCTCAGGGGTTAAATTCGGAATGGCCAGCTCACCGGCAAGTGCTTGCAGTACAGCAAGGGGGGGCAGGAGGTGTTTGATGTCTTCGATATGGATATCCGTAACGCGTGTCGCTTTGCCGGGAAACATTTCAATGAACCCTTGGACTTCAAGAAGTTGCAGGGCTTCACGAATTGGCGTCCGGCTCAAATTGAGCGCTTCGGCAAGTTCAGTGTCGACCAGTTTCTCACCGGGCTGCAAGGTGCCATCGATAATCCATTGCTGCAATTGCAAATGGGCACTTTCTTTAGCGGAAACGCGTACCGGCCTTGTATGGTCTACAGGAATCGGCATAGTAAATCTCCTTTCGAAATTATCTGACTCCATTATACACTAATCTGCAAAGCAATAAAATGCAGAATGCGATATATCTAAAACGCTGATTTCCGAATGTCAGTTTGAGGCCCTCTCTAGAGGGAATAACAGCATTATCAGGAAACTTTAAGGAGGAGCCGCCATGTTATCATTCGTTACCAGTAAAGACGAACAAACCCTTGCCATTGAAGTCGAAGGAAAAGTAACCAAAGACGATTTGAAGAAATTCGACAATGTGGTGTTCGAAAAATTCCGCAACGATGAGAAATTCAATGTTTACGCCGTAATCGGCGATATCGATGGACCTACAGCAGGCGCAATGTTCGAAGAGCTGGCCGTCGATGCCAAACGCTGGAGCCAATACAATAAACTTGCGGTCGTCAGTGAAAAGGACTGGCTCGATAAAGTGTCGGGCGCTATCGACAAACTGCCGGGCGTGCAAGCCGAACATTTCCCAATCGACCAGATGGAAGCAGCCTGGGATTGGATAAAGGAGAGGTGAAGACACATGCTGTCAATTGTGCCGAGTAAAGACATAGAAACGATTGCGATTGAAGTAGAGGGGCGTGCCAGCAAAGCCGATATAGAGAAACTGGATCACGTCATCCGCGACAAAGTGAGCGAAAAAGGGCATTTCAATATGTACGCGATTATCTACAAAGTGGAAGATTCAACTTTGTTCGATGCGGCAGACAGTGCAGAAATCGACCGGCAAAGCTGGAGCCAAGCGCGCAAGTTCGCGGTCATCAGCGAAAAGGACTGGACTTCGGCAGCGACGGGCTGGCAAGGCTTTGCAGACGGCCTGGAGACACGCCATTTCAAGCTCGACGAAATGAACGATGCATGGGAATGGATGCAAGAATAACCAATGAATACAAAGTGTTCCGCGTTACTGCGGAGCGCTTTTTTGTTGAGAAAATCATGCAGATGCAAAGATAGAAGCTGAAGCTTAGTGATTACAATAGCTTGCGCTATGAGACTTCGTTTCAGGGGGCTGCTTTCCGAGGGGCGGGTGTTGAGCCAATGTGCGGCAAAGAGAGCCGCACATTTGTCTCGCCAGCCCGCGCGGTCCCTCAGGAGTCAGCCCCCTTCCACTCCGTCTCTAGTTTTAGAGTGAAAGATCATTTTTTTGCTCATTAAATATTAAATGTAGAAACAATTCAGGTTTTCTAGCTCAAGTTATCTTTGGAGTAGAGAAGCGATCTAATCCTGATCCTGCCACCAACATTTTCGACTAAAGCACCAATGTGCCAGACTCTACATCACAGGAAGCGATTCCCCCGCTAGCCGGCAACTGACTAAAGAAGCAGACCTAGTTGAACGCACCTTAGGCAATGAAATCACTCAGCCGCCGAGCGACAAGGGTGAGCCGACGCAGTAAGACAAGTGTCCTTCTTGGCTTGCTGCCAAAGGCCAACCCAAAGCACGGGGGCGACTACTCAGGCGAAACTCAAACAAAGGCAAAAACAATTCGACAAGTAAACTCTCACTAGCTTCTAGCTTCTTATACATTTCTTCCGGGAAGCGATTCCCCTACTAACCTGAAGCTCCGATAGAACAGCAAACACATTTCCGCAAGCTAACCCTCACTATCTCCACTAAGCTTCTTCAATGCGCACAAGCTCAGCACGCACGATGTGGAAGAGGTTCAAGACAATCGTCTTGCCCGCTGCATCTTCTACCGGAAGCAGGCTGACGGCAATGCCGATGAAATGGTCTTCAAGCGCGCCTTCAATGCGAATGCCTTCCAACATGTCCCCATTTGTCAGCAAGATGTTGTAGACGTAGAATTTCTTTTTCACGACGGCTCCTCCTTTCCTGATCCAATTCACTGAAAAAGGCGTTTGAAAGTGGGCAGGGCGACGGATTTCCTTTACACTGATTATAATGCAAAACGCAACGGCATAGATAGGATGAGGAATTGTGAGAAACGAAATGACGGTAACAGTGAAAGATGTTTTGAGAAATGAATTGGCGAAAGGGTCTCCGCTCATCACAAAAGACGGATTGATGAGTGAAATCGATGCTCCGGAAGGCACATTGCTGCGCCTCGTTGATAAAGACGGGGAATATTTGGGCACGGGTTATTACGGCGAACAGAACAAAGGCGCTGGTTGGATCTTGACGAGAAACCAGGACGAGGCAGTCGGCCAAGCCTTTATCGAACGCAAGCTGGAATTGGCGTTCAGCCGCCGCGAGAAATTCTTCAACAATCCGGAGACGACCGCTTTCCGTGTCTTCAACGGCGAAGGCGATGGTTTCGGTGGGTTGACGATCGATTATTATGCCGGATTCTATCTGCTGTCTTGGTATAGCGAAGGCGTCTATTCATTCCGCGAAGACGTCGTGGCAGCTTTGGAGAATGTAGTGGAGTGCATCGGAATCTATGAGAAAAAACGGTTCGATACGAAAGGCCAGTATATCGAAGACGATGATTTCGTATCGGGCGAGCGCGGAGAATTCCCGTTGATTGTTCAAGAGAATGGGATGAACTTCGCGGTATATTTAAACGACGGCGCAATGACCGGAATCTTTCTTGACCAGCGCGATGTGCGCCAGGCGATCCGCACGAAATATGCAGACGGTAAAACCGTACTCAATACCTTTTCTTACACAGGGGCCTTTTCCGTGGCAGCGGCGCTTGGCGGTGCCGATAAGACGACGAGCGTGGATCTCGCGAAGCGCAGCTCAGCGAAAACGATTGAGCAGTTCAGCATCAACGGCATTGATTTCGACGAGCAGGACATTCTGGTGATGGATGTCTTCAATTATTTCAAATACGCGAAGCGCAAAAACCTGAAATTTGATATGGTCGTCCTCGATCCCCCAAGCTTTGCGCGCTCGAAAAAGCACGTTTTCAGTGCGGCGAAAGATTATACTAATTTGATGAAAGAAACGATCGATATTACGGCGCCGGAAGGCTTGATCGTCGCTTCCACCAATAGCGCTTCATTCAATATGAAGAAGTTCACCCAAATGATCGATAAAGCATTCAAAGATAAAAACCAGAAATACAAAGTGGTGGAAACTTATAGCTTGCCGGCCGATTTCCACGTCGACAGAAGATTTCCGGAAGGCGATTATTTGAAAGTGCTATTCCTCCGTTTACTGTAAGGCGGGCTCATAAGCAGAACAAAGAGCGCAGATGGGCATTCAATGGCGAATGTGCAACTGCGCTTTTTGTGCATTTTATTGCCCGAATGAATTGGTTTATAATGGAAAAATAATTACCTAATTTGGAGGCGGCATAATGGCAAAAGCAATATCCTCATCTTCGCTCGCGGGAAATCCGGTTTACCCGGTGATGTTCGCGATCGGCGGTGTCCATTTACTGAATGATTCCTTGCAGGCAGTGATTCCGGCGATGTTCCCGATTTTAGAGAAGGACCTGGGCTTGTCCTTCACACAGCTCGGGCTGATCGCTTTTGCGCTCAATATGGTGGCGTCTGTCTTGCAGCCAGTCATCGGTTTTGCGAGCGATAAAAAACCGATGCCTTACGCATTGCCGCTCGGCATGGTGTTCTCGTTCATCGGGATCGCGGGCTTGGCGTTTGCGCCCGAGTATTGGCTCATCTTGCTATCGGTCATTTTCCTCGGTTTCGGTTCTGCGGTCTTTCATCCGGAAGGTTCGCGCGTGTCGTATATGGCAGCGGGATCAAGACGCGGCTTGTCGCAATCGATTTACCAAGTCGGCGGCAACTCCGGACAGGCACTGGCGCCTTTGATCAGTGCCTTTATCCTGGTGCCGCTTGGGCAACGGGGAGCGGCCTTGTTTCTTTTTGTCGCAGCACTTGGCATTTTCGTATTATCCAAAATTTCTGCCTGGTACAAGGCTCAGTTAGAGCGCGATAAGCTGGAGAAAGTGAAAAAAGCGGTATTGTCTTCTTTACCTCCTTTGACGAAAAAGCAAGTGGGCACTGCTTTGACTTTGCTGCTGTTGATCATTTTCGCGCGTACTTTTTACATAACGACCATTACGAGTTTTTATATATTCCATTTAATGGATAATTATGGTGTGACGATTCAGCAAGGGCAAATGTTCATCTTCCTATTTCTTGGAATAGGGGCGTTCGGGACCTTTTTCGGCGGGCCGCTTGCAGACCGCATCGGCCGCAAGCGCGTCATCGTGCTGTCATTGATCGTGCCGATCCCGCTGGCGCTTGTGCTGCCATATGTGGCCTTGCCGATTGTCGCTGTCATTCTTGCCGTATTGGGCTTTTTCCTTATGTTGAGCTTTTCTGTCATGGTCGTCTACGCCCAGGAACTCGTACCGAGCAGAATCGGCACGATGTCTGGGCTGACGGTCGGCTTGGCATTTGGCATGGGGGCCATTGGAGCGGTCGCGATCGGTGTGTTGATGGATTCGATCGGAGTTTATGAAACGATGGTCATTATTTCTGTGCTGCCGATAGTCGGGCTGGTTGGCCTTGCTTTGCCGAAAGACCGGAAAATTGCTGCTGCGTAAATGGCTTGAACGGATAGATAGGAGATGAAGTTATGGAATCAATTCAGAGAAAACAAGGCATCAAGCCGTTTTTCACACTGTTAACCTCGATTAAAATCCCGAAATGGGCATTGATTTTTGGGTTGGCGACCAGTTTGGTCACGACGATCGTCGGCTTGCTCGTCCCGTTGTTGACGAGAGAGTTGGTGGACGGGTTTTCAGTAGAGGCATTGAGCGGAGGATTGATTGCCGCGCTTGCCGCTGCGTTTATCGTGCAGGCTGTCATTAACGGCGTATCGATTTATTTATTGAGCATGGTCGGGCAGCGGATCGTGGCAGGGCTGCGCGAGCGCATGTGGCTTCATTTGCTGCGTTTGCGTGTCGGTTATTTCGACCAGCACGCAAGCGGGCAAACGGTGAGCCGTGTCGTCAATGATACCGGCATCGTCAGGAATCTCATCACCGATCATTTCCCGAATTTCGTGACCGGCATCATTACGATCATCGGGGCGGTCGCGATCCTTCTTGTGCTGGACTGGAAAATGACTTTGATCATGATGCTCGCAGTGCCGCTGACGATTGCCATCATGATTCCGTTAGGTCGCAAGATGGCGAAGATTTCCCGCAGCTTGCAGGATGAGACCGCCGTATTCACGGGCGATGTCCAGCAGACGCTCGGGGAAATCCGCTTGATGAAATCATCGACAGCGGAACGAGTGGAAGAGCAGCGCGGGCTTTCGGGCGTCCAGAAATTATACGGGCTCGGCATGAGAGAAGCGAAAGTCTATGCCTTGATCGGCCCGCTGATGTACTTGGTTGTCATGGTCGTTATCGTGATGATCATCGGCTACGGCGGTATCCGTGTTTCGGAAGGGTCGATGTCGACCGGATCCTTAGTCGCTTTTCTTCTCTATTTGTTCCAGATTGTTGTGCCGCTCGCTACGTTTGCGCGGTTCTTTACAGAGTTGCAAAAAGCGAGAGGAGCGACAGAACGCATTATCGATATTTTGGAATTGCCGCTTGAAGAACAACAGCGCGGCATCGAAATGGACATCACCGGCAAAACGCTGCGCCTCGAAGACGTCAGTTTTGCCTACGAAAACGGCGAGCCGGTGCTGCAGGGCGTGTCGTTTGAAGCACGGCCTGGCCAGAAGATTGCCTTTGCCGGGCCGAGTGGCGGAGGCAAGACCACCATTTTCGGGTTGATCGAGCGCTTTTACGAACCGACCGCTGGGACCATTACAATCGGTGATGTGCCGATTGGGGATGTGGCGATTGCTTCTTGGCGCGACCAGATCGGCTATGTGTCACAGGAAAGCGCCATGATGGGCGGGACGATCCGTGCCAATCTGACTTATGGTTTGCCGGATGCGGACAGTTATGCAGATGAAGAGTTGTGGCGCGTGTCCCGAATGGCGTATGCCGAGGAGTTCATCGCTTCGTTTCCGGATGGATTGGATACGCAAGTCGGGGAACGTGGTGTTAAATTGTCCGGTGGGCAGAGGCAGCGCATTGCCATCGCACGCGCATTTTTGCGCGATCCAAAATTATTGATGATGGACGAAGCGACCGCGAGCCTCGACAGCCAATCGGAAGGCATCGTCGGACAGGCGCTCGGGCGTTTGATGGAAGGGCGCACGACACTCGTCATCGCCCATCGCTTGTCGACGATCGTCGATGCCGATCAAATTGTCTTTATCGAAGGCGGGCGGGTCACCGGTATTGGAAACCACCGGGAGTTAACCGGGAAGCATATGCTCTACCGCGAATTCGCCGAGCAACAATTGACGTAATGTTTTTTCTTGACCTTGACGCTGCGTCAAGGTTTAAGATGAAGTCATCAGGAGGTGGCGGCATGTATACAGTGCAGAAATTGGCAACGCTTGCCGGTGTGAGCGCGCGCACTTTGCGCTATTACGATTCGATCGGCTTATTGACGCCGCAGAAAAACGAATCCGGCTACCGATTGTACGGGAGCGCAGAAATTGACCGTCTCCAGCTCATCTTGTTTTACCGGGAGCTCGGTTTTGGGCTTCATGACATCGCGAAGCTGTTGGACGAGCCGGGTTTTGATGAAACCGAAGCGTTGATCGGGCAGCGGGAACAGTTGATGCGGGAACGCAGCCGCCTGGACCTTTTGATTACAAATGTGGAGAAAACGATTTCCACAAAACAAGGGGAGAGTCGAATGGCAGATCATGAAAAGTTCGAAGGATTCAAGAAGCAGCTGGTCGAGGACAATGAAGCGGCTTTTGGGAAAGAAATCCGCGAGAAATACGGCGACGCGGAAGTCGACCGTTCAAATGCCAAAATGCTCGGCATGGGCCAGGAACAATATGAAGCATTCAAACGCCTTGAGCAGGAGATCCTGGAAAAGCTGGAGCATGCGCTGAAAGAAGGCGAACCGGCGGGAGCCGCGGGACAGGAAATTGCCGATTTACACCGGCAGTGGCTTGGGTTTACATGGGGCAGCTACGAGCCGAAAGCGCATGCCGGACTGGCGGAAATGTATGTCGCGGATGAACGCTTCGCGGCTTATTATGAAAAAGCCGGCGAAGGGGCAGCACAATATTTGCGGGATGCGATCATCGTCTATACAGATCAGCAAATTGAATAAAAATGGGCCCGCCTGCTTGCGGGCCTTTTTTGGTTTCAATCGGCAAGGCACGGGAATGGAAGTAAACAATAATAAGAGAAGACGGGGGTGGGGAAGATGCTAACAGTGATGAGCTTTAATATTGCATCAGGCAAGCGAATCGACGGAAAGCTGGACCTTGAACTAACGGCCCAAGCGATTGAACAAGGACAAGTGGATGTCGCCGGATTACAGGAAGTGGACCGGAACTTTTCTTCCCGCAGCCGTTTTTGGGATCAGGCCAAATGGCTTTCCAACCGGCTTGGCATGCACATGGCGTATGGGCCAAATCTGGTTGACAGGGGAGCCGGGGGCGTGCGGCCGAAGCGTGAATACGGCAACGCCATATTGAGCCGCTATCCGGTCGTGTCATTCCGCAACCATGATTTGAGCGCAGTCGAAGTCCATCCCGAAGAATTCGAGCCGCGCGGGATGCTCGAAGCGGTCATTGAAATGGAGGGGTTCCGGTTTTCTTTCTATAACACGCATCTATCGCTGATTGATGAGGAAGTGGACCGCAGCTTGACGGAAATCATTGCCATCACGACCGATAATCCGCTGCCGCAAGTGCTGGTGGGGGATTTCAATGCTGCGCCTTCTACCAAACATATCCAGCGATTTTCCAAGCATTTTTATAACGCGTTCGGTTCGGGTCCTTATCCCGATACGTATAAAAAACAAGGCGACCACGGACAAAAAATCGATTATATTTTCCACGATGCCCATTTTCAATCATTGGAGACATGGACCATCGATACCGAGGCATCGGATCATGTTCCAATTGTGGCAAAAATCAGAAATTTACAAAACTCTAACAATTTTTAACCTGTTTTTAACTTACAAAAGCGCCATCCTTGCTATAATTAAGGGGACAATTGCAGCTGCCACTGATTCGTTTCAACCAGAAAAGGAGATGGTCTCATGCACGGCGATGCCAGCAGGACACCAACAGTGAAAGTGATGTCGTTCAATATTGCCCATGGAATGGGAATGGATGGCGAAGTGGATTTAGAAAGAACCGCACAAGTGATTGAAGCGTCGGGAGCTACCATAGTGGCACTTCAGGAAGTCGACCGTTATTTTTCAGCCCGCAGTTTTTATATGGATCAGGTCGAATGGCTTTCCGAACGGCTCGGGATGTACGCCGCATATGGCGCCAATTTGAACCAAGCGCCGGATGACCCAGAACGCCCGAACCGCCAGTACGGCAATGCTACGTTAAGCCTTTATCCAATCAAGTACGCAGAAAACCATTTTTTGACGCAAGTCGTAACCGACATCTATAATAATGAGCAGCGAGGCGTTCTCGAGACAGTAATTGAAGTCGGAGGCACTTACCTCAAAGTGTTGAATGCCCATTTAGCGTTGAAAGATGAAGAGCTTGAAATGAGCATTGCGGAAATATTGGAGATTGCCGGCAAGAGCCATTTCCCGAAAATCATCGCGGGTGATTTCAATGCACCGCCGACCCATCGTCATTTGGCGCATCTTCATCAGACCATGACAGATGTCTTCTTGAAAGTGAAGCGCGGCGACGCCTACACGTACCCATCTCCTTATGAAAATCATGAAACTGGCGAATCGTTTAAGCCGATGACGCGCATCGACTATATTTTTGCCGACCGCGGCTTTGACGTGCGGGATGCAGAAAAAATCGAAACGGCTGTATCGGATCATTTGCCGATCACTGCAGAGCTCGTCTGGACACAGAAACATGACTCGGCTGCGATTATCGTACCTGCAGCTCAACCAGCCAAACAAAAAATTTAAACACCAAAAAGCCGCCGGCCAAATTGCCGGCGGCTTTTTTATGCATGAATCGTTCAAGCGAAGCTTTTTTGAGTGGCTGTCTTGGAGCGGCGCGCGAGTTTGACGAGCAAGTAGACGAGCGGCGTGTCCGCTGCTGCAACCACCCATTTGAATAAATACTGCGTCAAAATCATGGCAGCCAACGCCGACAGCGGCATCGTCCCATAAAAAGCGATGGTGATGAAAATCGTCGTATCCACCAATTGGCTAACCATCGTCGAGGCATTATTACGCAGCCACAATTTCGATTCGCCGTTACGTGCTTTTAATTTATGGAAAATCGTGACGTCTAGGTTTTGGCTGATGAAATAAGACACCAAACTCGCAAGCGTCACCCGAAAGCCTGCTGAGAAGATCGATTCAAACGCTGCCTGGTCCGCAAAAAACGGCGCAGAGGGCAAATGAATGGCCGCAAAGATGAACGCCAGCGCTGCGAGTTGTGTGATAAACCCAGCCATGACCGTTTGGCGCGCGGCTTCTTTTCCGTACACTTCCGCGATCGTGTCAGTGATTGGGAACGTGAAGACATAGACGATGACTGCAGCCGGCAGCACCGCCCATTCGTTGATCGAAAATAATTTCACGGCCAAAATATTCGACAGGATGAGCAAACCGACAAAAGCGCCGTTTAAATAAAGTAGCATGAGCGGTTCTCCTTATCGGTTGGTGATCGTTTCCGGATTCATGTCGTGGTTCATCATCCGGTACGTCGCCATTTCTTCGTATTTCGTGCCAGGCTTGCCATAGTTCGTATACGGGTCGATCGACAAGCCGCCGCGCGGAGTGAATTTGCCCCATACTTCGATATAGCGCGGATCGAGCAGCTCGATCAAGTCATTCATGATGATGTTGACGACATCTTCATGGAAATCGCCGTGGTTGCGGAAGCTGAACAAATACAGCTTTAACGCTTTGCTTTCGACGAGTTTCTTGTCGGGAATGAAGCTCAAGTAAATCGTCGCGAAATCCGGCTGGCCGGTTTGTGGGCACAGCGAGGTGAATTCCGGGCAATTGAATTTAACGAAGTAATCGCGCGTGTGGAGATTGTCGATCGCTTCTAGAATGCCTGGGTCGTATTCGAATTTATAGCGCGTGTTCTGGTTGCCGAGCAAAGACAAATGCTCGAGTGTTTCTTCATTTCTTCCTGCCATGTGAGTGGCCTCCTTATATTCGGCCGGCTGGGGGAGAGCTATAAAAAATTCGGACAAACGAAAAGCCGAATCGCATGTGGATTCGGCTTGATTTCAAAATCCATAGTTTTTTATAGAGGGTGGAATGCTATGAACCTCTCCCGTTGCCGGGTTATTTAATTTCCTGCCTTATCGTATAAGATAGGGGCGGTTCTGTCAATTGTTGGTTTGTTAGGGATTAGCCTCTGCAATTTGAGAGGTATGTAGGCGATGCGATAGAAAGTGTGAAATGAAAAGAAGTGATTGGAAAAGCTTCCGCTTTTCGACTTCGTTGCAGGGGGCTGCTTTCCGAGGGGCGGGTGTTGAGCCAATGTGCGGCAGAGAGCGCCGCACATTTGTCTCGCCAGCCCGCGCGATCCCTCAGGAGTCAGCCCCCCTTCCACTCCGTCTCTAGTTATAGAAAGGAAGGGAATTTCTTCTGTCCATTAGATAGGAAATGCTGAGATGCTTCATATTTTTAACTAGACTCATCTTTAGTGTCGAGAAGCTAATTAGTTCTGACCCTACCCACAACATTTTAGACGGTAGCGCCAATGTGTCAGACGCCGCATCTCAGGAAGCGATTCCCCCACTAGCCGGCAACTGCATATAGAAGCAGATCTGTTTGAACAAACTGCACACAACGAAATTTCTAAGCCGCCCAGCGCCACGGGTGAGCCGACGTAGTAAGACAGGTGTTTTTCCTGGCTTACTGCCAAAGGCCAACCCAAAGCAGGGCGGCGAATACCAACATGAAGCTCAACTAATGAACAGGAATGATTCCACAAGCAAACCCTGACTATCTTCTTTTCCAGAAATAAAAAAAGCTAGAGAAAGAATCTCTAGCCTTTCATTATTAATGGAATGGGCAACCTGATTGCACAGTCGTGTTCTTTTGTTCGTGATAGAACACATTGTCTGGGCGGTTTTTCAGTTTTTGGACGTCTTTTAGGATCAGGCGGCTTTTTGGCATAGTTGGCATGCGGGACATGTCGTAGGACAAGTCTTGTTCAGGCACGCTGTATTTCAAGTTCTCTGCAAAATATTTAAAGATTGACTGCATATACATGACCGTCATCCATTCCCCCGCACAGCGGTGTCCAGTATGGTGGTCGCCGCCGCCTTGAGGGACGAAGGAGAACGGGCTGCCGTCCCATGTGCTGAAGCGTTCCGGGATGAACTCGTCGGGATTGTCCCAGGAATCCGGGTGATGGTTCGTGCCGTACAGATCCAGAATGACGCGCATGTCTTTTTTGAAGTGGACGCCGTTCCAGTTGAAATCTTTTTTGGAGATCGCTGCCATGACTGGTGCGAACGGATAATAACGGCGTACTTCCTGGGCGAAATTGTGGCTGTAGTTGTTTTCGTCTGCCTGGAGTTTTCCGCGCGTGACCGGGTTTTCGTGCATCGCCATGACGCCGAAGACAATAAAGTAAGCGGTGGCGATCATCGGTCGGTAGGCATTGTTCAAATCGACAGCTGCCGTCTCGAGGTCGAGCAGTTTGCCGTTCGGTGTCCGGTGATGGGCGACGATATATGCTGCCGTATAGGCCGGCGGATTGTATTCGCCTTTACGGATTTGCTTGATGATTTTCTTCAGCCAGTCTTCGTGCGCATTGCGGGCTTTCATGCCTTCAAGGTAGCGCCCTTCAGTAAGGCCGAATGAATCGACCATCGTTACGAGCTCCCATGTGCGCTGCTTGACTTCGCTTTCTTTCATCGGCAGTCCGGCCCAGTGGATCATGGAGCGCGTGAAGATTTCTTCAATTTCATCCAATAAGACGACTTCGTCCATCTGCTCCCATTGTTCGGCCTTGGCATCAAGTTCTTGGATCATCATGCGTTTGGCATCTTCCAAACGCTCAGGTGTCATCATCGACAGGAACATGCGCTTTTGCTGGTGATGGTCTTCGCCGTCGCGGCCGTGGACTGCACCTCGCCCGAATAGCGTTTGCTCAAGCGGAAGCGGCGCTGCGCCACTGCGCTTAAAATAAGCATTATTGTAGAACAGTTCAGCCGCTTCTTCGCCGGCCATGCACACTACCTTTTTCCCGAGCAGGCGGGTTTCAAAAATATCCGAACCCAGCTCTTTGCGGCGGCCGGGCAGGAAATCAAATCCTTCTCCAAGAAGGGATAGGGTATTGTCCAATTCTTTTGCTTTCGGGATCGGGTGCTTCACTTTCATGTAACGTCAGCTCCTTCAGTATGTTCAATGCAGGTGATTCACCTGTTAAGTTGAAAATTCATTGTAGAAAACCATACCCTTCTGGGGCCTCGGTAAACGCTTCCGGAATTTCAGGGTAGCGCCTATCAAAAAGCTGGAGTAGGCGTTTTTTCATGGTACACTTAAAACAAAAGATAGGCTGAAAGGAGCGGCAAGCATGACAAATGGATTCGGCGGCTTATCCCGCCAGGCACTCGAATGGGTCGAGTCGAAATGGCCAGGAGCTGCATTGGAAGAAGCTATTCCCTTAGAAGGTGGGACTTCTTCACTGCTTTATGAAATTCGCGCAAGCAAAGATGGAGAGCAGCAGAGCATCGTGTTGCGGCTTCACCATAAAGGGGAGTGGCTCGACCAGGAACCGGACTTGGCGAAGCATGAAGCGATGAGCCTGGAGCTTGCAGAGAAAGCGGGCATTCCCGCCCCGCGCATTTTGGCGTTTGATGAAAGCGGCGAAGCATGCGGCATGCCGGCCGTATTGATGACGAAAGTTCCGGGAGCGGTCATCTTGCCTCCTGCATATGATGGGGCATGGCTTGACGGGCTTGCCAAGACGCTCGCTGAAATCCACCGCCATAAAGCAGAAGGATTTCCTTATGAGTATTTTGCCTATAACGATGCACGACGCCTCGAGCGGCCGAAGTGGTCGCGCGTGGAAGGCGATTGGATGCGCGCGTTCTATATCGTAGCCGCGGGTGGGCCGCCGGTTGAGTATTGCTTAATCCACCGCGATTATCACCCGGGAAATATTTTATGGGAAGAGGGTCACGTCAGCAGCGTCGTTGATTGGGTGAATACATGCCGTGGGCCTGCGGGTGTCGATGTTGGGCATTGCCGTGTCAACTTAGCGCAGCTTTACGGCACACGCATCGCCAACGAATTTTTGGATGCTTACGAACGCCATGCCGGTGAATCGTTTGTGTACGATCCATATTGGGATTTGCTGTCACTGATCGATATCTTGGACGGCAAGCCGGCAGTCTACCCTGGATGGAAAACGTTTGGCATGACCGGTTTATCCGATGAATTGGTCCGTTACCGCTTGGATGAGTATTTGATGAGCTTGATGGACCGCTTTGATGATTTCTAAGCTGTGCCCCTGAGGTTTGATTTCTCCGAGAAAGGCAATATATATAGCACAAGCGAGTATTTGGAGGAGGAGTCATAATGACGGACGAACAGCAAAAGAACTTGAAGCAAGAACTCGAAGCGCAATTGAAATCGCTCGAGGAACGGATGGAACATACAGAGGAATTTGAAACCAGCGAATTATCCAATTACGATAATCACCCAGGCGATAACGCCACTGATTTGTATGACCAAGAAC
Source organism: Planococcus citreus (assembly GCF_003664125.1). Classification (GTDB taxonomy): domain Bacteria; phylum Bacillota; class Bacilli; order Bacillales_A; family Planococcaceae; genus Planococcus; species Planococcus citreus. The sequence goes on from NZ_RCCP01000004.1 coordinate 100,165, forward strand.
GCGGGATGGCGATGGAGCAGTTCAAGGAAGAAGAGCATGAAGACGTGCTTGCTGCGCTAAAAGCCATTGAAGATGGAACCTACGGAAAATGTGCAGTGTGCGGCAAAGACATTCCATATGAGCGGCTTGAAGCCATTCCTACCGCACTGACTTGCATCGACCACGCCGACCACAGCTTGGATTTGGAAAGCCGCCCATCAGAAGAAGATGTCATCGGCTCGTCGACAGACCGCCCGGCCAAAACGGAAGATAGCCGAATCCGCGATTACGACAACAGCTTTGAAGATGTCGAGAATTTCGGTTCCTCGGATGGCCCTCAAGACCAACCAGGGGAAGACCAGGAAGATTTCTACAAGGACGACGAGGCAGAGGAAGACGAACAATTTAAATAAGCTGGTCCCGGCGCTCGCCGGGGCTTTTTTTAATACAGATAGATGGAAGGGGATCCGGATGGAAAGCTTGCATAAACAATTTCTAGATTTAGAGAACAGCCATTTGGCGCCGGCTGCCAGGGAGTCGAACCGCAACATGGCGGAAATATTGGATGATGAGTTTTTTGAATTCGGCATCTCCGGCGGGATTTGCCAGCGTTCTGATTTTAACGGGGACTATGCTTTGCAAGAAGATGACTATCACATTTCCCGCTTTGAAGCAAAATCTCTTGGGCCGGAGTCGGTCCTGACAATATATGTCTTGGAGAACCGGACAACAGGGGTTTGGAGCCACCGCAGTTCAGTATGGAAAAAACGACAGGACGGCTGGAAGCTCTTCTTCCATCAAGGGACGAAGACAGATGGTTTCAAGAAATGGGAATAGGGAAAACGAAAGACAGGCATTAGTTTAAAGGAGGATCATTTATGGAGCATGCGATTGTGTTATTCGATGGGGATTGCAATTTCTGCGATTCCAGTGTGCAATTCATCATCAATCATGACCCGGCAGGTTACTTTCAATTCGCTTCCCTGCAAAGCGAGATCGGGCAAGAGCTTTCCCAAAAGCACAATGTGCCGGACGACGTCGACAGCCTTGTATTGATTGAAGGCGGCGAAGCGTATGTGAAGTCAGAAGGCGCACTCAAGATTTCACACCATTTGACGGGGCTTTGGAAATTGGCATATCATCTTCAGCCATTCCCGCGCGTACTTCGTGACGGCGCATACGACGTCATCGCAAAAAACCGCTATAAAGTATTCGGCAAGCTCGACAGCTGCATGCTGCCGCCTCCGCATATCCGCAAGCGTTTTTTGGACCAATTCTAAACACGCAAAAGGGCGGTTCCAGAAAGACTGGAACCGCCCTTTTTTATATGGAACTGTTTTGCCCTTGTTCATTACAGGAAGTTCGAAAAGCGCCAATAATGGGCCGCGATCGGATCGGCCATCCAGGCAAGTCCTTCGCTTTCGGTCTGGTGAAGCGGCTGCCATGTCCCATCATCGCCGAGCTTTAAGTAGATTTCGTGATTTGGCGACTGGTCATGGATGCCAATGAAATCATATACGCCATTCCGGTAAAACGTCGCAGATAATTCGTAATCGATGTTCGGCGATGTCGTCAACGGATTTCCGACGCTGTGGGTGATCAGGATTTCGGTTTTCAGGGGTGTCTCTCCCGATATTTTGGCACTGACGCCTTCACTCGAAGCAACATCCGCTTTACGGAATTTCCGTCGCCAATTATAGGCGATACTGGTGCCGATATCTTTGTCGAAATCGAACGTGCTCTGCTGTTCCACCAGGTTGACGATGGAGTTGGTGAGTGATCGGTAATGTTTCGATTCGGGATCGAATGTGCGATTATCCCCTTGGAAATAAGGGTTTGGCGATGTCAGATTGGGATTTTTTAAGACATCATCGGGCAAAAAGGTCAGGTAGCGCAGATGCCATTTCAGCTCCGGCGGCTTGCTCTGGCCTTCCTTGAGCAACTGGTTGAGCGGGGCGATCTTTTTCGATAGCCAGAATTTTTCAACGGCTGCCTGTTCTTGCGACGAACCCAGGTTCAAGGCTCCGAATATATTGGCAGCGAGCGATTTGATTTTGCGTAATGGGCTTTCAGTCCGTTCAACGGGGCGTCTTGCGCGCACCCAATAAATCACTTCACGGTCTTCCGGCACCTCCCGGTCGGTGAACTGGGTCTTCTGGATTTTCGCAACTTGCTCGCCATCGCGATAAATTTCGTATTCGTCGATGCCGTCGATTGCTCCCCAGGCAAGCGAGATCCGCTTGTGTGAAACAATGGTCGATAAAACGATTTGCTCCAATTGATTGATGCAATCAGGGTCGCGCTTTTCGGTGCCGGTCAAAACTTTCAAGGAAGGTACCCAGCTGCCTTGTGGGGTTTGGCGTTCTATCGTATAACAGAACAATTCGCCAGGGCTCAGGCCTTCCTCGCGAAATGACGCTTGTGTACCTGTATAGACGATCTCTCCGTCTTTTTTAATCCGTGAAACTTCATCTGTCGGGGTCCAGCTGAAAGAAATCATGCTATCGGTTTGTTCCAATAATTCAATGTCCCATTCTTTGTTCATGGATGAGCCTCCTTTCGCTTGTGATAAGGTATACCCGATATTTGGAAATAGTGAACATGCTAAAAAAACTGATTTTGTTACACAATTTAAACATTTCAGATAATAAAGAGCGTTATAATGAAAGAAGACAAAAGAATTGGCGTTATTTTCGGTTCAAACATAAGTGGGAAAGGGGAGATGGCTGAATGGTGAAGGGGAATCTGGAAAAAATAAGGGATTTCAGTGATTTCGACGAAGCGGCTTCATATATTCTCCAAATTCTCAGCAAGCAAGCAGGCATGAACAGCTTCTATATCGCAAAGCAGGAAAGGGGCTCCCAAAAGATCGTCAAGGTACATAATACGAAGCATCATTTGATAGAAGAAGGGGAAGCTGCCCCGCTGCCATGCATGTTGTCGGCTTTGAGCGTCGAGCATGGGGCGCAGGCATTAATCATCGAACACATCGGAGAGCATGAATTGACGCGTTCTCTAGGAATTGCGGATGGATTCGAAGCAGGATGTTTTATCGGCGTGCCGATTTTTTATGAAGATGGCTCAAGCTATGGCACCGTCTGTGGTCTCGATGATGGCCCATGCGAGCTGCCGGCGGATTTGTCGTTCATCTTTGAAACCCTCGCCACTTTATTGACGTATGTCTTGGAACTGGAACGGGCATATGGGGAAATTGAATCGTTAGCTGCGCCAATGGTTCCCATTGTCGGGAAAGTGGCGATTTTGCCGATTATCGGCGAAGTCAGGGCATTGAGGGCACAGGCTATCATCGACCATGCCATGCACGGTTGTGCAGAAAAAGGCATCGAAGTACTGGTGATCGATGTATCCGGCGTATCGCAGATCAATTCACAAGTCGGCGAATATTTATTGAAGCTCGTGAAGGTGTTGGGCTTGATTGGCGTCCAGCCGGTCGTGACAGGTATCCAGCCTTTTATGGCGTTGAAAGTCCCCCATTTCGCCGAGGCCTTGAAAGGGACGATGATTGAAGCAAATCTCGAGACAGCGCTTAAGCGGCTCGGGTTCAGCTTCGAAAAAAATTGAGATGCTCTGTTTTGCCAATGCCGCTGATCTTCCGTTCATAAAAAAGGCCATTTCCTTTAAATCAGGAAATGGCCTTTTGTTAATCTTTATTATCGAAAAAAACGTGTTTGAGCTCCCAAGTATCACTGATTTCAAGCAGCCCAAACGAGTATTGCGGTTCACGGCGTTTATCGGTCGGTGAGCCGGGATTGAATAAAGTCAGGCCGTCCGTTTCACGCATGAGCGGCTGATGGGAATGGCCAAAAACAATGATGTCGACGTTTTCGCCTTCAAAACTATCTAGAGCCCGCTGTTCGGTCGTTTTGCGTATGCCATCTCCGTGGACAACACCGATTTTCAAGTCGCCGAATGTGAAAATCTTTTTCCGCCCGAAACGGTCTACGATGTCCCAAGGGTCGACATTGCCTGCCACGCCATCCGTTTCAGCATAAGCTGATAATTCATGGTAGACATCGAGTATTTGCCAGTCGCCGGCATGGATGATGAAGTCGGCTCCATCACAGGCGTCGACAAGCGGTTGAGGGAGTTTTTTTCCGCGGTTCGGAATATGCGTATCAGATACGATAACTATTTTCTTCATCAAATCGCCTCCAGGATCATTTTGTTCCACTTTACCAAACTCTTGGGCTTACGTCTAAAAGCCGCAGAGGTTAAGGCGGTTGAAAAAGGGGAAGACAAGTTAGAAAGAACAAGTTGGAGGGATCGTTATGGGCATCGATATGAAAAAATTCATTGCATCAGGCGCGGCACTCGGCGCAGGATTGGTCTTGCTAAAGGCTTATAATGGTAAAAAGCGCAATGTTTGGGTATATGAAGACAGCGATATGCACAACAGCTACGAAATCGACCATGAGGAAAGCGTTAATGCTCCTTATGACCATGCAGAACAAGGATTGACCCAATTGGATTCGGCCTACCGTTCGGAATGGCAGGCAAATGCATTCCCGCAAACAAAAAAACAATTGGAAGAACTCGAATCCTGATTGGGCGAATGGCGAAGAAAGCGGCAGCAACCAACCGCTGAAGGAGGAAATTGCGATGGCTGAACGGAAAGTCATTTGTTATATCGCGCAAAGTTTGGACGGTTATATCGCTGACCCCGAAGAAACGTTGGACTGGCTATTGGATGTGGAAATGAATGGAGACGCGGGGTATGGGCAATTCATCGAAACGGTCGATACCATTCTGCTCGGCAGGCGCACCTATGAATGGGTGGTCTCGCATGAGAGCGGAGAATTTCCTTACGTCGATCAGCGTTCCTATGTATTCACCAGCCATCCGAAAGAAGACGAAGGCCAGATCACCTTCACATCGGAAGACCCAGCCAGTGTCGTGAAAAAGTTGAAGCAGCAACCCGGCGGAACCATCTGGCCGGTCGGCGGCAGCTTGCTGCTGGAGCGCCTGTTGCAAGAAGACCTGGTCGATGAATTCATCATTTCCATTGCACCAGTAACACTTGGGGGCGGCATCCCCTTATTTCAAAAAGCGCAGCGGCAACTCGATTTCACTTTGAAAAATGTGGGGCAAGACGGCCAAATTGCGCAATTGCATTACTCGAGACGAAGAAAGTGAATCGATGGAAAGTATAGAAAGGCGGGCGTATAGCTCGCCTTTTTTTCGTTTCCCCGATTGTGCAAGTGCGGTTTTGTAGGTCTAAAGAATGCACTGGACATAGAAAGGCCTAGCGAGTTGATAGAAAAATTCGAAAACAAAGTAACTCCGTCATGTTGTTTTTGATATATGTCAAAGATATACTTTAAAAAGGAATCAATTGTCGATTCTTGTCAAAAAGGAAAAGGAGAGGAAGCATGAAAACAATTAAAGCGCTCTTATTCAGTTTAGCAACGATTTTCTTTCTAACATTTTCACATTCAGCAGTTTCCGCCCATGCGCCTGATTTACACGAAGGTGTTTCCGGAAGCGAAGTAACAGAACTTCAAGCGAAGCTTCAAAAACTCGGTTATTTCCATCTCGCACCGACCGGCTATTATGGCTCGATCACGAAAGATGCCGTGGTCCAGTTCCAACGCGATTTCGGCGTGAAAGCAACCGGCTTTACTGGGCCGATGACACGCGAAAAGATGAAGCAAGTCGATATGATGGCACGCACCGTCCATGGCGAAGCCCGCGGTGAAATATTCGAAGGAAAAGTCGCGGTAGCGGCAGTCATTATGAACCGTGTGCAATCCCGCGCGTTCCCGAGCAGTACATATGGCGTCATTTTCCAGCGCAATGCGTTTACAGCAGTGAATGACGGACAATATTGGTTGACGCCAAACGCTTCCGCTTACCGTGCTGTGCGGGAAGCGGCGAAAGGCTGGGATCCATCTTCCGGCGCGACATACTATTACAACCCGGTCACGGCAACTGACCAGTGGATCTTTACTCGTTCGACCATCAAGAAAATCGGCAAGCATGTCTTTGCCAGATAACAAGAAAAGCCTCCGGACATTCCGGAGGCTTTTTGTTATCCTTTGACCGCACCGGCTGTGATGCCTGCGACGAAGTAGCGTTGCAGGAAGACATAGGCGATGACCATCGGTGCTGAGGCGATGATGACGCCTGTGAACAGCATCGGATAATTGGTGGAATATTGCCCTTGGAACTCAAGAAGTGCGAGTGGCAAGGTTTTGTAGGCATTGTCCGTGATGAACAGGAGCGGGTACAAAAGGTCGTTCCAGTGCATGACGAATAGAAAAATCGCTGTAGCCGAGATGGAGGGCAAGGACAAAGGAATGGCCACTTTCGTGAACATCTTCCAATTGCCGGCCCCGTCGATCGTCGACGCTTCAAACAATTCTTTCGGTAAAGTTTTCATAAAGCCGGTCAGGATGAATACGGCAATCGGCAAGGTCGAGGAAATGTTGACGAGAATCAGCCCAAGAAGGCTATTCGTCAGTCCCAAATCCAGCATGAGCGAATAAAGCGGGACCATGATGACTTGTGCCGGCACCATCATGCCGAGCGTGAACACGGCGAACAGCACATTGCCGATCCAATTATTCATGCGCGTAATGCCGAATGCCACCATCGCGGCGAGCAGCAAAGTGAACGACACCGAGAACAAGGTGACGATGGTACTGTTGAGAAAATAGCCGGCCATCGTTTGTTCTTGGAAAATCGCGACATAATTATCGAATTTAAAGCCGCCGTCCGGTAAGCCGAGCGGGTCACGGAATGTTTCCTGAAGTGTTTTAACGGACGTCAACAGGACGACCACTAACGGAATCAGGATCAGCAGCGCATAGATGAGCAGTGAGAATTTCCTGAACAGCAAAATTGCCGCCTCCTTTCTAGTAAGATACGCGGTCTGAGCGCAAGGCCTTGAACTGCAGGTAAGTGATCAACGCGATGATGACCATGAAAATGATAGAAATCGCAGAAGCGTAACCGAATTGATAGCTCTTGAACGCGACATCGTAAATATACGTCGCGATAATTTCAGTGGAGTTATTAGGCCCGCCGCCGGTCATCGCAAAGACCAAGTCGAAGGCTTTGAACGACTGAATCGTCGTATAGGCGACAACAATGGTGGCGGAAGGTGCAAGCAGCGGCCAAGTAACGCTTTTGAACGTCTGCCACTTGCTGGCGCCTTCGATTTTTGCCACTTCATACAGTTCCTCTGGAATGGCTTGAAGTCCCGCGACAAAGATGATCAGCATCTGTCCCGCATGGAACCACACTTGTGTGATGGCCAGCGAATAAATCGCGATATTGGAATTGCCGAGCCAGTTTTGTGCCAGGAAATCAAGGCCGATGAGCTCGAGCACTTGATTCAGGATGCCCATCGACGGATCGTAGATGAACGCCCAGATGAAGGCGACCGATACCGAAGAAAGAATGGTCGGGAAAAAGTAAAGCGCCCGGAGAAATACATTCGTTTTCGTGTTCTTGATGACGATCAGCGCGAAAGCAAGTGCGACAAGCGTCTGGAACACGACGACCGTCAGCATGAACTTCAAGTTATTGCCGATCGTTTTCTGGAAAATTGAATCGCCCGTAAATGCCCGGGTGTAATTATCGATGCCGACAAACTGGAAGGCGGTGCTTAAGCCGTCCCAGTCGGTAAATGAATAGAAAAGGGCGCTGATGGTTGGGTACAAAAAGAACAAGCTGTATAGGACTAGCCCCGGAAGAAAGAACAGGTAGATGGATTTGGAGATTCTCATGGACTGGTTATTCCCTGTTTTCTTCTACGATTTGCTGGGCAGCTTCAGCCGCTGCCATCGGATCTTCGCCCCCAAGAACGTTTTCAATTGAACTGAGGACCGCATCTTCAATCTGGGCGTTGGTGATCAAAAAGCGCGGCTGGAAACGCGTATTGCGCTCGTCGATCCAATACGAAGTGTTTTGCAGCGCTTCAGACTCGTATTCGACGCCGTTGACCGTCAAATGCTGCCCGGTTTCATTGGCGTATTTGGAAGCCACTTCCGGCTGGCTCAAATAGTCGATGAACGCTTTTGCCTGGTCTTTCTTTTCGGAATTGCTATTGACGGCCAGCATGAATGTCGCCGTATTGATGCCTTCATAAGTGGCTTCGCTTTCTTCCACTGTAATCGGGGCAAGCAAGTCGAGTTCAAGGTCCGGGTTCAAGTCGAGCAGGGAATTCATGTGATAGGAACCGGTCGCAAGCATGGCTGCTTCCTCGTTCGCTACCATGGCCATTGCGGAATCCTGGTTGGTGCCGAGTGCATCGTCCTGGATATAGCCTTTATCCGCTAGAAGCTTAAAGTCTTCGAGTGTCTTAACCCACCATTCATTCGTTAAGGATTCTTCGCCGTTTTGGAGTTTGGCGAAGACATCTTCATCCGGTGCATTGTTCATCATCATGCTGTTCATGAATTGGTTCGGCCCGATGTCAGCGCCTGGAAACGCAATTGGCGTGATATCATTTTCTAGCAAAGTATCGGCCATTTCCTGGAATTCCGTCCAGCTTTTCGGCACTTCAAGGCCGAGTTCGTCAAACATGCCTTTGTTATAGACCGGCATATTGAATACTAGCTGGTAAGGCAGGGCATATTGCGTGCCGTCTTTCTGGCCGACAGCGATCAGGCTTTCGTCAAAATTCGAGACGAAGTCTTCTCCGCTCAAGTCTTCAAAAAAGCCGGCGCTTTGGATCGATTCAAATTGCGCGCCCGGGAAAGAAGTGAAGACGTCTCCTGTTGAACCTTCCTGCAGCATGCGCTGTGCCGTCGCCTGGTATTGGTCGGACGGATAGATGTTCTGCTCTACGCGAATATCAGGGTTCGCTTCTTCGAAATCGGCAATGATTTCATCAAGCACGGCTTTGTCTTCTCCGCGCCAGTGCATGAAGCTAATCTGCGTCGCATCGCCGCTCTCAGAAGAAGAATCACCGCCTCCGCTTTCGCCTGCACAAGCGCCGAGTATGAGCCCGAGTCCTACTGTTCCTGTTGCCAGCCAAAGTTTGTTTTTCATTTTCTGATACCCCCTTCGATTTTAGAAACATTCTTCTACTATATTTATAACCCAAATCTTCTTATAAATACAGAATTATCTAAATTAAGCGTTTGCTTTCAGTTGACAGACGGCTCTGAATTCCATAAGATGGTCACAAGCTTTTAATTGCGCGGCAACTTTACAGGACTGCGGAAACAAAGCGCCACATAAAAAAACGTTGAATAAGAAAAGTAGTGCATGGATAGCTTCTGACAGAGAGCCGGGACAGCTGGAAACCGGTGTGGCACCTGCGTGAATGGACTTATGAGTGGCCATCTGAAAAGAAGGCCCGTCTGCCCCGCGTTATTGGGGTTCAAGTGGAAGCTGAGAGCTTCAAGATGAGGTGGCACCGCGGTCGATCCGTCCTCTGTACGAAATGATCTTATTTCGTGCAGGGGGCTTTTTTTTATTGAACCGGCGGTGCCCAGAAGAAAGAGGAGTTGAGCCGAGATGAGAAGAGATGTACAGATCAAGAAAGTAGAAGGAGATAGCTTGACGCCGATCATGGTGTTCCATCGTTTGCAAGGGCCTTACAAATGCCTGCTCGAAAGCTCGCTAAAAACGAGCGCAAGCGGCCGGTATTCATTTATTGCGGCGGATCCGTCAAAAGCATTCATCGGATTGAAGGACCAGTTGGAAGTGGTCGATTATCGGAGCGGCGAGCGTTCAATAGAACAAGGGCGCCCGCTTGAGAGAATCAAGGAATTGATGCCGAAAGACGATCGTGATATAGAAGGCTTGCCGTTTACCGGCGGGGCGATCGGCTATATCGGCTATGACGCCATCGCGGCGTATGAGCCGGTCGAGAGCGCCCGTAAAGACAGCCTGAACATGCCGGACATCCATTTACAGCTATACGAAACGATCGTCGTGTTCGATCATGTCCGCCATGATGTAACGGTCATTTCATTTGAAGGGCGCGCAGATGAAATCGCAGTGCAGCTTGAGCAGGCAGCAGAGAAAGAACCGGGCGACCAGCCGGAAACATTGAATTTCCATTCCGCAACGACGGCTGAACGGTTCCGCGAACAAGTCGAACTGGCCAAGCAGGAAATCCGCAAAGGCGAAGTGTTCCAGTTGGTATTGTCGCAGCGTTTGTCTGCGGATTACCAAGGCGATGCTTTCACTCTATATCGGAAACTGCGCAAGCAAAATCCGTCGCCTTACCAGTTTTATATCGACTTCGGCAACTATGCCGTCGTCGGCGCTTCGCCTGAAAGCCTATTGACGATCCGTGGTGGCGAGATGGTGACCAATCCCATCGCCGGCACGAGAAAACGCGGCAAGACCGAAGCGGAAGATACAGCGCTTGAGAACGAATTGCTGGGGGATGAAAAAGAGCGGGCAGAGCACCAAATGCTCGTCGACCTCAGCCGCAATGACGTCGGCCGCGTCGCAAAAGTCGGTACGGTCGCGATCCCGAAATACATGGTCATCGAGAAGTACCAGCACGTCATGCACATCGTGTCGGAAGTAACCGGCGAATTGGAAGGCGCAATGCATCCACTAGATGCGCTTGTGTCCTGCCTGCCTGCTGGTACGGTATCGGGTGCCCCGAAAGTGCGTGCGCTGCAGCTCATCCAGCAATTTGAAGAGGAACGGCGCGGCGTTTATGGCGGCGCTGTCGGTTACCTCGGCTTCAACGGCAATCTCGATGTGGCGCTCGCCATCCGGACTTTCGTCGTTAAAGACGGCACGGTCCACGTTCAAGCGGGAGCGGGCATTGTCTTCGATTCCGAACCGCAAGCCGAATACGAGGAAACGCTCCATAAAGCGCGTTCGTTGACGGAGGTGTTCGGATGATTTTATTAATCGATCATTATGATTCATTCACTTACAATATCTATCAAGCGGTGGCGGCACTCGGCGAAGATGTGGAAGTTGTACGCTATGGCCAATTGAGCTTGGATGACATCCGCAGCAAACAGCCTGAGGCGATTATTTTATCTCCTGGCCCAGGTCATCCGAGAGATGTCCCTGAATCGCTCGAGTTGATCCGTGAACTTTACCGTGAGGTGCCGATTCTGGGCATTTGCCTGGGACAGCAATTGCTCGGTGAGGCATTCGGCGGCCGCGTCACAGAAGCGCCGGCTATCCGCCACGGCAAAGTCTCGGAAGTTTCGCATAGCGCAACGGATTTGTTCGCGGGCATGAACGAGCGGGTTCCTGTTATGCGCTATCATTCGCTGGCTATCGAAAAGGCATCCTTGCCCGAATGCTTTACTATACAGGCAGAAGCGTTGGATGATGGCACGATGATGGCCATTAAGCACAAAGACTATCCGGTCTATGGACTGCAGTTTCATCCGGAATCGATCGGGACGCCGGAAGGCACCGATATGATGGCGAGGTTCGTGGAACTTGCGCGCGAAAGCCGGCTCCACATGCAACAAGCCGACCGTGATTAAAGATATGGACATAACAACAGCTGCCCGCTAATGCGGGCAGCTGTTTCTGTTCAGCCTCTGGCGACAGGCATCGTGCAGCAGCGGAAAGCGCCGCCGGATTTGATGATTTCCGAAAAATCGGTTTCGATCACGCGGAAGCCGTGTTCGCGAAGCTGCTTATTGACCTTGGTGTTTTGCGGCTGGCTGAAGACGCGGCGCTCGCCGATCGATAGCACATTCGTACCGAGCTTGAATTGTTCGTCCTTTTCGACAGGAATCAGCATATAGCGCTCACTCAGCATTTCAATTGTCGCTTGTTCCAGCGCTTCCGGATAGATGAGTGCTTCGGTCGGCGATAAAATATTGAAGACGCAATCCAGGTGCAAGTATTTTTCGTTGAGATGGATCGGGACAACGCGGAAATCCGGCATATGTCGCTGCAATTCCTCAATCGCCTCTTCAGAAGTGCGGCTGCTGATCCCGATGAATACCGTATCTTGATCGACCATGACGTCGCCGCCTTCGATGCGGTGCCCCGGCAAATGCTTGAAGCGGACGCCTTTTTCAGCGAGCCAGTTTTGCAGCACCTGTTCTTCTCCTTGGCGGACATTCGCGGCCATTTCACTGATGAAGACCGTATCGCCGATCGTGAAGCCGATGTCGCGTGTGAACACTTGCTCCGGATATTTTTCAGAGGCCTCTAGAAAAGCAGTATCGACGCCTTCTGCAGCTAGTGCGTCGACAAAGGCAGTATGCTGTCGCAAAGCTTCCGTTACGTCAATGTTTTCATCTTTGTATCTTTTCTGTACATCATTAATAACGTCTCGAATTTCCATGAAACGTGGTGGGCATAGGAGCACGTGGCGCAGGGTATCGTATTCGCTGCGGCAATCGGCCGCTGGGACTGGCTTGGCATGTGTGGACATAGTGAGTTCCTCCAAAGAACGTGATTTTACAGTACTATTCCTTTTTCAAACTCTCATAAAACCTGGAAAAGGGTTTATTTAAATTTGGCTGGATACAGCTTACACAAGAAGTGTGTATAAAAATCAATAATAGAAAAAACGGGCGCTCTATCGGGAGCGCCCGTTTTCCTTAGTCGCGATAAAATACTTTATCGACGTTGTATTTCGCTTTTCCTGTATTGATCAGGTAAGTCTCATAAATTTCGCGTTCCATCGGGTCTTCCACGATGGAAACCGCAATGCGATGTACTTCATCGCGATGGTTTTTCAATGGCGAGACATTGTCTTCGAAATGCTTTTTCACGCGCTGGCGCAGTTTGCGGGCTTTGCCGACAAACAGCAACTCGCCGCTGTGGTTGAAGAATTGGATAATGCCGCCTTTGTCGCGCGGAATTTCATGCAAGTCGATAAACCCGTATAGCGGTTTGATGACTGCTTCATCGCCTTGGATTTCTTGTTTGCGCTGAGTGATGGTAATGTCAGCTTTCGGTGCTTGAATATTAATCATGTTATCACGTCCTCTATTATCGTAAAGCTAGTCTACCATAGAAATGCCGCGAACGCCATCCGCCTAAAGCTTACAGGCGGTCGAGTTCCTGGGAGATTTCAGCTTCGCCTTGGAGGATCTCGAAGACTTTTCCGTAAGTGTTTTTACGGTCGACCACTTCAGCAAGTGTACGTGCTACATCTGCGCGTGGAATCGAACGGTTTTCGAAAGACTCAAAGTGTGTGGCTGCTTCGATACGGCCAGTTTTCTCATCATCCGATAATGGGCCGGGACGGACAATCGTATAGTCGAGACCGCTTTGTTCAAGAAGGTCATCGGCTGTGCGCTTAGCTACCAAATAAGGCTTCATTTCCTCGCCGCCGGCATCCGGGTCATCAGATCCGACCGAGCCAAGCTGGACGAAACGTTTAACGCCTTTTTGCTTCGCGTAATCCGCTGCTTTGACAGAACCCCACAAATCAATGGTCAAAGTCTTGTCAGCGCCTGTTTTCGGGCCTGAGCCTGCTGCGAAAATGACCGCGTCGACATCGTCGTATGCATGGCTGAAGTCTTTTTCCAAATCGCCAAGGACGATTTTCTTCGCGCCGCGTTTTTCCATTTCTGCGCGCTGCTCTTCTTTGCGGATCATCGCTACCGCGTCATGGCCTCTTTCGGTTAATTCTTCTACAATATTGCGGCCCACTTGGCCATTTGCTCCTAAAACTAATACGTTCATCAAAATCCACTCCTAATTTTTTATGTCTGTTTGGTGTTTTCCCGTATCCACTGCACTTAAACGCCAAACCTTCCCGCCATGCTATCCAAATGGCAAGATGAAAGCTAAAATAGAGCAATGGAGGTGCAATAATGGAAATCATTAATTACGAAGTTGAAAAATTGCAAGACCCGACCGGCATCCTGACAGGTGAACGCTATGAGTACACGATGGCGATCAAAGTGGACGAGGAAGACGAACTGTACCGCCCGGGCGGCCTTGACTTGCGCCTGATCCTGGCGGTCGAAGACGGCAATGCGCGCATCGCCGATTATCATTTTATCGACAATGACAGTGAGAAGCCGCTTGATTTTGCGTTGGATGAAGAGGAAGAACAGGAAATTTTGGCGTTTTGCAAAGAGCGTCTCGCTGAATAGATAACGGCTGTAAGATCGAAAAACCCCTACCGATTACGGTAGGGGTTTTTCAAGCTGTCGAGAAAGGTAAAAAGCCGTATTTTCCGAAGCTTATCGCTCGCTTTCCGTGGGGCGGGAATCGAGCCTCCTCGTCACTGCGTTCCTGCGGGGTCTCTCAAACCCGCTAGTCCCACAGGAGTCGAGCGAATGCTTCTCCAAATACTCAGATAGAACATTGAATTTTGAATGTAGAAAAGGTGATTCCCTTTTTCATTCATAGCGGATTATAGACTTCTTCAACACTCCGAAAAAACCCCCTACCAATTGCGGTAGGGGTTTTTGGAAATTAAAGTTTTACTTCGACTTCAGCTTCTTCACGCAATTCCTCTACGCGCGCGAAAGTAGCTTCCTGGTCTTTTTGCTCTTGCAATGATTGGCGGATGGTCGGTTCCATCTCTTCAAAAGCCGGTGCTTCTTCTTCTGAGCTTTCAACGAATTGGTCATACGCTGCCTGGACTTCTTCGTCCGTCACTTCAGGTGAATCGATTTCTTCTTCGATATAGCTTTCGTAGACAAGCTGTTCACGCAATTGCTCTTCCATTTCTTCAAGGGTGAAACCTGTTTCAGCAAGTGCTTCGTTCATGGCTTCTTCGTCCTCGAAGTTGGCTTTCAATTCTTCCATGCGCTCTTCGACGACCGCATCATCCGCTTCGTGGCCTTTATCCTTGGCATCCTGCAATAGCACGGTGTTGCCGATGACGACGGACATCGCTTCGTCTTCAATCAATTGAAGGTTCTCTTCAGTTGACGGGTCCTGTCCTTGTGAAGCTAGTGTCGATTCGAATTGGCGGGCGACGCTATTGTACACTTTCCCTTGGATTTCTTCGCCGTTGACAACTGCTACGACGGCGTCTTCTTTAGGAAGTTCGAGCGCCGATTCAGCAGGTACTGCTTCTTCGCTTCCTGCTGCTTCTTCAGTGCTTTCTTCAGTTCCTTCTGCCTGTTCGGTCTCAGGAGACGCTGCTTCTTCGTTTGCGGTAGATTCTTCATTATCAGAACATGCGCCGAGCACTAAGGCGAGGGCGAATGGGGCGAAAACAAATGTCATTTTTTTAATCATGTGAAAACTCCTCTTTCGTCAGTCTCGTTAAAGTAAACCACATTTAGGTGAGGGTTTCAAATTGTAGGACGTGGCCCTTTCAGGAAACGGATTTTTCTGTAATAATAGAGACTATTATTTTGCTTTAACTAAGGTGGATATGCAGGAAATCCAGCTTTAATGGTATCATTATTGATGGCAGTACATATTCATTCAATATTATTAAAAATAGATGACGGAGGCGTACATAATGGCGAATTTGGAAAATATCAAAGCACGCAAAACCTTGGATCAAATCCAGCCTTACTCACCAGGCAAGCCGATTTGGGAAGTGCAGGAAGAACTGGGCTTGGAGCGCGTCATTAAGCTGGCGTCCAATGAAAACCCGCTTGGCCCGTCGAAAAAGGCTGTCGAAGCCATCGAACAAGGCGTTCTTGGCTTGAACCGCTACCCGGATGCAGATGCCAGTGATCTGAAAACGGCAATCGCCAAAGAGCATGGCGTCGAAAAAAACCAAGTCATTCCAACAAATGGCGCGGACGAATTGATCACGCTTATTTCGGAAGCGTTCTTGGAACAGGGCGATGAGATCGTCGTGCCGGACCCATCATTCAGCGAATACGATTTTGGTGCGCACATCATGGGTGCAAAAGTCGTGAAAGTGCCGTTCGCACAAGGCTTCACATTTGATGTCGATGCCATGATCGCGGCAGTGACCGACCAGACGAAAATCATCTACATTTGCTCGCCGAACAACCCGACCGGCACCTATATGAAGAAACAGGATGTCCAAAAATTATTGGACGCTGTGGGAGATGTATTGGTAGTGTTTGACGCCGCGTATAGCCATTACGCGGACGCGGACGATTATACGGACGGCACTGAATTCATCCGCCAAGGCTATCCGTTGCTGACCTTGAAAACTTTCTCGAAAATCTATGGCATTGCGGGAGTGCGCGTCGGCTTCGGCATCGCGGCTGATTCAATCATCACATCAATCCTGAAAGTGAAAGAGCCCTTCAACGTCAATACGCTGGCACAGCTCGCTGCGACGGCGGCAGTGACAGACCACGAACACGTGACGCAATCCCGCGAGGCGAATAGCCGCGGGCGTGAGTTCCTTTATGAAGCATTCGAAGAACTGGGCCTCCCGTATACGAAGAGCATGGCCAACTTCGTCTTGGTCAAATTGGGTGATGAAGGAGAAGCGCTTTATCAAGATCTGATGAAAAAAGGCGTTATCGTCCGCTACGGCAAAGGGTGGGGCCTTCCAGAATACGTCAGGGTTTCAGTCGGCACCGAGGAAGAAAACAAATTCTTTGTCCAGGCATTACGTGAATTGATCCAAAAATAAAGCGTGCGGCACGAAGTCTGCGTTTAAAAACCGATTGTCCTGGAGATCCTGGGCAATCGGTTTTTTTAGGCTGTCCCCCTGTTTAATGCAGATGCGAAGGGGGAAGAGGGGAGGAAAACGAAAGTAGAAAAGGATGAACGCTATGCTATACGATTGTGCCATTATCGGCGGAGGCCCTGCAGGTTTGAATGCTGCACTGGTGCTTGGCCGTTCGAGAAAGAATGCTGTGTTATTTGATGATGACAATGGGCGCAATTTGGTGACCCGCGAAGCGCATGGGTTCATTACAAGAGACGGAATTTGCCCGGAAGAGTTCAAACGGCTCGGGCATGAGGAGATCCGCAAATACGGAAGCGTCAAAACGGAAAACGAACGCATCGTCAACATCGACCGTATTTCTAAAACCCATTACGAATTGACGACCAAAAGTGGAAAGGTTTTTCATAGCATCAAAATCATCATCGCGGCGGGATTGAAAGAAGAACTGCCGAATGTGCCGGATATCGAGAAGTTTTACGGGACGACCCTGTTCAGCTGCCCTTATTGCGATGGCTGGGAAATGCGCGATCAGCCGCTCGCGGTCATTGCCGATAAAAAAGTATTTACGCTAGCGAAGGAAGTCTATACGTGGAGCCGCGACTTGGCGGTCTTTACGAACGGTGAAGGGCGTCTGGAAGAAGAGGAAAAGCAGAAGCTGCTCGCTAAGGGAATCAAAGTTTACGAAGATACGATTTCCGGCCTGGAAGGGGAAAACGGCAAGCTGAAAAGCGTCCGGCTGGAAGATGGCACATTGATCGACCGCAGTGCCGGGTTCGTCACGCCTTTATGGAGCCATGCGACTAATTTTGCCAAAGAGCTCGGCTGCAAACAAAACGAGCACGGCGGGATCTTGACGGATGATTACGGGCGCACGAATGTGTGGAATGTGTATGCGGCAGGAGATGCTTCGCTGATCGTTCCGTCGCAACTCGTCATCGCAGCTGGTGAAGGCAGTGCCGCAGCCATCGGGGTATGTGGGGATTTGATAAACGAATATTTCGATGAAATGTAGGCGCCGTATCAGTTGCATAGTCGCGCGCAGGTGCAGTAGACTTTAGGAAAACAGCCGGGAGGCGAACCGAATGGATCCGAAAAGTTTACTGTCTTCCATCACTTATGTCGACACGGAACGCTCGATCGTAGCCGGCCAGATGAAAATCACGCACACCGAATATGAAATTCATTTATACGAAGATAAATTGACCGCTTCGACAAACGAGTTCAATTTGATGCATGTCTGGGATATTTCCTATAAGACCTTTTCCGACGATGCCAATTTATTGTATTTGCACACGCATCGTGGCGTCTTGACCTATAAAGTGCCAAGAGATCCTGACCGTTTCGTCAAGACCTTTAAAAAACTAAAAAACACCAATTATTGAGAAGCCGGAATTTTTTTCGGCTTCTTTTTTTCGAGTAGAATGGGAGAAAAGGGGGAATGGATATGGGAAACGAATACGCAGTCGGATGGGGAACACTTGCGCTGATCAATGCAGGTCTCGCCCAAGGCAAAAATCGGAGCGGCCTTATGTGGTTCCTGGCGTCGCTCCTTCTGGGACCCGTCGCTACGCTGGCCTTGGTGATATTCGAAAAATTACCGGAAGAAGGGGGCATACATGATGATTGAACCGATCAAGCTTGCGGAACGCTTTACCGATTATGTCAATGAACAAAATGTCGACGGAGTGCTTTCCGTCACGGACCATAATGTTGAATTGATCAGTCCCGGGAAATCAGCTGCCGGCCACGAAATGCTTGCCGAATGGGTGAAAGGCTCTGGCATGCAATTGGAGACGCTCAACAAATTCGCCAAAGACAATCGGGTCATCTTCGAACAGCTCGCCAAAAAACAAGGCGAGCCAGGAGAATCCCACATCTTCAATTATTTTGAGATGGACGATAAGAAAATCCATCGCATCGGGCGCTTTGATGAACTGGATGAAGCTTTTGGGGAAAGCGGATTGAGCGAGAGCGATCAAGTAAAATGAAAAGAAGTTTTGAGTGCAACAATTCGGTTGTATACGAAAATTAACCAAGGCCCTCCCCCAGTTCCTATTGGAATTTATGGGAGGGTCTTATTTGTCGTTGCTGCATTTATAAGTTGTTGACATAATCGGTACGCCTCTCGAAATCCTATTGTTTAGGCCAAAAGAATTAAAATTGATTTTTCTAAAAATTACTATTGATTTTGAAAGGGCTTTCAAATATACTTTGACTAAATCGATTTACTAAACCGGTTTAGTAGAGAGGATCATGTAATGAAAAAAGTAACTATGCAAGATGTCGCGGAAAAATCTGGAGTCTCCAAGAGCACGGTTTCCCAGTATATAAATAATCGCTTCGAGTATATGGCGCCAGCTACCAAGACGAGGATTGAAGAGGCAATAAAAGAATTGGGTTACATCCCCAACTACGTTGCCAAAAGTTTGAAGCAAAAGAAAACCGGCACGATCGGTGTCATCGTTGCCAATATTCTTCACGTCTTCTCGACGGAAATAATCAGGGCCATCGAAGATGAATGCGAACGCAACGGATTTCATTTGTTCGTTTGCAATGCAGACGACCAACCCGAAAAAGAACGGGCATATATCGATATGTTGATAGCCAAGCAAGTAGATGGCTTAATCATCTTTCCGACCAATGGGAATCAGGAGTACTATAAGCAACTGAAAAATGCGCAGTTTCCTATCGTCTTTGTCGACCGCTTGATCGACCAGCCTTTATACCCGACGCTATTGCTGGATAATGAAAGCGCTTCACGTATAGCGGTGGAAGAGCTAAGTAAAAAAGGGCATAAAAAAATCGGCTTGGTATCAACATCCATTGCGAAAAAAGTAACGCCCCGCCTTGAGCGTATCAGTGGTTTCAAAAACGCCATGGCTGAAAAGTCTTTGACTGTCGATCCTGACTGGATTGTAGCGGATGAGCGGCAATTGCTGGCAGAGCGATTGCAGCAATTATGGGATTCCAACAATCGCCCTGATGCATTTTTTGCAACAAATGATTTGGCGCTGATTGAGTTATTGAAATTTATCCGCAAAAACAAGCTGTCGATCCCCGAAGACGTCGGAGTGATTGCCATCGATGACTCGCCATTTTTAGAAATTGCGACGACTCCGATCAGTGTCATTAAGCAGCCAACCTTTTCAATTGGAAAAGATGCAGCCCAAACTTTGCAGTCGTTAATCAGCAGCTCAAGTTTGGATGAAGCATATGAAGCAAAAAGATACGCCCCAGAACTGGTGGCAAGAGAATCTACTTAAAAAAGAGTGAGCGAGGAGGGGCCTAATTGTCGAATGAATTCAATGTGTTAACAATCGGTGACGCTATGATTACGATGAATCCGGTCACCACAGGGCCGTTGCGTTATGTTACACAGTTTGACCGGAAAATCGGGGGAGCAGAAATGAATTTTGCGATCGGCTGTGCACGCTTAGGGCTGGGCAGCAAATGGATCAGCCGCTTAGGAAATGATGATTTCGGTAAAGTGATTTACAATTTTGCACGCGGTGAAGGCATTGACGTGTCGGCGGTGCGCTTTGTGGAAGGGATTCCAACTTCCCTCAACTTTAAGGAAATCCATGAAAGCGGAGCTGGTAAAACGTATTACTACCGGAACCCTTCTCCAATGGCGGACTTGGGGCCAGAAGATATCACTGAGGAATTATTTACCGATATTCAATTGATTCATTTAACTGGTGTTTACTTAGCGATAGCGGAAAAGCACAGGGAGGTGGTCCATACCATCATCCAATACGCCAAGCAGTTGAACATACCGGTTTCATTTGACCCGAATATCCGCTTGAAGCTATGGAGCATGAAAGAGGCGCGAGCTGTATATGAAAGCATATTCCCTGACGTGGATATCCTGTTGACTGGTCTTGATGAAATTCAAATGATTTCCCAGAAAGAGTCGGTGGATGAATTGCTTTCCTATATTCAGCAATTCAACATTACCGATTTCGTCATTAAAGATGGAGCAAACGGATCCAGGTTGTGGAGAGATAACCGCTGGACAGAAGCTGCCAGTTTTCCCGTAACCCCGATAGATACAGTGGGAGCTGGCGACGGCTTTGATGCGGGATATGTTTATGGATGGCTAAAAGGCTACAGCCCAGAAGAACTT
The DNA here is from genome assembly GCF_003664125.1 of Planococcus citreus. Lineage (GTDB taxonomy): Bacteria > Bacillota > Bacilli > Bacillales_A > Planococcaceae > Planococcus > Planococcus citreus. The sequence continues at coordinate 120,771 of NZ_RCCP01000004.1, forward strand.
CTGCGCTTTGCGAATGGGGTTGGGGCTTTGGTGACCACCGTAACCGGTGATAATGAAGGTCTTCCTTATTTAGAAGATGTAAGCGATTTCGTGGAAGATAGGAAAGTTGTCGAGCGTTGAGGAGGGAGTGACTTGATGCAAACACCGTTGATCATATTACAAGAACTGAATGAGCTGATTAAACGGGTGGATAAAACCCAGTATGATGACCTCGTGGATTTATTGAAACAGGACAGGCGATTCTTTTTCTTCGGTGAAGGAAGGTCGGGGTTGATGGCGAAGGCGGCTGCGATGCGCTTGATGCATTGTGGTAAAACGGTCTACGTGATCGGCGAAACGACAACACCTTCGATGGGTCAAGAAGACATCTTACTCATCATTTCCGGTTCGGGAAGTTCGATTCAACTCGACGGGCTTTGCAAGATAGCGCATGAACTTGGTGCTGAAGTAGCCATGCTCACCGCAGATTCTTCCAAACTGCAAGAGCACCGCTGCAAATATGGCTTTGCCATCCCTGCAGCTACGAAAAAAAGACGCGAATGGGAGCCTGCTACGATTCAGCCGCTAGGCAACCAATTCGACCAAGCTGTGCATCTATTATTGGACGCAGCCATAATCGATGGTCCTTACAGTGAAGATTCAATGGGAAGTTTAACGAAGCGGCATACTAATCTCGAATAGGAGAAAAACTATGGCAACAGTTACAGTAGCTTTCGAAGAAGTGAAAATTCTAATCCAGAAGAAACTCATCAAAGCTGGCTTGCGTGAAGACCATGCAAGGAAAGTCGCAGACGTGCTCATCCATGCTGACTTGCGCGGTGTCAGTTCACATGGAGCATTAAGGACCGAGCACTACATCAGCAGAATCCAGGCTGGCGGGATCAATACCGATCCTGAGATATCTTTCAGTGCAACTGGCCCTGTTACGGGAACTGTAGATGGAGACGATGGATTCGGGCACGTAGTCGCTGGAATCGCTGTGGCTCATGCGATTGATATGGCGAAAGCCAACGGAGTTGGGATGGTCACGGCAACGAACAGCAGCCATTGCGGCGCGCTCAGCTATTTTGTAGAAGAAGCGACGAAGCACGGCCTGATTGGCGTAGCGATGACCCATACGGATAAAATCGTCGTCCCTTTCGGCGGCAAGGAAGCATTTCTCGGCACTAACCCAATTGCTTATGGAGTTCCGGCAAAATCGGAGAAGCCGTTTATTCTCGACATGGCGACTTCAAATGTTGCATTGGGTAAAATCCTGCAGCAGAAAGAAGAAGGAAATGCTATTCCGGAAGGATGGGGAGTCGATGAAACGGGCACGCCCACTACAGATCCTGGGAAAGTTTCTGCACTGGTGCCATTCGGCGGTCCCAAAGGATATGGCCTTTCAATGGTAGTCGATATCTTCTCTGGCTTGCTTGCCGGTATGGCTTTCGGACCGCACATCAATAAAATGTACGGCGACTTGGATAAAAATCGCAAACTCGGACATTATATTTGCGTCATCAACCCTTCGTACTTCACAGACCCCGAGGTGTTTTTAGCGCAGATGGACCGGATGATCCGGGAAGTTAGGGAAGTTCCAGCTGCTGAAGGCTTTGAGAAAGTAATGGTGCCTGGGGAAATCGAACAGGCGAACGAAGAACACAACCGGCAACAGGGCATCACAATCGCGGAAACAACTTATGAGTTTCTAAAAGCATAAGCATTCATAAAAAAATTACACAAAGGGGAGTTTTTATAATGAAGAAAAAATGGATGGTTGGAGTTTTTGCATCAGCATTGGTTTTAGGAGCATGTGGTTCAGATGACGCGAGCGAGGGCGGCGAATCTTCGGGTGGTACAACGGAATGGCGTTTCGGCCACTTGGCAGATGAAAATCACATCTGGCACAAAACGGCTTTGAAGTTTGAAGAATTAGTGGAAGAAAATGCAGACGGCCAACTGGAAATTACCATTTACCCGAACAACTCACTCGGTGGGGAAACAGATACGATCAACTCGATTCAAGCGGGATCAGCCGACATGGTTATTTCGGGAGAGACTTTGCAAAACTGGGCGCCGAATGCAGCCTTGATGGCCGTTCCTTATGCGTTCCGTGACTTGGAGCACGTCCAAAGCGTAGTAGAAGGCGACATCGGTGAACAAATCAAACAGGAAATCAGCGACGAAGCGGGTCTAACAGCGCTTTATTACCACACGCGCGCTCCGCGTAACTTGACGTCGAACGAACCGATTACGTCGCCGGACGATTTGAGCGGTTTCAGCATGCGTGTACCAAACGTTCCATTGTTCTTGGACACTTGGCAGGCAGCTGGTGCAGCGCCACAAGTCATGGACTTTAACGAAGTGTTCACAGGGCTGCAACAAGGCGTTATTGATGGCCAGGAAAACCCAGTTGACCTTATCCAAAGTGGCGGCCTCTATGAAGTGCAGGATTATGTGAACCGTACTGAACACGTTTTCTCTTGGATCTATATCCTTGTCGGAAATGAGCAGTATAACGCCCTTTCCGAAGACTTGAAACAAGTAGTTCAAGATGCAGCTGCTGAAGCACAGGTATATGGAGAAGAATTGTATAACGAAGAAATTGAAACAATTGAACAGGACTTGATCGATTCAGGAATGGAATTCGTCGATGTTGACCAAGATGCATTCCGCGAAGCGATGACTCCGGCAGTTGAAAGCTCACTTTCTGCTGAACAATTGGAGCTATACGAGCAAATCTTGGCAGTTGAATAATATAGAAGAATAAGGCACTTTCGGCCAATAGGTCGAATGTGCCTTTCCACTATGAAAGGAATGAACTCGGATGTCCATATTCCGGAAGTTGATCGACCGAACGCTGGCCTTCTTGACGATTGCGAGTTTTGCAGGCGTAATCATTATTGTCAGTGTACAAATTCTTTCGCGTTTCCTACCGTTCTCTTTTGTTTGGACGGAAGAATTGACTCGTTACCTGTTTCTGTTCTCCATTGCTTTCGGAGCACCGTTGGCCTTGTTGCGCAACGAATTCATCAACGTAGATATTCTGCTGGCAAGAATGCCTGATAATTTCCGGAGATATTACGAAGTAGTGATTTACTTGACGATCATTTTATTAAGCTCAGTCATGGTAATCGAAGGATACAACTTCACATTGCTCGGGCATAACCAGAATTCAGCTACTATGCCGTTCCAATTATCATGGGTGCATGCTTCACTTTTGGTCATGAGTGTATTTTTGGTGTTCTACGCCGTTATCAAAATCATCGACTTACTGAAAAACAAACAGGATTACAGCCAGAATTTTGAGGGGGATGATTTATAATGGCAGCCCTACTTTTCATTTCATTTATCGCATTGATTTTTCTTGGAGTTCCCGTGGCGTTCAGCCTCGGCTTGAGTTCTTTGCTGTATTTATTCATTGCAGATATTCCTTTGAATATCATTCCCCAACGAATGTTTGGCGGATTGAATTCTTTCGTCCTTCTCTGTATTCCAGGATTTATCCTGGCGGGGAATTTGATGAACGCAGGCGGGATTACAGAGCGAATCATCGGATTTGCCAATAATTTCTTCGGGCATATCCGAGGTGGTTTAGGACTCGCGAACGTCGGCGCTTCCATGGGGTTTGCCGGAATTTCGGGTACGGCACTTGCAGATACGGCGAGCATCGGATCGGTTATGATTCCTTCGATGAAAAAGCAAGGCTACGGCGCAGGATTCTCCGCTGCCGTTACGGCATCTTCTTCGACTGTCGGACCGATCATTCCGCCTTCTCTTCCATTGATCATTGTTGGAACGCTGGCTTCACTGTCAATTGGGGACCTTTTCCTTGCTGGGGCTATTCCTGGTTTGCTGCTTGGAATCGGTTTGATGATTCCTACGTACTTGATTTCCGTTAAGCGGAATTACCCGAAAGGCGAGCGTCAATCCTTGAAAGCTATCGGAAAAAGTTTTGTCGGTGCTTTCTGGGCAATTTTGATGACAGTCATCATTTTGTATGGAATCCTGGGCGGTCTTTTCACACCTACAGAAGCTTCTATCGTGGCTGTTCTATACGCTTTCGTAATCGGGATCTTTGTTTACCGCGAATTACCAGTGAAAAAAATACCGAAAATCATGCTCGATTCGATGACGACAACTGCCTCTATCATGCTGTTGGTCGGGTTTGCGAATTTGTTCGGATGGATCATGGTGCGGGAGCAAATCCCACAACTCGTAGCAGAGTCCATTCTTGGTATTTCAACAAATGCCATTATCGTTATCTTGTTAGTTAATTTACTATTATTGTTTGTCGGCACATTTATGGAGACGATTGCCGCATTGGTCATTTTGTTCCCTGTACTGCTTCCAGTAGCGGTGACGGTCGGGATGGACCCGATCCAATTCGGTGTCATGATGGTCTTGAACTTGGTGATCGGATTGGTCACACCGCCAGTTGGCGTCTGTCTATTTGTGGCTTCTCAAATCGGGAAAGTGTCCATCGGAAAAACAGCCAGGGAACTATTGCCTTTTCTCGGTGTGAGTTTAGCCGTTTTAATGCTCGTCGCATTTGTTCCTTCCATTACGACGTTCTTACCAAGTCTATTCGAATAGGTGGTTATATCAATGAAAGCAGTACAAGTTCCGAAAGCGCATGAAATGAAAATCATAGAACAAGATAGACCGCAGCTTCAAAACCCCGAGGATGTCTTAGTTCGAGTAAAGCGTGTCGGGATTTGTGGATCCGATATGCACATTTTTCATGGCAGTAACCCGCTTGCGACCTATCCCCGGGTGGTGGGGCATGAAGTGGCCGGAGAAGTGGTCGAAACAGGCAAAGACGTAGCCTCTCTGAAAGAAGGCGATCACGTGGTGGTCGAGCCAATCAATTATTGTGGTGAATGCTATGCTTGCCGTAAAGGACGTCCGAATGTCTGCGAAAAACTTTCCGTATTCGGGGTTCATGAAGACGGCGGGATGCGCGAATACATCGTATTGCCAGAAAAGCAACTTCATGCGGTAGACAAACAGCTGGACTGGGACGAAATCGTATTGGCGGAGCCTTATACGATCGGTGCGCAGGCGGTTTGGCGCGGACAGGTGGAAAAAGGTGATACCGTCCTGATTCAAGGTTGTGGACCAATCGGTATTTGCATATTGAAACTGGCGAAGATCGCCGGGGCCACGGTTTATATGTCCGATCTCAGCGAAGAACGGCTTAAGTTCGCACAAGAAAATGGTGCAGATAAAGTCATCAACGCAGGAGTGGAATCAGTAAAAGAGAAAGTGCTCGAATTCACCAACGACACCGGTGTCAATGTTGTCATCGATGCTGTATGCATTCCGTCAACAGTCGAACTGGCCATTGATGTGGTCTCTCCGGCAGGAAGCGTTGTAGTGCTCGGCTTTACTGAACAGCCGTCTGCGATTCCGCAATTGCCGATCACCAAAAAAGAAGTGACAATCGTCGGTTCAAGGCTTCAGACCAATCAATTTGGGCCGGTCGTAAAATATTTGAATAGCGGCGAACTGACTTCAGGCGGGTTGATTACCCATAAATTCAAATTGGACGATGTCAAAGAGGCATTCTCTTTTGTAGAAAATAATCCGGACAAAGTGCGAAAAGCATTAATTGTCTTTGAGTGAGGAGCGATGGAATGGTCCCAAAAATGAAAGTGTATGAAACGCTATTAACTGCCAAGGTAGTGGCCGTCATCCGAGGCGCAGATGCTGATGAAGCGGTTGCGGTAGCAAAAGCTGCAATTGCCGGCGGCGTAAACGCAATCGAGCTGACTTATACGACTCCGAACGTCGCTAAAGCGTTTGATCAATTGGAAGGAACTGCCGGTGCATTAATAGGCGCGGGCACCGTACTGGACGCACAGACAGCACGCCACGCATTGCTCCACGGAGCGCAATTTGTCGTCAGCCCTCATTTTGACGCGGAAATCGCCAAAGTCTGCAATCGCTATAACGTGCCTTACCTCCCTGGCTGCATGACCATCAAAGAAATGGTGCAGGCAACGGAATGGGGCTGCGATATTTTGAAGCTGTTTCCCGCCAACGGGTTTGAGCCTTCATTTATCAAGGCAGTGAACGGGCCGCTTCCGAAAGTGCGGATCATGCCGACAGGCGGCATCAATATGGATAATATGAACGATTGGCTGGATGCTGGCGCAGTAGCTGTAGGCATCGGGAGTGACTTAACGAAAGCCTACCAGGCAGGCGGGGCAGACCAAGTAACTGATTTGGCAAAACAATACCGGGCACGATTAAGGTAAAGGAGGCAATCATGAATATTACATTTCGTTGGTATGGGCAGGATAATGACAGCGTCCAATTAGAGCAAATCAAGCAGATTCCTGGAACAAAGGGGATCGTTTGGGCTTTGCATCAAAAGCCAGTCGGTGAAGTTTGGCAAAAAGAAGAAATTCAGCAGGAAGTGGATTATATCAAATCGCACGGCTTCCACGCAGATGTTGTGGAAAGCGTCAATGTCCATGAATCGATCAAGCTCGGAAATGCAGATCGCGAGCGGTATATCGAAAACTATAAAGAAACGATCCGGAATTTAGGGGAAGCGGGAGTTAAGGTGATTTGCTATAACTTTATGCCGGTCTTTGATTGGACCAGAACAGCACTTTACGAGCCTTTGCCTGATGGATCGACTGCTCTGTTTTTCGAAAAGGAGAAAATCGAATCACTGGATCCGGCAGAGTTGATCGAAACAGTGGCTTCAGCTTCTGATTTAACGCTTCCTGGATGGGAACCCGAAAAAATGTCGCGCATTAAGGAACTTTTCGAGGAATATGAAGGAATGACGGAAGAAACGCTTTGGGAGAACTTAAGCTACTTCCTTCAGGCGATTTTGCCAGTGGCAGAAGCAAGCGGCATCAAAATGGCTATCCATCCGGATGATCCGCCATGGTCAATTTTCGGTTTGCCGCGCATCATGACGAGTGGGGAAAGCTGGGAAAAACTGTTGTCGATTTCTGATTCTCCGTCCAACGGCATTACGTTTTGTACAGGCTCCATGGGGGCGAATCCAGAAAATGATATGGTGGAACTGGCCGCGAAGTATGCTAAGCATTCGCCATTTGCCCATTTACGCAATGTAAAGATTTTCGAAAACGGCGACTTCATTGAAACGTCCCATTATACGCAGGATGGTTCCATTGATCTATCTGGAGTTGTCCGGGAATTTGCTTCGCAAAACTACGAAGGATATGCGCGGCCAGATCATGGCCGCCATATTTGGAACGAGCAATGCCGGCCTGGATATGGTTTGTATGACCGTGCGCTTGGAATTATGTATCTGCTTGGGCTATGGGATGCCTATCAAGCAAAATAGGAGGTAGGAAAATGTTTTCTTCACACGAAAATCTGGCAGGGCGCACAGCAGTTATTACCGGCGGAAGCGGTGTTCTCTGCTCGGAAATGGCCAGAGCGCTTGCCACTCAAAATGTAAATGTCGCTATTTTGAATAGAACGGCGGAAAAAGGACAAACGGTAGCTGATGAGATTAAACAAGCTGGCGGGAGCGCTATCGCTGTAGCTGCGGATGTATTGGATCGGCAATCATTGGAACGGGCAAAAGAAGAAATTTTAAATGCTTACGGCCACATCGACATCCTCATAAACGGCGCTGGAGGAAACCATCCCGATGCCATCACAGACATTGAGCTTCACTCTGAAGACGGCCAAGGAAAAACATTTTTTGATTTGGAAGAAGACGGGTTCTCCCGTGTCTTTGCCAGTAATTTCACCGGTTCGTTTTTGGCCAGCCAAGTGTTCGGCAAAGAACTTCTTAAGCAGGAATCTCCGGTCATTTTAAATATTTCGTCCATGAGTGCATATTCACCGATGACGAAAGTTCCGGCTTACAGTGCAGCAAAGTCTGCGATCAATAATTTCACTATGTGGATGGCTGTTCATTTTGCTGAACAAAATTTACGGGTAAATGCGATCGCTCCCGGTTTTTTCCTGACTGCACAAAATAAAGATTTGCTGACCAACAAAGACGGTTCATTGACTCCGCGTTCCGGTAAAATTATGGCGAGCACGCCGATGAAACGTTTCGGCAAACCCGAAGATCTAGTGGGTACGATGCTATGGTTATTGGATGAAAATTATTCTGGCTTCGTGACTGGTATTACAGTTCCAGTGGATGGTGGCTTCCTAGCGTACTCGGGCGTATAAGGTCGGTCGATCATTGGAGGCGAGTATGTGAAACTTCAATTGGCATTAGACAGGTTAACGAAGGAAGAGTGTTTCCTTATGGTAGAAGAGACGCTCCCTTTTGTTGATTGGATTGAGATTGGTACTGGGGTAATCAAAGAGTACGGTATGGATATCGTGCGGGAAATGAAACTCCGTTACCCTGACATTGTCCTGGTGGCGGATATGAAAACATGCGATGCCGGACAATTTGAAGCCCAACAAGCTTTCGGCGCTGGAGCGGACATTATGACCGTCATGGCATTTTCACATGACAAGACCATAGAGGCCGCTTTGTCGGTAGCGGCAGAACATAATGGCCAAATCATGATTGATATGCTCCAAGTGGAGGGAATTGGCCGGATGGAGGAGTTGGAAAGTTTGGGTGCTAAGCTTTTTGCCCTGCACATTGGAAAAGATGGGCAAGCGGCTGGAAAGCATATCGACTTCCAGAAAGAACTTCAGCAGTTCACAAACCCGAAATTGAAGTTTACGCTGGCGGGCGGTATTACTGCAAGTTCGATCCCGATGCTGAAAGGGAAAGGCTTTGATGTGTTGATTATCGGCAGTGCCATCACAGCCTCGGACAATCCAAAGAAAGCCGCAAAAGAAATCCAAAACTTAATGAAGTGAAAAGAGTTGAATCCAAAAAGGATTCAACTCTTTTTTAATGATAATAATTATCGTTTAAGAAGCCTGTGAAAACGCATTAATTGATATGTATTATCAATTAAAAATAGTTATTCTCAATTACTTGGTTCGGCTGTAAAGTTGTGCTATGATATCTACATTAGAATAATTATAAATAAGAAACTTGAGAATTTGGGAGGTGTGGGCATGAGCACCCAGTACAAACCTGCGATCCACTTTCAGCACGTGGATTATCGCATTGGAGACATAGAAATCTTAAACGATATTACCGGTTCATTTCCACAAGGCCGTATCACCACTCTAGTAGGGCCTTCTGGCGCCGGGAAGTCGACGCTGCTGAAATTATGCAATGGCCTTATATCGCCGGCGAACGGAGAAATTTTCGTGAAAGATAAAGCGATTGGCGAATACGATCCGGTGGAACTGCGCCGGATGGTTGGAATGGCGTTGCAGAGCGCGCCGATGATCAGCGGCACTGTATACGAAAACTTGAATTTGCCTTTGGAATTGCAGGGGCAGCAATTGGCGAAAGAAGATGCCCTTGAGCTGCTTGAAGATGTCGGCTTGAAAGGTGATTTGCTGGACCGTAAAGTGAAAGAGCTATCAGGTGGGCAGCGCCAGAAAGTTTCCATCGCGAGAACGCTTGTCAACAAGCCAGAGATTCTCTTGATGGACGAAATCACTTCTTCGCTCGACCGCGCTTCAAAGCTCGAAGTGGAGGAGTTGATCAGCAAAATCAACCGGAAATACAAGACGACAATCATTTGGATTACCCATAATCTCCAGCAGGCACTCGAAATCGGTGATTACACATGGGTCATGATGGACGGCCAAGTGGTAGAAACCGGCGAGAGTTCGCTGCTTGAAGATCCACAGAATCAGCGCGTCAATGAATTTGTGAAAGGGGTGGTGTCATGAGTTACTGGGCTTTATCGCTGACGCTCATTTTTGTCCTCATCCCGCTTTTATTGTCGAAAACATTGAATTTAGGGCTGGGCCGCGATATGACGGTCGCAACAATCCGCTCAATCATCCAGCTGCTCGCTGTTGGGTATGTCTTGAAATTCGTCTTCGACTCCGAAAGTTTGCTCTACATCTTCTTGATGGTCGCGTTGATGATCATCGCGGCAACCCATAACGCGCAGAAAAAAGGCGCAGCCATCCAAGGCATTACTTGGAAGATTGCCGTTACCTTAATCTTTGTGGAAGTGTTGACGCAAGGAATTCTGATCGGCTTCAACATCACGCCGGCGACTGCCCAATACATCATCCCGATCAGCGGCATGGTCATCGGGAACTCGATGGTGCTGTCGATCCTGTTCTTGAATCGTTTCACGGCGGAAGTCGAAGACCATCAGGATCAGACGGAATTGATCTTGTCGCTTGGCGGAACGCCGAAACAGGCCATTCACCGCCAATTGATCAACTCGATCAAGGCGAGCATGATCCCGACGATCGAGAGCCAGAAAACGGTTGGTCTCGTCCAACTGCCGGGCATGATGAGCGGGCAGATCATCGCGGGCGCAGACCCGATACAAGCGGTGCAATTCCAGTTGCTCATCATGTTCCTGTTATTGACGACGGCTGCTGTGACGAGCGTTTTCCTCGGATACTTGTCCTATCCAACCTTGTTCAATAAACGCATGCAATTATTAAAAGGCTGACGCTATGTCAGCCTTTTTTAGTGTCGAGAAGCTCAGAAAGTTGTATTTTCCGAAGCTTACCGCTCGCTTTCCGTGGGGCGGGAATCGAGCCTCCTCGTTCGCTACGCTCACTGCGGGGGCTCTCAAACCCGCTAGTCCCACAGGAGTCGAGCGAACGCTTCTCCAAATACTCAGATAGAAAATTGAATTTTAAATGTAAAAAAAGGAATCCCTTTTTTATTCATAGCGGATCATGGACTTCTTCTCTATGTCAGCCTTTTTGTTTTGGATAGATCTAGTTGGCGGTTCCCGGATAAAAGCTGTCGATTTCAAAGCGCCCCGAGCCGGGCAGGCTTTCGAGCAGATCCGGGCCGAACAATGCGGCGGGGGTCCAACTGCCGCCTGGGTAGTCGCCTGACAGTAAGCGCTCTGTCACTTCCAGTGCGCCGTAAACGGTCAGGTCATAGACGTTCGCGGTATCGATTCGGCACGTCTTGACGACACCGTCTGCATTTTTGGCTTGTCCCCAAATGTACGCAGTGCTTCCGGCGCGCTCTTCCTGATCTGGCCCTTGTACGCGTCGCTCGATCCATTTCAGCAAGGGCTGCTTCACTTTTTCAGAAGACAGCAAAGGGCTCGCTGCATTCATGAGCAGTGCCGCTTTGGCAGCAGGTTTCGGTGTCGGAATCCACGCCGTAATATTGGGGATGCCGGTGGTGTAATAAGCAGTAGCCACATCACCCCAGGGAATCGCCATGGCGGATTTTTGGCCGCGCCCGAAATCGATCACCCGCTGGTGCTTGCCGATCGCGACAGCGGTCAGCTGCCCATCTTTGCGGATGATATTGCCTCCGCCTAGCCCTTCGACCATCGTCTTCATCGTGCCTGGAGAGATGCCGGAATCCGAATCGAAACCAAGTGCGAGCTCGACGGCATCGGGTAATGCTTGTTTCAACTTCAGGGCGGTGCAATCGGTAGGGATGACATCGAAGCCCACTCCGGAACATAAAATGATATTTTTCTTTTGCGCTTCTTTGTGCAAAGAGTGGGTATGTTCGAACACACTGATCTCCCCAGTGATGTCGAGATAATGGGCGCCGGCTTCCAAGCAGGCGTGGATCATCGGTTTGCTGGTCTTTTCGAATGGGCCGGCGCAATGCAGCACGAGATCGATGCCCTTTAAATGCTCAGCTGTCTGGTTATTCAATTCGAAAATGCGAAATTCCAAGCCGAGTTCTTCGGCGATCGGCTGCACTTTTTCTTTGCTGCGCCCAGCTAGGACCGGGCGCAATCCGCGTTCGACTGCTTCTTGTGCGATCAACTTTCCTGTATAGCCTGTCGCTCCGTACAATAGCCATGTAGTCATTGTTATGGTCTCCTCGTTATTCGGCATCTTTCTTGTGTTCTTCAATAAGCAGGAAATTCCTGTCTCTTTCTTGAAACTAATAAGAACAACTTTCCAATTGAAAATACGAACAAACGTTTGATTTTAGTTGCGCCAGTCATGTAGAATGAAGGAAATGATCTGAAGGAGGAATTTTCGATGAAAAATATTCATTTGATTCCATACCGCGTTGAACAAGTGACGGCCGCACCGCCGCGCATCCCGGAAGGCGTACGGATGATCCAGGCTCCTGAAGTGTGGGAGAATGCCGAACACGGCAAAGGCAACGTGGTCGCCGTACTGGATACAGGCTGTCAGACCGATCACCCCGATCTGGAGGCGCGAATTGTGGGCGGACGAAACTTCACGCATGATGACGGAGGGGACCCAGAACGATTCGAGGATTATAACGGGCATGGCACCCACGTCGCCGGGACGATCGCCGCTTCCTTAAGAGACGAGGATGGCGTAGTGGGCGTAGCGCCGCTTGCTGATCTGCTCGTTGTCAAAGTACTCGATAAAGAAGGCAGCGGCAGCTATGAAGGAATCATTGGAGGCATTCATTATGCCATCGATTGGCGCGGTCCGGAAGGGCAAAAGACGACGGTCATTTCGATGTCGCTTGGCGGCCCTGAAGACCACCCTGAATTGTACGAAGCCGTGAAACGGGCGGTGGATGCTGGGATTCCGGTTATCTGTGCAGCTGGAAATGAAGGAGACGATGCGCATGATACCGACGAATTCGCCTACCCTGGCGCGTACGGCGAAGTCATTCAAGTCGGCGCTGTCGATTTCGACCGGCGCATTGCACCGTTCAGCAATACCAATAACGAGATCGATCTTGTAGCGCCGGGCATCAATATCTATTCGACTTACTTGGAAGGGAAATATGCCAGTCTGTCCGGCACTTCGATGGCGACGCCGCATGTGTCGGGAGCCTTGGCATTGATCCGCAATATTTCCGAGCGTGACTTCGACCGGGAGCTGACAGAGGCGGAATTGTATGCGCAGCTTGTCCGGCGCACGATTCCACTTGGTTATCCGAAAACCGCGGAAGGCAATGGTTTATTGGCGCTCGACATCCTCAATAAATTCGAACAATTGTTCAAGATTCTCAGCAATTCTTATGCTAATGGATTGGACCGGTAACTGAAACCATTCAAAAACCCCCAGACACAAAGTCTGGGGGTTTTCTTGCATTTAATCCATCACTGATTTATCCGTTTTCCGCTGCTCTTCAATCCACCACTCAATGTGGTTTTCGTCGAACAGGATCATATCGCCATAAGGCCGGGCATGCGGAATTGTTCGTTCCGACAGGAGCTGCTGAATCTGCTCTTCTGTCATGGGGCAACTTCGCTGCTCCAGATATTCGAGCAATTTCGGTATTCCCTGGATCTTCCCCATTTAATCACCTCCCACAAAATCTTCCTTGCAGAAGCAAAGAAAATTCAGTACGAGTTATTAAACGGTTTGCTGAAGATTCTATTCCCATATTTTCTAGAGGTTAATCCTAAAAAATGAAAAACTTTTAAAGCACAAAGTGGAACGGGGCAAACTCCTCCCGCTCGCTGCGCGAATATGTTAGAATTTCCCCATATGTTAAAAACTATGTAAGGCAGTAAAAGTGCTTTTAAGAAGAGAAGGTGCAGATAGATGAAAGTCGGAATAGATGCGGGCGGGACACTGATCAAGGTGGCCTATACCGATGGGGGCCCGATTCATTTTGCAAAATACCCGATTGCTGAAATCAGTTTGGTAGCGGAGTGGATCAACGGGCTTTCGGCTAGTGAAGTATGTTTGACCGGCGGTAAATCAGGTGTGCTTGCGTCGCTGCTGGAGAAATCCGTCCAGGAAATGGTGGAATTTGAAGCGACTCATTTGGGCGTCCAAGTCTTGCTTGAACGCATGGGGCTTCACGAGGAAGCTTATTTGGTCACCAATGTCGGAACCGGCACGTCAATCCACTGCGTGCAGGATAATACGCAGGAGCGTCTCGGCGGTACCGGAATCGGGGGCGGCACGCTGATCGGCCTCAGCCATTTACTGACGGGGATCACCAGCTTCGATGAAATCGTTGAACACGCGAAGCGCGGATCGCGTGAACGCATCGATTTGAAAGTGAAACATATCTATGAGGGCAAAGAGCCGCCGATTTCGGGTGAGTTGACTGCCAGTAATTTTGGGCAAGACCTGTTCTCCATTTCACATGAATTGTCGAAAGAGGAACTGCTTGCAACAGTCATCGGATTGGTCGGTGAAACGGTCAGCACAGTCAGTGTTCATGCAGCGCGCCAATGCCGCAGTTCGACGATTGTCTATATCGGGTCTTCATTCAGCGACAATGCCCTTTTGAAAGAAGTTGTCACAAGCTACACCATTCTGCGTGGCTCGACGCCGTTGTTCCCGGATAACGGCGAATATTCCGGCGCAGTCGGGGCTTTATCTGTTTTGGAATAAAAAAAGAGCATCAGCCTTGATGCTCTTTTTCTTCGTTATTGATCGATGATTTCCAGCTTTTCGCGAATATCGGTGCGGGCTTGTTTTTCCGGCACGTGGGCAGGGTAGCCCATCATCATGGTCGCAACGATTTTTTCGCCTGGTTGGACCCCGATGGCTTCACGGAAGACGGGGCTGTAAATCCAGTCGTTCGAACGCCAAATCATGCCGATGCCACGTTGCCAAGCAGCCAATTGGAAGTTTTGCAGCATGGAACTAAGCGCACCGTAATCTTCATCGAAGCGTCGCTGACGCGGGTCGACTGGCATGATGGCGACCAAATGGAGCGGGATGTCACGGAAATACTGAGCTTTATTGAGCGCTTTTTGCGGAATATCGCCATCCGGTGTTTTCATCGAATCGAGGAATGCTTGGACGAATTTTTCTTTGCCGGCGCCGGCATAGAGCTGGAAGCGCCAAGGTTCGTTCACTTTATGGTTAGGTGCCCATTTGGCGATATTCAGCAAGTCGATGATCTCTTCGACATCGACAGCGTCTGGTTTGAATTTTTTGATCGATCTTCTTTCCACGATCAATTGATCAATCGGATTCATCAATTTGAACCTCTCCTATCCTTTAAATGCCTTCGGTTAAATCCTACCACGAATGGCGAAAATCGTGTTGAAAATGACATATTGCCCGATTTGAATTGTGCAACTTCTTGGTAAAATATAAACAGAGGCAATAGGTTGATTAAGATATTTTGAAATTATTACCATTATAGAAAACAGGAAATTATATAAGCAAGGAGTGATTCGGATGAAGAAAGCCGTGGTCATTGGTGGAGGGATTACAGGCCTTTCCGCCATACATTATTTAGAGCGGATGAAAAAGCAGTACGGGCTCGAGTTGGAATTGGAGCTTGTTGAAAAAGATGAGGAGCTGGGCGGGAAGATCCGCACGGTAAAAAAAGAGGGCTTTACGATGGAGGTAGGGGCGGATTCCATCGTCGCGAGACATGCCAGCGTATTGCCGCTCGTTGAAGAGCTTGGGCTTGAAGAACAGATGGTCTACAATGGGACCGGCATTTCTTATTTGTATACTGACAATCAATTGCATGCCATCCCAAAAGATACAGTATTCGGCATCCCGATGGACCGCGAAGCGCTGTTTAGTTCGACGCTCGTGTCACAGCAGGGAAAAGAGCGGGCGATGCAAGATTTTGAGACCGCAAACGACCGTTTTACGAAAGACAGCTCAATCGGGGAATTCCTGGAAGCGTTTCTCGGCAAAGAATTGGTGGACCGCCAGATTGCGCCTGTCTTGTCCGGCGTTTATTCGGGTTCATTGCGAGAATTGACCTTAGCGTCCACCTTGCCGTATTTAATCGATTATAAAAATGACTACGGCAGCATCATCAAAGGGTTCGAAGCGCATAAGGAAACCTTCCAAGGTGCAGCGAACAAGAAATTCATTTCATTCGACGGAGGGATGGCGGCTTTGATCGACCGCCTCGAAGAACAGATGGAAACGGCTCTCGTCCGAAAAGGCGTCGAGACGAACTCGTTGGAGAAGCGAGACGGACGCTATAAATTAGGCTTTTCAGACGGCACATCGAGCGAGGCGGATTTCATCGTGTTGGCGATTCCGCACCAGCAAGCCCAAGCATTGGTGAAAGACGACACGCTTGATGAGGAATTTGGCCAATTGATCAACTCATCGTTGATCAGCGTGTATCTGGGATACGACTTGCCAGACGAACAATTGCCGGCGGATGGCACCGGCTTTATCGTGTCGGAAGGCAGCGACCTGGCGTGCAATGCCTGCACCTGGACGAGCCGCAAATGGCCGCATACCTCCGCGCAGCAAAAATTATTGGTGCGTTTGTTCTATAAGAGCACAAACCCGCTATTCGCTGAACTGCAAAACAGCTCGGAGGAACAGGTCGCGGCTATAGCGAAAGCGGATATCCAAAAAAGCCTGGGAATCGAGGAACAGCCCGCTGTCGTTGAAATCACGCCGTGGAATGAGCTCATGCCGAACTATCATATGGGCCATAAAACGGCGGTCATGTCGCTTGAAGCGCGTCTAGCTGGTGGCTATCCGGGCGTCTATCTGGCCGGCTCTTCCTATTACGGGGTTGGCATCGGCGCTTGCATCCAAAACGGCAAAGACCTGGCGCAAAAAATCGCACAAGCAATGGGAGAAAGATAGAAAAAACAAAAATACTTGCATCAACACGCAAAAAAGCTCCGGAAAAATTCCGGAGCTTTTTTATATGCCGTATTATCTCATGGCGTTAAGTCGTTTGTAGCTGTCGAAATGCTTGCCCCAATAGCTGTCGTTGAGGCTGGTGATTTGGACGCGGTCCCCGCCGGCATGGATGAAACTATTGTTGCCGACGTAGATACCGACGTGGGAAATCCCTGGGCGGTACGTATTTTTGAAGAATACCAAGTCTCCCGGTTGCGGAGAGCTGACTGTAAATGAACTTGCGTAATAGCCGATTGTGTTCGTGCGCGGGATCGTGATGCCTGCGCGGTTGTAGACATAGTACAAATAGCCGCTGCAGTCGAAGCCGCTTGAAGTAGTGCCGCCCCATGCATAAGGAACTCCGAGCTGCGTGCGTGCGATAGAGAGCACTTGCCCGGCTTTTGAAGAAGAAGCCGGATTGGAAACTTGAACAGGCGAAGGAACAGGAGTCGCGCCTCCTTGGATTTTCAGCACTTGGCCAACGTGGATATTGCTTGTGCTCAAATTATTCCAGCTCATCAATTGCGCAACGGAAACTTTATGGCTTCTGGAAATCTTGCTGAGCGTGTCGCCTGAGACAACACGGTATGTAGTCGTATTGGCTTGTGCTGGCGGTGCAGCGGGGGCCGGTGAAGGCGAAGCAATGACGGCTGATGCCGTGCCGCTAACTTTCAACTTCTGTCCGATGCGGATAGTGGAGTTGCTCAAATTGTTCAATTGCTGGATTTTTGCGACCGATGTGGAGTGTGCCTTGGCAACTTTATAAAGAGTATCACCGGCTTTGACAGTATAAGTGCTAGTCTTTGCGGCAGCTGGTGCGGCCGGGGCGGATGGCGCCGGAGTGCTCGCTGCAGCTGGTGAGGTCAAGCGCAGCACTTGGTTTGGATAGATGGCATCCGTGCTCAGGCGATTCCATGTTTTCAAGTTGGCAACAGATACATCGTTGCTTGAAGCTACTTTCCATAATGTGTCGCCTGGTTTGATTTTGTACGAACTTGCTTCTGTATCCGCAGCCCCTAGTGCCAAAGATAGGACTCCTGCCGTGATTGCCATGCCGATCAGCTTCTTCATGCTCATTCCCCTTTTGGTTTCTGCAACTTAATTTGCGTATGCAATTTTCTTTAAGTGTATTCAGTTTCAAGAATATAGGCAATAAGTTTTATATTACATTTGTGTTACAAAAATCTAAAGGCTTAATTTACAGTTTTATTTTGCCTATAAAAATAATAATGGTAAAAATTCCTTCTAGTCTATTAGATGTGGCTCATAACAAGCTATTCCTAAAACAATTGTTGAAATATTTATTCTAATCTGACATCATGGAAGTAGTTTGTTGGTGAATCACCATTCAGTAGAGGGAGGAAAAAATAATGTATGCGACACTCGGAAGTATATTTGACCATACGGTTTCCCTGCACCCGGAACGTGAAGCGTTTGTCGATTTAAGAAGAAATAAGCGCTGGACGTATGCGCAGTGGCGGGACGACGTGCACCGCTTGGCGAATGCGCTAACGGCAGCTGGTGTCGCTAAAGGGGACCGCGTTTCCACGTATCTTTTCAATAATCAAGAGTTGGCGACTGCATTATTTGCCTGTGCCAAAATTGGCGCAATCTTCAACCCGATCAACTTCCGCCTGAAAGCGGAAGAACTGGCGTTCATCTTAGAAGATGCCAAGCCTGAAGTGGTGCTGTTCGAAGCAGTGCTAGAAGGCGTCGTACAGACCATTGCGCCGCAGTTTCCGGCGGTTCAGTTCTGGACAATCGATGACAAGACGCCATCGTTTGCAAAGAATTATCATGAACAGGTCGCAGGAGCGTCATCGGAAGATCCGGGTGTGGAGTTGGATGAATCGGATACATATGCGATTATGTATACGAGCGGAACGACTGGCCGCCCGAAAGGCGTCATCCACCGCCACCGCAGCATGGCCGAACAGAGCATGATGTGCATCGCCATGCTCAAAACGACAAAGAATGATGTCGGTTTGGTCGCCGCGCCGATGTTCCATTGCGCAGAGTTGCATTGCAACATCATCCCACGCGTCCAGGCGGGGGCATCGAGTATCATCATGCATCAATTCGACCCGTTTTTGGCGCTAGATACGATCGAGAAAGAACGAGTGACGGTGATGTTCGCGGTGCCGACGATGTGGAGCATGATTGCCGAAATCGACGGCGTGCAGCAGAAAGTAAGGAGCTTGACGCGCGGTCTTTACGGCGCGGCCCCGATGGCACCTGTGCTTGTAAAACGTGTCAAAGAGGTGCTTGGCATCGATTTGATCCAGGCATATGGGCAGACGGAAATGGGGCCGGCCATCACTTTTTTATCGGAAGAGGACCAGTTGGCGAAAGCAGGCTCTGCCGGACAACCTGCCTATAATCACGAAATCCGCGTCGTCCGGCCGAATGAAGACGGCCCGTCAGAACCGGAAGATGTGCTTGCGCCTTTTGAAGTCGGAGAAATCATCGTGCGCGGGCCGAGCATGATGGCAGGGTATTTCCAACGCGAAGACGCGACAGAAAAAGCGCTTTATAAAGGCTGGTATCATTCGAGTGACTTGGGCTATATGGATGAACAAGGGTATTTATACGTCGCTGACCGCGTCGATGATATGATTATCAGCGGCGGAGAGAATATCTATCCGCGTGAAGTGGAAGATGCGCTCCATGGCCATGATAAAGTACAGGATGTCGCAGTGCTTGGCGTCCCAGACGAGAAATGGGGCGAATCGGTGTTGGCTTTTGTGGTCTCGAAAGACCCATCATTGACTGAGCAGGATTTGGAAGAATACTGTGTCAATCACGAAAATCTCGCGCGCTACAAGCGCCCGCGCTCGTACCGTTTTGTGGAGGAACTGCCGCGCAATGCTAGCGGAAAGATCCAGAAATTCCTGCTGCGCGAACAATATCGAGAACTATCGTCTTGAATGGGCGATGAGAAAAGAGGGGCAAATATGGTGAAGATGAAGCCTATGGAAGAAACGATCATGGGCGTGCTCGGCATCGAGCTGACGGAGCAGTCTGCTGAACGGATTGTCGCGACGATGCCTGTGCATGCAGCGACGCACCAGCCATTCGGCCTATTACACGGCGGGGCATCGGTGGTTCTCGCAGAGACGGTGGCAAGTTTCGGGACATGGCACGCGATTGACCAGCAAAACGAGATTGCGGTCGGGCTGGAAATCAACGCCAACCACATACGTGGAAAAAAAGATGGCGTCGTGACAGCCATCGGCACGCCGCTTCATAAAGGGCGCACGACGATGATTTGGGATATTAAAATCCTGGATGAAGAAGAGCGGCTCATTTGCGTGTCGCGCTGCACGGTAGCGATTGTCCAAAAACCAACTGAATGATGGCAAAAGGCCGGACCTCGCGCTGAGGCTCCGGCCTTTTTAGCCGCTCCAGAAATTAATTCGTCGAAGCGGCCATGTTATAGTGAAAGAACAAGGAATCCGGGGTCCGGAAAGGCTGTGACAAGTGTTGAAAAGGGAAATTATGCAACAGAGCATTGCGCTATTTGTCGACAAAGGCTATAGCGCAACGTCGATACAAGACATTGTAGATGCGCTCGGCGTGACAAAAGGCTCTTTCTACTATCATTACAAAAGTAAAGACGCATTGTTGATGGACATCCACCAGCAATACATCGATGAATTGCTCGTGCGGCAAAAATTGATCCTGCAGGAGGCGGCGCCGGCGAAGGACAAGCTGGCAGCGATTGTCCGTTTGTTGATCGGCGACATGGAAAAGCAAGGGCCCATTGCCAATGTCTATTTCCGCGAACTGCGTCATTTAAAAGAAGAAAACGCCAAGACGATTCGTGCAAAACGGGCGCAATTCCGCGAACAGATCGAATCGGTCCTGCTGTCAGGCATCGAAAGTGGTGAGTTCCGCAAAGAGTTAAATCCGAAGATGATCGCTTTCGCCGTGCTCGGCGTAACTAATTGGAGCTATCAATGGTTTCAGCCGGGGGGTGAACTGGCGACTGGCGAATTGGCAGAACTTTATACCGATTTCATTCTCCATGGCATTGTGCCAGCGCAAAAGTAAAAGCAGTTATCCATCAAGTCGGATAACTGCTTTTACTTATTCATTTTCTTTCCGTTTCCAGCAAATGATGTTTCAGTTCCATACCACCCCGGAAGCCTGTCACACTGCCGCTTTTCCGGATGACCCGGTGGCAGGGGATGAACAGGAGCAAAGGGTTTGCGCCCACTGCAGAAGCGGCTGCTCGGACAGCTTTCGGTTTGCCGATGCGTTCAGCCAGTTCGGAGTAAGAAATGGTGTGGCCGTAAGGAATTTCCTGCAAGGCTTGCCAGATGGAATGTTGAAATTCAGTACCTGCGATATCAAGAGGCAACGAAGATGTTTCGCGGGAACCTGCAAGCCAAGCTTCGATTGCATATTGATATTCCTTTAATGCTTGTGGGTCTTGGACGAAGTCGGCGCTTGGAAATCGTTTTGCGCAATGCTGCTGCATTTCAATAAGGCCTTCGCCCGGCGAACCGACATAACAAAGACCCTTGCCGCTTTTGGCGAGAAGCAGGCGGAATTCATATTGCTCGGCGTACGCCCAGCGGATGGTCTGTGCCATAGCCATCATCCTTCCGTATTTTAGTTTCAGTATAAGCCCAGCTACGCCGTTTTTCAGCAAGTAGATTTCTTGTTTGAGCTTTTGGAGAACGGGAATACGGGGGATAAGACATAAGGAGGGATCTACATGGCAAGAGACAAGAACAAAGAAAGACTGGAAGAAGAGCGCCGCGAACAAGAGTTGCGTGAAGAACAACAGGCTTTTAAGGACAGTGCCAGAAACCTCGACGAACAGAACCGGATGAACGATACACAGAACCAGCAAAAATAAGCCAAATGCCAAAACTAGCTCGCGCACCGAAAAATCCGGTGGGCGGGCTTTTTTCACTATGCGTGCAAGCATGGTAGTATGGTACATAATACTTTTTTAGGAAAGAGTGGTTTTCATGTTTGACACCCTTGAACAATTGATGGAAGAAAAAGGAATAAACAGCAAGCGTTCGGTCGCATGGAAGAAAATCAGTGAAGAAGAGCGCTTATCGGAAAGATTTCTCGCTGATAATGCGCGTAATCTCCATTGGCAGCTGGTTTCCAAGCATCAACCACTGTCCGAAGAGTTTATCCGCCAATACAGCGGCTTTCTTTACTGGGATGAAATCCTCCGCCATCAGCGAGTATCGGAGCGCTTTCTAGAAGAATTTTCAGTCCCTGAAAAGTGGCAGCCCGAAGAAAGCCAGCTATCCCCAAAGCAGTTGAAAGCCTTGGAAGCGCATGGCCAGCCTTTTGATGAACGGGAATACTGGAAGCTCGTATCCACCAAACGCTTATCGCCGATGTTCATCGAGAAGCACCAGGACCAAGTCGATTGGCAGACGCTCAGCGACCAGCAGGAATTGCCGATGACATTAATTGGCCGCCACGCCGATAAAGTCGATTGGCTCGCTGTGACGCGTGGACAAAAATTGACAGAACGGTTTATCGAAAAGCACAAAGGGCAAGTAGAATGGGAAACGCTGTCGTTCCATCAGGCGTTGTCGGAGCGGTTCATCAATCGGCATAGCGATAAGATGGCGGCGATTTCTGCGGAACAGCCGCGCTCGGAAGCCTTTCTCTACATGCATCTGGAAAAGATGGACCCAGAGACGATTCTGGCGTGCCAGCAGATTGGCGAGGCAGTGGAATACGAGAGCTTCAAAGTCTATAGCATTTCCCGTAATAGCCGGAAAAAATACATCGTGGAGTTCAATCATTACGATGAACCGGATTCCCCTCGTTTTCTAAAACTGGACGATGAAGGCTTCTATGATTTGCTGGAAGAGTACGAGTTGCAGGAACATATTGAAGCGGATTTCCCGGAACTTTTGTTCATCGAAGAAATGCGCTTCTGACCAAACGCACCCAATAGTGGGTGCGTTTTTTTAAATTGGCTGAAGGGATTTGTGGACGCTGGCAGGCTTGTGTTTTCCGGCATCCCGTTTATAATGGGAAGAAAAATTGAAAGTTGGGACTATGCATGGCGATGACCGATTTGACGATTGCAAAAGAAGCGGCTATCCGGCCGATCCAGAAAATTGCACAGCAAGCTGGGATTGCGGAAGACGCTTTGGAATTATACGGAAAATACAAAGCGAAAATCGATGTGAATAAATTGCCGAAAACCACGAAGGACGGAAAAGTCGTACTTGTGACGGCGATCAGCCCGACACCGGCAGGCGAAGGAAAATCAACGGTGACAGTGGGACTTGCGGATGCATTGAGACAAAGCGGCGAGTCGGTCATGGTGGCGCTTCGCGAACCTTCTCTCGGACCGGTGATGGGGGTCAAAGGCGGCGCGACAGGCGGCGGCTTTGCACAAGTATTGCCGATGGAAGACATCAATCTTCATTTCACGGGCGATATTCACGCCATCACGTCGGCAAACAATGCGCTCGCTGCATTAATTGACAACCATTTGCACCAGGGGAATGCACTTCGCATCGACCCACGCCGCATTACATGGAAGCGTGCGCTGGACATGAACGACCGGGCGCTGCGTCACGTGACGATCGGTCTCGGCGGCCCTGCGCAAGGCGTGCCGCGTGAAGATGGTTTCGATATAACGGTCGCATCGGAAATCATGGCGGTGCTGTGCCTCGCCACTTCTCGCGAAGACTTGAAAGAACGCTTGGCCCGCATGGTGATCGGCTATACGTATGACCGCGAGCCGATCACAGTGAGAGATTTGGAAGCACAAGGTGCGCTCGCGCTGCTCTTGAAAGAAGCATTCAAGCCCAATTTGGTGCAGACGATCGAAGGAACGCCCGCGATCATTCACGGCGGTCCGTTTGCGAACATCGCGCATGGCTGCAATTCCTTGATGGCGACGAACACGGCGAGAAGCCTGGCGGATGTCGTGGTCACAGAAGCTGGCTTCGGCGCGGACCTTGGCGCTGAAAAATTCATGCACATCAAATCAAGAAAAGGCGGCTTCCATCCGGATGCGGTCGTCATCGTTGCGACAGTGCGTGCGCTGAAAATGCACGGCGGCGTGGATAAGAAAGAGCTCGGCGCAGAAGACGCGGATGCGGTGCGCCGCGGCATCGTCAATTTGGCGAAACACGTGGAGACAATCCGCCAGTTTGGCATCGAGCCGGTCGTAGCACTCAATCGCTTCACGGGCGATAGCGATGCGGAACTCGCGCAAGTGATGGACTGGGCGAAAGCGGAAGAAGTCGCGATTGCGCTGACGGAAGTATGGGGCAAAGGGGGCGCCGGCGGGCTTGAACTTGCAGAACTCGTCAAACGGCAACTCGATAAAGGCGCTGATTTCGGCTATCTGTATGCAGAAGAAGACGCCGTCGAAGAAAAGCTTCGGACAATCGTTCAGAAAGTCTACGGCGGTGCGGATGTCCAGTTGACGGATAAAGCAAAGAAACAATTGGCCGAACTGAAAAAGTACGGCTGGGACGCATTGCCGATTTGCATGGCGAAAACGCAATATTCCTTGTCGGATCAGCCGAAACTGCTCGGGCGCCCGGAAGGCTTCACGGTGACGATCCGCGAATTGATCCCGAAGCTCGGCGCAGGATTCATCGTCTGCCTGACAGGAGATATCATGACCATGCCAGGCCTGCCAAAATCACCTGCTGCACTCAATATGGATGTGGCAGAAGACGGGCAAGCGCTCGGATTGTTCTGATGACAGCCAGCGTGCAAATTGTGGATTATGTCGAACAAGGCCAATCCCTCTATATTCAATTGAAAGTGGTGGATGCAGAGACAGGGGCGTCGGTTGAAGGCGAGGTCCGTTTTCTGGGAGAATTGCTTTACGGAGAATTGATTCACGAAAAGAAATCACCGCTGACAGACACGACGCGTATTGAAACGATCGCTTATTTGAGAACCCATTTCGGAAGATGATTTCCGGAGTGGGTTTTTCTTCGGCTTTAGTGACTGAATATTCAATTATTAATGGTCGCTTCCATGCCGAATGTGCTAAGGTGAAAGAAATGAATAGGCTGAATGAATAATCGATTCAAAAAGGAGCGGTTGCCATGAAACTGCAGTCTACACGAAGCGAGCAAAAACATTTATCAGTGGCGGCGTATAACGGGGGATTTGCGCTTGTGCGGGAGATGCGTTATTTGAAATCGGACGGCCCAGTGGAAGAAGTGCAATTTTTGGATGTTGCCGAACGGGTGGAGACGGATTCGATCATTGTGAAAGGGCTCGATGTCCTGGAGCAGAATTACGATTATGACCTGGCCAGCAAAGGGAAATTATTGGAACGCTATATCAACCGCAATGTCCATGTGCGCAACAACGAAACTGGGGAAGAGCTGGAGATGCGCCTGCTCAGCGTGTCGGAATGCATCATCGGCGAACGGGCCGATACGAAAGAAATCGTCATCGATCCGGCCGGGGAACTGATTCTTCCGGCATTGCCGGAAGGCTTATTGCTGAAACCGGCACTGGTGTGGAAAATAGCGACAGCAGCGGTGGACCAGGAAATCAGGGTTTCGTATTTGACGAAAAGCCTGGAATGGCATGCCCATTACACATTGGAGATCAAAGACGACGGGTTCCAATTTGACGGCTGGGTGAAGATTTTGAATCATAGCGGCGCACATTACGAGAAAGCAGAGCTTGCTTTGGTGGCTGGTGATGTACATCGGGAACGGGAGATGAATAATGGCGATTCGCCGATATTGTATTCGCGCATGCAAGAGTCCTTGATTACAGCGGAAACCTTGCCGGACCGTCTTGTCTACCGGATCAACCGGCCAGTCACCGTCATGAACGAACAGCTTAAGCAATTATCGCTATTCTCGGGGCACGGCGCACAATTCAAACGGGCTTATCAAGTGAGGTCAGGCGATACACATGCAGATATCCAACTCGAATTTCCCAACACGAGCGAAAACGGGCTCGGCATGCCGCTTCCGGAAGGCGTGGTGAAAGTATACGAAGCCGGGGATTCAGGTGAAGTGTTTTTCACCGGCGAAGATCGAATCGAACACACCGCGCCTGGGAAAAACCTGCGTGTCCATATCGGAAAAGCGACGGACATCACGAGCGACAGCTATGAAAAATTGCGTGAAAAGCATGGCGTCCATGAATACATCACTTATGTGTACAAACTTGAAAATGAAAAGACGGAAAGCATCCGTTTACTGGTCGAACACGTAATAGTTGAGCCCATCTGGGAAATGGAATCGTCCAGCCACGATTATGAACGGAAAAGCAGTTCGAAAGTGGAATTCGTCGTGCGGATCCAGCCCGAGGCCACGGTAGAATTGGAGTTCACGTACAAAGTCGATAAACGGCGAGAAGAGCGAGGCTATTAGAAAAAAGGAGGAGAACATCATGGAAGTCGCATCAGTCAATGGACGCATACATGTGAGGAACTTGGCCGCAAGCATACTGGTCCCAGTCGTCGGCGGATCGATTGTCGGAGCGCTCGCCAATAGAGGCACCCGCGAGCAATACGAGCGGCTGAAAAACCCTTCATTTGCGCCGCCGGGTTGGGTGTTCCCGGTCGTCTGGACAGCGTTGTACAAAATGATGGGCGTCGCCAAATACCGCGCGCAAGAAACAGCCAAACCACTCGGGCGGGAGCGTCAGGTGCTGGCCCCGTATGAACTTCAGCTCGGCTTGAATTTCCTGTGGTCATTTTTGTTCTTTAAATGGGGTCTTCGGGGGACGGCGCTCATCGAAATGGCGGCGCTTCTCGGTGCAGTCATTTGGGCGGCGTATGAATTCTATCAAGTCGATCAGCTGGCCGGAGTGTTGATGGTGCCGTATATCGCCTGGGTGGCGTTTGCGCTCGGGTTGAATTATTCATTCTGGCAGTTGAATAAATGATCGCCCGAAGTGTCGGAATCCCCAGCGGTTTCGGCACTTTTGTCCATTTTTTGACCTGGTTTTAAAAAAGTATTTCAAACACTGCAAACTGTTAAAAAATTATGATGCATAGTGGTAAGAAAACGACTACAATGAAGGAAGTTGACAACGTTCGAGGCATGGCCTTTTTGGGACTGTTGAAATCAACGCAGTTGAATGGTATCAGGAGGGAAATCAATGTTAAAAGATGTGTTTATCGGCTTGTCTCAAAACCGTCTCCTTACGGCTGCGGCCAAAAAGTACGGCTTGAAATTGGGTGCCCAAACCGTAGTGGCCGGGACCAATATCGAAGAGACCATTAAAAGTATCCGCAGTTTGAATGCGCAGGGAATCAGCGCGACGGTCGACAACCTGGGTGAGTTCGTTTTCGAAAAGGAAGCAGCGCTCGAAGCGAAAGAGAATATCATGGATATGATCGAAGCGATCCACAAGAATAAAGTCGATGCCCATATTTCTTTGAAACCGACCCAGCTCGGCTTGGATATCGATTATGATTTCTGCCTGGAAAACTTGAAAGACATTGTCGCACTTGCCCATAACTACCATATGCACATCAATATCGATATGGAAGATTACGGACATGTCCAGCCGTCGTACGATCTTTTGAATGCGCTTTCGAAAGACTATGATAATATCGGAACGGTCATCCAAGCGTATTTCTTCCGTGCCATGGACGATCTGCAGGAACATAAAGACTTCCGCCTTCGCATCGTCAAAGGCGCTTACAAAGAGCCGGCAGATGTTGCTTACCAGACGCGCGAAGAAATCGATGAAAACTTCATCAAATTGATCGAGTATCATTTGCTGAACGGCAAATTCACGTCGATCGCGACACACGACCATCACATCATCAATCATGTCGAAGCCTTCATCAAAGAACATGATATTTCATACGATAAATTTGAATTCCAGATGCTTTATGGCTTCCGCAAAGAGTTGCAGCGTGAGCTTGCGAATAAAGGCTATAACTTCTGCACATACGTGCCGTTCGGCGATGACTGGTATGCCTATTTCATGCGCCGTCTGGCCGAGCGGCCGCAAAACTTGAATCTCGTATTCAAGCAAGTGTTCACGAAAAAGAACAATATCGCTATCGGGGCGCTTGCCGGAGCATTCATCCTGGGCCGCGCCACCAAAAAGCGCAAGTAAACAAAGGCGTCTCTTCCGGAGGCGCTTTTTTCAATTCCTAAAAAAATGGAGGTGTGTAAGCATGTACAAAACGACAATTACGCCGCGTGTCTCTGAGACCGATGCGGTCGGCCATATCAACAACACGAGTTTGCCGGTCTGGTTCGAAGCCGGCCGCAATCCGCTCTTTGAATTATTTACGCCGGACCACGATTTCTCCAAGTGGAAAATGGTCATCGTCAAAACGACGCTCGAATTCACCGGGCAAGTATATTTCGGAAAAGACGCCGAAGTCCATACTTGGGTCGAGCGCATTGGCAACAGCAGCCTCGAGTTGTACGAGGAACTGCACCAGGAAGGGCGCTTATGCGCAAAAAACCGCGCCGTCTATGTCAATTTCAATCTGGCACAGCAGCACAGTGAGCCGATTCCGCCCCAAATCCGCGCTGAACTGAACAAGCATTTGCGTGAGGCGAACGGACACTAAACTATATAAGTTAAATCATTACCTACACGAAACGATATTTCAAAAAAACGGAAATCATCAAATCACACCCTATTCGTTCATTAGCAGGTGAAGTTGAAAAACCCACTATTTTATTGTTTGTCTACTTGATGAAAGAGTGGAAGGCGGCGACTAATGAATAAGCGAAAGGCACTTGAGCTTGTTCATTTGCGACGCATCTGCCTCGCAGATGTGGGAGCAGCTGAGTTTTGAACTCAGTCCTTAGCGAACAAGGGGTGGCTGAAGCCATGCCCTGGCAGCTGGCATCGCGACGTCCTGTCGCGCCAGCTGCATGACCCACATCCTGTGGGCCCGAAAGCGTCCGCCTGGAGCGATTTCACCAATCTCTTTAGGTATCATCAACCTTTAATTTAACCTATTATAGTAAACTTGGTCTGATCGAACTTCACTGATGCTTTGCGGATTCTGAATAGTTTTTTAATTAATGCGGCTCTTGAAAGGCCATTTGGACATGCTATAATAAGTCCATTCAAAAGAATATTCACTCATATAATAGCGGGAATATGGCCCGCAAGTTTCTATCGGTCCGCCGTAAACGGACTGACTATGAGAAGCAATGGAACGAAAAGAAACCGCCTATTTCGACAGGCGGCTTCCTTTTGCGTTTCCTTTCGGGAAAGCCCGGAGGACCTTGCTCCACTCATGGTTATGAATGGATGCGCGTCCTCCGGGCTTTTGTGCGGAGGATGCGGGAAAAGGAGCGGAAAACATGAAGCAGTTGGAAGAAAAGATTCTAGCGGACGGGCGGGTTTTGTCCGAAGCCGTATTGAAAGTTGATTCATTTTTGAACCACCAAATCGACCCGGCCTTGATGCAAGCGATCGGGGAAGAGTTCGCTTCCCGTTTTAAAGCAGCGGGAATCACAAAGATTTTGACGATTGAATCGTCAGGCATCGCGCCTGCAGTCATGGCCGGCCTATCGCTCGGCGTGCCGGTCGTCTTCGCGAGAAAGCGTAAATCGCTGACCTTGACGGATGGTTTGTACACAGCCCCTGTCCATTCCTTTACCAAAAATGAAACGAACGATATCTCCGTGTCCCGTGATTTTCTCGGGAAAGACGACGTCGTGATGATCATCGATGATTTCCTGGCGAATGGCCAAGCAGCACTCGGCTTGCTCGATATCGTTGAACAAGCTGGTGCGGCATGTGCAGGCATCGGCATCGTCATTGAAAAAGGATTCCAGCCAGGCGGGAAATTGCTGCGCGATAAAGGCATCCGCGTGGAAACATTGGCGAATATTAAATGGATGGAACCTGGCCACGTGGAGTTTTACGGGGAGGTGCCGAACTGATGAAAAAAGCCTTCGGAGAAGCGGCACTCGGCCTTCAACATGTCCTGGCGATGTATGCGGGAGCGATTCTCGTTCCCTTGATTGTTGGGGCAGCGCTCGGGTTGACGCCGGAGCAATTGACGTACCTCGTTTCGATCGATATTTTGCTGTGCGGCGTTGCGACGCTGCTGCAAGTGTTCAATTCCCGCTTTTTCGGCATCGGCTTGCCGGTCGTGCTTGGCTGTACATTCACGGCGGTCGGCCCGATGATTGCCATTGGCGGCCAATATGGCATTTCGGCAATTTACGGGTCGATTCTCGTTTCTGGCCTATTTGTCATTGTCGTTTCCGGATTTTTCGGCAGCCTCGTCCGCTTTTTCCCGCCGGTCGTCACTGGTTCAGTCGTCACCATCATCGGCATCACACTTATTCCGGTCGCCATCAATAATATGGGCGGCGGGCAAGGCGCGGAAGATTTCGGTTCGCTGTCCAATATTGCCTTAGCTTTCGGGACACTAGCCTTTATCATTTTCCTTTATAAATTCTCCCGCGGCTTTATGCGCGCCGTGTCGATCCTCGTCGGCTTGATTGCCGGAACGGTCGTTGCCGGATTTATGGGCAAAGTCGATTTCACGCCAATCGCAGAAGCGTCGTATTTCCATATGGTGGAGCCGTTCTATTTCGGGATGCCGACATTCGAATGGTCCGCGATCCTGACGATGATCCTAGTAGCGCTTGTGTCACTTGTCGAATCGACAGGGGTCTATTTCGCCCTTAGTGATATCACGAAAAAAGACATCAATGAAAAAGATTTGGCGAAAGGTTACCGTTCTGAAGGCTTGGCGATTTTCCTTGGAGGGATTTTCAACGCATTCCCATATACGGCTTACTCGCAAAACGTCGGGTTGATCCAAATGTCCGGCGTGAAGTCGCGCAAGATCATCTTTATCGCGGCCATCATGTTGATCGTACTCGGGTTCGTACCGAAAATCGGCGCCATGACGACGATTATCCCGACACCGGTGCTTGGCGGGGCTATGATCGCAATGTTCGGCATGGTCATCGCACAAGGCATTAAAATGCTCAGCGGCGTCATCTCGGAATCGCAGGAAAACTCCATGATCGTCGCTTGTTCTGTCGGCATCGGGCTCGGCGTCACGGTAGTTCCGGAATTGTTCGCGCTATTGCCTGCAGGCGTCCAGATCTTGACGAGCAACGGCATCGTTGCAGGGAGCTTGACGGCGATCGCCTTGAACATCGTTTTCCATATGCTGCCGTCCCGCAAACGAAAACGCGAGGCGCAAGCGGTACAATCCAATCAAGCAGTCACACCCCATGGGTGAATAGAAAAAGCTGTCCCTTCGTAACGCGAGGGGACAGCTTTTATTTTTGCGCCTGGCTTTTTTCGAGCAGGAATTCCAATGTCTTCTGGAGAGTTTCCTGTCCGTCGTTCGTGTCCAAGGCGTATTGATATTCATGCTTCAGGTTCTTATCGGTGCCGCGAAAAAAGACATCAGTGACATCGACGCCTTTGATGCGCAGGCTATCGGCAAGTGCGACCGATTGCGGCTCCAGCGGGTCGGCGTCGCCCGCTGATATGAAGACGTCCGGATAAGCGGGCGTCACGTGCTGGATGGTCGACATTTCATGGATGTTGCCGAATGTTTCAAAACTTTCGGCACCCGTATAAGCGTTCAAGAAGAAATCGATATTCGGGAAGCCGGATTCGCGCACGGTTGCCATATCGTATAATCCACAGAATAATATTGCCCCGCGCAATTGTTGAGGGGAAACGGCTGACGATAAGCCCATCGTTTCAGCGAGATCCGGATTGGTCTGCAGGGCGGCCAGCTGGCTGGCGATCTGCGCGCCGGCGGAATCACCGCCGACAAAAATCCGTTCCATATCGCCGCCGTACTGTATAGCGGATTCACTTAAAAACTTCAAAGCCTCATTGGCCTGGATGACAGGTCCCGGATATAATTGGCCAGGCGCCAGTGCATAGTCGATATTGGCGACCAGATAGCCGGCATTTGCCAACGTCATGCCATAATCCTGGCGGCTGTCTTTGGAACCGCCGATAAAGCCGCCGCCATGGATCCATAAGATAACTGGCAAGGGGCCGGTAGCGTCTGCTGGATAGTAGAGGTCCATGAAGGCGTTGTCGGACGCATGGTAGCGAATGTCTTTGACGACCTCGACATGGGAAGCGACTTCCGCAAAATTCGGAGGCGGGCTATATATGGCAGAGCCAATAATCGGGGCAGCTTTCTGCTCTTCCGTCAACTGGCTGGCCAGCACAAATCCAGCAGAGGCTAAGAAAGCCGCTGCGAGAAGTGCAAGTATTTTTTTGGAAACGGATCGTTTGCGTTTCATGAGTTCCATCCTCTGCACGGCAGCTACACCGAAAATTCAATCAAGCTTATTGCCATCCTATCACGTGCCATCCTGCTCCTCAAAAGATTAACTGTCATGAAATTGAAATGGAACTGTAAGGTATTGGGGGTTCGACGCCTGCCAAATCGGGTATTTAGAGGAGAGGCCAATGGGTCATTTCTAAGAGTTGAAGGAGGGGTTTTCATGTTCGGATTGAGCGATTTGATAGCACTGGTCATATCTGCATTTATCATTTTACCGGTCGTTGTCTTTATCCGAGAAGCAGGCTATTTAATCGTCAGTGCTTTGCTTGGCGCGAAGAATCCGCGTTTAACAATCGGTTCAGGTCCCCGAGTCTTCAAGATCGGCATGTTTGACGTGAGAAAATATTATCATTTATATAGTTGGTTTGCCTACGATGATTTGAAGAGGCAAAGCAAATTCGCATACATCATGCTTTATGCCGGCCCGATTTTGGCAAATGTCATCGTGGCATTCGTCGTCAACGCACTAGTTGCCAATGGGGTTTTGGATCAATACGAGACTTTCTGGAACCGGTTTGTGTTCTACGGTTTCTATTTTGTGCTGTTTGACGCTGTGCCGATGAAAACGGCGAATGGCATGCCAAACAACGGCATGATCATCTATGAAATGCTGCGCTATGGAAAACGCACTGATTTTAATGATGAACCTTTCCTGCCATCGACAACCGAAGTCGAAGAGCAATACGAAGAGGAAATGGAAAAAGTAGAAGAGATGAAGGAAAATCAAAAAGACATCATTGAAGACGATGAAGATTACTCAGCAGAGCAACAGGAAAAAGAACGCCGTGAGAAAGAGGATATTGAAGAAAGCAAGGAGCGGCAGAAAGAGGAATTGGAAAAAGCGAAGAAATTGACGATTAAACAGCGCCACGAGCCAAAAGGCCAGCGCCCTGAGTGAAGGCAATATGCAATCAGGTTTGTCATGATATGATGGTCATGTCGAAAAAGAGGGAGTGAATATACATGGGTGAAAAAACAAAAGGAATTCATCACATTACAGCGATTGTCGGGGAAGCGCAGGAAAACACCGATTTTTATGCAGGGGTGCTCGGCATGCGCCTCGTCAAGAAAACGGTGAACTTCGACGATCCGGGTACGTACCATTTATATTTCGGGAACGACCAGGGATCGCCCGGCACTATCATGACCTTTTTCCCGTGGGGCAAAGCCTATCAAGGGAAAGTGGGAGACGGCCAAGTCGGCGTTACGGCTTTTGCTGTTCCGGAAGGCGCTTTTTCATTTTGGCGCAACCGGCTGGAGAGCCATAATGTTGTGTTCGAAGAGCAAATGCGCTTTGGTGAAACGTATTTGCGTTTTCAAGACCCGCATGGCCTTCAGCTAGAGCTGGTGGAGCGCGGAATGGGCGAAGCGAGCGGCTGGACCGGAGGCGGCATTACACAAGACAATGCCATCAAAGGTTTTGCCGGCGCTGTATTGTTTACGGCCAATGCGGCCAAAACTGCCGAATTATTGGAAGAAGTGATTGGCTTCGTGCGCAAAGAAGAGCAAGGCGATTATGTCCGCTTTGTCTCGGATGGTGAGTTTGGAAACATATTGGATATCAAGCAAACCCGTGTCGGAACGGGCCAAATGGGCGTTGGCACCGTCCATCACATCGCATTCCGTGCGGACGACGACGTCGATCAATTGGAATGGAAAAACCGCATTGAAGCTTATGGGCTCGGCGTTACGCCTGTCCAAGACCGCAATTATTTCCGGTCGATTTATTTCCGTGAATATGGCGATCTGCTCTTTGAAATTGCCACTGACCCACCAGGCTTCACGATTGACGAAAGCCCGGACGCGCTCGGTGAGGAATTGAAATTGCCGAAGCAATACGAGCAGTACCGAAAACGTTTATTGGCGGAACTGCCGCCAGTGTATGCGCGCCCGCTTGAATAGCAAAGAAAAAGCAGTCTGGGTTTTCAACCCGGGCTGCTTTTTCGGTTTCATGAGGATTTGGAGAGCGCGCCTTTTAACACCAATTGGATGTTCTGTGGCCGTTCAGCGAGTCGTCTCATGAAGTAACCGTACCAATCTTTGCCGAACGGGACATAAGACGTCACCTGGTATTCTTCTGACAGCTCCTTCAACAAATCCGTGCGGAAGCCGTAGAGCATTTGGAATTCAAAACGGTCTTTTGGGATGCCTTGTTCTTTTATATAGTCAATCGCTGCATTGATAATATGGTGGTCATGCGTAGCGATTGAGGTGAACACCGGCTGGTCAAGCCGCAGCTTGATAAGCTTAAGGAAATTGGCATCCACTTCCTCAGCGGATTGATACGCCACTTGTTCGCTTTCCTGGTAGGCTCCTTTCACAAGCCGCAGCCTGACGTTTTGAAGTGCGTCCAAGTCTTGTTCCGAGCGGAAGAGATAAGCCTGGATAACGGTTCCGACACTGTCGAATTCCTCTCTTAAAGTATGCAATATATCGAGAGTGGGTTGGAGATGCTCGTAATTTTCCATATCCAGGTTGACGTAAATTCCTCGCTGTTCTGCTTCAGCCGCAATTTCACGGATATTTTCCAGGCAGAATTGGTCATCGATATCGAGCCCGATTTGTGTCAATTTAACGGATAAATGGGCATCCACTCCGGCTTTTGTGATAGCTTCGGCTGTTTGGATGATTTCGTTTTTTGCTTGTGTGGCTTCTGCGCGGCTGGTGACGAATTCCCCGAGCCGGTCAATAGTGGCGGAAATGCCGTCCTCATTCAATGCGCGAACGGACGCCATCATATTCGGAATATCGGTTCCAGCAACGACTTTTGCAGCGCCCAGCTGAAAGCCCCATTTTTTAGCTCCGCTGTTCAATAGCCGGTTATTGGATAATGCGATAAAAAAACTCCTTGTGATTCCCATTACTAGCCCTCCAGTAAAATAAAATATCAATGGCAATCCGCCCGTTGACAACAGCGGATCTAAGCGTGAATCAACCCAGTAGAACCAGCGGATGCTGAGCTTCTGCAAGGGATCGTTCTCCGTGTGGCTAGAGCATATCATAGAAATGACTGAAAATAAAAACAACTATTGAAATAATTATATTTCTTATTGTCTACCTTCCACTTATTGGGTTTTCGTAAACAAATTATTCAAAAAAGTTTTTCTAGAAAATGAAAATCCTGTCTTTTGAATGAAAAGAAAGCCTTTGTAGCCGCAATGGAAAGGTAAAAGGTGTAAAATAGGCGGTATGTGTTTACAACTATTTGCCGCATACGGAAGGAGGGCTTGCAGATGAGGGCATTAGCGAAAAAAGGATTCACTCTATCTGTACTTATATATGCCGTTCTTCATTTCACCCAGTATTTTTATGCCAATTCTTGGACCGAGGCGATGCTGCCGATTGCCGGCTTATTCAGTTTGGTGTTTGCGTTCGGCGTGTTGCCGCTCCGCAAGTTGCAGCTGCAGACATTCCTCGCGGTCACCGCAATCGGTGTGCTGGCGGCGACGAGCCAGAATTTCTGGCAGGATCTGGCGTCAGCGTTCGTCCAGATGAAAAGCCTGATCGCCTTATTGCTGATCGTTCCGATGATCAGCTGGGTGCTCAGGGAAGAGCCTTACATAGAAGAGATCATGAGCTTCGGCAACAAATGGCTGAACAAGAGCCAAACTTTTTACGCAGGACTGATGGGGATGACGCAGATCATCTCGCATTTCTTGTTGTTCGGGGTCGTGCCGATGATGTACAGGTTCATCGATTCATTTTTGAAAGACCATAAAGATGAAGCATGGGAAAATTACAAGGGCACTGCGATTCTACGCGGCTTCGCCTTGTCGACCATGTGGGTCATCAGCATTCCGAGCTTCATCTTCGCGGTGGGCGCAATGGATGCGGTGTTATGGAAGTCGATGCTGCTCGGCCTCGGCGCAGCCATTGCCGGGACCTTGCTGTCTGTGGCCTTTGCGACGGCGGATGAGAAACGCTACGGCAAGGATTTCTCGGCCGTGCTGACGAATGAAATCGATAAGGCGGTGGCGAACTCCCGAAATGCCGGCAGCTGGAACAAAGACGTAGCCGAATTCGCTTTTCTGTTCATCTCGCTGTTCGGCACGATCTTCATCCTCCACGAATGGACGGGCGCTGACTTTCTTGTCGTCATCCCGCTGGTCATTCTTGTCTGGACCTTTCTGTACTTCCTGCTCAAGAGACGGACAGGAAGCTATGCACGGGAAGCGGCGATTTATTATAGAGAAGGTGTATCGAGGCAAGCCCAACAGTTCAGCATCCTGCTCGCTGCTGGCTTGCTCATTTATGCGCTCAATCAATCCGCAGTCGGCGATTACGTCATCGGGGCGATGAATTATTTGACCGGCCATGTGCCGTTTTTGAATTTGTTGTTCCTGATTCCGTTTATCGTCATCTTCTTGGGCTTTATCGGGCTCGGGCCGCTGCCGGTCATCGTTCTCGTGACAGGGGTATTGGAATCGGCGGTGCTGCCGTTTCCGCCTGAACTAATCGTGCTTGCGGTGACCTCAGGTAGCGTCATCTCGATCATCCTGTCGCCGTTTGTCATGCCGGTGATCATCTTAAGCAGCGTCAACGGGTTGAGTGGCATCCGCAATGGCTTGCGCTTCAATTTAAAATTCGCCATTGCTTTCTATATCATGATCCAATTATTCGTCCAGACTTTACTGTATTTCTGGAGTTAAAAAAAATGCCCGAAGAGCTTAACGGTTCTTCGGGCATTTTTGGGTCTTAATTGAAAGTAGATCCCTTTTGTCATATAATTTAGAAAATATAGAAAAGGGAGGCTGTCTAATGTCCGAGAATGCTGTCGATACCTTATTGGTCAACCGTTATGTCAATGGAGTGCTCGATCCTGACAAGGAAATGCTCGGCCCTGTGAAGGACGGCGGGCACATTATTGCCCACACCGCGCCGGGATGCTGGGGGCCGATGATCACGCCGTGCATCCGGGGCGGCCATGAAGTGACGCAGCCGGTTTACGTTGAAGGTGCAGAGCCAGGCGATGCGATCGTGATCCGCATCAAGTCGGTGGAAGTGACTTCACTTGCTACGGCTTCCGGAAATGACAAGCCGATCGAAGGGCGCTTTCTGGGCGATCCGTTTGTGGCAGTGAAATGTCCGGGCTGTGGGACATTGTATCCCGAAACGGTGATTAAGGGCGTTGGCAGCGGTGCGATCCGCTGTGCCAATTGCGGTGAAGACGTCAGCCCGTTTGAATTTACGCACGGCTACACGATGACGTTCAGCGACAAAGGCGATGTCGGCATTACGGTGTCAAAACAAGCAGCAGAAACCATTGCGCAAGACGGCAAAGAATACATGAAAACTCCTGAACATTCGGTGCAAAACCCTGTGGTCACATTTGCACCGCATGATTTGGTCGGTACGATCGCGCGCATGCGCCCGTTTCTCGGACAGCTCGGCACGACACCCTCCCGCCCGACGCCCGACTCGCACAATGCGGGTGATTTTGGGTCGTTTCTTGTCGGGGCGCCTCATGAATACACGAGCACGCAGGAAGAGCTCGAAACGCACCGGACAGATGGCCATATGGACATCAGCCGCGTGCGCGCCGGCGCAGTTCTCGTATGCCCGGTCAAAGTGAAAGGCGGCGGTGTCTATTTGGGAGATATGCACGCCATGCAAGGAGACGGTGAAATTGCAGGGCATACTTCCGATGTATCGGGTATCAGCCATTTGCAGGTACATGTGTTGAAAGGGCTTGGAAACGCTGGGCCCATCCTGTTCCCGAACGTCGAAGATCTACCCTATACCGCAAAGCCGTTCACGGAAGCGGAAAAAGCATCCGCCCAAAAACTCGCTGAACGTTTTGGCGTAGAAAAGCTGGAAGATTCGCTGCCGGTGTCATTTGTCGGATCAGGGCCGACCTTGAACGATGCAACGGAAAATGGCATGCAGCGTGCTGCGGATTTGTTCGGTGTCACAGTGCCAGAAATTATGAACCGTGCCACGGTGACCGGATCAATCGAAATCGGCCGCCATCCAGGCGTGGTCACCGTGACGTTCTTGGCACCGGAAAGCTATTTGAAAAAAGCGGGCTTATTCGACCTTGCGAAAGCGCAATATGGATAATAGGAAACCCGCCATTCAAGTGATGAATGGCGGGTTTTTGTGCATCTATTAAGCTTGCGGCGCATGGATATCCCAGGACATTTTCAACGAATCGGCCAAATACTCGGCAGCTTCCACGGCTTCAAAATCATCGACTTGAAACTCTGAGTGGTTGGCTGCATAAATCGATTGGCGCTCGCGGAAAAGCTGCTCCATCTCTTGTAAGGTCTTATCTTTAAGGAGCGGACGCGTTTCTGTCAGCACATGAATGCGTTCTTTCCAGGAATCCCAAGAAATATCGAAATACAGGACGGTGCAGTTGGCCAGGCAATGATTACGGTTTTCTTCCTTTAGAAAAGCGCCGCCCCCGACAGAAATCACGAGCAAGGGCTGGCTGCCAAACGACTGGATCAGTTCCCGCTCTTTGTCGCGAAACGCTTTTTCCCCGTAGGCCTTAAAAATTTCCGGGATCGGCAAGCCGAATGCCTTTTCGATTTCTTCATCGATGTCAATAAAATCGCGGTAAAGCCGGCGTGCCAATAATTTGCCGACTGTCGTTTTTCCGGCTCCCATAAAACCTGTGCAGACGATGCTTTTCTCACGGACGGACAAAGGGAAATTCAACGCAACCACTCTCTTTCTGTTTTAAATAATGTAAGTTTCCACTTCACCACTTTACCGCACTGCATCGGCGAATTGAAAGAGGGAAGTGAAAATATAAAGAACTTTCCACCGCAGCTTGATGAAGATAAAGGGTAGAGAAAAAAAGGAGGGATAGGATGAGCAGCACATACATATTAAGCGGATCCTATGCGACTGCTGAACAGGCGGGTATCACGCTTTGGGAATTAGAATCTGCTACAGGAAAATTGACAAAACAAGCAGAGGTGGCGGGAGTGGAGCGCCCTTCATTCCTGGCGGTCCATCCAAATGGCACCAGCTTTGTCGCGGTCAGTGAAACAGGCGACGGAGAAGTGGTTGCCTATTGGCTAAATCCCCAAAAAGGCTTGATTCAAGAACTGAACCGCCAAAAAGCGGGGGGCGACCATCCAGCCCATATCACGATCGATGAAGACGGACAATGGGCGGTTTCCGCCACGTATTCCGGGGCGCACGTCACGGTTCATCCGCTTTCTGCGGACGGGTCGATTGGTGAAATGACCGATTCCAAGCGCCATAAAGGAAGCGGGGCGAATGCGGATCGGCAAGATGCCGCCCATCCGCATTCGGCTTTTCAGTTGCCGGGAACGAATCGCTTTTTCGTCTCCGATCTCGGAATGGACGCAATTGTCCGCTACCGTCTTGACCTTCATTCAGGAAAGCTTGAGCAGGAAGCTGTGACCAAGACGGCACCTGGTGCAGGGCCAAGGCATCTGGCGTTTCATCCATCCGATGATTTCGCTTACGGCGTGAATGAACTCGATTCGACCGTTTCCGTTTATACGCTAGAAGGCAAGGGCTTGAAAGAGGTACAGAACATTTCAGCACTGCCGGAACATTTCACAGGAACTAATACTTCCGCTGAAATTGCCGTATCGGGAGACGGGCGCTTTGTCTATGTTTCAAATCGAGGCCATGACAGCATAGCCGTGTTCCAGGTTGCGGAAGGCTTACTGGAATCGGTTGGCCATGCGGATGCCGGAGGAGCGGGGCCGCGCCATTTCACATTGGTGCCTAATAGCCCGTGGATTGTCATCGCTCATGAAGAGTCGGGAACGATCGCCGTCAAGAAAATCGGCGAAGACGGGATGCCAGGCGAGACAGCGGATAGTGTCGACACGGTCGCTCCCGTCTGTGTACGCTTGCTGAAATAACAAAAGACAGAGCCGAAGCCCTGCCCATTCACCAATCGGTTTGCGTTTTTTCCATCAGCCCTAGTTCTTTCAATAACCGGACTGCCGGGCTGTCGTTATTGCTTTCGAACGCTTTTTCCGTACATTCGGAATGCGGCGGGTAATTCAATTCCTGTGCATGGCCAAGCGTCGATTCTTCCAGAAAATTCGTCGGGTCGGATTGTTCGAAGCAGGACGGTGCGATAAACGTGCGATGCGTATGTTCAAGCACAATCCGGCTTTGTGTGGAAGGTTCGTTTTCCTGGGGCATGAAAAACCAGGCAGCCGCAGCAGCAATGAGCACGACTACAGCAACTATGACGAGCGGTTTGCGTTTCATCCTCCCGCCTCCTCGACGAGAATCTCCGCATCGCGGACGATATCTTCAACCGGGGGGTTCAGGCCATCATAGTCTTTCATGATGACGCCTTCGTGGTCGATCAAATAAAACGAAGTGCCATGGATCACTTGATCGTCATCTTGCGGCTTCTGGGCAATCGCCTTGAAGTTTTCAAGCGCAAAGTCGGCGATCTCTTCCTGGGAGTAGCCCGTCAGCAGATGCCAGCTGGTTAAATCGACATCGTAGTTTTCCGCATAAGATTTCAAGGTTTCTGGGGTGTCGACGGTCGGGTCTACGCTGAATGAAACGATTTCGACATCAAGCCCTTGCGCTTGAAGTTCTTCCTGGACGCCTTTCATATTCGCCATCATCGGCAGGCAGACAGTGGTGCAATTGGTGAAGACAAAATCGGCCAGCCAGACTTTTCCTTCGAGGTCGCTAGATCCGAAATCTTCATTATTATGGTCAGTGAATGTGAATTCTTCTGTTTCCCAATTCAATGGGTCGTCAATGCCTTGGCCACAGGCAGCCAAAAACAAGATGGCAATTAGTAAGAAGCTCAGTAAATAAGTTTGGGCTCGCAAAAATTTCGCGTCCTTTCTATGTTGAAGCTGGTCTGTCTTTAGCCTATTCCAAACCGCGCCTGACGACAAGCCGTTAGATCGGGAAAAATATGAAGACATTGCGACATTCCAGCCGTTTGTGGAATTTCTTGGCAGTCATCGGCATCTTAACAAGGACTTTACATTTCAAATGTAGAATAGAAACTAAACTTGGTTTTGGCCAAAAGGAGGCGCTGCATGGAATTTTTGTTGAACACATGGACGAAAGAACGGCTGCAAGCTTTTCATGAAGGACAGATGGTCGATGGCTATTTGTATTTCGGCGCACATGCATTTGGGGAAGAAACGACATTTTCGGTTTGGGCCCCTGAGATTGAAGGCATCGACGTAGTCTGCGTGAATCCCGATACGGAAGACACATCCACTTATCCGTTAGAGCGGCATCCGCATGACGCGAGTATATGGGGGGTGAGCATCCCGGAAAATTTGGAAGGCCGTCTCTATGAATATGCGCTTCGGACGCCAAGAGGCGAAGTGCTGTGGAAATCGGACCCGTATGCACGGCAAAGCGAGAAACGGCCATTCACCAAATCAATCGTCTCGGGTCCTGGGGAGTACGCTTGGCCGTTGGAGGTCCTGAAACGCAAGCAAACGATCAACGATAAGCATCTGGAACGGGCGATGGCCATCTACGAAGTGCATCTCGGCACTTGGCGGCGCAAAGAAAATGGGGAATTTTATACGTACCGTGAAATTGCAGATCAGTTGATTCCGTATGTCATCGAGATGGGCTTCACGCATATTCAAATTTTGCCGATTACCGAGCATCCGCTTGATGAATCTTGGGGCTACCAGACAACGGGTTATTTTTCGCCGACAGGACGTTACGGAACAGCTGAAGACTTAAAATATTTTGTCACATCCTGCACAGAGCATGGCCTTGGCTTGTTCTTGGACTGGGTCCCCGGCCATTTTTGCGTCGATCAGCACGGATTGGCGAATTTCAATGGCCAGCTGCTTTACGAAGAAGCGCGGGAAGAGCGCCGGATGAATCCGGATTGGGGCACGTTGAACTTTGACATCAACAAAGGCGAAGTGGTGAGCTTCATCTTGTCGAGTGCCCATTATTGGCTGGAGGAATTCAAGTTCGATGGCTACCGGATGGATGCGCTCGTCAACCTATTGTTCATCCCGAACATCAAAGAGCGTCCGCACAATGCGGAAGGGGCGGATTTCCTCAGGAAGTTGACGGCTAGTTTGAAGCTCCATTATCCGGAGAAATTGTTGATTGCAGAAGATGCCTGGCATTATCCGAAAGTGACCCACCCGGTCGAATCCGGCGGTGTCGGCTTTGACTATAAATGGAATTTCGGCTGGATGCATGACACGCTCGAGTATATGAAAACGCCGCCGGCAGAACGGTCGAAAGCCCATGGGAAAATGAATTTTTCGATGGTGTATCAATATGAAGAGCGCTACCAAGTGATTTTTTCCCACGACACTGTAGCGGATGGGCGAAAATCCCTGCTCAACAAGCTGCCGGGCACAAGGGAAGAGCGTTTCCTCCAATTGCGTTTGCTGTTCGGATTTTGGATGGCGCATCCCGGCAAAAAATTATTGTTCATGGGCCAAGAGTTTGGCCACTTCGAGGAATGGGAATTCCAGCCCGAACTCGACTGGGCATCGCTC
Organism: Planococcus citreus; assembly: GCF_003664125.1. Taxonomy (GTDB): domain Bacteria; phylum Bacillota; class Bacilli; order Bacillales_A; family Planococcaceae; genus Planococcus; species Planococcus citreus. The sequence continues at coordinate 163,050 of NZ_RCCP01000004.1, forward strand.
GAAGATCCGCAACATAAAGGGGTCGCTGACTTCATGAAGGAATTGCTGGCATTCTACCGGAGCGAAAAAGCGTTTTTTGAACTCGATGATGAACGCGATGGCTTTATGTGGCTCGATGCCGACAACCATGAACAAAGCGTGGCGACCTTTATCCGCAGGGGATTTTTGCCGGAAGACGAATGCCTCGTGCTGTGCAACTTCTCTGAGCATCATTATGAAAGCTTTCATGTGGGAGCACCGCGCAAAGGCTTCTATGAAGAAATTTTCTCCACCAATTCAGCAAAATTTGGCGGCACGGCTGCAGAGTTGCAGCAGGCGGCAAAAACGCTCGATGTTCCGTGCGACAATCAGCCTTTCTCATTGAAGCTTGACTTGCCGCCGTTCACGATGAGCATCTGGAAAAAAAGAAAAGATGGGAGTGACTTATTGTGAATGAAAAAGTAGTTGCTATGCTTCTCGCAGGCGGACAAGGAAGCCGCTTGAAATCATTGACGTACGATATTGCGAAACCCGCCATTCCTTACGGCGGGAAATACCGGATCATCGATTTCCCTTTGTCGAATTGCACCAATTCGGGTATCAGCACAGTCGGTGTCCTCACGCAGTATCAGCCGCATGCGCTCCACCGCTACATCGGGCTCGGTACGCCTTGGGATTTGGATCGCCATCAAGGCGGGGTGACGATGCTGCCGCCTTATGCCGAAATCGACGGCATCAAATGGTATGCCGGCACAGCCAGCGCGATTTACCAGAACATCAATTTCCTGACCAGCTGCGAACCTGATTATGTCGTGATTTTATCAGGCGACCATATTTACAAGATGGACTATGAAAAACTCGTGGAATACCATAAAGAAAAACAGGCGGATGTCACGGTTTCTGTGTTGGAAGTGCCATGGGAAGAGGCGAGCCGTTTCGGCATCGTCAACACCGATGAAGACATGAACATCGTTGAGTTCGACGAAAAACCCGAAAAACCGAAAAGCAACCTGGCTTCCATGGGCGTGTATGTTTTCGATTGGGAAAAACTGGAGCGTTATTTAGAGGAAGACAATAATATTGAAGAATCCACCCATGACTTCGGAAAAGATATCTTGCCGAAAATGCTAAAAGACCAACAAAAAATGGTGGCGTATCCGTTCAAGGGATATTGGAAAGATGTAGGGACGGTCGACAGTCTATGGGAGGCGAATATGGATTTGCTTGATCCCTCGGCAGGGCTCGTGCTGCACGATCCGGCCTGGCGGATTTATTCATCGAATCCCCAGTTGCCGCCACAAGTCATCACGAAAACCGGGCGTGTACAAGGTTCGATGGTCAATGAAGGCTGTGTCATTAGCGGGACGGTCAAGCATTCGGTCATTTTCCAGAATGTCCTGGTAGAGAAAGAAGCGGTTGTAGAAGATAGCGTCGTCATGAGCGGCACGAAAATCGGGCAAGGGGCCCATTTGAGCCGGGTCATCGTTCCACCAGACGTGACGGTTCCGGAAAATTACCGGCTGCTCGAACCGGCAGCGGGCATCACGCTGTTAACGCAAGACTTAATCGATTCAGGGAAGGAGAGTGGGCAGCAATGACTTTGATGGCCGCAGTGGACGCATCTGTAAAAGTAGCGGGGCTCCAAGACCTGACCATTCATCGATCGGTCTCCTCGATTCCGTTCGCAGGAAGATACCGCCTGATCGATTTCGCTTTGTCGAATTTGGTGAATGCGGATATCAACTCCGTCGGCATTTTCGCTTCGCAGCCCTTTGGGTCGCTGATTGACCATATCGGCGTCGGGAAAAGCTGGGATCTGGATCGACGTAAAGAAGGCTTGTTCTTCCTTCCGACCACCCATCAAAACGGGGGCATCGCGACAGTCGGTTCATTCCGTGACTTTGAAGAGCATCTCCAGTTTTTTGAAAAGAGCCGCCAAACGCATGTGGTGGTCACGAGTAGTTTTGTCGCGGGGCAATTGGATTATAAAGAAATGCTTGCCCATCACCTGGCATCCGGAAAGGACATCACGGAAGCGGTCGGTGCGAGCGGTTCTTTGAAATCGTATATCCTGTCGCGCAGGTTGATGCTTGAATTGATCCGTTCCTATCGGGAAAAGCGCATTCTTAGCGTCGAAGATTTAGTGAACTTGAAAAAAGCGCCCTATTCATATGGCGTTTATGAATATAAAGGGTATTTCGCCATCATCGACTCGATCCAGCAATATTTTAAAGAATCGCTCGGATTATTGGACGAGAACAACCGCAGATTGCTGTTTTTGCCTCAAGCACCGATTTATACGAAAGTGAAAGACGAGCCGCCGACCCGTTATCTGGACGGATCGAACGTATCGAACTCGATGATGGCAAACGGCAGCACGATCCTGGGCAATGTCAAAAACAGCATCATCAGCCGGGCGGTCACAATCGGTATCAATGCGAGTTTGGATAGCTGCATCATTATGCAGAAATGCACAATCGAGGAAAATTGCGAGCTCGCTTATGTCATTGCGGACAAAGATGTCTATATCGAAAAAGGCGTGAAGTTGATCGGCACAGCTGACCGGCCGATTGTCCTTAGAAAAGGCGAACGGGTCACAAAGGAGGATTCCCAATGAAGATTGTGATGGCCGCCGCGGAATGCGCCCCTTTTGCTAAAGCGGGGGGCCTGGCTGATGTAATCGGCGCGTTGCCGCAGGAATTGGCCCGCCTCGGACACGAGGTGCAGGTCATCATCCCGAAATACAGTTTGATTCACGAACGCTACCAGCAGCAATTCCAGAAAACGGAAGAACATTCCTTGGAATTTAAAGGCGAAGAGAAAAACTATGCAATGTACGAACTGAATGTGCACGGTGTCAGATTCCTGTTTTTGGAAAATGATTCTTATTTTGAACGGGACAGCATTTACGGTCCGGACGATGCCGAGCGCTACGCCTTTTTCAGCCGGGCGGTCCTGGATTTCCTGACGCGTTCTGATACAGCTCCAGATGTTCTGCATGTTCATGATTGGCATACGGCTGTTCTGCCATTTTTATTGAAGGAAGATCCGCAATACCAGCAGCTGTCCGGTCGCGTGAAAACCGTCCTGACCATCCACAATATCCAGTTTCAGGGAAACTTTCCGAAAGAAGTATTTTTGGAGCAGTACCGGATGGACGAAAAATTTTACGAAAACGGCCAAGTTGCATGGCTCGAAAACTTCAATTCTTTGAAAACCGGTATGCTGTATGCCGATAAATTGACGACTGTCAGCCCGAACTACCGCGATGAAATCTTAACCGAAGCTTACGGGGAACATTTGGAAAATCTGCTTATTGAACGGCAAGCGGATTTGCATGGCATATTGAATGGCATCGATACGGAAGCCTATAACCCGAAAACCGATGAACACATCACACAGACTTTTAGCGCAGAGGATTTGCAGGGGAAACAAGCGAACAAGCGCGCCATCCAAAAACGCTGCGGCTTGCCAGAACAGCCGGATATTCCATTATTGACAATGGTGTCGCGGCTTTCGGGGCAGAAAGGGATCGATGTGCTCGAACAAAGCTTGCCTGAGTTTTTGGAAGGCGATGTCCAGTTTGTGCTGCTCGGTTCAGGAGAAACGCATTTCGAAGAGTTTTTCCAACGCCTTGAAGTGGATTATGCGGGGAAAGTCTCCGTCCATCTGGGCTTCGATGAAGCGTTTGCCCATCAATTATACGCAGGCGCGGATATCTTCCTCATGCCTTCGCATTTTGAACCGTGCGGCTTGAGCCAATTGATTTCAATGCGCTATGGCACGGTTCCGGTTGCGAACCGGACGGGCGGCTTGCGTGATACGGTAGATGAATATAATGAAGATGATAAGACAGGAACGGGCTTCCTAAGCGATTTCAAAGCCGGCATTCATTTCGATGAAGCCTCATCGCGCGCCTTATCCTTCTATGACAAGCCGGACCATTGGAATGCGTTGATCCATAACGGCATGGCGAGAGATTCGTCATGGTCGCGTTCGGCGAAAGAATACGAGAAATTATATACGAGCTTAAACTGAAGGGTGTGTTGAGAATGTTTTACTCCAAGGAGCAATTCAAAGAAGAATTCAACCGGCGATTAACAGTGGAAAATGGGGATAAAACAGAAGGCACAGCCTATAACGTATTAGGGAAAATGGTTTGTGAACAAGTCCTGCAGGAATGGGACAAGCAGCAAGCAGCCAATCGGGATAGCGGCGATAAGCAATTGTATTATCTGTCGATCGAATTCCTGCTTGGCCGCTTGCTCGGGCAAAACCTCCACAATTTGGGTGCTTACAATATGGTAGAAGAAGCGCTCGGCGAACTCGGCTATAAACTATCGGAAATCGAAGAGCTCGAACAGGAACCGGGGCTTGGAAACGGCGGGCTCGGGCGTTTGGCTGCGTGTTTCCTGGATTCACTCGCTTCGCTTGGCTTGCCCGGGCATGGCTGCGGGATCCGCTATCGCGGTGGTTTGTTCACACAGCATTTTATCAAAGGCTTTCAAGTGGAATTGCCGACCAATTGGATTAAAGAAGGGCAAGGCATTGAAGTACGCAGGGAAGACCTTGCACTCGATATCCCGTTTTATGGGGAAGCCAGCATGACTGTCGAAGAGCAAGGCGTCCGTACGGAACTGAAGAATGCGGTGTGGGTCAAAGCCGTGCCATACGATATGCCGATTGTCGGGGCAAAGGGCGGCACGATCAACACGCTCAGGCTCTGGCAGGCGGAACCGTCCGACCAGCCGTTGCCTTATGGGCTCGGTTATTTGGTGAATGAACTCGAGACCGCTAAAATATCCGACCGTCTTTACCCGGATGACGCACTTGATAGCGGGAAGCTGCTGCGTCTAAAACAGCAATACTTCCTGTGCAGCGCCTCTATCCGCACGATCCTCGCGACACGTAACTTCGATATTGAAGAACTGCCTGAAAAAGTGGCGATTCAAATCAATGATACACACCCTGCTTTATCCGTTCCGGAATTGATGCGGATCTTGATGGATGATTATGAGCTGGATTGGGATACAGCTTGGTCGTTGACGACGCGGACTATTTCCTATACGAATCACACGATTTTGGAAGAAGCGATGGAAAAATGGGAAAGCCGACTGCTGCGCCAGCTATTGCCGCGCGTTTACGAGATCATTGAAGAAATCGACCGCCGTTTCAGGGCCGAATGGGAATCGAAGGAATTGGATGAACAGGCGATCCACAAACTGTCGATCATCGACGGAGGCGTCGTGAAAATGGCCGTCTTGGCAGTCGTGGGCAGCTATAAAGTGAACGGGGTAGCAAAGCTCCATACCGAAATCCTGAAAAAACGCGAAATGAAAGAACTGAATGAATACTTCCCGCATAAATTCCACAACAAAACCAACGGGATCACGCATCGCCGCTGGCTGCTTGCGGCAAATCCGGAGTTGTCCTCACTCATTACCGAACACATCGGCCCTGATTGGATCCAACGGCCTGAACAATTAAGTGAACTCGCGTATCTGGCGGACAGCCGGCCATTTTTGGAAGCATTCCAAGCGATCAAAAAGCTGAAAAAAGAGCATTTGATACATCACCTCGAACGAGAGCACAATACTATCGTTGACCCCGATTCGATTTTTGATATCCACATCAAACGAATCCACGGTTACAAGCGACAACTGATGAATATATTGCATGTCCAACAGTTATACAAGCGCATTAAAAGCGACCCGAATTATCGGCCGTATCCAAGGACCTTCCTGTTCGGCGGAAAATCCGCACCGAGCTATCATTTTGCCAAACAAGTGATCAAGCTGATCAATACGGTAGCCGAGCGTGTCAATAATGATCCGGTCGCCAGGCGCCATCTGCACGTTGTGTTCGTCGAGGACTATAACGTCAGCCACGCAGAGTTCCTGATTCCGGCAGCGGACATCAGCGAACAGATCTCTACGGCTTCCAAAGAAGCATCAGGCACGGGCAATATGAAATTCATGATGAACGGCGCGTTGACCCTCGGGACCTATGATGGGGCGAACGTCGAGATCTTTGACGCAGTCGGCGAACAAAACGCTTTCGTCTTCGGCATGAGTTCAGAAGAAGTCATGCGTTTCGAGCATGACAAAAGCTATAATCCGAAAGACATCATCGAACAAGACCCGTCTATCCGCGAAACCATTGAAGAATTGGCGCGTGGAGAATGGTCGGATGGCCCCCATAATTCCGATTTCATCGTACGCCAATTGACAGAACACGGAGACCCGTTTTTCGTCCTGAAGGACTTAGCGGACTATGCAAAGACGCATGACCGTGTGCTCGATGCATACGAGCATCCTGTCGAATGGGCGAGCATGTGCGTAAGGAATATCGCCGCTTCCGGCATTTTCTCAAGCGACCGGACGATCCAGCAGTATTCCGAAGAAGTATGGGGATTGTCGAAAGTTCCGACTAACTGAAACCGGCAGGAGGATGAGCAATGGCACAAGCAAGTTTCGATAATACCGATCTGGCTGATTACAAAGCGAGCGGCGCGTTGGAAGGGAAAGTGGCGATTGTCACCGGTGCCAGCAGCGGCATCGGGCAAGCGGTCGCGATCGCCTATGCAAAAGAAGGGGCGCGTGTGGTCATTGGCTATCTTGATGACGAAGAAGGCGCCGAAAAAACCTTGGAGATCATCCAATCTTACGGCGGCGAAGGACGTGCTTTAGGAGGAGACCTTGGAAAATCCGAAAATTGCGATGCGCTCGTGAACTTTGCGCTCGATGAATTTGGCGCGGTGGATATCGTCGTCAACAACGCCGGGTTCCAATACCCGCAAACTTCGCCGCTCGATATCAGCGATGAGCAAATGCTGAAAACCTTCGAGATCAAGGCGTTTGCGATGTTTTACTTGGTGCGCGCAGCTTTGCCTCATTTGAAAAAGGGATCACGCATCATCAACACAGCTTCCATCAATGCTTACCGGGGGCATTCGGATCTCATCGACTATTCGGGGGCAAATGGGGCGATGGTCGCGATGACCCGTTCCTTGGCAAGACGGCTCGTCCGCGAGGAAATTGCGGTCAACGGCATCGCGCCGGGCCCCATATGGACGCCGCTCATCACGAAGACTTTCGGGGATCTGAACCCGGACGTCGCATCCGATTTTGGAGAAGACGTGCCGGCGGGGCGCCCAGGGCAGCCATATGAACTCGTGAAAGCCTATGTGTTCTTGGCAGATCCGCAAAATTCCTATATGACCGGGCAATTTTTGCATATGAACGGCGGCGACTATATGTCGACGTGAAAGCACGGGGATATCCCGTGCTTTTTTATATGGAGTTTCCGTGTTTTTCGTGAGCTGTGGTAAAATTCGGGTAAGAGGTGGAAAACATGCAAAAGCTAATGTGGCTCGCCGTTTTATTGCTGGGTTTAGTGGGCTGCGTCCCGCTTGGCGAACCGGCTAACCCGAAACCGGCGGAACCGGAGCAAAAAGCCGCGCCGGAACAACCAGGCGGGCTTGCTGTCCATTATATCGATGTCGGCCAAGGGTCCGCTGCCTATCTGGAATGGGACGGCTATTCGATGCTGATCGATGCCGGCGATTGGAACGCTAGTGATGTGCTGATGTATCTGGACAAACTGGAAGTCGAAAAAATCGATATCGCGGTCGGGACCCATCCGGATGCCGACCATATCGGCCAATTGGCGCGTGTCATCGAGACTTACGAAGTCGGGGAAGTGTGGATGTCGGGAAACCCGAGTTCCTCCAATACATTTATCCGGACGCTCGAAGCAGTCGATGAAGCCGGAATCCCATATGAAGAACCGCGGCGCGGGGACGAATACGAAATCGGGTTGCTGGAAATCGAAGTACTCCATCCCGAAGAATTGAGCGGCGATACAAATGGCGATTCGCTGTCGTTCCGCATCAGTTACGGGGAGACAGCATTCATCTTTACAGGCGATGCCGATATCCAGGCGGAGCAGGAAATGGTCGCCAGCAACTTGCCGCTGGAAGCGGATATTTTGTTGATGGGCCATCATGGCTCCAATACGTCCACGGACTTGGAATTTTTACAGGCAGTCGAACCTGATGTGGCGATTTACAGTGCGGGCATTGATAATCCATATGGACATCCTTACGCTGAAGTGCTGGCATCAGTGGAAAATGAAGGGGCGGAAGTGTATGGCACTGACGTCAATGGCACAATCGTCGTCGAGACGGATGGACAGGAATATAGCGTCGAAACTGACCGGGAAGGCATCGCCAAAGAAGGCAGCAACCGCTGTGTGGACATCAATGGAGCCTCAACTGCGGAGCTGTCGGAGCTGACAGGAATCGGAGAAGCATTGGCGGAAGCGATCATCGATGAGCGTCCGTTTGAAACGCTTGATGAACTGACGCGTGTCAGCGGCATTGGCGAAGGAAAACTCGCCGGATTGAAAGAACAGGGACTAGCTTGTGTAGGGGAGTGAGCGGATGAGAGGGGTATTGGATCGTTTTGAAGACGGCGGCGTGGCCGTCATCATCGCAGAACAAGCCGGGCGTGAATTCCATGTGCCACTGCGCTATTTGCCGGAAGGCAGCAGGCAGGGGATGTGGTTCACGCTGAGCATCGAAGACGGCCGGGTCGTGGATATCGAAGCAGATCTTACGCAGGCGAATGAGCGTATGGATAAAGCTGAAGAGCTGATGGCGCGTTTGCGCAGCAAAAACACAGGCAGCCGTTTCAAGCGAAAATGATAAAGCGTATGGAGATTTTTTCTCCATACGCTTTTCTTGTGCTTATTTTTTAATGGATGCGAGTTCGGTCAGTTCCAGGTGATAGTCCGCTACTTCATTGCCTTTATAGAGATTGGTCGTATCGGTGAAATAATTGGAAATGGCAGCGTCGAATTCCTGGCCTTTAGCCGGCAAAGCGACGCGGAAATTCATCTCATATAATAATACGGCAATGTCATGGTAGGCATCGCTTGTCACTTTGAAGTCACACGAGATCTGTCTGCGGCCGTCCGTTAAGCTGCGAAGCTCAAGCTGATCTGTTTCGATTCGGCGGCCGTTCAATTGAATGATTTCGCTCATCGTCTATTCCTCCGTTCCGTTTACTGAAAAAACATTATAGTAACGGTACCATGAAAAAAACACCAAAGCACAATCATGTGCTTTGGTATTAGCTTTTTGAGAAAGATAAGAAATCGTATTTTCCGAAGCTTATCGCTCGCTTACCGTGGGCTCGCGCCCAAGCCTCCTCAGTCGCTTTGCGCCTTGCGGGGTCTCGGTCGTCTCGCTTTACCACTGGAGTCGAGCGAACGCTTCTCCAAATACTTAGAAAGATCATTGAGTATTGAATGTGAAAAATGATCTATGTTTTAAATTACAGTGGTCATAGACTTCTTCAACACACTAAATGTTAAAGCACAATCATGTGCTTTGGTGTCTGATTTTTTCTGCGCGTGTTTCTTGTCGTTTCGGTTTCTTGATATCGGCATAGATCAATGCGCCGACGAGGAACAAACCTAAGTATCCGACAACCGGATAGAACATGCTGACGAGTTTTGTGAACCCGACAAAGCTCAGGACGTAAGCGATGACTCCGACGATGATGACGAACGTACGGAATTTTGCTGTCCCCATCGGCACGAAGCGTGCGGAGAACGAAAACAGCATGCTGACGCCGGTGTTATAGATCATGCCGAACAAAATGACCGACATGAAGACGCCGAGGGCAGGCGACAAATCATCTGCGATTTGCAGCATCGGCATTTCTGCCGTGCCGACGACATCGACTTTCGAGAAAATCGCCAGATGGCTCAAGATGATCAGGATACCAAGCCCAAGCCCGCCGATCAATCCGCCGCGTGCCGCAATCTTTTCATCTTTTTCCGTCCCGCCCATGACGATGGCCATCGATGCGCCGACCGCGATGTTGAAGGAGACGTAGTTGATCGCAGACAACCACCAGTTTGCAACCGCAGATTCCTGTTCTTTGGCGATGGACTCAAGCGCTGAAAACGAACCGTCCATCGTCACTAGGCTATAGGCAGCGAGTGCGATGACTGACAGAATCAGGAACGGCGTGATGCTCCCGATGATGTTGATGACTTTTTGGACATTCAACATGATCGTCAAGATGATCAAGGCGGCCATGACCGTGCTGCCCAGAGCAGCTGACCAGCCGAATTGCTGGGAGAAAATCGAACCGGCTCCAGCGATCATGACAACCCCTACGCCGAATAAAGTCAAAATAATGATGTAATCGACGATGGTGCCGATCAATCGGCCACTGATGCCGAAAATGGCTTCTTTGTGGGAAGTGGTACGCATGCGGCTGCCGAGGCGCGTCAAGCTCATCCCGAGATAAGCGAAAAATGCGGTGGCGATCACTGCTGCCACAGTTCCCATCATTCCAAAACTGGTGAAATACTGCAGGATTTCCTGCCCGGAAGCGAAACCGGCACCGACAATGATGCCGATAAAGGCGCTGCCCATTTTGATACTTTTAAACATCTTGCTCCCCCTCATTAAGCGTGCAAATTTACTTATTTGAAAATTAACCTTTTTCAAATATAGCAAAATTAAAACGTTTTCACAAACCTAATTCGGAAAACAAGAGTATTTTACTAGTTATTCAGTAAGGGCTATGTAGCTAAATAATATTTGTGATATAGCATTTTTTGGAAAGTAAATAATAGGTGACAAAAAAATCCCGCACAGCTCTATGCTGTGCGGGATTTTAGGTGATCATCAATGATCTTTATTGGCCACAATGACCAATTTTCCTGTGTCGAGCACTTCTTCGTACTCTTCAGCTTCCTGTTTTGTGAGGCCGGCTGATTCCAATTTCGCGCGCAATTCATCTCCGCGTGAAGAAGTCATGTTTTTCATGCTGTCGAGGAAGCCTTGTTCTTTCATGCCAACCGATTCTGTATCTAGTGCTTTCGTGATGTCTTTCGTGCGTTTAGGGTCGTGAGCGAAAATATAGATGTCGTCATGCGTGAATCCTTGTGTTTCAAGCTTTTCAATTTCTGCTTTTGCTTGTACCGCGTTTTCAACTGATAGTTTAATTACCAAAACGAATCCCTCCAATATTTTCTTCTTACTTCCTATATACCACGTGCCAAAACTCTTAAACTATGCGGCGTGTGTTGAAATGATATACTGGGGAAAAACGGGAGGAGTGGTGACCATGAAAATTACGCCAATCGGGATTTGGGGCGGCTACCCGAACAAAAACGAAGCGACCTGCGCTTACTTGATCGAACAGGACGGCTACCGCTGCCTGCTCGACTGCGGCAGTGGAGTGGTTGCAGCGGTGCAGAATTATACGGAACTGAAAGACATCGATGCGGTCGTCATCAGCCATTACCACCCCGACCACGTGGCGGATATTGGCGTCTTGCAGCATGCGGCGATGGTCGGCATGCAATTGAAGGAATGGAATGTGCCTTTGCCGATCTATGCGCATGATAAAGACAAGGAAGGATTCGCTTCATTGTCTTATAAAGGCGTTACGGAAGGGCGTGCGATTCACTCGGACGACACGCTGGATATTGGGCCGTTCCAGGTGACCTTCTGCGAAACGGACCATCCTGTCTACTGCCTGGCGATGCGCTTCACGAATGGGGAGCGGACAGCGGTCTTTACGGCTGACACGGCATGGAAAGACGAACTCGTGCCGTTTGCTGAATCCGCTGACTTGCTCGTCGCAGAATCGAATTTATACGAAAAATACCTCGGCATCATCCAAGGCCACATGAGCGGCAACCAGGCGGGAAAACTCGCCTCAGAAGCTTCAGCCAAACAGCTGCTGCTTACCCATTTGCCGCAGTACGGCGAATTGTCCGAAATCCTTGCGGAAGCGAAGAAAACTTACAGCGGAGATGTATCATTCGCTGAAATCGGCAAAAGCTATCAATTATAGGCAGAGCAGATAGTTTGAATTTGAAGGAATTTCCTCCTATCCTTATATCATCCGAATTGGATGAAAGGAAGTTGACACATGACACAACAAACAAAAGAGCTTGCAGTATCCATTCTGGATCTGGTGCCAGTACGCCAAGGCTTTCCGATGGTGCAAGCGTTCGAAGATATGAAAAACCTTGCCCGCCATGCCGAGCAGTTCGGCTATAAGCGATTCTGGCTGTCCGAGCATCACAATACACCGACGCTCGCGAGTTCCGCGACGTCGATTCTCATTTCCAAAGTGCTCGAAGCGACCGAGACGATCGAAGTCGGCTCCGGCGGCATCATGCTGCCGAACCATACGCCGCTTGTCGTCGCCGAACAATTCGGCACGCTTGAGACGATGCATCCCGGACGCGTGAATCTTGGTCTTGGGCGCGCACCGGGAACGGATATGCAAACCGCCCGCGCGCTTCGCCGGACAACACAGGAAACTGCGTTCCAATTTCCTGAAGATGTCGAAGAATTGCAGCGCTACCTCGGCCCGCTCGAAGCACAGGAATCCGTGAAAGCCTATCCAGGCGTAGAGACGGAAGTACCGTTATTCATTCTAGGCTCAAGCACATCGAGTGCCGTGCTCGCTGCGAAGCTCGGATTGCCGTATGCGTTTGCAGCGCATTTCGCCCCGCAGCAACTCGAGTCGGCAGTCGCCATCTATCGCAGCCGCTTCGAGCCTTCCGATACATTATCAGAACCGTATGTCATCGCTTGTGTGAATGTGGTCGGGGCCGAAAGTGCAGAAGAAGCGGAGCAGCTTTCGACATCGAGCGACCAGTTTTACTTGAACGTCGTCCGCGGCACGAAAAATCCATTGATGCCGCCTGTAGATACAATGGAAGGCCGCTGGAGCTATGCAGAAGAAGCGATGGTCAAATCGATGGCGCGCTATACGTTCAAAGGGAATGCCGAGCAATTGGGAGAACAAATCGGCCGTTTCGCCGGTTCATTGCCAATCGATGAATTGATGGCTGTTTCCTATATCTATGACCAGGAAAAACGTGTGCGTTCTTACGAAATCCTAAAACAAGCGGTATCGAATACTGTTCGATTGCCATGAAATGTTCACCTTACCGGCGGCAACAGCCGCTCGGCTTCATGTATAATACTAGTGAAACTTGAAGTTTAAAGGTGGTAGTAATGTTATGGACTTTCTCTATTTTCCTGAAGATAAATCAGAATATATTCCGGGAATCATCTCGGTCGTCATCATTTTCATCCTATCGATCCTGATCGTCCGCCTGTTGACGAAAGCATCGCGGAAGCAAGTCAAAAAATTGAACGAGCAAGGATACCCGGTGATTTACGACCGCGGTGAGACACGGGAAGATGCTGATGAGCAAGCAACAGCAGAACGGCAAGCACATCCGAATACACCGGAAGAGCCGAAAGACACAAACGGCCCGCCGACCAAAAAGCCCTGACGTTTCAGGGCTTTTTCTCGTTAGTGGAGCGTGTATACTGAAACAATACTTTAAATGAAAAGAGTTGCCATCATGACAAAAAATTTAGCGGGCGGTTTTCAATGGGCGATTTTTCTCATCGCTTCATCCATTGCAGCCCCCATCGCCATCGCAAACATCTTCGGCATGGACACTGCCGATACCGCGCTGTTCTTACAGCGCACCATCTTCGTCCTCGGTATCGCCAGCCTCATCCAGGCCTTTATCGGCCACCGCTTGCCAATCAACGAAGGACCGGCAGGGTTATGGTGGGGCGTGTTTATCGTCTACGCCGGACTTGTCGGCGTCTTGTACTCAACTGCTGAGGAGTCTTTGCAAGTGCTGCAAAGCGGCTTGTTCTATAGCGGCATTCTATTTATTGTTTTCGCAGTCACGGGTGTAGTGGATAAGCTGAAACAATTTTTCACTCCTACAGTCACGTTTATCTATTTACTGCTGCTTGTGCTGCAGATCAGCGAATCGATCATGAAAGGCCTGTTTGGTATTTCATCGGAAGGGGATTTATTGGATGTGCGGGTGCTGTTGGCAGCGGTCGCTGTCATTTTAATCACTTTCTATTTCATGTTCCACCGTTCGGCTTTTATCAGCCGTTATTCAGTACTGTTATCCATCGCTTTTGGGTGGCTGTTGTTTTGGGCGATCGGCAAAGCGCCAAGTATTCCCCGAACTGACGGGGCATGGATGACATTCCCCGACATGCTGGTCTTTGGCCCGCTCGTCTTTGACGGGGGAATGCTGGTCACGACCTTGTTCTTGACCATCTTGCTCATCGCCAATATGATGGCTTCGGTCCACGTGATGGAAAGCTTGCTGAAAAATGCTTTTTCCATCCAGTCAGAAGACCGCATGAAGCAGGCATCGGTTGCCTCAGGGCTGAACCATCTGCTTGCAGGGCTTTTTTCTTCTGTTGGCCCTGTGCCGATTTCCGGTTCGGCTGGGTTTGTCAGTGCAACAAGGACTCCAGGACTGCGCCCGTTTATCGTTGGCGGCGTCATCGTCACGGGCATCAGTTTGTTTCCTCAATTGATGGCCGTGCTCGCCGCTTTGCCGGCTCCGGTTGCCTATGCAGTCATCTTTGCGATTTTCTCCAAAATGGTGGAAATGGCTTTCAACGCGCTTGAAGCGGAACCAAATCGTAAACGATCTTATAAAGTGGCGGCTTTTGGTCTGATGACAGGTGTTGGTTTGATGTTCATCCCGACAGAAAGCATGGCCGGGCTGCCTTCAGCTGTCGCGGCCATTTTATCCAACGGGTTGATTTCAGGCACCATCATCGCCATCATTATCGAACAAGTAATGATTCGGTTCGTACGTGTGAAATAAAAACAGGCGGCATAAAGGGAGATCCTTTATGCCGCCTGTTTTGTATTAATTTTGCTGTTCGATTTCTTCAGTTAAGCGTTCGAGTTCATCAATCAATTCGCCTATATAGGCGATCGTGTCGCGCAGTGGCTGTTCGGTCGTGATGTCGACACCCGCCATCTTGGATAATTCGACAGGAGTTTTCGTGCCCCCTGCATTCAATACGTCGATCCATTCATCGACGGCAGGCTGCCCTTCCGACAAGATGCGCTTGGACACTTGCGTGGAGATGGTCAGCCCGGCACTGTAGGTATACGGGTAAAGGCCCATATAATAATGCGGCTGGCGCATCCACGTCAATTCCGCGCCTTCTGTGACTTCTACATCGTCTCCCCAGAATTCTTCAAGTACGCCGCGTTTCAGTGCATTGAGTACACCTGCGTTGACGTTTTCTCCGGCATCGATCTTTTTATACACTTCGCGTTGATAAGCCGCTTCAAGCAAATGGGTGACGAAGTTATGGTAATAGGTTCTGGCGACAATCGATGAAATGACCCAGCGCTTGAATTTCGGGTCTTCGGAATTCTTCAGCAAATGATTCGCCACAAGCATTTCGTTCATCGTCGATGGCGCTTCGATAAAGTACAGCGAAGGGCGCGCGTTGAATAGGTTCTGTTCGCGGTTCGCGTGATAGAAATGACCTGCGTGACCGAGTTCATGCGCGAGGACAAATACTTCGTTCATGCGGCCGGTCCAGGAAATGAGGATATACGGATGGTCGCCGTAAGGGCTTGCGCAAAATGCGCCCGTCGACTTGCCTTTGTTCTGGGCAAAATCGATCCAGCGTTCATTGTACGACCGTTCCACCATATTCAAATAATCCGTTCCCATGATGCCGAGCGCTTCATTGATATACTGTTTCGATTCCTCGACTGTAATTTCTGGATCGTATTCCGGATCCAAGGAAATCTTCAAATCGGCGAAGGTCATTTTGTCCAAACCGTGCGATTTTTGCAGCAGGCGTGCGTATTTGCGCATATGGGGCGCCAATTCCGTCTGGATCAAATCGATTTGACGGTCATAAAGCGTGCGGTCGACTTCCTGGTTGAATAGCAGGTACTCGAAAATGTCCTCATAACCGCGCAAATCGGCAGTCGTTTTTTCGGTCTGTAATTGCATATCATAAGTTTTGGCCGTCGTGTGCTGGTAATCGCGCAGCTTATCGGAAAACGCCTTGAATGCGGCGCGCCGCAGCTCGGTATCGGTTTCCGCTTCCCAGTCACCTTCGAACGACACATAGCTGAGCGGATAGGATTTGCCGCCTGCTTCAAAATCCGGGAAATCCATATCAACCATTTTCGTCGTATTGTATAGCTCGTAAGGCGCTTGGAAGACAGAGGAGTAGGAAGCCAATGCTTTTTCCGCGGCCGGATGCAATTGATGCGGTTTTTTGCGCAGTAATTTCTTCAAATAGCCTTCAAACTCTTTGGATTCTGACATCGCCTGTTTTAGCGTGTCTTCCGGCAATTCCAGCAGTTCGCTCGTCACAAAAGCGAGGCGGCTGCCGATCTTTGCGGAAAAAGCGCTGTATTTCCCGGTGCGCATCTGTGCTTTCGCATCGGTTTGGTCTGTGCTGTAGGACAGGCTTGCAAAAGTGCCCGGGGCGACCAGTTTTTCGGCAATTGCCAAATACGCTTCAAGTGCTTCCAATGCCGACTGGGCGTCGGTGATCTGGCCTTGGAACTTCTCGGCATAGGCTGCTGTTTCCTGGTCAAGTTCTTCCAAAGCGGCATCGAATGCTTCAGGACTTGCCATTAAGCTTTCTAAATTCCATGTTTCTTCTATAGATATTTCTGAACGTGGCGGTAAACTTTTAACCAATGATTTTCTCTCCCTTGTATTCCGGATGTCGAACTAATTCTAAGTATAATGTCCAAATCATGAAAAGTAAAAAAAGTTTTAAAATTAATAAGAAAATTATGAAAAATAGGTTTAAGCGATAAATGGGGCGGGTATAAATCAGTACAAGGCGGAATGACCGTCAGAAGACACGAGCGGTTTTTACCGGAATCGCCTTCTGATGAGAATATGCACAGCCTTGGCGGAAAATTTGCTTTACTGGCGATATAGCTCTTGTCGGGAACCAGATGAAAATGGTTCAGCCTAAGAAGTTTCAACAGTAAGAGGTAGGTTTTTTGTGTAAGTGCAACTGAACGCCTGGCTGCAAAGTCTATTGATCACTGAGAGGTATATGTGAGAAATCCAAAGACGGCCAGCGCCATTAAACTGCATAGGCGGGAGTTTTACATCGCCAACATGTACGTTTGTAGAAGAATTGAATAGAATTTTCCGCGTGCGAAAATCCTCCACGGACGAATCGGAGGATAAGGTAAGGAAGAGCATGATCCGAGTTTATCGGGTCATGCTTTTTCTATGCCTTCTGGCAGGCATCTTTCGCGATCATGTGGAATAGAGCAGAGGATAACTTTTGCAAAAGGAGTGGACGAGATTGAGTGAAACGGTAGAACATGCAATTCAAGATGAGTATGGAAAAGATTTTGCCTGGTGCTACGGATGCGGCCGCCTGAACGAAGACGGGCTTCACTTACGGACAGGATGGGATGGCGAAGAAACCGTGACTTTCTACGAACCGCGGAAAGAACATACGGCAATTCCCGGATTTGTTTACGGGGGATTATTGGCTTCGCTTGTGGATTGCCACGGCACGGGATCGGCGTCGCTCGCCCTTCACCGTAAAAATGGGCATGAGCCTGGCAGCGGGGAAGAGCCGCCGCGCTTCGTGACAGGTTCATTGCATGTCGATTTCCTGAAGCCGACGCCTCAAGGCAAGACCTTAAAAGCGGTAGGGAAAGTTGAAGAGATCCATCCGAAAAAATTCAAAGTGAATGTGGAAGTATTTGCAGGGGGTGTAAAAGTCGCAAACGGCGAAGTGGTTGCCGTGTTGATGCCATCGACTTTCACTTCTTGAAATGAAATGGGCGCCGGAGCCATCCGGCGTTTTTTTATGCGTTTTATTCCTTAAAGTCTATAAGACTTGTAGGGATTAAGAGGATGCTGTATGCTCAATGTATTCAAAGCTCTATTTCTAAGGAGGAACCCGGATGACGGAGAAAGTTTATGTAATTCATGAAAACGAAGAATGGACAGTCCATTTGTTTCGGCGCTTGGAAGAGCTCGGCGTGCCCTATGAAGATTGGTTTACCGACGCTGGATCGGTCGATTTAACGAATGAGCCGCCGCAAGGGGTGTTCTATAACCGCATGAGTGCTTCTTCGCATACGAGAGGGCATCGCTTTGCGCCTGAAATGGCCGAAGCGAAAATCGCCTGGCTCGAGCGCCACAACCGGCGCGTCGTCAATGGCAGCCGCGCACTCCGGCTTGAAGTGAGCAAAGTGAACCAATACATGGCGCTTGACGCAGCGGGAATCCGGACGCCGAAAACGGTTGCGGTGAGCGGGAAGGAACAACTTCTCGCAGCTGCTTCGGCTTTTGAAGGCGAATCATTCATTACTAAGCATAACCGTGCCGGAAAAGGGCTTGGTGTCCGGTTGTTCCATTCATTAGAAGCGCTGGAGGAATATGTGGGCGGTGGTGAATTCGACGAATCCGTGGATGGCATCACTTTATTGCAGCAATATATTCAAGCACCTGAGCCGTTCATCACGCGCTGCGAATTTGTCGGCGGCAAATTCCTCTACGCGGTGCAGGTGGATACATCGGAAGGGTTCGAATTATGCCCGGCCGATGCATGCCGGCTTGAAGACATCTCCTGCCCGGCAGATGGTGCGTCGGAAACACGCCCGAAATTCCAGATCATCGAAGGATTCGATGATCCAATCATCGCCAAATACGAACGCTTCCTTGAAGAAAACGGTATTGAAGTGGCCGGAATCGAATTTATTCAAAATGCCGATGGCGAATTGTTTACTTACGATGTCAACACCAACACCAATTACAATGCCGATGCGGAAGCAGAAAGCGGCACGTACGGGATGCTTGAATTGGCGAAGTATCTGGAAAATCAGCGGCAAAACCTTGCCACTTTTGCAAAGTAAATGGAGATTAACATGAAAAGAACGGCCGGATGCAAATTCGGCCGTTCTTTTCATATTGTCGATAAAGTTAAGAAGCCGTATTTTCCACAGCTGATCTCAAGACCCTGTGGGCAGGAGAGCTTCCTCGTCACTAAAAAACCGTCTACTCAACACAGCTTCGCTCATTCATTGCCTGTGGGCTGGACGTTTACTTCCCGCCATTCAAGGGAACGGTTGAAAAAAGGGATTTGTTTGCGGAAGGGAGTGAACTCGCGATGGATAAAGAAACGCAGGAAGTGGAAGAACGGACGCCTTCAGAAGTGGAAGATGTGGCGGACGTGGAAAGCAAGGAATTAAAAACGGCGTCGAAATTCGATGGCATCTATAGCCGTGTCTCCTCGAACCGCCTGGAAAACTTGCGCACGACCCACATCGAAAACAAGGCGAAGGAATTGGCGCGCAAAGGCCACCGCTAAACTATTCCTCGCGCGGTAATGTTGCCATGGCGTTTGCGACTTCAAACGCTAAATCGTCGTTGCCGAATGATTGCAGTACTTCGAGCAGGACATCACCGCTGATGTCGTATTCAAATGCTTCGGTTTCTTCCATTGCTGTTTTCAACAGTTGATTTTCAGCCTGTGCTGGGTATGCTGCCGTATAAAGTGCGAGCGGGTCGATTTTATGGTTGACGCACCATTGCACAAAGACGCGGACCATCGTTTCTTCGTCTTGCTGGTATTTCTTGATGATGAAATCTTCACGGCTTTCGTATTCCATGCGGGTCACTCCTTTTACAGAATCTTGGGATGTTTTCACAATAGCAGATAAATCACTCGGTTGCATGGACTTCCTGCATTGTTTGCTCTAGAATGGTCCATAGCACTGATAGTATCGGAGGGGAAAGAATGAAATTACTTCAAGTACGTAAAGGTCAATTCGTCTACTACAACAACGAATTGCACAAAGTTTATTCCGTTAAGCCGCTCGCTAAAAAATCGGTTTTGATGTTCCGCGTCAAGGACATGGAGCAAGTAGCAAGCCGTGCAGACGAAGTATCGCTCTATAAGCCGAAACATATGGATTCGTTCCTGTTCTTCGGGGAGCGCTACACATTGCGCGAAGACGTTTCCGCAGAAGAAGGCGGCTACATCCTGATCGCCAAGCCGGACCCGGATTATATGGACCATTATTCCTTGAATGAGTTCGAGAAAATCGAATCGGTTGAAGGCAAGAATGTCATCACGACAAGACAGAACACGGTCAAGTCGAGAGAATTTTTCGTGATGGTTCCGGGAGAAGAGCAAGGCAGCAACGACATTGCATATTACGATAAAGGGAAAGTGTCAGCAGAACAGCAGCAGCATGACGCACAGCTTGCAGATGATTTGCGCGACAGAAGTTCAATCCGCCCGTCAATCGGCGATGTCTATTTGAATCTTGATAACACAGGCACGGCCATGGTCGTCGCGATCATGGGTGAAGAAGTGACACTTGGAACAGGTGACAAGCTGACGTTCCACGACTTGCATAAAGCGGACAACTGGAGCTACCTCTACAACGTAGCGGACGGCGATTTCCGTTAATAAAAAAAGACGGCAAGTGAATGAACGAAGCAACCGCTGAGTTCATTCATTTGCGACGCATCTGCCACGCAGATGTGGGAGCACAGTTGTTATGGGAAGCTTGAGCAAAATGAAAGTTAAACATTTGGAGTTTCTCGATACTAAAAAAGGGAGCCGCAGCGGCTTCCTTTTTTTTATGCTTTATTTCACCAGAACATCCTGGAACTCTTCTGTGCGCTCGATTACTTTTTTGGCGTATGGGCATTGCGGGTCCACTGATTTGCCTTCGTTTCTTGCATGCTCAACCATTTTGCCGACCAGCTCTTTGCCCATGCCTTGGCCGCTAAGCTGCGGGGCCACTTCGGTATGATCAACCGTTAGTACATCGCCGTTTTCGACGTAGCTGACAAAGCCGACTTCCTCTGAACCGTCGATCATGGCAATGCGATTGTCTTGATGTTGAAAATCCATTTCAATTTCCTCCTTTTTAAAAAAGCATTCTACTTAAAAGGTATTCCCGTTCTTTTCAATAATATGCATAGCGGGTATGAAAGAAAAAAGGAGGGATGGCATGGAAGCCAATCAACAAGAACAACAGGCAGTCAACCAGATCGAAGAAGTCTTCGGTGAGCATAAAGGCTATCGGCGCGCGCATGCTAGAGGCGCAGGATACAGAGGACTGTTCGAAGGCAGCGGAGAGGCCAGTGAATTGACCGATGCTGCGCATTTTCAAAATTCAAAGGTGCCGGTATTTGTGCGTTTTTCCCATTTCTCGCCGGATCCCACTTGGGCGGATGCCATGTCGCCAGTCAAAGGCATGGCAGTCCAATTCAAGATCGGGCCGGAAGAGGTGACAAATATCGTGTCGGTGACTTCACCGGTGTTCTTTACCCGTTCGCCGGAACGCTTCATGGAAATGCTTGAAGTGTCCCGCTCTTTTCAGAAGGGCCGTCCGGAATTAGGAGAGCTGGCAGAGCTGCTGACGGATTTTCCTGAAGTGAGAGCGATGTTCTCGAGCGTGAAGAAAATGACGGTGCCAGAAAGTTTTGCGACAGGCATCTACCATTCCATCCATGCGTTCTATTTTGAAAAGGAAGGCAAGAGACAGGCAGTGAAATATGTATTCGAGCCGGATGCAGGTGAAGACAAGCGTTCATTAAAGGATATGAAAGACTTGCCTTTCGGCTATTACGAACGGGAATTGGCTGAGCGAACCACACGCAGCCCCGTATTTTTCAAGCTGTATGCCATCATTGGTGAAGCAGGCGATCCGACGGACGATCCGACGCGCGATTGGCCAAAAGACCGTGAACGCATCTTTCTTGGGCGATTGATGATCGAAGCGCCCGACGAGCAAGCTGAACAAGCCTTGTATGATCCAACCGCAATGACCGCAGGCATCAGTTGTTCGGAAGATCCGATTCTCCAGTTCCGCCGCGGTGCATACCGGCATTCTTACGAAAAACGCACAGCCGAAAATGAATGAACGGAAAGCGGTCTGAAAAGATTGCTGAAAATGTGCTTCTAAAGTAAAAGACAACCCGCTACATATCAGCGGGTTGTCTTTTTTAATAGAGCTTTCCTTGTTTATGCAGCACCGTCGATAAACGCTGTACGGCATGGATAAAACAAGTTTCGCGAAGTGGATATGGATTCCCGAAATATTGGGGAAGGATCGTGTCCATCGTTTCCTGCATTTTTTCCAACAACAGGCGGAATACTTCCGATTCTTCGTGGTATTGGGTTTCGCGGCCTTGCAGCCATTCGAGATAGGAGACGATGACACCGCCAGCATTGGCTAAGATATCCGGGATGATGATAACCCCTTCATTGTCCAAATACTCATCGGCAACACGCGTCGTCGGTGCATTTGCGCCTTCTACGATGATCTTGGCTTGGATGTCCTCCATATTGCCTTGGTGAATCTGGTCTTCAAGCGCCGCCAAAAAGAGTACATCGACAGGTAAAGTCAATAATTCTTCGCGCCCCCGGATTTCTGCTTTTATGCCAGACTGGTCAAGTTCTGCTGCATCTTTCGGCAAATCTCCCCGATTGCCGGAAGTAAAAGCGATCAAACTTGGTATATCGAGGCCGTCTTCATTATACAGCGTGACATTGCGATCGCTGACGGCGATCACTTGATTGTTCAAGGCGCGGCATTGATAGGCTTCAAGTGCAGCGACAGATCCGACGTTCCCGAACCCTTGGACCGCCATTTTCAAGGGACGTTCCGCATGCTCCAAAGCTGTCTGCGCAAACAGGTTCCCGGAATTTTTCAGATGCTCTTTGTGTGCCAATACGTAATCGTGGATCAAATAGCGGAAAGTGAAATAGACGCCTTTGCCGGTCGCTTCCCGGCGTCCGAGCGAACCGCCGTTGACAACACTTTTTCCGGTGAAGCTGCCGAGATAAGGCTTGCCGTGGTGGATCTTTTTATACTCCGCCATCATCCAGTCCATTTCGCGTTCGCCAGATCCCATGTCGGGTGCTGGAATGTCTTTATCCGGCCCGATGACATCGGCAAAATAGCGGACATATTTACGCGAAACGATATTTAATTCCTTTTCGCTGTAATTGCGCGGATTGATGACGATGCCGCCCTTGCCTCCGCCGAAAGGCACTTGGTGAAGGGCATTTTTCAAAGTCATCAAAAAGGCCAAATTGACGACTTCATCTTCATTGACGCCTTCATAAAATCGGATGCCCCCTTTATATGGCCCTAAGCTATCGTTATGCTGCACACGGTAAGCGGGAATTCGTTCGATTGTCCCGTCTTCTCGCGGGACACGTAAAAATGATTTATGGATATTGTTCGGTGTGGAGATAATTGCGCTTAATGAGTTAAACGCTTGAGTACGGACCCCGTCGGTCAAATCAGGTAAAAATTCCTTTTTTTCGTATAAGGCATCGAGTGACTCCTGAATGATTTTCTTCGTTTCTTCTTCCAACGTGAGCACCTCCAAGATATTCATACTTCCTTATACCCCTTGGATGCGGCGTTAAGCTTAAAAAAAACCGCCGTTGTTTAACGGCGGTCGGGAATTTATTTTTTGCGCTGCATCAATTGATGCTCAGTGTTCAAGGCTTTGAACAGCGCGATGACCATCAGGATCATGACGAACGAAAACGGTAAAGCCGCAATGATGATGGTGTTTTGCACAGCTGTCAAACCGCCTACAGAAAGCAGGATCGCAGCGACGAGTGACTGGGCGATGCCCCAAAGGATCTTAATCTGGTTGCTCGGAAGCAACGAACCTTTTGTCGATTGCATGCCCAGGACGAAAGTCGCTGAGTCTGCAGATGTGATGAAGAATGTGCTGACGAGCAAGATCGCGATAATCGACATGATGATCCCGAGCGGCAATTGGCTGAATGTCGCAAACAAAGTTTGTTCGGTCGGGAAGGCGGTCAAGTCGACACCGCTTTTTTGGATATCGATCGCAGTGGTCCCGAATGCGCCAAACCATAGCGAACCGAAAATCGTTGGAGCGAGGACAACGCCGATCAAAAACTCGCGGATCGTCCGGCCTTTGGAAACGCGGGCGATGAACATGCTGACGAATGGCGCCCAGGAAATCCACCATGCCCAGTAGAAGATTGTCCAGCCATCGAGCCAGCTGCGGTTTTCCGCATCAAGCGGTGCAGACTGGAAACTCAAGCTGATCAAATTCTGGACATAAGCCCCGAATGTTTCCGTAAAGAGATTGAGGATCAGAATCGTCGGGCCCAGAATGAGGACCAATACCAGCAAAACGATGGCCAGGACCATATTGGTATTGGATAAATACTTGATTCCTTTGTTCAGTCCCGACCAAGCCGAGATGATGAACAAAAGTGTAACGACACCGATGATGACCATCTGCACCCAGTATTCCTGGGGTGCGCCGAATAGGTAAGCAAGCCCGCCGTTTATTTGGGCAGCCCCGAAGCCAAGCGATGTGGCGACGCCAAAGACGGTGGCGAATACAGCCAATACGTCAACTAATGTGCCAAGCGGGCCGTTCATGCGATCGCCGAACAGTGGCTTCAATGTGGTCGAAATCAGAGCTGGCTGCCCTTTGCGGAATTGGAAGAACGCCAGGGACAGTGCGACCATTCCATACATGGCCCAGACGTGGATGCCCCAATGGTAGTAAGTACGCTGCAAAGCTTCCTTGAAAGCTTCATCCGTTCCGGGTTCAGCTGTCGCTGGCTGGATGGCGAAATGAGACAGCGGTTCAGAAGCGCCGTAGAAGACGAGCCCGATGCCCATTCCGGCTGAGAACAGCATGGCCAGCCAAGTAAATGTGGAAAATTCAGGCCGGTCCGAATCCCGGCCGAGGCGGATTTTGCCGTAGGGGCTAACGATGATGACGATGACAAAAATCAGCAGAAGCGCCATGATCATCAAATAATACCAGCCGAAAGCTGTATTGATATAAGTTCGGATTGTTCCTGTAGCCTGTTCAAATACTTCCGGCGCGATAACTCCGAAGCCGACGGTCAAAATGACAAGTGCGAATGCGATATAGAAAACTTTAGTTGCTTTGTTCATGTTTCCTCCTATGATGTTTTTTTAACATAACTATTAAAGGTATAGGAATGCGGAAGAATAGTCAAATGCTTAGCAGATAATAAAAACTTGTGATTTGATATTCTTATTTGGGAAAATGAGGATAATAAAATCCCCTGCACAGATTGCGCAAGGGAGTCATTCACCAGCCGTTCCATTCGTTTTGCTGTTCCTCTTCCGCGACGATGCGCAGATCATCGGCCGAGATGATGAGGATGTCGTATTCGTTCTTTTCAGCATAGCGTTCGGCTTCTTGTTTGATGAACTTCGGCGAGCCTTCCGTTTCCTCGTCGTAAATCAGCAGGATGCCGTCGGAATTTCGGAGGAAGAACTTATTTTTCTCGACAAACTGCCACGGTGCCTCATAAGGCTTGTTCGTCAAACTGCGGTGGAAATCGGCTTGGGATAACAGGAATTCGTATTTTTCCTGTTTCGCTTCGTCCCAGTTTTTCTCCTGGTCCTCGAAAGGTGTAAGAATGGCGAAATGCAGCTGTGGAAATTCCTCCTGCAATTCGATCACCACTTCAGCAGCCCAAGTTTCGACGCCCAGCTGGCCGCTCAAGATCACCCATTCGAGCCCTTCGTCGACCAGTGCGCGCAGGCGGTTTTCGAGCGCTTTCTTGATAAAGCGCACCCCTTCGTGCTTGTCGTCGAATATGCCGAGCTCATGTGGTTTATAGCCGGTGATGACTAAGCGTTTGAGCATATCGTCTCCTCCTTTATGCAAATCAGTGTTATCAGTTTAACGCATTTTCTTCCATTATGGAGAATGCACGGCTCGTTTGCATTACCAGTCTTTGTGTAACTGAATATTCGCTTTATGGTAAGCTGAACGAAAAAAGGAGTGAGATCAGTGGCCAATATTGAAGAGGTAGAGCAGGCAAGAAGCCGCATTCAAAACATCATCCATAAAACGCCGATTGTGCATTCACAGTCGCTCCAGGAAAAATGGGAGCGCCGAGTGTTCTTTAAAGCCGAGCATTTGCAGAAGACGGGCTCGTTCAAGATTCGCGGGGCGGCGAATGCTGTGACGAATGCCGTATCGAACGGGGCGACGCTCGTAACGGCCGCTTCTTCCGGCAATCACGGACAAGCGGTCGCTTATGTGGCCAACGAGCTCGGCATCTCCTCTGTTATCGTCGTGCCGACGGACGCAAGCCCGGCAAAAGTCGCAGCGATCAAAGCATATGGCGGACGGGTGGAATATTGCGGCACGACTTCAGCGGAGCGGATTCCGCATGCCAAGTCGCTGGCGAACCAACTGAGTGGCGTCTACATTCCCCCGTATGACCATCGTGACATCATCGCTGGACAAGGAACAGTCGGCTTAGAGATAGTCGAACAAATGCCGGATGCCGATGTCATCGTGGTGCCTGTCGGCGGCGGCGGATTGATTTCGGGCATCTTGACGGCAGTGAAAGCACGGCGTCCGGATGTATTGGTGATCGGCGCAGAGCCGGCGCTTGCGAATGACACGGCCTTATCTTTGGAGCGGGGAGAGATTACAGCGATCGGCCCGACCGAAACGATTGCCGACGGCTTACGGACCTCGCAGCCCGGCGACTTGACCTTCCCGATTGTAAACGAGTTGCTCGACGGGCTGGTGTTGGTGGAAGAACAGGAAATCATTGAAGCGATGCGCGATATCGCTGTCCGCACGAAGCAGCTGGTGGAACCTTCAGGGGCAGTTGCCGCAGCGGCCATCATGTCGGGCAAAGCAGGCACGGCGGATCAAACCATCATCGCAGTGATTTCAGGCGGCAATGTCGACCTCCCGCGTTTTGCGGCGCTGTTGAACGCTCCTGAAAATGAATAGATCGAATTGCTTTGAGCCGAGCCCTGATTGTGATGGGGCTCGGCTTTTTGGCGCGGGTAGGCGATTGCATAATGGCGATGAAAACGGTAACATAAAGTTTAAGTATTCTGAACATACCGACTAGTCGGTATTTATAATGAAGGGGGAAGCAATATGCCAGTAATGGATTTATTCGATTTAACCGGAAAGACAGCAATCGTGACAGGAGGCGGCAGGGGGCTTGGTGCACAGATTGCAGAAGGATTTGCGGAAGCCGGTGCCAATGTGGTGCTATGTTCACGCAAAGTGGAAGCGTGCGAGGAAGTCGCTAAGCAACTCGAAGCGAAGGGCGTGAAAACTTTGGCGCTCGCTTGCGACGTCACCAATCCACAAGACGTTAAAAATGTTGTCGAGAAGACTGTCGAGGCGTTCGGGACGGTCGATATCCTCGTAAACAATTCAGGGGCTTCCTGGGGAGCGCCTGTGTCAGAGATGCCGCTTGAAGCATGGAATAAAGTGATGGCGGTCAATGTGACTGGCACGTTTCTTATGAGCCAGGCTGTTGGGGAAGTGATGATTTCCCAAAATAGCGGAAAGATTATCAATATCGCTTCGGTCGCAGGGCTCGGGGGGATCGACCCGCAGCTGATGGATGCAATCGGCTACAATACAAGCAAAGGCGCGGTCATCACATTTACAAAAGATTTGGCGGCGAAATGGGGGCGCCATAATATCAAGGTCAACGCTATCGCACCTGGATTCTTCCCGACGAAAATGTCGAAAGACGTGATGAAGCACGGCGAGCAAGGCTTGCTGGCGAGGACGCCGTTAAACCGTTTCGGGACAGACGAAGACTTGAAAGGCGCGGCTTTATTCCTGGCAGCGAGAGCATCGGATTACGTGACGGGCGATGTCGTGATGGTCGACGGCGGCATGCACGCCATGTAAGGAATCGGCCACTGGATGCAATACATATTTGAACAACAAAGGGGACGGAGAAGATGAAAGCTGAGGCGAATGTATACCGGGGCGCTGATTTCTTGATAAAAGCCGCGGGTCCGATCTTTACACCTGAACAGTTTACCGATGAACACAAAATGATTGCGAAAACAGCGAAGCAGTTTCTGGAGAAAGAAGTGCACCCGCACAACGAACGGCTGGAGAGCCAGGATTTTGAACTTGTCCAGGAGCTCTTTCACAAAGCGGGAGAACTTGGCTTGCTCGCGCACAGCATTCCGGAAGCTTACGGCGGGCTTGGGCTCGATAAAATCAGCAAAGGGCTGGTCGGCGAATCGCTCGGACCGGCAGGCGGATACGGCGTGGCGCATTCCAACCATACATGCATCGCGACCTTGCCCATCACGTATTTCGGCACGCCAAAACAGAAACAATATTATTTACCGAAACTTGCAAGCGGCGAATTTATCGGAGCGTATTGCCTGACAGAACCGGGAGCGGGTTCGGATGCCTTAGCTGCCCAAACGACTGCGGTGCTGAATGAAGAAAGGACGCATTATTTGCTGAATGGTTCGAAGTTGTACATCACCAACGCCGCGTTTTCCGATACCTTCATTACCTATGCGAAAGTGGACGGCAAAGCGTTCACGGCATTTATCGTCGAAAAGAAACATCCTGGCTTATCGCTCGGGCCTGAAGAGCAGAAAATGGGCATCAAAGGTTCCTCGACGCGCCCGGTTATTTTCGAAGATTGTAAAGTTCCGGTGGAAAACGTGCTTGGAGAAGTCGGAAAAGGCCATCTTGTGGCATTGAACGTCCTGAATCTCGGCCGCTTTAATTTAGGGTCGGCCTGCATGGGCGCTGCTAAATTCAGTTTGTCGCTGGCGCTTGGCTACACGCAGGAGCGCAAGCAGTTTAATCGCGCCATCTCGGAGTTTTCGGCGACGCAAGAGAAAGTGGCGAAGATGGCTGTGCGCATATTCGCTTTGGAATCGTTGCAATACCGGACCGCGGGCTATCTTGAAGAAGCGCTCGGCGGATTGTATGAATCGCAGGACCACGGATTGATCGCCAAGCGGATGATGGAATATGCCGCTGAATGCGCCATCTGCAAAGTATACGGTTCAGAAACCTTGGATTTCGTCGCGGATGAGAGCCTGCAGTTGTTCGGCGGCTACGGCTATATCCAGGAATACAAAATCGAGCAAGTGTACAGGGATTCACGCATCAATCGCATTTTCGAAGGCACGAATGAAGTCAATCGGCTGCTCGTTCCGGGCAATGTATTGAAAGCTGCCTCAAAAGGCGCGCTTGACCTGGAAGCAGCAGCGACGCAAGCAGTTGAAGAAATGCAGACGCCGGAAGTGCCGTATATCGGAACGCTTGCCCGCGAAACGGAAGCCGTGCGGGCGATGCGGCGCGTCTTCCTCAGTATGCTCGGGCTGGCCGCAAAATCTTACGGCCCAGGGATCGGGGAGCAGCAAGAAGCGCTTTTGAAACTCGCCGACCTTGCGATTGGCTTGTATGCCGCCGAATCAGCCGTCGCGCGGACGCAGCAAGCGCTCGAACAGGATGAAAACAAAGCTCAGCATAAAGTGGAGATGACCCAAGTGTTTATCGATGATGCCTTGCTCGAAAGCGAGATGACGGCGCGTCAAATACTCCAAGGCATGACGGAAGGAGAAGAACTGGCGCACTATACAGCGATGGCGACCGACGAACTCAGCCGCTTGCAACGCGGCGGGACAGTTGCAGCTAAACGCCAATTGGCCCAAACGATTTATCAGGCAGGGCAGTATATCAGCTAAGGGGGAAACGAGATGAAAGTGGTGAAATTCGAGGAATATGGTGGCCCGGAAGTGCTCCAATATATCGATTCGGAACAACCAAAACCGAAAGATCATGAAGTGCTCATTGAAGTGAAAGCGGCAGGTGTCAATTATGCCGATACGGCAAGACGTGAAGGGAAATATGTCGTGCCGACCGAATTGCCATATATTCCGGGCTCTGAAGTGGCGGGAGTGGTCGTCGAAGCAGGAGCGGGCGTCACGCGTTTCAAAACGGGCGACCGCGTCGTCGCCTTGATCGAATCGTCGGGTTACGCTGAATATGTGGCGATTCCGGAGCAGGTATTGACGCCGGTGCCGGAAGGCGTCAGTTTTGAAGAAGCTGTCGCATTGCCGCTTCAAGGCTTGAGCGCTTACCATATTTTAAAAACGATGGGCCGTTTGGAACCGGGCGAAACGGTATTGATTCACGCTGCTGCCGGAGGCGTCGGGACGATTGCCGTGCAACTCGCGAAACTTTTTGGTGCCGGGAAAATCATCGCTACGGCGAGCACGGAAGAAAAGCTGTTCCATGCCGAGAAGATGGGCGCCACTCATTTGGTGAATTACAGCGAAGATGGCTGGGTAGGGCGCATCAAAGAAATCACTGAAGGCAAAGGCGTCGATCTGGCGCTTGAAATGGTCGGGGGCAGCGTCTTCAACGATACGCTGAAGACCTTGGCGCCGTTCGGGCGATTGGTCATTTTTGGTGCGGCAAGCGGAGAGCAAGCGACATTCGCGCCGGGTCAATTGATGAAGCGCAATCAATCAGTCATTGGTTTTTTCCTGCCGCAGATCATGCGCAAACCGGAATTATTCCAGAAAAGCTTTCAGGAGTTACTCGAATATATGGATAGCGGGCAATTGAAATTGACGATCGGCGGCACGTATCCGCTCGAACAGGCCGCTGATGTGCACGAATTGCTGCAAAGCCGCAAAACGATCGGGAAGTTGGTGCTGAAGCCATGAACGACGTCCAACAAGCCGAAACCCAAGAGCTTTTTGACAAACTTGAATTGAAGCTCGTGAGGCATCCATTGCCGTTTAGGCTGAACCACGTCAATTGCTTCATGGCAAAAGGGGAGGATGGCTGGACGATTATCGATACCGGGTTGAACAATGACGCTTCGAGAGAGTTGTGGGAGCAGGAAATCGGGGATGACAAGGTGGAGCAGATCCTCCTGACCCATTACCATCCCGATCATTTTGGCTATTCAGGCGGATTGCAGCAAAAGACCGGCGCACGGCTGTCGATGAGCAAAATCGATGCGGACGCAGGAATGAAATCGTGGGATGATGCATTTTTGAATGCCTTGCCAGGCTATTACGAGGCAGCGGGCATCCCACAGGAAGCGTCGCAGGAAATGGCGGACAATACGAGAGCCTTTCGACCGCTCATTTCCCCGCTTCCGAAAGTCGATCATCATTTCGAGGAAGGGGAAAAAGTGCGCATCGGCCGCTTTGATTATGAAGTGCTGTTCGTGCCAGGACATTCGGATGGCATGGTGTGTTTTTACCAACGCGAGCACAATACGCTGTTGGCGGCGGACCATATTTTGCCGCGTATCACGCCGAATATTTCCTATTGGTTTCACGGCGACCCGAATCCGCTTATGACGTATATGCATTCTTTGGAGAAAATCCGTGAACTGGATGTGGAATGGGTCATCCCATCGCATGGCGAAGCGTTCCAAGGGGCTAACAAACGAATCGATGAATTGCTTGCCCATCACGAGGAACGTTTGGATGCGACTTGGCGGATGCTTGAACAACCGCTGACGATTTTTGAAGTGCGCGAGCGTTTATTCGACCGGCCGTTGACAGTCCATGAAATGCGTTTTGCAGTTGGGGAAACTTTGGCGCATCTTGAATATTTACGCGCCGAGGGCAGATGCGAACGGGTGATGGAAGCGGAGCGCTGGATTTATAAACAAATTTAAAAAGGATGTGTCAGGATGAGAATGTTGATGGTAGGAGCAGGAGGCATCGGAGGTTATTTCGGTGCGCGTTTACTGGAAAAAGGGGAAGACGTAACATTTTTGGTCAGGGAAGGACGCAAGAAAAAGATTGAAGAAGAAGGCTTACGCGTCAACAGCCGGCACGGAGATCTGCATCTCCAGCCGGCTCTTTTGACGAAAACGATGCAAGCCGAGCCGTTCGATATTATTCTGCTATCGACGAAAGCGTATCAGCTTGAACAAGCCATCGAAGACATCCGTCCATTTGTCGGCGAAGAGACGATGATCTTGCCGCTGCTGAATGGCATTGCGCACGTTGAACAGCTCATCTCTGCATTCGGGGAGGAAGCGGTAATCGGCGGCTTATGCTTTATCGAGACAACCATTGCCGAAGACGGTTCGATTGTCCAGACGAGCCCGATTCATCAATTGGTTTACGGGGAACGGGGAGGCGAAAGGACAGATCGCATCGACAAATTGAAAATGCATTTCGATGGAACGAAAGCGGAATTTGTTTTGAGTGAGGATATCGATCAAGACATGTGGCATAAATACATGTTCATCACGGCGATGTCCGGCATCACCTCGCTCATGGAATCGCCCATCGGCCCGATCCGCAAGCTGCCGTCCGGCCAATCTGCCATCCAATCGCTGCTCGAAGAACTTGAAGCGGTCATGATGGCAATCGACGCGCCAATCAAAAAAGGGATTGCCGCCATCCAGCTCGACAAAGTGAACAGCATGGACGACAGCATGAAATCATCGATGCAGCGCGATATGGAGAAAAGCCAGGGCATTGAAGCCGACCATCTGCAAGGGCATCTCATTGAAAAAGCCCAGCAAGCCGATGTTCCGGTGCCAGTGCTCGAGACCGTTTATACGAAGCTGAAACTGTATGAAGAAAATAACAATAGAAAGAAATAAAAAACAGAACATTTACAATATTAAATTACTCCTCTATGATTAAACAAGACGTGCAGAAATTTCAAAAAAGACAAAAGGGAGTTGGGAAATGTGAATGCAATTGCTTTAGCTGCTATGGGGTTATTTATATTCGTTCTCGGATACCGGTTTTATTCCAAATTCGTAGCAGAAAAGATCTTCAAGCTCGACCCGAATTACGTGACACCGGCCCACCGTTACAAAGACGGCGTCGACTTTGTCCCGACCAATAAGTTCGTCTTATGGGGACATCATTTTACATCGGTTGCAGGGGCTGCACCGATTCTCGGGCCGGCCATCGCCGTTTATTGGGGCTGGCTGCCAGCGGTCCTATGGGTCGTCTTCGGTACGGTGTTCGCAGCCGGCGTCCATGACTTCGGGACGCTTGCGCTGTCAGTCCGCAACAAAGGGCAATCCGTCGGGACGCTCGCCCACCGCTTGATCGGCCAGCGCGGGAAAGTGTTGTTCTTGTTTATCATCTTAATCTTGGTTCTCATGGTCAATGCGGTATTCGCTTGGGTCATCGCGAATTTATTCATCTCGTATCCGGCCAGCGTCATTCCGGTATTCATCCAAATTCCACTTGCGATTTGGATCGGCTACGCTGCTTACAAGCGAAATATGAAAATGCTTATCCCTTCTTTGATAGCGCTTGCAATCATGTACGGGACAGCAGTCATTTCCAGCCAAGTAGACTTTTTACAAATCGATCTTGTCCGCTATATGGGCGGGGAAGAAGGCGCCGGCTTATTCGGGCTTGGCGCGATTTCCAGCGCGTTCTTCATCTGGATAGTCGTGTTGATGATTTATGTCTACATCGCATCCACCTTGCCCGTTTGGAAACTTCTCCAGCCGCGTGATTTCATCAACTCCCACCAATTGATCGTCGGCCTTGCAATTTTGTATCTTGGGCTATTGTTCACGAATCCTGAAATCACAGCTCCGGCAACCAACCCAGGCGCAGATGTCTCTTGGTTCCCATTGCTCTTCATCACTATCGCTTGTGGTGCGATTTCCGGTTTCCACGGACTCGTTTCTTCCGGCACTTCATCGAAGCAGTTGGATAAAGAAACAGATGCACGCTTTGTCGGGTATTTGGGAGCTGTCGGTGAAGGCGTGCTCGCGTTGATCTCGATCATCGCCGTCATCACGCTATTCCCTGACCGTGCCGCATTCAGTGCTTCTTACAGCAGCTTTGCTGACGCAAGCGGCGCCGGTCTTGGAAACTTCATTGAAGGTGCGACCATCCTTGCTTCCGGTTTGATGATACCGGGCTCGGTCGCTTCGACGATCGTTTCGATCATCGTCGTTTCGTTCGCTGCCACGACACTCGATACTTCAGTCCGCCTCATGCGTTATATCATTTCAGAGCTCGGCGTGGAATACAAAGTGCCGCAGCTTGAGAAAAAGCACGTTGCGACGTCGATTGCGGTGCTTTCGAGCATGGCGCTTGTCATCTTGCCGGAAGGGCCGAACGGATTCGGTTCCGGCGGCTACTTATTATGGCCGCTGTTCGGGACTTCCAACCAGCTGCTTGCCGGGATCAGCTTGCTGTTGATTTCGATCTGGCTGCGCAAGCTCGGAAGAAATTACATGATCACCATTATTCCGATGGTGTTCTTGATGTTCATGACGTTATGGGCCATGTTCCAGCAGGTGTTCCTGCAATGGGCTTGGTACAATGAAGGGTCGAATACCTTGCTGTTTGTCTTCGGGGCCATCATTTTCGTGTTCACTTTATGGATCATCTTGACGGCTGCACAGGCGCTCATGAGTAAATCAAATCCTGGCTTTTCGGATGAAGATTTGAAATAATGGCTTTACAGAAGGTGCAGGAAATCTGCCGCCATTAGAACGTTCATTATTTATAGTAGGAAATGCCAAGGGATCATATTCATGATCCCTTGTACTTTTTTCAGGAAGAGGTGCCATTATGCCGATCAGCGACAAACTGAAAAAACTAATCGACTGGTATGAGGCTGTCTTGGAACATCCGCACCGAACGGAAATCGCACGGGAACTCCGAAGTGAAGACGATTTGTTCTTATTGATGCTGTATTCGGAAATGCTCGGCATCCCGAATCCGGTCTATTACTACACGCTCGAGCTTTATCCGTACATGATCGAAGAATTCCACGACTGGCATTTGCGTATGGGAATGGAAAAATCCCCGCTGTCTGGAATCCGTTGCTGCTGATATTTAACGAAACGAGGGAATGGCATGGACGTGTTATCGAAAAGCATTATTTTTGTCGGAGGCAAGGGCGGTGTCGGCAAATCGACATCCGCTGCAGCCATCGCCTGGCAATCCGCAAAAGCGGGGTACAGGACTTTGCTGGTCTCTACTGACCCCGCTCATAATGTCGGGGATATCTTCAACGAACAAATCGGCGGCCGCACAAAAGAAATCGCCGACAATTTATACGCACTTGAAATCGATCCGGAAATCGAGACGGAAAATTACATCAAAGGCGTCAAAAACAATATCCGCGGGACGGTCCACACAAGCATGATGGAAGAAGTGAACCGCCAGCTCGATACGGCAAAAGCCTCTCCTGGAGCGGATGAGGCGGCGCTTTTTGACAAACTGATCCACATCATTCTCGAGGAGCGCCAGCATTTCGACAAGCTGGTGTTCGATACGGCGCCGACAGGGCACACAATCCGGCTGTTATCGCTGCCGGAGCTGATGGGCGTATGGATTGAAGGTTTGCTTGATAAGCGCCGCAAAACCAATGAGAATTATACGGCGCTGTTGAATGATGGCGAACCGCGCGAAGACCCGATTTACGATGTCTTGCGCGAACGTCAGGAACGCTTCTCGAAAGCGCGCGATATTTTACTCGACGCTAAGCAAACCGGTTTCGTTTTCGTCTTGAATCCGGAGCGCCTGCCGATTTTGGAGACAAAAAAAGCACTGGAACTATTGGATAAATACCATCTCCACGTGAAAACCTTGATCATCAATAAAGTGCTCCCGGAAAAAGTGGAAGGCGCGTTTTTCCAGGAACGCAAAAAGCATGAAACCAAGTATATGGACATGATTAAAGAAACATTCCCAAAACAGCAGCTATTGTATATTCCGCTGTTTTCGCAAGACATCATCAGCAAGCAACAGCTAGAACAATTCAGCCAACATTTTCAGGAGGGTGACGCAGTTTGAAAGCATTCGTAATGGAAGCAGGACAATATAAACTAAAAGACATGCCCGAACCAACAGCGCAGCCAGGAGAAGTAGTCGTGAAAATCCGCGACGCAGGCGTCAACCGCCGCGACCTTGGCCTGTTGAAGCGCTACGGGGACAACCCGGAAGCGTTGATTATCGGATCAGACGGTGCGGGCGTTGTCGAATCGCTCGGAGAAGGCGTGACGGCTTTTGAGGTGGGTGACGAAGTGATCATCAACCCGGCACTGCGCTGGGATGAAAACAGTGACGCCCCGCCAGCAGGCTTCGATATCCTTGGGATGCCGGATCACGGGACGTTCGCTGAAAAAATCGCCATTTCCGCAGAACAGCTCGAGAAAAAGCCGGCCCATCTATCGTGGGAAGAAGCAGCTGGGCTCGCTTTGCCTGCTTTGACCGGGTACCGTGCTTTGTTCACGAAAGGGCAATTGAAAAAAGGCGATACTCTGTTCATTCCGGGCGCAGGAAGTGGCGTCGCGACGTTTTTGATTCAGTTTGCGAAAAACGCTGGTGCGACGGTCATCGTTACCTCAAGAAGTGAAGACAAACTTGCCCAGGCAAAAGAAATCGGCGCTGACATCGCCATTCCGACCGACAGCGATTGGGTCAAGGAACTCGAAGGCCAAACGATCGACCTCGTCATCGACAGCGTCGGTGGTGCAACGTTCAACCGTTCCCTCGACGTATTGAAAAAAGGTGGGCGCATCGTCATTTTCGGTGCGACGACCGCTGATAATGTCGATTTCAATTTGCGCAGCTTCTTCTACGGGCAATATCAATTGTTCGGCTCCACAATGGGCAGCCGCGAGGAACTGCGTGACATGATCCAGCACATCGAACAGCACGATACCCATCCTGTCGTCGACCGCGTCTTTTCCTTGGAGGAAGCGCAAGAAGCGTTCGATTATTTGGCGGAAGGCAAGCAGTTCGGCAAAGTAGTTTTGCGTGCTTCCGAATAAAAAAATGAAACTTTTTTGATCATCGGCCGTATATAAGGGTAAGAAAGCAATTTGACTGGAGGTCAACCTAATGGAGAACACAGGAATGAAAATACTCGTCCACGCCAGTGCGTTTTTCCTTCCGTTTCTTGTCCCGGTGATTGTCTTTATTCTTTCGGCCGATCAGGAAGTGAAGAAACTATCGATTCAAGCTTTATTGTTCCAATTGGTCATGAGTGCATTGATTTTTGTATCAAGCTTACTGACGGTGGTTTTAATCGGATTCCCGCTCTTGCTGTTGTTCGGCGCCATTGGTATCATCGTGCCGATCATCGCCATCATCAAAGCCTTGAACAACGAGCCTTACGACTACCCGGTAGTTGGAGCATGGTACCAGTAATGGAATAGAAGCAGCATCACAAAACCCGCCGAGAATATTTTTCGGCGGTTTTTTTGTGGAATCAAGTGTGTGAAGTACGAGAGAGGGGAAGTAGTAATTTTTATATGGGGGATTGCGCTCCAATCGAACACCCCATATAGCTCGGACTACGTGAAGAGTATAGTATAGGAAAGTGAGTAGAAAAGCTTCCGCTTTTCGACTGCGTTACAGGGGGCTGCTTTCCGAGGGGCGGGTGTTGAGCCAATGTGCCGCTAAGTGCACGGCACATTTGTCTCGCCAGCCCGCGCGGTCCCTCAGGAGTCAGTCCCCTTCCACTCCGTCTCTAGCTTTAGAGGGGAAAATCATTTCTTCAGCTCCTTTAAAATGAAATGTAGAAATTCATCTTATTATATAGCTTGCTTCAAACAGGTAGAAGAATGAAGGGTCACGTGTCTTCATCCACAAAACAAACCCATAAATTTAACTTGCTCAATTAGCGGCTTGTCAGACGCACCATCTCGGGAAGCGATTCCCCCGCTAGCTGGTAACTGAATATAGAAGAAGATTTGCTTAAGTAGTCTGCACACAACGAAACCTTTAAGCCGCCGAGCGTCAAGGGTGAGCCGACGCAATAAGACAGGTGCTCTCCCTGGCTTATTGCCAAAGGCCAACCCAAAGCCGGGCGGCGAATAGTAAGATGAAGCTTAAAGCAAACACCCAAACATTTACACACAAAAATTCTAGCTATCTTCGTTAACGCTCGATCCGGGAAGCTACTATTCAGAGAAGCACCCAACAATGAATGACACATCTAAAAAAAGTGCAACGGCTTAAGCCGCTGCACTTTTTGTTATTCAAAAATATAAGACAATGCTTTGATCGCCTGGTCGCAAGTTTCGACGGTGGCGTTCGCTTTTTGGGATAGCTCTTTTAGCGGATGGTGCAATTTTTCAGGGCGGATAACGATGAGCGGCTTATGGCTTGCCAATGCGGCGCTTGCATCCATCGCTGTGTTCCACTGCTTGTACTGCTCGCCGAACAAGGCGATGACGAGGTCCGATTTTTCCATCAACACGCTCGTGCGCAAATTATTGAAGCTGGATGCTGCGGCATCCTTGAAGATGGCGCTTGGCTGTTCGCCAAGGATCTCTTCGCCAATATTGTCGGAGCGGTCGTGGTCTTCCATCGGCCCGACGAAATCGACTGGCAAATCGAGCGCCAAGGATTTCTTTTTGATTTCTTCGCGCCAGGAGCTGTGAATTTCGCCGGCAAGGTAAACGGTTAATCTCATGAGTCTCATCCTCCATTTTCCATTTCCTCTTAGTGTAGCATAAAGCAGTAAGAGTCGGAAAAGGATTCAGACAATTTGGCGTTCTTTCGTGCGGACGGGCATGCATGAAAGCACATGGCTGATTTTGAAATGGCGCTTCTCGCGGCGCAAAAAACAGTAAGCTTGGAACGAATCACCGCTGACTTTCAGGATTTTGACGCGGCGTTTGCTGATGGTACCGTCATTTGCGATATACATCATGTCGATCAATTGCCGGTATTTGAATGCTTTTAGAAGTTGCGCTTTCATGATAACCCTCCTCGGATAAGAACATTTGTTCTCATTATATACCGGGCAGGAGAATGAAACAAGTGAAATGAATCGTGTATAATGGAACGAACGTATATTCTTTTATATAGAAGAAAGGGGAGCTTTTCATGAAATTCATCCATACCGCTGACTGGCATCTCGGGAAATTGGTGCAGGGCGTACATATGACAGAAGACCAGCGATTTGTGCTGGACCAATTGATCAAAGCAATCGAACAGGAGCGTCCCGATGCACTGGTTATTGCGGGGGATTTATATGACCGTGCCGTGCCGCCGACAGAAGCGGTGCGTTTGCTGGACGATACACTCGCGAAAATCGTGCTGGATATGAAGGTGCCGGTTATTGCCGTGGCAGGAAACCATGACAGCCCGGGAAGGCTTGATTTCGGGAGCCGCGCATTGAAAAGCAACGGCCTCCATATCGCGGGCCCGATCCGGCCTGAATTCGATCCGGTCGTTTTGAGCGATGAAGCGGGAGAAGTGCATTTCCATCTGGTACCTTACACGGATCCGTTGATGGTGCGCCATGTTTTTGACGATCCGGACATTAAAACACATGACGATGCGATGAAAGCGATGACCGGACGCATTTCCGCTGAAATGGATCCCTCAGCGCGCCATGTCTTCGTCGGCCATGCGTTCGTGACGCCTCGCGGAGAACAGGAAGACAATACGAGCGATTCCGAACGGCCGCTTGCGATCGGCGGGGCGGAACACGTCAGCGCGCAGCATTTCCAGCCGTTCCATTACACAGCGCTCGGCCATTTGCATAAAGCGCATTATGTATTGAATGAAACGATCCGCTATTCAGGGTCGCCATTGAAATATTCGATATCGGAAGAACACCATCAAAAAGGTTTCCATGTGGTTGAGTTAGCTGCAGATGGATCTGTCACGGTCGACAAGCGCTTATTCATAGCGAAGCGCGATATGCGTTCAGTGGAAGGGACCATCGCGGAAATTATGGAGCATGAGAGAAGCGACGATTATGTCTTCGTTACCTTGCTCGATGAGACGCCCGTTTTGTATCCGATGGAAAAAGTGCGCTCGGTGTATCCGAACGCGATGCACGTACAGCGCAAAACGTTCGCAAAAGAAGCCGGTGAATCGACCATCGGCAGCCGGCGGAAAATGGACCCGATGCAATTATTCAACGCTTTCTATGAAGAAGTAAAAGGAGATGCACCGTCTGCGGAAACGGCTGAACTGTTCGGCGACGTGTTGCAGGAATTCCTGCAAGCAGATTCTGAGCGGGAAGAGGTGAAGTCATGAAACCGGTCAAATTAAAACTGACGGCATTCGGCCCATACCGTGACAGTGAAGAAATTAATTTTGAAGACTTGGAAGGCAATCGCCTATTTGTCATCTCAGGCAGCACCGGTTCCGGCAAGACCAGCATTTTCGACGGCATTTGTTTCGCGCTCTACGGCTCGGCAA
Source organism: Planococcus citreus (assembly GCF_003664125.1). Classification (GTDB taxonomy): domain Bacteria; phylum Bacillota; class Bacilli; order Bacillales_A; family Planococcaceae; genus Planococcus; species Planococcus citreus. Next base: position 202,901 of record NZ_RCCP01000004.1, read on the forward strand.
GCGGCTCGGACCGCAGTGAACCGAAAAACCTGCGCAGCGATTTCGCCAAGGATTCGGTCCATACTTCGGCAGAATTGACCTTTGAAGTGCACGGCACCACTTACCGCATCCTGCGCCAGATGAGCCATGTGAAAAAAGGCAATAAAAGCGCGACCGGTGAACGCTATGAATTTTTCGAATTGACCGATGCGGGCGAAAAGCCATGTGTCGAGCGGCAAATCGTCTCGGAGCTCAATCGGCGCATCGAGGAGATTCTCGGGCTGACTTTCTCTCAGTTCAACCAGATCGTCATGCTGCCGCAAGGGGAATTCCGCAAGCTATTGACGTCTGAAACAGATAATAAGGAAGCGATTTTGCGGAAGATTTTCCGCACCGAACCGTACCGCTTGGTTGCCGAGCGACTCAAGCACAAAAAAGAAGAGGCGCAGGACCGTTTTAAAGCGCAGCAGATGCTTTACAAAGAGCAAGTGCAGGCGATTGCGGGTTCTTTGCCGCAGCGTGAATCAGCTCTTTTTGAAGTGTTCGCACAAGGCGATTTCCAGCGCAGCCAATTACTCGCCGGGCTTGAAGGGGAAATTCGCCATTATGAATCGGAAAGCATTGGCCTGCAGGAGCGCTATCAGCAATCCTATGATTTCCACAATAAAAAAATGGCCGAGTTCCACGAAGCGAAAGGCTGGAATGGGCGCTTCGACGAATTAGAAGCGAAAAAGCGCCATTTGCAGGAACTCGAAGAACAACTGCCGGCGGTCAAAGAATGGGAACAGCAAGTCACAGCAGCCGATCAAGCGGGCATGATCACTGGCTTGGAAGAGCAGGTGCTGGATCTTGTAGCCAATGAACGCCAAAAACGCGAAGAATTGCGTCGTGCCGAGACGGCTGAACAGAAAGCCCAGGAAATGAAGCGGCAGGCGCAGCAAGTGAAAGATGAAGAAGAAAACCGCCATGAACAGCGTCAAGCTGCACAACAAGCGCTGATCCGCCTGATCGATATGGAAGCAGGCGTAAAGGAGCTGGAACAACAGCGTGCAGCTGTCCAGCAATTGGAGAAAGCTGCCATTCACGCCAGAACGGCATTGCAAAGAACGGATGAACAAGCAGCAAGCGCCGAGCAACAACTGGCGCAAACGAAATCATTCATTCAACAACTGGAAGAAAGACTGGAGCAGTTCGACGAAAAGCGGGACCGCCAGAACCGATTGGCGGAACAACAGCGCGTCTTGGCGGAATATCTTCGCTTGGAGCAAAAGCTCGAAGGTTTGGCCGAGCAATCAGCGGGAAATCAGGCGAATTTTGAACAAGCGCAAAAAGCCTATCAAACGATGGAACATGATTGGTTTGCCAATCAGGCAGCGCTGCTCGCATCGAATCTGCACGACGGCGAAGCGTGCCCCGTTTGCGGCAGCCTCGACCACCCAGCAAAACAGCTGGGCAGTTCTGCAGCAGTGGACCAGCAAGCGATGGAACAGGCCAAGCAAGTGTTGGCGCAAAGCGAGCAAAAATTCCGTAAAACGGAAGCGGAACAAGCCGCAGTTCATGAGCAGGCGGCAGTGAAGCGCGAGGAACTGGACGACATGTCGATTGCTGCTGCACAAGCGTCAGCGCAATTGGAGACGATACGGGCTGAACAGCATTCATTAACTGGAGAGCTCGAGCAATTGCAGTCTGATAAGGAGCAGCTGCGCAAGCGCAAAGCGACATTCGTAGAGATGGAAGACCAGTTATCAAGATTGAAGAAACAGCAAGCGGAAGCCCAGCACAGCACGCAAGAAAAACGTTCTGCGCATGAATCGGCACAAGCGGTTCTGGAAAGTAAGCTGACCTCGATTCCCGAAGCGCTGCGTGATCTTGGGTCGCTTCGAACAGAGACCGCAAAAGCGCAGGAAACGAAAGACCGCTTGGAAGCGGCTTGGCAACGTGCGCAGGATGCCCTCCAAAAAGCCGAACGGCAAGTGTCGGAAGCGGCTGTATCGCTTCGTCATAGCAAGCAGTCCGTGCAAGAACTGCAAGAAAAGCGTGCGCATGCCGAAAGCCGTTTTGAGGAAGCGCTCGTGAAATCCGCGTTCGCTACGAAGGAAGCTTATCAACAGGCCAAACTGGAAGCATCCCGCTACGAAGAATTGAAAACGCAAATTGAGCGGTACAGACAAGACCGCCACACGACAGAGCGGCAAACGGCAGAACTCGAAAGCGCGCTCGACGGACGTGGCCGTATTGACGTGTCGGATGCGGAGCAAGCACTTGCCGAATTGAAAGCGGATTACGAGCAGGCGCTTGCCGAGTTGAATACATCCAACGATTATAAGAAAAAAGCGCAAGCGTTCTTTGATGAAGTCTCCGATGCGTCTGCCAAAGAAGCGGCGGCCGAAGCGGAGTTCGCGCGCATCGTCGACCTCTACGATACGATCCGCGGCCAGAACGATGTGAAGCTATCCTTCGAACGGTATTTACAGATTGAGTATTTGGAACAGATTTTGGAAGCGGCAAATGAACGCCTGAAACATTTGTCGAATGGGCAATTTCATTTGACGAGAAGCGACCGGCAGGAAGCGCGCGGGAAACAAAGCGGCCTCGGCTTAGACGTATACGACGCCTATACCGGCCAGACGCGCGACGTCAAAACGATGTCCGGCGGGGAGAAATTCAATGCCTCCCTATGCCTGGCGCTCGGAATGGCCGATGTCATTCAAAGCTTTGAAGGCAATGTATCGATTGAAACGATGTTCATTGATGAAGGCTTCGGTTCGCTGGATGAAGAATCTTTGAATAAAGCGATCGAGACTTTGGTCGACTTGCAGAAATCGGGACGGATGATCGGGGTCATTTCCCATGTCCAGGAATTGAAAGCGGCGATTCCTGCGATTTTGGAAGTGGAAAAGACGAAAGAAGGCATCAGCCAGACACGTTTTCAATTGAAATGACGAGCAACGTTTACAATGAGAGAAGAACGTGAATGATAATAGCAAAGCTTGCTTTCGGAACATGCCTTTTTAAAAAGGCAAGCGGAGCAGATCGGCAAAGGGGTTGTGACGATGAAGAATTTCAGTTTCAATGCCAGACTGATATATTTCGGGGCGATTGTCCTTTTCAGCCTTGGCTTCTTTCTTCTGCAGCTTTCATCAGTCATGGACGGCGGCACAGGCATCGGCTCGATCATCTTGCTTATTTTATGGGGTGTGATGGCCGCATTTGGCATTGGCGGCATCATCGCGAGCTTCGCCGTAAAAAAGCGCAACAATAAATAGGGCGAGAGCCGCCGCAGAACCCACGATGGTTTTGCGGCGGCTCTTTTGACTGAAAAGGCAGAATAGCGATGAAAGTTTGGCAACTCAATCAAGCGCAAATTCTATGATAAAGTGGAAACAATATGAGAAATCAGGAGTGAATGCAGATGTCCAAACAACTTAGTCCGCAGCAAGTGGTCGATTTGATCGAATCACAAGCAGATATTATCGTGCCGATCGCGAACGGGGAGCCGATCCAGCTGCTCGATATTCTGGAACAACATGCCCAGGAACTGGACGGGGTCAAGATTCACCAAATGCTCGCCTTGCGCGACCGTGCCTATATCCGCGGGGAACTCGAGCAGCTTCGCCATGTGTCTTATTTCCTGAGCGGCGCGACCCGCAAAGTGTATCAGCAAGCGAAGATGGACCTGGTGCCGAATAATTTCCACGAGATGCCGCGCCTATTGCAAAAAGCGACGAAGATGTCGATGATCATGACAGTCGCTTCGCCGATGGACGAACACGGTTATTTCACATTCGGCACACAAGCCGATTACGTCGCTGAGTTCATCGGCAAAGTGCCGTTCATTTTGGAAGTGAATGAACATATGCCGCGCACTTTCGGACGCAACCAAATCCACATTAGCCAAATCGAAGGCTATGTGGAGCATCACGCGCCGCTTGCAGAAGAGCAAGTCGGTGAAATCAGCGATATGGACATGAAGATTGCCTCGTCGATCATTGGCGATATCGAAAACGGCGATACGCTCCAGATTGGCATCGGTTCTGTGCCGAATGCGGTCATTAGCATGCTGAAAGACCATCGCCACTTGGGAATCCATACGGAAATGCTTCCGGACGGTGTGGCGGACCTGGTCAATTCGGGGGCGATCGACGGTACGCGCAAATTTACGAACCCTGGCAAGATCGTCGCGACATTCGCCTACGGATCGAAGAAATTATATGATTTCATTGATGGAAACCCGGCAGTGGAGATGCTTCCGGTAAGTGTCGTCAACGATCCACGAGAAATCGCCAAAGAGAGGAATATCGTTTCGATCAATGCAACGACAGAAGTCGATTTATATGGCCAATGCGCTTCTGAAACGGTCGGCGGAAAATATTATTCATCCAGCGGCGGCCAAGTCGATTTCGCGCGGGGCGTTCGCTTCGCTGAAAACGGCAAAGGCTATATCTGCATGCCGTCCACTGCAAAAGGCGGGAGCTTATCGCGCATCAAGCTGAACTTGGCGCCTCAATCGGTCGTGACAACAGGCAAAAACGATGTCGACAACATCGTTACGGAATACGGCATCGCGCGTCTCCACGGCGTGTCCCTTGCGGAGCGGGCAAAACGACTCATCAGCATCGCCCATCCGAAATTCCGGGAAGAGCTGATGTTCGATGCGAAAAAGAATGGCTTCTTGCTGTAAATGAACATGGTGTTTTAGTTGAATATCAAAATCCCCGGCTGCAAAAGCAGCCGGGGATTTTTTAATGGACGGTCAGTTCGACACTGCCAATGCCTTCATATTTCGCTTCGTAACGCCCTTTTTGGAGCGGCTTCGGCAAGATGAACGTGCCGGATGAGACAGTCAGGCCGCGCTTTAGCTTCAAGCCATGCGCTTCAAGTTCTGCTGCCAGCCATTTGATGGCGTTTACCGGATGCCCCAACACTTCAGACGAGCTTCCAGAAGCAATCGGTTCGCCGTCGAGGAATAATTCGCCGTGGACTTGATCGAGTTGATCGTAGGAATGGCTCTTTGCAGGTTCGCCGACCACAATGCGGCCAGCCACTGCGCTGTCTGCGATGACTTGCCCGAGTGTGATGTTCGGGAACCACTCGGTGAATCGCGAGTCGGGAACTTCGATACCCGGGGCCACCAAGGTTTTTTCAAGAATCGCCGCTGTTGAATCGGCGGCATCGATGTCTTCCTGGATGAGGAAGATCAATTCGATTTCGATCAATGGCGAAAGCAAGGTTGAGAGCTCAATGGTGTTGCCGGAAATCGCGGGAGCGGTCAATGCGCCGTACAGCGGTTTTTCGGAGCTGAACAATTGCTGCGTTTCAGGGCTCGTCAAGCTGATTTTATAGCCTGCGAGCGGTTCGCCGTTCTGTGCTTTTTTGTCTGTCACCGCCTGCTGCACCTCATAGGCTAGGCGGGGGTTAATCGATTCAGGAATCTGGTCTTTCCCGAAAGCTTGCCGGTTTTCATATGCGCTGTAAAGGCGTTCTGCGTATTCCTGTTTCTCTAAGTCTAATGGTCCCATTATTCAGTCTCCTTTCCTTGGCTTCATCTTATCACTTTAAAGCTGAGGCTTGCATCCGGAGAAGGTTAATTTGCTTTTCGATTGGCTTATCTTATAAGATGATAGGGACAAGTTAGAAAAAGGAGCGGCATACATTATGGGAGAAATTAGCAGAGAGCTACATGATTTTATTCTAAAAAATAAAAACTCCATGGTTGAAGAATGGCTTGCTACACGCGGCAATCATTCAAATACGGTATACTCCGCAACTGCGTCTGATGATACGGTAGAGAAACTGAGAAAGGAATCGCTTGGCTTTATCGAGGCGGTTACGGCAATCTTTATCCACGACAAGGAAGAATCGCTTGCCTACGTTGAAGATTGGTCATCGACAATTGCAAAAGAACGCGCCCAACAATCCGTGCCTCTTTATGAAGTGATGGAGCATCTGGGGCAATTACGTAAAATCTATTGGACGTGTGTCCGCCATTTCTTTGAAGAAGTCGATAGAGCGAATAGCCAGGATGCGTTGCGCTGGAGCGAAATGCTGAATGATATTTTCGACTTTATCATCGAAAGCTTTGCGCGCCATCATCATGAAGCCCACCAGCGATTGCTGGCGAGTCAGCAAGAAGTGATCGACGAGTTGAGCAGCCCGGTCATTCCGATCCGTAAAGGTGTCGGTATCTTGCCGTTGGTCGGCGGTATCGATACATATCGCGCCAAAGTGATTTTGGAGACGGCTCTTGAAGAAAGTGCCAAACAGCAATTGACGACGCTCTACATCGACCTGTCGGCGGTGCCGATCGTCGATACGATGGTAGCGCATCAATTATTCCAGTTGATGGATTCTCTGAGAATTATCGGCGTGGAATCTGTCCTCTCCGGCATTCGCCCTGAAATCGCACAGACCGCCGTGACACTCGGCATTGATTTCAAAAATATCAAGGTCTACGCCAACTTGATGCAGGCGCTGGATGCACTCGAACATTAAGAAAGAGCCGTTCTCTTTGAGAGCGGCTCTTTTTGCGTTATAACACGTATAAATAGACGGCCAGGAAGTGGCATGTGCTTCCGAGCAAGATGAAAATATGGAAAATTTCGTGGAATCCGAGGTAACGAGAAGATAGGAAGTCTGGCTTGAGCCAGTAGATGACACCGCCGACTGTGTACAGAAGACCACCGGCAACGAGCAGCCATAACCCGGCAGCGGGCAGGCTGGAGGCGAGCGGGCCCACTGCAAAAATAATGATCCAGCCCATCAAGATATAGATGGCGGTCGATAGCCAACGAGGGGAGTGGAACCAAATCATCTTGAAAAGGATGCCGCTGATGCCAAGCGCGGCCACTAAAGCGAAAATCGACCAGCCGAGTGTGCCTTCAAGCGCGATCAAGCAAAACGGCGCATAGGAACCGGCAATCAGCAAGAAAATCATGGAATGGTCCAGTTTGCGGAAAAAGGCGATGACTCCTGGGCGCGCTTTGACGGAATGATAAACCGTTGAAGCCGTATACAGCAGGATCAAACTGATGCCGAAAATGACGACCGCTGTAACGTGTGACGCAGGCGCTTGCGTGTAGGCAGCTTTGATGGCCATGGCAAGCAAGGCAGTAAAGGACAAAAGTGCTCCGGCCAAATGGGACAAAGCATTGAAAGGCTCTCGGATAAATGCAGTCATGGATCTGTACCTCCTGATACGTAGTTATTGAAACTACATATAATAATATACGCATTGATTTCCTCGGTCAAGTTTGTCGGCTTTTCCATCATAGGGTAAAATGGGGGAATAGAAGTTGAGGTGAAGCGAATGGAAAGCATCGATCGGCTCATTGGCCAATTGGCTCTCGACAGCCAAATCCGCACGAGCGATATTCCGAAAATCGATTTATACGTAGATCAGGTCATTCAATTATTCGAAACGGCCTTCCGCGATACGAAAAGGCAGCCAGACGATAAAATATTGACGAAAACGATGATCAATAATTATGCCAAAGGAAAATTATTCTACCCGGTGCAGCATAAAAAATATACGCCTGACCATATTATGCTCATCAGCTTGATTTACCAAATGAAAAGTACGCTATCGATCAACGATGTTAAAAAGGTGCTGGAGAAAGTGAACGAAAAAGCGCAGGAGCGGGAACTGGATCTATCCGAATTCTATGAAACCTACCTAGCGCTTCAACAGGACAATCACGCTGCGTTCAAAGAAGAGCTTGAGCGGCAGGCAGAGGCTGTCGCCAATACGCAAAGCGAACAGGAGGGGGAACTTGCCAAGGTGCTGTTCATTGCATCGCTGGTCCATAAAAGTAATTTGTACAGAAGGGCCGCTGAAAAACTGGCCGATGAATTGGTAAGGGAGGAAGCCGATGGCAAAAATTCTTATTGACGCAGATGGCTGTCCCGTGGTCGATTTGACGATTGGGCTGGCCAAGCGGTTCAATTGGCCGGTGCTGCTCATTTGCGATACGTCCCATGAAATGTATCGCGAAGGAGCGGAGACGCTGACGGTATCGAAAGGGGCGGACGCCGTCGATTTTGTGTTGGTAAACCGTGTGCAACCTGGCGATATCGTCGTTACGCAGGATTATGGGCTCGCTGCGATGGTGCTAGCGAAACGCGGCGTGCCGATCGACCAAAACGGGCGCGTTTATAATGAAGGCAATATCGAACAATTACTCTACGGCCGCCACGTCGCGAAAAAAATCCGCCAAAGTGGCGGGCGCATGAAAGGGCCGAAAAAACGCCAACAAGCCGACAACGACAAGTTTCGCGACAGCTTGACGCGTATATTGGAAGCCTGAAAGGTCCGCCGTAGTGCGGGCCTTTTTCTGTAGGCAAGCGCATCCTCCGCTCCGTGGCGCGAGTAATTTTCAGGCGATAGGGAATAGAAAGGGATATGAATCGATGGGAGGAATATGCCATGAAGAAAATAGCGGTTATCGTGACGAATCATCAAGAGTTAGGGAATCGCGGCAAAAAAACGGGCTTGTGGCTGCGTGAACTGACGGATTTCTACCACGAAGTGAAAGATGACTTCAGAATCGATATCATCAGCCCGAAAGCCGAAAAAGTGCCGATCGATCCAAGAAGCCTTCCGGCGGCCGTAATGAATGGCCGGACGCGGCATTATTATTTGGACAAAAACATCCAGAAGCAATTGGACCGGCCGCTGACGCCAGGCGAAGCGAAAGCCAACGAATATGCCGGCATTTACTTTACCGGAGGGCACGGGACCATGTGGGATTTCCCGGACAATAAGGAATTACAGCGGATGACAGCAAGCATTTACGAAAAAGGCGGCATCGTAGCAGCCGTCTGCCACGGGCCAAGCGGATTATTGAATGTCCGCCTGTCTGATGGCAGCCCGTTATTATCAGGACATCTCGCCACCGGCTTTTCGGATTTGGAAGAAAAGTTGCTCGGCCTTTATAAAGACATTCCATTTTCCTTGCAGCATGAACTCAAAGAGAGTGGCGCACTTGTTCAAATCGCCCAACTGCCGCTCGAAGCATGCGTCATTGAGTCAGGGCGCCTAATCACTGGGCAAAATCCAGCCTCTGCTTCAGGCGTCGGGGAAAAGATGCGCGAGCAATTGAAAGACATGGAGCGCTATTCGTAACGAGCGAGCGTCAAGGGGACAAGACGATCTTGACTAAAAAAGTCGGGGTGGCTTAAAAATCGAGATTCAGGGTATACAGAAGAGAAGTGACAGAAAGACGCAATATTTTGGAGGGATTCTGATGAAGAGATCAACCATGAATACAGTAGTAGGCAGCGCACTTGCAGCAGCTGCAGGAGTTTTCGTCTACAAAGCCTATCAAGAAAAAAATACAGTCCGCGTACAGGAAGACATCGATATGCACAACAGCAAAGAAATCGATGAGCGCGAAAGTGTCTACGCCATCGAAGATTCAAGTGAACAGGGACTCTCGCAATTGGATTCCGCTTACCGTGAAGAATGGCAAGCGAATGCTTTCCCGCAAACCCAGAAGGAATTGCGCGAACTCGAAGAAGACAAATAAATCAGACGAGTGAGCGAAGGCAGAAAAACATCTGCCTTCGCTTTTTCTTCGTGTATGATTTAAGTGTAGAACTAAATTTGAAAGGAGTGTCAGCAAGTGTGGATCCGAAAGCCATTTTTTGAATACACAGCAGGAATATTATTACTCGCCCTTACATTATACGTACTCAGCAAGTTGGACTATATTTGGGAACCGATCCGCATCATCATCACGACGCTATTTGCGCCGATTGTCATCGCCGGAATTTTATATTATCTGCTCAGGCCATTGGTTAGGGTGCTCGCACGGCGCATGCCAAAGATTGCAGGTATTGGAATTGTTTTTACGGTAATTGCGCTGGTGTTCGGGAGCCTCGTCTATTTCTTCGGCCCGACGCTGATTGAACAAGGAGAAAGCCTAGTGGATTTGGCGCCTGAGAAAGTGGAGGAAATGAGTTCGGAATCGAATAATCTCTTACAGGGATTTGAATTCGGCGGGATTTCCGGACGGGAAATCAGCGACCGCATCTACGGCTATGCCGAAAGTCTATCGAGCAATTTGTTCGAGAATGTACTCGACATCCTGGGGATGCTGGTCAATGCGGCAATCGTTTTAATCGTAGTGCCGTTCATCTTGTTTTTCTTGTTGAAGGACGATGATAAGTTCATTCCGTATTCGGTGAAGCGCCTCCCCGAAGACCATAAACCGGAAGGCAAGAAACTGATGAAGGATTTGGATGAGACATTATCGACGTTTGTGGTCGGGCAAGCGATCGTCGCCGCAGTGATTGGCGTCTTGATGTACATCGGCTATTTGATCATCGGCCTTGAATACGCTTTGACGCTTGCCGTGTTCGCGATGTTCTTGGTAGTCGTTCCATTTCTTGGGCCGATCATCGGGATCATCCCTGCGATTTTCGTTGCTCTCTTGAACGACGGATTGTTCATGGCATTCAAAGTCGTTCTCGTGCTATTGGTGGTCCAGCAGCTCGAAGGCAATCTCGTCACGCCGAACGTCATGGGCAACCGGCTTCATGTCCATCCCTTAACGATCATCTTATTATTGATGGTAGCAGGTTCCTTGTACGGCTTCATCGGGATTTTGATTGCCATCCCGACTTATGCCGTCTTGAAGACGCTCACACATAACTTCCGCTTGTTTTATCGGCTCCATAAAAAGCGTGCCGTCAGCCATGAGGGCTAGTCATTTAGACGCAAGCATCCATCCTACTTCCTAGTAAATTTCATTCGAAAGGTTCTGAATTTGCAAATATTGTGATATATTAGTCAGTAGAATGACCAATACAGAACAGAGGGGATGTTTATTAATGAAGAAATGGACTTTATTAGCATTATTGCTAGCAATTCTTACAGTGCTTGCCGCGTGCGGCGGTTCGGAAGAAGAATCCGGCGGCGGTGAATCTGGCGGAGGCGACGGGGAATCCTACCGTGTCGGCATCGATACTACTTATCCACCATTCGAATTTGAAAAAGACGGTGAATACACAGGAATCGATATCGATTTGATCAACGCAATTGCTGAAAACCAAGGCTTTGAAATCGAATTCAACCCGATGGATTTCGGGGGCATCATCCCGGCCCTTCAGGCTGGACAATTGGATGTAGCGATTGCGGGCATGAGTATTACAGATGAACGTAAAGAAATCGTGGATTTCTCGGATCCGTATTTTGACGCCGGCCTTTCATTGGTTGTAGCAGAAGACAATAACGACATCACTTCACTTGAAGATTTAGAAGGCAAAACGGTTGCGGTAAAGAGCGGAACGACTGGCGCTCAATTCGCGCGCGACAACGAAGCTGAATACGGCTATGAAATTTCCCAGTTCGAAGACAGCCCATCGATGTTCCAAGAAGTATCAAACGGCAATGCCGATGTGCTTCTTGAAGATTACCCTGTCATCGCTTATGCCATCGCAGAAAGCGAATTGGCTTTGAAAACTGTCGGCGACCGCTTGACAGGCGACCAATACGGCATCGCTGTGTTGAAAGGCGAGAATGCGGAATTGCTTGAAAAGATCAATGCAGGCCTGCAGGAATTGCGCGACAGCGGCGAATATGACGAAATCTTAAACAAATACATCGCAGAATAAAATCATGTAGCGCGCATTCGCGCGCTGCATTTTTTTATGCAAGGGGGAACTGAGGGTGCAGACAATTATCAATGCTTTTCCGTACTTAATGGAAGGCTTGCAAGTTACGTTATATATTTTCGGCATTGCCATCGTCCTGGGCTTCTTGCTAGGACTGGTTGTGGCGTTGCTGCGCTTGGCACCGTTCAAAATCTTGAACTGGATCGCCAAAATCTTCGTCGACGCAATCCGGGGGACGCCGTTCATCGTCCAGCTGTTCTTCATTTACTTCGGCTTGAACTCGCTTGGGTTCTTTTCGCTCGATAACACGACAGCCGGGATCGTGACAGTTGCGATCAACGCCGGTGCTTACTTCTCGGAAATCATCCGGGCAGGGATCCAGTCGATCGACAAAGGGCAAACAGAAGCGGCGCGTTCGCTCGGGCTCAACTCGACACAGACCATGCGCCACATCATTTTGCCTCAGGCATTCCGCCGTATGCTTCCGACGATTACCAACCAGGCGATCATTTCCTTGAAGGATACTTCGCTCCTGTCGGTTATCGGCGTAGCGGATTTGACCCAGGAAGGGCGCATCCAGGCAAGTGCCACATTCGATGCGTTTAATGTGTACTTGATCCTCGGCATCATTTACTTTATCGTCATTTACTTGCTCTCGATGCTCGCGAGCTTTGTGGAAAGGAAGTTTGTATTGCGATGAGTATGATCAGAGTAGAAAACCTCAAAAAATCATTCGGAGATTTGGAAGTCATCAAAGACATGAGCACGGTTGTCGAAGAGAAGGAAGTCATTTGCGTCATTGGTCCTTCCGGTTCCGGTAAAAGTACGTTTCTTCGTTGCTTGAATCGCTTGGAAGACATCAGCGGAGGCCATGTTTATATTGAAGGGACGGACATCACCGACCCGAAAGTCGATATCAATAAAGTGCGTCAAGACGTAGGGATGGTATTCCAGCAATTTAATTTGTTCCCGCATAAAACGGTTCTTCAGAACGTAACGCTGGCGCCGATTAAATTGAAAAAAGGCGACCAGAAAGCCGCCGAAAAGAAAGCTTACGAATTGCTGGATAAGGTCGGCTTGCGCGAAAAGGCGAAAGCCTATCCGGGCGAATTGTCGGGCGGGCAGAAACAGCGTGTCGCGATTGCGCGGGCGCTTGCGATGGACCCGAAAATCATGCTGTTCGATGAGCCGACTTCAGCGCTCGACCCGGAGATGGTCGGGGACGTGCTGGACGTTATGAAGCAACTCGCGAGAGAAGGGATGACCATGGTCGTCGTGACCCACGAGATGGGCTTCGCGGCGGAAATGGGCGACCGCGTGCTGTTTATCGACGGCGGCTATATCGTCGAGGAAAACGTGCCGAAGGAATTGTTCGGCAATCCGCAACACGAACGGACGAAAGCATTCTTGAGTAAGGTGTTGTAAAGATGAGTGGAAAGCGTGCCTATTGGGCGCGCTTTTTTGTTTGACCGAGAGCGGGAATTAAATAGCGAAAGTCTATGTGTGGAAATGTTCTTGGGGTTGGCTGGAGCATCGTTTTGGCAATCGCCGCCGTGCTTTGGGTTGGCCTCTTGCAATAAGCCAGAAAGAGCACCTGTCTTATTGCATCGGCTCACCCTTGGCGCTTAGCGGCTTGAAGATTTCATTGTTTACTGCTTGATGAAATCGGTCTGCTTCTATATATAGTTGCCGGCTAGTGTGGGGAATCGCTTCCCGGGTGGCGGTTGAAACAAGATAGCGAGGGTTTGCTTGCGGAAGTGTTTCGGCTTTCTAGTTGAGCTTCATATTGGCAATCGCCGCCGTGCTTTGGGTTGGCCTCCTGCAATAAGCCAGAAAGAGCACTTGTCTTATTGCATCGGCTCACCCTTAGCGCTTGGCGGCTTGGAGATTTCGTTGTATATACACTGTTTAAATAGCTCTGCTTCTATAGTTAGTTCCCGGCTAGTGGAGGAATCGCTTACCGGGTGGTAGTTGAAATAAGATAGCGAGGGTTTGCTTGCGGAATTGTTTCGGCTTTCTAGTTGAGCTTCATCTTGGCAGTCGCCGCCGGGCTTTGGGTTGACCTTTAGCAATAAGCCAAGAAGAGCACTTGTCTTATTGCATCGGCTCACCCTTGGCGCTCGTCGGCTTGGAGATTTCATTGTATATCCATTGTTTAAATCGCTCTACTTCTATAGTTAGTTCCCGGCTAGTGGGGGAATCGCTTCCCTGTATGCGACATCCGACTAGTAAATATTTGAACCGAATATCTTGATAGAGAAAGAGGACTGAAAATCGCATTCTCTTTGATCCAAATGATACGAGCTACAAAATACGACGCATTTTGACATTTTCCATCAAGTGGAAAGAAGAAGTTTTTTCCCTTCTAAAACTAGAGGCGGAGTGGAAGGGGGCCGACTCCGGGAGGATTAGCGAGACAATTGAGACCCTGCAAGCGAATCTGCGAAAGGTATTGAGCATATTCGTTTGCGAAGCTCGAATATCGTGAGAGTTGAGCAGGCGGGTTTTTGCGCAGCGACGAAGCGGCTCAATGCGAGCCCTCCGGAAAGCGTGCCCCTGAAACGCAGTCGAAAAGCGGAAGCTTTTCTAATCTCTTAATTATTAATTTTTACAGTCCACCCCCTAAATTCAAACAAAACAAAAAACGTGCCGCAGGGGCACGTTTTTTTATAATGGATTATTCAGCGTCAAAGACGTGGACTTTTTCCATTTTGTCGCCATTTTTCATGGCTTTTGCAGTTTCAAGGCCTTTCGTTACTTGGCCGAATACTGTGTGTACGCCGTCAAGATGCGGCTGTGAATCATGGACGATAAAGAACTGGCTTGATCCAGTGTCTTTGCCGGCATGTGCCATAGAGAGGCTGCCTGGCTGGTGTTTATGCGGGTTGCCTTCTGTTTCACATTTGATTGTCTTGCCGCTGCCGCCCATACCTGTTCCAGTTGGGTCGCCGCCTTGGGAAACGAAACCTGGGATAACGCGGTGGAAAACAACGCCGTTATAGAATCCAGAGTTTGCAAGCTCCTCAAAGTTTGCAACTGTGTTCGGTGCTTCATTCGGGAAAAGGTCGAATTCGATTACTTCGCCGTTTTCCATGTGCATGTGGCCTTTTTTCGCCATATATAACATCTCCTTTTCAATTGGTTCATCCCTTAGTATATCGGCTTTTGGTTCTACTGCCTACTGATAAGGGGCTTACAGCGCTTTCAGGAATCCGCCGTCTACAACGATGGATTGGCCGGTGACATATGAATTGGCAGCAGATGCCAAAAAGACCACTGTGCGGGCGAATTCAGCTGGTTCGCCTAGGCGGCCAGTTGGAATCTGTGCTTCTGTATTCTTCAATACTTCGTCTGCTGTAATGCCTTGTCTTTTGGCTGCGGCTTCATTGAGTTCGGCGATGCGGCCGGTTGAAATCTTGCCGGGTCCGACAGTGTTGACCATGATATTGTCACCGGCTACTTCCCGGGCAAGTGTTTTCGCGAAGCCGACCATGCCAGCGCGCATCGTGTTGGACAAGATCAAGCCATCGATCACTTCTTTTGTCGAAGACGAAGAGATATTGATGATGCGGCCGAATTGCTGTTCTTTCATATAAGGAAGCACTTCGCGGCATGTGCGGATATAGCTCAATAAGTTTCGGTCGAATGCCGCATACCAATCTTCATCGCTCATATTGTCAAATCCGCCTGCTTTTGGGCCTCCTGTGTTGTTGACCAGCACATCGATGCGCCCGAATTGTTCGTTGACTTTGTGGAATAATTGCTGGATGTCTTGAGCTTTTGACATATCGCACGCATAAGCGTGAACGTGTTCGTTTCCGCTTGCTGTGCGCAGTTCTTCGGCAGCCGCGTCGACCGATTCCTGGCTGCGGCTTGAGATGATGACAATCGCCCCTTCTTTGGCGAACTCCAAGGCAGATGCTTTGCCGAGCCCCTTACTGGAAGCCATGACGACAACTACTTTTTCTTTTAATCCAAGATCCACATTTATCATCCTTTCCATTTGGTTCCTTGTTTCAGTTTACGATAGAATAGAGGGGATGGAAATGCTTGTTTCGGATTTCCGCCATAAGTCCAATGGCGGAGACCCTATATAGATGTGGTAGGATGGATATATTGATCAGATTAGGAGTGTTGGAAATGGAAGAACGTGAAATCTTCGATATTACAATCATCGGCGGCGGCCCAACCGGCTTGTTCGCTTCGTTTTACGGCGGCATGCGCAAAATGAAAGTGAAAGTGCTGGACAGCCTTCCGCAGCTCGGCGGGCAATTGATGGAATTGTATCCAGATAAATTCATTTATGACATCGGCGGCTTCCCGAAAGTGCTGGCAAAAGATTTGGTGGATAATCTGGTTGAGCAGGCTAAATATGGCGATCCCGAGATCTGCCTGGAAGAAACGGTTGCGGCAGTCGAACGTGAAGACGAGCATTTTGTCATTACGACGGACAAAGGCGCGCATTATTCGAAAGCGATCCTTTTGACGGCCGGAGTCGGGGCTTTCCACCCGCGTAAATTGGCAGTCGATGGCGCTGAACAATTCGAAGGCAAGACTTTGCATTACGGCGTAAAAGATTTGACCTTGTTCAGCGATAAAAAAGTTGTGGTCCTTGGTGGCGGCGACTCAGCGGTTGACTGGGCGATGATGCTTGAGAACGTGGCTTCGCAAGTGACTTTGAGCCATCGTCGCGAGAAAATGACGGCTCACGAAGCGAATATCGATACGATGATGCAGTCGACGGTGGAAGTGAAGAAGCCTTTCAATGTCAAAGAACTGGTTGGCGAAAACGGCGAAATCCGTGAGCTTGTGCTGGAAGACAAAGAAGGAAATGAAGAACGCCTAGAAGTCGACCATGTCGTCGTCAACTATGGCAACATCACATCTCTTGGCCCGATCAAGGAATGGGGTCTCGAAATGGAGAAGAACTCGGTCATCGTCAATTCCAAAATGGAAACGAACGTCCCGGGAATCTATGCAGCAGGCGACATCGCCACCTACGAAGGAAAAGTGAAATTGATCGCTGTCGGCTTCGGTGAAGCACCGACCGCCATCAATAATGCGAAATCTTACTTGGATCCGAAATCCAGAGTACAGCCTTTGCATAGCACAAGCGTATTTAAATAAAGAACGAAAATGCCCGGCAAGCTGATTCAGCTTGCCGGGCATTTTTGTCTGTAATTATAATGGCTGTTTTTTCTGCTTAACTGCAACAGGATCTTGACTGGCCGCTTTCAGGAACGCGGCCCCCATCAGCAGGACGACGACTGAGAACGGCAAGGCGGCGATAATCAAGGAATTCTGCAAGCCCTGTGTTCCTCCGCTGAAGACGACGATCGCCGCAACCGCTGACTGGATCAATCCCCAAGTGATTTTCACCAGGTTCGGCGGATTCAATAAGCCGCCGGTTGTCTGCATGCCGAGCACGAATGTCGCGGAGTCAGCAGAAGTGATGAAGAAGATGGCGACCACGAACAAAGTCAAAATCGACATGACGGTACCGAGCGGATAATGCTGGAGTACGCCGAATGTGGCAGTTTCCAAACTGTATTCGGAAATTTTGTCGATGCCTTTTTGCTCCAAGTCCAAAGCAGAAGTCCCGAACACCGAGAAGAAAATAAAGCACACGAGCGACGGGACGACGAGAACGCCAAGCATGAATTCGCGGACGGTGCGGCCCCGGGAAATACGGGCAATGAAAATCCCGACGAATGGCGCCCAAGATACCCACCATGCCCAGTAAAAGACTGTCCAACCGTCTACCCAGGCGCGACGGTCACTGTTCAATGGCTCCAAATTAAAGCTCATCGATAGGAAGTTGGAGAAATAGCCGCCGAGTGAATCGGCAAACATATTCATGATGTAAAGCGTCGGTCCGACAATCAGCAGCATGCCGAGCAGGATGAATGCTAACACCATATTGATGTTACTCAAATACTTGATGCCCCGCCCGATGCCGGACCAAGCGGAGATGATGAACAATAGCGTGGCGACGGCAAGGATCAATAATTGAAAGGCGAACGTATTTGGTGTGCCAAATAAGAACGACAAGCCTTCGTTGATTTGCGCAGAACCGAAGCCAAGCGTAGAAGCGACACCGATAACCGTCGCGAAGACGGCAAGTGTATCGATCAGCTTGCCGAGCCAGCCGCTCATCCGTTTTTTGCCGAATAGCGGAATGAGTGTCGCGCTGATGAGTCCTGGGGAACCATTATGGAATTTAGCGTAAGCAAGTGACAAAGCCACGAGCCCGTAGATGGCCCAAGCGTGAATGCCCCAATGGAAAAACGAAAACTGCATCGCTTCCTTGACGGCTTCATTAGAGCCGAGTTCAGAACGCGGTGCACTGATAAAGGCGTGGGAAATCGGTTCGGCGGTGGTCCAGAAAACGAGCCCCATGCCCATTCCAGCGGAAAACAACATCGCGAACCAGGAAATCAAACTGAATTCCGGCTCGTCGCCGGCTTTTCCGAGCTTGATATCGGCAAACCTGGAAAAAATCAAATAAAGGCAAAAGATAAGGATGACGAATACAGAAGCCAGGTAATACCAGCCGAATGTGGATGAGATCCACGAAGTGAGCGCACCGGTTTGTGCTTGGAAGTTTTCGGGCACGAAAAATCCCCAGGCAACCATGGCCAGGCAGATGGCGATCGAAATCCAAAAAACGATCGTGACATTTTTCAAATGAGTTCCTCCTAAATTGAAAGCTGTGCTTTTCCACACGAATAAAGCTGTAATTAGTTATTCCCCAACAAAGGGAAGCTAATCCATCCTATCGTTATTAATAGAAGAAAAAAAGGGAAGATGGGCAAAAAAGCTTTATTTACAGCTTATAAGAGAGAATGTTCTGATTTATTACAGCCTGTCATATTTAAAAGAATGCCGTAATGTAATTGTTAAGTTTGAATGGTCGTCCTGTCATCTTCTTGCAATGCGCACATGTTAAGCTGTGTCTTGTGTTAGTGAAAAGGAGGAATTTCAATTATGAAAAAGCAAATCGTTACACTAACGGCAATCGCGGCATTAAGTGTAGGCGCAGCTACAACAGCAAGCGCTAATTCATCGTATACAGTTCAGTCAGGTGACACTCTGTGGGGTATCTCACAAGAAAAGAACGTTTCCGTTCAAAATCTTAAAAACTGGAACGACCTATCATCAGACTTGATTTTCCCGAACGAGACGCTCTCTGTTGAAGGAAAAGAACAGGCATCTAAGAAATCATCGAACTCATCATCTACCTATACAGTTAAAAGCGGCGACACTTTGTTCAAGATCGCTTCCGCTCATGGAATCTCATTGGATCAATTGATGAGCTGGAACAACATCTCTGGCCACATGATCTACCCTGGACAAGAATTCGCAGTTAAAGGCGCAGCAGCAAAAGCGTCAACACCTGCACCAGCAGCAAAAGCACCAGCTAAAGAAGCACCAAAATCAACTCAAGCAGCACCAACACCTGCAAGTGCACCAGCGGCTGCTAAACCAGCAGCAGCTTCTACACAATCAGGTAAAGAAATGACAGTATCCGCAACAGCTTACACAGCTTATTGCGCAGGCTGCTCAGGTATCACGCGTACTGGAATTGACTTGCGTTCGAACCCGAACCAAAAAGTCATCGCAGTTGACCCATCCGTTATCCCACTCGGTTCAAAAGTATGGGTTGAAGGATACGGAACAGCTATCGCTGGCGACACTGGCGGAGCAATCAAAGGAAACAAGATCGACGTCTTCATCCCGACTCAAAGCGAAGCTTTGAAATGGGGACGCAAAAACATCACAATCAAAGTTCTAGACTAATATCTTTACAAGCTACAAAGCCGAGGTGACCATTCCCTCGGCCTTTTTTTATGACAGCCTTTGCACCTATGCAAAGGCTTTTTTGGGGATTAATTGCACATTTTTTTAGTGAATAGTCGGAAAAGTGTTGAAATCAACGTTAGGAGGCATATAATGTGGGGTATAGTTATTGAGTATTTATAGTTTTTATACCTATTTTAAAGGAGGCGCATGAGATGGCAGAGAAGAAAAATGTTTCCAGACGCGATTTCCTGAAGACGTCCGGGATCGCGGCAGGCGCTCTCGTCGGTGGAGGAATCATTGGCGGAGTAATCGGTGCAAATACCCGTCAGGATACAGCAGCTCCTAGCGGCGGTGAAGCTGGCCAAAACGGCGGCGCTGAAACAATCGAAACCGTACGCGGCTTGCAGTTCTTCAAGAACCAACAGGAATTTGCCGTTTTACAGCAAGCGACCGAGCGAATTTTTCCGGAAGATGATTTAGGGCCGGGCGCAATAGGTCTTGGTGTTCCTTTCTTCATCGATCATCAGCTGGCAGGCAGCTATGGTGAGAACTCGCGCGAGTATATGCAGCCGCCATTTGAGGTAGGCGAAACAACCCAAGGCTATCAAAGCCGTTTGAAACGCAATGAATTGTTCAGGCAGGGACTGCAAAAAATGCAGCAGGAAGCGCAAAGCCGCTTCGAAGCTAACTTCGTCGACCTTGAAGGAGAGCAGATGGATGAAATCTTAACAGCATTCCAAGATAACGAAGTGGACATGCAAGGGGCGAACGCCCGATTCTTTTTCCGCCTTCTACGGCAGGCGACTTTGAACGGGGCATACGCCGATCCGATTTACGGAGGAAACCAGAACATGGATGCTTGGCGCATGAAAGGATTCCCAGGACATCGCCCATCTTATATCAATGAAATCGAGAGCGAAGACTTTGTGGAAATGGATCCGCATTCAGTAGGAGATATGCTGACTTAAATTAGAAGGGGGAGTACGTATGGCGACGACGTTAGATAAAGTAGATGTAGTGACGGTAGGGGTCGGCTGGACCGGCGGAATTATCGCTGCTGAATGTGCTAAAGAAGGCTTGAAAGTTATGGGGCTCGAACGCGGGCAAGAGCGTTCGACTGCTGATTACTCGATGGTTCATGATGAATACCGCTATGCTATCCGTTATGAATTGATGCAGGATTTGTCGAAAGAAACGATTACATTCCGCAACTCCAGAAACCAGAAGGCATTGCCGATGCGTCAATTAGGTTCTTTCCTTCTAGGAGAAGGTCTTGGAGGCGCAGGGACTCACTGGAACGGGCAAACTTGGCGATTTTTGCCGTATGATTTTGAAATCAAGTCCATGACGGATGCGAAATATGGTGCCAATAAACTGCCTCCAGAATACACTTTGCAGGATTGGGGCATCACGTATGATGAACTGGAGCCTTATTTCGATAAATTCGAAAAAACAGCAGGTATTTCGGGCGAAGACAAAAACCCATTCTGGGGCAAACGCTCTTCAGATTATCCAACGCCGCCAATGAAGAAAACGCCTTTACTGTCGAAGTTTGAGACTGCCACTAGCAATCTCGGCTATACGCCGTTCATGCTGCCTTCTGCAAACTTATCGGAAGCGTATGAAAACCCTGACGGCCAGCAAATCGCTGCTTGCCAGTATTGTGGATTCTGTGAACGTTTCGGTTGTGAGTACGGCGCAAAGACATCACCTGAAATTACGGTCGTTCCGGCGGCTCGTGCCACTGGCAACTACGACATCCGCTTCGGGGCCAACGTAGTGGAAGTATTGAAAGAAGGCGATCGTGTAACGGGCGTCCGCTTCATCGATACAGTAACTTTTGAAGAATTTATTCAGCCGGCGGAAGTCGTCGTATTGACAAGCTATGTTATGAACAACGCCAAGCTTTTGATGGTTTCGGAAATTGGCGAAATGTACGATCCCGAAACAGGTCAAGGTTCACTCGGGAAAAACTATGCATACCAAATCCTTCCAGGTGCTTCAGGCTTTTTCGAGGATCAGATGAATGTCTTTATGGGAGCGGGAGCGCTTGGCATGACCATAGATGATTTCAATGGCGATGCTTTCGACCATAGCGATCTCGACTTTATTCACGGAGGCAGTATTTCCATGACTCAAACCGGTTCACGTCCGATCGCTTCAAACCCGCTGCCTCCCGATACGCCAGCTTGGGGGGCGGATTTCAAGAAAGCATCCATCGAGAACTATACCCGGACATTGTCAGTTGGCTCACAGGGCGCATCAATACCGCACCGCGACAATTACTTGACGCTTGATGGCACGTACAAGGATATTTATGGAATGCCGCTCTTGCAATTGACTTATAACTTTACAGACCAGGACCGTGCTTTGCATAAATACATCACGGAAAGAACTTCTGAAATCATGCAGGAAATGGGCGCGAAAACGGTCGTCGGCAGATCACCGATTTCCGATTACGACATTGTCCCGTATCAAACGACACATAATACAGGCGGTACCATTATGGGGGGAGACCCCGCAACAAGTGTTGTGAACAATTACCTGCAGCATTGGGATATGGAAAACCTATTTGTTGTAGGTGCCGGAAACTTCGCGCACAACGGCGGCTATAACCCTACCGGTACAGTAGGAGCACTTGCATATCGCTGTGCAGAAGGCGTCATCAAGTACAGCCAAGAAGGCGGTTCTTTAGTTTAATTCGTGAGGAGGAAAAGATATGGGTGGAATAGCTTCAATCGGTGTACCAGGCTTGATCATCATTTTGGTCATCGTGTTGATTATTTTCGGTCCGAAGAAACTGCCGGAAATCGGTGGGGCTGTCGGCAAGACTTTCGCAGAATTTAAACGTTCGACGAAAGGGCTAATGGACGATGATGATGAAGACGATAAAGATAAAAAAGACAAAAAAGAAACAGCAGAAACGAATAAAACCGAAAGTTTATGAAGGTGGTTAAATGGATCCGTACGGAGAAAACAATCTGATCAGTCCCTTGCATAAGAAAAAGGCGAGCGAAGATCCGGCGGGACAGGCAAAGCAGAAAGCTGACTCCGGAACGGAACATGAGACCGGAGGCGCGCCGAAAGAGCCGAATCCGGGAGGGGGCCAAAAACCCCCTGAAGAGCCGGAAGACAGAGTGGAGACCTTAGTCGACCATCTGGGGGACTTGCGGAAGCAATTAATTAAAAGTGCCATAGTCTTCCTATTCTTCCTATTGCTCGTCTTTTCCACGCTGAATTTCTGGTTTCCTTATGTGGTGAAAGGCAATGAGCTGGTGATTCTCGGCCCGCTCGAAGTCGTAAAATTCTATACGTCGATTTCCGCCACGATGGCGCTCGGCTTGTCGCTGCCGTTTTTGATCCATTTCATCTGGCAGTTCGTCAAACCGGGACTTGAAGAAACCGAAGCGAGATTTCTCGGCTTGTATTCACCGGTTATGCTGTTATTGTTTGTATTCGGTGTCGCTTTCGGCTATTTTATTGTCAACCCGTTGAGCTATCAATTCCTGATCGGCCTAGGGGCAGCGAATTTTGATGTAATGATTTCGGCAAACGAGTATGTTCATTTCTTGATCATGACCACGATTCCACTTGGCTTACTATTCGAAATGCCTATCTTGGCATTGTTCTTGTCATCGATCGGTGTCTTGACGTCTGGATCGATGAAGAAAGTCCGGAAATGGTCGTATCTTGGCTTAGCGATTGTTTCCGCCCTGATCACGCCTCCGGACTTTCTTAGCCAGCTGCTGGTTTTGGTTCCGATGGCAGGGCTTTATGAAGCCAGTATTTATGTGGTGAAGAAAATGGAAGCACGGAACGAACGCATGGAAGATACGACTGTATAATGGAAGAAAAAAGGGCTGCCCAAAACATCATGATATGATTTGGGCCAGCCCTTTTCCTGTATTGCTTACTAAAAAGGAGGACATGAAAATGCCGATGGAAATCAAAGAAATCGAAGACTTGCGCGAAGTGGATGCTATGGATCTTGTGGAGGAAAGTGAATCTGAAGGATACCGTTTCCTGAGGAGGCTTGTCGATCAGTACGAGGACGGAAGCAATCGCTTCGACCAACAAGGCGAAGTGTTGTATGGCGTGTTCGATCCGCATGGTAAATTGGTGGCAATCGGCGGGCTGAATAGGGATCCTTATTCCACTAAAGAAGGCATAGGCAGGCTGCGGCGCCTTTACATTGCGGAAGCTGTGAGAAGAGAAGGGATCGGGACGAAATTGCTGCAAGCGATCATCGATTTTGCCAAGGGGCAGTTCAGTGAACTCGTGGTGCGGACGGATTCCGCTTCAGCAGATGCCTTTTACCGTGCTAACGGATTCTCGGGCGACGTCGGTTTGCCGGACGTTACGCATCGGCTCGTTTTGGAACAGCACGCCGCAAAAAAATAGGGTGAATTTCCTCATTACCTGTTTTTGAAATCATTCTTTAAATTTAACGAATGGGTAAATTCCCGTTTGCTGTATCACCTTTTCTTGTACAATGGGAGTCGAAGGGCTGCCATTTGGGGAAAGGTGATTTTTTGAGTTGCATCGGAGGTGAAAGAGAATGCGCAAAGTGACCGTAATTGCATATGACGAGGGGTGGCCGGCTGAGTTTGAAAATGCCGCAGCAGAACTCCATGGAATGCTTGAATCCGACTGCCTGGATGTGCAGCACATTGGCAGTACCGCGGTACCAGGCCTTGCTGCCAAGCCGGTGATTGATTTGCTCGTGATCGTTTCCGATATAGAAGCCTTAGACCGCTTTGAAGAGGATTTCCGACACCTTGGTTATCAGTCAAAAGGTGAAAACGGGCTGCCGGGGAGGCGTTATTATGAACGTGGCGGCAATGAACGTACGCACCACGTCCATTGTTATGGACAGGGGAATCCTGAAGTTTTTCGCCATCTGGCATTCCGTGATTTTTTGAAAGCGAATCCGCAAGTGGCAGCAGCGTATGGTGAATTAAAGATAAAGTTAGCGCAACAATATCCTTTGGACATCGAACAATACATAAATGGAAAACAGGCGATGGTCCAGGAAATTGAGAAAAAGGCGATTGGAGAGATTTGATGGAAATGGCAAACTGGAAAGGCGCTGCTGGTGTCTGTGTAAATGAACGTGACGAAATTTTATTGGTGCTCATGAAAGCACCCGAAGAAGACAGCAAATGGTCGGTTCCTGCAAGCGGCATGGAAGCGGGCGAAACACTTGAGCAATGCTGTGAGCGTGAATTCGAGGAAGTGACGGGATTGACGGTCAAAGCAGGAGAAATCTTAAAAACGCGGGACGGCAATTATGAAAATGCTGCCGTGTCATTTGATTTGCAGTATTTTCGTGTTGAAGTGACAGGCGGCGAATTAACCATCCCGAAAGATGATTTTTTGATTGAAGATATCGCTTGGAAATCTATCGATGAAATTGAAAAGATCGATCTTGCCTACCCGGATGATTTGGAGCTTTTCAAATCGCTTGTTACAGCTTGAGTTCAGCAGGATTTAAAAGATGAGGCTGGGGTAAAGAACAACAAACAAAGTTATCGGGAGGGCGATCGCATGGATAAGGAACGGAAATACAAAGAGGGCGAGAAACTGCTGCCGGATGTGGAACCGGGCCGACATCAGCCGCCGGATAAAGAATTGAATCCCATGCCGGACAGGGAGTTGGAATACGAAGAAAACTCCAACGAAAAATACCGGGACCAGACGCCGGATGACAAGCAGAATGACTAGATCGACCGGCCGCTTACAATAGAGTGGCATTTTTTCATGTGATTTAAATAAGGTAGGTTTCGAAACCTGTTCATCAGGAAGAAAGGGGGAGGCCTATGCCGCGGCATCAATTTGCGAATGCAGTGTGGCAAGAAGAGAATGCGATGGAAGCAGCGGACTTTCGCCAATTGCTGACAGATAATCCGAAATTGCAGCAATGGATCGATCAATCGAAAAGCTTAACCGTCAATATTCTTCATGCCGACACTTCCCAAAACGGCGAGGAGGTCTTATGGGGTTCATTGATTTATAAACAAAGCCGCCATGCGCGAGATGCGCAGGATGTCTTTCACTTTTATGTGTCACCAGAACTATTGGTGACCAGTACGCTCGACTTCGAGGAAGACTTGGACATGCCAAGGCATTTGATGATCCAGCAGATGGAAGTTGCAGAATCGCCGATCGAAGTGATGATGATCCTGCTCTGGGGCATGGTCGGTTCGGTGTTGCATAAAATCGACGGGTTTGAAGAGCGTCTTCATCACTTGCTATGGAATATCAAAGAACATAATAACCGCAAAACGCTGGAAAGTATCGAAGAAGTGCGGCACGAAATCTTGTTATGGAAGCATTTGATCATGGGCTTCCGGGAAATTAGCATGGCGATTGAAGAGACCTTCGGTGGCGATATCCATGAAGGTAGAGAGTATAAGCGGACCGCTAAGCGGATTGATCGCTGTGTCATGCTCGTTGAATCTTATGAAGATGAAATCAGGAACATGGTCGATATGGAAAATGTCGTCGCCAATTACCGAGGCAATGAAATCGTTAAAACCTTGACTGTCCTGACGACTTTGTTTACTCCAGTTATGGCGTGGGGCGCTTTATGGGGCATGAATTTCCGGATAATGCCGGAGCTTGATTTAAGATACGGCTATGTAATGTCGATTGCTGTCATCTTGATTTCTACATTTATGCTTTATTTGTACTTCAAGCAAAAAGGCTGGACGGGCGATATTCTCCGTTCGATTGACAACAAAGGCAAACCGAAACAAAGGCAGGACTGATTTCAGTCCTGCCTTTGTCATTTCGGTTTGTCTTTTTTCAGTTCCTCGAGCAGTTCGGTGTAGCGATGCAAATCACGGTCGTCGTATTTGCCAATATAATTGATCAGCATTTCCTCGACATCCCGCCGTTGACGTTCGGCTGCGATGAGTTTTTCTTTCATCGACTTCTGCTTCCAAAGAATCGTATCTTCCACATCTTCCATTTTGTTGAGCATATCGATTTCTGCGAGCAGTACCAATGCGGCGTTCTTTTTCTCTTCGTACTTCTTTAATGCCTTGTCAATTTTCCGCGTGTCGTTCTCATAGGTCATATTGGAATACATCGACATACGCATACGCCTCCTCCGCCATTTATACTTTTACATTAACAGATATTAGAATATTCTGTCTATGGTAATGGGCAAAAAGATAGCGGAAATCCTCCTCCTCATGGAGTACTTTCCGCCGTCTCTGCAGACTCTATCCAATTTTGTGACCAGCGCTCGATTTCCTTCATGACCGGCTGCAGCGAGGCGCCTTTTTCAGTCAACGAATATTCGATCCTAACGGGGGTCTCGGGGTGGACGGTGCGTTCGACCAAGCCGTCTCCTTCTAGGTTTTTTAGCCGTTCTGACAGGAGGCGGCCGCTAATTCCGATTTCTTCCGTTAATTGGCCGAAGCGTTTGGGCTCGTCCATCAATTGATGGATGATCAAGCCTGTCCAGCGCTGTCCCAATAAGGAGATAGCTGCTTCAAACCGTGGGCAAATTTCCTGGCTTTTCATGTTCACCGCTCCTTTTTCTTCATAATAGCATATCTGTATAGGAATGAAAAAACAGATGACTTGACGTAACTAGGTTATTAAAATATAATCAGTTACAAATAGTAAGTAGATGGAGGAGTTATAATGAATTTTCATCAAAAGCCTGTAAGCTATGTAGAAAGTTTGACCTTGAAAGTATTGGATTTGCCGGAAATGAGCCGTTTCTATACGGAAGTGTTGGGGTTTGAAACCATCGAAGAAAAGGAAAACGAGACGGTTCTCGGGGTAGGCGGGGAAGAGATCCTGACGCTCCAATCCGCGCCCGAGTTCAAGGCGAAAGCCGGTCGCTTTGCCGGATTGTATCACTTCGCGGTACTATTGCCGGACCGGAAAGAACTCGGCAAAATATTGCTCCATCTTCATGAGCAACGGATTCCGATCGGTTCTTCCGATCATCAAGTAAGCGAAGCGTTGTACCTATCGGATCCAGAGGGCAATGGCATTGAAATTTACCGCGACCGTGAACCCGGTGAATGGGAATGGCGCGGAGATCAGGTTCACATGACGGTCGATCCGCTCGATGTTCAGGAAGTTGCGCAAGCATCAAATGGCGAAAAATGGAGCGGCATGCCGGCGGGCACGGTGCTCGGGCACATCCATCTCCACGTGTCGGATCTCCAGGCAGCGCACGACTTCTATACCGGTGCGATCGGCTTCGGCTTGGTCGCAAACCTCGGCAATCAAGCGCTATTTGTCTCGGATGGAAACTATCACCATCATATCGGATTGAATATCTGGAATGGCACAGGCATTCCGGCCCTGCCGGATCAGACGGCAGGTCTTGGGCATTATGTCATCCGTATCGCAGATGAACAAGCACAACAGGCCATGCGTGACCGCTTGCAGGCATACGGCGCTGAGGTTCGCATGGAAGGGGCGACGCTCGAAACCGCTGACCCATCCGGCAACCGAATCCGCATTTTAACCGCATAAGAAAATCCCTGGGACTTGGTGTCTCGGGGATTTTTTTGCATTAAGGTGCAGGGCACGAAGCGGATGCATCCGCGTATAATAAGGTTTGTGTAGAACGCCCAGGCGCAACGGCTTGTTGGACGTTGCCCGTTTGTTCGGGCATTACGTGATCTCTTGTTTCCGTATAAGCCTGGAGCCGCTCCTGGTTTTGCCAGTCTTCAAAAGGTTCATTGTAAAAGCCCAAAAGGATCAATCCGCAAAATGCGGCAATCAACGTGATGCCAAGTAACGAAAGGAAGCCTTTCATGATTCAATCCCGCCTTCTCATAGATGCTGATATTTAGAACGCAGACCGTTCGGAAAAGGTTCCCGGTTGAAGAAATCCCAAAGACTGGGATACTGATAGGTAAGACTGTGAAAGGGAGGGGTAAGCATGATTTCATTGAATACAGACATTTGCCGATTGCTCGGGATTGAGTATCCGATCATTCAGGCAGGAATGGCAGGGGGGCCGACCACCGCCGAACTAGTGGCGGAAGTTTCGGATGCAGGCGGCTTGGGAACGCTCGGTGCTGCCTATTTGACACCTGAAAAGCTGCGGGAGGATATTTCGGAAATACGCAAACGGACTAACAAGCCATTTGCCGTCAATTTGTTTGCACCTGTGCCAAAAGATGATTTCTCACGCATCGATGAAGTGAAACAAGCGCTGCAGCCAATCTACAAGGAACTTGCGATTGAAGAGCAAAACGCTGAATACCGCTCTTCAGATCATGGGCAAGAATTGTTTCGCATTTGTCTGGAAATGAACGTACCAATCATTAGCACGGCGTTCGGTTCGCTGCCGCCTGAACATATGGCTTCTGCCAAAGCACAAGGCGTTACCGTCATCACCATGGCGACGACTGTCGGCGAAGCGATGGAAGCGCAAGACAAAGGAGCCGACGCTATCGTAGCACAAGGCAGTGAAGCAGGAGGGCATCGGGGCAGCTTTTCATTTGACCAGCATCCGATGGGCGCACAAGTCGGCTTGATGGCATTGCTTCCACAAGTCGCAGATGCTGTGGACGTGCCGGTGATTGCGGCTGGCGGCATCGCAGACGGGCGCGGGCTGGTAGCGGCGCTTGCGCTCGGCGCACAAGCCGTTCAGGTCGGAACGCGCTTTGTTGGAGCGAAGGAATCGGGTGCGCATAAGGCATATAAACAAGCGATCTTTGACAGCGATGAGGAAAGCACTGTCGTGACCAAAAGTTTCTCGGGGCGACCAGCGCGCGGAATTAAAAATCGTTTCATCGAACAATTCGAATCCACGGGAACCCAGCCGCTGCCATTTCCGTCCCATAATACAGTGACGAAAGAAATTCGGGGGGCTGCGGCAAAAGCCGGCAATCCGGAATTTATGTCGTTATGGGCAGGCCAGGCAACAGGGGCAATGACGCAGGAAGAAGGCGCGGCGGAAATCGTCTCTTCCATGATGGATCAGGCACGTGCGCTCTTGCGGTAATTCGGCTCGAGTTTCCTGTTTCTGCGTGCTATACTGTTAAAAGTGATTTTGAAACGAGGAGATTGAACGAATGGAATGGAAAAATATATACCGCGGTATTTTGATGGGCATCAGCGATTTGATTCCGGGAGTCAGCGGCGGAACGATTGCCTTTGTTCTTGGGATTTATGATCGCCTGCTTGAATCAATCAGCGGCTTTTTTAGCCGCGAATGGAAAAAACAGCTAGGCTTTCTTGTGCCTCTTGGCATAGGGATTGTCATCACCTTATTATTGTTCAGCCGATTTATCGAATTTTTGCTGGAAAACCATTACGAAGCGACGCAATTTTTCTTCATGGGGCTAATCCTCGGGGTCTTGCCTTATATCATGAAGCAAGCGGAAGTGAAAAAGAATTTTACGGCGCGCCATTTGGTCATCTTGCTGGTCATCGGTGCAGCGCTTGCTTCCATGGCATTTATCCAGACCGATGATAATGTAGCGCCGATTACGGAACTGAGCCTGCCAACGTTCTTCCTGCTATTTTTCTCTGGTTGGATCGCGAGCATGGCGATGCTATTGCCTGGCATCAGTGGCTCGTTCATCTTGTTGTTGATCGGTGTTTATTCGACGGCCATCAACGCTTTGTCGACATTGAATTTGCCGATCGTCTTGGCAATCGGTGCCGGCGTCATGGTCGGGTTTGTCGTCTCAAGTAAAGCGATCAGCTATTTGCTGGAGCATTTTACGTATGTGACGTATGCGGCCATCATCGGCTTGATCCTTGGCTCGCTATTCGTCGTATTCCCTGGCTTTGCGGCCGATCCGATGACTTTAGTGACTAGCCTGATCACATTTACGATTGGCTTATTGTTTACACTTTGGTTCAGTTCACCGAAGAAAACCGATATTACGAGCGAACACAATGTGGAAGCTTAACAAATGAAAATGGCAAAGCGGACAGTGAAAAGCACTCCTTTTCCTGTCCGCTTTTGGTATTTATTTAAGGGAAAAAGTAAAAAAGGCTTTTTGCTTTCCGGATTACGCTTTTGCGATTACACTGAAATGAAGAGAAAGAGGTGATGCGTGTGCGGAAATTGTTTGGCATCCTGTTGCTCATAGTCTTGTTGTTTTTCACCCGCCCGGTATGGGAGGCGTCTGTCGAAGAATATGTCGACCTGGGCTTTTTGGACTCGGTGGATGAAGTGATCGGAAATGTAACAGCTGACACGGATGTTTCCAAGGCGCTCGATGAAGCCAAATATTTCACGACGCGCATCAGCCATCAACTGCAGGCAATGGTGACAGAAAGCTCAGCCGCCTTGCCTGAAGCGGTCGCAAAACCAGAGCTATCCGATACGGATTCCATGGTGGCGGTCCATAATGTCACGCTTGGCATGAACAAGGAGCAAGCCCAGCAAAAGCTCGGCTTGCCGTTGCGTCTAATGGAAAATGAATACGGAACCGATTGGCATAGCTACCATCAGGATTACCAGAATTATGTGTTGTTGTCCTACGATGAGAACGGAGAGGTCAACGGCATGTTTACCAACCAGGATCTCATCTCTTCGACAGAAGGCTTCTCGATGGATTCGACCAAAGCACAAGTACGTGAGTTGTTCGGGACACCGCTGACGAGCCTGCAAAAAGGGCGTGTGCAATATATTCTGGATTCGCGCGATGAGTACGATTTGTTTGAAACAGCGGATTCCTATACAACGGTTTTTTATGACGTTCACGAAGGGGATACGGTCACGGCGGTCCAAGTCATCGACAAGGATTTGGAAGAGCAGCGTGGCGAGATTTATGCGGAGCCGTCAGCGGAAGTGAAGGAAGGCTATGAATTTTTATTGTTCGAGCTAACCAATTCAGCGAGAATCCAGCGTGAGTTGCCGCTCTTGAAATGGGATGGTGAAACGATGGAAACGGCGCGTGACCATAGCCAGGAAATGGCTGAAGAGCGTTATTTCAGCCATACCAACCCAGATGGCCAATCACCTTTTGACCGCATGAAAGAAGATGGCATCACTTTCTTTATCGCCGGCGAAAACTTGGCATATGGGCAGTATAGCGCCGTCTTCGCCCACGAAGGGCTTATGAACTCGATGGGCCACCGGGAAAACATCGTCAAGCCCGACTTCGGCTATCTTGGTGTCGGCGTCGCCTTCAACTCAGACAAGCAGCCGTATTTCACGGCAAACTTCTTTAATCGCTAAGCAAAAATCCCTCTATTGCATTTGCGCAATAGAGGGATTTTTTTAATTAGTTCAACAAGAACCAAGCGAGCACGACGAGCGGCCCGACGATAAAGCAGTAGATCGCAAAATACTTCAGCTGGCCTTTTGCCATGATGTTCATGAACCATTTCAGCGAGAAGTACGAAGCGACGAGAGAACCGATAAATGCCATGATATACGGCACCGCCATCGTCGACAAATTATCATCATTAATGATGTCGGTGATGCTAAGCACAGCCCCGCCCAAGCTGACTGGGATGAACAGCAGGAAGGAGAAGCGCAATGCTGTCTCTTGGTTAATGCCCCGTGCCATAGCGGCAACAATCGTTGCACCGCTGCGGCTGATGCCCGGGATCAATGCGACAGCCTGTGCGCCGCCGATGATGACAGCATCTTTCATCGTCATATTGCCGTCTTTGCGCTGGCCGCGCATATTGCGGATCAGCCAAAGGGCAAGACCGGTGATGACCAAGGTGACGCCGACCGTGACGATCGTCGAGAGGTAGGAGTCAATCGTATCCTGGAATAAGACGCCGATGATGCCTGCCGGGATGGTCGCAACGACCAAATAAACGATGAACATGAAATCGCGCCGCGTTTCCGGCGTTTTTTCTTTGAAGAATTTCAAGCCGTTAATGACCAGCCGTTTAATGTCTTCGCGGTAAATGATCAAGACGGCAATCAGGGATGCGCTATTGACGAGCAAAGCAAAAGTCGAATTGCTTCCCTCGATTTCCACATCGAGAAAATACTGTGCAATCAGCAAGTGGCCGCTAGAAGAAATCGGGATCGGTTCCGTAAGCCCTTGGAATAGTCCGAGCAGCAAAAATTTAATGGTAAGCCATAATTGTTCCATCTGTATGTATCCTCCAAATTCTATTCATTGTCATATCTACAGTCATAAGACGCGCAGTGCTTGAAAAAGTTCACACTACACAAAAACATATAATACCATATAATCGTGATAAACTGGGTATACACATGGAAGAAAGGAAGTGTAATAGGTGACAAATAAATTATGGTTTCAAGCAGGCGTCGGAATCATCCTGACACTGGTCATCATTCGTTTATTCATCGAAGTCCAAGGGATTTTCGACCCGTTATTTATCATTGCGGGAACGATTTTCGTGCCGCTGCTTCTCGGGGGCGTCTTGTTTTATTTAACGCGTCCGTTGCTGTACTTTTTGGAGAACCGCAAATTCCCGAAATGGGCCGCCATCTTAACTATCGTTCTCTTGATTGTTTTGGTCTTTTATCTATTATTTGCAATGGTTGGGCCGATGGTAACCAAGCAAGTCAACTCGCTTGTTGACAACGCGCCGGGCATTATCAATGACGTTGAAGATTATACGCAGTATCTGCTGGCCCAGCGCGACCGCTTGCCGGATTCACTAGAAGAGCAGATTAATGATCTGAGCGGCCAAATCGGCGACCGCATCGGTGATATCGGAAGTTGGATTGTGTCGTTCCTCACGAGCTTTATTTCGGGGCTGTTTACACTGATTCTTGTGCCGTTCTTCCTGATTTATCTATTGATTGACCACCGGAAGTTCATCCCGTTCATTTCTGGATTCTTCAGCGGGCAGCGCAAGCTATGGGTCATCAAGACACTCAAGGACATCGATCACACATTGCAGTCCTATATCCAAGGCCAGCTGTTCGTCAGCTTTTTGGTCGGCATCATGCTACTGATCGGCTATTTTATTATCGACCTAGACTATGCACTGTTATTGGCAATCATCGGCATGGCAACGAACGTCATCCCGTTTCTTGGGCCGTATATCGCCGTTGTGCCGGCCATCATTATCGCGCTCGTACAAGAGCCGATTATGGCGGTTTATGTCGCCATCATCATGTTGGTCGCCCAGCAGATCGAAAGCAATTTCATCACCCCGAACGTCATGGGCAATGCGCTCGATGTCCATCCGCTGACAGTCATCACATTGATTCTTGCAGCTGGGAACATCGCGGGCATTTGGGGCATTATCTTGGCGATCCCGTTCTATGCGGTCGTGAAAACGATCATCAAAAACATTTACGCAAGGCGCCAGGAAATCCGCTCGACCGCAACAAGAGAAGTGTAAGGGAAAACCCGCAGCCCAGGCTGCGGGTTTTTCTTATGGCGAATTGCTTGACGGCAAATGGTTTACCCCCTAAACTACTATTAGTTGAGGGGGTAAACTATTTATGGATATGCGCATTAAAGAAGCAGTCGAATTGTTTCAGGAAGTATTATTTTACGGAACGGAGCGGGTCATCCGTTCGGTGGACAATCCGTTATGGGAAGAGTTTTCCCCTGAGCAGATGCAGTCGCTGAAATTGATTGGCAAAGAAGGCCAAATCACATCGGCAAGACTTGCGGTGCTGCAGGGTGTACATAAAAGCGCCGTCTCGAATCGGACGAAAAAACTGTTGCAAAAAGAATTGATTCAAGTCGTCCAGACCGCAGACCGGCGGGAAAAGCTGCTTGAATTGACCGATGCCGGAAACTCGGTCCTCGAGGAGTCAGATAAAGTTCTGGCGGAGTACTTGGAAAAACTGATGTCGGAACAAGTGGACGACCAGGAAATCGATCAATTCTTGGTGATTTTCAGAAAGCTCAGCGCAATCATGAAAACGGATGGAGTGTAAGGGATGCAAACGATACTGAAATTAAAATGGCCGATCATGATCGGGCTCATCGTATTGACGGCGGCATTGTTTTTAGTGGCGCCAAACTTAACGGAACAAGCGGAAGAAGCAGGTTCGTTCCAATTGTCCGAACAAGCGGACTCGCAGCGTGCGGCTACCATTTTGGAATCGGCTGATGTATCGGGGCAGACCATTTCATTGGTGATCGAATTGGAGTCGGAACTCGATGAAACAAGCGAGCAGCAGATCGCGGACATGAGAGCGGAAATCGAAGCGCTTGGCGATCCGGTGACGACCGTATTGGATCCATTTGAAAATGAAGAACTGGAAGCGCAATTGGTGGCGGAAGATCGCCAGACGGTCTTGCTTCCGGTATCAATTGAAGGAACGGACGAAGAAGCGGCGGCACTCGCGGATGAAATCCGTGAAACGATTGTGCCGGACGATTTAACGGTCTACTTGACGGGTGAGGCGATTATCAACCAAGACGTCAATACTAGCGCGCAGGAAGGCCTGAAGAAAACCGAGATCATCACGGTAGTGTTGATTTTCGGCTTGCTGCTGGCGGTGTTCCGTTCGTTTATCACGCCGATTATCCCGCTTGTGGCGGTAGGGCTCAGCTATTTGCTCAGTCAATCGCTCGTGGCGTTTTTCATCGATTGGTTCGGCTTCCCGGTTTCGAATTACACGCAAATTTTCCTGGTGGCGATTCTGTTCGGTCTCGGGACTGATTACTGCATCTTGCTGCTCAGCCGTTATAAAGAAGAACTGACAGAAGGAAAAGATGTGCAAGAAGCGATTCTGAATACGTACCGGACGGCAGGGAAGACTTTGTTCATCAGCGGATTCTCGGGCTTTATCGCATTTGCGGCTATCGGTTTTGCGGAATTCCCGATTTTCAAATCGGCCGTTGCCGTCGCAGTCGGCATCGCCGTCCTCCTTGTCGTGCTGTTTACCGTCATGCCGTTTTTCATGGCGGTGCTAAAAGACAAGTTGTTCTGGCCAAGCAAGGGCTCGGCTTCACATAAAGACAGCAAATTGTGGATTTGGATCGGCAAATTGTCCGTTAACCGTCCACTTTGGTCGATGCTGCTGGTGGCGGCCATTACGGTTCCTTTGTTGTTCTCTTATAACAACGACCTGTCATTCAATACAGTAGACGAGATCAGTTCGGATTATGAATCGGTGAAAGGCCTCGATGCCATTGAATCGGCATTCGGTGCAGGCAATACGATGCCGGTGCAAGTCGTCATTAAAGGCGAAGAGAGCTTAACGGCAGAAGAAACGATTCCGTATCTGGATGCTTTGGCGCAGGATATGGAAAAAGTTGAAGGTGTCGACATGGTTCGTGCCATTACGCGCCCTACCGGTTCGGTGATTGATGAATTTTTCGTCGATCATCAGCTGGGCCTTATTGCAGAAGGGCTTGAAGAAGCGAATGCCGGAATTGGCGAAGTCCAGTCCGGCCTTGGTGAAATTGAAACAAACCTGGAAACGATCAGTGGACAGGCAGGAGGCGCTGGCCTTCGCGAGGCAGCTGCAGGCTTGTCGCAAGTGAACGGGCAGCTTGAACAGATTTCGGGCGGCCTCCAGCAGACCGGCAATATTGAACAGACGGTCGGTGCACTTGCTCAAGTGAATGCGGGACTTTCAGAGATCGAACAAGGCTTGAACGGCGGAGCTGGCCAATATGATGAATTGGCTGCTGGCATCGGGGAACTTGCGCAAGGCGTCGGCGCTTCATCAGACGGCCTTACGGAAATCAGCGACGGCTTGACTGAAATCGCCGACACGCTCGCAGGCATCAGCGATAGCGAAGCGGTGCGCGGCACAGGCATTTATCTGCCTGAAGGCACTTTGGAACAAGAAGAGTTCGAATCGCTGCTTGATCAGTATGCATTTGCCGATGGCGAAGGCATGTTGATGGAAGTCGTGCTCGAAGAAGATCCCTATTCCCCGGAAGCGATTGACATCGTCACGAATTTGAAAGAAGCGGCTGAGAGAAGCATTAACGGCACGCCTCTTGAAGATGTGGACATCGCATACGGCGGGGTGCCAAGCATCAATAGCGACTTGAAGGACATCTCCGAGAGTGACTTTACGCGTACGGTCAGTATTATGCTCATCAGTTTGTTCGTGGTATTGGCAGTGCTGTTGCGTTCTTTCATCATGCCGCTGTTCATGATCGGCTCTCTCTTATTGACCTATTACAGTTCGATTGCGATCACCGAGTTGATTTTCGTCGGATGGCTCGGTTATGACGGCATCACATGGGCCGTTCCGTTCTTTGGCTTCGTCATGCTCGTCTCGCTCGGCATCGATTACTCGATCTTCCTGCTCGATCGCTACCGTGAAGAAGCCTTAACGGCGGCAGACTTCTCGAAAGCGATGCACCGGTCGATGGCGAAAATGGGAACGGTCATCATCACGGCCGCCATTTTGCTCGCCGGAACGTTCGGCGCGATGCTGCCATCTGGAGTACTCAGCCTGATGCAGATCGCAGCAATCGTCATCACGGGCTTGCTGCTTTATGGCTTGATCGTCTTGCCGCTGCTCGTGCCGGCAATTACCGTTTCATTTGCGGGCGGCGCTTGGTGGCCATTCGGATTGAAAAAGAAAAAATAAGTTTTAAGGGCTGCCTTATAATTACCTTGAAATGTCCGGAGAAAAAGAAGTCCTTTTTCTTCGGATATTTTATTTGTATGTTCGTGTTCGTCCACTCTCTTCAATTCAGAACATGGGATGGGAATGGAGACGGCGAATAAATGAACGAAGTGGAACTGAGTTCATTTATTTGCGATGCTTGAGCATAGCGAAAGTTGAGCAACGACATTACGCGCCAGCTGCATGATCCAACATCCTGTGAGCTAGAGCGCGTCCGTCGAAATGGACACCACTCATTTCTTATGGGCAACCCTTTTTCTATTATTTCGCAAACGGCGAAGCACACCCTATGCGTGTTATACTGAAGTCAGAAATCCAAAGAAGAAATGGGGATGTCCAGTGCTGACATTTGAACAAAAACTAGAAGTGATCGAAGCGTTTCCGGAACTGACACGAAAAGAAGTGTCGATGAAACGAGTCAACTTCCAATTTGAAGAAAGCCTTTATGATAAGAAAAACGTGGTCTATCACCTTCACCCGAACGGTAACGGTTTTGTCTTCGTCGGTGATTTGCCGCAATACGAAGCGGACAACCGCGGCTTGGTCAACATCCGCGATTTTTCAGCGAGCCAATTGCGCAGTATCATCGCCGATTCGATCGATTATTTGGGCCAGGAACCAGAACCCCCTTATGATAAGCGGTGGACCAATAGAGAAGGCGAAAAACTCGACCTTGTCTACGAAGAGCCTTTCTGGAATATCTATACAGGTAAAAACTTAGAAGAAAGTTTCGGCACGTTCGATGACGCTGAAGATTATCTGCTCGACCAAGGATTTAGCGAGCGAAAATAATGAACATCCGAAAACTGGGAATGCACGAGGAATTGCCGATGGGGCTGTTGCTGGAAGCGGATCCGTCTGAGCAGCTAGTCCGCAGCTATTGTACTGGCGGCCATTGCTTTATCGCCGAACAGCAGGAAACCGTCATGGGTGTGTTCGTCTTGACTGCGCTGGATTCGGATACCGCTGAAATCAAAAACATTGCCCTCGCTGAGTCTGAGCGCGGCAAAGGTCTTGGCAAGCGCTTAGTGTTTTTGGCGCTCGAAGAAGCGAAAAAGCTCGGTTTCTCGGCTGTCGAGATCGGCACCGGAAATTCGAGTTTGGCGCAATTGGCGCTCTACCAGAAATGCGGCTTCCGCATGAAATCGGTTGACCGGGACTTTTTCACCCGCCATTACGAAGAGCCGATTTTTGAAAATGGCTTGCAATGCCGGGATATGGTCCGGCTCGATTATCGGTGGTAACAGGCGAATGCAGCAGATGCATTCGCTTTTTTTGTCTTTAAATGTCAAAAGGCCGGCTTGGATGCGACGAAAAAGAGGAAAATTCTGACCATTTTCGGTATGCTGAGAGAAGAGGTGAGGACATGTTCAAGAAAGTGATACTGTACACAAACCGTTTGGATGAAATGAAAGGATTTTATGAATACCAGTTGGGCTTCCGGATTGTTGAAGAAGACGACACGAGCTTTGCGCTTTCAATCGGCACGTCCGTTTTGGAATTCCGCCAGTCGGACAGTGCGTCTTTTTACCATTATGCGATCAATATTCCAGGCAACCAGTTCAGTTTGGCCAAATTCTGGGCGCGTGCGCGCGTTGAGCTGAACCGCCAGGAAGGGATGGACGAAATCTATTATTCGAATTTCAATTCCGATGCCTTCTATTTTCAGGATCCTGCCGGCAATATCGTTGAGTTTATCGGACGGCGCCACGTCGACATCATGGATGATTTCACAATCGATTCCTTACTCGACATCAGTGAAGTCGGCATCGTTTCGCCATATGTCAAGGAAGTGGGCGAGTCATTGGAACGGATGGAAATTCCCGTACGCGGCAATAAAGGGATCGATCCGACAACGCTGAATTTCCTCGGCAAAGATCCCCATTTTCTGGTGCTCGTACCGCCAAAACGTACGTGGTTCTTCTCTAAACTGAAAAGCGAAACGCATCCGTTGGCAATCGAACTTGCGGACGGGCGGATGATCGAGATCGATGCGGAAGGGCATATGGTGCAAAAGCAAGCAGATAATCCGGTTTCCGACTTAATGGAATCGGCCTCATTTTCAGGGACTGCACATATGGCCGGCAATGAAAATTGGTCGCTTGCCAAAGGATTCGCGAACCGTGCGGACGAACGGCCGATTGCTGTCGACAGCCGCTTCGGCATCGCGTCCGGCAGCAAGATCTTTACAGCCGTCGCTGTGTTGCAATTGGTGGAGCAAAGCAAGCTCGAACTTTCAGCGAAGCTGTCAGAGCTATTGCCGAAGACCTTCCCGAATTTCAACGCTACGGTTCACCAACTGTTGTGCCATACATCAGGCCTTCCTGATTACTTCGACGAAGAGGCGATGGATGACTTCGAACAATTATGGCAAGAGATTCCGATGTACCGGATGGAGACGCCAGCTGATTTTGTTCCATTATTCCGCGACTTGCCGCCTGTCGAAGAACCGGGGGCGCGTTTCCGATATAATAATGCGGGCTATATCGCACTCGGCCTGATCATCGAGCAAGTGACTGGCGAAGAATTCGCCGATTACGTCGAGCGGGAAGTGTTGGCGAAAGCGGATATGTCGGACTCGGGTTATTTCCGTCTGGATCGTTTGCCGAAAAATACGGCGTATGGATATATTGAGGAAGACGGCTCCTGGCGCACGAACCAATACGCGATTCCAGTTCGCGGTGGAGCGGACGGAGGCGCCTTCGTCACGGCAGGGGACATGGCGAAATTCTGGAACCGGCTGATGGACGGGTCTTTATTGTCTGAAGAGATGAAAAACCACCTGCTGACGGTCCAGGCACAAGAAGGCGAACAGGCTTACGGCTACGGTGTGTGGATCGATAAGCAAGAAGCGGAGATGGTGAAGTATCATGTAATGGGGTACGACCCAGGCGTGAATTTCCGCTCGGGCTATTATCCACAGCAAAAATCCATCGTTACTGTATTGTCAAATACCGGGGAAGGCGCGTATGATATAGTGAAAGCCATTGAACGCGAGAAAAAACTGAGAGGGTGAGTCGATGGACGGAAAAAAACTGGCCATGAGCGTAGTGGTCGGAACGCTCCTGTTGGTCGCGATCATTTTCCTGGTCTTCCAATTGTATTTCATCATGAATTAAAAAAAGCTGCCATTGGGCAGCTTTTTTCTTTGTGAAATACGGGAGGGAAGTGAGTGGAGAAAGTTTGTACTATTCGACTGCGTGGTAGGGCACGCTTTCCGGAGGGCTCGCATTGAGCCGCTTCGTCGCTGCGCTCCTGCAGGGTCTCAATTGTCTCGCTGATCCTCCCGGAGTCGGCCCCTTCCACTCCGTCTCTAATTTTAGAGTAGTGGATAATTTCTTCAACCATAAAATATAAAATGTGAAAGAGCTTGAGGCTTGATAGCTCATGGCTCTTCTAATCTACCAACAATAATTCTTTGCTTAAACACTTCATGATCAGATGCCTCATCTCGGGAAGCGATTTCCCCGCTAGCCGGCAACTAGTTACAGAAGCAAAACTGACTAAACGCACCCGAATCAATGGAATTTCACAGCCGCCAAGCGTAAGGGGGTGAGCCGACGCAATAAGACAGGGGATTTTCCTGGCTTATTGCCAAAGGCCAACCCAAAGCCGGGCGGCGAATACCAAGGTGAATCCCGAATCGAATGCAGAAACACTTCGACACGCAAACCCTAGCTATCTTCACTTCTGTTCTATTCGGGAAGCGATTTCCCTGCTAGCCGGAACTGAATACAAAAAGAAAGCTATATAAACTAGCATCATTCAATAAAATCTCTCAGCCGCCCAGCGCCAAAGGACAACCCAAAGCAGAGCGGCGAATACTAAAGCGACGCTTATATCAATACGCCAGAACATTTCCATACACAAAAACTCGCTATCTCATCTAAAGAACGCGCTCCATTGCATGCATATATTTTTAGACAATAAAAAATGGACTCTTCCGAAGAAGAGTCCATTGAAAGTTTAAGGGTTAATTAAGCTTTTGATACGTTAGTAGCTTGAAGACCGCGTTGGCCTTGCTCGATGTCAAAAGTAACTTCTTGACCTTCGTCAAGAGTTTTGAATCCTTCGCTTTGGATAGCTGAGAAGTGTACGAATACGTCGTCTCCGCCTTCGCGCTCGATGAAGCCGAATCCTTTTTCTGAGTTAAACCATTTTACTTTACCTTGTTCCATGTGTGTTTCCTCCTCGTATGCTAATGCATACATTGTATTACTATCCTTGCTCAAATCCTTCAGATAAAATCTGATACTTAATGAAAAGCCATCGAACAAAAATAATTCTTCCTTAGAATAGCACGGTACTCTTTGGAATGCAAGGGTTAAGTTCGGTTGCTTCTTTTTCCCGCCATTCGTTATAGTTGAATGAAGAGCGATAGGAGGGGGATCGATGCAGCGGATTATGGTGATTGGTGTGTCAGCGGGAACCGGCAAATCAACGTTTGCAAGACGTTTAGGAAAAGTGGCCAATCTGCCGGTACATCATTTGGATGCGTATTATTGGAAGCCGGGCTGGGTTGAAGCAGAGGAAAAAGAATTTCAGCACAAGCAGCAGGAGCTGGCGAACGAACCGCGCTGGATCATTGAAGGGAATTATAATAGCACGGCCGCTATCCGCTTGGCAGCTTGCGATGCACTTATCCAATTGCAGCTTCCGCTGTGGCGCTGTTTATGGCGTGTATTGAAAAGGCGTATCCAATACCGTAAACAAGCTAGACTGGATATGGCTCCGGACTGTCCTGAAAAGCTGGATTAC
Source organism: Planococcus citreus (assembly GCF_003664125.1). GTDB lineage: Bacteria > Bacillota > Bacilli > Bacillales_A > Planococcaceae > Planococcus > Planococcus citreus. The sequence goes on from NZ_RCCP01000004.1 coordinate 244,551, forward strand.
GAGTTCTTGAAGTTTATTGTGACGACCTATCACGGGCGGCAAAAATCGCAACACCATTTAATAGAAGAATTTATTAGAAAGTATCCTGAAAAACAGGTGTATATCCTCCGTACACAAAAGGAAATTGAGGCTTTTTTGGAACAGGCCGGTAAATAGTTTCAATTTTACAGTCAATTGAAAAAACTTGAAGACGATGGATAGGGAACATGGTATTCTGATAGTACGAAAGAAACGAGGGGGAATGGGCTTTGAAAGACCGCCTATATGAAGGTACACTGACCAATGTGCGCATGCACAAACAGGTGCCAATGTATATGAAGCGCCTGTACCTAGAGGATTTGGCTGAAATCGAACGGGTTCAGCAAACGGTTATCGACTCGCTGCCAGAGAAAAATACGTTGCAGCCGCTGTCGACTGAAGAATTTCTGTTTATTTTGCAGCATAACGGGCTGATTGTCGGGGCTTTTGTAGAAGGAGAGCTAGTGGCTTTTCGGGCACTGCTCGTCCCCGAAATTGACGAGGAGCATCTTGGGCGCGATATCGGGCTTTCTGAAGAAGAGCTTGGCAACATGATTTATCAGGAAATTTCGGCTGTCGCTCCCGATTACCGTGGAAACCGCCTTCAGCAGAAATTGGCCGAAGTAGTGATGAAGGAATTGAAGAAGCTGGAGAAAAAATTCCGCTACGTGGCTTGCACAGTGGCGCCGATGAATATCCCGAGCCTGAAAGATAAATTTACGCAGCACATGCACATCGCTGCGTTAAAAAAGAAGTACGATGGCCTGGAACGCTATATCCTTGTAAAAGATCTCGAGCAGCCGAATGCAGATTACGGCAATCAAGTCACAGCACCGCTCGACGATCTGCAAAAACAGCAAGAATTACTAAATGAAGGATATGTTGGAATAGGCTTCCAGATGGTCAAAGGCTTTCATGCGCTGCAATTTGCCAAACCTCTTAGTTGATCGGTAATTTTTTTAAAAAAGCGACTCGAATTGTGGAACACTCCAGCGCTTTCCTGTAAAATTATCAGAAATTCACATAAATTTATCTTCAAGAGGAGTTACGATATGAAGTTGCAATTTGCACAAATCCCCGGGGTACGCATATTAAAATCATTCGGGCCAGAGTCAGCGGACATCCAAGCGATTGTCTATAACTCTTCGGCTGCACGGAATGGTTCTGCATTTTTTTGCGTCATCGGGGAAATTACAGACGGACATCTATACATAGAGCCTGCCATCGAAAACGGTGCGCAGGCGATTATCGGCTCCAATGAGGAAATTCTATCCCAGCAAGCCAAGCGTTATCCTTCTGTCAGCTTTGTGCTGGTGGCGGATGTGCGCAATGCACTCGCACACACTTCAGATTTCTTTTTCGGCTCGCCGCAACATGATTTGTTTAAAATCGGCGTGACGGGAACAAACGGCAAGACTACAACGGCTACCTATGTCCGCAATTTATTCAATTTACTGGGAACACCTTGTGGATTTATCGGCACAACGGGCGTCGAGACAGCTCAAGGCAAAGTGCCGTTCGAGAAAAGTACGCCAACCACGCCAATCGCTTCAGACATCCACCAGATTTTCTCCATGCTGGTTGATGCCGACACGAAGGCAGTGGCGATGGAAGTGTCTTCGACTGCGCTGGATCAGCAGCGGGTGGAAGGTATCATTTTCGATGTAGCCATCCACACGAATTTATCCGAGGAGCACCTTGAATATCATAAAACTTTTGAACATTATCGGGAGTCTAAGTTGAAGTTGTTCGAGCGTGCGAAAGCAGCTGTCGTCAATCTCGACGATCCCGGTTTAAGCGGTGGCATTTTAGCAGTGGCGGATTACCCGGTGTTGAGCTATAGCCAAGATCCGTCGAGCGGTGCTGACCTGATTTGGGGAAATTACAGCGCATCTGCACAAGGCATGCGTTTTGAGTTGAATTATAGAGGCGATATCCGGGTGATCGAAGCTCCATTATTCGGGGATTACAATGCCGCGAATTTGACGGCGGCGATTGCGACAGCCTTACACGCTGGGCATTCAATCGACCAAATCATTGCAGTCTTGCCGGATATGCCTCAAGTAGAAGGGCGTTTTCAAGTGATCAGAGGCCCTGAAGAGCGGACCATCATTTTGGATTATGCCCATACGCCAGTCGCGATCGATGCGGTCTTGACGGAAGCCCGCAAATTACCCCATCGCCGCTTGATCGCGCTTATTGCCGGAATCGGTATCCGGGATTTTGCCAAGATGCCGAAAATGGCAAAAGCGTCTGAAGGGAAAGCGGATGTCTTGGTCGTTACAGTTGACCATCCGGGTTACAACGATCCGGAAGAAGTTGTTTCGGAAGTGATCAAAGGCTTCAGTGTCCCGTACATGCAAAAAGTGCTGAAAGCGCCAACGCGCAAACAGGCAGTGGAAAAAGCGCTTGCAGAAAGCGGGCCGGAAGACATCATCTTGCTGTCGAGCGGCTGCATCAACGGCGCCCAGATCATCAAAGGGGAACATATCCCGCATTCAGATGAAGCGATAATCGAAGCGTTTTTCTCGAGCAAAACCGGGGGATTTTAGCGGCGAGGGTCGCTTTTTTCGGGTGGAATGTGTTTAATAGAAGAGAAGCTAATTAAAGACTAAGAATTGGAGTGAATGGAATGCAGTATCGTACAGAAAAAGACACGATCGGTGAAATTCAAGTTGAAGCTGACAAAATGTGGGGCGCGCAAACTCAGCGCAGCGTCCAAAACTTTGCCATCGGAACAGAACGTATGCCCCATGAAGTGGTTATGGCATTTGCTCAATTGAAAAAAGCGACAGCTAAAGCGAATCACAAGCTCGGCAAGATGTCCGACGCAAAAATGCGCGCCATCGAAACAGCTGCGAACGAAGTGATCGAAGGCAAATGGAACGATCATTTCCCGCTCGTCGTTTGGCAGACAGGAAGCGGCACGCAGTCCAATATGAACATGAACGAAGTATTGGCGCGCCGCGGAAACGAAATCTTGACGGAACAAGGATCGGATGAAAAACTTCACCCGAACGATGACGTCAATATGTCCCAAAGCTCGAACGATACATACCCGACGGCGATGCACGTTGCCGGCGTTCTAGCGGTTACGGAGCAATTGATTCCAGCGGTCCAGAAATTGAAAGCGACTTTGGATGAAAAAGCGAAGAAATTCGACGATGTCATCAAAATCGGCCGCACGCACTTGCAAGATGCCACACCGCTTACACTGGGCCAGGAAATCAGCGGCTGGCGCCATATGTTGGAGAAAAGCGAGCGCATGATCAAAGAAAGCGTCGAGCATATGCGTGAACTTGCGATCGGCGGAACAGCTGTCGGAACGGGCATCAACGCAGACCCGAAATTCGGCGGCTATGTTGCGGAATTCATCGCAGAAGCGGTGGGCACGGAGTTCACTTCAGCGGAAAACAAATTCCACGCACTGACAAGTCACGATGAAATGGTTTACGTGCACGGTGCGGTCAAAGCACTTGCAGCGGATGCGATGAAGATTGCCAACGACGTACGCTGGCTCGCAAGTGGCCCACGCAGCGGCATCGGCGAAATCACGATTCCGGCAAATGAGCCGGGCAGCTCGATTATGCCAGGAAAAGTCAACCCGACACAAAGCGAAGCCTTGACGATGGTATCGGCCCAGGTCATGGGCAACGACGCTGCGATCGGTTTTGCGGCAAGCCAAGGGAACTTCGAACTCAATGTCTTCAAACCGGTCATTGCGTACAATTTCCTGCAATCAGTCCGCCTGTTGACGGATTCACTTGTTTCTTTCAACGATAATTGTGCAATCGGCATTGAAGCGAACTTGGACGTCATCGAGAACCATGTGAAGAATTCCTTGATGCTTGTCACTTCACTCAACCCGCATATCGGCTACGAAAAAGCGGCAGCGATTGCTAAGCAAGCACATAACGAAGGCACGACGCTGAAAGAATCAGCAGTCAAGAGCGGCCATTTAACGGCGGAGCAATTCGACGAATGGGTGCGCCCAGAGAATATGGTAGGAAAATAATGCAAACAGCCGGGAGTTTCCCGGCTGTTTTTTTGTGGAACAAGGAGTTTCAGGGTAGGAAATAGAAGTAGAGGGAACGAGGAAACGAAAAAGCAAGACACAAGAAATTACAGAAGAGGTGCAGTATGCAAAAACCATTTATTACATCATGGAGCGGCGGCAAAGACTCCGCATTAGCATTTTACCGGGCGGTTCAGCAAGGGCATGTGCCGATTGCGTTGTTCACCATGTTTGAGGAAGACGGAGAACACTCAAAATCCCACGGGCTGAAAAAGCAGATCTTGGAAGCACAAGCGGAACGGATGGGCTTGCCTTTAGTGATTGGCGAAGCCGACTGGGCAGGATATGAAGAGGAATTTATTCGCCACTTGCAGAATTTCAAAGAACAAGGCATCGAAATGGGTGTGTACGGGGATATTGACCTGCAGGATCATCTTGATTGGGTTGAAAAAGTCAGCAAACAGGCAGAACTCGATGTCTTGCATCCCTTATGGCAAGAAGCCCGCCGGTCACTGTTGGAAGAACTGGTCGAAGAAGAGTTTAAAGCCGTCATTACAGTGGTGGATACTGCGCGTGTCGGAGAGGAGTTTCTCGGGCGCATTTTCACCCGCGGGCTGATCGAAGAGCTCGAGGCACTCGGCATCGATGCTTGCGGAGAGGAAGGGGAATTCCATACCACATTAGTAGACGGCCCGATTTTTGTTGAACCGTTGCCAGTGGAGTTCGGAGACATCGTGCGCAACGGCCAATACGCGATGCTTGAAGTGAAACTTCAAACAGGGGAGTGATGGAATGTGATCCAGATCATCAGTGTAGAAGAAAAGCATATCCGCCAAATGTCTGCATTGCTTTCAAAACGCCAGGCGCGGGAGCGGAAGATTTTCCCGTATCTGCCGGATAAGTTCGAGGAAATCGATGAAGCGGAGATTGTCATCCGCAAATTGCTCGAGCGCCCATATGTCAGCGGAGTGGTCGCTGTCCGTGGCATTGATGTGATCGGATACCTGGTTTATGAATTCAAGGAAGAAGCGCATCGCGGACGCTATGTGTGGATGGATTATGAATCAATTGCCATCAGTGAGCATGAACATCCGCGCCTGTTGCGCTTATTATATGCGGATGCTGGAGCGGAATGGGTGAAGCATGGCTATTTCCACCACGTGTTGATGGCGCCGCTTGGAGATGAAATGGTGTTCGAGCAATGGCTAGATCAAGGATTCGCCTTCGAGCAAAAATATGCGATTCTGTCGCTGGATGATTACGAACCGAAAAACGGAACGCTGCCTGAACTCGAATTTCGGCGCGGCACGAAAGCGGATGCGCCGCTTTTGAAAAAAATGGCGGTGTGGAACAGCATCCACCAGGCAGCCGCACCTTCTTGGCATCCAATCACGAGAGAAACGATGGAAAACGTCCAGAAAAGCTATGTCGCACTGACGGAAGACGAAGAAGCCTATCTATGGCTCGTTAACCAAGGTGAACAAGCTGCCGGCTTCCATGTTTATTTCCGCAAGGAGGACCCTTTCAGTTTGGTGACGCCCGAGAATTGCGTGGAGCTGCCAGCTGCTTCGACCAACCCGGATATGCGAAGCCGCGGCATCGGCAGAGCACTGGCAAACTATTGCTTCGGCGAATTGAAGAAAGAGGGCTATGATTATATTTTTGCCGACTGGCATACGCCAAACCAAATGGCTTCCTATTTCTGGCCGCGTATGGGTTTCCAGCCCGTCATGGTCCGGATGTCGCGCCAAATCGATCCACGCATTTCATGGGCGCACGGCCACGACTGAACAGAGAGCATCGCTTTGCTTGCTCAAGGAAATTAGCTTCGTTATACTCGTAGGCGTGTTGGAAATGATGATATTTCCCAAGCCTTTCCTGAAAAAACTACATTTCTTTGTAGTTTTTTCTTTTTTTGTGGTTATAACAAGCAAGTCAAAGGGAAGGGAAAAAGGGATTAAATAATTGAGGGGGATTCGATGAAAAAGAAAGGCTTGATCGATTACCGGATTTTTCTTCCGGCTTTGATCATCATCATCGCAATCAGCGTTCCACTCGCGCTTTATGAAAGCCGTTCATTGGAATTGCTGAATGGGATTTTTACGACGATTGTTGAAGTATTCAGCTGGGGTTATCTCTGGTATGGCATTATTTTGGTAGGAGCGGCATTGTATTTTTCGTATTCCAAATATGGCGATATCGTTCTCGGCGATCCAGCAGAAAAGCCGCGCTTGACTTTGTTCGAGTATGCATCCATCTTGATCGCCATGGGGCTCGGTTCCACAATCATGCGTACCGGCATGTTGCAATGGACATCCGTGGCGAACAACCCGCCGGCCGGCATGGAGGCGGGTTCACCGGAATCGATTTTAATGGGCAATGCTTACAGCATGTTCTTATGGGGCTTCCAGGTATTCGCGATCTTTGTCATGATCGCCCCGGCGATGGCTTATACGCTGCACGTTAAGAAAAAGCCGATGATGCGCATGTCAGAAGCAGCACGTCCGGTGTTTGGCGATAAATTGGCAGACGGCTGGGCAGGGCGCCTGCTCGATGTCTTGTTCTTGCTCAGCATCATGACAGGGGCTGCGGTTACGCTCGGTCTGGGCGCACCGATCATCACGTATAATATTTCTGCGTTAATGAACATTGATGTAACGTTCGGGTTAACACTCGTCGTCACGATTGTCTGGGTAGCGCTGTTTTCCGTCAGTGCTTACCTTGGCGTGGAAAAGGGTATCAAGCGGCTCAGTACCTTCAATATTTATTTGGCGGGAGCCTTTACTGTCTTCATTCTCTTGGCAGGGCCAGGAGTCTTTATCCTGAATTATTTCTCGGACAGCGTTGCGTCGCTGTTTACGAATTACTTGAGTTTTTCACTCAATACGGACTCAGTTTACCAAGGCGCGGCGTCGCATGTGCAAAGCAATACGGTGTTTTGGTTTGCTTATAGTGCCACATGGGCGATGCTGCATTCGGTGTTTGCGGCCCGTATTTCAAGAGGGCGCACCATCCGCGAGATGATCATGACCTATCTATTGGCGCCTACGCTGTTGTCGTGGATTGCCACAGGTGTTCTTGGTGGGCTCGGCGTCCACCGTTATTTGACGGGTGAACTGCCGATTTTGGATATGGTGAAAGAAGACCGGATGGCAGTCATTCCTGAAATTCTTTCGACCTTGCCGCTTGGCGGATTGGCGATTGTGATTTTCATCATCGTCGCGCTCATCTTCCTGACGACCACACTCGACTCGACGACTTACACGATTGCTGCTTATACGAGTACGCTTGATATGAGCAAAAATGAACCGCCGAAAATTTTGCGCATCCTGGTTGCCGGCATCATCACCGTCATTTCACTGGTGCTCATGAGAATCGGCGGCTTGGCACCGCTCGAAGTGGTGTCTGGCTTGATGGGCTTGCCGATCATTTTCATCACCTTCCTGATGATATATTCGGCGAAAAAAATGATGGACCAGGACCGTGCATGGCTCAACAATGTGCGAGATAAGGAAACGCCGTTGAAGCGGTCAAAACAGAAAACGAAAAGTGAATAACTAATTGAATTATTAGATAGACCTGGCTTTCATCTTCACATGGAAGCTGGGTCTTTTTAATGCAAGAACTTGGATAGGACAAGGAAATTCTGGACAAATTCGATTTTAACGTGGAAGATAAAAGTATCGCTATCGATTTCACAGGTGGCTATCTCTGTGTTAACGCACGAGCACGCCAAATGACTGACTCATTAAAGGGGAGTGTTGAGAAGTGTACAAGAAAATCCTACTCGCTGTGGATGGTTCCGACCATTCAGTCCGTGCAGCTAAAGAAGCCGTGAAAATAGCAAAAGGATCAGATGATTCACAGATTACGATCGTTTTCGTCGCGGATCACGACAACGCGAAAAACGAAGTGCTTCACAGCGGCAGTTCCGCGGAGCTGGATTTCCAACGCCGCAAGAAATTGCAGCCGGTCGAAGAAGCGATCGCATCGGAGAACATCAAATACCGCGTCGAGATCCTTCATGGGACGCCGGGCCCGACGATTGTCGATTTCGCCAATAAGGAAGCGTTCGACATGCTCGTGATCGGCAGCCGTGGCTTGAACTCCTTGCAGGAGATGGTGCTCGGCAGCGTCAGCCATAAAGTGGTCAAGCGCGCGAACTGCCCGGTACTGATCGTAAAATAAGAAAAAGGGCTCCCAGGTGGAGCCCTTTTTGCTGTAGCAGGCAGAAGGGAGAACTAGGTGAAACAGACTGCGCCAATACATACGCCGTTTTATTACGGCTGGGTCATCGTCGCGATTTCGGCGTTGTCGTATTTCTTTTCGGGACCCGGCCAAACCTTTTCCAATGCCATTTTCATCGATTATTATATTGAAGAGTTCGGATGGAGCCGCTCGACGGTGTCAGGGATCTATTCTGCGGCCACTTTGCTTGCTGGTTTCCTGATCTTTATGGTCGGCAGGCTGGTCGATAGCCAGGGAGCACGCAAGATGGCGGTCATCATTTCCAGCTTGCTGGGGCTCGCCTGTTTGTTTAACGGATTGATCGCCAATACTTTCATGCTGTTTATCGGCTTCTTTTTGATTCGCCTGCTTGGGCAAGGCTCGATGTCACTCACGCCGAAGTCGCTCGTGCCGCAATGGTTCATCGCCAAAAGAGGGCGGGCTCTCAGCCTCGCAGCACTCGGGGCGATGGTCGGTTCTGCCGTCTTTCCATTGCTCAATGTGTGGTTGATCGAAACTTTCGATTGGCGCATTGCGTGGATGCTGCTCGGCGCGTCCGTGTTGGTTATTTTTACGCCGCTCGCGTTTTTGCTGATCCGCAACAAGCCGGAAGATATCGGCTTGCGTCCTGACGGGGAAGTGATTCCTGAAGGGGAAACCGCAGAGAAGAGTTTGTCGGCAGATATTAGCTGGACCGTGAAAGAAGCGCAGAAAACCCGCGCCTTTTGGTTGCTGCTGTTTTGCGTCGCAACGCCAGCCTTGGTGAACACGGGAATCACGTTCCATTTAGTATCGATTTTTTCACAGCAATCACTGACGCCTGAAGCTGCAGCGACCGTGCTGAGCTTGATGGCGGTCGTCGGATTTCCGGTAACGTTTTTGGCCGGCTATTTGTTGGATAAAATTGAAGTGCGCTGGATGCTGGTCGCCTTGTTTGCCGGAGAGATCATTTTCATTTTGCTGCTCCAGCAAGCGACGGTTCTGTCGTTAGCAATCTTGTTCGGCGTCGTATGGGGAGCCGTATCAGGGATTGAGCGGGTCACGTTGAGCATTGTCTGGCCCAATTACTACGGCCGCCAGTATATCGGCAGCATCAGCGGCATCGCCATGGCGATCATGGTCATCGGCTCTGCCTTAGGGCCCTTGCCGTTCGGCTTGTTTTACGATTTCCTTGGCGGCTACGATGAAGCATTAAGCTTCCTGCTCATCATCCCGGCTTTAGCAATCGTCGCTTCCATCCTGGCAAAACCACCCGTGAAAGAAGAGTTGAAAACCGGACAATAGAAAAAGAGGGTTGAAGAAGTCTATAATCCGCTATGAATGAAAAAGGAAATCACCATTTCTACATTCAAAAATCAATGACTTAGCTAAGTATTTGGAGAAGCGTTTGCTCGACTCCTGTGGGACTAGCGGGTTTGAGAGACCCCGCAGGAACGAAGTGACGAGGAGGCTCGATTCCCGCCCCACGGAAAGCGAGCGATAAGCTTCGGGAAATACGACTTCTTACCTTTTCGACAGCCTGAAAAAAAGAGCGCCGAGGCGCTCTTTTTTTAATTCTCCAAATAACGATACAAAGTGGATTTGCTGATGCCGGTCTGTTCTTTGATTTCGGCCAAGCTATAGGACTTGCTTTTATACATTTCGATCGCTTTTTTGACATTGGCATCCGGCTTGCGCGGGCGCCCGGCGTGCATGCCTTTTTGCTTGGCTTCCGATAAGCCCGCTTTGGTCTTCGCGCTGATGGAATCGCTCTGGAATTCGGCGATGGATTTCGCGATGTCCAAAAATGAAAACGACGTGCCTTTTGCAGTGTCGATATTTTCTTTAACGGCATGAAGGAACGCGCTTTTTTCTTCGAGCGCTTCAACCAGGTCCACCAATTGGCGGGTTGAATCTGCCAGCACATGGAGTTTCATTACTATGATGCGGTCTCCAGGGCCGACAGCTTCGAGCATGCGTTCCAGCTCGATCCGCTGTTTCGGGGAACTGTGGAATTCTATATGGATCACATCGCAGCCGAATTCTTCAAACAGGGCACGCTGCTTTTGACAATCTAAATCTTCTTCAATGGCTCTTGCGTAACCGATTCGCACGTAAAAAACTCCTCGCTGTACAAAGTGAATATATTATAACATATTAATTTTTTTGTAAAAACGGACCCAAAAAGGTTCCATTAATGGAGCGTCGGTGCTAAACTATTTTCATTGTGAAAAAATAAGGTTTCCAGTACATGAAGAAACTTTTAAATAAAGAATAGAGGAGCACGAACACGTGAAACAAAGTCTTAAAACCCAATGGTTCGGGAATATCCGCGGCGATATATTGTCAGGGATTCTCGTCGCCATTGCGCTTATTCCGGAAGCCATTGCCTTCTCCATCATTGCAGGGGTCGATCCGATGGTCGGCTTATACGCTTCCTTCAGCATTGCGGTCATCATCGCTTTCGTCGGCGGGCGTCCCGGCATGATTTCGGCCGCTACCGGCGCGATGGCGCTATTGATGGTGCCGCTTGTCCGTGACCACGGGCTGGAATACTTGCTCGCTGCGACGATTTTGACAGGGGTCATCCAAATCCTGTTCGGCGTTTTTAAAGTGGCAAGAGTGATGAAATTCATCCCACGCGCTGTCATGATCGGCTTCGTCAACGCGCTGGCCATCTTGATTTTCATGGCTCAAGTGCCGCATTTCATCGGCATCAACAATATGACCTATCTCTTCGTGGCCATCACACTGGCCATTATCTACATCGTGCCGCGCTTTTTCAAAGCCATCCCGGCCCCGCTCATTGCGCTGGTCGTATTGACGGCAGTGGCCATCTATACTGGCTTAGATTTGCGGACCGTGGGCGACCTCGGCACGATCAATCAGACGCTCCCGAGCTTCCTATTGCCGGATGTGCCATTCAATTTGGAAACCTTGTCGATCATCTTCCCGTACTCACTTGCGCTGGCGATTGTCGGCTTGCTTGAATCGCTCTTGACGGCGAATATCGTCGACGACATGACCGATACGACAAGCGACAAGAACAAAGAAGCCAGAGGGCAAGGAATCGCCAACTTCGTCACCGGTTTCTTCGGCGGAATGGCGGGCTGTGCGATGATCGGGCAATCGGTCATCAACGTCAAGTCGGGCGGCCGCGGCCGATTGTCGGCACTCGTTGCCGGTACGTTCCTGATGTTTTTGATCATCGTGCTCGGCAATGTCGTCGTACAGATCCCGATGCCGGTGCTTGTCGGCATCATGATCATGGTATCGATCGGCACATTCGACTGGGCTTCGTTCACTTACTTGAAAAAAGCACCGAAGACTGATTCGATTGTTATGGTTGCGACGGTCGCCATCGTTGTCTATACGCACGATTTATCGATTGGTGTACTAGCAGGCGTTTTACTGAGTGCCATCTTTTTCGTCTCGAAAATTTCCAAAATCAAAGTGGAAAAGCGTTTGCTCGATGCGACGCAATACCGTGTCGAAGGCCAATTGTTCTTCGCTTCGGTTGAAGATTTCCTGGAGAAATTCGATTTCGATATCGAACGTGAGAAAGTGATTATCGATTTCACGGATGCCCATATTTGGGACGATTCCGGCGTCGGCGCCGTCGACAGGGTCGTGCTGAAGTTCCGCGAAAATGCCAATGAAGTGGAAGTGACCGGCCTGGATGCAGGAAGCCAGAAACTGATCGATCAATTGGCGATCTTCAAAAGCTCGAATGCTAAACTACCTACCCATTGATGAAATTATAGAGAAGCCCGTCCTTTCAAAAAGGACGGGCTTCTTTGCGTCTGGACACATCAGCGGGATCAAATAATAAAAAAAGATGTAAAGCGTTCGCTTTTTAGAAATATTTTCTATTTAAACAAAATTTTTATACTATATAATAACCGTAAATAGGTTTTATTGGAAAAGAGGTATTCATTGTGAAAAAAACAATCATTGGTACAGCGATCGTGTTGCTGTTATTGCTATCACCATTCATTATCTGGCTGTTTCAAGGAAGCGAGCCTTTGAACGTGGCGATTGTCGATAAGACCGTCCCGTCGGAAAATTACCGCGAACATAAAGGGCTGACTTGGGTCTTGAACCATAACCGTTTTGTCAAAGAGGATGAGTCGGACTACCGCGCAGATACGGATTACTTCGGTTTTATGCCGGATGAAAACGACAAGGATTATGAAATTCGGGGCATCGAGGAACTCGGATCGGGCTATGATTTGATTTATTTGGCTGATGCCTACGGGGTATATGAAGACGATCTCCCTTGGCAAGAGGCCAAAGGTGAACGCTCCGAGCTCATCTATGGCGGCTTGGAGATGGCTGAATGGCAGGCGATCAAGCAGCAAGTAATCAATACGGGCAGTGATTTAGTCGTTGAATTCAATACATTCGCTTCCCCGACAGATGCTGATGTCAGCACGGATATGGAAGAATTTTTAGGCATTAAGTGGAGTGGCTGGAGCGGCCGCTATTTTCCTGACTTAGCAGGTGCCGAGGTGCCTGCATGGATCGTCCAGAATTATGAACAGGAGGCAGAAGAATGGCAGTTTACGGGCGGAGGGTTCGTGCTTGTTGAAGATGCCAGTGGCGAGATTGTTGTGTTGTCTGAAGAGCGGGGCGATATCGAAAATGCTGGACTGCATGTGAAATTCACAGAGCCTGGGCAAACGGCTTTCGGTCTTCAGGAAAGTCCGACATTCGATTATTGGTTTGATATCAATGAAGTGCAAGGACAGACCGAAGTGCTTGCCGAATACGAATGGTCTCTCGGCGAACAAGGCCAAGCGGCGCTTTCCGAACGCGGGATTCCGGAGAATTTTCCGGCCGTCATGCACACGACTGTAAATGATGCGGACGTCTATTATTTTGCTGGCGACTTCGTTGACGTCGAGGATGTGCCGTCATTCTACCAATACGGGGGGCTTGCTAAGATGCGGGATTGGATGTCATTTGGCGGCAACGATAGTTTTTATTGGAAAACGTATGTGCCAATGATGGAATCGATTCTTGCGGACAGTTCAGGAAAAGAACAGGAAACGCCGTCACAAGTGTCGTCGGCAGCTGAAAAAGACGGGATTTCCTATCCATCGCGTGTAAACGGCGAGCAGTTTGAAGTGTTCGAAGATGGCGAGTGGAAAGAATTCACCGTCAAAGGCGTCAATATGGGCATGGCAAAACCCGGCACATTCCCTGGCGAAGCAGGGATCACCCGCGAGGAATATGACCGCTGGTTCAAGGCAATCGGGGAAATGAACGCCAATGCGATTCGCGTCTATACGCTTCACCCGCCTGCTTTCTATGAAGCATTGGTCAAGTACAATGAATCAGCCGAAACGCCGCTCTATGTCTACCACGGTGTATGGATTGATGAAGGGCCGCTAGAAGAAACCTTGGATGCGTTCACGCCTGAAATTACGGAACGCTTCCAGCAAGAGATGAAAAAAGTGGCCGATGCCGTTCATGGTGATGCTGAAGTTGATGAAGAACCGGGGCATGCTTCCGGAACTTACACGGCAGACATTTCCGATTACGTCATCGGCTGGATGATTGGCATTGAATGGTATCCGTTTACAGTCGACGAGATGAACCGTAAATATCCGGATCTTGGCGAGTTTTCGGGCACATATATCGAAACCGAAGATGCCAATCCGATGGAGTACTGGATTGCGGAGCAGCTGGACGTTTTAGCTGCCTATGAATACGAAACCTATGACAGCATGCGCCCGCTCAGCTTCACGAATTGGGTGACGACCGATAATATCGACCAACCGGCAGAGCCGAGTGAACAAGAAGACTTGGCGACGGTGGATCCCAACCATATCCGTGCGATCGGTGAATTGGCCGAAGTAGGCATGTTTGCTTCGTATCATGTCTATCCATACTATCCGGATTTCCTGAACTTAGAAGAGAAATACACGGAATTTATCGACCACCGCGGCGAGCGCAATAATTACGCGGGGTATTTACGTGATTTGAACGAATCGCATGATATGCCATTGTTGATTGCGGAATTCGGTGTGCCGGCTTCAAGGGGCATGACCCATAAAAACCCATTCGGCTGGAACCAAGGCTTTATTTCCGAGAGTGAGCAAGGGGAAATCGCCAGCCGTTTGTATGAAGATATCCTCGAAGAAGGAATGCTTGGCGGTTTGGTGTTCACTTGGCAGGATGAATGGTTCAAGCGCACATGGAACACGATGGATTATGACAATCCAGATGAGCGCCCGTTCTGGTCCAATGCCCAAACAAACGAGCAGCAATTCGGCTTGTTGAGCTTCGACCGCCATAAAGTGAAAGTCGACGGCAAAGACGATTGGCAGGATGGATCGCTGCTATATGAAAAAGAGCAAGGCGCCTTGCGCTCGTTATCGATGGATTCCGACGAGCGTTACGTGTACGTCAAAGCGGAGTTCGATCCACAAGAGGAGTGGTGGAATGAAGACCGCTTGCGCTTGTACTTCAGTGTGCGGGATGATCAGGGAATTCAAGTAGCAGAGGACTTCCTTGCTGATTTCGAGCTTTCCATCGATGGGGAAAAAGCGGCGCTTAAAGTGGCCGGCGATTACGACACCTTCTATTATGATTACTACGAGCGGCTGGAGATGATTCCAAAAGAGCCGGATATTGAAAACAACTTCCATCCGATGCGCCTGGCATTGAACAAGGAATTCACGCGCCCGGATACGGGGGAAGTCTACCCTTTCGAGTATTATGAGACAGGGAAGCTGCGCTTTGGCATAGCCGATCCTAAAGACGATCAATACGATTCATTGAATGACTATTATTATTCAGAAGAGGACGGGATTTTGGAAATCCGGATTCCGTGGATGCTGTTGAATGCGAAAGACCCGGCGAAAAAAGAGTTCACGGGCGATTTGCAAAAAGGCGGCATAGCGGCGAGCATGACAGTGGAAGGCATAAAAGCTGCAGCGCTTCTTGAGAATCCGGACGGAAAAGAACTGGAGTCGATGGGCTTGGACAGCAGCAAGCTTTATTCATGGGAAGCATGGGGGTTGCCGCAAACGCGGGAACGCTTGAAAGAATCCTATTACATTTTGCAAGAAACGTTCAAAAATACTGAGTGAAGAAAAGACCCGATATCGGGCTGCCCGGAACCGTTAGGAACAACTAACGGCCTTGAGGCAGTTCGTACTGGGTCTTTTTTTATTGTGAACAGCTGAAGCAGGAGCAGAGCCTCGGCTATTTCATTTATGAAAAAACAATTGAAAATAATTCTCATTTAGTTCTTGAAAGTGTTTTTTATTCTGCTATACTAATAAATGTGGTTAAGTGATAATGATTATCAGTATCATCTGATCGTTGAAGGGAGCGATTTTTCAAGAGTCACCGACGAAAGATTACATAATGCACAACGGATGTCCACCATCCAATAATTTCAATAGAAGAGGAGACGGAAAAAATGAAGAAATGGATAACAGCAATTTTGGTATTGATGATGTTTGCAGTTCTCGCAGCTTGCGGGGCAGAAGAAGAGGCGACAGACAGCCAAACGGCGGATGCACAAACAACGGAAACGGTGAAAGTGACGCATGAACTGGGCGAGACGGAAGTTCCGAAAAACCCTGAGAAAGTCGTCGTGTTCGATTTCGGGATCCTGGATACACTCGATCAATTGGGAGTAGAATCTGTTGCAGGTGTTGCACAAGGAAATATTCCTACATATTTGGAGCAATACGAAGACACTGAGAAATACGAAAACATCGGCACATTGAAAGAAGCGGATTTTGAAGCGATCCACGCCATGGATCCGGACTTGATCATCATCTCCGGCCGCCAAGCGGAAATGTATAATGAGTTCAGCGACATCGCACCGACTATTCACTTAGGCGTAGACACAACGGATTATATGAACTCGTTCACAACGAACATGGAAACGGTCGGGGAAATTTTTGGCAAAGAAGCGGAAATTGAAGAAGAGCTTGCAGCTATCAACGAGCAAATCGAAGGCATTAAAGAGAAAACAGCGACTTCTGATGAAAAAGGCTTGATCGTTCTGGCCAATGAAGGAAAAGTCAGCGCATACGGAGCAGCATCACGCTTCGGTATCATCCATGACGTGTTTGGCGTCAAACAAGCGGACGAAGGCATCGAAGCGTCTACGCATGGCCAAAGCATCACGTATGAATACATCCTCGATACGAACCCGGACATGATGTTCGTCGTCGACCGCAATGCAGCAGTAGGCAATGACGCAAGTGCGAAAGATTCATTGGAGAATGAATTGGTCCAGAAAACGAACGCTTATCAAAACGATAAGATCATTTACTTGGATCCGGATTATTGGTACCTGTCCGGCGGCGGACTGCAGTCTGTCAGCGAAATGGTCAACGCTATCGAATCTGCATTTTAAGTATCAAAGCCCCGGCATCGCCGGGGCTTTTCTCAATCATAAGGAGGAATGAGGGTATGGAGGAAATCAATTCTTATATCAATAAAGTGTTTGTCGAGCAAGACGAGGTGCTGGAAGGGGTGCTTGCCGCCATTAACGCACAAGGCATGCGGCCGATTTCGGTATCGCCAGCGTCTGGAAAACTGCTGACGATGCTCGTGGCAATGACGGAAGCGGAACGGGTATTGGAACTCGGCGCACTCGGCGGCTATAGCGGGATTTGCCTGGCGCGGGGCTTTGGCGAAAAAGGCCATTTGACTTCACTGGAATTGGAGCAGGACTATGCCGAACTGGCAAACGCCCATCTGGCAAAAGCAGGATTCGGCAGCCAAGTCAATTATCTGACGGGCCCTGCCTTGGACAGCTTGGCGCAGTTGAAAGGCCAGAGGCGAACATTCGATTTCTTTTTCATCGATGCTGACAAGGAGAATTACGAAAACTATTTAGCCGCTTGCTTGGAACTTGCAGAAAACGGGGCATTGATTGTCGCCGATAATGTACTGGCTGGGGGAAGTGTGGCAGAGGCGGGTGAAGAGCGTCAGCACACCGAAGCGATGAAGAAGTTCAACGGAACGGCTTCAAGACATCCACAATTGGAGTCGATCCTGCTGCCGGTCGGTGATGGATTGCTCGTAGCAAGAGTGAAAAAATGACAAAAGGACGGAAGGATCTCACGCCTTCCGTCCTTTGCTATATAAATAGAGCAGAATTTATTCGTATTTGCGGAAAAAGGCAAGCGTGCCGTCGATGATCCGCTGCTGGTCGTGATCAAGCGTCGCCACATGGTAGCTATCCGGCATTTCGATAAGGTCTTTTTCTTCAGATGAAATATGCTCAAAAATGAATGTTGAATTAGCCGGCGGAACGACATGGTCTTCCGGCGAGACGAACAGCAGTGTAGGGCAATGGATGGCCGACAGTTTTTTTCGGACCAAATCCATGAAGGACAGGATCTCCTTAACGGAAGCGACCGGTGTTTTGTCGTAGGCAAGCTCAGTGATTCCCGGTTTTTTGATATCGGATCCGATGGCGTCCAAAAAGCGCACATCCTGCAACTCCTTAACGCCCTCCATGTCTGGAACTTCAACAGCAGCGTTGATCAAGGAAATGGCAACGATCTCCGGATGGTTTTCCGCCATATAAAGCGCGAGCGTGCCGCCCATCGACAAGCCAGCCACGAAAATCTTATCACAGCGCTCCGACAGCCAAGCGTAGGCCTCCTCGACAGAAGCGATCCAGTCCTGATACGTGCTGGTTTCCATATCTTCATAATGCGTCCCATGCCCTTTAAGGCGCGGGGCATAGACGCTATATCCTTCGTTCGCGAAAGCCTCAGCAAGCGGGCGCATGCTTTGAGTCGTGCCGGTAAAGCCGTGGGATACGAGAATTCCTGTTTTCCCGCCTTGTGAAATGAACGGCTCTGCGCCGGGAAGAACATCAAAATCGTGTGTCATCCAAAAACCTCCTTTTAGGTAGTCCTTAAGTATTCGTTGCTTTTTGGGAAAGTCCTGCCCATTCAACTGCCTCAAAAAGGAATGCTATACTAATGGAAGAATAATCAACTGGGGGAGATCGCGTGCAAAAAGTACAGGAATATACGCAATTGATCGAGCAGTTCGAGAACGGCCCTTATTTCCAAATGCTCGGTTTTGAAATCGACCGGGTAGAGTATGGCAAGGCGTCCATGCGTTTGAAGAAAAAACCTGAAAATGACAATATGCAAAATATGCTGCACGGCGGCGCGATCATGTCGGGAATCGATATCGTCATGGGGCTTGCCTCGCGCTCGCTCGGAAGCGATGCGGTTTCGACGATTCAAATGGAAGTTCGTTTCATCAAAAGCTTGGCGGAGGGAACGGCCATTTTCCACGCTGAAATGCTGCATCAGACGAACAGTACAGCGGTCCTCACAGGGCGCGTCGTCAGCGATCAAGATGAATTATTGGCCTATAGCACAGGCACCTTCAAATTATAAATTTCAATAGCCCCTTTTCGCATCTGGCGAAGAGGGGTTTTTTGATTGGCTGCAATTGGAAGCCGTTCTCTTGACCCGAAAGCGGCTGCTTGTTATAATTACTTTTAATTAAAGATATTTTAATTCGAAATAAAGAGGTGAAATAAATGGAGTTCTCCAACCAGAACCTGAAAGCTGTGACGGTTTTGATTCGCGCCGCGGATGCGGTCCATGACGCCATCAAGCGCGATGTTGCGGGATATGGCTTGAACGCGACCGAATTCTCGGTGCTCGAACTGCTCTACCATCAAG
Source organism: Planococcus citreus (assembly GCF_003664125.1). Classification (GTDB taxonomy): domain Bacteria; phylum Bacillota; class Bacilli; order Bacillales_A; family Planococcaceae; genus Planococcus; species Planococcus citreus. The sequence continues at coordinate 263,481 of NZ_RCCP01000004.1, forward strand.
GCCGGCAACCGATACAGGCAATTGGCAAGAGAGTGTTGATTGCAAGCAGCAGCATCACCTACGTGGTCGATAAGCTAGAGCACAAAGGGTATGTCGAACGAGAAGCATGCAAAGAAGACCGGCGTGTAACTTATGCGCTTTTGACTGACGACGGCCAGGAATTGATGAAGCGGATCTTCCCTGAACATGAACGGCAGATGGATAAAGTGTTTGCCGGGCTTGAGCAAGAGGAAGTAGTGGAGTTGATCGAGAAGCTGAAAAAAGTCGGCTATGAAGCACAAGATAGTATTGAACCGAAAGATAGAATATTAAAAGACAAGGAGCGGTATGCATGAACGAATTGAAAGGGATCCACCATGTAACGGCGATTACGAGCAGCGCCGAGAAGAATTATGAATTTTTCACGTATGTATTGGGCATGAGATTGGTTAAGAAAACGGTGAACCAAGATGATATCCAAACCTATCACTTGTTTTTCGCTGACGATAAAGGCTCGGCCGGGACGGATATGACTTTCTTTGATTTTCCTGGAATCCCGAAAGGCTCTCATGGCACGAACGAAATTTACAAGACGGCTTTCCGTGTGCCGACGGACGAAGCGCTTAGCTATTGGGAAAAACGTTTTGACAAATATGAAGTAAAGCACAATGCCATAACCGAACAATTCGGCGTGAAAACTTTGTCGTTTTCCGACTTCGATGACCAGCAGTATATGCTTGTATCGGACGAGAACAACAAAGGCGTACAAGCGGGCACGCCGTGGCAGCACGGCCCGGTCCCACTTGAATTTGCCATCGCCGGCCTTGGCCCGATCCATATCCGCATCGGGCAATTTGATTACTTGAAGGAAGTATTGGAAAAAGCGATGCATATGCGTGAGATTGCCAACGAAGGGCCGCTTCATTTATTCGAGATGGGCGAAGGCGGAAACGGTGCGCAAGTGATCGTCGAACATAACGCAGACTTGCCATCCGGCCAGCAAGGTTTCGGCACGGTGCATCACGCCGCCTTCCGCGTGGCGGACCGCGAAGCATTGAATGAATGGATCGGCCATATGCAGGAAATCGGCTTCTCGACTTCCGGCTACGTCGACCGTTTCTTCTTTGAATCGTTGTATGCACGGGTCGCACCTGGTTTATTGTTTGAATGGGCAACAGATGGCCCGGGCTTCATGGGCGATGAGCCATATGAAACGCTTGGGGAGAAGCTTTCTTTGCCGCCGTTTTTAGAGCCGAAGCGTGAACAGATCGAAAGTATGGTGCGCCCGATTGATACGGAGCGCAGCACGAAGGATATCGAAAAAGAATACCTATAAGGAAAATTCGGCACTGCTCACAATGGGCAGTGCTTTTTTGCAGGTAGGAGGAAAGAATGTCCAAAAAACTGAAATAATGGGACGGTTTTGGGAACTTATCCCACTTATGTACGTAAGTATAGATAGTACAAGGAAAGGGGAGAACGGCGATGCCGAAATGCCGAAATTGCGGAACGATATGGACATGGGGGCAGACCGTCTGCAGATTGTTCACACTCGGGGATAGCTTAACTTGCCCGTCTTGCCGGCAGGAGCAATTCATGACGATGGAATCTCGGAAAAAGACCAGCTTGTTCGTCTTCGCCGCTCCGCTCATCATGTTCATTTCGGTCGCTTTCGGCATCGATCCGTTCGTTTCCCTCGCCTTATTTCTGGTTTCCTTTTTAGTGATCATGGGCATTTACCCATTCTTTATCGAATTGACAGACGAGCGTGGGCCGATGTGGTGACTAGTGAAATCCGAGTTTCTTTCTAGGGATTCAGTTGCCTGCGCGCAACAAATGAAGATTCTTTTCTGGACAGCCCCCTGAGCTTGCGCTAAACTTACAGATAATCATCTATAGCGTTCTTCGGGGTCGGGTGAAATTCCCAATCGACGGTAACGGAGCAATCCGAAGCCCGTGAGCCTTTCGGGGCAGGATTTGGTGCAAGTCCAAAGCCGACAGTCAAAGTCTGGATGGGAGAAGAACCGTCAAACAGCCTACTAGCAATCGCTTAGGTTTATTTGATATGCACTTTCAAGGCCCCTTTCTTTTACGAAAGGGGCCTTTTTTGCATACTGTGGATGATCAACTGAATAGTATTCCTTCGGGGTCGGGTGAAATTCCCAATCGACGGTAACGGAGCAATCCGAAGCCCGTGAGCCTTTCGGGGCAGGATTTGGTGCAAGTCCAAAGCCGACAGTTAAAGTCTGGATGGGAGAAGGAAGAACACGGAAATTATAGAGTTTTCTATAGTTCTATTTCCTATTGTCTTCTAACCCATTGGCTAATCAATGGGTTTTATTTTGTTCTGAAAGGTGTGATCAAGTGGACGATCAGCAAATCATGAAGCACGCACTGGAGTTGGCGCGATCAGCTGCCGGGCAGACTTCCCCCAACCCTCTTGTCGGGTCGGTGATCGTCAAAGATGGCCGCATCATCGGCATGGGCGCGCATCTGAAAGCGGGACAGGCGCATGCAGAAATCCATGCGCTGAATATGGCAGGCAATGAAGCACGAGGCGCAGATATATATGTGACGCTGGAGCCTTGCAGCCATCATGGCCGGACAGGGCCTTGCGCAGACGCGATTATAAAAGCCGGCATCCGCCGTGTCGTCGTCGCTGTGCTTGACCCGAATCCGCTCGTTTCGGGCCAAGGCATCCAAAAGCTTGAAAATGCCGGGGTTATTGTAGAGACCGGTGTCTGCGAGCAGGAAGCTGCGGAGCTGAACCGGATGTTTTTTACCTTTATCCGCAAAAAGCGGCCATTCGTCACATTGAAGCATGCCATTACGCTAGACGGCAAAATCGCTGTTCGCGGCGGGCGTTCCGAAAAAATTACAGGGCCTGAAGTGCAGCGCGACGTCCACGAACTGCGCTTGCTGCACGACGCCATCTTGGTCGGCGCGCAGACCATTGCACTCGACAACCCCCGTTTGACCAATCGGTTTGCTGACTCCCCGAAGCAGCCGATCCGCGTCATTTTGGATCGCCAGCTGCGCATCCCATTAGAGAGCCATGTCATTCAAGTACCTGATGCCCCTACTTGGATTATCGTCGGATCAAGAGCCGATATCGACAGCCGCGGCGCATTTCCTGAGCATGTCCGAATTCTGCAACTGGACACGCCGGATGTGGAAATCGCCGCTGCACTGGAATTGCTGGCCGAGCAGAAGGTGTTATCTGTCCTTGTGGAAGGCGGGCAAAAAATCAATACCGCTTTTTTGAAAAGCGGTTTGGTGGATGAAGTTGCTACGTATATTGCGCCGATCATTCTCGGCGGCGAAGGAACCGTTTCCGTCTTCGGCGACCTGCAAACCAGTTCTGCGTCAAACGGCATTCGCTTGGAGACACAAAAGGTGGAGCACCTTGGAACGGATCTGAAGATCATCTCCACCTTAAAGGAGTGACACAAATGTTTACAGGAATTATAGAAGAAAAGGGGCAACTCGCGGGGATCAAGCGCGGCGCGTCCAGCATGGAAATGACGATCCGTGCAAATGTTGTCTTAGAAGAAACAAAAATCGGCGACAGCATTTCAGTCGAAGGGGTCTGTTTGACCGTGACTTCGTTATCAAGCGGCCGTTTCACGGTGGATGTCATGCCGGAAACCTTCCACGGCACGACGCTTTCTTCACTTAGTACATCCAGTGCCGTCAATCTGGAACGTGCCATGGCGGCGAATGGCCGTTTCGGCGGGCATCTTGTCGCGGGCCATATCGATGGGGTCGGCAAGATCTTGCGCAAGCGCCCACAGGAAAATGCCATGTATATCGATATAGCGGCGCCTCCTGAATTGCTTGCGCAGTCGATCGTTAAAGGATCCGTCGCAATTGACGGCATCAGCTTAACGATTTTCGAACTCAGCGAAAATCATTTGACCGTTTCGCTCATCCCGCATACGGCGGGAGAAACAACTTTGGGCAGCAAAAAAGTAGGTGATTCGGTCAATCTCGAGACCGATATGTTTGGAAAGTACGTGCAGCGTTTTATGGAGCATGCGCCAAAACAACCGATGAACGCCGATTATTTGCGGCGCCACGGATTTTAAAGGAGCAAACCGATGCTAAATACAATTGAAGAAGCAGTAAAGGATTTGCAGGCAGGAAAAGTCATTATTCTAGTAGATGATGAATCAAGGGAAAACGAAGGCGATTTTGTCTGTCTTGCAGAACATGCGACGCCTGAAAACATCAATTTCATGGCAACGCATGGCAGGGGGCTTATTTGCACGCCGGTCTCGCCGGATATCGCATTGCGTTTGAAACTCGACCAAATGGTCAGCCATAACACTGACCATCACGAAACGGCATTTACCGTCAGCATCGACCATAAAGATGCCAAGACGGGAATCAGCGCCTTTGAACGGTCGGACACCATTTTGCAGATGCTCAATACAAAAGCTGTGCCGCAGGATTTCAAACGGCCGGGGCACGTCTTCCCGCTTGTCGCAAAATCGGGCGGCGTATTCCAGCGCCAAGGCCATACAGAGGCGTCAGTCGACTTGGCGCGTCTTAGCGGCAGCGAACCGGCAGCGGTCATTTGTGAAATCATGAATGTTGACGGCACAATGTCACGCATGCCGGAACTGGAAAAGCTGGCAGATGAATTCAATTTGAAACTTATTACCATCGAGGATCTCTATGCGTACCGCGCGGAGAAAGACCCGATTCTCAAGCGGGAATCGAGTGTCCACATGCCGACCGACTTCGGTGAATTCCGCATGGTGGGTTATTCCAACCGCCTGGATACAGAAGAGCATGTCGCCATCGTCAAAGGCAATCCCGAGTCGGTGGAAGCACCGATTGTGCGCATTCATTCAGAGTGTTTGACCGGTGATATTTTCCACTCGCGCCGCTGTGATTGCGGGGCGCAGCTTGCGAAATCGCTTGAATTGATCGAACAGGCAGGCGCGGGCATCGTCCTCTATATGAGACAGGAAGGGCGCGGCATCGGCTTGTTGAACAAGCTGAAAGCGTATGAGCTGCAAGAACAGGGCTTGGATACGGTCGAGGCTAATGAACAGCTCGGCTTCCCTGCGGAAATGCGCGATTATACATTGTGTGCTTTGATGCTGAAAGACCTGGGCGTGTCGCGCGTCCGGCTGTTGACGAACAATCCAGCCAAGACAGCTGCGCTTATCGAATACGGCATCGAAGTGGAAGAACGGCTGGCGCTCGTCATCCCGCCAACTGAAGACAATACGCAATACATGAAAACGAAAAAACAACGGATGCATCATCTAATCGACTAAGGAGTGTTCATAATGGAAACAGTTTACGAAGCAAATTTGATCGGATCGGATTTAAAAATAGGGATCGTTACAGGCAGATTCAATGATTTCATCACCTCGCGCTTGTTGGACGGCGCCGTCGACGGCTTGGTGCGCCACGGCGTAAATAAGGAAAACATCGACACTGCGTGGGTACCGGGGGCATTTGAATTGCCGCTGGTCGCGAAGAAAATGGCGGAAACAAAAAAATACGATGCGGTTATCGCACTCGGTACCGTGATCCGCGGTTCGACGACGCATTACGATTACGTCTGCAGCGAAGCGGCAAAAGGCATTGCGCAAGCCGGCATGTCGACAGGCGTTCCGGTCATTTTCGGCGTGTTGACGACGGAAACGATTGAACAGGCGATTGAACGCGCTGGCACGAAAGCTGGAAACAAAGGCTACGAAGCGGCAGTTTCTGCAGTTGAAATGGGCAATTTGATGAAAGCATTCGACTGATCCAAAAGAGCTGAAAACAGGTTTTTGATTGGCGGAATGGGCCAGATATTTTCTGGGCATCCATCATTTCACACAAGTGAATAATTAACATGAGCCTGCATTCTTTTATGAATGCAGGCTCATTTATTGGTGGCATTTATCTTGATACAACAACATACTGTTGGAATTTCAGCCTATACTACTTTGAGTTCAAAAGATATTTTATTTGAATCTTATTATAATAATGCATTGACAATTAACAGAAGTTTTAGAATAATGAAAAAAGATAATATCTATTATCCTTAAAATGGAAAGGGAGGGGGAAGGGCGAATCATCACTTATGATAGGCCGTCCGTAGGCTTATTTGTTAGCGTTTTCAAAAAAGGAGTGAGTCGATGATCTGGGTTCTTACATTGAGCCTTATCACCATCGTGTCCGTAGTCGCTGGGTTAAAAAGACGGAAGGTCGTCTATTTTTTCCTTCCATTTGCATCGCTATTTGCATTCATGCTCGTCAAGGTCATAATGGTGCCACTCCCATTCCTGGATACGGTCCGTTTCATTTTCCAGTTGAGGGGGTGAACTTCGCAATAGAGGAATTCGGCTTCTAAACCGGCAAAGGGGTGGGTAATTTGAGGAAGATCGATAAAAAACAAGCAGATGCGTATTTCCGGACTCGTACCACGTTGGTCACCATCTATTTACTGATCGGGTTTTCGGCATCTTTCGGGGTCGTCATGTTCGCGGAGGAATTGTCGGGCTTCAGCGTCAATGGAATGCCTTTCCATTATTTCATGGGAGCGCAAGGGGCAGTGTTGACTTTCATCATCTTGCTTTTCGTTAACGCCATCGTCAATGACCGGATCGACAAAAAATTCGGTTTGGATCAAGACTTGGAAGACAAGAAATAGCAAAGGGCTTCCGACTAACTGAAAGCGATGGATAAAATTGCATAATCGACAAGGGGGAGAAGCAGTGGATTCACAATTTCTCGTATCACTTGTATTGATCCTGGCAACATTCGGCTTGTACATCGGCATCGCCGTCTATAATATGGCCAGGCAAACATCCGACTTTTATGTAGCCGGGCGTAATGTTCCTGCAGTGTTCAACGGGATGGCGATCGGCGCCGACTGGATGAGTGCCGCGTCGTTCATCGGGATGGCCGGAACGGTCATGTTGCTCGGATATGACGGCCTTGCCTATATCATGGGTTGGACAGGCGGATATTTGCTTTTGACTTTCCTATTGGCGCCGCAGCTCCGGAAATCCGGGCGCTACACGGTGCCGGAGTTTATCGGCGACCGTTATAGCAGCAGTACCGCACGTTTAATCGCGGCAGTTGCGACCATCATCATCAGTTTTACATATTCTATTGGGCAGCTCTCGGGATCCGGCGTCGTCATCGGCCGGCTGTTGGAAGTGCCGACAGCCGTCGGGACAATCATCGGTGTCGTCTTGATCGCTTTCTACTCGGCACTTGGCGGGATGAAAGGGATTACGTGGACGCAGGTGGCGCAATACCTGGTCCTGATCATCGCCTATTTAATTCCTGTCATTTTCATGTCGCTACAATTGACAAGCAATCCGATTCCTTGGCTGTCTTACGGACGGATCATCGGGGAACTCCAGCAGCTCGATCAGCAGCTTGGCGTTTCTGAATACGTTGTGCCGTTTACGGAAGCGACCAAATGGCAGTTTTTGGCACTCATGTTTACATTAATGGCCGGAACAGCCGGGTTGCCTCACGTTATCGTGCGTTTCTACACCGTTTCTACAATGAAAGCAGCCCGTTGGAGCGGGGCGTGGGCATTATTGTTCATCGGTTTGCTTTACTTGTCGGCACCGGCTTATGCCGCATTTTCACGTTTTATCTTGATGACTCAAGTGGCGGGCTCTTCAATTGCTGATTTACCGGCTTGGACGGCTTCGTGGGTGAACACAGGCTCGTTGTCGGTTGCTGATACAAACGGCGATGGCATCCTGCAGTGGGAAGAAATCGTCATCAGCAACGATATCGTGGTCATGGCAACGCCTGAAATCGCCAATCTCGGTGTCTTTGTCATCGGGTTGATGGCCGCCGGCGCAATGGCCGCGGCACTATCGACAGCGGGTGGGCTGATGATTGCCATTTCAGCCGCTCTCTCTCAGGATATCTATTACCGTTCAATTAACCCGAAAGCGACGGAAAGCCAGCGACTGCTCGTCGGCCGTTCATCGATCATCATCGCAACTGTTGCAGCCGGCATCGTGGCGCTGAATCCACCAGGCGCGATTACGCAGATCGTGGCATGGGCATTTGCGCTTGCATCCGGAACGTTCTTCCCGGCACTGATTCTCGGTGTGTGGTGGAGACGGGCAAACGGGCCGGGCGTCATTGCCGGCATGCTGGTCGGGTTGACGGTCACCTTGACGTATATTTTCGCTGCTAAATTCGGCGGCTTTACGATTCTCGGCATTATCGATACAGGCGCCGGGGTCTTCGGGGCAACGGCGGCGATCTTGACGATCATCATCGTTTCATTGGCGACGAAGCCGCCATCGAAAGAAACACAGGAAGAAGTGCTGGACTTGCGCTATCCAGAAGGCATGACATATAAAGACGGTGAAGTATGGCGCACCGATCCGGTCGAAACCAAACGTCCGGAGCATTGAAAAAAGAGCGGAAGCCCGGGCTTCCGCTCTTTTCATAGTGTTGAATAAGTCTAGGATCCACTAAACTTTTAAAAACGTGATTGCGTTTTGACATTTAAAACTCAATGACCTATCTAAGTATTTGGAGAAGCGTTCGCTCGTAACCCCTTCTGCTCAATAATGCTGCGCATTACTTTCGCAAAGATAATGTCTCCCGTAGGTCGACCTTATCTTTCCTGTGGATCAGCGAGACGACCGAGACCCCGCAGGAGCGTAGTGACGAGGAGGCTTGGGCGCGAGCCCACGGAAAGCGAGCGATATGCTTCGGAAAATACGATTTCTTAACTTTCTCGATAAGTTGAAAAGAGCGGAAGCCCAAGCCTCTGCTCTTTTCTACGTGCGCCAAATGGGAGTGACGGTCTTTATTCTTTCCGGAAAACCCAAGCACGTTGGGCCACGAAGCCGAAGATGAACAGCACCGTATCGACCATCACTTTCAAGATCACTTCTCCGCGGCCGAGCCATTCTGCATACAAGAAGTGGACCGATGCGGCGGAAGCGCCCATGATGAAAGCCGCCAATATATAATAGCGCAGCAAGGATTGTTTGGAGCCCTGCTTAAAGACTTTATTGCGGTTGATATAGTAATTGAACAGGGAAGACAGGATACGTGCCGCCACCGTGGCGATGATGATGAACATTTCCGGGGATTCGTCGCGCAAGAGCTGGACGAACAGCCAGAACAAAGCGATATCGAGCCCAAATGAGGCTAAGCCTGAGAGGCCATAAAATATAAAGATCTTGTATATATGGTAGGAGTCTCGGAGCGGATGGAAATGGGACGACTTATTCTCGTCCAAGTAAACCGTTTCAATCGTCACTTCCACGACTGGGATATAATTCTTTTTCAAAGCTGCGAGCATATTCATTTCATATTCAAAGCGTTCGCCCAGTACATCCAGAAGCCTCGGCAGGAATTTCACGGGAATCCCGCGCAGGCCCGTCTGTGTGTCCGTTAAATCTGCGCCGGTCGACAATCGGAACAAAAGGCGAGTGAAACGATTGCCGAAGCGGCTGCGGAACGGGATATTGGGTTGAGAAAAATCCCGAGCCCCCAGCACCACATGGTTCGGCGATGCTTCAAGTTCATTTGCGATTTTGACCATATCCGATACCATATGCTGGCCGTCTGCGTCGGCTGTGATGATGGCTTCGATCGGCAGTTGATGATTGAGGATGTAATGAAAAACTGTCTTCAATGCGCGCCCTTTTCCCTGATTGACCGCATGAGTCAATAAAGTCACTTCCGGCAGTTTTTCCAGCTCATCAAAAAAGCCTTTATAGGCGGGGCCGCTGCCGTCATTCACGACGATAATCCGGGAAAAGCCGGCAGAGATCGCTTCTTCGATTGTAAGTTTGCATGGCTCTTCCGGTTTATAAGCCGGAATGACGATGGCGAATTGTTTCACAGGCAACCTCTTTCCATTTCTGACACCCAGAAATAAGGTACTGGCATATGTTTCTATCTCTATATAATGATACTACCCCAATTCCGGTTCTTTAGTCTTGCTCTTCAGGAATCTTGTAGCGATTTTAAATAAGGATCAATTCTTAATCAGGCATAGGGCTTAATCGGCAACGACATCTTCAGGGCGATAGCCGTCTTGCAACTGGCGGATCGATAAACCGAAGTCCATTTGAAGATGGGGATAATCTTTGAAGCGTTGCCAGTCGCCGCCCCATTCGAAGCCGAGCTCTTTGGCGATGTCCGCTACTTCAAACCAGTCGGAACGCCCGTTTTCGTTGCCGTCGCGCTCGATGTCCCAAACGACTGAGCCGTCAGGCAAGCGCAGCGCGAAATCGATGGCCAGCCCGTAATTATGGTAGGACTCGCCACCTTCTGCATAAGTGACGACGTTCCCGCCACGCGAGCGGCCTTGGGCATGGATCTCGTTTTGCTCTTCAACGGAACGGAAACCGTCGGTGATGAGGATGTCGATCCCGGCTTCTTCAGCTTGCGCGATGAGCTGGTCGCGTTTAGATTCGACGATCGGGTGCAGCCCGGTCGGGAGCGGCCGTTCTGCGCGTTCGTTGCGCTCTTCGATTTCCCGTTCGATCCAAATGAACAAAAATGCACCGATGATGAACAACAACAGCAATGAAAAGACGGTGCGGAATGTTTTCAAGTAATTTCACCTCGTAACTTGATTGTAGCAAAAATCCTTAAGCAAGTATCCGGCAGGAGTTTTTGGTACGATAGGGGAAACAGATTTTTTGGAGGGATACATAATGGTCATTGAATTAATGAAATCACATGCATCGGTCCGCGACTATAAAGACCAGCAATTGACGCGCGCAGAAGTCCATGAATTGGTCGAAGCGGCACAGCATGCAGCTACGTCCCACTTCGTGCAAGCTTATTCCATCGTTTGGGTGACGGATGAAGACAAGCGCAAACGCCTCGGCGAGCTGTCCAAAAACCCGAAACAGATGGAAGGGGCCGGAGCTGTGTTCTTAATGTGCGCCGACTACAACCGGTTAGGGCATGCCGCGAAACTGCAGGGCGAAGACATTGTCTTCGACCAGGCGGAGAACTTGCTGGTTGCGGTCACGGACGTCGGGTTGCTCGCACAGAACTTGGCGCTTGCCGCTGAATCCAAGGGCTATGGCATCTGCTATATTGGCGGAGTGCGCAACAATATGGAAGAAATCAGCAAGCTTGTTGGTTTGCCAGAAGGCGTTTTCCCGGTCTACGGCTTGACGGTCGGCGTGCCGAATGAGTCCAATGAAGTGAAGCCGCGACTTCCTGTAGAAGCCGTGCTTCATGAAAATGAATACGACGAAGCGAAATACGCAGAAATTTTGCCTGCTTACGATGAGACGATCATGTCTTATTATGCCGCTCGCTCGAACAATCAAAAAACCGCGAAATGGAGCGAACAGATGGCGACGTTCTTGAACAAGCCGCATCGCCCCGATTTAAAGGATGTATTGGCGAAACGCGGGTATCTATTCAAATAAGAAGTGCATTCAATAACTGGAATGATTGAGGAGGCTGAGAAGCAATGAAAATCGCGTTATTTGGAGCAACGGGAAGAGTCGGGAGATATGTTTTGAATATGGCGCTTCGTGACGGCCATGAAGTGAAAGCGCTGGTTCGGAGAGCAGATCTTGAACCCCACGCGAATCTGGATATGATTGTCGGAAATGTCCGCAACGAAGAGGACATCCGCCAAACGCTGCAAGGAGCGGATGCTGTGATTAGCGCAATCGGCACCGACCGCACGACTACCTTATCAGATGCGACACCGCTGATCGTGAAAGCGATGGAAGCAGAAGGCATACGGCGCATCATCACCATCGGGACCGCCGGTATTTTGAACAGCCGCTTGAGCCCCGGGCTGCTCCGCTATCAGGGCGGTGATTCCAAGCGTCAACTGACCTTTGCGGCAGAAGAACATGAAAAAGCCTATAAATCATTGGAACAAAGTGATTTGGACTGGACGATCGTATGCCCGACGTATTTACCGGACGGCGAACCGAAAGGCTATTTCCGCTTTGAAGAAAATTACTTGCCTGAAGATGGCAAAGAAATTACGGCCGGCGATACGGCATTATTCGCTTACGAGCAATTGGATTCGGATGATTTCCTGAAAAGCCGCGTCGGCATTGCATATTGAATGACAAAACCCCTTGAACTGTGAAAAGTTCAAGGGGTTTTTGCATGCATCAGGCAGTAACGTCGCGTTTTGAGAATGTCCAATAACTGATCACCATAAAGACCAGGAAATAAACAGTCAAAACGATGAGCGACATGGCCATTGTGATGTCTGGGATGGGCATGAAGCCTGTATAGAATTGAGTCAAATCGGTATGTGTAAACAAATAATATTTGACGATTTCAAAGCGCTGCAACAAGAAGACGAGTTGCACACCGACAAACATCAAGAAAATCGACACGCCGATCGCAAGCGAACTGGAGCGGAAAACCGTCCCGAGCATGAACGCGAACGTACCAATCATCCACGTGCTCGCCAAGCTAAGCACGGATAGTTTCAATGCTTCAGCCCAGTAAGAGCCTTCCACGACTTCCGATCCGTTCCACACCAGGAATGCGCCGTCTCCAACCCCAAAGAAAATCCAGCTGAATAAAGCGATTGATACGAAAGTAAGAATGGCAAATAATAAGGCGAACAACATCGTTGTAATGTATTTGGACGTCAGTATTTTCCATCGTTTAACCGGGCGCGTCAACAACATCTTGATCGTTCCTTGTGAGAACTCAGAAGCAACGATTCCCGCGCCGACGATGACCGTAAACAATGTCACGAGCGATAGCATCATATGGCCATCCAGCACTTGCTGCTGCAGACTTTCGACTTTGAACGGCTCGGCGTCATTGGCCAAGCGGTATTCTGCGATGGCGGCCTGGCCTTCGTAATAATCTTGTTGGGCAGGGCCAATATCCGGATTCTGCAATTGATCCTCGGCTGAAGCCAAGTTCATCATTTCCATCTCCTGCCAATCCATCTCTGGAGCCGGGGAGGTGGATTCGATCCATTTGGTGATGCCGGCATTTGCCAATAAGATGACGATCAATAGAACTGCCATGATCCATGTCGCTTTTTTACTCCATAATTTCATCCATTCATTTTGTATGAGCTTGAGCAATTTCGCCGCCTCCAGTCATTTCTAGGAATTGATCTTCTAAAGTCGTGCGGTGCGGTTGGACAGCGTATAAATCGACACCTGCAGCAGTGAGAAGTTTGATGGCGCCCGGGATGTGCTCCGGTTCTGTATCGATCAAATAGCCATTTTCATGCGGGTGCACCGTGAAGCCGATTTCTTCGAGCACTTGCTTCGCCTGTTCGGCCGGCTTGGCTTCTATGTAATAGCGGGATTGCTGGTGTTCGTTAACATTTTTGATGTCGATCAATTCACCGTTCTGGATAATGGCGATGCGGTCGCACAATAATTCGATCTCTGACAATAGATGGCTGGAGACGAAAATGGCGACATCGTTCTCACGTGCCACTTTGCGCAAATACATGCGGAATTCGCGAATGCCTGCAGGGTCGAGGCCATTTGTCGGCTCATCCAAAATCAAAAACTCTGGATTGTTGAGGAGTGCTTGTGCAAGGCCAAGGCGTTGGCGCATGCCGAGTGAATACGAACCGACTTTTTCCTTGATGCGGTTTTGCATCCCGACTTGCTGGATCACTTCGTCGATGCGGGCTTTTGTCACACCTTTATGCATACGCGCGAAATGCACCAGGTTTTTGTAGCCGGACATGAATTTATACATCTCCGGATTTTCGACAATGACGCCGACTTTTTCGATGCTTCCCTCAAAATCGGTGCGGATCGATTTACCGCCAATCAGGATATCGCCTTGCGTCGGCTTCATCAATCCGACCATCATGCGGATCGTCGTCGTCTTACCTGCCCCGTTCGGCCCAAGAAACCCGGTAATTTCCCCTTTATGGAGATCCAAGTTCAAGTTTTTGATGATCTGCTTTTTGCCGATCGTCTTTGAGAGCTTGCGAATCTCAACAATTTTCTCATTGCTCATATGAGCCACCTCTTTCCGTTTTGCTTCCTTCAGTACTAACGATTCATTTCCCGGAAAGTTTCAGTTTTCTGGAAATCCGGCAGGCTTAACTATCGCCTCAGCGGGAATAAACCAATTAACAACGAATATATGGAGGGTTTGGCTTTATGAATGAATTGCAGGAAAAAGAACAAGTGCTCATGGCGTATTACGCACAGTATTACAAAGGCGCATCTTTGGAGGAAATTCAAGAGCTCGACCGCCGCTTATCGCAAGGTATCGGGGAAGAAAAGTACAAAGAGGCAATGGGTGAATTGAAAGAACAAGGGCTGGTCCATGGCTTGGATGCGGTCGAGGAAAGAAATCAAGACGGCGTCGACTCCCCGATGGCGACAAACGAGGGCATGCTCTATATCAATGATGTCCTCAATCTCCAATCGGATGCGGTAGAAGACCACCAGCTCGATTATTTGGCGAAGCATCTGCAGACGAGCCACCTGGAACTGACGCTAGAGCCGGTGAAGAGCTATATTGAGTCGATCGTCAAAGAACAGGCGGATGAAAAGCCGAATGACAACACGCCTTAAATAGTTGAAAGCCGCTTCTTGAAAAAAAGATGCGGCTTTTTTATGTGTGAAAAATAGTTGGCAAATATTCAACTGCAAGATGGAACAAGACTCGGGGAAGCGGAGTGGAAAAGCTTCCGCTTACGACTGCGTTACAGGGGCACGCTTTGGGTCCGCAGTATGCGAGTTATGCAGCTGATGCGACAAGAACTGCTAGATAGAAAGAAGAGATTTGAAAAGCTTCCGCTTTTCGACTACGTTGCAGGGGGCTGCTTGCCGTGGGGCGGTGTTGAGCCAAAGTGCCAAAGACCGCGGCACGTTTGTCTCGCCAGCCCGCGCGGTCCCACAGGCGTCAGCCCCCTTCCACTGCGTCTCTAGTTTTAGAGTGGTGGATAAGCACTTCAGTCTATTTAATTTAGGCGTAGAATAGCGTCAGACTTTATAGCTCGCGTCGCCTTGAACAAGGGTGATGTAATTGGCAATTCTAATCCCATAGTAAGTTGTTTGGTTTAAGCACCTATTTTTCAAATCCTAAGTCACGGGAAGCGATTCCCCCACTAGCCGGCAACTCCATACACAAGCAGATCTACTTAAACAGTCAGCTTGCAATGAAATCTCTCAGCTGCCGGCGTCAAGGGTGAGCCGAAGCAGTAAGACAGGCGTTCTTCCTGGCTTGCTGTGAGAGGCCAACCCAAAGCCGGGCGGCGACTAGTAGATGAAGCTTAAATCAACATCAGCAACAATTCCACAAGCAAACTTATTCTCACAAAAAAAGAAACCAATGCTAAGCATTGATTCCTTCCACACATATCTGAAGTTAAAGCCCGAGCACGAAGAATGCCAGGAAGATGGTGACGATGACCAAAGTGTTGGTGATCAGCGATGTTCGTTTGCTGACGGGTTCATCAAGTGCCGGGAAGCGTTCGACGAGGCGGATGCCCCCGTAGATCAGCACCATCAACAACGCTAAAGTCAAAATGAGCGGCATATCGTAGACGCGCACGTCGATAAAGCGGATAAAGATAACCGAGAAAGCAAGGATCATGCCGTTGACTAAATTTTTTCGTTTCATAGGAGCTCCTTCAATTCGTTTTCAAGAAACGGTTTGGCGTTTAACAGTTTGGTGAATTCCCGGTAGCGTTCCAATTGTCCCGCTGCCGGTTTTTTGTTCGTGCGGTAAGCGCGGATCAAAATGTTTTTCGGCGTGTGCTCCATATCGATGAACTCCATCAACTGGGTTTCATAGCCGACCAAAGAAAGCAGTTCCGCACGAATGGAATCGGTCGCGAGTGCGCTAAAGCGCTCCTTGATCAAACCGTGCTGCAGCATGACATCGAGCGGTGACGATTGGATTTGGCTATTGAGCTCATGTTGGCAGCACGGCACGCTCAAGATGACGCCAGCGTTCCATTTAACGGCGCGTGCAAGCGCCATATCAGTCGCCACGTCGCATGCGTGAAGTGTCACGACCATATCGACTGCAGTGTCTTGGTCGTAATCGTTGATATCGCCAACGAGGAATTCGAGCTGTTGGTAATCGAGGTCGCGGGCGATGTTCTGGCATTCCTCGATGACGCTTTTTTTCAGGTCAAGACCCGTGACGCGCAGATCGAGCCCTTTTTCGACGCGCAAATAATGATACAGCGCGAAGGTTAGGTAAGACTTGCCGGAGCCGAAATCGAGTATGCGGATCGGGCGATCTTTCGGCAAATGCTCGAGTGCATCATCGATGAATTCGATAAAGCGGTTGATCTGGCGGAATTTATCGTATTTCTGTTTCTTGACTTTGCCGTCTGGCGACTGGACGCCGAGGCGCACAAGAAACGGGTAGGGGATGCCGTCCTCTAGCAGATAGTCTTTCTTTCGATTATGGGACAGATCGGCGGCAGCGCGTGCATCGGCTTCAGATTTATAGCTCACTTTGAATTTTTTGGTCAATTGGATCTGGACTTTTTCGTCGGTGAACTGGAATAAGCCTTGGCGGAAGTCGGTGAATGATTGTTCGAGTTCGGCGACTGCCTGTTCGATTGTCAGGTTTTGGTGTTTCAATATTTGTTCGTATTGATATTCGAACTGGATGCGGTAGCCTTCTTTCAGTTCGACCGGTTTTAATTTGATGCGTTTCAAGTCGTTCGATTTTTGGCGCGGCTGACTGATGGTGGCCGTGACTAGTGCGTGGCTTTGCAGCTTTTCTGCAAGTTGTACGTGCATAGTTTGGAGTTCCATGGAAAATCCCTTCCGTCTTTATGATAGCCTCATTTTAGCACGGCTGGCAGCCTGGGGCGACTTCGCAAGCTGGAAAAGGCGCTTTCCTTTTATTTGGAATTTTGCGATAATAAAATAGATGAAACCGTTTTCAATAAGGGGGACAAAGAAATGGCAATTCTCGATCAAACAGTAGGGGAAATTTTACGGGAGCAGGCGAGAAAGTTTCCGCAGACGGAAGCGTATGTCTATCCGGAAAAAGGCATCCGCAAAACCTATGCCGAATTTGACCAAGAGACCGATGCGCTAGCGAAAGCGTTCATGGGCCTTGGCATCGAAAAAGGCGAGCACATCGCCATTTGGTCCGACAACAAACGTGAGTGGCTGCTCAGCCAATATGCCACAGGCAAGATGGGTGGCGTACTGGTCACCGTCAACACGAGCTACCAGGCGAACGAGCTGGAATATCTATTGAAGCAATCGGATTCCACGACTTTGATTCTGGGGGAAGAATTCAAAGGCACCAATTATATCGAAGTATTGAATCAAGTGTGTCCGGAGCTGGCCGAATCAGAAAAAGGAAAACTCAGTTCGCCCAAGCTGCCGCATCTGAAACGCGTCGTCGTCATGAGCGAAAACAGCTATCCGGGCATCTACACATGGAGCGAGTTTGAAGCATTTGCAGAAAAGATAACGGATGAGCAGCTCGAACAGCGCTTCCATTCGATGGAGCCGGATGAAGTCATCAATATCCAATACACATCCGGGACGACCGGATTCCCGAAAGGCGTCATGCTGACGCATCGCAACGTCGTCAACAACGGGCGTCTCGTCGGCGATATGATGAATTTGGATGAAACCGACCGTTTGTGCATCCCGGTGCCATTTTTCCATTGCTTCGGCTGCGTGCTCGGAACTTTGGCGGCAGTAACACATGCCACGACAATGGTCATCGCAGAGCAATTCGAGCCGAAGCGCGTCTTGCAGATGGTGCAAGATGAGAAATGCACCGCGCTTCACGGGGTGCCGACGATGTTCATTGCCGAACTCAACCATCCCGAATTCGAGTCGTTCGATACTTCGACATTGCGCACTGGCATCATGGCCGGCTCGACGTGCCCGATCGAAGTGATGAAGAAAGTCATCAGCGATATGGGGGCGAGTGAAATCACTATCGCTTATGGGCAGACCGAATCATCGCCGGTCATCACGCAGACCGGCAAAGACGATGCCATCGAAAAACGCGTCGCCACTGTCGGAAAGCCGCATGACGATGTCGAAGTGAAAATTATCGACCCCGTGACCGGCGAACAAGTCGTCAAAGGCATGCCGGGCGAATTGTGCACGAGAGGCTATTTGATCATGAAAGGCTATTACAAAAACGAAGAAGCCACGAAAGAAGCGATCGATTCTGATGGCTGGCTGCATACGGGCGACATTGCGGTTGAAGACGAAGATGGTTATATCTCGATCACGGGCCGCATCAAGGACATGGTCATCCGTGGAGGGGAAAATATCTACCCGCGTGAAATTGAGGAATTTCTCTATCAGCATCCGTCCGTCCAAGATGTTCAAGTCGTCGGGGTGCCGGACCCGAAATACGGGGAAGAATTGATGGCCTGGGTTATTCTGAAAGGGGACGAGACGCTTAGTGCGGATGAACTGCGCACTTATTGCAAAGGGAAAATCGCCCATCATAAAATTCCGCGCTATATTGAATTCATCGAAGAATATCCGATGACCGCTTCCGGAAAGATCCAGAAGTTCAAGTTGCGTGAAATGTCTGAGGAAATCGCTGAGAAGGTCCAATAAACAAGAAGAAGCAACCAGATGGAAATTTTTCATCTGGTTTTCTGTTGCGTATAGTTAGCTAGTTCTTCTTCACTTGAATCGAGATATTCAGAAAAGAAAGTTTAATGTCTTTCTAAATAGGGCACACTAATAACAGAAGTTATCTTGAATATAGGATAATTCGTGCAAGCCACGGACCAAATTGATAAAGGAGAGGTTATGGAATGAGCAACGTAAACTTGGCAATCATTTACTACAGTTCAACAGGAACCAATTATCAAATGGCGCAATGGGCAGAAGCGGCTGCGAAAGAAGCGGGTGCAGAAGTAAAAGTGGCAAAAGTGAAAGAGAATGCGCCGATGGGGGCGATTGAATCGAACCCAGCCTGGAAAGAGCATTACGAAGCGACGCAGAATGTGCCGGAAGCCGACAACGATTTGCTTGAATGGGCAGACGCGATCATCTTCAGCGTGCCGACGCGCTTTGGCCATGTATCTTCACAAGTGCAACAATTCTTCGATACAACCGGCGGCTTATGGGCGCAAGGGAAGCTTGCGAACAAGGTCGTTAGCGCCATGTCTTCTGCGCAAAATCCTCATGGCGGACAAGAAGCTACAGTTCTCGCTGTCTATACAACGATGCATCATTGGGGCGCAATCATTGCGGCTCCGGGTTATACGGACCAATCCTTGTTCAAAGCAGGGGGCAACCCTTATGGAACGAGCGTCAGCGTCGACCAGGACGGCAATATGGTGGAAGACGTAAAAGATGCTGTGGCGCACCAGGCAAAACGCACAGTACAAGTGGCTGGATGGGTTAAAAACGGCTTGAACGGGTAACTAAAAACTACACGCCAAAAAGGCGAATGCTGGCAGACGGGCGAATGCGCCCGTCTGCTTTTTCAGTCGAGGAGGGGTAGTTTGGTATGGCTTAGCTTGCTGTTTGTAATGGGATTTGTCGTCATCCATCTATTTTCGAAAAACATGAATTTCCTGAAAGCCGTACCGCGCAGCCGGTTCTTATCGATTGCCGGCGGCATTTCTGTCGCCTATGTATTTTTGCACTTATTGCCTGAGTTAGGCGAATTCCAAGAAGAGGTCCACGAGGAATTCGGCGGCCCGGGGGAAGGTTTTCTGAGCAACCATATTTACTTAGCTGCGATGGCCGGGCTGGTCATTTTTTACGGCTTGGAGCAAATGGTCAAAAACACGAAGCGCCGGACTGCAGAAGGCAAGTCTTCTTCAGGCGTATTCTGGATTCATATCGGTTCCTTTGCTATGTACAACGGGGTCATTGGCTATTTGATGATGCGCGAGGAATATGAAGGCGTGGTTGGGATGGCCTTGTTTTTCATTGCGCTCGGCGTCCATTTCATCACCAATGACAAGGGCCTCCGGGAAGCACATAAAGGCGAATATGACCGGTACGGCAGATGGCTTCTCGCTGCAGCAATCGTGGCCGGTTGGGTCATCGGGTGGATGACGGAAGTGCATGAATTGATCATTGCATTTCTCATGGCCTTGATTGCGGGCGGCGTTATTCTAAACGTGCTGAAAGAAGAATTGCCCGAAGAGCGGGAAAGTAGTCTAGGTGCTTTTGTAATAGGACTGGCCGTATACTCTATGTTACTATTGTTCATTTAACTAAAAAAATGATGCCATTTATAAAAAAGGGGAATAATCTTTAGAATATCGGGTAGAGTATTAGGTAATGAATCACGTGCGCAATCCTCGCGTTAGTGTCGAAAGGTGATGTTTATGCCATGATCACGAAAGAGGAAGAGGCAGTCTTTGAATATGAACTTCAAAAATTGACGACAGAGTGCCAAGAATGCCTGGATACTTCTTTGAAGAGAAAGATCCAAGATGATGCCTTGTGGTTACAGGCCATCGTTTTCCCAAGCTCCGGAAGAAAGCCGTGAAGTGAGCGAATTTCCGATATTCCAGCCACGCAGCCTCGCTGCGTGGCTTTTCTTTGTGAAATGTGAACCGTTTTGTAACAATTTCCCGGGAAATGACGCTCAGGTCATGCGTCCCCAAAGGAATCTCCCTGTTGCTCCTTTATAATAGGGATAAGTGAAAGAAAGGGCGATGGGAATGGGAAGTTTGAAGCAAATGGCCTACAGCCAGAACAATCGCATACGGTTGTTGTTTCTAGCCTCATTGGCAAAAGGGCTTGCGATGATCGGGCAGGCTTTGTTTTTTGTATGGGTAGCTGATTCAGTATTTCTGAAATCCGCCTCTTTTGAAGACGTGCTGCCGTTATTGGCTGCGTTGCTGGCGGTCATTTTGCTGCGGGCTGGCGCAAGTTATGCGATCGGCCGGCTCGGCATCACGCTGTCTGTGGAAGCAAGACGCCGTCTGCGCCGGGAATTGATTGCTTCGTATAAGGAAAATCCATTGCAGGGGTCGATTGCCGGACAGTCGGGGCGGAAAGTCGGCTTGCTGCTCGAAGCCGTCGATGACACGGATGGTTATTTCAGCAAATATATTCCCCAGATGATCCAAAGTTATACAATTCCGCTGATGCTCCTCGGGGTGATTTTTTATTTGAACTGGACGACCGGGCTGATTATCTTGATTACAGCGCCGTTCATCCCTTTGTTCATGGCGATTGTCGGCAAAAGAACGAAACAAAAAGCGGATGAGAAAGTTGAACAATTGGCTGGATTTTCAGGCGCTTTTCTCGATGTGCTGCAAGGTTTGACAACTTTGCGCTTGTTCGGCCAGGCGAAGCGGCAAAGCGACACCATTCGGGACAATAGCTTGAAGTTTCGCGATTCGACGATGGACGTCTTGAAATCGGCTTTCCTGTCTTCTTTGACGCTTGAATACATTTCCATGCTGAGCATCGGGATCGTGGCGCTCGAAATCGGTTTGCGCCTTGTCGTCTTCGATAGCATCACGTTTTTCCCGGCTTTCCTCGTCATGCTGCTCGTGCCGGATTTCTTCAATTTATTGAAAGAGTTTGGCAGCGCTTTTCATACGGCGAGAGGCAGTGCAGCATCTGCTGAGCTGTTGACAGAAGAATTGGCGAAAAACCATCAACCGGTTGAGTGGGGTGAATTCCCAGTCAATGCACCGATTGAGTTAGCAGTAGAGCAAGTCGGCTTTCAGTACGGAGAAGGGTTCCAACTCGAACCGGCAAGTTTCAAGCTCGACGCGGGAACATCTACCGCGCTGGTCGGGGCAAGTGGCTCCGGAAAAAGCACCTTGATGAATGTCATGGCTGGATTATTGCCGGCCACCAGCGGGCGATTGCTGATCAACGGCCTCCCGCAAAAACAAGTGAGCGAAGATGAATGGTTCGGGCAATTGAGCTATATTACGCAAGATCCTTATTTATTTGCAGGGACAATTAAAGAAAATATCGAACTCGGGTCGAATCAAGCCGTGGCGAAACAAGAATTGATTGCGGCGGCTCAGAAAGCGGGCATCCTGGAATTGGTCGAATCGCTTCCTGAAGGATTCGACACGGTGATCGGCGAAGCGGGGCGTGGATTGTCCGGCGGCGAAAAGCAGCGGCTCGTGTTAGCGCGTGCATTTCTCAAGAAGCCGTCGTTATTGTTTTTTGATGAACCGACAGCAGGGCTCGACCTTCATACAGAGCAAGTGCTGCAAAGGGCCATCGAAGAGTTGTCGAAAGAAGCTACCGTTATCACGATTGCACACCGTCTGCACACGATCCGGAACGCATCACGCATTATCGTCTTGGACGCAGGGAAGGTGGAAGCCATCGGCACGCACGAAGAGCTAATGGATAGCTTCAGCCCGTACCGTTCCATGATTGAGGCGCAGCAAGGAGGCAAACAGGCATGGGTGAATTAAAAACGGTTTTTTGGCTGACGCTAAAAGAAAAACGCGACGTCGCCCTTGCCATAATGTTCGGCTTCCTGGCGGGGCTTGCCGGTGTTGCGCTTCTTGGGGCAAGTGGCTATTTGATTTCCAAAGCGGCTTTGACTGCCCAAATGACGACCTTGGTCGTGATGGCAGCATCGCTTAAATTATTCGGCTTTGCAGCCGCCATTACCCGTTATGCGGAACGGCTGTTTTCACACCGCGCAACATTTACGATGCTCGGCCATTTGCGCGGCAGTTTCTTTGAGCGGCTGGCACCACTCGCACCGGGCATTTTTCAGCGCCACCAGAGCGGTGATCTGTTATCGCGCATCGTTGGCGACGTGGAAAGTTTGCAAAATTTCCTGCTGCGCGTATTGTACCCACCGATTGTCGTGGGCATGATCTTGGTGGCCACAGTGTTCTTCACTTCGTTTTATTCACTGCCCATGGCCTTGATCGTCTTGGTAGGCGCAATTTTTGTGGTCGTCATCCTGCCCGCGTTCTTCGCTCTCCGGAGACGGAAGAAAACACATGCGACAGGAGAAACCCGTGGAGAGTTTGCGGCCGCATCGGCGGAATTTCTTTACGGATTCAAGGATTTGAAAATCCATTTGGCGCTCGATCAAAAAAGCGCAGAATTACAGGAAAGCGCACACCGTTACGAACAGGCCCAGCAAAACGAAGGGCTTGAAGAAAACCGGGTTCAGTCCGTGAATGCGCTTGTGGCTTTTCTGGCTTCGTTTTTCGTTTTGGCAACTGGGGCGTATTTCGTGTCCATCGGGGAATTGTCCGGTCTGTATTTGGCGATGCTTGTCATGGTATCGCTTGGGGCATTTGAAAATGTCGGTCCACTCGCTGCACTTCCGGCGTATTATGAAGAAAGCCGGATCGCTGCGCGCAGGCTTGACGAAGTGGTGGACGAAGAACCGGACAACAGCACCGGTACGATGCCAGAGGGGCCGGTGGATATTCAGGCGAATCGCATCTCCTATCGCTATCCGAATGACAGCCGCTTATCGCTCGATGAAGTCAGTTTCCAGTTGCCGCAAGGATCTAAAACGGCGATTGTCGGCCCGAGTGGTTCAGGTAAGTCGACTTTATTGCAGCTATTGCTGAAAGTGGCTGTACCCGAGAATGGCGAAATCCGTTTCGGAAATGAAGCGCTTAGTGGCATGTGCCCAGAAAATGTATGGGAGCGCATGAACATTGTGCTTCAGGAGAATCATTTCTTTTCAGGGACAATCGAGAGCAATTTGCGCATTGCGAATGAGCAGGCGGACACAGAACAATTGCACGAAGCACTCGAACTCGTACGCTTGGGACATTTGGAGCTGTCGGCGCCGGTTTACGAAAAGGGCCGCAACTTGTCGGGCGGTGAAAAGCAGCGCCTTGCGATGGCTCGTGCGTTTCTGAAAGGCGAACGGCTATGGCTGCTGGACGAACCGTTTTCATCGGTCGACGGCGTAACGGCCCAATCCATCTACAGCGAGCTGTTCACCCGTCACCCACAGGATACGTTTGTCATCATCAGCCACGATTTATCGGGGCTTGAAAACATGGACCGCATCCTGGTGTTGGAAAACGGACGCTTGATCGAACAAGGCAATTACCAGGAATTAATGGAACGCCGCGGCTATTTCTTCGGCTTAAAGAAAATAGAAGAGCAAGTTTTCGTCTAGGTTGGCCGAAAACACAGCAAACAAAAAGACGCGTCTATGCAGACGCGTCTTTTTGCCGTTCGGCTATGAGTGGTTGATGCTTCAAGGCGTCGTCGAGTTTCATTTGTTCAAGTTCCAGCCGCAGCTTCTGCGTTTCGATGACGTAATTGTCATGCTTGAGCTTTTCGAGTTCCACTTCCGTCTCCAGCGCACGCTGGTGCATTTTCTTCTTTTTGGTCAAATAGTCCGTCCAGATAGCGACGAGGGGAATGGAAAAGATCATGATGACAGCTACCAGTCCTGTCATAGTGTTCACCTCTATTCAGATTATTCTGCATATAATTCAGTATACACGTTTTTCTTGATTTTAGAAAGTTATGGAAAAGCAAAAACCATGACAGGTGTCATACTCAGAAACAGACGTTTATGTCTTATGAAGAAGGGGGCAGGAGCGTAATATGATGGTTAACAAGTACATCGATGGGCACGACGCCCATTCTAGGAGGAAGACAAGATATGAGCAAAGAAAAGACAGCGCAATTACGTAAGTTTGTCGCCCCTTTCGAAAAAGCAGATGTTAAAGCAAGTGTTCAACAAATGATTAACACAATACCCCCATTTTTCATTCTTTGGTTTTTAGCTTATCTCGCACTGGATGTTTCCGTTTGGCTGACAGTAGGGATTTCCGTTATCGCAGCTGGATTTGTCGTCCGTATGTTCATCATTTTCCATGACTGTACACACGGATCGTTCTTCAAAAATAAAAAAGCGAACGCGATCGTCGGAACGATTACCGGCATATTGACACTTTTCGCTTATGAAAAATGGAAACGCGAGCACGCTATCCACCACGCATCGAGCGGCAACCTCGACAAGCGCGGAGTCGGCGATATCTGGGTCATGACAATCGACGAGTATGTAGAAGCTTCCAAGTGGGAACGCTTCAAGTACCGTATGTACCGTAACCCTCTCGTAATGTTTGGGTTAGGGCCGTTATTCCTGGTCTTGATTTCAAGCCGTTTCAACCGTAAGGATGCACGGAAGAAAGAACGCAACAACACGTACTTGATTAATGCTTCACTAGTGGTCCTTTACACGATCATGATCTTGGCGATCGGCTGGCAGGCATTCGTGCTGATCCAAGGCACAATCATGTTTACAGCTGGGGCACTGGGTATTTGGTTGTTCTACATTCAGCACACGTTCGAAGATTCTTATTTCGAAGACGAAAGCGAATGGGATTACGTGAAAGCAGCAATCGAAGGCAGCTCGTATTATGAATTGCCGAAAGTACTGCAATGGGTGACTGGCAACATCGGTTTCCACCATGTCCATCACTTGAGCCCGCGCGTCCCGAACTACAACTTGGAGAAAGCGCATGTTTCCACGCCGCCATTGCAAAAAGCGACGACGGTCAACTTGAAGACAAGCTTTCAATCCTTGAAGTACAAAGTGTACGATGAAGAAAACAAGAGATTTGTTACATTCGGTGCCATCAAGCATTTGCTTGGCGAATCCCGGACAGCACAGCAATAAAGTGGAACTGCCCTTGCCTCAACAGAGAGGAAAGGGCAGTTTTTCTTTGAAAAAATACTTGTTTGCAATAGGGAACCGCGCAGGTTTTCTCTTTGTCTTCGAGCTTTGGTATGATGGGAGCAAAGAAACTTTAGGAGGCAGTTATGCAAAACTGGTATCAAATTTTCCCCCGCAATACGTGGTTGAGCATTTATGCATGGACAATCTTTTGCATTTTGCCGTTCTTTTTCATTTTCCGTTCATCTTCCCCAACTGAAATCGCAGCAGGCATCATTCTGCTGGTGGCGTTTTTTATCGCTTACCGCTTGTCGTTCAGTTCACATTCGTTTCTCGTGTATTTATGGGTAAGTGTCGAGATGATCATCAATGTCGCGATGATCTTTCTATTCGGCTATGTCTACCTGGCGATTTTTTTGGCGTTCTTTATCGGCAATATCCGCAGCAAAGTCGGCTTTTTCATCATTTACGGCTTGCATATTGGAACAACGCTCGCCGCGATCATCTACGGCTTATTGGCCGATTTCAATCTGTACATCACACAATTGCCGTTCATCATTTTAAGCGTTCTCGGTGTTATCTTATTGCCATTCAATACGTATAACCGGCACAAACGCGAAAAGCTTGAAGGAGCGCTCGAAGATGCCAATAAGCGAATATCGCAGCTCGTGCTGATCGAGGAGCGCGAACGGATAGCGCGCGATCTCCACGATACACTCGGCCAGAAATTGTCATTAATTGGCTTGAAAAGTGACTTGGCGGGGAAACTATTGAGTAAAGACCCGGAACGTGCCGCAGCTGAAATCCAGGATGTCCGCCAGACCGCACGCACCGCTTTGAAGGAAGTGAGGGAACTGGTGACGGATATGCGCGGTACGAAACTTGAAGACGAATTATTGCGCATCCAACAGATTCTCCGGGCCGCGGACATCGATTTCGTCTTTTACGGCAATGCCAAACTCAACAACACACCGCTGTTAATGGAGCATGTGCTGAGCATGTGCTTGAAGGAAGCGGTCACCAACGTCGTGAAACATAGTGCAGCGTCCCGCTGTACGGTGTTGATTAAGCAGACGCCGAATGAAATCCTCGTGCAAGTGCAAGACGACGGCGTCGGCTTTCCAGAAGGCAATCCACTTGTTCAAGGGAATGGGCTTGCGGGAATGCGTGAGCGCCTGGACTTTGTCAATGGGCAAGTCGATATTGAAGTAATGGACGGCACAACTTTGAATATCCGGGTGCCGAATGTCATTCTTTATCAAGATATGGAGGCGAGAAATTCATGATTCGAATTGTACTGGCAGAAGACCAGCGCATGATGCTTGGCGCGCTCGGGTCGTTACTGGATCTGGAAGACGATTTGGAAGTGGTCGGCATGGCGTCGAATGGGGAAGAGGCAATCCGCTTAGTCGAGGAGCTGAACCCCGACGTTTGCATCATGGATATTGAAATGCCGGTCAAGAGTGGTTTGGACGCGGCAGAAGCCCTGAAAGACCACCCGTGTAAAACCATTATCCTGACGACTTTCGCGCGTTCAGGTTATTTCGAACGGGCACGAAAAGCGGGTGTCAGTGGCTATCTCTTGAAAGACAGCCCGAGCGAAGAACTGGGGACATCGATTCGCACCATTATGGACGGCCGGCGGATTTATGCACCGGAACTCGTCGACCTCGCGTATGCGGGCAGCAATCCACTCACTGAACGCGAGCGGCAAGTGATGGAGTTGATCACGGAAGGGCGCAGCACGAAAGAAATCGCCAAAGAGCTGTTCATCACAACAGGGACAGTGCGCAATTACATTTCCACGATTCTTGATAAACTCGAAGCGAGCAATCGGATTGAAGCCATTGCGCGTTATCGTGAGAAAAGCTGAACGAAAAACAGCAGGACAGGGGAAAACATCTGCTTTCCCTGTCCTGCTGTTTGGTTTTAATCGTATAGTTTTTCCTGCAGCGAGTCATCTTCTCCGTAGACGTGGAGCTCCCCATTATTGCGGTTAACGTAGCGCTTCGCTTCGCCCATCAAGTCATCCTTCGTTTCTTCAATGAGGATGGCTTTTTTGCTGTCTTTCTTCTTCAGTTGCCAGCCTTCTGAATGCTTGCGGATTTCATAAATCGGGCCTCCGCTGTCTCCTTGTACGGTGTCACGTGCCTGGTCCAAAGCAATTGGAATGGCGCGCCCTTCCTCGTAGCCATCCCGTAAAAGAGCATTGGCGATTTCAATCGCTTTATTGCGGACATCTTCATCCAAATTTTTGAAGGAATCCGGGTAATCATTCTTATTCCACGGCATATTTATCGCCTCCTTGCCTCTCTATCCCCATTTAAATAGGAAATAAAACGCAAAGCCCCCTTTTCATATAAACTCATTATGTTAAAGTGTTTAATAAGGAGGAGATGTCATGACAGATACAACTTATCAAATCATAGCCTTACTCGTGTACCTCGCGGCTATGCTATTCATTGGCTGGTATGCGTATAAGAAGACAGCCGACTTATCCGATTACATGCTCGGAGGAAGGGGACTCGGTCCATCCGTTGCGGCTCTCAGCGCCGGTGCATCGGATATGTCCGGATGGCTCTTGCTCGGATTGCCGG
The DNA here is from genome assembly GCF_003664125.1 of Planococcus citreus. GTDB lineage: Bacteria > Bacillota > Bacilli > Bacillales_A > Planococcaceae > Planococcus > Planococcus citreus. The sequence goes on from NZ_RCCP01000004.1 coordinate 291,584, forward strand.
GGGCGATTTACGTCGGCGGTCTCGTGGAAGTATGGATTGCCATCGGTTTAACGATCGGTGCGTTTCTGAACTGGTTCTTTGTTGCGCCTCGTCTGCGGATCTACTCATTTGTCACCAGTGATTCCATCACCATTCCTAGCTTCTTAGAAAATCGTTTAAAAGACCGTTCGCGCCTATTGCGGATTGTCGCTGGTATTATCATTTTGATTTTCTTCACATTCTACGTTTCATCCGGAATGGTAGCTTCTGGCTTATTCTTCCAGAGCTCATTCGGAATGGATTACCATCTGGGCCTCATAATCGGTTCGGTGGTAGTCGTCGCTTATACTTTATTCGGCGGGTTCCTCGCCGTCAGCTACACGGACTTTGTGCAAGGGATCATGATGTTCCTGTCGCTTATTGCAGTACCGGTCGTCGGGATTTTCGTTACCGGCGGATTTGGTGAAACGGCAGCAAGCATTCGGGAAGTCGACCCGAACATGTTGAGCCTTGTATCCGGCGCTTCCACCATTGGCGTCATTTCTGCCGCAGCGTGGGGCCTTGGTTACTTCGGCCAGCCGCATATCATCGTCCGTTTTATGGCTATCAAAACTTTAGGGGAAGTTCGGACTGCCCGCCGTATCGGCATGGGCTGGATGATCTTGAGCCTTATCGGTGCCACGGGTACGGCTTTGGTCGGGATTGCTTATTTCCAGCAAAACCCTGAATCCACTCTTGTGGATCCGGAAGCGGTCTTCTTGGACATGAGCCAAGTGCTCTTCCACCCGCTAGTGGCAGGTTTCGTTTTGGCTGCAGTTTTGGCAGCGATCATGAGTACGTTTTCGTCTCAATTGCTCGTCAGCTCGTCGGCATTGATCGAAGATTTGTATAAAATTGCCTTTAAGAAAGAATCAAGCGCTAAAGGCTATGTCACGCTTGGCCGTATCGCCGTAGCTGCCATCGCGGTCATCGCCGCAGCACTGGCATGGGAGCAGAACAATACCATCCTTGGATTGGTCGCTTATGCATGGGCTGGATTTGGTGCCGCTTTCGGACCGATCATCTTGCTGTCCCTATTCTGGCGTAAACTTACTTCTAAAGGTGCGCTCGCCGGTATGATTGTCGGTGCTATCACTGTCATCATCTGGGACTTGGTTGGTACAGCTCCTGATGAAGCGGGGGCTACTGACCTAACGAACTTCATTGGCAGCGTCTATGAAATCATTCCAGGCTTCATCCTCAGCTGGTTGGCAACTTGGATTGTCAGCTTGGTGACTTACAAGCCAAATGCTGAAATTGATGCAGAGTTCGATGAAACAGTTCGCTTGATTCAAGAAGACAAGAAATAATCTATGGAAATAGGCTATCCTCATTGAGAGGATAGCCTATTTTTAATGCCTGCGCATGGTCAGCGACTAAGGGGGAATCTGCCCGTTCATTGCCGGCCGTCGTCATGGTTGAACATCCAGACAACACCGTATTTATCTTCTACTATGCCGTATCCAAGGCTCCAGAATGTTTCCTGCAGTTCCATTTGAACTGTCCCGTCTTGTCCAAGTTGGTTGAATTCCTCCGTCATTTTCCCCAAATCATCGGATAGCACGGTTACATTGATGTTTTTTCCGATTGAGACCGGTGCTTCTGACATGGCATCTGAAAACATGACGGCGCTTCCATGGATGTCCAAGCTTGCATGCATGATCCGGTTTTTCATCACTTCGGGCATTTCCTGCCCAGGTTCTGAAGGCATATCCCCGAAGCGAGAGAGCTCCGCGGGTTCTGTAGCGAATACTTTTGCATAATAGGCTACGGCTTCTTCGCAATTGCCATTGAAAATCATATAGACATTGACGGTCATTATGAAAACTCCTTTCTATAAAATATGTAAAATACGAACAAACATTCCCTTTGATTTTATTATAGACCCTTGATGAAGAATGTAAAGTTATATTAACTCAATAATCGGTTTTTTTAGCTAGCTCGCTGAACGTGAGCATCATCAGCTTATCCAATGAAAAACTGCCTTAAAAGCTCTGGATCTTGAGCTTTTAAGGCAGTGATGGTTTTGAGCTTACTTATTCTGTTGTTTTCTCGCTTCGCGTTCCAAGCGTCGGAAGCGGCGCAATTCGGATTTGCGGATCGGCGGCGACTCCCCACGGATGATTTTGGTGAATGACCAAAGCATCAGAAGCAAGAGCACCGTAAACGGCAAGGCCGATATGAGTGAAGCGGTCTGCAAGGCGCTAAGCCCGCCAGCGTAAAGCAGAACAGCTGCGATCGCTGACATCAAAACGCCCCAGATGACTTTGAATAAAGTCGGCGGGTTCAAGCTGCCGAAACTGGTCATGGTCGCTAAGATGTATGTAGCGGAGTCGGCTGATGTCACCAGGAAAGTGAAGATCAGCAGAATCGCCAATACGGACATGATAGTCGATAGCGGAAGTACGTCAAAGGTTTGGAACAAGGCAGAAGTCAAATCGACATTGACTGCTTCCGCGATGCCCGATTGTTCGTTCAGGTCGTACCATAAAGCTGTACCGCCAAAGACGGCGATCCATACACAAGCGATGGCTGGTGGAATGACCAAAACGCCGAAGACGAATTCGCGGATAGTACGCCCGCGTGAAACCCGTGCAACGAACGCCCCGACAAATGGTGACCAGGCAGTTGCCCAAGCCCAGTAGAAGATGGTCCATCCAAGAACCCATTCTCCACCTGTATAAGGCTCCATGCGCAGGCTATACTGAACGAAATTAGTGATATAATCGCCGATTGCGAGTGTAAATGTATCCATGATAAAGACTGTCGGGCCGGCAAAGAAGACGAACACCATTAAGACAAGTGCCAAGCCTAAGTTTAAATTACTCAAATAGGCGATCCCTTTGTGAAGCCCTGTAGAAGAAGATAGGGTATAGGCAGCGAACATGACGCCGATAATCGCCAATTGGATCGGAAAGGCGTTGTCGATACCGAATACAGCGTTCAAGCCGCCGTTCATTTGCAAGACGCCGAGACCAAGTGAAGTCGCGATTCCCATGACAGTTGCAATGACTGCGAGTGAATCAATCGTGTGCTTGACTACTGGTTTTGAACCTAAGACCGGCTCGAGTGCGGTCGAGACAAGGCCAGGCTTTTTGCGTCTGAACTGCAAGAAGCCGATGACCAAACCGACGATGGCAAAGACAGACCATTGGCTGATGCCCCAGTGGAAGAACGAATAGCCCATCGCAATGCGTGCTGCTTCTTCCGTCTGCCCTTCCGTACCGAACGGTGTCGTAAAGAAATGGCTCATCGGTTCCGCGACGCCCCAGAAGACGAGCCCTGCACCGAAGCCGGCTGAGAACAGCATGCCGATCCAAGTGAAGAACGGGAATTCCGGGCGGTCGGAGTCGGCTCCGAGCCGAATGCTGCCATATTTGCTAATGGCAATGATGATTAGGAAAAGGGTGATGATGAAGACAGCTAGTAAGTAGAACCAACCGAAGTTAAGAGTGGTGAAGTTAAATAAAGTGCCGGCAACTTCGCCGAAACGAATCGGCATGAATGCCCCGGCAATGACCAACAGCAGGATCACGGCTGTCGATATGATAAACACGGGGTTTTTCAATAATTTTTTATCCATGATGACCTCCTTTGAAATATGGTAATTATCTTTTCCTATACCCTACCCTATCGAAAATGATGCCTAAAAACCACCCATTTCGCGGAAAAATCAGAATTGACAGGGAAAAAGTGACCATATACACAGCAAATTGACAACGCTAGAGGGTATTATATTTATATAGAAGAAAACGATTAATAGGCAAAGAAAAGGAGTGATAGCAAATGAAATTGGATCACATCGTCCATTTTACCCACACCAATCCAGAAGCCAGCAGCAAGTTTTGGAACGAAAAAGGTTTCCATGCAATTACAGGAGGTAGCCATAAAAACTGGGGAACGCAAAACGCCCTCATGTACGGGCCGGATTATTATGTTGAGTGGCTGACAATTGAAGATGAAAGCGTTGCAGAACGTTCCGGGCATCCGCTTGTCGAGCATTTGCGCCATGACCAGAGAGGTTTTGGCACGGTTTGCCTGCGTTCTGATAACCTGGACCTTTTGGCAAAACAAATCGAAGGGCGGGGGTTCCGGACGATTGGCCCAATGGATGCTGAGCGGCTGACTGAAACAGGCGAAACCATCCGCTGGCGTTTGCTCTTTATCGATGAGCCAATTTCGTCCGATTTGCCGCTGCCGTTCTTTATTGAATGGGAAGAACCGGACGAGGCGCGTTTTGCTGGCTTGAAACAAAAAGGCGCCATCACGGAGCTTAATGAAGGCCTGCGCTTGGAGGCGCTTGTTTTCTCAGTGGAAAATCCAGCGCAAAGTGAAGCGCGATGGAGCAGTTTGCTCGGGGGAGGCATAGACTTGGAAAACTGCCATCTCGTGTTTGAGGCAGGCAAAGGAAAAGAGCGGCTGCGTGAAGTGCGTTTCGAATCGGCCGAGCAGGAAATCGTTTTTGAAGATGGCCGCTATCAGGCGCCGCGTTTCGGATAGGGGCGGGCGTGGTACTGTGGTAGGATAGAAGGAAACTTCAAATTGATAAAGACAAGGGACCGGGTGGAATCGAGGTTCTGCCGAAGGAGGCAACCGTAGATGGAACAATTGATTGAAAAAGCGATTATCGTGGGTGTCCAATTGCAAAAAGATACCCATTTTGAATACAGCATGGAAGAATTGCGGAATTTGGCGGAAGCGCTCGGCGTCGAAGTCGTGGGCGAACTGCACCAGAACTTGGACCGCGTAAATCCTGCCCACTATATCGGCACGGGGAAAGTCGATGAAGCGAAAGTGTTATACGAAGAAGCAGGCGCCAATCTGATTATCTTCAATGACGAGCTCTCGCCGTCCCAGATCCGCAACCTTGAGGAAGAGCTGGAATGCAAAGTGATCGACCGGACGATGCTTATCCTGGACATCTTCTCGAGGCGCGCCCGTACACGCGAAGCACAAGTGCAAGTGGAATTAGCGCAATTGCAGTATATGTTGCCACGTCTCGTCGGCTTGCGCGCGTCGCTCGGCCGCCAAGGCGGTGCCAGCAGTGGCGGGCTCGCCAACCGCGGCGCCGGGGAAACCAAGCTGGAGCTTGACCGCCGGAAAATCGAAGACCAAATCACCAAGCTTAGACGGGAACTCGACCAAGTAAAAGAACAGCGCACGACACAGCGTAAGCATCGGCTGAAAAAAGGCATGCCGGTCGTCTCGCTGGTCGGATATACCAACGCCGGCAAGTCGACGATCATGAACAGTTTACTGTCGAAGACGGGGCAGGATGTAGACAAGCAGGTATTTGAAAAAGACATGCTGTTCGCGACTTTGGACACGTCCATCCGCCAAATCCGGCTAGAAGACAATAAGACCTTTTTGCTATCCGATACCGTCGGTTTTGTCAGCCGCTTGCCGCACCATCTAGTCAAAGCATTCCGCTCGACACTGGAAGAAGCGCGCAATGCGGACCTACTGCTTCACGTTGTAGATGTCTCGAACGATGAGCATGATTATATGATGGAAGTGACCGATGCGACGCTGCAGGATGTGGGCGTGGAGAACGTCCCGACTTTATATGTCTATAATAAATCGGACCTTGCCGGTGTCGTGTATCCAAGAAAGAGCGCAGATGCTGTGTGGATATCCGCCAAAGAAGGGGTGGGACTCGATGAACTGGTCGAAAGCATCCGCGACCGGCTCTTTGCGAACCATGTCATGTGCCGGATGGAAATTCCGTTCGGGCGCGGGGATGTCGTCGCGTATTTGAACGACCATGCGAGCATCAAAGAAACCGAATATGGCGAAGAAGGCACGTTGATCACCGTTGAATTGAGCCGTGCGGATTATGACCGCTACGAACAATTCGTTGTCGGTAAATAATCAAGCTATATTGTAAATAGACGAAAACAGGAAAAAGCCGGGGGGATTCTCCGGCTTTTTCCTGTGGAAATTCCATATTCGAAAGGTTCGGCAATTAATCGGTTGTAAATTGGGTAAACTGTGAGTAAAGGCAGAATGCTGTATAATGGACGACAAGTCTTTATAAGGAGAGTGAACGCCATGAGGAAATGGGTGGCAGTCATAGGAACGGGCGCCGCTGTCATCGGTCTTGGCGCATGCAGTAATGCGCAAGCACCGACGACTGAAGAAGAGAGCGAGAATCCTGCGCAAGAAGCTCCGAAAGAAACGAAGAGCGCTTCGGAAGTTTACGCAGAAGCGGTAGAAGCTTCGCAGCAAGTAGAAAGCTTGCGTGCGCAGTCGAACACCGAACAACAGATGAAGATGCAGCCGGAGGGCATGGAAATCAACATGACGGTGGATTCTGAAATGGAAATGACCTACGAGCCTTTAGCATTTCATCAAACAGGTGAGACCAGCATTGTATCGGATGATATCGACAATACCAACCCGATGCTGACGGAAATGTATATGACAGAAAAGGGCTTATACATGCACGAGACATCCGTCGATATGTGGCTGAAGATGCCGGAAGAAATGCACGAAAACATGCAGTCGATTGCCGGACAGCAATCAGCTGACCCTGCGCGCCAATTAGACGAACTCGGTGATTTCGAAGAGGATTTCGTGCTGGAAGAAACGGATGAAGCCTATATCCTGACGCTCGATGCCTCGGGAGAAGAGTTCCAGGAACTGACGGACGAACAATTGGAGAAAACGCTGGGCCAGATGGAAATAGAAGCCCCTCTATCTCCAGAAGACCTGGAAGTGCATTCCGTGAATTACGTCATCACGCTGGATAAAGAAACCTATTTAGCGGACCGCATGGAAGTCGATATGGAACTTGATGTCGACGTGCGGGGCGAAATGATGGCAATCGAGTCGCAGATGCAAGTGGACTACAGCGACTACAATGCCATCGAGCCGATTGAAATTCCACCGGAAGTATTGGAACAAGCACAGGAAATTGAATTTTAATACACGAAACTGAAAGCAGAGGGAAGTTCCCTCTGCTTTTTTGTGCGCTGAAAGGCGTGCATAGCAGAGAATCCAGAAACGTCGTCCGATGCCCGTACACATCCTGATCCCCAACCCAAGAAGCGATTCCCCAACTAGCCGGAAACCCCCTAAAGAAGCAGATCCGGCTAAACACACTTCGATCAATGAAGTGCCTCAGCCGATCTGCGTCAAGAGTGAGCCGATGCATCAAGACAGGCGCTCTTCCTGGCTTGATGCAAGAGGCCAACCCAAAGCAGAATGGCGACTCCAAAAGCGACGACAAATCCCCTCGAAACATCCAAATTCCCAACCCAAGAAGCGATTTCCCCGCTAGCCGGGAACTGCTTAAAGAAGCAGATCTAGCTAAACAACCTACAAACAATGAAATGTCTCAGCCGATCTGCGTCAAGGGTGAGCCGAAGCACCAAGACAGGCGTTCTTCCTGGCTTGTTGCAAGAGGCCAACCCAAAGCAGACCGGCGACTCCGTAAGTGAAGCAAAAAGTCGGTCACCAAATTTGAAAAACAAGTGAACATTTCAAAGTGCCGACATTCTTAATGACAATAGTTCTCAATTATCCCTTGACGCTATTTTTTATACTGCTATACTAAAAAACAGTTAGTCATTGATAATCATTATCATTCTCAATTGGCAATAGCACTAGATAGGGAGCGGCATTACATGAAAAAACGTATTCTAATACCCATATTGATCCTTCTGTCGTTCATCTCCCTGTTTGTCGGAGTCAGCAGCATCAGCCCGCTTGACCTCCTTGATTTTCAATCGGAAGAAACACAGATTTTCCTCGTCAGCCGTTTTCCGCGTTTGGTCGCGATTTTACTTGCAGGGGCCGGCATGAGCATGGCAGGGCTCATCATGCAGCAATTGAGCCGCAATAAATTCGTCTCGCCAACAACTGCCGGAACGCTCGATGCAACGCGCCTCGGGATTCTTGTTTCGATGCTATTGTTTGCGAACGCTTCGATGATCGAGAAAATGGCTGTGGCGTTCTTGTTCGCACTCGCCGGCACTTTCTTATTCATGCAAATTCTCAACCGCATCAAATTCAAGGACGCCATCTTCATTCCGCTCATTGGCTTGATGTTCGGCAATATCTTGTCATCGATCACCACGTTTTTTGCCTACCGGGCAGACGTCATCCAGAACATGTCGGCTTGGCTGCAGGGCGATTTTTCAATGGTCATGAAAGGCAGCTATGAACTTCTTTACATAAGTGTACCGGTCTTCATCATCGCCTATATGTACGCCAACCGCTTTACGGTCGCCGGGATGGGTGAGGATTTCTCGAAAAACTTGGGGCTGAAATACCGCAGCGTTGTCAACATTGGTTTGACCTTGGTGGCGCTTATTACGGCGACCGTGGTTTTGACCGTCGGCATGATTCCGTTTCTCGGCTTGATCATCCCGAATATCGTCTCCATCTTCAAAGGGGACCATCTCCAGAAAACCTTGCCGCATACCGCGATGCTTGGCGCCATCTTCCTATTGGTTTGTGACATTCTCGGGCGCGTCTTGATTTATCCGTACGAGATCACGATCAGCCTGATGGTGGGCGTTATCGGAAGCTTTATCTTCCTGATCATGTTGTTTAGGAGGAAGGCGTATGCGTGATGTACATAAACTATGGATTTTGATTGCGCTTGCCGCGGCGGCATGTGGTTTGTATTTATTCGATAATTTAAATGGCAGCTTCGATTACGCGCTGCCAAGAAGAGGCGTGAAAGTCTTCGCGATGGTACTGACCGGCGTGGCAATCGCTTATGCGACGGTGGTGTTCCAGACGATCACGCATAACCGCATTTTGACCCCAAGCATCATGGGCTTGGATTCGCTGTATATGCTCTTGCAGACGGTCTTGATTTTCTTCTTGGGCTCGGGACATATCACGATCATCAACAAGCAAGTGAATTTCTTATTGTCGATTGCTGTCATGGTCATCTTCGCTTTATTGTTCTATAAATTGCTGTTCAAGAAAGACAACCAGCCGATTTACTTCTTATTATTGATCGGCATCATTCTCGGGACATTTTTCGGCAGCGTCTCGACGTTCCTGCAGGTGCTGATCGACCCGAATGAATTCCAGATTGTCCAGGACCGGATGTTCGCGAGTTTCAATAACGTCAATGCCGATCTGGTCTGGCTCTCGCTATTGTTCATTGTCGTCTTGATCGGTTTCGCTTGGCGCCATAATGCATCGCTTGACGTCCTGTCTTTGGGGCGTGATACAGCGGTGAATCTGGGCGTTGGCTATGACGCGCTCGTCAAGAAGATGCTCGTGCTTTCTGCCGTATTGATCGCCATTGCGACGGCACTGGTCGGGCCGATCACGTTCTTCGGCTTGATCGTCGCCAATCTGTCCTATCAATTTTTCAGATCCTATAAACATTCAGTTGTCATTGCCGGTGCGAGCATTATTAGTATCGTGGCGCTGGTCGGGGGTCAATGGGTCGTCGAACATGTCTTCACGTTCAATACGACGCTCAGCGTCATCATCAATTTTGTCGGCGGCGTCTATTTCATCTATTTGCTATTAAAGGAGAGTCGGTCTAAATGATCCAAGTCCGTGAACTGACGAAATTATATGGAAAGAAACAAGTCGTGGAAAATGTCTCCGTCGATATTCGGCGAGGGCAGATTACTTCCTTTATCGGGCCAAACGGAGCGGGGAAATCGACGCTCTTGTCGATGGTCAGCCGGCTGTTGGACGCAGACACTGGAGAAGTGTTAATCGATAAGACCAACACGAAGCAGATGAAGTCCAACGAATTCTCGAAACGTGTCTCCATCTTGAAGCAATCGAATTTCATGAACGTGCGCTTGACGATCCGTGAATTGGTGTCGTTCGGCCGCTTTCCTTATTCCAGGGGCCGTTTGAACGCGGAAGATGAGCAGATGGTCGACCAGGCGATTGAGTACATGGACCTTGGGGATATGGAGGATTCGTATTTGGATGAACTTTCAGGCGGGCAGCGGCAGCGTGCGTTTATCGCCATGGTTATCGCGCAAGACACGGATTACGTGCTGCTTGATGAACCGCTCAATAATTTGGACATGAAGCATTCCGTACAGATCATGAAGATTTTGCGCCGCTTGGTCGATGAGCTCGGCAAAACGGTCATCATCGTCCTTCATGACATCAACTTTGCTTCAGTCTATTCCGACCGCATCGTCGCATTGAAAAATGGCCGTGTCGTCAAAGATGGGCCAACAGAAGAGATCATCCAATCGGATGCGTTAAAGGAGATCTACGATATGGACATTCCGATTCAACAAATGAATAATTGCCGGATTTGCGTGTATTTCAATTCCTGATAGTGGAAGTTAGTGGCTGCGAAAACAAGGAAATCCAGAACCCGTGTGGAAGTGTACTCCATGCGGGTTTTTTATTGGTTGCGGATGGTTTTCCAAAATGCCCTATGGATGCGGCAAGGAAGAAGGTGCAAGTATGAAGCGAATCTTTTATCCGTTGGCGATGGCGACACTGCTCGGGTTTTTCGGTATCCTTTACTATTATCAGCAAGAACCGGTCCGCGAACTGGATGAACGGGCCGCTGCGTTGTTCGGGGGAATGGGGTGGCTTGAGGCCATGTCATTCATCGGGGAGCAGTGGATGATCTTTACTGTAAGCTTTCTGCTTCTGGTCTTTCTGTGGGCATTTCGCCATAACTACCGGGGCATGTTTTTCGTTTTGTTGGCGGTCGGCGCAGGGAATGCATTGAATCAATTGCTGCAGCAATGGTTCGGGCGCCCGATGCCGGAATTTCCCGAAGAGGTGGCGTCCTATAGCTTCCCATCCGATCATGCGATGGTCGGCTTATTGTATTTATTCACGTTGGCCTATTTCCTGGGCGAAAGGGCCGCCGCAAGGTCTGTTCGCCTGCTGATCTGGCTGGCCGCAGCATTGCTGACGGTGCTCACGGCTTTATCGCAGGTAGCAAGCGGCACGCATTATCTGTCGGATGTTGTGGCGGGGCTGTTTCTCGGTTATACCTTGTTCGTCCTGATAGCCATCTGGTATGAAATGAGGGAGCGGCATTTCCGCAAGCGCAAGGATATGCGACTTGTTGAGCGGGAAGATATTGAGGAGCGTTAAATTAGTGCAATAAAAAAACGAACGGAGAAATTTTCTCCGTTCGTTTTTCTATTTAAGAACCCCCAAGTTTTTCGTTCTATCTCTCTTTGTTTTATACTTTGCCTGAAGCTGGCCGTTCTTCGCCGAGCTGGTTCAGGCGGTCTGCGAAATTATCCGCTCTCCCGGATGAACCGCGCAGCACGTCCTGCATCGAATAGGCTTGTGATCCGTGTTCTGCGAAGTCCAAGCCGGTTTCTTCCTCTTCGGCCGTTACACGCAGCGGCGTCACAATGCTGATCAATAGAAGGACGGCACCGGTAGATAAGGAAGCCCAAGCGATGACGGCCAGTACGCCGACTGCTTGGATGCCGAGAATTTCAGCTCCTCCTCCGTAAAGCAATCCGCCGTTAACATCGAAGAATCCAATCGCGAGAGTTCCCCAAACCCCTGCAATCCCGTGAACCGATACAGCCCCCACTGGATCGTCTACGCGAATTTTCGTATCCAAGAGATGAACAGCCTCTGTCATGATGATGCCGGCGATCAAACCGATCAAGATGGCGCCGAGGAACGAGACGTTGGCAGCGCCGGCAGTGATGCCGACAAGCCCTGCAAGTGCACCGTTCATCGTCAATGTACCGTCAATGCGGCCGTAGCGGAAGCGGGTGTAAAGCGCCGTAGCTAAAACACCGGCGGATGCTGCGAGCAAGGTGTTGGCAATGACGGGCGGGACGAGCGCAGGATCTGCTGCGAGCGTGCTTCCCCCGTTAAAGCCAAACCAGCCAAGCCATAGGATGAATACACCGAGCGCGCCGAGCGGCAAGCTGTGGCCAGGAATCGTATTGACGGTTTTACCGGAATACTTCCCAAGGCGCGGCCCGATTTTCCAAGCCGCGATAAAGGCAGCGACGGCACCCGTCAAGTGGACGACTGTGGAACCGGCGAAGTCGATAAAGCCGATTTCAGATAACCAGCCGCCTCCCCATACCCAGTGGCCGACAATCGGGTAGATGATGGCTGTCATGGCAACGGTAAGCAAGATATAAGCGGTCAAGTGCATGCGTTCTGCGACAGCACCCGAGATGATTGTGGCACATGTGGCGGCGAAGACTGCCTGGAACACGAAGAATCCGATATCCGTGACACCCGATAAAGCGAATCCTTCCGTACCGATCAAGCCGAAAGATGACGGCCCGAACATCAATGCATAGCCGACAATGAAATAAAGGATGGATCCAAGTGAAATGGTGATCATGTTTTTCATCAAAATATTAAGGGTATTTTTAGAGCGAGTGAATCCTGTTTCAACCATGGCGAATCCGGCGTGCATGAAAAAGACGAGCATGGCACCGAGCATGACCCACAGCATATCGACTGAACTTTGTACAGCTTCCATAATGATCTCCCCTTATCCAATCGCGACAGTGCCGCGTTCTTTTGTTCTGATGCGGATGGCTTCTTCTACAGGAAGGATGAAGATTTTCCCGTCTCCGACTTCACCGGTGGAGGCATAGTCAAGCAGAGCTTGGATGATGTCCTCGACTTTTTCGTCCGAGACGACCATTTCCAATTTTAGTTTCGGGGAAAATTCCATTCGGTAGGCATTCCCGCGGAACAAGCCGACACGCCCTTCCTGTTTGCCGATTCCCGCGATTTCAGTGACGGTCAGCCCATCGATTCCTTCAAGAGCCAATGCTTGCCGGACATCAGCGAAAACAGAAGGGCGAATGATAGTCTCAATCTTTTTCATGCTTCTTCCTCCTCGTGTTAGGTTTTCTAACATGTGACTCGTGTTAGGTTTGTTAACATATTAATCAATATTTTCTGACAATGCAAGTTTTATTTTTAGTTTATGTTAGGTTTTATAACGTGGAAACGATTTCAAATGGCGGTAATAAAGAGAATTTTATATTTTTAATTTATTTAAAAGAAAAGGTGATAAATATGTATAGAATTTCACAAGAGCTGGCTGAATTGGGGAAAGAGCGCATTGCGGATTTTCCGGTAGAAGGCTTTGTTTGGGGAAGCGGCCCGGAGTCTCCGGCGTTGATGCTGGTCGGAGAAGCGCCAGGCGAGAACGAAGTGGAGACGGGTATTCCGTTTACGGGGCGCGCTGGAAAAGAATTGATGGCTTCATTGGAAGGGATCGGACTTGAGAGGGAAGATGTCTATATCACCAGCGCTGTCAGAAGCCGCCCGTATAAATGGGGAGAAAAACGCACCCGGAGCGGTGAAGTGGTGAAGCGTAAATACAACCGGGCCCCGAATAAAAAAGAAATTATCGCTCACGCCCCGATCCTTGATGAAGAAATTCGTGCGGTAAAGCCTCCGTTGATTGTGACGCTCGGCAATATCGGCCTGCAGCGGCTCGTTGGGCGTGAAGCAAAGATTATGCAATTGCATGGGATTTTGATGGAAACGCCGATCCTGTATTGGGATGAAGATAGCGGCGCGTTTTTGGAAACGCAGGAGAGCTATCACATTTTTCCGACCTTCCATCCGGCGAGCGTGTTCTATAATCCGGCAGTCCGCGAACACAAGGATGCCGATTGGGAAAAACTTGGGCGATTGCTGCGTAATGAAGTGAATGAATAATGGGAAATCTTTCTTCGTTGAAAAAAGTTGCGCAAAGGAAACTTCTGGAGTAGAATAGCTTTATTCACTACTACTGGAAGGAAGTTGGCTTTATGGACAGTACGGTTTTATTCGCGCTTGGCTTGACGCTGTTCGCGGGGCTGGCAACCGGGATCGGCAGTTTGATCGCGTTTTTTGCTTCGCGCACCAATACGAAGTTCTTGTCAGTGTCACTCGGTTTCTCGGCTGGGGTCATGATTTATGTCTCCATGATCGAGATTTTCTTTAAAGCGAAAGATTCGCTAACGGCTGCCCAAGGAGAAACCGCGGGATACTGGCTGACGCTCGTTGGATTTTTCGGCGGCATGGTCTTCATGGCAGTGCTTGACCGGATACTGCCGCAAATGGGAAATCCCCATGAAGTGCGAACTGTAGAAGATATGGACGAGGGCCCGACCAATGATGAATACGCTCGCCTCCGCAAAATGGGGATATTCACGGCGTTGGCCATCGCCATCCATAATTTCCCGGAAGGCATCGCGACGTTTATGTCAGCGATCCAGGATCCTGCGCTGGGCATCGCCATTGCAATCGCGGTGGCGATCCACAACATCCCGGAGGGCATTGCGGTATCGGTACCGATCTATTACGCGACAGGCAGCCGCAAGAAAGCATTTCAATACAGTTTTCTCTCGGGGGTATCTGAACCGGTTGGCGCAATTGCCGCTTGGTTGTTCCTAATGCCTTTTTTGAGTGATACTTTGTTTGGCATTATCTTCGCCGGCGTTGCCGGAATCATGGTGTTCATCTCATTGGATGAATTATTGCCGGCAGCGAAGCGTTATGACGAAGCCCATTTATCGATTTATGGATTGGTTGCGGGGATGGCGGTCATGGCACTCAGCCTCGTCCTTCTTGCGTAACTTGAAACTTCACGCTTTCTTGACCGTATAAATGGTCAAGGAGGCGTTTTTCAATGGAAGTCAAAAAGATAGAAGAAACTTACGGCCAAGTCTCGAAAGCGCTCGGGTGGGCGACAGACAAACAAGTGTCGCTCGCCGTCACGATGATGTATTTGAGCCGAGGGAGTGAATTCGATGCGGATGCACATCTCGAAGTGTCCCAGCTCATCAAAAAGAAAGAAGGATTCACTTCGCCGCTGCGTGCGCATCTTCACCACATTGCGACGGCATATTTGGTGCTCGGTGATGAGCCAGCGGAAGATGGATTGGCCGAGCTTAATGCCAATCAGCAGGCGCTGAACAACAGCAAGTTCTGGAAGAGCTCCTATACTTATCTTGCGGGCTTAATGATGGATTCGCCTGAACAAGCGGGGCGTACGAGGGAATTGTATAATGAGATGAAAACCTACCACCCATTCCTCACTTCAAGCGAAGACGTTCCGTACGTCGCTTTGCTTTCGAAACGGGAAGGCGACGTCCGGGAACGTGCGGAAACGATGAACCGCTATTATAAAGAATTGCGGACGCAAGGATTTTCAGCCGGCAATCATCTGCAATGGCTGAGCCAGGTCATGACCTTCGATTCGCCAGCGTTTCAGCCCGAAGTGGCGGGGCGCGTCGTTGCGATTCGTGATTTTTTGAAAGCGGAAAACATCAAAGTGCGCGGAGAGCATTACCCGATGCTTGGTTTTTTAGCTATCGCGAATGCGGACGGGCAGGCGCTGGCTGCTGCCGTGGAAATGGCCCGCGCGCTGGATGCGTCGAAATTGTTCCGCTGGTATGGCGGATGGGTTTTGCCATCTGCGGTCCAATTGACGATGGCAGAATCGGTAGAGCTGCGTGAAAGCGAAGCAGCGGTATTTTCGTCTTCCGTGGAAATGCTTATGCAAGCGCAGCAGGCAGCGATGATGCTCGGCATGAGCGCGGTAATCGCTTCTTCCAATAATTCGGGGAGCTGATTGCGAAGCTCTCAGACATCCCTTGTCACTTGAAGCCTGTAACGGTATAGTTAGGGTGTAAACAATAACAGACAAGTGTCAAGACAAGGGGAAAGAACATGACAACTGCCACAGAAAAAAACACAAAATCCATATCACAACGCAAACTATTAGGCGTAGCGGGGCTCGGCTGGCTATTCGATGCGATGGACGTCGGGATCCTGGCGTTCATTATTGCTGCACTTCATGAAGATTGGGGCCTCACTTCCCAGCAGATGGGCTGGATTGGTGGCGTCAATTCCATCGGCATGGCCGTCGGGGCGTTCGTTTTCGGCATTTACGCCGACCGGGTCGGCCGCAAGAAAATCTTCATCATCACCTTATTGCTGTTCTCGCTGGCGAGCGGCATCTCGGCATTCACCACAACGCTCGCCGCTTTCCTGATTCTGCGTTTCTTCGTCGGAATGGGGCTTGGCGGAGAATTGCCGGTCGCCTCGACTTTGGTATCGGAAAGCGTCCCGGCAAAAGACCGCGGGCGGGTAGTGGTGCTACTGGAGAGTTTCTGGGCTGCGGGCTGGCTGGTGGCTGCGATCATTTCGTACTTCATCATTCCCGCATACGGCTGGCGGGTCGCGCTGTTGCTGACGGCATTGCCTGCGTTTTATGCCTTATACTTGCGCCTCAATTTGCCGGATTCGCCGCAATTCACGGCGAAAAAAGATGTGCTGCGCTCTGTTTCGACCAATATTCGTGACGTATGGTCAAAAACGTATCGGCGCCCGACGATGATGCTATGGATCGTCTGGTTTACGGTCGTCTTCTCGTATTACGGGATGTTCCTATGGCTGCCGAGTGTCATGGTAATGAAAGGATTCCCGCTCATCCAAAGTTTCCAATACGTATTGATCATGACGCTCGCGCAATTGCCGGGGTATTTCTCGGCGGCTTGGCTCATTGAACGTGCCGGCCGCAAGTTTGTGCTAGTGACGTATTTGATCGGGACGGCTGCTTCCGCTTTGGCTTTCGGCAACGCAGATACCGTCACGACACTCTTGATATCGGGTGCCTTCCTGTCGTTCTTCAACCTCGGGGCTTGGGGTGCGCTCTACGCATACTCTCCTGAGCAGTATCCGACGGTCATCCGTGCGACAGGCACAGGCATGGCGGCGTCGTTCGGCCGGATCGGCGGTATTCTCGGCCCGATTCTGGTTGGTTCGATGCTGACGGCGGGATTCGGCATCAATGTCATTTTTGCGATTTTCTGCGTTTCGATCTTAATCGGCGCATTGGCGGTCGCTTTCCTTGGGACCGAAACGAAACAGATGGAATTGGAATGATGAAACGCGGGCCGAATGAGGTCCGCGTTTTCGTTTTCTCCAAAGTGAAAAGAGGGAATGAGCCAAAAATAGCTAATAAGTAATGAAGAAATGAATTTAATGGAAACGAGTGTGGAGATATGGAATGGAAATGGTACCAGGAGATTGGCGAATATATGGAAAAAGCAAGGCCGCTACTTGAAAAAAGGGAAGACCTATACAGTTTATTTCTCGGCGTGCTTGGCCAAATTGAACAAGGGCGTTATGAAACCTTCTATTTAGGGCTCGCGGAAGACCGGCAAGGCGTTGCGGCACTGGCTTTGATGACGCCTCCCCATCCGTTGCAATTGATCGTCTGTCGAGAAGACGCGAATGTGGAAGCGTTGGTAGCGAATGAATTCCGCAATGCGAAAATCGAAATTTTTGGCGTCATTGGGGATAAAGGAACCGCTGAAAGATTTGCGGATGCATGGGGAGGGCTTTCGGAAATTGCGATGGACCAAGGGTTATACCGGATCGACGCCGTGCGGAAGAAACTTGCGAAAAGCCCGGGCAGCTGGCGTGTGGCGAACCGGCTTGATGCACCCTTGCTCGTCGATTGGTATCAATTATTCGGTGAAGATACCGGCATCGGCAATCCGTCGCAAGAGGAGGCGGAAGAAAAAATAGCTGACTTCATTTCACGTAAGGAAGTGTTTCTCTGGGAAGACGGGGGGCGTGCGGTGTCCTGTATGAAAAAAGCGCGGCCTTCCAAGCATGGCATCACCGTATCATTTGTTTTTACGCCCAAAGAGTTGCGAAAAAAAGGCTATGCGCGTACGCTCGTTGCGGAAGTTACGGAAGAGCTGCTCAATGAGTATGATTTTGCTATGCTTTATACAGACTTGGCGAATGGCACTTCCAACAAGATTTACCAGGAAATCGGCTATGAACAAATCGCCAATCCGGTGCACTTGAAATTTGGGCAGCCACAACGGGAGTAAAGCCCTGTGTATAAGGGTATAGAAAAACGACCAATTGAAAGGGGGCGAAGCGAATGATCCGCTTTGACAAGGTCACAAAACGATTTCCGGACGGTACGGAAGCGTTGAAGGACGTTACGCTCGATTTGCCCGCACGCCAGCTGACCGCCATCATCGGCCCCAGTGGATGCGGAAAAACGACCTTGATGAAAATGGTGAATAAGCTCGAAAATCCGACAGCGGGCGCCATATACATAGACGATGAGCCAATCACCGGCATGGACGAGGTGAAGTTAAGGCGGTCGATCGGTTACGTCATTCAGCGCATCGGCTTGTTTCCTCATATGACCATCGCTGACAATGTCTCGTTAGTTCCGAAATTACTGAACTGGCCAGCCGATAAAACCGACGAACGCTCGAAAGAACTGCTGCAATTAGTCGGATTGGACCCTGCCGTTTTCATGGATCGCTATCCATTGGAATTGAGCGGTGGCCAGCAGCAACGTGTCGGCGTCGTCCGTGCATTAGCGGGTGATCCGAATATCGTGCTGATGGATGAGCCGTTTTCGGCGCTCGACCCGATCAGCCGTGAACAATTACAGGATGAGCTGCGTCATTTGCAGCAGGAAATTCATAAAACGATCATTTTCGTCACCCACGACATGGACGAGGCCTTGAAAATCGCCGATACGATTGTCGTGATGAAGGATGGGCAAGTCGAACAGATCGGGACGCCGCAACAATTGATCGATGAACCCGCCAATGAATTTGTGCGGAACTTTATCGGTACTGAACGCATTAACCAGAAACGTTCATTTGGAGACCGGCGTTTGAAGGAATTCGTGTTCCTCTTCGATAAGGACTGGGCAGGAGAAGCTGAAGAGGTGGAAGCCAAATTGTCGGTTAGCGATGCGCATCAGCTATTGGAACAAAGCGGCAAACCGCGCTTGGCTATAATCGATGAAGGAACATTAGTCGGCTTTGCCGGAGAGCGTGAATTGCTGAGGGCTGCCCTCTATGATGAGAAGGAGGCGACTGCATGAATGCATTTTTCGATACACTGGTAAGTCGTCAGGACATGATCCAAGATGCCTTTATCGAACATATTTATTTATCTTTCGTCGCTGTGGCGATCGGCATTGCAATCGCTTTGCCTACGGGTGTTATGATCGCCCGTTACCGGCGCTTTGCCGAACCGATTATCGGAGTTACCGCGGTGTTCCAAACGATACCAAGTCTAGCTTTATTTGGATTTCTTGTGCCGATTCTTGGCATCGGTTCACCGACCGCATTAATTGCGCTGATTATTTATGCGCTATTGCCGATTTTGCGCAATACTTACGCCGGTATTGTCGGGGTCGATGGATCCACGATTGAAGCAGGGCGCGGAATGGGCATGACAAGAACACAAATCCTGCGCCAGATTGAATTGCCGTTGGCGCTGCCGTTTATCATGGCCGGTATCCGTACCGCAACGGTATTGACAGTCGGCATCGCGACGCTCGCGACTTTTGTCGGAGCAGGCGGCCTTGGCGACATCATCTACCGGGGGCTGCAATCGTATAATAATTCGCTGGTGCTTGCCGGTGCATTGCCGGTTGCCTTATTGGCGATCGGGTTTGATTTAATTTTGAAATGGATTGAAAAACGCGCCACGCCAAAAGGACTGAAAACCTAAGTTTTTTGCCTGTGAGTTGAGGCGCGGCAGCAAACTGAATGAGCAAACAGGCTCGAAACGGGCCGAAAAGGGGGAAACAACAATGAAAAAAACAGCATTTGGCGTATTGCTTGGCACATCTGCGATTCTTGCTGCCTGCAGCGGCGGCGCAGAGTCGGAACCAATCGTCATCGGGGGCAAGCCGTGGACAGAACAATACATCCTGCCGCATATTCTCGGGCAGTATATCGAAGCGAACTCGGACTATAGCGTGGAGTACGAAGAAGGGCTAGGGGAAGTGTCGATCTTGACGCCGGCACTCGAGCAAGGCGATATCGACCTGTACGTTGAATACACCGGAACCGGCCTGAAAGATGTATTGAAACGCGAGTCGACACCAGGCCAGTCTTCGGAGGAAGTATTGGAAGAAGTGCGTGCAGGATATGAAGAAGAACTCGACGCTACATGGCTCGAACCACTCGGGTTTGAAAATGGCTATACCTTGGCGTACG
The DNA here is from genome assembly GCF_003664125.1 of Planococcus citreus. GTDB lineage: Bacteria > Bacillota > Bacilli > Bacillales_A > Planococcaceae > Planococcus > Planococcus citreus. The sequence goes on from NZ_RCCP01000004.1 coordinate 311,563, forward strand.
CCAAAGATTACGATGCGGAAACCTATTCAGACCTTGCGGAAATCTCCCAATCCGAAGACATGAGCTTCGGGGCACCCCACCCGTTTTATGAGCGCCAAGGAGACGGCTATGATGATATGGTAGCCACTTATCCATTCGAGTTTTCAGCAACTGAAAGTTTCGACCCGGCCATTATGTATGAAGCGGTGCAGAATGGTGACGTCGATGTCATCCCGGCGTTCACCACCGACAGCCGCATTGACTTGTTCGACCTGAAGACGACGGAAGACGACCAGTCGTTCTTCCCGAAATACGATGCTGTACCGGTCGTCCGGATGGAAACGCTCGAAGAATATCCAGAACTTGAGGACTTGTTAAATGAGCTGGCCGGACAAATCACGGAAGAAGAAATGCTCGCGATGAATTCGCGTGTAGATGTGGACCAGGAGATTCCGAGCGAAGTAGCGCGTGACTTCCTCGTTGAAAAAGGCTTGATCGAAGAATGATGAAAACCTCTGCAGCTACATGCTGCAGAGGTTTTTTGTTTGCGCGGAATTTCCCTTCGCGGTTTTTCGTGTAGTAATCCCTGGAGGATTCTTGTACAATAAATGAAGGTGAGTGAATAGTCATTCAATTCAGTTTAATTATATGGAAGCGATTTCAAAATGGGAGTGATCAGGAATGAAAGAAGTAGTCATCGTTGAAGGTGTCCGGTCGCCAGTCGGCCGGCGCAAAGGCCAATTCCGGGAGATGCGACCGGACGAACTGGCAGCTGTCGTGATAGAAGAATTGGTGAACCGCGCCGGCGTCGATAAAGGCATGGTGGAAGACGTCATTCTCGGCTGTGTCTCTCAATCGGGTGAGCAAGGCGGCAATATCGCCAGAACGGCGGCATTGATTGCCGGATTCCCGGACTTTGTGCCGGGGGTTACCATCGACCGCCAATGCGGATCGAGTCAGCAAGCTGTTCATTTCGGTGCGCAGGCGATTCTTTCCGGCGATATGGACATTGTTATTGCGGGCGGTGTGGAAAGCATGACGCGCGTCCCCATGTTCTCCAATATGCAAGGGGCGAAGCCGAGTAAAAAACTGACGGATCAATACGAAATCATTAATCAAGGGCTTTCAGCAGAACGCATTGCTGAAAAATGGGGGTTCAGCCGGCAACAATTGGATGCTTACGCAGTAAAGAGCCACGAACGTGCGCAGCACGCGATCGATGCAGGGCTTTACGACAAGGAAATCGTCTCAATAGATGTATCGGATGAACAAGGTGATTTCCAGAAAGTCACGACAGATGAAGGGCCAAGGCCTGGAACGACCGAAGGCGTGCTCGCCGGCTTAAAGCCAGCATTCGATGAACAAGGCGTCATCACAGCAGGCAACGCCAGTCAAATGAGCGACGGGGCATCCGCTGTTTTATTGATGTCAAAAGAAAAAGCGCAGGAACTTGGCTTAAAACCGAAAGCGCGTATACTTGCCCGCACGGTTGTTGGATCGGATCCGACTTTGATGCTGACGGGGCCGATCGCCGCGACGAAAAAAGTACTGGAGAAAGCGGGACTATCAATTGAGGATATGGACCGCTATGAAGTGAATGAAGCATTTGCGCCTGTTCCGCTCGCGTGGCTATCGGATATCGGGGGAGATCCGGATAAGCTTAACGTCAATGGCGGCGCTATTGCACTGGGACATCCTCTAGGTGCGACCGGCACGAAATTATTGGTATCGCTTGTGCATGAACTGGAACGTTCTGGCAGTCGCTACGGCTTGCTGGCGATTTGCGAAGGCATGGGGATGGCCAATGCAACAATTATTGAACGGATCAATTAACTAGATAAAGACACAGCCAAAGGGGAGAATGGAATGGATTTTTCTAAAGTGAAAGCCATCGTCACGGGCGGTGCATCGGGTCTTGGTGAAGCGACCGTACGCCATATCGCAGAAAACGGTGGACGCGCGGTGATCTTTGATTTGAACGAAGAGCGTGCGCAACAGGTGATGGCTGATTTTGGTGAAGGGCAAGTCAGTTATTTCGGGACGGATGTAACAAACGCACTGCAAGTAGAAGAAAATGTAAGAATGGCGGTCGGTCAGCTTGGCCATGTCAATCTCCTGGTCAATTGCGCAGGCATCGGCACACCCGGAAAAGTCGTATCGAAAGGACAGCCGCTTGCGCTTGAGCGTTTCGAACAAGTCATCCAAGTCAATTTGATCGGCAGTTTCAACGTATTGCGCGCCGTTGCAGCAGCTATGCAAAATAACGAGCCGAATGAAAATGGCGAACGCGGTGTCATCATTTCGACCGCATCCGTCGCGGCATTTGAAGGACAGATCGGGCAAGCGGCCTATAGCGCATCAAAAGGCGGCATCGTCTCGATGACCTTGCCGATTGCGCGTGAATTCGCGCGTGATGGCATCCGCGTCATGGCCATTGCGCCAGGTCTCATGAAAACGCCGATGTTCGACGGTTTACCGGAATCCGCCATCGCTTCGCTTTCTGCGACAGTGCCATTTCCGGCACGTCTCGGACACCCTGCTGAATACGCGAAATTGGTCGCAAGCATTGTTGAAAATCCGCTATTGAATGGCGAAGTGATCCGCTTGGACGGCGCGATCCGCATGCAGCCGAAATAAAGTGAAAAGGGGATGGGAGAAATGGCAAGATACCGTTTTGAAGAAGAAGAGCATACGATGTTCCGCAAATCTTTGCGCAAGTTTTTGGAAAAAGAAGCGGTGCCGCATTATGAACAATGGGAAAAAGACCGCCTGATCCCGAAGTCGTTCTGGAGACAGCTCGGCGATATGGGCTTTTTATGCCCTCAAGTCGAAGAGCAGTACGGCGGGCTGGGTCTTGATTTCCGCTACGGCGTCATTATCGGTGAAGAAATGGAGCGAGTGGGGGCGAGCTTGACGGGAGTCGGGCTGCATAATGATATTACAGTGCCTTATATTGAAGCATATGGAACAGAACAGCAGAAACAGGATTGGCTGCCGGGCTGCATCAGCGGTGAGTATATTACCGCAATTGCGATGACGGAACCAGGCGCTGGGTCCGACCTCGCCAATATTTCGGCCACAGCTGTTAAAGACGGCGATCATTATATCGTCAACGGCCAGAAAACCTTTATTACCAACGGCATCAATTCGACGCATGTATTGGTGGTCGTCAAGACCGACTTGAAAGCGGAACCGAAGCATAAAGGCATTTCGCTCTTGATGGTCGAAGAAGGGACGCCAGGGTTTACGAAAGGGCGCAAGCTCGATAAAGTCGGGCTTCATGCGCAGGATACGTCCGAGCTGTATTTCGAGGATTGCAAAGTCCCGGCCGCCAACCTGGTCGGCGAAGAAAACAAAGGCTTTACATACTTGATGGAAAAATTGCAGCAGGAGCGGCTCGTCGTGGCATTGGCCGCTCAAATCGCATCGGAAGATATGCTGGAGATGACGATGGATTATGTGAAATCCCGCAAAGCATTCGGCAAGCCGATCAGCGCATTCCAGAACACTCAATTCAAACTGGTGGAAATGGCGACTGAAATCGAACTTGGCAAAGCGTTTCTTGAATCCTTAATTGAAGAGCATATGGCCGGAAAAGACGTCGTCTCGAAAGTGTCGATGGCAAAATACTGGCTGACGGATACGGCGAAGAAAATATCGGGTGAATGCATGCAATTGCATGGCGGCTACGGCTATATGGAAGAATACAAGATCGCCCGGCGCTACCGTGACATTCCAGTTGCTGCGATTTATGCCGGTTCGAATGAAATCATGAAAACCATCATCGCCAAACGGATGGGGCTCTAAATGGAAAAGGCGCTGACAGGCGTCCGTATCTTGGATGTGACGTATTACGTTCCTGGACCATTTGCCGGCATGCGGCTCGCTGAACTCGGTGCAGACGTCATCAAAATCGAGCCTCCCACAGGTGATCCGTCGCGCAGGATGGGCGGCGGCCTTGTGCATAGCGCGCATAACGCCGGTAAACAAATTGTCCATCTGGACTTGAAATCCGAAAGCGGCAAACAAGAGATGCTCGAGCTCGTGCGTTCTGCTGACGCTCTCATCGAAACTTTCCGTCCGGGAGTCATGAAAAAGCTGGGGCTGGATTATGAAAGCGTCCAAGAGCATAAAAGCGATATCGTCTATTGTTCGCTATCGGGGTATGGGCAAGTAGGCAAGCTTGCGCATCTTGGCAGCCATGACCTCAATTACCTTGCGCTTTCGGGTGCCTTGGACCAACTCCGCGATAAAGTCGGGCGGCCAGTGCATCCGACCAATACGCTCGCCGATTATACCGGGGGCTTGCTTGCATCTGAACAGATCCTTGCCGCGTTGATCCGGAAGTTCCGGACGGGCGAGGGAGCTTATCTGGATATTGCGCTTGCAGAAGTGATGGCGGAGTTTCTGCCAAATCACGATGCGTACACGAAAGCGGGCTTGTCGGATCACGGCGTTCCGGAAATCGGCGGCGGGCGCATCAGCTATGCGATTTACGAAACGAAGGACGGACGCTTCGTGACGCTCGGTGCTTTGGAAGAAAAGTTCTGGCGCAATTTCTGTGAACTGGCGGGACGTCCCGACTGGCTGTCTTGGGGAGAGTGCGCCCCGGGCACGTCGGAGCACGGGCAAGTCGAGGCGTTTTTCAAATCGAAGAACTGGGAAGAGTGGTATGGGTTGTCGCTCGTTCAAGACTGCTGCCTGGCACCGGTCTTGACGGCGGATGAGCGCCATCGCCATCCTTTTTTCCTTGGCCGGGCGCCTGGCGTGAAAACCAGCAAAGTGCGCTGAACCGAGACGATTGACTGGTGCGTGTAGAGAAGTTGGAGTTTGTCACTTGACAGAATATACAAAACCTTTTAGTATGAAGGACAACTTGTTGGTAGCGGCAAGTCTATTCGAGAGAAGAGTTAGCAGAGACGAGAACAGAAGAGTTGTAAATCGAGGAATGAGACGAGTAGGCAGTGGCGTCTATTTAGAGAGTCAGCGGGTGGTGGAAGCTGATTAGAAGCGCTGTGCGAATGGACTTATGAGAGCCAGCCGGAAAGCGGAAGCGAGTATGGCGGACGTATCCCTGCGTTAAAGGGAAAGGCTTAAGAAGCCTGTTTGAGTGAGTGCAAAATGCATTAATGCGTGGTGGTACCGCGGTTAAAACCGTCCCCGCAACCGGAATAGACCCCGGTTGCGGGGATTTTTGTATTTAAAAACGAGACGAGGAGAGATTGAGATGAGCAGAGCAGAGAATATGAATGAACATACAATGAAACAGCGAGCATTGGAATTATTGGAAGGGCGCATAGATCGCCAGCAGATGAAAAAATTTTTGAAGGAATTGCACGAAAAAGGCGAGACGGCTGATGAATTGGTCGGCATGGTCCTGGCGATGCGAGAGAAAGCAGTGAAGCTTCCTGAAATGGCAGGCGAGCTGGTGGATGTTTGCGGAACCGGCGGCGACAAATCCTTTAGCTTCAATATCAGCACATTGACGGCTTTCGTGTTGGCGGGCTGCGGCATGAGCGTCGCAAAGCACGGCAACCGAAGCGTCTCCAGCAAAACGGGCAGTTCTGATTTATTGGAGGAGATCGGAATTTCCACTCAATTGGCTGTAGAGGAACTGCCGGCACTCGTCGAACAGACAGGCATCGCCTTTTTGTTCGCGCCGGCGATCCATCCGGCACTTGGTGGCTTGCGCGAAGTGCGCAAGGAAATCGGCACGCCGACCATCTTCAACTTGGTCGGCCCGCTGGCGAATCCTTTGCCGATCGCCATCCAAATGAGCGGCGTCTACCGCCCGGACATGATGGAACCGATGGCAGATGCCTTGATGCGCCTTGGCAGAAAGCGCGGGGCGATTGTCCACGGGGCAGGCGGGCTGGATGAATTGTCTCTTGCGGGGACCAACCAATTGATCGTCTTTGACGAACAAGGCAAACGCAGCATGACGGTCCATCCTCATGAAGTCGGGCTGGAAACGGCGCCGATCGAGGCGATTCGTGGAGGCGATTCGAAGCGCAATGCTGAAATCTTCAAAGAAGTTATCGAAGGGAATCCTAGTGCTTATTTGGATACGGTAGCATTGAATGCGGGAACGGTGCTTTATGTGAGCGGCCGTGCAGCAAGCATTTCAGAAGGCGTACATCAGGCGAGAAAATCAATCATTTCAGGCGAAACGGCGCGTGTGTATGAATTGCACCGCCTAGCATCGGGGGTGCTCGTATGACCATATTGGACAAAATCATGGAAACCAAGCGGCAGGAAATCACTGCTTATGAAAACAGTTATCCCAAAACCGAGCGATATCCGGACAAACCAAAACTCATCGACAGCTTGCGGAAAAGCCGCGGAGTCATTTCGGAAATCAAGCGCGCATCTCCGTCAAAAGGCGCCATCCGCATGGAAGTGGATGTCGTGGAACAGGCCCGCCAATATGAGGGGGCCGGTGCAGCCGCCATTTCCGTATTGACGGATGAGCAATATTTTAAAGGATCCATTGAAGATTTGAAGAAAGTGGCGCGCGCGGTTTCGGTTCCGGTGTTGTGCAAAGATTTCATGGTCAGCGAAATCCAGATCGAACGGGCGCAAGCGGCTGGAGCAACGATCATTCTATTGATCGTCGCAGCGCTTAAAGATACGGAGCTCGAGCGATTATTCCACTATGCGGATTCACTCGGCTTGGAAATCCTCGTGGAAGTGCATGATGCAGGAGAGTTGGAAAAAGCCGTCGCGCTCGGTGCGCAATTGATCGGCGTCAATAACCGCAATTTAAAGACTTTTGAAGTGTCATTGGAGCGGACGGCGGAATTGGCTGAGAAATTTGCGTTCGACAGCGGCTCGGTGCTGATCAGCGAGAGTGGCATGAACGATGCGGCGGATGCGCACAAAGCTTACGAACTCGGCGCACAAGGGGTATTGGTCGGGGAAGCGTTGATGCGTTCAGAAAATCCGGCAGCCTGGATTCGCCAGGCAACAGGACAGGAGGCAGCGCAATGACACGTGTTAAAATCTGTGGATTGATGGAAGAGCAACACGTTAAAGCCGCATCACAAGCGGATGCAATCGGATTTGTCTTTGCCCCAAGCAAGCGGCGCGTATCGATCGAACGGGCGCAAGAGTTATCGCGTCTCGCGAATAATGATATGCAGCGGATTGGCGTATTCGTCAACGCCTCATACGAAGAAATCGAAAATGCCGTTAAGGCGGTGCCGTTAACGATGGTGCAATTGCATGGCGATGAACCGGATGAATTAATACAGCGCATCGAAGTGCCGGTCATTCAAGCGTTCTCGATCCGTACACCGGACGATGTAGAAAAGCTGAACAACTCGATTGCGGATTATATATTGGTCGATGCACCAGGCACCGACTACCGAGGAGGCAGCGGGCATGTGTTTGATTGGAGCCTGCTGGAAAATGTAGCTTTGGACCATAGCCGTCTTATTTTAGCGGGCGGATTGAATAGAGACAACGTGCAAGCGGCCATCAGCCAAACTGCTCCGTTCATGGTCGATGTGTCGAGTGGCGTAGAAACGGATGGCCGAAAAGATGAAGTGAAAATCCAGCAATTCATACTACAGGCAAAGGGTGATTCGATGGAGAGAACACAAGAAAAGACAATAGACCCGGTAGGATTTTTCGGTCGCTACGGCGGCCAGTTTGTTCCGGAAACTTTGATGAAAGCAGTCAAAGAGCTGGAGGCGGCTTATGAAGACGCCAAGAATGACGCGGAGTTCCAAAAGGAATACCATCATTATTTAAAGGAATACGTCGGGCGCGAACAGCCGCTGACTTTTGCGGCACGCATGACCGAAGCGTGGGGCGGGCCGAAAATTTATTTGAAGCGCGAAGATTTGAACCATACGGGGGCGCATAAGGTGAACAATGCGATTGGCCAAGCGCTGCTCGCACAGCGCATGGGCAAACGCAAAATCGTCGCGGAAACGGGAGCCGGCCAACATGGCGTGGCGACGGCTACGATCTGTGCGTTGTTCGATTTGGATTGCGTCGTATTCATGGGGGAAGAAGACATCAAACGGCAGCAGCTCAATGTGTTCCGCATGAAATTATTGGGTGCGCGCGTCGAAAGTGTCACAAAAGGCAGCGGGACGCTTAAGGATGCGGTGAATGAAGCGCTGCGCTACTGGGTCACCAATGTTGAAGACACTCATTATTTGATCGGATCGGCACTTGGGCCGCATCCATTCCCAACGATGGTGCGCGATTTCCAAAGCGTCATCGGCAAGGAAACGAAGCGCCAGATCCTTGAGAAAGAAGGGCGTTTGCCGGATGCGATTGTGGCATGTGTCGGGGGCGGATCCAATGCTATCGGCATGTTCCATCCGTTTATCGAAGATGCATCGGTCCGCTTGATCGGCGCAGAAGCGGCTGGAGACGGCGTGGATACTGAACGCCATGCGGCTACTTTGACAAAAGGATCGGAAGGCGTGCTCCACGGGGCGATGATGAAAATTTTGCAAGACGATGCAGGGCAAGTGCAGGAAGCGCATTCGATTTCCGCAGGCCTCGATTACCCAGGCATCGGCCCGGAACATGCGCATCTAGCGGATAATGGGCGGGTGACGTATGAAGCGATCACAGACGACGAAGCGCTTGCATCGGTCATTGAAATGTCGCGCTTAGAAGGCATCATTCCGGCTTTGGAATCTGCCCATGCAATAGCGGAAGCGAAAAAACAAGCGCAGTCGATGACGGCGGATGAGTTGCTCGTCATTTGCGTGTCCGGCAGAGGCGATAAGGATATGGCGACATACGCCGAAAAATTGGAGGGGCTGTCATGAAACGATTAGCAGAACTGAAACAAGCAGGACATAAAGCCTTTGTCGCTTACATCATGGCAGGTGATGGCGGAATTGAAAAACTCGGTGAGCAGATCCAGTATCTGCAAGAGCGCGGGGTGACGGCGATTGAAGTCGGCATTCCGTTCTCGGATCCGGTTGCTGACGGCCCGACGATTGAAGCGGCGGGGAACCGTGCGCTTGCTGAAGGCATCACACTGGAAAAAGTGCTCGATGAGATGCAGCGCTTTGACTTCGAAGTGAAAGTGCCACTTGTCATCATGACGTATTTGAATCCGGTCATTCGCTTCGGAGCGGAACGTTTTACCCAAGAAGCGAAAAAGGCGGGGGCATCGGGCATCATCATTCCGGACTTGCCGTTTGAGCATCGCCAATTGATCGAACCGTTCGCGAAACAGCAGGAACTTGTGCTCATCCAGCTCGTCACCTTGACGACCATCGACAGCCGCCTGGAAGAAATCCTCAAGCAGGCGGAAGGATTTGTCTACGCAGTGACGGTGACCGGCATTACGGGAAGCCGTGATGAGTTGGCTGAAGAAGTCGGCGCCTTTACGCGCAAAGTGCGGGAATTGAGTCCTGTGCCGGTTTATGCAGGATTCGGCATCTCGAAAGAAAGCCACGTCGATATGCTGCGTGACGATGTCGATGGCTTTATTGTCGGCAGCGCAATTGTTCAAGCATTCCACGAAGACCGTATTGAAGATCTCGAACCCTTGATTGATGCAGTGACGGCCCCTCATTCGGTATAATACCGTCAGGAGGGATCGTTATGTTCGAACCGCTGGATACGAATTTTTTTGAAGCGCCGACACTCGATTTGTCGCGCGATTTATTAGGGAAGATACTGGTCCATGAACTGCCGGATGGAATTGTCGCCGGCAGGATCGTCGAGACCGAAGCATATATGGGGGCGGAAGACCGGGCTGCGCATAGCTTCGGCAACCGCCGCACCAAACGTACAGAAGTGATGTTCGGTAGGCCTGGTCTTGTGTATACATACCAGATGCATACGCACACGCTGGTGAATGTTGTCAGCGGGCCGGAAGAAACGCCGCGCGCCATCCTCATCCGTGCCATCGAGCCGGTCGAAGGCGTCGAGTTCATGGCGGAACGCAGAGGGCAGCATATGCCGATGAAGCAGTGGACAAGCGGCCCAGGCAAACTGACGAAGGCGATGGGCATCACGATGGATTATAATGGCCACCATTTTACGGACCGCCCGCTTTATATTGCAGGGGGCGATGCAGTGCATGCGGTATCTACGGGACCGCGTGTCGGCATTGGGAATTCGCAGGAAGCGGTCCATTATCCGTACCGTTTCTGGGAATCGGAAAATCCATTTGTCTCGAAGTTCCGCCCGTAATCCGGATGTTTAAGCTTTCCAATTCGTGGAATACTGAGAGGGAGCACATAAACAGAAGGAGTGAAGGAAAGTGGCAAAAATTGCGACGTTAATTACAGATATGTTCGAAGATGTGGAGTATACAGAACCGGCAAAAGCGTTTAACGAAGCTGGCCATGAACTGATCAATATCGAAAAGGAAGCTGGCAAGAAAGTAACCGGCAAACAAGGCGAAGCCGTTGTCACGATCGATAAAGGCATTGACGACGTGAACCCGGACGAATTCGATGCATTGCTATTGCCTGGCGGATTTTCGCCGGACCAATTGCGCGGGGATGATCGTTTCGTGACCTTTACGAAAGCATTCATGGATGCCAAAAAACCGGTCTTTGCGATCTGTCACGGGCCACAGCTATTGATTACGGCGAAAGCATTGGAAGGCCGCAAAGCGACAGGATTCAAATCGATCCAAGTCGATATGGAATATGCTGGCGCAACTGTAGTGGACGAAGAAGTGGCTGTCTGCCAAGATCAATTGGTCACAAGCCGCCAGCCGGACGATATCCCGGCGTTCAACCGCGAGTCACTGAAATTGCTTGAAAACAAATAAGGAACTATCCAAACCGCTCCCTTTACCGGGGAGCGGTTTTTTCGTGTCAGAAGTTGTTCGGAAATCGAAATGCCCTCTTGCATACATAAGTGATTGCTTATATAATAAACCCATTGCCAAAAAGAGGTGACTGAAATGGACTATAAACAAATGGAACAGAGCTTGAAAGCGGCAAGCGACGAAACCCGCATGCTGATTTTGAAATACTTATCGAAAGAGGCATTGTGCATCTGTGAATTCACGGAGCTGCTCGATATGTCGCAACCGGCCATCAGCCAGCATATGCGTAAACTCAAGCAGGCGGGATGGATCTGTGAAGAAAAGCGCGGGCGCTGGACGATCTGGTCGCTCAATGAAAAACATGAGCTTTTCGAGGTGCTGTCATCGCTTCTGGCGATGCTGCCGGAACCCGAACGCACAGTGGAATCGCTCATTGCGGAAGGCAAGAAAGTGAATTGCAATTAAGGAGTTGGAATTGAAATGGATGTTTGGTTAGCGATTATTATTTTTCTGGTGACATTGCTGTTTGTCATCTGGCAGCCGCGCGGCCTGTCGATCGGCTGGTCGGCGATTGCCGGGGCAGTTGTCGCCTTGATATTCGGCGTCGTTGATTTCGGCGACGTGTGGGACGTTACAGGGATTGTATGGAATGCGACATTGACTTTCGTCGCCTTGATCATCATTTCCTTGATTTTGGATGAGATCGGATTTTTCGAATGGGCTGCATTACATATGGCGCGCTTTGCCAAAGGCAGCGGCTTGCGCATGTTTTTCCTCGTCACGCTTCTTGGTGCGGTCGTAGCGGCGCTTTTCGCCAATGACGGCGCGGCGCTAATTCTGACACCGATCGTTTTGGCGATGGTAAGGGCCTTGAAATTCCGCGATACGATGATTTTGCCATTTATCATGGCATCCGGCTTTATCGCCGATACGGCGTCATTGCCGTTTGTCATCAGTAACTTGGTCAATATCGTCTCGGCTGATTTCTTCGGCATCGGCTTTACGGAATACGCACTGCATATGGTGGTTCCGAACTTATTCAGCATACTGGCGAGCATGCTTGTGCTGTACTTATTCTTTAAAAAAGACATTCCGGGCCGTTTTGACCCTGGCGTGTTGAAAAAACCGGATACTGCAATCAAAGATATCCGCATTTTCCGCCTGTCTTGGGTCGTTCTCGCGATCTTGCTAATCGGCTACTTCATGAGCGAATCGCTTGAGATCCCGGTTTCATTGATCGCCGGATCCATCGCGATCATCTTCTTGGCGATTGCGCGCAACAGCAAGCACGTCGAAACGATGACGGTGCTAAAAGGCGCACCATGGGCGATTGTTTTCTTCTCAATCGGCATGTACGTCGTTGTCTACGGGTTACGCAATGTCGGCTTGACTTCGGTTCTCGCCCAGGCGATTGAATGGACAGCGGGGCACGGCCTGTATGCGGCGACGATCGGCATGGGCTTTATCGCAGCGATCCTATCGTCCGGCATGAACAATATGCCGACTGTCATGATTAATGCGCTTGCCATTGCCGAAACGAACACGAACGGCGTCATGCGCGACGCTTTGATTTATGCCAATGTCATCGGGTCCGACCTCGGTCCGAAAATCACGCCGATCGGTTCGCTTGCGACACTTTTATGGCTTCATGTATTGAAGACGAAAGGCGTCGAAATCAGCTGGGGCTATTATTTCAAAGTCGGAATCATTCTCACCGTCCCGACTTTGTTCATTACCTTGACCGGGCTGTATCTATGGTTAACGGTATTGAATTGATCAACACAACGAAAAATGCCCGCCATTCACTTTTGAATGGCGGGCATTTTTAAATTTTGGCTTAGTCCAAAAACTTGGCCAAGTAGATTTCGTCTTGTTCCTTGCCGTCGATGATGAGCGAACGGCGGCGTGTGCCTTCCGCTTCGAACCCAGTTTTTTCATATAGTTTACGGGCGCGTTCGTTGGCTCCAAGAACCGTCAATTCCAAGCGGCTGATGCCTTTTTGTTTGGCCCACTCTTCAGCTTTTTCGAGGAGTGATTTGGCAATGCCCTTGCCTTGGGCTTCTTTTAGGAGGCCGAGGACCAGTGAGGCGCGGTGTGATGCCCGCTTCGCTTCATTGCCAATGACCATTAAATAGCCGACGTGTTGGCCGTTCAAGATGGCGATGATGATGGTGGAATGGCCGCTTTGCTTCCATTCGATGATTTGCTTGCGGACGCGCTGCGTGGAGAGGGAACGCTCATCCTTGCCGTAAAGCATGAAGTCGGATTCGGCCTCCACGGCTTTTTGGAGCAATGCCAACGACCGGGCATCCCCGTGTTCAGCGGTGCGGATCAACAAAATATCTTTGTCTTCGGCATCCGTGTCAGCTACTGTGTTCTTGGCATCCGCCTTTTCGAAGACGACATAGCGGTCGGGCTCAACTTCCGTCACGCGGTAGCCAGCGTCCATCCAAGCGTGAAAATGTTTTGCAGGGGGCTTCGACTTTTTCCACCAACTTTTGTTTAAGTAAGCGGCATTCGGCAAATTCTGGCCCATGATCTGCTCGATTTCCGAAAAGGTCAAACGGATGCTGGAATTTGTTGCAGCCTGAAAATAATGAGACAGGGGAATGTATTTCTTTTCCAATAACATAGTCACTGGCACCTCTTCCTTCCAAAAACATAGGATTAGTTAGTCATATAATACCATTCAGGTATGCTAAAGTACACACTAAACTTTAAAAATACTGATAATTCTAAAATCATTTCCGTATTTAGTTGGTGTAATACTGGATAACACTAGGTTTTCGGTAGCAGATTTTTTCTGGAGAGGAGATTTGTGATAGAATAATCTCAGAAACTACACAAGCCAGGAGGCCATTATTCATGTCAAAAGTTTTTGTATTAGGTCACAAAAATCCGGACACTGACTCAATCTGTTCGGCAATTGCATATACCCATCTGAAGAAAGAGCTTGGGATGGATGCTGAAGCCATTCGTCTCGGTGAAGCAAACAACGAGACGCTCTTTGCACTCGAACATTTCAAAGCACAAAATCCCCGTCTGGTGAAGCGTGCTTCAGATGAAGTGAAGCAAGTCATCCTGGTCGACCATAACGAGCGTCAGCAAAGCATCGACGATATCGATGAAGTGCGAGTGATTGAAGTGATCGACCACCACCGAATCGCTAATTTCGAAACAACCGATCCGCTTTATTTCCGTGCTGAGCCTGTGGGATGCACAGCGACGATTCTTTTGAAGCTCTATAAAGAGCATGCTGTCGAAGTCCCGGCTGACATCGCCGGGTTGATGCTATCGGCCATCATTTCGGATTCCTTGCTGTTCAAATCCCCGACCTGCACCGACCAGGACATTCAAGCGGCGAAGGAATTGGCGGAGATCGCCGGTGTCGATTCGCAAGAGTACGGCCTTGCCTTGTTGAAAGCTGGCGCGGATCTAAGCAATAAAACGCTGGAAGATTTAATTTCACTCGACTCCAAGGAATTCGAAGCAGGCGACCACCGCTTTGAAGTGGCGCAAGTCAACGCCATCGATGTAGCGGAAGTGCTGGAGCGCCAGGCGGAATTGGAAGTGCTGATCAGCAATACAGTCGCGGCCAAAGGCTTGGATCTTTTTGTCTTCGCCGTCACGGATATCCTGAACAATAACTCGGAAGCAATCGTCCTTGGACGCCGCTCAGACATCATCGAATCTGCCTTCGAGTCAAGTGTCGTCAACAACCGTGTGATATTGCCGGGCGTCGTCTCAAGAAAGAAACAAATCGTTCCGGTCATTACCGAAGCTTTAAGCTGATTCCTTATGGGGAGTCAGTTTTTTTGTGCTGGGAATTATTTTCAAGCAAAAAAATTGTGGCGTATCTATGTCATTGCTATAGTAAGGGGCGAGGTGAGTAGTTATGAAAATTGAAGTTTGGTCAGATTACGTTTGCCCATTCTGTTATATAGGAAAGCGCACATTGGAACAAGCACTCGTACGCTCAGGCTACGATAGCCAAGCGGAGATTACCTTTAAAGCATACGAATTGGACCCGCAAGCTCCAGTGGATTCCAATAGATTTGCTTATGAACACTTGGCTGAAAAGATGGGGCAAAGCCTCGAACGGGCAAAGGAAATGACAGCGGGCGTGGCACAACAAGCAAAAGCGTTCGATCTGCATTACGACGTGGAGAACATGCCCCACGCCAATACATTTTCTGCACACCGACTCGTCAAATGGGCCGCCACACAAGGCGAAGAACATCAATTGACCGAACTGTTGATGCACCATTACTTCGAAAAAGCGCATAATATCAGTAATTCCGAGACCTTACTGTCGATTGCTGAAAAAGCAGGCCTTAACCGCGAACAGGCAGCGGAAGTTCTCGATTCGGATCAATTTCAGGGCGAAGTCGAACAAGACATCCAAGAAGCCGGACAGATCGGTGTACAAGGTGTTCCGTTTTTCGTCGTTAACCGAAAGTATGCGATTTCCGGCGCACAGCCGCTGGAAGCGTTCATTGAGGCATTGGAACAAATCGGTGAAGAGGAAGGCCTGCGCCCGGCATTAAAGCCTATCGGAAAAGCGAAAACAAGCTTTTGCACAGGAGATTCCTGCGACGGCGAATGAGCTGAGCAAGCGAATTGACTTTGTATCTCAAATTACTTATAATTAAAAAGTCTCGAATTAAAGAATAATATTAATAGTACAAAGGAGTTTTACAAGTGGAAAATATTTTAGTCGTAAAAGCCAATAACCGTCCGGCTTCTGAGGGCGTTTCAAGTAAAATGCACGAAGTATTCATGGAGAACTTGAAGACTGATGCAGAGGTCAACACGTTTGACGTATTCGCAGAAGACATGCCGTATTTCGGCCAGGATTTCTTCGACGCTATGCAAAAATCAGCTCAAGCGGAAGAATTGACTGACTTGGAGCAGCGCATCTTGACAGCAGCCAACAAGGCGATGGACGCATTCATGGATGCTGATGTAGTCGTGTTCGCATTCCCGTTGTGGAATAAAACAATTCCTGCGGCTTTGCAAACATTCATCGACTATGTCTACCGTGCAGGCATGACCTTCAAGTACACAGAAGAAGGCCCAGTCGGCCTAGTTCCAGAGAAAAAAGTCATCATCTTGAACGCACGCGGCGGCGTCTACTCGACACCAGAAATGGCGCCTAGCGAAATGAGCGTCAACTACATCCGTGCCATCATGAACTTCTTCGGCATCACGGATATCGAAGAAGTCATTATCGAAGGCCACAATATGTACCCTGACCGCGCTGAGCAAATCATCGCAGACGGCATGGAACGCGTGAAAGAAACAGCAGGATCACTTTCTAAAGTAAATGCATAATGTATGAAAAAGACGGGAACGCTTCGGCGTTTCCGTCTTTTTTTGTTTAAATTTGTTCACGCGAAGCTTTTCAATCAAATGGATCAATTCAGCTTTTCTTTTATCAATTTATTTGCTCGACTTTCGCTGTGCTCAAGCCTCGCAAACGAATGTCCGAGGCGTGCCTCGCGCATTCGTTGATTAATGATTTCCACATAGGGGTAGACAGTCAATAAGCAAAACATTCAATAAAGGAGGGGCAGCATGTCTCAAAATGATCAACAAAGCCGTATTCCCGAATCGAACGAGTCTTTTTGGAGAGCGTACAAGGAATTGCCGGATTACCCGGCATTTACCGGCAACAAGTCTACGGAAGTTGCAGTAGTAGGGGCTGGCATTGCCGGTGTCATCACAGCATATTTGTTGGCAAAAGAAGGTAAGAAAGTGACATTGCTTGATGCCGGCAAATTGATCGATGGCGTCACAGGCTATACCACCGCGAAGATTTCAGCTCAGCACGGCCTGTATTACGCGCCGCTGATCAAGCTCGTTGGGGAAAAACAAGCGCAGCTTTATTACGAAGCCAATATGGAAGGCTTGAAGTTTATCGAAGGAACGGCAAAAGAACTGAATATCGATTGCGATTTCTCGCATCGCGATGCGTTCATCTATTCGACGAAAGATTCCACGGTGAAGTTATTGGAGAAAGAAGCGGAAGCGTACCAGCAGCTGGGTATTGACGGGGGGCTGGCGCGCGAAGAGTCAGAGCTGCCGTTCCCTGTGACAGAAGCGCTCGTCATGCGTAACCAGGCTCAATTCCATCCGGTGAAATTCTTGACCGGTCTCGTAAAAGAAATGGAGAAAATGGGTGTAGAAATCCACGAACAAAGCCGCGCCATGAAAATCCTGAGCAAAAAAGACCCGGTCATCCAGACGGAAAACCTATCGCATTTATCGTGCGATAAAGTAGTCGTTGCGACGCATTATCCGTTCAACGATTTCGACGGCATGTATTTCTCCAGGCTGTCAGTCAACCGCTCCTATGCCATTGCCGTCCGGACCAATGGCAAGATTCCAGAAAGCATGTACATCAGCGCCGACAGCCCATCACGCTCCATCCGGTTTACGCCGGGAGAGGACGGGGAGAAACTCTTGCTGCTCGGCGGAGACGGCCATGCAACGGGCCAAAGCTCCGTCGACACGATGGAACATTACGAGAATCTGGCGAAGTTCGGCGAGGATTATTTTGCTGCAGAAGACATTCCGTATCGCTGGTCGTCGCAGGATATGACGACTTTGGATAAAATCCCGTACGTCGGCACGATCACGGCCGGCTATGAAAATATTCTCGTCGCCACCGGATTCCATAAATGGGGCATGGCGAACGGCGCCATTGCCGGCCGGATTCTGACCGACCAAATCGTCGGGCGTGAAAACCCATACGCTGCGTTATTCGATCCGACGCGGCCGAAAGTGAAAACAGCCGATGCGGCGAGCTTCTTGAAAGACAATGCCTCGGTGGCAAAAGAACTGGTCAGCGGCAAACTGAAAAAAGCCTCCAAGACTATCGACGACCTTGAGAAAGGGCAGGGCGGGCTTGTCAAAGTGGACGGCAAAAAAGCGGGCGGTTACCGAGATGAATATGGCCAAGTGCATCTTGTCAAACCGACCTGTACGCATATGGGCTGTGATGTGGCGTGGAACGATGCAGAAACATCATGGGATTGCCCGTGTCACGGTTCCCGCTTCTCGCATACCGGGGAAGTATTGGAAGGACCTGCCGTGAAACCGCTGAAGAAATTAGAAGGCGGCATATAAAACGTAGAAAAATAAGAAGCAGCGTAGGCTGCTTCTTATTTCAGAGTGTCGAAGAAGTCTGTTAGACAGTTATTAAATTAAAAGCTGACCATCTTTTTGACATTCAAAAATCAATGACCTATTTAAGTATTTGGAGAAGTGTTTGCTCGACTCCTGTGGGACTAGCGGGTTTGAGAGACCCCGCAGGCAATGAATGAGCGAAGCTTCGCTAAGCACATTCATTTGCGATGCTCGAATGTAGTGAGAGTTGAGCAACGTTTTTAGTGACGAGGAGGCTCGATTCCCGCCCCACGGAAAGCGAGCAATAAGCTTCGGAAAATACGACTACTTAACTTTCTCTACAACATAAAAAAAGAAGCAGCGACGGCTGCTTCTTTTTTATGCTTACTTATGCTGGGTTCGCTTGGATTTCCAAGTTCAATTTGATGTCTTCGCCGACAAGCACTCCGCCTGTTTCAAGCGCCTGGTTCCATGTCAAACCGAAATCTTTGCGATTGATTTTGCCGTTGACGTTGTAAGCGACGACTTCAACGCCCCAAGGGTTAGTGGCTTTGCCGCCATATTCCGCTTCGAATTTCGCTGGGCGCGTAACGCCTTTGATCGTTAAATCGCCTGCGAGTTCGTATTCGTCCTCGTCTTTTTTGCGGATGTCTGTTGCATTAAAAGTGATATAGGGATGCTGTTCAGCATCGAAGAAGTCTGCTGAACGCAAGTGATTGTCGCGGTCTTCGTTATTGGTATCGATGCTTGTTACGTCAATTTTGAAATCGATCAAAGCGTTTTCCAAGTTGCTTTCATCTGCTTCCACCTGTGCTTCATATGAAGCGAAAGAGCCTTTCACTTTTGAGATCATCATGTGTTTCACGGAAAATCCGATTTCTGAATGCGCTTGGTCTACTGTCCATTTTTTCATGAGTAATTCCTCCAATTTCGTATGTGTTAGCCTTACTATAAACAATTAATATCTCGAAGTCAATAGGTTTTAATTAAAATAGTTTTAATTAGAGATAAAATTTATCTGGACTTTAGTCCTTAACAAGGCAATATCGCTTGTCAAAACATGATGAAAAATGGATACTATTAAGAGCGAAAAGTTTAGAAGGGATTTGCTTGGAATGATGAAAGAAACTTGGTTGGCGGATCTGCGCCGTTTTGTGGCAGAAGATCACGTCAAAATGGACGAGCCTCTGCATTTGCATACATTGACGAAAATGGGCGGGCCGGCCGATATATTTGTAGCACCGACAACTGAAGATGAAGTAGCTTATACAGTAAAATACGCATATGACAATGATATTCCGCTTTTGATGCTTGGGAACGGCTCTAATATGGTCGTCCGCGATGGCGGCGTCCGTGGAATCGTTCTGACGTTCAAGAAATTGGACGGTATCATGATCAACGGAACAACTGTAATTGCCCAAGGCGGCGCAGACATTAAGAAAGTATCCCGCGCAGCAGCAGACCGCCAGCTGACAGGTTTGGAATTCGCTTGCGGCATCCCCGGTTCGATCGGCGGAGCGATGGCAATGAATGCCGGCGCATACGGCGGCGAGATCCAAGACGTCATCGTCCAGGCGACCGTCTTGACGAAAGAAGGGGAAAAGCTAGTCTTGACGAAAGACGAACTCGAACTCGGCTACCGCAAAAGCATCATCACGAAAAAAGGCTTTTACGTCCTGTCTTCCGAGTTCGGCCTCGAAATCGGGGAGCAGCGGGTCATTGACGCCAAAATGTCTGATTTGACGTTCCAGCGGGAAAGCAAGCAGCCGCTTGAATTTCCTTCTGCAGGAAGTGTCTTCAAGCGGCCGCCGGGCAATTTCGCCGGCAAACTGATCCAGGAAAGCGGATTGCAGGGAAGAGGTTTCGGCGGTGCGGAAGTTTCGACAAAGCATGCCGGATTTATCGTCAATAAAAACAACGCAACGGCCAACGATTACATCCAAACCATTGAAATGGTGAAGAAAGCGGTGTTCGAGAAATTCGGCATCGATTTGGAGCTTGAAGTGAAAATCGTCGGCGAAGATATGGCTTGATTTCAACGGGCGGCACTCCTTATACGGAGTGCCGCTTTTTTAATTGGTGCCATTATTATGGTATAATGAATTCAAAGTAATTTACGGAGTAGGTGGTCAATATACAGAGCTTTAGTGTAGACGGTATAATCTTGATCGGCGGGATCTTCCTGCTGGCTGGCGTTTTGATGACGAAAGTATCAGCTCGCGCCGGCGTTCCCTCGCTCGTTTTGTTTATGTTCCTCGGCATGGTGCTAGGCAGTGATGTTTCAGGCCTCATCTATTTCTCCAACGCAGAAATTGCCCAGATGGTCGGAATTGTCGCCCTCATTATTATCCTCTTCGAAGGTGGTTTGCAAACCCAATGGAAGCATATCCGTCCGGTTCTTGGCGGTTCAATCGTCCTGGCGACGCTTGGGGTTTTGATCACGACAGGCATTGTAGCTGTCGCAGCGTATTATGTTTTTGATTTGACTTGGCTGCAGGCCTTGCTGCTTGGTTCTATCGTCGGTTCGACGGATGCCGCAGCGGTATTCTCGGTTCTCGCAGGCCAAAACATCAAATCCAAAATTTCCTCAACGCTCGAAGCGGAGTCAGGAACGAACGACCCGATGGCAATGTTTTTGACCATCGCGTTTGTTCAATTGATTATGATCCCCGATTCATCGGTCTGGACAATGCTCGGCAGTTTCCTTCTTCAAATGGGACTCGGCTTGGTTCTGGGCTTGGCGCTTGGATTGTTCGCGTCATGGACCATCAACCGGATCCGGCTTGATGCCTCCGGGCTTTATGCAGTGCTTGCCGCAGGTTTTGCGATTTTCATCTATAGCTTTACAGCCGTCCTCGGAGGCAGCGGCCTGCTAGCGGTTTACTTGGCAGCGCTTGTGATCGGTACGCGCGATTTGACACATAGCTATTCGATCGTCTCCTTCCATGAAGGTTTCGCTTGGCTTATGCAGATTGTGATGTTCGTCATTCTCGGCCTTCTCGTCTTTCCAAGCCAATTGGCTGATTGGGAACTCATCTGGAAAGGGCTTGTGCTATCGTTCGTGCTGATTTTCGTAGCACGCCCAATTGCTGTTTTCATCAGCACGGCGTTCTTCGATTATGATCTAAAAGAAAAGCTGTTCATGTCCTGGGCGGGACTGCGTGGAGCGGTTCCGATCGTCCTGGCAACGTTCCCGATGCTCGCGGGCATGGAAAACAGCATCCTGTTTTTCAATATCGTTTCGTTCATCGTGCTGACGTCAGCGTTGCTGCAAGGCTCGACCATCCCGTTTTTTGCCGAGAAACTCGGGTTGAACGGGCGCCCGGTTCCAAAGCGCATCCACTCCTTGGAACTGGTGTCGATGGATCGTGCCAATGCAGAAATGCTTGAAGTCGAACTGTCGGAGAAATCGCCTTTTGCCGGCCAGTTGGTGCAGACGATCGGCCTGCCGAATCAGACCTTGATCAGCGCCATCATCCGTTCGGGCAAGCTCGTCATGCCGACCGGAACGACGCGCCTCAGAAAAGGGGATGTGCTGTATGTCCTCACTGAAAAGAAACAAGTGCCGAAAGTGAAATTGGTGCTTGGAGAAGAAGATTTCGTCAACTGAGCTTGCCGCTGCGGCAGGCTTTTTTAATGCTGAGGAAGGATTTTCCACGACGCCGGTCGAATGAGAATCAAAAAGGGGGATTTTTCATGAAGGGGAAGAAATGGGTAAAATGGCTATTGATCGCATTCGGGTCGCTGATCGCATTGGCAGCAGTTGCAGGAATTTTTGCAAACGCTTACATATCGAAGTCGAAACCGGTCATTGAAGGGGAAGTGGCTGTAGGAGTGCTGGAACAGCAAGTGACCGTCGTGCGAGATGATATCGGCGTGCCGCATATCCAAGCACAAAGCGATGCGGACCTGTACCGGGCGCAAGGCTATGTGCAGGCGCAGGACCGTTTGTTCCAAATGGATTTATCGAGGCGGCAAGCAAGCGGCCGCTTGGCTGAAGTGATCGGGGAGGCAGCGGTCGATACCGATAAATATTTCCGCACCTTCAGTTTGCGCCGTGCCGGGGAAGCGTCTTGGTCCGGCTACGGGGCAGAAGCGAAACAAGTGCTCGAATGGTATGCGGAAGGTGTCAATGCGTATATCGAAGAAGCGAAAGAAGACGGGCGCCTTAGCTATGAATTCGCGCTGCTCGGCTATGAGCCTGAACCGTGGACGCCTGTCGACTCCTTGGCGATCGGCAAATTCATGGCTTATGATCTCGGCGGCCATTGGAATTCGCTCGCTGTCCGGCATTGGGCATTGAATGAATTCCCAGAAGATAAAGCGCGTGAACTGTTCATCCGCTATCCGGAAGAAGCGCCTGCCATTTTGGCGGCCAATAAAAAGCAGCCAGTGTCGGTCGCAGGTGCGTTCGATCCGTCGGTCATTCCGCCAGAGTTCAACGGCAGCAATAACTGGGTCGTTTCAGGCGATAAGACAGAAAGCGGGCTGCCGCTACTGGCAGACGATCCGCATCTCGGGCTCAGCACGCCATCCATTTGGTACCAGATGCATTTGGAGTCGCCTGAACAAAATGTCAGCGGCGTCATCTTCGCTGGCATTCCGGGAATCATTCTCGGGCATAACGAACAGATCGCGTGGGGCGTGACGAATGTCGGGCCGGATGTGCAGGATCTGTATATCGAAACGCCAAACCCTGACGATCCGACACAGTTCCGTTATGAAGGCCAGTGGGAGCAGGCGGAAGTGCTGGCAGAACCGATCCAAGTAAAAGACGGGGAGACAGTCGATTTCGAAGTGCTCGTCACCCGCCATGGCCCGGTCGTATCGCCGGTCTTATATGAAGAAGAAGAGCCATCCGCCGTCTTTTCCATGCAGTGGACCGCGCTTGAGCCGACGCTTGAGTTGCAGGCCGTGCTGAATTTCAATAAAGCGGAGAACTGGGAACAATTCGAAACAGCTTTGGAAGATTTCCAGGCGCCTGCACAGAATTTTGTATTCGCATCGACTGACGGCACCATTGCATACAAAGCGAACGGGCGTATTCCAATCCGCAAGCAAGGCGACGGGCAATTGCCGGTGCCGGGTGATTCTGCTGAATATGGTTGGGACGGCTATGTGCCGTTCGATGAATTGCCGCGTTCGGTCAATCCGGAATCCGGCTTTATCGCGACCGCCAATAACCAAGTCATAGATGATAGCTACCCGTACCATATTACGGATTTCTGGGCGCAGCCTTATCGCTATGAGCGCATTGCAGAAGTGCTCGAAGGGAACGATAAACTGACTGCGGAAGACATGATGGTCTTGCAGATGGACCAGAAAAATCTGTACGCTGCAGAATTTCTCGAAGGGATGATGGCGGAAGTCGAAAAACTGACGGATGAACACGAAGAATTATTCGATATGCTGCGGGAATGGGACCAGGTCGACAGTGCAGGCCAGGCAGCACCTTTCGTCTTCCATACGTGGATGCGCCAATTGCCGGATACCTTATTCGAAGAACAATTTCCTGAGGATGTCTACGATATGCTGTCAGGCAAAAACCATATCACTGACGCTATGTTGCGCCAGGCTTTTGAAGGAAACGAGGGCGCATGGGTGCGTGAATACGGCGGAACGGGCAAGTGGCTCGCTGATTCGCTCGATCTTGCTCTCGATGATATCGAAACAGCGCAAGGCAGCGATCCACAAGATTGGGAATGGGGCGAATACCATCAGTTGACCTTCCCGCATCCTGTTGCGGGGGCTTCACCGATTCTCGAACAGTTCTTGAATCCGGACAAGGTGCCAGTAGGCGGCTCGAATATTACCGTGCAGGCAGCGGCCTTCAATGATGATGGCGATGTCGACCACGGGGCCTCTTGGCGTTTTGTGGCCGACCTTGCCGATTTGTCGAAAGCCTATCACATTGTCGGGCCAGGGCTGAGCGGCCATGTAAAATCCGACTTTTTCCATAACCAAGTCGACAAATGGGCGCAAGGCGAGTTTCATGAAACCCGCATCGAAGGCGATGTGGAAGGAGCTGAATTAACGCTCATTCCTGAATAAGGTATACTGGAGAAAAACGTTCGGGGGATTTTATGAAAAACATATTGGCTGTAGGGTTTGGCGGCATGGCCGGATCGCTTCTCCGCACGGCTGTGTTTCAATTCGCCGGAGCGGGTCTGGGTTTGTGGCTTGTGAACATTCTCGGAAGCTTCATCATCGGCATCGCGGCTGCCCGATTGGTGAATCGTTCGGCGGGGACGCGGCTGTTCGTCTCGACCGGGCTGATTGGTTCGTTCACGAGTTTTTCAGCTTTTTCGGCGGATTGGTTCCGCTTGCTTGAATCGTCCTTATTAACAGGCATCATGTATGCGCTTGGCATGACGGCTGCATCAATTGTTGCAGCGGCTTTGGGGCTGTTGGCGGGGCGCAAGGGGGCGGTCGAATGATCAGCATCGCGATATTCGGCTTTCTTGGTGCCGTGGCCCGTTATCTCTGCTATATGGCGGTGGAGAATCGTGCGCGCCAGCCGAAACTTGCGACTTGGTTCGTCAACAGTCTCGGGTCGCTCATCATCGGCGCATGTCTCGGGGCAGGTGTGCCGGCAGCTTCCGGAATCTTCGCGTTTCTCGGAGCCTTCACGACCTTTTCGACAATGGCGCTCGATAGCGTCAAGGATTTTGAAGACGGTCGTTGGAAGCAAGGCATCTTTTATATTTCCGCGACGCTTGTTTCTGGTTTAGTGCTGTTTGCGGTCGGCTATTCCGTTGCTTCCATGTAAAAAACCGTTCCGCTGAATTAGCGGAACGGTTTTTTGTATTGCGTTTTATTCGAACAGGCCTTTTTCAACGACGCGTCCCATGCGCCCAACGGTGGTTTCGGCATGGAATAGTGATTGATAGACTGCTTCTTCCGTTGATTCGATCACGCCTTGGAACAGCGACGCCATCACTTCGTGGTCGTCGCGCAATAGCCGTAAATCGGTAAAAGGCGATTGCTGCTGGTGGGGAATTGTATAGGCGGTGGAGAAGGCGATGATGATGTCCCCTGAGCCGTTATGTACATGCGTGCCGGTGCGGCCAAGCCCGATCGCCGCACGTTTGGCGAGCCGCTTCAGCTGGCGGCTATCAAGCGGTGCATCGGTGGCGATGACGATGATGACGGATCCGTCTGGCCGCTGTTCCGGAGTATTTTCCGGCAGCCAATTGGCGATGGCAATTTCTTCTTTGCGCCCGAAATTGGTCAAAACGAATGCGCCGGCCGTGAACTGTTCATCCCCGTAATCCACAGTGCGTGAAGAAGAGCCGATGCCCCCTTTGACGCCATAGCAAATCATCCCTTTGCCAGCTCCGACAGCCCCTTGTGCAAAGTCAGCGGAAGCTGTGCGAATCGCCTCGGCGGCATGAAGAGGTTCGACCGCCATCCGCCGCATCGAATTTAAATAGCTGTCATTGCATTCGCCGACAAGCAAATTCAATGAGCTGGTCGAATCGCCGATCGCTGGATTTTCAGCAAGCATATAGTCCATCGTCCCTTGCAGCACCGCTGCCACGCTGAAAGTATTGGTCAGCATGATCGGGGATTCGAGCACGCCAAGTTCATCGACCTGGATGAGCCCCGCGGTTTTGCCGAAGCCATTTAACACGAACGATGCAGCAGGCGTTTTTTGTTCGAACCAATTGCCGCCGTGAGGCAAGATCGCGGTGACGCCGGTGCAGACCGATTCTTCTTCATTAATTTTTTCGTCGAGTGTGACATGGCCGACGGTGACGCCCGGCACATCGGTAATGGAATTGCGTTTTCCTTTATGCATCATGATCCCCATTTCTGTTTTCCTACATGATAGGCTACGGATTCCGATGTTGTTCAACAATGTGGAATCGAACAGCTCCACAGAATGTAGTTTTCTTTACTTGATGACCAGGACCGGCACTTTGACACGCTTGGCCACTTTATGGCTGACGCTGCCGAGCACAAATTCCTGAACAGGATTCAAGCCACGGCTGCCGATGATGACGATATCGTATGGATGTTCGTTCGCATGGGAGACGATAGCTGGCCCAGGTGCACCGTGGACAATAACGCTTTTCACACGGACGCCTGCCTGGTGGAAGATATCTTCGAAGGGCTCAAGATAATCGCGAGCGGCTTCGGCTATTTGCTCACTTGTGAGCCCACGATTGCTTTCCTTTTCGGATTTTCCGTAATCGACGGCACAAATAATGGTCACTTGTGCTTCAGGCGTGTCTTCAACGAGTTGAATTGCATGTTGTGCGGCGCGTTTTGAGTGATCAGATCCATCGATGGCGACCAATACGTGTTGGTACATAATTCGTCTCTCCTGTTCTGTGGTGTCGGTGTTTTCAATAGTATAGCATTTACCGAATTGCGAGCGGGTAGTAGCGTTTTTCATTCAAATGGGCATTTGACTGTTACGACGGATAGACGTATACTGAAATCAATCAAATGAAGGTTTGAATGAAGGGTGTGAACAGGATGAAAGAAGTTTGCGATATTACAAAAGTCCATCCCGAAGCGGTCGATCGGGTGCAGCAACATATGGTTGAGCTCGATGGCGTTTCGGCTTTATTCAAAGCGCTGGCGGATGAAACGCGCTTGAAGATCGCTTATGCGCTGACGATCGAGCCTGAAATGTGCGTCTGCGACATTGCTGCAGTGATCGGTTCATCGACAGCGACAGCCTCTCATCATCTGCGGTATTTGCGCGAGCGGGATTTGGCGAAATCTGAACGCAAAGGCAAGCAGATTTATTATTCCTTATCGGATGACCATGTGCGCCAGCTTGTGACCATCGCGAATGAGCATGCGAAAGAAGGTGTTTCAGTTGAGCAAAACTTATCGTCTTGAAAACCTATCGTGTACAAGTTGTGCGGCGAAATTTGAACAGAACATCCGTAATCTGCCGGAAGCGAAACATGTAGAGCTGAACTTCGGGGCTTCCAAACTACGTGTCGATGGCAATGTGTCGATCGAAGAATTGGAAAAAGCGGGGGCATTCGACCATATCCGCGTCTATCCGGAAAAACAACGCGTTCCGCATATACCGTTTTATAAACGGCGCCAGACGGTCGAAACGGCCATTTCGTTCGTCTTTCTCATCGCCGGCATCATCGCTTCATTCCAGCTTGGGGAGACACATCCATGGTCGATCGGCTTGTTCGGCGCATCGATGTTGATCGGCGGCTATCGAATGTTTTCCACGGGAGTGAAAAACCTCAGCCGCCTGGAGTTCGATATGAAAACATTGATGACCATCGCGATCATCGGCGCGGTTATCATCGGCGAGTGGCGGGAAGGCGCAGTTGTCGTGTTCCTGTTCGCCATCAGCGAAGCGCTGGAATCGTTCTCGATGAACAAAGCGCGCCAATCGATCCGTTCGCTTATGGACTTGGCCCCGTCACGGGCATTGATCCAGCGCGACGGCGAATTGATTGAACTTGAAACGGAAGACATCCGCATCGGCGACGTATTGATCGTCAAGCCCGGTCAAAAAATCGCAATGGACGGCACGGTGCTGCGCGGTGAATCGGCTGTCAACCAGGCGGCGATCACCGGCGAATCGATTCCTGCGACAAAACAGCCGGGGGATGAAGTGTTTGCCGGAACGATGAACGAAGAAGGCGCATTGGAAGTAACCGTCACCAAACGTGTGGAAGATACGACCATCGCGAAAATCATTCATTTAGTGGAAGAAGCGCAGGCGGAAAAAGCGCCTTCGCAGCAATTTGTCGACCGCTTCGCGAAATACTATACACCGGCAATTATCGCTGTCGCCTTTCTAGTCGCGCTCGTTCCGGGATTTGTCACGGGTAATTGGGAGCTGTGGGTGTATCAAGGCCTGGCCGTGCTCGTTGTCGGCTGCCCATGTGCGCTCGTCGTATCGACGCCTGTCGCGATTGTCACGGCGATCGGCAATGCGGCAAGGCAGGGAGTGCTCATCAAAGGCGGCATCCATTTAGAAGAAACAGGACGCCTACAGGCTGTCGCATTCGACAAAACCGGCACCTTGACCAAGGGCTATCCGGAAATGACCGATGTGTTGCCGGAAGAAGGCTATACGCGTGAGGAAGTGGTCAAGCTCGCGGCGTCAGTTGAAGCCTTGTCACAGCATCCGCTCGCCCGTGCCATCACGAAACAAGCGCCCGAATTATACCCATCCGAACGCTTTCAATCCTTGACCGGTAAAGGCGTGCATGCAGAAATCGGCGGTACGCGCATCCGTGTCGGCAGCTTGAAATGGGCAGAGGAGCACGGCTTCCATGCCCCGGCAGCTGCCTATCGCCTGCAGGAAAGCGGAAAATCTGCGATGGCGGTATTTTCCGGCAAGCATCTATTCGGGGTGATCGGCGTTGCGGATGCCATTCGGGAAGAAAGCCCGGCCATCATCGAGCGCTTGAAGGAAATCGGCATCAGTCGCACGATCATGCTGACGGGGGATCACCCTGCAACAGCAAAAGCGATTGCTGCGGAAATCGGCGTGACGGATATTCGCGCCGGCTTGATGCCTGAAGATAAATTAGCGGCCGTTAAAGAGCTGCAGGCGAAGTATGGCCGCGTGGCAATGGTCGGCGACGGAATTAACGACGCGCCGGCGCTCGCGGCGTCCGATATTGGCATTGCCATGGGCGGGGCCGGAACGGACGCAGCGCTGGAGACGGCAGATATCGCCTTGATGGCGGATGATTTGGAGAAACTTCCATATACCATTCGACTAAGCAGAAAAACTTTGCGTATAATAAAGGAAAATATCATCTTTGCACTGGCACTGAAAATCTTGGCTCTGCTATTGATCATTCCAGGCTGGCTCACGTTATGGATCGCAATCTTTGCGGATATGGGAGCTACGCTATTGGTTATCTTGAATGCATTGCGCTTGGTGAAAGTCCAGAAGTAAGAGGCGTTTGGAGGTTGCGATTTGAAGTTAACAGAATGGACCATGGAAGAGCACGAGAAATTGATCGAGTTTATGACGACCAACTCATGGCCTTATCATGGCCATGAGCACCCGGTGCGCGCTTTGATTGAAAAGACGATCGTAGAAGGCGGCTATAAATCGGATCAGGTCAAGACCTTTTGGATCGAAAACGACGAAGGCGAACAAGTGGGCTTGGTGAAAATCTTTGACCTGCAGGATGAGATTCCGCTGTTCGATTTGCGGATCGCCGATTCGTACCGGGGGCAAGGCTACGGCCCGAAAGCATTGCGCATGATCGCTGATTTCGTCTTTTCCTTGCCGGAGAAGAAAATCCGCCTGGAAGGCCATACGCGCCACGATAATTTTGCGATGCGTAAAGCGTTCGAACGAACCGGTTTCGTGAAGGAAGCGCATTTGCGCCAAGCGTGGTTTTCGCCGAAACAAAACCGTTACCATGATGCGGTAACTTACGGGATGACCCGTGAAGACTGGGAAGCAGGCGTGACGACGCCTGTCATGTGGGATGACGCGGTCAAAACGCCGGCAGAACCTCCTTTCAATCCGTTGTTGCTGGAATTTCCGGAAACATTCGAATCAGAGCGTTTATTGATCCGTGCACCGAAAAGGGAAGATGCCGTGCTTAGTTTTGAAGCAGTGCGCCACTCATTGGAAGCGCTGCGCCCGTGGATGCCATTTGCGCAAAACGAGCCGAATCTCGCGGAAATGACGGCGAATTTAATTCAAGCGGAAACTGATTTCACGTTGCGCAAAGACCTGCGGCTGCATTTCTTCGATAAGAACAACGGGCAGTTCATCGGTTCGAGCGGATTGCACCGCATCGACTGGGAAGTGCGCAAATTTGAAATCGGCTATTGGGTGGACAGCCGCTTTGAAGGCAAAGGCTATGTAACGGAAGCGGTAGAGCGCATCACGCGTTTTGCGTTCGAAGAGTTGCAAGCGAACCGTGTCGAAATCCGCTGTGACCCGGACAATGTCAGGAGCCGTGCAGTAGCGGAGCGTCTTGGCTTTGAACTCGAAGGCATTTTGCGTAAGGACAGCCTGTCGAGACATGATGGAAAAATCCGCGATACATGCGTCTATGCGAAAGTGAGAGCATGAAAAAACCCCGTGAAGGCAGATTGCTCTGCTTTCACGGGGTTTTTAGGGTCCGGTGTTTATCTAAACACCTTTCCTGCCTGTCACTAAGTTAACGATCAAGACGATTGCCGCGATGATCAAAAGAATGTGAATAAGTCCGCCTGCTACGTCTAATAAGAATCCGATCACCCATACCGCAAGAATTACTACCAAAATAATCCAAAGAATACGTCCCATGTTCTCCACCTGCCTTTCAGTTATATCTATCTTTTGTGTTATATCTATCATTACCCTGAGCGAAATTCCGCTAAACCTTTCGTTATGCCCTCAATACCATTTTTGTGAATGTTGGAAAATTGCCTTTATTCGGCGCTTTGAAAACGCGCGTGCGAAGCGCCCGTGCTCAGTTGTTCACAGGGCAGCAGTATAGTAAACTGAACATAGCGACGCGAGGGAGGAACGGAATTTGCCTACTCCAAGTATGGAAGACCATATTGAAATCATTTATTCATTAATAGAGCAAAAAGGGTACGCACGCGTCTCGGATATTGCCGAGGCGCTATCGGTGCTGCCATCATCGGTGACGAAGATGGTGCAAAAACTCGATAAGGATGGCTATTTAATCTACGAACGCTACCGAGGGCTGATGCTGACGCCTAAGGGGCAGAAACTCGGCAAGCGCTTGCTGCAGCGCCATGATTTGCTTGAGCAATTTTTGCGGCTGATCGGCGTGGATGAAGATAAGATCTACGGCGATGTAGAAGGAATCGAGCATCATTTGAGCTGGAATTCCATCGACCGCATCGCTGACTTGGTCCAGTTGCTTGAAGAAGATAAGGACATAGCAGAAAAATTGAAGAAATTAAGCAATGAGCAAAAAAACAACTAACCTAAATAGAAGGAGGTATGCAGCATGGCTTTGCATCCAGGATTGAAAGCATTATTGCACATAAAAGACCGTTCCACTTCCCAGTGGATCTTAACGGATGGTTCCGGGGATGAAGTGACAATGAACGCATCGGAAATTGAAGAAGGACAAGAGGTCGGCGAGGAGATTGAAGTCTTCTTGTACCGCAACCGCCAAGGCGGCATTTCCGCCACGCCGATGATCCCGCATATTTTGCCGAGTGAATATGGCTGGGCGAAAGTATTGAAGGTTTCTCCGCGCGAAGGCGCAGTGGTCGATATCGGAACGACACGCGAAGTTTACGTCCTGCCGGCTGATTTACCGCCGGTGCAGGAACTATGGCCAGCTCAAGGCGACCATATTTTCATGACGCTTCGCACAGACCGCTACGGTGATCTATACGGACGCCTGGCGACAGAAGAAAAGGTGCTTGAACTTTGTGAGCGTGCGCCTGCTGAAGTCTATAACAAAGATTTGAAAGCACGCGCTTACCGCCTGTTGCCAGTCGGCTCATTCATGCTATCAGTGCCGGAAAACTACCGTGTCTTTGTCCATGAAACAGAGCGCGAAGCAGAACCGCGCCTCGGCGAAGAAAAAACGGTGCGCGTCATCGATGTCAAAGACGACGGCACGCTCAACGGGTCTCTCTTGCCGCGCAAACAGGAACGCCTGTCGGATGATGCAGAAGAAATCCTGCGCTATTTGGAGAATGCAGGCGGCCAAATGCCGTTTACGGACAAATCGTCGCCTGATGAAATCATGGAAATGTTCGGCATGAGCAAAGCAGCATTCAAGCGTGCGCTCGGCCGTCTTTACAAAGAACGCCGCATCGTGCAAGAAGACGGCTGGACAAAATTGCTCGGTTAAGGAACCTTTCTGCCTCAAATGCGTACTAATATTTGAAGAAAGGGGCAAAAAAAGATGAAAAAAACAATGACACTTGCCGCTTTGGCGCTTGCCTTCGTGTTGGCTTTTGCCGGTGCAGCATCCGCGAATGTCGGGATAAATGAGAAATTCGGCTTGCCGATCGTCGTCTACGGAGGCGATTTGTCTGCAGATGAAAAGGCGCAAGTCGCTGAAAGCCTGGACGTTGCAGGAGAAGCTGAAGTGGAAGAAATTGAAGTAACCGGGCAGGACCTGGTCAAATACATCACAGACGGTGACGCGCGTGCGCGTATGTATTCCTCTGCCAAAATTACACGCACTGACGAAGGTGAAGGCCTGGTCATCGAAATCGCCACGCCCGACAATATCACCCAAGTGACGACAGAAATGTACGCCAATGCCATGCTGACGGCAGGTATTGAAAACGCCACCGTGGAAGTGGCTGCGCCGAAAGCGGTAACGGGGCATTCTGCGCTTGTCGGGATCTACAAAGCCTATGAAGTGAACGGAGAACAGCTTGACCCTGAGCGGACGGATGTCGCCAACGATGAATTATCCGTCGCCACGGAATTATCCGAAGGTGGCGTTGACCAGGAAAAAGTCAGTGAATTGCTGACGGAAATCAAAAAGCAGATTGCTGAGCAGAATCCGGCAACACGTGAAGACGTGGAGCAGATTGTCGAAGAGCAATTGAGCCGCCTTCAGATCGAATTAAGCCCTGAAGACCGCCAATTGCTGGTCGATTTGATGGACCGCATCCGCCAGCTCGATATCGATTTCTCGAAATGGTCGACTGAACTGGAAGATTTGAGCAAGACGATTGAAGACAAAATCGGCACAATCGTCAACGACGAAGGGTTCTGGGAAAGCATTAAACAGTTTTTCCGCGATCTGGCCAATACCGTTCGCGGTTGGTTCAACTGAGCCATCTTTGCTTAATGATGAAGTTTTAAATAAAAGTATAGAAAACAATGCTGTCCTGGGAAATCATGGAAATGGTTTCCAGGACAGTTTTTTTTGCGTTTCATCAACTTGAGCGCAAAGCAGAAACAGCAGTCTTGCAGAAAAACCGCAAGGAATGATAAACTAAAAGTAACAATCTCGAATTCGAGATAAAGAAAGGGTGCTTTTCATGCAAGTTGCAGGCATTCACCATGTTTCAGCCATTACAGCCAACGCAGATAAAAACCATGACTTCTTCACGCGCATTCTTGGGATGCGCCTCGTCAAAAAAAGCGTCAATCAGGACAACCCATCTTCCTACCATTTATTTTATGCCGACGCAGTAGGGACGCCGGGAACCGATATGACTTATTTTGATATTCCGATGGCAGGCAGGACCTACCCGGGTGTTACTTCTATCAGCAATACAGGGTTCCGCCTCCCATCAAGCGAAGCACTTGATTATTGGCTGGAACGTTTCAGTGAGTTTGGCGTCCCGCACAGCGAAAAAACACAGCGCTTCGGCCGGGATACCGTAGAATTTCAGGACTTTGAAGGATCTCGCCTGATGCTTGTCGTCGACAATGGAGAAGGCATTCCATTCGGCGAGCCTTGGACACAAGCGAGTGTTCCGGAAGAGTTCGCGATTCGTGGGCTCGGGCCTGTCAGGCTGACAGTGCGGAAAGCGGAACGCACAGCCAAGGTGTTGACGGATATTCTCGGCTTTTCAAAAGCCGGTGCTTATGCGCCCGAAGTGGAAGGGCAGCCTGAAATAATCGTTTTCACGACAGGAGAAGGCGGCCCTGGCGGCGAAATACATTTAGAGGAACGCTCAGATCTCCCGCCAGAACGTCCCGGCCGAGGAAGCGTCCATCATGTAGCGTTCCGCGTGAAAACTTACGAAGAATATAATGAATGGAACGCATATTTGCGCGCCAATGGCTTCCAAACTTCGGGTGAAGTGGATCGCTATTATTTCAAAGCGATTTATTTCAGGGAGCCGAACGGGATCCTGTTTGAGTTATCGACAGATGAGCCCGGCTTTGCGACTGATGAAAACGCAGACGAACTTGGCGAAGGCTTGGCCTTACCGCCATTCCTTGAGCCAAGGCGCAAGGAAATCGAAGACTCTCTTCGCCCGTTGAAAATCAACCGCTAACTGGCGGGGAAGCTCTAGCGGCATGAAGTTTCGATTCACCTGCAGAGATAAAGTGGACATAAGGAGGAATTGGACCGATGGAATTGAAATTTACAGAACTCGGGCAAGATGAATTTGCATTTCGTGAGACAGAAGGCGATACAGTGAAAGCGGAAATCACCTGGACACAGCTGGCTGATTTGATGGTTATGGAATACACCTATGTCGAAGAAAGCCTGCGCAATCAAGGGCTTGCCAAGAAACTGGTCGACCATGCAGCAGCTTATGCGCGTGAAAATCAGTTCAAGATGCAACCGGTCTGTTCGTATGTAGCGGAAGCGTTCGAGCGTTCTGATGAATACAACGATGTCAAAGCCTGATCCAGCTAACCGCATATAGCAAGACGCAAAAAAAGCAATCCGTCTCCTCTTTGAGATGGATTGCTTTTCTATGTATTGATGAATGTTTGACTCATAAGCTCACTCCTTCTTACAGGCTTGTCATGAAGAACACGATGGCTGTAAGGATGGATGCGCCGCCTACTCCGTACATGAAATCTGCTTGGTTAAAAATTAGTTTATTTTCCATTTTTTAGAACCCCTTTTATAATTTGTCTTTTTGTTGCTGATAGTAATAAAATACCCAGCTTAATAAAACTTAAACAAGTTTTATTAATTTTTTGGCGGGAATTAAAGTAATGCGAAACTTAAACGGCATGAAAGCGTATGTATGAGGGTAGAAACATAATAAGGAAAGCGGAGAGGCTGCGCGCAATGTGGAATATGCACTGCAGCAGAGTATCCGAAACAGAAATAGGAGGTTTTTTTATGAATCAGGCACCAGAGAATTACGGGTCCATCAAAAGGACAGGGGAAAAAGCTCTTGGCATCATCGGCATCGTTTTCAATGTAATCGGCATTATTTTGTCGATCATCCTCATCACCAGTTTGGTTGGGTTCGAAAACAGCGATATGCACCGCCAGATGGAAGAGGACTTGCGCAATGACCCCATGATGACAAGCCCGCAGGAAGCACAAATGGCAGTCGATACATTCAATGCATTTATTGCAGGATTCGATGTCGTGGGTTGGGTGTTGGTCATCTTATTGGTAATCAGTACCGTCTTCGCCATTTTGGCTATGACAAAATTGAAATCATTCGATAAGGCAAGCACGGCCGGCATTTTCTTCATCCTTGCCGGAATCTTCGCCGGGATCTTGTCACTGACGTCCATCCTCTTCTACATCGCTGCGATCATGTGCTTCGTGCGCAAGCCGCCGCTCCGTGAAGATGAATTGATGAGCCGCAGCAATGAACCGGCCACAAGAAGTGATGCGGTAACACGTGAAGACGACACGCCATACCGCCCTTTATAAGAAAGGCCAAATCGATTCAAGCAGAAAAAACCCCTCGAAGCGAATTCGAGGGGTTTTTGTTTGGCTCTTGGTTATTGCGCTTGGCCAGAAAGATCGAAAACATATTTAGCTGTCTGAAGGGGGTGACCTTCAAACAATTCCTCGAACTCTTCAAGCAAGAGGAAGCCGTTCGCTTCGTAGAAGTTGCGGCCTTTTTGGTTTTCGCTTTCAACGTAGACGAATAATTGCTGCCCGCCTTTTAAGCGCGACAAGCCGTCCGACAGCAGCTTCTTACCGAAGCCTGAACGCTGGTGCTCGGGCTTCATGTACATGGCGATCAATTCGGCGTCGCCGTCTTCATCGACTTTCGTGAAGTTCGCAAAGCCCACAGCCTGCCCGTCTTGTTCGGCAAGCAGGAGGATCGTCCGTTCCATGCGCATTTCGAGCATCGGGGTTGAATAAGATTGCTCCAAAAACTTCTGTTGTATGGGAGATGGAATGATCCCTTCGTACGTATCATTCCAGCTGATGTGAGCGATTTCCCGTACAGATTCGATATCTGCCGGTGTACCTGTGCGAATCATGCGATCACCTCTGGAATTATTTTTGCTATCATATCAAACTCTAGCCTGAATAGCCATTGATGTGGAATAATGAAATCACAGGAGGCGATTGATTATGGCGTGGAAAAGTTATCAATTTGACGATTTCACAGCACAAGCATTATACAATATATTGAAGCTTCGTGTCGAAGTATTTGTTGTAGAACAGAATTGCCCGTATCCGGAATTGGACGGCTTGGATGAAGTCTCGACCCATATCGTGTATGAAGAAGACGGCAAGGTGCTTGCCTATGCCCGGCTGGTGCCGGCAGGGAAAAAATACGATGCGCCATCGATCGGCCGCGTCATCGTCCGGAAAGAGGCGCGTGGCCGCGGGCTGGCAAAAGAACTCCTCGAGCGCTCGATCCGCTATATTGACGAACAATGGAAAGAACCCGAGATCCAATTGCAAGGGCAAGAGTATTTGAAAGATTTTTATGGCTCATTCGGTTTTGAAGCGATTTCGGAAGTTTACGATGAGGATGGCATCCCGCATATCGATATGAAACGATCTGCGGCCGAAACAGCTGGATGATTCATGATTAGCTTTAGGCGATTAGGGTAAACAAGGAATAACAAGAAAAGTAAAAGGAGTGCTGCAAATGGCTAGGAAAAAAGGTGGCGGCAGAGGCCTGCTTTTGGCAGGGCTAGCAGCCGGTGCATACGCATATTTCAAAAAACCGGAAAACCGCGAGAAAGCAACTGTTGCATTTAATGACGTGAAAGCGAAGGTGAACGAGTATATGGAATCCCAAAACTTGGACCAGAACAAAAATCAGCAAGACCAAAAGACTGAAGGCTTGGACAAGACCGACCTGCAGGAAAACAAGATGACAGCAGAAGGCGGCACACAAGCAACTGTCCAGTACTACAATGAAAAAGAACAGAAAGAAAAGAAGGAAGCTAACGACGATGTGAAGCTTTCGTCAAACGATGATAGCGAAGAAAAATCAGAGAATACCGATTCGGTTTCAGCCGAGCCGCGTTTGAATACCGATAAACTGTAAACTTTAAAAGACCGCCCTGGCACCTGTGCCGAGGCGGTCTTTTTCATGGCCAAGAAAATCAGCGTTTGAGCGTCAGCCAATTGGCCAAAGCGATCAACAGCAATAGCGAGCCGCTGAACAGGAAACCGCCGTCTGCAGTGAGTGCCAAAGCCCCGGTGACTCCAGAGCCTGCGACGACGCCGATGGAGAAGAAGGCGTAAAAATATCCGTAAGCACGCCCTCTTGATGCGGGTTCTGTAGCATCGATCAATAAGGAATTGATCGAAGGGAACAACAGCGCGAAACCGAATCCATACGTACACATTGCCGCATATAATAGCGGTTCTGTTGAGATATTGGCGAGTGCGAACAACGAAGTGCCCATGACCGCAAAGCCAATGATTAACGTGATGATCGGGCGCACGGCATCGAACAGCCGGTTGATCGGCAATAGGAAGACCAGGATGGCCGCTAAACCGAATGCACTCAGCAATAAGCCGCTCAATTGAGTGGGAAGCCCGAGCGCTTCCACTTTCAGCGGCAGCATATAAGCGAGCACGCCTTGGGAGAACATCAGGAAGAATGCGCCTGAAAACGATCGCCAAAGCCCCGCGTTCCATTGGAAAGCTGGACGTTTGGCAGGTGAACGATCCGTTTGCTTGTTCACTTGATGCGTCCGCAACAGGAAGAACGCAGCAATCGCGAGCAAGCCGATCAAGGTGCCCGTGACGGCCATGGTCTCTGGGACGCTGCCGCGGCTTGTATAAATCGCTCCGTAAGCGGGGCCGATGATTGCCGCAAGCCCGACGAAGGCGCCGGAAATCGCTGCATTTTTACCGCGGCGGCTATGGTCGGTGCGGTTCGCTAAATAAGTGAACGCGGCCGGTACCGTCAACCCGGCCGCTAAGCCATGTAAAAAACGGATGGCGAGGAGGCTGTAAGGGCCGTCCGCCAAACCGTAGATGAACAGCGCCGCACTTGTCGAAGCAAGCCCCGTCAGCAAGATGGCAAAAGGCCCTTTGCGGTCGGAGAAGATACCTGAGATGATATTGCCGAATGTGTTCGACAATGAGTACATCCCGACAGCAAGCCCTGCCAAAAACGGTCCCGCACCGAGTGATACGGCAAACGGGCTGATGATCGGCAATTGAGCAAATAAATCGAAAAATGCGAAGAAGATGATAAGATAGATGAAAAAGCGCAAGGGGGTCCCCAACTTCCTTTAAGATGTGATGATGTATAGCACTTCCAACTTTAGCGGCGCATTTTCACCAGGGCCGGAGCAGGCGCCTGATTGGAATGAAATAAATGCGGCAAGGTGGATTACATTCCGCGATGTTTAGGGTATTGAAATACATGACCTTATTATAGCACCGGAGGGGAAAAGATGAAAAAAGCGATGTTCATATGGAATCCTTCCTCAGGGAAGGAAAAAGCGGCAGATTATAAAGATTTTGCGGAAAAGACATTAATCGAGATGGGCTATGAAGCCGATACGCGTGAAACGACAGGCCCCGGAGATGCCACGCTCTTTGCTGAAGAAGCCTGCGAAAAGCACTATGACCTCGTTGTGGCGATGGGCGGGGACGGGACGATCAACGAAGCGGTGTCGGGTTTGGCGGAAAAAGAACATGAACCGCTTTTCGGGTTGGTTCCACTCGGCACAGTCAATGACTTCGCCCGTGCGCTCGGCATTTCATTGGATCCGGAAGAAGCGATAGAAGGTTTGAAAACGGGACGTGAAAAACGCGTGGATATCGGAAAAGTGGGGGATCAATACTTCATGAATATCCTGGCAATCGGTGAAATTGCCGAATCCACCTATGAAGTGGAGCCTGAACAAAAGACCAAGCTCGGGGCTTTTGCTTATTTCGTCGAAGGAGTCAAAGCAGTCACTTCCGATGAAGTTACGACATTCGTTATCGAACATGACCACGGCACCTGGGAAGGGGAGGCGAAGCTCGTCCTGGTGGCATTGACCAATTCGGTGGGCGGGTTTGAAAAGCTGGCGCCGGAAGCATTGACCGACGACGGCCTGCTCCATTTGTATATTGTCGAAAATGCTGCGCTTCCGGCATTTGTCCGCATGGCGACGGCTTTGGTGCGTGGCAAATTCGAAGAAGACCCGTCGGTGGAAGCCATCCATACGAAGCGGGTCTCGATCCGTACGAGCGAACCTTTGTCGTGTAATATCGACGGCGATGAAGGCAGCACCACGCCATTTGATATTGAAATCATGCCGCGCCACATACGGGCGGTCGTTCCTGGGGAAACCGACTAAAAATGTCCCAGGGCACATTCAATCGGATATAAATGCAGCACAGAACAGGCCGTGTATCATCGACGGCCTGTTTTGAATTTTTTGTAAAAACATTGGAAATTGGAACTTTTTCGTCGCTGAAACGTACAGTTAAGTGTATAATTGGTTTTAACTGTTACCGATGTCATATGTTTGAAAAATAAATTAGCTCAATTTACTTAAAAACTTGTAAATTTATCTGTAAAACGCTATTATTATTATTTATTCAAGCAGTTCATTAAATGAATAAGTTCGTTAAATTTTTTACATAGAAAGCCGGGGAGAAGATGAATATACTCGAAACACCATCCATTCAGGAAACGATTTCCAGAATCTTTATGAACGAAACAGAAAACGTCGCGCAGCTGGAGGGGCTCGAACGTTTTTTTGAAGTGGAAACTCAATTGATGCACGAAATCCACAACCTGGAGAAAGACCGTGCCAAAGAAACATTGCGTGAATTGATTGATATGCTCGCCCTTCATGCAGGAAAAGACATCATCCGTACCGTCCGCAATTATTACATCATTTTATCGTCCGTCATGGCACGTAAATTGTATGAAATGCGCGTACCGCCGAAAAAAGCGTTCGCGTTCAATGCAGCTTGTGTCGAATTGGTCGATAAGCATATGAACGATTCGGAATTCATGTATGTTGCTGATGAACTGATCGAGTTTTTCACATCGATCATCTCGGAACGCAAACAGCCGTCATTCGGCCACCAAACCGTCAACAAAGTCGTCATTTTCATCAACGACGAAGTCGAACGCGATTTGTCGGTAGAGGAAATCGCCAAACACTTCAATATTTCGACCAGTCACCTGTCGCGCATTTTCCGCGAACATGCAGGGATTACATTGGTGGAATACTTGAATGTGCGGCGCGTGGAAGAATCGCAATATTATTTGCGCCATTCCAATAAAGGGATTTCGGAAATCTCCAAGCAGTTCCATTTCTGCAACCAGAGCTATTTCACGCGGATCTTCAAAAAATATACCTCGGTGACGCCAAAGCAATTCCGCGACAGCCAGCATATTCCTTATTTCCGCTATACCTTGCCGAATGCCAAGTAAAGGAGAAGCAATTCTCCTTTTTTCTTATGCCTAATTTTTGTCACAAGAAATGAAAAAAGCAGCCAGTCCCGGGACAGTGCATTGAATTTTTGCGGCCATATCGTTATACTTCTTAGTAGTCCAAAAAGGTGAAGGTGACAAACGTGAAAAAGAAACTTACATTACTGCTCATGCTTGCGGCAACGATCGCTTTCTTGAGCGGCTGTTCAGCAGTTGAAAACAAAGAAGGATTTTTCTACACGATTTTTGTAGCGCCATTTGATTTCTCGCTCGATTATTTAGGAAACCTCTTCGGGGGAAGCTACGGCATGGCGATCGTGGTCATCACGATCATCATCCGCCTCGTCTTGATGCCGTTCATGCTGCGCACGTATAAGCGCCAGCAAGGCATGAAAGTGAAGATGGATAAGATGCGCCCGGAAATGGAAGACATCCAGAAGCGCTTGAAGGAAACAAAGGATAAAGAAGAGCAAATGAAGCTCCAGCAGGAAATGATGGGGCTGTATAAGAAACATGACGTCAATCCGCTCAATATGGGCTGTTTGCCGGTCGTCATCCAGATGCCGATCATCATGGGCTTGTATTTTGCGATTCTCTATTCGCCCGATGTGCGTTCGCATGAATTCCTCTGGTTCAACCTCGGTTCGCCGGATATTGCCATGACGCTGATTGCGGGTGCGGTGTATTTCTTCCAGGCGAAAGTGTCGCTATGGACCATGCCGGAACAGCAGCAGAAACAGATGAAATTCTTCATCTACCTGTCTCCGATCATGATCATGTTCATCTCGTTCACATCGATGGCTGCACTGCCAGTCTACTGGGCAGTCGGCGGGATCTTGTTGATCATCCAGACATTCATCGGCCGGAAATTCTATTCGGAACATCCGGAAAAAGCGTTGGAAGCTGTTGAAGAAACTGAAACAGCCGACAAGAACAAATAAACAAAAAAGCCGGCGCAACTGCCGGCTTTTTTTTCAGGAGAGATTATTATGAATCCAAAGGTTTTGCAAGGCGTGTTGATTTTATTACTCAGCATATTGGCGATCGGCTTCCTGTTCATGGGCAGCATGGAAATCGCCGTATTGTTCATGACGCTCTTGTTCGTCTTGACGAACACGTTCCGCTATAGACAAATGAAAGAGCGCGGCATGGACCGCGAAGCGAAATGGATGAAAGGCATGGCGATCATTTTCGGCATTTTGTTCTTCGTCGTTCTGGGCACGATCTTCATCTAATGAAAAAACAGCACAGGCTAATTAGCCTGTGCTGTTTCTGTATGATGGTGTTTATCTTTTTTGCGTTCTTCCAGAAGAAAGTCCAACTGACTCATGAGGGTCAGCAGGTCATGCTTTGATATCTCTTTCAAAATTCCCAGCTCCCTTAACAGTTATGCCAAAGTATTCGCAGCAGTGGCGGCCGTTAAGGGGGTCAGAACATTATTTTTAAATATTTTTAATAAGCAAAGCGTTTGCGTGTCAACAACACCAGCACTACGGCTGGGAACGAAGACGCCGCCATCCCAAGGAATGAATAGCCCGGGGCGATTTCGTATAGGTAGCCGCCCGCGAAAGTCAAAAGTGCGACACTCAAGCTCATGCCGAGTGCAGCGTACATGCCTTGCGCTGCGGGGATATTGAGTGGGTCGAGCTTTTTAAAGATATAGCGGATAAAAGCGAAATGCGCGACGCCGAAAGACAAAGCGTGAAGCGTCTGCGCCAAAATAAACACCCAGACCGACGGGAACAGAAAAATCAAGATCCAACGGACGGTTGAGCCG
Organism: Planococcus citreus; assembly: GCF_003664125.1. Taxonomy (GTDB): domain Bacteria; phylum Bacillota; class Bacilli; order Bacillales_A; family Planococcaceae; genus Planococcus; species Planococcus citreus. Next base: position 353,424 of record NZ_RCCP01000004.1, read on the forward strand.
ATCCCCGCCAGCAAGAACATCGACGACACAGACCATTTCTCGAATAATGTATCGGCTTTGACGAAAAAGACGATTTCAAAAATCACGGCCACATTCAAGATCAGGCCAATGTAAAAGCTATTGACGCCGATATCCTGAAGATAGATGAAGCCGTAATTATAATACGACGCATGCGCTCCCTGCAGCAGGATGGAAATTAATAGGACTGTCATAAACCCTTTGGATTTCAGCAACTCCGCCGTGGCGCTCGGCCCTTTCTTTGTTCGCGGTGCGGGCCTCGATTGCAGCGGGACCGGAGAAGCAAGCGATTGAGTGACCGCCATGAACAGCAAACCCAAAAGCATGATCCATAAAATCGCATTTTCCTGCCAGACAGCGGTCGCTGCTCCGACGATCAATAAAGCGATCGTATAGCCGAGCGATCCGTACGAGCGGCTTTTTCCGTAATGGATGCGGTCGGTCTGCATCAATACGGTCGCGCCGCTTTCCATCGCAGGCAATAGATTCGGATAGATAAAGCTGAACGCAAATGTGATGATGAACAGCAAGGTATAGGAATTGGCCGGGATATAAAACGCCATTACCACAAACGAAGCGATGGCGAGAATCTGCATCAAGCGCCCAAGCGAGAAAAGCCGCGTCAGGAGTGGGAAGAAAAACAAAGTCGACAACGACCGCGCGACCATGCCGGTCCCCATGATGACGCTGGCCGCCGAAACGCTCAGCCCTTTTTCATTTGTCAGCCAGCCAGTCCAGTAAGGCAAAAAGACGCCCCATGTAAAGAAAAACGCAAAAAAGTTCAATGATAGCCATTTTTGATTGTGCATAAATAAATCTCCACTCTTTTCCAGAAGTCTGATTAAAGTATACCGAAATATTTTCGCGCCAGGGGAATTTCCTGAAAGAAAATGATAGAATGGAAAAGGAATTGACAGGAAAGTTGGCCAGCCCATGAAATCGACAAAAAAGAAAAACGAATTCGACAAGAAATTTTATATAAAATGGATGGTGATCGCAATGACAGCAATCTGGGCAGCAATTGCCGCAGTCTGGCTCTCTATGCATAATTGGGATACAGAAGAAAGCATGAAAGCATTGGCACAGGCCTTTACCGAACAACCGGCAGAAACCGAACAGCAAGCTCCGGCAGAACAGGAGGAACCGGCAGTGAAAGAAGAACAAGAAGCGACAGAAGAAACCGAACAGCCTGAAACACAACCGGAAGAGCAGCCACAAGAAGAAACGCCTGCACCAGCACCGAAAGACGCCACTGTCTATCCGGAGATCGACCAATTGCCATCAGAACCTACAATCGTGAACGGCATCCTGCTGGCGAATAAACAGCACCCGCTGCCTGAAACGTATGCACCTGGCGAAAACGCGGAGGCCCGCGCAGCATTTGACTCGATGGCACAAGCAGCTGCCAAAGATGGCTTGCAATTAGTCGCCTTCAGCACATACCGCGAATTTGCACGCCAAAAACAATTGTACGAAGGCTATGTCGCCAAAGATGGCCAAGCAGCAGCCGACCGCTACAGCGCACGCCCTGGCTACTCTGAACACCAGACAGGCCTCGCTTTTGATATCGGCGAAGCCGGCCAGGAACAGCACTGGGCCTCCTCTTCCTTTGGTGACACGGCAGGGGGCAAATGGGTAAAAGAAAACGCCCATAATTACGGCTTCATCCTGCGCTACCCGCAAGGAAAAGAACAGATCACCGGCTATATGCACGAATCCTGGCATTTCCGCTATGTCGGAAAAGAAGCCGCCACCGCGATCTACAACGAAAACATCACCTTGGAAGAATATTTGGGAATTTAAGCAACGAATAAATAGAACCGGTCGTTTTCCTGAAAGGGAGAGCGGCCGGTTTTTTGTTTTAGAGAAAGCCTAGTTAGACATGAAAGCGAGATTTGTTATTCATTGCGTGTTTCATCGCGAGATAGCCGCCTCCCGCTTGGGGCATGCCTCCCGCAATATGCCAAGAAGAACACTTGTCTTATTGCTCCGGCTAGCCAATGAATAGGCGAAAGGAAGTTGAGCCGATTCATTTGCGACGCATCTGCTCGCAGATGTGGGAGCAGCTCTTTTTTTGCGATGCTTGAGCAAAGCGAAAGTTGAGCACGGGTTTGTGCGCGGTTCGGCTTTTAGATTTCATTGGATGTTGCGTGCGAAGACGTTTCACAGTTAGTTAATTTCATCCACTGACGGGGACGCTTAGTTAGACTTGATAGTGAGGTGAAACGTTCGTTGAGTATTTTATCGTGAGATAGTCGCCTCCCGCTTTGGGCATGCCTCCCACCATAAGCCAAGAAGAGCACTTGTCTTATGGCTCCGGCTCGCCCGTGTGCGCCGATCGGCTTTAGATTTCATTGAATATTGAGTGCGAAGACGTGTCACTGTTGGTTTTCTTCATCAACTTGTGAGAACGCTTATTTAGACTTGATAGTTATGAAACTGCTGTGGCTATTTAATTTTGAGTTACGAAACTGACCAAAATTTTTTATACTTACTTCAATGTGTGATGAATTTCATTGCCTCTCTAAAACTAGAGATGAAGCGGAAGGGAGGCGACGCCTGGGGGACTGCGCGGGCTGGCGAGACAAATGTGCTGCGTCCTTTGCAGCACATTGGCTCAACACCCGCCCCATCCCTCGGGCAGCTGAAAGCGCGACGTCCTGTCGCATCAGCTGCATGACTCGCATCCTGCGAGCCCCAAGCGTCCTCCCTGGAGCGTAATCTCCACCTCCATACATTTTCTCTATCATTTTCCGATGAAAAGAATCCACCATATATGCAACTCACCAAACGAAAAAACGCCCCTTCCATATAGAAAGGGCGTTCACGGGTTTGATTACAGAATCGGTGCCAATAGGCGGGCGATGGATTCCTTCGATTTGATCATGCGGGTTCTCGCCATGTACATCTCATACGTCAGCTCTGACGACAATTCCGTATCTTGCCTGAACATATCAGCGAGCTCCATCGACACCTTCTCGTCATAGATAAAGGCATTCACTTCGAAATTCAACTTAAAGCTGCGGACATCGATATTCGCTGTACCGACCGTCGACGCTTCGTCGTCAATGACGATCATTTTTGTATGCAAGAAGCCATTATCGTAGATGAACACCCGGGCTCCGGCCCGCAACATTTGACCGGCATAGGAATATGTCGCCCAGTAGACAAATGGGTGGTCCGGCTTATTCGGGATCATGATGCGCACATCGATACCGGACAGCGCCGCAATCCGCAGTGCATCATAGAAACTCGCATCCGGAATGAAATACGGCGTTTGGATATAAATGTATTCGCGCGCCAAATGGATCAGCTTTAAATAGCCGTCCTTGATCTGTTCCCATTCCTCGTCCGGGCCGCTGGAGACAATCTGCATCGAAGTCGAGCCCTCTTCGGGTTGTGGAGGGAAGTACGCTTCATCATACACGATGTCACGCCGCGCGGAAGCCTGGTTCCAGTCGAGGATAAAGCGCGTCTGGAGCGGGTAAAGCGCGTTTCCTTCCAAGCGGAGATGCGTATCGCGCCAATAGCCGAAGCGGCGGTTGAGCCCGAGATATTCCTCCCCGACGTTAAAACCGCCGATATAGCCGACCTTTCCGTCAATGACGACAATTTTGCGGTGGTTGCGGTAGTTCAGCCGCGGATTGATGATCGGCATGATGGAAGGAAAGAAGGTTTCCACTTCGCCACCAGCTGCTGAAAATTCCTTGAAATGGCGCTTGCTTAAACTGCGGGAACCCATATCATCGTATAGCAGGCGTACTTTCACGCCTTCTTTCGCCTTGGCGAGCAAAGCATCCATGATGCGATTGCCGAGCTGGTCCAGCCGGAAGATATAATATTGGATGTGAATATGGTCCTGTGCCTGTTCGATATCGCGAATGAGGGCATCGAATTTTTCCCGGCCATCATTGAAGATTTTCACATGATTGTTTTGGGTCAACAAAGCACCGTTATTGCGCAAATGCAGGTAAATCAAATTGCTGTAATCTTTCGTGCTGACATCTTGAAAAGGAAAAGTGCCATCATGGATTTCATTCATTTGATGGGCGATCAGGCTTTCGATCCCGATCCGTTTGCGGCCTTCTTCCCATTTGAAGAGCTTTTTTTGCCGCAACTTACGCCCGAGCAATAGGTAAATGAAGAACCCGGCAATCGGGATAAAGAACAAAACCAATAGCCATGCCCAAGTGGAGGAAGCATCCCGGCGTTCCAAAAACACCAGCGCTGCTGCAAGGAAAATATTCAAGATGAAAATTGCAGCAGTCAACACACTGATAATGGTGACGGTCATGGCCATTCTCCTTTGTGGATAATTGTTTATTGCCTCTAGTATAGACTAGTTGTGTAATTGAAAGAAAGAAAGAGTTAGGTGGATGTTATTTCCTTATTATAAATTTTATTGTCATTAGCTGGCTCCCTGCTTCATTGACTACAAAAAAACTGCACTCTGCGGATGCGAGTGCAGTTTTATTTAGCTGAGGCGTTCTTCTTCTTTTAATTGTTCGACAATGCCCTCGACTTCCTGACGGCTCATTTTTTCCTTGCCGGACTTGAGAGCTTTTAAGGTGCTGTGGGCCAGGGCGAGCGGCACTTTGCAGAACATGAGGATGCGTTTATTTTTGATGGATTTTACATATTGGTCAGCTTGCGACAGATTTTCGCGTGCGTAGCTGAACATATCGTCGCGCGTCCAGCCGTCCGGGACGAACGTGACGCCGCGTTCATAATCTTCATCGTAATTGCGCAGCATGTTGACGGCCTGCAAACCACGGCCGAATCCGATGGCGAGTTCTGTATCGGTTTCAGTGCCGTCATGCCATCTCCAAAGATCGGAAAGCATGACGCCGACGAGCCCAGCCACATAATAGGTGTAATCGTCCAGGTCTTCGCGCGTATGGATGACCCAGTCTTTTTCGACCCATTTGGCCATGCCGCCAGCCATGATGGCTGTCGATTCAAGAACTTTTCCGCGGATTTCGGGCGGGCATACTTCGACCCAGTCTGGAAGCCGCATCGTCACGGATGGCAAATAGTCCGCGTATGGGGCGACGAGTGCCGCGTATTCCATCTCGTCAATATCGGTTTCGAGCATATGTTGGATGGAGCGCAGAAGAGACGCTTTCACTTCAGCTGGAAGCTCGGGATGATCTTCAATTTCATCGATTGCGCGCATGCACAAATAGGCGGAGCCAACGGTTTTTTTCAGGACAGGATCCAAAAAGCTGATCGGAATGAAAAAGGTCCGGCTCGTTTGTTTCAGCATCGCGAGTGATTCTTTTTGCAGATTGGCGACTTTGCTCATCTTCAGTCCTCCTTTATGTGGATTTTAAACGTGCTTATGTATGGGCGAGGCCCACTTGATTCGTAAAATGTCTTCCTACTAAATATAAACGAAATGGCTGAAAAAACAAATGATTACCCATAGCACCACAAGAAAACCCTTTGGAAGAAACAAGTTCTCCAAAGGGTTCAGTCTACATGAAAATGGTTCCACGCTTCATAAATTCCGCCGGCGCAATGGCGATTCGCGCGGAAAATGAGCGGATGTTCTTCATGGGTTTTGAGTTCCGGCTGGGCGTTTCCGACGATGACGGAAGGGAAGCCGAGCGTCAGCATTTCCAAGTCATTTCCGGAATCACCCGCGACCAGCAGTTTAGCATCGGAAATTTCATGGCGTTCCAATAAATAGCGGAGCGCCTGGCCTTTTCCGCTATTCGGAGGCAGGATATCCAAATCCTTGCCGCCGCTGAAGATCAGCTTATGGGGCACTTGTTCTGCTTCGAGCAGATTGCGGAATTGTTCGACCGCTTGTGCATCCGTGACATGGTAGGAGCGCCGGCTTGTCACAGGCAAATCCTGCGGGGCCAAGCCGTCGATTGTCTTCGCTAGCGCTTCGACTTGCTCGGGAGCCCAATCGTCCATCAAATGGGCTTCCCAATGTTCGTCTTTCAAAAAACCGGTCCCCATATAGATTTCGGTTCCGACATCGGTGACGAGCGCTTTGGGAATCGGGAGCCCTTCATCTGCAATCAGCTGGCGTGCCGAAGCGAGATGGCGGCCGGTAATATAGATCAAGCCGACTTCGTAAGGCTGCTGCTCATAAAAGTCCAGCAACTCCTTCAGTCCAGCTCTATCACCGACTAAGGTTCCGTCCAGGTCGGTCGCCAGCAAGTGCGTTGCTCCGTTCACGGATCATCACCTCATACAATGTATTTATTTTTTTCGAAATGCTTTCCCAATTGAAATCTTTGCGGGCGATGCGCACCGCTTGGCGGCTCAGGCGCTCAACCAGCAACGAGTTGACGGATAGCACTTCCATGGCAATCGCCAGGTCGATTTCGTTCTGTGCTTTAACGAGCAAGCCGCTGACGCCATCTTCTACGACATTTTTCAAACCGCCGACTTTCGAGGCGATGACGGGACTGCCGCAAGCTTGTGCTTCGGCTGCGACCATGCCGAATGATTCGTAGAAACTCGGAACGATGGTAGCGGTAGCTGAGTTGAACAGCAAGGCCAACTGCTCCTGATCTTTAGGCCCAACAAAGCGGACATGCTGTTCGATGCCTTTCACTGCTTGGCGCAGTTCCGGGTCTTTCGGCAAACCTGTTTTCGAATCGATCGCATCGGGTTCGCCGCCGGCAATCACTAATTCAGGCGTATAGCGGTCTCCGCTTTTTTCTGCAAGAAGCTTGAAGGCTTTCAATAAAGTGAAAATGCCTTTGGTCGCTTCGAGACGGCCTGCAAAGACGAAGAGAGGGTCTTCGTAGCCGAATTTTTTCCGGATATGATGACGGCTGCCGCGGACGCGGAACGCCTCGTCGACTCCGATGGGGATTACTGAGATGGGAGAAGCGGCAGGGACGTTTTCTTTGATCACTTGTTTTTCTGTATTGGTTGTCGCCAGGATGCGGTCGCTGTGGGCGAGTACGGTTTCTTCCGCTTTTTCGCGGCGGGCATCATGGGTGCCGGTCGCTTCTTCTTTAGCCCAGCCGAGCGAATGGGAAGTATGGATGTAAGGCAAGCCGAACTCTTCTTTGAGTTTCTTGCCGATCAATCCTGACAGCCAATAATGGGTGTGGACGATATCATAATTTGAAAGCGGCAATAAGCGCTTCATTTCTTCATAAAAAGCCGGAAGCATAGAGTACATTTCATTTTTTGAAACGAATCCTTTATAGCCTGCTTCGACACGGATCACTCGGCAGTGTTCGCCGAAATGTTCAATTTGTGGGGCATTTTCATCGCACCAATGGGTGACGACATCAACTTGCCACCCTCTATTTTCAAGAGCGAGTGCCAGTTGCTTGACGTAATTGTTTTGGCCGCCTGCTTGTTTCCCGCCGAGCTTTGCCAAAGGATCGCCATGGTCTGATACAAAAAGCACTTGTTTAGTCATTGTCGTTCATCTCCGTTCGTTAGTTCCTCCCTGAAAAAAAGGCGGGAGTGCATATTATATATACCCATATTCAGGAAATGCTAAACGTGATTTCTGAAAAGTTTCAAAACTTTTATGGGCAATAAAAAAAGAACGCTTATGTAAGCGCTCTTTTAATTTTTCATTTCGTATGGACAAACTTTCCATAAGATGGAACAGCGACCTCAGGGAAATGATCTGCCAGCTCGACGAGGCCTTTAGCCAAGACAGAACCTTTCATCGGTTTGCCGTGCCCGGTGGCAGCGAAAGAAGGTTTCAAGTCGACCAGTTTGGACACTGATTCCCAGGCGGCGCGCCAATCGGTCGTTAAATAAACCGGCGGGCCATGCACTTCTTTTTTCTGGCGCATCACTTTGTAAAGTGAATCCTGCTTGACCGTGACAAACGCGTCCCCTGCGATCAATACGCGGCCGACATCCTTGAAGAACGAGACATGGCCTTTTGTATGGCCGGGTGTGTGGAGCCAGCGCCAATTCGGTAAATCGGGAATGCTCCCGTCTGCCGGAAGCTCGACCAAATGCTCGGAAATATCGATGGCTTTTACAGGGAAGGTCTTGGACATTTTCGCGACCATTCCGCCTTCTACAGTGGAATCGGGCTCTGGATAATCTTCTTTTCCGGTCAAGTACGGGAATTCCTCAGGATGTGCGTAGACAGGGACCGGGTGCTTTTCAAGAATATCGATGAGGGCGCCGACATGGTCGAAATGGCCATGTGTCAGCAAGATTGACTGCAATTGCTGATCCGGGCCGAAACGTTTCTCGGCTTCCTTTAATATCTTTTCGGCGGAATGCGGCATGCCAGCGTCCACCAATACCCAGCGCGGGCTGATAGAGGGGTTTCCGATCAAGAAGACATTGGAGATTTTCGTCGTGTAGCAATACGTATCCGGAGCGATTTCGATGCCCGAGCCGCTGCGGATCGATGTCATCGGCATGATTGCCTCAGTTTCAGTGCTGCGTTCCATAAACATTGATTCCTCCTTAGCGATTGACTGCTGGATTTTCTTCATATGAATGGTTTACCCGCTATGCAGAATTCAAATCCTAGCGGTGTTTGAGTCTCCTGCCGCAATTCGATAGAATGGAAAGAAGATTGTCAAGGAAGCAAGGTGCAGAAAATGAAATCGATTATCATCATCGGCTCCGGTGTCGTCGGGGCAAGCGCGGCGTATTACGCAGCGAAAGCAGGAAATAGCGTCACATTGATCGACCGTGCGGATCGCGGCCAGGCGACAGGCGCGGCGGCAGGCATCGTCTGCCCGTGGATCTCCCAAAGGCGCAACCAGGCCTGGTACCGTCTCGCTTCGAATGGCGCCGCCTATTATCCCGTGCTGATCCAGGAACTCGAAGCGCTCGGGGAGAAAGAGACCGGCTATAAACAAGTGGGCATCGTCAGCATCCACGAAGAATCGAAACTCGATAAGATGGAACAAAAAGCGCGCGAACGCCAAGCGGGTTCTCCCGAGATGGGCGAACTCGAACGATTGACGCCGGAACAAACGAAGGACAGATTCCCATATGCGGGCGATCGCTACGGTTCCTTGTATGTGAGCGGGGCGGCGCGTGTCGACGGCAGCGCCATCCGTGATGCACTGATCCGTTCCGCCAAGCGATTAGGCGCCAAGTTCATCCAAGGTGACGCCAAGCTGCTGATCGAAGCAGGGCAGGCGACTGGCGTGGAAGTGAACGGGGAGAGCTTGGCTGCTGACCGGATCATCTCTGCCGGTGGTGCGTGGGCAGCGGAGCTGTTCAAACCGCTCGGGCTTCACTTGAAAGTCGTTCCGCAAAAAGCGCAGATTTTGCATTTGCAATCTGCCGACACTGGAACAGGCGAATGGCCGGTTGCGATGGTGCCGTTCGGGCAATACATCGTGCCGTTTGAGGACGGGCGCATCGTTGCCGGTGCGACACACGAGAACAATACAGGTTTCGACGACAAACTGACCGCCGGCGGCATTTTTCATATCTTGGAGAAGACCTTGGACGTCGCACCAGGGCTTGCTGCAGCTGAGTTTACGGGAGCCGCGACCGGGTTTCGCCCGGCGACACTGAGCGCCTTGCCGTTCATCGGGCAAGTGCCGGGGCAAGCGCAGCTTTTCGCGGCCAACGCACTCGGCGCATCAGGGCTTACGGCGGGACCGTATCTCGGCATGCAGCTCGCGAAACTTGCCACTGGCGAAACAACCGACCTCGACATTGGTTTATATGATATTAAAGAAGCTTTCGAAGAAATTAAATAAGAAAAGGCAGGAGACCCGGGTCTCCTGCCTTTTCTGCATTCAAGCATCAAAGCCGTGTCTCAATATTTGAAGAAGCGTTTTCTCGTGATTGCTTTAGCTTAACAATGCAGAGCATTACATCGAAAAGATAAGCTCTCACGTAGTTCGAGCTTATCTTTTCCTGCCGTTTTTATATGGATATTGATGATCAGCCCGCTTTGCCCCAGATTTTCCGGTGCGTCTCCAAGATAAACTGTTTATACGGCAGATCCGGCATCGGTTCGATCAATTCTTTTGCTTTTTGGGCATAAATTTTCGCTTGCTCATGCTCGTCTAATTGTTCATAGATCAAGGCCATATAGGCTTCTTTTTCGTAATGCATCGATAAATCATACGGGTGGTGGATGAAACTGTTCATGCGGTGTTGCTTGAAGCAGTCTAGCGCTTCCTCAATCCGACCTATGCCGAAAAGTGCCTTGCCTTTTTCGAGGAAATAAAAATCCTCTTCATCCAGCAGATTGCGTGTTTCCTCGAGCAGCTGGTCTGCCTTTTCGTATTCATGAGTGAAAGAGTTCAAGTAGTGGATTTCGATGGCATTGGCGTAGGCGTTGATTTCCGGATCATCCGAAAATTCCGCGAAAAGTTTAAGTTTCCCCACATAATAATCTTTGCGTTCCAAATCTCCTGCGAGCAAAGCTTCAAAACCGGCAAGCCGGTAAAGCGCATTGATCTGGTAGAAAATCTGATGTTTCCTGGAATATTCAATCGCCTCTTCCATCAAACGGCGGGCATTCTTTTGATCGCCTGTCGCGGAGTACAGGATAGACTCATAATAATCGAAGTCCAGTTTTTTCAGCGGATCCAAAACGCCGCTTTGTTCTTCGATGGTTTTCCGCGAAGCCTGTAACGATGCCAAAGCTTCTGTGTACTGGTGTTCAGTGAATTTCATCAGCGCTCGGAACATATGAAGATCAGCGACAGAATTAATCAAATGCAATTGTTCATAAATCGCTTCCGCCCGGTCGAACGCTGGTTTCCAATCGTAACGTTTCGTTTGATAGCAGCAGCGGCTGTAGATTTCAAGCAGCCGCGCCGATTCGTAGCGGAACGGCAATTTCTCTACGTAAGGATGAATGCGTTCTGCAATTTCCTCAAAGCCCGACATCATCTCGTCGCTTGTGCCCGAAACGTTCCGGCGCTTTTCTTCAATTTCATCGAGCAAAGCGCGAAGCTCCGCGGTTGGCATCTCCTGGAGCAATTCATTGCGCTCGATTCCAAGCCGCTCCGCGATATAGGAAAGGCTCTCCATCGACGGATTCGCTTTGTTGTTCTCGATCAAACTGAGCATGCCCTTCGACAGTTGATCTCCGGCAAGTGCTTGCAAAGTTAGGCCTTGCTGTTTTCGTATCTGTTTAATCCGTTCCCCCAATGATGCCATAAACTCACCTGCTTTTTTAGTATATTTAGTGGCGCCATGCTTTCATGCATGCGCCGATTCTTTTGAAAATGTGATTTTCACTTTCATTGTAAACCAGCTGGATGCCACGCGCCGGAATGGAATTAAAAATATAGTTTAATTATATTAAACTTTTTCTTGTAATGCGAATAAAAGCATGATATATTTTGTTTAATTAAATTAAACTTATTGAAAAGGGAGCGAGTAACATGAACGAAGCGGGTAAAATCAAACAGGCTACGTACCATCTGTATACGTTCACCATCAGTAAACTGATTTCCACATTCGGCAGTTCGGTTTACGCATTCGGCATCAGCCTCTACGTCCTGGCTTTGACCGGTTCCGCCGCCAGTTTCGCCATCAATTTGATCTGCAGCATTCTGCCCCGGACCTTGTTTGCGCCGTTTGCCGGTTATGTCGCGGATAATTACCCGAAAAAAGCCGTGGTGCTGCTGTCTCAGGCAGCGAGCGTCTTATCCGTCGGCGGGCTATTGCTCTACAGTATGTCGAACGGCTTGTCGCTGGCAGCGATTTACACGGCGACCGCATTGATTTCCGTCAGTTCCATGTTCACAAGCGTCGCCTTTTCATCTTCCATTGCCAATTTGATCGACCCGGACCGTATCCAAAAAGCGATGGGCTATAACCAATCGGCACTTGCCATCGCCACGATCGGCGGGCCGGTCATCGGCGGCATGCTGTTCGGCTTTGTGTCGATGAACGTTTTCCTACTGATCCAAGTGATCGCCTATGCACTTGCTGCGGCACTCGAAGCGACGATGAACTTCCGGCTCTATACAAGACGCGCCGAAACAGAGTCTGCGGAAGACAAACAAGGCGTATGGCAGGGCATGAAAGAAGGCGCAGTCTATCTACGGAAAAACCGCGTCATCACCGTCATTGTCACAACGGCTGTCGGATTGAATTTCTTCTTCTCCGCCTTGATGATTGGCTTGCCGTTCATCGCCGTCCAGCAATTAAAAGTACAGGCCACGCATTTCGGTTTCATCGAAGCGATGATTGCGCTCGGCATGCTGCTGGCATCGATTTATTTCTCGGTGCGCAAAGAAGTCAAATTCCCGCTGCAATTTTCCAAGCGTGCTATCATCGTCATGTCGCTGCTCCTTGCGGCGGTCTCCTTGCCGCTTATTGCCGGATTGTCCTATTGGGGCAATGTCATTTACTTGCTCGTCTTGATGCTGGCGTTCGGCATCTCCAATGTCTTCGTCAACACGCCAATCGGGGTCATGATGCAAAAAGACGTTGACGAAGAATACCGCGGCCGCGTATTCGGCATCCTGGAATCGATGGCGATGGCCATGATGCCGCTTGGCTATTTACTGTTCGGCTTGCTCTATGACCTGGTGCCTGCTCAATATGTGTTATGGGCCTGCAGCCTATGCCTCTTGATCTTGACGGCTTATAGTATGCGCCCGGCCATCATTCGCGAAGCTTATCCCGAGCTTGCGGAAAAGCCATTTGATAAAGTTTTGTCCTGAATCTGCAACAGCCGCCTTATTTCCAGTAGGCGGCTGTTTTTTTGCGTCCTGGAAGTTCCATGTTTTAGGAGAACGCAGAAAGGGAAAAGCGGAGGAGATATAAAACCCGAGAAAGGCGGAGATGAACGATGAAAGACAAAGTGGAAAAAGTGCCGGCGCAGCATCAGGAGCGCCAGCCTGGATTTGAGAATGAAATGAAACCGCACCCGGATTTCCAAGGGAATCTGGCAGGTGCCTCGCAGCGTTTGCCAGGAAAAGCCGCACTCATAACCGGCGGCGACAGCGGAATCGGCCGCGCCATTGCCGTCGCTTTTGCAAAAGAAGGGGCAGACGTAGCAATTTCCTATTTGGATGAACACGAAGATGCCGAGGAAACGAAGCAGCTCGTCGAAAAAGAGGGGCGCAAATGCCTGCTCATCGCTGGAGACATCGGCGACGAAGCATTCTGCAAACAAGTCATTTCACAAGTGATCGAGAAATTCGGGAAACTCGATGTGCTGGTCAACAACGCCGCAGAGCAACATGTACAGGAGTCGCTAAAGGACATCACAGCAGAGCAACTGGAGAAAACATTCCGTACCAATGTCTTCAGCATGTTCCACCTGACAAAAGCGGCACTTGACCATTTAAAACCTGGTGCATCGATCATCAATACAACGTCCATTACAGCATTCCGCGGCGAGCCAAGCTTAATTGATTATTCGTCTACAAAAGGCGCGATTCTGGCATTCACCCGCGCTTTGTCCGGATCGCTCGCAAAAGAAGGCATCCGGGTTAACGGAGTCGCCCCCGGCCCGATATGGACACCGCTCATCCCGGCTTCCTTCCCAGCGGAAGAGGTTGAAGGATTCGGAAGCGGCACGCCGCTCGGGCGGCCAGGGCAGCCGGATGAACTGGCCCCGGGATATGTCTATTTGGCTTCAGACGACTCATCCTATGTTACAGGACAAGTACTCCACATCAATGGAGGTACGCCATATTAAGCATTTTCAGGCATTCGATCAGTCCAATTGATCGAATGTCTTTTTTATCCATAAAAAAATTAATTTACAGGGAGGAGAGGTGCGTGACATGTCCGAGCAATTGAGAACGCCGCTAAAGAAACCGATCTGGACATTGGTCGTATTGAATTTAGCGGATGGTTTTTTAACTTATTGGGGGCTGTTGGCAGGAGCGATCGAGGAAGCGAATCCCTTGCTCAGCGGGTTGACGCCGCTTGCGATCTTTTCGGTTAAGCTATTGTTATCCGCCTGCCTTGCCGCATTCCTCTTCACCCCGCTCGTGCGGCTCGAGTCCAGGGTCTGGCGCTACTTTCTGCTGGCTGCCAATTTTGTGTATGCCGGCATATTGTCGCTCCATGTCATTTGGATCGCTTTATTGTATCTATGAAAAAATCCCCGGACAGCCGAGCTGTCTGGGGATTTCCTATGCCGGGGTCTGGCCGGCTTGTTGTTCTGTATAGCGCAACGATTTTTTTGAAGCTTTGAACAGGACAATCAAGATGATGCTGAAAATGGCCAATCCGCCTGAAAGATAATAGATGGCGCCGGATTGCATCGTGAGCAGCCAGGTGAAAAACAGCGGGCCGATAATGCGCCCGAGGTTGTCCATCGAGTAAGTCATGCCGGCCGCTGTGCCGTATTTGCCGCCCGCTTCTTTCGAAGTGAGCGAGACGAGCACGGTGCGCGCGAGGGCATTGCCAGCAGTGAAGATGCTGAGTGCGACACCTGCAAACACCAAGCTGGTTGTAAACGGCAATAGCACCAAGCCTAGCGCGGTGACGATCTGTGCGCCGATGATCCATTGCGTCTCGGTGCCGTTTTTCACACGGCGGACAACGCCGCCTTGAATCGCGGCATCCACAAAGCCAGAGGCCATGAACAAATAGCCGAGCTGGAGCGGGGTAATTTGGATTTGGTCAATCTGGAACAATTGGAATGTCGACTCCAAGCCCGCGAGCAGGAACGTCACCATGAAGGAGAACAGGAACAAATAACGGATACGGTAATGCCAAAGCGTGCTGGCGCCTTTTGGCAACAGCTTGCGTTTGACTGCTTCGCCTTTGCGGACCGGTTCTTTCAAGACGATGCTTGCATAAACCATCAACAATAGCACAAGGGCAGCTGAGGCGGTGAATGGCAAGGATAAGGAGACCGCGCCGAGCAAGCCGCCGATCGCCGGGCCGAAAATGAAGCCAAGACCGATCGACATGCCGAGAAGGCCCATGTACTTATTGCGCTCTTCATCGGTCGTGATATCCGCAACATATCCCGTAACGGCTGTATAAAGCGCACCCGAGAACAAGCCGCCGATAACGCGAGACATGTACAGCAGGATAAGATTATCGAGAAACAGCGAGAACAGGAAAAAACTGAGCGCGAATCCGGCAAGCCCGACCAAGATCAGCTTTTTGCGGCCGGTGCGGTCGGATAACCTGCCCCATAACGGCGCGGTGAAAAAGGACGAGAGGGCATATATTGTAATTAATCCTCCGACGTGGATGTCCGCATATCCTTGCTGGACGATCACTTCAGGGAGTATCGGAATGATTAGGCCGAAGCCAAGATAGACGAAAAACTGGACGGACATGAGCAATAAAATGGTTTTCTTCATAAAGGAATTCCTGCTTTCTGCAAAGACTGGTGTTTTCATTTTACTCTTGTTTGCCACTCAGAACAACGGCAGCCGAAAAAAGATGGACAATGAAAAAGCTCCCGCTTGCCTGATGGCAGCCGGGAGCTTTGGGAATCGTTTACTTATTTAATTTCACGCGCTGCAAACGCAATGCGTTCATGACAACGGAAACGGAACTGAACGCCATCGCGGCGCCTGCAAGCCAAGGGGCCAGGAATCCGGCAGCAGCAATCGGAATGCCGACCGAGTTATAGGCGAGCGCCCAAAACAAGTTCTGCTTGATGTTGCGGACGGTCAGGCGGCTCATGCGGACGGCATCCGCGACGCGCATCAAATCGCCTTGCATCAAAGTGATGTCGGCTGCTTCCATGGCGATCGCAGTGCCAGTGCCCATAGCCATGCCGATATCGGCAGTCGCAAGTGCCGGTGCATCGTTCAAGCCGTCTCCAGCCATCGCGACTTTGCGCCCTTGCTCTTGCAGCTTCGCCACGTGTCCTGCTTTTTCAGCCGGCAGGACGCCGGCAACGACTTCATCGATGCCGACTTGTCTGGCGATGGCATCGGCGGTGCGCTGCTGGTCGCCGGTCAGCATGACGACGCGCAGCCCCATGCGTTTCATTTCTTCGACGGCGGCTTTTGCAGAATCCTTGATCGTGTCAGCGACAGCGATAAGGCCCGCGTATTTTCCATCGATGGCAATGAACATCGCGGTCTTGCCATCTTGTTCCAATCGTTCGGCCGCTTGTTCGTCCACTGTAATGCCATCGAGCAAGCGGCGGTTGCCGATCCAAACATCCTGGCCATCGACATGCGCTTTGATGCCGTGTCCAGGAACTGCTTCGAATCTGCTGACAGCAAACCCTGCAGCCCCGAAGTCTGCAATTGCCTGTGCAACGGGGTGCTCGGATTCGCTTTCTGCGCTGGCAACAAGCCGTTTGACTTGTTCGGCATCGACATCCGGCACTGGGATAAAGTCGGTAACAACCGGTTTGCCGTTAGTGATAGTACCGGTCTTATCGAGCACGATCGTATCGATATGCTTTGTCGTCTCCAACGATTCCGCCGTTTTGAATAATACGCCTTGTTCAGCGGCGCGTCCAGAACCGGCCATGATCGACGTCGGTGTAGCAAGCCCCAGCGCGCACGGGCAGGCGATGACGAGCACAGCAATCGTGCTGGTCAATGCTGACCCGAAATCTCCAGGGGAGACGAGGAAATACCAGATCAAGAACGTCACAATCGCAATGCCGACGACAATCGGAACGAAAATGCCCGAAATCTGGTCGGCAAGCCGTTGAATCGGCGCTTTCGACCCTTGCGCTTGCTCGACAACCCGGATGATATTCGAGAGCACCGTGTCTTTGCCAATCTTATCGGCGCGTACTTTCAACGAACCATTGGCATTGACGGTCGCGGCGTATACGGCGTCGCCAGCCGACTTATCGACCGGCAGGCTTTCACCTGTCAGCATCGATTCGTCAACGGCGGAACTGCCGGAGACAACCGCTGCATCGACAGGGATCGAAGCGCCTGGTTTGATCAACAGGATATCGCCTTCTTTGACGTCTGCGATCGCAACACTGACGAATTCTTCGCCGCGTTCGACGAGTGCATGCTGCGGCTGCAGCTTCATCAGTTTCTTGATGGCGTCGGACGATCGGCCTTTCGCACGCGCTTCAAATACTTTGCCGAGAACGATCAAGGTGATCAAGACGGCGCTCGTTTCGAAATACAAGCCCATATTGTGGCCCATGCCTAGGTTGGCGAGGACCAGGTAGACGCTGTAGAAATAGGCGGCCGAGGTACCGAGTGCGACCAATACATCCATATTGGCGCTTTTGTTTTTCAATGCGAAATAGGCGCCTTTATAGAAGGTCGCGCCGACCCAGAATTGCACCGGTGTCGCGAGCGCCCATTGCACGAACGGATTCATCAGGAATTCCGGGACGTACATCCAAGACGTGAACGTGAAATGGCTGAACATCGTCCATAGGAGCGGCAACGAGAAAGCGGCAGATATCCAGAATAGGCGGGTCTTTTTCTTGATTTCCTGTTCCTTGTAATCGGTCGCTTCCTGTTGGTCCTGCTCAAGCACGGCGTCATAGCCGAGCGATTGGATTTTTTGAACGAAAGCCTCAGGCGTTAAGGTTCCCGGACTGTAGACAACGCGGCCGCTTTCTAGTGCCAAGTTAATCGTCGCGTGTTCAACGCCGTCCATTCGATTCAGCGCCTTTTCAATGCGCGCCGAACAGTTCGCGCATGTCATGCCTTGGATCGAAAAGTCGACTTCTTCTTGCTGGATGCCATAGCCGAGCTGTTCGACTTTTTGATGCAGATCGCTCAGTTTGGATTGTTCATCATCGTAATTGACCGATGCTTTTTCGGTTGCAAAATTGACCGTCGCCGACGATACGCCGGGAAGTTTCTGCAAGCCTTTCTCGACCCGGTTTGCACATGCGGCACAGGTCATTCCGGTGATCGGCAATTCCGTTTGCTTAGTAGCCATGTATAATCCCACCTTTATACCTTGTAGGGGTATATTGTTTTGAAAAAAATAACTGCGTTTCCGCAGTTATTCGCTTAATGCCGCTACATCATAGCCTTGATCTTCAATAGCCGAGGCGATTTGTGCGACATCGACATTCGCGCTGTCATATGTGACATCCACTGCGCCTTGCTCGAGTGACACATCGACTTTTTCAACGCCGGACAATGCGCCGACGCTTTCTTCTACGGATTTAACACAATGTTGGCAGCTCATGCCGCTTACTTGCAAATGAACTTGTTCTTTCATGAAAAATTCCTCCTTGTTGTAAGGTAAGCGAATCGCTTCCTTTATATTATTTCCTCATCAGCTTTTGAAAAGTGACGAGCAGTTCATCCAGGATCTCTTCGTCGCCTGAAGCGAGGCGGTCTTTGACACAGCCTTTTAAATGCCCGTCGAGCAGCACTTTCGTCACGCTGTTCAATGCGGACTGGGTAGCTGCCAATTGCGTGATGATGTCATCGCAATAGACATCCCGGTCCACCATGCCTTTGATGCCGCGCACTTGCCCTTCGATGCGATTCAGCCGATTCGTCAAATCACGTTTGACCGAAGGAGGATGGTGGCTTTTTCTGCAGGCATCTGGGGATGGCATTTCTTCGATTGCTTCACTCATTCAAAACCCCTCCAATTATTCGGATAGCGAATCGTTCACCGGCTTGATCCAATCGATAAGTGAACAGTTTCGATTACACCCCGAGTATACCTTAAGGGGGTATGAGCTTCAAGAGATTAACTCAAGCTTTGCATTTGTCATCAAATTGATACGTTTGAAACTCTGAAATGATGGTATTATATACGTAGATAAAGAAAAGTCAACTATTTCGAACGGAACAGTCACATCAGCGAGATCTGCACACGTCCAAATAGCAACAACTACTCCCCGAAGAGGTGATTATGGATGATTAAAAATGGAGAGATCCGCAACATTGTATCAAACCTTGCAAAACTTGGCGTCCAAGCGAAGATAACAAAATCCCGTGTAGAGCTGAGCAAAACCCTATCATTGCCTCAGCCGCCGCAAGCCTCATCGCATTCTTCATAAGAAAACTCCGACGCCCAATGCGCCGGAGTTTTTTATTTTGCTTATGAATTTTGGCTTGAGCGGTCGAACATGTAGTTCTTATGATGGAACCGCATGCTGAATACGACGCCGAGCGCCAGCATATTACCAATTAAGGAACTGCCACCGTAGCTGATGAAAGGAAGAGGAATTCCGGTGATCGGCAGCAATTGAATTGTCATGCCAATATTTTGGAAGACGTGGAAAGTAATCATCGCGATGATACCGGCGCACACATAGGTGCTGAAAGTATCTTTGAACTGGATCGTGATTTTCGTCAAATGATAAATGAGCATGAAAAACAAAATAATGACGGCGCTTGCCCCGATAAAGCCGAAGTCTTCCGAGATAACGGTAAAGATGAAATCGGTGTGGTTCTCCGGCACATACACTTGGCGGCCTTGATAGCCTTTTCCGAACACTTCCCCAGAACCGATCGCATTCAAGGCAGCGATCAAGTTATAGCCGCCCGATTCCGCGTAGGAGTAAGGATCAAGCCAGGTGTAGATCCGCTCGAACATATACGGCTTCAAACCGAAGCGTCCCAGCAATTCCTGCATATTAAGCGTCATCCACAATAAAGTGACGCCGATGAGCGCAACGCCGCCAAAGCTTGGCAAGATGATTTTCCATGAGATTCCGGAGACGACCACAATAGCCAATGTAATGGCGATAAATACGAGCGCCGTTCCAAGGTCGGGTTGCAACAAAATAAAGCCGAGCGGTACAGCGAGCATCGCCGCAATTTTACCGAGCAATAATAAATCGGTTTTGATGTTGCTCAGCAAATGATGTTCATGATGCGAAGAAATCATTTTTGCGAGCGCTAAAATGTAGAAGGTTTTCATGAACTCGGCTGGCTGGATATTGACGAATGGCGTGTGGAACCAAGCTTTTGCGCCATTGATCGGCTGTGCGATCTGGCCTTGCCCGTCCGGTGCGATCATCAAGGCGAATAAGAGCAAAATGCCCGCTCCGTATAAATAATACGCCATTTTCTTGTATTGATCGGTATCGAAGTACATCAATACCGCGATCATCCCTGCCGACACGATATAGAATAGCGCCTGGCGCGGGACGAAATTGGTCAAGTACTGCCCCGAAGTCTGGGCAGAAGAGATCGCGACCAAGCTGACGATGAAAAACAGGAACAATATAAAGGTGAGCGACCAATCGAAACGATCGGAAAAGCTCTTGTTAGTTTGCATATCAATTCACCCATACTTTTCTTAATCTATAACGCCCATCATTATACAGCATATGCCAAACTTGTGCGCATGCAAAAAGTAATGACGATTTGAAAACAGGAATGTTTCCTAACGGGCGCCTAAGCCGTATAATGGGATAGGAAATGGAGTGGGGCACATGGAGAAAAAGCCGTTGAAGACGGATTTTTACATACAGCATTTATATATCTATGTGAGCGAAGCGGACCGGATGGCGCTTTTTAGCGGTTTTGGCTTCGGGCATTTTCTCGAAGCGGTCGACATGCCGGAGAATCTTTTGCTTTTGAAGCATCCGTATGAGGAAGCTTCTTTTAATATGCACACCCATCTGGACTTCGCAACAAGAGAAGAATACAGTCAATTGAAAAGGGCCCGCTCTAACCGGAAAAGTGAGTTCTGCTGGGTGGATTTTCGAAGTGAAAAGCAATTGAATTCACTGACTGCGCAGGAGCAGGCGGAACTTCTCTACTTAGGGCATAAAAAAGAACCGGTGAAAAGCCCATTCTTCACAACGCTGCAAAACGAGTATGTATATTTGGCGGGCGAGGAAAAGGAATGGACCAAGATCTATTTCCGGCGCATGGAAAAACTCGGTGCATTGATCGCCAATCATTTTACGCAAATCATCCGCAAAGAAACGAACGGCCAACATTTTTTCCGCCGCCGGATGAAGGACTTGATACCGGAGTTGCCGAAAGAGCAATTCCATAAATTGCGCATGGACATGGGCGAAGGGGTGCTGCTGTCGCTGGCTGACCCTGAAAAAACGAAAAATACGATTGAACTCCACGTCCGGACCGTCGGCGAGATCGATTTCATGGATGAGTTCTGGGAAGATCTCGGGGAAACGATCGGCAAGCCGCTATCGGGACGGATTGTCTACGACCGAAAACAAAAAGGCTGGAAATGATACCTGGTAAGACGCGGGTATCATTTTTATTTGCCAAAGTTAAAAGGATTCGTGACATGCCTATTCAAATAGGTCAGACGAAAGAGTGGAAGGCGGCGACTAATGAATAAGCGAAAGGTACTTGAGCTTGTTCATTTGCGACGCATTTGCTCGCAAATGTGAGAGCAGCTGAGGGAATAGCTGAGTTTTAAAGTAAACCATTAGCGAAAAAAGAGGCTGAGTCCATGCCCTGGCAGCTGGAAGCGCGACGTCCTGTCGCACCAGCTGCATGACCCGCATCCTGTGGGCCCGAAAGCGTCCGCCTAGAGCGATTTAACTACTTTCTTTTACGCTATCTAATTCTACAACCTAACTTAATTCAGTGCGATTTTACAGCCGCTGACAAAAAGATTTTTCGGCTGACAACGTTCGTGATAAACTAAGCAATATGCAAAACGAAATGAGGGTCACTAATGAAAAAACGAATTGGGCTTTTATACGGCGGCAAATCCGCTGAACACGAAGTGTCGTTGACAACAGCGAGCGCATTCTCAAAAGCGCTTGATTTTGATAAATACGAAGTTTACCCGATCTACATCACACAAGAAGGCGAATGGCGAAAAGGTACTCCTTTAGCTGGGCCTGTTTCTTCTATAGAAGAGCTTCAAATCGAAGGGGAAGCGGAACGTAAAAATGATATCTCCAGTTTCCTTCCAACTGGCAAAGAGCCGGCGCTCGACGTCATCATCCCGCTGCTCCATGGGCCGAACGGAGAAGACGGCACGGTACAAGGCTTGCTTGAAGTAATGAATTTACCGTATGTCGGAAACGGCGTTCTTGCTTCATCCGCTGGCATGGACAAAGTGGTCATGAAGCAATTGTTCGAACAAGCCGGTCTGCACCAGACGCCTTACGTCTATTTCCTGCGCCGCGATTGGAAAAACAGCCAGGACCAGTGGTTGGATAAGGTCGAGCAGGAGTTAACGTGGCCAGTATTCGTCAAACCGGCAAACCTCGGTTCAAGTGTCGGCATCAGCAAAGCCGAATCGCGCGAAGAACTGATTGCCGCGGTGGAGGAAGCACTAAAATTCGACCGAAAAATCGTCATTGAACAAGGCGTCGTCGGCCGTGAAATCGAAGTCGGCGTGCTCGGAAACGATGAGCCGGAATGCTCGGTGGCAGGCGAAATCAAACCGTTGAAAGCTTTCTATGACTATCAGGCAAAATACAAAGACGGCAACACGGCGATGATCATCCCTGCAGAACTGCCGGAAGCGGTTTATGCAGAACTTGTCGATTCCGCCAAAAAAGCTTTCAAGATCCTCGACTGTACGGGACTCATGCGCGCAGACTTTTTCGTGACAGATGCACATGAAATCATCATCAATGAAGTCAATACCTTGCCGGGCTTTACGCCGTATAGCATGTTCCCATTGTTGTGGCAGCATACCGGCCTTGAGTATCCAGACTTAATCGAGAAACTTATCGCGCTTGCTATTGAACGTTTTGAAGAAAAACAATTATTGCAATTTAAAATGGATTGAGTGGGGAGAACCTATGAAAAAAACGATTGAACAGATAGCCGATTGGCTGGACATCAAGACGAATTTAAAAGGGATTGAAGTGACTGGCGTGTCGATCAATACGCGGACGCTGAAGCCGGGCGATTTGTTCATTCCGTTCCGCGGCGAAAATGCCAATGGGCATAAATATGTCCGCTATGCGATCGAAGCGGGGGCTGCTGCTGCATTATGGCAGAGCGACGAACCGGAGCCGCCGTCCGATTTGCCTTTATTGATCGTTGACGATTGCGAAAAGGCATTGCAGGAAATGGCGCGCGCTTACCGCAATGAATTGAAGGCGACCGTGATCGGCATTACCGGATCCAACGGCAAAACCTCGACGAAAGATCTGGTCGCGAGCGTCTTGAAGCCATACTATAAAGTCCAGAAAACGCAAGGCAATTTTAATAATGAACTCGGGCTGCCACTGACGATCCTGTCGTTGGATGAAGACACCAAATATGTGGTCCTCGAAATGGGCATGAGCGGCTTCGGGCAGATTCAGTTCTTGTCGGAGCTTGCACGCCCGGACTATGCGGTCATTACCAATATCGGCGAAGCGCATATGCAGGACCTCGGATCGAGAGAAGGCATCGCCGAAGCGAAGTTCGAAATCGTCGCCGGGCTCGAACAGCATGGCAAGCTTTTCTACGACGGCGATGAGCCGCTATTACTGCCGTTTGTCGAAGATTTCACACAAGCGGTATCGTTCGGCTTCGGGCCGGACAATGAATTGAGCGTGACTGATATTAAAGCGACCGAAGACGGCAGCAGTTTCTTGGTCAATGGCATCATCGACGCGAAGTTCGCCATCCCTGTGCTTGGCGAACATCAGGTAAAAAACACCTTGCCTGCGATCTTAATTGCCCTAGAAGCTGGATTGACGGAAGAAGAAATCCGCCGCTCGTTGAAAAATGCTGCGCTGACCGATATGCGCATGCAGCTGGTCCCAGCTGATAACGGTGCGGTCTTCATCAATGATGCGTACAACGCGGCGCCGACTTCCGTAAAAGCGGCACTGAACTTCATCCGTGAGACGACAATGAAAGAAACGAAATGGGCAGTGCTCGGCGATATGCTGGAACTTGGCGAACACGAACAGCGCTTCCACGAGGAGCTGGCAAATTCGATCGGTCCGGAACTCGAAGGCGTCTGCTTGTATGGCCCGCGCATGAAATGGCTGTATGACAAACTGGCCACTTCTTATGAAGGGAAATTATTGTGGAGCGAAGACGATTACGGCCCGATCATCGACCTTTTGAAGAAAAACGTCAAGAAAGATACAGCTGTTCTCGTCAAAGGTTCGCGTGGCATGGCGCTTGAAAAAGTCATCGAACCGTTCACCGGCCAATGAAAACCGGCGTCTTGTGCATCCATGGGTTTACTGGCGGGCCGTTTGAAGTCGAGCCGTTTGCCGATTACTTGAACGAGCAAACGGATTGGGTCATTGAGATTCCGACATTGCCGGGGCATGGCGAAAAGCTCGAACTCGGTGCACAAAGCGCGGAAGTTTGGATGATGGAAGCGGAGCTGGCACTGAAACGCTTGAAAGCGAAAGTTGACCGTGTCATCATCGTCGGCTTCTCGATGGGCGGGCTGATCGCGCTTTACTTGTCGATGCGTTATAAAATCGACCGGCTTGTGTTATTGAGTGCGGCCGTGAAATACATCAGCCCGATACAGATCCGGGAAGAAGTTCGGGAAGCGATACGTGATGTGCTCGGCAGGCGCATCAATCAAAATGCGCTGTTCCATCTTTATGAATACAAATTCCGCAATACCCCGATCCGGTCGACCATTGAATTCCTGCGCGTCGTCAAGACCGTAGAACCTTATTATCATTTGATCGATGTACCGGCATTTATCGTCCAAGGCGAAAAGGACAGTGTCGTCCCGCCGTCCGCGGCTCAGCATATATACGATCACCTCGGTTCAAAAGAAAAGCATCTTTATCACTCGGAGACCGGCAAGCATTTGATCTGCTATAGCGACGATGCTGCCGAATGGTTTCCGAAAGCCTTGGAATTCATGCGTCAGGGACAGTAAACTGATAATTGGAACCTTTGCATATCAATTGCATGTGCAGGTAAAGCGTGTTATTCTGTTTAGAGCAATGGATACATTTTTGAGACACTCTTCCTTCGTGAAGAGGTTTTTTTTGAGCATAAACGGTTTGTTCTACTTAATGGGGAAGACAACCCCCGCTGTGCAGACCGCTCGGCAACGACCGAGCTTTTCCTGTTCACACATCCCCTCTGACTTAAAACTCCAGAGCATGATTTTCGACGTGAAAGTTCTTAATAAAGGCTCGACCTTGTCATAAATTCATCTAAAATGTGTACCATTTGTAAATAAGATGAAGACAAAAGGAGATTGAAAAAATTTGGTTAAATTTACAGAATTAAACATCAGCGAAACAACATTGAAATCCGTAAGACGTATGGGCTTTGAGGAAGCGACACCTATCCAGGAAGGCACAATCCGCCTGGGCATGGAAGGCAAAGACATTATCGGGCAAGCACAAACAGGTACTGGTAAAACAACCGCTTTCGGTATTCCGTTGATCGAGAAAATCGACACACGCGACGGAAATGTGCAAGGTTTGGTCATTGCACCGACACGCGAATTGGCGATCCAAGTTTCTGAAGAACTTTACAACCTAGGTAAAGACAAAAACGTGCGCATCTTGTCCGTATTCGGAGGCCAGGAAATCGGCCGCCAGATCCGCGCTTTGAAAAACCGCCCTCAAATCATCGTCGGCACGCCTGGTCGTTTGCTTGACCACATCAACCGCCGCACGCTGAAGCTTGAAAACGTCAATACACTCGTGTTGGATGAAGCTGATGAAATGCTGAACATGGGCTTCATCGAAGACATTCAGTCAATCATGTCGAATGTCCCTGAAACCCGTCAGACGCTTCTGTTCTCTGCAACAATGCCGGATCCGATTCGCCGCATCGCAGAAAAATTCATGAAGACACCTGAAATCGTTAAAATCAAGTCGAAAGAAATGACTGTCGAGAACATCGAGCAGTTCTATGTGAAATCCGTAGAACGCGAGAAGTTCGACATCCTTTCCCGCTTGTTGAACGTTCAACAGCCGGAACTTGCAATCGTCTTCGGACGTACGAAGCGCCGCGTCGACGAATTGGCGAAAGCTTTGAACCTCCGCGGTTACCTTGCAGAAGGAATCCACGGCGACCTTAGCCAAGCGAAACGCATGTCTGTTTTGAAGCAATTCAAAGCAAACAAAATCGACATCCTTGTTGCAACTGATGTAGCAGCACGCGGTCTTGATATCTCAGGCGTATCACACGTATACAACTTCGATATCCCGCAAGACCCTGAAAGCTATGTTCACCGTATCGGCCGTACTGGCCGTGCAGGCAAAAAAGGCGTAGCAGTAACGTTCGTTACACCACGCGAAATGGGCTACTTGTCAATCGTTGAAAGAACGACGAAGAAGAAAATGGAAGCTCTAGTTCCTCCGACTGCTGACGAAGCGGTTATCGGACTTCAGCGTGTTGCGATGGAACAATTGGAAACAATGACTGAGAAAAACAATCTTGGCAGCTATCGTGAACTTGCAACAGAAATGTTGGACAAGCACGATGCAGTTGATTTGATTGCAGCAGCACTTAAAACGCTAACGAAAGATCCGGAAGATGCTCCAGTCCAAATTACTGAAGAGCGCCCATTGCCATCACGTGGCGGTGGCGGCTACAAAGGTAAAGGCGGCGGACGTTCATCCGGCGGCGGATATAAAGGCAAAGGCGGCGGCGGACGCTCGTCTGGCGGTGGCTACAAAGGCCGTCGCGAGTCATCAAGCTCAAGCCGTCCTTCAGGCGGAGGGCGTCCAGGACGCACTCGCCGTCACGAATCCTAAAATCCAATCAATAAGATAACAAGACGGAGAACCGGCAGCAACTGTCGATTCTCCGTCTTTTTTGTCGTTTCGGAATAAGGTACAATGAAATGAAACGTTCCGGTTCATGAAACGTATAGATGAAGAGAGTACTCTTGATTGGAGATGACATAATGAACCATCAACCGAAAAACCGGATCTCTCGAAAAGGGCTGACTGTCTGGCGCCTCTATGGAATGATCGAGACAGTGGTCGTCGCAGTGCTGTTGGCCGGTGTAGGCACTCTTACATATTTTTTCGACTGGCCAAATTGGATCTATGCCGCAGCGGGCGGATTATTAGTGCTGTTTGCTTTTCTATTCGTTTATTTATTCCCGAAAATCCGTTGGGAAAGGTGGCGCTACGAAGTGCGCGACCAGGAAATCGAATTGCAGCACGGCTTGTTCATCGTCAAACGGACGCTTGTGCCAATGGTCCGCGTCCAGCATGTCGACACCGAACAAGGACCGATTCTCCGCAAATACGACCTGTCGGAGATCTCCATTTCGACTGCGGCGACAACCCATACCATTCCAGCATTGATTACAGAAGAAGCGGATGAACTGCGCTCCCGTATTTCCGTGCTCGCAAGGGTGGCGGAAGATGATGTCTGAGACGCGCTATAAACTGCATCCGATTTCAGCACTCATTAATTTCTTGAAAGGCTTAAAAGAATTGATCTTGCCTTTTGTTATCATCTTCGGCGCAAACTTATTCCGCGAGGACGGGATCTCGGGCATGTTCAACCAAGGCTGGCAAGGTTTATTGCCGCTGCTCATCGGTGGCGTGGTGCTGTTGTTCATGCTGATTGCGGGCATCATCAAATGGAAACGCTTTGTCTATTGGTTTGAAGATGGGGAGCTGCGGATCGAATACGGGTTGTTCGTCAAAAAGAAACGCTACATCCCGTTTGAGCGCATTCAAAGCCTGAATTATACGGAAGGGATTTTCCACCGGCCGCTTGGGCTTGTTAAAGTCAAAGTCGAAACGGCAGGATCCGGAAAAGCGGGGCAGTCGGAGGCAGAACTGACCGCCATTTACCGTGCGGAAGCCGACCGTATCGAACAGGAAATGCATATGGCGAAGCGGGGCTACGCGGCGCAGGGGGATGAAAAACTCTACGGGCCGGCCGAAGCAGAGCCGCTGCAAGCAGAAGTCGCTGAAGAACCGGCACGCGTCTTGTACCGGATGAGCATGAAGGAATTATTGGTGCTCGCCACGACTTCCGGGGGGATCGGCGTCGTCATTTCCGGTGTCGCTTTATTCCTGTCGCAGTTTGCTGAATTGATTCCTTACGACGCAATCTACGAAGAAGTCATGCTGTTCATGCGTTTCGGCTATCTAGTCGTTGCATTGACCGTATTTGCCGGGCTATTGCTTGCGTGGGTCATTTCGGTGGCCATGACACTCATTGCCAATTATCAATTCACCATCCATGCTGATGATGAACGGATCTACATTACACGCGGCTTATTGGAGAAGAAAAAAGTCTCTGTGCCATTCAACCGCGTGCAAGGCATTAAAATGACGCAAAACCCGCTGCGCCAATTATTCGGCTATGTCAACGTCACGGTCGAAAGTGCGGGGGGCACATTGGCCGATAAAGATGAGAAAATCCGTTTGTTCCCGCTGGTGAAGCAAGAGAAGATGAAGCCAGTCCTGGATGAACTGTTCCCCGATTTCGACTGGTCTCCCGAATTGACCCGCTTGCCGAAAAGAAGCCGCCCGTTCTTTTACCGTCTGTCGATCGGCTGGCTCGTTCCGGCATTCGCGGCGCTCGGCTATTTCTTCTATCCTTATGGCCTATGGGCTACTGCGGTCGTGCCGGTCATCATTGCCATTGGCCTCTGGCAGCACCGTTCAGCGGGTTATGCCATCTCTGGCCGCCAATTGACGGCGCAGTTCCGCGGCATTAGTCTGCACCGCTTCTATATGCTGAAAAAACGCATCCAAGTGGTTGCGGTGACGCGGACCATTTTCCAGCGCCGCCGCGATGTCGCGTCTGTCCATGCAACGATCAAATCTGGCATGCTCGGAGCCACGGCGCTCGTGCCGAATTTGGCGCGGGAAGATGCCGAACACATTCTTGCCTGGTATGAACCGTCCAGGCAGCGCCAGGCAATGGATCAGCAATCAGCGAAAAACCCTCAGCCGAATGAACTCGGCTGAGGGTTTTTTGTGAGAATCAGCGGCGGTTTTTTGTGAGAATCAGCGGCGGTTTTTTGCGCGCCAGCTGACGATGCGTTTTGGGTGGAAATAGCTAAGGCCGATCAGGAAACCGGTAATCATGCCGGCGATGTGGGCCGTGACATTGATGTTCGGCGTCACAAATGTCATGACTATACTAATGACGATAATCGGGAGTATAATTTGTTTGAGCTGCGGCAACGCACGGCCGCCGTAATAGACGAGCGCACCGAATGCACCGAAGATCCCGAAAATCGCGCCGCTTGCTCCAACATGTACATAATCGAGCGGCTGCAGGAAATATGTGGCTGCCGATGCGAAAAGCCCGGCCAGCATATAAATGGTGATGAAACGCATCTTGCCGGTCAAACGCTCAAGTTCCGGCCCGAACAGGAACAGCGAGAACATATTGAACAGCAAATGCATAAATCCGCCGTGGAGGAAGATCGGCGTCACGAAGCGCCACCATTCGCCGTTTGCGATGTGGAAGTTCGACCCCACCCCATAATAGTAAATGTATTCGCCAAGCATCGGCAAAAATGTCAGCAAGTGAATGAGGACATTCAACGCAATCAAGGTCGAGACGACGGGATACATTCTTAGGTACTGTGAAAAGCTTTCTCTTCTGATAAACAATAAGGTCACCTCAATTTCATAGCTTTATTATACCCGTTACCCATTTGCGAATGAAAGGAGAAACCTTTATGATAACAGGAATCGGTCTTGATATTGTCGAGCTGGAGAGAATCCGCAAGCTCGATGAAAGATCTTCGAAATTCCGCGAGCGTGTCCTGACCGAATCGGAGCTTGCCGAATATCTTCTATTGAAGAATAAACGCAGAATCGAATTTTTGGCGGGGCGTTTTGCGGCGAAAGAAGCATTCGCCAAAGCCCGTGGCACCGGAATCGGCGCAGCATGCCCTTTTTCGGATATGGAAATCAGAAAAGATGAAAATGGCAAACCCGGCATGTTTTTCCGCGGTGCGGAATGCGGGTTCGTTTCGATCACCCATTCAAAAGAATTTGCCGCCGCGCAAGTTGTTTTGCAAACCGAATGAACAGGATGTGTAGACTATGGAAATGTATCGACCGACAAAAGCAGTTATCAACTTAGAAGCGATCCGCAATAATCTGGCGGCATTCCAAAAACGTGCTGGCGACGCCAAAGTGATCGCAGTCGTCAAAGCGGACGGCTATGGCCACGGGGCAGAAGAAATTGCCCGCACCGCCATTGAACACGGCGTCCGCATGCTCGCGGTCGCGACGCCAGACGAAGCGGTGTTATTGCGCCGTGCGGGAATTGAACAGGATATCCTCGTAATGGGGGCAGTACCTGCTGCATTCGTGCCTGTCGCGCAGCGCGAAAATATCATCGTTACCGCTCTGTCGCTCGAGTGGATCGAGACGGCTGAAAAATCCGCTGTATCAGGGCAGCCGCTGCGCGTCCATTTGAAAGTCGATACCGGAATGGGGCGTCTTGGCATACAGCCTGAGGAAGCGCAGGTGGCATTTGCCAAACTGGCTTCGGAAAAGTTTTCATTCGATGGCATCTTCACTCATTTCGCTGCAGCAGACGATGAGGACCCGACACTTTTTGAGCAGCAGGTTGAACGTATGAATGGCGTCTTGGAGCAATTGCCGGAAGGCGTCATGGTTCATGTGTCGAACAGCGCGGCCGCACTCATGCATCCATCTGTCGCTTGCGATGCTGTACGGATCGGCATCTCGCTCTACGGCATCGCGCCCTCGCCTTATGTCGGCGAACATTCGCCGATCGCGCTTGAGCCGGCACTGGGTCTGGAAACGGAAATCGTCCACATAAAAAGAGTACAGCCGGGTGCGACGATCAGCTACGGCGCTACTTACCGGAGTGAAGAAGAAGAGTGGATCGCCACGCTTCCTGTTGGCTATGCGGACGGTATGTTGCGCGGTTTGCAAGGACAGGAAGTGCTGGTGCGCGGCGAGCGGGCACCGATTGTCGGGCGCATCTGCATGGATCAATGCATGATCCGCTTGAAAGAACAGCTTCCGGTCGGAGAACCGGTCCAATTGATCGGCCGCCAAGGGGAAGAGGAAGTCTTGATCGACGAATGGGCCGAAAAGCTGGGCACAATCCCCTATGAGATCCCTTGTATTTTGACAAAGCGGGTTCCGCGCGTCTATGTGAATGGCACCAAAAATGCCGGATCGCCTTTTCAGTCGAACGATTCAATGGTAAGATGAGAAGGTAAACTAGACAGAGATCGGGATTTTCGGAGGTGTCGGCTGTGTACGAGAAGTCAAAGACGAAAGAAGTGGTGGTCAAGTTGCCGAAGCAATTCATGTCGGAGCTTACTGCCCATTCAGATGAACGCATTGAGGAGAACGGTGAATTCATCTACGTATCCACTCAACGGGTAACAAAAAATGTCTACGATTCATATCATATTCGGGAAGCGATGATCAAGGGCTACGTGGAAATGTCGCAGATCAACCTGTCGATTGCCTGCGAATGTTCGCACGCTGAGTACGAAGCGGAGCACACGACAGTGCAACTCGTAAGCGGAGGGTGACAACTTGATTGTAAAACGCGGGGATGTTTTTTTCGCAGAATTATCACCGGTCGTCGGGTCCGAACAAGGCGGGACCCGTCCGGTCTTGGTGATACAAAACGATATCGGGAACCGGTTTAGTCCAACAGTGATCATTGCGGCGATCACCGCCCAGATCCAGAAAGCCAAGTTGCCGACGCACGTGGAAATCAACGCCAAAAAATACGGCTTTGAGCGTGATTCTGTTATTTTGCTTGAACAATTGCGGACGATTGATAAATCGCGTCTGACCGATAAGATTACACAGCTGGACGATGCGTTGATGGAAAAGGTGGACGAAGCCTTGGAAATCAGTGTCGGACTTGTAAAATTTTAGCATACATACTCCATGGAAATACCCCGAGATGGCTTTTCTCGGGGTGTTTTCGTATAGAAAATCATCGTAATTGGGACGGTTCATCAAAAAAGATGTGAAATGCTTCGTTTTCCGATACAATGGATAGACAAGTATGAAATTGTGGCTGCAAGGGTCACCGGGAGGGTTTTACGACAAGATGAACAAACAAATGGCTACATATATACAAGAAAACATGACCGACATCATTGCCGAATGGCAGCAAATGATGAGAGATGAGAAGGACGAACCTTCTTTCCAGGTGATGTCGGAAGAGATGGTGAACCAGACGAGCCGTGAATTCGCTGGGCTGATGACTTCAAGTCTTCTCGAAAGCCATCAGGTCTATGAAAACCGCTTGCAGGATTTTGCCGAGAAAGTGGTTCGCCTTGGCTGGTCCATCACGTTCATGACGAAAGCAATCGATCATTTTGCTGAAATCGTCTACGAAGGAATGCGTGATGCCGGTACCATCCATCCAAACAACATGGATGGATTTATCCATGAATTTGCGAATTGGGCCACGCCGATCCGCAACAGTATGATCGACACGTACTCTAAAACCTGGGAGCGGACGGTCAGCCTGCAGAAGATTGCATTGCAGGAACTGTCTGCTTCCTTGATCCCGGTTTTCGACAAAGTTTCTGTCATGCCGCTCGTCGGAACGATTGATACGGAACGGGCGAAATTGATTATGGAAAACCTGCTCGACGGTGTCGTCAAACATCGTGCAGAAGTGGTGTTATTGGATATTACCGGCGTGCCGGTCGTCGATACGATGGTGGCTCACCACATTATCCAAGCCGCAGATGCCGTACGCTTAGTAGGGGCGAAATGCATGCTCGTCGGGATCCGCCCGGAAATTGCCCAAACAATCGTAACGCTCGGCATCAATTTGAACGACTTTACGACAACAAGCACATTGCAGCGCGGGGTAGAACAAGCGTTGGCTTGGACAAACCGAAAAATTGTGGAGGTTGAGGAAGTATGAATGTGAGAATCCCAATTCTAAAACCGAAAGATACATTAATTGTTTCGATCCAATGGGAACTGGATGACCAGACAGCTTTGCAGTTCCAGGAAGATCTTTTGACTAAATTGCACGAAACCAGCGCCCGCGGGGTGGTCATTGATTTGACGTCCATTGACTTTATTGATTCATTCATTGCCAAAGTGCTGGGGGATGTCATCAGCATGTCCAGCCTGATGGGGGCAAGAGTGGTTATTACCGGTATCCAGCCGGCAGTTGCCATCACTTTGATCGAGCTCGGAATTCGACTTGAAGATGTTATGACGGCACTTGACCTAGAGAACGGCTTGGAGAAACTTCAACTGGAATTGGAGGCTTGAAGATGAGCGACCAATCCTCAGTGGAAATCTTAACGGAATGGGATATTGTAGCGGCACGGCAGCTCGGGCGCAATGTCGCCAAAGAGCTCGGCTTCGGCACAGTGGACCAAGCGCGGATCACGACAGCCATCAGCGAGCTTGCCCGCAATATTTATTTATACGCCGGCCAGGGCAGGATTGAAATCCAGCAACTGACCGAAAATGGCATGAAGGGAATCTTGATCATCGCGGCCGATAGCGGTCCGGGAATTCCTGATGTCAGAAAAGTAATGGAAGACGGTTTTACGACATCAGGAGGATTGGGTGCAGGCCTGCCGGGTGTCAAGCGCTTGATGGACGATTTCAAAATCGAAACGATCCAAGGCGAAGGGACAGATATACGGGCTACGAAGTGGCTCCGCTAGGGGGAACGCTAAATGCCTCAACACATTGAAGCACAGTATCAGGAAATTCTGAACGAATATGTAAAAAAGCAGACGGAGCAAAATTTGTACGTCGGCCAAAATTTCAGCAGGCAACTGATTCTGGAGAACATTTCTCCGGAAGAAGTGATCAGTATGCACAAAGCAGCCATCCGGGAGCTCTATAGCGATCTCCCGGATGTTGTTTGGCATTCATTCGATTTCCTGATCGAAATGATGATCAATTACGGATTGGCCCTGCAAGAACGCCAAAGTTTGCTGAAGCGCCAGGAAGAGCTGAAAGTGGAAATGGACTTGGCAGCCAATGTGCAGGAAACATTGCTCAAGACAAAATTGCCGTCGCTTGACGGGCTGGATATCGGCTTACTGTCGATCCCGGCCAAAAAGATGAACGGGGATTATATTTATTTTGTCAGTGATTACGATGGCTACGCCGGCGTAGCCGTTGCCGATGTCATCGGTAAAGGCCTGCCGGCAGCTCTTTGCATGTCGATGATCAAATTCGGAATGGACAGCTTGAACAGCTCACATGCCCTGCCAAAAGACGTGCTCGGCGTCATCAACCGGATCGTCGAAAAAAGTGTCGACGACTCGATGTTCGTGTCGATGTTCTATGCAAATTACGATGCAGGAGCAGCCAGCCTCACTTACGGGTCGGCCGGGCATGAACCTGCCATTCTTTATCGTGCAAATACAGGGGAATTTGATGAACTCGAAGCAAAAGGTTTGCTGCTCGGCGTTTCTCCGGCCGCGGTTTATGAAGAGCATTCCGTCACCTTGGAAAAAGGCGATATGGTCATCATGATGACGGACGGCGTGACAGAAGGCCGTACGGAAGAAGGCTTTATCGAGCGCGAAGTCATTTATAAATTGATTGAGCAAAAGAAAGAGCAACCGGCTCAGGCGATTGTCCAACATGTCTACGATGAACTTGAACGAATGCAAAATGCAGAACTACAGGATGATTTCACTTTAGTGGTTTACAAGAAGGTTTAATTCGATGTTTAAAGTCATTGGATAGCGGGTAAGAAAGCTTAGAATGGCTTTTTTTCAGCCGAATTGAATCATACAAAACGGGGTGTCATATAGAGATGAATATTCAAGTTAATTTGACAGAAAATGACAATAAATTAAAAGGCGATATTCACGGGGAAATCGATGCGCATACAGCACCGGTACTCCGCGAAAAATTAGAAGCGTACCAGGCGCAAGAGGGCTTGAATGCCGAATTGGACTTATCCGGTGTCGACTACATGGATAGTACAGGCTTGGGCGTTTTTGTCGCGTTCTATAAATCCATCAATGCAAAAGGCGGCCATTTGAAACTCACTGGCCTCTCGAGCCGCTTGAAGCGCCTTTTCGATATTACGGGCCTAGGCGACATTATGGATATTGAAGCAGCAGTCGGGAAGGGTGGGAATTAATCATGCGTCCTTTCGATTATGTAGAGATGCGAGTCCCGGCCAAATCCCAGTACGTAGGCGTTGCCCGTCTGACGATTTCAGGCCTTGCAAGCCGCATTGGGTTTTCATTTGATGATATTGAAGATTTGAAGATCGCTTCAAGTGAAGCAGTGACAAACGCCGTCCAACACGCTTATTCAGAAGGCGAAGAAGGTGAAGTTGTCATCGGGTGTGCATTATATGAAGATAAAATTGAAATTATGGTAGCCGACCACGGCCAAAGCTTCAACTTTGAAGAAACCAAAGCAAAAGTAGGCCCTTATCACGATCAGGAAGAAGGGGCGTTCCTGCGCGAAGGAGGTCTCGGCCTGTATTTGATCGAAACGCTTATGGATGAAGTGAAAGTACATCATCAGGAAGGCGTAACTGTCTTTATGACCAAGCATGTTGAAGGAGAGCGGGTGGAAGAGGATGTCGAAACAATCTCATCCTAATCAGCCAACGAAAGAACAGGTACTGGAATGGATTGAAGCTTATCAAAAAACAGAGGACGAGGAAGCACAGACAAACCTTGTCCTTAATTACCGCCGTCTCGTGGAATCGATTGCCCGTAAGTATTCAAACGGCAAATCTTACCACGAAGACATCGCACAAGTGGGCATGCTTGGCTTGCTCGGTGCGATCCGGCGCTATGACCCATCCTATGGCCGTAGCTTCGAAGCTTTCGCGGTGCCGACCATCATCGGCGAAATCAAGCGCTTTTTGCGTGACAAAACATGGGCTATCCATGTGCCGCGCCGCATAAAAGAACTGGGGCCGCGCATCAAAGCGACGGTTGAAGTGTTGACAACAGAACTTCAGCGTTCCCCACAAGTGTGGGAAATCGCTGAATATCTGGATGTTGATGAAGACGACGTTTTGGAAGCGATGGAGATGGGCAAAAGCTATCAAGCGCTTTCCATGGACCATTCTCTCGAGGCGGATTCGGACGGCAGTACGGTTACATTGTTTGACGTAGTCGGCCAAGAAGATGATGGATACGAAAAAGCGGATCAGCGCATGCTCGTGGCGGAAGCGATGAATGTCCTTTCCGATCGGGAAAAGCAGATCATCCAATACACCTACATAGAGCAGCTGAGCCAGAAGGAAGCGGGCGACCGCCTGGGTATTTCCCAGATGCACGTTTCGCGCCTTCAACGAAAAGCCATCAAAAAGCTTCAGGAAGCCATTTTGGCCGCCGGCGGGGTTTCCTAGTGGAAGAAATTCGCCATGAGAATGTGGAAGCCTATGCCTACAACGCAGCAAAAAAAGGGAATTACGAATCTGGCGACAGTTATTTCACTGTATTGACGGATGAATACTTTATTTGCTCCGTAGCCGATGGTTTGGGAAGTGGGCCTGTAGCACGCGAATCGTCACAGGTCATCCCGCAAATCCTGAAAGAATATCATCATGAGACAATCGATCAATTGATGAACCGCTTCAATGGTTTAATGATGCAAAAACGTGGCGCAGCGGTCGCTATTTTTAAAGTAGACTTTAAGAAACGCACCTTGGAGTACAGTTGTGTCGGCAATATCCGTTTCTATCTTTATAGAAGAGAAACTGACGAAGTGATTTATCCGCTACCTGTAATGGGCTATCTCTCGGGAAGGCCCCAAAAGCTGAAAACCCAGCTTTACACGTATTTGGAAAATGATTTGTTCCTGATTCACTCAGATGGCGTGGATTTGCGTAATCCAAAAGCGATGATGAGAAGAGCGGGAGCACCGAAACGGCTGTACGAAGATATTCTTGCATCCATTCAAACAGGCGACGATGCTACATTAATTTCAGGAAGCCTTCTCCATTAGGGAGAGGCTTCTTTTTTATGGAAAAAGCAATGTAGTGGCTTGTTTCTCCCATTATCAACAGGCATGTTAAAATAGAGAAGCAGAAAGGAAGTGCATACAATGGATACTCAGCAATTGCACGCATTGATCGCCAAGGATGCCGGCGTTAAACCAGATCAGGCAAAACAAGTCATTGAACTTCTTGAAGGTGGCAACACGGTGCCTTTTATCGCTCGTTACCGAAAAGAAGCGACTGGTTCATTGGATGAAGTCCAGATAAAGGCAGTAGAAGATCGTTATACATATATCCAGAATTTGGAGCAAAGAAAAACAGATGTAATCCGTTCAATTGAAGAACAGGAACAACTGACTCCCGAGCTTGAAAAAGCCATCAAAGGAGCCACCGTGCTTCAAAGAGTAGAAGATTTATACCGCCCATATAAACAAAAACGCCGCACGAAAGCGATCATCGCAAAAGAAAAAGGGCTGCAGGGACTGGCAGATTGGCTTTTGAAACCAGGAAAAGAGCAGATCAAAACGGTAACGAAACAGTATATCAGTGTTGAAAAGGGTGTTGAAACAGCGGAAGAAGCGCTTGCAGGAGCACAGGATATTTTAGCTGAACTTTTTGCGGATGATCCGGATATCCGTGAAAAAGCTCGTCGCATGACTCGCGATAATGGTTTGCTGGAGACGGCCGCCAAAAAAGGCCACGAAGACGAGAAACAAGTCTTTCAAATGTATTATGAATACAGCGAAGCGATCAAAAAGATTGTCCCGCACCGTATACTCGCCATCAACCGCGGCGAAAAAGAGGGTGTGTTGAGAGTAACGGTCACACCTCCAGTCGACCGAATCATTCGTTTAATGAAAGATAAATGGATGAAAACAGGAAGCCCTGCCGCGAAAGAAGTCGAAGCAGCCATAGAAGACAGCTACAAACGCCTGATCCAGCCATCTATTGAACGCGAAATCCGTACGGAACTAAGTGAAAAAGGTGAAACGCAGGCCATACACATTTTTTCGGAAAACCTTCGCAATCTGTTATTGCAGCCTCCCATGAAAGATAAAATGGTGTTAGGTATTGACCCAGCGTACCGCACAGGCTGCAAATTGGCAGTGATAGATGAGACCGGGAAACTATTGGAAGTGGCGGTCATTTATCCGCATCCCCCAAAATCCGATCAAAAAGGCGCGAAGAAAATCTTACAGCGTCTAACGGACAACTACCCAATTGAAATCATGGCAATCGGAAATGGCACCGCGTCACGTGAAACCGAACAATTCGTTGCCGATTTTCTTGGGGAAACTGCGAACAAAGCGTCATATGTCATCGTCAACGAAGCAGGTGCCAGTGTGTACTCGGCCTCCGATGTAGCCCGCGCAGAGTTTCCGGACTTACAAGTCGAAGAACGCAGTGCAGCTTCTATCGCCCGCCGTCTCCAAGACCCGCTTTCGGAACTCGTGAAGATTGACCCGAAAGCAGTAGGCGTTGGGCAATACCAACACGACGTCTCGCAAAAAAAGCTGGCAGACCAATTGACCTTCGTTGTTGAGACCGCAGTCAACCAAGTTGGTGT
The DNA here is from genome assembly GCF_003664125.1 of Planococcus citreus. Lineage (GTDB taxonomy): Bacteria > Bacillota > Bacilli > Bacillales_A > Planococcaceae > Planococcus > Planococcus citreus. The sequence continues at coordinate 391,578 of NZ_RCCP01000004.1, forward strand.
AAATGTTAACTCTGCTTCAGCTTCTCTCCTTCAATACGTCGCCGGACTCAGCAAGACCGTTGCTGAGAACATCATTAAAATGCGTGATGAGAACGGCCGTTTTACTTCCCGTGTCCAATTAAAGAAAATCCCTCGCCTCGGCGCCAAGACTTATGAACAAGCTGTCGGCTTCTTGCGCATAACAGAAGGGAAGAATCCGCTCGACGCTACCGGCATTCACCCAGAAAGTTATGAAGCTGCTGAGAGGATCCTCAAGTTGATCGATGCGGACAAAAAAATGATTGGCCGCCCAGAAATTCTCGCGAAGCTGGAAGACTTGGACCTAGAGACATTAAGCCAGGAGTGGGAAGTCGGCAAAGTGACACTCAAAGACATTGTGGATGCGTTGAAGAAACCCTTCCGCGACCCGCGAGATGAGTTCCCTCAACCATTGCTGAAGAGTGACGTCTTAAAGATGGAAGACTTAACTCCCGGCATGGAAGTGCAAGGAACGGTGCGCAACGTCGTCGATTTCGGAGCTTTCGTCGACATTGGCGTGAAACAGGATGGGTTGGTCCATATCTCTAAATTGAAAAAGGGGTTTGTTAAACATCCGCTTGATGTCGTGGCAGTCGGAGATATCGTTACCGTATGGGTCGATCAGGTCGAAAAACAAAAAGGCCGGATCGCTTTGACGATGCTGCCGCCAAAAGAACAACAACCGGATTTTCAGGAGAGATAAGATGACGAACGAAGAATTGACGAAGTTGATTGCAGAGATTTCCCGCGACACCTTCGGAAAATCATTCCGCCATCAAGGCGTGTTCAACAAACGCCTCCGGACAACAGGGGGCCGTTACTTACTGGGTTCACATAACATTGAAATCAACCCGGCTTCATATGAGAAGTTCGGCGGTGATGAACTGACGGGCATCATTAAGCATGAGCTGTGCCATTATCACCTCCACCTTGAAGGAAAAGGATACAAGCATCGGGACAAGGATTTCCGAGAGTTGCTACAAGAGACAGGGGCTCCGCGCTTTTGTTCTCTTCTTGTAGAGAAGCGGCGGAAGACAACTGGCTTTCATCTGTATGAATGCATCTCTTGCAAAACGGAATTTCCAAGAAAGATCCGTATGAACACTGCCAAGTACAGATGCGGACGCTGTAGCGGCAAGCTGCGGGTGAAAAGAGAAAAGAGTTTATAAAAGAAAGAGCCGCTGATGAAGCGGCTCTTCTTTTATGTCTAGCAGCTTGCGGTAAAGTTACACTAGACGGAAATGAGCAAAAGAAAATACTGTGATTCGTATTCATATAGAAGAAGGGTAAACGGGGGCAAGGGTCACCCGCCGTTCATTCTAATCAAACCTTCATAGGTTCTCGGCCGTTCAGAGTCTTTCGGCAAACTAGTAAAGTGGGCCAACTAATTGTTCTCTGAGCTTAATCGTTTGAAGTATATTGCTAAACGAAACACTGAACTCAAATTAAAATATAAAATGATGAATAAAAGTATTGACGATTCTTGTAAGGCTCTTTATAATAGAAAAAGTCGACAAGTACTTAAACATTATTCCGAAGTAGCTCAGTGGTAGAGCACCGCACTGTTAATGCGATGGTCGTAGGTTCGAGTCCTACCTTCGGAGCCATTTAATTGGCCCCTTGGTCAAGCGGTTAAGACACCGCCCTTTCACGGCGGTAACACGGGTTCGAATCCCGTAGGGGTCACCATACATATATTGAATTACTTTTTCTAATATAATACTTGTGTGCGGTACAATTGAAAATATTATTATTGTCGCGGGGTGGAGCAGTTCGGTAGCTCGTTGGGCTCATAACCCAAAGGTCGCAGGTTCAAATCCTGCCCCCGCAACCAAATGGTCCCGTGGTGTAGCGGTTAACATGCCTGCCTGTCACGCAGGAGATCGCCGGTTCGATCCCGGTCGGGACCGCCATTTTTTCAATGGGGTATAGCCAAGCGGTAAGGCAACGGGTTTTGATCCCGTCATGCCCTGGTTCGAATCCAGGTACCCCAGCCAATTTTAGGGTTACTGAGACGAACTTCAACTTGAACGATTAGTTCTTGACAAAGAAGAACTGAAGTTATATAATAGAATTTGTCTCAAAAAAATATATTATTTGCGGTCGTGGCGGAATGGCAGACGCGCTAGGTTGAGGGCCTAGTGGGAGAAATCCCGTGGAAGTTCGACTCTTCTCGGCCGCACCATACATATTCAATTACTTGCGCCCGTAGCTCAATTGGATAGAGTACTTGACTACGAATCAAGCGGTTAGAGGTTCGAGTCCTCTCGGGCGCGCCATTTATCTTCTATATAATATGCGGGTGTAGTTTAGTGGTAAAACCTCAGCCTTCCAAGCTGATGATGAGGGTTCGATTCCCTTCACCCGCTCCAACATTATTTTTGAACCTTGAAAACTGAACAGCAAAACGTCAACAATACAGCCGCGAGTGATCGCGGCAAACTTACTGATCAGCTTCGGCAGATCAAGCGAATCGCGCGTCTTTCGAGACGGCGATGCGCCAGCAACTATTGAGCAATCAATACTACTCTATAATGGAGAGTTTGATCCTGGCTCAGGACGAACGCTGGCGGCGTGCCTAATACATGCAAGTCGAGCGGAGATAGTGGAGCTTGCTC
>NZ_RCCP01000005.1 GCF_003664125.1 Planococcus citreus
GGGGGGGGGGGGGGGGGGGGGGGGTGGGGGGGGGGTGGGGGGGGGGGTGGGGGGGGGGGGGGGGGGGGGGGGGGGGGGGGGGGGGTGGGGGGGGGGGGGGGGGGGGGGGGGGGGGGGGGGGGGGGGGATCTGGTCCTTTTTGTGTCAGGTAGAGCTTTCTAAAAGTATACCACCAAAAAGACTAATTATTCAGTGAAAAATATTTACATGGGTTTAATATTGAAACATATAAGCAAACCGTTATGATAGAGAAGAATCCAAAAGAGAAAGGGAGATGGATAGTGAAGCGAAAAGAACGCTGGGTGGAAATCCTGAAAGCATCGACCAAACTGGGTTTGACCTCGTTTGGCGGGCCGGCCGCCCATATCGGCTATTTCCGTGATGAATATGTACATAGAAGAAAATGGTTGGACGATAAAGCGTATGCAGACTTGGTGGCGTTATGCCAATTCTTGCCGGGTCCTGCCAGTTCGCAGGTCGGCATCTCGATCGGCATGCTGCGCGGAGGGATCATGGGCGGATTTTTATCCTGGCTCGGGTTTACTTTGCCTTCTGTCATTGCCTTGATGATTTTCGCCATGCTGATCAGCAGTGGTTCGGTCGATATTGCCTGGCTGCATGGCTTGAAGATTGTCGCCGTCGCGGTCGTCGCGCATGCCTTGCTCGGCATGGGGAAATCACTGACACCGGATGTTCAGCGGCTGATGATCGCCTTTGGTGCGGCCATCGCCATTTTGCTGGTGCCGACCGCCTGGGCACAAATTATTGTCATTCTATTGACGGGCGTCATCGGGTTTTTATTGTACCGGAGAGAACAGGCGCCTGAGGCCGTCAAGCTCGCTTTGACCTTCGGCAAAAAGACCGGTCTCGCCGCTTGGGGGATTTTCGGGGCATTGCTGATCGGCTTGCCGTTATTGCGACCGTTCATCGAATCGAGCGCGTTTGCGATTTTTGACATTTTCTACCGTGTCGGCGCGATCGTCTTTGGCGGGGGCCATGTCGTCTTGCCGATGCTTGAGCGTGAAGTCGTGCCTGAATGGATGACGGCAGACGCCTTTATTGCAGGATACGGGGCGGCACAGGCCGTTCCGGGGCCATTGTTTACTTTGTCTGCTTATTTGGGGCAATTGATGAACGGGGCTGGCGGCGTATTGATCGCCGTCATCGCAATGTTCTTGCCGTCATTCCTGTTGGTCATCGGGACCTTGCCGTTTTGGAGCGTCATCCGCACGAAGCCTGGCATCCAAGCGGCCTTAAAAGGCATCAATGCTGGAGTTGTCGGCATTTTGCTTGCGGCGCTGTATGACCCGGTTTTCACCTCCGCCATTCAAGGGCCGGTCGACTTCGCCATTGCGATTGCCGCCTTCGGAATGTTAGTCTATTTGAAACTGGCTCCGTGGAAAGTCGTCTTGATTACGGCGCTTCTCGGTGCGCTGGCTTATGCTCTATAGGAATGGAGAGATGAGATTTGGAAACGGCAATGCAGAGAGACCAACAAGATCCATTGGCTAAATTCAAAGAAGAGTTTTTTGTAGAACCAGGAACGATTTATATGGACGGGAATTCGCTCGGCCTGATGTCAAAGCGTGCTGAAACAAAGCTGATTGCGCTCATGGACAGCTGGAAACAATTCGGTATCGAGGGCTGGACAGAAGGCGAACATCCATGGTTTACGCTGGCAGAGACGCTGAGCGAGAAAGCAGCGCCATTGTTCGGGGCGAAAGCACATGAAGTGATGGTCACCGGCTCGATCACGTCGAATATCCACCAGATGCTGTCGACGGTCTATGCGCCGACTGATGAGCGTTTCGTCATCTTGGTCGACGAGCTGAATTTCCCATCGGACATTTATGCAGTGGAGAGCCATTTGCGCCTGCGCGGGCAAGATCCGGCCATCGCAATGCGCAAAGTATCAAGCCGTGACGGCTACACGCTCGAGCTGGAAGATATTTTAGCGGAAATGAAAGACGATGTGGCGGTGCTATTGTTGCCGTCGGTCCTTTACCGAAGCGGCCAATTGCTGCCGATCCCTGAGATTACGCAAGCTGCACACAAGCACGGCATCATCGCAGGATTCGACTTGGCCCACTCAGCGGGCGCCATGCCGCATGACTTGCATGAAGACGGCGTGGATTTTGCTGTCTGGTGCCATTATAAATACATGAATTCAGGTCCCGGCGGTACAGGCGGCTTGTATTTGCATGAGCGCCATCACGATTTGAATCCTGGAATAGCCGGCTGGTTCGGTTCGGACAAGGCGAAGCAATTCGACATGGACCATAGCTTCACGAAAGCGGAAGGAGCCGGAGCTTATCAGGTCGGCACGCCGAATATCTTCAGCATGGCACCGCTAATTGGCAGCCTGGAATTATTCGAAGAAGCAGGGATCGATAAGATCCGCAGCAAATCGCTGGAATTGACGACGATGCTGCGCGAGAGGCTTGCGGCGCTCGTGCCTTCTTTAATAGATGTTACGCCCAAAGTGGATGGACAGCGCGGTGGCCATATCGCGCTTGCGCACCCGGAAGCGGCGCGAATCTGCAAAGCGTTGAAGAAAGCAGGGATCGTCCCGGACTTCCGTGCGCCGGATATTATACGCCTTGCGCCAATCGCCTTCTACACGAGTTTTGAAGATGTGGAGAAAGTAGCGCTCGCTTTGCAGGATATTATCGAGCACGAGCTTTACAAAGAATTCAGCAACGAACGAAATGTGGTGGCGTAAATGACAAAATCGATCATAGACATTTCGATGGCACTGGACAATTCAACTCCTGAATGGCCGGGAGATACGCCGTTTTCCTATCGTTTATCGGTCACGAAAGAAGAGAGCGGCTCGGTGAATATCGGCGAACTCAAGTCAAGCACGCATATCGGCACGCATATTGACGCGCCGTTCCATTACGATGAAAATGGCTTGAAGACTGACGAATTGCCGCTTGATGTCTATTTGACGACAGCTCAAGTGATGGACGTGTCGGGTCATGAACAAGTGCAATTGGCTGATCTGGATGAGCTTGCGCATGGCGTCAATGCTGTGCTGTTGAAGACGGCCGCGTGGCAAGACCGCAGCGCGTTTCCTGGAGCTTGGCCAGTATTCGACCCGGCGATCGCCGAATGGATGAAAGAACAAGGCGTCCGCCTGCTCGGTGTCGATGTACCGTCAGTGGACCCTGAGACGAGCAAAGAGCTGCCGATGCATCATGCGATGAACCGCAACGAGCGCTTTATCTTGGAAGGCATTGTGTTGGATGAGGTTGCGCCGGGTGTCTACAAACTTGCTGCGTTGCCTTTGAAGATCCGCGGCGGGGAAGGAAGCCCTGTGCGTGCCGTGCTTTACACAGAATAAGGAAAAAGCCGCCATTCAAACCGAATGGCGGCTTTTTTGCTATAGTTTTTCATTGTGTAGGCTGTGACCTGAGAATCGGTTCCATTTGTTTGATGTTCATCGCAATGGCATCGCAGACTTCCTGGTATAAAGCCCATTTCTCGTCATTGTCTGTACTGCGGATTTCGGGGTTCGGGATATCCCAGCGCACCAATTTCTGCATCGGCAAATCGTCGGGTATATCAGCTTGTTCGAATTCCCCGTCATGCAGGGCAATAATCAAATCCGCCTGTTTCACCTCGTCCGGATTGTACAAGCGCTGCTCGACTGGCGGAATCTCCAAGATGATTTCTTTGAGAACTTCTATCGGAATGTCGTTGAAAGATGGTTGGTTCCATGCCGCACTTCTGATGTCCCAGTCCGGCAGCATTAAGCGGCTCGCCCAAATTTCAGCCATCAGCCCGCGATGTTGATGTGATGATAGAAAATATACAGTATGTCTCGGCATGGCTGACCCCTTCTTCCTTTCTTTATTTTCCAGCTGGTTTAATTAGTATTCTTTACCCATGTAGGGAATCCGGCAAACAGATAAATATATGATATTCATTTAATTATGTCAAAAATATGTCATAAAAATAAACATCCCCCTCAGGATGGGGGAAGTCCTCATCCTAGGGGGATCATTTCACCACAAGAACGGTAGAATTTGAATCTTTGATCAGCTTACTGCTGACAGAACCGACAAAGAATTTCTGCAATCCGGATTTCCCGCTATTGCCGACAATCAAGAGATCGATATTTTGCTCATCGACAAATCCAGTGATTGTCTTGATGACCGGACCTTCCAGTGCAAGAACGGAAGCTTCGGCATTTTTTGCGTCGAGCTGCTGTTGAATCGAGTTGTGCATATGCTTCGAATATTCCGATGCGCGGGCCGTGTCCACTTCCTGCGGCGGCCGGTAGCCATCATCTCCGATTCCCTGCGGCATGAACTGTGCATATGAACTGTCGACGTTTGCAGAAGTGACCGGTGCGGAAGCATGCCCCACATCCATATAGCCTGTGCGTTCCTGCGCTTCTTCATTGACATAGATGACCGTCAGCTTAGATTCTGGAAGAATCTTGGAAAGTTCTATGCCTTTCTCCAGTGCCAGCCGGCTGCCTTCCGACCCGTCGTATGCGATTGCAATATTCTTATACATTTCTTTCACCGCCTCAATTTACTGTTATTCTCTTGTTCCCCCAAATATTGTAGCCGCAAACCTTTCAGGCACAACTGGCGGTAGTGGGAGGAGCAGCAGTACGACTTTTGGCTGAATTATTGTTTTGATTCGAAATAGCTTGACAATTCAAAAAAACGAGTGGTACTCTTGAACTAACAAATATATGGAAAAGGAGGTTTGGACAATGAAAAAAATTCAAAAGGCGTTAAACACCAATTGCATAGCATTGCCAGGCACTCCGATGATTTTTCATTGCTATTTACTTCGTGACTAGAAATATTCGGGTTGGGTCTGTGCATCCAGTCCTATTTTCAAGAGCGCATGCCTGAAAACAGGTATGCGCTCTTTTTGTGTGGTTTAAACAGCTTGGCTGCTTAAATAAATAATCGAAACTAAGGGAGAGAAGCATTATGGAAAAGCCTCATGTGAAAAAAGCATTGATCAAGGAATCGCTTGAAGGCGATTAGCAAAACTGAAAATGGAAAGAAGGCGTAATGTATGTTTGATGTTTTATGGAAATTAAAATGGTTTTTTAAAGAAAACTGGCTGCGCTACACCATCGCAGTGGTGCTCTTATTTGTAGCGAATATTCTCGAAATCGTGCCGCCGTGGCTGATTGGCGTGGCTATCGATGCCATCGCACAGCAGGAATTGACCAGTGAACTGCTGTGGCAGTATGTCGTCGTTTTACTTGTGGCGATGGTGCTGGCTTATGTCATTAATTTCATTTGGCAATACCAATTGTTCGGAGGGGCTTATGTCATCGAACGGCAATTGCGCTCAAGCTTGATGGGGCATTTCCTTAAGATGACGCCGACATTCTATGAGAAGAACCGGACGGGGGATTTGATGGCCCGTTCGACCAATGATTTAAAGGCGATTTCCGAGACGGCAGGATTCGGGATCTTGACGCTTGTCGACTCGACTTTATACATGGCGACGATCATCGTGGCAATGGGGATTCTCGTGTCATGGGAATTGACGTTTTTGGCCATTTTGCCATTGCCGGTGCTCGCGATTGTCGTCCAACTGCTCGGCAAGAAAATACACGAGCGCTACACCTTGGCGCAGGACGCATTCGGTGATATGAACGACAGCGTCTTGGAATCGGTCGGCGGCGTCCGCGTCGTTCGGGCATATGTGCAGGAACGTTCATCTGAAAAGGAATTCCAAGACATGACGCAAGATGTCTATGAAAAGAATATGGCGGTCGAGCGCATCGATGCCTTGTTCGCGCCGGTTACGAAAGTGCTGACGGGCATCAGTTATGTCATCGGCCTCGGTTATGGCGCGTTTCTGGTGTCCGAAGGGACGATGACTTTGGGTGATTTGGTTGCCTTTAACGTTTACCTTGGCATGATTGTCTGGCCGATGTTTGCGATCGGTGAATTGATCAATATCCTGCAGCGCGGCAACGCATCGATCGACCGCGTCAATGAAACATTGGATTACGAAGAAGACGTGGTTGACCCGAAAACGACAAAAGAAACCGGGCATCCGGAGCGCATCGGCTTCCGCGATTTCGGTTTCACATATCCACAGTCGACATCGATCAACCTTCAAGGCATCAATTTATCGATGAACAGCGGTCAGACGCTCGGCATTGTCGGCAAGACGGGAAGCGGCAAAACGACTTTCGTCAAACAGCTGCTGAAGGAATACCCAACAGGTGAAGGGTCGTTAACGATGAACGGCATCGAAATCAATGAACTAAGCAAAGCGCAATTGCGCGATTGGGTCGGCTATGTCCCGCAGGATCACGTCCTATTTTCACGGACCATCCTCGAGAACATCCTGTTCGGAAAAGCGGATGCGACAGAAGAGGAAGTGTCCCAGGCCATCAAGCTGTCCTATTTCGAAAAAGATTTGGCCATGCTGCCGAACGGTCTTGAGACGCTAGTCGGTGAAAAAGGCGTCGCACTATCCGGCGGGCAAAAGCAGCGCATTTCCATTGCGCGGGCAATCATCAAAAATCCGGAAATCCTCATTTTGGATGATTCCCTCTCGGCGGTCGATGCCAAGACGGAAGCCAAAATCATCGAGAATATCCAACGCGAACGGGCAGGCAAGACGACAATCATCACGACGCACCGGCTGTCTGCCGTCAAACATGCTGATTGGATCGTTGTGCTGGATGATGGGCGCATCATCGAAGAAGGCACACACGATAAATTAGTCGCAAAACAAGGCTGGTATCATGAACAATTCCTCCGCCAGCAAATCGGGGAGGTGCAATAATGGGAACAGGAAAACGATTAACGAATTATGCATTGCAATTCAAGAGCGTCATCATCTGGGGCCTGGTGTTCCTTGCGGTGGCGGTAGCCGCCGATTTGGCCGCCCCTTTGATCGCCATGGAAATCATCGATGAACACATTTCGGGTGCCGGGGAAATCGAATTTGGCCCGATCGCACAGCTGTTGGCCTTGTTCTTCGGCTTATCTGTCGTCACGGCAGTGTTCCGCTATTTGCAGTATATTTTGCTGCAAAAAGGCGCGAACCGTGTCATCCGTAAAATGAGGACCGATGTCTTTGAACATGTCCAACGCTTGCCGATTAGCTATTTCGATAATTTGCCGGCAGGGAAAGTGGTCGCGCGTATCACCAATGACACCGAAGCGATCCGTGAGTTATTCGTCACAGTGCTTGCGCAATTCGCGACTAGCTTCATGTATATGGCAGGAATCTATGCCGCTCTATTCTATCTGGACTGGCGCATGGCGGCGATTGCATTCGTGCTCGTGCCGCTATTGTATGCATGGATGCTCGTTTACCGGAAGTATGCTTCGAATTTCAATCATGTCGTCCGTGAAAAAGTCAGTGAGATGAATGCCATGATCAATGAATCGATCCAAGGCATGAGCATCATCCAGGCATTCCGGCGCGAGAAGCAGATGAAAGGTGAGTTTGAAGAGCTCAACCAAAAGCACTTCAAATTCCAGCAGAAATTATTGGTGCTAGAAGCCGCCGCCTCGCATAATATGGTCGGCGTCTTGCGCTCGATGATCTTCGTTTTGTTCATCTGGTACTTCGGAGGGGCTTCCATGACCGGTAACACGGTCGTCACAGTAGGCGTGCTGTACGCATTTGTCGATTACATCATCCGCCTGTTCAACCCGATCAGCGGCATCGTCAACCAATTCAGCCGTCTGGAACAATCACTCGTGGCAGCTGAGCGCGTGTTCCGCTTGCTCGACCGCCCCGGGGAACCGGTCAGCGATGAGCGGGTCGAACGCTACCAAGGCAATGTGAGCTTTGAAAGTGTCTGGTTTGCGTATAAAGATGAAGAATATGTGCTTAAGGATTTGTCTTTCGAAGCGAAACAAGGGGAGACTGTTGCACTTGTCGGCCATACGGGATCAGGGAAAAGTTCGATTATGAACTTGCTGTTCCGCTTTTACGATGCGACAAAAGGGCAGATTTTAATCGACGGCGTCAATGTCAATGATCTGCCAAGGCAAGCGGTGCGTGAACATATGGGCATCGTACTGCAGGATCCGTATTTGTTCACCGGAACAATCGAATCCAATATCACGCTTGGGGACGACCGCGTCAGCCGCGAAAAGGCGCAAGCGGCACTTGCGGCTGTCGGCGGCGAGCGTGTCACGAAGCATTTGCCGAATGGCATCGATGAGCCGGTTGTGGAAAAAGGCAGCACGCTTTCTTCCGGCCAGCGCCAGCTCGTATCGTTTGCCCGGGCGCTGGCATTCGATCCGGCGATTTTGATCCTAGATGAAGCAACGTCCAATATCGACACCGAAACAGAGGAAATCATCCAGCATGCGATGGATGTATTGAAGAAAGGCCGGACGACGTTCATCATCGCCCACCGTTTGTCGACCATCAAGAATGCAGACCGCATCTTGGTGCTTGACCGGGGCGAAATCGCTGAATCCGGCACGCACGATCAATTGATGGATCACGATGGCATTTATCGCCAGATGTACCGCATTCAATCAGGGATGGCCACTACCCAGAACGTTGGGTAAGGGGCCACCCCTTTTTTCTTTTTAAGAGGAAGCAATTCGCTATTGTTGTGAAACCGGCAGCTCTATCTTTATAATATAGCTACGGCATAGCCATAGAAAAAAGCGCCGGAACTTTTCCGGCGCTTCAGTCGTATACATGATAGAGCATCAGCTCATGGACCATTTTCTTGATGGCTTCCTCATCCTGCGGCGGAGCGGATTGCCAAACAATCGACCCGTCCGGATGATACTCGCCGCGAATGCGTTCATTGCGGTAAAAGAATGAGATGTTCCAGCCGGGCAGCCGGCTGTCTTCGAACATCGGCTTGAATTTAAAATGCTGCAGCATCGGAATCCCCCTTTGATCGTCTCTTTCCATTATAGGGGAAGAGGCGCAATAGACAAAGAAGAAATGAGTGACCTTAGTTGAATATTCTACTGACATTAATGCTGATGGCCTTGATCGGTGCCTTGATCGGCGGCATGACCAACCATTTGGCCATCAAGATGCTGTTCTGGCCATACGAAGCGAAATACATCGGCAAGTTCCGCCTGCCGTTTACGCCAGGGCTCATCCCGAAGCGACGGGATGAATTGTCACGCCAGCTCGGCCGTACCGTGGTCGAACATTTGCTGACGCCGGAAACCTTCAAAAAACGCTTTTTCAACGAAGCGATGCATAAGAAAACAGAGAACTGGCTGAATCGCCAGTTGGATCTGCATCTTTTTTCTTCACCCCGCACGTTCAACGAATGGCTGGACCTTGCCAATCAAAAAGGTGTGGACCGAAAGCTTGAAGCGAAGCTCGACGGGTTGGTTGACCGCAACCGGGACGCCATAGATGACTACATCGCCGGAAAAACCGTTCGGGAATTGCTTCCGGATGCCTGGAAGCCGGGAATCGAGGAAAAGATTTTTGGCGGCGTCAAATACGCCATCGATAGAGGCTCGGACTATTTTGCTTCGCCTGCAGGGCGACAGACGGTTAAAAGTTTATTGGACGAATTTCTAGTATCGCGCGGCCGTTTCGGGAATGTGCTCCACAATTTGTTCGGCGATTCCCAGTCAATCACGAATAAGACCCAATCGGAAATCATCAAGTTCCTTAATTCCCCGAAAACCTTTGAACTGCTCGGCACTTTGGCGTTTCGTGAGTGGGAAAAGCTGCAAGATAAGCGCGCGGATGAGCTCTTGAAGGAATTCGACGCCGAGCCGGCGATTGCGGCCATCAAGCAGTATGTCCGCGACCAGGCCCGCATTTCGGCAAGACTAGACGCATCACTTGCAGAGACATGGCCTCGGGGGTTAGAATGGACAAGTGTCAATATTACGCCTCTCATCACGGACTTCGCGTTTGAAATGGGAGAGCAGAAGTTAGAAGAGACCATATTGAAAATCGACATGGAAAATATGGTCAGACAGCAAGTCGATTCTCTGCCGCTCAGCCGATTGGAAGAATTGGTGCTCGGGATTTCACGGAGAGAATTCAAGATGATCACGGTACTGGGCGCATTTCTGGGGGGCTTTATCGGCATACTCCAGGGTTTGCTCGTCACAGTGCTGAATTTAGGGTAGAGGAGAGATTTACATGGCAGTAAACATTTATGACGACATCAACAAATTAGAATCATCGTTCCGTTCAACAGAGGAATTTCAAAAACTTCAAGAAGCGGTTGCACAAGTAACGGCAGATAGCGAAGCAAACGAATTGTTCAAGAAATTCCGCGACCTGCAAGTTACATTGCAGCAAAAACAACAGCAAGGCGAAGAGATCACTGAAGAAGAAATGATGGGTGCTCAAGCGACAGCGCAAGCTGCTCAGGAAAACCCGAAAATCTTGTCTATGCTCGAAGCTGAAATGGCCCTTAGCCAAATGATCGAAGAAGTAAATCGTGTTTTGATCAAGCCAGTACAAGAACTTTACGAAAGCATGTAATTCCAGCAAAAAAAGGATTTACGGAAAAGACACCGAATACGTAAAGATGAATGCTAATTCATTTTTACGAAGGGGTGTCTTTTTCTTATGTATCAAACGATTATGCTGAAAAAAGATGGGCGTTTGGCGTACTTGGTGCTGAACCGTCCGGATTCAATGAATGCAATGAATGCGAAAATGATGGGAGAGCTCGCGGATTGCTTTGAAAGCTTGAAAAATGACCAGTCGGTTCATGCGCTGATTATTCACGGGGCAGGAAGGGCGTTTTCTGCTGGAGGCGATATTAAGGAAATGGTCGATCCCGACAACCCGATGGATATCGATGTGGTGATGGGAGACGTTAGCCGCCTGGCAAAAGCGCTTTATACCTTGCCGCAAGTGACGATTGCGGCTGTGCATGGCGCTTCTGCAGGGCTTGGGTTCAGCATGGCGCTTGCCTGCGACCATGTGGTGGCGGAAGAAAGCAGCAAATTGGCGATGAATTTCATCGGCATTGGACTCATCCCGGACGGAGGCGGCCATTTCTTCCTGAAAGAGCGTGTCGGCGTGCCAAGGGCGAAGCAATTGATTTGGGCGGGCCAAGTGCTGAAAGCGCATGATGCCCTCGCCAAAGGCTTGATCGAAGAAGTGACGGCGGAAGGCAGAGGCTTGGAACAGGCGGAGAAATACGCGCATGAAGTGCTGGCCTCTCCGGTTGCTGCGATGCTGAAATCGAAAGAAATCCTGCACGCCATGAAGCTGGCTGAACTGGATAAAGTGCTCGCAGGCGAAGCATCCGGGCAATCGGCGATGCGTAAAACGGCAGACCATCTCGAAGGCATACAAGCCTTTGTCGAAAAGCGCAAGCCTGCTTTTAAAGGAAAATAAAAAGAGTGACGGGTTTCCGCCATTCTTCACAGGCTGTCGAGAAAGGTTAGAAGACGTATTTTCCGAAGCTTATTGCTCTCTTTCCGTGGGCTCGCGCCCAAGCCTCCTCAGTCGCCTTGAAACCCTTGTGCTCCCACCTCTGCTTAACGCAGATGCGTCGCAAATGAATGCGCTCAGCTAAGCTTCGCTTATTTATTCCTTGCGGGGTCTCGGTCGTCTCGCTGATCCACTGGAAAGATGAGGTCGACCTACGGGAGACCTTATCTTTGCGAAAGTAATGCGCAGCATTATTGAGCAGAAGGGGTTACGAGCAAACGCTTCTCCAAATACTTAGACAGAACATTGATTTTGAATGTAGAATATATGATCTCCTTATTATTCATAGTGGAACACGAACTTCTTCAACACTCTGAAAAGCATGGCGGGTTTCCGCCATGCTTTTTTTGCAGCAAAAATAGATCAAAAGAAAAAACACGGCGACTGCCGTGTTTTTTAAGTATGGAACAATAAGAGTTTGCCGGCTGGAGATGCAAGCCGGTGGGTTTTTTCAGTCAGCGCTTTTTCTTCGAGCAGCGCAAGCCCTTGTTCTTTCGCCTCGTCGTCAGTCTCCGCGGTGAAAGTTTCTTCTGTAATCAATTCGCCGGTTTTTTCGAAAGCAGTCAGTTTATAAGTTCTCATATTCGGCACCCCTTTCTGAACGGTTATTCAGTTTAAGTATAAAGGGTTTACATGGAAATGTCCTGCAAATTTGAAACATTTCGGCTTCGCTGCCGTATATAAAGGTGGAAAGGGGACATGAATGATGACTTTATCGATTAAAAACGCAACAAAACAATTTGGCGACTTTACAGCTGTAGACGATATCTCCCTCGATGTAGCCGAAGGGCAGATGCACGGCTTTCTCGGCGCGAACGGGGCAGGCAAGACGACGACCTTCCGCATGGCGCTCGGTTTGCTTACGCCGACACAAGGCGAGGTGTTGTGGCAGGGCCGCCGGATCAGTTATGCAGACAGCCCGGACATCGGTTATTTACCGGAAGAGCGAGGCTTGTATCCGAAGATGAAGGTGCAGGACCAGCTCGTCTACTTGGCCAGGCTCCGGCGCATGGATAAAAAACAGGCGGAACAAGGCGCAAAGGAATGGCTGGAGCGCTTTGAAGTGCCTCATTACGCCAATAAGAAAGTGGAAGAATTATCGAAAGGCAATCAACAGAAAATCCAGTTAATCGCATCTCTATTACATAACCCAAAACTGTTGATTTTGGACGAGCCGTTTTCCGGGCTCGATCCCGTCAATGTGGAAATGCTGAAAAAAGCGATACTCGATTTCCAAAGACATGGGGCGACCATTGTGTTCTCCAGCCACCGCATGGACCATGTCGAAGAATTATGCGACGACATGAGCATCTTGGACAAAGGGAAGCTCGTCGTACACGGCTCGATACGGGAAGTGAAGCGCACGTTTGGCAAACAGAATGTCCGCATCCACAGTGACGCTGACATCACCGCGCTCAGTGAATTGCCAGGCGTCGAGAAATTTACCGCTCAGCGCAGTGGCGGCGTGTTCCGTATTGCCGATGAAGCGGTCGGCCAGAACTTGCTCGCCCGTGCCTTAGAGCTTGGCCCAGTGCGCCAGTTTGCTTTAGAAGAGCCTAGCCTCGAAGAGATTTTCATTGAAAAGGTGGGGCGTGCCCATGTATAGTTTCTGGATTATTTTCAAACAGGCATTCAAAACGAAAGCGATGACGAAATCGTTCATGATCACCACGCTGGTCGTTGTCGCTTCATTTTTCCTGCTGGCCAATTTGCCGTCGATCATCGAGTCATTCGATGGAGACGACAATTCGCAGCAAACGATTCAAGTGGTGGATGGGACAGGGCAGTATACGGAAGCCTTGCAAGCGCAGCTCGACCAACAAGACAGTGCCATTCAACTAGAAGCGAGCGCGCTTTCTGAAGAACAATTGAGGACGGATGTGGAAGCAGGTGAAATGGACGCTTTTCTTGTTATCGAAGGCGATGATGAGATCACTGCCCGTTACATAGCGGAGTCCGCCACTGAATCGGCTCAAGCCGCAGAATTAGAAAACGCGCTTCAGAGCCTCCAGACAGCGAGGGTCGCCGAGCAGCTGGAGCTCGAAGCTACGGAGCTTGCCCAATTGTTTGCGCCAGTTGAAATGGAACGTGAAGCGCTTGCCGAATCTTCCAAATCACAGGAAGAGTTAAGCCAAGCGCGCGGCCTTGTCTATATTTTGATTATGGTTATCTATATCGCGGTCATTTACTATCCAAATATGATCGCCATGGAAGTGGCGAACGAAAAATCCTCGCGCGTCATGGAAATCTTGATTTCCAGCGTCTCACCAGTTAAGCATATGTTTGCGAAAATTGCGGGCATCGGCTCGCTCGGCATTTTGCAGATGATGATTTTCGCGCTTGCCGGATATTTGGCGATCCAAAGTTCAGGGTCGGACCTGACCGAAGGCGTATTTAGCGTCATGGGCTTTTCCGAAGTGAAGTTTAGCACCTTCTTTTATGCCATCCTGTTCTTTTTGCTGGGCTATTTCCTCTATGCTGTGCTTGCGGCATTGCTCGGCTCGCTCGTCAGCCGGACAGAGGATGTTCAGCAATTGATGCTGCCGATGATGATTTTGATCATCATTGCGTCATTCATCGCGTTCTCGGGCATTTCCATGCCGGAAGCGGGTTATGTAACAGTCGCTTCCTATATCCCGTTTTTCGCGCCGCTCGTCATGTTCCTGCGTGTCGGCCTGCTCGATATCCCGTTATGGGAGCCGCTGTTGTCGATTGCGATTATGCTGTTGACGATCGGCATACTCGGCTGGTTCGGCGCCCGCGTTTATCGCGGCGGCGTCTTGATGTACGGTTCATCGCAGTCGCTGAAAGATATCCGCCGGGCGATCAAGCTTGGCAACGAGAAATAATGTAGAGACTGCTTGCGGGAAGTTGCCGCAGGCAGTTTTTTTTCGCTCGGGGAAATGGTAAGATAAGAACAAATATTCGCTTTTGAAAAGGGGATCACGATGGCAAGCATTCGATTTATCCACAGCGCTGATTTGCATCTCGGCAGCCCATTCAGCGGCATGAAAGGGCTCGGTGCTGAGCAATGGAAAACATTGCAGAACAGCACGTTGGCCGCTTTTGAACGGTTGATTACCTATGCGCTTGAAACGCGGCCTGATTTTTTATTGATTGTCGGGGACATTTACGATGCGGAAGACCGCAACTTGCGCGCGCAGCATCGTTTTCAGCAAGGCATGGAACAATTACATGAAGCGGGCATCCCGGTTTTTTTGAGCCATGGCAACCACGATCATTTAAGCGGGAGCGGCGTGAGTTTTGACTTGCCGTCAAATGTCCATGTGTTCCAGGACAGCGTAGAGAATATGACCTTTACGCTGAGAGGCGCAACAGTGAACATTGCCGGGTTTAGCTATGGCCGCCGCCATGTCACCGAATCGATGATCGAACATTATCCAAGTAAAGAAAACGGCGTCATCCAGATTGGCATGCTCCACGGTTCTGAGGAAAGCGACACAGAGCACGCTGTATACGCACCGTTTCGCAAAGAACAATTGCTGGCCAAAAACTACGATTATTGGGCTCTTGGCCATATCCATAAGCGGCAGCAATTATCCATGGATCCACCGATCGTCTATCCCGGGAACCTGCAAGGGCGCCACAGGAAAGAGCCCGGTCCTAAAGGCTTTTACGAGGTCGTGCTGACGGATGGCTATGCCGAATTGGAATTCATTGAAACAGAAGCAGTGCGCTTTGAGCGGATCGAAATCGATTGCAGTAGCGTCCAGCACATGAATGAATTATTCAGCATTGCCAAAGAGCAGCTCGAAGCGCATGACGCTGAGGCGCTCGTCGTGGATTTGGAACTCCGAAGTCTGGATGAGGCAACTCTTCACATGCTGGAAGATATCCCGAATGGAGAGCTTGTATATGCTTTACGCGAAGCGCTCAGCGAGCCACAGCGCTTTGTCCATATTTCAACGGTTCAGCTTGACAGAAACGGCCTCTCTTCGGAATTATCGCCGTTCGGCAAACAGCTTGCCAGCCGCTTGGAAAGCTGGCAGTCGAATGACTGGAAACAGGCGTTGAAAGAGCTTTACAACCATCCGAAAAGCGGGCGTTTCCTGCCGCAGTTGAACGAGGGGCTGCAGAGTGAATTGCAGGTGGAAGCGGTAGCGAAAATCCGCAAGATGATGGCATTGGAGGACCAGCAATGAAACTTGAAAAACTGATCATTTATGGTTTTGGCCGCCACGAAAACAGGACCATCGAGCTGAACAAACCGATAACCGTATTTTACGGAATGAACGAAGCGGGCAAAACGACCATCCAACAGTTTATCTTGCAGATGCTATTCGGCTTTTCAGCACGCAGCCAAGCGCATAAACGCTACGAACCGAAAGCGGGCGGCAAATACGGCGGCCAGCTACAGCTGAGCGATCCCGTTTATGGCCGTGTCGTGATCGAGCGGATCGCCGGCAAATCGGCAGGGGATGTGACGCTCTGGTTTGAAGACGGGCGCCGCGGGGGCGAGGCAGAACTGGCGGAGTTATTAAGAGGCTATGACAGGGCATCCTATGAAGCAATTTATTCGTTCTCTGTCCACGAACTCCAGGATCTCGACCAAATGACGGAACAGGAGCTGACGCGCACGCTGTTATCTTCCGGCACTGCCGGTGTCGATCACGCGGGGAAAATGGAAAGCCAGCTCGAACGCGAAATGGGCGAGCTGTTCAAGAAAGCGGGGAAATTACCGCTAATCAACCGTTTGACCGAAGAGTTACGGGAACTTGAAACGGAGTTGCGCGAATACAAACAGCGCGCCGACAGCTTCCGTCCGGCAACCGAGCGGCTGGAGCACATCAAACAGCGATTGGCTGAGCTGGGCCCAACTGAAAGCGTGCTCGTTCAAGAGATCAAAGAAGCGGAGAAATGGCGTCAAACGGCGCCGCTATTGGCACGGAAGCAACAACTTGAGCGCGTGGCGGAAAGCGGCCCGATGAATTTTCCGGAATCGGGCATCCGCCAGTATGAACGCCTGCTCGACCAGAAAAACGAATTACAGGCCGAATCAGCTTTTCTTGAAAATGAAATCAATCGCTTGGAGCCGGTCCGCGAGCTGCCTGAAACAGATTCACTAACAGACCTGCTCGGACGCGAAGCCGAATGGCACCAGATAAATTCTTCATTGAAAGTGAAACAAGAAGAGCGCAGCCGATTGCAGGATGAGCTCGACCGGTTACTGAAATTATGCGGAATGAACAAAGAGCAGGCACTGCTCTCGGATGCCTCGCTCGAACAGGAAGACCGCTTGAAGACCGTATTGGAGGCGCTCCAAAGCGCAGAACAAGAACAAGCTTTCGGGCAGCGGCGATTGGCAGAAGAGCGGCAACGATTGTCAGAAGCTGAACGCGCGTTAAAACAATACCTCGAAGCAGAGCCGCCTGCAGAACAGCGTCAGCGCGCAGAGCAATGGGCCGACATCGAGCCGCAATTGGCATTGGCCAAAGCGCAGCAAAAACGGCAAACGGGAACGGCTGCCAATAATCGCCTAGCCCAATTTCTGCTGGGGGCCATCGGGATTGTCGGCTTGATCATCGCTGCATTTTCCGCAGACGCTTTGACAGGCTTGCTTGCGGCGATGGCACTCGGTGCAGCAGTGTGGCTCTGGCTGCGCGATAGCAAATCACCATCTGGTACGGCGAAGGATGAATTAGTGGAACGCTACGGCGGGCAGGAAGCGGAATATGAAGCTTTGCTCATGAAGCTAGCGGAATATGATAGAGGCCTTGATGAACGATTTGATGCAATCGAGGCAAGCAAGCAGAAAATCGCTGCGCTGCCGCAGACAGACAGCAGCGAGGAATTGCAGGAATACCGGCGATTGCTGAAATCACTCGGCTTTCCGGAAGATACTTCACGCGCTACCGTCCTCACTTTATTCGATAAATTGCGTGACGTGCATGCAGCCGCTAGCCGGCTGGAGCGCGTCACAGAAGAAATAAAGAATTTGGAAGGCCAGCGAGAAGGATGGCTAGAGCAGGCGCAGCGTGCATGCGGCAAACCCGTAAGTGCAAGCAATGTCATCAGCGTGCTTCGTGCGGAATCGGAAGCACGCCAGCAGAAACTTCAGCATGCCGAAAAAATCCTTGAGAAAAACCAGCAGCTGGCGGAACAGGCCCGGAAATGCGCTGAGCGATTGGCCACGCTTTCCGAAGCGATGGATGAGCTGTTCAAAAGGGCTGCAGTGGCAGATGAAGATTCGTTTTACCGCGCTGCCAAACTATCGGAACAAGCAAAGTCCGCACAGGAACAATTGCAGATGGTTCAGTCGCAGCTTTCGGCCATCGGGAAAGTGGAAAAGCCCGCTGCACTTGGTGACGAAGAAGAGAGTGCAGAACAATTTCTTGAGCGTTCGCAGCAACAACTGGATGAACTGCAGAATGAACGCCAGTCATTATGGGAAGAACAAGCAGAAAAACTTCAATTGACGAGGCATTTACTGTCGGATGAAGGGCATTCGATGAAACTTCAGGAACTGGAAGCGAAAAAAGCAGAGTTCCAGGATGCAGCCAAAGAATGGGCTGTCAACCGCGCAATCGTTGAAGTATTCAAGCAGACGATGGATGAATTGAAAGAGACGAAATTGCCGGCAGTACTGAAGCTTTCGGAATCGTACTTCACCCAATTGACCGGCGGCGAGTATGTGCGCTTGCTGCTCAGCCAGGAAGGAAACTTTGAAGCGCTGCGGAAAGACGGCTTGCGCTTTCGCGTCATCGAGCTCAGCCAAGCAACGAAAGAGCAGGCATATTTGGCACTGCGCTTTGCGCTGGCATCTTCTTTGAAGGAATCTCACCCGTTCCCGATCATCATGGATGACCCGTTCGTCCATTTTGATCGCCGAAGAAGCCAGCAAGTGATAAAATTAGTGGAAGAGCTGCAGGCAGACCATCAGTTCATTTATTTCACATGCCACGAAGCGATGCGGCAAGCTTGGCCAAGTGCCCAGCAAATCGACGTGGCGAATCCTGAAAGGAGCATCCAAGCATGACAAAAGGAATAACTACCCGCGCTGTCGGGGAGACAGTCGATGATTTTCTTCTGATCAAACAATCGGTCAAAGGCGTCACGACGACCGGCAACCCATTCATGTCACTCGTTCTGCAGGACAAGAGCGGAGACATTGAGGCAAAGCTATGGGACACGAAAGACGAACATGAACGCATGTATGCGGCAGAAACGATTGTCAGAGTCGGCGGGGAAATCCATAATTACCGCGGTAAAAACCAGCTGCGCATCAAAAGCATCCGTCCGGCAAAACCGGAGGAGAACTTGACGATCGCCGAGTTTTTGCCTTCAGCGGCGCAAAGTACAGATGAATTGCACGAAGAAGTGACGAAGTTCCTGTTCGAGATGGAAAACCCGCAAATCCAGCGCATCACGCGCCATATCCTGAAGAAATACCAGCAGCAATTCCTGACTTTCCCGGCCGCGACGCGCAATCATCACGATTACGTATCTGGCCTTGCGGATCATGTCGTGTCGATGCTCAAGCTCGGGAAAGCGATTTGCGAAGTGTATCCAAGCCTGGATAAGGATTTATTGTATTCGGGGATCATCCTCCACGATATCGGCAAAGTTTTTGAACTTTCAGGGCCGGTTGCGACGACTTATACCGTAGAAGGCAATCTGCTCGGCCATATCTCGATCATGGTAACCGAAATCGCAAAAGCAGCAGAAGAGCTTGGCATCGAAGGGGAAGAAGTCATGGTCCTCCAGCATATCGTGTTGTCGCATCACGGAAAAGAAGAATGGGGCAGCCCGAAAAAGCCGATGATAAAAGAAGCGGAGATCCTTCATTATATCGATAATATCGATGCGAAAATGATGATGCTCGACCGCGTGCTCGGCAAAACGAAAGAAGGCGAGTTCTCGGAACGTGTCTTCGCACTCGACAACCGCTCATTCTACAAGCCGAAACTATAATACAGAAATACAGGAGGGGGAGCTATTCGAAAATCTGATGACAGGGCTTTCGGAAACGCCCCTCTTTTTATACTTAGTATATTACTGATGTCCATTACGACGGACGCTTTCCGCGGGCATGGCCTCAGCCGCTTCGTCGCTGGCGCTCCTGCAGGGTCTTCGGCTCATGTCGCTCCGTCGCTTTGCTCCGTCACTGCTCCCGCAGGAGTCGCCGTCTCCATTTCCATCACGAACCTCTTCAATATATAAAAACCCCCGACAAAGATGTCGGGGGTCTTACTTTGCTTATTCAGCTGGAGTTTCTTCCTCAGTTGGGGCTCCTTCTTCAGGAGCTGGTTCTGTGTTAAGGATTTCATCAAGCGCGCCTTCAAGTTCTTCATCTTTGATTTCGATGTTAGCTTCTTCCATCAAAGCTGCGACTTTCGGGAGTAGTGTGGATTGATCCGCTTTGGACATGGCGATTTCAGAACGCAAAGCTTCGCGTTGGTCTTCAAGCGGCTCTTGGCCTTCGACTTCACGTTTTTCAGTCACTTGGATAATATGGAAACCGTGCTGGGATTGGACCGGTTCGCTGATTTCATCGACTTCAAGTGAATAAGCCGCATCTTCGAATTCAGGGACCATGGCGCCAGTGCCGAACCAGTCAAGTGAACCGCCATTAGCGGCAGATCCTGGGTCAGTGGAGTATTCTTCCGCCAGTTCAGCGAAATCACCGCCATCGTCAAGTTTCGTTTTCACTTCATTGGCTGTTTCTTCATCCGCAACTAAAATATGACGCGCATTCAATTCAGTTCCTTGGCGTTCGTACCGCTGCTCGATTTCTTCATCCGTCACTTCGATGTCTTCCGTCAATGCTTTTTCCTGAAGCAAGTTCAGGCGAATGACTTTTTTGTAGCTTTCTTCCGTGTGGTTGTTTTGCGCTAGAAACTGTTCAAAGTTCTCGCCCATTTCTTCTTTGTTACTTTCGAGCTCCGCTTCTACTTCTTCGTCAGTCACTTCGTAATTCGCGCCTAACACTTTCTCAATCATCAGGATTTGGATGGCTTGGTCCCCGACAGAGGTTTTCATTTCCTCGTAAAGTTCTTCTTTGGTCACGTCTCCCGCTTCGGAAGTGACGAGCACTTCACTATCGGAACCGTTATCGCTGCACGCAGAAAGGGCAAGAACCGCCGCTGCGATGGAAAGGGTAAAGGCTGATTTCTTCATAAAAATATTCGCTCCTAACTTTCTTTCAATCTAAGTTGAATTTATAGGGTGGATGATTTTACACAAAAGGATAGCCGCTGCTGCATGATGGACAGCCGGATGTTTTTTGTGTTTGTTTTAAGTGATTCCGTAGTTACTATATCATAAACGAATGAAAAAATAAAAAGTTCCAAAAAATTGCGAATCCGTTAAAGAGTGGGGGATATTGGAGTGAATGCCATGAAAAAAGCACTTGCTCTGGCAAGTGCTTACGGGGTGAATTCGACCCCGACATATAATGAAACAAGCAGGATTAGAATCAATATGTTAATGGTACGAAAAATCTTTTCATGGTTTTCCTCGGGAATTTCCCGGGATGTAACAAGTGCTAATGTCATCCGATTGATCTGGAATAGATAAAATACGGAAAACATTACAACGAATGCGACTATCATGAGTTTCCTCCCCTCTGACCTTAACTTCCATTATAGCAAAATGGAAAGAAAAAAGCAGGTCAGGCAATTGGCTGCGGCACCAGGATCTCGAATCCAGTGTCCGTCTCTTCGATAAGTGCGTGCCGCGGCGAGCGTGCCAAGTTGCGGATATAGATCAAATCCGTAACGGACAAAGCGCTATGGTACGCAAGCAAAATGGCGAAATAGTGGCTGTAAGCCGGCCAAATGATGCTCAGCGCGATAATGGCTGTATTGATGACCGCAAACGGTGTAACAAGCGCTAGCAGAAAACGTGATTTCCGCACCGGTTCTTTGATATACAAAGAAATGGTCGGGCACATTTTCAATTGTTTGCGCATGCTGATTTTCAGGCATTTGCGGCTTCCGAGTAAAGGCAGAAGGTGCAAAAGTTTATGGATAGGGTAGATGGCCAGCATTCCGATCATGAACAGCAAAAAGTTCTGGTCGGATAACGGGTCGGCATACATGATGGCCAGCAGCATGTAATAGCTGGTGAACACCCCGGCGCCGATCAGCGCGGAAATGAAGAACAGGCGGTCAGAACCGTATTGTTTTTTGACGTTGATTGTTTTCCAGCAATGCATATGCGTATCTCCCATTGATGTATAGTGTTGTTGAGCCGATACATACAATACAACGTTTCCTGGGGGAATGCAAGCTTCTTCGGCGAAATTTTTCACCGTGTTTTTCAGCCGTTTTTATTCTCGGTTAACACGTGGTTTTCCTCATTGAAACGGTTCTCGATGTTTTTGAATGAAGCCTCGAAAATCTCCATGAAATCATCGCCGTAAATATTGCGGATGATGGCCATGACATCCATGAATTCGGGGAATTTCCCGTATAGATTGCGCAGTGGGAGCGAGCCGTCGACGACCGAATGGGGCGTATCGTGATAACGTTCGATCATCTCCTGCATCAACTCTTCACCTTTTTGTGTCAGTTCTACATATGTATTGCGTTTATCGGTATCGCGTTTCGAGAAGGACAGCAATTCACGTTCTTCAAGTTTTTTTGAAAAATTGAATGCCGTGGAGACATGCATGACCCCGAATTTCGCCACATCGGAAATGGACGCTCCTTTCAAATGGTAGGAAATCCATAAAATGTGATGTTCATTAATATTCAGGTCATAAGGTTTTATCCACATCTGCCAATCTTTCTCGACTGCTTTCCATAATGCTTTCGATAATTGCCCAATTCTTTGGCTGTACAGCATAGCTTCTTTCATTGTGTATTCTTTATCATTCACGCGAGCACCAACTTTCACCGGAAATATTTTCTTTATTATAGCAATAAAGCAAAGTGAATTAAAGTGAGAATAGTAAAATAATTTAGTCAAAAAAAAAACAACCTGACCCATGAAGGTCAAGCTGTCTCAGAATCGTCCTTATTTTCCGCTTTTTTTGGGTCGATTTTCGTCGGTTTGTCTTTTTTCTTCTCTTCCTCGTCTTTATCTTTGCTGATCGCCGCCTGCAGCTGCTCGATGGAATTCTGGATCGCTTTGATTTCCAGCTGCAGATGTTCTTTCGCGGGAGCTGTGCCTTCTTGCCAAGATTGGAGGGATGCTTTCAATCCATCTACGGCTTCAGGTACTTGTGTTTTCGATTCTTCCGTCAAATGGTTGATCGATTCCTTCAATTCATTGATGCGGGCTTTCAGCTCGTTCATCGATTCTTTCCATTCCGAGCCGCTTGATTTGATGGAAGTGCGCATTTCCTCACCGGATTTCGGAGTGGAGAGGATGGCTGTAACGGCACCGGCAATTAGACCGGCACCCAAGCCGGCAAAAAAATTCGTAACTTTCATAAGTGTAAACGCTCCTTTCGTCGTCTATCTTTCTTTTCCTTTATTTCACTTAATTAAAACATGGAATGAATGGCTATTCAATAAAAAATGCCTTTCTCCGTGAAAGAGAAAGGCATTTTAGCATTAGCGGACGTTGGCGGCTGTGGCACTTTGGAAGTTCGAGCGCTTCATGAGCCCTGTGACGATTGGGAACATGACCGCAAAGGCAACGCCGTTCATGATGGTCGCCGGAACGACTACCGTTGCAAGCAGGAGCGTGAACGGAATATCGGCGCCTAGGATGAAGATGGCGGCCGACAGGAAAATGGTTCCTGACAGCACCGTTCCAAAAGCAGCGAGCGCAATGCCAACCGGCAGCTTGGCCGCATGCTTTTTCAATAATGTCACAAGCGCGAAAAAGACGAATGCGGTGACGAATTTATCGATGATATTCGGGAAAAAGCCTCCCGGAAAGCTTGAAAACAATCCGGAAATAATTCCGGTAGTGACAGCGAGCAAAAAGACGCTTTTCACGTCACGGAACAGCAAGATGCCGATAAACATCATCGTCAGCATAAAGTCGGGTTTCATCCCGCCATTAATTCCTGGGATCATTACATACAATGTTGCACCGACACTGACAAGCAGCGCCATTAACACAAGATTTTTCGTATTCATTTCTCATCTCTCCTCAGCTCAAGATAGTTTCTTTTTCCCGGTCGTGCCCTCGTGGCCGCCGGCGAAAAACGTATTACGATCTTATCTCGTGCAGCACAGAAAATCAAGCCTCAGAGGCTAGCTTGGATTTCACTTGTTCAGCAAGTTCCTGGATCTTCTCTGTGGTGTACTCTTTCTCTTTGGTCATCCATTTGGCGCCGAACCCATCGCTTGCGCCGTAGCGCGGAATGAAATGAAGATGGAAATGGAAGACGCTTTGCCCAGCTTTTGGCCCGTTGTTGTTCAACAAATTCATGCCTTCGGGTTCGAAGGTTTCTTTGATGGCGCTGGCGATCTTAGGCGCTACGCTGAACAATTGAGCAGCTTCTTCCGGCGCCATGTCGTAGACAAACTCGCGATGGGTTTTCGGAATCAGCAGCGTATGCCCTTTTGATAAAGGCATGATGTCCATAAAGGCATAGACATGCTCGTCCTCGTACACTTTGACGCTCGGGATTTCTCCTGCAATGATTTTGCAAAAAATGCAATCGCTCATAAACTCATCCTTTCTGTAATGGGTTGGCCGTTCTTTTTTCAGTTTACCATATTCAGTGAGCGAGTCATTCCACATTTCAGCTTGTTCCGACCGGCTTCATGAAGCGTCCCATTTCCCGAAAGAATTCGCCACGCAGTTTTGATACAATAGTAAACGAAGAAAGAGGTGTTGAAAGTGGCAATATTGGAAGTAAAAAATTTAACGGGCGGCTATACGAGAAAGCCCGTGTTAAAAGACGTAAGTTTTTCAATAGAAAAAGGCGAATTGGTCGGCTTGATCGGTTTGAACGGGGCGGGGAAGAGCACGACCATCAAGCATATCATCGGCATCATGCAGCCGAAATCCGGTTCGATCCGACTCAATGGCCGGACGTTCGAGGAAGACATCGACGCTTACCGTTCCGCTTTTTCCTATATTCCGGAAACGCCTGTGCTGTATGAAGAATTGACCTTGCGCGAACATCTCGAACTGACGGCAATGGCTTATGGCTTAGAACAAGAGGTGTTCGAACAGCGTTCCGCAGCTTTATTGAAGGAATTCCGCATGGAGAAGCGGCTAAAATGGTTTCCGTCCCATTTCTCAAAAGGGATGCGCCAGAAAGTCATGATCATGAGTGCATTTCTAGTCGACCCGGATTTGTACATCATCGATGAACCATTCGTCGGGCTCGACCCGCTTGGCATCAAATCGCTGCTTGACCAGATGGAACAGCAAAAGCGCAGCGGCGCATCAGTGCTCATGTCGACCCATATCCTGTCGACAGCAGAACGCTATTGCGACCGGATCATCCTGCTCCACAACGGGCGCGTGCGGGCAATCGGCACGATGCCGGAGCTGCGCCAGGCATTTGGTATGCCGGATGCCTCACTCGATGACCTGTATATTGCGATGACCGAGGATGACGACAATGAAGAACCTGCATGAAGTATGGGACAAGCGGCTCCGGCGCTATACGACGGAAGTCCAGAATTATTTAAAATTCATCGTCACCGGCCATATTGCGGTCGTCATGCTGTTCGCCATCGGGGCGGCCGGCTACGCTTACAGCGAATGGGTGCAAAATGTGCCGCCGGAATTTCCGGCAGCGCTATTGATGGCAGTATTGTTCGGGGCGCTATTGTCCTACAGCCCGCCGGTAACTTTATTGAAACAGGCGGACGGGGTGTATTTACTCCCTCTTGAAAGCCGGCTTGATGAATATTTGAAACCGGCACTTCGCTGGACTTATGTGTCGCAGCTGTATTTGCCGATTGTCGTATTTATCGTCTCCTTGCCGCTCATCAAAGCCTTATACGGCTTGCCTTCGTCTTATTTGATCGGGTTTCCGATTCTATTGCTGCTTGTGAAATGGTGGAATGTCAGGAGCGAGTTTCATTGGCGGAAATCCGATGAAGGGCACAAAGTGTGGCTCGAGCGCGCAGTCCGGTTCTTGCTCGTTGCCGGATTTGTATGGTCGTATGTCGACGGATGGATGATTGTTTCGGCAGTCTTTTTGTTCGCGATGATTTTCTACGGCAAATGGCTGGAACGCCGCGCTGCGGGAAAAGCATTTCCTTATGGCCATTTCATCGAATTGGAAGAAAACCGCATGCTGCGCTTTTACCAGTTTGCCAATTATTTCACCGACGTCCCTCATTTGAAAGGGAAGGTGAGGGAGCGCAGATGGCTCAACCCGGTTTATCGTTTGATCAAGAGCAAAGCTTCGAATGCCCATTTGTATTTGGTGAGCCGGACGTTCATTCGTTCGGATGAGCTGTTCTTTTTATGGGTGCGTTTGACGCTGATCATCCTGGTCGGCGCTTGGCTCATCCCATTCCAAATCGCGATTGCTTTATTTGCTGGGGCATTGGCGTTCGCTTCCACGATCCAATTATGGCAAGGCTTGAATCAGTCCCAACATTTCCGCATGGACCAATTGTTTCCGCTTAGCACGCATAGCCGCGAAAAAGCGGTATGGAATTGGGTGCTCGCGGTCCAGTTGATCCAAACTGCAGCGGCATTGGTCTTGCTGCTGGCACTCGGACAGTTTGCAACAGCGCTACTTATCGCGGCAGTCATAGCCGTCGTTTCGGTCGTGACGCTTGCGGGCGCCAGAAGAAAATCTGCAAAGCTGAACAAACGAAAATAATTTAAAAAAGGGTTGGAGAAAATGAAACTTTCTCCAGCCCTTTTACTATGTCGTTTATTCGTGGCAAGTGACTGCGGCTTTGCCAAGCGTTTTTGCGGCAATCAGCATCGCTTCTTCTTTAAAGTCGAATTTCGGGTGGTGGTGGGGATAGACTTCACCGTCCGGCATCGCGCCTGTGAAGAAAAATGTGCCCGGAATCTCTTCGAGGTAATAGGCGAAATCCTCGCCGCCCATTTGCGGCGGGCAATTGAAGACTTCCTCAACACCTGGCACATCTTCGGCAAGGTCTCTCAGGAATTCGGTTTCCTTTTCGTGAGTGACGACTGGCGGGTAGCCCCGATGGAATTTAAAGTCGATGTCGCTATTAGTCGCGATGGCCGTGCCTTTAGCGACGCGCTCCATTTCCTGCTCCATAAGGGTGCGCGTTTCTTCGGTGAAGGATCTGACTGTTCCGTTCAGTTTCGATTGGTCGGCAATGATATTGAACGGGTTCTCTGCAACGAATGATGCAATCGTCAAAACTGCGGACTCGAGCGGGTCCACACGGCGTGCGACAAGCTGCTGCAGGCTAGTGACAAGTTGTGCCCCTGTCACAACGGCGTCGACAGTTTCGTGTGGCATCGCGCCGTGGCCGCCGCGCCCTTGAACAGTGATTTCAAAACGGTCTGCAGCTGCCATGATCGGGCCAGTCCGGTAATCAATCCGCCCGAATGGCGTTGTCGACCAAAGGTGGGTGCCGAAAATGACATCGACGCCGTCGAGCGCACCGTCTTCGATCATCGGTTTCGCACCGCCTGGCGCAAGTTCTTCTGCGTGCTGGTGAATGAGCACATACGTGCCAGGGAGTTCGTCACGCAGCCCGTGGAGGATTTTGCCAAGAACCAGCAAGGTCGCCGTATGGCCGTCATGTCCGCAAGCATGTACCACATTCGGCACAGTGGATTTATAGCTGGTTTCTTTCTGGTCCTGAATTGGCAGGGCGTCAAAATCGGCGCGCAAGGCGACCGTCTTGCCTGGCTTACCGCCGCGGATCGTCGCGATGACGCCATTGCCTCCCACGCCAAAGCGGATATCGACACCGAGATCTTCATAAAAATCGCGGATATATTTAGCAGTCTTGGTTTCCTGGAATGATGGCTCCGGGTTCATGTGCAGGTGGCGGCGGATTTCCACCATTTCGGGATAGGCATTATCGAGTTCAGCAAAGATCTTTTCAATCATTGGATCATATCCTTCCTAATTTTCTGGATTTTCTCTAGTTTAACATAGCAAAAAACAGAACGGGGAAGCCCCGTCCTGTCAGTAAGTGAAATTCAGATATGAAGCAACGAAGTAAAGCAGTACCACCAAAATGGATGGCAAGCTATACGCCCATGTTGAAGCTGTCTTCGGCCGGTAAAGCGAGAACATTACCAGTACGCTCATGACGAGCACTGCGCTGGCGATGATGAAATTGGCGCCGGAAACTTCAGCAAGAATCGAGCCCTCCACGTAAATCGGGTCCGACAAAGCCAAAATGACCATGTTGAAGATATTGCTTCCGAGAACAGCGCCGACCGCCATATTGACATTAGACAGGCGGAGCGCGACGAAAACCGAAATCGCTTCCGGCAGGGAAGTGGCAGCGGCCACCAGGAAACTGCCGACAAAGCTCGAGCCGATGCCTGTCACGACAGCAATTTCATCGCCCGTAATGGAAAGGGCGGTGCCTGCCGCCATGATGACCACAGCGACAAGCGCGAAACGGATGCCCGCGTGTTTCGGGGATAAATGCGCACTCGGATTTTTCGGCGCTTTGGCATCGACCGGCTCATCGTCCATATCGATCGTATCCAAGTTCGGCAATTTATTGATGATCAGCATGCCGATCACATACGTTATTCCGATTGCCAACGAATCGAGGCCGATTCCAAGGAATGTGACATCGGTGCGCAACCACAACGCCAACAATAAGAGCACAATCAGGAAGATGCCGAGCAGGGAAGAATAGGTGTGGTCCTTGGATGCCCGCTCAAGCATGCGTCTGCGGTTCAGCAGCAAATCGAATCCCGCTAAGATAAATAAATTGAACAAATTCGAGCCGATCATATTGCCGACTGCGATATCGGCATTACCGATCGCGGCTGCCGAGAAACTTGTGGAAATTTCCGGGAGACTAGTGGCGCCGGCAAGCAGAAGCGTTCCGACCATCATGCCGCCCATCGCTGATTTTTCACTGATGACATCCGCATACTGGGACAGTTTAATGGCGGCGAACACGGTGACTGCTGCAGCCAGCAGAAAATAAATGAATACCAATAGATGTTCCTCCTAAACAGGTTTCTTCTATATAGACAGCAAAATAGCCGGGCAAGCCGGCCGTTGGTTACTCGTCTTCTTCAGGTTTCGCTTTATACATAGTGACATAAGAAGAACCGGAGAAGATATTGGCACGCGGTTTTTCCGCTTCTTTCTGCGGTTTTTCAGAATGTGCTTTGGCAAAAGCTTGCGACTCTTTCCATTTCTCATAGAATGCCGGAGATTCCCATTCGGTCAGTACGACGTACGTATCGGAATCGAGCGGCCGCAAAACGCGAAAAGCGACATATCCGGGTTCATTTTCGATTGCCCCGGCACGGTTCTTGAAGCGGTGCTCAAAAACAGGGCGCCCTTCATCGGCCACCGGGATATTATTCATGACGAAAAATCCTTTTTCGCGGAACTCGCCGGTGCCATCGACCACTTCAAAACGGCGGGGAGTTTGGAAAATGGATTTGCCTTCGGTTTCGTGCAATAACAAAGTCGTGTTTTCGCCTTGCATGAGTACCATCGTTTCATCCGCATGCTTTTCGCGCATTTTTTTCATAAATTCGTAGGTTCCTGTCGTCATATAAACATTCATTGAAAAAGCCTCCTAATAATCGGGATACATTTTGAGTTGCTAGTTCACTTTTCCCGAAAACCCTGCGCTTGAAACAGAAGGTGTCAAATCAGTGAAGGCATTCGGGTCTAATTTATGACAATTGCGCCCAGATTCTATACAATAAGGAGCGGAGCGTCTATAGTATAGACGGATAATGAAGGATAAACTATAGCCGCAAAGACTGAAGGGATGAATAATTCATGACTTTTAATGATACGTACCTGCGCGCAGCGCGCGGGGAAAAGACCGACCATGTACCGGTATGGTATATGCGCCAGGCTGGGCGTTCACAGCCGGAATACCGCAAGATCAAAGAAAAGTATTCATTGGAGGAAATCACGCACCAGCCGGAACTTTGCGCTTACGTCACGAAACTGCCGGTCGACCAATACGACGTCGACGCAGCGATTCTTTACAAAGATATCGTGACACCGCTTCCAGCAATCGGGGTGGACGTCAAGATCAAGGCAGGCATCGGGCCGGTCATCAGCAATCCGATCCGCACAAAAGCGGACATCGATAGACTTGGTGAAATCAATCCTGAGCAAGATGTCGACTACGTGCTGAAAACGATCAAATTGCTGACAGAAGAGCAATTGAATGTGCCGCTCATCGGCTTTTCGGGTGCACCGTTCACTTTGGCGAGCTATATGATCGAAGGCGGCCCTTCGAAGAGCTACAACAAAACGAAGGCAATGATGGTATCAGAACCGGAAATGTGGTTTGCGCTCATGGACAAGTTGGCAGACACAATCATTCCTTATGTGAAAGCACAGATCCATGCAGGTGCAAAAGCGATCCAGATTTTCGACTCGTGGGTCGGCGCATTGAACGTGGAAGATTACCGCATCTTCATCAAGCCGGTCATGGACCGCATTTTCAAGGAAATAGGCGAAGAAGGCGTACCGATGACAATATTCGGTGTCGGCGCGAGCCATCTGGCGAACGAATGGCATGAACTGCCGGTGGATGTGGTAGGACTGGATTGGCGATTGCCGATCACCGAAGCACGTGAAAGAGGCTTGACGAAAGCCTTGATGGGCAATTTCGACCCGTCTTATTTGCTGGCGGATTGGTCTGTCATCGAAGAACGTACGAAAAAAATCTTGGATATGGGCATGCAGGATGATGGCTATATCTTCAATCTTGGGCACGGGGTCTTCCCGGAAGTGCAGCCGGACACGCTGAAGCGTCTGACGGCATTTGTCCATGAATACAGTGCAGCTTACAAAAAACAGAACTAACAAATCTTTGACGAGGTGATAGTGATGAAAAAGACAATGGGATTATTGGTGATGGCGTATGGCACGCCATATTCGGAAGATGATATCGAGCGCTACTACACGCATATCCGCCGCGGCCGCAAACCGAGCGAAGAAGCGTTGCAGGATTTGAAAGACCGCTACAAGGCGATCGGCGGCATTTCACCGCTGGCTAGAATTACAGAAGATCAGGCAAATGGCTTGTGTGACCGCTTGAACGAATTGCAGGATGACATCGAGTTCAAAATGTATCTCGGCTTGAAGCATATCGAGCCATTCGTGGAAGACGGCGTGGAAGAGATGAAAAAAGACGGCATCGAAGAAGCGATTTCAATCGTTCTTGCGCCGCATTTCTCGACATTCTCCGTTAAATCTTACAACGGCCGTGCAAAAGAAACAGCCGATAAGCTCGGCATCAAGCTGACTTCAGTGGAAAGCTGGTACACAGAGCCGAAATTCATCCAATTCTGGAGCGAAAAAGTAAGCGCAGCATTTGCTGAAATGTCAGAACAAGAACGCGCGAAATCTTGTCTGATCGTCTCTGCGCATTCC
Organism: Planococcus citreus; assembly: GCF_003664125.1. Classification (GTDB taxonomy): domain Bacteria; phylum Bacillota; class Bacilli; order Bacillales_A; family Planococcaceae; genus Planococcus; species Planococcus citreus. The sequence goes on from NZ_RCCP01000005.1 coordinate 30,851, forward strand.
TTGCCGGAGAAAATCATCGCAAATGGCGATCCATACCCAGACCAATTGAAAGAAACAGCTGACTTGATTGCTGAAGCGGCGGGTGTTGAAAACTACGAAATTGGCTGGCAAAGTGCCGGGCAGACGCCGGAACCGTGGATCGGGCCGGATGTCCAGGATTTGACGCGCGATTTGCATGAAGAAAAAGGCTATACTTCTTTCGTCTACACGCCAGTCGGCTTTATCACAGACCATTTGGAAGTCCTGTACGATAACGACTACGAATGCAAAATTGTTTGTGATGAAATCGGCGCGACATACCGCCGGCCGGAAATGCCGAACGTAGATCCATTGTTTATCGATGGAATGGCCAATGTTGTGTTGAATAAATTGAACGAAAACTGATCCTGACGAATTGTCTAGGATGCAAGTTTTCAATCAATAAACCGTTACTAAAACGCCGCTCAGCAGTTAACTGTGGCGGCGTTTTATCAATGAATGGGCAAAAATTTCGGCCAGTGGGAGCAATATGTACCCACCGCAAGGAGGAAATCACATGAAAAAATGGATCGTACTTGTGCTGGTGATGCTGCTGTTGGCAGCATGCGGCGAAGAAGATTCATCGGCTGGTACGGGCGAACTGCCGCAACAAGTGGAAGTCGAGTTCAATACAGAAGAAACCGCCGAGCCCGGCGAAGAAGTTCGGCTATCAGCTACTGTCACACAAGGCACAGAGGCAGTAGAAGATGCAGATGAAGTAGTCTTTGAAGTATGGCAGTCTGGGGCTCGCGAAAACAGCGAAATGCTAGAAGCAAGTCATACACAAGACGGGGTTTATGAACATAGCTGGACGGTGGAAGAAGAAGGGCTGTATTTTATCCAAGCCCATACGACGGCCCGCCGTATGCATGTCATGCCAAAAATGGAATTGACAGTAGGCGATCCGGATCCGGAAACGATCGTGCCTGACGATAGCGAAGACTCGGATGCCATGGAAAAGATGGGACATTGATTTTTTCGTCCTTGCCACTGTTGCATAACAGATCTAAGGTGATGCATAAAAAAACGGCCGGAGAATTTCTCCGGCCGTTTTGTCTATTTAGATTTCGTTGCAGGTCTGGCAGTGATTGCCGTAGCACTCGTGCTGCTCTTCGATTTTCTCTCCGCAAGTGGCACACTGTTTCGGGGGCAAGTTCTTGAAGAATTCGACTACGTTCTCAATCATTTCTACCAGCTCCTTTTTGTTATAGTACTGTAAGTGATAAACACAGTGTATTATAACAGTTTAGATCCGTCAACCCTTAACCGTGATTATTTTGAAAAATTCCGTTAAAATAAAGATAGTCACTAGTAAAAAAGGAGAGAGATCATGTATTTCGTAGATAATAAAGGCATAACAGATCCGCGCATCAACCTGGCCATCGAGGAATATTTATTGAAAACGATGGATGTCGACCAAAACCCGTTCCTTCTGTTCTACATCAATGAACCGTCCATCATCATCGGGAAAAACCAAAACACAGCAGAGGAAATCAATACCGATTATGTGGATTCAAACGGTATCCACGTCGTCCGCCGGCTTTCAGGCGGAGGAGCCGTCTATCATGACCACGGCAATTTAAACTTCAGTTTCATTACAAAGGATGACGGCAACAGTTTCCGTGATTTCCGCAAGTTCACAGAACCGGTCGTCAAAGCTTTGCAGGATATGGGCGTCAACGCCGAACTTTCAGGGCGCAACGACCTTCTCGCTGAAGGGCGCAAAATATCAGGAAATGCACAGTTTGCAACGAGAGGCCGAATGTTTAGCCACGGCACGCTGTTGTTCGATACGAAAATGGACGAAGTCGTCTCGGCATTGAAAGTGAATAAGGAAAAGATCGAATCGAAAGGCATCAAATCGATCCGCAGTCGCGTGGCGAATATTTCAGAGTTTTTGGAGCAGGACATGTCGGTTGGACAATTCCGTGAAGCTGTGCTGCATTCAATTTTTGCTGGTGAGGAAAATGTCCGTTTTTGGGAACTCACCGACCAGGATTGGGACAATATCCACGAATTGTCGAGAGAGCGCTACGCTAATTGGGACTGGAATTACGGCAAGTCGCCGAAATTCAACATCAAGCATTCGCACCGATTCCCTGTCGGCGGAATCGATGTCCGCCTCCAAGTGGAAAAAGGCATCGTCCAGGAAGCGCATATTTACGGCGACTTCTTCGGTGTCGGCGATGTAGCGGAAATCGAACAGGCACTCACCGGTGTGAAATATGAACGCGCAGCGCTTGCTGAAGCGATTGAAGAGATCGACATCCCGAAATTGCTCGGGGGGATCACGACAGAAGATTTCCTCAAGTTGATTTATTAAGATTTTCTGTGGAGCCTGCTTTCGAGCAGGCTCTTTTGTTAGAATAGAAAGAAACGGAAGGGGGAAGGGACATGGGTGAACAGCGGATATTCATTGTAGAAGATGATGCGAAGATCGCTTCGCTGTTATCGGATACATTGCGCAAATATCATTACCAAGTCGAAACTGCGAAAGACTTCGACCGCATCTTGGAGGAGTTTACCGCCTTCGACCCCCATTTGATTCTTTTGGATATTAATTTGCCTTCTTATGACGGCTATTACTGGTGCCGGCAGTTGAGGCAGCAGACAACTTGCCCAATCTTGTTCATTTCCGCCAGGTCAGGCGAAATGGACCAGGTATTTGCACTGGAAAACGGCGGAGACGATTTCATTACGAAACCTTTCCATTACGAAATCGTCCTTGCAAAAATAAGAAGCCATTTAAGAAGGTCTTATGGGGAATATGCACCAAAACAAGAAGAGCGCACGGTTCGTGCAGGACGGCTCATTTTATATATGGAGCGGCTTGAATTGCATTGCCGGGAAACGGAGATCCCGCTCCAGAAAAAAGAAAGCACCATTTTAGAACTATTGATTGCCGCGTATCCGAAAGTGGTGACGCGTGAGCAATTGCTAGAGGAGCTATGGGATGACCAGGCGTTCGTCGATGAAAATACTTTGAATGTCAATATGGCCCGCGTGCGCAAGAAGTTGACGGATTACGGCATCCAGAGTTTCATTGAGACGGTGCGCGGCGCCGGCTACCGGTTGATCCTTGGCAGGGAGGAGCAATGATGCTGCGGTTATTCCTGCGTGAACATGCCGCATTTATCGTATTTCAATTCTTGCTCGTCGGGTTCATCCTGATGCTTTACTGGCTCGACGGATTCCGCAATACGGACACAGCCGTCTATTCATTCATCATCAGCTTATTGCTGCTGGCCAGTTTTCTCGGTGTCCGCTTTGCAATGCGCTACCGTTATTATGAGCGCCTGCTGAGCGACCCGCCGAATATGGAGCATGCTTTGCAGCGGGAAGGTCGTTCGGCTGAAACGGTGCAGACGGAATTGTATATGCAAAAATTGTACCGCCTTTACCAATACGAAGTGCAATCGCTTTATGCGGGGCAGACCCGCCACTTGCAATTCATCAATCAATGGGTGCACCAGATGAAGACGCCGCTATCGGTCATGCACCTGTTATTGCAGGAACCCGAAGAATTGGATAAAGCGAATATCCGCGAAGAAGTGGACCGCTTGCGCGCAGGGCTCGACACAGTATTGATGAACGCTCGCCTCGATACATTCGAGCAGGATATGCAAATCGAGCAGGCATCGCTGCGCGGCATGGTATCCGAAATGGTGACGGAAAATAAGCGCCTGTTCATCTCGCGCCGCGTCTATCCGGAAATCGACATCGAAGAACGCTACCAAGTGGCGACAGACCGCAAATGGATGAAATTCATCATCGGCCAATTGCTGACGAATGCAGTGAAATACACCTTCGAAGAAAATAAGAAACTATATATCCGGGCCAGCTGCCTAGAAGGTACTATTACCTTATCGGTGCAGGATGAAGGCATCGGGATTCCGCCATCGGATTTGCCCCGTGTCACCAAAGCCTTCTTTACAGGAGAGAACGGGCGCCTGAGCGGTGAATCGACCGGGATGGGACTGTATCTGGCACAGGAAGTATGCAACCGGCTTGGGCATGAACTGGAAATCACTTCATCGAAAGGCCAAGGGACGACCGTCTCAATCGTCTTTCCTTATCAGGAACAGAATGTAGGGGGATCAACATGACAGTAGTGAAAATTGATGAAGTGACCAAAGTCTATGAAGGAAAAGTGACGCATCGTGCGTTGAACCAATTAAGCTTCGAAGTGGAAAAAGGGGAATTCCTCGCAGTGATGGGCCCTTCCGGAAGCGGCAAGACGACGCTATTGAACTTGATTTCAACAATCGATTCATTGACTTCTGGCACCATCCTCATCAATGGCATCAATCCGCATTCGTTGGATAAAGATGAATTGCCGCTGTTCCGGCGGCGCCAGCTCGGCTTTGTGTTTCAGGATTTCAATTTGCTGCAAATGCTGACGGTGGAGGAGAATTTGGTGCTGCCGCTGACACTCGACGGCATGCCGATCAAAGAAATGGAAAGCCGCGTCCAGGAATTAGCAGCAAGGCTCCATTTGCAGCCATTTCTCCATAAGAAGCCGAATGAAATTTCCGGCGGCGAAGCGCAGCGTACGGCAATCGGCCGCGCACTTATCCACCGTCCGGCGCTTATACTCGCGGACGAGCCGACCGGCAATCTCGATTCGAAAGCTTCGAAAGATGTGCTCGAGCTATTGAGCGGCTTGAGCCGTGAGGAAGGCACGACGATCATCATGGTGACGCACGACCCGATCGCCGCAAGCTATTGCGATCGCGTGCTGTTCATCAAAGATGGCGAGTTCTTCAATGAAATTTACGGGGATGACCGCCGCCAAACCTTCTACCAAAAAATCCTCAACGTGTTATCTCTATTGGGAGGCTCCGTTAATGACCTTTCGCCAACTCGCCTTCCGTAACGTTTTCAGGAATTTGAGAAGCTACGCAGCCTTCCTATTGGCCAGCGTCTTTTCGGTCATGGTGTTCTTCATCTACTCGATGTTCATCTTCCATCCGTTATTCGAAGAAGAAGGATTCCGCGTATTGGCTGTGCGTGGCATGTTCATCGCGGAAATCGTGCTGTACATTTTCACGCTGTTCTTCCTGTTCTATTCCTTGAGCGCGTTTTTGCAGGCGCGGACAAAAGAATTCGGCGTCTTGATGCATCTCGGGATGAGCAAAAAGCAGCTCAATAAATTGGTGTTTTTCGGGACAATGATTCTCGGCGGCCTGTCGACAGCGGCAGGGATCATCTTCGGTTTCGCGTTCACGAAATTCTTTTTCATGATCGGGCGCGAAATCATGCAATTAGAGGAGTTGCCGCTGTATTTCTCCTGGAAGCCGTTCGTCTTGACCATCGGCGCATTCGCCAGCTTGTTCATCATCATCTCGCTCATCAGCGTGTCCTTTATCCGCACGAAACGCGTCGTCGATTTACTGGTAGGCTTCTGGAAGACCGAAGAGGAAGCGGCGTATTCGCCAGCTTTATCAGCGTTCGGATTGGTACTTTTGGGCATTGCGTATTTCTTGGCCGCGACGGTATCCGACCGTACCGTTTACATCATGGTCTTTATCGTCCCGCCACTCGCGACGATCGGCACGTATTTGTTTTTCACGCATTCGATCCATACCTTTCTTCAATTGTATAAGAAACGCCGAAGCATCTATTGGCATAAAACACGCCTTGTGTCGCTTGCCGAAGCGGCGGTTAAGTTGAAAGACAGCGCGCAAATGTTCTTTATCGTGACCATCGTCTCGACCGTCGCCTTCCTGACGGTCGGTACGCTTGCCTCGTTCACTTCCTATACAGCAGAGTTCCGGCAAAGCAATCCGCTCGGGTTGATCTACGTTTCTTTTGAAGGCAATACACTCGAACAGCAGCAACTGGACCAGCTGAAGCGTGAGCTTGAACAACAGCAGCTTGCCTATACGCTCGTGCCTTTGGAAGTGAAGCGTCAGACATCGAGCGCAAGCGGCAATGACGTCGACATTATGTCCTTGTCGGAGTTCAACCGTCTCGCTGTTGCGCTCGGCCATGAACCGGCACGGCTTCAAGCCGGTGAAGCGATGTTCCTGCCGTTTTCACAGGAATCGCTCCGTGAACTGCAAAAAAGTTACGCAGAGACGGAATTGGTGGAGAGCGGGGTGGAGCTGACGATCGACCAGACTTACCCGCAAGTGCTGTTTCCGGCGCATACCTTGAACGCCAATACGATTATCATGAACAATGAAGATTTCAGCAAAGTGGATGAACCGTTGATGGGTTATCCGCCAGACACATCGGATTTTCGCTATTACGCTTTCCATGTGCCGGATTGGACAGAGACCGTGTCAATCGGCGAAAACGTCCGCTATCCGGTCAGCGAGGCGATGGTCAGTGGAAATTTTGCTGGGCTCAATTATTATTTTGAGAATCCAGGATACGAATACCGCTGGTTTAAATCGTCCTTTGCGTTGTTATTGTTCATCGGCTTGATGGTGGCGGCTGTGTTCTTGCTGGCTGCAGGGAGTTTCATTTACTTTAAGTTGTATACAGGGCTCGAGCGCGACCGCAGGCAGTACCAATTGATGGTACGTCTTGGGATGACGGAGCGGGAACTCGGAAAAATCGTTAACCGCCAGCTTGTGCCGCTGTTTTTCCTGCCTTGGGCGCTTGCATTGCTTCACAGTGCTTTCGCATTCATTTCGCTTCAAGTCGTATGGGATGAGTTTGCGGAGCTGTCGATTTTGTCAGAGATGGCAATCGTGCTTGGTGGTTTCACGCTCATGCAGATCCTGTATTTTTTCTTGATTCGCTGGCGTTATATCGCCCATTTGAAAGCTTATTGACCAGAGGGAGCCGCCGGATAATTCCGGGGGCTTTTTTACTGGAGATTTTTGGCGGGCAGTTGTATTGTCTGAAGATTTATTTTATAATGAATAAAGTAAATATGAATGAGTATTCATTCAATAGAAAGAGGGATATTCAATGAATTTGGGAGAACGTGTTCACGAAATTGCACAACAGGAAGCTGGAAGAATTGCTTATACGTTCATGGGCAAAGACACAACTTATAGCGAATTCGACCAATCGGTATCGAAATTCGCTGGTGCATTGCAGGAACTCGGTGTGGAAAAAGGGGACCACGTCGCATTTCTTTTAAGCAACACCCCGCATTTTCTCATTTCGCTATACGCCACTTTGCGCCTGGGCGCGACAGCTGTCCCGGTCAACCCGATCTATAGCCCGGATGAAATCGCTTACATTGTCAATAATAGCGATGCCAAAGTAGTTGTAGCACTGGACGCTTTGCTGCCGCTTGTGGAAAAAGCGCATCAGGCTTTACCGGCAGTGGAAACATATGTCATTTGCGAGACGGATCCAGCGACTGCCGAAAAAATGGCGCAGCTACCGGAAGCGGTCAAAGGGAAAGTCCGTTCCTTCACGCAACTTCTCACAGCTTCCGATGCTTTTGGCGGGACTGCAGACATTTCACAGGATGACAATGCCGTCATTCTCTATACATCCGGGACGACAGGAAAACCAAAGGGAGCGATGTTGACCCATGGCAACCTGTATTCCAACGCGCGCGATGTCGCGGAATATCTCCAAATCACGCAGGATGACCGTGTAGTGGCGACGCTTCCGGTATTCCACGTGTTCGCATTGACGGTCGTCGTCAACGCACCACTTATGCAAGGTGCGACGATTGTCCTCGTTCCGCGCTTCACGCCGCAGGAGGTATTCGCAGCGACAAAAGCGTCCCAAGCGACGGTCTTTGCGGGTGTGCCGACGATGTTCAACTTCATGTACCAACTGCCCGATGTGGACCCGGCGGATTTCGCTTCTGTACGCTTGGCGATTTCCGGGGGATCTGCGATGCCTGTCGCGTTGTTGCATAATTTCGAAGACAAATTCAACGTGCGTATTTCTGAAGGCTACGGCTTGTCCGAAGCATCACCGGTCACGTGTTTCAATCCGATCGACCGCGAACGAAAAGCGGGATCGATCGGCACATCAATCATCAATGTCGAAAACAAAGTCGTCAATGAACTCGGCGATGAAGTGCCCGTCGGTGAAGTGGGCGAATTGATCGTGCGGGGGCCGAACGTCATGAAAGGCTATTACAAAATGCCGGAAGAAACGCAAGCTGCGATCAAAGACGGCTGGCTGTACACAGGGGACTTGGCGAAGATCGACGAAGAAGGTTATTTCTTTATCGTCGACCGCAAAAAAGACATGATCATCGTCGGCGGTTATAATGTCTACCCGCGAGAAGTGGAAGAAGTGCTATTCGCTCACCCAGCGATTGTGGAAGCGGCAGTGGTCGGTTTGCCGGATGCTGACTTCGGCGAATCGGTCAACGCTTATGTGGTGTTGAAAGACGATGCAGTTTCCATTGAGGAGCTGCAAGCATATTGTGCGGAACATTTGGCGAAATACAAAGTGCCGCGCCATATGGAGATTCTTGATGAATTGCCGAAAAATACGACCGGCAAAATCCTGCGCCGTTCGCTGAAAGACCAGGCTGTAAAAAAATAATCATGAACCGCTTTCCGCTTTTCGCGGAAAGCGGTTTTTCTTTGTATTGGAACATACGGTATACATATTTTCAAAGGGCTTTAATTGAAAAGACAGACAATTACCGATATAGTGAAAAGGCAACTATTACGAAAAACGAAATAGTTATTCAGGAGGCTGAGCGTGTGTCGAAAAAAGCTGTTAAAATAGAAGATTTACTCGAATTAGTATCCGTGACCGACCCGAAGATTTCACCTGATGGGAAACGGGCGGTATTTGTCCAGACACAGATGGACGAAGAAGAAAATACATATCATTCGCATGTACATCATATCTCGCTGGAAACCGGCGAATCGGTTCCTTGGACTTATGGAGAAAATCGCAATAGCCAACCCGCTTGGTCAGCAGACGGCCGCCATGTCGCTTTTCTATCCGACCGCAACGACAAGAATCAATTGTACGTCCTGCCGGCAGGCGGCGGGGAAGCGCGCGCTGTGACGGATTTTGAAAAAGGGGTAAGCAGTTTCCGCTGGTCGCCTTGCAATAAAAAAATCTGGGTCAATGCGCTGGTACAGGACGGAAAAACATTCACGGATCAAGAACCGGAAAAAGAGGAAGACAAGAAAAAGCCTGAACCCTATCGCACGACGATCATGAAATACAAAATGGACGGCAATGGGCTGGTCAAGCAGGACTACCACCGCCAAATCGGCTCTGTGGACCTGGAAACAGGCACGGTGGAGCAGTTGACGGAAGGGCCTTATCATTTCGGCTTGGAAGCCATTTCCCATGACGGCACGAAACTGGTATACGGATCGGCCAAAGAGGAAATTCAGGATTTCATTTTCCGCCAGTCGCTCTACATGCGCGATCTGGAAACGGGAGAAGAAACGGCCATCATCGAACAAGACGGATATTACGGGGATGCCGCGTTTTCCTTTGATGATGCACGTTTGGCGTTTGTCGGCCATTCGCGCGCTTACGAAAATGCCACGCAAGCCGAACTGTATGTATACGATGTGGCAAACCAAACGACGCAATGCCTGACAGAAGGCATCGACGCACCGATCGGCGATTATGTCGTCGCCGACCATCAACAAGGCGCGCAGGCACCCGGCGTCGTTTGGACACAAGATGACCATTTATATTTCCGAGTGTCTACGGATGGCGATGTGCGCTTGTATTTCGCTTCGCTTGACGGCGCGGTGTATCCGGCTTCCCCGGAAGATGAGCATGTCTACGGCTACGACATCTCTAGAGACGGCAGCTTTGCGCTTGCCGCCATCAGCAACCCGGTGTCTCCCGGAGAACTTTACAAACTCGCCATTTCGACTGGAGAGCGCGAAGCACTTACTTCCTGCAATTCACACTACCTAGAACAAACAGAATTGATTGCACCGGAAATCGTTTCGCATACAACGGAAGACGGCTTTGAAGTACATGGCTGGCTCATGAAGCCCCGTGGATTCGAACCGGGCGGAAAATATCCGCTCGTCGTCAATATCCACGGCGGGCCGCATGCCATGTACGCCAATACATTCGTCCATGAAATGCAGGTGCTTGCAGCAAACGGTTACGGCGTCCTGTATGTCAATCCACGCGGCAGCCACGGCTACGGCCAACGCTTTGTCGATGCCGTGCGTGGCGACTACGGCGGCGGCGACTACCGGGATATCATGGGGGCACTCGACAATGTTCTCGCAGAAAATGACTGGGTGGATACAGAGCGGCTCGGCGTGACCGGCGGCAGCTATGGAGGGTTCATGACCAACTGGATCGTCTCACATGAAGGGCGCTTTAAAGCGGCTGTAACCCAGCGCTCGATCTGCAACTGGATTTCCTTTTTCGGCGTTTCAGACATCGGCTATTATTTCAGCGAATGGCAGCACGGAGCCGCCATGGACAATGTCGACAAGCTGTGGGAGCATTCCCCGCTGAAATATGCGAAAGACATCCACACGCCACTGCTCATTTTGCATTCGGAAAACGACCATCGCTGCCCGATCGAGCAAGCGGAGCAATTATTCATCACCTTGAAGAGCATGCATAAAGAAACGGAGTTCGTCCGATTCCCGGAAGCCGACCATAACTTATCGCGCACCGGCAAACCGAATTTGCGTTTTGCGCGTTTGCAGGAGATTGTCGGCTGGATGAAGCGACTGTAAATATGTAAAAAAGCCAGGTGGAGAAATTTCTCCGCCTGGCTTTTTTGGGTTAACGCCCTTTGAATTCCGGTTTGCGTTTCTCGCCGAACGCGAGCAGCGCCTCAACTCGGTCTTCTGTCGGGATGGTGATTTCGTATGCTTTTCGTTCGATTTGAAGCCCTGTCTGCATATCGGCGTTCATGCCGTTTTTGATGGCAAATTTAGCTTGTTGCAACGCGATTGGCCCATTCGCGAGAATCGAATCCGCAAATTCGCCTGTTACTTGCGCCAAGTCGTCTGGCGCAGCGAGGCGGGTGACGAGGCCATAATCGAGCGCTTCTGATGATTTCAAGCGGCGCGCAGTCAAGATTAGTTCCATCGCTTTCGCTTCGCCGATCAATCTCGGTAAGCGCTGCGTGCCGCCGGCGCCCGGGATGATCGCGAGGCTCGTTTCGGTCAATCCGAGCAATGTATCATCCGTCGCGATGCGGAAATCACACGCCAAGGCCAGCTCCATGCCTCCGCCGAATGCATAGCCGTTAATCATGGCAATCGTTGGCTGTGGCAAGTTTTCGATGGTCGTAAACACTTCGCCAATTTTGTAGATATTGCGCTTGACCTGGTCTTGCGTCAAGGTCTTGCGCTCCTTCAAGTCGGCCCCGACACTGAAAGCCTTGTCACCGGCGCCAGTGAAGACGACGACCCGGATATCCGGATTGATGCGGATCGCTTCTGCCACTTGGCCAAGTTCAGCGAGCATATCGTAATTGAATGCATTCATCGCATCCGACCGATTCAATGTGATGAACGCCAAATTTCCTTTTTGTTCATAATGAATTGTTTCCATATCCATCCCCCTTAATAATCCATCCGTTAAAAACATACCACTTTTTGGACTAATCTGTCACCAAACTCTATAATGGGAACAACAGGGGGGAGCTCATTCATGAACCAGGTTACATATCTCCGTATTTACCGCATCGTTTCCATGGCGATCCGATTTTATGTGCAAGTGGCGCTTTTCCAAAGGCGCAATAGGGGCAAGTGGACTCCAGTCGTTGAACAGCGCTGGAATGAGCTCGTTACCCGCCAGGCAAAAGAATACAAGGAACTGGCACTCAAGCTAGGCGGCTTGATGATCAAATTGGGTCAATTCCTGTCAACCCGTGCGGATATCATGCCACCTAGCTTCTTGGCAGAACTCGAGGGCTTGACGGACCGCGTGCCATCCGTGCCGCGGAAAGACATCGTCGAAGTGCTCGAGCAAGAATGGAATGTTGAGCACGGCAATTACCTGGATGAATTGTCGGACCAAGCAATCGCTTCCGCCTCCATCGGCGAAGTATTCAAAGGACGCTTGAAAAACGGCACCGAAGTCGCTGTCAAAGTGCAGCGTCCGGGAACCGACCGCATCATCCGTGCCGATTTCCAGGCGATGCGCATCGTCATTTGGCTCGCGAAGAAATTCACCCCTTTCACGAAACAAGTCGATTTTGACCAATTGTATGTCGAGATGACCGAAACAATCGGCGCAGAACTGAACTTCGTCCGCGAACTTCAGAACGGCCGCGCTTTTGCGGACCGCTTCGCGGAAATGAATGGCGTCCACATCCCGGTATATTACGATGAATACACGACGCGCCGCGTATTGGTGATGGAGTGGATTGAAGGCGCGAGAATTACCGATATCAGTTTTATCGAAGAGCATGGCCTTAACCGCCACGAAATTTCCGAGCGTTTGTTCATCCTGTTCTTGGAGCAAGTGCTGTACGGAGGCCAGTTCCATGCCGACCCGCACGGCGGAAATATCCTGTTGAAGCCGGACGGCACTATCGTGCTGATCGATTTCGGCATGATCGGCACCATCTCAGAACGCGATTCGCAAGCGATTCTGTTGATTGCAGAAGGCATCCTGTTCAAGAATTATGAACAAGTGCTCGATGGATTGGAGGATCTGCGTTTCCTCTTGCCGAATGCAGACCGCGACTTACTGGCGGATGCTGTTGAACGGCTCGTCGCCGCTTATGAATCGAATGAGTTGATGCAGATGGACAGCTTTGTCGTCGAACGGCTATTAAAAGACATGCAGGATATTGTCCGCACGCAGCCGGTGCAGCTGCCAGCGGAATTCGCCTTTTTTGGCCGGGCGACATCGATTTTCGTCGGTGTCTTGCACGTATTGGATCCGAAAGTTGACCTTTTCGCCCTTGCGCGTCCGCGCGTATTGGAATGGGCTTCGACTAAGCGGGAAGGAAAAGGCATTTTCGGCAAAGAAGACGTCTTCCGTTGGATCCTCAATTCCACAGGGCCGGCGCGGGCGTTCCCGAAAAAACTCATCAACTTTCTCGATGAACCGGAACGCATCCGCCATTACTTGGAGAACAAGGAAGGCCGGGAGCGCGAACATCAGCGCAATCTGCAGAGCCGGATGTTCGCCGGCATTTTCTCGCTAGTATCGTTTTCCGGGATTTCATTATCCGTCTGGTTCTGGCATGAGCCGTTCCTATGGGTGTCGTCGGTATTTTTTGTCGGCTCGCTGTGGGCATTCCGTGCTATCCGCTAAACAAAAAAATCGCCTTATCGAAATGCAGGTGTTGGGCCTGCATGCCGAAAAGGCGATTTTTTATATGTGAATAAAGGCTGCACCGGTTCTTCCGGCATGGCAAAAAAACAATCGAAATTGTCCTTTTTTAACTGGCGGCTCTTGCAATTTCCGGATTCCCGGTTAGAATAAAAATAAGAACACTTGTTCCTATCTGCTAGGGGGGTGAGGAAATGCCCCTGATTTCAAGGGCGGAAATAGCCGTGTTTGAGAAGCGGGTGCAATTGCCGATGGTGCTCCTCATTTTGGAACGAGATCGCGAGTGGGTCAGGAAAAGCCCTTTCAAGCTGAAAGCTCCTTACCTGGAATTATTGGACAGGGCGATCGAGCGGGCAAAAGGCGACCTGGCCGAAACCATCGAGTTGATGAGGGCCAATGGCATGAAGGTGAGGCGGGGAAGTAAAGACGACAATTTCTCGGAATATGTATTTTGCCATGGCGGCTATGAAGACCATCGCCGCTATTTGAATATCCGTCTGAAAAATGCCGTTGAAGAGTTATTGAGGTTTTATCTGTCCGCAGCCGCTAAATCATTTTAATCCAGCGGCTGCTGGCTGCGAGGCGGAAACGCCCGTTTCGTCACATAATTCATCCGGTGGTTATGAACGCGCTGCGCTTTCTTGAAATAGCGGCGCAAAGACCCAGTGAAGGAGTGTTGGTTTCGAAGCGCAATGGGAGAGATGTCGGCAGGGACGACGACGCCATTGCCGAGCGATACCAAACTGCCCCGCCCGCTGTCATCTGCAGCAATCAAATCGATGGCATCGAAATTGAACCAGATGGAATCCTTGTTTTTCGGAGAATGCGTAGGGAAGAAAATCAATGGGTTCCCGTAATACTCGCCGACGATAATCGGCGGCTTGTGTTTTACGCCAATCGCTTTTTGTGCATAGAGCGTGGCGCTGGCAAGGGAGCCGCGATAGAAAGAGCACGATTTCGCCACAATTTTATAGACCGATTCCTCCACCAGGAATTCGCTGCGGTCTTCGATGACCCGTGTCAAGAGCCGGTGGCCGTCCATATACGGAAGCAGCGCATATGTGTTGCTGCAAATTGTATAAGAGACGGGATATTGATTCTTCTTACCCATGAACATTTACCCCCTAAATTTACTTTACATACCTTATTATAATAAAAAATGGAAAATACACAATAAGTATTTTTCGAAAAAATTATTTTTTCAATCTCGTTGTAATTTTCAAAAAACTCTTGCTTATTTCTTGGGCTTTCGTGTATACTAATGAAAAGCATTCGGGGTGAAGAAGAATGGAAAACTATTATTCTTATGCTGACTTCATGAAAGCGATGGCTCAAACGAAAAAGATCACGGAAGCGGAAAAGCTGCTAAATGAGATCTACTTGGATCTGTTCTTGAAGCATGTTCACCGCGAACAGCAGGAAACGCAATTGTTGGCCCTTATCGACGAAGCCCTGGATCATAACGACCGCAAATCTTTCGACACATATACTGCGCAGCTGCAAGAGCTGAAGCGGGAAGAAGAATAACAGAACCGCCCGGAGAAACTCCGGGCGGTTTTTCTATGCCTTGATGACGGCAGCTGCACTTTAGTGAAATGGAAAATCCATCCTGCAAACAGCCGATAAGTTGAATATACTTCAGAAAAAACATACGTTCGCTTTTTGTTAGGGGAATTTTAGGGCATATGTTAAAGTAGAAGTAGTGAAAAATACGGGAGGACATATCCATGAAAAAGGAATTTAACCTGCAAGCTCCTTATGAACCGGCGGGCGACCAACCGGAAGCCATCGCCAAGTTAACGGAAGGCATCATCGACGGAAAAAGGTTCCAGACCTTGCTCGGTGCGACCGGTACGGGGAAAACCTATACGATGTCGAATGTTATTCAACAAGTGAAAAAACCGACATTGGTCATGGCCCACAACAAGACTTTGGCAGGCCAGCTTTACAGCGAGTTCAAGGAATTTTTCCCTGACAATGCTGTTGAATACTTCGTCAGCTATTACGATTATTATCAGCCTGAGGCATACGTGCCGCAGTCAGATACATTCATAGAAAAAGATGCGAGCATCAATGATGAAATCGACAAATTGCGCCACTCAGCGACCAGTTCCTTGTTCGAGCGCGACGATGTCATCGTCATCGCCTCCGTCTCCTGCATCTATGGCCTCGGTTCCCCGAAAGAATACCGGGAACTCGTCGTCTCGCTGCGCAAGGGGATGGAGATCGAACGCAACCAGCTGCTGCGCAAATTGGTAGACGTGCAGTATGAGCGCAACGACATCAATTTCATCCGCGGGACATTCCGCGTACGCGGCGATGTGGTCGAAATCTTCCCGGCTTCGCGCGATGAGCGCTGCTTGCGCGTGGAGTTTTTTGGCGATGAAATCGACCGCATACGGGAAGTCGATGCCCTGACAGGGGAAATCATCGGCGACCGCGAACACGTCGCTATTTTCCCGGCGTCCCACTTTGTTACGCGGGAAGACAAGATGGTCAGAGCCATCGAAAATATCGAAGCGGAACTGGAAGAACGCCTGAAGGAAATGCGTGCGGAAGATAAATTGCTCGAAGCGCAGCGGCTCGAGCAGCGTACGCGCTACGATTTGGAAATGATGCGCGAGATGGGCTTCTGCTCAGGCATCGAAAACTATTCACGCCATTTGACGCTGCGTCCAGCAGGCGCGCAACCTTATACATTGATCGATTACTTCCCGGACGATTTCCTGCTGGTCGTCGACGAAAGCCACGTCACGTTGCCGCAAGTGCGCGGCATGTTCAATGGTGACCAGGCGCGTAAGAAAGTGCTTGTCGACCACGGTTTCCGTTTGCCATCCGCTATGGATAACCGCCCGCTGACGTTTGATGAGTTCGAAGAGCATATCGACCAAGCGGTGTTCGTTTCAGCGACGCCAGGCCCTTATGAACTCGAACATACACCGGAAATGGTGGAGCAGATCATCCGTCCGACGGGCTTACTTGACCCCGAAATCGAAATCAGGCCGATCGAGGGCCAAATCGATGACCTAATGTACGAAATCCAGCAGCGCAAAGAGCGCGGGGAGCGTGTATTGGTCACGACCCTGACGAAGAAAATGTCGGAAGACTTGACGAATTATTTGAAAGAGGCAGGCGTCAAAGTCAATTACCTGCATTCCGAGATCAAAACGCTCGAGCGCATCGAGATCATCCGCGAGTTGCGGATGGGCGTATACGATGTGCTGGTCGGCATCAACTTGCTGCGTGAAGGTCTCGATATTCCTGAAGTTTCATTAGTGACCATACTCGATGCCGATAAAGAAGGCTTCTTGCGTTCTGAACGTTCCCTAATCCAGACGATGGGGCGCGCTGCCCGGAACGAGAATGGCCACGTTATCATGTATGCGGACCGTGTCACGGATTCAATGCAAAAAGCGATCGATGAGACGACCCGCCGCCGCACAATCCAGGCAGCTTATAATGAAAAACACGGCATAACGCCGGTAACCATAAAGAAAAAGATTCGCGACGTCATCCGTGCAACAGAAGCGGCAGAAGAAGCGGAAGAGTATGTCAGCAAAGCGGTCGAAGGCAAGAAACTCAAAAAAGAAGACCGCATGAAGCTCGTCACATTGCTTGAGAAGGAAATGAAAGAAGCGGCGAAAGCGCTCGATTTCGAACGTGCCGCAGAACTGCGTGATACAGTATTGGAATTGAAAGCGGAAGGATGATAGGACTTGAAAAACCAAGAGATACGCATACAAGGCGCGCGTGCACATAATTTAAAAAACATCGATGTGACAATCCCCCGCGATAAGCTCGTCGTCATGACCGGCTTATCCGGTTCCGGAAAATCATCCCTGGCGTTCGATACGATCTATGCGGAAGGACAGCGCCGCTACGTCGAGTCCTTGTCGTCTTATGCACGGCAATTTCTTGGCCAAATGGACAAACCGGACGTCGATTTAATCGAAGGTTTGTCTCCGGCGATTTCGATTGACCAAAAAACTACGAGCAAGAACCCGAGATCGACCGTAGCAACCGTGACGGAAATCTACGATTATATCCGGCTCATGTATGCGCGGATCGGCAAACCGATCTGCCCGAACCACGGCATCGAGATTTCTTCCCAAACGGTCGAGCAGATGGTCGACCGTTTGGTTGAATATCCGGAGCGGACGCGCATGCAAGTGCTGGCGCCGCTCGTATCCGGACGCAAAGGTACACATGTGAAACTGTTGGAAGACATTAAGAAACAAGGATACGTCCGCGTCCGCGTCAATGGCGAACTGATCGACTTGGATGACAATATTTCGCTCGATAAAAACAAAAAGCATTCCATTGAAGTGGTCATAGACCGTGTCATCATGAAAGACGGAATCGCCCCGCGTTTAAGTGACTCGCTGGAGTCGGCTTTGCGTCTTGGGGAAGGGCGAGTGCTAGTGGATGTCATGGACGAAGAGGAATTGCTGTTTAGCGAACATCACGCCTGCCCGATTTGCGGATTTTCCATCGGTGAATTGGAGCCGCGCATGTTTTCATTCAACTCGCCATTTGGGGCATGCCCTGAATGCGACGGGCTAGGCATGAAATTGGAAGTCGACCCTGAACTGGTCATTCCGGATTGGGATGTCAGCCTCGCAGATCACGCCATCGCCCCATGGCGTCCGACGAGTTCCCAATACTACCCTCAATTGCTGCAAGCAGTATGCAGCCATTTTGGAATTGAAATGGACGTGCCGATGAAGGAATTGCCTGAAGATCAGGTGAATATCATCCTTCACGGTTCGGCTAATGAAAAAATCCGTTTCCGCTATGAAAATGATTACGGCAAAATCCGCGACAGCCATATTTTCTTCGAAGGCGTGCTCGCGAATGTCGACCGCCGCTACCGGGAAACCAGCTCCGATTATATTCGGGACATGATGGAGAAATTCATGGGCCAGCAACCATGCCCGACATGTTCAGGCTACCGGTTAAAACCGGAATCATTGGCTGTCAAAGTCAATGACTTGCACATCGGTCAAGTCGTTGAATATTCCATCACGGAGGCACAAGCGTTTTTCGACAGCTTGACGCTATCGGAAAAAGACCGCCAGATTGCTACTATGATCCTTCGCGAAATTCAAGAGCGTGTCGGTTTCTTGATCAATGTAGGGCTCGATTATCTGACATTGAACCGCGCATCTGGAACATTGTCAGGCGGCGAAGCACAGCGAATCCGTCTTGCAACGCAAATCGGCTCAAGGTTGACAGGCGTTCTTTATATTCTCGATGAACCTTCAATCGGCCTTCATCAACGCGACAACGACCGATTGATCAGCACATTGAAAAATATGCGCGACATCGGCAACACGCTGATTGTAGTGGAACACGATGAAGATACGATGATGGCAGCGGATTACCTGATTGATGTCGGTCCTGGAGCTGGCGTACACGGCGGCGAGATCATTGCTGCCGGAGCGCCCGAAAAAGTGATGAAAAACAAGAAGTCGTTGACCGGCCAGTATTTGAGCGGCAAGAAGTTCATTCCGCTGCCGGCTGAACGCAGGCAGCCGAACGAACGGAAGATTTCAATCCGCGGAGCTTCCGCGAATAACTTGAAAAATGTCGACGTCGACATTCCGATTGGGTTGTTCACAGCGGTCACCGGAGTTTCGGGTTCTGGGAAAAGTACCTTGATTAACGAGATCCTTTACAAGTCGCTTGCCCATAAACTGAACCGTGCGCGGGTGAAGCCTGGCCAGCACAAGTCGGTGGAAGGTATCGAGGAACTGGAAAAAGTCATCGATATTGACCAATCACCGATTGGGCGCACACCGCGTTCCAACCCGGCGACCTACACAGGCGTATTCGATGATATTCGGGATGTTTACGCGACGACCAATGAAGCGAAAGTCCGCGGCTATAAAAAAGGGCGCTTCAGCTTCAATGTCAAAGGCGGACGCTGTGAAGCCTGCCGCGGCGACGGCATCATCAAAATCGAAATGCATTTCCTGCCGGATGTCTATGTACCGTGTGAAATCTGCCACGGCAAGCGCTATAACCGTGAAACGCTGGAAGTGAAATATAAAGATAAAAACATTGCAGACGTGTTGGAAATGACAGTCGAAGATGCGTATGCATTCTTCGAGAATATCCCGAAAATCAACCGTAAATTGAAAACCATCGTCGATGTCGGGCTTGGCTATGTAACGCTCGGCCAGCCGGCGACTACATTATCCGGCGGTGAAGCACAGCGCGTCAAACTGGCTTCGGAGTTGCATAAACGCTCCAATGGCAAGTCGTTCTATATTTTGGACGAACCGACGACCGGCCTCCATGCCGATGATATTTCACGTTTATTGAAAGTGCTGCAAAGGCTCGTGGATAATGGAGATACCGTGTTGACGATCGAGCATAATCTCGATGTCATCAAAACGGCTGATTATTTGATTGATCTCGGACCGGAAGGCGGAGACAAAGGCGGCACGATCTTGGCCACTGGCACGCCGGAAGATATCGCCAAAGTCGAAGGATCCTATACCGGCATGTACTTGAAGCCAATTCTTGAGCGGGACCGCGCGCGCATGAAAGAACTGGTCGGAAAGGCCAGCGCTAAGAAAAGAAAAGCAAAGTGAAACTTTCCCTCGATCCAAACGTATCATTAAAGTAGAACAGGAATTTCTGCGAGGGCAGAAATCCGAAGAGGAGGCCAAACGATATGCAAAGTGAAAAAGAACGCATTTTGGACATGGTTGAAAATGGCACAATCTCGGCACGTGAAGCGGTTGAGCTATTGAAAGCGGTCGATGGCGGGGAAACCGGCAATGCTTCAAAAGACCACGGCCGTGAAACCTACCGCAGTTCGCGCGGCAAGCGTGGATTCTTCCGTCCGGAAGACATGTTCAAAAAGTTCTCGAAAGATCTTTCGAAGGATTTTTCCAAGAACATGTCCAAGGATTTCAATCAACTTGGAGACCGGATGATGCATTTCATGCAGACGTCCGCCGATAAGTTGAAAACGATGGAATTCGATTCGCCATTTGGTGAAGCCGTTCGTTTTGAACACACCTTCACGGAAGAAAGTGCGGATCTCCACACGATCATTGCCGATATCGCTAACGGGCAATTGGAAGTTTTCCCTTCACAGGACGGTTCGATCCGTGCAGAATGCAGCGTAAAGGCATTCCGTGCAGAATCTCCGGAGCAGGCAAAACAGGATTTCCTGGAGAAATTCGTCTTCATTGCGGATGACCGTAAATTGCGCATCATCAGCGACTTGAAAACGACGCAAGTGAATCTTGTCTTGTATGTGCCGGCAGCGGCATTCGAACAAATTGTCGTCCGTCTGTTCAATGGCGGCTTTACGATGAAGCGCCTGGATTCGGCATTGATCAAAGTCAAAACAGCAAATGGCAAGATTGACTTGAAAACGATCCAATTTGAAGAAGCCGAGCTTGAAACGGCTAACGGCCCAATCCAGATGATGGAAGTGAAAGGCCGCGAAGTCGAAGCAGAAACTTTGAATGGCCGCATTTACATCGATGGGGATATCGAAGACATCGACGCGAAGTCCTTAAACGGCAATGTCGTCGCGACGACGCGCAGCAAAGAAGCGAAAAAGCTCGAAGCGAAAACTTTGGCAGGCAATGTGGAGATTTACATCCCGCAGCATTTAGCACTGCGAGGAGAAGTCTCTTCGAACCTCGGACGCATGGACGTCATGCTGCCGGACATCAACAGCAGCCACGAACAAGGCCAGTTCATGCAGAAGAAAATGCATTTCACGAAAGCAGGAGATGTGGAGTCAGCAGGCGGGCCATTGCTTGTGTATGGCGAAACCAAAACCGGTTCTATCCTCGTGCGTTATTTGACAATCGACTGAACCACATAAAAAAGCCCAGTGGAGAATTTTCTCCACTGGGCTTTTTTGCGTTATCGTTCCATACAGGTGATGGCAAAGCTGATGGCGCGTGCACAGCGCTTGCGGTATTCAGCGGATTGCAGCAAAGCCGCTTCATGCTTATGGGTCATAAAACCACATTCCACTAGAACCGCGGGCATGGTAGTATCCCGCAGCATGGCGAAATCCGCTGTTTTCAATCCGCGGTCTTTCCGCTGCGTCGATGAGATCAACGAATCCTGGAGCAACTGCCCAAATTTACGCGTCCGGGCAGGGGCTGCGGGATAGATGAAACTTTCGATGCCTTGTGCGGGGCTATAGCTATTTCCTGCCGCATTCGCGTGGATCGACACCAAAAGTTCTGCGCCGGACCGATTGGCGAAGCTCGTCCTTTCCTTCAAAGGGACGTCACGGTCTTGCTGGTGGCTAAACAACACCGTGTAGCCGTCCGCTGCCAAGCGATTTTTCACTTCTTCAGCGACCGCGTTGTTGAAATGGAATTCGCGCATTCTGCCGTCGGGCGTCCGTTTGCCGATCGTCCCCGGTCCGTGTCCTGCATCAATGATAATCTTCATATAACATTCCCCCTTCATTCCTTATATAGAAGGAAAGGGCGAGAAAGGGGACGAAATTCTTCAATTTCTTTTTTTCCATGTTAAAATAAAAACAAACCGCCCGCAAAATGAAGGGATTATTTGGAAGATCTAATTTGCGCAGCCGGGGGAATGAGGGAAAAATTATGGGACAAGTAACAGTGAAACAAGTAATGGAGACGTTCGGCTTGAAACTGATCAGCGGCCAGGAAGGCATCGGGCGCCATATTGCCATCAGTGATATTTCGAGACCGGGACTGGAAATGGCAGGCTATTTCACCCATTATCCAGCGAATCGCATGCAATTGCTCGGGAAAACGGAATTGTCGTTTTTCGCCATGCTGAAACCGGAAGAACGACTAGACCGGATGATGAAACTGTGTGCGGAGGATACGCCCGCCATCATCGTTTCCCATGGTGTCGATGTGCCGGAGGAATTGGTCATCGCCTCTTCCGAAAAACATGTGCCGGTGCTCGGGACGAACATGACAACCACGCGGTTTTCCAGTTTGTTGACGAACTTTTTAGAAAGCCGGCTGGCTCCGACGACCGCTGTACATGGCGTGCTGGTCGATATTTACGGAATCGGTGTGCTCATCACCGGAAAAAGCGGCGTCGGTAAGAGTGAAACCGCTTTGGAATTGGTTAAGAAAGGCCATCGCCTTGTAGCGGATGATTGTGTGGAAATTCGTCAAGAAGGCGAAAGTACACTTGTTGGGCATCCGCCAAAGCTAATTGAATATCTGCTCGAGATTCGCGGTGTCGGCATCATCGACATCATGACTTTATTCGGAGCGAGTGCTGTACGTAACTTTAAGCGTATTTCACTTGTCATTGATCTCGAGATTTGGGATCAAGATAAAACTTACGATCGTCTCGGCCTTGAGGAAGAGACAATGAAAATCATTGATACGGATGTGACGAAGCTGACGATTCCTGTACGTCCAGGACGTAACCTTTCTGTCATTATCGAAGTAGCCGCGATGAACTACCGCCTGAAACGGATGGGGGTCAACGCTGCCGAGGAATTCTCCAAGCGGCTTGATGATGTCATCTCGCAAGATACAAATTAAGCGAATGGGAAGGTGCATTATATGTATTCAGTTTTAGCAGCGATCGATCCAGTGGCGTTTTCACTCGGGCCGATCGACGTTCGGTGGTATGGCGTCATCATTGCGACCGGCATCGTCATTGCGTTTCTCGTCGGGCAGAAAGAAATGGTCAAGCGCGGCTTGCATCCGGATTATCTGACCGATCTATTGATCTGGGCTGTCCCGCTCGCCATTGTCGGCGCGCGCATTTATTATGTGATGTTCGAGTGGGAAAATTATAAAGACCAGCCCGCCCAAATCATCGCCATTTGGAATGGCGGGATTGCAATACACGGTGCGTTGATCGCTTCGGTCATCGTTGCCTATATATTCACGAAACGCCGCAATACGCCGTTTTTGAAAGTGGCAGATATTTTGGCGCCGAGTATTTTGATTGGCCAGGCCATTGGGCGCTGGGGCAATTTCATCAACCAGGAAGCGCATGGCGGAGAAGTATCGCGCCAGTTTCTTGAGAATCTGTTCATCCCGGATTGGATCATCACCCATATGTACATAGATGGTGCTTATTACCACCCGACTTTCCTCTATGAATCGATGTGGAGCTTGGTGGGGATCATTATTTTGTTGCTGCTTAGAAAAGTCAATTTGGTGCGCGGCGAAATGTTCTTCTTCTATATGATCTGGTATTCAGTCGGCCGTTTCTTCATTGAAGGAATGCGCACCGACAGCCTGTACGTCATTGGCGAATTGCGCGCTGCACAACTTGTATCGGTCATCGCGATCGTCATTGGGCTTGCGTTCATCATCTACCGGCGCGTAGCCATCAAAAATCCGCCGCGCTATTTGGATAAATAACTAGGAAAGAAGAGATTGAATGTCGACAGTGAAAAATGGCTTGAAAGCCGGATTAAAGACTACGTGGTCACTCGGAAAAATCATTTTTCCGATCACTTTGCTCGTCACCATGCTGCAATTCACGCCGGTATTGCCATTTATCATCGATTTAATCGCACCGGTCATGGGAATATTCGGCTTGAGCGGCGAAGCGGCTGTTCCGCTTGTGCTCGGCAACGCGCTCAATCTGTATGCCGGAATCGCCGGAATTTTATCGCTTGAACTGACCGTGAAAGAAGTATTTATCCTGGCGGTCATGTTATCGTTCTCCCATAACATCTTTATCGAAACCGGAGTCGCCTTGAAAGTCGGCGTCCGTTTGTGGGTCGTCTTGGTGGTGCGTTTCGGTCTTGCGGCTTTGTCCGGCATCTTGATTAACTTGTTCTGGTCGGGCGGCGGGGAAATTGCGCAATACGGCTTTGCGCCTGAAGTCGCCGCTGCTCCGGAAACATGGCTTGGCATCTTCTTGCTCGGCTTGGAAAAAGCAAGTTTTGGTGTGCTTCAGCTGGCGATGATCGTCATCCCGCTTATGCTGATGATCCAATTATTGAAAGATCGCCATTATTTGCAGAAAATCTCAAATATGATGGGGCCGCTCACTAAGCTGATCGGCGTCGAGAAAAACGCCTCATTGACGCTCGCCTCCGGATTGATTTTCGGTTTGGCGATGGGCGCGGGCGTGATGATCCAAGCAGTTCAGGAAGACGGCGTTAGCCGCAAAGACGCAACACTCGCCTTTATCTTCCTTGTGGCGTGCCACGCGATTGTCGAGGATACCTTGATTTTCATTCCGCTCGGCATCCCGATTTGGCCGCTGCTGCTGATTCGGGTCATCACCGCCCTCGCCTTGACGATATTCATCTCTTATCTATGGCGTCGGGCTGAAGACAATCGGAAGGAAGTGCTCTCTACATGAACAAAGATATAACGACTTTATTGTTTGATTTTGATGGAACCTTGCTCGATACGAATGAATTGATCGTTCAGACATTCTTATCGGTGCTCGGCGAACATTTCCCGGGCGAATACGGACGGGAAGATGTCTTGCATTTTATCGGCCCTTCATTGGAACAGACCTTTACAAAAATCGCACCGGGCAAAGTCAGCGAACTGAGCGATCAGTACCGCCGCCTAAACCGGACGCTCCATGACGAGTTGGTGTCTGAATACGACGGGGTTGCAGAAACTTTACGGACGTTGAAATCCAGAGGCTTGAAAATGGCGATTGTTTCCACCAAACGGGAAGAAACGATTTTGCACGGCTTGAAGTTGATGGGCGTGCACGATGTGTTCGATGTCTTGGTGGCGTTGGATCATGTGCAGAACCCGAAGCCGCATCCCGAGCCGCTTGAACTGGCATTGCGTTTATTGGAAGCGGATCAGCAGGGAGCCTTGATGATCGGTGATAATTCACATGACATCGAAGGCGGTAAAAATGCCGGCGTCCGCACAGCAGGCGTCGCATGGACTGCAAAAGGAGAAGAGTTTTTAGCGAGCTTCGAACCGGACTTCATGCTGCAGCATATTTCCGACCTTTTGGAATTGACGAAGGCGGGCGTAAGATGAGACGCACTGAGCGATATCCTGTTGAAGGAGCAAATTCGCTTTGGCATATCTACAAAACCGTGCCGTTCTGGAAAGTGGCGAAAAACTTTCTGGTCCTCCAGACGGCCCGCTATACGCCGTTTTTGCCGATGAAAAACTGGTTGTATCGCCAATTTCTTGGCATGAAGATCGGCAAGGAAACGTCATTTGCGCTGATGGTCATGCCCGATGTCATGTTTCCGGAACGCATACAGGTCGGGGCCAATACCGTGATCGGCTATAATACGACCATTCTTGCGCACGAATACTTGATTGAAGAATACCGGCTCGGTGACGTCTTGATCGGCGACCGTGTCATGATCGGAGCAAACAGTACGATTTTGCCCGGCATCAAGATTGGGGATGGTGCCATCGTCTCCGCTGCCACGCTCGTCCATAAAGATGTACCGGCTGGGGCTTTCGTCGGCGGCAATCCGATGAAAATCATTTATACAGCCGAAGAAATGGCCGATCGACAAGCAAAATCCTGAAAGCTCAGTGCTTTCAGGATTTTTTATATCCTCCTTGCTTGACGGGCCAAAGCGGCTTGCGCTAAAATAAGAATCACTTTAACGATTCATCACTCTAGCGAACTAAAGTGAAATAACCGATAATAGGAAGTGTTCAACGATGACCATCGAAATGTTTGAAAAACCATTAGGCATGCGTGACGATTTTCCTTTAATTGCAAAGCAAAAAGCAGATTTGAGAAAACAAGGCACTCAATTAATCGAGCGGGCAGGGTATGAACTGCTGCAAACGCCGACTTTGGAATACTACGAAACGATCGGGAAGATCTCCGCGATTTCAGATGACGCGTTATTCAAGCTGCTCGACAGCCAAGGTAAGACGCTCGTCTTGCGGCCGGATATGACATCCCCGATCGCACGGGTTGCGGCATCGAAATTATTGCGCGAAAAAATGCCGATCCGCCTCGGCTATTATTCCAATGTGTTCCGTGCGCAAAAGCGCGAAGGCGGGCGTCCTGCAGAATTCGAGCAGATGGGCGTCGAGTTGATTGGCGACGATTCCCTTTATGCGGATGCGGAAGTGATCAGCCTGGCTTGGGATATTCTGAAGGAATTGGACGTTGGTTCTGCACGCACCGTCATCGGCCACACGAGGCTGCTTGAACTGATATTGGCAGATTTCGGGTTGGATGCGGAACAAAGCGGCAAAGTGCGTGAACTGTTTGTCGCGAAGAACGGTGTAGGGGTCGAACAATTGGCAAAAGAGCTGCCGATCCCTGAAGGCAAACTGGCATCGTTCCTGAAATTGATGCAGGCAACAACAGTAGCTGATTGGAAACAGTGGATCAACGAAGAAAACGAAGAACAACGCGAGCTTTACCGCGACATGGAGCGCCTTGAACAATTGCTTGGACGCAATGGACTCGGGGATGCAGTCACTTTCGATATTTCCTTCAGCAGCCACATGACCTATTACACAGGATTGGTGTTCGAGTTCTACGGAGCCGGCAGTGGATTTCCACTCGGCAGCGGCGGGCGCTATGACGGCTTGATGGAGCAGTTCGGCTTGCAGGTCGGCGCGACCGGATTCGGGTTGCGGGTCGATCGTTTGCTGGAATCGGTGACACCTGAAAAAGCGGAGCAACCGCACACATTGATCTTATTCGATGAACAAAACGAGCAATATGCATTCGATAAAGCACAACAATTAAGAAATTCAGGAAAACGAGTGACCTTGCAGTATGCACCGGCCGTTAAAGCGCTGGAGCCATTCACTGCCTTGTTCACCGAAGTAATCAGAGGGGAGGAGCTGCACAATGGATGAATTGACGATTGCCATGCCAAAGGGCAGAATCTTTGAAGAAGCCTATGAACTATTAGTCGGTGCGGGATATGACCTACCGAAAGAGCTCGACGACTCGCGCAAGCTGATCGTCGAAGCGCCGAATGAAAAATTCCGCTTTATTCTGGCGAAGCCTATGGATGTGCCGACTTATGTCGAGCACGGGGTAGCGGATATCGGCATTGCCGGAAAAGACGTCTTGCTCGAGCACGATAGAGACGTACACGAATTATTGGACCTCGGCATCAGTGCATGCTATATCGCGACTGCCGGATTGCCGGATACGGAAATGGACGAAGTGACGCCGCGCATTGCGACGAAATATCCAGCGGTGGCTTCTCATTATTACCGCAGCAAAGGCGAGCAAGTCGAAATCATCGAATTGAACGGCTCGATCGAATTGGCGCCGCTGATCGGCTTGTCCGACCGCATCGTGGACATCGTATCGACCGGCCGCACATTGAAAGACAATGGCTTGGTGGAATATGAGAAGATTGCGGACATCACGTCGCGCCTCATTGCAAACCCGGTAAGCTACCGCTTGAAACAACAGCGCATTACAGAATTGGTCGATAAACTGCGGGAGCAGGTGGAACGATGAACATTCAGCGCCTGACAGACGAGTTGTCGATTCGGCGCCAATTAGCCGATGGCACAGAACAGCAATTGCAAGCGGTAAAAGAAATCATTCAAGCGGCGCGTACAGAAGGCGATGCAGCATTGTACCGCTTTGCAAAAAAATGGGACAAAGCGGAGTTGTCCGCATTAAAGGTGACGCCAGAAGAAATCCAACAAGCAGCGAAGCGTTTCGATCCCCAATTGCTTGCCGACCTGACAGAAGCTGCGGATAATATCCGAAGCTATCATGAAGGCCAACAGCAACAAGGCTATCGCCAAGACCGGGCGGACGGGTCGTATGTCGCGCAGCGTGTCACAGCGATCGAATCTGCTGGATTGTATGTTCCAGGCGGCACAGCGGCCTATCCATCCTCCGTCTTGATGAACGTCATTCCGGCACAAGTCGCCGGAGTCGGGCGCATCGTCGTTGTATCACCGCCTGATAGCGAAGGGAATTTGTCGGACGGCGTTCTTGTTGCAGCGCATATCCTTGGCATTGAAGAACTATATAAAACTGGCGGGGCACAAGCAATCGCGGCGCTCGCTTACGGCACGGAATCGATCCAACCGGTCGATAAGATTACGGGACCCGGCAATATTTTCGTAGCGCTCGCAAAACGCGAAGTGAACGGAGACGTCGCGATCGACATGATCGCAGGTCCGAGTGAAATTGCCATCATTGCCGATGACAGCGCATATGCGGATGAAGTGGCGGCGGATTTATTATCCCAAGCAGAGCACGATCCACTGGCAAGTGCTGTATTATTGACAGAGAGCCGTGCGTTTGCCGAACAAGTCGCAACGCAAGTGAAAAGCCAATTGGCCACTTTGCCGCGCGAAGCGATTGCCGCGGCGTCGATCCGTGACCACGGCGCCATTTATGTGGCGGACAGCCGCGCTGATTTGATTCGTGCTGCCAACCAATTGGCTCCAGAGCATTTGGAGATCATGACAGAAGATGCGGAAGCGGTAGCGGAACAAATCGATCACGCCGGCGCGATTTTTATCGGCCGTTATTCATCGGAACCGATCGGCGATTATTTTGCCGGCACGAACCATGTCTTGCCGACCAATAGCACGGCGCGCTTTTCAAGCGCTTTGTCCGTCTATGATTTTGTTAAACGGACGAGCATCGTCCATTACAGCGAGCAGGCATGGCGTGAAAACCAAGAAAAAATTGCAAGGCTCGCACGGCTGGAAGGCCTCGAAGCACACGCACGTGCAGTCGAATCGCGCGCTTGGAAAAAGGAGAGTCAATCATGAGGAAATCGGACATTACGCGAAAAACCAATGAAACGGAAATTGCCGTCAGCTTCTCACTCGATGGAAAAGGGCAGGCGGATATCAATACAGGGGTGCCATTCATGGACCATATGCTGGATCTTTTCATCAAGCATGGCCAGTTCGACGGGCGCATCCACGCAAACGGCGATACCCATATCGACGATCATCACACGACGGAAGACATCGGGATCGTCCTTGGCCAGGCAGTGCTTGAAGCTTTAGGCGATAAAAAAGGCTTGCGCCGCTACGGCAACGCCTTTGTGCCGATGGATGATGCGCTCGCGCAAGTGGTCATCGATTGCTCGAACCGCCCTCACCTGGAATTCCGGGGAGATATCCCGAACGCCAAAGTCGGCGCATTCGATACGGAGCTGGTCCATGAATTCCTATGGAAGTTTGCGTTGGAATCACGCATGAACGTCCACGTCATCGTCCATTACGGACGCAATACGCACCACATTATCGAAGCGGTCTTCAAGGCGCTTGCCCGCGCGCTCGATGACGCGACGATGATCGACCCGCGTGTAGAAGGCGTCCCGTCGACAAAGGGGCTTTTAACATGATTGTTGGCATCATTGATTACGGCATGGGCAATTTATTCAGCGTCGAACAGGCATTGAAAAAACTGGAATGCACCGTCATCACCTCAGACGATGCACAAGTCTTGGCGGAAGCGGATGCGATTTTGCTTCCGGGTGTCGGCGCTTTTCCGGATGCCATGAAGCGCCTGGAGGAGAAAGGCTTAGCCGAATTCATCCGTTCGCTTCCGGAGCAGAAGATTCCGTTGCTCGGGATTTGCCTCGGCATGCAATTATTATATGAAGATAGTGAAGAAGGCAGGCCGGTCAATGGGCTTGGTTTATTGAAAGGCCATATCCGGCGCTTTCCAAAAGGCGCTTACCGCATTCCGCATATGGGATGGAACCGCCTGAACTTCACGCAACAGCCGTACTGGCTTGAAGATGTACTGGAAGATACACATGTTTATTTTGTCCACTCATTTTTGGCGACGGAGACGGATCGTGCAGAAGTCTTCGCGACTGCCGAATACGGCGGGCTTGAAGTGCCGGGGGTTGTCGGCGGCGGATTGATTACGGGGATGCAATTCCATCCGGAAAAATCGGGCGAGTTCGGGCATTATTTATTGGCGCAGTGGATTGCAAATGTCAGGGGGGATTTCCATGAGTGAATTTCAAATTTATCCGGCGATCGACTTGAGGGGCGGAAAATGTGTCCGCTTGTTCCAAGGCGATTATGGGCAGGAGACGGTCTATGCGGATTCGCCCGTTGAAATGGCAAAAAGTTTTGTGGAAGCCGGGGCTAAATGGATCCATATGGTCGATTTGGACGGCGCGAAAGACGGCAGCCGCATCAACGATCAAATGGTCATCGAAGCGGCAAAGCTCAATGCCAACATCCAAGTAGGCGGCGGCATCCGCAGCCGTGAAGACATCAACCATTATTTATCGAATGGCGTTGCACGGGTCATCATCGGAAGCTTGGCCGTTCGGGAGCCGGAACTGGTCGCGTCCTTTATCGAAGAGTTCGGTGCAGAGCGGATCGTCATCGGCATCGATGCGAAAGACGGCATGGCGGCGACAGAGGGATGGATCGAAACATCCCATAAGCCGGCATCTGAAGTGGCCGCTTATTTTGCTTCAAAAGGGGCGAAGCATTTCATCTATACCGATATTTCGACGGACGGCACGCTTGCCGGCCCAAATATCGACGCTAACCGCAAGCTCGTCGCCGATGACGCTTCGCAAGTCATCGTATCGGGCGGCATCGGAACGCTCGATGACGTAAAAAAAGTCAAGCAAGCGGCTGCCGACAGCCCAATTGCCGGCTTGATCATCGGCAAAGCTTTGTATGAAAACCGCTTCACCCTCAAGGAGGCGCTGTCATGCTGACAAAACGCATCATCCCGTGCCTCGACGTTAAAGAAGGGCGCGTCGTCAAAGGCGTGAGCTTTGTGGAACTTCGGGATGCGGGAGATCCTGTGGAACTTGCTAAATTTTATGATGAACAAGGCGCAGATGAATTGGTCTTCCTAGACATCTCTGCTTCACACGAAGGCAAAGAGACGATGGTTGAAGTGGTGCGCATTGTCG
This sequence comes from Planococcus citreus, assembly GCF_003664125.1. Lineage (GTDB taxonomy): Bacteria > Bacillota > Bacilli > Bacillales_A > Planococcaceae > Planococcus > Planococcus citreus. The sequence goes on from NZ_RCCP01000005.1 coordinate 61,863, forward strand.
CCACTGAACTATCGATTCCTTTTACTGTGGGCGGGGGCATCCGGACGCTAGATGATATGAAACGCATGCTGCGTGCAGGGGCGGATAAAGTCTCCTTGAATACGGCAGCGCTCGACCGGCCGGAATTGATCAAAGAAGGCGCGGATTTCTTCGGGTCGCAGTGCATCGTCGTCGCCATCGACGCGAAAAGAAACGGGGACAGCTGGGACGTCTACACGCATGGAGGCCGCAACCGAACCGAATGGGATGCGATCGAATGGGCGAAAAAAGCGGTCGCTTTAGGGGCTGGGGAGTTGCTTTTGACCAGCATGGACAGCGATGGCCAGAAAGACGGATTCGATGTCGAACTCACGAAGGCGGTGCGTGACGCCGTCGAAGTGCCTGTCATCGCAAGTGGCGGTGCAGGAAATCGTGAGCATTTCAAGGAAGTATTCGAACAGTCAGATGCGGATGCAGCACTTGCGGCATCGATCTTCCATTATAAAGAAACGAGCGTCAGAGAAGTGAAACAGTATCTGCAGCGAGAAGGAGTGAATATCCGGTGACAAATGTGAAATACGACGAAAACGGGTTAGTGCCCGTCATATTACAAGATGCAACTACAAAACAAGTGCTGACTTTGGCCTATGCCAATGAAGAAGCGGTCAAGCGCACGATCGACACGAAAGAAACTTGGCTGTATTCAAGAAGCCGCCAAGAACTTTGGAATAAAGGCGCGACCAGCGGCAATACACAGACCGTCCAGTCCGTACAGATTGATTGCGACGGCGATTCCTTGATTTATGAAGTGATCCCGAATGGCCCGGCCTGCCATACAGGAGAGACAAGCTGTTTCCATGAAACATTGGCAGGGGAACGTGCTGCTTCAGCATCAGATATGATTACAGAGCTCAGCGCGTTAATCAAACAACGCGAAACGGATATGCCGGAAGGCGCTTATACGACGTATCTATTTGAAGAAGGCGTCGATAAGATCTGCAAGAAAGTCGGGGAAGAAGCGGCAGAAGTCATCATCGCTGCGAAAAACCGCGATGCGCGTGAACTGGCAACGGAAAGCGCAGACTTGCTATACCATCTCCTCGTGCTTCTCCAAGAACAGAAAGTCGATTTTAAAGAAGTGACGGGCGTGCTCGAAGAACGCCACGCCGCGAAAAAGGACAAGTAAATAATAGGGAAATATGCTATAATAACAGCACATTTAGGGATAGGAACGATTTCGATCGTTCCTTTTCCTGTTACGGAGGCATATTTTGGAGAAAAACAAAAGAAAAAATTTCGATAATGTCGTATCATTCATTCCGACAGGGGAATTTTACTATCAAAAAGCACTCAAGGAGCTGCAGCGCGAACAATATGATAAAGCGTATAAGTATTTGCAGCGGGCGAAAGAACTGACTCCGGATGATCCGCTTATCCTCATGCATTACGGAGTGGTGCTGATGGAGCGGCAGGAATTCGAGCTGGCGATGGATGAATTGCGCACTGCCCATAAGCTCGATCCGGAAGAACCGAATATTTTATTCTTTTTAGCTGAAGTCCATGCACATCTGGGCTTGTTTTTTGATGCCCGGAAATATGCCAAGGCTTATCTCGAAAAGGATACCCGAGGGAGCTACGCGGCGGAAGCGATGGAAATCATCGATTTTGCCGAACAGGAAGACTGGCAGTTGTTCGATGATGAAGGCGAAGCCCATAACAGCGAGTATTATTATTTGCAGGAAAAAGCGCGCCGGTTGATGGAACAAGGCAAGTTTCCGGAGGCGATCGAGTTATTGGAAGAAGTCATCGAAGAAAAGCCGGATTTCTGGGGGGCCTATAATAACCTGGCGCTGGCGTATTTTTATGTCGGGGAAACGGAAATGGCGAAATCGCTTCTTCACGAAGTGCTTCGCAGAAATACCGGCAACCTGCACGCCTTATGCAATTTAGCAGTGTTCCATTATTATGAGAAAAATGATGAATTGGACGATATCCTCAGCTTGCTGAAAAAGATCCAGCCCTATGTCTTTGAACATCGCTATAAACTGGGCGCGACCTTCGCTTTGGTCGGCAAATATAAAGAAGCCTACCGCTGGCTGAAAAGCCTCCAAAAACGCGGATTTGATGGAGACCCGGCGTTTTACTTCTGGCTGTCGCATGCCGCGTATCATTCGGGCCATGAAGAAACTGCCAAATATGCATGGGAGCAATTGAAGCGGATGGATCCGGCAAAAGAAGGGTATGAACCGTGGGGAGAGCAGGCGGTGATGCCGCATGCGGATGCGCTTGAACATGATCGTGATTTTCTCATCCGTAAACTTGACCACCCCCATTTAAGCGAGCGGATTTACGGTTTGTTCCTGCTTGGGAAATCTTCCCATAAGCAGGAAATCATCTCGCATCCGAATTGGCTGAAATCAGAGCAGCCATCGGTTTTGGAAACCTATATGCTCGGCTACGCGCTCGGCCATCCATTCCGCGAATCGGTCAAAGAAGAAAAAGCCTTTTTGCGTGCGATGGAAACAGCGGAGCGCTTGTATTACCAAAAAGGAATGGTCGACCGCGAAAATGACGGCATTTTCCAATTGTGGTTCATGCTAGCAGAACAGGCTTTTGCTGCGCAATATGCGTTCCGCAATCCCGCAGCACTTGCCGCTGCTGTCAGCTATATGGTTGAAGCGGCAGAAAAACGGGAAACAACAAAAAAAGCAGTCGCTGCAAAATTCGGCACATCTGCTGCCACAATGGCCAAATATGTCGATGAATTAAGCGGGTTTTTGCCGAATTTCAAGGACTAGGCATAAAAGTTGAAGGCGACAGTTTATTGCTTTACGATTTAGCTATTGATAACGAGGAGGGCCTATGATGACAGAAACAACAAATATTTATGATGTATTAATTATTGGTGCAGGGCCGGCTGGCATGACAGCAGCCGTCTATACGTCCCGAGCGAACCTTTCGACGCTCATGCTTGAGCGCGGGATCCCTGGCGGACAGATGGCCAATACCGAAGAAATTGAAAACTATCCAGGATTCGACCATATTCTCGGTCCTGATTTGTCCACGAAAATGTTTGAACATGCAAAAAAATTCGGAGCCGAGTACGCTTACGGCGACGTAACCGAAATTATCGACGGCGATGAATTCAAAACCGTCAAAGCCGGATCGAAAGAATACAAAGCCCGTGCCATCATTTTGACGACTGGAGCCGAGTATAAGAAAATGGGCATTCCAGGCGAAAACGAACTGGGCGGACGCGGCGTCAGCTATTGCGCAGTGTGCGATGGCGCATTCTTTAAAGGCAAAGAACTGGTCGTTGTCGGCGGCGGGGATTCTGCCGTAGAAGAAGGAGTCTATTTGACACGCTTCGCGGATAAAGTGACAATCGTCCACCGCAGAGATGAATTGCGCGCGCAGAAAATCCTCCAAGACCGCGCATTTGCCAACGATAAGATCGACTTTATCTGGAGCCACACTGTAAAAGAAATCCACGATAAAGACGGCAAGGTCGGCAGCGTTACCTTGGTATCGACAAAAGACGATTCCGAACGGGAATTCGAAGCGGACGGCGTGTTCATCTACATCGGCATGCTGCCATTGACAAAACCATTTGAATCACTGGGTATCCTGAATGACCTAGGTTACATCGAAACAAATGAAGAAATGCAAACTTCGGTGCCGGGAATCTTCGCGGCAGGCGATGTGCGGGACAAAACTTTGCGCCAAGTCGTCACTGCGACTGGCGACGGCAGCATCGCCGCGCAAAGCGTCCAGCATTACGTAGAAGAGCTTGCCGAAAAAATTGCTTCAAAAGCGCAAGCTTAACGCTTTCTTAATCCCTTTGTAACAGCATTGTCATGCAAAAGAGGTATAGTAAGTAATGTAAATCAACCCCCTTTTTATATAGTTATTTTTGACAGGCTGCTTTCCGGATTGTCCGGGGAGTGGCCTCTTTTTTTGCATTCTTTTGCATGACACGCCAGGATAGATGTATAATGAAAATAGTTTATATTAGATGCGGAGTGGCAAATGTGCAGCGAATCGCGAATTTATTGCTAATAGAGAATGGCAAAGTATTATTGATGAAAAAGCCGCGCAGGGATTGGTACGTAGCTCCTGGCGGCAAAATGGAAAGCGGTGAATCGATTTATGAAGCGGCCATCCGTGAGTTCAGGGAAGAAACGGATACAGAGCCGTTGGGCGTTCACTTGAAGGGCGTCTACACCATGATGATCCAAGAAGGCGGACAGACAGTGGATGAATGGATGCTATTCACGTTCCGGGCGACACAGTTCCGCGGGATCCCATTCGAAGAAACGCGTGAAGGGATTCTCGAATGGCATCCAGTAGAAAGTCTGCATACCCTGCCGATGGCGGAAGGGGACCGGACAAACCTATTGTTTGCGGCTTATCAGGAAGGGGTCCAATACGGGACCTTCTATTATACGCCAGAGTTCGAACTGCTAGAAGAGAACATCCAATCATCGACTGAAGAGGTGAACCGCCAGCATGGATAAGCATATCGAAGAAACCGAATTGATCATTATCACCGGCATGTCCGGTGCGGGCAAGACAGTGGCGATCCAAAGTTTTGAAGACCTCGGTTTTTTCACGATCGATAATCTTCCACCGGCACTCCTCCCGACATTCATCAAATTGATGCGGGATTCGGGCAAATCGATGAAGCGCGTCGCAGCAGTCATGGACCTTCGCGGCGGCGATTTTTTCGCCAGCCTCGTCGATGCAATCGATGACCTCTCCAAAGAACCGGAAGTGGCGATCACGATCCTGTTTCTCGATGCGGAAAACCAGACGCTCGTCAGCCGTTATAAAGAAACACGCCGTTCCCACCCATTATCGCCGGGCGGACTTGTGCTTGGCGGCATCAAAAAAGAACGGGATATGCTGAAAGACTTGCAAGGACGGGCCCATTATATGTATAACACGTCAGAAATGAGCCCGCGCCAGCTGAAGGAGAAAATCACGTCGGATTTCGCTTCGAAAACGAGCAATGTCTTTACGGTCAATTTGATGTCTTTCGGCTTTAAGCATGGCATGCCGATTGACGCCGACCTGGTGTTCGATGTGCGTTTTTTGCCGAATCCTTATTATATAGAAGAATTGAATCCGCAATCGGGCTTGGATCAGCCGGTTTCCGATTATGTCTTGAAGTGGCAGGAAACGCAGACGTTGGTGAGTAAGCTTGAGGATTTATTCGATTTCATGATTCCCCAGTACAAACAAGAAGGCAAAGCACAATTGGTCATTGCTTTTGGCTGCACAGGCGGCCAGCATCGATCCGTGACGCTTGCCGAGTATTTCGGGAAATACCTATCGAAAAACAACAAAGTCAGCATTACGCATAGAGATGTGAAAATCAGAAAGGGCTGAGCATATGGAAAAAAGTCTCCAGCAAAAACGAGTCGTAATCATCGGGGGCGGAACCGGTCTGTCCACTTTGCTGAGGGGCTTAAAAACTTTTCCGCTCGACTTGACGGCAATTGTGACAGTGGCAGATGACGGTGGAAGCTCCGGGCGTTTGCGCGATGACTTGGATATCCCGCCGCCAGGAGACATCCGCAACGTCATGGCTGCGCTGTCGGATGCCGAACCATTGGTGGCTGAAATGTTCCAATACCGCTTCAAGCATTCGCTTGATTTGGAAGGGCATTCATTGGGCAATCTGATGCTTGCGGCATTGACTGATTTGACAGGCGATTTTTCACACGCGGTCCGGGAAATGAGCCGTGTTTTGAACGTCAACGGCACGGTTTTGCCTGCCGCCAATCAATTGGTCACATTGAACGCAGAGCTTGAAGATGGAACCATCATCAAAGGCGAGTCCAAAATCCCCGCCTATCTGCAGCCGATCAAGCGTGTATTCCTCGAACCTGCCGGCGTCAAGACATTGCCGGATACCATACAGGCGATTCAATCTGCGGATGTCATCGTCATTGGGCCGGGTTCCTTGTACACGAGCATTTTGCCGAATTTGCTCGTGAAGGATATCAAAAAAGCGCTGCTCGAAGCGAAGGCAAGGAAAATATACATTTGCAACCTGATGACCCAAGCGGGTGAAACTTACGGCTATACGGCTTCAGATCATGTGAAAGCCCTTTACGACCATGTAGGCGTGAACTTTCTCGATGCCATTCTGATCGATAAAGTCCAAATGCCGCAAGGAGTGGCTGAAAGATACAAAAAAGAAAAAGCATGGCCGGTAGAATACGATGAAGAACGCCTGAGAAATATGGGGCTTGAAGTATATCGCCATGACATTGCGAATATTTTCGGGGAAGCCGTCCGGCATGAACCGATGAAAGTGGCGAAATGGCTTTTTGAATACACCAGCAGCGAATCACAGGAACCATCGCAGCGCCGGTATTCCTAAAGCTTGAAAGGGGGGGCGTAATTGTCTTTTGCATCAGAAACAAAAAAAGAAATGACCCAGATTGAAGTAGACGATTGCTGCGGCAAGGCAGAGCTGTCGGCGATGATCCGCATGAACGGTACGCTGTCATTTTCCAACCGCCAGCTGAGCCTGGATATCCAAACGGAAAACGCAGCCATCGCGAGAAGGATCTATACTTTGCTCAAGCGCTTCTACAAAGCGTATCCAGTGGAACTCTTGGTCCGTAAAAAAATGCGTTTGAAAAAGAATAATGTCTATATATGCCGCTTACGGGAAGGCGCGAAATTCGTGCTTGAGGATTTGTTGATCTTGTCGGAAGGCTTTCAGTTCCAACAGGATATCTCGCCTGAGTTGATCTCGACGACGTGCTGCAAGCGCTCTTATTTACGCGGTGCCTTTTTGGCCGGAGGGTCGGTCAACAATCCCGAAACGTCCTCTTATCATTTGGAAGTGTATTCTTCCTATAAAGACCACGCTGAAGCGCTGGTCATCCTGATGAACCATTTCCAGTTGAACGCGAAAATGATTGAACGGAAAAAAGGGTTTGTGACCTATTTGAAGGAAGCTGAGAAAATTTCCGATTTCCTCAGCCTGACAGGTGCCCATTCAGCGCTATTGAAATTCGAGGATGTCCGCATTCTCCGCGATATGCGTAATAGCGTCAATCGCTTAGTCAATTGCGAAACGGCCAATTTGAATAAAACGATCGATGCGGCGCTGCGGCAAATTGAAAACATCCGCTTTATCGACCAAGTAATCGGAATCGACCAATTGCCGGACCGCCTGAAAGAGATAGCCCGCTTGCGTGTGGAGTACCAGGATGTCACACTGAAAGAACTCGGCGAGATGGTATCGACAGGAAAAGTGAGCAAGTCAGGCGTCAACCACAGGCTCCGGAAAATCGATGAGATTGCCGAGTCGTTAAGAAAAGGCGAAACGATCAGCCGTTAAACGGGCTGCTCTTTTCTATAGATTGCGTGAGAGTCAAGTTTTCGGAGGAGGATATGCATGGTAGAAAAACAAGTGGAAGTGCAATTGAAATCAGGATTACAAGCGAGGCAGGCCGCATTGTTCGTACAGGAAGCCAACCGCTATAGTTCGGATGTCTATTTGGAAAAAGGCGACAAGAAAGTCAATGCCAAGAGCATCATGGGCATCATGAGCCTAGCTGTCAGCAAAGGCACGAACGTCACGATTTCAGCCGACGGCGCTGACGAAGAATCAGCCGTCGATGCGCTGGCGCAATTGATCGATAAAGAAGCTTAAAGCCAAGCGCATTAAGCACCAAAAAAGAGCTGCCCCGTAAGCGGGACAGCTCTTTTTGTGTAACTTAATCTTCTTTTTCGTGGTTTTCCGGCAATTTGTTGCGGGTGATGATTTGGTCGATCAGACCGTATTCCAGTGCACGTTCTGCAGTCATGAAGTTATCACGGTCTGTATCGCGTGAAATCACTTCAAGCGGCTGGCCAGTACGTTCAGATAGAATTTGGTTCAATTTCTCGCGCAAGAACAGGATGCGTTTCGCGGCGATTTCAATTTCAGTCGCTTGCCCTTGAGCTCCGCCAAGTGGTTGGTGGATCATGACTTCAGCGTTTGGCAATGCATAGCGTTTGCCTTTTGTGCCGGCTGCGAGAAGGAAAGCACCCATGGATGCAGCCATGCCGATGCACACTGTTTGGACATCTGGCTTGATAAATTGCATAACATCGTAGATCGCCATGCCGGCCGTGATGCTGCCGCCTGGGCTGTTGATGTAGATGGAAATGTCTTTTTCCGGATCTTCAGCTTCAAGGAATAGCAATTGCGCGACGATGGAGTTGGCGACGTTGTCATCGATTCCGCTGCCGAGCATGATGACGCGGTCTTTCAATAGGCGTGAATAGATATCGTATGCGCGTTCGCCTCTGCTTGTCTGTTCGATTACTGTAGGGATTAAATTCATGGATAATTTCCTCCTTCGGGTAAATGTAAGTGCTACTGAAACACTGTTCAGCCGTACATTCATCATACACATCATGGTCAATGAAGGTCAAATCTAACGAATTGAAAATAGGCGCTTGAAATACGGGGAAAGCTTTTGTATAATAGAAAAGTCGCGAACAACATTTGCCCTCGTAGTGTAAAGGATAACACGTAAGATTCCGGTTCTTGAGATGGGGGTTCGATTCCCTCCGAGGGTGTAAAAAATGAAAAACCGCACAGCCTGCTAAAGGCTGTGCGGTTTTTTGTTGAATCTTTTTAGCGGCTGAAACGTAGAATCAGGTGTATTGGGTTTCAAGGAACGGATAGTCAGGGAAAACAAAAAATATTATTGTAAAAGAAAAGGAGACGGGAAAATGAAAAAATTACTTATTCCATTGCTATTGGTGGTTGGGCTGATCGTCGTTGCCATCGCCGTATTCGGTTCAAGCTATAATAATTTCGTTCAATTGGAAGAGGACGTCAACCAATCGTATGCGCAACTCGAAAGCCAATTGCAGCGCAGGCTCGATCTAATCCCGAACTTGGTCGAGACAGTGAAAGGCTTTGCCGACCAGGAGCAAGAGGTCATCGATAGTGTCACAGAAGCCCGTTCAAGCATGGCGAATGCCGGATCAGTGGAAGAACAGGCCGAGGCTGACGCCGAATTGAGCGGCGCGCTCAGCCGCTTGCTCGTCGTCGTCGAGAACTATCCGGAAATCCGTTCGAGCGAGAACTTCCAACAATTATCCGATGAACTCGCCGGGACGGAAAATCGGATCGCAGTCGCCCGCCAGGACTATAATGGCTCGGTGACGGAATTCAACCGGGAAGTCCGCAGTTTCCCAGGCAATATGGTGGCGGGAATCTTCGGCTTTGACGAAAAGGAATATTTCGAAGCTGATGCCGGGGCAGAAGATGCACCCGATGTGGACTTTGGGACTGACGAAGAATGATCCGAAGAATTCCTGTTTTGCTCTTGTTGCTGCTGATGATCGCCGGAACTGTGCAGGCGGCAGAATTTCCGGAGTTGACTGATGATATTTACATTCAGGATCTCGCCGGCGTCTTGAGCGAAGAGCAGGAAGCCGAGATCATGAGCCTGGGCGCTGGCTTAGAAGATGCGACAACTGCACAGATTGCTGTCATGGTCATCGATTCTTTGGAAGGTGAGCCGATTGAAAGCTACGCGAATGAAGCCTTGCGGCATTATGGTGTAGGTTCAGCGGAAGAGAACAACGGCGTTCTGGTCGTGCTATCGATGACGGACCGCGAGATCTACATCGAAATCGGTTACGGCCTCGAAGGCGCGCTTCCTGACGGGAAAGTGGGGCGCATATTGGATGATTATGCCGTTCCGTATTTGCGCGAAGACCAGCCGGACGAAGCGATCCTCAATACGTATCAAGCACTGTACAATGAAGTTGCTGCAGAATACGAGTGGGACGGAGAAGCGGCCAGTCCGCAGCCGCTCAATGAAGTGACACCAGGCAGCGAAGACAGCGAAGGCGGCATCATGCAGCCGATCGTGACGTTCCTGATCGTTCTTGTTTTACTGTTCCTGTTTACAGGAGGAGGTGGCGGCCGTGGACGTCGCGGCCGCGGCAGAACCATGAGGCGCGGCGGATTTTTCGGGCCCGGCAGTTTTGGCGGCGGCTTCGGCGGCGGTTCCGGCGGTGGAGGTTTCCGCGGCGGCGGGGGCGGCTCTTCAGGAGGCGGCGGAGCCGGGCGAGGCTTCTAATAAGGGGGAATGGCATGTATACACTCTACACACGGCCGAATTGTGGGCTTTGCGAAGAGGCAAAGTCAGCACTGCGACTGCTGCAGGAAGATTACCCAATTGACTTCCGGGAAATCAATATTGAAGAAGATGAACAATTGCACGAACAATATATGCTGATGATTCCGGTGCTCACGAAACAGGAAAATGTGCTGCTCTACGGAAATTTCGGCTATGGTGAACTTTTAGAAGCGTTAATTCTTTAACGCTTCTTTTTATTTGCATAAATCTAATAGCTCGGCTACAATGAATCTAGTGGGACGTATTTATATATAGTGGGACAAAAAACGTCCAACAAAGGGGTGGAGCGATGGATCCAGTTCTGCAAGCGCAAGTGCATTTATTGCCTGAACTGCCAAGCTTGCTGAAAAAGCGCTATAGCATCCTCGAGCTGATTCAAACTGAACAGCCCGTTGGAAGGCGCACAATCAGCGAGATGACAGGCGCAGCCGAAAGGGAAATCCGCAAAGAGACCGATTTATTGAGGGACCAAGCCTTGATCGAAATGAGCAAGAGCGGCATGAGCCTGACGATACTGGGAGACGATGTTCTTGACCAACTCCGTGAGCTGGTCAAGGAATTGGCCGGGACCGCTGAGCTTGAAATGGGGCTGCAAGCGAAACTCGGCATCAAACAAGCCGTCGTCCTGCCAGGGGATAGCGACCGGCTATCATCGGTCAAAGCCGCTATCGGCAGGCAAGCCGCTCGCATTGCGGAGGAAATGTTCGAAAACTGCAGGACGATCGCTGTCACTGGCGGCAGTACGATGGCCGCCGTTGCAGCTGAAATCCGGACAGCCAAGAAAAATCCTGCCATGCAGTTTATCGCTGCGCGAGGCGGCTTGGGGGAGGAAATGCTTCACCAGGCGAACACCATCGCTTCATCCTTTGCCGAAAAAACAGGCGGGGCTGTCCGCACGCTTTATCTGCCTGAGCATTTGAGTGCAGAAGCACTCGAAATGATGATGAAGGAACCTGTCATCAAAGAAATGATGGAGCTGTATGACCGGACGGATTTAGTCATCCATGGAATCGGCGATGCCGAAGAGATGGCCATCAGGCGCCGCTCTTCCGTGAACGAAGTCGAACAGATCAAAACAGGCGGAGCTGTTAGCGAAGCCTTCGGTTATTATTTCGATAAAACCGGAAAAATAGTTTATCGCATCCCAACAGCGGGCATTCAATTAGAGCAGGTCCAAAAAGCACCGGGCATCATGGCGGTCGCCGGAGGACGCACAAAAGCGCGTGCCATCGAATCTTATTTCCAGGCCGCGCCTGAACGCACCATCCTCGTTACAGACGAAGGAGCAGCAAGGGCAATACTCAACCAAACAACAAAATTGGAGGAATTATAAATGACTTTAAAATTAGCAATCAATGGTTTTGGCCGCATCGGCCGTGTCGTATTCCGTGAAGCAATGCAAAACAGTGAAGTGGAAGTAGTAGCAGTCAATGACCTAACAGATGCAGCTATGCTGGCACACCTTTTGAAATACGATTCAGTTCACGGAACATTGGACGCTGAAGTTACAGCAGAAGGCAATTCAATCTTCGTCGATGGCAAGGAAATCAAAGTATTCGCTGAAAAAGACCCAGCGCAATTGCCTTGGAAAGAGCACCAAATCGACATCGTTCTGGAATCGACAGGAATCTTCACAACAGAAGAAAAAGCTTCTAAGCACATCGAAGCTGGAGCTAAGAAAGTCATCCTTTCAGCTCCTGGCAAAAATGGCATGAAAATGTTGGTTATGGGCGTTAACGAAGAAACTTACAACCCAGAAGAGCATCATGTCGTTTCCAATGCATCTTGCACAACAAACGGCTTGTCCGGCATCTCTAAAGTGTTGAACGAAAAATTCGGCATCAAGAAAGCCATGATGACAACGATCCACTCTTACACGAACGACCAAGCATTGCTTGATGCGCCTCACTCTGACTACCGCCGTGCGCGTGCAGCAGCTGAGTCGATGATCCCGACAACTACTGGCGCAGCGAAATCCGTTGCAAAAGTATTGCCTGAACTTGAAGGCAAAATCGATGGCATGGCGATCCGCGTTCCAACACCGAACGTTTCATTGATCGACCTTGTTGCTGAACTTGAAACAGAAGCATCTGTTGAAGAAGTGAACCAAGCGCTTAAAGAAGCGACTGAAAACGAGTTGAAAGGCTACTTGGAATACAGCGAACTTCCGCTTGTCTCACGCGACTATAACGGCAACACAGCTTCCGCTACAGTAGATGCTCAATCTACAATGTCCCTAGGCGGAAACATGGTGAAAGTTCTTGCTTGGTACGACAACGAATCCGGCTACTCTGCACGCTGTGTAGACTTAGCTGTACACATGTACAAAAAAGGGCTGTAAGCTGAAAATCATAGCTTAATTACCAATGAACCTCTATAATAAAGAGGGTAAAAGGGGTGGGGAATTTACCCCACCCCTTATTTTTTTGAATATAATTAGGAGGTATTTTCATGCTGCAGAAAATGACCATGAAAGACTTGGATTTGAAAGGGAAACGCGTATTTTGCCGTGTAGATTTCAACGTACCGATGGAAGACGGGAAAGTGACAGACGACACGCGCATCCGTGCCGCGATGCCGACGATCGAGTATTTGGTCGAACAAGGCGCAAAAGTCATCTTGGCAAGCCATCTCGGACGCCCGAAAGGCCAAGTTAACGAAGACATGAGATTAGCAGCGGCAGGCGCACGGTTGGCCGAATTGCTCGGTAGCGACGTGAAATGCCTTGAAGAATCCGTAGGGGACACTGTGGAGCAGGAAATCGCTTCTCTTGAGTCCGGCGAAATTCTGTTGCTTGAAAACGTCCGTTTCCATGCAGGCGAAGAAAAGAACGATCCGGAACTCGCGAAACAATTTGCGGCTTTGGCCGACGTATTCGTCAACGATGCATTCGGCGCTGCGCATAGAGCGCATGCTTCCACTGCAGGAATCGCCGAACACTTGCCGGCAGTATCAGGCCTGTTGCTCGAAAAAGAGCTGGATGTTCTCGGCAAAGCTTTATCAGAACCGGACCGTCCGTTTACTGCCATCATCGGAGGGGCGAAAGTAAAAGACAAAATAGGCGTCATCGACCATCTGCTCGACAAAGTTGATAACTTGATTATCGGTGGCGGTTTGTCTTATACCTTCATCAAAGCGCTCGGCCATGAAATCGGCAATTCACTTGTGGAAGAAGACAAACTCGACCTTGCCAAATCATTTATCGACAAAGCGAAGGAAAAAGGCGTGAAGTTCTATCTGCCGGTTGATGCGACAGTCGCGAACGAGTTTTCGAAAGATGCAGAGACTAAAACGGTGAAAATCGAAGAAATTCCGTCCGATTGGATGGGGCTGGATATCGGGCCAGAAACAGCGAAAATGTATGCCGATGTCATCAACCAGTCGAAGCTCATCATCTGGAACGGACCGATGGGCGTATTCGAAATGGAAGCTTTTGCAAACGGCACGAAATCCGTCGCTCAAGCGATGGCAGAAACACCAGGCTATACAGTCATCGGCGGCGGCGATTCCGCAGCAGCAGTCGAGAAATTCCATGTGGCAGATAAAATGGACCATATTTCAACAGGCGGCGGAGCTTCTCTGGAGTTCATGGAAGGCAAGGATTTGCCAGGCGTTACCGCATTAACTGATAAATAAAGGGAGTGTTTTTGTGAGAAAACCGATCATTGCAGGAAACTGGAAAATGTATAAAACAGCATCACAAGCGAAGGAATTTGTAGAAAAAGTAAACGGCCTAGTGCCGGATGCTGAAAAGCTTGATTCTGTCATTTGTGCTCCGGCTCTATACTTGACGCAATTAGTCGATGCTGCAGAAAACAGCGCATTGAAAATTGGCGCACAGACGATGCACGATAAAGGCGAAGGCGCATTCACTGGTGAAATCAGCCCTGTACAATTGGCAGATATCGGCGTCAGCTACGTCATTATCGGCCATTCTGAACGCCGCCAGTATTTCAATGAAACCGATGAAACAGTCAATGCAAAAGTGAAGTCGGCATTTTCGCATCAATTGACGCCGATCCTTTGTGTCGGTGAAACGGACGAACAGCGCGAAGCGGGCCAAATGGAAAGCATCGTGGAATCGCAAGTCGAAAAAGCAGTAGAAGGATTGACCGATGCACAAATCGCTGAGCTAGTCATTGCTTACGAGCCAATCTGGGCAATCGGAACAGGCAAAACAGCGACAGCTGAAGACGCCAACGAAGCTTGTGGCATCGTGCGCAAGAAAATTGTATCGCTTTACAGCGATGAAACGGCTGAAAAAGTCCGCATCCAGTACGGCGGAAGCGTGAAACCTGCCAATATCCAGGAATTACTCTCGATGGAGCATATCGACGGCGCATTAGTCGGCGGGGCGAGCTTGGAAACGGAATCGTTCGTCAAATTGTTGGAGGCGGGTTCAAATGCGTAAAACGGCACATCCGGCAGCGTTAATCATCTTGGATGGCTTCGGCTGCCGCGAAGAAACCGCTGGAAATGCAGTTGCACAAGCGCATAAACCGAATTTCGACAGACTTTGGAACGACTATCCCCATGAATTGCTGACTGCTTCCGGTGAAGCGGTCGGTTTGCCGGACGGGCAAATGGGCAATTCCGAAGTCGGCCATTTGAATATCGGTGCGGGCCGCATTGTTTACCAAAATTTGACACGCATCCACAAATCGATCAAAGACGGCGATTTCTTTGAAAATGCCGCATTCCTGGATGCTGTCATGAACGCCAAAGAAAACGGTAAAGCTTTGCATGTCATGGGCTTGCTTAGCGATGGGGGCGTCCATAGCCATTATGAGCACCTGTTCGCTTTATTGCGCCTCGCGAAACAGCAAGGCTTGAGTGAAGTCTATGTACACGGATTTTTGGACGGCCGCGATGTCGGGCCGAAAACCGCGCTCCATTATATAGAAGAAACTGAAAAACAAATGCAGCAAATCGGCATTGGGCGTTTTGCCTCCATCAGTGGGCGTTATTATGCTATGGACCGCGACAAGCGCTGGGAACGCGTCGAGCTCGCGTACCGCGCGATGGTCGACGGGAGCGGACCAAGTGCCAGTTCCGCTGCGGAAGGTGTAGAAGCATCTTACGCGGAAGGAATTGTCGATGAATTCGTCCTGCCGTTTACGGTCGTGAAAGAAGGGGAAGCGCCTGCTGTCATCGAATCAGGGGACTCCGTCATCTTCTTCAATTTCCGTCCGGACCGGGCCATCCAGTTGACGACCGTATTGACTCGTCCCGATTTTGCCCATTTCCCGTTGAGCATCCAGCATCCGAAAGATCTGGTGTTCATCAGTTTCACGACTTACAGTGAAGAATTGAAGACCCGTATTGCTTACGGCAACGTCAATTTGGTGAATACCATCGGGGAAGTATTATCGGTGAACGGCATGACGCAATTGCGCATTGCCGAAACCGAGAAATACCCGCACGTCACCTTCTTCATGAGCGGCGGGCGGGAAGAGGTTTTCCCAGGGGAAGACCGCATTCTCGTGTCATCACCGAAAGTGGCGACTTACGATTTGCAGCCTGAAATGAGTGCCTATGAAGTGACCGACCGTCTCGTCGAACAAATCGATGCAGGCGCACACGATGCAATCATCTTGAACTTCGCCAATCCAGACATGGTCGGTCATAGCGGCATGCTCGAGCCGACAATCAAGGCAGTCGAAGTCGTGGATGAATGTCTCGGCCGTATCGTTGAAGCACTCCACCGCCAAGGCGGATCGGCGCTCATCACTGCCGACCACGGCAACGCAGACGAAGTGCTGACAGAAGACGGCTTACCGATGACGGCACATACGACTAACAAAGTGCCCGTCATTTTGACGAAGCACGGCGAAGTCTTGCGCAGCGGCGGCATTCTAGCGGATCTCGCACCAACGATCCTTAAGTTGCTCGATGTTGAGCAGCCAAAAGAGATGACTGGAAAACCGTTGTATTAAAACATTTATACAAATTGAACAAACCATTTGAAAAGGGAGCTGTTGACATTGCCAATTATTACACACATCCAAGCACGCGAAGTACTCGATTCTAGAGGGAACCCAACTGTTGAAGTTGAGGTATTCACAGAAAGCGGCGCATTCGGCCGTGCAATCGTGCCGTCTGGCGCATCTACTGGAGAACACGAAGCGGTTGAACTTCGCGATGGCGACAAGAGCCGTTACCTTGGTAAAGGCGTCCTTAAAGCAGTGGATCACGTAAACAACGAAATCGCTGATGAGTTGGAAGAAAACTATTCAGTACTTGATCAAGTATCCATCGACCAAGCGTTGATCGAACTTGACGGAACTGAAAACAAAGGCCGTCTTGGCGCAAACGCGATTCTTGGCGTTTCCATGGCAGTTGCCCATGCAGCAGCGAACTATTTGGACTTGCCTCTTTACCAATACCTTGGCGGATTCAACGCCAAACAATTGCCGGTGCCGATGATGAACATCCTTAACGGCGGCGAGCACGCGGATAACAATGTCGACATCCAGGAATTCATGGTAATGCCAGTAGGCGCTGAATCTTTCCGCCATGCTCTTCGCATGGGTGCAGAAATCTTCCACAACTTGAAAACTGTATTGAAAGACAAAGGCTATAACACATCTGTAGGCGACGAAGGCGGATTCGCACCGAACCTTGGCTCGAACGAAGAAGCGCTTGAGACGATCATGGTTGCGATCGAAAAAGCCGGCTTCAAGCCAGGCCAAGACGTCTTGCTCGCAATGGACGTAGCTGCTTCTGAAATCTACGACAAAGAAAAAGGCGTCTACACATTGGCTGGCGACAACACGGTCAAAACTTCCGCTGAAATGGTCGACTGGTATGAAGAGTTGGCAAATAAATACCCGATCGTTTCCATTGAAGATGGATTGGACGAGAACGACTGGGATGGCTTTAAGCTATTGACAGAACGTATCGGCGATAAAGTACAGTTGGTCGGCGATGACTTGTTCGTTACGAACACGAAGAAATTGGCGCAAGGCATCGAGCAAGGCATCGGCAACTCGATCCTGATCAAAGTAAACCAAATCGGTACATTGACAGAAACATTCGATGCAATCGAAATGGCGAAGCGCGCAGGCTACACAGCGGTCATTTCCCACCGTTCAGGCGAGTCGGAAGATGTGACGATTGCAGACATCGCAGTCGCGACAAACGCAGGACAAATTAAAACAGGCGCACCGTCACGTACGGACCGCGTAGCGAAATACAACCAATTGCTTCGCATTGAAGACCAATTGCACGACACAGCGAAATACTTGGGCGTTAAGACTTTCTATAACTTGAAGAAATAATAGTGAATAGGTGAGGGGAAGCTGCCGGAGATTTTTTCCGGCAGCTTTTCTGTTACAGTGGATAAAGATTCCGCTACAGGGGGACGCTTTCCAGAGGGCTCGCATTGAGCCGCTTCGGCGCTTCGCAAAACCCACCTGCTCAACTCTCATGATGTTCGAGCTTCGCAAACGAAAACGCTCAATGCCTTTCGCGTTTCTGCTTGCAGGGTCTCAATTGTCTCGCTGTTCCTCTTGGAGTCGCCCCCTTCCGCTTCATCTATAGCGGGTTTGTAAAATAGAATTAAAATAGATTATTATTGTTTTCAGGCTAGACATTGTAAATGTTCCTCACCAACAGATTCAAAAAAGAATGAACAGAAAAAGATGAAATGGTCTAAACTATTTGTATTTTTTAGGGGCTCTATTGCTTGAGGTTTCAATTTTTGGTAAACTAGAGTTTGTTGTGAAGGTTCTTTTCAGGAGGTGGTATTTATGCATACATTGTTAATGACATTACTTCTTATCGTCTCGATCGCTTTGATTGTTGTCGTTCTATTGCAATCAGGGAAAAGTGCAGGCCTTTCAGGAGCCATCTCCGGTGGAGCAGAGCAACTTTTTGGCAAGCAAAAAGCCCGTGGGTTGGATCTTGTCCTACACCGGGTGACGATCGTCCTTGCTGCCTTATTCTTTATTCTGGCTATCGCCGTAACGAAAGTATAATGTAGAGCACATCGCCTGACCATTTAGTGGTTGGGCGTTTTCTTTTAGGGGAAATTGGGCACTGGCCTATATAATATAGTAAGTAAATTTAGTTGGAGGGAACATTTATGCGCATTTCACAACCGAAACCATTCTTCTTTGAGCAAGGGCCGCGTGCAGTTCTGTTATTGCACGGCTTTACCGGCAATTCCGCAGATGTCCGGATGCTCGGGCGATTCTTGGAAACAAAAGGCTACACAAGCATCGCGCCGCATTACGCAGGGCATGGTGTGGCGCCGGAGAAGCTGGTGGAGACAGGTCCCGTAGATTGGTGGAAAGACGTCGAACAGGCGTATCAAACACTGGTCGACAAGGGATACCAGGAGATTGCGGTGGCCGGCTTGTCGCTCGGCGGCGTATTCAGCTTGAAACTAGGGTATACAAAGCCTATCAAGGGCATTGTGACGATGTGTGCGCCGATGCACATGAAATCCACCGACCTGATGTACCAGGGCGTTTTGGAGTATGCCCGTGAATACAAGAAATATGAAGGAAAAGATGATAAGCTTATCGAAGAAGAGATGAAGAAGTTCGAGGAAAAGCCGATGGAAACACTCGCTGAATTGCGTGAGTTGATCGGTGAAGTACGGAACAACGTCGATCATGTCTATGCACCGCTTTTCGTCGTCCAAGGCTCGTTGGACAAAGTCATCAATATAGAGTCTGCGAACATCATCCACGACGAAGCGGAGTCGACTGACAAGCGAATCAAATGGTATGAGAAATCAGGCCATGTCATTACGCTAGATCAGGAGAAAAAGCAATTGCATGAAGATATATACGAGTTTCTCGAATCGCTCGACTGGAGCGTGTGAGACGGTCTCAAAAGGAGGAGTTAGGATTGGGCAAGAATGAACAGTCATTGGATCAGCGTCTATTGGCCTTTATGCGCGAAGAAGCATACAAGCCATTAACGGTGACAGAAATTGAAGAACAGTTCGGCTTTGAAGACGCCGACGAATTTAAGGAATTGGTGAAGACACTCGTCAAGCTCGAAGAAAAAGGCGAATTGGTGCGTTCACGTTCGAATCGCTACGGTGTGCCGGATCGCATGAACTTGATGCGCGGCAAATTCATCGGCCATGCCAAAGGCTTCGGCTTTTTTGCGCCTGAAGAAGCAGGCCTCGACGATGTCTTTATCCCGCCGAATGAAGTGAACGGAGCGGTAAACGGCGATACAGTCATGATCCGTGTTTCTGAAGGGTCATCTGGAGACCGCCGCGAAGGATCCGTCATCCGCATCTTGGAACGCGGCACAACGAAAGTCGTCGGCACGTTCCAGGCGAACAAAGGCTTTGGCTTTGTCGTCACGGATGACAAGAAAATGAATATGGATATCTTTATTGCTAAAGACGATACACTCGGTGCCGTCGACGGCCATAAAGTCGTCGTCGAAATCACCGGCTGGCCGGAAGGGCGTTTATCCGCAACGGGCATGGTTACACAAGTGCTCGGGCACAAAAACGATCCAGGCGTCGATATTTTGTCGATCATCCACAAATACGGCATCGAAGTGGAATTCCCGCAGGATGTGCTGGACCAAGCAAATGCCGTGCCGGACCAAATCGATCCTGAAGACTTGAATGACCGACGCGATTTGCGCGATGAGCAGATTGTGACGATTGACGGGGCGGATGCGAAAGATTTGGATGATGCTATTCAAGTCAAGAAGTTTGAAGATGGCACATACAAACTCGGCGTCCATATTGCAGACGTCAGCCATTATGTGACGGAAGGTTCTGCCATAGACCGGGAAGCTTACGACCGCGCGACCAGCATTTACTTGACGGACCGCGTCATTCCGATGATTCCGCACCGCTTGTCGAACGGCATCTGCTCGCTCAACCCGCAAGTTGACCGTTTGACTTTGTCTTGTGAAATGATTTTCAACGACAAAGGGGAAGTGTTGTCCCACGATATTTTCCAGAGCGTCATCAATACAACGGCACGCATGACCTATACCGACGTATACGAAATTCTTGAAAAAGACAATCAGGAATTGAAAGAACAATATGCTGAACTGGTTCCGATGTTCGAATTGATGAAAGAACTTTCAGCTGTCTTGCATCAGCGCCGTATGACACGCGGAGCGATCGACTTTGACTTTAAAGAGTCCAAAGTAATTGTGGATGATGAAGGTTATCCGATTGATATTGTCGTTCGTGAGCGCACAGTTGCTGAACGTTTGATCGAAGAATTCATGCTCGCAGCGAACGAAACCGTCGCGGAACATTTTCATCGCATGGATGTGCCGTCGCTATACCGCATTCACGAAGAACCGAAAACGGAAAAATTGCAGCGCTTTTTCGAATTCATTACGAATTTCGGTATTACTGTGAAAGGTTCAGGGGATGAAGTTTCTCCGAAGGCTTTGCAGGAAATCATCGAATCTATCGCAGGCAAGCCTGAAGAGCCCGTTGTTTCGACGATGATGTTGCGCTCGATGCAGCAGGCGAAATATTCTTCACATAGCCTTGGCCATTTCGGTTTATCGACGGAATTCTATACGCATTTCACGTCGCCGATCCGCCGCTATCCGGATTTGATTATCCATCGTCTGATCCGCACGTATTTGATCGAAAAAGACTTGTCGAAAAAGACAATTCGCCATTGGGAAGCGGAAATGGATGATATCGCAACTCACACATCTGACCGTGAACGCCGTGCAGTGGAAGCGGAGCGCGATACGGATGCACTGAAGAAAACACAGTATATGGCAGATAAAGTCGGAGAAGAATTCGACGGCATTGTGTCATCTGTGACGAACTTCGGCATGTTTGTCGAGCTGCCGAATACCATCGAAGGTTTGGTCCATGTATCCAACTTGACGGATGATTATTATCAGTTTGATGACCGTCAGATGATGATGATCGGCGAACGAACCAAGCGCCAGTTCCGCATCGGTGATGAAGTCAAAGTACGGGTTATCGGTGTCAAACCGGAAGAGTCATCCATCGACTTTGAAATCGTCGGCATGACGCAAAATACGCGCCGCAGTTCGCGCAAGGAAACACCGAAAGTGATTCGCAGCGGACGTAATGGCGATAAGCCAAGAGACGGCAAAAAGCGTGGCGAAGGCGGGGCAGACCGCAAGCCGAAAAACAAGAAAAAGTTTTATGAAAAGCCTGCCAAACAGCAAGGCCGTAACAAGAAGAAATAAAAAAAGCGGCCGCGTGCCGCTTTTTCCAACAGTTTGAGGTGAACAGAAATGGCCAAAGGAGAAGGCAAAGTAATTGCCCAGAATAAAAAAGCGGGATTCGATTTCGCGATTGAAGAAACGATCGAAGCGGGGATTGTCCTGCTCGGTACGGAGATCAAATCCGCGAGAAGCGGCAAAGTGCAGATCAAAGATGCATTTGTCCGCATCCGGAACGGGGAAGCGTGGATTTCCAATATGCACATCTCGCCGTATGAACAAGGCAACCAGTTTAACCACGATCCGTTGCGCTCGCGCAAGCTCTTGCTCCATAAAAAGCAGATCAACGAACTGGTCGGCAAATCGAAAGTCGAAGGTGCGGCAATCGTTCCGCTCAAGATGTATTTGAAAGACGGATATGCCAAAGTGCTGCTCGGCGTCGGTAAAGGGAAGAAGAAATACGACAAGCGCGAAGACTTGAAGAAGAAAGACGCGAAGCGGGCAATCGACCGCGCGCTCAAAGAGAGAAGCCGTTAAACTTGAACTCTGACCTGTTTTGTCCTATACTGGTAACAGTACACCGAAGCTAAACCACTTCCGTGTTCTCTTTTAATGAGGGGACGTTACGGATTCGACAGGGATGGTTCGAGCTTGGGTTGCGCGTCGGAGGATCGGCTTCGTCATCAACGTAACTTATAACAACTGGCAAAACTAACAACAACCTAGCATTCGCAGCGTAAGCTCGGATCTGCTTTATGTAACCATCGCCCATGTGGCTGCATAGAGCTCACTTTTAGTGGGATACGGCAGTCAGTGCCGTTTGAGCTGACTGCAAGAGATTCTCGAACTAGCCCTCATGACGCCTGCTTGTCGGCAGATTGAGCGGCGAAACTCCAATAGATAAGCTACACGCGTAGATGCTCAAGTAACGGAGTCTCTGGACGCGGGTTCGACTCCCGCCGTCTCCATAGAATTTTATGGAGTTTATGAAACGCCAAAATCCTACAAAAGGATTTTGGCGTTTTTGTTTTGTGAAAAGCTAATATGAGAACTATCGATATCACTTGATGCATGAAATGTGTCTATATTAAAACTCTTTTAATATAATGATTATTTGTACTGTGTAAATATTAAAAAACCGGCAACTCCATTATAGGGGTTGCCGGTTTCACATTTTATTTCTTCGTATTATCCACAAATGCCCCGTACTGTCTGCGCTGATGTTGCACGGACAGCCATTTTAAGGTAGTGAATTCCTCAAGCACCCATTCGCCGTTAAAGCGGCCGAGGCCGGAGTCTTTTTCGCCCCCGAATGGCATATGCGCTTCGTCGTTGACCGATTGGTCGTTGACGTGGATCATGCCTGTCTCGATCTGGTGAGCGATGTTCGTGCCGTGTTCGATGTTCGCTGAATGCACAGCACCGCTCAAGCCAAACGGATATTTATTGGCCTGTTCAACCACTTCCTCGTCGCTTTCAAACGGAATGAGAATGGCGACAGGGCCGAAAATTTCGTTCTCTGCAAGCGGCATGTCGTTTGTAACGCCGGTCAAGACTGTCGGTTGGAGGACATTGCCGTCCGCTTTGCCGCCGAGGCGGATCTTCGCACCTTGTTCGACCGTGGCGTCAATGTCTTTTAGGATACGGTCGACTTGGTCGCGGTTGATAAGCGGCCCGACTTGCGTATCTGCTTCTGCAGGGTTGCCGTATTTCAACTTGCCGGCACGTTCAATGAACTGCTCGGCAAATGTGTCGTAGATGTCCTTGTGGACGAAAATACGGTTAATCGACATGCAAATCTGGCCTTGGTGATAGAATTTGCCGAATAGGGCAGACTCGACCGCCTGGTCGACATCAGCATCTTCAAGGACGATGAAATTATTATTGCCCCCAAGTTCCAAAGCGGTTTTCTTCAATGTACCACCAGCCAGTTCGCCGATGTGTTTGCCGACTGGCGTCGAGCCGGTGAATGATATCAAACGCGGAGTTGGGTGGGTGACGATGTCATCGCCAATTTCAGAACCGCGGCCGACGACAACATTGAGCAATCCTTTAGGTAGCCCAGCTGCTTCGAACAGGCTCGCGAACAATAGCCCGCCAGTGACAGGCGTATCGGTCGCTGGTTTGATGACGACGGCATTGCCAGTGGCAAGTGCCGGCGCGATAGAACGAATCGCCAAATGGAACGGGAAGTTCCATGGGCTGATAATGCCGATGACGCCAAGCGGGTTGCGGTAGACGCGGTTTTCTTTGCCCGGTTGCTGGGAAGGCATAATTTTTCCTTCCATGCGGAACGGGAAAGTCGCCGCTTCTTTCAGGATATTCATCGAAGCGCCGAATTCGACTGTCGCTTTGATCTTCGTACTGCCGGCTTCTTTGATGAGCCATTCGATGATCAATTCTTTGTTTTCCTTCATGACTTCGATAGCTTTTTCCATGACGGCTTGTTTCGCTTGCGGCAATTCCTTCGCCCACTCAAGTTGGGCGGTTTCTGCTGCTTTATAAGCGGCGTCCAAATCGTTCTTATCGGCTGCTTGCGTGGTGACCAGTTCTTCACCGGTGAACGGATTGGTGTTTTTCATTTGGCTATCGCTGGACCCGGAAGTCCATTCGCCGTTTATAAAAATCTTGGAAAAATCGGTTTTCATTTAAATCGTCTCCATTCTTTTTCTTAAGGCTGTTGTCTCGGGCGGATCAAGATTTCGTTAACGTCGACGTGTGATGGCTGTTCCACCGCATAGCCGATAGCATTCGCGATATCTTCCGCCTGTAGCGGTTCCATGGACATGCTCTTGAAGCTGTCGAGTACATCATCATCAGTGATGGTATCTGTCAATTCGGTTGCGACCGCACCTGGCGATACGATGGTCACGCGGATTTCATGCGATGGATCGATCTCTTGGCGCAGCCCATCTGAAATGGCGCGCACCGCGTATTTCGTGCCGCTGTAAACGGCGCTGCCTTTCATGACTTGATGGCCTGCCACAGAGGAAACGTTCAAGATGTGGCCGGATTTCTGTTCTTCCATGATCGGAAGAACAGCCGCGATGCCGTAAAGCACGCCTTTAATGTTAACGTCGACCATCTGGTCCCATTCATCGAGTTTCAGCTTATTCATATAGGACAATGGCATAAGTCCGGCATTATTGACGAGGATGTCAATTTTTCCGGTTTTCTCTAATGCCGCTTGTGCTAGTGATTTCATTTCATCGGCTGAGGTGACATCGGTTACTTTATAATCAGCGCTTCCGCCTTCAGCTTCGATTTCTTTTTTCAAGTCCACTAAGCGCTCTTCGCGCCGTGCAGCGAGCATGACGTGGTAGCCTCTTGCTGCCAGTTCCTTTGCAGTAGCTTGACCGATACCACTGCTTGCCCCTGTAATGATTGCAGTATTTTTCTCTGTCATATCTATTCAGCTCCAGTTCTGTTTTATTTTAAATGATGGCGAAAATGTCCTGAAATAAAGACATCTTATTTCCTTACCCGCAACTATGGCTTTTCTAAACAAGTGCTGATTATGCAGTGTCGAATGCTCTGCTTATGGGTGTTTTGGCAAGATGCGTGGCTTCGAATGACTTGAAAAAGAGAGATGGAAGTTTAAGAATTGGAGCACGAAGTCATGCAAGCGGATTCCAACTATTTCCATGGGCAATTGGTCTTAATTTCCATTGTTTCATTCCGCAGGTTGATGGGTATTTGATATTGAACCTAAGTGCTTTAGTTGATACATAATTCAGACAGTTGACAAGCGCGCCAATGTTCCGTAGCGTAATATCTTGTGAAGAAATTTAAAGGAGGAGACTATATGAAGAAAGTAACAAACGTGTTTTGGATCTCGATCGTTCTAATTGCTTTGGCAGTTGGCTACGGTGCGCTTGCTCCAGAACATTTTGCGGAAGTTACCGGCAATATGGAATCGTTCCTGACTACTTCGTTCGGTTGGTATTATTTATTGATCGTTTCAGTAATGGTTATCTTTTGCTTGTACTTCCTTGTTAGTCCAATGGGACAGATTAAATTAGGGAAAGACACAGACAAGCCGGAATATTCATTTGCAACATGGATTGCAATGCTGTTCTCAGCGGGCATGGGTATCGGGCTCGTATTCTGGGGTGCGGCAGAGCCGCTATCGCATTTCGCGATCGACCCGGCGACAGCTGAGCCGGGATCTCAGGAAGCGTTCCGGGAATCCATGCGTTTTACATTTTTCCACTGGGGCATCCATGCATGGGCAATTTACGCAGTAGTTGCATTATCGCTGGCATACTTCCAATTCCGTAAAGGTGAGCCAGGGCTTATTTCCTCGACGCTTCGCCCATTGTTCGGCGACCGCATGAAAGGCCCGTGGGGTGTTCTTGTTGACGTTATTGCTGTATTCGCTACAGCGGTCGGTGTCGCGACGACACTTGGCTTCGGTGCCATCCAGATCAATGGAGGGCTCGCGTATTTGTTTGACGGCATTCCAGGGGATAGCCTGATTACGCAAATCATCATCATCGCAGTCGTCACTGTGCTGTTTATGGTTTCCTCTTGGTCAGGCATCAGCAAAGGGATCAAGTACTTGTCGAATACCAATATGGTGCTTGCTATTACCTTGCTCATTTTGGTAATCGTTCTTGGGCCGACCTTATTGATTTTCAACATGTTCACCGATTCACTCGGAAGCTATTTCCAAAACTTGATCAATATGAGTTTCCGTTCTGCCCCGATCAATGGCGAAAACCGCTCATGGATTGACGGTTGGACGATCTTCTATTGGGCATGGTGGATCTCTTGGTCGCCATTTGTCGGGATTTTCATTGCCCGCGTTTCCAAAGGCCGGACCATCCGGGAATTCCTGTTTGGCGTCTTGCTCATTCCGACGTTCATCAGCTTCATCTGGTTCGCGGCATTTGGCACAACGGCAATCGATGTGCAAAGCAGCGGCGTCGATTTGACTGGATTGTTGACAGAAGAAACATTGTTCGCCGTGTTTAATGAATTGCCGCTTGGCATGTTGTTGTCGATTGTGGCAGTGTTGCTCATTTCGACTTTCTTTATCACTTCTGCCGACTCAGCTACATTTGTACTCGGCATGCAGACTTCCAACGGATCGCTGGACCCAGCGAACGCCGTGAAGCTGACATGGGGGATTGCGCAATCGACCATCGCGGTCATCCT
Source organism: Planococcus citreus (assembly GCF_003664125.1). Taxonomy (GTDB): domain Bacteria; phylum Bacillota; class Bacilli; order Bacillales_A; family Planococcaceae; genus Planococcus; species Planococcus citreus. The sequence continues at coordinate 88,328 of NZ_RCCP01000005.1, forward strand.
GCTCTTTGCAGGCGGGCTCGGGTCCTTGCAGACGGCATTGATTATCGCCGCCTTCCCGTTCTCGTTCATCATGCTATTGATGATGGCGTCGTTCTATAAAGCCTTGAACCTTGAATACAAAGCAATCAAGCGCAAACGATAAGCTATAAAAGATGCTGAACTAGAGGATAGCTTTCTATATGTAAAAGTGATCAAAAGCTTATCCTATATAAAAAATTCAGTGAACTGTCTAAGTGTTTGGAGAAGCGTTTGCTTGACTCCTGTGGGATCAGCGGGTTTGAGAGACCCCGCAGACCGCGAAGCGGTTGAGGAGGCTCGATTCCCGCCCCACGGAAAGCAAGCAAGTAGCTTCGGAAAACACAGAACGAAAAGGGTGCCGGAAGTCCGGCACCCTTTTTCTATGGAAAGTCGCGTATAATGGATAATGGAAATCGTGTTGAATGGAGGAGTATTTTTTGGAAAAACCACATATTATGCTTGTAGACGGAATGGCGGTATTGTTCCGTTCGTATTTTGCCACTGCGGGCGTCGGGCAATTTTTCCGCACAGAAAGCGGGCTCGCGACAAACGGTGTGCAAGGATTCGCTCGCCACGTGCTCACCGCAAAATCATTGATGAAGCCGACCCATATCGCCGTGTGCTGGGATATGGGCGCGCATACGTTCCGCACAGACTTGTTCGACGGCTATAAGGCAAACCGGCCGGCGCCGCCTGAAGATATGTTGCATCAATTCGACCAAGCACGTGAAGTTTCTGAGCTTCTGGGATGGAAAAATTACGGCGAAAAGGGCATCGAAGCGGATGATTTTATCGGCTCGTTTACGAAAAAATGGCCTGACGAGGCAGACTATACGATTATTACCGGCGATAAAGACATGCTTCAGCTATTGAACCCATCGGTCAAGATCGCTTTCATGAAAAAAGGCTTCCATATCTATGACCTCTATACCGAAGCGCGATTCGGTGAAGAATATGGCATCTTGCCGGAGCAGTTCGCCGATGTGAAAGCGTTTATGGGCGACCCGAGCGACGGCTATCCAGGTGTCAAAGGCATCGGCCCGAAGACGGCGCTTCAGTTGATTCAGCGCTATGGTTCGGTAGAAGGCGTCCTGGAACATATTGAGGACTTGAAGCCGGCCCAGAAAAAGAAAATCGAAGAACATCAGGATATGCTCGCGCTATCAAAAAAGCTGGCGGTCATCAAAGATGACCTCCAGCTCGATGTGGCACTCGAGGAAATCGCAGTGCCCGATTATTCTTCTGATTTGGTGAGGATATGCGACGAACGGGAATTCCGTCTGCTCGCAAGACTTTTGGAAAAATCATTTATCTGACTTCGACACCGGTGAAATCTGGACGAAACTCAATACGCCCCGGTTCTCCCGGAACGACACCGCCCGCAGCTTGCTCGGGCGGTTTTTTTGTCCGTTGTCGTGAATATACAGAAGCAAATCGTCCGGAGTTTCCTCATAACCGATGAGCGGAACCCAGTGATAGGCGAAAGTGGTTTTTTGGCACCAACGCATTGAAAAATAACGGTCGAATTTCACAGCGAGCGGATAGCCGGCATCGAGTTGCAGTTTGATCTGTTCAGTCGTGCGAACCCGCTTGATGTCATACCGCGGCCAAGCCATTTTTCTCAATCGCCGGATCAGGCAAAAAGCGCTCAATCCGATCGGCGTCGTCCCGAGATATTTATAAAGCGGCCCGATCCCCGGTGCCACACCTTCATGGTAGAGGAGAATCGACGCAGCAGTGACGGGCCCGCATGCAGAAGCACGGTAAGCAGCAGGTACATGTTCAGCGTATTGGTTCATGGCTTGAAAAGGCAGCAGCACTTTCATGATGCATCCTCCTTTTAAACGGTTCAGCGCAGCTTGGCTTCTCGTTCATCGAGCAAAGTTTGCAAGGCGCTGCGGAATGTCGTATAGACTTCCAGCTCAACGTGAATGCCGGCGTGGACAATTTCCCTGACGAAGCGAGGGTTGAAGCCGACATAAATGCCGCGTAAGCCCATCAATTTCAAGGCGCTGTTCAATTGGGTCAGTTCGAGTGCGAGCTCATTGAAATCAAACGATTGGACGTCTTGCATAGTCACTCCGGTGAAGTCGAAAATCGCTTGTTCCGTATCGCGGTGGTTATCGGCATAATCGAGTACTTTTGTCCGGATCGTCTCGAAGCGGTCGCGGAAGATATACCCGGCAATCGGCACGAGAATGGTATTCGGGACAATCGATGGGATGATCGGTGCCGACATGTTGTAGATGACGTCTTGGTAATACGCCACGAGGTCTTGCAATTCCTTAATTTCTTGTTGCGGATCCATTTCGGCACCTCTGTTTTATAGTATTCGTAAATATCGGGCTTTCGCCTTTAAGCTTTTTGCTCTTCCAGGAAGTGGATGACAGAAGCGGGGGTCTTGGCATTGGCACTATGCAGATGTGCTTGTTTCACGCCGTCCTTGAAGATCAGCAGGCTCGGGATGCCCATCACTTCGTACTGCTCTGCGATTTCTGGCAGTTCGTCACGGTTGACGTCAAACCATTGGTAGTTGTCGTATTGCTCGATGATCGGATCGATGAACATATCCATGCGCGTGCAGTCAGGGCACCAGCCAGCCTGGAATTTCACGATGACTGGTTCGCCGTTTTGGATTGTATCGTTGAACTGTTCAGTTGTTTTTAGGGATTTCATTAAAATGCCTCCTTTAATAGTCCTTTTAATCTTACCCTTTTTTTGCTTTCTCTCCAAGCGCTTGGATAAAAGCGGCAGAAAAATCTTCCGATTAAATATTGCGAAAATAGGAAAAATAATTTACACTAAGAACGAGAAGGAAAGTATTTCTTTTTTTTACCCAGAAAATGAATGAGTGTTCATTCAAAAATAGGAGGGTTTGCTCGTGTCATACAAAATCAAAAAAGCAGCCGTGCTCGGATCTGGCGTCATGGGATCTGGAATCGCAGCTCATCTAGCCAATATCGGAATTCCGGTCATGCTGCTCGACATTGTGCCGAAAGAAGTGACAAAAGAAGAACAAGCGAAAGGGCTAACGCTTGAAGATAAAGCAGTCCGCAACCGGATCGCAGCGACTGCCACTCAAAAACTATTGAAACAAAAGCCTGCTCCGCTGACACAAAAGAAAAATTTGCAGTTGATCACGCCAGGCAATTTAGAAGACGATCTCGAGAAATTATCCGATGTGGATTGGATCATTGAAGTCATCGTAGAAAACTTGGATATCAAGAAATCACTCTATGAAAAGGTGGATGCGGTCAGAAAGCCCGGCACCATCATTTCCTCCAATACATCAGGCATCAGCATCAATGCGATGTCAGAAGGGCGCTCGGAAGATTTCCAGAAGCATTTCCTCGGCACCCATTTCTTCAACCCGCCGCGCTATTTGAAATTGCTTGAAGTCATTCCGGCAGAAGCGACAGCTCCCGAAGTCGTTGAATTCATGCAGCAATTCGGCGAAGACCGCTTAGGTAAAGGTGTCGTCTTGGCAAAAGATACACCGAACTTCATCGCCAACCGCATCGGCACATACGGCTTGCTCGTCACGGTCCGTGAAATGCAAAACCGCGGCTATTCTGTCGGTGAAGTGGATTCCGTTACCGGCCCATTGATTGGCCGCCCGAAATCGGCGACATTCCGTACACTCGATGTCGTAGGCCTGGATACGTTTATGCATGTTTCGAAAAACGTTTACGATCAAACCGAAGGCGAAGAACAGCAAGTGTTCAAAACGCCTGAATTCATGAAGAACATGGTCGAAAACGGCTGGATTGGCGCCAAAGCTAAACAAGGCTTTTTCCAAAAGAAAGACAAAGAAATTCTGGAGCTCGACCCGGAAACAATGGAATATCGCCCAGCGCAAAAATTGAAAACGCCTTCACAGGAAATGGCCAAGCAGCAAAAAGGCTTGTCCGCGAAAATGAAGACGCTCGTTTATGCAGACGACCGCACAGGCGAATTGCTGTGGAGCATCCTCGCTCCGACACTCGTCTATTCCGCACAGCTTCATGGCGAGATTGCAGACGACATCGTCGCCATCGACAACGCCATGAAATGGGGCTTCGGCTGGGAACAAGGTCCATTTGAAGTATGGGACGCAACCGGCGTCAAGCAGTCGACAGAAAAAATGGCTGCTCAAGGCCTAGAAGTACCGGCATTTGCACAAGCGCTATTGGAAAAAGGCTTTGATTCCTTCTATAAAGAAGAGAACGGCGATCTGTATTATTTCGACGGTTCAGATTACCAGCCTGTTCCGGTCAATGAAAAAGTGATCGACTTGAAACGTTACAAGAAAAAGCACGGCGTCATCAAATCGAATTCCGGCGCAAGCTTGATCGATCTTGGAGACGGCATCGCATTGCTCGAATTCCATTCGCGTTCGAACGCGATCGGGCTCGATATCATGCAAATGATTAATTTCGCTGTGGACGAAGTCGAGAAAAACTTCAAAGGACTCGTCATCGGCAACCAAGGAAAGAACTTCTGTGTTGGCGCCAACCTTGGCATGATTTTGATGGAAGCACAAGACGACAATATCTTTGAACTGGATTTGACGATCCGTACGTTCCAGAACGCCATGCTGAAATTGAAATACAGCTCGAAGCCGGTCGTAGCGGCACCATTCGGCATGACACTCGGCGGCGGGGCGGAAGTCATCCTGCCGGCAGCACGTGTACAGGCATCTATGGAAACCTATATGGGCTTAGTCGAAGCAGGCGTTGGGCTCATTCCGGGCGGCGGCGGAAACAAGGAATTGTATATGAAACAATTGAAAGGCTTGCCGAATCATGTCACGGCAGACTATGTCAACTTGGCAGCGGGCGTGTTCGAATCGATCGCGACTGCGAAAGTGTCGACATCGGCAGACGAAGCACGTGAAAACAATTTCCTGAATTTCGTCGACGGCATCAGCGTCAATAGCGACCATTTGATCTACGATGCAAAGCAATTGGCATTGTCGCTCCACGATAATGGCTACCAGGCGCCGAGAAGAGAAAAAGTACCGGTTGCAGGGGAAGCAGGCTATGCGGCGATGTTGCTTGGGGCTGAAGGTATGTTATTGTCCGGCTATATCAGCGAACACGATATGAAAATCGCCAAGAAACTGGCTTATGTATTGTCAGGAGGCAAATTGCCATACGGCACGAAAGTCGATGAGCAGTATTTGCTCGATTTGGAACGCGAAGCCTTCCTGAGCCTCGTTGCTGAACCGAAGTCACAGCAGCGCATGCAACATATGCTTGTCAAAGGGAAACCATTACGCAATTGATCGCCGATTAGATAGAGGAGGAAATGATATGCGCGAAGCAGTAATTGTGGCCGGAGCCAGAACACCGGTCGGAAAAGCGAAAAAAGGTTCTCTTGCCTCGGTGCGCCCGGATGATTTCGGGGCACTCGTCGTACGGGAAACATTGAAGCGGGCTGGATATGACGGCCCCATTGATGATTTGATTATGGGGTGTGCTATGCCCGAAGCAGAACAAGGCATGAACATTGCCCGCAACATCGGGGCACTCGCAGGGCTTCCGGATACGACGCCGGCAGTTACCGTCAATCGCTTTTGTTCATCGGGCTTGCAGTCGATCGCTTATGCCGCTGAACGAATCATGGTCGGCCATGCTGAAGCGATTGTTGCCGGCGGTGTTGAATCGATGAGCATGGTGCCAATGATGGGCAACGTGCTGCGGCCGAATGCTAAAATCGCCGAAACCGCACCACAATATTATATGAGCATGGGGCATACGGCAGAACAAGTAGCGACACAATACGGCGTTAGCCGGGAAGACCAGGATGCATTTGCGGTCCGGTCCCATGAAAATGCAGCTAGGGCGATCGAAAAAGGCCACTTCGTCGATGAAATCGTTCCGGTCGAAGTGATCCAACGCTATGTCGATAGCCAGAATAAATACCAGGAAAAATCGTTTATGTTTGAAATGGACGAAGGGGTACGCCACGGCACATCCATCCAGACACTCAATAAATTGCGTGCGGCATTCTCGGCACGCGGCACGGTGACAGCGGGCAACTCTTCGCAGACTTCTGACGGCGCAGGTTCAGTGCTCGTCATGGACCGTGAAAAAGCGGAAGCGCTTGGCCTTAAGCCGATCGCGAAATTCCGTTCATTCGCAACAGGCGGCGTTCCGCCCGAAGTCATGGGTATCGGCCCGGTCGTCGCGATTCCGAAAGCCTTGAAACTGGCCGGCCTGACGAAAGACGATATCGACGTCTGGGAACTGAACGAAGCATTTGCGTCTCAATCGCTTGGCGTTATCCGAGAGCTTGGCCTGGATATGGATAAGATCAATTTGAACGGCGGCGCCATCGCACTCGGCCATCCGCTAGGTGCGACAGGTTCGATTTTGACCTTGCGCATGCTCAGCGAATTGAAGCGCCAGAACAAACAATTTGGCGTCGTCACGATGTGCATCGGCGGAGGAATGGGCGCAGCAGGCGTCTTCGAAATGTTGTAAAGAGAACTTTAAGGGATACGGTTAACTAGGGGATTCAAGATAAACGATAAATTGGGAGGAATGGAAAATGGAACAAGAAAAAACATTGATCAAAGGCGGAAGCTTCTTGATCGAAGATGCAGACTTATCGCGTGTGTTCACGCCGGAAGATTTCACGGAAGAGCATAAAATGATCGCCAAAACGACAGAGGATTACGTCAACACGGAAGTTATGCCTTTGGTCGAAAAGTTGGAGAACCATGAATTCGAACATTCCGTCAAGCTTCTGAAGAAAGCCGGCGAACTCGGGCTCCTTGGGGCAGACGTTCCGGAACAATACGACGGGCTCGGGCTCGACAAAATCGCGTCGGCCTTGATTGCTGAGAAAATGTCCAAAGCGGGCGGCTTCTCCATCACTCACGGCGCACACGTGGGCATCGGTTCATTGCCGATCGTCCTATTCGGTAACGAAGAACAGAAAAAGAAATACTTGCCGGTTCTTGCAACGGGCGAGAAAATCGCAGCATACGCCTTGACAGAGCCAAGCTCCGGATCGGATGCTTTGGGTGCGAAAACAGTTGCGAAACTGAACGAAGCGGGTACACATTACGTCTTGAATGGTGAAAAACAGTGGATCACAAACGCAGGATTTGCGGATGTCTTCGTCGTCTATGCAAAAATCGACGGTGAACAGTTCTCGGCATTTATCGTTGAGCGCGACTTCGGGGGCGTATCGGTTGGTCCGGAAGAAAAGAAAATGGGCATCAAATCGTCTTCCACACGTACATTGATCTTGGAAGACGCAGAAGTGCCAGTGGAAAATCTTCTTGGTGAAGCAGGGCGCGGACATATCATCGCCTTCAATATTTTGAACATCGGGCGCTACAAACTCGGTGTCGGCACAATCGGCGCATCCAAGCGTGCTATGGAATTGACCATTCCTTACACGAACCAGCGCCAGCAATTCAAGACGCCGATCTCTTCTTTCAACCTGACGAAAGAGAAATTGGCGACAATGGCATCCAAATTGTATGCGGTTGAAAGTTCCGTTTACCGCACAGTCGGCTTGTTCGAAGACCGCATGAGCGGCTTCACGGATGAACAGCAGGCTGACGGCAAACTGGTCGCGGATTCCATCGCGGAATTTGCCATCGAATGTTCGTTGAATAAATTCTTCGGAACAGAAACTCTGGATTATATCGTTGATGAAGGCGTCCAGCTGCACGGCGGCTACGGCTTTATGCAGGAATATGAAATCGAGCGCATCTACCGCGATTCCCGCATAAACCGGATCTTCGAAGGAACAAACGAAATCAACCGCCTGCTTGTACCTGGCACACTGCTACGCAAAGCAATGAAAGGCGAATTGCCGCTATTGCAACATGCACAAGCTTTGCAGGAAGAATTGTTGATGATGATGCCTGAAGAAGTCGGAACCGAAGCTTTGGCACAGGAAAAAGCATTAGTGAAAAATGCGAAGAAAATTGCCATCCTCGCTGCAGGCCTTGCCGCACAGACTTACGGCAAGAAACTTGAAGCAGAACAGGAAGTGCTCGTGAACATCGCGGATATCGTCAGCAATGTCTTCGCGATGGAATCGGTTGTCTTGCGCACAGAAAAAGCGATCGCAGCAAGCGGCGAAGAAAAGGCGAAGCAGAAACTTCTTTATACGCAGATCTTCTGCCAGGAAGCTTTGGAGGAAATCGAGAAAGACGCGAAAGAAACCTTGATCGCAGCAATCGATGGCGACAACCAGCGCATGATGCTGTCCGCACTCCGCAAGTTGACGCGTTCAACGCCGTACAACTTGATCGCGAAAAAACGCGAAGCATCCGAAAAATTGATCAGTGTAGAAAAATACGTCGTCTAATAGATTGCACAAAACAGGAAGGGGAAACCCTTCCTGTTTTTTAAGGTTGTCGATATAATTGGGAAGTCGTATTTTCCGATGCTTATCGCTCGCTTTCCGTGGGCTCGCACCCAAGCCTCCTCCGTCGCTACGAAACCTTTTTTTGTTTAAGACATGCAAGAAGAGGAGTTTTATAATTTTTGTATAAAGTGTTTCTTCTGAGAGCAACAGAAACGGTGAGATTTAATTAGCATTTAAGGTTTTTCCTTCGTTCAATACACAATACCGGATGGGAATGGAGACGGCGACTCCTGCGGAAATAGCACGAGCTGAAGACCCTGGACTGAGCGCAGCGAAGGAAGCGGCTGAAGCCGTGTCCGCGGAAAGCGTCCGTCGAAATGGACATCCGATTTTTCATACAAGAAAGTCACATTTTCAATTCAATTTTCACTAACTCCCTTCCAGTCGACTGCTCTGTGGCATTTTGATATGCTTGATTTACAAGACAGGAGGAGATTTGATGATCCAGTATTACGCTTACCCGAAATGCTCGACCTGCCAAAAAGGCAAGAAATGGCTTGAAGCGAATGGCGCGGAGTTCGACTATATCGATATTTCGCAAAACCCGCCATCCGCAGCGCAATTGAAAGAAATTCACGAAGCAAGCGGCATCGAGCTGAAGAAGTTTTTCAATACGAGCGGCAAGAAATACCGTGAACTCGAACTGAAGGAAAAGCTGCCGGAAATGTCAGCAGATGAGCAATACGAATTGCTGGCAGCGGACGGCATGCTCATCAAACGCCCGCTCGCATGGGACGGTTCTCAGGCGACACTCGGTTTCAAGGAAGACGCTTACGCAAATACATGGAGCTGACAAGTTTGTCATCTTGTTTTTCATTCCTGGTTGTGGCAAACTAAAATTGAGTCAATTACATATTTGGAGGGGTTTGGATGAGCACACCACAAGAGCTTCGCTATTCAAAAGAACACGAATGGGTCAAAGTCGAAGACGGCAAAGCACGTATCGGCATCACTCATTTCGCGCAAGATGAACTTGGAGACATCGTATTTGTCGAGCTTCCGCAAGTCGGCGACGAGCTGAAAAAAGACGAGCCATTCGGCAGCGTCGAGTCCGTTAAAACAGTATCGGAATTGTATGCGCCGATCAGCGGCAAAATCGTCGAAGTCAATTCTGAGCTTGAAGACAGCCCGGAATTCGTCAACGAATCCCCTTATGAAAAAGCGTGGATGGTCGTTGTGGAAGCCCCTTCCGAAGATGAGGTCAATGCATTGATGTCAGCTGACGAATATAAAGAAATGACAAACGAGTAAGTTCTGAAAGCGCCTCTTCATGGCGCTTTTTTTCATATATGGTTTTCTGGGGGGATTACTTATGGAGAAAGTGATAGTGGTTGAAGGGATCAGCGACAAAACCCGGATAGCGCCATTGATTGCAGAACCCGTGACGATTCTTTGCACAAATGGTACAGTAAGTGCTACAAGACTCGAAGAAATGCTGTTGCCTTTTGAAGGGCAGGATATCATCATCCTCGTCGATGCGGATGCTTCCGGCGATAAACTGCGCAAGCTCATCAAGCGCGAATTTCCGGAAGCCCGCCATTTCCATATCGACCGAAGCTATAAAGAGGTGGCGACGACGCCGCTGCGGAAGCTGATTGATGTGCTCATCGCAGCAGATGTACGGGTCTTAAATCCAGTAGCAGGGAATGACTAGCATGAATGAATGGACACATAAAGAATGGCTGAAGGAAAAAAACACCCAGCCTGTTTCAGCTTATTATCTATATACGCCGATGTGCGGTACGTGCCAAGTCGCAAGCAAGATGCTCGGCGTGGTGGCGGAACTATTGCCAGACCTTCCAATGGGCAAAGCTAATTTGAATTATGTACAGGAAGTGGCGGAGCTTTATGAAGTGGAAAGCGTGCCGTGTCTGCTGATTTCACAGAATGGCCAAGTGACAGACAAGGTCTACGCTTTCCAGTCGGTGCCGTATCTATATGAGAAATTGAAAACGGTTGACGAATACAGCCAGCCATGATAAATTTAATTTCTGAAATTAACTTAATAGCGTAGCTCTTATACAGAGAGGTGGAGGGAAGTGCCCGATGAAGCCCGGCAACCGTCATGAAAATGAAATGGTGCCAAGTCACTCAAAGTGAAAACTTTGAAAGATGAGAGAACGGTTTATTGTGTTTACACATGTGCCTTTCTGCTTATCTGAGCAGGAAGGCTTTTTTATTAGCAAAAGATTTAGGAGAGTGCCCAACCATGATTGAGTTAAAAGGATTGACTAAAGTTTTCGATACTGGCAAAGCGCGCTTGACGGCTGTCGACCATGTCGACTTAACGGTGCCGGCCGGCGAGATTTTTGGCATTATCGGTTATAGCGGAGCGGGAAAAAGTACGTTGATCCGCCTTCTGAATGGCCTGGAAAAACCGAGCGAAGGTTCCGTTGAGATCAATGGCCAGAACATCACAGCGATTTCAGGGCCGAAACTTCGCAAAGCCCGCCAAAAAGTCAGCATGATTTTCCAGCATTTCAATTTGCTGTGGTCGCGGACTGTGCGCGAGAACATTGAATTCCCGCTCGAGATCGCGGGTGTGGGGAAAGAGGAGCGGCGCAAGCGTTCAGCAGAGTTAATCGAACTGGTTGGCCTGGAAGGTCGTGAAAGTGCATATCCTGCCCAGCTTTCCGGTGGACAGAAGCAGCGTGTCGGCATCGCCCGTGCGCTGGCCAATGATCCGGAAGTGCTTCTGTGCGACGAAGCGACATCGGCACTTGATCCGCAAACAACTGATGCGATATTGGAATTATTGGTCGACATCAATAAGCGACTCGGCTTGACGATTGTCTTGATCACGCACGAAATGCACGTCATCCGGAAAATCTGTCACCGCGTGGCAGTGATGGAAGGCGGGCGCGTCGTCGAACTGGGCGAAGTGCTCCATGTCTTCCAGCATCCGAAGGAAACAATCACCAAGCGATTTGTTGCCCAAGTGACCGAGACGGAAGATTCGGCAGAAACCGTCCGCCATTTGCGCGAACAATATCCGGAAGGACAATTGGTCAAATTAATATTCGTGGGGGACCAAGCGGAACAGCCGATCCTGACACAGCTGATTCGGGAATATACGGTGGAAGTCAATATCGTCCACGGCAATATCTCCCATACCCAGCGCGGGGCATACGGCACGCTCATCCTTCAACTGAAGGGGCCCGCCGATGAAATAAGCAAAGCTTTAGCGTTCCTCGGTGCACACGATGTACAGACGGAGGTGATGGGCGATGCTTGAAACTTTATTCCCGAACGTTGATTGGGCGGATATGTGGGAAGCAACACTCGAAACCATTTATATGACGGCAATGTCCACATTTTTCACATTTGTTATTGGATTGGTCCTGGGAATCGTCTTATTCCTTACCGCACCGAACCAACTATGGGCAAATAAAATCGTCAACTGGCTGACAGGCGCTTTCGTCAATATTTTCCGTTCGATTCCATTCATTATTTTGATTATCTTGCTCATCCCGTTTACAAAATTCTTGATCGGCAGCATTCGCGGGCCGAACGCAGCACTTCCTGCATTGATCATCGGGGCAGCTCCTTTTTACGCCCGCATGGTACTCATCGCATTGAAAGAAATCGATAAAGGCGTTATCGAAGCAGCGCGGTCGATGGGCGCTACGACTTGGACCATCATCCGCAAGGTCCTGCTGCCTGAATCCAAGCCGGCATTGATCTCGGGCATCACGGTTACCGCCATTGCCTTAGTCGGTTATACTGCGATGGCAGGCATCATCGGGGCTGGCGGTCTTGGGACATTGGCATTCCTCGATGGTTTCCAAAGAAGCCGCGAAGATGTGACACTAATGGCGACCATTGCTATCCTCATTATCGTTTTTGTCGTTCAGTTCATCGGAGATTTCTTGACTGGAAAAGCGGACAAACGTTAAATTTCGCATTGTTTCAGAATCACTGAATAAAACGGGGCTTTTTGGTCCATGATATACAAAACTACATTTAATAGAAGAAAAGGGGAAATTTGTAATGAAAAAACTAGTATTCGGTTCATTTGCAGCAGTATTGGCATTATCCGCTTGTGGCGCAGAAGAAGAAAGCGGCAGCGGCGCATCAGAAGGAGAAACAAGCACACTGACGGTCGGCGCTTCTAATGTCCCTCACGCTGAAATTCTCGAACAGGCAAAACCGATTTTGGAAGAACAGGGCATTGAGTTGGAAATTGAGACATACCAAGACTACATCTTACCAAACCAAGATTTGGAATCAGGCGACTTGGATGCGAACTATTTCCAACACACGCCTTACCTGGAATCGCAAATTGCTGACCATGGCTATGATTTCGTAAGTGCTGGCGGCATTCACATCGAACCAATCGGCGTCTACTCGCAAGATTACTCATCACTTGAAGATTTGCCACAAGATGCGACAATCCTCATGAGCAATTCAGTGGCTGACCACGGCCGTATCCTGGCTATGCTCGAAGCGGAAGGCTTGATCACGTTGGAAGAAGGCATCGATAAGACGACAGCTGAAACTAGCGATATCGTAGAAAACGAGAAGAACTTGCAGTTCGATACAGAATATGAAGCGGCTTTGCTTGTGCAAATGTATGAAGCTGGTGAAGGCGATGCTGTATTGATTAACTCAAACTATGCAATCGATGCTGGCTTGAGCCCAATGGAAGATGCTATCGCTCTTGAAAGTTCAGATTCGCCGTACGCTAACATCATTGCCGTACAAGCAGGAGATGAAAACAACGAAGATATCCAAGCCTTGGTTGAAGTATTGACATCACAGGAAATCCAAGATTTCATTTTGGAAGAATGGAACGGATCAATCGTGCCAGTCGAACAATAAACTTTTGCCAGCCTATTCTATAAAAGAATAGGCTGGTTTTTTCATGCGCAGAATTGCCCTGTTTTACAAGAAAGACAGTGATGACCGGAACAAATGCAAGTGGGAAAAATTTCCGTTCATTTTTTCGGAATAATAAAAATATTACGTGTTTTAGTAAAAAGCTATTAGCTTTTCGAAAACTGTGGTAATTTCACATAATAAACAATAAACATCTGTTTACACAGGGAGGACAAGATCATGAAAATTCAATTCGGTTTACTGCCGCGGATTGTGCTGGCCATCGTGCTTGGCGTGCTCATCGGCTCGGTTGCTCCAGAAGCGCTCGTTCGTGTATTTGCTACGTTTACAGGGATTTTTGGCGGGTTCTTAAATTTTATCGTGCCATTAATCATTCTTGGCTTTATCGCACCAGGGATTGCGAAGCTTGGGAAAGGTTCTGGGAAATTATTGGGGCTGGCGACAGCGATCGCTTATTTATCCACTATAGTTGCAGGAGTATTAGCTTTCATCGCGGCATCGTCGATTTTGCCGAATTTGATGGAAGGCGGATCACTGAGCAATTTGGATGACCCTGAACATGCCCTTGCTTCAAGTTTCATCGCTTTGGAAATTCCTCAATTGTTCGGGGTTATGAGCGCCTTGATCTTGGCATTCCTCTTGGGAATCGGAATGGCTTCTACAGGGAGCAAGACGATGGCGTCGTTTTTCGAAGAATTCCAGGAGATTATCGAAAAAGTTATTTCAGTCATCATAATCCCGCTATTGCCTTTCCACATCTTCGGTATTTTTGCGAATATGGCATACGGAGGCGCAGTGGCTGAAATTCTTTCTCTCTTTGCGGTTGTTTTTATCCTCATCATTGCAATGCATTGGATAATGTTAACGGGACAATATACAACAGCGGGCATATTAAGAAAGAAAAACCCGTTCGGTTTGATCCGGACGATGTTGCCGGCATACTTTACGGCACTTGGCACACAGTCTTCTGCCGCGACAATTCCGGTAACTTTGCGCCAAGCGCGGAAAACTGGCGTGAAAGAGCGTGTAGCAGACTTCACCATCCCATTGTTTGCGACAATTCATTTGTCGGGCAGCACGATCACGCTTGTCACTTGTGCGATCGGGGTCATCTTACTGACAGGCCAGTCGCCATCATTCGGCAGCTTCTTCCCGTTCATCCTCATGCTCGGCGTTACGATGATCGCGGCGCCTGGCGTCCCGGGTGGCGCGGTCATGGCAGCTATCGGCTTGCTTGAAGCGATGCTTGGCTTTGACGAGACGATGGTCGCGTTGATGATTGCATTGTATATGGCACAAGACAGTTTCGGAACGGCCACCAATGTAACAGGAGACGGTGCGCTAGCGAATATCGTCGATCGTTTCACACCATCCCAAAAAGCATGAATTATGCCGGAATTCAATGAATTCCGGCTTTTCTCTGCTCTCTATACGGATAAAACGGGCTGTGCTATTATATGCTGGATATGAAATTCAGGAGGCACGAACATGAAAAAGATGACAATCCTCGGCCTATCTGCTGCCTTGTTGCTTGCGGCATGCGGAACCGAACAATCCACTGACACAGCTGAAACGGCTTCTGGGTCTGCCACGATGGAATCCGGAAAAGAAAGCATCAAAAGCCAATTGATGCAATTCTATTTGACTGTTTCAAAGGAAATAAATAAAGAAGATGCACAACTGAACGACTTCGAAATCGCCCAAGCTGAAGATGCACTCCCAGCTGGTGCAGAACTTACCGACATGAAAGAAGCGGCTGCAACTTCTGCTGAACAAGCGATGCAAGCGGTGGAATCAATCGAAGTGCCAGAATCGCTAAGCGATCATCAAGAAGAAATCGATGGGGCGTTGGCTTCAATCGCTGCATCTTACGAGATGAAAATCGAAGAACTGGGAACAGATGCACCAGACTTCCAAGCGGCTGCCGACAAATTTGCCGAAGCTGACGCTGTTTTCAACCAAGTGTTAGAAGAAAATGGCTTGATTTCATCAAACCTTTATAACGAAGTGAGCCAATAATTTATGGAAACTGTCCGCATAACGGGCAGTTTTTTCTATATATTCCCAATAACTATGACGATAGGTCTATTTTCTGATAAATTAGATTATTTAACTTGTTTAATCTTTGTCGAGTCGGGTATACTTATAAAAGTAAAATACGAAAACTCGAAAGGGATGGTTTATTATCGATTCTCAAGGTATTGAAAAGACGGAAAAAATGGAACAGGCATTCAGAGACGTACACGGGTACGGACTGAACGAATACCAAAATGACCCGCAAAAAATCCTTGAAGTTGAACAGCGCCGGGAGCAGGATTATCGCCAAGGCCAGTCGGTTGCGGCACAGATCGAGCGCCAAGCGCACCGCGAATAGCAATAGATACACGATCCACATACATTCAAACATTCAAATGAAGCTGCCGGACAGAGTGATTTCTCTGTCCGGTTTTTCTATGCCCAAGCATGCAGAATCTAGCGCCTAATACAAAGTTTATTGAAATGAATTCTCATTTAGCCTAACTTTATTGAAAATGCAGGAAATCCGCGAGGCCAGCTGGAATTTGCTTGTAGACATTAGGAAATACGGATTTCAAAATGGTTTTTGGCTAAGACTTGCGGCCGATTTTAACATTTGCTACTGAAGTCGATATAAGTTAAGATTAGAATGATACTAATTAAGAGTGCGAGGCATTCTTCAATAACATTATGGAGGTATTTACATGTCAACTTTGGTCATTAAAGATCTACACGTTGAAATCGAAGGAAAACAGATTTTAAAAGGTGTAAACATCACAATTAACACGAGCGAAATCCATGCCATCATGGGGCCGAACGGTACAGGGAAATCTACCTTGGCGTCAGCAATCATGGGGCATCCTAAATATGAAGTAACACAAGGCACGATCGAATTGGACGGAGAAGACGTATTGGCGATGGAAGTCGACGAGCGCGCACGCGCAGGACTCTTCCTAGCTATGCAGTACCCGAGCGAAATCTCCGGCGTCACAAATGCTGACTTCATGCGCTCTGCGATGAACGCACGCCGCGAAGAAGGCAACGAAGTTTCATTGATGAAATTCATCCGTGAACTTGACAGCAAAATGGAAACTCTTGCAATGGACCAAGACATGGCACAGCGCTACTTGAACGAAGGATTCTCTGGCGGCGAGAAGAAACGCAACGAAATCCTCCAAATGATGATGATCAAACCGACATTCGCTGTACTTGATGAAATTGACTCTGGTCTTGATATCGATGCATTGAAAGTCGTTTCTGACGGCATCAACCAAATGAAGGGCGAGAACTTCGGCTGCTTGATCATCACTCACTATCAGCGCCTGTTGAACTACATCACGCCAGATCACGTCCATGTCATGATGCAAGGCCGCGTCGTGAAATCCGGCGGACCTGAACTTGCGCATAAATTGGAAGCGGAAGGCTATGACTGGATCAAGGCAGAACTCGGCATCGAAGACGAGACTGTCGGACAAGAAGCATAATTGGAAGGAGAGACTAACGTGACGGTTGAAACAAAACTAACGATGACCGAGCAGGATGTACGCTCCTTCTCGGCTTCGCACTCAGAACCAGAAGAATTTACGAACTTGCGCGTACAGGCTTTGGCTGCTGCCGAAGCGTTGCCGCTCCCAAAACCCGATAAAACGAAAATCATCAACTGGAACTTTACGGACTTCCCGGTCCATACAGTGGAAAGCTCTACTTATTCGTCATTGGATGAGTTGCCGGAGCAGGTAAAGTCTATCGTTGATACAGATCAAAAAAATCTATACATTCAGCACAATAATACACCGGCTTATATTTCATTGGATAAGAACCTTCAGCAACAAGGTGTCATTTTGACAGATATCCAAACAGCGATCCGTGAGCACGGTGATTTGGTTGCTAAGTATTTCATGACAGAAGCAGTCAAAGCTGAAGAACATAAATTGACGGCTCTTCATGCAGCGCTTCTAAATGGCGGGATGTTCCTGTATGTACCGAAGAATCTTGCCATAAAGAATCCGGTGCAAGCGATCTTCGTACATGACAATGAGGAAGCTTCTCTGTTCAATCACGCATTGATTGTCGCAGATAAAGGCAGTGAAGTAACTTACGTCGAAAACTATATTTCCACCGTGCCGAAAGCAAAAGGCCAAGCGAATATCGTTTCAGAAGTATTTGCAGAAGACAATGCGTCTGTCACTTACGGCGCAGTGGATGTACTCGCTGAAGGATTCACGACTTACGTGAACCGCCGCGGAGTAGCGCAGCGCGATGCACGCATCGAATGGGCGCTCGGCATGATGAACGACAGCGACACCATTTCCGATAACACGACGTTCCTGATTGGCGATAATTCAGTCGGCGATACGAAAACAGTCGTGGTCGGAAGAGGTACGCAAAAGCAGAATTTCACGACGCAAGTCATCCATTGGGGCAAAAACTCCGACGGCCAGATCTTGAAGCACGGCGTCATGAAAGACTCCGCTTCTGCGATCTTCAACGGCATCGGCAAAATTGAACACGGCGCAACGAAAGCTAACGCAGAACAGGAATCACGTGTCCTGATGTTAAGCCCGAAAGCACGCGGCGATGCGAACCCGATTCTCTTGATCGACGAAGATGATGTAACGGCAGGACATGCGGCATCAGTGGGACGCGTCGATCCGCTTCAATTGTATTATTTGATGAGCCGAGGCATTACAAAACAAGAAGCTGAACGTCTTGTTATTCACGGCTTCCTGGCACCGGTTGTAAACGTGTTGCCAATCGAAGGCGTTAAAAAGCAATTGACGGAGGTTATCGAAAGGAAAGTCCGCTAATGAATCCAGAGATCAAGAGCTATTTCCCGATACTCAACCAGGAAATCAATGGACATCCGCTCGTCTATTTGGACAGCGCGGCGACTTCCCAGAAGCCGACGCCAGTCATCGAAGCGCTGAAAGAATATTACGAGTCTGATAATTCCAATGTCCACCGCGGCGTCCACACGCTCGGCAACCGGGCAACAGAGAAATATGAAGGCGCCCGCGAGAAAGTGCAGCAATTCATCAATGCCAGATCGACGCAGGAAATCGTCTTTCTCCGCGGCACGACGACTGCGATTAACTTAGTCGCACAAAGCTATGGCCGTGCCAATGTGGAAGAAGGCGACGAAATCGTCATCACGTATATGGAGCATCACTCGAACATCATTCCTTGGCAGCAGCTGGCAAAAGAACGCGGCGCTGTCTTGAAATACATCGAGCTTGAAGAAGACGGTACCATCTCGCTTGAAAATGTCCGTGCAGCCATTACCGACCGGACAAAAATTGTGTCGATGGTTTATGTATCCAATGTGCTTGGCACGATGAATCCGGTGAAGGAAGTAGCAAAAATCGCCCACGAACATGGCGCTGTCATGATGGTGGACGGTGCACAAGCTGCGCCTCACTTGAAAATCGATGTCCAGGACTTGGATTGCGACTTCTTCGCATTTTCCGGCCACAAAATGGTCGGCCCGACCGGCATCGGTGTCTTGTATGGCAAAAAGCATTTGCTCGAAGCCATGGAACCTGTCGAGTTCGGCGGGGAGATGATCGATTTTGTCGGATTATACGATTCGACCTGGAAAGAGTTGCCTTGGAAATTCGAAGGCGGCACGCCGATCATTGCCGGGGCAGTCGGACTGGCTGCGGCCATCGACTTCCTGCAGGAAATCGGATTGGATGAAATCGAAAAACATGAACACCATATGGCAGCCATCGCGATGGACAAGATGTCGGCTATTGAAGGGCTTGAGATTTACGGCCCGAAAGACCCGGCGAAACGTGCAGGGATCGTCACTTTCAATTTGAAAGAAGTCCATCCCCACGATGTAGCGACTGTGCTCGATATGAGCGGCATCGCTGTCCGCGCAGGTCATCACTGCGCACAGCCATTGATGAAATGGCTTGACGTGACAGCGACAGCACGCGCAAGCTTCTATCTTTATAATGACGAATCGGATATCGATCGCCTAGTGGAAGGTTTGCGTTCTGCAAAGGAGTATTTTAGCGATGTCTTTTAATAATTTAGATCAATTATATCGACAAGTAATCATGGACCATTACAAGACGCCTCGCAACAAGGGCGCGCTTGAACAGGACAGTGTCAATATCGAAATGAACAACCCGACTTGCGGCGACAGGATCCAACTAACGCTGCAAGTGGAAGATGGCATCGTCAAAGACGCCAAATTCGACGGGGAAGGCTGCTCGATTTCCATGGCATCTGCTTCCATGATGACGCAAGCCGTCAAAGGCAAAGATGTAGATACAGCATTGAAGCTGTCCGGAATCTTTTCGGACATGATGCTTGGAAAAGAGTACGACGATTCAGTGGACCTTGGGGATATTGAAGCATTGCAAGGTGTATCTAAATTCCCGGCGCGTATCAAATGCGCGACCTTAGCGTGGAAAGCCATGGAAAAAGGTGTGCACGACGAAGAAAAATCGTAACAGAGAACGGAGGAACGACGATGGCGAAAAAAATGCCGGAAATCGGAGATTATAAATATGGGTTCCATGACAAGGACGTCTCCATCTTCAGATCAAAACGCGGTCTGACGGAAGACATTGTCAGAGAAATTTCGAAGATTAAAGAAGAACCGGAATGGATGCTCGAATCACGCTTGAAAGCGTTGAAACTATTCTATTCTATGCCAATGCCGCAATGGGGCGGAGATTTGAACTCGCTGGATTTTGATGAAATCACATATTATGTCAAACCTTCTGAAGCGAGCCAGACTTCATGGGATGAAGTTCCTGAAGAAATCAAGCGTACGTTTGATAAACTGGGCATTCCTGAAGCTGAACAGAAGTACCTTGCAGGTGTCTCTGCACAGTACGAATCCGAAGTTGTTTACCACAACATGAAAGAAGATTTGGAAGAGATGGGCATCATCTTTAAAGATACTGATGCAGCACTTCGTGAAAATGAAGACCTCTTCAGAGAAAACTTCCAGACAGTCATTCCAGCAGCAGACAATAAATTCTCTGCTTTGAACACGGCTGTTTGGTCGGGTGGTTCATTCATCTATGTACCGCCAGGCATCAAAGTGGAATCGCCACTACAAGCCTATTTCCGCATCAACTCGGAAAACATGGGCCAATTCGAACGTACGATGATCATCGTTGACGAAGGCGCAAGCGTCCATTACGTAGAAGGCTGTACAGCTCCTGTCTACACGACGAACTCACTGCACTCTGCAGTTGTTGAAATCATCGTGAAAAAAGATGCTTATTGCCGCTATACAACAATCCAAAACTGGGCGAATAACGTATACAACCTGGTAACGAAACGTGCTTTCGTAGATGCAAACGGCACGATGGAATGGATCGATGGCAACATCGGTTCGAAATTGACGATGAAATACCCTGCAGTCTTCCTTAAAGGCGAAGGCGCACGCGGCATGACATTGTCGATTGCAATCGCCGGCAAAGGCCAGCACCAGGATGCAGGCGCGAAAATGATCCACTTGGCGCCGAATACATCTTCATCGATCGTTTCCAAATCGATTTCGAAACAAGGCGGGAAAGTTTCTTACCGCGGAATCGTGCACTTCGGCCGCAAAGCGGACGGCGCACGTTCGAACATCGAATGCGATACGTTGATTATGGACAACCAATCGACATCCGATACAATTCCTTACAACGAGATCATGAACGATAACGTTTCGCTTGAACACGAAGCGAAAGTATCGAAAGTCTCTGAAGAGCAATTGTTCTATCTGATGAGCCGTGGCGTTTCTGAACAGGAAGCGACAGAAATGATCGTCATGGGCTTCATCGAGCCATTCACTAAAGAATTGCCGATGGAGTATGCAGTCGAAATGAACCGTCTCATCAAGTTCGAGATGGAAGGTTCAATCGGTTAATCAATCAATTAATCAATCCCCGGCATGGAAAATGCCGGGGATTTTTTATGCCGTTTAGGAGGAGTGGATTTCCTCATTTGTATAAATTTCGTTTTACTGTTTTTCCTAAGGGTATACAAAGGATGAAGCAAAAAATTGAGGAGGGATTTTTCTAATGAGCCAAACTTTTGATGCGTTAAAAGAGAAAATCAGCAACGCTGACATGGGAGAAGCGAAAGAAATTATCACTCAAGTCAAGCAAGCATACGACGATGGCAAAATCGATGAAAACGAAAAGAACGAATTGATGGATCTCGCTAAATCCAAAATCGGCGGCGGCGGGCTCGGCGGGTTGTTCTAAGAGCCTGCAGCCCAATTAAAAAAATAAGCTTTGGCGTCTCTTCATGGATGCCAAAGCTTATTTTTTTATGTGTTTTAGAGCTTCCCGCTTGCTCAGTGGCTGAAGCGTATGGGCAGAGACGAAGTCCAAGACCCACATGGGATCGGTTTTTGCGTATTCCCTCAAAGCCCAGCCGATGGATTTTTGGATGAAGAATTCGCGGGATTCGGCATGTAGAGAGATGATGGAGCCGAGCATTTCCGTGTCGGTCTGTTGCTTGAATTTCAGTTGGTGCAAAATGGCAGCGCGCTGGGTCCATAAGTTTTCTGCATGTGCCCACTCAACAAGGAGCGGGGCAGTGGTTGTTCGGTCAAGCAACACAATATGACCGACGAGTTTGAGGGCAATGGCATCGACAGTGTCCCACCAGGAATTGGATTCGACCAGCAGGCGCAAAAACGGCAAGTCGTCTGGAGTCAGTTCCTTTTTTGCTTGTTCCAGCAATTCGATGGCCGCGTAATGAAATTCGCGTTCCGGCAGTGCGTACAGTGCTTGGACAATGGACTTCAATTGTGCTTTTTCAGGGAGGAGATATGTGGATAGCTGCTCTTTCATTAACACAGTACGCAGAGGTTTCTGGATTCCTAAAAATGGGAAGTTGTGCTTCATATAAGCGGCCATCGGAGCGGCAAGCTCGGGGTTGCGATTGTCTTCAAAGCGTGAGATGAGGGCATCTGTGTCCCATGGTTTTTTCATTTCCAAAAACCTCCTGAAGAATGGCTTGATATGCGATTGTAACCATGCGGGGAATAGGGGGCTTCGCCTGGCATTGCTTTCGCGAATCTCAAAAAGGACGCCTGTTTTGTTCTATGCTATCATAAAATAATAACGAAAATGGAGGCAGGGCGATGATTTATGTTGGATTGACGGGCTGGGGAGATCATCCAGATGTGTATAGCCCCGGGTCGAAACAAAAAGATAAATTGGTCGATTACAGCGCGCATTTTCCGATTGTGGAACTGGATTCTTCATTTTATGCAGTCCAGCCTGAGCGCAATATCAGCAAATGGATCCGCGAGACGCCGGACAATTTCCAATTCGTCGTAAAAGCATATCAGGGCATGACGGGGCACCAGCGCGGGGAAAATCCATTCGAGACCCGCGAGGAAATGTTCGAAGCTTACAGGTTATCTGTCCGGCCACTGAAAGAAGCGGGAAAGCTGGCGATGGTGCTGTTGCAGTTTCCGCCGTGGTTCGACTGCCAAAAAGATCATGTCGATGAAATCCGGGAGATCATCGCGGAGTTGCAGGAATTCGACTTGGCGATCGAATTCCGCCATCAGTCCTGGTATGCAGACAGCATGAAAGAAAAAACGCTGGAATTCCTCCGCGAGCACGGGTTGATCCATTCGGTCTGTGATGAACCGCAAGCGGGGGATGGTTCGATCCCGCTCGTTCCGGAATCCAGCCGCAAAGACAAGGTGCTGCTGCGTCTGCACGGGCGCAATGTCCACGGTTGGCTGAATCCCGGCAATGCTGAAAAATGGCGGGAAGTGCGCTATCTATACGATTATAACCGTGAGGAACTAGAAGAAATCAGCCGAGCCGTGAAGCGTCTTGAACGACAGGCAGAGCAGGTATATGTGATTTTCAACAATAATTCAGGCGGGCATGCAGCGGGCGATGCGAAACAGTTCCAGGAATTGAACGGTTTGCATTTTGAAGGATTATCCCCGAAACAACTTGACCTGTTCGAAGGCGGGTTCTGATGGTATTCCTGATCCTTCTATTGACCGGGCTTGCTTCAGGAATCGTCGGAGCGCTCATCGGGCTTGGCGGTGGCGTCATCTTGGTGCCGGTGCTGTTGTTCCTCAGCTCCTCGGTCAGTTTATTTCCAGACTTATCGCCTCAACAGATTGTCGGTCTCTCGGTCGTCATGATGATTTTCACCGGCTTGTCTTCGACGATTGCCTATATGAAAGTTGGTACTGTCGATTACCGGAGTGGTTTCATTTTCTTTCTCGGCAGTGCGCCTGGAACCATTTTAGGCGCATTCGTCAACCGCAGTCTTGATGTACCGTCCTTTCAATTATATTTTGGCCTGCTATTGGTGTTCTTATCGTTGCTGCTGTTGCTCCGGAATCGCTTAAAGGCGGTTAGCTGGTTCGTCGATCACGGCAAAAAGCAAAGTTTCTATGACCGCAAAACCGATCAAGAATACGTCTACGGCTATCCGATATGGTTCGCGCTCGCATTGACTTTCTTCATCGGCTTTGCATCCGGGCTATTCGGCATCGGCGGCGGTTCGATCCTCGTTCCGGCCATGATCCTGCTATTTTTATTTCCGCCTCACGTAGCCGTTGGAACGTCGATGCTGATGGTCTTTCTGT
Organism: Planococcus citreus; assembly: GCF_003664125.1. Lineage (GTDB taxonomy): Bacteria > Bacillota > Bacilli > Bacillales_A > Planococcaceae > Planococcus > Planococcus citreus. Next base: position 112,167 of record NZ_RCCP01000005.1, read on the forward strand.
CAGCCATCGTCAATTCCATCACGCATATTTCACTCGGCAATGTCCCGTGGATCTATACCTTGGCCATCATCCCTTCAGCATATATTGGAGCGAAGATCGGGGCTAGGCTGAACCGCAGCATCAAATCCGAGACTCTGGTTGTCGTGCTGCGGCTCGCATTATTATTACTCGGGCTCCGCTCGATTTACGAAGGAATTTTCAGTTCATAATGAGGTGTTTGACATGAGTGAAATCATCCATATTTATCATACGAACGACCTGCATAGCCATTTTGCGCACTGGCCCCGTATCCAATCCTTGCTGACGGAGCGCAGGCGCTGGCATGAAGAAGCGGGCGATGTGTGCTTGGTGCTCGATATCGGGGACCACGCTGACCGCTCACATCCTTTTACAGAAGGCACGGCTGGCAAAGGCAATGTCCAGTTGCTCAATGAAGCCGGTTATGATGCAGTGACCATCGGCAATAACGAGGGCATTACGCTGTCCAAAGCGGAATTGGACGAATTGTACGTGCAGGCTGATTTTTCTGTCGTTGTCGCTAATTTATTGGACTTAGACGGCAAGCAGCCGGAATGGGCAAGCGCAAATCAGATTATCGTGACGAATGACGGAGTGAAAATTGGGCTTGTTGCTGCAACGGCAGAGTTCACACCGTTTTACCGTCGTCTCGGCTGGCAAGTAACGAGCGGCAGAGAAGCGATCAAACGTGAAGCCGCAGAAATCCGCGGGTCAGTCGATTTTCTCATTTGCATGTCTCATCTTGGCATCAGGGAAGATGAACTGTTAGCAGCAGAATGCCCCGAACTCGATATTATCTTGGGGGCGCATACCCATCATTTATTCCACCAAGGAAAAGAAATCGGCGGGACCTTGCTTGGTGCTGCCGGCAAGTTCGGCTATTATATCGGCCATATTGAAATTGATATCGCGACACGCAAGATGACAGCGGAAGTGATCGAGACCGACCAGTTGCCAGAAGCCGATAAAGGGTTCAATGACTACTTGGTCGGTGTCGGCAAGCAGCAAATGGCAGAGACGGTTTTCTACAATGACCATCATTTGAAAGCGGAATGGTTCAAGCCGTCACCCATGGCAGAGCTGTTTGGCGATGCCTTGGTGTCGTTTGCTTCGGCGGATTGCGGATTGTTCAATGCCGGCATTTTTATGGAGGATATGCCGCAAGGGGAGATGACGCGCTACGATTTCCACCGTATGCTTCCGCATCCGATCAATCCATGCGTCATCGATCTCAGCGGCGCGGAACTAAAGGAAATTTATCTCCAATCCTTGAACGAAGACTGGCCACAACTTGAGCTCAAAGGCATGGGCTTTCGTGGCGCGGTATTCGGACGGATGATCCATAGCGGGATGGACATGCACAATCACCAATTGATGGTGGGGGGCAAGCCAGCCGATCCGGACCGCATCTACCGGCTTGCGACGCTCGACCTGTTCACATTCGGCTATTTTTTCCCTGCCTTGAAGCGTGCACCGAAGAGTTATTTCATGCCCGAGTTCCTGCGTGATGTCTTTGGTGATTATTTCCGAATGAAAACCGTCAAATAGAAGGAACATTCAAAATGGACTGTTAGTTGATTTCGTGTGCTTTTTGGGCTATGCTTTTTATGAATTAGATATCGATGGGTAGAGGCTGCAACCTTCATCAGTAGAATGTGCGAGTTTGACCGCGTAGACCACATTCGAAAGGGAAGCTTGCCGAAATCACCGTTTCCGGGTCAGGGGGCGGCGATTGGGGGCATTTCGAACAGGAATGCCACTGTCATTTGCAGTGAGTTGCAGATGGAGAGCTACAGGGTTGTTTGATGCTTGTGCACACAGACGAATTGTAGGAAGCCGGTTTATCCATTGGATAAGCCGGCTTTTTTGGTCTAAGCCTTACCATCAAAATGAATAGGAGGAAATCTAATTATGGAAAATACAATCTTTTCGATTCTGCCGCCGATTATCGCGATTGCGATGGTGCTGTTGACGCGTCGTGTATTGCTGTCGCTCGGCGTCGGCATCGTAGCGGCTGCGTTGATCCTGACATCGTTTGCGCCGCTCGAAGCCTTGAACGAATTATTCACTTCATTTGCGGTAATCTTTTGGGATGAAGGCTTCAACGCTTACAATGTCTTCATCATTTTGTTCTTATTGCTGCTAGGGGTCATTACAGCATTCGTCAGCCTGTCTGGAGGCAGCCATGCGTTTGCCGATTGGGCATCTGCGCGCGTCAAAACACGCCGCGGGGCGAAATTGGTTACGGTGTTTCTTGGCATCTTGATTTTCATCGACGATTATTTCAATGCCTTGGCCGTCGGGCAAGTTGCACGACCGATTACGGACCGTTATAAAGTATCGCGTGCAAAACTAGCTTATTTCATCGATTCCACTGCTGCACCGATTTGTGTAGTGTCTCCCGTATCCAGCTGGGGAGCTGCGATCATCGGCATCATTGGAACGATCTTGGCTGGGCAGACCTTCCTTGATTATTCGGCGCTGGAAGCTTTCCTGTGGATGGCACCGATGAACTTCTACGTCATCGCGGCACTTGCCATCGTGTTCTTCGTCGCAATCCGTGATGTGGATTTCGGGGAAATGAAAAAACATGAACGCCTGGCGATTACAGAAGGCCAGTTGTTCAATCCGGATAAAGTGATTCCTGGGGAAATGAAAGAAGATTTCCCGAGCCACTCGCACGGACGCGTCCGCGATTTGTTATTGCCGATCCTGTTATTGATCGTCGGAACAGTCACAGCGATGATGTGGACAGGATATGTAAATGCCGATAGAGTATTTGACATTTGGCTTATTTTTGAAAACACTGATGTTCCTTTGTCCTTGATCACAGGTGGAATCGTCGGCGCACTTGCAGCGATCATCCTGTACGCAATGCAGATCAAGCGCAACGAAGCAGCGGAAGCGCATTGGATCGCTAGAGGCATCTGGGCAGGGATTCAATCAATGGCGGGAGCTGTCTTCATCTTGATCTTCGCCTGGTCGCTGACCTATTTGATCGGCGCTTTGGAAACAGGGAGTTACCTTGCTGATGCTGTCGCTCGCGGCAATGTGCCGACAAGCATCCTGCCTGTCCTATTGTTCTTGTTAGCTGGCGTCATGGCATTTTCGACTGGTACTTCCTGGGGCTCTTTCGGGATCCTGCTGCCGATTGCCGGCACGATCATGATCCAAGCAGAACCTGAACTATTGCTCGCTTCCTTATCGGCTGTATTAGCCGGGGCAGTGTTCGGAGACCATTGTTCACCGATCTCGGACACGACAATTCTGTCGTCGACAGGCGCAGGAAGCAACCATATGGACCACGTTGTCACGCAACTTCCTTATGCATTGACCTCTGCAGCAATCGCAGCAGTAGGGTATATCGTCATAGGCTTTACCGGCTCCTTGCCTTTGGCTCTTGGAGCGGTAGCAATTGTCTTGGCAATACTATTCGTTTTCTGGTCTAAGCGTACAACCTTAATGGAAAAACATGAACAGAACTAAGATCTGGAAGGCGGAGATATTCTATCTCCGCCTTTTTATTATTGCAATAATAGTTTTTTTGAAAAATTTTCAGAAATTATCTTTACTTTGAACAGGGTCCTAGTTATACTAAATTTAGATTCCAAAATAATCTGAATATAAACAAACTTCCTATTTTTCTGTTAAAAAATTGGGAGTTCACAACAAAGGGGGAAGAGAAATGGAACGTTCTACATGGGGAACGAGAGCCGGTTTTATCATGGCGGCGGTCGGTTCAGCAGTAGGTTTAGGGAATATTTGGCGATTCCCGTATGTAGCATATGAAAATGGTGGTGGAGCTTTCTTAATTCCTTATTTGTTCGCACTTTTAACTGCCGGGATTCCAATTTTGATTCTGGAATTCACTATAGGCCATCGTTATCGCGGATCAGCGCCATTGTCATTCTTTAGAATGAGCGGGAAAAAATCTGAATGGCTCGGTTGGTGGGCAATATTCGTTTCGTTCGTCATATCGGTGTATTACGCAGTCATCATTGCTTGGGCAATGCGTTATACCTTGTTTTCATTCAATCAGGCATGGGGAGAGGATACAGAAGCTTTCTTATTCAATGATTTTCTCCAACTAACGGTGTCACCAGGCGAGACGGGGGGAATCGTCTGGGGAATCTTCATTCCGTTAGTTCTTGTTTGGGTCATTACGCTGGGTATCTTGCTTGCAGGCGTTAAAAAAGGAATCGAGATGGCGAACCGGATTTTCATTCCGACTTTGGTCATCATCTTTACCATCATCGTTATCCGTGCGGTTACGCTTGATGGGGCAATGCTCGGACTGGATGCATTCTTCAGCCCGAATTTCGACGCCATAATGGATCCAACCGTGTGGGTTGCGGCCTATGGGCATATTTTCTTCAGTCTATCGATTGCTTTTGCAATCATGATTACTTATTCCAGCTATCTTCCGAAAAAATCGGATATCACTAACAATGCTTTCATTACCGCTTTTGCAAACTCAAGTTTTGAGTTGCTGGCAGGTATCGGGGTGTTTGCGGTACTCGGTTTCATGGCGACCCAATCTGGTGTAGCTGTGGCGGATGTTGCATCGGCTGGCGTAGGGCTCGCGTTTGTGGTGTTCCCGGCAATCATCAATGAATTCCCGGGCATGAACGGGCTGTTCGGTTTCTTGTTCTTCCTATCACTAACACTTGCTGGATTGACATCTCTTATGTCGATCACAGAAACATATGTCGCAGGTTTTACTGAGAAGTTTGGGATTTCACGCAGAAAAGCGGTTGCCTTCGGCGGTGGTCTTGCAGCATTGATTTCAATCCTTTTTGCTACGCAGGGCGGATTGTTCTTCCTGGATATCGCTGATTACTACATCAACCAATTCGGTGTAGCGGCTCTTGGCCTCGTAGAAGTTATCATGGTAGTATGGATTCTGCGCAAAACAGGAGACCTTCAAGAGCATGCCAATGCAATTTCCGATATCCGGCTTGGTGGCTGGTGGAAATTCAGTTTGGGCGTCATCACTCCGATCGTTCTTGGCTATATGATGTTCGGCTTGCTGCGCCTAAATATTTTCCAGCAATTCGAAACGGAAACAGGGAACTATGAAGGCTATTCGAATATGTTCACATTGTTCGGCGGCGTAGCCGTCGCAGCGGGCGCTCTGCTCTTCGGCATTTTGTTCTCGCTCGGTAAATGGCATAAAAACTATCGCTATTACGATGAGCATTCCGAGCATCCGGCACGAGAAAAAGAATAAGGAGGGATCGACATGTCAGTTAGCGCAATTGTAGTCATGATTATTGGGATGGTCCTCCTATGGGGAGGGCTTGCAGCAAGCATTTTCCACGCTGTAAGATCGAGCAAAGCAAACAAAGCAAAAGACTTAGGATAAAATGGAAAACCTCTGGCAGAACGCTCGCCGGAGGTTTTTTGTTTATTTATGCGACGATAGCACAGCTTGTCCACAAAGCCTTGGTGTGATACATTTGAAGCAGGTAAAGCAGGATGATGCGGGCCCAGGCTTTTGTCATTACTAGGTATGGGTGGTGAGGATATTGATCACAATTGAAAAGTGGAATTACGAGGTGATCGAGGATCATCGCGAAGGCTTTCAGGAAGAAGCGATCCAGAACAGGTACAGTGATATTCTGGCCAAATACGATTACATCTTGGGCGACTGGGGATACGGGCAGCTTCGCCTTAAAGGTTTTTTTGAAGATAGCAATAACAAAGCAAGCTATGATACGAAGATCAGCACGCTGCAGGATTATTTATATGAATATTGCAATTTCGGCTGCTCTTACTTCGTCTTGAAAAAGGCCGGAAAAGCGCCGGAACCAGAAGTGCAGGAACAACCAGAACCAGAAGTACAGGAACAACCTGACCCCCCTACAGCGGATTGAGCCGCTGGGGGTTTTTTTATGCCCATATGATATGATAGAGAAGAAACGAAACAGCTAGCAACAGTAAAATGGAGGGACTCATTATGTATTTTATCGACCGCGGAAAAATCAAGGAAGCCATCACATATATGGATGCGCTTATCGCTTTATATGAAGAGAACGGCCAGTGGAATTCGTTGAAAGACCAATTGGCTTTGGAGCGCCTGGCACTCGGGGCGATTGAAGCGGTGATCGATGTCGGGAATTCGATGATCGATGGTTTTATTATGCGCGATCCGGGTAGTTACGAAGATATCATCGATATACTGGTGGATGAAAAAGTGATCACCGAAGAAATGGACCAGCCCTTGAAAGAACTCGTCGGCCTGCGCAAGATGCTTGTGCGTGAATTCATTGCGGTCGACCATACAGAAATCAAGCGCGTAATGGATGCGCAGTTGGACAGCTTGAAACAATTCGGCCCTAAAGTGGCCCATTATCTTGAACATGAACTTGGGCCGGTCTCTGCGTTCATTCCGGAGAACGACAATGGAAAAAATTAAGCGCTACAAGGCGTATTGCCTGGATTTGGATGGTACGGTGTACAGAGGCGAAGCGCCGGTTCAGGAAGCTGCGCAATTTGTCAGCCGCTTGCAACAACAAGGCATCGAAGCTTTTTATGTCACGAACAATGCGTCCAAAACACAGGGGCAATTGCATGAAAAGTTGAAAAGGGTCGGTGTCAATGCCGATAAATCGCGCATCATGTCTTCAGCGGTCGCGGCGGCAAAATACATCAAGCGTTGGTATCCGGGCCGCACAGTTTACCTGATCGGTTCGGATGGCTTGAAGGAAGCGCTTGATGCGGAAGGAATCGACTGCGTCGAGAAACAGGCAGACATCGTCCTGATGGGGCTCGACCCACAGATTACTTACAAGAAACTATCGCGCGCTTGCCTTGAGGTGCAGAATGGGGCCGTATTCTTGTCGACTAACCAGGACTTGGCATTCCCTTCGGAAGAAGGATTTCTACCAGGCAACGGGGCCATAACAGCCGTCGTGTCAAAAGCGACAGATGTCGATCCTGTATTTATCGGCAAGCCGGAAATCCATATGCTCGAAGCCATACAGCACGAATGGGGATTCGAAAAAGAGGACATGGTGATGATCGGGGATAATTACGATACCGATATACAGGCAGGGATCCGCTTTGGAATCGATACGGTGCACGTCAATACCGGCGTGACACCGATGGATACCGTGATGCAAAAAGACCATCCTGCAACACATTTATTGGAAAATCTCAGTTTTTGGAAGCATTAAAAAAAGCCGTCCAAAAGGCGGCTTAAAACAATGGGTTTTCTTCTATGAACTCATATATTTTCTTGGTTAGCTCTTCAGGGGTGTCCGCTTCCACAATTTCACCGTTTACAAGTGCAAACAAGGATTCGGCACATTGGCTGCAGTAGCTTAGACAACCATATTCGAGTACATCCAGATTCGGGTCCTGCTCTAGTTTTGCAAAAGACTCTTCCGAACCATTGGCGAGATTGCTCATGCAAAATTCAATAATCGGGTTCATTCCAGCTCACCTCACTACTAGGAGATCCTACCGTGTTTCCGTGCAACCGTCAATTATTTGATTTTGCCTTGAAAGGATTGTGAAAGTTATCACAATCAGCTATACTCATATTTGGAATCAACAGCAGAATGACGGGCTAAAGGAGAATTATATGAAGAAATTAGTCTTACTAGGTGGCGGCTACGGCAACATGCGGGTCTTGCTTCGGCTCTTGCCGAATAATTTCCCGCAGGACATGGAAATTATTCTCATTGACCGTACACCTTTCCACAGCATGAAAACTGAATTTTACGCACTGGCTGCAGGAACCGAATCCGACCAGGAAGTGCGCGTTCCGTTCCCGGAGCACGAACGCCTGAAAATCGTCAATGGCGAAATTCGTGAGATCGGCCTGGAGGAAAAATGCATCTTTTTGGAAGACGGTCAACGCATCGCCTATGATGAATTGGTCATCGGGCTCGGTTGCATCGACAAATACCACGGCGTTCCGGGAGCGGATGAATTCACGTACAGCATCCAAACCATCGGCAACTCGCGGAAAACTTATGAAGCCTTGCTTGGACTGAAATCAGGAGCCACAGTCGGCGTGGTCGGTGCAGGGCTCAGTGGCATCGAACTTGCCAGTGAACTACGTGAAAGCCGCAAAGACCTGCAAATCAAGCTGTTTGACCGCAGTCCGCGAATTTTACGCGACTTTCCGGAGCGGCTTAGCAATTTCGTCAAGAAATGGTTCGATAATAATAACGTTGATGTCGTGTCCAATTCGAATATCACCAAAGTGGAGCCTAATCTGCTCCACAACCACGAAGAAACGATTCCGGTCGATGCAGTCGTCTGGACGGCGGGCATCCAGCCGGTCAAGCCGGTACGCGACTTGAATTTGGAAAGCGACAGTAGCGGGCGTGTCGTCATCAACCAATATCACCAATTGCCGAACGATGAGAATGTCTATGTCGTCGGCGACTGTGCCGCATTGCCAATGGCGCCTTCTGCACAGCTTGCAGAAGAACAAGCTGAACAGATTGTCAAAGTGCTGCGCATGAAATGGAAAGGCGAAGCATTGCCTGAGACGATGCCAGAGATCAAGCTGAAAGGCTTCCTTGGCTCGCTCGGGAAAAAACAAGGCTTTGCCTATCTCGCAGACCGTACCGTTACCGGACGCATTGCGCGTTTGATGAAATCAGGCGTCTTGTGGATGTATAAATGGCATAATGGGTAAAGAAAAAAGCGCTCCCCGGAGCGCTTTTTTACAGAGTGTTGAAGAAGTCTATTACTTCATTACGAATTAGAATGGAATCGTTTTTTTTACATTCAACAATCAACGAACTCTTTAAGTATTTGGAGAAGTGTTCGCTCGTAAACCCTTCTGCTCATAATGCTGCGCATTACTTTCGCAAAGATAATGTCTCCCGCAGGTCGACTTTATCTTTCCTGTGGAATAGCGAGATGACCGAGACCCCGCAAGGAATGAATGAGCGAAGCTTAGCTGAGCGCATTCATTTGCGACGCATCTGCCACGCAGATGTGGGAGCACAAGGGTTTCGAAGCGACTGAGGAGGCTTGGGCGTGAGCCCACGGAAAGCGAGCGATAGGCTTCGGAAAATACGATTTCTTACCTTTCTCGATAACCTGGAAAAAGCGCTCCCGGAGCGCTTTTTTTATTTATTCAGCAGCGGCAAAGCCGTGTTTCTCGAGCTCCTGGTAGACAGGCTTTAATTGAATATAGCCTTCGCCAACCACTTCACCTTCGATCAGCACGAGCGGGTAGAAAAACTCATCTTCCAAAATTCGCTCCGCATATTCTTGCTGTTTTGCATCTTGCAACGGTTTCTCAATATCGATATAGCTTATTGAAAATGGTTGGTCTTTGTATTTTCTGGAGATCGCTGCTTCGAGCCATTCGTAGGTATCTTTGGACGACGGGGCATTTACACAGCTGGCGCAGATCTGGTCGGTTCCGTAAACTTCGATGTTCGGGATTTTTGTCATGGATATTGGCCTCCTGGAAATTCATTATTGGCTTTTTGTGCTTATTCACATTATAATGATTGTAATGAAAGGAGTCGATAGAAATGACTGAAGCTATGATGGAAGATCAAGTAATGGAAGTCTTAGATAAATTACGGCCATTCCTTTTGCGCGACGGGGGAGACTGTGAATTGGTGGATGTAGAGGACGGCATCGTGAAGCTCCGTTTGCTCGGTGCTTGTGGCAGCTGCCCAAGTTCAACAATCACATTGAAAGCGGGCATCGAACGCGCGCTTGTCGAGGAAGTTCCTGGCGTCGTTGAAGTGGAACAAGTCTTTTAATATCCAGGGGCCTTTTGCAGGTCCCTTTTTATGTCTGCCCCATGCGGGTAGCAAAATGGAAAAGAAAGGGTGAACGTAGATGACACAAGTTGTAGAAATTACAGAAGCCGCTTCTTTCCAAGTGAAGGAAATGATGCGCCATAACGAAGAGGAAGGATCTTTCCTGCGCGTGGCTGTAAAAGGCGGCGGCTGCAGCGGCCTGACATATGGCATGGGTTTCGAGCCGGAAGCGGCAGAAACAGACGATCAATACGAACAGCATGGCATCCGTATCTTGATCAATAAGGAAGATGCACCGATTTTACAAGGGACTATAGTGGATTACAAGCAGTCCTTGATGGGCGGTGGATTCACCATCGATAACCCGAATGCCATCGCCTCATGCGGATGTGGAACAAGTTTCCGTACCGCGAAAAAAGCAGGGACTCCTGAAAACTGCTGATGCAAAAACCCGCTTTGTGACAAAAGCGGGTTTTTTTAATTTTCGCTTTTGTTGCGCATCTTGTGTAAGGGCATTCAACTGTTGAAAAGCATTTGCAAAAGGGCTAATATAGAGGATAGGTGTTTACTGGAATCTGTTTCATTATTTCCGGTACATAAAATGACTTGAAGGTGGTTGCGATTGTGTTGAAAAGACCGTCAATATTAGTATTAGGTGCAGGCTATGGTGGATTGACCACTGTAGTGAATCTGCAAAAAGAATTTGGGACAGACGCTGCGGACATTACGCTCATCAACAAAAATGAATATCATTACGAAAGCACATGGCTCCATGAAGCGGCAGCAGGAACACTGCTTCCGGAACAAGTGCGCTACGATATCGCAGACGTCATCGATACCGGCAAAGTGAACTTTGTTCAAGCCACTGTCGAAGGCATCGATGTAGACAGCAAAAAGGTTTCGACTGACAACGGAGAATTCACATACGATTATCTTGTCATCGGCCTTGGCTTTGAAGGGGAAACTTTTGGAATCGAAGGCCTCGACACATATGCGTTGTCGATCGCCAATGTAAAAGCTGCGCGTTATATCCGCGAGCACATCGAATTCCAATTTGCGACATGGTCTACTGAAGAAGTGAAGAACGACAGCCGTTTGACGATCGTTGTCGGCGGAGCCGGATTCACAGGAATCGAATTCCTCGGAGAACTTGCAAACCGCGTGCCAGAACTTTGCAAAGAGTACGACGTGCCGCGTGAAAAAGTACGTGTCATCTGTGTAGAAGCTGCACCGATGGTCTTGCCAGGATTCGATCCTGAATTGGTAGATTATGCAGTCGGCCATCTTCAAGCAAAAGGCATCGAATTCTCTATCGGAACGCCTGTCGTTGAAGCGACTCCAGAAGGTGTGAAGATCAAGAAGAATGATGATGAGTTTGAATTCATCTATGCTGGCACAGTTGTTTGGGCAGCTGGCGTCCGTGGCAACCGCTTGATTGAAGAAACATCCATCGAAAGCATGCGCGCGCGCATTAAAGTCGAAAAAGACATGCGTGCGCCAGGTTATTCCGATGTATTCATCGTCGGTGACTGCGCATTGATGATCAATGAAGAAACAAACCGTCCGTACCCGCCGACTGCACAAATTGCGATGCAGCAAGGCGAGCGCATTGCAAAAAACATCAAAGCGCTTGCTGGCGACGGGACGACGGAAGAGTTTGTTCCTGATTTGAAAGGAACTGTCTGCTCACTTGGCGATGAAGATGCGATTGGTGTTGTCTTCGGCAAGAAAGTGACAGGCAAACGTGCGTCGTTCATGAAGAAAATGATCGACAACCGTGCCTTGTACATGATTGGCGGCCCTGGCCTCGTCTTGAAAAAAGGTAAATTTAACGTACTATAAAAACGAAAGCCTCCCGGTGCGGGGGGCTTTTTTTCACATAGCCTGAAGGAGTGGGATTCATGTCGAAAAGCAAAAGAGGAGATGTTTGGCTCGGTGCTGCTGGGCTGGTCGTCAACCAACAAAACGAATGGCTCGTCGTCAAGAAGCGTTACGGCGGGCTTCATGGAAAATGGTCGTTGCCTGCAGGATTCGTCGAAAAAGATGAAACAGTGGATCAAGCAGCCTTGAGGGAAGTGAAAGAAGAAACCGGAATCGATTGTGCGGTGCTTGGCATGATCGGTTTCCGCTCGGGAGTGATCAAGGAGAGAATCAGCGACAATATGGCAGTATTCTTGCTGCGTCCCCTTGAAGACAAGCAACACATCCTAGTGCAGCAAGAAGAGCTCTACGAAGCTGCATGGCGCTCTCCTGAAGACTTATCGAAAGATGAAGATGCCTCGGTCATGCTACATGAAATGGCTTCGTACATAGTCGAGGAAGGGTTTGAACCAATCGAAGACGTCGACCCTGGTCATATTTTTGGCTATACTGACTATAAACTGTTTTTCCGGCATAAATACTAGAATCTAATTAACAGATAATTTAGAAAAAGATAGAATAATAAAGGATAAAAGAGAATAATGGAGATAAAGGCGTTTGTATCCGTTTACAAACGCTCTTTTTTATTTGCAGCGATTTGCGATACGTGATATATTACCAATTATCAGAATATTAAAAACAACAGAGGAGGTGTTTCGAATGACAGTCTTCAAGAAGAGAACTACTGCAACCCATTGCCCATACTGCGCGGGCCAAGGATATTTCCAACTACGGTTGGGCGGCTCCGAAACGTGCTCCTGCTGTTCAGGATCCGGGAAAAACAAATAAACTGTGAAAATATGAAAGAGCAGCTGCGATAGCTGCTCTTTTTTATATGGGCAGGGCTTCTGTGACAAAGTCATGAATACTGTTCCTCCACATTGAAAGGGCTTTGTCTTTCGGGTAAACTGAGGAAAGGAATAACGGAGGTTAGAGTCCATGAACAGTTCATTTACCATTGTCCAATTGATCATTTCCATCCTGCTTTTTTACGTGATGTTTTTCGGTATCGGCTTTTTGCTGAACATGCTGCTGCGCATGACGTGGCTAATGGCGGTCGTGTATCCGGTTGTCATCTTGCTTGTCATTGATGATGTCGGTGTATTTGATTACTTTACCGCCCCAGGCGAGTCCTTTTCGATGCTTGGGGAAACCATCCGTTCGTTGACGGGCAGCGATATTGCCGTACTGACGGCCGGTTTCCTCGGCGCAGTCACTTCTGGAATCGTCATGAAAATATTGCGCAAGATGGGGTATCAAATGTTTTGATGCCGTTTATAGAAAAAGAAAAGCCGGTCCGCAATTTGCGGTCCGGCTTTTTTCTAGAGCATGCTGTAGAAGACGACAGACAGCGCGATTCCTGTCAGCGCCCCCATGAACACTTCACTCGGTTTGTGGCCGAGCAGTGTTTTGAGTTCCTCGATTTTCTCTTCTTCTTTTTTCGAAGGCCATTTACGGGTTTCTTCCATGAAATTATTCAAATCTTGGCGCAAGCGGTTGATCGTCAATGCTTGTTGCCCGGCTTGAAAACGGACCCCGGTTGCGTCATACATCGTGATCACCGCAAACAAGGCGGATACCGCGAATACTGTGGATGAAATGCCTGCCTCATAGGCGACTGCGGTTGTCAGGGAGGTTACCGCGGCAGAATGAGAACTCGGCATGCCGCCAGTCGATGTGAAAAGCCCCCAATTCAATTCACGGGTCACTGCGTATTGAATGGGAATTTTAACGAATTGGGCGAAAAAAATCGCAAACAACGCAATCATTAATGGCGTATTGGATAAGAGTTCCATTTGGCAAGCAGCCCCTTCCACTTAAATTCCGTACAGAAAGTATATCATATGCCTATGGCAGTACGCGCTTTGTTAAGCTATTCCGGAAGCCGAAGTAATGTTACACTGAATATGCAGTTAAAAGGAGGATACTTATGGAAATCAATGTATTGAAACCCACAGAACAGAATGAAGCAGAAATTCTAATCGTCGGATTGAGCCGCCATCCCGATAATGCGGATGGCTGGAAAGGATTGGAGAAGCGCTTTGACGGACGCCTTGCTGATTGGATTAAAGGTGGTTTGTCATTCGACTTGAACTCGCTGAGCATTTATCCTACTTTAAAAGGCGATATCCCTCGTGTGCTATTTGTTGGGATAGGCGACCGCAAAAAACTGACGGAAGATGAGTTGCGCCGTTCATTTGGCATCGCAGGAAAGCAGTTGGTCAAAGAAAAAATTCGCCATGCCGCCATCTATACAGCTTCTTTCGAAAATGGGGAAGTGAACGGCGAACAAGTCGCCCATCTAGCGGCTGAGGGTATCCAAATGGGTGCATACCGCTTTGCCGATTACAAAACGAATTCCAATGAAGTGGATCACCGTGTGGAATCGCTGAGCTTTCTCACAGAGCAGCCAGCAGATGCCATCCGCCAGGCGGCTTTCGTCGGCACAGTTCATGCGGAGGCAGTTAATGAAGCAAGAACGCTCGTCAATATGCCCGCAAATATCCTGACGCCAACAGCAATGGCTGAATATGCACAAGAGCTTAGCGAAGCTTACGGATTTGAAACGGATATCCTCGGGCGCAGCGAAATTGAAGAGCTCGGCATGGGCGCGTTGCTTGCAGTCAACCAAGGTTCTGTTGAAGAACCGCGTCTGATCGTCATGAAATACAAAGCGACAGACAGTTTCGAAGCCCCGCTCGCACTCGTCGGTAAAGGCATTACTTTCGACACAGGCGGTTATTCCCTTAAGCCGAAAGACGGCATCGTCGGCATGAAAGGGGATATGGGCGGAGCTGCGGCTGTGCTTGGTGCAATGCGTGTCATCGGGGAGTTGAAGCCTGATAAGGACGTAGTAGCTGTCATAGCCTCTACTGACAATATGGTGTCAGGCAATGCCTTCAAACCGGATGATGTCATCACGTCGATGAGCGGCAAAACCATCGAAATCCTCAACACGGATGCAGAAGGGCGCTTGGTATTGGCGGATGCTGTCACGTACGCCAAGCAGCTCGGCGCAAGCCAGGTGGTGGATGTGGCGACGTTGACAGGCGGCGTCATTGTCGCGCTCGGCAAAGACAAAACGGGCGCGTTGACGAACGACGAAGCGTTTTACGGTAAATTGCTGGACGTCTCGAAGAAAACGGGTGAGTTCGTCTGGCAATTGCCGCTCACGGAAAGCGACAAAAAGCGGCTGCGCAAAAGTGATGTGGCCGACTTGAACAATTCACCCGGGCGCGACGGCCATATGATTTTCGGCGGCGGCTTTGTCGGCGAATTCGTCGGCGACACGCCGTGGATCCACCTAGATATCGCCGGAACTTCGCACGCCGATGCAGCGCATGACTTGGGCCCTGCTGGAGGCACTGGCGCCATGGTAAGAACACTGGCGTCATTTGTGGAAAAGTTGGGGAATAAGGAATAAAAAAACGCAGCCAATTTGGCTGCGTTTTTTTTATTCGTTTTCAAGTTCTTCTTGCTGGTTGTTTTTGCGCTTTTCAATTGCAGGGCCCATATCGTCACGCACTGTTTCTTCCGCGACTTTTATGCCTGTCATGTATGCGGCACGGCCGATCAGATGACCAGCAACCGGCTGCGTGATGAACAGGAAGGCGATGGCAATGACCATCTGCGTATTGAAGATGCCTTCATTAAACCAAAAGTGGACGAAGGTTCCGAGCAGGATTGACAATACACCGAGTGTCGAACTCTTAGAGGCTGCGTGTGTCCTTGTGTAGACATCTGGCAGCCTAACGAGCCCGAGAGCAGTGACGGCGCTGAACAGGACGCCAGTGCCGATTAAAAGGATGATTAGGATATCAACGAGGATCTCGATCGAAAATCTCCCCTCTCTCCAGGAATTTCGCAAAGGCGGCCGTTCCGATAAAGGACAGAATGCTCATCAAGAGAATGACCTCCAGGAAAAATTCCGTCTCAATAATCAAGGACAATAAAGCAACAATCGACACGAGCGTCACGCCGATCGCATCGAGTGCCACGACGCGGTCTGCAACCGTAGGGCCTTTGACGAGACGGAACAACAGGCCAGCAAAAGAAATGCTGACGATGAACAGGGAAACCCAATAAAACATCATCATGACCGGCTCACCTCCAATATCGCCCGTTCAAATGTATTCTTGATAGATGACACGGCCGAGTCAATGTCTTCGAAATCCAAGGCATGGATGTACAGGCGTTTTTGATCTTCGGAAATGCCGATTACCAAAGTGCCTGGAGTTAATGTGATCAATGCGGACAGCAAGGTTACTTGCCAGTCGTCATCGAGTTCCGTTTCCATTTCAAAAATGGCCGGTTTGATGTTCATGTTGGGGCTTATGACAATCGACAGCACCTGGATGCTTGACATGAAAAGTTCACGAAGGAACAACAGGAACAGTGAGATCAACGCCCAGACGCGTAGGATGTACAGCCGTTTTGAGAAAAACCGGCGCATCAAGATGATGATGCCGAGGCCAATCAGAAAGCCGATGACGAATCCGGAAGGAGTGAACGACACGGTCATGAACATCCAGACGAGCGCCAGGAAAAAATTCAATAGAACTTGTAAAGACATATTGACCTACTCCTTTAATACCGCGTCAATATAGAGCGATGGATTCAGTAGCACTTCACCTGCGTCCGAAATGAACGGCATGAAGAGTTCCGCACCGGCGCCGAGGAATACAGTCAAGGCGACGAGTATAGCTGTCGGGACGAACATCGATAGATAATGTTTTCGATCAATCGTGACAATCTTCACCGGTTCTCCCCAGAATGCATAGATGAAGATCCTTACAACACTTAGCAACACGAGCAAGCTAGTCGCCAGGATCACGAGGCTGCCCCAGAAATGGGTGCCTTCAAAACCGCCTTGGACGATCAGCAATTTGCCCGGGAAGCCGCTGAGCGGGGGGATGCCGGCAAGGCCGAATGCCGCGACCAGGAAGGTCCAGCCAAAGAACGGATAGCTCTTGATCAAACCGCCCATCTTGCGCAAATCGCTGGTGCCGAAAATGACGGTCAAGATGCCCACTAGAAGGAACAGTGCCGCTTTAATGAGCATGTCGTGGATCAAATAGAAAATGGAGCCTTCGACACCGGCTGCGTTCATTTGCGAAATCCCGAATAGGATAACGCCGACTGCGATGATGATGTTGTAGATGATAATCTTTTTTACATCAAAATAAGCAAGCGCACCGACGCAGCCTGCGAGGATCGTCAAGATCGCGATAATCGCCAGCAGTTCATGGGTAAAACCGGTATTCATCGTGAAGAATAAGGTATAGGTCCTCATGATCGCGTAGACGCCGACTTTTGTCAGCAAGGCGCCGAATAAGGCAAGAATCGCCATGGGCGGTGCGAAATAAGAACCTGGCAGCCAAAAGTACAATGGGAAAATCGCCGCTTTGAAACCGAAGACGACCAGGAACAAGACGGCAATGACCGTTAGGATGCCGACTGCTTCGATTTGCGGGATCTTGACAGCCAAGTCGGCCATATTGAGCGTACCGGTAACGGAGTAAAGGTAAGCGACCGCCGAAACGAACAATGCCGATGAAATGATGTTCACCAGCAAGTACTTAATTGATTCGCGCAGCTGCGGCTTTTCACCGCCGTGAACGATCAATGCATAAGAAGCCATCAACAACACTTCGATGAAGACGAACAAGTTGAAGATATCGCCTGTTGTGAAGGCGCCGTTAACTCCGGTCATCAAGAACAGGACAGCTGGATAGTAGAACGACTGCTCGCGCTTCACGCCAATCGTCGGGATGCTGTAAAACAATACGAACAGCGTGACGATGGTGGAACTCAGTACCAATAGCACCGAGAACATATCGGATACCATAGAGATGCCGAACGGGGCAGGCCAGCTGCCGAGCGTGACAGCTTGGACGCCATCACTGTTAACTTTCGAGAATAGCACAAGCGCCGAAGCGAGTGTCGCAACAACGCCGGCAATCGCCACTATGCGCTGCATGTGCAGCTTTTTC
Organism: Planococcus citreus; assembly: GCF_003664125.1. Classification (GTDB taxonomy): domain Bacteria; phylum Bacillota; class Bacilli; order Bacillales_A; family Planococcaceae; genus Planococcus; species Planococcus citreus. The sequence goes on from NZ_RCCP01000005.1 coordinate 129,844, forward strand.
GGGAACAGCATCAAGATGGCGGCAAAAATCAATGGAATGACTACAGGGAACAAAGCTAAATTACTCATAATCTTCTGTACCTCTCAATAGCTCCATATTGTCTGTGCCAAGTTCCTGATAGGCGCGGTAGGCGAGCACCAGGAAAAATGACGTGACCGCGAACGAAATAACGATCGCTGTCAGGATCAGCGCCTGTGGCAGAGGGTCGGCATAATCGCTAACCGTTACCCCATCAGCCACAACAGGCGGCGCAGTGCCGCCGAGGCCGCCCATTGTCAATAGCAATAGGTGGGCGCCGTGGCTCAAAAGGCCTGTGCCGATAATGATGCGGATCAAACTTTTCGATAGCATTAAATATACAGCTGCCATGAACAATAAGCCGATGGCAACCGACATGACTATTTCCATTATTCATCCTCTCCAATCGTTTGAATAATGGTCATCGTTACTCCTACAACAACCAAATAGACGCCTATATCAAATAACAATGCCGAGTGCAGGGAGGTTTCGCCGAACAACGGCAAATCGAAATAATCATAGGCATGTGTGAAGAATGGGACATCAAAAAAGATCGATGCACTGGCGGTTGCGATAGCAATCAACAAACCGACAGCGGTCAGCACGACGTAATTAATCGGCAGGATCTTCTTGATTGTCGGGATGTCGAACGCAAGCATCAACAAGACGATGGCACTTGCGGTCAACAATCCCCCAACAAACCCGCCGCCCGGCGTATAGTGGCCGGCGAAGAAAATATGGACAGCAAACATCAAGATGATGAAGGTCACCACTTTCGTGGCGGTTTGAAGCATGACATCATTTGTTCTCATGCTGACCCTCCTTTTTCGTGAGGCGCAGGCGGATCATCGTAATAATTCCGATGCCCGCAATGCCGAGTACTGCAATTTCGAACAAGGTATCAAACCCGCGGTAATCGACGAGAATGACGTTGACGATATTCCCGCCGCCCGCTTCTTTATAAACCGTTTCCTTGTAGAATTCGGAAATCGAAGGCATAGCTTTTTGTGAATGGGCCGATAACGCGACCAAAGTCATTGTGACGCCAACGCCAAGTGCCACGAGTGCATTGCCAAAGCGGAATTTCATGCGCTCTTCTTTGCGGCTGATCTGCGGCAAATGATAGAACGCCAGCAAGAACAAGGCAACCGAGATGGTTTCGATAACGAGCTGTGTCAATGCCAAGTCAGGTGCACGGAAGATGACGAACAGCAGTGCCACTGAATAGCCGACAGCCCCTAGTGCGATAATCGCGGTCAGGCGGGACTTGGAGCCGAGAATCGTCAAAGTCGCACCGACCAATGCCAGAAGGATAACAATTTCATAAACGCCAATTGGCGCCAAATTGTTAAAGTCGATCTGGAACGCTTCGTTCAAGAACAAGGTCAGCAACACGATGAATGACATGAAGCTGAACATATAGACGAGGTATGACCGGATAAAACCTGTCATATAAATCCGGGAGAAGCGGTTGGCCCCTCCGTCGCTGAGCAGCATCATTTCATCATAAAGGCGGTTCAGTGAGATGGAATCCGGATATAGATCGTATAGATGCTGCCATTTGCGCAGCGTCCAGAACATCAAGCCACCGATTGCAAAAATACCTAGTGTCATGAATAATTCAGTGTTGAAGCCGTGCCACGCTGAAACGTGGATATCCACATTCTGCGGGGAATCATAAAGGAACGGCTGAATAGCGGCAACAGCGGGTTTCACAAGCCAATCCCCGATCAAGTTCGGGATGAAGAAAATCATTACGACGAGTGCGGCAAGGAAAACCGGTGAAATGAGCATGCCGATCGGTGCTTCATGCGCTTGTTTCGGCAATTGCTCCGGCTGATGTTTGCCGGCAAAAGTATGGAAGACGAAATATAAGCTGTAGATGAACGTGAAGACCGAACCGATCCAAGCGATGATCGGGAACAAAACCCACCAGACGTCCATCGAGAACATATTGAATTCCTGCAGCGACAGCATCGCCGTCAAGAACATCTCTTTACTGAGGAAGCCGTTGAAAGGCGGGAGGCCCGCCATTGACAAGGATCCGATCAATGCGACCGTGAAACTGACCGGCATCAAACTCATTAAACCGCCGAGTTTCCGGATATCGCGCGTCCCAGTTTCATGGTCGATGATGCCTGCGATCATGAACAGGCTTCCTTTAAAGGTTGCGTGGTTGATTAAATGGAATATCGCCGCGAACGCTGCGTATTTCAAATACGTATCAGCGGCGCCTTCTACATGATAAGCTGCTGCAGCAACACCGAGCAGTGACATGATGAGGCCCAACTGTGAAACGGTCGAGAAGGCCAGTATGCCTTTCAAGTCCTTCTGCTTCAAAGCGAAGAACGACGCCCACACCATCGTGAACAACCCGACGCCGGCAACAAGCCACATCCAAACTTCAGATAAGGCGAAGACCGGTGTCAAGCGGGCGACCAAGTAAATGCCGGCTTTAACCATTGTTGCGGAGTGGAGATAGGCACTGACAGGCGTCGGCGCTTCCATCGCGTCCGGCAGCCAGATATAAAATGGAAACTGGGCAGATTTTGTAAATGCGCCGAGCAGCACAAGCACCAGGGCCCAGATGAAGAAGTCATGCTGTGCAAGTTCTGGTGCTTGTGCAATCAATTCGCGGATCGAATACGTGCCGCCCATGATGCTGAGCAACACAAATCCCCCAAGCATCATCAAGCCGCCGAAGACGGTAATCATCATCGACTTCAATGCGCCGAATCGGGAGCGATCGCGCGTATACCAATAAGCGATCAGCAAGAATGAGGAAATCGAAGTCAATTCCCAGAACAAGTACAGCGTGATCAAATGATCCGATTGCACGACGCCAAGCATGGCGCTCATGAAGATCAATAGATACACATAGAAGTTATGTAATTGTTCGCGGTGCTTGTCCAAATAGAAAATCGAGTATAGCACAACGAGTGCGCCGATCCCGGTGATCAGCAAAGTGAACAATAAGCTCAACCCATCGAGATACGCAATAAAGGCGATATCGAGGGAAGGGATCCAGGAAAGTTCAGATACATAAGTGCCACCTTCCATAACTGAAGGAAGGCGGGTGGCGTAGTATAAGAACAGCGCTGCCGGAACCAGTAAAACGAACCAGCCTGTATGGATCTGGCCGAGTCGTTTAAATAGCAGCGGAATAAACAGCGCTGCAAGGATCGGTATGAAAATCAGAAATACAAGAGACAAATGAATCCTCCTTCCAAAGTGGTACGTGATGAGTTTCTAATTAAAAAGTATAACGCATTCAGAGCGGTTTTGCACCGTACACCCTTGCAGCTAGGAGGAAGAGCATAAAGATTTCATGTGTTTTGTAATAGGAAGAAACTCGATAAACAGAATATTGCGAATTTAAAAAAGTGTACACAAAAAACACTTGCTGAAAGAAGGACTCTATATCCAACAAGTGTTTTTTGGAAGATGTTAGGAGTGTTTCAGCTCTTGTTCCAAGAGCACATCTTCGAAATCCTGGTCCGGTTGTTTTTTTGTATACCAGAGGAAAACGAAGGCGAAAACGAATAATGATCCGGTTACAACGAAGACGGAAGAAATTCCGATAAACCCACTGACGATACCGCCGAACATCGGGCCGACGATATTGCCGAGAAAGCGGAAGCTGGTGTTATAGCCCATCACTTCGCCTTGGATATCGATTGGCGCTTCGCGGCGCATCAGGGCAGTCGTTGTTGGAATCATGCCGCCGACCGCTACACCGAAGAACAAGCGCAGAACGATCAGCTGCCAAAGCTCGGTGACAAAGGCTTGCGGGATGATGAACAAGAATGCGAGCAGCAACAGCAAGCCGAGAATCTTCTCATAACCGACCGAATCCCCGAGCCGTCCCCAGAGCCTAGCGAACAGCAAATTGCCGACGCCCGTCGCGCTGAACGTGACACCTGCGAGAAAGGCCACTTGGGCGGTCCCTTCCGTCAATTCCGCCACATACAAAGACAATAAGGGCTGGATGCTGAAATTGCCGATTTGGATCAAAGCGGTGATGATCATGACATTCAGCAGCAAGCGGTGATGCAAGATGCCCTGGATCACGGTGCTGCGCGCATAGACATGGGCATCTTTTCGTTTCGGCTTGCGGATTTCCTTCAGCCCGAAGACAACGAATAATGCGGCGATGCCAATGATCGTAGCAGTGATGAGGAACGTATAAGTGAAGCCGAACGCATCGGCCATCAAGCCGCCGAGCACCGGTCCGAACAAGGTACCCGACACGCTGCCCATTTGAAGCGTACCGAGCGTTTTGCCGGCCGTCTCCTTAGATGTTTGGGAACTGACGAATGCGAGTGAGGTCGGGATAAAGCCTGTAACGACGCCCATGAATAAGCGGATCATGAACAAGCCAAGGACGGAGTCAGCCGTCCCCATCAGAAAGATGCTGGTGGCAATCCCGAAGCCGTTGATGATCAAAATCGGCTTGAAGCCGTATTTGTCGGCGATGCGCCCCCATACCGGCGACATGAACAACGCAGCAACAAAAGTCACGCCGAACACCAACCCTGACCAGCGCTGAACATACTCATCCGAAAAACTGCCAAGCGATTCAATGTACAGCGACAAAAACGGCATGATCATCGTCGTGCTGCCGGCGACCAGGAAATTGGTGAACATGATGATGTAAAAGTTTCTTTTTTGAGTATCCAGTTGGAACCCCTTCTTTCTGAAAACCAAAACTCTTCCTATATTATATAATAGTTCGTTACCCGAAAAAAGCAGAATAAATTACCACTGTATTCTGAATTATTCTATGCTAGAATAAAGCGGGGTGAAACGAAATGAAAAAAACTTTATGGTCAGTAATGCTCCTGTTCTCTGTCGTTGCGTTAGCAGCATGCGGCAGCTCGGGAGAACAACAGGAAACAGGCGGAACAGAGCCTGCTTCAACAGAAGAAGTGCAAGGCTATCCGCAACTTGAACCAGGTATAACGGAAGAAACGGTTGTAGATCTGAATACATCAGAAGGCACGATCCGTATCCGCCTATTCCCTGAAATCGCACCAAAAGCAGTAGAGAATTTCCTGGGGCATGCCGAATCTGGTTATTATGACGGCGTTATTTTCCACCGCGTCATAGAAGATTTCATGTTGCAGACCGGTGACCCGACCGGCACAGGAGGCGGGGGCGAAAGCATTTACGGTGAGCCTTTCGAAGATGAATTCAGCGACCGGCTATTCAATTTCCGCGGTGCTTTGTCGATGGCAAATGCTGGGCCGGGAACGAACGGCAGCCAGTTCTTTATCGTGCAGGCAAAAGAAATAAAAGAAGGAAGTGCCTCTGATTACCCGGAAGAAATCACGGCAGCTTACGAAGAAATGGGCGGAACGCCTTGGCTTGACGGGATGCATACAGTCTTCGGGCAGGTCGATGAAGGCATGGATGTCGTCGACAAAATCGCAGCTGTCGAAAAAGGCGCAAATGATAAACCGCTTGAAGACATCGTCATCGAATCGATCGATATCATCGAGCAATAAGAAAAAGCTATCGCAGCGGGCGATAGCTTTTTTCTTTTTTCCAAACATATCAACGGAGTGCGCGGATGACTCGGCTGACACCATCTTCTAAGGTCTGTGTCGGGCACGCGATATTCATTCGCAAGAAACCGCGGCCGGCTTCGCCGTATTTTGATCCCGGCTCAAGCGCCACTTTTCCTTTTTCGAGCAGGCGTTTCATCACTTCGTCTTCGGTGAAACCGAGCGCCCGGTAATCGATCCACAATAAGTATGTCGATTGCGGTCTGCGAATCTTCAAGCCAGGCAATTCGCGTTCGAGCCGTTCCAACGCATAATCAATATGGTGTGCTAACACTTCGAGCAATTCATTCAGCCACGGTTCACCTTGTTCGTATGCGGCTTTCCATGCAACAGGCGCAAATGCATTTAGAGAACCAGTGCCGTGCGCTTGCATATGCTGTTCCAAACGAGAGCGTTTATCGGAATCGGGAGAAACGATCATCGCCGCTTGAATTCCTGCCAGGTTAAACGTTTTTGTCGGGGCGATGCATGTGAAGATGCGGTTTCGCTCGCTGCCGGCAACCGATAGCAGTGGTGTATGGGTTTCCCCAGCATGGATTAAGTCACTATGGATTTCATCCGAAAGAATCAACACATCATGGCGTGTGCATAACTGGACGATGTTCTCCAATTCAGTCGGTGTCCACAATTTGCCGCCGGGATTATGCGGATTACACAAAATAAACAACTGTGCTTTTTCGAGCTTGGCTTCAAAATCAACCCAATCGATGGTGTACTCGCCATCTTGCTCTGTCAATTCGGAGTACAGGACTCCGCGCCCAAGATTTTTAGGGATGGAGAAAAATGGCGGATAGACAGGCGGTGTTACCAGTACGTGATCTCCAATGTCGGTAAAGACGTCGATGATGCTTGCCATGGCTGGGATAACGCCTTGGTGAAACAGCATCCAATCTGTTTCGACTGTTAAGCCGTGGCGTTTTTTCAGCCAATTCGCAGCTGCTGTTTTGCACTCCTCGCATATGTATGAGTAACCGAAAATCGGATGTTCCAATCGTTCTCGCAAAGCGTCAGTCACTGGAGGCGGCGCCGGGAAATCCATATCCGCAACCCACATCGGCAATATGCCGGATGCATCCTGGATTCCATAGACTGACTCCATCCGCCCCCATTTCACCGAACGGCTGTCCCGCCGGTCATGTGTTTGTTCGAACAAATTCAAAGCAATCTCCTCATTTCTTTTTGGTTTCTATGATATTATAGCTGTTAACGATACAGGAATGATAGGTGAAAACGAATGGATACGGTGGACATGGATAAAAGAGCGCTGAGGATTATGGAAGGGTGGGACCCATTTTCTGTCGGCACTGGCGAGTACAATACAGAAGCGAATGATGTCATCGACAGGCTGCACGATATCGACCATCCATCAGATTTAGCGAAAGCGATCCAAGGCATTTACGAATCAAGCTTCAAGCAATGGATTCCGTTGGAGAAATGCGTGGAAGTCTCCTATAAGCTATTGGCTGTAAAGTATGAAGCAAAACACATCATTTGAAAAAAACCAAAATAAAAAAGCTCCGGCACAGTGCCGAAGCTTTTTTATTTTGGTGTTTCCAGTCCGTCAAGCAAGTTGGAAGCAGGTACTTCGAGTGCATTTGATAGCACAAGGATCGTTTGGACGGACGGTACTTCTTCGCCGCTTTCATAGGATTCAAGGCGCGCTGTGCCGATGCGTGTCTTTAAAGACAAGTCATCAAGCGACAAATTGCGTTCTTCCCGCAGCATTTTCAATTGGGTGTGCAAATCTTTTTTCAAAGTCATACACTCCTTTTCTTAAAGACTTCCTTCTAGCTCTATCATACCACGACGGAACGTTTTCTTACATATAGAGTTGTGGCATTTTTCGAACAATGAGATCATGAAAAGATATCGATGATGCCATTGATGAAGACGACGATGATGGCGGCTGGCGCAACATAGCGCACAAGCACACGCCACACTTCCACCCACTTCTGTTGCTGTGTTAATTCATTATGTGCATCTTTATTGGTCAGCACATATCCCGCAAACAGTGAGATGAACAATGCGCCGAGCGGCAAGCCGATGCGGCTCGTCAAGATATCCACAAAGTCAAAGAACGTATAGCCGAAGAAAACGGGCTCGCTCATGACGCCGAACGACAAGGCGCTCGGAATGCCGACTACAAAGATCGCCAAGCCGATAATGAATGCCAAACGGCGGCGGCGGTCGTATTTGTTCTTCACGGCGATCGAGACGGTAATCTCAAGCATCGAAATGGATGAAGTCAAAGTCGCGAACAATAAGAGGATGAAGAAAATGATGATCAGGAATTGGCCCATGAACAATTGGTCAAAAATGGCCGGCAAGATAATGAAGACAAGGCCTGGCCCCTGATCCGGCAAGTAATCAAGTGCAAATACTGCAGGGAAGATGATCAATCCGGCCATGATGGAAATGACGATGTTCAAAGTCACAACGCTTACAGCTGAACGCGTCAAATTCTCGGATTTCTTGAGGTAAGACGCATAAGTGATCATTCCGGCAACACCGACACTCAAGGAGAAGAACGCTTGCCCGAGAGCGACAAGTGCCGTTTCGAAATTGAAGAACGACCAGTCAGGCACGAACATAAAGCGGACGCCTTCCATTGCCCCGTCAAGTGTCAATGAACGGATCATCAAGATGACGAAGAAGATGAGCAAGGCCGGCATCATGATTTTGCTGGCGCGTTCAATGCCGGCCTTGATGCCGCCTTGGACGATCCAGATGGTTAGTCCCATGAACGCCGCTTGTGCGATCAGCACTTCCCATGGATTGCTGATAATGCCGCCGAACAACTCGGCAAAATCTGCATCGCCTAGCCCCGACAGTTGCAAAGTAACAGCGCGTACGAGATACGATAGCACCCAGCCGCCGACTACACTGTAAAAGGAAAGGATTAGGAAAGAAAAAATAAATCCGGACCAGCCAATTAAATACCACGGCTTTCCGGGTGCTTGTTTTTTGAGTCCGCTGACGGCATCTGCCTGTCCGCGGCGCCCGATAACGAATTCAGCAAGCAAAATCGGCAAGCCGATCAAGACAGTGCTCAGGATGAACAGCAAGATAAACACGCTGCCCCCGTTCGCGCCGGTTTCGTATGGGAACTTCCAGATCGCCCCGAGGCCGATTGCACTGCCGGCTGCTGCGAGTATGAAACCGATCTTGGACGTCCATTGTTCACGTGCTTTCATAATTGGTTCCTCCTAAATCGATTAGATTTCACTATTTTACACGAGCCTCCCAGAAAAAAATAGAATTATTTAAAAATGCATTGAATTTCTTCTGTATAATAGAAATAAAAGGAAATTCACGAGAAAGAGAGCTGATGGAGAGATGGATGAAAACAGCAATCCAGTAAGCGGGAATAGTCGAAACGAGGAACAGGACATGGCCCAACTGATAGAAGAGCTCAGGCGATTTGCTTATCAAAATGGCATGGCGGCCGAACAGACGGATATCTTTACCAGGCAGGTCCAGGAACGTGCAGGCAAAATGGATACTAAGGACGACCCGAAATTAAAACTCTATCGTGCCGCTGCAAAGCAATTAGCGCAATTTCCCGATCTGCAAAACGACGGCAGCTTGATTGGCTTCCAAGAAGACCGGGAAAGCCATTTGGCGCTGCAATCACTTCCGGTCAATAAGCGCATGGCAGTTGTTCTCCATTTAGTAAACGGCCTTGAAATATCTTTCGCTTCACGAGCGCTGCAACTGGAAGAACAAGAGATGCTCGGTTACATCGACAGCGCAAAAAGCGAGTTAGCGAAAACATTGGCCATAGAAGATCAGCAAGAACTGACGAAGCGGCTCGAATTCCTGGACAAATCCATCAAGCGGGTCAAGCTTCCAGATCGGGAAGCACCGATTGAAGAAAGCCCAGCTGCTGACGAACTGCAAAAAGAGCAAGCGCCGAAAGTGAAAAAACCGGCCATCTGGCTCGTCGCAGCATCGATTGCTTTGCTTGCCGGAGTCGTTGGAGCATCCTTTTTCTTCGACAGCTTCCGCCTGCCATCTGCCTCGGAAGCATCAGAAGGGCAGCTGACGCAGGAAATGGCAGATGAGATGGAACAGCAATACGAGGAAAAGAGGGAAAATGCCAAACAACGCCTAGGGGCGGAAGAAAAGCAATTTGCGGAGTTTACCTTTGTAGCTAACGCCGATCAAGAAAAAGACGAGCTGTTCAGCCGGAGCGAGCTGCAGCAACACAAAGACGACGCGGAACTTTTCACTCAACAGATGGAAGAATTGATTTGGATGATCGAAACGCCGAAAGGAATGGGCGAATCCTTGGCAAACTCAGGCCATATGCCAATCGATGAAATGGACCGTTTTATGGAACTATATTTGATGAAAACAAATGAACTGCAGGATTTTGCAGAAAACATTTTAAAAGATAACGAAGAACAATTACCCGCTGCATCCGAACATTATGGCGAGCCGCAGTTATTAATAGAAGATATCCCGGATGCATCTGCTGAACTGGAGCAATTGCTTGCTGCATGGCCAGAATACGGGCTGCGCTTCCGTCTGACAGATCCGGACAGGATGCATTTGTTGACGAAGGATATTGAACAGTTACAGCAGCTTCCGCAATTCCAGACACATCCATTTGCAGGGATGTATCTACCATTGGTCATGTTCCACCCTTATTTCGATGAACAAGGCTGGCTGGTCGAGCCGAACCATCTGATTGGCGCATTCGACGCTATGCTTTATTTATTGATTGATGAACCAACGGACAGCGCTTTAAAAACTGAGATCGAAGTGATGTATGAGCAGATCTTCTGGCAAATCACCAAAGGTTCGGACAGCGAAATTTATGAAGAGGGCACCGTTAAGCCCGAAATCCGCAAACTCTGGAAGACGCTCTCCTCATACGACCCATTGGCGGCGATCCTATTGCCGGTGATCGATGAAATGGAAGACAGCGGCTGGCAGCAATCCGACTCTTTGGACCGCTTGGAATACGGAGATAGTCTGGAGATGCTCAAGCTAGAACAGCAAGGGGAACTGAGTTCAACCTTGCCAAACGGTGATTTTCCATTAGAGTCGGAATTGGTAGACTTGGCGGATTTCGATTACGATCGTGTCAAGGAACTGTATGCGCGTTTCAAACAATCCTATGATATGGATTTGCTAGCCGGCGTGCAGCCGCTGGATGTTTACTTCCTTTATTTTTATGCGAACCAGGAGAAAGACCCGGAAACGATGTACCATCTGTTGGCGGACAGCAAACTTAAGCCAAGCCTGGAGCAGTATAGGGCAGACTGGGAGCCGATTCCTGAATTGACGGAAAATACGCTATGGGTTGAAATCCAGCAAGAAATGATGCAGCGCATCTACAAGAAAGTGATGATCCAGCCGGCAGTGGCGTATGAAGAGCAGGATATCGGGTTCCGCCGGTCCAATCCGCTTCAGCCAGCTTTAGTAACGGAACAGGACCATATTTGGCTCGTTCAATACGAGCAGCAAGAATTCTCTCAAGCGCCGGATCCGGAGTTGCAGAAACAGGGCATGGAGGCGTATAAAGCATTGGCGAATCAAGAGAAACTGCCGAAAAATACGTCGCCGCTCGTTGTCACGTATGCCTTATTGCATGCGATCGAACAAGAGGACGCAGCGGTCGCCAATGCCTTGCTAGTCCCCGGAACCGAGGGCCAGAAAATCGAGTTTTGGCGCAATTTTGCTGGAAGTCATCAAGTCGCAGGTTTCGATAATTTGAGATCAGTGTCATTCACGGCAACGGATTTAAATATCGAAAATGAAGTGGATGCCAGTCTTGAAATCTTATATGAAATAGAGGGCGCCAGTGAATGGTACGAACATTTGAATATGAAGAAAACACTGGATGGCTGGCGCTTCGAGTTGTTTCCTAGTTACTGATTTTACTCTTATAAGGAACCTGTGCTATAATGTACAGATGCCAATAGGTGTACAGTAATTTAGATAAAGACTAGGAGCGGTTAACTATGACAAAAACGTATCAAACAGGAGATAAAGTCTCCGGCAAAGTAACAGGAATCCAGCCATACGGTGCATTCGTTGCACTTGACGACCAAACACAAGGACTTGTCCACATTTCAGAAATTACGCACGGTTATGTGAAAGAAGTCAGCGAATACTTGTCTGTTGGACAGGAAGTAGACGTGAAAGTTTTGGACGTCGATACTAAATCGAAAAAAATCAGCTTGTCGATTCGCGCGTTGCAAGAACAGCCGCCGGCAGCTCAAAAAAGTGAAAAGCCGCGTCAATCTCTTCAGTCTCATGTGAACGAGAGCGACTCTGAAGGCTTCAACACTTTGAAAGACAAAATGCAGGAATGGATCAAACGTTCCGGCCAATAAGAACTCAATAAAACGCCCAATCGACATTACGTCGATTGGGCGTTTTTTTTGATCTTCCGCAGGCGGTATTGAAGATTCTGGCGGCTCATGCCGAGTGCTTGGGCTGCCTTTGTTACATTACCCCCGAAAAGGTCCATCGCTTTTTCCAAGTAATACATTTCCGCTTCTTGCAAATATTCCTCGAGCGGCAGTAAATCCTTATCGGAGCGGACCAGGAAATCTTCCGGCTGCAGCGACCCGCTTTGGGTTTTTAGCTTAAAGTGGTGCGGTAGCATGGAAGCTGTCACGACTTCCTGTGTCGTGACGAGTGATGTGATTTCATCCAACAGCAATTCGAGTTCTTTCAAGTTGCCCGGCCAGTCATAGCTGAGGAATAATTTCTCCACTTCATCTGACAAAGAACGTATGACCGATCCGACTTTCATGCGGTGCCTGGAGAAATAATCATCGACAAACGGTAGGATGTCTTCTTTCCTGCGGCGCAATGGTTCCACTTTGATGGTCATGGCCGAGAAGAAATAATATAAATCTTTTACTAGAGTATTAGAAGAGATCAGCTCGACGGGATCGTCACCGACGCTCGCGACAAAATAGCAATCGCCTGCCGCATGCCGTTCGACGACTTCAAGCAATTGCATCTGCAAGGCGCGCGGCAACAAGTCAATGCGCTCACAATAAATCGTGCCATGCTGCATGCGTTCAATTTCCTTATCCAACTCGTCAATCAACCGGCTATCGGTGCCGTGGCAATACAAGATATGCATCGGAAGCTCGGAAGCATGAGCGGAATGGATCGCTTCCGCGAGAAGTTCTTTTCCGGTACCTGATTCTCCGACCAATAACACGGGCAATTTCGCGGCTGCAGCTTTTTCTGCACGGGCAATGATGTTTTTCATGCTCGCCGATACGGCAGTCAAGCTCGCGAACGTAATCGGTTCCTCGTATTTTTTTAATGGTTGGTAGATGACACGCTCCAAAGTCGTGACATCCCGTGCAAGTTCAATCGCCCCAATCAATTCGCCGTTCTCAAAGACTGGATAACTATCGTTGATGGTCGTAATCTCTTGGCCTTTACGGTTCCAATACGTTTGTTTGATGTTCAAGATCGGGGTGCCGCTCGTCAGTACTTGCAGCAAAGTGCTCTGTGTTTGGTCGAAACGGAACATCTCCAAAAGCGACCGGTCCGTTAATTCCTGAAAATCGAAGCCTTCGATTTCCCGCATCTTGCGGTTATATAAAATGGTCTTCCCTTTGCTGTCTATGGCGTGTAAACCTACAGCCACGTGGTCTCCAGCGAATTTATAAAAAGGGGCCAAGTCTATTTGCGCATCGTTCATGGCCATCACTCCAAAATTTTTTTGACTTTTTAGATTAAAATACTTGAAAAACGCAATAATCTTTTGCATTATTATAAGTGGAAACAGATTAAGAGTGCAAATTTTTTTGCGCTCGCTCAATTATAAGGAGGATTCCCAATGATTCCCTACAAACATGAACCATTCACAGATTTCTCGATCGAGGAGAATCGCAATGCATACTTGGAAGGCCTGAAAACGGTTGAAGGATACCTCGGCCAGGATTACCCGCTAATCATCGGCGGAGAACGCGTAACGACTGAAGACAAAATCGTTTCATTCAATCCGGCGGATAAAGAAGAAATCGTTGGGCGCGTCTCCAAATCAAATAAAGAACTCGCAGAAAAAGCTATGCAAGAAGCGGACGCTGCCTTTAAAACATGGAAAAAAGTGAAACCTGAAGTACGTGCAGATGTCTTGTTCAGAGCAGCAGCGATCATTCGCCGCCGTAAACATGAATTCTCTGCGCTACTTACTAAAGAAGCAGGCAAGCCATGGAATGAAGCAGATGCAGATACTGCAGAAGCAATCGATTTCCTAGAATACTACGGCCGCCAAATGCTGCGCCTAAAAGACGGCATGCCAATGGAAAGCCGTCCTGGCGAATACAACCGCTATGACTATATTCCACTCGGCGTCGGCGTTGTCATCTCTCCGTGGAACTTTGCATTCGCAATCATGGCGGGTACAACAGTTGCAGCGATGGTAGCAGGGAACACGGTTCTTTTGAAGCCAGCTTCAACAACTCCGGTTGTCGCTTATAAATTCATCGAAGTATTGGAAGAAGCGGGCATGCCTAAAGGCGTCGTCAACTATATTCCTGGACCGGGATCTGAAGTAGGCGACTATTTGGTCGACCACCCGAACACTCGCTTCATTTCATTCACAGGTTCAAAAGAAGTGGGCTTGCGCATCGCAGAACGTTCTTCGAAAGTGAATGAAGGCCAAATCTGGATGAAACGCCTAATCGCTGAAATGGGCGGCAAAAACACAATGGTCGTCGACAACAATGCAGACCTTGAGCTTGCAGCACAATCCATCGTCAAATCCGCTTTCGGCTTCAGTGGGCAGAAATGTTCTGCTGGATCACGTGCGGTCATCGTTGAAGATGTCTACGACGAAGTACTTGAGCGAGTAGTGGAATTGACAAATGAACTAACGATCGGTAACACAGTTGACCAATCGAACTTCATGGGTCCTGTCATTGACGGAAACTCATATAAAAAAATCATGGATTACATTGAAATCGGCAAAGGCGAAGGCCGCCTAGTTGCTGGTGGAGATGGCGACGATTCCACAGGATTCTTCGTGAACCCAACGGTTTTCGCTGACTTGGATCCACAAGCCCGCATCATGCAAGAAGAAATCTTCGGGCCGGTTGTTGGATTGATGAAAGCAAAAGACTTCAAAGAAGCGATTGATATCGCCAACAACACAGAATACGGCTTGACTGGCGGCGTCATTACCAACAACCGTGAACACCTCGAGTATGCGCGCGACGAGTTCCATGTCGGCAACTTGTACTTTAACCGCGGCTGCACAGGCGCAATCGTAGGTTATCAGTCATTCGGCGGATTCAACATGTCCGGTACCGATTCAAAAGCAGGCGGGCCAGACTACTTGGTTCTTCATATGCAAGCACAAACAACTTCTGAGATGTTTTAATTATTCACTTAATGGTATAATGATGCACAAAAGGCAGACTCCGTGTCTGCCTTTTTTTAAAAAAGGTTCCGTTAAGCGCATACATCTATGAGTAGTGCCACATCACCTTAAGAGCTCAGCGGGTCTACCCTTAACTAAAAGGAGGAATTTGGAATGACACAAACACAGTCAATCATTGAAAAAACAGAACAGTACGGGGCAAAGAACTACCATCCACTACCAATCGTCATCTCGAAAGCGGAAGGTGTATGGGTGACGGATCCGGAAGGCAATAAATTCATGGATATGCTGTCTGCCTATTCAGCAGTGAACCAAGGCCACCGCCATCCGAAAATCATCCAGGCTTTGAAAGACCAAGCTGATCGGGTGACTTTGACGTCGCGCGCTTTCCACAATGACCAATTGGCGCCGTGGTATGAAATGATCTGCAAGATTTCAGGGAAAGAAATGGCTTTGCCGATGAACACGGGAGCGGAAGCTGTCGAAACTGCCATCAAAGCTGCCCGCCGCTGGGCATACGACGTTAAAGGCGTTGAAGAAAACAAAGCAGAAATCATTGCATGCGAAGGCAACTTCCATGGCCGTACGATGACTGCTGTTTCACTTTCATCTGACCCTGAATACCGCAGAGGCTTCGGCCCGATGCTTCCTGGCATCAACATCGTACCGTTCGGTGATTTGGAAGCATTGAAAAATGCCATTACGCCAAACACTGCAGCCTTTCTCATCGAGCCGATCCAAGGCGAAGCCGGGATCATCATGCCGCCAAAAGGCTTCTTAAAAGCAGCGCGCGAACTTTGCCGCGAAAACAATGTTTTGTTCATCGCTGACGAAATCCAGTGTGGCCTTGCACGTACCGGTAAAATGTTCGCTTGCGAATGGGAAGATGTAGATCCGGATATGTACATTCTCGGTAAAGCGCTTGGAGGCGGAGTATTCCCGATTTCTTGTGTCGTCGCGGACAATGAAGTGCTCGGCGTATTCAATCCAGGTTCACACGGCTCCACTTTCGGCGGCAACCCACTAGCATGTGCCGTATCCATTGCTTCCATGCAAGTCATCCAAGACGAAAACCTTACAGGGCGTTCTCAGGAACTCGGCACTTACTTCATGGATGAACTGAAAAAACTCGACCATCCTGTAATCAAAGAAGTACGCGGACGCGGCTTGTTTATCGGAATGGAATTGACTGAAGCTGCGCGTCCTTACTGCGAACAGCTGAAAGAACTCGGGCTTTTGTGCAAAGAAACGCATGATACAGTCATCCGTTTTGCACCGCCATTGATTATCACGAAAGAAGAGCTAGACTGGGCACTAGAGCGTATTCACCAAGTGTTCACAAAATAACAATCGATGTGGCAAATGGAAGTTTGCCATGTTACACTAGATGCGAGTAATTACTAAAATACAAAGAGGCGAAACTAAACAATGGCTGAAAACTTGAACTTGTTGACGTCAACGCAGGATGTCATTAAAATTGCATTGGATAAACTTGGATACGAAGATTCGATGTATGAACTTCTGAAGGAACCGATGCGGATCTTGGAAGTGCGTATCCCGATCCGGATGGACGATGGGAAAACCAAAGTGTTCACGGGATTCCGCGCGCAGCATAACGACGCTGTCGGCCCGACTAAAGGGGGAGTCCGATTCCACCCTGATGTGAACCGCGACGAGGTTATCGCGCTTTCCATGTGGATGACATTGAAATGCGGAATCGTAGACTTGCCATACGGCGGCGGTAAAGGCGGCATCATTTGCGATCCGCGCGAAATGTCCATGCATGAAATCGAAAAGCTGAGCCGTGGCTATGTACGCGCCATTAGCCAGATTGTCGGACCGAACAAGGACATCCCTGCGCCGGATGTATTCACAAACTCGCAAATCATGGCCTGGATGTTCGACGAATACAGCAAGATTGACGAATTCAACTCACCAGGATTCATTACAGGTAAGCCGATTGTGCTGGGCGGCTCACAAGGCCGTGACAAAGCAACTGCACAAGGCGTTACGATCGTGATCAATGAAGCGGCGAAAAAACGCGGACTTGACATGAAAGGCGCACGCGTCGTTATCCAAGGATTTGGTAACGCAGGCAGCTTCTTGGCGAAATTCCTTCACGATGCAGGAGCCAAAGTTGTCGGTATTTCCGATGCTTACGGTGCACTTCACGACCCAGAAGGTTTGGATATCGATTATCTTCTCGACCGCCGCGACAGCTTCGGTACCGTTACAACGCTTTTCGACA
Organism: Planococcus citreus; assembly: GCF_003664125.1. Classification (GTDB taxonomy): domain Bacteria; phylum Bacillota; class Bacilli; order Bacillales_A; family Planococcaceae; genus Planococcus; species Planococcus citreus. The sequence continues at coordinate 147,044 of NZ_RCCP01000005.1, forward strand.
ATACCATCACCAATAAAGAGTTGTTCGAAATCGACTGTGATATCCTGGTGCCGGCGGCAATCGCCAACCAGATCACAGAAGAAAATGCACACGATATCAAAGCTTCTATCGTAGTCGAAGCTGCAAACGGGCCAACAACGGCTGAAGCAACGAAGATCTTGACAGATCGCGGAATCTTACTGGTCCCTGATGTGCTTGCGAGTTCAGGCGGTGTTACAGTTTCTTACTTTGAATGGGTGCAGAATAACCAAGGTTATTACTGGACGCAGGAAGAAGTTGACGAGAAGCTCGAGAAGAAATTGGTGGAAGCTTTTGAGAACGTATACAATGTAGCTACTAACCGCAATATCGACATGCGCCTTGCCGCTTATATGGTCGGTGCAAGAAGAACTGCAGAAGCCTCACGCTTCCGTGGATGGGTATAAAAAACAACCGCTCGGCTGATGCCGAGCGGTTTTCTTATGCTCAATGTTTTGCTTTTTCAGGATTGAAAATTCATAATGAAATCTGAACGTATATCGGAGGAGGAGATTAGATGAACGCATTTTCTTTCTATAACCCGGTCAAATTGATTTTTGGCAAAGGGCAATTGGAAGCATTGAAAAACGAAGTGCCGAATTATGGCAAAAAAGTATTGGTCGTATACGGCGGAGGCAGCATCAAGAAAAACGGCCTTTACGACGAAGTTATGGCCACGCTAAATGACATGGGCGTTGAAATCCATGAACTTTCTGGCGTTGAGCCAAACCCGCGCCTTTCAACAGCAAAACGCGGAATTGAAATCTGCAAAAAAGAGAATATCGATATGCTGCTTGCAGTTGGCGGCGGTTCTGTCATCGATTGCACGAAACTCATTGCAGCCGGAGCTAAGTACGATGGCGATGCATGGGATTTTGTTACACGCAAAGCAACGCCTGAAGAAGTATTGCCTTTCGGAACAGTCTTGACGTTAGCAGCAACAGGCTCTGAAATGAACGCCGGTTCTGTTATCACGAATGAAGAAACAGAAGAAAAATACGGCTGGGGCAGCCCGTTAACATTCCCTAAATTCTCTATTTTGGACCCAACATACACGAAATCCGTCCCACGCGACCACACAGTATACGGCGTGGTGGACATGATGTCGCACATGTTCGAACAGTATTATCACAATGCAACGAATACACCGGTACAGGACCAGATGATCGAGGGCGTGCTGCGTGCAGTGATTGAGACAGCTCCGAAGCTCATGGAAGACCTTGAAAGCTACGAGCACCGTGAAACGATTCTTTTTGCCGGAACGATGGGACTTAACAACTTCCTGCAAATGGGCTATAACGGAGACTGGGCATCGCATAATATTGAGCATGCGGTCTCTGCGATTTATGACATTCCACATGCAGGCGGCTTGGCAATTTTATTCCCGCAATGGATGCGTCATAACGTTCCAGTTAACCCGTCGCGATTCGCACAAATGGCTACCCGTGTGTTCGGCGTCGATCCATCAAACAAATCTGAAGAACAAATCGCAAACGAAGGAATCGACCGTCTCGTCGAATTCTGGACATCGATTGGCGCTCCAAGCAGCCTGAAAGATTACGACATCGATGATTCCCGTTTCTCGGACATCGTTGACAAAACATTAGTTTATGGCGAGTTCGGCAATTTCAATAAATTGAACGGGGAAGATGTAGAAAAAATTCTACAGGCTTCGCTATAATATAGAAAAAATCCCGATGCATAAGGCATCGGGATTTTTTTATTCGGGTTTCTTCAATGAATCGGGGCGCTTACTTACATGTACCCAGTGTTTTTCCCCGTCATCTGCATCGAGTGAGACAATCACATCATCGACGCTAGGCTGGCTCAAAATAAGTTCAGCCAAACGGTTCTGCAACTCGTCCGCTTCTTTGACGGTTAGATTAGGGTCAACCTCCACCAAAGTTTCAACGTGAAGAAATTCACCCTCTTTAACTACTTCCAATTCACGGATATCTTTGACAGAAGGACGTTCAGAAAGAAGGTGTGCAATGTGATTGACCATCTGTTCATCTGTTTCCCCAATGACACCACGTGCATTATCCAAGAAGATTTTCGTCACAACATAGAACATCATGAAGCCGATTGCAATGGATGCCGCCCCTTCAATTTGCAGGAATCCAGTATAGTGTGCGATCAAAACAGCAACTAGGGCCAGCAAACCACCAGAAGTTGCGACTAAGTCTTCTAAGAAAACCAGTTTTGTAGCTGGTTTTGCACGGTTTAAATGGGTAAAACTTGTAGTAAGTGGAGCAAGTGCTCCGCCTTTCACGCCAGCTTCATGCAGAACTTCTTTACCAGCTTTGTAAAGTACAAACAACTCAAGTAAAATTGCGATTGATAGAACAACAACGCTGATAATAAAGCCTTCTGCTTCCATCGGGTGCAACATTTGGTGCCAGCCCTCACGAATGGTTTCATAAGCCATGATTCCTACAATTAAAACGGCTGCAAGCAAAACTAAGTTTAACAGGCGACCAAAACCATTGGGAAACCTTTTGGTTGGGGCTTTTTTCGATAATGCAGAGCCAATGAAAACAAAATACTGGTTCGCTGCGTCACCGATCGAGTGCATCGTTTCTGCGAACATGGCAACATTTCCGGTAAAAGTAAAGGCGACGCCTTTCATAATAGCAATAAACGTATTGATAAGTGCTGCATAAAGAGATGGTTTATTTCCTCCCTTTAACAATCCGAAAAATTCTCCCAAAAAAACTCCTCCTTTAATTAATCATTTCGATGTCCACTTGCTTTACGCTACTAATAGAAGAAATCTCCCTGTACAGTTCGATAGTTTCTTTTCCTTGTGCGTAAGACATGCGAATCGAAAGTTTGTAATACAAATTTCCATTTTGCTGTTCAGGATGAAGAATCGACAAGTCTTCAATGGTCATACCGCTATGTTTAAGCTCTTCTAACACTTCACTGATAGCTTCCTCTCCAGAAACAAAAATAGTCAGTCTAGCTTCTGTTTGTCTCAGTCGCTTAGGGCCAAAACGAAAAAGGAGGGGAGGTATCACTTCGATGCCAATAAGAACTAGCAAGACAGCGGTCAATGCTTCAATGTAAAAGCCGGCGGCCACGGCAATACCAATTCCGCCAGACCCCCAAATCATTGCTGCTGTAGTTAATCCTGAAATGGAATCATTCCCTCGCTTCAATATAACCCCAGCGCCTAGAAATCCAATACCTGAAACAATTTGTGCTGCGAGCCGTAGCGGATCCATTGTGATATTTACACCTTCATTGCTGCTCGATTCTGCAATATAAGCAGACTCAATTGAAATAATGGTCAATAAACAGCTGAATGTGGCAATGACCATACTTGTCTTCAAACCAACAGGCTTCCTCTTTAATTCCCTTTCTAACCCTATAACTAAACTTAAAACAGCGGCAATCGTTAATTTCATAAATGTCTCGAATGAAGAGATTTCGAGCGCGCTGAAAAATTCCAAGATCACAACCTCCATTTCACTTTGCGGTTGAATGTGAAGCCGGCAAGTGGCAAACTGAAAAGTGATGTCAAAATCTAATTTAGCAAGAGGTGCCTAATGGAAAAGCCAACGATTCACCCTTATATACCCATTCTGATCGGAGTCATCTCAGTGGCGATGTCTGCAATCTTTGTAAAGATGACCACAGCTGATGCAGGCGTCACTGCATTTTACCGGATGTTATTTTCTATTCTATTAATGTCCCCGGTATTCCTCTATAGCTATCTGCCTGAAATAAAGAAACTAAATAGAAGAGACTGGGTATTTTCAGCAATCGCTGGCATCTTCTTGGCTTTTCATTTTATTCTTTGGTTCGAATCACTTAACTATACTTCTGTAGCGAGTTCTACAGTTCTCGTAACTTTGCAGCCTCTTTTTGCATTTGCAGGAACATACTTCTTCTTTAAAGAGCGCCTCTCTGCAAAAACTTTAATATCTGGAGCAGTTGCAATAACAGGAAGCGTTGTTATTGCTTACGGTGACTTCCAAGTAAGCGGAAGTGCATTGTTCGGTGACATACTTGCGCTAATTGCTTGTGCGCTGATTACTGCGTATTTATTATTTGGCCAAGATGTGCGGAAGCGATTGTCTTTAGTGACATACACATTCATTGTGTATAGTTTCAGTACTATATCGCTATTTTTCTATATCATTGCAAAAGAAGAGTCGTTTGGGCCATACCCTAAAGAAGAATGGATGTGGTTCATTCTATTAGCTCTTATCCCAAATCTTCTTGGACACACGCTATTTAATTGGGCAGTGAAGTGGGTGAGCACGAATGTAATATCCATTGCCATTCTATTTGAGCCAGTCGGGGCAGCGATTCTGGCGTATTTTATACTTGGAGAATTGGTCAGCAAATCGCAAATTATAGGAGGGAGTATTGTTATCGCCGGGCTTTTGTTTTTCGTAACCGACTATAAAAAAATTAGAAAAATCTTTTTTCGGAAAAGCGCTTGATTTTTTCAAGCGCCCGGTATATAGTAGTAAATGTCCTCGAAACAAGCCGATAAAAATATTTTGAAATAGTATTGACATCGAGTTTTAAAAAGGATATAGTAATCAAGTCGCCAAAACAAGGCGCACAACATGAACCTTGAAAACTGAACAGCAAAACGTCAACAATACAGCCGCGAGTGATCGCGGCAAACGTACTGATCAGCTTCGGCAGATCAAGCGAATCGCGTGTCTTTCGGGACGGCGATACGCCAGCAACTATTGAGCAATCAATACTACTCTATAATGGAGAGTTTGATCCTGGCTCAGGACGAACGCTGGCGGCGTGCCTAATACATGCAAGTCGAGCGGAGATAGTGGAGCTTGCTC
>NZ_RCCP01000006.1 GCF_003664125.1 Planococcus citreus
AAACGTTGGTGCCAAAGCAGGTAAATCACTTCTTCGAAGCTGGCGTTGTCCGCCAGATCGTCGATATTGTAGCCGACGTATGTAAGTGTGTCATCGATGATCGAGCTGATCGCCGATTGAGTTGCGACTACACCTTCTAAACCTTTTGATGATGTCATGTAAATCTCTCCTTCTACATTCTACTTCATCATTCCAAAAAAAAAGACAGAATAATGAGCCATCTGCTTTCATGCACTTTTTCCGTAAATGGACTTACCTAGTCATTATAATCAACTTTGTACAATTTGTGAATGAAAACGCTTGGTAAAATTTAAAACGATTGCCTGATGATGAATGAACCCGGAATTATCCTACGATAATCCGGGTATTTTTCATCTTCTTCTGAAGCATCCGATAAACGAGAGGCTTGTAAAGCTTTTGCGTCGGGGTGAATAATAAGCTGAACCCGACTGCATCTGAAATAAATCCAGGCGTCAGCAGCAATGTGCCGCCGACTAGGATAAAGGCTGCGCCAATCAGGCGGTCGCCCGGCGGCTGCATCTGGTTCATGCTCGATTGGATATCACGGATCGCTTTCAGCCCTTGGCGTTTTGCCAAGAAAGCACCGAGCAATCCAGTCGCCACAATCAAGGCGAGTGTCCAGAAGAATCCAATCTGCCCGCCTGCCCAGATCAAAATCGCAAGCTCAAGGGTCGGTACGATCACCAATGCCAGAAAGATCCACTTCATCATAGTCAATCGACCTCCATACTTTCTTTACTTATACGCTTGCATGCCCATGATAAATAACGCCTGCATCTGCATCGATCGTGATGTCTTGGCCTGATTCCACTTTCGTCACTGCATCTTTGACACCGACGATCACAGGAATTCCAAGGCTTAACCCCACTACTGCAGCGTGGCTTGTCAAACCGCCTTCTTCTGTCACGATTCCTGCGCAATTATTGATGGCATCCATCATGTCTCGGTCGGTACCGTAAGTGACGATGATTTTGCCTTCGGTATCCATTGCCAATGCTTCTTCAGCATTGCGCACCAACACTGCTTCACCGAAGCCGACGCTCTTGCCGATGCCTTGCCCTTTAGCCAAGATGTCACCGATAACGCGCAGCTTCATCAAGTTTGTTGTTCCTGCTTCACCAACTGGCACTCCCGCTGTGATGATAACCAGGTCGCCGTGCTTGATCAAGCCGTGCTTAAGCGCTTCTACTACTGCGACATCGAGCATTTCATCTGTCGACTCAACGCGTGTACCGACAATCGGCTGGACGCCCCAGATCAAAGTCAGTTTGCGCGCAGTTCGTGCCGTAGATGTTACTGCAATGACCGGCGAACCTGGACGATATTTGGAAATCATTTTAGCCGTGTGGCCGCTCTCGGTCGGCGCCAAAATTGCCTGCACGCGCAAGTTAAGCGCTGTGTAAGCAACCGCTTGGCCGATCGCTTCGGTCATATTCGATTCTTTTTCTTTGCGGCGGTTGGAAACGATTTGCTTATGGTTAAGCGCAGCTTCCGTTGTCTCCGCAATGCGATGCATCGTTTCGACTGATTCTACCGGATAAAGCCCTGCTGCCGTTTCACCTGATAGCATGATAGCATCTGTGCCGTCAAAAATGGCGTTCGCTACATCGCTTGCTTCTGCGCGAGTCGGGCGCGGGTTGCGCTGCATGGAATCCAGCATTTGGGTCGCCGTGATAACCGGCTTCCCTGCGCTATTGCATTTATCGATCATCGATTTTTGCACGATCGGCACTTCTTCCGCTGGAATTTCCACTCCGAGGTCACCGCGTGCAACCATTAAACCATCGGACACCGTAAGGATTTCATCCAAGTTGTCGACGCCTTCCTGGTTTTCGATCTTCGGAATGATTTGGATATGGGAACCGCCATTTTTTTCCAGTAAGCTACGGATTTCCATAACATCCGAACGTCTGCGGACAAATGATGCAGCGACAAAGTCGACATCCTGTTCAATGCCGAATAGAAGATCGGCCGCGTCTTTTTCAGTGATTCCTGGCAATTGTACGGAGACTCCTGGAACGTTAACGCCTTTTTTCGTTTTCAATGTACCGGCATTTTCAACGATCGTATGAATCTGGCCGCGTTCTTTATCGATGCTTGTAACGCGCAACTCGATCAGGCCATCATCTAGCAAAATCATCGAGCCTTCATGTACATCTTCAATCAATTTTTCATAAGTGATCGAAAACATCTCTTTCGTGCCCAGCACTTCTGTCATGGAAATCGTAATTTCTTGGTTTGTTTCAAGTTCGATGGAATCGTTTTCCATTTTATGAGTTCTGATTTCCGGGCCTTTTGTATCCAAAAGAATCCCTACTGTGATGCCGGTCTTCTCTGAAGCTTCGCGGATGCGCTTGATGCGCAAAGCATGCTCTTCGTGGTCGCCGTGCGAGAAGTTCAGGCGGGCAACGTTCATGCCCGCTTTCATCAATTGTTCTAATACTTCCGGTGATTCACTTGCCGGCCCGATTGTGCAGACGATTTTCGTTTTTCTCAATAGACTCACTCCAATTAACTGTTTAAATTGATAGTTCTTTAGAAAGCTTGTACAAACTCATATCGGCATCGTGCTCTTTTTCGAACGCCGTTGTCATATCATAGTCTACCACCTGATGATTTTTCATGCCAATCGCCAGGCCCCCTTTTCCTTCGAGCAGCACTTCTACTGCACGTGCGCCGAATAGGCTGCCGAGCACACGGTCGCGGGCAGTCGGCGTACCACCGCGCTGAATATGGCCAAGAACCGAAACGCGCGTTTCTACATTCGTCTTGCCCGAAATCAGCTCAGCCAGCTCCCCGCCGCTCATAACGCCTTCTGCGACGATGATGATGCTGTGTTTCTTGCCGCGCTTGCGTCCGCTTTCGAGCCGTTCCAGCATATCGTCGATGTCAAACGGGTCTTCAGGAATGAGGATGGTTTCGGCACCGCCGGCAAGCCCAGCCCATAAAGCAAGATCGCCTGCGTCTCTACCCATCACTTCAATGATGAATGTCCGCTCATGGCTTGTCGCCGTGTCGCGGATCTTATCGATCGCTTCGATGACGGTATTCAATGCCGTGTCAAAACCGATTGTATAATCCGTCCCGGGGATATCGTTATCGATCGTTCCCGGAACCCCGATACTTGGAAAACCTTTTTTGGTTAACGCCATCGCTCCGCGGTATGAACCGTCTCCTCCGATGACCACTAAACCTTCAAGGCCATTTTTCTTCATCTGTTCAATTGCTTTCCATTGCCCTTCATCTGTCCGGAATTCGTCACAACGAGCAGAATAAAGCTTCGTGCCACCACGCTGGATGATATCGCCGACATCTCCTGCTTGCAAGTCTTTAATATTGCCTTCAATCAAGCCTTGGTAGCCATAATAGACGCCAGCCACTTCGATGCCATGGTAAATGCCTTTCCGGACGACTGCGCGTACTGCTGCATTCATCCCCGGCGAATCGCCGCCACTTGTCAACACTCCAATTTTCTTCACCAAAACCGCCTCCTGCACTTCCTTTTTACTTTATTCACCTTACCACGCAGGGCCTGTGCTGTCAGTCCATAACTCCTGTTTAGCATGCGTTTTTTATTGAATTCCGAAAAACAAAAAGACCGCTTTACGCGGCCTGATTTTTATTCCGTGAAAACACCGATTGCCCTGAATTTCTCATAGCGCTGCGAAATCAACTGCTCTGCGCTCAAACCTTCCAATTCCTTCAATGAATAGCGGATGGCGCCGCTGATCAATTGTGCCTGGCGGGCGGTGTCGTGATGAGCGCCGCCGCGTACTTCGGGAATCATATGCTCGATGATGCCCATCTCCAAAAGGTCAGGCGCAGTGATTTTCATGGCTTCCGCTGCGGTTTTCGCAAGTGCCGCATCTTTCCATAGAATCGAAGCCGCTCCTTCAGGCGAAATGACCGAGAATGTCGAGTTTTCAAGCATCAGGATCTGATTGCCGACGCCAAGCGCGAGCGCCCCGCCGCTTCCGCCCTCGCCGATGACGATCGACAGCACCGGTACTTCAAGACCGGCCATCTCCACGAGGTTACGGGCGATCGCTTCGCTTTGCCCGCGTTCTTCTGCAGCTCTTCCCGGATAAGCGCCTTTTGTATCGATTAGGCAAATGACCGGGCGGCCGAATTTTTCCGCCTGTTTCATCAAACGCAATGCTTTCCGGTAACCTTCAGGATGCGGCATGCCGAAATTGCGGCGGACGTTTTCTTTTGTGTCCTTGCCGCGCTGATGGCCGATGATCGTCACCGGCTGCCCTTCAAAACTCCCGATGCCGCCGATGATCGCTTCATCATCCCCGTAGACACGGTCCCCGTGCAGTTCGATGAAATCCTTGAAGACGAGCGGCAAATAATCCAAAGTCGTCGGGCGTTCCGGATGGCGCGCCACTTGAACGCGGTCCCACGGTTTCATGTTCTCATAGATTTCTTCCTCGAGTTTGGCAAAACGCTCTTCCAAAGAAGTGATTTCGGAACTGAGATCGACATCCGCCGTTTTGGTGTATTCCTTCAACTCGGAAATCTTTTTTCTCAATTCAATCAAAGGTTCTTCAAACGCCATCGTTTTCATTTTCTTTTTAGGCATCGGATCCAGCTCCTTTCACGTGCAATTGCACAATAGTCGACAGCGTCTCGCGCATTTTAGAGCGATGCACGACCGCATCGAGCTGGCCATGGTCAAGCAAAAATTCTGCCGTCTGGAAGTCTTCCGGCAATTTCTCGCGCACGGTCTGTTCGATGACGCGACGCCCCGCAAAGCCGATTAAAGCTTTTGGTTCCGCCAGGTTGATGTCACCAACAGAAGCAAAGCTAGCAGATACGCCGCCAGTCGTCGGATGTGTCAAAATTGATACGAACAACAAACCTTCATTCGAATGGCGTTTTAAGGCGACACTTGTTTTCGCCATTTGCATGAGCGACAACACGCCTTCTTGCATGCGCGCTCCACCGCTAGCTGTAAAGATCAAAAACGGCACTTTCAATTTAGTTGCCAATTCGACAGCACGCGTGATTTTCTCGCCGACCACTGAGCCCATCGAGCCCATGCGGAAATGCGAATCCATTACGGCAACGACCACTTGCTGTCCTTTGAGCGAACCGGTCCCTGTGAGAACAGCTTCGTTCAAGCCAGTTTTTTCACTGTCGGCTTGGACTTTTTCGCTGTATCCCGGGAAATTCAACGGGTTTTCGGATTTCAAATGATCGTCTACCGAATCGAAGCTTGAATCATCTAATAGGTATACGATTCGTTCGCGGGCCGTCATCTTGAAATGATGGTCGCATTTCGGGCATACTTTGCCCAAATTCTCCAATTCCTTCGTCAAGGTGATGTGCTTGCAGTTCGGGCATTTCGTCATCAAGCCTTCCGGCACGTCTTTTGCCGCTTTAGAAGGGATGGTCGCTTCTTTTTCATCTCGTTTTCGCTTGAATATATCGCGTATCATTGCCATTGTGCATTCTCTCCTTTGATTAAGACGCTGCTCCAGGCTTTAAAATCCCGGATGGCCGTTTCGGCATCCTGCTGCTCGATTGCATGCAGGATGTTTTTCAGCAAGGGTCTCTCTTCCGGCATTACTTCGCCGTCATAAGGGTTGCCCCCGTATTGCTTTAATAAGAACCAAATTTTTAGCGAAAGGCGGTTGCCGGACAGCACCATCAATTCGCGGACAAAGTCTTCCCTTATGAATTCATGCCCATCCAGCCGCTCGCGTAAACTTTCCCATACCGGCAATTTCGAGGCATCGCTTGCGCAGATTGCCTGGATTGCCGCGGTTTCGTGTATGCACATTGTTTCCCGCACATCTTCCAGGGTTTTTGTGTCCTGCAATATAAAGGTCGCCAGCAATTCTACGAGGCGGTGTTTTCTTGGATCGGCTAAAAATGTCCCTTCCCCTCGACGGGTTTCGATAAGCCCCAGCAACTCCAGGCTGCGGAGGGCCTCGCGAATCGTCGAACGGCCGACCGCCAACTTTTCAGCCAACTCTCGTTCGGAAGGGATCCGGTCGCCCGGTCGAATATTCTGTTCCCGAATCATGTCCCGCATTTCACTTACAATATTTAAATAGCGTTTAGGCTGATTCATGAAAACTCCTTTTGTTTCCATTTTTTTGAAAGTGGTCTGACCACTAATCTTTCTATACCTTACAAAAAATTTCGGCTGCCGTAAAGAAAAAACTGCATTTCTTTTTAAGAAATGCAGTCCGTTATCGATTCTCTTATATGAATGCGGCTCATTTTGTTCTTTCACACAATGGTTTTGCAGATGATGGTCGTCTTGCCTTGGCGGGTTTCAGCGGTTCCTTGAATTTCGAGCAAGGCGTCTTTATCGAGCATTTCGTTGTATTGCGCATACTCTTTCGGAAACAGTGTCACCGATGCGACGCCGGTTTCATCCTGCAAGGTGACAAACGCCATCGCATCGCCTTTTTTCGTGCGGATGCGCCGCACGTCTTCGACCAGCCCAAGCACTTCCACGCGCTCGCGGTCTTTTTTCTTCGGCAGGTCATTGAGCGCAGTGTAGGCTTTGTTGCGCTGCTCTTTTTCCCGTTCGACAGGGTGCGTGCTCAAATAAAAGCCGAGTGCTTCTTTTTCAAAATCGAGCTTGAGCCCGTCCGGCATCGGTTCAGCTTTGGTGTACTTCGGTTTCATGAAGCTGGATCCCATGTCATCGAACAAGCCCGGGTCTTCAGTCGGCTTGACCAGTTCCGCGTGCTTGATCGCACTATCAAGCGACGCGAGCAGCACGGCACGGTCTTTTCCGAGCACGTCCAGTGCCCCCGCTTTGATAAGCGGCTCGAAAGCCTTGCGGGTGAAATGAACCGCCGATATCCGTTCCGCGATATTGAACAGGCTTTGGAAAGCGCCGTCCTTTCTCGCCGCGAGAATGGCTTTAACGGCCGTGCCGGGGACGCCTTTCACAGCGCTTAGCCCCGTGCGCACCTGTTGTTCTTCCGATGAAAAGCCGTAGCGGCTCTTCGCGATGCACGGGGCGGCGAGCTGGATTCCGCGTTCTTTCATTTCACGCATGAACTGTGCCGTTTTCTCATTATTCCCTTGGCTGTTCGATAACAGCGCGGCATAGAATTGCACGGGATAATGGGCTTTCATATAAGCCAGTTGATAGGAAATCATACTGTAGGCGACTGCGTGGCTTTTCGGGAACCCGTAATCGGCAAAACGCACAATCAGGTCATAGACGTCTCCCGCTTCTTTTGCGGTATAGCCTTTTGCGGTGGCGCCGCCGACGAAATGCTCTCGCTCTTCATCAAGGATCTGGCGGTTTTTTTTGCTCACCGCACGGCGCAATAGATCAGCCTCGCCTAAGCTGAAGCCCGCCATTTCGGCGGCGATTTTCATGATCTGCTCCTGGTAGACGATGACACCGTACGTTTCCGATAAAATCGGCTCCAGCACTGGATGGATATAGGACACCGCCTCTTCGCCGTGCTTACGGCGTGCGTAAAGTGGGATGAATTCCATCGGGCCTGGGCGGTACAAGGCATTGACCGCGACAATATCGCCGAATGCGCTCGGTTTGATGAGCATCAACGCGCGCCGCATGCCTGGCGACTCCAGCTGGAAAATCCCCGCTGTATCGCCCTTCGCCAATAAACGGTAAGTTTCTTTATCGTCGAGCTTCAAACTTCGGTAATCAATCGTCACTTGCCGGTCGTGTTTCAGCATATGTGCCATGTTTTCCAGAATCGTCAAATTTCGCAATCCGAGAAAGTCCATTTTCAATAAGCCAATCGCTTCAAGTTCCTGCATCGGCCATTGGGTAATGAAAATGTCATCATTGCCTTTTTCGATTGGGACATAATCCACTAACGGGCCTGGGCTCAAAATGACGCCTGCTGCGTGAATTGACGAATTCCGTGGCAGTCCTTCCAGCTTCAACGCCGTCTTGAACCAGCGTTCACGGGTTTCATTGCCGATGATCCAATCCTCCAGCGCTTTCGATTCACGGAGCGCTTCGCGCAAAGTGATGCCCGGCCGGCTCGGGATGAGTTTGGAGATCTTGTCGAGCTCTTCGGCTTCAAAACCGAATACCCTCGCCGTGTCTCTCGCGACCGCTTTTGTGGATAAAGTGCCGAATGTGATGATTTGTGCAGTCTGTAAGGCACCGTATTTTTTCGCGACGTATTCGACGACTTCATGGCGGCGGTGATCCGCGAAGTCAATATCGATATCCGGCAAGGTGACGCGCTCCGGATTCAGGAAGCGCTCGAATAGCAATCCATGGGCGAGTGGGTCGACATCCGTAATGCGCAGCGCGAAGGCCACGAGCGAACCGGCAGAGGATCCACGGCCCGGGCCGGTCAGGATGCCCCTGTTTCTTGCATAAGCCATGAAATTGGAAACGATGAGGAAATAATCGATATAGCCCATAGTCGAAATGATGCCAAGTTCGTAATCGAGCCTATCCGAATAGCTTTGTGCCAATTTGCCGACGCGTTCTTCCAGCCCCTTCAAGCAAAGCGTGCGGATGAGCTCGTTTTTATCACTGCCTTGCTTCACAGGATATTTCGGCAGCAATTGGCGGTTCAATGGGATGGTGACACGACAATTCATCAGCAGCGCACGGCTTTGTTCCAGCCATTCAGGATGATCTGAAAACCACTCCGATAATTGTGCTTGCGTCGGCACGAATGCCGCTGAATGTTCAGGCTTCGGGCGTTCAGGGTCGCTTAACTTGAAGCCGCCCCCGATTGACCTCGCCACTTCATAGGCAAACGCATCTTCTTGCTTCACGTAACGGCATTCATGGCTCGCCATGAATTTGAGGTTGAATGTCGAGCAGAAATCGATAAATGCTTCTTCAGTCTCCTGTACAGTTCCGCCAGGCCGCTCGATGCTGGCTAATAAGCGCTCGCCGAATAACCCTGACAGCATTCCGAGCGCTTCGCTGCGGTCTGTCAGCACCCACGCCGCATTGTCAGGAATCACGCATACCAGGCCTTCCTGATAAGCTGCCAGCCATTTTTGAGGGATGGCTTCCACATCACGAGTCGATAAGGCACTCGTCAGTTTCAATAACATCTGGTAGCCGGTGTTGTTCTGCGCATAGAGCACCACAGGAAGCGCGGTGCCGTCAAAGTCGACGGGCACGGAAAGGCCGAGCACCCCGTGGACGCCGGCCTTTTTGCAGGCGTCCCAAAATGGCAGGACCCCGTATAATTTGGAATTTACTAAGGCTGCTGCATCAGCGCCTTGTTCGGCGAGAACTGTGAACAGTTCTTCGAGGCGAATCGTGCTTTGCAGCGGATCAGCCGCCGTTACGATATGCGGGTAGACCATTCTAACACCTTCTTTCCTTATGCCTTCGCGCAAATTTCCTCCAGGCGAAGGATGACGCGGTCCGCCTCATCCCACGAATAAGCGACTGCGCCAGATGCCATCGGATGCCCGCCGCCCCCGAATTCTTTTGCGAGCGTATTGATGACCGGCCCTTTGGAACGCAGGCGGACACGTATTTCAGTATCTTCTTCTATTAAAATGACCCAAGCTTTGATGCCTTTGACATTGCCTAGTGAACCGACCAGCAAAGACGTATCTGTCGGGGTCACATCGAATTTCGCCAAAATGTCCTGTGTGATTTTCACAAAAGCTGCGCCGTTTTCGTCTATTTGGAAATTTTGGTACATATATCCTTGTAAATGAAGCAATTTGCGGTCCATCTCGTACATGCCGTTATGGAGCTCGTTGCGGTCAAAATTATATTTGATCAGTTCGCCCGCCACGTCGAAGGTTTTTTGTGTTGTGCTCGGGAATAGGAAGCGCCCCGTATCCCCAATGATTCCTGCATAGAGCAGTCTGGCACCGGCATCGGGCATGGTCCAACCTTCATCCGCTTGCCCATAGGTAAACAGTTCAAAAATCATTTCAGAAGATGAACTGGCTTTCGTATCAACTTGGCAAATATCCCCATAATCGTCATCGTTCGGATGGTGGTCGATTTTCACCAATTTCGCCCCGCTGTGATAGCGCTGGTCGTCGATTCGGTCGGTATTTGCGGTATCCGTCACGATGACCAATGCGCCTTCGAAATCAGCATCTTCGACCATATCGGGAAAATCGAGAAAATCCATCGTGTAATCGTGCTCCCCTGCCGCAAGCACGCGCTTGTTTGGGTAGTTGTGGCTCAATATGTATTTCAGGCCGATTTGGGATCCGTATGCATCCGGGTCCGGACGCACATGGCGGTGGATGATGATCGTATCGAATTGTTTAATTGTGTCGATGATTTGACTATACATTACTTCAATCCTCCAGTGGACAGGGAAATCCATTCGCATTTTCTGATCATCCCCATTACAATGGAAATAGATTTGCATAACAGGAGGTTCCCCATGCTCATATTCGTATTTTTGATTATCATTTCTGCTGTATTCTATTTATACTATAAAACGAAACAGATTCGTACACGACTGCCGGTGCGCAAAAACTGGTATGCCAGCCGTGCGCAGATTGCACTTGGCAGCTTTATCACCTTTTTCGGCATCAACCAGCTGTTCATTTTTCAAACTGTCGTTACTTATATCATTGCCGGCATCTTTATCGTTCTTGGCTTGGCGCTGATCGTCCATAATTTCAAGGCGAACCGCCATTACCAAGCATTTCTCGATGAAGAAACACGCCTTAACCCATAAAACAGCCCCTCCCTTGCGGAGAGGTTGTTTTTTTGATTAATGCAGAGGCCTCTTCTACCCTGTCAAGGCAATGCTCATTAACGGTCGAGCAATTGGAAGGTCAGCATCGCTTTGCCGATCACTTGCTGTTCGTACAACACTTCGACATCGACTTTCGCTGATTTGCGGCTAATGTCCAGGATTGTCGGCCGAATAAGCAATGCTGCGTCCAACTGCACCGGTTTCAGGAAATAGACGGTAATGTTTTCCAGTACGCTGTCTTTGCGGTTTTTTGTCTTGAGTGCCGTCGCCGCTGCTTCTGTCAGCACCATCGTGTAAGCTCCGTATGACAGCGAGCCATACGCATTGGTCATTTGGGGAGTGACACGGAATTCCAGGCTGAGCTCGTCTTCCTGCACCAGATTCAATTGGCTTTTGATGATGTCGTCGATGGTTTCCCCTTGTTGTGGCTGGCGTTGTGCTGTTTGGATTGCTTTCAACACATCCTGCCGGCTGATGATGCCCATCAAATTATGATGGTCGTCGGTGATCGGCAGCAAGTCGATACCTTCCCAGATCATCCGGTGCCCTGCTGCTGCGACGCTCGTCTGGAGCGACACGGTGATGGGGTCTTTAGTCATCACTTTATCGATCGTTTCCGTATCCGCTGCGCCAATGACATCCCGCGAAGTGACGATCCCGACCAGCCTACCGTTGCTGTCGACGACTGGAAATCCGCCATGCGTCGTTTCATTGTTCAGTTCGTTATAGCGGCGGATTGGATCTTTGACATGCAAGAAATGCGTATTTTCCAGCGGGATCAAAATGTCTTCAATGAGCAGGATCTCTTTTTTGATCAATTGGTCGTAAATCGCCCGGTTGATCATCGTCGCTACCGTAAAGGTATCGTAGCTGGTGGAAATGACAGGCAATTCCAATTCATCGGCCAGCTTTTTTACTTGCTCAGAAGCATCGAAACCTCCTGTCACGAGCACCGCTGCCCCTGCTTGAAGGGCATATTCATGGGCTTTGTAGCGGTTTCCGACAATCAGTAAATTGCCTGCTTCCGTATAACGCATCATATCCTCGAGCTGCATCGCCCCGATGACGAATTTGTTTAGTGATTTATGGAGCCCAGCCCGCCCGCCGAGCACTTGGCCGTCGACGACTTTAACGATTTCCGCGTACGTCAGACGTTCGATGTTCTCTTTTTTCTTGCGCTCGATGCGGATGGTGCCGACCCGTTCGATCGTCGAGACCAGCCGCTTGTTTTCCGCTTCTTTTATGGCCCGGTAAGCGGTGCCTTCTGATACTTGAAGCTCCTTGGCAATCCGGCGAACGGAGATTTTCTCCCCAACAGCCAAAGTCTCGATATAATCCAAAATCTGTTCGTGTTTCGTAGCCATTATTTCACCAATCTTTCTGCTATCCTCTATCCCTTAGTTTATCATAATCCGAATGGAAGTCGACAATCCGGCGGCAGCCTTTAAAAGCAGGGATTGGCTCTAGGCAATAAAAAAACAAGCAAGGGGGATTGTTGTCCTCCCTTGCCTGTTTTCTGTTAAAGGAATTTATAAATCGATGCTGTCTCCAGGCTCCATGATCTTGACTTCCGCCTGCTTGACAGCCTGCTTGAATTGTTCCGGGTCCTGCTTGATCGGCGGGAAGGTGTTGTAGTGGATTGGCACCGCCGTCTTCGGATTAATGAGTTCTACGGCGTAAGCTGCATCTTCGGGGCCCATCGTGAAGAAATCGCCAATCGGGACGAACGCCAAGTCAATCGAGTGGCGCTTGCCGATGATTTCCATATCGCCGAACACTTCGGTATCCCCAGCATGATACACCGTCTTTCCTTCCGCTTCAAAGAGAATCCCAGCTGGCATGCCGCCGTAGATGACTTCACCGTCTTCTGCCGTATAGGACGAGCTATGGAACGCTTTCGTGAATTTCACTTTACCGAACTCGAACTCTTTGGCGCCCCCAAGGTTCATGCCGACTGCATCCAAGCCTTGCCCGCTCAGGTAATTCGCCAGTTCGACCGGCGCCACGACGACCGCTCCGCTTGATTTTGCTATGTCCACTGTATCGCCGACATGGTCGTTATGCGCATGCGTCAGCAGAATTGCGTCCGGCTTTTCCTCACTTGCCGTCAGATCCGTCAATTCGTTTCCGGTAATGAATGGATCGATGAGTATCGTTTTGCCACCGGTTTGAATTTTCACAACCGAATGACCGTGATATGAGATTTTCATGATATCCCTCCAATAGAGTTTTGGCTCCTTGCTTTCTGCTGTTTTATACCCTGATTTTTGATATGCTACACATGAAGGGGAGGAATACATATGAACAAATTGACCAATTTGCAAAGTTTTTTGAAACAGCAGCAACTCGATGCGGCGCTCATTACCGACCCGCACAATGTTTTCTATTTAACCGGCTTTAACAGCGACCCGAAAGAGCGCTTGCTCGCCGTCATGGTGTTTGCTGAGGCAGAACCGTTTCTCATCTGTCCGGCAATGGAAGCGCCTGATGCAAAAGCGGCGGGCTGGACGGGTGAAATTGCGGGGCATGCCGATACACAAGACGCGATGCAAGTATTATACGAAACGGCAGCCAAACGCGATCAGCAAATGGAGCGCATCGCTATCGAGAAAGTCCATATGAACGTCGAGCGTTATGACGCGGTCAACCATTATTTCCAGTCGCCAGAAATTCAGTCGATCGATGCCCAGATGAATGCCATGCGCGTCATTAAGGATGAAGCCGAACTCGACATCTTGCGCCACGCTGCCTCACTTGCGGATTACGCCATCGAAGTCGCAGCTGACGTGATGCAAGAAGGCATGACGGAAATCGAGCTGATGACCGAAATCGAAAATGCATTGAAAAAACGCGGCATTACCCACATGTCGTTCGACACCACCGTGCTGACAGGGCCAAAAGCAGCCTCTCCACACGGCAAAACAGGGCAACGCAAAATTGAACGCGGCGATCTCGTGCTAATGGACCTGGGCGTCATTTATGAGGGTTATTGCTCGGACATCACCCGCACACTGGCTTTCGGTGAACCGAGCGAACAAGCGAAAGAAGTATACGATATCGTCAAACGCGCTGAACAAGCGGCACTTGATGCGGTGCGACCTGGCATTACAGCGGCTGAGCTTGACGGGATTGCCCGCAAGACCATTGAAGACGCAGGCTACGGGGACTATTTCACGCACCGCCTCGGCCACGGCCTTGGGATTTCTGTCCACGAATTCCCGTCGATCCACGGAGGCAACGATATGCCGCTTGAGGCGGGCATGGTGTTTACGATCGAACCCGGCATTTATGTCACGGACCAAGTCGGCGTGCGCATCGAAGATGACCTGGTCGTCACCGAAGACGGCTACGAAGTGCTGACCAAATACCCGAAAGAATTGACAATCATCAACCGTTAATGAAAAAAGAGCTGTCCCGAAAATCCATCTAGAGGATTTTTCTGGGACAGCTCTTTTGCATTATTATTGCAGCAATTCATCGACTGATTTGTATTCAAGGCCTTGATCGTCAGCTACGGCTTTATACGTAACATGACCATCCATCGTGTTGACGCCTTTTTTCAATGCTTCGTTGTCGAGGACTGCTTGCTTAAGTCCTTTATTGGCGATTTGCACTGCGTAAGGGACCGTTACATTCGTCAAGCCGATTGTCGATGTGCGCGGAACTGCACCCGGCATATTCGCAACGGCATAATGAACAACGTCATGTTTTACATAAGTCGGTGCATCGTGAGTGGTGATGCGGTCGCTTGTCTCGAAGATGCCGCCTTGATCAATCGCAATATCCACTACGACAGAACCCGGCTTCATCGATTTGATCATGTCTTCAGTGATCAATTTCGGTGCTTTCGCTCCCGGAATCAATACCGCTCCGATGACCAGATCCGAATTTTTAACCGATTGCGCAATGTTAAGCGGATTAGAAACCAAAGTTTGCACATCTTTGCCGAACAAGTCGTCCAGTTGGCGCAAGCGTTCAGGGTTCAAGTCAAGGATCGTTACATCAGCGCCCATCCCGATCGCCACTTTCGCAGCGTTCGTTCCAGCGACACCACCGCCGACAATCGTCACTTTACCGCGTGAAACGCCAGGGATGCCGCCGAGCAGGATGCCCCCGCCGCCGTGGATTTTCTCAAGGAACTGCGCACCGATCTGTGTTGACATGCGGCCGGCGACTTCGCTCATCGGCGTAAGGAGCGGCAAGGAGTTATTTGGAAGTTGGACCGTTTCATAAGCCACGCCCGTCACTTTCGACTTGAGCAATGCATTCGTCAAGTCCACTTCCGGCGCTAAATGCAAGTAAGTGAAAAGCACTTGGCCTTCACGGAAATGCTTGTACTCGCTAGCTACTGGCTCTTTGACTTTCATGACCATGTCCTGTGCCCACGCTTGGTCAGCATCGGCGACGATGACAGCGCCGGCTGCTTCATAATCGGCATCCGTAAAACCCGACCCAAGCCCTGCACCGGATTGGATGAAAACTTCATGGCCGAAAAGTGCCAAGTTCACTACTCCCGCTGGCGTCATTGCCACGCGGTTTTCATTGTTCTTAACTTCTGTAGGTACCCCAATACGCATTACGAAACCCTCCATTATATAGTGTCTGAAATAATAAAATGAACCAAACTATCAGTATTTGAAACCACATCCATTCTAACAGATTCTCTTTGATATTGCTCTATTAATTTGTCTTTGCAGAAGATAATTTTTGCTATGTCAAAACGCTGCATAATCCGGTTTGCAAGAAGAATGAAAGATATTTCAAAATAATGAACGAAAAAGAAATCACAAATAAATCAATAAATTTCAATCTTAAAGAAGGAACAATTTGCCTATCCCTCGAAAGTTACAGTATAGACAAAGGAGGAATGTACAGATGACATTAAAGTATAATCAAATCATGGTAGCTGTGGATGGATCGAAAGAAGCGGAATGGGCTTTTAAAAAGTCCATCGGTATCGCAACACGGAACCACGCGACGTTGAATTTGGTGAACGTGATCGATACCCGCTCATTCGCTGCAATCGAAGCTTATGACCGTTCAATTGCTGACCGTGCACAGAAATTCGCTGAAGACTTACTTGGGGACTATAAAAAAGAAGCCGAAGCCGGCGGTGTTGAAAAGGTCAATATCGTGGTCGACTACGGTTCTCCTAAAACGATGATTCCCCGTGAGCTTGCGGAACGAGTCGAAGCCGACTTAATCATCTGTGGCGCGACCGGTTTGAATGCAGTCGAACGTTTCCTCATCGGCAGCGTGTCCGAGCATATCGTCCGCTCAGCTAAATGCGACGTGCTTGTTGTCCGTACAGACGAAGCACAAAGCGATGCACCAGACGATTATTATTCGGAAGAACGTTCCGGCAAACCTGAATAACGAACACAAAAGCACGCGGCATCATTGCCGCGTGCTTTTACTATGATCATTTTTTCACTTGAATAACGATTTTCCCTCTGGCATGATGGGATTCACTTAATTCATGCGCTTCCCGGACGCCTTCTTCCGTCAACGGATAGAGGTGGCCGACTTCCGGCTTCACTTCGCCGCTGACGAACAAATCGCCCAATTTCTTCAATTGCTGGCCGTTTGGCTCAAGCCAGAAACTGCTGACGTCGATGCCGAGCTTCTCCGCTTGCTCTTCATCGGGCTGTCCGGCTATGCTGACAAGCCTGCCGCCGCGCTTCAATACGCCGTAACTTTTTTCGAGCGTTTCGCCGCCCATCGTATCCAATACAAAATCAAAATCCTCCAGCACTTCCGAGAAATCCTCTTCGCGGTAATCGATGACACGGTTCGCGCCGAGAGAAGTGACGAGTTCGTCATTTTTATCGCTCGCTGTTGTCGCTACATAACAGCCGATGCTATTGGCGATCTGGATCGCCATGCTTCCGACACCGCCAGCACCTGCATGAATCAGCACTTTATCGCCTTTCTTGATATGCCCGATCTCCACCAGGCATTGCCATGCAGTTAGCCCAGTCAATGGAATCGCTGCGCCTTCTTCAAAACTCATGCTTTCTGGCATGCGCGCCAGCAGATTTTCATCAACCGGGACGAATTCTGCATACGTCCCTTGACGTGTAGTATCCGGACGCGCAAAAACCCGGTCGCCTGGATGATAATGCTTGACCTCATCGCCTACTTCTTTGACGACTCCTGCAACATCCCATCCGAGAATGATCGGGAATTCCCATGGCAGCATTTCTTTCAAATAGCCTTCCCTCAGCTTCCAATCAATCGGGTTGACTGAAGTTGCGTGAACTTCCACCAACACTTGATGCGCTGAAATGGCTGGCGTTTCCACTTCTCGTTCTTTCAGTTGCTCTTTTCCTCCGTACTGGTCAATGACAATCGCTTTCATCTGCACCCACTCCTCCCTTTTACCACCTGTATACCCTGACACCATTTTGCTACACCTGAAAAATCACAGGAACTTGCCTAATTATGCTATTATGGTAACTGTTTCATAAAAGAGGTTCGCAAACTCCCTCTCTAAAAAACTAAGGAGCTGTATTTAAATGAAAAATGAAAAAGCAGTCGTTGTCTTCAGCGGCGGCCAAGACAGTACCACTTGCCTATTTTGGGCGCTGGAACAATTCAGCGAAGTACTCGCCGTCACTTTCGATTATGGCCAGCGCCATGCGCAGGAAATCGACCATGCAAAACGCATTGCAGAAACGCTCGGCGTAACATTGCAAGTGCTCGACATGGGGCTGATCAATCAATTATCCGCCAATGCCTTGACGCGCGATTCGATTGAAGTCGAAGAGCAAAAGGACGGGCCGCCTTCCACATTCGTTCCCGGACGCAATTTATTGTTCCTGTCTTTTGCGGCGATTTACGCCGATGCATTCGGCGCACGCCACCTCGTGACCGGTGTCAGCGAGACGGATTTCAGCGGTTATCCAGACTGCCGGGATACCTTTATCCGGTCGCTCAATGTCACGCTCAACTTATCGATGGACAAGCAATTCGTCATCCATACGCCGCTCATGTGGCTCGACAAGGCAGGCGTCTGGGAATTGTCCGACGAGCTTGGCGCATTCGAGTTCGTCCAGACCGAAACCTTGACCTGCTACCACGGCATTCCGGCAGCGGGCTGCGGAACTTGCCCGTCTTGTGTGCTGCGCAACCAAGGCTTGCAGACCTACCTTTCCAAAAAAGAAGGTGCGAAATTTTGATGCAACAATTCTACCCTTCCGTTCAGCATCCCTATAGCTTTGAATTAAATAAAGACATGCATTTTTCCGCGGCGCATTATATCCCGGCCGATGATGCCGGAAAATGCGCGAAAATGCATGGTCATACTTACCATTTAAATATCACGATTGCCGGCGACCACTTGAACAGCACCGGTTTTCTTATCGACTTCAAGCAATTAAAAGACTTGATCCATAAACGCTATGACCACAGTGTTTTGAATGACCACCCGGAATTCACAGAGACTTTCCCGACGACCGAGCAGCTCGCCCAGCAAATACACAAGCTGACCCAAGACACGCTCGACCGCTCAGACAACCAGCCGAAATGCATCCAAGTCATCGTCCGGGAAACCCCGACAAGCTATGTCATTTACCGGCCAAAAGAGGTGTCTTCATGAAGATTCCTGTAATGGAAGTATTCGGCCCGACGATCCAAGGCGAAGGCATGGTCATGGGCCAGAAGACGATGTTCGTCCGGACCGCTGGCTGCGATTATTCCTGTTCGTGGTGCGATTCCAAATTCACTTGGGACGGCACCGGAAAAAGTACTGCGATGACCGCAGATGACATTGTCCGACAGCTCGAGGCGCTTGGTAAAGACACCTTTTCTCACGTCACCATCTCCGGAGGCAACCCGGCACTTCATAAAGGCATCGCGGAACTGGTCGCATTATGCCAAGAAAAAGGTTGGCGCACAGCTGTCGAAACGCAAGGCAGCATCTGGCAGGACTGGCTCTTGGAAATCGATGAAGTCACCGTCTCCCCAAAGCCGCCGAGTTCTGGCATGATTCTGGACTATTCCCAGCTCGATGCGATGCTCGGCAGGCTATCGTCATCTCAAGCCAGCCTGAAAGTCGTCGTTTTCGATGAAGCGGATTTCTTTTTCGCGGAACAGCTCCACCTGCGCTATCCGTCATTCCCATTCTTTTTGCAAGTCGGCAATGACGACACGCAGACGACCGAAGATGAGAAACTGGTCCAGCATCTGCTTGGGCGCTATCAATGGCTAATCGACAGGCATTTGGTTTCCGCCCCTCTCAATGACGCAAAAGTGCTGCCGCAGCTCCATACATTGTTATGGGGCAATAAGCGTGGCGTATAAATTGCAATAACAAAACCGGCATTCCGCCAATAATCGGGGAATGCCGGTTTTTATGTTGATGCACTTAATACTTAAAGGATCAGGCTTTTTTCACAAACTGCGATTTCAACTGCATCGCGCCGAAGCCATCGATTTTGCAATCAATATTATGGTCTCCGTCCACAAGTCGGATGCTTTTGACTTTTGTGCCGATTTTCAAGGGATTGGAACTGCCTTTCACTTTCAAATCCTTGATGACCGTAACAGCGTCCCCATCCTGCAAAATGTTTCCGACGGCATCGCGCACTACTTCTTCTTGCGGTTGTTCAGCCGGGTTCCATTCATGGGCACATTCCGGGCAGACCGCCATTCCCGCATCTTCATACGTATACTCAGAACCGCATTTCGGGCAATTTGGCAACTCCATCATTTACTTCTCATCTCCTATATTTCACGATGCTTAAAACACCGACAGATGTACTTAGTATACCAAATCACCGAAGCGCATGGGGCGGTCTTTATCTGACCACCAAGACGGGGCATTCTGCATGATTGACAACTTTGTGGCTGACGCTGCCGAGCATCACTTCACGGATTGGCGACAGACCCCGGCTTCCGATGACAAGCAGGTTGTATTGCTTATCTTTCGTCATCTGAACGATAGCAGGTCCCGGAATGCCGTGCAGCACTTCGATATGATGGAATATTTTCTCCCTATCAAGCATTTCGGTTACTGGCTGGATCTTTTTCCGTCTCGCCAAATCGAATTCCATCGCCGAAGCGTCGTGGATTACTTCATTCTCATCTTCCTTGTAATCGGAAACATAGACAACTGTCACTTCCGCCCCTTCTACTAGGCTGGCAATCTTTACCGCTTCCTTGGCTGCGCGGATGGAGTTTTCCGAACCATCTACTGCCAATAAGATTTGCTGATACATACTCCCACTCCTTTCAAACTGGTCGTTCTCTTGCCTCTTTACGCTATTCGCCATTTCCCCCAAAGTTCCTGCCTTTTTAAGAGTGCTGAAGAAATCTATGGTACCCAATGAATTAAAAAGGGATTAGCTTTTATACATTCAAAGCACATTGTCCTACCTGAGTATTTGGAGAAGCGTTTGCTCGTAAAACCTTCTGCTCAATAATGCTGCGCATTACTTCGCAAAGATAATGTCTCACGTAGTTCGACCTTATCTTGCCTGTGGGATTAGCGGGTTTGAGAGACCCCGCAGGAACGCAGTGACGAGGAGGCTCGATTCCCGCCCCACGGAAAGCGAGCGATAAGCTTCGGAAAATACGGTTGCTGAATTTCTGTACAACATGATAAAAAACCGGCCCAATCCAGATAGGGCCGGCTTGTATCATGATTTATTTTCTTTGAACCATCCGTTGACTTGTGTGAAGAATTTCGCCATCGTTTCCGGCTTCGACATATTCGGGACACGCGCAAGAAGCACTTCTTTCGGTGCTTTCAGGCCATCCTTTTTCTTCTGCAAAACCAAGATGGCTTTTGCGTGCTGGGTATTTTTGAAGATGTTCTCCGGCAGTTCCATCACCGCCTGGATGTGGGCCTGCTGTTTCAGGAAGCTGTGCAATTGCCCGGCAAGCGGCGACTCGAAGATGTTCCGGGGAATGACAAAGAACAAATAGCCGCCTTCTTTCGTATGCTTCAAGGACTGCTCAATGAATAGGTGATGGGCATAGGACATGCCTTCTTCCGCTTTTAGTTCATAATTCGAGGCAGTTGCTTCATCCGGATAATAACCGACCGGCAAATCGGAAACGACGCAATCGACTGGATCGATCAGCAGCGGCTGCAGGGCATCCTGCAGATAAAAGGTCACTGGCTGCTCGATCAAATTACCGATATTCGAAGCAAGGCGGATCAACAGGTCATCCAGTTCGACAGCTGTTCCGCTCATGCGGCCATCCAAATAATTCATTACCGTAAACAGCAGATTGCCCGTGCCCGCAGCTGGATCCAGGACAGTCGCTTGTTGTTCCTTGACGAATAGCTCTACCAAGTAGCCAATCAGCAAGCCGAGAGCATCCGGCGTCATCTGGTGATGTGGCTGGACATGCTCTTTCATGCCTTTCAAAATCGACAGCTGGATCGCTTTTCGCATATCTTCTTTCGTTGCGTCTTGTGCGATAGTCAATTGCCCGTCCAGCCAGCGCTCGGTCGTCGTAAGCAAACTTTCCAAATAGGAATTTTCTTCCTGTTTTTGGATCGATACCGTTTCATTGTCAATCGCCGTAAAAATGCTTTCCATCGATGAATTCATAAATCTCCGTCCTCAATAAGGAAACCCACTCGGCAAGAGTGGGTTTCCTGGTATTAGTTTGTCAGCTCTTTAACTGCTTCGAGTGCTTTGTCGTAATCAGGGTGATCGGTGCCTTCTGCCACGTATTCCACATATGCAACTTTTCCGTCTGTGTCGACTACGAAAATGGAACGTGCCAACAAACGCAATTCCTGCATCGTCAATCCATACGCTTCACCGAACGAAAGGTCACGATGGTCAGACAATGTCGTGATCGAGTCTACACCGTTAATTTCTGTCCAGCGCTTCTGCGCGAATGGCAAGTCGCAGGAAACCGTCAGCACTTCGACGTCTTCTCCGAGTGATGCCGCTTCATCGCTGAAGCGTTTTGTCTGATCGGAACATACTCCTGTATCGAGTGATGGAACGACACTGACCAAAAGCACTTTGCCTTTGAAATCGTGTAAGGTCTTCGGTTCAAGGCTATTCGATAGCGCCGTGAAATCCGGTGCCTCATCGCCCACTTTCACTTCATTGCCTGGCAATGTTACAGGGTTTTGCTTGAATGTGATTTGTACCAAATTGC
Source organism: Planococcus citreus (assembly GCF_003664125.1). Classification (GTDB taxonomy): domain Bacteria; phylum Bacillota; class Bacilli; order Bacillales_A; family Planococcaceae; genus Planococcus; species Planococcus citreus. Next base: position 21,822 of record NZ_RCCP01000006.1, read on the forward strand.
AACGCCTCCCTTTCAGATTACCTTTATCATACTAAATGCTTTCACTCTCTTGCAACCGAGACCCTTCCAAACGCTTCCTCGCCATCTGCTGTTTGCGGTAGGATTCCTCGTGAACAACGGTCGTATCCGCGATAAAATCATGTACACCTTGTTTCAATGGCGTAAAGCCGACAATCCAATACAAAGGCAAAATTGTTACTGAAATAAAGCGTCCGATCCATTCGCGGAACAATAAAGTCGACCAGGATAAACGATCCGTTTTCAGTGAAACAACACGCAGGCCGAAAATCATCTTGCCGACCGTCTGCGCGAAAAATTTGGTCATTAAGACAAAATAACCGTAAAAGACAATCGCTGTCAAAATCGCATAAGGCGCGTACCATGCCGTTTCAGCCGTTTCCCACCCGAAGAGCGCAAACAACGGGCGGATCAAAATAGAAGAAACTGCCGAAATAACCAGGACATCGATCAAATACGCCCAGAAGCGCATCCAGAAACCAGCCGGCTTGCGTTCATAAAAAAGAATCTGATCGTTTTCCGGCCGGACCGGCGGAGTTGCAGCCGCTCGCTCCGCCCCATCATTGTTGACGTGATCAGTCATGCTTCTCCACCTCCTTAGTTTTCACCGTATAGATACATCATGCGCGGCCCGCTGTTTTGGGACAGCATATCCGAGATGAACTTCGTTTCCATGTCCATGCCGAAAAATGAGCCTGCCTTCATCGCGAAAAGTGAGGACCAGTCATCTCCTGCACCGTACTCGAAAACTTCGGCATCGGCTAGATCGAAATCATCGCGCATCGCCTGGATGACATCTTCTGCAAAGCCGAAGTCGTCCGCAAGGTTCGCTTCAACTGCTTGGCGGCCGTTCATGATGCGCCCGTCCGCGTATTCCTTCACTTCCGCTTCGGTCATATCGCGCCCTTCTTCGATAACATCGACAAATTCTTCATATGAACTGTCGAGCATGTCTTGTAAAAGCGCACGTTCTTCTTCTGTCATTTCACGTGTCGGGCTCAGGATGTCTTTGTATGGCCCCGATTTGATGGTGACAAAATCCACGCCGTAGCGTTCTGCCAATTCGCCATAATTGACACTTTGCATGATAACGCCGATCGATCCTGTCAAGGTTTCTTCGCTGACGAAGATTTTTTCAGCTGGCGCGGCAATATAATAACCGCCTGATGCAGCCATGGCACCCATCGAAACGTACAGCGGCTTGCCGGTTTCCTCCTGAATCTCCTTTATCTTATCGTGGATCTGAGCGGACTCAACGACCCCTCCACCTGGGGAGTTGACTTGCAGCACAACGCCTTTGACGCTGCTGTCTTCCTTAACAGCCTGCAATTGCTCCATGAACAAATCATGGTTATAGCCAGCAGCGGCAAATACGGAAGACTCCCCTGTATCTTGGATCGCCCCGTCCACATTCAATACGGCAATCCGGTTGGACGTATCGCCTGACTCCACCACTTGTTCGCTTAAAGCCGTCTGTTCCATGCCTGTCCAATCGTCAAAGCCTGAAGTGAAATCCGATTGCAGCACTGAAAAAGCCGAGTTAATGACTAGAGATATCACCAGCAAAGCAGCAGCGGCCAGCAAGGCAATCCATCGTTTTGTGTTCATCATGTTTCAGTTCCCTCCTTAAGTATTCCATTTAACTATACGCAGTAGCATTCAAAATGTTTCACTTTCCGCTAAATTCGGCACCAACTAAATGGCGGTTCTTCCTTGTCCGCCTCGCCTCCACAATTTTCGATCCCGTGAACAAGATCAAAGCACTCCAGATAAACGAGAAGGAAATGACCGATATTAAGCCGAATTTCTCCCCATAAAGGAAGACGCCGATCAACAACATCAAGCTCGGGGCAATGTATTGAAGGAAGCCGATCATGTATAAAGGAATGAGCGGCGCCCCCATGGCAAACAACAGAAGCGGCAAAGCAGTCAAAAAGCCGCTAAGGATGACGAGCAAGTCGGTCGACACGCCGCTATGCAGGAATGCCGCACGGTCGATCGAAAACAAATAGACATAGTAGGCGGTCGCAAACGGCAGCACGAACAGTGTCTCGATTGCAAGGCCTCTTAACGCATTCAATTGGATGGTCTTCTTGATCAATCCGTAGAACGCAAAACTGAACGCCATGCCGAGTGCCAGCCAAGGCAGCGTCCCATAGGAAATCGTGATCACCGAGACGCCTATTGCCGCAAGCACGAACGCAATTTTTACCGCCGGCGACAGCTTTTCCTTTAGAAAGAACGAGCCGAGCAGCACGGAAATCAGCGGATTGATGTAATAGCCGAGGCTCGTTTCGACGATCCGGTCGTTGGTCACGGCATAAATATAGAAGAACCAGTTAGCCGAAATGAGAAACGAAGCGAGCATGAGCAGGAAGAAGGTTTTCTTCGACTTCCATAAAGACTTGATATCTTCCACGAACCGCTTGCCGCCTCCTGTCAGCACGATAAAGCCAAGCGTCAGCCAAAACGCCCAGAAAATACGGCCGGCCAATAATTCATCAGCGGGCACATGGTCGACTTGTTTCCAGAATATCGGGAGAAATCCCCAAATCGTATAAGTTAAAATCGTCAGCAATGTTCCTTTTTTCTCTTCAGTCATCTTCGCATCGCGCACCATTCTTAAAATATTTTTATTCACGAAATAATAGACCCATTATATGCCTGCCCTATTGGAAAGTAAATACAGCAAAAGCCCCCGGTATGAGCGGAGGCTTTTGGCTAAATTATTATTTTTTTGCGTTTTCAGCTTGCCGCAGTTCGACGCGGCGGATCTTGCCGGATGCGGTTTTCGGCAACTCGCTGCGGAACTCGACCGCGCGCGGATATTTATACGGCGCCGTCAATTCCTTAACGTAGTTCTGGAGTTCCTTGACGAGCTCTTCTCCGCCCTCATGTCCTTGAGTCAAGACGACGAACGCTTTCACGATCGTCCCGCGGATTTCATCCGGTGAACCGACGACGGCGCATTCCTGTACGGCGGGATGCTTGACGAGCGCATCTTCCACTTCGAATGGCCCGATTGTGTAGCCTGAAGAAATGATGATGTCATCGCCGCGCCCTTCAAACCAGAAAAAGCCGTCTTCGTCTTTCGACGCTTTGTCGCCCGTTACATAATAATCACCGCGGAACTGCATTTGCGTCCGCTCGGCGTCTTTGAAATATTCCTTGAACAGCGCCGGCGTCTCGACATGCACAGCGATATCCCCGACTTCTCCAACTGCACAAGGCTCGCCGTTATCGTCGATGATTTCCACCCGGTTGCCTGGTGTCGGTTTGCCCATCGAACCTGTGCGCCCCTCTGTGCCTTTCATCGTGCCGACAAGCAAGGTGTTCTCGGTCTGCCCATAGCCGTCGCGTACATCCAACTCGAAATGCTTCCGGAACACATCGATCACTTCAGCATTCAAGGGTTCGCCGGCTGACACGGCACTGTGAAGCGCGCTTAAATCGTATTTCGCCAAATCTTTTTGCTTCGCCATCAAGCGGTATTCTGTCGGCGTGCAGCACAGCACATTGATTTTCCGCTGTTCCAGCAACTCCAAGTATACTGCCGGGTCGAATTTGCCGTTGTAGACAAATGCCGTCGCCCCGCTTCCAAGTGTCGCGAGGAACGGGCTCCAGATCCATTTTTGCCAGCCCGGGCTCGCCGTCGCCCAGACCAGATCCCCTGTTTTTGCCCCGAGCCAATGCTCTGCAGAGGTGCGCAAATGTGCATACGCCCAGCCATGGCTATGGACAACGCCTTTAGGATTGCCGGTCGTCCCCGATGTGTAGGAGAGAAACGCCATATCGTCATTCTTGGTCGGTGCCGCTTCGTAACGATCAGAAGCTAAAGCCATTTCGTCCGTCAATGAAATCCAGGAATCCGATCCTTGGCCGATGACGAAATTCGTCAGCCCATCCATTTCGGCGACTCCCTCGAATTGGCCCAGAAACGGTTCATACGCGATGACCGCTTTGGCTTCGCTATGATTCAGCCGGTAAGAGATGTCTTTCGCCCGCAGCATTTCAGAACTTGGAATGACGACGAGCCCTGCTTTCAATGCCCCAGTGTAAACTACATAGGCTTCGACGAGGCGAGGCACCATGACCAATACGACATCGCCTTTTTTTAGGCCAGCTTTCTCGAAGCTGTTCGCTGCACGGTTTGCTTGTTGAATTAATTCGTCATATGTAAGTTCCTTCTTTTCCCCTTGCTCATTTTCCCAAATGATCGCTTTGCGCCCGTCCCCAGTCGCAAAGCGTTCGAATTCTTCCACCAAATTATAGTTTTCAGGTGCCAGCAATTGTTCGCGTTTCATTCCAATCTCCCCTTTGCCAATGAACTAATATTATTCTTATATTATTATACAATAGATATTTAATTATTCAAAATAATTATTTAAAACGCAGCGACTTCAATTTCAATTGATTTTCTAACTTAATTAATTTGACACTAGTGATTTCTTTCCAAAACCAATATCAATATTTCAAGTGATCGTTCTAATAGAATAACGAATTTATGTCATAACAAAAGCCCAGCCAAGAACAAACTTTCTGTTCTTGGCTGGGCTTTTCGAGTGAATCGGATTACAGCAAGTCTTCGAAACGCTGTTGCTTCTTTCTTGGGAATTCGATGATCTCGCGCTCTGCTACCGCTCGGTCGATCATTTCGTCGAATGATACAAAGCTCTCGTAATGCTCTACTTTATCGGTTTTTGGTTTCGTTTTCGGGTTGGCCGGCGTGAAGATCGTGCAGCAATCCTCATATGGTCGGATGGAAATATCGTATGTGCCGATCGCTTGCGCCGTTTCGATGATTTCAAGTTTGTCCTGTGCGATCAAGGGGCGCAAAATCGGCGTGTTTGTCACTGCGTTTATAGCTTGCAGACTCTCAAGCGTCTGGCTGGCGACTTGGCCAAGGCTTTCGCCGGTAATGATTGCTTTGGCATCGGTTTTTGCGCGCACGGCATCCGCTATGCGCATCATCATCCGGCGCGTGGACGTCATCGTGATATTGTCCGGCACTTGCTTATGGACTTCCTGCTGGATTTCTGTGAACGGAATGATGTGCAAGGTGACAGGAGACCCAAAGCCGCTCAATTTCTCGGCAAGATCGAGCACTTTCTCTTTTGCACGCTCGGTCGTAAACGGCGGACTGAAGAAGTGGATCAATTCAAGCCTGACTCCCCGCTTGAGCATATGATATCCCGCAACAGGGCTGTCAATTCCCCCTGACAGCATCAATAGCGCCCTGCCACCTGCGCCAATCGGCAATCCGGCTGCGCCTTGGATCGTTTCAGCCATCATATAAGCGGCATCTTGGCGGATTTCAACACTCAAGTCGATGTCAGGATTTCTCATCGCGACTGTCAGCTCAGGCGTATTACCGAGTACATATCCCCCGATTGTGCGCATGATCTCCGGTTTTTCGTAGGGAAATTCCTTGTTTGGCCTTTTGACGGAAACTTTAAAGCTCTTGTCCTTGGTATCCATCTTGCTGACGATCGACAAAGCAGTATGCTTCATCTCATCCAATTCCAGGCTCGTCTGTGTCACAGGGCTGAACGACTGGATGCCGAACACATAAGGAAGGCGAGACACAATGTCTTCCATGCCTTGTTCGTCGTCGCAGAATAGGAACATCCGGTCGCGTTCGGCTTTGATGCGCAAAGTCGGCGTGCCTGCGAATAAAGTCTGTATATTATTGCGGAGCCGTGAAATGAACGCTTTTCGGTTGCGGCCTTTTGTCGACAGCTCGCCGTAGCGGATAAGTATTTGATTGGTTTTCATGATTGTTCGACTCCTTTGATCAATTGATGCGCTTTATGGAAACGTTTCTTCAATTCGCTGATGTCTTCATGGGTGGTCATAGCGCCAAAGCTGATGCGGATTGTGCCGTCACGGTATTCGCGCGGCAAGCCGATTGCTTCAATGACGTGGCTTGCCTGCTTATTCTTGGAAGAACAGGCGCTCGAAGTGGAAACGATGACGCCTTCTTGCTGCAAGGCACCGACTAAAGTCTCCCCGCGCACATCCTTGATCGCCACAGCCAGGATATGCGGCGCTGCACTGGATGGGCTGACGATGAAAATGTCTTTGTATCCAGCGAAAAAGCTGCGCAATTCCGCATTCCATTCTAGATGATCAGGGTTTGGTGTTGCAAGGCGCAATGCTTTTGCCAATGCTGCAGCATTCGGAACCGAGACCGTGCCACTGCGAAGTCCACCTTCTTGGCCGCCGCCGAACAAGATCGGTTCGAGTTCCGCCTTATGGACGGCCAAAACCCCGCTGTTCTTCAACCCATGGAACTTATGTGCAGAGACGGTCAGTAAATCCGGCATCTCTTGCTCACTTAGTGGCAGTTTACCGGCGCCTTGCACGGCGTCAACATGAAACAGCGCCCGGTGGTTGTTAAGCATGCGCCGAATGTCTGCCAGCGGATGGATCGTGCCGATTTCATTATTGACTTGCATCAGGCTGACGAGAATTGTATCTACCCGAAGCGCCTGCTGCAGGTCAGCGAGATCGATCGCGCCTTTTCTATCGACTGAAAGCAGCGTGATTTCAAATCCTTCTTTTTCGAGTTGCTTCAACGGTTCCAAAACCGATGGGTGTTCGGTTTTGCACGAGATGATGTGCCGCCCTTTTTCTTGATTGGCATGAGCGGCCCCCCGAATCGCCAGGTTATTCGCTTCGGTGCCGCCGGATGTGAAAATTATGCGCCCATAGCCGAGCAGGCCTTTGATCTGGCTGCGCGCCGACTCGAGTAAATCTTCCGCTTCGTTTCCCAGGCGATGCAGCGAAGCCGGATTCGCGAAATAGCGGCTGCTCGCCTTTACATAGGTTTCGAGCACTTGCGGGTCGGGTTCGGTCGTTGCGCTATTATCCAAATAAATCATTTGCAATCCCTCCGAAAAGAAAACCACCAGCTTATCTGCTGGTGGTTTCGTTATTTTCTTAGTCCTTATCTTTTACGAGCACTTCAATGCGTTTCATCGAACCGGGTTCAAAATTCTCGACAGCCGTCGCCGCTTCTTCGAGCGCTTTCGTATAGCGCATTTGGCGGAACGATTCTTCCGCTTCCAAAAGATGGGCGTGAAGCTGTGGATTCGTCTTCCGGTAACGGTTTCCGTACTGGATAATGCGTTCCACTAGCAAGACGTTTTCGACCATTTCTTTTGCTTTGATCTCCACATCCGTAATACTCGTTTCTGCCTGTTCCATATAATTATCGACTAGCTTCATATTAAGGGGCACTTCGCGAAGCGCGCGCATCGCGACAAACAAATGCTCTTCGGCTTCCTCGAGACGGACATCCATGTCTTCCGGAATACCCGGGATATTCGCTTTATGCAACATGCGGTCCGTCTCTTGAAGGCGGCGCCTCAGTTCCTCCACATGAATGCGGGCCTTGTTTTCCTCGACGCGCAAGTTTTTCAATGCATCGGTAAAGTCCATCTGCGTGGAATCGACGATCGTCAAATCTTCACGGATGTGCATCAATTCATCTTGGAGGCTTGAATAGGCGGATTGGTCTTCTTCCAACCGGTTCGCCAATAGTTCAAAGCGCTTTGCAAGCTGTTCGACTTTCTCTAAGCAAGTCTTCGGAATTGCCGCTTCTTGGTCCGTGATTTTATAGCTATGCTGCACATAACGGCTTTCTTCTTCCAGTTCCTGGGTATCGCGCGCGACCACTTGCAGGTGGCGCTCTGTGTCCATCAAATGCTGGTCGATATAATGTTTTGCCGCTACTTCTTTTTCAAGCAGGTCGTACATGGCATCGATTCGGTCTTTTATTTCGTCGACACGGTTCTTGCTATCGGTTACTTCCAAAGTTTCCAGTTGTTTTTTCAAGACAGCCAGCTCTTGTTCGATTTCTTCGATCTTTTCGGTCAACCCAAGATGGTTGAGGTAATACGACTGCTCTTCCATTTCTTGTTTGCCTTGGCGCAGTTGCGCCAAATCCTGTGGAATCTTCTCATCGATTTCCGTCAGCATCATCGGGATATCGTCTACCAGCATAAAGGCTTGTGCGCTGTCAGCCGATAGATTGATGACCGTCTCACGCGCTCTTAAGTAATTGCCTTCATCCGTCAACTGGTCGTATTCCTCAAAGCGTTGGACGAATGACTCCAAGCGCTTCTCAAGCGGACCGGCAGCTGCGCCGTACGAAGACTTATGCGCGAGCAAGTTTTTGCGGGCGCGAACGTATTTGTCCTGAATCAAATCCATCTCGCTGCGGTTTTTCTCTTCGCTGCCGATCAACTCGTCCAGTTCCGCGAAGATGACCGCGATTTGCTGGTCGGCGTCATCTATTTTCACTTCGGCTTGTTTTTCAAGCTTGGAAGCCTTCGGGAAGTTAAAGCGCTTGATCGATTCTTCTGCGTCATAGAGTGTTGCATCTATTTTCGGGATATCGACATCCATGATTTCGTCCCATTTATTACGCCAGCGCTCGAACATTTCCTCTGTCTGGCCGTTCAAGTTTAATTGTTTCACTTTAGTAAGTTCTTCCATAATTGGTTTCTCTTTTAGTTGCAGTTTCAGTTGTTCCAGACGCTCGATTTCCGCATTGTGTTTTTTTCGAAACACCATGCCGATGATAAGCAGCGCCAATAGAATGATGACCGCAATGATGATATACTCCATCATAAGTCATTTAGCCCCCTGTTCCAAATACATTACCGGTTACATAAGTATGTTTAATGATTCTTTTATTTTAACATGTATTCTACTCTTTTGTTTGCCAAATTAGAAGAAAACAGGGAATAATTTTATCAAATTGAAAAGATGGTGAACTTTATGAATAAACGCGACGGCCATATCCATACCCCATTCTGCCCCCATGGAACAAGCGACCCGTTCTGGGCTTATATCGAAAAAGCGGAAAAAAGTGGATTCTCGGATATCAGCTTTACCGAGCACGCCCCTCTGCCTGCCGGCTTTATAGATACGACGCCCGATCAAGACAGCGGCATGGAATTGGGCGAGTTGCCAGCCTATTTCGAAGCGCTCGATAAGGCCAAAGCGCAAGCGCCAGGTATGCGGATCCGCAGCGGCCTGGAAGTGGATTTTATCGAAGGCTTCGAAAAACAGACAGCACAACTGCTCGAACAAGCAGGGCCAAAACTGGACGACGCCATTCTGTCGGTCCATTTTCTGCGCTATCAAGACCGCTGGATCTGCTCTGACTTCAGTGCGGAAGTATTTATGGACCTTGCAAAAGACATGGGTTCTGTACAAGCCGTTTACGACCTGTATTATGATACGGTCGAAGCTTCCATATTGGCAGACCTCGGGCCCCATAAACCGAATCGCATCGGCCATCCGACTTTATGCCATAAATTTCAGCACGTCCATCAGGAACAAATCGATGACGATGCGCGCATCCGTAAAATCCTCAGAATGATAAAAGAACATGGCTATGAACTGGATGTCAATTCCGCGGGGCTGTCAAAACCAGGCTGCCTGGAATTCTATCCGCCGGAGCCTTATATCTCCTATGCACGTACACTCGGCATACCGCTCGTCTTCGGGTCCGATGCCCATAGTGCTGAAGGCTTGCACAAATACGCGGATCGCTTTTATACTGAACACTATTAAATAGAAACTTTTAGAAATGAGATGATTCCATGTTTGCTACATCCACTTACAGCGGCACACGCGAAGAGCAATACAACCTGCTCAATAAACAATTGGACGCCCTTCTTGCAGGCGAACCGAACCGCATCGCCAATTTATCGAATGCTTCTGCATTGCTTGGCCAATTCCTTGACCGCATCAATTGGGTCGGATTTTATTTGATGGAAGACGGCGAGCTTGTCCTTGGCCCATTCCAGGGAATGCCGGCTTGTGTCCGCATCCCGGTCGGAAAAGGGGTATGCGGCACGGCCATCGACAAAAATGAAACGATGCTCATCGATGATGTCCATGCTTTTCCTGGCCACATTGCCTGCGATGCTGCTTCCCGTTCGGAAATCGTCGTACCGCTATTCAAAGACGGCGAAGCTTACGGCGTGCTCGACATCGATAGCCCGGAACTTGCCCGTTTTACGGACGAAGACCGCACCGGGCTTGAAAAGTTTGCAGAAACCTTATTGAAGCACATCTAAACGCATGAAAGATCCCGGCAGACTATCTGCCGGGATCTTTTTTAGATTTCCTGCAAATTGGATTTGATTTGAGCGAAAGCCTGCTCAAGATCGGCCATTAAATCCTCGACGTTCTCAAGCCCGACCGACAAGCGCACGAGTGAATCGCTGATGCCCATCCGTTCCCTCTCTTCCGGAGGCACGACCGCATGGGTCATCGTTGCCGGATGCTGGATCAAGGTTTCGGCATCCCCCAGGCTTACGGCAATCTTGATGAGCGACAAGGCATTCAAAAATTCCTGCGCTTGTTTTTTTCCGCCTTCTAGCTCGAACGAGATCAATCCGCCGCCGCGGCGCATCTGGTCTTTGGCAATCGACACTTGCGGGTGTCCAGCATCAAATGGATACAAAATACGCTTGACCGCCTGTTCGCCCTGGAGAAACGCGACGACCTTTTCCGCATTGTCGATATGGCGGTCCATCCGCACATGCAAAGTCTTCAATCCGCGGATCAACAGCCAGGCATCAAACGGTGACATGATGCCCCCGAAATCTTTCTGGACGGTCATGCGGATCATTTGCATTTCCTCCGCATCTGCCCCGACGAGTACACCGCCGACGACATCGCCATGGCCGTTCAAATACTTGGTCGCGCTGTGAAGTACGAAATCAGCGCCGAACTCGAGCGGATTCTGCAGATACGGCGAGCTGAACGTATTGTCGACAACCACCCGTAAGCCATGTTTTTGTGCAGCGGCTTCAACCGCGCGTAAATTGACAAGTTCCATCGTCGGATTGATTGGCGTTTCGACATAAATGACTTTCGTCTCCGGACGGATCGCCTGTTCGATTTGTTCTTCAGTCGTCATCGCAATGAGCGAATGCGTAATGCCGTACTTGTCTTCCATGATTTCCAATAACCCGAATGTGCAGCCGTAAATACCACGCGAACACAGCACGTGGTCGCCTGCTTTCGTCAAATGGACAAGGATCGCACTGACTGCGGCCATCCCCGACCCAAATGCCAGTGCGCCTCCCCCGCCTTCGATCTCCGCCATGCGCTGTTCCAAGACGCGCACTGTCGGATTGCCGAGGCGCGAATAAATATTTCCGTCCTGCTCCCCAGCAAAACGGGCTTCTCCCTGTTCGGCATTCGCGAACGAATACGTGGACGTTTGATAAAGCGGCGTAGCCAAACTGTCATGATGCACAGAACTGTCATAACCCTCATGAATCACTGCTGTTTCAAACTTTTTCTTTTGTCTCATCATTCATACACCCCTCAACAAAAATAGAAAGCGCTTACATTTACAACTATCTCCATTTTACTCTGAGAACGCAAAAAAAGAAAGTGCCATTTCTGCGCTTCTTGCCCATTATCCATTGACTGCCGCAGTCGATATCGGGTATACTAGCCTTTGTGTAAAATAATCGCAGCAGTTGTATGTGCGGGTTTGCCCATTTTGTTCCTTGTCCAGAAAAGCGTGAACCGGGTTTCCGGTGCTTTCGTCTAGACAGAGGTGTATCGCGTAACTCTTGGCTGCTGAGCGAAGGTACATGAAAACAAAATGGCTTACAGCATGAATACATCTGGTTTTTATTTTACTCTAAAAACCAAATTAGAGGAGGAGACTCATTATGTCTCGTTATACAGGTCCAGCATGGAAACTGTCACGTCGCCTTGGAATTTCTTTGAGCGGCACAGGTAAAGAACTCGAAAAACGCCCTTACGCACCAGGTCAACACGGTGCTAACCAACGCCGTAAAGTTTCTGAATACGGTTTGCAATTGCAAGAAAAACAAAAACTACGCTTCATGTACGGAGTTAACGAACGCCAGTTCAAAACTTTGTTCAACAAAGCTGGTAAAATGGAAGGCAAACACGGCGAGAACTTTATGATCTTGCTTGAAACACGCCTTGACAACGTCGTTTACCGCCTCGGCCTTGCGCGCACTCGCCGCCAAGCCCGCCAATTGGTAAACCACGGCCACATCCTTGTTGATGGCAAACGTGTAGACATCCCGTCTTACGCTGTGAAACCAGGACAAACAATCGCTTTCCGCGAAAAGTCCAACAACCTTGATGTTGTTAACGAAGCGATCGAAGTTAACAGCTTCGTTCCAGAATACGTTTCAATCGACGCTGACAAAAAAGAAGGCACATTCGTCCGTCTCCCAGAGCGCAGCGAATTGTCTGCTGAAATCAACGAACAATTGATCGTTGAGTTCTACTCACGTTAATCGATTGACGAAAACCCTCCAGGTTCGCCTGGAGGGTTTTTTCTATTTTCTATGGCAATTATTCTTCGGCCAGCTTTTTACTCCAACTTTCACTAAAATTCGTCCATCCGCCAATTGCTTCCCCATCCATTATCCTTGCAACGATCCTCTCTGCAGCCACTTCAAGAGAGGTTTCCATTGTATTGACTTCAATGTCATAGGTTTCATTTTGGCGATGGACAAACTCCAATTGCGCCCGTCCTTGCCCAATTATTCGGTTCCCTCTGTTCTTTTCCCGCCTGTCGATTTCCTCTACACTGCAATGGATGCCTATAAAAAGCACCGGATATTCCTTCAATACAGATACAAGATGGGAAATCGTTTCCTCATCATGAAGGATTTGATCGACAATCAAGTGGATGCCTTTATCCGAAAACAGCTTTACAGTCTCGTGAAAAAACACTTCTGTCGGAATGGGTATCAACTTTGACGTGTTGCGATTTTCCATTTTCTCGATTACTAGATCAAAGTCGTCAATGCCAAAATGGAAATACCCTTCCAATTTTGTTGCCAACAGCTTAGCTAAAGAAGATTTTCCTGAACTGGAAACACCATTTAATAAGATGATTTTCCCTTTGTTTATCATCGCGCTGACCCCTTTCTTGACCATACCGGCGCTATATCCCGAATTCGCTTTCGGCCTCTATTCTCTATAATGTATTCTAAACTTCCCCTCAAAATAGCGCCAACTCCTTTTATGTCGTCGATTCCTCTCGCGGGCTATGCTACACTGTAGCCATATAAAGGAGGCGTCTTTATGCGAATCGTATCCATTTGCCCAAGCAATACCGAGTTGCTCGCTTTTTTGAAAGCCGATCATCTGCTGGTCGGCGTCGATGATTATTCCGACTGGCCGAAGAGCATCGAACGGCTTCCGCGTCTGGGGCCGGATCTCTCAATACGCATGGATGAAGTCGAAGCCCTTGCGCCAGACATCGTCCTGGCATCGCTCAGCGTGCCCGGCATGGAAAAAAATATTGAAGAGCTCGAAAAACGCAACATTCCGCACCTTATCCTGGACCCGCAATCGCTCGCGGACATCCGCAATGATCTGGAAACGGTCGCCGAAGCCATTCACTTCGACAGCTCAGCGGTTCTCGCGGAATATGACGCAGCGATCGCCGAATTGAAAAAACGAGGCGACAGCGCCACGTCCTCTCCGTCCCTCTACTGGGAATGGTGGCCAAAACCCGTCTTCACCCCGGGAGGCGTCAATTGGCTCAGCGAAATCAGCCGGCTTGTCGGCGCCCGCAATTGTTTCGAAGATGAGGAACCGGCGAACATCCAAACAGATTGGGATGCCGTTAAACAACGCAATCCGGACTATATTTTGCTCGCTTGGGTCGGCATCATGACCTCGAAAGTCAAACCAGAACTTGTCTTGAAACGCCCGGATTGGAAATCGATGAAAGCGATCGAACATATCCATGTGATGGAAGAGGCTTTATTCTGCCGGCCATCCCCCAGGTTGATCGAAGGGGCCATCAAACTCGGCAAATTGGTCCATCCACAAGCATTCGCGGATTTCCCGCTCCCTTCATTCATTAAAGAAAAGCAATCGCATGTATAATGCAAGACCCCAAAAACCCCACGGCGCATAACAGCGCCGCGGGGTTTTTTCGTCTATCCAACTTTACAGCCGGTCGCGCCCCGGCCCGGCATCACCGCGAATATTTGTTGAGCGTTCGGTACCGATCAATGGATCATCATTTTCTGTAAACCGGTCCACATCATTGCGGTCGGGCTGTTTCGCTTCATCGTCTTCCACTAGTACGAGAATGTGCCCTTCTTTAAACTGTTCTTCGTAGCTTTTTGCTTCGTCTTCAGGGACGCCAAGGCCAATTAAAGCGCCGGCAATCCCACCAACGCCCGCTCCCGCTGCTGCGCCTGTCAAACCGGCTGCAATCGGGCCAGCTGCAACGATTGGCCCGATGCCCGGAATTGCCAGCGCGCCAAGGCCGGCCAAGACGCCGCCGAGACCGCCGAGCGCTCCGCCTGTAGCGGCACCGGCAGCGGCTCCTTCACCGGCCTGCGTCCCAGTTTCTTCTGTTACGCGCTCTACATCACCCTTATCTTTACTGAGCACTGAAATGTCTTCGTCGCGGTAGCCTTGCCGCTGAAGATCTTCGATGACTTCCACCGCTTCCATTTCCGTACCGTATGATCCGACCACTCGTGACATATTACTCGCCCTCCATTTCATATTTTGGAATCCTGTTCATGCATCTTAGTGATATATGTTTCCCCATCGAAGATGCGCTAAACATTTCACAACATCAAAAAACGCCGCCAGCAAATGCTGGCGGCGTCAGTGTTTAAACGAAATGGATCATATGGTATTTTTTCTTGCCACGCCGGACGATCGCGAATTCGTCATCCAAACGGTCTTTTTCATCAACCACGTATTCCAGGTCGCGGATTTTCTCGCCGTTAATCGAAATCGCACCGTTCGTGATATCTTCACGTGCTTGGCGTTTCGAAGGAGATACTTTACTGTCGACAATCAAATCGACGATCGGCTTCGCTTGTTTCGTCATCTCGACAGAAGGAACGTCTTTGAACGCCGCTTTCATTTCGTCTGCGCTCAAACTTTTCAGATCGCCGCTGAACAATGCTTTTGTGATGCGCTGGGCATCTGCGAGTGCTTCTTGCCCGTGAATGAGCTTGGTCATTTCTTCCGCGAGCACGGTTTGCGCTTTTCTGAGATGCGCTTCCGTTTCAACACTTTCGGCGAGTGCTTCGATTTCCTGTTTTTCGAGGAACGTGAAAATCTTCAAGTATTTCACGACATCTGCATCAGCCGTATTGATCCAGAACTGGTAGAACTCGTAAGGGGAGGTCTTTTTCGCATCAAGCCAAACTGCGCCACCCGCCGTCTTGCCGAATTTTGTGCCGTCCGCTTTTGTTACAAGCGGGATTGTAATGCCAAACGCTTTCGCTTCTTCTTCGTGCGTCTTGCGGATCACTTCGAGACCTGAGGTGATATTGCCCCACTGGTCCGACCCGCCGATTTGAACGCGGCAATTGTATTCATTGTAAAGATGGTTGAAGTCGATCGCTTGGATTAAGGTATAGGAAAACTCCGTAAACGAAATTCCGCCTTCGAGACGCGATGCGACCGAATCTTTCGCCAGCATGTAATTGACGGAAATTAATTTACCGAAATCGCGCAGGAACTCGATGACGCTCATGCCGCCGATCCAGTCGCGGTTATTGACCATTTTCGCCCCGTTCTCCGTCTGGAAGTCAAAGATCTGTTCCATTTGCTTTTTGATCGAATCGACATTGCGGTCGATCTGTTCCGTCGATTGCAATTGGCGCTCTTCGTTGCGTCCAGATGGATCCCCGATCATGCCGGTTGCCCCGCCCACCAAAAGGATCGGGCGATGGCCGTGCAATTGAAAACGGCGCAAAGTCAAAAGCGGCACGATATGGCCGATGTGCATGCTGTCGGCAGTCGGGTCGACACCGCAATACAGTGAAATTTTTTCCTGGTCTAGCACTTCTGCCATTCCTTCTTCGTCTGTTTGCTGGTACAGAAGCCCACGCCAGTTTAAATCGTCGATTAATGCATTTGTCATGTAAATTTCCTCCCTTTATCTGCTTCACCTGATTGCCGGGACACAAAAAAGCCCCTGCATGAAATTCATGCAGGGACGCATATGCGCGGTACCACCCAGCTTGGAGGACACATCCTCCCACTTGAACGTGCCAGACGGGGCACTTCCGCAAACTCCAGGCCTGTAATTCGACGCATGCATTTTGGCCGGTTTGCACCATCCACCGGCTCTCTGGTTTCAAAATTGCATGCCCTACTGGGGGCCGTTCTCCGTTTGATTATGAAGATTCTATTATGTAGTGTACTCGAATCCTAAAGATTGTCAATATCTTTCGTTTCAATTATCGGATTATGCTATAATGAAAAAGATTTTTAGGAGGGGGATAATGTGCAAGATAAATTTAGAAGATGGTTATTGAAGGCAGAGGAAACAACCGATAGATGGACTTCCCATAAGTGGTTTAGGCGTTTTAAAATCACGACGGGCGTCATTTGGAATTTGGCAATCATTCTAGCTATTATACTGGTGGCGGGCGGCGTGTTTGCCGCATCGGCAGGAGCCGGCTATTTCGCTTCACTGGTGGACGAAGAACAGCTGCGGACTGAAGAGGAAATGCTGTCGGACATCTATAGCTATGAAGAAACTTCCCAATTGTACTTTGCCGACAATACCTACCTTGGCAAACTGCAAACCGACCTTGACCGCGAAGAAACGACTTTGGAAGATGTCTCCGATGTGGCTATCGATGCAGTCCTAGCTACTGAAGATGAGTATTTCTTTGAACATGAAGGAATTGTCCCGAAAGCAATCATGCGTGGCTTGTTCCAGGATGTCTCCAATTCGGACAGCCAATCAGGCGGATCAACGTTGACCCAGCAATTAATCAAAAACCAGATTTTGACAAACGAAGTATCTTATGAACGCAAAGCGAAAGAAATCCTCTTGGCGATGCGTCTTGAGAAATTCATGAACAAAGAAGACATTATGGAAGCTTATTTGAATATCATCCCATATGGCCGAAATTCAGCGGGCACGAACATCGCAGGGATCGAAACGGCTGCTAAAGGCATATTCGATGTTCCTGCAAGCGACTTGAACTTGCCGCAAGCGGCATTCATCGCCGGCATCCCGAAAGCGCCTTTCAGTTACACACCATATACAAACAGGGGTGAAGTTAAAGAGGAGGCCGGCCTTGAGCCTGGCCTCAACCGCATGAAAACGGTCTTGTACCGCATGCTTGAAACAGGCTATATCACCGAAGCGGAATATCAAGAAGCTTTGGAGTACGATATTGTCGCAGACTTCAGAACTGGTGAAACCCGCTCATACGAAGATCATCCTTTCGTAACTGCAGAGTTAGAGAAACGCGCCACCCGCATCATCATGGATGTGCTGGCCGAGCAAAATGGCATTGATCCTGAAACACTGGACCAGGATCAAAACCTCTATGAGGAATATGCAATTTTAGCTGACCGCGCTGTGCGGTCGAATGGCTACCGAATCCATTCGAGTATCAATAAAGAACTGTATATTGCGCAAGAAAAGACACAAAAAGCCTATCAAGGATACGGCACGACCCTATCCGAGGATTATATCGATGAAGACGGCGAAACAAAAACCCGCCAACTGCCTGTACAAGTCGGCAGTGTTACTTTGGAAAACGACACCGGCCGTATTCTAAGCTTTGTTGGCGGACGTGACCACGAAATCGAAAACTTGAACCACGCAACACAAGCCTATCGCTCGATCGGTTCTACGGTTAAGCCCCTGCTCGTTTACGGCCCAGCCTTGGAAAATGGCTTGATCGGCGCCGGCAGCCCGGTGGTCGATGTGAAATTTACAATGAACGATAACGGCAATAGCTATGAACCAACGAACTTCATTCCAACAAGCGAGCAAGGCATCATGCCGGCACGCGATGCACTTGCACAATCGCAGAACCTTCCCGCCTTGCGCTTGTTTGCTCAAATGCGCGACGACATGCCGATCCAATATTTGATCGACAATGGCTTCTCGCGCGTAGATGAAGGTGATGGCGTCGTTTCCTCAGCACTTGGCGGCGGCATTGAAGGGTCTGTTGAAGAAGTCGCGAATGCCTATGCAGCTCTCGCCAATGGCGGCAAGCATATGGAAACAACGATGATCGATAAAATCGAAGATGCAGATGGCAATGTCATTTATGAACATGAAGCCGAAGCGAAAGACGTCTTCACGCCTCAAGCTTCCTACGTATTGACCGATATGCTTCGCGATGTCTTCAAGACAGATCGCGGAACGGCCAATCGCGCAAACGGCATGCTGAAGTTCAACGCGGACTTTGCCGGCAAGACCGGAACGACACAAGAAACACGCGATGTCTGGCTCGTCGGCTATAACCCGAACATCACGATGGGCGTTTGGCTCGGCTATGATAAAGAAAAGTATTCTCTCGATAATTTCAGAAACCAAAACTTGCAGCCATCCGTCCGCGTCAACCAATTATGGGCGAACTTGATGAATGCAACTTATGACGTCGCACCTGACGCTATCGGTTCAGGAGACAAATTCCAGGAACCAGATGGCATCGTCAGCCGCTCGTTCTGCGGAATCTCTGGATTCGCTCCGAACGAAGCTTGTAAAAAAGCCGGCTTGGTCCGCTCCGACTTGTTCATCGCTGATATCATGACGCCTAAAGATGGCGACGACAGCTTGAGCAGCGGCTCATACACGACCATCAACGGCAAACGCTATGCTGCTTTGTCAAATACTCCAAGTGAATTTGTGTCAGGCGGCGGCCTCGGCGTTTCAGAAGAATACGTCGATCGCATGCTCGCTCCATTCGGAGGAGACGCAGGCAAATTATTCCCTGGCAGTTCACGATTCAGCAACGTCGTCTCCAGCGCCAAGTTCGATGCAGACAGCGCGGCCCCTGCCCCTGTCGGCACTTCGATCAATGGACGCACAATCACGTGGAGCGATTCCGCTTCAAACGATGTCGTCGGTTACCGTGTATTCCGCGGCGGTAGCAGAGTCGCTTCAGTTTCAGAATCGAGCAGTAACTCCTTTAGCGCACCTGGCCCTGGAACTTATACAGTCGTCGCAGTGGATATTACAGGCCGTCAATCGGCAGCGTCCAATGGCGTGACGATTGCAGCGCCAAAACCGGAACCTGCTCCTGAACCAGAACCTGCTCCTGCCCCGGAACCGGAACCTGAAAGAGAAGAAACTCCGGCGCCAGCGCAAGAAACAGAAAGACAAGAGCCGGAAGAAGAACCGGCTGAGGAAGAACCAGCCGAAGAAACTCCAGCTCCAGAAGAACCGGAAGAAGAACCAGAAGAAGAGGAAGAAGCACCACCTGAAGAACCGGAAGAACCGGAACAACCAGAAGAGCAGTCAGAACCTGACACGGAAACTCCAGAGAACGAAGAAGACGCAGCATGACAAAAGCCCCTCTGCATTTAGCAGAGGGGCTTTTTTTAATCTTCCATTGTGGACAAATCGCCAGTCGGCAGATCCAATTCCCAAGCTTTCAAGACACGGCGCATGATTTTGCCGCTTCGCGTTTTCGGAAGCTTGTCTTTAAATTCAATTTCACGCGGTGCTGCGTGTGCAGCCAGTTCTTTTTTGACAAACTGCCGGATGTCCTCGATCAGTTCATCGGATGGCTCGTAGCCTTCAACAAGCGCGACGAACGCTTTGATGATTTCCCCGCGCACCGGATCAGGTTTGCCGATGACACCTGCTTCAGCGACTGCCGGATGCTCGAGTAGTTTGCTTTCGACTTCGAATGGCCCAACACGCTCGCCTGACGTCATAATGACATCGTCCACTCTTCCTTGGAACCAGAAATACCCATCCTCGTCCATATAAGCCGAGTCTCCAGACACATACCATTCATCATTCAAGAAATAGGAGTCGTACTTTTGCGGGTTGTTCCAGATTTGGCGCATCATGGATGGCCAGCCTTTTTTAATCGCCAGATTCCCCATTTGATTCGCCGGCAATTCCTTGCCTTGATCATCTACAATCGCCGCTTGCACACCTGGTATCGGTTTGCCCATCGAGCCTGGCTTGATTGCCATCGATGGGTAATTGCAAATGACTTGTGCCCCTGTTTCCGTCATCCACCATGTATCGTGGATCCGTTTATCGAACACTTGCGCACCCCACTTGACGACTTCCGGGTTCAACGGCTCACCCACGGATAAAACGTGGCGCAATGTGGACAGATCGTATTCTTTCACCAATGCATCACCTGCGCCCATCAACATGCGGAACGCTGTCGGGGCACTATACCATACCGTGACACCAAAATCTTCAATTGCCTGATACCAGGCATCCGGAGAGAAACGACCCCCGAGAATGACAGTCGTGACGCCGTTCAGCCACGGAGAGAACACGCCGTAAGCCGTTCCCGTCACCCAGCCTGGGTCAGCTGTGCACCAATAAATATCTTGCTCCTGGAAATCCAACACCCATTTACCTGTCTGGTATTGCTGCACCATGGCATATTGCGCGTGCAGGACGCCTTTTGGTTTGCCTGTAGAACCGGATGTATAATGAAGAACCAATCCATCTTCTTTTTCCAGCCATTCGACATCGAATTGATCCGAGCAGGAATCAAGATGCTTGAGCACATCGACATGGCCCCCGCTTTCTTCTGCCCCTTCCGCTCCCACTAGGAAGATCGTCTTCAAATTGGGAAGACGGTCTTTCGGGATGCGCGGGAGCAATTCCGGCGTCGTGATGATCGCTTTGGCGTCGCTGTCATCCAGACGGTCGTAGATTGCCCCTTCCATGAATGCTTCAAATAGCGGCCCAACGATCAAGCCCATCTTCAATGCACCGAACATCAGGAAATACAGTTCAGGAGAACGCGGCATAAAGATGAAGATGCGGTCTCCTTTCTCCAAATCGGAATGCGATTTCAAAAGATTCGCCGCGCGGTTCGTCATGCGCTTCATCTCATAGAATGTATAGGTTTCATGACGATGCTGGTCTTTATAATAGAGAGCGACTTTGTTTTTGCGGTCCGATTCAGCATGGCGGTCAATCGCCTCATGGGCCATATTGATTTTTCCGGTTTGAGACCAGCTGAACTCTTTTTCAACTTCCGACCAATCGAAACTCGCCGACTGCTCTTCGTAATTATGTAAATGATGCTCCCCTGGTTTTGCTGGTAACGCTTCCACTTTCACATAAATCACCCTTTCCCTTTGTTTCTCTATATTCTACATCAACCTGGAAGGTAAATGCTAATAATTTTAATTCTTTAGAAAATACGGTGTATTTATCCAAGCAACTTTCTTTTCCTTCCGCCCTTCATGTATAATGAAGCTAATTGCAACCACAGGCGGTGAAATGATGGAACATAAGAAGACGTACAATGCGATGGAATTGAAAACGAAACACGGGCCACTCATCATCGAAGGCCCCGTCCCATCTAAGGAATTGAAAGAACTGGATTTCCATGAGGACTTGGTCGCTTTCCGCCCACCGGAACAGCAGCATAAAGCCATCACGGAAATAGCGGATTTACCGGAAGGGCGCATATTGATTGCGCGTGACCAAAACATGATTGTCGGGTATGTCACCTACCTCTACCCCGATCCACTTGAACGCTGGTCCGAAGGAAAGATGGAAAACTTGATCGAGCTCGGGGCGATCGAGGTCATTCCGAAATATCGCGGTGCCGGTGTCGGCAAAGCACTGCTGCAAGTATCGATGATGGATGATGCCTTTGACGATTTCATCGTCATCACGACCGAATATTATTGGCATTGGGATTTAAAAGGAACCGGGCTGAATGTCTGGGAATACCGCAAGATCATGGAAAAGATGATGCAGGCTGGGGGGCTGGAGTATTTCGCCACGGATGATCCGGAAATCAGCTCGCATCCAGCCAACACGCTGATGGCGCGCATCGGTTCTCGCGTCGATACCGAGTCGATTCAAAAGTTCGACCAGCTGCGTTTCATGAACCGCTATATGTACTGATTACTAAAGGGGTGTTTGTATGTTAGTAGAAGAAATCATGAAGAAGGATGTTTTCACGCTGCGCTCAGACCAGACCGTCCAAGACGTGCTGGATCTGTTCGAAGAAAAACGGATTCGCCACGCGCCCATCGTCGATGACGGGAAAGTGGTCGGCATCGTCACTGACCGCGACTTGAAAGATGCCATGCCTTCCATGTTCACGGTATCCCCGAAAGGCGAACCGTATAAAAAGAAAGTATCGGAGATCATGACCAAAAATCCGATGATCGCCCACCCGCTCGATTTTGTCGAAGAAATCGCCTTGCTGTTCTATGAACAGAAGATCGGCTGCCTGCCGGTCGTCAGCCAAAATGAACTTGTCGGCTTTCTGACAGAAACCGACTTATTGTATACGTACATCGAATTGACCGGCGCACACCAACCCGGCTCTCAAATCGAAATCAAAGTCCCTAACCGTTCAGGCGCACTCTATGAAGTGAGCAAAGTGTTCTATGAGCACAAAGTCAATGTATTGAGCGTACTCGTCTACCCGGATCGGGAAGACAATTCCAATAAGATCCTGGCTTCCCGTATCAAAACGATGAACCCCATTTCCATTATTGAAGATCTGCGCAAAGAAGGTTTCGATGTCTTATGGCCGAATCTCATGCAGGAATGAAAAAACACGCTGTCTTCATCTATTCAGAAGATCAATTGGGGTATAAATTTTCTGATACGCATCCGTTCAACCAAAAACGGCTCATTCTTACCATTGATTTACTTAGGGAAATGGACGCCCTTCCAGAGGATTTGATTGTGCCTGCACGGACTGCAACAGATGAAGAACTATTGCTCGCGCATGACCAGCGCTATATCGATATCGTCAAGAAAGCAAGCCGCGGCGAAATCACTCCGGAAGCCGGGGAAGGTTACGGCATCGGTACGGAAGATACGCCGATTTTCGAGAATATGCATGAAGCGAGTGCCCGCTTGGTGGGCGGCACATTGACCGCAGTCGATCAAGTGATGGAAGGCAAAGCCGAAC
Organism: Planococcus citreus; assembly: GCF_003664125.1. Lineage (GTDB taxonomy): Bacteria > Bacillota > Bacilli > Bacillales_A > Planococcaceae > Planococcus > Planococcus citreus. Next base: position 44,756 of record NZ_RCCP01000006.1, read on the forward strand.
ATGCCTTGAATCTCGGCGGCGGTTTACACCACGGATTCCGAGGAAAGGCGTCGGGATTTTGCATCTATAACGACAGCTCGGTCGCCATCCATTACTTGAAAGAAAAATACGGTGCACGCGTCCTCTATATCGATACGGATGCCCATCACGGCGACGGCGTGCAATGGTGCTTCTATGATGACCCGGATGTATGTACCGTGTCGATCCACGAAACGGGACGCTACCTATTCCCCGGCACCGGCAATATCAACGAACGCGGAAGTGGCCAAGGCTATGGCACTTCATTCAATTTCCCGATCGATGCCTTCACTGAAGATGAATCGTTTTTGGAAATTTACCGGACCGCCATGCGTGAAATCGTCGAACATTTCAAGCCGGATGTCATTTTAAGCCAGAACGGCGCTGATGCACATTATTTGGATCCCTTGACCCATTTGAGCAGCACGATGGAAATCTACCGCGAAATCCCGAAAATCGCCCATGAATTGGCGCATGAGTTTTGCGACGGCAAGTGGATAGCGGTCGGTGGCGGCGGCTATGACATCTGGCGGGTCGTACCCCGTGCTTGGTCGCTCCTATGGATGGAAATGAACAGCCATCCGTTGCCGCATGGAAAGTTGCCTGAAGCATGGCTCAAGCGCTGGCAGCCTGAATCCCCTGTCCCTTTGATCGAGACATGGGAAGATCCGGAAAATATGTACAAGCCGATTCCAAGAAAAGCGGAGATCACCGAAAAAAATCAGCAAATGCTCGATAAGGCGCTGTATATGATCCGCAATCAATAAGCCACGCTTTATTTAGTCGGAATATTCCGCAGTTTGAACAAAAAGACCGCCCTTGCTTGAGGATTGGATTCAATCCCCTCGCAAGGGCGGTTTTCTATTGAATAAACGTAATCAAAGAAATCTATTGATGCCTAGTGGACTGACGTTCTTCCAAGCGATAAGGCAGAACGACTTGGTTTTCTTCGATTTCTTCGTTGTTCATGTACTTTGTCAGCAAGCGCATCGACACCGCACCGATATCGTATAGCGGCAATGCCACAGCCGTCAACATCGGTCGTGCCATGCGTGCAAGCTTCGAGTTTTCGTAAGTGATGACTTCAACGTCTTCCGGAATCTGTTTGCCGAGCGCTTCCACTGCATGGATGACGCCTATGGACATTTCATCGTTACTGACGAAATAAGCTGTCGGTTCAATCGATTCCAGTTCACTCACAGCTTCCAGGCCTTCTTCATAGGTGTTATTGCATTCGACGACAAGGCGCTCATCATAATCGAGCCCTGCTTCCTGCAATGCATCCTGATAGGCTTTCAGCTTATGTTCACGGTTGATCTCGGACGATAACGGCCCTGAAATATAAGCAATTTTCTTATGCCCGCTGTCGATGAATTTCTTGACCGCTTCATAGGCAGCTGCATAATAATCGATATTAACGGAAGCGATCGATGCTGTATCATCGATTGAACCCGCCAATACGATTGGTGTTGGGGAACGTTCCATCTCCTTGCGCAATTCATCCGAAATGACATCGCTCATGAAGACAATGCCATCCACTTGCTTGCCGAGCATCGTTTCAAGCAATTGAAGCTCTTTGTTCGGATTTTGGTCAGAATTGGACAGGATGATATTGTAGCGGTACATCGTCGCGATATCTTCAATGCCCCGTGCCAGTTCAGAATACGTGCTATTCGATATATCGGGTAAAATGACGCCGACCGTTGTTGTTTTCTTGCTCGCCAATCCGCGAGCTACGGCATTCGGACGATAGCCGAGTTCTTCGATCACTTTCAATACTTTTTTTCTTGTGGCTGGTTTTACATTCTGGTTGCCATTCACTACCCGGGATACGGTAGCCATGGAAACATTTGCCTCACGTGCCACATCATAAATCGTAACGGTCATTTTGCGCCCTCCTGTTCCATTCTTTCATTCAATGATACGATAACCGCTTTATGAATATCAACTCTTATTATGTATTGCAGCAGCGCTTATCGGGAAAGTTCATGAAACTGTCCATCTTTAAGCCCTTATTCCATGACCTTTCCCCGCTGCCTGCCTTTTAAAACACAAAAAAGCCGGAACGAGTCCGGCTTTTGCTCATACTTTCAATTCGTACTGCTTCATGAATTTCATCAATGAATCGTAGTATTCATCGAATTGCGGCAAACTCATTTGCTGCTGTGCGTCAGAAAGTGCGACTGCAGGATCTGGGTGGACCTCTGCCATCACGCCATCAGCTCCGATAGCGATTGCCGCTTTAGCTGCAGGCAATAGCAAATCGCGGCGGCCAGTAGAATGCGTAACATCCACGAAGACCGGCAAATGCGTTTCTTGTTTCAAGATCGGCACCGCGGAAATATCCAGCGTGTTGCGCGTCGCTTTTTCGTATGTGCGGATGCCCCGCTCGCAAAGGATGATCTGGTCATTCCCGTTAGCGATAATGTATTCAGCTGCCTTGATGAACTCATCGACCGTTGCAGACATGCCGCGCTTCAAGAGCACCGGTTTGTTGATCTGCCCAACAGCTTTCAATAGTTCGAAGTTTTGCATATTGCGTGCGCCGACCTGAACGACATCCAGGTAATCCAATGCTTCTTCCAGATGATGCGGTGTCACGATTTCTGTCACAACGCCAAGCTTATATTGATCAGCTGCTTTTTTCAGCATCTTCAAGCCTTCTAACCCTAGTCCTTGGAAATCATATGGCGATGTACGCGGCTTGTAAGCCCCGCCTCGGATCAGTTTCAAGCCTTTGTCGCTGATAGCTTGTGCTACTTGGTCAACTTGCTCTTGCGACTCAACAGCACATGGGCCGAAGATAAACGATGGTGTGCCTTCGCCGATGTTCTCGCCGTTGACGGAAACGATTGTGTCTTCCGCTTTTTTCTTGCGGGAAACGAGAAGTGCTTTGCGGCTGTCCTCTTCTTGCATATCGAGTGCCGATTTGAAGATTTCCTTGAAAATATGATCGACCGTCTTTTGATCGAGTGGACCATTGTTATTGTCTTTCAATAGATTAAGCATATGACGCTCGCGTAATGGATCGTACTTAGTAGCGCCTTGCTTTTCCTTGATTTTCCCGATCTCTTGGATCACGGAAGCTCTCTCGTTGATAAGAGAAAGAATTTGCAGGTTTACTGCATCCACTTGTTCTCTAAGCTGTTCCAATTCTGTCTGACTCATTCTCCACTTCCCCTTTCAAGAGTGACCCTATAATAGGTGTCATATTAACACGATATGACCATTATAAGCAAACTATTCAGCAAAGTCACGAAATATGTTTAGCGATTCAACGCGCTAAAGCGTTTTCATGAGGAATTTTGAAGGTAGAATGTACACATGGCGGGGCGCACAGCCGTTTCAGGAAATATTTTTTCCATAGAAAAACGGATGGAATAAATCCATCCGCTCTTCCTATTATTGCATTTGGGCTAGGCGATGAATGCTTCCATCGCTTTGCTTTTGATTTTATTATGGCTCGCATGCCAGTCAACTTGCTCGCTGGCAAAATGGAAGAGTTGAGGCGATTCATGGCGAACCCCTGTGATTTCCTCGATAGACGTCGAAAGTTCTTTGTCTTCCTGGACGACGAGATAAAGGAATAATTGATGGGGATGCAATGATGCATACTCTGAATATTCTTTCCATGCGCCTGCTGAGACCGGGCAAGTGCTGCTATGTTTCAACAGCCAATAATGCTGTTCATTGCCGACCGCTTGCTTAAGCTCATCCAAGTTTCTCACATGTACGAAGTTTTCCATTTCAACCGCTCCCAAAATTAATTCTTTTTGTTCTGATTGCTTTGTGGATTTGAAGATCCTTTTGCATTCGAGGAGCCTTGTGAATTAGAAGACCCTTTAGCATTTGAAGATCCCTGCGAACTTGAAGTTCCTTTTGCAGATGAAGACCCTTGTGAAGATGCAGAGCCTTTAGCGCTTGAGGAAGATTTTGCATCAGCCGATCCTTGAAGGCTTGCAGAGGCATTTGTGCCCGCTGACGTCTTCGAGTCGTTATGGCTTGATTTGTTTTCTTCTTTCACTTCTTCAACCGCTTCTTTCAAAGCATTGGCTGTAGATGTGAATGCATCGTTTCCGGCTTTGTCGCCGTTATCGACTTTGTTTTGTACTGTCTCGAGCAATTCAACACTTTCTTCGCCTTCAGATGAAGCAGTGCCGTCATCCATCGGTGAATTGTTGCCTTTCATGTTCTTCACTTTATCGACCACTTTTGTCGACTGTTCTTTCAATTGCTGCGTGAAGCCAGGGCCATCATTTGAATCGCTTGAGTCCTTCGACTGCTGCGCTTTTTCTTTGATAGTAGTCGCTTGCGTCTTCAAGTCAGCTTGCAATTCTTTGCCTGCTTTAGGCGCGAAGAACAATGCTGCCGCCGCTCCGACAAGACCGCCGACAATCATGCCTGTCAGGAAGCCGGATCCGCCGTTCGATTCTTCGTAATCGTATAGATCGTCATAGCGGCTTGATGAACCGTAGGATTGCGGTACATATTGGCTTTGTTCATATTGCCCGCCTTGGTCGCTGTATTTGCCGCCTTGCGTATAGTACTCGCCATTGTACTGGGATTCATTATAATTAGGTTTCGAATAAGTATTTTTATTTTTTCCCATTGTCCATTCCTCCATTATGTTGGTGATTAGATGGTATTAATACTGGTCGCTGCTGCCTGGCAATTTCTTCTGGCCAGGAACCGGCGTGTATTGCTCTGTGCTGCGTGTTTGGTATACTTTGCGCTCTTTCCATTTATCAGCAATGCCCATTGCAACATTGCTCCACTGGACCACTTGAGCAATTTTATCTTCGTTCTGCTCAACTTGCACGCCGACGCGTGAAGTGATGTGGCGTACTGTAGAGTTCAGGTCTGTTACAGAGTTTCCGACGCCTTTGACCGCATCGACGACACCGTTCAATTTCTCTGATTTGACCGTGATGTCTTCAGCGAGTTCGTTCGTCTTATGCAATAGGTTTGTTGTCTCCAACGTAACCCCCTGCAATTGATTCTCCAGCCCTGAAACAGTGCCGGAAACCTCTTTTAATGTGTTCTTGAGTGAGTTCAAAGTCATCGCCAGCGCTACGCATAGAATTAAAAATCCAACAGCGGCGACAATCGCGGCAATGTAAAGCAAGATTGACCAATCCATTCTGTTTCCTCCTTCGGTTTAGTTAAATTTCGTATACCTGTTTTCTACCCTGCCCTATACGGGTTTAAACACGCCTCTAATATTATTCGGCAAAAGCTTTTAAATGCCTCCCTGCTTAACCAAACATTTTTGTATTTGCGACGCCTTTTTTGTCTCCATAAGAAAAAAGCCTAACCATATGTAATGGTTAGGCTTTTTTCGGCATTGCTAAAACTTCTTCATATGCTTGCTGGAATTTCGTTACATCTCCAGCTCCCATGAAAAGATATACTGCATTATTATGGACGGCCAGTTTTTCGACATCTTCCAATTGTAGCAGCTGGCTGCCTTCGATTTTTTCCTGAAGGTCCCGGATCGTCAAAGTGCCGGCTTCTTCTCTAGCAGAACCGAAGATATCGCATAAATAGACATGATCTGCTTCCTGCAGGCAATCAGCAAATTCCTGGAGGAAGGTTTGCGTACGGCTGAATGTATGCGGTTGGAAAATCGCGATCAGTTCGCGCTCAGGATACTTCTGGCTCGCCGATTGCAAAGTGGCGCGGATTTCCGTCGGATGGTGGGCATAATCATCGATCAAAACGCGATCATCGATGACTGTCTCCGTGAAGCGGCGTTTAACGCCTTCATAGCTCACGAATTGGCGCTGGATGATATCAGCAGGGATGCTTTCATACTGGCATAGCGAAATGACAGCGAGTGCGTTCAGCACAGCGTGGTCGCCGTACATCGGAATGGTGAACGTATGGAAGAATTCATTGCGGATGACCACATCGAATGTCGTGCCTTCCGTTGTTTTGACGATATTACGTGCCTGAAAATCATTTTCCTCGCCAAAACCGTAATAGACAACCGGCACCGGCGCTTGAATCTGCTGCAAGTATTCGTCGTCCCCACAAGCGATGATGCATTTCTTCACTTGCTGCGCCATTTCCTGAAACGCCTTGAAAACATCGTCAATGCTGCCGAAATAATCGGGATGGTCGAAATCGATATTGGTCATGATTGCATAATCCGGGTGATACGCCAAGAAATGGCGGCGGTATTCGCATGCTTCCGCTACGAAGAAATGGGAATCTTCCTGGCCAGATCCTGTCCCATCACCGATCAAGTACGAGACCGGCTTATAACCGTTCAGCACATGCGCCATAAGCCCGGTCGTCGAAGTTTTCCCGTGGGCGCCGGTGATGGCGACCGATACGTATTGCTTCATCAAATCGCCGAGGAATTGATGGTACCGGATGATGGTTGCGCCGCTTTCACGGGCTTTGACCAGCTCTGGATGTTCGTCGTTAAATGCATTTCCGGCAACAATTGTCATATCCTGAGAAATGTTTTCGGGATCGAAAGGCAAAATCGTGATGCCTCTCTCCCGCAGCCGCTCTTCCGTGAAGAAATGCTGCGCGATATCAGAGCCTTGCACCGACTCGCCCATATCATGCATGATTTGGGCCAGAGCGCTCATGCCAGAGCCTTTAATGCCCGTAAAATGTAATACTGTCATAAATGAACCTCCTGTGGGAGTGGAAAATTAGTCTAGTCAAACCGCCTGTGCGGAATCAATAGCTGGGTGGTTTTTCACAATGCTCCGATTATATCACAAAGTATGGAGGCACTGAAATAATCAATAATTCCTGTAATTCTGGCGGCTTCTAGGTTCAACGGAACACTTCTTCGATATCGCTTTCCGTAATTAGCACCGTTCTCGCTTTGCTGCCATTCTGTTCGGAGATGAAACCATATTCTTCAATCAAGTCCATCAAACGGGCGGCCCGGTTATAGCCGATATGGAATTTCCGCTGCAAAAGCGAAGTCGATGCGCTTCCTTGCGACATGATGAAACGGCAGGCTTCCTCGAATAAATCATCCTGTTCGGCAGGTGACTGGCTGCGCTGGATCAATTCCTCTTCTTTGAAGATATAATCAGGCTCGCCTTGTGCACGCACATGGGCGATGACTTTTTCGATTTCATCATCTGTTACAAAAGTTCCCTGCAAGCGGTTCGGAGCGGCCATGCCATTCCCCAAATACAGCATGTCCCCTCGCCCAAGCAAACGCTCTGCTCCTTGGGTATCCAAAATCGTCCGGCTGTCCACTTGCGACGAGACAGAAAAAGCGATGCGCGTCGGAATATTGGATTTGATCAAGCCTGTAATGACGTCTACAGACGGGCGTTGGGTGGCGATCACCAAATGGATTCCGCAGGCGCGCGCTTTTTGAGCAATGCGGCAAATGGAATCTTCCACATCAGAAGGTGACATCATCATCAAATCGGCCAATTCATCAATGACGATCAAGATATACGGCAGATGCTGTGCCGGCTGCCCTTTGTCATTGACCATTTTATTGTAACGATCTAAATCGCGGACACCAGTATGGGCGAAAAGCTGATAACGGCGTTCCATTTCCTCCACGGCCCATTTCAAAGAAGCGGTCGCTGCCTTAACATCTGTAATGACGGGGCTGACCAAATGCGGAATATGATTATAAGGAGCCAGTTCCACCATTTTCGGGTCAATCAACAGCATTTTCAAATCGCGAGGCGAAGATTGGTACAGCAGGCTCACGAGCAGCGAGTTGATGCATACGCTTTTCCCGGACCCTGTAGCGCCCGCGATCAGGCCGTGTGGCATCTTACGCAAATCAAGCGTGACCGGATTCCCGGCCAAGTCGAGGCCGAGCGCTGCTTCAAGCGGTGAATCCGAAGCCTTGAAATTCGGGCTTCCGATAACTTCCGACAAACGCACTGCGCGGCTTTGGCGGTTCGGAATCTCGATGCCAATCGAGCTTTTTCCGGGAATCGGCGCTTGAATGCGGATATCACGGGCTGCAAGCGCCAATTTCAAATCATCGGCCAAGTTGCGGATTTTGCTCACTTTAATTCCTTGCGCCACACGCAGCTCAAAACGGGTGACGGCCGGCCCTTGCACCGTTCCGACAATCTCTGCCTTGATCTGGAAATGAGACAAAGCTTCGATAAGGCGCTCGCCTTGTTCTTGCATCCACGTTTCATCTTTCAAGTCATTTTCAGGCTCTAGCAGATACTCATGGCCAGGCAATTGATACCCGGTATAGCTTTTTTCATCATCATTTACAGGTTCAGCTGCGGTTTTCTCTATTAATGCCGTTTTTTTTTCCGCTGTCGGTGCTTGCTGTTGTTTCGGCAAACGATCTTTATCCGATTTCAACATCAACACATTGAATGGCACTGTTCGTTCTTTTTTGCCTTTTTCCTGTGCTTTCGCTTGCGGCAATACCGGTTTCGGCTCCGGGCTATGTATAGGTTTTTCACGCTCGGGTTCCGGCTGTGACGTTTGTGCCGTTTCTGCATGTGTTTCCGATTCCGTTACAGGCGGTTCAACAATTGCTGTTGGGCCGCCTTTGCCTGTATCTTCCTCGGAGACTCCGCCATTCTCTTCAGCGTTGCCAGCATCCGCCACCTCGTTCGATGGCTGTTCTTGCTCGGCTGTGCGGTAAACCCTCACTTCCGCTTGTTCAGGTTCTTGTTCAAGCGTTTTTTCAGGTTCTTGTTCCACTTTTTGGTTTTTCGGCAATAAATCCTGAAGGCTGCGGTCTGCCCATTCATAATGGGGTTCAGGCTTTTTTTCAGGTTGTTGGTCTTCTCCCATTTCTGCTTTTTCATGTGTTTTTTCACTGATAGGTTCAGTTTCTGGAGCTTGCTCATTATGCTCTACAGGCTTATATACCGTTGTTTCCAAATTAGAACCTGGTTTTTTTGACTGCGGCAAACGGTCGTCACTTTTTTTGTACAATTCTTGCAGGCTGCGCTGCGACCAATCATTTTTGCGTTCAAGCTCTGCTTTCTTTTTCGCTTCCTGTTCCAATAATTCATCGATTGGCGTCGGACGGTCTGTAAATCCATGCACAGGGGAAGCTACACGCGTCGGCTGGAAGCGCCGCGTCGTGTTACCTGGAAGATCAAGGCCCTGCGGTTCAGCTGTTTTGGGCACATGGGGGCGTTTTTTCTTATTGCGCCCTGCATTTGGTTTCGGCAATTTCCCGCTCGGTTCCAAAGCATCGAGTTCATAAGTCTTTTCTTCCGTTGCTTTTAAAGGAACATCAACACGCGGCTTTTCTTCACGCCGTTCGGGTTTGCGGTTTTCTACAGGCAAGCCTTTTGCTTCTTCGTCGGAAATGAGCGGAAACCGGAATGGCGCCGGCTTGCTTTCCTGCGGTTTCGGCTCAACGTGCTGTGTTTCTTCACTGCGCACGAACGGCTTTTCTTCTGTTTCAGTGTCTTCTGAGAACATTTTATTCCACATGTTTTTCATCCAGCTCATCGTTACACCTTCATTTCAAATGGAGATCCTGTTTGCGCATCTTCCGGCAATACCAAAATTCCTTTTTCCGCCGGTGCATCCGGCAAGTCCAATTCTTTCGCAGAGCAAATCATGCCGCTAGAAGCGACGCCGCGCAATTCTGCATCGCGGATGACCATACCGGAAGGCATAACCGCCCCGACTTTGGCGACGACCACTTTTTGGCCAGCCTCCACATTAGGCGCGCCGCAAACGATTTGCAAGGTTTCTTCGCCGACCGCCACTTGGCACACATTCAATTTATCCGCATTCGGGTGCTTGTCTTTCGACGCTACATAGCCGACAACGAATTTCGGTGTCAAATCAACTTCCAGCGTATGGGAGACGCCGTTTTTCTCCAATGCATTTTGAAGCGCTGTCACGAGTGCTTCCGTCACTTCCACAGGCTGCCCTTCCGGCAAATCTGCGTAATCGCTTGCCTGGAACAGGTTGAAACCGGCGATTTCCTGTTGGTCATTTTTGATCAAGGTTACATCCCCAAATTGTTCTGTGTGGATTTTATCCGGTTTTTCCAATGTCAATTGAACGAGCAGCACGTCGCCCACGCCTTGTTTGTTATAGAATGCATTCATTTTTTATCGTTCTCCTTCTCGGGTCTGTTTTTCGCTAAGATGAATATCGGTTCAAGCGCCTCGTTTTCATAGACGAACGACAAGGACGTAATCGGCACTTTGCCGTTCGTGAAGAAATGCATTGCCATCTGGGCAAGCACATCGTATCCGGTCTCGTTGCGGATATCCCCGATGATCAAGACGTCTTGATGGGGAACTGAGACTGTCATATCCCCTTGTACTTTCTTTTTCATATCTTTCAAAAATGTTTCATTCAAGATGCGCGTGGCATCATAACCATCATTTTCGTTCAGGAAATAGAAGACATTTCCTGCCACATGGTCTTCTTTGACAGCCGTTTTCAATTTTTTCACTTGGAATTTAGCGATTTCCTGCACTTGATCGGCTGTCAGCGCTAGGTTTTCCAACACTTTTTCATCAATTAACCGGTAAGTCTTCCCGGCATCGAGAGCGTAATAAATACGTGTTTCTGCCGTGTGGGGCGATGTCAGGAAACGATGGCCTTCACGCGATTCTTCCGGAAACGAAGTCGAGCGGATGACCGGGTAAATATGCTGCTCGCCCGGCAATTCCCCTTCCGACTCGCGTTCCATCGCCTGGAAAGTTTGGGAAATCGTGTAGGCGATTTCTTCAATTGCTGAATCGCCTTTTGTTTCGAAACGGTTGATCACTTGCGGCAAGGAAATGGTCATGCCTTTCCCCAGCTTTTTATGCCTAACATTTGCGATATCTTTTTGGCGGTCCAATGTCCAGCTCAACTGGTCATTTGCAACCCGCTCTTTCAGTATAGTAAATAACTCGGCGGATTTCATTCCTAATTTCCTCCTTTTCACAAACAAACGGTTCATCCTGCACACAGGAGAACCGTTTGCCCTTTTATTTCGACAGGTTGGAGATAAACGATTCAATTTCCTCCTGCGTCTTGCGGTCGCGGCTGACAAAGCGCCCTTGCTCGTCGCCTTCACGGAATCCAAGGAAACTCGGGATTCCATAGATATCTTTTTCGATGCATAGGTCGATGAATTCGTCCCGGTCGACCGAGATAAAAGTATAGTCGCTGAATTTTTCTTCAATGTCAGGCATGATCGGATCGATCACCCGGCAATCCGGGCACCATCCGGCCGTAAACATGAAAATGACGTTCTCTGAGTTTGCCAGTTGCGTAAACTGCTGGACTGACTGCAATTTTTCCATATCGTTCACTCCTCTTTTGCCGCTTCGATGGAACGGGCAGTTTTCATCATCCATTCCATATGGTTTCGAAGCGCGGCTTGTTCTGTAATCGTTGAAAGTTTCGCGCCTCCGGAACTGACCACCAATTCATAGCGGTCTTCTGCAATCGTCCGGACCGTGACGAAACCGAACCGGCCATGCTGGCTGAATTTCTCATCAGCAAGCCACGTTTCTTCCGGATTCGCTTTTTGCAAATCGTAGAAGAACGTGCTGTCCGGTGCTTCGTTTGGGTTGAGGAACAACGCAAACGCTTGGCTGCCGCGGGTGATCAATACATTATGATCATCTGAAGGCTGTTCCACTTCATAGCCCCCGGGAACATACAGCTCCGTTTCGCCGGCGGTTTCGTTCGGTTCCGGCGCCTCCTCTTCAAATGCCGCCCTGGCGCTTGATACGCCTTCCACCAGCTCGTCCTCTGGACTGACACAGCCAGCGAGGATCAGGACTGACGAAAACAACATCATTTGTAAACCCATTCGAAGCACAGCATTTCCCCCTCTTTTTCTCCATCAGCTGCCCGTTTCCTGACTCATGCAGAAAAACGGGCTTGGTTGAATAAGCTTTTCTTTTCTAGCTACATTTTAAAGATGTTTAAGGGCACATGCAACTTAATCGCTGTTTGCCTGCCATTGCCCGAACAATAAGACGATGATTTGTGAAAACATCTCGACCCGGTTCAGCTTGCCGGCAGTCAAAATGCCGATCGCTCCTTTATGATGGCGGATTCCCGTTTCTTGTGCATAGCGGTCCATGACAGGGCCGAGTTCTTCGCCAGCTCGCAAAAGCATGGCAATTTCCGCAGGCAATGGCACTTGCGCACCGCCTGCAACATATACAGCACCACTAGACGTCACGAGGGCTCCCCAGTTGCACAAATACAATGTCCCGTCGAGTTCAAAAACACCGCCCTCCAATCCGATTGCTGCGTCACAATCCCCAAGCACATGATGGGCGCGATTGATCGCTCCGGCTTTGGTTTCTTCAATGGAAAATGGCTGTGCTGAAACACCTGATTGTGCTTCTTGTTGATTGATTTCTGCCTGAATGCCCAACTTCTCAAGAGCTGATGCGACTGCCCCGGTTTTAGCCGGATTGGTCGATGCCACACATAATTTCATTTCTCTCTCTCCTTTGCATCGCGGTAAATTTTTATTCACAACTAGATAAAAAGCGGCCCGGGGGCCGCTTTTCGTCAGACGTTTTGTTTGATTGTGTCAATCGTCGACTGGTCTGTAGCTTTCACCAATTTCACGAGCAGCTCTTTGGCCGCTGCGTAATCGTCGGTGTGGATGACCGAGGCGGAAGTATGGATATAGCGCGAGCAGATGCCGATGACGGAACTCGGAATGCCTTCGTTGGCGATGTGGACTTTTCCAGCATCTGTTCCGCCTTGCGAAACGAAATACTGATAGGGGATGTTATGTGTTTCAGCAGTATCGAGAATGAATTCACGCATGCCGCGATGCGTGACCATCGTGCGGTCGAGGATGCGCAATAGCGCCCCTTTCCCTAACTGGCCGAATTCGTTCTTGTCCCCTGTCGCATCGTTTGCCGGACTTGCGTCCAGCGCATAAAAGATATCCGGCTGGATCAAATTGGCTGCCGTCTGCGCACCGCGAAGGCCGACTTCTTCCATGACCGTCGCGCCGGAGAACAATTGGTTCGGCAAGGACTCGCCTTGCAATTCTTTGAGCAACTCAATCGATAAGCCGCAGCCATAGCGGTTGTCCCACGCTTTTGCCATGATTTTCTTGTCATTGGCCATCGGCGTGAACGGGCTGAATGGGACGATTTGCTGTCCAGGGCGAACGCCCATCGACAATGCATCATCCTTATCATCTGCGCCAATATCGATCAGCATGTTCTTGATGTCCATCGGCTTTTGGCGCGTTGCCTCATCCAGTAGATGCGGCGGGATCGATCCAACGACGCCCGGAACGATGCGGTCTCCTGCAACTACGTCTACACGCATGGCGAGCATGACTTGATTCCACCAGCCGCCGAGCGGTTGAAAGCGCAGCATGCCATTATCGGTGATTTGCGTTACCATGAAGCCGACTTCGTCCATATGGCCGGCTACCATGACGCGCGGCCCGTCTTGTGCGCCTTTTTTGACGCCGAATATGCTGCCGAGATTATCCGAGATAATGTCGTCCGAATATTTTTCAAGCTCGCTGCGCATGAACTTGCGCACGGCATGTTCATTGCCGGGTGCTCCCGGAAGCTCGGTTAAGGTTTTAAACATCGCTCTTGTATCCTGGTTCATATGAATTCCCCCTTGATAAGATATGTATGTGCATCCTTTATCAGTTTAGAGCTTTTTCCTTGTGAATGCCAGTTCAGGTAGTTCGATTGACGAAATATTTTGAGTGCTTGCAGTTCGTTGCGTGCATATTTCCGCTTTATGGTACAATTTAGCCAGAATGCAAAGGAGGGGTTTTCATGAAAAATCGTGATTTGCTCATTGGATTTGCTGCCGGCGCTGCCGCAGCCTATATCGCAAAGGAAGTTTACGAAAACAAACAGACGCTCTACCCGGCCGACGATGTGTTGAAGAAGGTCAAACAGTCTTTTAAAGAGGAAGGCCCGATCGACGGTTCGTGGATCTTTATGAAAACCGAACCTTACAACCAGCATGCGGTCAAAACCGAAGTGTATAAAGGCGGCATCACGCGGCATCGCGACGATGAACTCGAGCAATATGAGTTTCTGGCCGACGCCTATACAGGGGCTGTCTTGGAAGTCACCAAATCATAGAAGACCTACGTTAAAACGCCCTGCGGATATATGCCGCAGGGCGTTTTGCCTTCTTTTTATTCAAACACTTTTTCTTTGCGTTCGAGCGCGTCGACCACTTCTTTTCCGTCCTCGTTCCATTTGATGAGGCGATAAAAAGCATCGTGATAGAAGCTAAAATAGAAATTGCCCGGCAGCGCTTCTTTCATCAATTTGTCTTTTGCATAGATCGAATCCATCGGGTAATCGTCGAATGCCAATACCCACAGCGGATTTTGATGGGCATGGGTTGGCATGATATCGCCCATATGGAGAATCGTCTCCCCGTTCTGTTCGAACTTGATGACGCTATGGCCGTTTGAATGGCCGCCGGTGTGAATCATGGTGATCGCATCGAATACGGTCACTTTGTCGGTAAAGGTTTCGACCTGTCCGGTGATTGGCTCCCAATTTTCTTTCCAATACGTATTGCGTGAGCGGATGTTCGGGTTTTGCATTTCTTCCCATTCCACAGCCGATACGTAAATTTTTGCGTTCGGGAACGCAGAGACGTATCCTTCGCCTTGTTTTTTCGTCAGGCCGGCCGCATGATCGCCGTGAAGATGCGTCATCAACACCGTGTCAATATCTTCTGCAGACAAGCCGAGCTCTTCTAGTTCCTCTTCCACACGCGACTCCGAGGAAACGCCTAGGTTGCGCTTTTGGCGATCGGTCAATTTGCCATTGCCGAGTCCGCTGTCAACAAGGATATTATGGCCATCGAACTGGACCAAAATCGGATGCGTCGGCAATTCGATCTGGTTCTGCCCATTTGCAGGATAACGTTTCGACCACACCACTTTCGGGACCACGCCAAACATCGTGCCTCCGTCGAGCCAAGTCACCCCACCATCAAGCCAAGTTAACAACATATCGTGAAATTGAAATTTCTGCATACAAACTCCCCCTTATGAGTTGATGTTACGCTTGGAATTTCGCCTCCAGCCGGTAGATCGGCTGCCCTTTTTTCAAAAACTTCTCTTCATATTCCGTCATGATGTTCCATTCCGGCTCGTTGGCGTGAAGATCCAGCGATACATTCTTCAATAACATACCATATTCGGAAATGCTCGTGAGCGAATATTCAAAAAGTCCGCGGTTATCGGTCTTGAAATGAATTTCGCCTTCTTCAGGCAACACACGCTCATACAATTTCAGGAAACTCTCATGAGTTAAACGTCGTTTCGCGTGTCGCGTCTTCGGCCAAGGATCCGAAAAGTTCAAGTAGACGCGATCGATCTCGTTTGCTTCGAAGAACGTTTCAAGCTCTTGTGCATTCACTTGCAACAGACGCAAGTTCGGGATGCCGCCTTCTGGCTCTAACGCCCCTTGAAGCGCCGTCACGATCACGCTTTCAAATAATTCAATTCCAATGTAATTGATGTCCGGATTGGATTGAGCCATGCCTGTAATGAAGCGGCCTTTCCCGCTTCCTGCCTCAATGTGGATCGGGCGATCATTGCCAAACTCTTCGTGCCATTTGCCTTTCAACGCTTCCGGATTGGGAATGACGATTTCCGGATGGGCTTCGATCAACTCTGCCGCCCATGGTTTATATCTTGCTCTCATGTATAGACATCCTCTTTCTGGTTATAATTTTGCTTGTTGCCATTGTGTGGCTGAAACACAAAACTCGAGTGGTTCTTGCGCATCCGCCATTCCTGCATCGTCCCCGTCCACATGACGCGGCACTGGGCGATCCACGGCGAGCGAAAAATGCTTGCCGCTGAACTGCACGACTTCCGGAAATTTCGTATGGCTTCCGCTAAATACCGTACCAAAAACGGCCAGTAGTTTCAATCTCGGCAGGCGGTGGACGACCGTCAGTTCGAGCAGGCCATCGTGGACAGACGAATTAGGTGAAATCTTCATACCCCCGCCAAAATACGCTTGATTGCTGACAGTAGCAAGCCACACATCCTCATAATGATAAACCGTTCCAGACGATTCGACAGTGAGACGGAATTTCTTAAACGCAAATAAGGTCGTGACGACAAAAACCAAATATGCCAATTTGCCGAGCCCGAACTTATTGAGCCATAGCTTCGTCCGCGAACGATTGACAGCATGCGCGACGGCAGCATCAAAGCCGATGCCCGAACTGCTGGCAAATAGCTGCTCCGGTTGAACGCCTACTTGCCCGATATCGGTCAGCAATCCTCTAGGGTTTGCCAAAAAACGGCTGATTTCCTGCGTGGTGGAAAAACAACTGAAGCTGCGCGCGAAATCATTGCCTGAGCCGGCGGGTACCGAAGCGATGAATAAAAGCTCAGTCCCCGCCGATGCTGCAGCAATTTCACGCATCGTCCCGTCTCCGCCGAAGCCGATCACCAAGGTCTTCCGTGCCCTTGCTTTCAATTGTTCAACTATTTGAAATGCATGCCCTGGAGAACGGGTGATGAATTGCTCGAAAGGAAAATCGATCGTTTCGGAAAACTTGCGCCATTTCCTAAATGCCGCCCCGTTGCCGGCTGTTGGGTTAATGATAAAGACAATTTCCATATTATTTTCCCTGGCGCTTAAGCGCCGCCTTTCAATGGATAAGTTTGAATTTCTTTGTATCGCGGAGTTTCCCGCGGATGAATCTCGAATAGAGAGAACGAATCGACCGCAAATTCCAGCTCTTCCAGCTGCCAGTTTTCCGACAAGCTTCCGCCTTTCCAGCGGCTGGCAAGCGTAATATGCGGCACAAACGGTTTCGGGTCAGTAACAAGCTCCAATGGCTCCAACTGTTGCTGCACAGTGTGTTGAAGTTCCATCAATTCAGGGCTGTCAGCCAGTGCGGCATAAACGATGCGCGGCGTTTCGGGATTGCCGAACGTCTTCACGCCGGCGAGTTGCAAACAAAATGGCGCTTGATCGATTTGCCCGAGCCGTTCGGCAATCTCTTCCAATTCACCGAAACGGTCTTCGCCGATAAACACCAAGGTAATATGCATATCACCCGGTGGTGTCAGGCGCTTATGCGTGGACAAATTCCAGGAATCTCTCGCTTGCCCGATTTTTTCTGCTGTTTGCCCGGGAATCCGGATTCCAATAAAATAATGCGTGCTCATCGTCATCACCTCTATTCATTATAACTGACGGGAACAAAAAAAGGACCAGCTCTTCACTGGTCCTGGGATTGCATAATAAGTGCAGGAATCAGGAAATAACGCCCAATTTAATCCGCGCTTCGAAAGCCTTTTGAAGTTTGCGCGTCAATTCGCCAGGCGAGCCATCCGCAATTTTCTGTCCGGAAATCTCAATGACCGGCATGACTTCGGAAGTTGTCGAAGACATGAAGAATTCATCCATCTCAAGCGCCTGCTGCTTCGTGAACGCCGTTTCTATCACGTCGATGCCCAGCTCGTCGCATAGCTCGAAGATGACGCGTCTTGTGATGCCGTTCAAGATCAAGTTGGTCGCTGGGTGTGTGTAAAGAACTCCGTCTTTGATGCCGTACATATTCGATGATGAACCTTCCGTCACCGTATCGCCGCGGTGAAGGATCGCTTCGAAATAACCTTCTTCATAAGCCTGCTGTTTCGCCATCACATTGCCGAGCAAGTTCAAGCTCTTGATGTCGCAGCGCAACCAGCGCACGTCTTCGACCAATAGCGCTTTCACGCCGTTTTCCAGGAATTCCACAGGGCGCTCGACCGATTTCGTGTACCCGACCACAACCGGTTCAGCATTTTCGGGAAATTGATGATTTCGCGGAGCCGCTCCCCGTGTAATCTGGACATACACTTGGCCATTGTCGATCTGATTCAATTCAACCAAGTCGTGGAGCATCTTATGGAACACGTCTTTCGTGTAAGGAACCGTAATGCGGATTTTCTCTGCACTGGCATAGAAACGGTCGATGTGTTCCGTTGCCGTGAACAAATCCCCTTCATACACGCGGATGACTTCGTAAATTCCGTCGCCGAACTGATACCCGCGGTCTTCTTTTGAAATCTCCAAATCCTGTTCTTTTACAATCTCGCCGTTAGACAAAATCCATTCCATTGCCATTCCTTCTTTCCTGTAATTATTTGCAAGCCAATTGATAAATGGCTTCTGCATATATCGCTGTTGCTTTTACCAAATTGTCGATATCGACGAATTCATCGGCTTGATGCGCGACATCGGGTTCTCCCGGAAACAACATCCCGAAAGCGACGCCTTTATCGAGCACGCGTGCATAAGTCCCGCCACCGATCGCCAATAAGTCTGCCGGTTCGCCAGTCTGCTTCTCGTAAGCCTGTTGCAGTGTTTGAATAAAAGGATCCGCTGCATCCACGTGATGCGGCTTGGAATTGGATACTATATCCACTTCAACGCCGTCTATTTGATGGCCAGCCATCAAATCATCGAATGGGCAGCTGACCGAATAGCGCATGCTGACGCGCACATCGGCACGCTCTCTTGCTTTATAGCGCATGATTCCGGCATTGAATGTCGTGTCGCCGGACGCGTCATCCGAATACAAGAGACCGAGCTTGTGCCCTCTGGAATCGCCGCTGAAATAATCGGCGATAAAGCGGATGAATTCTCCACCGTTTCCTGTAACTTTATCCTGCAAAAATTTCGCGAGCAGAATACCGGCATTGACGCCTGCGTCGGGTTCCATGGCGTGTGCCGATTTGCCGTATACGGTCAACACAGTTCCAACAGCATTCGGCGTACAGTCCCCTGACACCTTTTCCGTTTCGCAAAACTCCCGGAAAGCTGCATCCATCTCGCCGCTGGCCAGTGTTAGCTTTGCCACCGCACGGTCAGGCACCATATTGGTCCGTTCCCCTGAAGTAAATTCTAGCAATTCGCCGGTTTTTGCAGCACCCAGTGTGTACTGGATATCCGCGATGCCTTTTTCCGCATTGATGATCGGAAAATCCGCATCCGGCGCAAATCCGATATCCGGCATTTCCTCTGTCTGGAAATAACGCTCCACACAGCGGAAGCCGCTTTCTTCATCAGTACCAATGATCAACCTGACGCGGCGCTTGAATTCGAATCCTGCATCCTTGACCATTTTCAGCGCCAACCATGCAGCGATGGTCGGGCCTTTATCATCGATGGCTCCGCGCCCGAATAATTTCCCGTCGGCGATCTCGCCTCCGAACGGGTCTTTTGTCCACCCGTCTCCGGCTGGAACAACATCGACGTGGCCGAGAATTCCGAGAAGTTCCGGCCCTTTGCCTGTCTCCAAATGCCCTGCAACATTGGCGATATTTTTCGCCTTAAACCCTGCACGCTCGCCTTTTTCCAAAAACCAATCCAGCGCTTGCCGAACTTCTTTTCCGTAAGGAGCGTCAGGATTTCCGTCTTCGCTTAATACGCTCGGAATTGCGATCAACTCCTGCAATTCACTGAGCAATTCTTCTTTACGCCGCTCTGCTTCCTGCTGCCAATCCATGCCTCACACTCCTTTTTGTTATGGCTATTGTACACCTTTTTCAAATAATTTAAAGAACAGTCGGTTATTTTCAGGCACTTTTTTCTATTTCATTCATATTAAGTTCCAGTAAAGAAAACCCGAAATCATGGAATTCAAAACGTTTTTCCGCTATAATCAAATTGTCAGACAAGTCAAATTGACGGATTTTCTAAAAAAAGGAGCTGTCTACCGCTATTATTCCTTAATCGCTGTATACACCACACTCACGCGTCCGCTAGTCTTTGCCATTGGTACTAAAGATGAAGGAGTGGTTCTTAACTTATGAAACCCACAACTGACCGCATGCTCATTCGAATCAAAGACATGTACAAGTACATTCTCGAGAACGGGACTGTGACCACACAGGATCTGGTCGATGAATTCGGCATCACTCCTCGCACCATTCAAAGGGATTTGAATGTGTTGGCCTTTAACGAACTGATAGAAAGCCCAGTTCGGGGCAAATGGACAACGACGGAGAAAAAAGTCAAAATGACGTCTTGAAAACAAAGAAAATGACCGCAAAATTGCGGTCATTTTCTTTGTTTTAATTTAGTTAATTCATCTTCCGTCAATTCGCGGTATTCCCCTAAAGCAAGCGTTTCATCCAGCGGGAGCGGGCCCATCGCCAAACGCTTCAAAAATACCACTTGCTTGTTCACGCTTTCGAACATGCGCTTGACCTGGTGGAATTTGCCTTCCGTAATGGTCAATTCGATTTCGGATTCTTCCCCGCTGCGTAAAATGTTCAGCTGTGCAGGCTTTGTCTCGTAACCATCATCAAGCACGACGCCTAGTTTGAACGCTTCTATATCTTCATCCGTTACGGGGCTGTTGATTCTCGCATAATAGGTTTTATCGACATGCTTTTTCGGCGACAATAGCTCGTGTGCCAATTTGCCGTCGTTGGTGATCAGCAGCAGCCCTTCCGTATCTTTATCGAGGCGCCCGACCGGAAACGGTTCGAAGCGCTGCTCGTCTTCTGTCAGCAAATCGATGACGGTTTCATCAAAGCGGTCTTCTGTCGCTGAAATGACGCCTTGCGGTTTGTTCATCATCAAGTAGATAAACTCCCGGTAGACGACCGGTTCACCAGCGACCGAGATTTCATCTGTTTTCTCATCGACATGAAACTTCGGATCGCGTACCGTTTCGCCGTTCACTTCCACCGCTTTCGATTTCAGTAAGATTTTCACTTCTTTTCTTGAGCCGAATCCTGAATTCGACAACAATTTATCGATTCTCATATCTTTTCCTCCTAGAAGCCGAAGCGTCTTGTAATGCGCGTAATTCTCGCGCCGAGCAGCTTCTGGGCAAGCCCTGTCTTCAAGCTGAGGTATCCGTAGACAATAGCGCCCACTCCACCGATCAGGATGATGCGGATCATCGACAAGAATTTATTATCCATGCCGATAATATAATCGAGGCCGTTCATTGCAAAATACACAGCGAACGCCATGACGGCATTCAAGATGAGAATGAGCAAAATGCGGCGGAAGACCATTTTCGAGCGGTAATTCATCGTCTTCGAAATGACGATCATGTTCATCGTGATTGCAACCACGTAGCCGATGATCGTCGCAACGATTGCGCCGTCCGTCTCGAACCACATGATCAGCGGCGTATTCAACAATGCCTTCAGCCCGAGGCCGATCAGCAAGTTGATGATGATCCATTTTTGTTTATTGATGCCCTGCAAGATGGATGCTGTCACCGGGAATGCGGCAAACAAGATCGCGACCGGCAAATAATGCGCCAAAATCTCAGAACCGATATCACTGACTTTGTAGAACACGTGATACAGCTCATCCGACAGCATCGTCATGCCGATGACTGCAGGCAAGGTCAAGAACAAGATCAACTGGAACGACTGATCCAATGTTTTGGTTACTTGCAAGTGTTCGTTGCGCGTGAAATGCTTCGTGATGAGCGGGATGAGCGCCATCGAGAAGCCTGTCGCGAGCATGACCGGGATCATGACCAGTTTATGGGCAGTCAAATTCAAGATCCCGAGAAGGTCCGTCTCCATAATATTATTGCCGGCTGCCATTGCCCGGTTGAAGGTCATCAAATCGACGAACTGGAACAAGGGATTGGCGATGCCGAGGAAAATGACCGGTACAGCGTACAACAGGATTTCGCGGTACATATCACGCAACCGCACGTCGTAGGATTCAACGGATGTTGCAAGCAAGTGATTGTATTCCGGCTTCTTTTTGCGCCAGAAATAATACAAAGTGACAAGTCCGCCAAGCGCCCCGACTGCAGCCGACAAAACGGCGAACTGGATAGCGGTCTTCGGCGTGCCATCAAAGAGATAAATGACAGCGAACGCGCCGCCAAGCAGGAAGATGATGCGGACAATCTGTTCGATCAATTGCGACACGGCGGTCGGCATCATATAGTTATAGCCTTGGAAAAAGCCGCGCCATAGGCTCATGAACGGCACGACGATCAATGCGAAGCTGACCCAACGGATGGCGTCCGCGATATCGTTTACCGAATAGATGCGCTCGTCTTCCGAAATGGTGACGCGCGCAAGCGGTTCAGCCAGCAGATAAAGCGCCAAAAACGACACAATGCCCGTGACCATCATCGTCAGCAAGCCTGAGCGCAATAATCGCCTCCCGGTTTCGTAATCCCCGAGTGAATTGTATTTAGCCGTGAACTTGGAAAACGCGATCGGCGCACCGGATATCGCCAGTGCAAGCATCAAGTTGTACGGTATGTATGCATACTGGTAAAGTCCGATATTATCTGCTCCCACCATGCTGTAGAACGGGATGATATAGATGACGCCGAGCACTTTCGACAGAAATAAACCTAAAGTTAAAATGGCGGTACCTTTAATTAATGAGGACATTTTGCACTCCCTGACTTTGTTCAAAATAAAAAGCAATCTACACGATAGTTTACACCTATAGACAAAATTACTCAACGTGTTTTGCCTCATCGTGTATACTGAAAAGAAAAACGAAAGTGAGTTTTTATTATATGTATGACATCATCATCATCGGCGGAGGCCCTTCCGGCTTGATGGCTTCCATCGCCGCCGCTTCGAACGGCAAGCGTGTGCTGCTCGTCGAAAAAGGCAAAAAGCTCGGCAAGAAATTGATCATCTCCGGCGGCGGCCGCTGCAATGTGACCAACCGCCTGCCGTTGGAAGAAATCGTCCGCCACATTCCCGGGAATGGCCGTTTCATGTACAGCCCGTTTTCAGTCTTCAATAATGAAGACATCATCGAGTTTTTCGAAAACCTCGGCGTGGCGTTAAAAGAAGAAGACCACGGCCGCATGTTCCCTGTGTCAAACCGCGCACAAGACGTGGCGGATGCGATGTTTGGCGAGATGGATCGGCTCGGCGTCGAGCGAAAACTCGATTCCCCCGTCAAAAGCTTATTGATGAACGACGATAAAGTGACCGGCATCCGCCTGCACTCTGGCGAAGAATTCGAATCGCACGCAGTGGTTGTCGCAGTCGGCGGAAAAGCGGTGCCGCAAACCGGATCGACCGGAGACGGCTACCCGTGGGCAGAAAAAGCGGGACACACGGTCACCGACCTCTATCCGACGGAAGTTCCTTTGTTGTCGAATGAACCGTTCATCAAATCACGCGACCTGCAAGGGCTTGCCCTGCGCGATGTCGCTGTCACGGTGCTCAACAAGAAAAACAAAGCGCTCGTCACGCACCAGATGGACATGCTGTTCACCCATTTCGGGCTGAGCGGGCCTGCCATCCTGCGCTGCAGCCAGTACGTCGTCAAGGAAATGAAGAAAAATGGCGGCCAAGCGGTCACCGTCCGCATCAATTCCATGCCGGATGACAACGCGGAATCGGCTTTCCAGCTGCTTAACAAGCTAATGAAAGACGAACCGAAAAAAGCGTTGAAGAACGTTTGGAAAAGCTTGGCCCAGGAACGCTGGTTGTTGTTCCTATTGGACCGCGCAGGCATCGATCCACAATTGACCGGCGCTGAATTGCCGGCAGATAAAGTCCGTGCGCTGGCGGCTGAAATGACGGCCTTCACGATGACTGTCTCCGGAACACAGCCGATTGAAAAAGCCTTTGTCACAGGCGGTGGTGTGTCGATCAAGGAAATCGAGCCGAAGACGATGCATTCGAAGAAAAAGCCCGGCTTGTTCTTCTGCGGCGAGATCCTCGACATCCACGGCTACACCGGCGGCTATAATATCACGTCCGCCCTTGTCACCGGACACGTCGCAGGAAAAAACGCAGCCGAGTTCGCTGCTTCTTATCAAACCGAAAGCCCCATTGCTTAAGCAATGGGCTTTTTTCTTTGGAATGAAATTGAAAGGGCAAATGAGAACTCACTTCTTAAAGTAGACAGAATCAAAGATAGCGGGAGTTTTCTTGTAAAGATGTTACTGAACATTGAAGTAAGTTTCTTCTTTGTATTCGCCACCTTGCTTTGGATTGGCCTCTTGCAGGAAGCCAGGAAGACCACCTGTCTTCCTGCGTCGGCTCACCCTTGGCGCTCGGCGGCTGAGCGATTTCGTTGTGTGAAGACTGTTTAAGCAGATCTACTTCTTTAGGTAGTTGCCGGCTAGTGGGGAAATCGCTTCCCAAGAAGCGGTCGAACAGCATGTTGTTGCATTTAGTGTGGGGTAACCAGCGACATGTTTTTCAGCATGAAACAAGTTGCAAAATATGATGCATTTCTACAAGGCTCATTAATTAAAGTCGAAAAAAGATCTCCCGCTCTAAAACTAGAGACGGAGTGGAAGGAGGCTGACGCCTGTGGGACCGCGCGGGCTGGCGAGACAAACGTGTCGCGCACTTTGCGACACGTTGGCTCAACACCCGCCCCACGGCAAGCAGCCCCCTGAAACGCAGTCGAATTGCGGAAGCTATTCTATTCACTTCATTTATCTTTCTGTCGCATCAACTGCATGACTCGCATCCTGCGAGCCCCAAGCAGCCATTGGAGTGCCGTCGAATAACAGAAACTATTTAATTCTCTAATTTAGTATCACAAAAAGCCGCCAGAGAAATTTCCCTGGCGGCTTTCATTATTTATCCTACAACGATATTAACCAATTTCCCTGGAATGGCGATGACTTTTCTCACTTGCTTGCCTTCTGCCGCTTTTTGGACGTGCTCGTCGGCGAGTGCCGCTTCTTCCAGTTGTTCTTTCGTGCTGTCTTTTGCGACAGTGAGCTTGCTTCTCACTTTGCCGTTCACTTGGACGACGATTTCAACTTCATCATCGACCAGTTTCGACTCGTCAAATGTTGGCCATGCTTCATACGTTACCGTCTCGCTATGCCCAAGTTTGTTCCAAAGCTCTTCGGCCAAATGCGGCGCGATTGGCGATAGCATTTTCACGAAGCCTTCGATGTATTCTTTCGGCAAGCTGTCGGCTTTATACGCTTCGTTGATGAACACCATCATTTGCGAAATCGCCGTATTGAAGCGAAGGCCATCAAAGTCTTCGGTCACTTTCTTGACGGTCTGGTTGTAGACCTTCTCCAGTTTGCCGTCATTGTGATCGCTGACTTTGCTCGAAATCGCTCCGTCTTCGATCAGCAAACGCCAAACGCGGTCAAGGAAACGACGAGACCCGTCTAGCCCGTTCGTCGACCAGGCGATGGACGCTTCGAGCGGCCCCATGAACATTTCATACATGCGCAGCGTATCCGCACCATGGCTTTCGATGATCTGGTCTGGGTTGACGACATTGCCTTTGGATTTCGACATTTTCTCGTTGCCTTCGCCGAGGATCATCCCTTGGTTGAATAATTTCTGGAACGGTTCTTTTGTCGGCACGACGCCAAGGTCGTACAGCACTTTATGCCAGAAACGCGCATACAATAAGTGGAGGACGGCGTGTTCCGCACCACCGATATAGACATCAACCGGAAGCCAGCGTTTCAATAATTCCGGATCCGCGATCGCTTCGTCGTTAACGGGATCGATAAAGCGCAAATAATACCAGCAGCTGCCTGCCCATTGCGGCATCGTGTTCGTTTCGCGGCGGCCTTTCATGCCGGTTTCAGGATGCGTGACATTAACCCATTCCTCAATATTGGCAAGTGGCGATTCGCCTGTCCCGCTCGGCTTGATATCCGTTGTGACCGGAAGTTCGAGTGGCAAATCCTTATCATCGACCGGAGACATCGTGCCGTCTTCCCAGTGAATGATCGGGATCGGTTCGCCCCAATAGCGCTGGCGACTGAACAACCAGTCGCGCAGACGGTAGGTGATTTTCTTCTCGCCGACGCCTTGTTGTTCGAGCCAGTCGATCGCTTTACCAATCGCTTCGGTTTTGTTCAATCCGTCAAGGAAACCAGAGTTGACGAGTTCGCCGTCGCCAGCGTAGGCTTCTTCGTCGATGTTGCCGCCTGAGACGACTTCGACGATCGGCAAGTCGAATTGTTTTGCGAACTCATAATCACGTTCGTCATGTGCCGGCACGGCCATGATTGCGCCTGTTCCGTATGTCGCAAGGACGTAATCTGCAATCCAGATTGGCATTTTCTCGCCGCTTGCCGGATTGATCGCATAAGCACCAGTGAAGACGCCCGTTTTATCTTTCGCGAGATCGGTACGCTCCAAATCGCTTTTCGTTTTCACGTTGTCGATATACTCAGCTACCGCTTCGCTCTGATCAGATGTCGTAATTTCCCCAACCAATTTATGTTCTGGGGCAAGCACCGCGTAAGTCGCGCCAAAAATCGTATCCGGGCGCGTTGTGAAGGCACGGAATGAAAGCCCGGTGCCGTCGATCTTGAATTCGAGCTCCGCGCCTTCGGATTTGCCGATCCAATTGCGCTGCATGTCCTTCAAGCTTTCCGGCCAATCGAGTTCGTTCAAGTCTTCCAGCAAACGGTCTGCGTATTCAGTGATTCGCAACACCCATTGACGCATCGGGCGGCGTTCGACCGGATGGCCTCCGCGCTCAGAAACTCCATCGACTACTTCTTCATTGGCCAAGACGGTGCCGAGTGCCGGACACCAGTTGACCGCTACTTCATCGACATATGCCAAGCCTTTATTGTAAAGCTGGATGAAAATCCATTGCGTCCATTTATAATAGTTTGGGTCGGTCGTGTTGATTTCACGGTCCCAATCATATGAGAAGCCGAGTTCCTGGATTTGGCGCTTGAAGGTCTCGATGTTTTTCGCCGTGAATTCTGCCGGGTCGTTTCCGGTATCCAGCGCATATTGTTCTGCCGGCAAACCGAATGCATCCCAGCCCATCGGATGAAGCACATCAAAGCCTTGCATGCGTTTTTGGCGGCTTAAGATATCAGTCGCCGTGTAGCCTTCCGGATGCCCGACGTGAAGCCCGGCGCCGGACGGATACGGGAACATATCAAGTGCGTAGAATTTTTCTTTGCCCGGCGTGTTCTCCGTTTTGAAGGTTTTGTTTTCTTGCCAATATTGCTGCCATTTCTTTTCGATTTCCTTGTGATTAAAAGACATTTCCAATTTTCCTCCTCTAAATACAAGCGGATGTCCGCTAGCGTAGCAAGTTTTCAGCAAAATAAAAAAATCCCGCCCCTTAAACTAAGGGACGGGATTTTTCCCGCGGTACCACCCAAATTAGCGCTCAGGCGCTCAACTTGATTCCTTAACGCGGAAAACGGCGCAATCATTGCGCAGACTCCAAGGCGAGTTCAAACATCCTGCATGCCGGCTCGCACCATCCGCCGGCTCTCTTTTATGCATATATGTCCTACTGCTCCTCTTCACGGCCATTTGCTATTGATTTCATTTTAGCTGAGCGCCTGTTTTTATGCAATAGCTCAATGTACTTTGACGCTATCAGTATTCAACTCGGCATCGGTTGCAGCGACGACGTCGTCGACCGAGAAGCCTTCGAATACTTCTTTCAACACGAGGCCAGTATCCGTCACTTCAATCACCGCGCGTTCTGTGATGATCAAATTAACGACCGCTTTCCCCGTCAGCGGCAATTCGCATGCTTTTTTGATTTTCGCTGAACCGTCTTTTGATACATGGTCCATGATGACGATGACTTTTTTCGCGCCATGGACAAGATCCATCGCGCCGCCCATGCCTTTGATCATTTTCCCTGGGATCATCCAGTTGGCCAGATCGCCGTTTTCTGCGACTTCCATGCCCCCAAGGATCGCGACATCGATATGCCCGCCGCGAATCATTGCGAATGACTCAGCGCTCGTGAAAAATGCGGAGCCCGGGATTGTCGTGACGGTTTCTTTTCCGGCATTGATCAAATCGGGATCGACTTGGTCTTCTGTCGGATACGGACCGATGCCGAGCAATCCGTTTTCGGACTGCAAGACGACTTGTTTATTATCGGAAATGAAGTTCGCGACCAAAGTCGGCATGCCGATGCCCAGGTTGACGTAATCTCCATCGTTGATTTCTTTTTCCGCTCGTTTTGCGATTCGTTCTCTGATAGCTTGTTTGTCCACTTCTGTCCCCACCCTTTCTTAACGCGTCGTCAAACGCTCGATTCGTTTTTCTTGGTCTGCTTGCAGCAAGCCTTGTACGTAAATGCTCGGCGTTTGCACGTGGTTCGGGTCGATATCTCCGATTTCCACTACATGCTCGACTTCCGCAATCGTCACTTTCCCGGCAGCTGCCGCTAGCGGGTTGAAGTTCTGTGCAGTCTTGTTGTAGACGAGATTGCCCATTTTATCTGCAGTATGTGCACGGACCAGTGAGAAATCAGCTTTCAACGCCATTTCAAGCACGTGTTCCTTGCCATCGAATTCGCGGATTTCCTTGCCTTCAGCGACGGTCGTGCCGACGCCTGCCGGTGTGAAGAATGCTGGAATCCCGGCTCCGCCTGCGCGCATTTTTTCAGCGAGCGTGCCTTGAGGCGTGAGTTCCACTTCGATTTCGCCGGACAACACTTGGCGTTCGAATTCTTTGTTTTCGCCGACGTACGAGCCGATCATTTTCTTGATTTGCTTGTTTTTCAGCAATAAGCCAAGGCCCCATTCGTCGACCCCACAGTTATTGGAAATTATTGTTAGATCTTTTACCCCTTTATCGACAAGCGCCAGGATCAGCTGTTCTGGAATTCCGACCAGCCCGAATCCTCCAACCATGATGGTGGCTCCGTCTTGTATCGGTTCGACTGCCTCTTTGGCAGAATTGTAAATCGGTTTCATCGCGCGTTTCCCCCTCTGCAACATTAACTGAATTTTGATTCAATAAAACGCTTCCATTAACAATTTAACCAAAACTCCATGGGAAACGCAACAAGGACAATGGGCGCACGATTTTTGGCGGCTTTTCGGCCGGCAACTGCGTGTTATAATGACAGCTAAGGAGTGGTTTTATTATGGACAATGAATTCCCCTTCCCGAGTGACGGGAAGCGTTATTATACATGGAACCGCCATTTGCGCGGGCAGTTCGGCGAAAAGATCATGAAAATCTCGCTCGATGCCGGATTCGATTGCCCGAATCGCGACGGCACAGTGGCTTTTGGCGGCTGCACATTTTGCTCGGTCGCTGGTTCTGGTGATTTTGCCGGAGACCGCGTTGACCCGATTCCTGTGCAATTCGAGCAAGTGAAAGCGAAAATGCACCGCAAATGGAAAGATGCCAAATACATCGCCTATTTTCAAGCGTATACGAATACCCATGCGCCGATTGACGTTATCAAAAGACAATTTGAAGCGGCACTCGCACAGGAAAATGTGGTCGGCATCAGCATCGGCACACGGCCCGACTGCTTGCCGGATGAAGTTGTTGAATACTTGGCTGAACTCAATGAACGCACGTATTTATGGGTGGAACTCGGCCTGCAGACTGTTCATGAGCGCACTGCGCAGCTCATCAACCGTGCACATGATTTTGACACTTACAAAGAAGGTGTCAACAAACTGCGCGCACACGGCATCAATATATGCAGCCACATCATCAACGGCTTGCCGCTTGAAGACAAAGATATGATGATGGAAACGGCACAGACAGTCGCAAAACTCGACGTCCAAGGAATCAAGATCCACCTGCTGCATTTACTCAACGGTACGCCGATGGTTAAACAATATGAAAAAGGCATGCTCGATTTTATGGAAAAAGATGCCTATATCCAACTCGTCGCCGACCAGCTTGAAATCATCCCGCCCGATATGGTCGTCCAGCGCATCACCGGCGACGGCCCGATCGATTTGATGATCGGCCCGATGTGGAGCACGAATAAATGGGAAGTGCTAAACGGCATCGATAAAGAACTCGAAACTCGCGGCAGTTGGCAAGGCAAGCATTATGCGGGGAGTGTGGCATTATGACCTTGCAACGCGTCTTGCCTTTCACCAAATCCTTGCTCGAACAAGTTGTCCAAAAAGGAGATGCAGTAGTGGATGCCACTGCCGGAAACGGGCATGATACCCATTTCCTGGCTGGGCTTACCGGTGACTCCGGAAAAGTCTATGCATTCGATATCCAGCAACAAGCAATCGAAGCGACCAGGCAGCGCACAGAAGCGTTTCGTCATGTCGAATTGATTTGCGACAGCCATGCGAAAATTTCACAATATGTAACCGAATCGATATCAGCTGCAGTTTTCAATCTCGGCTATTTGCCAAAAGGCGACCACACCATCATCACCAAAGCGGACAGTACCTTGCAGGCAATCGGCCAATGTCTCGAGCGCTTAAAGACAGGCGGCTTGGTGTTAGCCGTCATTTACTCCGGCCACGACGGCGGCAGCGAAGAGCGCGACGCGGTAATGGATTACGTCAAGCAATTGCCGCAAACCCGCTACGACGTCATGAAATATGAATTCATCAACCAGCAGCATTCGCCCCCATTTTTGATCGCGATCGAGAAAAAACAACAGCGCCAAAAGAAATGATGGCTAAATTTAAAAGAGCAGCGTGCACATGCACGCTGCTCTTTCACTTATTTCTCGACAGGACCTTCGAGAACAATTTTTCCGATGGTCTTGCCAGACATCAGTTTTCCGTAAGCTTCTTTCAAGTTTGCCGGATTGATTGGCGCCATCGTTTCATTGAGTGTCGACTGGACTTTGCCGCTGTCTGCCCATTCCGACAGTTCATTCAAAAATTGATGCTGCTCGATCATGTCTTCGGTCTGGAACATCGAACGCGTGTACATCAATTCGTAAACGAAGGTCACGCTTTTTCCGAACAAGGCCGGAGCGAGCGGTTCGAACGCTGGTAAGATCGAACAAATCTTGCCTTGAGGCCGGATTGCGTCCGCCATGCCTGCCATATGGTCATCGGTATTGGTCAGGCAGAAGATATAGTCCACGCCGTCAATATCCAACTCCTTCAATTGAGGCAGCAATTCCTGGTGATGGTTGATCGTGTGATGCGCGCCATGATCTTTGGCCCACTCGATCGTTTCCTGACGCGACGCGGTTCCGATTACGGTAAGCCCTGCTAATTTGGCGATCTGCGTAGCGATCGAACCGACACCTCCCGCAGCTCCGATGATCAGGATGTTCTTGCCTTCATTGTCCTGCGGTTTTTTCGAAATGCCCAAACGCACAAACAGGGCTTCCATTGCGGTCAATCCCGTCAACGGCAAAGCAGCCGCCTGCGCGAAATCCAAGTTTTTCGGCTTGTGACCGACGATGCGCTCATCGACCAAATGGAATTCGCTATGCCCGCCTTCCCGGACATTGGTGCCGGCATAAAACACTTCGTCGCCTTCTTTGAACAATGAACATTCACTGCCAACGGAAACGACCACTCCGGCAACGTCCCTTCCGACGATCGTCAAGGAGTCATCGTCCGGTTTTTTCGAATCACGTGTTTTGTAGTCTGTCGGGTTGACCGATACCGCCTTTACCTCCACGAGCAAATCGTGTCCTTTTGGCTCTGGCTTGTCCAATTCTACTGCCTCGAATTCGGGCGGTTGATCGGTATTTCCGGGTTTGTAAAATCCTAGTGCTATCATTTTCGAAGTCAATCCATTTCGCCTTCCTTTCGTCTATTCATATCATTGTTACAATTCCTTCTATAATACAGCCGAGATGTCTTCTACGTATGCATCGATGACGACTGGCTGTTTGCTTGCTTTTGCTTTCGACAACGCGTCTTGCAATTCGGCACGTGTTTTAACCGTATAGCCCTCTCCGCCGCACGCAATGGCAAACGCCGCAAAGTCGATATTGGCAAGATCGACATTGGTCGGCTTATTGCCTGCCATTTTTTGCTCGTCTTCGATCAATTGAAGCTTCTGGTTGTTGAAGACGACGATAATCATCGGCAGCTCGTATTTAACTGCGGTGACAAAATCCTGCATGCCCATGGAAAATCCGCCGTCCCCGACGATAGCGATGGCCTGTCTATCCGGATATGCCAGTTTTGCCGCCATCGCTCCTGGCAAACCGCAGCCCATCGTGCCAAGCCAAGATGATAAAACCAATTTATGTCCACTCAGCTGCAAGTATTTCGCCGTCCAGATGGTGATGCTGCCGACGTCAAGTGAAACGACAGCGTCCCGCTCCATGATGTGCTGGATTTCGCCCAGCACTTGCTGAGGTTGAAGCATGTCGGTTTCCTTATCGATATCTTCACGCAGCTTGTCATGCCAAGCGCGTCGTTTCTCCTGGAATTGCTCCAAGAACCCGGCATCTTTTTCACCGAGCTCGCTTGTCAATGAGGCGAGTGCCTGCCCAAGTTCCCCGACTACCCCTACCGTTGCGGGATAGTATTTGCCGATCACGCGCGGGTCGAGATCGATTTGGATGGCAGGCGCTTTATCCGGCAAATACTCACGGTACGGATACGCTGTACCGGCGAGAATGACCAAGTCGGCTTGTTTCATCGCCTCTTCAGCCGGCTCCGTCCCGAGTTGGCCGAGCTGCCCGAGGTTATTCGGATGATCATCAGGAATCAATCCTTTCGCTGGGAGTGATGCAATGATTGGCGCTTTCAGTTTTTCCGAAAAGGCCAATACTTCGCCAGCCGCTTCCTGTGCGCCTTTACCTGCCAGGATGACTGGTTTTTTCGCAGTCTCCAATAGCTTCAGCGCTTCCTTCAAATCTTCTTCTGCTGCCCGAATATGCGGCGCTGAATATTCGGGAGAGGTCATCTCCTTCTCCCGTTTGATTTTCGTACTGAATAAATCGTCCGACACCACGAGCACAGCAGGGCCTTTTTCGGCATATGCTGCACGCACCGCCTGATTGAGCATATCCGGCAATTGTTCGGCATTTTGCACGCGGCGGTTATAGACCGAAACGTCTTCAAACATCGATTCCAATTTCAGCTCCTGGAAAGTGTCGGTCCCAACAGAACTGCTGGTCACTTGCCCGACAATCGCGAGTACCGGAGTTTTGTCTTTTTTCGCATCATACAGACCGTTTTGCAGATGGATCGCCCCTGGACCTGCGATCGACAGGCACACGCCAATGTGCCCGGTCAATTTCGAATAGGCCGAAGCGGCGAGCGCCCCTGTCTCTTCATGGCGGATCTGGATAAAACGGATATCCTCTTTGCGCAGCTCTTCCATCAATTCATTGATGGA
Source organism: Planococcus citreus (assembly GCF_003664125.1). Classification (GTDB taxonomy): domain Bacteria; phylum Bacillota; class Bacilli; order Bacillales_A; family Planococcaceae; genus Planococcus; species Planococcus citreus. The sequence continues at coordinate 77,702 of NZ_RCCP01000006.1, forward strand.
ATCCCCGGGCATTCCGTAAATATGGCCTACTTTCCATTGCTTCAATAACTCGACAACGTGGCTGCCTGCGGTGCGTTCAAACATATACATTCCCTCTTTCCTTATTTCTGCTGTTCCATCTCTTTATCCCTCCAGCTCATCTGTAAACCTTTTTCGGCAAACATGCAAAAAAGCAGCAGGCCGTTTTTTAGCCTACTGCTTTTTTAGGATATTCTTTTAGTCATTTCTTCAGCGATCAACCGGAACGTCGTTAACTTATCATTGAAATCATAGGCGACGGAAACAATCATCACTTCATCGGCGCCATATTCCTCGCCGAGCGCTTCCAATTGATCCACCACTTGCTTAGGGTCGCCGACGACCATGCGCCGGCGGTTTTCCGCGACAAGCAGCTTTTCAAATTTCGAGTATTCGTAAGCGGCTGCCTGTTCGGGAGGCGGCGTGCCGTCAGACGGCATGCCCTGTGCTCCCATCGCAAGCGACAGGTCGAGTGAAGACGCGACATATTCCGCCTGTTCACGAGTTTCCTGGCAAACCGCGAAAATCGCAAAGCCTGTATACGGTCCATTGCCTTTATGGGGAATGAAATTTTTTCTGTAGTTGGCTGCAAAGTCCTGTCCGCCTTCGCCGTTGATGAAGTGGGCGAACATATACGGCAAGCCTTTGTGGGCGGCCAATTGCGAAGACCCCTCGCCTGAACCGAGCATCCAGATCGGCGGTGCTTCAAGCGGCACCGGGGTTGCAGTCATTCCATAATAATCATGCGACTCCGGAATGCTGTTTTCCAAATACATGCGCAGCTCATCCAATTGTTCAGGAAAGCGCCCCGCATCCCGCAAGCGGCCATTCGATAAAGCGAACGATGCTCTCGGCATGCCGCCTGGCGCACGGCCCACTCCCGCATCGATACGCCCAAGATACAGGCTCTCCAATAAATTAAAGTTCTCGGCCACTTTAAATGCCGAATAATGCGGCAGCATGACACCGCCAGAACCCAAGCGGATCGATGAAGTCCTGGCACCGATATGGCTGATCAGGATCTCCGGAGAAGAGCCCGCCAAAGTTTTGGCATCGTGATGTTCCGATACCCAAAAGCGCGTATAGCCCCATTTTTCTGCGTGTTGCGCCAACCGGACCGTATCGGCCAAAGCTTCGCTAGCTGTCTGGCCTTGTGAAATCGGGGATTGGTCTAATATGCTGAAACGAAGTGGCATCTTGATCTTTCCTTTCTATTCTTTGATGCAATGGCTGACCATGAAGTGTTATTGGCTGCGGCGACTTTTCTCGGATTCCGCTGCCGATTCGGCAAAGCACAGCACTGCCTGGAAAATTTCGTCCCGTTCCGGTTCCTGCAGCAGGTCGTGATAGCAAAACGGCCATTCCTTAAAATGGAATTCGTTGACGGCTTGCTTGGACAGCCAAGTGCGCCCTGCTGCCGTGCGCGTAATCAAATCACGCTGGCCAGTGTTGAGCATGATCGGAATATCCTGAAGTTGCATTTGTGCTGCTTGTTCCAAATAGCTTTGCAATTCCTTCCACCAGGCCGGTGAACTGAGCGATTGGATCGCTCGGTCTCTCCCTCCCAATTCATCCTGGAACTTGCGTCTCGTCAAATGGCGCAATTCGATGCCATGGTCGATTTTACCTTTTCCAGTAAGCTTGCTGATTCCGGACAACGCAAGTGTTGGCTTGCTCGGCACTTTTTGCAGTTCAAACCATGGCGACGTGAGAATAAGCGCTGCTATAGGATGGCGGTTTTCTCCAAGGGCATGGATGGCGATCGCTGCGCCGAGCCCATGTCCCGCGAGCACGACCGGCAAGTCATTGCCCGCTGCCAGGCGCAGCAGTTCAGCGGCCGTCTTATCATATTCAAAAAATGTTTCACGGTGTACCGAATCAGCTGCTGCTAGTGTCCCGTGGCCCGGCAAATCACCCATATAGACATGAAAGCCGCTCCTCCGCCATTGCTCGATTTGCCACGCATAGCGCTTATGTTCCTCGTATGCACTATGGATCAACACGATAACGCCTGTTGCCTCGCCTTCCGCTTGCCATTTCCACATAATCCGCGCCTCCCTATACAGCTTGATCGATTGACCTTTTCCGTTGTTTTGATACGATTAGAACTAATTACATCTTATCAATGATAAAGGAGCTTTGCCATGATCTATCCATATAAAGACAAATCACCAAATATTGACAGATCGGTATTCATTGCCGATTATGCGACCGTCACCGGCGATGTGACGATCGGCGAGAATTCTTCTGTCTGGTTCAACACAGTCATCCGCGGCGACGTGGCACCGACTATTATCGGGAAAAACACCAATATCCAAGACCTATCGATGCTCCACCAAAGTCCGGACAACCCGCTCATTTTGGAAGATGATGTCACCATCGGCCACCAAGTGACGCTTCACAGCTGCAAAATCAAAAAAGGCGCTCTCGTCGGCATGGGCTCAATCATTCTGGACGGCGCTGAAATTGGCGAAGGGGCTTTTATCGGCGCAGGCAGCCTTGTCGCACAAGGAAAGAAAATCCCAGCGGGCACACTGGCATTCGGCCGTCCTGCAAAAGTTGTGCGTGAGCTGAACGAAGCGGACAAACAAGATATGGAACGCATTGTCCGGGAATACGCGGAAAAAGCAGCTTATTATAAATCACTTCAATAGAAAAAGCAGGCGGAAAAATATCCGCCTGCTTTTTATTATGCGTTTGCTTGTTGTTTCAAAGCATCCGCTTTGTCTGTGCGTTCCCACGGAAGGTCGACATCCGTGCGGCCGAAGTGGCCGTAAGCCGCTGTCTGTTTGTAGATCGGGCGGCGCAGGTCGAGCATCTTGATGATCCCGGCTGGGCGCAAATCGAAGTTTGCGCGTACGAGTTCAATGAATTTGTCTTCGCTGACTTTCCCTGTGCCGAACGTATCGACAGCAATCGATACCGGATGTGCTACGCCGATTGCATAAGCAAGCTGCACTTCACATTTATCGGCGAGGCCAGAAGCAACGATATTCTTCGCCACATAGCGTGCTGCATAGGCACCGGAACGGTCGACTTTGGTCGCGTCTTTACCGGAGAATGCCCCACCGCCGTGTCGTGCATAACCGCCGTACGTATCAACGATGATCTTGCGGCCTGTAAGCCCTGCATCACCTTGAGGCCCGCCGATGACGAAACGGCCTGTCGGGTTGATGAAGTATTTCGTTTCAGCGTCTAGCAGTTCAGCAGGTACGACTTCATTGATGACGTATTCCTTCAAGTTGCGCTGGATTTGCTCCAAAGACACTTCCGGATGGTGCTGCGTCGAAATAACGATCGTATCGACACGCACCGGTTTATTGTTTTCATCATATTCAATCGTTACTTGCGTTTTGCCATCAGGGCGCAAATACGGCAAGATTTCTTCTTTGCGCACTTCTGCCAAGCGGCGTGCGAGTTTGTGCGCCAGGCTGATTGGCAATGGCATCAATTCTTCTGTTTCGTTTGACGCATACCCGAACATCAAGCCTTGGTCGCCTGCTCCGATCTCATCCAATTCCTTATCGGTCATCTGGCCTTCACGCGCTTCAAGGGCCACGTTGACGCCTGCAGCGATATCTGCCGACTGCTCATCGATCGCTGTCAACACTGCGCTTGTCTCGGAATCGAATCCGTATTTCGCGCGTGTATAGCCGATTTCTTTAACTGTCTGGCGTACCACTTTCGGAATGTCTACATATGTGGATGTCGTGATTTCTCCTGCGACAAGGACGAGCCCTGTCGTTACGGTCGTTTCGCATGCAACACGCGCATTCGGGTCTTCTGTCAGGATCGCATCCAGGATTGCGTCTGAAATCTGGTCGCAAATCTTATCCGGATGGCCCTCTGTTACTGATTCTGATGTGAATAATCGACGGTTTGTCAAAAAAAGTTCCTCCTTATATCCTGCGAGATTGCTCTCGAAATTGATACGGTACTCGTTTTCCCATGTCAAGTCCGTTTCCGTTTATAGGAATTGAACTTCCAGCTTTTTCAGCCTGCACACGAGGATTAAGGGCATTCCATAAAAAAATCCCTTCTCTCATCTTTAAGCAATGAGGAAAGGAATAATCATCATAAGCACCTTTCACTCTTATCGTCCAAGGCATTCGCCTTGCTTCAGGTTGGGCACCATCGCTGCAATTGCAGCAGGTTGCCGGGTTTCATTGGGCCTGCACCCTCCACCAGCTCGGAATAAGAGTATCCGTTCAATTTCCCATCATACGGAATGCAGCAAGCACTGTCAACGTTTTTACCGGAAACGATTGTCAGACTTTTAAGCATGCATCTTTTTCTACTATTGAAACAGCACAAATCGTTAACATTGACAGATTTCTAGTTATTAGTATAGACTAATCGCGTCAATGTGTTATACTAATGTTCGAATATACATCTTCCCCATTCATTTGGGAATAAACGAAAAGGAAGGTACATATATATGACTTCAGTGAACCTAGCAAATGATTTGAAAGAGCTTTTGAACGGCTCGAATATTAATACGCAACTATCCGTTCCACAATTGGTGGAAGCTGCAACATCCCGCGGGGAGGCAGTATTGACGCGTGAAGGCGCTGTCAAAGCGGAAACCGGCAAATACACGGGCCGTTCGCCTAAAGACAAGTATATGGTAGAAGAGGCGATTTCGAAAGATAAAATTGATTGGGGCAGCGTCAACCGCCCGATTTCCTCTGAAATCTTTGAAAACCTATATGCTAAAGTCCTCAATCATTTGAAAGAAAAAGACGCTTTGTACGTCTTCAAAGGTTTTGCCGGCGCAGATCCTGAGTCGCGCCTTGCGATTCAGACAATCAATGAATACGCATGGCATAACCTGTTCGCCCATCAATTGTTCATCCGCCCGACTGCGGAAGAACTGAAGGCGCATGAAGCTGAATTCACTGTCGTTTACGCCCCGACTTTCCATGCAGACCCTGCGGTGGACGGAACGGATTCCGAAACCTTCATCATCGTTTCGATGGAAAAGAAAATTATCTTGATCGGCGGCACGGAATACGCTGGCGAAATGAAAAAATCCATCTTCTCGATCATGAACTACATCCTTCCTGAAAAAGGCATCCTGCCGATGCACTGCTCAGCGAACGTCGGCAAAAACGATGACGTCGCTTTGTTCTTCGGCCTTTCCGGCACAGGCAAAACGACTTTGTCAGCTGACGAAGACCGCAAATTGATCGGCGACGATGAACATGGCTGGTCGGATAACGGCGTCTTCAACATCGAAGGCGGCTGCTATGCAAAAACAATCAACTTGTCTCGTGAAAATGAACCACAGATTTTCGATGCCATCCGTTTCGGCTCTGTCCTTGAAAACGTCGTCGTTGACGAAGACACGCGCATCCCAGACTACGATGACGGATCGTTAACAGAAAACACGCGTGCAGCGTACCCGATCGATGCTATCGACAATATCGTCGTCCCTTCTGTTGCAGGGCACCCGAAAACGATCGTCTTTTTGACTGCGGACGCATTCGGCGTATTGCCTCCAATCAGCAAATTGACGAAAGAACAAGCGATGTACCACTTCCTTAGCGGATACACATCAAAACTGGCCGGCACAGAACGCGGTGTGACTTCACCGGAAGCGACATTCTCGACATGCTTCGGCTCACCATTCCTTCCGCTTCACGCGACAGTTTACGCTGAAATGCTCGGCGACAAAATCGATGAGCACGGCGCAGACGTCTACCTGGTAAACACAGGATGGACTGGCGGAGTATACGGCGTCGGAAGCCGCATGAAACTGTCCTACACACGCACAATGGTCCGCGCAGCGATCCGCGGCGACTTGAACGGCGTGGACATGGAACATGAATCGGTCTTCGGCTTGAACATGCCAACAGAAATCCCAGGCGTGCCGACTGAAGTATTGAACCCGCGCAATGCATGGGCTGATAAAGAAGCTTATGACCAAAAAGCACAGGAATTGGCGAAGAAGTTCAAAGACAACTTTGAAAAATTCGGCACTGTGGATGCTGGCATCAGCCAAAAAGGCGGCCCTACCCATAATTAATTACATCATAAAAGGACGGAGAGAAATCATTCATTTCTCTCCGTCCTTTTTTGTTTTATTCTCAACTACCGCGTTAAGCTTCTGCATTATTGCGGACAGCTTCGGTTGAATCTTCTTTGCGCTTCTCCTGCTCTTTCATCCATATCGTCAGCGCCTTCGCAGTCTTGCGATTTGCCGTAGGAGGGAAAAAATGTGTGTACTCCGGAAAATACCACGTTTCACATGGCTGATGATTGAGCTGCAACGATTCTTCCAATAGGAAGGCTTGCTGAGGCGAAACATTGTCGTCTTTCAAGCCATGGATAATCAAGTAAGAAGCATCGCTCTCTCCGATACGCATCAAAGGATTGCGTTCTTCAAATGCTGGAAGCGCGGTATTCGGCGTACCGCCGTAAAGACGCTTCATCATACGGCGCATATCCAGCCTCTCTTTATACGTCAGCACCGTATCCGTGACGCCTGCCCATGTGACGACGGAACAAATATCGCTTCTCAGCACAGCAGTCCACAGCGCCATGATGCCGCCTCTTGAAAATGCCAGCAAATGAACTGGGCCTGCACTGAATTTTTTCAGCACTTCCACGGCATTCACGGCGTCATAGCGGTCTTCCCCGGCAAACTCATCTTTCCCTTCACCGCCGCGGTTGCCGCGGTAATAAGGGGCGAAAACGGTAAATCCCATTCCCGCAAATTGAGCGATCCGTGCCGGCCGCACCATGCCGATGGACTGGATGCCACCGCGCAGGTACAAGATTCCACTTCCGGCATCATCTTTTTTCGGCTGCGCCAGCAAGCCTTTAATACGCAAGCCTTCAGACCAATACGTCACTTCCCGCAGTCGTACATTCGGATTCGGCGATGGATACCATCTCATCGATTCAATATCACCATTTTTCAACAGTCTTCACCTTCTCTATAATCGCTTCCATGCCCGCGTCGCGCATCAGGAAGCTGTAATTTCCATCGATCACAATCTTTGGAACCAGCACCGGTCCGTCTGTCTCCATCCACTCCACTTGCTTCATGTCCTCAATAGTGGCTGTAAATACCGTTTTGCTAAAAGGTTTATCTGTATAAACTGTATATTCCGCAAGCCAATTTAATTCATTCACACTGGCTCCAGTTTCTTCGAATACTTCCCGCTTCGCCGCCTGCTCCAGCGATTCGCCTGGCTCGGCTTTGCCCCCCGGAAATTCAAGGCCGCGCACGGAATGCCTCGTCAACAGCCAGCTGCCATTATATTTTCCTATCACCAGCACATGCCGGCTTTCAATCTGTGACTGTCCTTTTTCAAAAAATAAACGGCAAGTGCAGCCGTTCAAGTCCTTATATTCCATCAAACATCCTCCCGGCTTCAGAAAAAGCGCACAACCGGCTAACGGTCGTACGCCCATTTCTTCTATTCTACTTCTTTTCGCCGAGAAATGCAGACAGCATCCACGAATGCTTCTCTAAGTTTTGATGGATGGCATTGAACATGTCCTCTGTCATGTCATCGCCGTCTCCAGCCGCAAGTTCCATGCCTTTTTTCAAGGATTTCATGATCTTGTCGTAATCGGAAACGATGGTATCGACCATCTGCTCCGCGCTCTCGCTGCTGGTCGCTTCATCTACGACCGACAATTCGAGCTGCTCTTTCATTGTTGCTACCGGCTTGCCGCCAAGTGCCAGCAGGCGTTCCGCAATCTCATCCATATGAAGCGTCGCTTCGTTATAGAGTTCTTCAAACTTTACATGCAAGGTAAAGAAAGATGGCCCTTTGACATACCAGTGGAAATTATGTAATTTCGTATAGAGTACTGACCATGAAGCGACTTGTACGTTCAATTCCTCGTTTAATGCTGTTGACACAATTCATCACTCTCCATTTTTTGATAAGCTCTTCTGCTTTATAAATACCTCTAAAAGCCCTACAATAAACATCAACGAACCGCAACCAAACAAGAAAAGAGTGGAATTACGATGAAAACCGCATTAGTGAAGCTGTTCCGTTTCTATCAACGCTTCATCTCCCCACTGTCGCCGCCGAGCTGCAGATTCTATCCGACATGCTCCCATTATGGGATTGAAGCGGTAGAAAAACATGGCGCATTAAAAGGCGGCTATCTCGCAATTCGCCGCATTTTAAGCTGCCACCCGTTCCATAAAGGCGGAGTGGATTTTGTCCCGGAAGAATGGCCCCCTAAAAAATAGGTGGGTTTTTTTCTTGTGTTGAATCGGATTGTATTGTATGATTCTAAGAGTCAACAAAACGTAACGATTACATTTTATGAACACGCATTAAATTTGGAGGGACATTTTATGAAGAAACTAGCATTATTTGCAGGAATAGCACTCATTTTATTATTGGCTGCGTGCGGCGGCACGGCACAACCCGATAGCGGCCCTGAAGGCGAAGCGGCCGAAGGGAAACTTGATGTATATGCAACGGTTTATCCGCTCGTCTATTTTGCAGAACGTATCGGTGGCGAGCGTGTCGACGTCAAATCCGTTTACCCGGCTGGCGCCAACGAGCATAGCTTTGAACCAACCCAAAAAGACATGATCAATATGGCGGACGCCGATCTACTCTTTTATGTCGGTTTAGGGCTTGAAGGCTTTATCGACAGCGCACAGGAAACGCTTCAAAATGAAGACCTCGAATTTGTCGCTACAGCAGACGGAATCACCGATGAACAACTTGAAGCGGCAGCTGGTGCACAAACTGAGGCACATAGTGAAGACGAGCATGGGCCCGAAGAGGAAGATGCTCATGAAGAAGAAGGACATGATGAAGAGGGAAGCCACGAAGAGGAAGAAGGCCACGAAGGCCATGACCATGGCTCCACTGATCCACACGTCTGGATCTCACCTGTCCTGAGCCAGGAACTCGCCGCTTCTGTCCGTGATGCTTTAGCGAAAAAAGACCCGGAAGGCGCAGAGGAATTCGATAAGAATTATGAAGAACTCGTCGCTGAACTAGAAGCGCTTGATGAATCATTCCAAAATTTGGGCGAAAAAGTCGAACGTGACACCTTCTTCGTGTCCCACTCAGCATTCGGTTATATTGCAGCACCTTACGGATTTGAGCAAGTGGCCGTCGCAGGCTTGAATAGCCAAGATGAACCGTCCCAGAAAGAGTTAACGGAAATCGTCGACATGGCGCGTGAAAAAGACATTCAATACATCGTCTTCGAACAAAACGTCTCGTCGAATTTGACGGAAGTCATCCAAAACGAAGTAGGCGCCGAAGCGATTGAAATGCATAACCTCGGAGTGCTGACCCAGGAGAACATCGACAACGATGAAACGTATTTCACCTTGATGGAAAAAAATCTTCAAGCACTCGAAACAGTCTTGAAATAGTAAAAACTCGCCGAACAATAAGTCGGCGAGTTTTTTATATGTTCAGCTTATATCCGATTCCTGGACTTTCGCTTAATTTGATTTCCCCATGCTCCACACGGATTTCCGGAGAGACGATATCTACCTGCCAAAAATGGCCTGAATCTGAAAAATCCCCAGTCAGTTTCACTTCGGGCAGCGATGCAAGCGCCAGATTATGCGCTTTCGATACGCCAAACTCGATCATGCCGCCGACCCACATCCCGATCTGTTCATTTCTGCAGAACTCGACGACCTTCAAGGTTTCTGACCAACCACCGAGACGACCCATCTTCAAGACGATAATATCCCCTGCTTGCTGTTCTGCCATGCGTTTTACATCGTCGAGGCTATGGATGCTTTCATCCAGGCAGATTGGCGTTGTCATTTTAGAACGTGCAGCACTATGGGCTTCCCACTCATGTTCGCCATATGGCTGCTCGATCAACGCAAAACCGGCCTGATCGAATGCCAGCAGCTCTTCCAATGCCCGCCCTGAAAAACTGCCATTGGCGTCGGCATAGAACGAGATCTCCGGATTGGCCGCAACCAAGCTTTTCAATAAAGCCGCATCGGTATCAGGTGAAACTTTCAGTTTGATGCGCCGATAACCTCTGCCGATTGCTGCTTTTACGTTGGGTGCCAGTTCATCGCTCTCTCCTGCGACGACAACGCCTGCAGGGATTGTTTTCCGAACTCCCCCGATGAATTCATGCAGCGGCACACCTTGACGTTTCGCAAATAAATCCCATATAGCCATTTCCACAGCAGCTTTTGCCATATGATTGCCTTTTACTTTGGAAAATAATCTTTCCAGCTCTGTCGGATGCTCCAAACGTTCATTTAGCAATAGGGGAGCCAGCACCTGTTCCATCACAAAGCGGCTGCTCGTTACGGTCTCTTCGGTATACCAAGGTGTATCAAAAGCAACACATTCACCGTAGCCTTCGCGCCCTTGAGCATCCCGGACGATCACTATCGTCACTTCCCGCTCTTGTACTTTCTGCAAGACAGTGATGAAAGGCTGGTTCAAAGGCTGGTTCACTTTACGGAATTCAATACCGGCAATTACAGCCATGTCTTCAATTCCCTTCTGAGCAATTTATTCGACGCATTCCTTGGCAACGCATCCACCATACGGAACAGTTTCGGCACTTTATAGCCGGCCAGCTGACCGCGGCAAAATTCCGCCAGCTCATCCAACACTTCAGGTTCATCGAGCACGACAAACGCCGCTGGCACTTCTCCCCATGTGCTGTCTACCATCGCGCAAACACCGGCTTCCCGTACGGATGGGTGTGCCATCAAGACTTTCTCGATTTCTGCCGGGTAGACATTTTCGCCCCCTGAAACGAGCAAGTCCGAGCGCCTGTCGACGACATATAAAAATCCGTCATCATCCAAATAACCGATATCGCCTGTTGAGAGCCAACCGTCTTCTTGCACAGCCCGGTCCTTGAACTTACCGATATAGCCAGGGGTCACTTGAGGCCCCTTGATGAGAATCTCTCCCGCTTCCCCTGTCTTTGCCCCGTCAATTTTTACCTGATATAAAAATAGCGGCTTGCCGGCAGAACCGATCTTCGTTTTCGCATCAGCTGGCTGCAAAGTCGTTGTCTGCGAAGACGTTTCCGTCATCCCGTATGTTTGGAGCACTTGAATGCCATGCGCTTCCGCCCGCTGCAAATAAGACACCGGCACGGGGCCGCCTCCCGCCAGGATCTGCTTGAAGCGAGCTGAAACGCTCAGTTCGCGCTGCTCGATTTCCCTAAGTACTTGATCAAGCGTGACAGCGACCATCGAACTATGCGTCACTTGCCCTTTGCATAATTCATCCGCACACACCGTGGCGTCGAATTTCTCGTAAAGCCGGACACCCATCCCGTAGACGAGCGACCTCATCAAAATCGAGAATCCGCTAATATGGAATAAAGGCACCATGCATAGCCAGACATCGTCAGGCGACACACCCAAATTCAGCGCAGAAGACACTGCGCTCGAAAAATGGTTTTCAGCTGTCTGCCTGACCCCTTTTGGATTGCCTGTCGTTCCCGAAGTGTACATGATCGACACGGTGCGGTCCTTCGCCCATTCCGCTTTTAATGCAAAGTCCACAGATGGCGCCTGTCTCAATTGTTCAAAAGAAACCGGCTGCGATGCCGCTACCTTCTCGTAGAGTTCACCATCTACAAATACCTGGTCCACCTTTGCATCTTCAATTTGATAAGCAAGTTCCGCTCCCGCCAGCCGTTCATTAAGCATGACCATTTCACAGCCGATATGCAGGCAGCCGTACATGACAAAAACAGCCTCCGCATTCGATTTAGCGAGCAAGGCCACACGCGAATGTTCCGTGATGCCAAAATGGGCCAGCTTCCCGGCATAATCGAGCGCTATTTTGTTCACTTCCCCAAACGTCCATTCATCCTCGCCGAACGATAAAGCCAATTGATTTCCCGTCAGGTAAGCACGCTGCGAAAGCCAATTCGGATATGTCATTTTCAAAATCCTTTCTTTTACAGTTAATCGATTGAAAAAAGCTGCCTCCGAAGAAGACAGCTCTTTCTAATTCATATGATCATGGGAAACGTGGGAATTGGCCAAAGTCCGGTTTGCGTTTTTCTTTAAACGCATCGCGGCCTTCTTTCGCTTCATCCGTTGTGTAATAAAGCAAAGTTGCGTCGCCAGCCATTTGCTGAAGTCCAGCAAGGCCGTCCGTATCTGCATTCATTGCCGCTTTTACGAAACGCAGTGCAGTCGGGCTCATTTCGAGCATTTCCTCGCACCATTTCACGGTTTCATCTTCCAATTGCTCGTAAGGAACAACTGTGTTGACGAGGCCCATATCAAGCGCTTCCTGTGCATCGTATTGGCGGCACAAGTACCAGATTTCGCGTGCTTTCTTATGTCCAATGATGCGTGCCAAATAGCCGGAGCCATAGCCTGCATCAAATGAACCGACACGCGGTCCAGTTTGGCCGAAGCGTGCGTTGTCTGCAGCAATCGTCAAATCACAAACAACGTGAAGCACGTGTCCGCCGCCGATCGCGAATCCAGCAACCATTGCAACAACCGGTTTTGGAATGACGCGGATCAAACGCTGTAAGTCCAGGACGTTAAGACGCGGAATTTCATCTTCCCCAACGTAGCCGCCATGTCCGCGGACGGATTGGTCTCCGCCTGAACAGAATGCTTTTTCGCCTTCGCCTGTCAAGACGATGACGCCAACATCCGAATTATCGCGCGCGCGTGAAAACGCGTCGATCAATTCATGAACCGTTTTCGGGCGGAATGCATTGCGTACTTCCGGACGGTTAATGGTGATTTTTGCAATCCCATTATATGTTTCGTATTTAATGTCTTCATATGTAAGTTCTGTAACCCATTGACGTGTTGACATACTAGTCCTCCTTATTAATTCCATTTAATCGTTCCATAACCATTGTAGCAAATTCAGCAGGTTTTTCCACATGAATCGCATGTCCCGCTGAAATGATGCAGTGTTCTGCGTTCGGCAATAATTCCTCCATCTCACGAGCGATGGCGCAAAACTTCGGATCCAGTTCTCCGGTCACCAGCAAAACTGGCATCTCCAATTCCGGCAAACAGGTCCAATAAGATCGCTGTGAACCTGTGCCCATGCCTTTCAAGCTATTCGCCAAACCTTGTGCAGTCTGTGCCAATCGTTCTTGTTTTACTTGCTGCCGCACATGTTCCGGCAATGATTTCTGGCTGTCGAACAACGGGATGTTCTCCCATTTCTCAACAAATTGCTCTAGTCCACCATTAAGGATATTAGTGGCTAGCTGAGCATCCCGTTCTCGCCGCTCTTCTCTTACAACTTCTGATTTCAAGCCAGGTGAAGCACTTTCCAAAACAAGCTGGTCAATGCGGTGTGGAAATTCACAAGTATAGGCAAGTGCCGTGCGACCGCCCATCGAATAGCCGAGCAATGTGAATTTCTCCAACTTCATTTCTTTGAAAATGTAATCAAGGTCATCCAGCTGCCGTTCCATCGTATAACGACTTTCGTCTGCCGGGCTTTCTGTCTGGCTATGCCCAATCAAGTCGATCGCCACTATCCGATAGTCTCTCCAGTTTTCAATGGCCGTTTCCCATGTAGCAGTGCTGCCCGTAAAGCCGTGAAGCAAAACCAGGACAGGATGGGCTCTATCTCCCACTACCTCAATATGGTAGCGAACACCATTCGCTATCAATTTCATGTATTTAGCACCTCATCGAGCCGGTCCCACAATTTCCGGTGAACCGTTACGTTATTGGCGCGGTTTGTTGCCACTTCAATGATGCGCACCGGTTTGTCTTTCGGCGTTCTAAGCGCCGACTGCAATTCATCCACAGTCTCCGCAGAGAAATATTCCGCATCGTACATTTCAGCTGCTGCTTTGAACTGGATTCCTGTCGGCGTGCCGAAAAGTTCCTCGTAGTAGCGCTCTTCTTTCGACTGGGGCAAATAAGAGAATATCCCGCCTCCATCATTGTTCATGACAATGATCGTCATATCGGCAGCTTGCAGTTTCGATGCAAGCAAACCGTTCATATCATGCAGCAAAGCCAAATCACCGATCAATAGATAGCTAGGCCGTTTATTCGCTGCCTGGATCCCGAAAGCAGTCGATACCACTCCGTCTATGCCATTGGCGCCGCGGTTGGCATAAATCCGGACGTCCCGTTGCGTCACCTGGAAATACGTATCTGCATCCCGTATCGGCATACTGCTGCTCACAGTTAAATCACACCCATCGAGCTCATCAAAAAAGGCTTTCGCCAATACGCCTTCATCCAATTCTTGCTGGCAATGGATAGACATCGTCTCCTGCACCAATTCCCCTGCTTTTATCCATTGTTCGAGATACGGATTCGACGATTTCGCTTTCAAACTCAACTTCCATAGGGCAGAAGCATGCTGTTGGATGTGATGCGTGACAGCTGATTGCGGGTCTCTAAGCATCGGGCTTTCATCGAGCACGACATAACTCGCAGGCTCGGCTTTCCCTAAAAATAGGCTGAGCGGCTTGGATACAGGCTGAGGCCCAATCCTTACCACTACGTCCGGCGCTACACTGTCAGCAAATTTCTCGTTCTTCAGCAAGGCATCATAGGAATCGACGATGACATCCATTAGATCATCAGGTACATTCGAGCGCAGATTCGACAACGGATCGGCAAGCACTGGCCAACCGAGGCGGCGGATAAACTCCCATTGCTCCGATGAAACCAGAGCCGTATTTTCCCCAGCGATCAGCAAGCCCCGTGAATGGCTGAACACTCCTCGTAAAAATGCCGCAGCTTCATCAGTCAGCTGCTGGCTGCTTTCAAAACGGTATAGTTCTCTTTCGCTTTCATAAGGCTGTTCGAAATCGATGCCTAGCGGTTCACGGAATGGCACGTTCAAATGAACCGGTCCCTTCGGCGCGGTTACAGCCATGGCTGCTGCACGCCCCAAATGGCGCTTCAAAAACTCTAAACGGTTGCCTTGCTCCGGCAACGGCAAATCAGCTGACCACTTGACATGGGAGCCGAATAAATTGATCTGGTTAATCGCTTGCGGGGCCCCGACTTCACGAAGCTCATGCGGACGGTCTGCCGTCACGACCAAAAGTGGCACACGCGCATAATAGGCTTCGACAATCGCGGGAAAATAATTGGCTGCCGCAGTCCCTGATGTACAAATCAAAACAACTGGACTGTTCGAAGCTTTGGCCAAACCTAGTGCATAAAACCCAGCCGATCGTTCATCTATTTGCCGATACGTCTCTATCCCTTCCTGTTTCATAAAGGCATAAGCAAGAGGCGTCGAACGCGAACCTGGACTGATAACCGCCTTTTTTACCCCTGCATGTAACAGCGAATTTGTAAAAGCTGAAACATATTCAGTTAAAAATTCACGATTCGTCATGCAAATTTCCTCCCAGTACACGAAGCATCGGGCGGAACTTCACCCATGTCTCATCATATTCGGCTTCTGGCGTAGAATCTGCCACAATGCCGCCGCCTGCGAATAAATACGCTTTATCCCCATCAAGCAAAGCGGAACGGATCGCCACAGCGAATTCACCATCGCCTTTTGCGTCGATCCAGCCGATCGGCGCTGCATAATATCCTCTATTCAGAGGTTCATAAGAGCGGATAAAGCTAAGCGCCTGCAACTTCGGTTCACCGCCGAGTGCGGGTGTCGGATGTAGCGCTTCAACAAGATCCAGTAACGAACTGCCTTTTTTCAACTTGCCTTCCACCGGTGTATACAAATGTTGTATATCCCGAATTTTCATCAGCTTAGGATTTTGCGGAATGCGCGGATCCGAACAATGCTCCTCGAACACGTCACCGATCATCTGGACAACATACTGATGCTCGGAACGATTTTTTGAATCATTTAATAAAGCTTGTCCCAGCGCTTCGTCCTGTTCAACAGATTGACCGCGTGGGGTAGAACCCGCCAAACAAGTAGACAATGCTCTTTGCTGTTCCACTTTAACCAGGCGCTCCGGAGTCGCCCCGAAAAAGAATTGTTCGCCAGCTTCCAGCCCGAACAAAAAGCTTTCTGGCTGTTCATTCGCTGCTTGGTAGAGAGCAGAAGCCGGTGCTAAAGCTTCCTTAAAACGAAGTTCCAGCGCTCTTGCGATAACCACCTTATCGACTTCGCCTGCTCGGATTACGTCCGTCACTTTTTCGATGGACCGCATATACTCGTCTTTCTTCAGTTCCTTTTTATCAGAAACTTGGGGTTTTTGATACGCTTTTGGCTCTGAGACTTGTGCGCCATGAATTAGCCGGTCACGTTCTTTACGCAACATTTCAAAATCCATAAAACTGTTTGGCTGCTTAGTAATCAAGTGGACACTGACATACGCCTGCTCTCCCTTGATAATAAGCTGAAATGTCGGCACAGCAAAATAAGCCTGCGGGAAATTTCGCCACTCGCTCGGCTGATCGTTCAAAGGATCAAATGAAAAACCGCCGAATAGCACTGGCTGAACCGCTGTTTCTTCATTCACCAATTGGGCACTCAGCGCTTTCCAGTCCTTCTGAATGCTGCTGAATCGTCCTTTATAATCGTCAGCCGTCAGCACATAAGCATGTCCAAGGCCCACCATCGTAAAGGACTTTTCACGATTCTGCCAAAACATGCGCTTACCTTCGTACTGTTCCTGCCCAGCTTCAAAAAATGCCAGAGCAGACATGGTCGATACTTCAATTGTTTCTGTATAGAAGCGATAGCCACTGAAGCGATTCGCTTCCATTTGTTCAGTTGATGAATACGATTGTGAATTCACCGGATTACCTCCGTTTACTGCAGCTTCAATTCACTGCGATACATTTTATCTCTACCTTCTATCATACCCCTTTCTCCGGAATTCAGCACAACATATGCTGTAAATCTCTGCGTTTTGAAGTACAATATAGGTTGGAAAGAAATGAATAGGAGAGATAGAAATGACACATTCCATACAAGCTGATAGTGGATGGCGCGTCTGGTGGCAGCTCACCCGGCCCCATACTTTAACGGCATCTTTTGCCCCAGTATTCCTAGGGACAATGATTGCAATCCATTATACCGCTTTAAATTGGGCGCTGTTCTTAGCCATGCTGATCGCAAGCCTACTGATTCAAGCAGCAACTAATATGTTCAATGAATACTATGATTACGCCAGAGGGCTCGATACTGAAGAATCCGTTGGCATTGGGGGCGCTATCGTCCGGAATGGTGTTTCACCAAAAACCGTTCTGGTTCTGGCATTTCTGCTCTACGCTATCTCTGCTGTATTAGGGCTTTATATTGCAGCTTCTACCAGTTGGTGGCTATTGGCGGTTGGTGGCATTGGTATGCTAGTCGGTTATTTTTATACCGGTGGGCCATACCCGATTGCTTACACGCCATTAGGTGAATTGTTTTCAGGATTGTTCATGGGCTTCCTCATAGTAATCGTCGCTTTTTATATCCAAGCAGAAACGATCACCTCCACCGCTGTTATGTTAGCTGTACCCAGCACATTGCTCGTAGCAGCAATTATGATGGCCAATAACATCCGCGATATGGTCGGAGATAAAAAAAGCGGGCGGCGCACTTTAGCGATCCTAGCCGGCCGACCGGCTGCAGTAACAATTTTCATGTGGTTCTTTATTTTGTCTTATGCTTGGATTATTTTATTGGTGTTGCTCGGTATTGTTACACCCTGGGCTTTATTGGTGCTACTAAGTGTTATTAAGCCCTTGAAAGTAATTATGACTTTTAAGCGCTACACTGAGCCTCTACAAGTAATGCCTGCCATGAAAGACACGGGAATCACGAACACTTTGTTCAGCTTCCTGCTAGCAATCGGTCTACTAGTAGATTATTTTTTATCTTAAATACCTAAAAGCTGATGGCTCATTGCCATCAGCTTTTTATTATAGAAATAGCTATGAGAAGTCTCATTAAAAATAAGAGTGGTGAAAATTTCTCGGTTACGATATATTGTATCTAATATATTTTAAAGGGGTTTTCCTATGAAACCAATTTTATTAGGTCTTGCAGGAGCAATGTTTTTTGCAGTCACATTTATTGTTAATGCATTAATGGAGGCACAAGGAGGCCATTGGGTATGGAGCGCGTCCCTGCGTTACCTATTTATGATTCCTTTCCTCTTATTAATTGTCATGCTTAGGGGAAACTTGCTTCCGCTCCTCCACGAAATGAAAAAACATAAGGTGAAATGGTTATTGTGGAGTTTCATAGGATTCGGTCTTTTTTACGCTCCCTTGTGTTTTGCAGCAGCATATTCCCCAGGATGGCTAATAGCCGGAACTTGGCAATTTACAATCATCGCTGGAACTTTACTGGCACCTCTTTTTTTAGTTAAAATTCATGTATCCGGCCAAACTATTATGCATAGACAACACATTCCGATCAAAGGCTTATTGTTTTCAACGATTATTTTAGCTGGGATAGCCCTTCTTCAACTTGACCACTTAACTAATGTTACTATTTCCACGTTGCTACTCGGGTTAATACCCGTTTTGATAGCAGCTTTTGCCTACCCACTTGGAAATCGGAAAATGATGGAGGTTTGCGAAGGTCGTCTAGATGCATATCAACGCGTGCTTGGAATGACGATTGCCAGTCTCCCGCTTTGGTTGGTTCTCTCTATTTATGGTTTCTCGACAACTGGGTTGCCTTCTAACTCTCAAATTTATCAATCTTTGATAGTTGCCATCAGTTCAGGAGTAGTAGCGACTGTTCTATTCTTTATGGCGACCGATATGGTCAGAAACAACATGTCAAAGCTTGCTGCAGTTGAAGCCACGCAATCTATGGAAGTTATATTTGCATTAATAGGTGAATTTTTTCTTTTAAGCATCGCATTTCCTTCCCCAATAGCATTAATTGGCTTAACCATGGTAATACTAGGAATGGCAATACACAGTTTCGCTTCACACAATGAACAAAAATTAGAAAAAAGAAAAAAGCGTCATGCATATGAATGCATGACGCTTTTTAATATGACCCCTACGGGATTCGAACCCGTGTTACCGCCGTGAAAGGGCGGTGTCTTAACCGCTTGACCAAGGGGCCAAATACTGGCGGAGAAGGAGGGATTTGAACCCTCGCGCCGGTGTTACCGACCTACACCCTTAGCAGGGGCGCCTCTTCAGCCACTTGAGTACTTCCCCAGTATGGCTCCGAAGGTAGGACTCGAACCTACGACCATCGCATTAACAGTGCGGTGCTCTACCACTGAGCTACTTCGGAACAATGGTGGGCCTAAGTGGACTCGAACCACCGACCTCACGCTTATCAGGCGTGCGCTCTAACCAGCTGAGCTATAGGCCCATTATTGGAGCGGGTGAAGGGAATCGAACCCTCATCATCAGCTTGGAAGGCTGAGGTTTTACCACTAAACTACACCCGCAATATGGTGGGTCAGGACGGAATCGAACCGCCGACACTTAGAGCTTCAATCTAATGCTCTACCGACTGAGCTACTGACCCACATATTTATAAAAATGGCGGTCCCGACCGGGATCGAACCGGCGATCTCCTGCGTGACAGGCAGGCATGTTAACCGCTACACCACGGGACCATTTGGTTGCGGGGGCAGGATTTGAACCTGCGACCTTTGGGTTATGAGCCCAACGAGCTACCGAACTGCTCCACCCCGCGATAATTATATTGAAGAAAAATTGTCCACACATTTTTTAAAGATGGAGGAGGAAGAGGGATTCGAACCCCCGCGGGATTTGACTCCCCTGTCGGTTTTCAAGACCGATCCCTTCAGCCAAACTTGGGTATTCCTCCGTGATAAATATTAAATGGTGGACCTTGCAGGACTCGAACCTGCGACCGGACGGTTATGAGCCGTCTGCTCTAACCAACTGAGCTAAAGGTCCTAAAAAAGTGGCGGCAGAGGGGATCGAACCCCCGACCTTACGGGTATGAACCGTACGCTCTAGCCAGCTGAGCTACGCCGCCAGGATCTTTAAATTGTATAGTTGGTGGAGCCTAGCGGGATCGAACCGCTGACCTCCTGCGTGCAAGGCAGGCGCTCTCCCAGCTGAGCTAAGGCCCCATAAAGTGGTCGGGAAGAC
>NZ_RCCP01000007.1 GCF_003664125.1 Planococcus citreus
GAGCAAGCTCCACTATCTCCGCTCGACTTGCATGTATTAGGCACGCCGCCAGCGTTCGTCCTGAGCCAGGATCAAACTCTCCATTATAGAGTAGTATTGATTGCTCAATAGTTGCTGGCGTATCGCCGTCCCGAAAGACGCGCGATTCGCTTGATCTGCCGAAGCTGATCAGTACGTTTGCCGCGATCACTCGCGACTGTATTGTTGACGTTTTGCTGTTCAGTTTTCAAGGTTCAAATTTCCACATTGCTTCAAGAGCAACTTCTATAATTTAGCATCGCTGAGCGAAAGAGTCAAGTCTTTTTTATTATTGTAAAAAACTTAATCTGTCCGAGCGACATGTAATATCATAATACAATAGTTGCTTGATTGTCAACGCTTAAATTGAAAATATCCTCGAAGTGTTTTGAAGCATATCTATTCTTGTGCAGTATTTTGCTATTCTTTAACTTGCTATAATGAAGAAAGCTGACGGGGTGACTTCCCTGTCAGCTTTCTTCCTGTAAAATTATTTAGCGCTGGTTTGAATAATAACGATGGAAGATACCTTCGCTTTTTGTCTTTACGCCGTTAATTGCAATTAGATCTTTTTCGATTAAAAACTCAATTAGCACTTCAAGGTTGGAAGAATAATTTTTCAATTCTTCCTGTTCGTGCAATTCCTGAATCGTCCAGCTGCTTTGCTTCTCCATTACTTCACGAATATGTTGTGATCCGTCTTGTGTGCGAGAATGGATGAAGAATTCGCTGGCTAAGAATAAAAGCTCCAAGCGCTTGTCAATCGGTTCATCGCTTGAGATGAGTTCTTCGTATAATTTATAGATTGCCGGTTCCATCTTCTTCACTTGTGACCACACCGTCACTTCAGGCGGAAGCCCATTCTCAAGAACGGATAATCGAGCCAAATGATGGAGTGACTCTACCATGTGATGATACGCATCTAAATAATTTTTTTCTTCGAAGAACATTTTACCTTCTAGGTACCGGCGAATCAGTTTAGCAAACTCCAGCCCCATTTTGATTTTTCTGCCGTAGAAGGGATACTCTTTCAATTCTGTTTTGAGCTTTTCCATAAATTCATTGCGATCATATATGACACGTCCGTTAAAGAGCCAGTCGACAATTTTGCGGTTTGTTCCCAATAGAAGCCACTTGTGCAATTGCTTTTCTGTAATGATATGCATAGCTGCTTTTTTATCCATGTACGTATAATGTTTTGTGAAAACCGGTGTTTCATTTTCTTTTGTAATGATTAGAAGGATTGAATCGAATGTATCTGTAATTGGGCTGATGTCTTCTCTCTTTTCTATTAGGATGACACCGAGCGTTGTTTCCTGGCTCGCGCGTTCTTGGTATAGCGGTCTCAATATTTGTTCCATCCGTCGTCACTCCCTGCAGTCTATCTTTGTATGTTTTATGATGCCCTGTATGCTCTAGGCATGCAAATATTCTAAGGCGTTTTTCTTTATTTCGACATATTTCTCTCATATTCCTTTAACGGAATTAGCTTAACCCTTTTTGTGGACGTTTATGATATAGTATGATGGACGCAAGGAGGAACCGCTCATGAAATCTTATAAAAACAAAATCAACCGCATCCGGACCTTCGCTTTGGCATTGATTTTCATCGGCATCGTGATTATGTATGTCGGTATCTATTTCCGTAACCAACCGATTGTAATGGTCATCTTTATGCTGCTCGGTGTTGTCGCCATCATCGGAAGCACGGGTGTCTATGCTTGGATCGGCCTACTGTCGATGAAAACCGTCCCTGTACAGTGCCCGAATTGCGAGCGCCATACAAAAATGCTCGGACGTGTTGATATCTGTATGCATTGCAATGAACCGTTGACGATGGACCCTTCTCTTGAAGGTAAAGAATTCAACGAAGAATATAATAAGAAAAAGCCGCAATTATAAAAAAGAATGCCCGCCAAATCGGCGGGCATTCTTTTTATTGGGCTTTAGCTGACTCGCTATAACAATCGCGGCATGTCCCGTAGATTTCCAAACGGTGGTAATCCACCTGGAAGCCTGTTACATGGGACGCCAAATGTTCCACTTCGTCCAATCCTGGATAATGGAAATCGACAATCTTCCCACACTCGTTACAAATCATATGATAATGGTCGTGTGTGACAAAATCAAAGCGGCTTGAAGAATCCCCGTAGGTTAATTCTTTTACCAGCCCTGCTTTTTTAAAAACACGCAAATTATTATAAACGGTGGCTACACTCATATTGGGAAAGGCCTTTTCAAGCGCGCGATAAATATCATCTGCTGTCGGATGCGATGTAGAATGGATCATAAACTCCAAAATCGCATGACGCTGTGGTGTAATTCTGACACCTGTAGACTTCAACGTATCGAGTGCGTCTTTCAATTGGGCTTCAGACATCGCTGGGCACCTCACTTCGTATATATTCTTACATTGTAATCGTTATAATTAGTGTACCTAAAAAAACCTTTGCGTGTCAAGAAATCGCTATAGGACGCTAATTTTCTGTTTATTCCACTATCTAATTTTTGAATTAAAAAAGCAGCTAGGTATAGAACCCAGCTGCTTGAAGTTTCCGCTTACTCTGCGTGAAGCCCTTTTTCTTTAGAACCTAGTTGCTGGTTGACGAATCGTGCTGCGACAAAGAGAAAATCGGAAAGCCTGTTCAAATATGCCAGGACGTTAGGCGAAACGCCTTCCCCTATTGCAATAACATTGCGCTCGGCGCGGCGCACGATCGTCCGGGCTACATGAAATGCCGCTCCTGCGGGATGGCCGCCTGGCAAGATGAAGTTACTAAGTGGTTGGAGTTCTGCGTCATATTCATCGATCCATGTTTCCAGTCGAGTGATATGTTCCTCCTCAAGTTTCCATTTCACTTCTTTTCCTGCCGGGGTCGCTAATTCCGCTCCAACGTGGAAGAGAATTGTTTGGATCTGATGGAAGATTTCACAAAGAGCTTCTTTTTGCTCGAAAAATTCTCCATTCAAATGCCCTACACCGAGACCGATCATCGTATTGGCTTCATCACACGTTCCATAGGCTTCGACGAGCGGGTCGTTCTTTTTGACGCGGCTGCCGTATACAAGTGAAGTCGTTCCTTTGTCTCCTGTTTTCGTATAGATTTTCATCTTCAATAACCCCTTTTCATATCCACTGGATTTGATGGTGATTTATCGCCTTTGATCCAAGCATGTAAATTCGGAATGAAAACATCCAATGCGCGCTCGACGTATTTTCCGGAATGGCTCGAAACATGCGGGGAAATGATGACATTGTCCATCTTCCAATACGGGTGGTCTGCCGGCAGCGGTTCTTCTTCGAAAACATCCAATATGGCATAACCAATTTCGCCGCTTTCCAGCGCTTCAAGCATCACTTGGTCTTCCACCAGATCACCGCGGCCTAAATTCATGAAAATCGCATCCTCTTTCATCGCCTGGAAATGCTCTTTCTTCAATAGATGATAAGTTTCCTTCGTGCTCGGCAATACGGACAGAACAATATCAGCATTTGGAAGAACGGCTGATACATTTTCAATAGAAACCATTTCATCCATATATTCAGCATCATTTCCCGAACGGTTGCAGCCGATCGTCTTAACTCCGAATGCTTGAAGCAAGCGGCCGATTTCCGAACCGATTGCCCCAGGACCGAACAGGACGGCTGTAGAACCTGCCAGTTCGGATGATTTGGTTTTCCGGTTCCATTCCCTGTTGCGCTGGTTCTCATAAATGAATGGCAAGGAGCGTTTGAGCGACAGCAAATGGGCCAATGCGGATTCCGCCATCGGGGTTTTATGGATTCCTTTGACGTTCGAAACGATGATCCCTTTTTTTGCTATGGCCGCGTGGGGCATTTTTTCAATTCCTGCGCTTGCTACCATGATCCATTTCAGGTTGTCAGCGCTTTCGATATCTTCCGCCGTTAAATCTTCTCCGTATGTGACAACAATATCGGCTGTCGGCAAAAATGACTTGTTCTTATATAAAAAGCGGAAATTTACTTCAGGGAATTCGGCTTGAAGTCGTTCCTGCTGGTTTTCTCTTGGCACAAATGTAAATAGGACATCCATCAGATTCTTCCTCTCTCAGTCACCGCTGATTGCTTTTACAGTTTCCAACACTTCTTCGATATGTTCTTTCACTTTCACTTTGCGCCATTCCTTGATGACGGTACCTGTCGGGTCAATCAAGAATGTCGAGCGCTCTATGCCCCAGAATTCTTTGCCGTACATTTTCTTGAGCTTCCAAACCCCATAAGCTTCAGACACTTGGTGATCCTCGTCAACGAGAAGCGAAAACGGCAAGCCGTGCTTGTCGATGAATTTTTGATGGCGTTCTTTGGAATCTGCACTAACGCCCAAAATCTCCGCGTTAAGCTCCGAGAAATCTTTTTCGGCATCGCGGAAATCGCATGCTTGGGTCGTACAACCCGGCGTCATGTCTTTCGGATAAAAATAGAGCACGACGTATTTTTTCCCTGCGTAATCCGATAGGGAAATTGTTTCGCCCTGTTCATTTTGCAATGTGAAGTCAGGTGCTGCCAATCCTTCTAATGTAGCCAAACCCATCACTCCTTTTCTTTCTTCTATCGTACCGGACGGTTTCATTACTTTCAATTTCTTTGGCGTTTGCAGCTGATATTGTCTACAATAAGGAATAGATTATTTTAGGAGGCATTTTATGGATCACTCGATTTCCGAACAATTGCACCAAGAAGCGCTAGAACATATTGTCGGCGGGGTTAATAGCCCTTCCCGCTCTTATAAAGCTGTAGGGGGCGGCTCCCCTGTTGCCATGGATTATGGAAAAGGCGCCCACTTTTATGATGTGGATGGAAATAAATACATCGATTATTTAGCGGCTTACGGCCCGATCATCACAGGCCACGGTCACCCGCATATCGCAAAAGCCATTGCACATGCCGCTGAAACCGGCGTGTTATTCGGCACACCGACAAAGCACGAAGTGACATTCGCAAAAATGCTGAAACAAGCGATGCCTGCGATGGATAAAGTGCGTTTTGTCAATAGCGGGACGGAAGCTGTCATGACGACCATACGCGTGGCCCGTGCCTACACGGGACGGACCAAAATCATGAAATTCGCCGGATGCTATCACGGCCATTCCGATTTAGTGCTCGTTGCGGCTGGTTCCGGCCCCGCTACACTCGGCACACCTGATTCGGCAGGCGTCCCGAAATCGATCGCTGAAGAAGTCATCACGATTCCCTTTAACGATCCCGGGGCATTCAACGAAGCGATTAACCGTTGGGGAGACGAAATTGCCTGCATTCTCGTCGAGCCGATTGTCGGCAACTTCGGCATTGTTGAACCGGAAGAGGGATTTCTTGAAGAAGTCCATGCACTGGCGAAAGAGAAAGGTGCATTGATTGTCTATGATGAAGTCATTACGGCTTTCCGCTTCCATTACGGCGGTGCGCAGAACTTACTCGGACTTGAGCCGGACTTGACGGCGCTCGGAAAAATCATCGGCGGCGGTTTGCCGATCGGTGCATACGGCGGGAAGCGTGAAATCATGGAAACGGTCGCCCCGCTTGGACCCGCTTATCAGGCAGGGACGATGGCCGGCAATCCGGCTTCGATCCAAGCAGGCATCGCATGTCTTGAAGTGTTGCAAGAAAAAGGTGTTTACGAACGCATGGACCAACTTGGGGAACGTCTTGAATCAGGAATTTTGGCTGCTGCTGACAAACACGGCGTCACGATTACGATCAATCGTTTAAAAGGTGCCCTGACGATTTATTTCACCGATCAAAAAGTGAAAAATTACGAACAAGCGGAAGCAACGGATGGCGAAATGTTCGGGCGCTTCTTTAAACTGATGCTCGAGCAGGGCATCAATTTGGCGCCTTCCAAATACGAAGCCTGGTTTTTGACCACTGAACATACAGAGGAAGATATCGATACGTCGATCCGGGCGGTAGAGCATGCATTTGCCCAATTGTAAAAACGGATTCCTTCCTGAAGGGGGTGTTTGCCGATGAAACTCGGTGCGCGCATATTCAAAACCGGTATCGCTATATCACTTGCCTTGTTTCTGGCGACGCTTCTTGAACTTCCGACGCCGGTATTTGCAGGGGTAGCGGCGATTTTCGCCATACAGCCTTCCATTTACCGGTCATACCTGACATTACTCGACCAAGTTTACGGCAATTTGATTGGTGCTTCGATTGCCGTAATCTTCGTGTTGACGCTCGGGCCGAACTATTTGACGATTGGCGTCGCCGCTATTTTAGCGATTATCATTATGCTGAAATTAAAGCTGGAAAATACAGTTCCCCTGACATTGGTCACTTTGATCATCATTATGGACTCGCAATCGGATGACTTCCTCGTCTTCGCTTCTTTGCGATTCTTGACAGTATTATTGGGGATTTTATCGGCTTTTATCGTCAATATGATCTTTTTGCCGCCAAAATACGAAACGCGCTTGTTCCAGTCAATCCATTCCGTCAGCGAAGATGTCATACGGTGGATCCGGATTTCGATCCGCCATGCTTCCGATCATTCCTCGGTAAAAGAAGACATCGACAAATTGACCGAGAAACTGGTGAAAGTGGATCAATGGTATTCATTTTATAAGGAAGAACGCAGTTATACGAAAAAGCAGCAATATACAAAAGCACGCAAGCTGGTACTCTACAGGCAGATGATTGCCACATCGAAAAAGAGCCTCGAAGTTTTGCGGCGCTTGAACCGTTATGAAAATGAACTGCGCGACCTGCCCGAACAATTCCATATGATGGTTCAGGAACGGCTCGAGAGCTTGGCGAGCTATCACGAACAGCTTTATATGAAATACATCGGGAAAATCCGTCCGGAACATAGCGAAAGTTCAGGGCCGGACGCGGTGTTGAAACGCAATGAAGTCATGTCGATTTTCGTTAAGGAAATCAATCTATCGACTGAAGTCGAAGAAGACGAATTTTCGGTTTACCATTTGATGCATGTCCTCTCTGCCCTGCTTGACTACGAAGAGCATTTGGAGCATTTGGACTTGCTGATCATCGCATACCATAATTACCATAGCGAAGAAGTCGACAGCGATATCGAAAACGCCATATAAAAAACGCCCGGAAAATTTCCGGGCGTTTTTCTTATGATTTCATTCGTGGGTCGAGTGCGTCGCGCAACCCGTCTCCCATTAAATTAAAGCCAAGTACGGTCAACATAATCGCCACACCCGGGAAAATCATCGTCCACGGGGCATTGGTCAAGTACGAGCGGGAATCGGCCAGCATCTTGCCCCATTCCGGGGAAGGTGCCTGCGCCCCGAGCCCGAGAAATCCGAGTGCCGCCGCTTCAATGATCGCTGTCGCAATCGCGAGCGTGCCTTGGACGATAACCGGCGCCATGGAGTTTGGCAAAATATGCGAAACCAAGATGCGGTTGTCTTTCATGCCGATCGCTTTCGCTGACATGATGTATTCGTCTTCCTTGATGCTCAATACCTTCGATCGGATCAAGCGCCCAAAGTTCGGAACGTTGATGATGGCAATCGCAATCAATGCATTGCGCAATGACGGCCCAAGAACCGATACAACTGCAATCGCAAGAAGGATACTCGGGAATGCCAACATGATATCGAATAGCCGGGAAATAATGGTGTCGACCCAGCGCCCGTAATAGCCCGCCAAAATACCGAGAATACTGCCGACAACTACCGAGCCGATAACCGCCAGGAATCCAACCCATAGCGAGATGCGCGCTCCGTATACGACACGCGACAAGATATCACGGCCGAAATCGTCTGTACCCATCCAATGATCGCCGGAAGGAGGCAGAAGCCGCTGGGAAAGATTTTGTTCATTGATGCCTTGAGGTGTAAATAACGGACCGAAAATCGCCAAAAGAATGAAGAAAATGACGATGCCCATGCCGACGACCGCGACTTTACTTTTGCGGAATCCACGCCATGCCTCTTTCCAAGGACCGGCGACTTTTTGCATTTCCTGCTTGTCTGCTGCTGCTGTTTCAGCCAATATGCTCCTCCCCCTTCCTAATCATATTTGATCCTCGGATCGACCAAGCCGTAAAGCAAGTCGACGAAGAGATTGATCATGACGAATATAAATGCGACGACTAGAATGCCGGATTGGATAACCGGATAATCGCGGAAACCGATCGCTTCATAGATATAGCGCCCAATGCCTGGCCATCCGAAAATGGTTTCGGTCAAAATTGCGCCGCCGAGCAATAAGCCCATCTGCAAACCGATAATAGTCAATACAGGAATGATCGCATTTTTTAATGCATGCTTGTAGACGACCCAGAACATTTTGACGCCTTTAGCGCGAGCGGTCCGGACGTAATCCGAACGCATGACTTCAAGCATTGAAGAGCGTGTCATCCGTGCGATGATCGCCATCGGAATGGTGGCTAGCGCCGTGCCTGGAAGCACCAAATGCTTCAATACGGTCGCCAATTGGTTGAAATCGCCTTGAATGATAGTGTCCAACACATAAAAATTGGTGATGTTATTGATTGGGTCCCGGACGTTTTCCCGGCCAGTCGTCGGCAATATGCCGAGTTCAATCGAGAAAATCCATTGGTTCATGAGGCCAAGCCAGAAGATTGGCATGGAAACACCGATCAAAGCTAGCACCATCGCTGTGTAATCGAACCACGAGTTTTGGAACCATGCAGAGATGATGCCCGCATTAATGCCGATGACGACGGCAATGATGATTGCGAATAAAGACAGTTCAAATGTCGCTGCTAGATATGGCCAAATTTCTTCCGAAACAGGTGAACGGGTACGCAGTGAATCCCCCATGTCGCCTGTAACCAGGCCTTTTAAGTAATCGAAATATTGGATGTACCAGGGATTATCAAGCCCCAGACTCGTCCGTAATGCTTTAATTGCTTCTTCGGATGCTTGTTGCCCAAGGATGACTTGTGCGGGATCGCCTGGAATTGCCCGGATGATCATAAAGACGATAAACGTCATTCCGAGTAAGACAGGAATCAATTGCAAAAGCCGCTGCCCGATATAGTGAAGCATCTTCTTCACCTCTCCATCTCAATTGCATTATGTATTGAAAAGGGGGAGAAATCAGTATGACCTCTCCCCCAAAGAAACGCCTACTCCAAATCTACTGAAGACAATTTGTCAGAGCCAGTTGGATGCGCTTTAAAGTCGATTACGTTCGTCCCACCTGCAAGAAGCGGTGTAGAGTGCGCAAGCGGTACCCATGGCGCGTCTTCGTGAATGATTTCCTGTGCCTGCATGTATAATTCGTTGCGGGCATCTTCATCAACTTCTGTTTGAGCTTCGATTAATAGATCGTGAAGTTCTTGGTTTTCGTAGTATGTGTAGTTGTTTGAACCAATGTTGTCTTGGTCAAGCAATACATACAAGAAGTTATCCGCATCGCCATTATCGCCTGTCCAGCCAAGAAGGAATGCATCCGCTTCTCCCGCTGCCGCTTTTTCGAGGTATGTTGCCCACTCGTAAGAAACGATTTCAGCTGTAATGCCGACTTCTGACAAATCACTTTGGATCGCTTCTGCTACTTTTTGGCCATCCGGCATATACGGACGTGGAACCGGCATTGCCCATAGTTCCATTGTGAAGCCATCTTCAAGTCCAGCTTCAGCCAGAAGTTCTTTCGCTTTTTCAGGATCGTATTCATAGCCTTCAATGCTGTCGTTATAACCGCTGATTACCGGAGGCATCGGGTTTTTCGCGACTTCTGCACGGCCTTCGAAGAATGAATCAACAATCGCCTGACGGTCGATCGCGTGGTTCATCGCCTGACGGACTTTCGGATCATCAAATGGCTCACGAGTAGTCGTCAATCCAAGGTAGCCGACGTTCATCGACGGACGCTCGAACAATTGAAGATTTTCATCGTTTTCGATTGTTTCTGAATCTGATGGCGTGATGCCGTCAGCCAAATCAATTTCGCCAGACAATAATGCATTCAAGCGAGCTGAGTTATCTGGAATTGCACGGAACACGACTTGGTCGAGTTTCGGTTCTCCATCTACCCAGTAATCATCGAATTTCTCGATTGTTACCGTGTCGTTGCGCTGCCATTCAACGAATTTGAATGGGCCAGTTCCGACAGGGTTGTCGCCGAATGATTCGCCGGCTTCTTCAAATGCTGTCGGTGATGCGATGCCGAACGGGCTCATGGCCAAGTTTTTCAAGAATGGCGCTTGAGGACGTTTTAATTTGATAACGACTTCGTAATCACCAGTCGCTTCAACAGATTCGATGACGTGTTCTTCTTCGTCGCCAAATCCGCCAAACATTGATTTATAGTACGGGAATTGGTCTGCATCTCCAGCAGCCCAGCGTTCAAAGTTTGCGACAACTGCTTCTGCGTTGAAATCCGTTCCATCATGGAAGGTGACGCCTTCTTGCAATTGGAACGTATAAGTCAAGCCATCTTCAGAAGCTTGCCAATCGCTGGCAAGACCTGCTTCAATTTCTGTGTCCTGCTCTCCGAAATTGATCAAGGTATCGAAGATGTTTTTTGTTACTTTGAAAGATTCTCCGTCTGTAACCGTGATCGGATCCAGTGAAACCGAGTCGCCGCCGCGGCCGAAGATCAGGACTTTTTCGCCGCCTGATTCTGAATCTCCGCCTTCTCCGCCTGACTCCGAATCACCGCCTGAACAGCCGTAAAGCGCTGTGGACAGCAAAAGCAGCATCAGGAAAGCGATTGATACAATTTTCTTTTTCCCCAAATTAACCCCTCCGTTTTGTTTTTTTATTATCATTGCGGCCTGCATTCCTCATAAAGGTGGCAAGCTACAGAATGACCTGGTTCAACTTCCGCGAAACGCGGAATTTCCTGCGAGCAGATATCCATTTTGAATGGGCAGCGTGTATGGAAACGGCAGCCTGATGGCGGGTTGGCCGGGCTCGGCACATCCCCTTTGATCACCACTTCTTCGCGGACAAAATCAGGGTCCGGGACGGGCACTGCCGACAGGAGCGCTTGCGTATATGGATGAAGCGGCTTTTCATACAGGCTTTCTGTATCCGCAAGCTCCGCCATATTGCCCAAATACATGACGCCCACACGGTCGCTGATATGGCGCACGACACCCAAATCATGGGCGATGAATATGTACGTCAGTTTTAAATCGCGCTGCAGATCCTGCATCAAATTGAGCACTTGCGCTTGAATCGATACATCAAGCGCTGAAACCGGCTCATCGGCAATGATCAGTTTCGGGTTGGTCATGAGGGCGCGCGCGATGCCGATGCGCTGGCGCTGGCCGCCGCTGAATTGGTGCGGATAGCGTTTAGCATGGTAGCTGCTGAGCCCGACGATTTCGAGAAACTCGTGCACTTTGCGTTTGCGCTCTTTCGGGTCGCCGATATTATGGACATTCAGCGGCTCCATCAAAATCTTTTCGATGCTGTGGCGCGGATTGAGTGACGCGTACGGATCCTGGAAGACCATCTGGATATCGCGTCTGGCCTTACGCATTTCAGATGCTGACAAACTGGTCAATTCCTGGCCATCAAACGTCACTTTGCCTTCTGTCGGATCGAGCAAACGCATAAGCATACGCCCGGTCGTCGACTTGCCGCAGCCCGATTCGCCGACGATTCCGAGCGTTTCGCCTTCATTTACATAAAAAGAGATGTCATCAACTGCTTTGACCTGCCCTTTGACACGGCCGAACATGCCGCCCGTAACCGGAAAATATTTCTTTAAGCCTTCAACTTTCAACAACGGTTCTGTCATGCGACTCGGCCTCCTTTGGATCGAATAGGAAACAGCGCGTCTTGTGGTCTTCTGCCGTCTGGTATAATGCCGGGTCTTCCACTCGGCAACGATCGAAAGCAAATTCACAACGTGCTGCGTATTTACAGCCTACTTTGATCGATCCCGGTTTTGGCACGTTTCCTGGAATAGAGTATAGCCGCTCTTTCTTGAAGCGCATATCGGGTACGCTTTCTAGAAGGCCGCGGGTATATGGATGCTGCGGATCATTGAAAATGGTATGTACTGGCCCTTCTTCGACCACTTTGCCCGCGTACATGACTACGACGCGTTCGCAAGTTTCTGCGACGACCCCAAGGTCATGGGTAATCAGCAAGACGGCGGTATCGAGCCGTTCATTTAAATTCTTGATCAATTTAAGGATCTGCGCTTGAATCGTCACGTCGAGTGCCGTGGTCGGTTCATCGGCGATCAGCACTTTCGGGTCGCACAATAAAGCCATCGCGATCATGACGCGCTGGCGCATGCCTCCCGATAATTGGTGAGGATAATCATTAAGCAAAGCTTCTGCGCGTGGCAAGCCGACCAGCTTCATCATTTCGACAGCGCGTTCCTGAATTTGGCTTTTCGACCAATCCTTTTTATGAATCTTCAACGCTTCGCGCAATTGATTGCCAATGGTAAACAAAGGATTCAGTGAAGTCATCGGCTCCTGGAAAATCATCGCTATATCGTCGCCGCGAATCTGGCGCATTTCTTTATCGGATAGTTTTGTTAAATCCTTATCTTGGAATAAAATTTCCCCGCTGACAATTTTCCCTGGAGGACTTGGCACCAGCCCCATTATGGACAATGAGGTAACACTTTTGCCGCAGCCTGATTCCCCTACGATGCCGAGTACTTCTCCCTGGCGGATATGGAAATCCACGTTGTCGACTGCCGGTACTTCTCCATCATCAGTGAAAAAGGAAGTGCGCAGCCCTTTCACATCCAAGATGGTTTTACGTTCGTCCATAGAGATCCTCCTTCTTCATTTTAAATTATTCAGAACATTCTCCGTGTTTCCATTATACGTAATATTAGTAGTAATGCAATAGTTTTCGGGAGATTGGCGAAAGCCTTCCTTCCTATTGAAAAAGCTCCCCAAAAATTGGGGAGCTTGAAATAGTTAACCTATGTTCTGCACTTGGAATAGTTTGTAATAGACGCCACGCTTTTGCAACAGCTCTTCGTGCGTGCCTTGTTCAGCCAATTGGCCGTTGTCGATGACCAGGATTTGGTCGGCGTGGGTAATGGTCGACAAACGGTGCGCGACCATCAATGTTGTGCGGTCGTGCGCAAGGCGTTCCAAGGAATCCTGGATCAGCGCCTCGCTTTCGAGGTCGAGTGCGGATGTCGCTTCGTCCAAGATGAGGATCGCCGGATCTTTCAGGAAGACACGGGAAATGGCGATGCGCTGTTTTTGGCCGCCAGATAACTTGACGCCGCGTTCGCCGACTTTCGTATCGTAGCCTTCCGGTAAGTTTTCGATAAATTCATGGGCATTCGCCGCTTTGGCTGCCGCGATGACTTCCTCATCGGTCGCATCGGGTTTGCCCATCAGGATATTTTCTTTGACCGACTCACTGAACAGGATCGAATCCTGCAGGACGAGACCGATCTGATCGCGCAAGGAATGAATCGTCACGTCTTTTAGGTCGTGGCCATCCATACGGATCGTACCTTCCGTGGCATCATAGAATCTCGGGATGAGTGAGACGATCGTCGATTTGCCTCCGCCGCTCATGCCGACAAATGCCACTGTTTCTCCTGGACGGACCGTGAAGTTGAGATTCGACAGCACTTCACTTCCCCCGTCATTATAATGGAACGAGACGTTATGGAATTCAAGCTTGCCATCGACGCGCCCAAGTTCGCGCGCACCTTGTTTATCCGTTACGTCGTATTCCTCATCGACCATCTCGAAGACACGGTCCATCGAAGCAAGTGACTGGACGAGTGTTGTTGACGAGTTGACGAGGCGGCGCAGTGGATTATACAAGCGTTCGATGTAAGCGATGAACGCCACCATCGTCCCAAGCGTCAAATTCCCCTGGATGACCTGGTAGCCGGCGTAGCCGATGACCAATAGCGGTGCCACGTCGGTGATGGTGTTGACGACCGCGAATGCCTTGGCATTCCATTTCGTATGGTCGATCGCTTTTTCCAGGAATTGATCGTTCGTGTTATTGAAAATCTTTTCTTCATGCTTTTCGAGTGCAAAGCTTTTGATGATGCTCATGCCTTGCACGCGTTCATGCAAATAGCTTTGGACATTGGCAAGCGCCTGGGAACGCTCGCGCGTCA
This sequence comes from Planococcus citreus, assembly GCF_003664125.1. Lineage (GTDB taxonomy): Bacteria > Bacillota > Bacilli > Bacillales_A > Planococcaceae > Planococcus > Planococcus citreus. The sequence continues at coordinate 14,060 of NZ_RCCP01000007.1, forward strand.
AATCGCGCAAGCGGCCGAAGAAATACTTGACGCTGAATGCATAAAACGGAAACGCCAACAGCGCAACAATCGTCAAGGAGACGTCCATGGTGAGCATGATGATGATGGCGATGAGAATCGTCGCGACATCGAGCCAGACGTTCATCAAGCCGATCATGACGAAGTTTTTCGTCTGCTCGACATCATTGATGACCCGTGAAATGATTTCCCCGGCCCGTGTGTTTGCATAATAGCGCAAGCTCAGGCGCTGCAGGTGGCTGTAAAGATAGCCACGGATATCGTAGAGAATTTTATTGCTGACGTATTGCGCGTAATATTGCCGGAAATATTCGATCGGCGGGCGCAGCAGGAAGAACACGATCGCCGTGCCCCCGAGCCATAGATAAAGCTGGCTGAGTTTTTCCGCATCCGATAATGCCTCTGCGCCGATGATATCATCAATGACGATTTTGATTAAAAGAGGGATAAAAAGAGGGATCGCAAACTTGAATATCCCGATGAAGATCGTCAAGGCAATCTGCCAATAATAGGGCTTGACGAATTTCATATAGCGTTTCATACTGCTCAAACTGTTCACTCCATTCTGTTCAAAACGAAAAACCTGTTGGCAGGCAACAGGTTTTCCATGTTAATCATGAATCCGGTTATGCTTATGAAATTCATACCGGCTCGTCCATACTTCGATAAAGTCCTGGGCAAAAGGGCCTCTTCTTTGCTTGATCCAGCTGATCAGCTTGTCCACGTTTCGGTAGAGTATTTGATCGATGACTTCTGGGTAGCCCATTTGCCGCTTATGGTCTTCAAATTCGTCTTCATCCAACAGCGTGTAAGACATATCCGGAAACACTTTTACATCCAAGTCATAATCGATGTATTTCAACGATCCATTATTGTAGACGAACGGGGAGCTGATATTGCAATAATAATAAACGCCGTCGTCACGCAGCATGCAGATGATGTTGAACCAATGTTCGGCATGGAAATAACAGATCGACGGTTCTCGCGTCAACCATGTCCTGCCGTCCGATTCCCTCACCAGCGTGCGTTCGTTCGCGCCGATCACAATATTGTTCGTCCCTTTCAGTACAGTTGTTTCCTGCCAGACACGGTGGATGCGTCCGTTGTGCTTGTAACTGTGGATCTGGATTGTTTCACCCTCCGCAGGAACCGCCATGCACCATCCCACCTTTTCGTCTAACTATCACTATATGTTATCTCCCGTTCATTATATCAATCAATTCTGAAAACATACAGCAATAAGCCGAAAGTTGCGAGAATCACATGACGATAGACCGACCTCCGTCGACGATGATCGTCTGTCCACGGATCATATCGGCATGGTCAGAAATGAGGAACATCGCGGTTTTCACCATGTCATCGATTTCGACCATGCGCCCAGCTGGCGTGTTGTCGCGCGCATCGCCGAGCAGTTCTTCGCGGTTCGGGAAATGCTTCAACGCTTCCGTATCGAGCGCCCCGCCGGAGACGGTATTGACCGCGATATTTTTCGGCGCGAGTTCCACCGCCAAATAACGGGTGATCGATTCTACGGCTGCTTTCGATACGCCGATCGTCGTGTAGTTTTCCAAATAGCGGATCGAGCCGAGCGAGCTGATGCCGATGATCTTGCCGCCTTTGTCCATCAGTTTTGCTGCTTCCTGTGCGCCGAACAACATCGCTTTGGCGTTGATGTTCATGGTCCAGTCCCAATGGGATTCTTCCAGTTCCATAACTGGGCGCAAGACGCCGGATGCCGCATTCGACACAAAGACATCCAAGCGGCCAAATTCTTCTTTGATCGTCTCGAACATGGCGCGCAACTTATCGACGTCGCCAACATTGGCACGCACGAGCAACGCTTTTCTGCCTCTCGCTTCAACTTCTTTTACGGTATCGAGTGCAGCCGTTTTGCTGCGCGCATAGTTGACGACGATATCATAGCCCTCTTCCGCAAGCGCAATTGCCATCGCTTTTCCTAGCCCACGGCTGCTGCCTGTTACTAACGCCACTTTTTGTTCTGTCATTTTGCTACATCTCCTCTTTGCTCTAAAGCTGTCTTCATTTTTTGTCCGGGCCCGGCAATCGGTAAATTCTCCAATTGTTCCGGTGTCACCCATTTCATGTTTTCAGGCGGCGTGAATTCTCCCGCTCTGGCCAAATAGCCATCCACATTCCATGTTAAATGAGAAAAGACATGTTTGAAAGCGGTAATTTTCTCGACATCAGAAAGCTCGCCGTTTAATGTCTCTACATATAATTCACCGACTTCATTCGCTTCGAGCGGTGCGGTCAGCTCAAGCATCGGATACTGCCACATGCCTGCAAGCAGTCCTTTTCCTGGGCGCTGCTCCATTAAAAGCTTGTCCCCGCTCCAAATTGCCATCATGGCGAAATCGGCATTGCGATTTTTCTTCGCTTTCGTCTTAACCGGCAATTCAGTCTCCTTGCCGGCGTGAAATGCTTCGCAATGATCGCGAACCGGGCATAACAGGCATTTTGGCGATGTCGGCGTGCAGATGAGCGCACCGAGTTCCATCAATCCTTGGTTGAATGAAGATGGGTCTTCGTGGCTGATCAATTCTGTCACTGCCTGTTCAAACACTTTGCGTGTCTTCGGCTTGGCGATGTCTTCTTCAATCAAGAGGATGCGGCTGAGCACACGCATGACATTGCCATCGACGGCATGTTCCGGCACGCCATAAGCAATACTCAACACCGCGCCTGCCGTATAAGGACCAACGCCTTTCAATGAAGAAATCTCCTTGCGTGTCGATGGCACGATGCCCCCGTATTGTTCGGCGACTTCTCGCACGCCTGCCTGAAGGTTGCGGGCACGCGAATAATAGCCGAGCCCTTCCCAAAGCTTCAATAAACTTTCTTCTTCAGCTTGCGCCAAAGATTCGACAGTGGGAAATTTCTCGACAAAGCGTTTATAATAAGGGATAACCGTATCGACTCTCGTCTGTTGCAGCATGACTTCGGAAATCCAGATTTGGTAAGGGTCGGCTGTACGTCTCCAAGGCAGGTCCCGCTGTTCTTTCCGGAACCAGCCGATCAAATCCTGCTGAAATTGTTGCTTGTCCATATTTATGTTTTCTGCCTCCGTTCGTGCTGATTATTCCGGCCCTGAAGCGGGTATGTATATTTAGGGAATATGCTTATTTTATCAAATGGCGGGCACACAAGATATTATAAACGCTCGCAAAGAAGGGGGATGCGTCGATGGATACAGGAACTCATATCGTCATGGGCATTGCGCTCGGCGGGTTGGCAATGGCCGATCCCGTTGTCGCTGCTCATCCGGCCACTTGGACTGCCGTCATGACCGGCACCATTATCGGCTCACAAATCCCCGATATCGATACTGTTTTAAAACTGCGCGACAACGCGGTGTATATACGCCATCACCGGGGCATAACACATTCAGTGCCGGCCGTTCTGTCATGGCCTATTTTGCTCTCCGGCGCCATCTACCTTATCTTCCCGGAAGCCAATTTGCTTCATTTATGGCTATGGACTTTCCTGGCTGTGTTCCTGCATGTATTTGTGGACATATTCAATTCATACGGTACACAGGCACTCCGGCCATTTTCCAATCATTGGGTGGCGCTCGGCGTCATCAATACTTTTGACCCAATCATTTTCGGCGCGCATGTCGTGGCCCTCATGATCTGGGCGTTCGGAGCCGATCCGGTTTGGACGATGAGCATTTTGTATGTCATCTTGTTCTTCTATTACGTCTCGCGCTTTGCGCTGCAGTCAGCGATCAAGCAGGCGATCCGTAATACGATCCCGGGCACGAATGATGTATTCGTCGCGCCGACGATGCGCTATTTCCAATGGCGCATCGCCGCTGACACCGACCGGCACCATTATGTCGGCCAGGCATATGGCCGCTCGATCAATATCTATGATAAGTTCCTGAAAAAACCGATGCCTGAAAACGACTTGATCCAGACGGCAATGAAAGACAAGAACCTGGATGCCTTCGTCTCGTTTTCCCCACTTTATCGCTGGGAAATCAATCAATACGGAGAAATCTACGAAGTGCGTTTGATTGATTTGCGCTACCGCAGCAACGATTATTATCCGTTTGTCGCGGTTGCCCATCTGGACGAGGACCATAACATCCTGAACTCCTATACAGGATGGATTTTCAGCGAAGATAAATTGAGGAAAAAGCTCGATTTCAGCCATAACTAAACAAAAAAACGGCCGGGGTGCTCGCCCCGGCCGTTTTTTTGTCGTTTAAGAATCGTGCAAAAGATGTGCGTATTTCGGATTGTTCCCCGCAAATTCGTGGATTTTATCGCCATAGCTTTCAATCCACTGGCGCACGACTTTCTCGACGACTGCCGTCCCTTGATAATCATAGCCTGCTTTTGCGTATGAAGATTCAAAATCGGATACTAAAAGTTCAATCCATGTCCGGGCTTTGTCTTCAGACAGCTCCGGGTTTTTTTCTCTCAATTCGATGATTAACTGCTCAATGACTTCTTTCATCGATTCACTTCCCTTCCTTTAATGGGCGGAGCATGGAAATCGGCAGCGCTTCCGTGTATTTGTCGCCGCCCATGCGGTAGCCCCAGGCAAAATTGCCTTTTAAGTAATCAATCTGGAAATAGACATTCGGGTCGCCTTCCACACGGTAGACTTCCCCTGGTTTAAAGTCTTTTGGATCCAGCAGGAACGAAGCCGCCATGATGGCTTTGCGCTCGAGCACTGCGAATTCATTGACGATGCCGAGCTGTTCCGCCTTGCGCGCTTTTTCTTTCAGACGGGCGATTTCATTGCGCAATTCCGTTTCGTCCATTTGTGAATATGGTTTATGTTCACTCATCTTCAAGCTCCTTTTCTTCGATGTACTGGCTGATCACATCGCCCGGGAAGCCTTTTTGGTATAGGCCTTGCTTCACTTTCCGGCTCAGGTCGTTCCCCGACAATTTGCTTTCGTGCTTGCGCCATAGTTTATCCCCTTGCTGGCGGACGCTGTCGATCCATTGGTCTCCGTCGCGTTCAAGATCCAAGGTTTCGATCGCTTGCTTGATGATCGTGTAAGGATAGCCTTTTCTCATCAATGAATCATTGATTTTCTGTTTGACTTGGCTCGGGGTTTTCGACTGTTCTTTCGCTGCGATTTTTTCCGCTAGGCCGGTGGCGACTTCGAGCTGCTCTTCTTCACTGTAATTGGTTAAGACGTCTTTTTGCATAGCCTTATCAATTCCTCTCTTTTGCATATCCTGCTGAATTGCGCGCGGCCCTTTTTTACCGGATTTGATTTGTGTACGGAGCAAGGCTTCCGAAAACTGCTGGTCATCGAGGAAGCTGAGTTCGTAAAGCTTCTTGACCGCTTCATCGATGACGGCTTCACCGAATTCCTTTTCCTTCAACTTCTTGCGGACTTCGCCTTCGCTGCGCATGCGGAAGCCGAGGTAATGCAACGCTTTATTGAATGCTTTTCGGACTTCATCCTCAAAGTTCATTTCTTCGATCGTCCACTGGTCGAGTTCTTTGCCTTTAGTCAATTGGTAGCGGATGATCAAAGTTTCGTCGACACTGAACGCAAATTTTTCTTCCAAATAAATATTATAGCGTTCCGGATTGTTTTTTCCGCGGGTTATTTTCGTAATGATTGGCATCAATTTCCCCTCGCTTCTCCTACCATTATACACTTTGCACGCCCTCTTGGCATATGCTTCGCTCGAATTGGGTATGGGATAGAAATGGAGGCGATGGAAATGAAAATAGCGATAACTGGCGGCACCGGATTTCTCGGTTCTGTCTTAACGGAACTGCTGCAAGAAAAAGGCCACGAAGTGTTTATTTTAACACGTTCAGATAAACCAAAGGAATCGGGCATTACATATGTCCGCTGGCTGTCTGAAGGGGCACGCCCTGAAGCCCAGCTTGAAGGCATCGATGCGCTCGTCAATTTGGCCGGTACGTCGATCAACGAAGGCTTGTGGACAGATAAACAAAAAAAGAAAATTTACGAAAGCCGCGTATCGGCGACGAAAGAAGTACTGCGAATCCTTTCGGCACTTGAACAAAAACCGGAAGTACTTGTTAATGCAAGCGCTGTCGGAATCTATCCTGCTTCTGAACACAAAACTTACACAGAAGCCGACCGCGAATATGGCAATGATTTTCTGGCTGAAACTGTGCTCGCTTGGGAAGGCCTTGCCGAACAAGCGCAAATTGACGGCGTCCGAACATCATATGCACGTCTTGGCATTTTGCTTGGAAAAGAACAAGGTGCACTGCCGTTAATGGCACTGCCGTATAAGCTATTCGCCGGCGGCACAGTCGGCACTGGCAGGCAATGGCTGTCATGGATCCATGTCCGCGATGCGGCGCGCGCGATCCTGTTCGCCATTGAACAGAAAGAACTCACAGGCCCGTTCAATGTGACAGCGCCGAATCCACAGCGTATGAAAACGGTCGGCAAGGAAATCGGCCGTGCACTCGGCAGGCCACACTGGATCCCTGCTCCGTCATTTGCGTTAAAAGCTGCACTTGGCGATAAAAGCAGGCTCGTGCTCGAAGGACAGCGCGCGCTGCCAACCGTTCTTCTCGACCATGGATTTAAGTTCGAGTTCCCAAATTTGCCGGAAGCACTGGCTGACATATACAAATAAGCGTATAATGAAGGGATGACCAACTGAAGGACGTGACCTGCATGACTGAAAAACCAATCATTGAAATGGGGCAGAAATTCCCCTTAACCATTAAAAAACTCGGTATCAACGGAGAAGGCGTCGGCTTTTTCAAGCGCAATGTCGTCTTTGTTCCCGGCGCACTGCCAGGTGAAGAAGTGACAGCACAAGTGACGATCGTGAAACATAATTTCGCGCAAGCCCGGATATTGAAAATCCGTAAAGCTAGCCCCCACCGCCAGACGCCGCCGTGCCCGATTTTTGAAACATGCGGCGGCTGCCAATTGCAGCATTTATCCTATAGCCAGCAACTCGTCGAAAAACGCGACTTGGTATTGCAATCACTCGACCGTTATTTGCGCGGGACGGACATCCAAGTACGCGAAACGATCGGCATGGACGACCCTTGGCATTACCGCAATAAGAGCCAGTTCCAAACACGCAAGAAAGACGGCAAAGTAATGGCCGGCTTGTTTGCGGAAGGCTCTCAGCAGCTGCTCGATATCGAACAATGCCTCGTCCAGCATCCGGATACGGTGAAAATCACCAATGCTGCGAAGCGCATCATTGAAGAATTGAACCTATCCATCTACGACGGCAAATCGATGAAAGGGCTGGTGCGCACGATCGCTGTCCGCACGGCAGTCAAAACCGGTGAAATCCAGCTTGTGCTCATTACGACGCGCAAAGACATTCCGAAAGAGAAAGTGCTCGTCGAACGCTTGAGCGCAATCGATTCGAACTTGGTGTCCATCGTCCAAAACGTCAATACCGAGAAAACCTCATTGGTATTTGGCGACACGACGCGTACGCTGTTCGGCAAACCGACCATTCACGAAGAACTCGGCGAATTGTCGTTCGATTTGTCTGCCCGCGCATTTTTCCAATTGAATCCGGAACAGACCGTCAAACTCTACGATGAAATTAAGCGTGCAGCGAAACTGACCGGCAAGGAATCAGTCGTCGATGCGTACTGCGGCGTCGGCACGATCGGCCTATGGCTGGCGGATTCCGCCCGTGAAATCCGCGGCATGGATACCATTCCGGAAAGCATTGCCGATGCAAAAGCCAACGCGAAAAAACAAGGCCATCAAGCGACTTACGTGACAGGCACGGCAGAAAAATGGCTCGAAACCTGGCGCAAGGAAGGTTATGTGCCGGATGTATTAACAGTCGACCCGCCGCGCACCGGGCTTGCGGATTCGCTTTTGAAAACCATCTTGAAAGTAAAACCGAAACGTTTTGTCTATACGTCATGCAACCCGTCCACGCTTGCGAAAGACTTGCAGCAATTGACGAAGATTTACCGCGTCGAATACATCCAGCCGATCGATATGTTCCCGCAGACTTCGCAAGTGGAAGCGGTGTGCTTGTTGACCTTGAAATAGAAGGTTTCCCGCTCTTTGATTCGCGCTTTGCATACTCTTGACTCCAGCCATTGCATTTGATTTTTTAACAGGTTCTCAGGTTTTGAAAGCATCCACTGCCAGAGCCCAGGTGAAATCAGCTATTCAGGAGGAATTGCCATGAAGCCGTTGATTATCTATTACTCCCATTCCGAAAACAATCAAAAGCTAGCGATAGAACTGCAAAGCCGGATCGGGTGCGAATTGCGCGAAATCAAAGAACAAAAGAAACGGAAAGATATATCGATCTTGATGGATTTCCTCATCAAGCGCGACTCCCGTTTGGCACCGCTGGATTTTGACCTGAGAGAATACAGCCCGGTGATTTTGCTGGCTCCGATTTGGGCTGGAAAAATTGCAGCGCCGATGCGGACCTTTATTAAAAAGTCAAAAGATGGTTTAATCGATTACTCGTTTATCACCATTTGCAGCGGCGGGCCTGGCCAGCGGGAAAAGATCGGCGCAGAACTGCTTGCGCTCACCTCCCGCGAACCATCGGCATTAGCCGAGTTGTGGATCAACAACCTGCTCCCTGAAGAACAGCGCAATAAAATTAAGTACACCAATAAGTTCCGGCTCAAGCGTGAGCATTTCAGCCAATTTGATAAAGAAATCAGGTTCTTCATTGAAATGGCATTGCATGCAGACAAAGAACCCCAAACACTGACATAATCCAAGCGACAGGCAACCGTTAAATACGGTGCCTGTCGCTTTTTTCATGGAATTAAAAAAGTGCAGGAAGCGTCCGCTTCCTACACTTTTGCAGCACCATATTCATTTCAGAATTTAGGCTGTCTGTTTGTGTGGCCCTTTAAAAGCGATGATGGTGAATAAGGTCAATAAGATTCCGGTAATCAACAATAGGAAACTCAGCTGCTCGGTGACTTCAAGAAACAAGCCGCCTGCTGCCGGGCCGATCAAACTGCCGACGCTGAACGCCACGCCGCATAATAAATTCCCAGTCGGCAGCAATTCTTTCGGCATCAAGTCAGTCATATAAGAAATGCCGAGCGAAAAAGTCGAACCGACAAACATGCCAGCCACCACAAATAGAACGAGCGTGAGCCAGGCATTCGATTCAAAGAACGTCGCCACTAAAAATGACAGCCCACCGCCGCTTAGCGCAATCATCAATACCTTTTTCCGTCCGATGCGGTCACTGAGTTCACCGAGCGGCAATTGCGTGGCGATTGCCCCGATGGAAAAGGCAGCAAGAATATAGGAGACCATGCTGATATCGAATGATTGGCGCAAAGCATAGACCGGATAGATCGCGCTCAGTGATGCTTCCAAAAAACCATAGCCGAGCGGGGGCAAAAAAGCGACCCAGCCGATGACGAGAGCCGTCCGAAAGCGCTGCAAGGTTCCTTTGGCGCCCATGGAACTGGCGGAATGCTCCGGAAAATCATTGCGCAGGAAAAACACCAATGACCAGGCAATCAAACAGAGAACCCCGGAAATGATGAACGGCAATGCTTCGAACACTTCGACGAGCGGCACGAATAGCGGACCTGCACCAAAACCGACACTGAACGACATGCCGTAGATCGCGATATTGCGGCCGAGCTTATGGTGAGGCGAAGTGCTGGTGATCCAGGTTTGCGTCGAAAAATGCAGCGCCTGGTCCCCTACGCCGATCAAAATGCGCAAGACAAACCAAAATAAGACGCTTTTCCATAAAGGAAACGAAAGCAAGGCGAGTATGACCATCGCCCCGCCGACGAGAATAAGCGGTTTAAAACCGAACTTTCTCAGCTGTGGCTCCATGAACGGAGCGACAGCGATAATGCCTATGTATAAGCCTGTTGCACTGAGGCCGTTCAGTGCAGACGATACGCCGTCCTGTTCAAAAATGACGGCAATGAGCGGTAGTAGCATGCCTTGTGAAAACCCTGATATCGACACAATGGCGACCAAAATCCAAAAGCGGGCACGTTCGCTTGATAAGAAATATTTCATAATGCCTCCCCGAACGAGCACGTTCTTTTCTATTTTTGGAAGTTTCCGCTACAATTTTAACATAAGGAGGAGATACAAGATGAAATTTTCCATGAATGAAAACGGATTTACCGGGCATTTGCCTTTTGGCGAGCTCCACGTCTCGACTAATGAAGAATACGGATTCCGCCCTTATCAGCTGCTGGTTTCTTCACTGGCCATCTGCAGCGCAGGGATCATCCGCAAAGTATTGGACAAGCAACGGATGCCGGCAGAAGACATCGAAGTGGAAGTGAAGGAAATCGTCCGCGTCGCCGAAGAAGCGGACCGCGTTTCAAAAGTCCATCTGCATTTCCGCATCAAAGGCGATATCAATGAGGCGAAAATGCCGCGCGTTATGGAATTGACGCGTAAAAACTGCTCTATGGTCCGTTCTGTTGAAGAGACCATCGACATTGTGGAGACATACGAATTGATTTAAACACATAAAAGGCTCAGTCCGTTTCTGCATGGCAGATTGCGGGCTGAGCCTTTATGTTTTATGTTTACAGTTCGTTTCCATAATCGCACTGTCGGTGAAGCCACCTAAATGCTCGAATCGCCTCCTCTTTCCTATCGCGTTCTTTATGGTTCGGTGATCCGTCTTGTCCTCCCCTCGTAAAGGATTGATGCAATTATATCACATTAATAGAATAGTGTAAATATTCAATTAATAAATTTTCGTTATTTCCGCATTTTTTCTGTACTATTGATATTCCTTTAGTTATCAGCTACTATATACAATGGAAATGAGGTGGAATCAATGGGAAAATCCATTACTGATAAGGAACAGCAAGTAACTTATATGAAACAAAGGCTCAGCATGTTCCTCGATGTGTTAGATGCCATCGAACCGGAAAGCACGGAGCTTGAAGATATTGACCGGCTGATTGCCATGGTCGACGATTTGGACAACAAAATGCAGCAATTCAAAAACCGTCCATCTACTGAAAACGAATAATCCCCAAGCCCTGAAGCTTTCAATGAAAGCTTCAGGGCTTTTTATGTCATTCGCAAAAGGATTAGCCAAAATGACATATATTAAGCAAAATCCCGCTTCTATCCGGAGATCCGTATGGTAAACTGACAGTAATTACCGATATCTGACTATTTGATGGAGGAGTGGCTATGTGGAATAAAGTTCGGCCTCATATCGAATTGATCGCCGCGGTGTTATCAGGCGTTCTGATCATTATCGCCTATATCCTGGAATTACAGGATATCGCTCTTCCTTCCGTCGCCATCTATTTGCTGGCATTCGTAATCGGCGGCTACGCGAAGGCGAAATACGGCATCAAGAAAACCATCGAAGACAAAGAGTTGAATGTCGAATTCCTGATGATTCTGGCAGCTGTTGGTGCATCCATCATCGGCTACTGGACTGAAGGCGCCATCCTGATCTTCATCTTTGCGTTAAGCGGCGCACTTGAAACCTATACGATGAACAAAAGCCGCAAAGAACTGTCTGCCCTCATGGAGATGCAGCCGGATGAAGCCTGGCTATTGAAAGAATCCGGCGAGACGGTGCGCGTTCCGGTCGGTGAATTGAACACAGGAGACCTGGTCGCCGTCCGGCCCGGTGAGCGAATTCCTGTCGATGGTGAAGTCCATTCCGGACAAACCGCTGTCGACGAATCCGCCATCAGCGGTGAAGCGATTCCGGTGTCCAAATACCAACACGATAATTTATTTGCGGGCACCGTCAATTTGTCCGGTTCGATCACGATGGTGATGACCAAGCCGAGTTCTGAAACGATGTTCCAAAAAATCATCGAGCTCGTGCAATCCGCTGAAAGTGAGAAATCTCCCTCCCAGCAATTTATCGAACGCTTTGAAGGCCGTTATGTCAAAATTGTCTTGATTGTCTTCGTGCTCATGCTGTTCCTCCCCCATTTCTTGTTGGGCTGGAGCTGGAATGAAACCTTCTACCGAGCCATGGTACTGCTTGTAGTGGCATCGCCTTGCGCATTGGTCGCTTCCATCATGCCCGCTACGCTTGCCGCCATTTCAAACGGCGCCAAGAGCGGCGTCATTTTTAAAGGCGGAGCGCATTTGGAGAATTTAAGCGTCATTAAAGCCATCGCATTCGATAAGACCGGCACATTGACACGCGGCAAACCCGAAGTGACTGATTTTATCATCCGCCAAGATGCAAATCGCGAACAGGTGATGGCGCTGGTCGCAGGAATCGAATCCCAATCCAATCATCCCCTCGCAAAAGCAATGACCGATTATGTCATCCAACAAGGATTCGAACCGATGCGCAATCTGCAAGTCGTGGATGTGCCCGGTAATGGGTTGAAAACACAGTTCAACGGCGCTGAAATCCTAATCGGCAAGCCCGGCTTTGTCGGCGAGCATGAAGCTTATGCTTTTGAAGGCGGAATTCTTGAAAATCTGGCGAATCAAGGGAAAACCGTCACTTTCGTGAGGGATGGCCACGGGATTCTCGCTGCTATGGCGCTCAAAGATACTGTTCGCGACATTACCAAATCCACCATCGCCGAACTTCAGGATCGTGGCATTTATTGCATCATGCTCACAGGTGATAACCGTAAAACCGCAAAAGCCATTGCGGAAGAAACCGGTGTCGATGAGTACATCGGTGAATGCCTGCCTGGCGATAAAGTGCAGCACTTGAAAAAACTATTGGCTAAGTACAAATATGTGGCGATGACAGGAGACGGCATCAACGACGCCCCTGCCCTTGCGACAGCAACGACTGGCATCGCAATGGGTGAAGGAACCGATATCGCCCTAGAAACCGCAGACGTTATTTTGATGAAAAACGATTTATCCCGTATTTCCTATTCGATCCGGCTGGCGAGAAAAATGCAGCGTATCGTCAAGCAGAACATCTTTTTCTCCGTCGCCGTCATTATCATGCTTATCTTGTCGAATTTCTTCCAGGCGATTTCTTTGCCGCTCGGAGTGGTCGGACATGAAGGCAGCACAATCTTGGTCATTTTGAACGGATTGCGTATGCTTAACCGCAATGTTTAAAATTCAATACACAAAAGACGGCTCTCCCTCATTTATTGGGGAGAGCCGCCTTCTTTTTATGCAGCCGTTTCCTGGAATGCCGCCTTCCTTGCATGACAGCATTGATTTGCCCGCCGATGATCAACAACATGGCTGAAAGGTAGAGCCACAGCAATAACAGGATGATCCCCCCGATACTGCCATAAGTAGCTGAGAAATTGCCGAAATTATTGATATAGATAGAGAACAAAAATGACAGCAACAGCCATCCGATAGAAGCAAAAGCCGCTCCTGGCAGCACCGTCCTGAAACTAATCCGGACATTTGGCGCAAGCCAATAAATCACGGCGCATACAATGAATGTTATCAAGGCTGGAATGGTGAAACGAATCATCCCCCATAATTCCAGAAACCCTTCTTCAAGACCCAAAAATGCAAAAAAGAACAGGCCGATCTGGCGTCCGAATATAGGCAGCGCTAATGCTACTACCAACATGATAATCAAAAGAATGGTCATCAAAATCGACATGCCTCTCGCTATCAATAAAGGCCTACTCTCCCTCACTCCGTAGGTAGTATTCAAGGATTTAATCAATGCATCCATCCCGAGACTCGCCGACCAAATTGTCGCCAGCACACCAAAAGATAACAAGCCGCTGTTTTGATTCGTCAAGATTTCATTCAAGGTCTGCTCAATCAGCACATACACTTCCGATGGAATGACATCTTGCATAAACAGGAAGACTTCTTCCCTCGGCAGATTCAAATACGGAAGCAAAGTGACGAGAAAAATCAGCAACGGGAATATCGATAATAGGAAAAAAAACGCCAATTGCGCTCCGAGTCCCTGCACATCGACGTCTTTAATCCGTTTCCCTAATTCTTTTATAAATCCACGGCCAGTCAGCACGTCATACCTTGGTTTCCGTACTTGGGACTGGCCGCTTTTTTTGTGTGTTGCCATGAATCTGGCCTTTAGTTGCGATTCTGGTTCTGTGAGTTGGTGTTACTTGATGAAGAGTCGTTTGTAGAAGAATCCTCCGTCAGTGAAGAACTCGGTGACGGGTTGTCTTCTTTGACTGCTGATACAACATCCTCTTTCGATTCGACCACCGCATCCTTCGTTTCCATGACAGCGCCTCTCGCGTCCCGTGCCACTTCTTTCACTTCCGGCACCAACTTCTTGACTTGCTCTACCTTGCCGCCTACATAAGCAGCGTCTTCGGAAATTCGGGAGTAAAGATTCTGTGCACGTTCTGCCTGTTCTTTAAAGGCGGATTTCAGCTCATCTTTATTATTTGCATAATATTTTGCGTTTTCACTTGCTTTTTTCGATTTATTCATCACATCTTCGCGCGTGTTGCTGTCCAAAAGTGAAACTAGTGCCCCTACAGCCGCGCCTACTACTATTCCTGTCATTAATTTGTTTTGGCTCATTCCAAATTCCTCCTAGTATAAATTATAGTTTCCATCATACTTCGAATTTTTCCCTCTTCCTCCATAATCTAAACACTTCGTAAATTATTTTTTAAAAATAACTTGACTATGATATGAAACTTTCGGAATATTAACTCTACAGGAGGAATTTTTTCTAAAGAACAAAGTTTAAAAAAGGAGGAGAAAAGATGGAGGCATTAACAGAATTTCTAGGCACGATTAGCGGTTATGTATGGGGACCGCCGCTTTTGATTCTCCTGGTGGGTACAGGGATCTTCCTGACTGTGCGCTTGGGGCTTTTGCAATTACGCCTCTTGCCATATGCACTGAAGCTGACATTCAGCAAAAACCCTGATAAAGATGCACAGGGCGATATTTCCCATTTCCAGGCATTATCTACGGCGATGGCCGCTACAGTCGGGACAGGGAATATTGTGGGCGTTGCGACCGCCGTCATTCTCGGAGGCCCGGGAGCCGTCTTCTGGATGTGGTTTTCTGCATTCTTCGGGATGGCGACAAAATACGGTGAAGCTGTACTCGCCGTCAAATACCGCATTGTGGATGCACGAGGACAAATGGCCGGCGGGCCGATGTATTATCTTGAACATGGTTTGAAACAGAAATGGTTGGCCGTGCTATTTGCCATTTTCGGCGCAATCGCAGCGTTCGGCATTGGAAACGGCACACAATCCAACTCCGTGGCATCTGTCGTGCGCGATACGTTTTCGGTGCCGACATGGATCACAGGCATCATCTTGACAATTTTCGCTGCTGTCGTCATCATCGGCGGAATCAAGACAATCGGTAAAGTTACAGCATTCTTCGTTCCATTTATGGCCTTATTCTATATCATTGCAGGAATCATCATCATGATTCTGAATATGGATCTTATCCCTGCAGCGCTCGGTACGATTTTCAGTGCCGCCTTTACTGGTGAAGCTGCAGTCGGCGGCGCTATCGGTGCTGCGATCCGTTACGGTGTCGCACGAGGCGTCTTCTCCAACGAAGCGGGCCTTGGGTCTGCGCCAATCGCGGCGGCAGCTGCAAAAACCGATATGCCTGGTCGCCAGGCTTTGGTATCGATGACGCAAGTATTGTTCGATACTTTAATCATCTGTTCGATTACAGGCATCACAATCGTCATGTCCGGTTTGTATCTCGATGACAGCCTGGAAGGTGCTGCGCTTACAACCGCCGCATTCGAGCAGTTCCTTGGCGGTGCTGGCCCGATCATCGTGGCGATCGGCTTGATCTTCTTCGCTTCTTCGACGATCATCGGCTGGTCGTATTACGGCGAGAAATGTTTCCAGTATTTGTTCAAGAATCCAAGCTTGTTGATTGTCTACCGCATCGCTTTCGTCGCGATGGTCTTTGTTGGGGCGACGGTCTCGCTTGACGTCGTCTGGACATTCTCGGATGTCATGAACGGCTTAATGGCTTTCCCGAACTTGATCGGCCTTCTCGGACTTTCTGGTGTCATCGTTTACGAGACGAAGAAAATCACGGCGAAGATCAAGGAAGAGAAAGAACAAGCACGTTCTGGCAATTGACATTCCATTTGAATAATGAAATGATAAAGCATACCCACCCGAAAGGCAGGAATGGATCATGGATTTATCCAAACAATCACCTGAGAACGTCGATTTTATGATTGAAGAAATAAAAACGAAGCTGCGCATGGTCAATGTGGATGCAATGAAAGCAGAGCATTTCAACACGTCCGAGTACGAAGACTTGCGTGAAATTTACGAGATGGTTAAAAATCGCGATAATTTCAGCCCGAACGAAATGCAGGCCATTGCCTCTGAACTCGGTTCATTGCGCAAATAAGAAAAGCCCTGAAGCTAAATGCTTCAGGGCTTTTTTGTGATTCGCTTCGGGGACTCGGCTTACGCCTGTCGAGGGGCCACAGGATGTGGGTCAGCTAACCGTTGCGACAGGACATCGCGTCCTTAGGTTAGCTTCCTAAAAACGGGCGCTTTCGCTTTTCTTTGTCTAGCTTCAGCAACCAGATTCTCGGGTCATAAGCCAACTGTCCTGTGCGGCAAAAAGCGCCGCTTCGGCCATCCGTCTTATGCCTGTCGAATCTAAACGGCTGCTTCAGCTTTTCTTATTGTCTAGCTTCAATGGCCTGACTCCCGGGTCGTAAGCCAATTCCCCTGTGCGGCTGAAAAATGCCGCTTCGGGGACTCGGCTTACGCCTGTCGAGTCAAAACGGCCACTTCAGCTTTTCTTTTTGGCTAGCTTCGACAGCCAGACCCTCGAGGTCACAAGCCATTTTGCTTACGCGGCAAGTAACGCCGCTTCAGCAAACCGTCTTGTGCTTGTCGGGTCTACATGGCTGTCTCAGCTTTTCTTTGTCCAGCTCGATCGCCCAGCTTCTCGGGTCATAAGTCAATTTTCCTGTGCGGCAAAGAGCGCCGCTTCGGAAACTCGCCTTATGCCTGTCGAAGCTTAACGGGCGCTCTCGCTTTTCTTTTCATATTGCACGATGTACCAGCCGCCTTCTTTGATGACAGTGCGGAGACTTAGGAATTCCAGGTTTGATTCTTCTCCCCATTCGATGAGTTCTTCCTTTTTCGGCAGTCGGTAGAGATTGTCGAATGATGAGAAGAAGCTATTGAAGACATTGGCGAACGGCGGGCTGTCCGGGCCACCGGCGATTGGGGTGACGACCGAGAAAATGCCTCCCGGTGCAATCCAGCTGCTGATTTCCTTGAACAAGGCCTGGCGCTTCTCGAGCGGGATATAATGCAGCACGTTATTGAGCATCACCATATCCTGTGGGGATTCTGGTTTGTAATTCCATAAATCCGCCTGCTCGATGGAGACGTTGTTTTGGTTTGCTGTCAGTTCTTTCGCCTTCTCGACAACTTCTTCGCTGATTTCGATTCCCGTGAATTGCGTCGTTGGGAATCGCTGGCCCAATTTCTTTATGTAGCCGCCTTCTCCGCAGCCGATATCAAGCACACGGCGGCAGTCTTTTTCCTTCAATCTCTTGGCCATTTTCGGATACGCCAATACTTCAAGCAAACGGCTTGTTTCTGCGACAGTCGATGCGTGCTCATCTTCATCAAAGTGAAGGCGGCTTTGGTTGCGCATCATTTTCGGGTACTCCAAAAGCGTCGGAATGTGCAGTTCCATCATTTCCTTCAGCAATACACCCGATGAATTATTGCCTTTGGATTTCGGCAATTTCCAGCGGCTCTTTATTTGGTAGCGGTTGCGTCCACTTTCCTTTAAATAGCCAATCGAGACGCCGATTGCTACCCATTGCGCAAGTAGCTGCTCATCGAGTTCTAAAGCATCGGCTACATCAAATTGTGTAACTGGTCGTTCGAATGCCTTAAATAGGTCCAGTTCATAGCCGACATACGCATGCCAGCTGTACAGGAAGGGCTCATTGCGTTTCATATACGTTCTTGCTTTTACCATCTTCATTATATCGATCATATAAGTCCCTCCACTTTCCACGGGTAGTCATCTTCCGGTTTGTAGTATTTCAGTTCTTTCGTGCCTTCTGTCAGTTCCTTCGCGCGTACCGGCATGAACCCGCCTTGGATAAAGCGGTCCCGGACATTCTCTTTCCATAAGCCAAGCCCCGAGACATTCAACATTTGCTTGAAATGAAGAATCGGATCTTCTTCCATGCGCTCAAAAGTGCGTTGGCGCAAATAGCTGACCGGACGATACGGGAATGAATAGGCGAGCGCCGCCAGATGGCTTAGCTGGATGACATGGTCCGCCCGGCGGTAGCGCACTTTCTCGTACCACTTAAGATTTTCCGGGTCGGTTTTTCCATCGGATAAAATGTCAGCCGCAAGCTCACCCAAAACGTCAGCGTCCTGTATCGCCATGTTCATGCCTTCTCCCGCCATCGGATGGACAGCATGTGCCGCATCCCCGATGATTGCTTTATTGCCCTTTACATAGGATTCAGCATGATACATAACCGGAATCATCAACTGGATTTTCTTCCAGTCGGTCAAGCGCTGGACATAGCCGTCTACGGCCGGTGCCAAATCGGTGTAAAGCTTATGGAAATGGCTGATCGGCTTTTCTTTCAAGGTTTTGTAATCCCCTGGCGGAATCAAATAGACGCTGCGCACTTGGTCATCTGGAAGCGGAAATAAACCGAGAAAGCGGTTATAAGTCGAGATGATCTTGCCGTCCGTGAAGTTCTCAGCCCGCGGAAACGTCACCGTCAGGAAATGATGGTTGTACGTCGTCTGCTTCACTTCGATGTCCATCGCTTTTCTGGTCACCGATGACCGGCCTTCCGCCCCGAAGAAAAATTTGGCTTCCACTTCGAACTTTTCGGTTCCTTTTTGAAGAATGGCGGTGTTTTCGGTATATCCTTTGCAAGCAGTGCCTTTCAAGTAACGGAAGTTGTCGTATTCGCAAGCCGCTTTCCGAATGATGGTCTTTAGCTCTTCGTGATGGATCATATAAGCGGCGTTGTATTTTCCGGGCAACACACTGTAATCCATGAACGATTGATCTTTCACTTTCAAGGTGCTGGACAGTTCCAGCATATCGAGCACTTTGATTTCATTGGACCGATCGCAAATCGCATCGTATACATCAAGGCCGTCGAATACTTGCATGCTCTTCGGCTGCAGCAACTCTCCCTTGTAGGTCGGCGAGCGGACAGCCATGCGTTCGGCCAGAACGACATCAAAGCCGCGCCTCGCCAGTTTCAATGCGAGCGTCAGCCCACCTATTCCCCCTCCGCCGATGAACACATCCGTTTTCATGAGCTTCAACTCCTTGACTTTCCTTACCCTGAAAACAAGCCCGTGAAAACAGAACTGCCGGTAAACAATAAAAAAAGACCCTCGAGGGGTCTTTTTTTCACAATTTGTCCTTATAGTGCTCCATATGAAGCGGCCAGTTCCGCGCCGACTTTGGCATTGTGCTTGACGAGTTCGATATTGGCAACCAAGCTCTGTCCTTCCGTCAACTCTTTCACTTTGCCGAGCAGAAACGGCGTGACTTCTTTGCCGTTGATGCCGTTTACTTTCGCTTCTGCCATCGCCTGTTCGATGATGCCATCGATGAAGTCTTTATCGAGTGCATGCTCTTGAGGGATCGGGTTGGCAATGACCGCCCCGCCTTTCAAGCCGAGCGACCATTGCGCTTTCAGGATAGCCGCAAGCTCTTCAGTCGTTTGCGAACCGTAGCTCAACGGGAAGCCGCTGTGGCGTGTGTAGAATGCCGGCATCTCGTCTGTCTGGTAGCCGATGACCGGTACGCCTTTGGTCTCGAGGTATTCAAGTGTCAGCCCGATATCGAGAATCGACTTCGCGCCTGCACAGACGACCGCAACCCCTGTATTCGACAACTCTTCCAAGTCAGCCGAAATATCCATCGTCGCTTCTGCCCCGCGGTGAACTCCGCCGATGCCGCCAGTCGCAAAGACGCGGATGCCGGCGAGCTCTGCACAGATCATCGTTGCGGCAACCGTCGTTGCGCCGATTTTCTTCGTGGCAAGCAATTGGCCGATGTCGCGTCGGGATACTTTCGCAACGTCCGGTGAATTGCCCAGAAGTTCAAGTTCTTCATCCGACAAGCCGATTTTGATTTGCCCGTCCATCAATGCGATCGTTGCCGGAACGGCTCCGTTGTCGCGGACGATCTGCTCGACTTCACGCGCCGTTTCCACGTTTTGTGGGTACGGCATGCCGTGAGAGATGATTGTCGACTCCAAAGCGACGAGTGGTTTTTTCTGTTCGATGGCTTCCTGTACTTCTGTTGAATAGCTGATCATGTTTGTCATTTCAATTCCTCCAGTTCTTTAGTTAACACTGTTTCCGTTAATTCAGGACGCACTGTCTGGCTGCTTGCGAGTGTCTTGGATGCATTGAGCATGCCCATCTGTACCGCTTGATGAAAATCATAGCCTGATAGGTGGGCGTGAAGAAGGCCGCCAGAGAAGGCATCTCCAGCTCCCGTGACGTCTTCTACTTGCTGCGTTTCGATTGCCCGGAAATGCATCACGCCATTTTCGTCGCCCGCCATGGCGCCGTCTTTTCCGCCGGTCACGACGGCTGTTTTTGCGCCTTGCTCAAGAAGCATTTCAACCGAGCGCTTCCAATCCGCTTGATCCTGGATGGAAATGCCGAGCCCGAGGGCCGCTTCGTCGCGGTTCAAAATCAGAAAGCTGACCCCGCTCAAGTCATCTCCTAACCGATCCATTTTAGGGGCTGATACGGGAATGACAGCCAGCGGCACATTCGAAGACGATGCGAGAGCCTGTAGATACATTACAGTTTCTTTCGGGCAGTTCAAGTCGACTGCCAATAGTTTCGCACGCATTAACTTGCTGCGGTGATGCTCCAAGTAGCTAGGCGTCAATTCCGTGTAGATGTCCATGTCCGCCAGTGCCAAAGTCATTTCGCCGTCGGGTTCCAGCACAGCGGTATAGCTGCCGGTTGCGCCTTCCGAAAGCGTTTTGGTCATGGCAGTGTCCATATAAGGCGAAGACACTTCTTCGATGAAACGCCATTCCGGATCGTCTCCGGCAACCGATACCAATTGGACTTCGTGGCCAAGGCGGCCCAGGTTTTCAGCGATATTACGTGCGACGCCCCCGACGCTCCTCGTCACCGTTGCCGGATTCGAGGTGCCGTGGACAGACGGTGCTTTCAAATGGAATTTCCGGTCCACATTCGCCCCGCCGATGCAAAGGATTGCATTTTCTTCGGGCAGCACATATGCACGGCCGAGAATCCTGCCTTGCTTGATGAGCCCGGAAATCAGATTGGCTAAAGATGGCCGTGAAATCCCAAGCGCATCTGCCATTTCTTGTTGGGACAAATACGGATCGCGCTCGATCAGCTCCAGGATTTTCTGTTCGTTGCGATTCATTGGCTCCCTCCTTTTTAAACATTTGTTTATATATTAAACTTTTATAATTATAAATGCAAGCCGTTTTTCATTTCCAGCCCCCGACTATTGCGCTGTGCGTTTGAATATTGCTACTATAGAGAGGATGAGAGGAGTGTTTTTGGAAATGACTACATTTGATGAAAAGTTATCCCGCTATGCTGAATTGGCGGTAAAGGTAGGCGTCAATATCCAGCCTGACCAAACATTGTATATTGCAGCTTCCATAGATGCAGCACCGTTTGTCCGCTTGATTGTCAAGAAAGCTTATGAAGAAGGCGCGAGACAAGTATTCGTGGATTGGAGCGACGATGTGATTTCCCGCACGCGCTTTGAGAAAGCACCGGAAGATTCTTTTGCCGAATTCCCGGAATGGAAAGTCCAGGAGCGCGAGCAATTGGCCGAACAAGGCGCTGCGTTCATCAGCGTCGTTTCGCAAAGCCCGGACCTGCTTAAAGGCATCGATTCCAAACGCATTTCTGCGTCCCAGAAAGCGACCGGCCAAGCGCTAAATAAATACCGCCAATACGTCCAATCCGATAAAATCAGCTGGTGCGTCCTAGCAGCACCGTCTGCACAATGGGCGAACAAAGTGTTCCCGGACCTCCCGGAAAACGAGCAAGTAGAAGCGCTCTGGGAAGCGATTTTCAAGGCTGTCCGTGCAGATACTAAAGACCCGATCGAAGCTTGGCTCGAGCATGACCGCACGCTCCACACCAAAGCCGATTATTTGAACGACAAGAAATACGCCAAGCTTCATTACCAGGCACCTGGCACCGACCTCGAAGTCGCGCTGCCAAAAGGTCATCTATGGGCAGGCGCTGGTTCAGTCAATGAAAAAGGACATACTTTCATGGCCAATATGCCGACAGAAGAAGTGTTTACAGTGCCGCATAAAGACGATGTCAACGGCTTCGTCTCCAGCACCAAGCCACTCAGCTACGGCGGCAATATCATCGACGGCTTTAAAATCACGTTCGAAGGCGGGCGCATCACCGATGTCACGGCCGAACAAGGCGAAGAAGTGCTCAAGGAATTGGTCGCCACGGACGAAGGCTCCCACCGCCTCGGCGAAGTGGCATTAGTGCCTCACCAATCGCCAATTTCGGATTCCGGCATCTTGTTCTTCAATACTTTATTCGATGAAAATGCGTCCAACCACTTCGCGATCGGCAGCGCCTATGCGTTCTGCCTAGAAGGCGGCAAGACGATGTCAGCGGATGAATTGAAGGAACACGGCTTGAACCAAAGCATCACCCATGTCGATTTCATGGTCGGGTCTGCTGATATGGACATCGACGGCATTTTGGAAGACGGCACGCGCGAACCGATCTTCCGAGGCGGCAACTGGGCATTTTAAAGGTCGATAATTCGACACTTAATTTTCCATGCGTTTTCATGTATACTGAATAGGATTATTACAGTTTAGAGAGGGGTTATCACTATGCTATACGGTATTACTGCTGTCCTCGGATTTATGGCTGTGATCTTCATGTTCTTCTTCACACTGCTTCATTTCCTTGGCAAAGAGCTTCATAGCCATGATGCAGAGCATATCGATCCGCTTCCGAAAGAGCGTCATTAAGTAAAAAAGCTCTGCCTCGCATATGCGGGGCAGGGCTTTTTTCTGTTTCTCCTCCCTCTATCACATCTCACAGAAAAGTGATAAAATTTGAATAAGCAGTGTTTATACCGATTAGGAGGAATTCATCCATGTTTTCTGCAACGGATATCGGGATCGATCTCGGTACCGCCAATATTCTCGTCTATACAAAATCAAAAGGCGTCATCTTGAATGAACCATCGATCGTCGCCCTGGATGCCCGCAGCGGCGCTGTCATTGCCATCGGAACCGAAGCGAAAGCGATGCTCGGCAAAGCGCCCGATTCCATCCGCATCGTGCGCCCGATGAAAGAAGGCGTCATCGCAGATTTTGACGTGACCCGCGAGCTCTTGAAGCTGGTCATGCAAAAAGCGGCAAAACAGCTCGGCGGCTCTCTCAGGAAGCCAAAAGTCATGGTCTGCACGCCGTCCGGTGCCACCGCTGTCGAACGACGCGCCATCCATGATGCTGTCAAACAAAGCGGTGCAAAATCCGTGCACCTGATCGAAGAAACAGTTGCCGCAGCAATCGGCGCTGACTTGCCGATTACGGAACCTGTCGCTTCGGTCATCGTCGATATTGGAGGAGGCACGACAGAAGTCGCCATCATTTCATTTGGCGGCGTGGTGTCTTCCAATACGATCAAGATCGCAGGCGACCGGATGGATGAAGACATCATCCAATACGTCCGCAAGCATTATAATTTATTGATCGGCGAGAAAACGGCTGAAACGATCAAAAAAGAAATTGGCTATGCGCCAATCCCTCACGAACCGAAAAAGATGAATATCCGCGGCCGTGACGTATTGAGCGGATTGCCGAAAACGATTGAATTGAGTTCTGACGAAATGCAAAAAGCGCTCAGCGAGTCTTTGTCAGCCATTTTGGAATGCATCCGCGCCACGCTGGAAAATTGCCCCGCTGAATTGTCGGGCGACATGGTCGACCAGGGTGTCGTCATTTCTGGCGGCGGCGCCTTGTTGAAAGGCTTGCAGGAATGGCTGGCGCAAGAAATTTCCGTACCGGTCCATATCGCGCCGGACCCGTTGGAATCCGTCGCGATTGGCACTGGCCGGTCGCTCGGAATGATCGACCAGCTCGAGAAAATGTCGCGTTAAATCCCAAACCACCATCAAGGAGGAAAAACGATGTCTTTATTGAATGAGATTTTGGATTACAACGAAAAATTTGTAGAAGAAAAACACTATGAGGAATTCATCACCACCAATCTCCCGGATAAGCGGATCGTCATCTTGACTTGCATGGATACCCGCCTGCTTGAACTATTGCCAAAAGCGATGAACTTCAAGAACGGTGACGTGAAAATCGTCAAAAGTGCCGGTGCTGTCATCAACCATCCGTTTGGCGGCATCATGCGCAGCTTGTTCGTGGCAGTATACGAATTGAATGCCGACGAGATTTATATTATCGGGCACCACGACTGCGGTATGGCCAAAGTGAAACCGGAAGGCATCATCGAAAAGATGAAAGCCCGCGGCGTTGAAGAGAGTACGATCGAACAGATGAAATTCTCAGGTGTCAACCTCGACGAATGGCTGCAAGGCTTCGACAACGTAACGGATAGCGTGCGCCACAGCGTCGACATGGTCCGCCATCACCCATTGATGGATAAAACGGTTCCCGTCCACGGTCTTGTCATCGACCCTAAAACCGGAAAACTCGATGTCGTCATCGACGGCAATAAAGACGAAAACCGCTGAGAAATCTCAGCGGTTTTTTTCAGAGTGTTGAAGAAGTCTATTAATCTATTACGAATTAGAATGGAATCTTTTTTTCTACATTCAAAAATCAATGATTTCTCTAAGTATTTGGAGAAGCGTTCGCTCGACTCCAGTGGATCAGCGAGACGACCGAGACCCCGCAAGGCGCGAAGCGACTGAGGAGGCTTGGGCGCGAGCCCACGGAAAGCGAGCGATAAGCTTCGGAAAATACGATTTCTTACCTTTCTCGACAGCCTGCGAAAACCGCTGAGAAATCTCAGCGGTTTTCTTTTTGGAAATAAATATAATCGAGCGGGATTCCGGCTTTGCCGAATTGGCGCAATAAGGAAGTGATCTGCCCGCGGTGGTAGCTCGCGTGGTTGACGACGGTGAAAAGCATTTCTTCGCGGCTGTGGCGGAAGTCGTCGCCTTTCATATTGCGGTAATCCAGCTCTTCTTGCCAGCTTTCTTCTGATAGTGAGGCGAAATACAATTCCATCTCCGCATGAAGCAAGAGCAAGGCATTTTTCGCTTTCTCGATCGTGTCGACATCGAAATGTTCAAATTCCGGGCTCTTGACCCCATTCATCCGCTTGAACCACATCTTTTCGACGCCAATGACATGGGCGACCGTTTCACGAATCGATGGAAATGAATTTTCACCTGTTTTTGTGTAATACTCTTCGCCTGAGTCTTCCACCAATTGCAGTACCTTTTGGCTGGCCCATTGGTGATAGGCAAATAATTTCTGGGGATCCATATAGCACCCTCTCCCTTCATTATCTTTCAAACCATCTCCGCATATCCTTCCACCATCTCAGATAGGCGGCCTTGCCCTTTCAAAAATCCTGTTCGAGCAATGCGTAATAATAATGGTCTTTCCATTCCCCATTGATGAACAGGAATTGCTTGAGCAAGCCTTCTTTTTCAAATCCCGCTTTTTCGAGCACGCGCAGCGAGCCGATGTTATCCGGGGCAACGTACGCTTCCACGCGGTGGAGGCGCAATTGCTCAAATCCGAAAGCCGTGATCAAGCGGACGGCTTCACTCGCAATGCCGCGGCCGATAAACTCTTCGTCCATCGAGTAGCCGACCAAAGCGCTGAGGAACGGCAAGCGCTTGATGCTGTATATGGAAATATGGCCAATCAGCTGATTGTTGTCGTGTGAGAAAATCCCAAAACTGTATTCCCGGTTTTCTCTCGCTTGGTAGATCGATTCACGGATTTTCTCGCGCTGTACGGCGATCGTGAAATAACTATCGCGATGCCTCGGCTCATAAATCGCCCAATAATCGCGGTTTTTCACCAGGATCCGCACCATGTCTTCAGCATCTTCTACGGTGAGTGTGCGCAGATAACACGTTTTCCCTTCAAAAAGCAGATTCATCTTATCCCTCTTCTGCAGTCAATTTGATGAATTCCTCAACATCTTTTGTACACAAGGCAATGCCTTTTTCCCAGAACCCTTTTTCGGTGATATCTTCTCCGAGATGCTTCATCGCCAATTGTTCAGTACTCATAACCGCCGTATCCCGGAGCAAGGCCATATATTTCTCTTCGAACCCTTGTCCCTCTTCGAGCGCTTTCGCGTACACGCTGAGCGAGAACAAGTAACCGAATGTATACGGGAAATTATAGAACGGCACATCGGTGATATAGAAATGCAATTTCGATGCCCAGAAATGTGGATGCCCTTCCGATAAACTGCCGGCAAACGCTTCCTCTTGGGCCTGTTCCATCAATTCGTTCAAGCGGCTTGCCGGAACTACGCCATTCTTGCGTTCTTCATAGAATCTGGTCTCGAACAGGAAGCGGGCATGGATGTTCATGAAAAATGCCACACTGCGCTGAATCTTGTCTTCCAGCAACGAGATTTTCTCTTCTTTGGTCACAGCGTTCTTGACCGCTGCGTCCGCTACGATCATTTCTGCGAATGTCGACGCCGTTTCGGCGACGTTCATCGCATAGCTGCGGTTCAAGTCATGCATCGGTTGCAGTGCATGCGTATGGAAGGCATGCCCCAATTCGTGGGCCAATGTCGCGACATTGGACATCGATCCGCTATAGGTCATGAAGATGCGCGATTCGCCGCTTTTCGGAAGCGATGTGCAAAAGCCCCCCGGCATCTTATGCGCGCGGTCTTCCGCTTCCACCCAGCCGTTTTCCAGCGCGTGGCGGGAGAATTTCTCCAATTCCGGGCCGAATTTCCCGAAATGGCGGATGATGAACTCCGACCCTTGTTCGTAGTCGAACGACTGGGAGTTTTCCACGACCGGCGCGTCGACATCGTACCAGGCGAGCTTTTCTTTACCGAGCAGTTGCGCCTTGCGCGCCAAGTAATCCGCAAATGGCTGTTTATGTTCGCTGATGGCTTGCCACATGACGTCCAAGGTTTCCTGTTTCATGCGGTTCATCTGCAACGGCTCTTCTAGCACATTGTCGACGCCGCGTTTTTTATACATTTGCAGCCGGAATCCTGCGAGTGAGTTCAAGGTTTTGGCAAACAGTTCTTCTTTTTCGCCCCATGCCGCTTCCAGCTTGTCATAAGCTTCCTTCCGTACGCTTGCATCCTGGTGGGAGCTTAAATTATTCGCCTGCCCAACCGACAAAGTCTTGTCTTCACCGTCAACATCCACTTGGACCGATACGGAAGCGATCAGCAAATCGTATAATTCGCTCCACGCGTGATAACCATCGATGCCGAGCGATGTAATGAGCCCTTCCTCTTGTTCAGATAATAGCCGTTGTGCTTCTTTGCGCCATTCGTCCAAGACGAAGGCAAATTCCTGCAAGTCTTCAGTCGAAAGCAGCTCTGACCAGACATTCGGGTCCGTCTCCATTAGGACCTGCTTGAATTTCAAGAAAGCACTTTGGAAACGCGACCGTAGCAATGCGTGTTCACTTTGCAGCAATGCCGCTTTTTTGTCTTCGGTGTTTTGCGCCATCAAGCAGCCGATAAACGCCCCGGCTTGGCGGAGGTCTACCGATACATCACTCGTCTGTTCCAAGAACGCCGCTACTAGCTGCGCGTCGGCTGTTCGGTTTGGCACATCAAATGTAGCAGCAGCTTGTTCAAAATCGGCCAGTTTATTGCCTGTTGCCTCCAGATGCGTTCTCAATTCAGCTGAATCGCTTCCCCCTGAAAATAAGCTATCGAGCTCCCAGACTTCCGGATATGTATTCGTCATCTTTTTTCCCCCTGCAGTCACGAATTTTCAAAATACATTAATAAGTATAACATCTCCCTTCACGGAACGGGAACGGCGACTGCCTGGTACATTTCACGATATCGCCATTTTTCAAAAACTTCCTGCACTTTCTTGTTGGTCGTGCGGGCTGGCGAGTTTATACTGATATTTGAGGAGGGATTTCATATGATTCGCGTACTGCTGATGACGTTGGCATTTATCGCCGTCGTCACCATGAATGCCTTGGCGAATATACTGCCGATCAACGGTCAGACTACCGGTGAAATCTCCGACCGTGTGCCGGTCCTCTTTACGCCGGCCGGTTATGCATTTTCCATCTGGTCCGTTATATATATTTTATTGGCTATCTGGATCATCGGCTTTTGGCTGCGCTTGAAAAAAGGAGTGCACCCTTCAGCAAAAGTGTCATTGTATTTCATCTTGAGCGCTGTTTTCAATATCGCCTGGCTGCTTTGCTGGCATTATGAGTTCTTTATTTGGTCGATCGCTGCAATGATTGCCTATCTATTGTCGCTGATCGCTTTGTACTTGGAATACGGAAACGGCGAACGGGGCTTTACGGAACGTTTGCCGGTCTCTGTCAATCTGGGCTGGATTAGTGTCGCGACCATCGCCAATATTAGCTATGTCCTGACTTTCTACAGCTGGGGCGGCTGGGGGCTGAGCGATCAATTATGGACGGTCATCATGCTGACCGTGGCGACCGCATTGGCGCTTCATATACGTTTCCATCATTCGGATATCCCGCTGACTTTGGTCTTCATCTGGGCGTTCGTCGCGATTGCTGTACGCCACGGCATGGATGAACTATTGGTCAGCACGGCAGCTTTATTCCTAAGCGGCGTCTTACTGACCGGTATCTTGTTGATTAAGAAGAAGCCGGCAAAAACAGGTATGACGCCATAAAAAAACAACCATCAGCTGATGGTTGTTTTTTTATATTTGTTGATTTTATTTTTCGAGTTTTGTCAGCAAAATCGGCTCGCCTTTTGTGACGAGTACGGTATGTTCAATCTGTGCGACGAGCGATTGGTCCGGCGTGATAAAGGTCCAGCCGTCCCCTGATTCGATGATATGCTCAGCCTTTTGGGAAATAAACGGCTCGACTGCAAGCACCATGCCTTCTTTCAAGATCGTCGTTTCCCACGCATCGTAATAATTAAGGATATATTGCGGTGCTTCGTGAAGCGATTTCCCAACTCCGTGCCCTGTCAGGTTCTTGATGACAAACAAGCCTTGGTCTTTCGCTTCGCGTTCGACTGCCTTGCCGATCTGGTTCAGTTTGGCGCCGGCTTTCACTTTCATCATGGCGCGTTCGAATGCGGATTCCGCGGCTTGGCAAAGCTTTTCTTTTGCTTCGTGCCCTTCTCCGACCACAAATGAAATGCCGGTATCCGCGAAATAATCGCAGTATGATCCAGACACGTCAATATTGACGATATCGCCGTCGTTGATGACACGCTTACCTGGAATCCCGTGCGCCACTTCTTCGTTGACGCTGATGCATGTATAGCCCGGGAAATCATATTCCGATTTCGGGGCAGAGACGCCGCCCCATTCTTTGAACAGGCGTCCGCCCAGTTCATCGAGTTCTTTCGTCGTTATGCCGGGCTTCACGGCCGCTTTCATCGTTTCGCGGATTTCCGCCACCATTTGTCCGGCTTTTTTCAAACCTTCAATATCTTTTTCATTAGTCGCTATCATACTGACCCTTCTTTCAAACTATTCTATTTGAGCATTATAACATAGAATAAGCCGCTCTCGCCTCTCCTACCGTTCATTCAACTCCCATAAATACCCAAACTTAGTATGATTAATAGATCTATCCAACAAAAAAAGCCGCCTATCGATAAGGCGGCTTTCATCATGAATCCGGCTGCGTCAAACGCGGCGCTGTAATGAACAACAAAGAGCACACAATCGCTGCGACGATCGCAACGGGAATCATATAGGTAGCGTTATAGACTGCTGAATAGACGAAGACATTGCCTTCCGCAAACATGCCGAAGAATAGGATCCCCGTAATGACATGGATCACATAACGGAGAAATGACCCGATCAATACGCCAAGTGCGACCATGGCAATGACTTTTCCGGTCTTTCTCGCACGCACGGCTTCCAAGTAACGGCCGCGCATCATACCGGCCAAACCGACGACGCCATATGCCAGCAAATAATCCAAAATGACTTGCATGACCACAAAGCCGAACGACAGCGGCGCTACCGAGATAAAGCCCGTGACAATCTGCAGCAAGCCGACTAAAAGCCCCGTGATGACACCCGCTCCGACGCCCCTGCGGAATGCCATCAGCACGATCGGGATCATGACCAGGCTGACCGATCCCCCCTGCGGCATGCGAAAGGCGATAAAATCCAATACAAAGCCGAGAGCTGCAAAAATTGCAATTTCGACCATTAACAATACACGTTTATTCCTCATTCAAACTGCCTCCTTTTGGATTTGCACATCACCAGAAGGGCCGTTTTTAAAAAACCATATAAAAAACGGCGCCAGGACAGATCCTGGCGCCGCTTGGGCCGGTTTTCCATCCACATCCCTGCGCAAGTGTTAACTTACAGGTTCGAAGGGTAAGAACTTACTCGTTCACTCTCAGCCAAAGCTCCCCTTGTGGTGTATACAATTATTCCGCTATTATGTGTATTGTACACAACGCATACTTGGCTTGCAAGGCCGTTTCAGCCAAACGGATTAGGGTAGATAGAAACTAGCAAACTTTGTGGAAGGTGGTGGAGGCAGTTTGAAAACTGCCGGATCAATGATTGATTTATTGAAGGATTTGATCAAGATCGAAAGCGATACGAAAGAAGGAGCGAACGAAGCGCTGATGTTCTGCTCTGCCTGGCTCAAGGCGAAAGGCGAAGAAGTCGAAGTACACGATAACGACGGCTACCTCATGCTGACAGCAGCTAAAGGGCAAGGCGCCGAAAAGATCATCTGGAACGGCCATGTCGACGTCGTGCCCGGGCATAAAGAGCAATTTTCCCCAATCGAAGAAGGCGACAAACTATATGGCCGCGGGTCGGCAGACATGAAAGCCGGGGTTGCTGCGATGATGCAGGCATTTGTCGAACTCGACGCTTCTGCATTGCCGCGTGAAGTGCATTTGCACATTGTCACCGATGAAGAGATTGGCGGACGCAATACTTCGAAATGGCTCGTCGACCAAGGCCATTACGGCGACTTCGTCATTTGCGGTGAACCGACCCATTTGAAGATCGGCTTGCAATCGAAAGGCATCCTGAGAATGGATTTGACATTCAAAGGCAAACCGGCTCACGGATCGCGCCCATGGGAAGGCATTAACGCCATCGAATCGGCGATGAAATTCCATGCCGGCATGAACGATTTGCCGTTCCGCAAAGAATCAACGGAATACTATGAGCAGCCTTCCGTCAACTTGCCGATTATCAATGCAGGCGATCGTTATAATGTAGTGCCTGAAATCTGTAAGATGTCCTACGATATCCGCTTCATGCCGGGACAGGACAAGGACGAGATCGTCCGCCAGATGGAACAGCTGGCCAACACGCTCGATGTCGATATGGAATACAAGGCGAGCGGTTCGACCCCTGCCTTGACGACGACGGACGACCATCCATACATCCAGACCTTGATGAAGGCCGTCGAATCAACGCTATCGGAACAGCCGGTATTGTTCGGCCAGCACGGTGCTGCCGACACCCGTTATTACGCCGAGAAAATTGGCGGGCAAGGCGCCATCGAATTCGGGCCGAGCGGAGACGACTGGCATGGCAACGCGGAATACGTCTCCATTTCAAGTGTCCATTCCTATAAGGATATTCTGATCGCACACGCCAATGCCCCAACAGAGGTTTAAAAAAGGCTGAAATCGGGAAAACTCTACTAAACCTCAATACGAAAAAATGAATGGAGCGATAAATATGGCTATTGGAAGACTTGTCAGATCTGCGATTAAATACGGGCCGATTGCATACCCGATCATCCGTAAAGTGATGAACAACCGCAAGAAGAACAATGCAAACAATGAAAACGATGCACGTAACCGCAGCGACTCACGAAAAAGCCGCTGAACAATAAAAGGCCGGAGAAAATGATTCATTTTCTCCGGCCTTTTTATATTGCTTAAGCTTTTTAAATGAGCGGCAATGCCTGGCGAATCGCTAAATAATCCAGATCCTTGCCTTCAGAAGGCTTGGTGGCAGAATCGTCACTTGAAACATCTTCCGAATCGGCCTCTTCTTCATCCGCTTCACCTGACGGCTCTTCCTGTTCTTGCATTTGCTGGATTTCTTCGAACGTTACAGGCGCCGGTTCCGGAAGTTCTGCATCTTCCACTTCAAACCCTTCGCCGTATTGCTCGAAGAATGCGTTCGCCATCTCCTGATAGCCATCTACGTTCGGATGGACGTCTCCGGAATTCGGGACGAGTTCCACGGCATCCTCACCGAAACGGTCGGCTACATCGACAAATGTCGCGCCCGCCTGTTCTGCTTCCTGCTTGAGGATGTCGTTTAATTGCTCCAATTGCCCAGCCGTGCCTTGTTTTTGACTGTCACGGGCATGCGGGTAAGCAAAATAATAGCCCATTACATAGATATCCGCTGACGGCGCAAGCTCTTCCAGTTCAGAAAGAATCGTTTCGACATTTTCACGCGCCGCATTCAGTGCGTAATCCGCTTGGATCTCTTCAAAGCTCAACGCCCCTTCAGCGGCATTCGCTTGCACGAGGCGCAGCAAATCATTCGCTCCGGCAGACACCGTGATAATGTTCGCTTGGCCAAGCAGCTCTTTTGCTTCATCCGACTCGATGCTTTCCAGGACATCTCCTGTGGTGAATCCAGGGAAAGCCAAGTCTTTTGAATAGAACGCCAGCGGCTGGTTGCGCGTCAATTCCTGCGCAATCAAATCCGAATAACCGCTGTCGATTGACCGGTTCGGCGTCTGGCCTGCCGCCAGTGAATCGCCGATCGCCACATAAGCGGCAGGAATTTGCGGCTCCGCAGATGCCGTATTCCCTGCTATTAGCAATAGCCCAGCTGCTGCCGCACTCATTGTCTTTTTCATGTGCTCACCTCGTTAGAATGCCCAATTTCCTTTTCGGAAAATCGCTTCGGTCTTGCCGTCTTCTGTAATGCCGTCGATGTCCATCTCGCTCGAGCCGATCATGAAATCTTCATGGACAATCGATGTATTCAATCCGTAATCCTTTAATTGATCGCGTTCCAAGTCTTTTCCGCCTTCGAGGCAAGTCGGGTAGGAATCGCCGATTGCCAAATGATTCGATGCATTTTCATCGAACAAGGTGTTGTAGAACAAAATGCCGGAAGCCGATATCGGCGATTCCACCGGCACAAGCGCCACTTCCCCGAGATATGCTGCGCCTTCGTCGGCTGAAAGCAATTCATCCAATAGTTCCTGGCCGATTTCTGCTTGAGCTTTTGTAATACGGCCGTTTTCGAAGCGCAACGTGAAGCCATCGATGATATTGCCTTGGTAAACGAGCGGCTTCGTATTGCGCACGGTGCCTTCAACTTCCAGTTTGGCCGGCACGGTATATACTTCTTCAGTCGGCATATTGGCGATGAACGGCACATGGTCCGGTGTGCGGGAAGCGCCGCTCATCCAAATATGGCCATCTGGCAAGCCGATCGTCAAATCGGTTCCTGGCGCACGGTAATGCAATTTCCGGTAGCGCCGTTCGTTCAATGCGGCCGCCCGCCGTTCCAGGTTGGCGATATGTTCCTGCCACAACGCGACTGCGTCACCGTCTCCGATGCGCACGGTCTGGAAAATCGCTTGCCACAGAGCGGCCATTTGATCCTCTTCGTCCGGGAACACTTTTTGCGCCCATTTTTCAGAGGGGATCGCAACGATCGACCAAGCGATCTTATCGGATCCGACAGCCTGGCGATAGCGTTCCAATGCTTTTCCAGCGGATTTTTGCGCATCGCTTAAGCGTTTTGCAGGAATGCCTGTAAGCAAATCCGGGTCTTCCGCATCGATCCACAAGAATGCACCTTTATGGTCGATGATGGCGTCGCGCTGTTTGACGACCCAATCCGGAAATTCGTGAAACGCGGCGTCCGGTGCCAATTCGTAATGCGTCCGTATAACTGACGGGTCCGTGAACGCGACATGGACTTGCTTAGCCCCTGCTTCGTAGGCTTTCTCGACGACCAAACGCGTGAATTCCACGGTATCCGTCGTCGTCGCAATTAATAGCTCCTGCCCCGGTTGGACATTGACGCCGACACGGACAGTCAATTCCGCATATTGCGCTAACTTGTCCTGAAAGCTCATCATTTTTTCCCCTTTGCTGTCATGGTTTTGCTATTGCCTTCCACCAATTCGCCGCCATGCATGATTTTCTGCACCGGCTTATTCGGCAATTCTTTCGTCAATTTCTTATAATGCTTTTCATCGGCATAAGCCAGAAGCGTCAATACTTCCCCATCAGCCCCTGCGCGCCCGGTTCTGCCGGAACGGTGCAAATATTGCTCGACTGTCATCGGTGCATCGACATGGATGACATGCGTCAATTGGTCGATATCAAGCCCGCGCGCTGCCACTTCGGTTGCGATCAATACCGCCGTGTCGCCTTTGCGGAAATCGTCCAATGCTTTCTTGCGTTCTTCTTTTTTCATTTCGGAATGCAAAGTCGCGATTTTGGCGTCGCGGAATTTCAATTTGCTTTCCTTCATCAACACTTGGTCGAGATTGTTGACGAATGCAAGTGCTTTTACGCCTGTCATATGCGACAGGCTGCGAAGCAAGTCGGTCTTGTCGCGTTCATCGACTTTAATGAACGAATGCGTCACTTTTCCTTGTTTCGGCAACTGTTCAGCCGATACTTGCAATCTTGTCGGCTGCTTCATCAGGCGCTCTGCCACCAATTCGATTTCCTCTGTAATGGTCGCCGATACCAACACGAGCTGGCGATCCTGCTGCGTTCTTTCAATGAGGTCCTTCATGATGCCGCGGTGTTCCCGTGCCATCAATTGGTCGCCTTCATCAAGAACCATGATGCGTACCTCGTGCATTTTGAGTTTCTTGGTCTTGACCAATTCATTCAAGCGCCCCGGGGTGCCGACGACAATCGTCGGTTTTTTCTTCAACTTGTCCAATTGGCGCTGAATATTCGCGCCGCCGATCAACGGCGTAACAGTGACATCCGTCCCCGTTGTCCATTCACGCAAGACGTTGACGATTTGCATCGCGAGCTCTTGTGACGGCGCAATGATCATCGCTTGTGTATTCGGTTTTTTCGGATCGACGCGTTCCAAGATCGGCAACAGGTAAGCCAGCGTTTTTCCCGAGCCGGTCGGAGATTCCGCTACGATGTCGTTTCCTGCGAGCATTTCCGGAATCATCTGTTCCTGGATCGGCATCGCTTCGGTAAAGCCGGTTTGTTTCCATTTATCCTGCCAGACAGGACTTAGTTCTTCTATAAAATTCATGTGTCATTCCACCTTCTTTTCGATGCCTTAAGTGTACCATATCCGGCTCTTTGCCGCCTTTTTCGGCAAATGAAAAGGCGGTTCCTTTTTTAGAAGGAGCCGCCTCTTTTCAATCTGCATAGCGTTGTTTATAGACGCGTTCTTTTTGTCTTTCTGTCGCTTTCTGGTCGGGCTTTTTAATGAATAACGCCAACAGAAACGCAGCGAGTGCGATGTAAGTCGACACCGTAAAGGAGAAGTTAATGCCTTCGAGCATGGCAGGAATAGTCGCTTCCTGCGCGCTTGTCCCCGAAGCGACCAGTTCTTGTGCCGTCGATTCGGTGCGCGTATTCATCAAAGTGACAAGAAACGCTGAACCGATTGCGCCGGAAACTTGTTGCAAAGTATTGTTGATGGCCGTTCCGTGCGGATAGGATTTCATCGGCAATTGGTTGAGCCCGTTCGTCATGACCGGCATCATGACCATCGAAATGCCGAACATGCGCAATGTATAGATGGCCATAATTTCATAGTAACCCGTATCCAGTGTTAAATTACTGAACAAATAGGTGGTGATGACCACAAGAGCCAGACCAGGCAATGCCAGCACTTTAGCTCCATATCGGTCAAAAATGCGGCCCGTGATCGGAGACATAACCCCCATGACGAGCGCCCCCGGCAGCATCATCAAACCGGATTGAATCGGGGAGATGCCTTTAATAGTCTGGATGTAGATCGGCATGAGGATCATGGCCGAGAACATTGCCATCGACAAAGTGACTGAAATGACCGAAGACAATGCAAACATCGGATGCTTATAGACGCGCAGTTCCAATAGCGGCTCTTTTAACTTCATTTGTCGGAACGCAAAGGCTGTTAAGGACAACAGGCCGACCGCTATCGTTAAATAAACAGCCGGATTTTCCCAGCCGAGCGAGCCGGCCGAACTGAATCCATAAAGCAACCCGCCGAACCCAAGGCTCGATAGCACGAGAGACAACGGATCAAGCGACAGCTCACGGTTTTGGAAGGTCAGGTTTTTCAATTTAAAAATCCCGAGAAGTAACGGAATCAAAGCGACCGGCAATACGATAAAGAACAGGATTCTCCACGAGTAGGTTTGGACGATGAAGCCCGAAAGCGTCGGGCCGATTGCCGGCGCTACGACCATGACCATCCCGAAGACGCCCATTGCCTGCCCTCTTTTTTCGACGGGAAACGCGGCGAGCATGACATTCATCAATAAAGGCATCATGAGTGCTGCGCCTGACGCCTGGACCATACGGCCAATCAATAGGACAGCAAATGTCGGCGCAACTCCCGCAAGCAATGTCCCGAGTGAGAACAAGGACATTGCGACAATAAAGATGGCCCGGTTGGAATAACGCTGGATCAAATAAGCGCTCGCCGGAATCAGGATACCGTTGACGAGCATATAACCTGTGACGAGCCATTGGGCCGTTGCAGCGTCTACAGATAAGTCGACCATGATTTCCGGGAGTGCAATATTCAAAAGGGTTTGATTGAAAATCGCTACAAATGCCCCGGTGAACAAAATGGCGATGATTGCATAAGGTGGTTTCGTTGTTTCTTTCATCTTTCTTTCCTCCGTCTCGCCGATTTAATTCGGCTGATTATACTCTATTGACACATTTTATACTCGTGGTATATTTTTTACAAGAAAGACGTCCTGAGAACAGTCTATAAGTTCGAAACATTGATTTCATCAGCTTTTGACGGTATGCTTTTTCTATACTATCAGTCCAAAAAGGGGATATTATGAATCCTAAAAAACAGCAAATCGTCCATGCCGCCCATCGCTTATTCATCCAGAAGGGCTATAACGCTTCATCTATTCAGGACATTCTGGACGAAGCCGGCATCTCCAAGGGAACTTTTTATAATTACTTCACGTCGAAATCGGAATGCCTGATCGCTTTGATGGAATCGATCAGTGAAGACATCCGCGCACAACGCATCGCCGCCGCTTTCGGGGAATCGCCGGCCGACACCGACCTGTTCGCCAGGCAATTGGCGATTCGCATCCGCATGAATCATGAGAAGAACCTATTCTCCCTGTACGAAAGCATCTTCTATTCACAAGATGAGGAATTGAAAGCTTTCGGGAAAAGCCAGTACATTGCGGAACTCAAGTGGCTGAGCAGCCGCATTGTGGATATATTCGGTGAAGAGGCGCGTCCTTATGCACTGGAAAATGCCGCGATGGCCAACGGGGCGCTCCAGCAATTGATGCATGTTTGGCGGCTCGGCACTGGCCAGCATCTGCCGCTTGATGAACTGACCGTCTACATCGTCCATCGCATGAAACAAGCAGTACAGGCCCAATTAAAAGACGGCAAGCGATTTTTATCCGAGCACCTGCTAGAGCAAAACGGTCAGTCGCCAACTTTAGCCGACAGTTCAAAGCAATTGCAGGCACTTGCCGCTGCTGAAAAAAATCCGGACTTGCAGCAAATGATCGCATTTCTTGCCGATGAACTTATAGTTCCAAATCCGCGTAAAGCGATCGTCAATAGTGTGCTGACTTCTTTAGGTCAAAGCACGGACGATACCGAACTGCAGATTTTCTTGGAACATGTATGGCGCCAGATCAAATGAAAAATCCCCTTTCTCGGATGAAAATCCAAGGAAGGGGATTTTTTTATGAGGGGCGCCTCCGCCCCGCTGCCGCTTGCTCAAACGCATAAGCATATTCAATCAGCTTCGGTTCATCAAATGCCTGTCCGGCAAACGTGATGCCGAACGGTTCGCCTGATTCCGTCAAGCCGGCTGGCACGGTGATTGAAGGGAACCCGGCAGCAGCACCGATATTGCAGCCAAAATCCTGCGGCAGAACAAGTGCATCTGCCCCGACTTGCCCGAGCCGCTTATTCATGCCCTGTTCGGCCGCCAGGAAGCGGTTGCGTTCAAGCGCCTCAACGTATTCCCTCTCCGTCAAGTTTCCGCTCATGCCATTGGCCTGCTCCAATAGATTCTGGCCGAATTTCAACATCTGTTCCGCATGCTCTTCATTATATGAAATGATGTCACTCATTGAACGGATTCGGTGGTCGGGATTCGAGCGCGCCAAATAGGCGTTTAAGTCTGATTTAAATTCGTGGAGCAGCACTGCAAAACCAAGATCTTCCTGATCGGCGCCAAGATCGATTTCTTTGATGGTGGCTCCGCATGCCCGCAGCTGCTCCATGGCCTGCTCGAATGTGGCAGATTGCTGTTCCGTAATATCCGTGAACAATTGGCGGTCCACACCGAATACAACTCCAGATAACCCCTCTTGTTTCAAATGCTGCTGCCAATCATAGCCCTTGAACTGCTCGGCAAACAGCGTGATTTCGTCATCCGGGTCTACGCCGACCAAAGCCGCGAACACCGTAACCGCATCTTCCACTGTGCGCGCAAGCGGCCCGGCAGTGTCTTGCGTATGCGATAAAGGAATGATCCCTGCGCGGCTGATGAGGCCGATCGTCGGCTTAATGCCGACGAGGCTGTTCTGCGCTGCCGGGTTGATGATCGAACCGGAAGTTTCCGTCCCGACCGCAGCCGTAGCCAGATTCGAAGCCACTCCGGCCGCCGATCCTGAACTCGACCCGCCGACATCGAATGCGCCGAATGGGTTTTTCACTTGGCCGCCCCGCGAACTATAGCCGTTGGTCATTTTATCGCTCATAAAATTCGCCCACTCGGTCATATTCGTTTTTCCGAGAATGATCGCACCCGCCGCACGCAGTTTTTCCACCACTTTCGCATCGCGCAGCGCGTAATGGTCGGCCATGGCGAGTGAACCGGCACTTGTATGCATTTTATCGCCGGTGTCCATATTGTCTTTGACGAGCAGAGGGATGCCGTGCAGTTTCGAGCGCGGCCCTTTATGCTTGCGTTCGAAATCCAGCGCTTGGGCAATAAGCAAGGCGTCCGGGTTGATCTCAAGCACGGCTCGTGTGTTCTTGTCACGCAGTGAAATGTTTTCCTTATACATTAGCACAAGTTCTTCTGACGTCAGCTTGCCCGTTTCCATTTCTTTTTGCAACTGGGCAATCGTCATTTCGTCGAGCTTGTTTTTGCGGTAGTCTTCCAGTTTTTGATGATGCATGACTGTTCCTCCCACATGATGCAAAATTAACCCTTTTACAGGGCCATGGATATCTAAAAAAGCCTGAGCTCATGAGCTTAGGCTTTTATCGGTATATTCCTTTAACAGTTCATATAAGGACAGTTCGTAAAGCTGCCTGCCGTTGATCTTGAAGACATTCTTCGAAACGAGCTCATCAATGACCATTGACCGTTTGTCTTCGAATTTTGACTCG
Source organism: Planococcus citreus (assembly GCF_003664125.1). Classification (GTDB taxonomy): domain Bacteria; phylum Bacillota; class Bacilli; order Bacillales_A; family Planococcaceae; genus Planococcus; species Planococcus citreus. The sequence goes on from NZ_RCCP01000007.1 coordinate 53,705, forward strand.
GGTATGTGTTCCATCGTGCTTCTTCTCTCCTTGCAGATAGTATCACTATTTCTATACCCGAAACGATCACAGCCTAAAACCTGCCAAAAGAAAAACTGCCGATAATTTTTTGGTCCGCCCTCGTTTCGACAAATTTCAACTCACCCTTTGTCAGGATAGCGCTCTTGCAAATACACTGCTGCATTTTGGATCAATTCTTTTAGCACTTCTGAATCGATATCGCTGAGTTTATTGATGTAGATGCAGGATTTGCCCGAAGTGCATTTCCCCAGGCGCTCAAGCGCATCCGGCTCTTTTTCTGCACAGCCTGTCAGGTATAAGCTGATTTTCGCTTTACGCGGGGAAAATCCAGCGAGTGGTGCATCGCCTTCGTGACCGGTCGCATAACGATAATGATAGGAACCGAAACCGATGATACTGTCGCCCCACATTTTCGCCGGATGGCCGGTCGCTTGTTCAAAAATTTCCAGCAGCCGGTAGGCATCTTCTTTCTTTGACGGCTTTTCGACCGACTCGATGAATTCAATGACGCTGCCTTCGTGTTCTTTCGTTTTTTGTTCGTACATCCATACTCCTCCTCCAGAAAACTCCTGGTCTCTACTTCCACATATAATATCCATTGTCCTGCCTCAACACCTAACGCCCGACACGGAACGTGGTGGTCATTTCCGTTCGACCAAGGTGAAATCAAAATGAAACACATCTTCCCGTGTTCCAAGCGAACTGTATAGTTTCACAGCAGCCGTGTCCACGGGATCCGCCTGCACGAAAACGACCCATGCGCCCAACTCTTGCGCTTCTGCCTGGACAAAACGGATCAGCCCGGTCGCGACTTTTCTCCTGCGGTATTTGCTGGCCACTGCCAAATCATAGATGTATACTTCCTTCCGCTGCTGCTCGAATTTATCCAGTACGTATGCGACAAGCCCGCCTGCAAGTTCGCCGCCGGACAATGCCACACAAACGAGGACATGCTCTTTTGCCAATAAAGACAGTAGATAGCCATCGGGCGGCGGGTTTTCGAGATACGTTTCTTGTTCCTCAAAGGCATCCGCAAACAAAGCATTCAATTCCCTGAACCGCTCCAGCGACTGCGCGTCATCCGCCAGCCGTTTAAAGTGGATGTCTGACATGATTTCCGACTCCCTTTCTTGCTACCTGGCCTGCTCTCTTGCCATTGCCTACGCTTTGTATTGGCTGCTGAAGCGTTCCGCCAATTCCTCGATTTGCTGTTCCCTTTTCTTATGGGACCAATTGATGATGGCGGTCGATTTGACCACTGCCCCCTTTGTTTCAAGCGATGTCGTCATTTTGGACATGGCCCTATTGCCGCCCATCCATTTATAGCGGAATTGCTGCGTCAAAAAACAAGATACCGGCGCTTGGCCGAGATTCAGAAGTTGTTCCGCATACTTCATAAATCCAGGACATAGCGTAAAGCCCTGCACCCATGCGCCAAAAATCAAGGCGTCATATCCTTTGGTTTCCGGCAATGAATCCAATTGTATAGCTGTTGGATTTTTCGCTTCTTCGTTCTCTAGATTTTGCATCCTCATTAAACGAACTTCATGGCCATCACTTTGTAATTTTTCACGAATCCGTTCCCCGACAAGCAAGGTATGCCCGGTCTGGGAATGCACGATAATGCCGATTTTCATACCGTTCCCTCCTTCGTTGAAACATCCGCAATTCCATAGCCGCACTCCATCAATGATGATTGATTACTTCCCTGCTGCGCAGAATATTCCTTCCTGCTAAAGTACAAATTTTCATTTTGACCCCCTATTGCATAAAAAAACCCCCAATGCTGTTCAAAGAACAGTCATCAGGGGTGGATTTTTACATTTAATCCCATTAACTAATAAAGAATTATCTTCTCGTCAGCCACGCGACACATTCAACGTGCGTCGTCTGCGGGAACATATCGACCGGCTGGACTTCCTGCGTCCGGTAGCCGCCGTCTTCCAAAATGCGCAAATCGCGTGCCAGCGTCGCCGGGTTGCAGGAAACGTAAACGATGCGCTCTGGTTGTTGTTCGAGCATCGTCTGAAGGAGCGCCTCGTCACAGCCTTTTCGCGGCGGGTCGACGACAAGCACATCGGCTTCTTTGCCATCTTTATACCAGCGCGGAATGACTTCTTCGGCGGGGCCTGCTTCAAATAAGGTATTCGTGAAGCCGTTCAAATCGGCATTGCGTTTGGCATCTTCAATCGCCTGCGGGACGATCTCGACACCCATGACGAATTTCGCGCGCTGTGCAAGGAATAGTGAAATCGTGCCGATGCCGCAATACGCATCGATCACCGTTTCCGTTCCTGTCAGCCCCGCGTAATCTAGCGCCTGCCCGTATAGCACCTCCGTCTGTTCCGGGTTGACCTGATAGAACGAACGCGCAGAGATCTCGAAGCGCACATCGCCGATCCGGTCTTCGATGATGTCTTTGCCCCATAGATTGATCGTTTCATTCCCGAAAATGACATTGGTCTTTTCTGGGTTAACGTTCTGCATGATCGATGTCACGTCCGGCAAGGCCGCACGGATCGCTTCCACGGCACGTTCTGCTTGAGGGAATTTCTGCTTCTTCGTCACCAACACGACCATCAATTCGCCCGTCACACGCCCTTTGCGTAGGACCACGTGGCGCAGCATGCCACGGGGTGTCTTTTCTTCATACGGTTCGATGCCCATATCTACCAAATTGCGCTTGAGCGACGCCATCAAAATATCCGCTTCTGGTGTCTGGATCAAGCAAATATCGGTATCCGCAATACGGTGCGAGCGCGGCTGGTAGAAACCAGCGACCACTCGGCCGTCCTCAAGGCCAAACGGGATTTGCGATTTGTTGCGGTAGCGCCACGGATTGTCCATGCCTTTGACCGGATGGACCGGCACGTCCGGCAATTTGCCGAGTCGCGCCATCGCATCGCGCACGACTTTCTCTTTGTATTTCAATTGCCCTTCGTAGGACAGGTGCTGCAATTGGCAGCCGCCGCAAATCTCAAACACCGGGCACGGCGCATCGATGCGGTCTGCGGATTTCTCTTCGATAGAGATGAGTTTCGCAAAGCCGTAAGATTTCAATGTTTTCAATACATGCACCGTGACGGTCTCCCCGGGCAATGCATCTTTGATGAACAGCGGATAGCCATCCACTTTGGCAACGCCGGCACCATCATGCGTCAAATCTTCGACGTAGACGGACAAGCGGTCATTTTTCGTTACTGGTTTCATTACGTTCACTCCATTTCACATTGACTTATTGTAACATATCCGCTTTTTAAGCAGTAAAAAACTGTGGCGGGAAATTCCCGCCACAGTTTTATTTCTTGTCTTTCGTTACCGGGCCATCTTTCAGTGATATCCAGAACCCGACGGCAATCGCCAGGATGATCACCAGAAACGGCGCATAGAAAATGAAGAAATCATTCATCTTTCACAGCCTCCTTAGGCATGATAATCCGATTTCCCTTTGACGTAGTCTTTGTCGAATAGGAACAGGCGGAATAAGAGATAAAGCGATGGCAGCAATAGCCCGAGCCCTGCGATAAAGGCGATGATCAAGGCGATCGCCATCGATTCATTCGTGAAGCTATCGTAAATTGTCAGGTGCGGATACAACAGATACGGGTAATGAGACGCCCCGTAGGCAAAAAACGCGGTAAAGAATTGTCCGACGAGCAAGATGAACGCCAAGCCGTAATTGCGTTTCTTCCAGATCAAGAACACGGTACCCAGGAACAACAGGAACGACAGCGCGAACATCCACCACAAATCGAGCAAGCTCGCATAATGTTCCGGATTGTGCCCGCGAAGCTCGAAAATGATGCCGGTCGCCGTGACAATCGTCGGACCTGCCCAAACCAATGCGTATTTGCGGACGAGCTGCGTCGCTTTTTCGTCTCCAGCTTTCCAGGCATACCAAGTCAAGAACACGGCAGAAATATACAATACTGCGGCAATGCTCAAGACGACGATGCTCCACATCAAGGGGCTTGTAAACAGCGCCCAGTAATCAAGCGACGGCTGCCCGCCCTCCAGGCGCATAAAGCCGCCTTCTGAAATAGCCAGCACCGGCGACAGTGCCGCCGGAAGCATTAGGCCGGATAAGCCGTACATATAGATATAACCGCGGTGGTTGATCTTCGCACCGTATGTGGCGAACGCGTAATAGGAACCACGCACTGCCAGCAAGATAAGCGCAATGCTTGCCGGCACAAGAAGCGTCGTGCCGTAATAGAACGCCGTCTGCGGGAAGAACCCGATGATGCCGACGAAGAAGAAAACGAAAAAGACGTTCGTCACTTCCCATACCGGCGACAGATAACGCTGGATGATGCCTGTCAAAATATGCTGCTTGTCGGAAAAAGCACTGTAGGCGTTAAAGAATCCAGCGCCGAAATCAATCGACGCCACGATGACGTAGAGGAACAAAAACAGCCAAAGAACGGAAATCCCGATAATTTCGAGTGTCATTATTCTTCACCGCCTTTTACGGATTCACGCTGTGCCAATTCCTTCTCGACCGGGTTGCGTTTGTACATGCGTGACAAGACGACAACTGTCCCGATTCCGAGAATGACATAGAGGCCGGCGAACATCACGATCATCAAATCGACTTGCCCGCTTGTCGTTGCCCCTTCACTAGTCTTCATATAGCCGCGAAGGATCCACGGCTGCCTGCCGACTTCCGTGAACCACCAGCCGGCCTGAATCGCGAGCATTGCGAGCGGCCCGCTCAGTACGGTCAGCCAGCGGAACCATTTTCTCGTGACAATGGACCAGCCGCGCCACGCGCCGATGACGTACACAAAGGAGAAGAACGCGAGCCACATGCCGAGCGTGACCATCGTATCGAAGAGGTAATGGATCCACAGCGGCGGAATTTCATCTTCCGGGAAATCATTCAAGCCGATAACTTCACCGCTTGGTACACCGTGCGCCAAAATGCTGAGCGCATATGGGATGCGGATTGCGTATTTCGGCTCTTCGCCTTCCAACACACCGAACAACACAAGTTCAGCTTCCGATCCCGTTTCAAAATGCCATTCGGCAGCTGCCAGCTTCTCTGGCTGGTATTCGGCCAAGTATTTCCCTGAAAAGTCGCCGATGATAGCGGTCGCAACCGAAAAGATCAGCGCGAGCTTCATCGTCAGGAACAATGCTTTCTTGTGGTAAATATGATTCGATCCGCGCAGCAAACGGAAAGCAGCGATTGATGCCAACACGAAGGCGCTCGTCATGAACGCTGTCGACAGGACGTGTGCGACTTTCGTCGGCACGGCCGGGCTGAACATCGCAAGCAACGGGCTCACATTGACCAGCTCGCCGTTCAACACATCAAACCCTTGTGGCGCATTCATGAACGAATTGACGATGGTGATAAATACAGAAGAGGCAGCCGCTCCGAGTGCGACCGGAACCAGCAATAGGAAATGTTTGCGCTGGTCTTCAAAACGGTCCCAGGTATATAGATAAATTCCGAGGAAAATCGCTTCAAAGAAAAAGGCGAAGACTTCCATGAACAGCGGAAGCGCAATGACGTTCCCTGCCATCTGCATAAAGTTTGGCCACAACAAGGATAATTGAAGCCCGATTGCGGTACCGGTCACGACGCCGACCGCTACCGTGATGACGAACCCTCTCGCCCAGCGACGTGCCAGGAGGATATAATGCTCGTCATTTTTTCTGATCCCAACCCATTGGGCAATCATGATCATGAGTGGGACCCCCACACCGATCGTCGCGTAGATGATGTGGAATGATAGGGTCATCAAGGTCAGTATCCGGCTTTGTAAAGCCACATCTTCAAATCCCAAAATTCTCGTCCCCTTTACATAGGCCAAAGCACAGCCCGTTATATGTTTTATTGTACCTCAAAGGTCCTCCCATAAACTTCTGCGAGGCATCCGATTCCGCCCGATGTTTGAATAAGCTGTGACAAAATGAAAACATCCCCATTGAAATTTTGCTGAATTTTTAGTATTCTATAATGAACAAAAGAAAAGGATGATTCATATGGAAACAAGCAGAAAGGTATTTGCCTATATTACCAGAGGTGAAGAACACAACCGAGAATTGCTCGTATTTGAATACAAAGGCGAACCCGAAGTCGGCTTGCAAGTGCCAGGCGGAACGATTGGGGAAGACGAATTATTGATCGATGCCCTATACCGCGAAGTGAAAGAAGAAACCGGCTTGCCGCGTGATGTGCTGGAATTCGTCGGGAAAATCCACAAATACAATTACTACCCGGCGCATAAAGACAAAGCGTACGAGCGCAACATCTTCCATTTTGAATACACTGGCGAGAAAATCGACGAATTCGAACACACAATCAAAAGCGAAGGGCGCGACAACGGCCTTATCGTACAGTATCGCTGGGAACCGATTGAAGGCTTGCCGAAGCTTGCGGCGGACCAAGACGAAGCGATCGAATTACTGGAATACTGATCTATCAAAAAAAGCGATCCATTCACCCCATATAGGGATGAGCGGATCGCTTTTTTATTTGCGGTCTTTTTCTTTGATATACTCCAGCGGCACGAACATTTCAATATGGCGCTCCAAGTTTTCGAATGTGGCCGGCAAAATGCCGCCGAACTCGCCGTCGAGGTTCAGCAATACACGTTCATTGGACGTTACGGAAATCTTGCTCGCTTTCACATACAACACATGCGGGTCGGATAAATGCTCCCCGCGAAGCGCAAGGGATGCCACACGGATAAATTCCGCCATGTTCAATTCCTTCAAGATAAGCAAGGTGAATTTCCCGTCGTTGATGCTGGCATCCGGCGCCAGTTTTTCAAAGCCACCGACGGAATTGGTCAAGCCGATCAAAAACATCATCGCTTTGTCGTCGAACACTTGACCATCGTATTCAATACGGACACGGGATGAGCGAATTGAAGGAATCATCTCGATACCTTTCAAATAATACGCCAATTGGCCGAGCACCGTTTTGAGCTTGCTCGGAACTTCATACGTCAATTCGGTCAAGCGCCCGCCTCCTGCAATATTGACGAAATAGCGGTCATCGTTCATAACCCCAATATCGACAGGGATCGACTCGCCTTTGATGATGATATCGACAGCGCGGTTAATATCGCGTGGGATGCGCACAGCCCGTGCAAAATCATTGGTCGTGCCCATTGGAATCAAGCCCACTTTCGGACGTTCCGGGTATTTGGCGATTCCGGAAACGACTTCATTGAGCGTCCCATCCCCACCAACTGCCACCACCAAATCAAATTTGCGCTCGACTGCATATTCCGCCGCTTTCACTGCGTCCCCTTCACAGGTAGTCGCGTGGCAGGACGTTTCGTATCCTGCGATTTCCATCTTTTCCAATACTTCCGGGAGGTGGCGGCGGAACAATTCCCTGCCGGATGTCGGGTTATAAATTATGCGTGCTCGTTTCATCGGATTCAGCCTTTCTGGACCATTCTATAGAAACAGGACATGACAGGGCTGCAGAAAGTTCCCGCGGACGGGACATTCTGCAGCCGGCTGTCTGTATAGTGTTAAGCCAAGCTTTTCTGTAAGCTCTTGCGAATGTCTTCATACGTATCTTGCCAGAGCTCCGGGTCGGACGTGAAACGGTCGGATATCTCCCCGATTACCGTTTTCCAATGCAACTCGTATTGATGATCTTCTTTTTCCGGCAGTTTCGCTTTCTTTTCATCGACCATCTGCTGGACTTTCGGTGACCGCGGCCCCCATGAACCTTTTACTTCCCCGCTTTCGGACAAGAAAATATATTTCGGGATAGACTTTCCGCCATCCGTCAAATAACGGTCCATGAGTTCGGGATTGTCATCGCGGTAGACGCAGCGGACTTCAAGATCCGCCGATTCTGCCAATTTCCGAAGAATCGGGTTGACCATCATCGCATCACCACACCAATCTTCGGTAATCGCCAAGATGTTCAATTGCTGCTGTTTCAACATATCGATAAATTCCGGATCGTCCGGCAACTCGAATTTCTCATAGATCGTGTAGGTTTTTTCCTGATTGGATTCCATCTGCGCCATATATTTCTCCAATGAGATGGCATGCTCAAAATATTCCAGTTCCGTCATCATTCTATCACGTCTCCTTACAAAACAGTTTACCTGTTCTTTTCCCTTTGCGGCAAACTTTTAAGCAAAAAGCAGTGAATTGTTCCAATTAACCCTACATTTCGCAGTCGGTTGCTGTTTTATAATGCAGAATGTGGAGCAGCGAGTTAGACGTGAGAGCGAGATGGATAATTCATAATACATTTTATCACGAAATAGCCGCCTCCCGCTTTGGGCATGCCTCTTGCAATGAGCCAAGAAGAGCACTTGTCTCATTGCTTCGGCTCGCCCGTGAGCGCGGTTCGGCTTTTGGATTTCATTGGATGTTACGTGCGAAGAGGCGTCACTGTTGATTGTCTTCATCCGCTGGTATCGACGCTTAGCTGGACTTGTTAGTGAGATGAATGGTCCGTTGATTATTTCATCGTGAAGTAGTCGCCTCCCGCTTGGGGCTGGCCTCTTGCAATAAGCCAAGAAGAACGCTTGTCTCATTGCTTCGGCTCACCCGTGAGCGCGGTTCGGCTTTTCGATTTCACTATATTTCACATGCGAGGAAGCGTCGCTGTTAGTTGACTTCATCCGCTGGTATCGTCGCTTGGCTGGACTTGTTAGTGAGATGAATGGTCCGTTGATTATTTCATCGTGAAGTAGTCGCCACCCGCTTGGGGCTGGCCTCTTGCAATAAGCCAAGAAGAGCACTTGTCTTATTGCTTCGGCTCTCCCGTGTGCGCGGTTCAGCTTTTAGATTTCATTGGATGTTGCATGCGAGGACGCGTCTTTTTTTATTATATTCGTCCGCTGGTGAAGACGCCTAGCTAGACTCAATATTAATATTAAGGATGATTCATCTTTTCCGCGCATTTATCGAACAAATCAAAACTGTTCACATAATTTCAATGCAGAAAACATTTGAATTTCCATTCTATACCTAGAGATGGAGTGGAAAGGGGCGAATGGATGGCGAGGAGGAGCCGAGTCCATTCATTTGCGACGCATCTGCTTAGCAGATGTGGGAGCAACGCTTTTCATCTGATGTTCGAACGCAGTGACATTAGCCACCTTGGCTCAACACCCGCCCCTTATCCGGGCAGCTGAAAACGCGACGTCCTGTCGCATCAGCTGCATGACCTGCATCCTGCAGGCCTCAAGCGTGCCCCTTGGAGCGGAATCTCAAGGAAATAACATTTCGACTACCAGATTTAACTTTTGGATCGCATTCACTAAAATAAACCACAAAAAAAGGATGGCTGAGTGAGCCATCCTTTTTCTAATTAACGTTTCGCGATTTCCTCGAGGAGGATTTTGTTCAAGAGCGGCGGGTTGGCCTGCCCTTTTGTCGCTTTCATAATTTGGCCGACGAGGAAGCCGATTGCGCGGTCTTTCCCGTTCTTGTAATCTTCGATCGACTGAGGGTTAGCATCCAAAGTATTGGTGACGTACTCAAGCAATACGTTTTCGTCCGAGATCTGCACCAAGCCTTGCGCTTTGACAATCTTGTTTGGATCGCCACCTTTTTCAATCAATTCCTTGAAGACTTTTTTGGCAATCTTAGAAGAAATCGTGCCTTCGCTGATCAACTTGATCATGCCGGCAAGTCCTTCCGGCGTCAGTTCTGTACCCTCAAGCTCTTTATTCTGAGCATTAAGGTAAGCGGACACTTCGCCCATGAGCCAGTTTGATGCCAGTTTCGCATCAGCGCCGGCTTTAACGGTCGCTTCGAAGAAATCGGAAATTGGTTTCTGCAAAGTCAACACCATCGCGTCATATGACGACAAGCCAAGTTCTGATACGTAGCGGGCTTTGCGGGCATCCGGAAGTTCCGGAATTTCTGCGCGCACGCGCTCGAGCCATGCGTCGTCGATGACGATATCAACCAGGTCCGGTTCCGGGAAGTAACGGTAATCATCCGAACCTTCTTTGATGCGCATGAGCAAGGTTTTGCCAGTCGATTCATCGTAGCGGCGTGTTTCCTGCTCGATGATGCCGCCTGCAAGCAATACTTGCTCTTGGCGGATCTGTTCGTGCTCCAAGCCTTTTTTAACGAAGTTGAACGAGTTCAAGTTCTTCAGCTCAGTTTTTGTGCCGAATTCATCACGGCCGTATGGGCGCAAGGAGATATTTGCATCGCAGCGAAGCGAGCCTTCTTCCATGCGTACATCGGAAACGCCTGTGTATTGGATGATCGATTTGATTTTCTCCAAATACGCATACGCTTCTTCCGGCGTGCGGATATCCGGCTCCGAGACGATTTCGATCAATGGCGTGCCTTGGCGGTTAAAGTCGACAAGGGAATGGCCGTTGCCGGTATGCGTCAGTTTCCCTGCATCTTCTTCCATATGGAGACGCGTGATGCCGATGCGTTTTTTCTCGCCGTTCACTTCGATTTCCAGCCAGCCATGTTCGCCGATCGGCTGGTCAAACTGGGAAATCTGGTAGGCTTTCGGGTTATCCGGGTAGAAATAGTTTTTGCGGTCGAATTTGGTGTGACGCGTAATCTCACAGTTTAACGCAAGTGCCGCTTTCATCGCCCAATCGACTGCCGTTTTATTGACGACCGGCAATACCCCAGGGTAGCCAAGGTCGATTACGTTTGTATTGGTATTCGGTTCAGCACCGAAATGAGCTGGGGAAGGCGAGAACATTTTGGATTCCGTCTTCAGTTCGACGTGGACTTCAAGCCCGATGATCGTTTCGAAATTCATTGTGCTGCTCCCTCCCATGTTTGCGGTGTTTCTTTATGGAACTCGGTCGCCTGCTCAAAAGCATCCGCGACGCGGTAGACGGTTTCTTCATCGAAATAATTGCCGATGATTTGCAATCCGAGCGGCAAGCCGTTGTCAAATCCGCACGGGACTGAAATGGCCGGAACGCCTGCTAAGTTGACAGGGATTGTCAAGATATCGTTCGCATACATTGTCAATGGGTCATCGATGATTTCGCCGATCTTGAATGCCGGTGTCGGCGTTGTCGGCCCGACGATGACATCGAAGTTTTCAAACGCTTTATCGAAATCCTGCTTGATCAAGGTACGCACTTTTTGCGCTTTTTTATAGTAAGCGTCGTAATAGCCCGAGCTGAGTGCGTAAGTTCCGAGCATGATGCGGCGCTTCACTTCGTCGCCGAAGCCTTCAGAGCGTGTGTTCATGTAGAACTCAAGCAAGCTTCCGGCTTTTTCCGTGCGGTAGCCGTAACGGATGCCGTCGAAACGGGACAAGTTCGATGATGCTTCAGATGAAGCCAAGATGTAATACGTAGAAAGCGCGTATTTGGAATGCGGCAAGGAAATCTCTTCCCATGTTGCACCTTTTTCTTCCAATACTTTCAGTGCATCTTTCACGGCTTGCTTCGATGCTTCGCTGACGCCTTCTGCGAAATATTCTTTCGGCACGCCGATGCGAAGGCCTTCGATATCGCCAGTGAGTGCCGCTGTGAAGTCAGGCACTTCAACATTTGCGGACGTCGAATCTTTTTCATCGTGCCCGGAAATCGCATTCAAAAGAAGCGCATTGTCTTTAACGGTACGCGTGATCGGGCCGATTTGGTCGAATGATGATGCATAGGCAATTAATCCGAAACGTGAAACGCGCCCGTATGTCGGCTTCATGCCGACAACGCCGCAAAAAGCAGCCGGCTGGCGGATCGATCCGCCGGTATCGGAACCGAGTGTGAACGGAACTTCACCCGCTGCTACAGCCGCAGCTGAACCACCCGACGAACCGCCTGGAACAGTTTCTAAGTTCCACGGGTTTTTCGTGTTTTTATAGTAAGAGTTTTCATTGGAAGAACCCATGGCGAATTCATCCATATTCAATTTACCGACGATGACCATGCCAGCTTCGCGCAATTTATCCACAACCGTTGCGTTATAGATTGGGTTGAAGCCTTTCAGGATCAAGCTCGATGCTGTCGTCTCGAGTCCTTCCGTGACGATATTATCCTTCACGCCGATCGGCAAGCCGTAAAGCGGGCCGCGTTCCGTTGCATCCGTTTGATCCATTTCAGCTGCTTGCTTTGTCGCCTGTTCTTCATTCAAAGCCAAAAAGGCGTCGACTTTCGGGTCCAATTCCTTGATGCGCTTGAATGTTGCTTCCGTCAACTCCGCAATCGTCAATTCTTTGCTATGTAGTAATTCCTGCAATTCGTTTGCAGTTTTATCAGCTAACTTCATCTTTTTCCCTCCTCACAATCAGTCCAGAATGGTCGGCACACGCACTTGTCCGCCTTCGTGCTCTTTTACGTTTTTCATTACCAATTCACGCGGCAAGCCTTCGATCGATTTGTCTTCGCGCATCACATTGACTAGCGGCAATACGTGCGTCGTCGGTTCTACATTTTCCGTATCCAATTCATTCAGCAATTCCATCGCATTGGTGATCGCTTCCAATTGATCCGCAAAATGCACAGCTTCCTCGTCGGTAATTGCCAAACGCGCCAAGTGGGCCACTTCGATTACTTCTTCTTTTGTCATTTTCGCCATTTTCTACACCTCCGGATTCAATAAACATACGGTCTATCATACCATTTTTCTAAAAAAATGAATAGAGACAGCCAGCTGGCTGCCCCTTTAAATTACAGACTTACTCGTAAATATGGACAACCGGTTCCGTTTCCCCGGCTTTCCGTAAAATGAGTGCTTCCGCGCCGTTGGTCGACGTAACGTTCACTTCGATCTGGACATCGTCCGGGAAATGATCGAGGATCAGGCCGGTGACATATTGCGTAAAGCCGATCACTTCGGCCGAACCATAAAATTGGATCGGGATTTCGATTTTCATTTCCTGCAATTGGCCGCTTTGATAAAAGCCTTTGCCGATGACGCTCGTGAAATTCGAGAAGTAGACTTCGACATCTTGCTTGAAATTGCGGAACGCTGTATCGATATCCCGGTATTGCTCGTCCGTCCCCGAAGTCGGGAATACGACATACTCTTCGTCGACATCATTCCAGTTTGCTACTTCGGTCTCGCCTTTCGGGGCAGCGCCGTAAGAGAAGTACGTGCCGGGTGTCATCGCGTTGCGGCTGTTTTGCGCGAATAAAGCGACGAGGATCGGCACATCCGACATTCCTTCTTTCTCCCTTAAGCGCTTGACGATTTCATCAGCCATCCGTTTGCCTTCTTCAGCGATCTGATCTTGAGGGATCGATTCTTCGTAGGGGATGTTGTCCGTCGAACTATAATAAACCGTATTCATCGCAAGCCCGATGGAAACCCCGCCCAGACGGATTTTGTCTTCCTCGGTTTTGACAAGGTAATTTTGCTCAAGGATATGCGCCAGCAGTTCTGGTTGCGGGCGTTCGCCGCCGTCGGTCTCTGCCTTGCTGCGGCCATCCTCCGGGTTTAGCCCTTGTGGATTATCTTTGCTTTTGCGCTGGAGCCAAAGCGAGGCTTCTTCATCGGTGATTTTTTGGCCTTCCTGGAAGTAATAATCATCCGGCGAGAACTGCTGCTGCGATAGGCGCAATAATCCGTGCTCCGCTTCCTTGATATCGTAGCGAGAATTCAGCCGGCTGACGATTTTTCCGCGGGTGGCGCTTTGCTTATACGGCAACAGCGTCCGGTAATATTGATCATCCAATTGCATGCTCGGGATGATCGCCGTTTCCGCCTCTTCTTCTTCTGTGTTGATCACTTCCGCCTCGTCATTTCCGGAAGGGACACATCCCGAAAGCAGCAATATGCTGATCGGGATCCACCAAATGCGTTTCATATGCTAATCTCCTTATTCGTTCAATTCCATAAGCAGGCGTTCTTCGTTCCACACTTCTACGCCGAGATCCTGCGCTTTGTCGAGTTTGGACCCGGCTTCTTCGCCGGCAATGAGCAAATCGGTTTTCTTGCTGACGCTGCCGGTCAATTTGCCGCCAAGTGCCTCGATCCGTGCGCCGGCTTCCTGGCGGGTCATGTTTTCCAATTTACCGGTCAGCACGATTTTCTTGCCGGCAAAGGCATTGGCGCCTTCTTCTACGCGGACGATCGTGCCCGTATAGGATAAATTGACGCCCCGCTCGCGCAAACGTTCCACAAGTGAAGAAACTTCTTCCTTTTCGAAATAGGTGACGACGGCATCGGCCATCTTATCGCCGATTTCATGGATGGCAATCAATTCTTCCAAGTTTGCCTGCATCAACTGATCCACCGAGCCGAAATGCTCCGACAAGATCCGCGCCCCGCGTTCACCGACGTGACGGATGCCAAGGCCGAACAACAAGCGTTCCATCGAATTGTTCTTGGAAGCTGCTATCGCCTCGATTAGGTTAGTGGCGGATTTATCGCCCATGCGCTCGAGTTCCAACAATTGCTCTTTCGTCAAAGCGTAGAGATCCGAAATATCGTGGATGAGCCCTTCGCGATATAATTGCTCGATCACTTTCTCGCCGAGCCCATCAATATTCATGGCATTGCGCGAAACGAAATGGATCATGCCCTCGACGATTTGCGCCGGGCATTTCGGGTTGACGCATCGCAGCGCCACTTCGCCTTCTATCCGGACGAGTTCACTGCCGCAGGCCGGACATTCGGTCGGCATTTCAAACGGCAGTTCGTCACCGGAGCGCATTTCAATCAGCGCCTTGACGACTTCCGGAATGATATCGCCCGCTTTTCGGATAATGACTTTATCATTGATGCGGATGTCGCGCTCCCGGATCAAGTCTTCATTATGGAGTGACGCACGCTGTACCGTAGTGCCGGCAACAGCGACCGGCTCAAGGATGGCCGTTGGGGTAACAACGCCTGTCCGCCCGATGCTCAGCTCGATATCACGTACGGTCGTCATCACTTCTTCTGCTGGGAATTTATAGGCTGTTGCCCATTTCGGGCTTTTCGCCGTGAATCCGAGATCTTGCTGATGGAGAAAGCGGTTGACTTTGATGACGATGCCATCGATTTCATAGCTCAACTGGTTGCGCCCATCTGTCCATTGTTCGATGTATGCCAGCACTTCTTCCACCGAGCGGCAAACTTTTCGTTCGCTGTTCGTTTTAAAGCCAAGATCCGTCAAATAACGGAGCGATTCATCATGGTCGTTCAAGCCGTATGTTTCCCCGTCGCCACCGATGCCGTAGATGAAGACATCCAAATTGCGCTTGGCGGCAATTTTCGAATCCAATTGGCGCAAAGAACCCGCTGCAGCATTTCGCGGGTTGGCGAATAATTCTTCGCCGCGCTCTTCGCGGTCTTCGTTAAGTGCATGGAACGATTTTTTTGGCATGAACACTTCGCCGCGCACTTCGATCGATACCGGCTCTTTTAATTTAAGCGGGATCGAACGGACCGTGCGAAGATTGACCGTGATGTCTTCTCCGACACGGCCGTCTCCGCGCGTCAAACCGCGCACGAATTTGCCGTTGTCGTAATGAAGCGAAACGGCCAGGCCGTCAATTTTCAGTTCGCACACATATTCGACCGAGTCCCCGGCACCGCCGCGCACGCGTTTATCGAAATCACGTAAATCTTCTTCATTGAAGACGTTCGACAAACTGAACATCGGCCGCTCATGGCGGACTTTTTCGAAATTCGATAACGGTGTCCCGCCGACCCGCTGCGTTGGGGAGTCCGGGAAAATCAAATCAGGGTAAAGGGTTTCCAGCTCGATCAATTCGTTGAGCAATTGATCGTATACGGCATCCGGTACGCTTGGCTTATCGAGCACATAATAGGCATGCCCGTAGTTGCGGAGCAATTCATTCAATTCGGTTACACGTTCTTCAGCTTTGATGCGGTCCATTCAAGTTCCTCCAGATCATTCTTTTTCGATCGGCGCAAATTTCGCGAGCAGCCGCTTGATGCCTGTCGGGCTCGGGAAGGCGATATCGAGTTCTGTTTGTTCGCCGTCGCCTTTGACATTGACAACAGTCCCAGTGCCCCATTTTTTATGCTTCGCACGGTCGCCTGTTTTCCAGCCTAAGCGGTCACCGCCAGATTGCTGATAAGAAGGCTTCATGACCGCTTTGCGTTTCGGTGCCTGCTTATAACTCGTCGCTGCGCCTGCACGGTGATTGGCAAACGTCTGCTCGATGAGATCTTCCGAAATTTCAGAGATGAAGCGCGACGGCATATTGAAATTGCTCTTGCCGAAAATCGTCCGTGACGAAGCGTGCGTCAAATATAGCCGTTTCTCGGCGCGCGTGATGCCAACATACGCAAGTCGCCGCTCTTCTTCCAATTCTTCCTCGTCATTGTTCGAACGCGAATGCGGAAAGACGTTTTCTTCCAGCCCGGCAATGAACACGACCGGGAATTCCAGCCCTTTCGCTGCGTGCATCGTCATAAGGATGATCGGGCCGTCGCCTTGTTCTTCTTCCTCGTCCAATGAATCGATGTCCGCAATCAAAGCCAAATCGGTCAGGAACGCTACCAGTGACTTGTCATCGCTTTGTTTTTCAAATGCTTGCGTCACCGTTAGGAATTCATCCAAGTTTTCGAGGCGGCTTTCGCCTTCGATGGTCTTGTCGTTTTGGAGCATTTGGCGATAGCCGGATTTCTTCAGCACTTCTTCCACCAATTCCGTCACTGACAAGAATTCCTGCATTTCGGTGAATCCGGCGATCATCGCACGGAATTCAAGCGCGGTCTGTGCGGTTTTCGCCGTCAAGCCCATGAAATCCGCTTCCTGCAAGGAATCCATGATGGTGCGGTCCTGTTCGATGGCAAAGCGCGCCATCTTCTCAAATGAGGTCGCACCGATCCCTCGCTTCGGTTCATTGATGATGCGCGCGAGCGACAGGTCATCTTCGTTATTGGCAATCAAGCGCAAATACGCGAGCAAGTCCTTGATTTCCTTGCGGTCATAGAACTTCGTGCCGCCGACGATTGTATAGCTCATATTCGATTTGACGAACATTTCCTCTAAAATACGCGATTGGGCATTGGTCCGGTAGAGAATGGCGAAATCGGAGGTTTTGTATCCTTCTTCCTGCATAAGGTTCTGGATGGTCTGGACGATGTACTGGGCTTCCTGGCGCTCATCGCCTGCTTTATGGAGCGTGATTGCCGGTCCTTCATCGTTGTCGGTGCGCAATTCTTTCGGGTAGCGGCTCGTGTTTTTCTGGATGACGTCGTTTGCTGCCTGCAAGATGCGTTTGGTCGAACGGTAATTCTGTTCGAGCATGATCACTTTGGCGTCCGGATAATCCTTTTCGAACGACAGGATATTGGTGATATCCGCCCCGCGCCAGCGGTAAATCGACTGGTCGGAATCGCCGACAACACAAATATTCTTGAATTTCTTCGCCATTAATTGCACCAGTTGGTACTGGGCATTGTTCGTATCCTGGTATTCATCGACATGGATATAGTGGAATTTATCCTGATAATATTCCAGCACATCCGGTACCGTTTCAAAGAGCCTTAAAGTCATCATGATCAAATCGTCGAAATCGAGCGATTGGTTTTTCTGAAGGCGCTTCTGATAGCCTGTGAACACTTCCGCGACCGTCTTTTCGTACGGGTTGAATTGATTGGCGTTCGCCGCAAAGGTTTCCGCATCGATGCATTCGTTCTTCGACGATGAAATGGCATTCAGCATCGTCCGCGGCTCGTATTTTTTCGGATCCAGGTTTTGCTGCTTCAAGACATTTTTGATGACCGTCAATTGGTCGGTCGTATCCAAGATCGAGAAACTTTTCGAAAAGCCCAGACGGTCGATATTGCGGCGCAGGATGCGCACGCACATCGAGTGGAAGGTCGACACCCACATGCGGTCGCCTGTTCCGTGGCCAAGCAGCCCATCGATCCGGTTGCGCATTTCGCGCGCGGCTTTATTGGTGAAGGTGATTGCTAGGATATTGGACGGGTAGACTTGTTTTTCCAGCACCAAGTACGCGATGCGATGTGTCAGCACGCGTGTTTTCCCGGATCCCGCACCGGCCATGATCAATAGCGGGCCTTCAGTTGTTTTAACTGCTTCTTCCTGCTCGGGGTTCATCCCCCGCAGCAGGTTTTTTGTGATTAATTCCATTTTGCACCACCTCGAACGTTTGTTCCTATTATTATAACGATTGCTCAGCCGTTTCCGCAACTGCCTTGACGGTCGCAAGCGCTTTATTTAGATCTTCGTATATGATATTGCCGACAACGACCGTATCGCTCAGCTTAGCCATTTCCTTGGCACGCTCCGCTGAATCGATGCCGCCGCCGTAAAACAGCCGTGTATCAGACAGCACTGACGCGGTTTTTTCAACGAGTTCCGGATCGCCATACATGCCGCTGTATTCCAGATAAAAGATGGGGAGCCGGAAAAAATGCTCCGCCATGCGCGCATATCCGAGCACATCCTCTTCGGTCAAGGATGCATCTGCCCCGGTTAAGCTTGCCGCTTTGCAGTCCGGATTCAAAATGCAATACCCTTCCGGCACGATCTCTGTCCAGTCCATGATCTCTCCATATTCACGGATGGCCTCGTGGTGAAGCCCTTTGATCCATTTCGGGTCGCTGCTGTTGAGCACTGTCGGGATGAAATAATAATCAAAGCCCGGCGTCACCGATTCGACCGTCGACACTTCAAGCGCCACCGGCACCGAATAGCGGCGCACTCGGGCCATCAATTCTAAGACATTGTCGAGTGTGACATCATCACTTCCGCCAATCAAGATGGCATCAGTCCCGGATTCGCAAATTCGTTCCAAATGTCCATCTGAAAGTTCTTTCGCAGGGTCTAATTTAAAGACATGCCGCCATGTTTGAAAGTCCACAGGTATTCTCCTAACTGTACTTTGGTTTTCATCTTTCCATTATAACAAAAGATCAGCCAACACTCCGTTCCCATCCATCCACAAATGAAGGATTTGGCGTATAAAAAAAAGACCAGCACCGTTCGCTGGTCAATCTTTTGGAAGTTCGATTTGTTTTTCTTCCGGATACAACACATCAAGCATTTCCTCGTATGCGTCATTGCCGTAATTCAAGCAGCGGCGCACGCGGGAAATGGTCGCTGTGCTCGCGCCCGTTTCGTTCTTGATTTTTTCGTAGGTCTTTTTCAAGCGCAGCATATGCGCCACTTCAAGGCGCTGCGATAACGATTGGATTTCACTGATCGTGCACAAATCATCAAAAAATCGATAGGCTTGTTCTTTGTTTTCCAATGCCAGCACCGCTTCGATCAATTGATCGGTCTGCGGCCCTCTAATCTTATCAACTTGCATGCACATTCAACGTCCTTTCATTGCTCTTCGATTGATCCCGCTTCTACGGGCTATACTGAACCGCCTGGCCAATTCCGGGTGAATCTGGAATTATATGGACCCAGGTTTTTCCTTGCGTCAATTCGGCTGTTCCGTTTTCCCCGACTGGCACAAGCATGCCATTTTCTGCGCGCCACGTGATTTCCTGCACGGTTCCTTCACGGAATAATAATGCCTGCCCGCCGGAAGTCAGGTCGATTTCCTGGCGGCCTTTGGCATCGATCGTGTCATGCGCTGTTTCAATGACCAACACATTGGCGATTTCGATCGGCTGCGAAGTTTCCTTATCTGCAGTCGCGGCTCCTCCCGATGACCGGGCGTAAAGCTGCGACTCCGCATCATAAGCATAGTTGCTCGCAAAAAGCGGATCTCCGCCATAGGTTACTTCTATAGAAGCAGCTTGTTCCCCTAGTTTATCATTACTGCCCGGTGCAGAGAAAGCATAAGGTGCTTTCATGCTGTAATTGGATGAAGCGTCTGTCATCTCCATCGCAAGTTCGACGTTTTCATAAGTGATATAGGAATTGTGCGGCGCCACACGGTCCAATGAACGCTTGAACAAAGTCCCGTCATACTGCATGCCGTTGATATGGTCAACCACTCCAGAATCAAGCAATTGCTTCGCTTCCGGGCTATAGCCATGGGCAACAAAAAACGCATCATACGCATCGGCCAGTTCGACAAAATAATCGCGCGCACTGCGCACGGGCCCGATATTCACCGGAAACTGGCTTTGATACAAGGCCAAAAACCGCGTGATATTGTATTCCGCAATTAACTCGAATACCATATCAGCTTCCACCAGGCCCGTTTGCGGACGCGCCGCCGGATGATTATTAATGACAGCCATCACCGCCCGGCTGTCATACGGCCCGTTTCCTTGCATGCCGGTGAACGGGGCGGTGGTGAGCACTTCTTCCGGCACCTCAGGCTTCTCCGGCGCTTGTGGTGTTTCGGGCGTTTCCGGTTCTCCCGCTTGTTCTCTTCCGACCAGCCAAACAACCAAGACAGTTGCAACCATCAGCAAAGCAAGCAAGATCAGCCATTTTTTCATCCCTGGCCCCTCATGAATGCCGGAAATAGAATCGTTTTGTTCATAACATCATAAATCCCTTTTTGGGTAATGCGGACATACGGCAAATGTGTCGCCATCAAGAACAATAAAGTATAGACAGCGTCGCCATGTTCATAGCCGCGCTCTTTCAATGCGCTCTTCAACGCAGTTTCCTGCTCCATCAAGGGCTCCATCGGCAAATCGGACATGATGCCCCCGATAGGAAGCGGCAATTCGCAAACTATCTCGCCATCTTCAATCAAGACGATGCCGCCCTTGAGGCGCTTCACTCGTTCAAACGCTTGCCACATATCCTGGCGGCTTTTGCCGATCAACACGATATCTCCTGTGTTTGTGTAAGATGAAGCAAATCCGTCGACTTCTGTCGCGAAGCCTTTGATCAATGTATTGACCCGCCATTTGCCGTTGCGGTCAATCAGCATCAGGAAGCTTTCGCCATGTTCTTTCGACAAGCGTTCGACGTTCGTGTCGACACTTACGGAATACGGTTTGGTGATGACATCATTGACCATCTCCACACCGAACGGCATTGAAAACTGGAAATCATCATCGGTCAATTCGAAATCGAGATCCAATTCCGGCAGCACCGACCAATCCACATCGTCGAGCGAACGCACTTTTTGGCCGTCGCGCTTGAGCCAGACCCCTTTGGAAATCACGCCGCTCGGCACCGGGTTTTCGATCGAATCGAGAATGTTCAAGTTCGCATATCGCCCGGTCGCGATCAAACCGTGCAAGCTCGTCAAGTTGTAGTAGCGCGCCACGTTATAAGAAGCCATCATATAGGCATCGATCGGAGGAACGCCGGCGTCGAGCGCGATCTGGATGCACAAATCCATGACGCCGTCTTTATGAAACACCGGTGTCGAGCCGTCTGTCGTCATCATCAATTTATCGAACACATTTAATTCCCGCTCGACAATCCCTGACAATAATTGCGGCAAATCCGGGCGTATCGATGAATGGCGCAATGTCACGCCATAGCCGTGCAATAAACGCATTTCCACTTCATCGACAGTCATCGCTTCATGGTCCCCGTCAGCGCCCAGCAGTTTCATGCGCGCCAAAGTCTTCTCGGAAGCTCCCGGGAAATGCCCTTCAATTTTTTTCAAGCTGATTTTCGCTTTTTGGATCCAATAAAGCATCTGGTCATCGCCAGCCAATAACTTCGGCCAACCCGTCAATTCACCGCCAAGGATGACGTCCGGGCGCTCCAGCCACTCGCCGACCGCTTTCGATGTGAATTTTTGGTCTTCCCCGACAAGTTCTGTCTGCGAATCGAATCGCGTCCACCAATAGAATGTAAACGGCAATTCCGCCATACGATCCAGTAATGTAAACGCTTTCTCGTTTTCTAACGCTAAAAACAACGGCAAGTTGTCTGAAATGAACCCAGTCGTTCCACCTTGCGCAGCATAATCGGCAAATTGCTGGGGATTGTAAAGTTGATACGGGTGGACATGGGGCTCGATATAGCCAGGCACGATCCACTTGCCGCTGACATCCACGACTTCTGTCGAGTCATCGATTTTTGGCATGTCCTGTCCTGCGTAAACAATGCGGTCTCCATCGATCCATATATTGCCGTTCATCCATTTTTTAAATATCCCGTGCAGATATGTGGCATTCGTCAGCACAAGATCCGGGGACAATTCTTTCGACACAATCTTCAATTGTTTCCGTATTTCTGTATTTCTCCATAAAGGGTTTACCATCCGAAGGCACCTGCTCTCTCTTCAATATCCATACATCGTATACTAGCATAATTATGCATTTTTTTACAGAGAATGACGTGAAAATGCTCCTCTCTTATGCCGTGCCGGACATAAAAAATCCACGCCTTTGAGACGTGGATTTTTGTTTATTTATTGACCGGATCGCTGAAAGGCTTCAGGATATCCTGCTGGTCTTGCTCTTTTCTCGTCAAGACATCAGAAACTGGATCGTACGACTCGCCGTAGAAATGCTCGTCTTTGTACGTATGGATGTCTTCATACATTTTCTTCATTGCTTCGAAAATCTCTTCTTCCGTTTCGCCGTTCGGCGCCCAGTAAAGAATCTCCATCGAATTTTCTTCGCCTGTCGCGAGTGAACGTCGGCAATAGCCGATTGACGAGGCATGCTCGAAGCCTTCGCGGGCATAAAAGCGCAAGCGTTTTTCGGAATCTGTGTCTTCGTAATCGACCGGTTCGACTTCCAAAATGATCGGCTTGTTCTTGTCTTTAAGCATTTGCAAGGTTTTCTTGCCGATGCCCATGCCACGCGATTCTTTCGATACGAATAAATAGTCGACGAATGAGAAGCTTGGGAATTCCGCATACATCAAAACGTGATACGGTCCCTCATCTTTGTAGTAGACACTGCCTTTTTCCTTCAGCAACGTGTCCATATGTTCTTTCGATTTCATTTCCTCCACTGGGAAATATTGATTCAGTTTTTCATACCAGTTCATCATTTTTGCTCCTTCCGAGTTTGAATGCCCTGCTGGTTTTGTTAGTTCCGGGGTAGTGATGGGTAAAAATTGGAGTTTAGTAAAAGAGGTAAAAGTGGGCTTTTGAAAATCCTCTGCGGCAAGGTGCCGCATAAATAAATGGCACAGTTTCATAATGAAATTGTGCCATTCTATTATAACAATTATTCACTTATATTGCACGCCAGCCGATATCTGTGCGGTAAAAGAAACCATCCCACTCCACTTTACCGAGTGCTTGATAGACGTTTGTTTGGGCGTCTTGCAAGGTCTCCCCGCTGCCTGCGACAAGTAGCACCCTGCCGCCGTTTGCAGTGAAGCGGCCTTCAGAGCGTTTCGTGCCAGCGTGGGTGACGGTTACATCCTGCAGTTCACCCAGCTCCGGCAAGGCCGCCCCTTTTTCCACAGTTCCCGGATAGCCGTCCGCTGCAATGACCACACCGAGCACAGGGCGTACGTCCCACTCAAGCTCCATTTCTCCGCCGTCTAGAATGGCTGAAATGAACGCGCCGAGGTCGGTTTTCAGGCGCGGCAAGACCACTTGCGTTTCCGGATCACCGAAGCGCGCGTTGAATTCGATCACTTTCGGGCCTCCGGCTGTCAAAATGATGCCAGCGTATAAAATGCCATTGAACGGAGTACCTTCGCTGTTCATCGCCTCTATTGTCGGGCGGACAATTTTCGCGAAAGTCTCCTCGACGACCGATTCCGAAATCTGCGGCACCGGCGAGTAAGCACCCATGCCGCCTGTATTCGGCCCCTTATCGCCATCAAACGCGCGCTTATGGTCTTGCGAAATGACCATCGGGTAAATCTTGCCATCCTGTACGAAGGACATAAAGGAAAATTCCTCGCCGTCCAAAAATTCCTCGATAACGACAGTCGATCCCGAGTCGCCGAATTTCTGACCCTCGAGCATGTCCTTTACGGCATCGATTGCTTCTTGTTCGCTTAATGCAACGACGACGCCTTTTCCGGCTGCGAGCCCATCCGCCTTGATGACAATCGGCGCGCCTTGTTGCTTGATGTAATTTATAGCTGCCTCAGTATCTGAAAAACTTTCATAAGCTGCGGTCGGAATATCGTATTTCTTCATCAATTCCTTGGCGAACGCCTTGCTGCCTTCGATGCGCGCTGCCGCTTTGTTCGGCCCAAAAATCTTCAAGCCGCGCGCTTCAAAGAAATCGACGATGCCTTCTGACAGCGGCTGTTCTGGCCCGACGAATGTAAAGGCGATCTCATTGTCCTTGGCGAACGCCGCCAAAGCTTCGAAATCTGTCTCGCTGATGTCAACGAGTTGTGCGTCTTGTTCCATGCCGTCATTGCCAGGCGCCACATAAACTTTCGCGACCGATGGCGAGATGGCGAATTGATGGGCAAGCGCGTGTTCACGCCCACCTTTGCCGATGACCAATACGTTCATAGCCGTGCACCTCCGATTAATGTTTGAAATGGCGGACGCCCGTGAAGACCATCGCGATGCCGTGCGCATTCGCCGCGTCGATCGACTCCTGGTCTTTTTTCGAACCACCCGGCTGGATGATTGCTTTGATGCCGGCTTTCGCGGCCGCTTCCACCGTGTCAGCCATCGGGAAGAAAGCGTCCGATGCCATCGCTGCGTCTTGTGCTTTGTCAGCTGCCTGTTCGAGTGCAATGGCGGCTGCCCCAACGCGATTCATTTGCCCAGCCCCAACGCCTAACGTCATCGACTCGTCGCACACGACAATCGCATTCGATTTAACATGTTTGACAACGCTCCAGCCAAGTTTCAAGGCTTCGAGTTCTTGTTCTGTCGGCTGTCTTTCCGTCACGACACGGATATCTGCATCCCCGTAGCCGAATGTATCCGGCTCCTGGACGAGCAATCCGCCTTCAACTGTTACGGTATTCCATTTGTCGCGGCGTTTCGTTTCAAACGGCACCGTCAACAAACGGATGTTTTTCTTTTTGCCGAGTTCTGCAAGTGCATCTTCCGTGAACGATGGCGCAATGACGATTTCAAGGAAAATCTGCGACAATTGCTGTGCTGTCTCGAGGTCGACTTCACGGTTCAGGGCGACGATGCCCCCGAAGATCGATGTCGAGTCCGCTTCATACGCTTTCTTGAACGACTCGGAAAGGGTAGCACCGGTCCCGACGCCACAAGGGTTCATATGCTTCACTGCGACGCTTGCCGGCATCGTGAATTCCTTGATGATTTGCAGCGCAGCGTTGGCGTCTTGGATATTGTTATAGGAAAGCTCTTTGCCGTGCAATTGCGTGGCATGTGCGATTGAGAAATCCGAACCGAGCGCGCTCTTATAGAACGCTGCTTTCTGGTGCGGGTTTTCCCCGTAGCGCAGCGCTTGGGACAATTCATATGTAAGTGTTAACTGCTCCGGATACTGTTCATCCGTCAGTTCCGTTAAGTAATTGGAAATATAGGCATCATACGCCGCGGTATGGCGGAATACTTTTGCTGCGAGTTTCCGGCGCAGCTCAGGGCTCGTTGTTTGCTGCTCGTGCAGTTCTGCAAGCACCGCTTCGTAGTCACCAGAATCGACGATGACCGTCACGTAAGCATGATTTTTCGCTGCCGAACGCAGCATCGTCGGGCCGCCGATATCGATGTTTTCAATCGCATCATCAACTGTCACATCCGGTTTTGAAATCGTTTCGCGGAATGGGTACAAATTGACGCAGACAAATTCGATCGGTGCGATGCCGTTATCGCTCATTTGCTGCTGGTGTTCGCTATCGTCGTGTTTCGCGAGCAAACCGCCATGGATCAGCGGATGCAAAGTTTTCACCCGTCCACCTAAAATTTCAGGGAACCCGGTCACTTCGTCGACTGCTGTCGTCGGAACGCCATTGTCTTCCAAATGCTTGCGCGTGCCGCCTGTCGATAAGATTTCTACATCCATTTTCACTAGTTCACGGGCAAATTCCAAAATGCCGGATTTGTCCGATACGCTCATCAATGCTCTTCTTTTCATTCATGGACCTCCTAGACCGACTGCTGTCGGCTGAATAATTGCTGCAAACTCTCAGGGTATAATTGGTGCTCGATTTCATGGATTTTGCGTTCCACTGTCTCACGGTCTGCGCCATCTACTGCAAACGAGCGCTGTGCGATGATCGCTCCCGTGTCCATGCCTTCATCGACAAAATGTACGGTGACTCCAGCCTCTTTTGCCCCTGCTTCTAGCGTCTGGCCGATGGCATCTTTTCCGGGAAACGCCGGCAGCACCGATGGGTGGATATTGACGATGCGGTTTTCGTAAGTCCCTAGCAAAACCGGGCCGATCAACCGCATAAACCCAGCCAGCACGAGCCACTCGACACCCGCTCTATCTAATTTTTCCACCAGCATCGACTCATATGCTTGTTTGGACGCATAATCGCGCGGTGTAAACGAGAACGCCGGCACTCCTGCCTGCTTCGCCCGTTCCAACACATACGCAGACGGCTTATCCGCCACGACCAGAACGATGTCCGCATCGAGACGTCCGTCTTGAGTTGCTTCGTAAAGAGCTTGAAAATTAGAGCCGTTTCCAGAAGCGAAAACGGCCATTTTTGTTCTATTTTTCATGTAAAGTCCCGTCCTGACTGCCTTGGAACTGGACACCCTCGATCTCTGTCACTTTACCGATCACATAGGCTTTGTCTCCATTCGCTTCGGCTGCCTGGATCGCTTGTTGTGCATCCGCTTCAGAAACGGCCACTGCAAATCCGATGCCCATATTGAACACGGAATACAGATCACGGTCTGCCAGTTCGCCTTTTGCTTTCAACAGGTCGAATACCGGAAGCACCGGCCAAGAGCCAAGCTCGATCTCAACACCTAGCCCATCAGGCATCATGCGTGGCAAGTTTTCGATAAACCCGCCGCCCGTGATATGCGCCATGCCGTGGACGTCCGCCTGTTTGCGGATCGATTGGACAGTCTTAGCATAAATTTTCGTCGGCTCGAGCAACAAGGATTCGAGTGTGCCGAGCTCTTCAAAGCCCGCTACTTTCTCGTCCAACGAACCTTCCTGGTCGCCGAATAAAATATGGCGGACGAGCGAATAGCCATTCGAGTGGATGCCGCTTGAAGCAAGCCCCACCAAGACATCGCCCGCTTGGATGCGCTCGCCTGTCACGATATCTGCTTTCTCGGCAGCACCGACCGCAAAGCCGGCGATATCGTATTCATTCTCATCATAAAGCCCCGGCATTTCAGCCGTTTCTCCGCCGATCAATGCCGCGCCTGCATCTACGCAGCCATCGGCAACGCCTTTGACGATTTGTTCGATCTTTTCAGGAACCGCTTTGCCGCAAGCAATATAATCGAGGAAAAACAAAGGTTCCGCACCTTGTGCAACGATATCGTTGACGCACATTGCGACGCAATCGACACCGATCGTATCGTGCTTATCCGCCATGAAAGCCAGTTTTAGCTTCGTGCCGACACCGTCTGTTCCGGAAACGAGAACCGGTTGTTTCAAATTCAGCTCGGACAAATCGAACATGCCGCCGAACCCGCCGAATGCACCCAGCATTCCTGTACGCGCGGTGCGTTCGACATGGGATTTCATCCGCTTGACGGCTTCATAGCCTGCTTCGATATTGACGCCTGCTTTTTCATACGCTTTAGACACTTCGGTTCCCCCTATTTCACTTTTTCTTTTTCATGCGGCAAGACGGTATCCGGATAGATATTCGTTGGATATTCGCCAGTGAAACAAGCCAAGCAATGGCCGCATTTCGAGCCTGGGTCGGTGCGTCCGATGTTTTGGACCATGCCATCGACCGACAAAAACGTCAGCGAATCCGCACCGATGATTTCACGCATTTCTTCTACTGTATTGTTCGCGGCGATCAATTCGCCGGATGTGCTGATATCGATGCCGTAAAAACAAGGGTTCTTGATCGGCGGCGAACTGATGACGACGTGGACTTCCGTTGCGCCCGCTTCTTTCAATAAAGCGACAATGCGTCGGGAAGTGGTTCCGCGCACAATTGAGTCATCAACCATGACGACGCGTTTGCCATTGACGACTTGGCGCACTGGAGACAGCTTCATCTTGACGCCGCGCTCGCGCATTTCCTGTGAAGGCTGGATGAACGTCCGCCCAACGTAACGGTTTTTGATCAACCCGAGTTCGTATGGAATTCCACTCTGTTCAGAAAAACCGATCGCTGCGGAAATACTGGAATCGGGCACACCCGTCACAACGTCCGCTTCGATGTGGACTTCTTTTGCCAATTGCTTGCCGAGACGTTTTCTCGCCGAATGGATATTGATGCCGTCGATATCAGAGTCCGGACGAGAGAAATAGACATACTCCATCGTACAGATCGAGCGTTCTTCCGGATACGCAAAACGTTCCTTGCGCATGCCATCATCGTTGATAATCAAGAATTCACCCGGTTCGACCGAATGCACAAACTCTGCACCGACGATATCGAATGCACAGGTTTCAGAAGCAACCACCCACGAGTCGCCCATCTTGCCGACCGACAAGGGGCGCAGGCCGTTCGGGTCGAGCGCCACAAACATGGCCTCTTCCGTCAAGACCAAGCATGCAAACGCGCCTTTCAATAGCGACAAGGCGTTTTTCGCTTTTTCTTCAAAGCTTTCATAACCGCTGCGCTTGATCAAGTGTGCGAGCACTTCCGTATCCGATGTCGTTTGGAAGATGCTGCCTTGGCGCTCCAAATGCCCTTTTAATTGCGTCGCATTAACTAAATTGCCGTTATGCGAAATTGCCAGGCTTCCTGTCGTCGAATTGAACAGCAAAGGCTGGACATTTTCAATGCCGCTGCCGCCTGCTGTTGCATAGCGGACGTGGCCGATGGCTGCAGTACCGGTGATCTTCTCCAATTTCTCTGGAGTGAACACTTCACTGACCATACCTTCCCCTTTTAATGCGCGTAAAGCCTCTCCATCAGTCGAAACGATTCCTGCGCCTTCTTGGCCGCGGTGTTGCAAAGCATGAAGCCCATAATACGTAAGTTGCGCTGCGTTGGTGTGGCCCCAAATGCCAAAAATCCCGCATTCTTCGTTTAAGCCTCTGATTTCAGCAAGCATGGTATAGCCCCTTTCCAGGCGGAGCGGAGCGTTTCGACCGATTCATCGATCCAGACGGCTCCGTCTTCCCCTTTGACGATCATGCGATCACCCGTGACTTCACCGATTTTCCGTGCATCTTTCACTGTATCCTCGAATGCTTGTGCTTGCTCAGGCGATACCGTGAGCAAAAAGCGCGATTGTGTTTCACTGAATAAAGCGGTCGTCTTGGAACCGGCAAGGCTTACGTCTACGCCAAGCCCGTTGCCGAAAGTCTTCTCAGCCAAAGCGACAGCGACGCCGCCTTCCGCTACGTCATGAGCCGACTGGACCAAGCCTTGCTGGATAGCAGTAAGGATAGCGGATTGGCGTTGTGCTTCGACGTCCAAATCGATAGATGGCGCTTTTCCGAAAATACGGCCTTCTACCATTTTCTGCAATTCGCTGCCGCCGAATTCTGTCATGCTGCCGCCGACAAGATAGACGAAATCGCCTTGCTTTTTCGCATCTTGCGTCGTGACATGCTTCAAATCTTCGACAAGCCCGACAAGCCCGATCGTCGGCGTCGGATAAATCGCTGTACCGTTTGTTTCATTATATAAAGAGACGTTTCCGCCAATAACTGGTGCGTTCAATTGAAGGCAAGCTGCCGACATGCCGTCAGCCGCTTTTTCAAGCTGCCAGAAAATCTCAGGTTTTTCCGGGTTTCCGAAGTTCAGGCAATCGGTGATCGCAAGCGGGCGCCCGCCTGAGACGACGACGTTACGCGCCGCTTCTGCGACAGCGATCTTGCCGCCTGTTTCTGGGTCAAGGTAAATATAACGAGAGTTGCAATCCGTTGTCATCGCAAGGCCTTTATTCGTTCCGCGCACACGGATGACTGCAGCGTCAGAGCCAGGTGAGACGACTGTGCTAGTACGCACTTGGTGATCGTATTGATTATAAACCCATTCTTTCGAAGCGATAGTCGGCTGCTTTAATAATGAAACCAAGGTTGCTTGATGGTCTTCCACTTCCGGCTCTTCGTTCGGCAAGCTTTGGAATTCGCGGTAATATTCCGGCACGCTCGATTTTTGGTGATAGACCGGCGCATCTTCTGCCAGTGCGTCGACCGGCACTTCTGCAACGATTTCGCCTTTATGCTTCAAGCGCAATGTGGAATCGTCCGTTACCCGTCCGACTGTCACGGCATCCAGGCCGTATTTTTCGAACAGCTCGACGATTTCCGGTTCGCGCCCTTGTTTGACAACGATCAGCATGCGTTCCTGGGATTCCGACAGCATCATTTCGTAAGCCGTCATGCCCGTTTCGCGCTGCGGCACATGATCCAAATCCATCTCGATGCCAGATCCGGCTTTCGACGCCATTTCCGCTGAAGATGAAGTGAGTCCTGCAGCACCCATATCCTGTATGCCGATGAGCGCATCGGATTTCACGAGTTCCAGGCAAGCTTCAAGGAGCAATTTCTCCATGAACGGATCGCCCACTTGAACAGCTGGGCGTTTTTCATCAGATGCGTCCGTCAACTCTTCTGAAGCAAATGTCGCGCCGTGGATGCCGTCGCGGCCTGTTTTAGCGCCGACATACATGACCGGGTTGCCGGTTCCTTTAGCGACGCCTTTTTGGATATCTTTATGGTCGATCAAGCCGACGCACATCGCGTTGACAAGCGGGTTGCCATCATACGATGCATCAAACTGCACTTCGCCTCCGACCGTCGGAATGCCGATGCAATTGCCGTAACCGGCGATGCCTGCGACCACTTCCTCGAACAAATATTTGACGCGCGGCGTTTCAAGTTCGCCGAAACGCAAGGAGTTCAATAGCGCGATCGGACGAGCACCCATCGAGAACACGTCGCGGATGATGCCGCCGACGCCTGTCGCCGCTCCTTGGTAAGGTTCGATTGCAGACGGATGGTTATGGGATTCCATTTTGAATACAGCTGCCTGACCGTCGCCGATATCGACGATGCCAGCGCCTTCTCCTGGCCCCTGCAATACATGGTCGCCTTTAGTCGGGAATTTCGACAATACCGGCTTGGAATTTTTATAAGAACAATGTTCAGACCACATGACAGAAAACAAACCGGTTTCTGTGTAATTCGGCGTTCTGCCCAGGATGTCTTCGACCATTTGGAACTCGGCGTCCGATAAGCCCATCTGCTGGTAGATTTTCTGTTCTTTGATCTGTTGTGTGTTCGGCTCAAGCGTGACTGACATGTGATTCCCTCCACTGTTTGACGATTGATCTGAATAATGGCAAGCCGTCCGTTCCGCCAATCAAGTCGGAAACCGCACGTTCCGGATGCGGCATCATGCCAAGTACGTTGCCGCGTTCGTTGATGATGCCGGCAATGTTATTGCGGCTGCCGTTAAAATCCTCTGCGTATGTGAAAACGATTTGATTATTGTCTTTTAAATGCTGGTATGTCGCATCGTCGCAATAATAATTGCCTTCCCCGTGAGCGACTGGAATGCGGATTTCTTCGCCTTCTTTGTATTCATTCGTGAACAAAGTGTGGGCGTTCTCTACTTTCAAGCTGACTGTGCGGCAAGTGAATTTCAAGTCTTTATTGCGCATTAGCATACCCGGAAGCAAGCCGGCTTCCGTCAGGATCTGGAATCCGTTACAGATGCCGAGAACCGGTTTGCCTTCTTCTGCTGCTTTGCGCACTTCGTCCATCACGCCTGAAAAACGGGCAATCGCTCCTGCGCGTAAATAATCCCCATATGAGAAACCGCCTGGAAGCAAGATTCCGTCATAGCCACTTAAGTCATGCGTATCATGCCAGACATATTCCGCTTCTTCTCCGAGTTCATCCTTGATGGCGTGGTACATGTCCAAGTCACAATTCGACCCTGGGAAAACAATCACTGCGAATTTCATTGCGAGACAACCTCCTCGATTTCATACCTGTAATCTTCAATCACCGTATTCGCAAGCATCCGGTTGCACAATTCATCGACCAACGCATCGACATCACGTTCGCTATCCCCAATGACCAGTTCCAGGTATTTACCGATCCGGACATCCTGGACCTCGTCATAGCCCATCTTATGGAGCGATCCCATCACCGCGGAACCTTGTGGATCGAGTACACTTTCACGCAATGTCACATACACTTTTACTTTTTTCATCAGTTTTGTCCTCCCAGTCGAGATAAAATGAGTTCATAAGCATCCGTCAAATTGCCGAGGTTCCGGCGAAATACGTCTTTATCGAGTTTCTGTTTCGTTTCCTTATCCCATAGGCGGCACGTGTCGGGTGAAATTTCATCAGCCAATAGGATTTCACCGTTTTCATCACGGCCAAATTCAATCTTGAAATCGACCAAATCGACACCGATTTCCTGGAAAAAGCCGATCAATACCTCATTGATCTTCCGCGCTTTGTCTTTCAAGACCGTCACTTCCTGCTCTGTCGCAAGTTCAAGCATGGCGACATGATCGTCCGTAATCAACGGATCGCCCAGCTCATCGTCTTTCAAGTAAAACTCCACGACCGGCTTTTCGATCTCTTTGCCTTCTTCGAGTCCAAGTCGTTTCGCCATGCTGCCGGCGACGATATTGCGGACCACTACTTCAATAGGTACGATGCTCACTTCGCGCACCAATTGCTCGCTATCGGACAACTGCTTCACAAAATGGGAAGCGATGCCGTTTGCTTTCAATTTCTCAAACAGCAAAGAGGTGATTTGATTGTTCAAGCGCCCTTTGCCTGAAATCTCTTCTTTCTTCTCTCCGTTGAACGCAGTGGCGGAATCTTTGTATTCCACCCAAAGAATGCCTTGCTCGTCCGTTTTATACAGGCGTTTCGCTTTTCCTTCGTACAATAGCTGAGCTTTTTCCATGATTGATGCCTCCGTTTAATTTAATTCGAGACGGTTGAAGATCATATCGACTTGCTGCAAGTGGTGGTTGTAATCAAAGCAATCATCCAGCTCTTCTTTCGTCAGCTGGGAAGTGATCGTGTCGTTCGCTTCCACGACTTTACGGAACGAAGTCTGCGTTTCCCAAGCTTCCATCGCACAAGGCTGCACGGTATCGTATGCGGCTTCACGCGCCATTCCTTTGTCGATCAATGTCAGAAGCACACGCTGAGAATAAATAAGGCCGAGTGTCGAATCCATATTGCGCTTCATGTTCTCGGGGAACACAGTCAAGTTTTTGACGATATTGCCGAAGCGGTTGAGCATATAGTTCAACGCAATCGTTGCATCCGGCAAGATGACACGTTCAGCAGAGGAATGCGAGATATCGCGCTCATGCCATAGTGAGACGTTTTCATAAGCTGTCATCATATAGCCACGGATCAAGCGTGCAAGGCCAGTCATATTTTCAGAGCCGATCGGGTTGCGTTTATGCGGCATTGCCGATGATCCTTTTTGCCCTTTGGCGAAAAACTCTTCAACTTCACGTGTTTCAGATTTTTGCAAACCACGGATTTCTGTCGCAAATTTTTCGATAGATGAAGCGATCAACGCGAGCGTGCTCATATACTGCGCATGGCGGTCACGCTGCAAAGTTTGTGTGGAAATGCGCGATGCGGCGATTCCTAAGTTTTTACACACATACTCTTCAACAAACGGGTCGATATTCGCATACGTTCCAACCGCACCAGACATTTTGCCTGTTTCGATCGATTTCGCTGCTGCTTCAAAACGCTCCAAGTTACGTTTCATTTCCTCGTGCCAAAGCGCCAATTTTAAACCGAATGTCGTTGGCTCTGCATGAACACCGTGTGTACGGCCCATCATGACCGTCATTTTATGCTCTTTCGCTTTCACCGCTAGAATATCGATGAAGTTCGTCAAATCTTTGCGCAGGATTTCATTCGCCTGCTTCAACAGATAAGAAAGTGCCGTATCAACAACATCCGTTGACGTCAATCCGTAATGAACCCATTTGCGCTCTTCCCCAAGTGTCTCGGAAACCGCACGCGTAAAAGCAACGACGTCGTGGCGTGTCTCTTCTTCAATCTCTAAGATACGGTCGACTGAAAACCCTGCATTCTCACGGATTTTCGCCACGTCTTCTTTTGGGATATCGCCGATTTCTGCCCAAGCTTCACATGCAAGGATTTCTACTTCCAACCATGCTTGGTATTTGTTTTCTTCTGTCCAAATGGCACCCATCTCCGGGCGTGTATAACGTGCGATCATAATCTATATCCTCCAATTATTCCGGCCAAATGCCGGATGCGTCGATTTCGTTTAATGTTCGATCTATGTCTTCCGTCAAAATGGTCACATGCCCCATTTTGCGTTTATGTTTTGCTTCGTCCTTGCCGTATAAATGAATCGACCAGTCCGGATAATGTGCGATTTTCGTCGTGAGCGGCGCTACATGTTCTCCGAGCACATTGACCATAACAGCCGAACTCCAAAGCTTTGGTTCTCTTAACGGCCACCCGCAAATAGCGCGGATATGCTGATGGAACTGCGAGATGTTCGTCGCTTCAATTGAATAATGCCCTGAGTTATGAGGGCGCGGTGCCAGTTCGTTGACCAGGATTTCGCCATCCCGCAAAACGAACATTTCAACCGCAAGCGTTCCGACCATTTGTAGATGTTCAGCAATTGCTTCTGCCGCCTTTTTCGCTTTTGTCAGCGTTTCCTCGCCAACTCTTGCAGGGACGATTGTCTGATGAAGAATATGGTGTTTGTGGATATTCTCCCCAATCGGTAATATAGCCGTTTCACCTAAAGTATTGCGCTGGATGACAACCGATATCTCCATCGTGAAATCGATAAACGCTTCCGCGACACAATCCCCGTTCTGGAACAGGGCCTCCGCCTCTGATAACTGGTCTGCATTCTCCACAATTTGCTGGCCTTTGCCGTCATATCCACCTCTAGCCGTTTTAACGACAAAGGGATAATCCAAAGTTTCAATCCGGCTTTTCAACTCTTCAAATGTAGAAGCTTCTATATAATCCGCTACCGGCACTCCGGCTTCCCGAATTTCCTTCTTCTCAAAAATCCGGTTCTGTGTGACGCCGATCAACTCAGCCCCTTGAGGCATATAAGCGATTTCAGCTAAATGGCGAAGTCCTTCCACATCAATATTTTCAAACTCATAAGTGATGACATCACTCACTTCCGCCAATTCTTCAAGCGCTTCTGAATCATTGAACGGGGCTACAATTTGAATATCCGCAACTTGCCCGGTGGGTGAATCCATACCAGGATCCAAAACCGCAATTTTAAATCCTGCTTCCTTCGCTGCCAGTGCCATCATACGGCCTAACTGCCCGCCGCCGATAATACCGATTGTCTGTCCAGGTAAGATTGTTCTTGTCATACCAGTTCACCTGAACTTTCCAAAACGGCTTCTGCAGTCCGCTTGCGTCTAGCTAACAACGCTGCGGCTGCCTGTTCATCGACAGTCCCTAAAATTTGTGCAGCCAGTAAACCTGCATTTATTGCACCGGCTTTACCGATAGCAACTGTTGCGACTGGAACACCACCCGGCATTTGAACAATGGACAACAAGGAATCCAGGCCATTCAGCGCTTTTGACTGTACTGGAACACCGATAACCGGCAATGTCGTTTTAGCTGCAACCATTCCCGGCAGATGAGCAGCCCCACCAGCTCCGGCAATGATGACATGCAATCCTCTTCCTCGCGCTTCTTCAGCATAGCTGAACATTAAATCCGGCGTTCGATGAGCAGATATCACTTTTTTTTCATAGCCGATCTTCAATTCATCCAAAACCTCACACGCATGTTTCATCGTTTCCCAATCACTCGAGCTTCCCATAATAATGCCGATTCGCGGATTCATTCGATAACCTCTCTTTCAAAAGTAAAAAGCCCTCAAATAAACTGCTCACATGACGTGAAAAGCAGTTTACTTAAGGACTTTGATTCAACGAAAACATACGTGATGGCATAAAAAAGCACATCCTCCGTTATAAGTACCATAAGTTGCTTTCCCGCATAGTCCGGACATTTACGGTGTCCTGGTAGAGACGCAGAAGCCAATTCTTCTGCATATATGGGGTTTCCTTATTAATCATAACAAGATGGTTCATATGCGTCAATGGTAAAGTCGAACGATAAACAAGACCTTTCTTTCAACGTTCGTGTTTTTTACCCATCATCTGCTATTTTTCGATTTTATTACCTTTAAACTTGATAATCTGACGGACAGGTACAGGCTCTCCATTAATTTCTTCAAATAAGGGCTCTTCTTTCCGGCTAACAGCCATATACCCTTCTTTTTTCATTCGGTTCAGACAGTCTTCCATCGTCTCGTGTTCCTGTACTTCGAACCAAATCGTCTTTTTACTCATTTAAACAACCTACCTCTTTTCACTTGTTTTACCCAGAATCCACCATGGATCGTTTTCGGTTCATAGGCGATAATAAAAGCCTTAGGGTCTATTTCCTGGATGGTTTTGTATAATTTCAATTCCATTTTCCGGGGAGTCAAGATCTGCATGGCCTGCCGACCGCCATCTCTTCCATTTGCATCCCAATCGGTTACGCCATACCCTTGTTCACGCAATTTCCGGGGAAGATAATCACTTTCGTCATTACTAATAACATTAACAGTTATATAGCCAAGAGCCATTTTCTCTTCGATTTTAGAACCAATCACAACCCCAGATCCATAACCAATCGCATACGCAATTAAGTTTTGAATTTGATCCAAATTATCGAGTACCAGTCCAAGTCCTACTATATATATGACCACTTCGACCATGCTGACAAGCGCTGCTAAATAACGGAAGCCTTTTAGCGTCATAATCATTCGCACAGTAAAGAAAGTGACATAGACAATATTGATTGAAAATATTATGAGAACCATTAACCACGGATTAATATCCAATTTCTGCACCCTTTCCTTCGCAATTAAATTTCATATTAGGGTAATCAAAGTTCGAATGCAAGAGAGAATTGGCATTGTTTCGTGAAAAAAGCAAATGAAACAAAAAAAGCCGTTACCGGAATGAACCGGTAACGGCCTTTCTACTTGCCCAGCGACGTCCTACTCTCACAGGGGGAAACCCCCAACTACCATCGGCGCAAAAGAGCTTAACTTCCGTGTTCGGGATGGGAACGGGTGTG
>NZ_RCCP01000008.1 GCF_003664125.1 Planococcus citreus
CACACCCGTTCCCATCCCGAACACGGAAGTTAAGCTCTTTTGCGCCGATGGTAGTTGGGGGTTTCCCCCTGTGAGAGTAGGACGTCGCTGGGCAAGTAGAAAGGCCGTTACCGGTTCATTCCGGTAGCGGTCTTTTTTGTATTTCAAATTAAAAAAAGGATTGAAAATATAGTATAAAGGGAAAAAAGAACTGAGGTGAAAACTTATGAAAGCTGGTTATTACAAAGTGAAAACGGTCGAGAAAAGAACAGCATTATTAGTTTCATTAAAAGATTCTGCTGAACAATATACTTACCCCATTGCAGATTTTACTCATGATGTAAATAAAGGGGATATAGTAGAAGTTTGGCAAGAAGGCACCCGTTGGAGAACCAAGTATGTCGAAGAAAAAACTCGTTCGGTATCTAGTCATACTAAAGATTTTATGAAACGGATGATGGACGAAGAATGAGGAGTCTCGGGATATTCTACCCGAGACTTTTTCTATCTCAAACTAAGTATTTGATATCCGTAAAACGCTTATGTATAATTAAGTCAAATATAGTCAAAGTCAATCATTAGCGCATTTAAACGCTAAAGAGGTGAAAGCGATGCGGAATATTTCAGATATAATTGAAGGTTATTTAAAAGAGATTATCGAAATAAGCGGTAAGGATCATATTGAAATTAAACGAAGTGAGGTTGCTGAGAAATTTCAATGTGTTCCATCCCAAATTAATTATGTGATAAATACCAGATTCACATTAGATCGTGGATACTTAGTTGAAAGTAAGCGTGGTGGCGGAGGATATATTCGTATTAAGAAAGTACGCCTTCATAAGAAGTCAGATTTAATTGCTCAAATTATTAATAGGCTTGAAACTGGTGCTTCACAAACCATGGCCGAAGATATTGTGTGGAGGCTTTTAAGTGAAGATGTTATATCAAAGCGTGAAGCTAAATTGATTTTGAGTGCCATTGATCGTTCTACTCTCGGGCTGCCTCTTCCTGTACGAGATGAAGTACGAGCGCGGATTCTAGTGGCAATGCTGTTTACTATTCAATATGAGTCGAACGGGCAAGGAGTGATCAAGTGATTTGTGAACAATGTGGAGAACGGCCAGCTACAGTCATCGTGAAGCAAAACCAGCAGGGCCATTTAACAGAAAGGCACCTCTGTCACGTTTGCGCGGCAGAAAATCATAATATCAGTTTTTCTTTTGACCAAGACCCAATGGCGATCCATAATCTATTAGCTAATTGGTTTCCGAAGCAGCAAGCCGCTGTGAGTCCTGTAAGAAAGGAAGTTCCAGCTTGCCCGTCTTGTGGATTTACTTTCCAAAAGTTTTTGAGTCTTGGTAAATTCGGCTGTGCTGAGTGTTATAGCACTTTCTCACCTCAGTTAATTGAGATTTTGAAACGAGTGCAAAATGGAAATACAGAACACACAGGGAAGATTCCTGCTTCTTATGGAACGACGTTGAAAATTAAAAAAGAAATTGAAGAATTGAGAAAGCAAATGCAGGCTGCGATACAAGATGAGAACTTTGAAGAAGCTGCAAGACTACGAGATCAAGTAAAGGCCTTGAATGAAAAGCTTGAAGGAGGTGGGGACGTTGGCGATTGACCGTTTCCTTCAACCCCGTGCGAGCAGTTGGATGGCTAATAACGGTGAACATGTTGATATAGCTATGAGTACGAGAATCCGATTGGCACGGAATTTAGACGAGTTTAAATTTCCATATGCATTTTCCGAGGATGAGGCGTTGAAAGTTGATAAAGCCGTTTCCTCGGTATTACTGGATAAGGGAAAGGAAGTTGGATACGGGTTTACTCATATCAATATTGAGGAATTAAATGACCTGCAGCGTGAAGTGTTGGTAGAAAAACATTTAATTAGCCCTTATTTAGCGAACAGTCAGCATTCCAGTGCCGTATTATTATCGGATGAAGAAGAGCTTAGCATTATGGTCAATGAAGAAGATCATATGCGGATTCAAAGTTTGCAGTCAGGCTTTCATTTGCAGGAAGCATATGACATAGCGAATAAAATGGATTCGCTTTTGGAAGAAAATCTTTCATACGCTTTTCATGAGAAATTTGGTTATTTGACCAGTTGCCCTACAAACACCGGTACAGGAATGCGTGCTTCTGTCATGCTTCATTTGCCAGCTTTAACGATGTCCCATCAAATCAACCGGATCATCCCGGCTATATCCCGTCTGGGGATGGTTGTTAGAGGGATTTACGGAGAAGGAAGTGAAGCGCTTGGTAATGTATACCAGATTTCTAACCAAGTAACATTGGGGAAATCGGAGTATGAGATTTTGCAGGATTTGCAAAACATGACCGAGCAGATTATTGAACAGGAACGAAGAGCAAGGGAAGCGTTGAATGCGAATTCTCCGCTTCTCCTTGAAGATAGGGTGTACCGGTCGTTAGGTGTCCTGACTCACGCCCGTCTGTTGAATACGGAAGAAGCCGCTACCTGTTTATCAGATGTGAGACTTGGCATCGACCTTCATCTAATTACGGATGTAGACATGTCGATACTGAATGAATTGATGGTCTTTATGCAACCTGCGTTTTTGCAGCAGTATGCGGGACGACCATTGGAAGCGAAGGAACGTGACCTGGCCCGGGCGGAATTGTTCCGGGAGAGGTTAGCTGATAACGGGATAAATACAAAAGGAGAGGATTTTGCATGATGTTCAACCGATTTACACAACGCGCACAAAAAGTTCTTCAATTAGCCCAAGAAGAGGCAATCCGTATGAAGCACGAATCAATCGGAACTGAGCATATTTTGCTTGGTTTGATCCGAGAAGGCGGCGGAATCGCTGCAAAAGCACTTGAAGCAATTGAAGTGAATACACAATTGATCGAAGACGGTGTCAAAGAACTGGTCGGTGTCGGAGAAAAAGATGTCGGTCCGATTGTTCATTATACGCCGCGGGCTAAAAAAGTGATCGAGCTGTCTGTTGATGAATCCCGCAAGCTTGGCCACTCTTATATCGGAACCGAGCATTTATTGCTTGCTTTAATCCGTGAAGGCGAAGGAGTCGCTGCACGTGTACTTGGAAATGCCGGTGTCAGCTTGAATAAAGCGCGCCAGCAAGTGTTGCAGCTACTTGGCAGCAACGAGCAAGCATCGACTGGCACAAGCCCGAATGCTTCTGCCAATACACCGACTTTGGACGGCTTGGCACGTGATTTGACGCAAGTTGCGCGTGAAGGCAGCTTGGATCCAGTCATTGGACGCAGTGACGAAATCACGCGTGTGATTGAAGTATTGAGCCGTAGAACGAAAAACAACCCGGTATTGATCGGGGAGCCTGGCGTTGGTAAAACAGCCATCGCAGAAGGGCTTGCACAACAGATTGTTAACAATGAAATTCCAGAAACATTGCGCGATAAACGCGTGATGGTGCTTGATATGGGTACAGTCGTTGCCGGAACGAAATACCGCGGTGAATTTGAAGACCGTTTGAAAAAGGTAATGGATGAAATCCGCCAAGCGGGCAATGTCATTCTCTTCATCGATGAGCTTCATACATTGATCGGGGCTGGCGGAGCTGAAGGAGCGATCGATGCTTCGAATATCTTGAAACCATCGCTTGCACGTGGTGAATTGCAGTGCATCGGTGCGACAACATTGGACGAGTACCGCAAATACATCGAAAAAGATGCAGCGCTTGAGCGCCGTTTCCAACCGATTCAAGTGGATGAGCCGACGGTTGAGGAATCAATCGAGATCATTAAAGGCTTGCGAGACCGTTACGAAGCGCATCACCGCGTGAAAATTACTGATGAAGCGATTGTTGCGGCAGCGAAAATGTCTGACCGTTATATTTCCGACCGTTTCTTGCCGGATAAAGCGATCGATTTGATCGATGAGGCCGGTTCGAAAGTGCGTTTGCGTTCGTATACGACTCCACCCGATTTGAAAGAGCTTGAAGCCCGTCTTGAGGCTGCGCGTTCTGAAAAGAATGAAGCGGTGCAGAGCCAGGAATTCGAAAAAGCGGCTTCTCTTCGTGATGCCGAGCAGAAGTTGAAAGATGAGCTCGACCAGACGAAGAAAGAATGGAAAGAAAAGCAAGGCAAAGAAGAGTCTGAAGTGACAGTAGAAGATATCGCAAAAGTCGTCTCTATGTGGACAGGCGTGCCGGTATCGAGATTGGCGCAGACAGAATCCGATAAATTGCTTAATTTGGAGCAGATTCTTCATAGCCGTGTAATCGGCCAAGATGAAGCGGTGACTTCGATTTCGAAAGCGATTCGCCGTGCGCGTGCCGGGTTGAAAGATCCGAAGCGTCCGATTGGCTCGTTCATTTTCCTAGGGCCAACAGGCGTCGGTAAAACCGAGCTTGCGAAAGCTTTGGCGGAGTCGATGTTCGGGGATGAAGATGCGATGATCCGCATCGATATGTCCGAGTACATGGAACGCCATACGACTTCACGCCTTGTCGGTTCGCCTCCAGGCTATGTCGGCTATGAAGAAGGCGGCCAACTGACGGAGAAAGTCCGCAGAAAGCCATATTCAGTGGTCTTGCTTGATGAAATTGAGAAAGCTCACCCTGAAGTCTTCAATATCCTCTTGCAAGTGCTTGAAGATGGGCATTTGACAGACTCCAAAGGTCGCCGTGTCGATTTCCGTAATACGGTTATCATTATGACGTCGAACGTCGGTGCACAGGAATTGAAATACAATAAGTATGTTGGCTTTAACTTGGAAGATTCGAAGACGGATTATAAAGACATGAAGGGCAAAATGCTTGCGGAATTGAAGAAAGCGTTCCGTCCTGAATTCTTGAACCGTGTCGATGATATGATTGTCTTCCATTCACTTGAAAAGAACGATTTGCGCAAGATTGTCGAGCTGATGACACAGCAATTGACGGATCGTTTGAAAGAACAGGACATCGATTTGGAGCTGACAGAAGCAGCGCTTGATAAAATTGCCAAAGAGGGGTATGATCCGGAATACGGAGCACGTCCTTTGCGCCGCTCACTTCAAAAACATGTCGAAGACCGTTTGTCTGAAGAGTTGTTGAAAGGTACAGCAATTGCCGGGCAAAAAATCATTTTCGATGTACAGGGTGATGAATTCATTGTCCGTACGAATGAAGGGGCCGTAGAGAAATCGTAACGATATCCCGCCCGCCGGATATGTCTCCGGCGGGCTTTTTCTATATATAGGAGGTAACTATGGCGAAGAAAAAAATAAAGTTCATCTGCCAATCCTGCGGTTATGAGTCTGCAAAATGGATGGGGAAATGCCCAGGTTGTGCGGCATGGAATACGATGACAGAAGAAACGGAAGTTACAGCACCGAAAGGCACAAGGGGCGCATTCCAGCATAGCGCACCGCAAATTGCCCAAAAAGCGACACCGATCAATTCGATTGAAACGAAAGAAGAGCCAAGGACGAAAACGGAAATGGAAGAATTGAACCGCGTGCTCGGCGGCGGGATTGTTTCCGGTTCGCTTGTTTTGATTGGGGGCGACCCGGGGATCGGGAAATCAACTTTGCTGTTGCAAGTCTCGGCGCTTCTTGCGAAAGCTGGCAAGAAAGTGTTGTATATTTCAGGTGAGGAGTCAATTCGCCAGACGAAAATGCGTGCGGAGCGGCTGGATGCGGTTTCGGGAGACTTATTGATTTTTGCGGAAACCAACTTGGAGCTGATCCATCATACGATTGAGGAAGTAGAGCCGGATTTCGTTATTGTCGATTCGATTCAGACGGTTTATCATCCGGAAGTGACATCAGCGCCCGGCAGCGTGACGCAAGTGCGTGAAAGCACGGCGGAATTGATGCGGGTGGCGAAAACGAAAAACATCGCGATTTTCCTGGTCGGCCACGTGACGAAAGAAGGGCAGATTGCCGGGCCTCGTATTTTGGAACATATGGTCGATACAGTACTTTATTTTGAAGGGGAACGGCATCACACATACCGGATTTTGCGCAGTGTCAAAAACCGCTTTGGTTCGACGAACGAAATTGCGATTTTTGAAATGCTGCAAGGTGGATTGAAGGAAGTATTGAATCCGTCCGAGTTGTTTTTACAGGAACGTTCAAGCGGGACAGCGGGATCGACGGTTGTCGCTTCCATGGAAGGAACACGGCCGATATTGGTGGAAATCCAGGCGCTGGTGACGCCGTCGAGCTTTAATTATCCGAAGCGGATGGCGACTGGGATTGACCAAAACCGGGTATCATTATTAATGGCGGTGCTTGAGAAGCGTGTCGGCTTGATGCTGCAGTCGCAGGATGCATATATTAAAGTGGCGGGCGGCGTGAAGCTGGATGAGCCGGCGATCGATTTGGCAGTGCTCGCGAGTATTGTCTCGAGTTTCCGGGATATTGCACCGAAAGTGGATGATTGTATTATCGGTGAAGTCGGGTTGACCGGAGAGGTGCGCCGTGTGTCGCGCATTGAACAGCGCGTGCAGGAAGCGGCGAAACTGGGCTTTAAGCGTGCCATTATCCCGAAATCGAATATGGGCGGTTGGGATTTTCCGGAAGGAATCCGCGTCGTTGGTGTTGAAACTATAAACGAGGCGCTGAAGGAATTATTCCCTCAACAATAAGGGGGCAGCAATGCCTCTTTTTTTCTATTATTGGAAGGGTAAGGTTATGCAGAGAGTTTCATAAATAAAACGTGTATAATATCAAGAGAAGGAGGTGGAATAGATGCTTCGAAAAATTATTCAGCTATTGTTTTTATTAGTAGGCGCTACGGTTGGAATTTTGTTTTTGCCATATGCTTTTGAACTTATTTCTATCTCTAATAATCCTTGGATCAACAACCCGTATGTCGCTGCCATTATCGGTGCTGCGATTTTTTATGTATTGTCATTATTGTTTGTCGATTCGATTGTCCATTTCATGAAATGGATGGAGGGCAAACTGCTCCATGCCCCGACAGCGGATTTGCTGTTTGGCTCGCTTGGGATGATTATTGGCTTGGTGGTTGCCTTTTTGATCGGCTTTGCCTTAAATACTATTGATGTGCCATTAATTGCGACAGTGGCGCCGATCATTCTTTCCGTTGTTCTCGGTTATTTGGGATTCCAGGTCGGTTTCCAAAAACGCGATGAACTGACGGGGATGCTCGCGCCTGCCAAACTTTCTAACGGCAAAAAGCCAGAAGATGAACCGGTGGAAAAATCGGTGTATAAATTGCTCGATACGAGCGTCATCATCGATGGGCGGATTGCGGATATTTCAGAGACCGGATTTATGGAAGGGACGTTCGTCGT
This sequence comes from Planococcus citreus, assembly GCF_003664125.1. Taxonomy (GTDB): domain Bacteria; phylum Bacillota; class Bacilli; order Bacillales_A; family Planococcaceae; genus Planococcus; species Planococcus citreus. Next base: position 7,243 of record NZ_RCCP01000008.1, read on the forward strand.
GCCACAATTTGTGATTGCAGAGCTTCAGCACATTGCGGATTCGTCCGACACGTTGAAGCGCACACGCGGCAGACGGGGACTCGATATCCTGAAGCGCCTGCAGACAGAGCGCGTAGGGGCGATCATGATTACGGAAGAGGATTTTGGCGATGCGGCTGAAGTCGATATGAAGCTCATGCGCGCAGCCCAGAAAATGGGTGGGAAAGTTGTGACGAATGATTTTAATTTGAATAAAGTGTGTGAGCTCCATAATGTGCCGGTCTTGAATATCAATGACCTCGCCAATGCAGTGAAGCCTGTCGTCATACCGGGCGAGGAGATGCATGTGGTCGTCATTAAAGACGGCAAAGAGCAAAATCAAGGAGTCGCGTATTTGGATGATGGCACGATGATTGTCATCGAAGAAGGCAAAGGCCATATTGGCGAAGCGATCGACGTCGTAGTGACAAGCGTATTGCAGACTTCTGCAGGACGGATGATTTTTGCCAAGCCTAAAGGTCTGGCTGTGAAGAAAAATGGATCAAAAAAATAAAGGATGTCTGTCATGAAATATACAGTCGTATTGCCTGCTGCTGGCAGCGGGAAACGAATGAAAGCCGACCGCAATAAATTATTGCTTGAGCTGTCCGGCAAACCGATTTTCATTTATACATTGGAAGTGTTTGACCGGGACCCGGATTGTGAGGGCATGTGGCTTGCGGTTAAAGAAGATGAGCGCGAACTGATCGAGAAGTATGTCGAGCATTATGGAATCAAGAAAGTCAAAGGCTATGCAGCAGGTGGAGCGGAGCGGCAAGACAGCGTGCGCGCGGGCCTTGAAATGGCAAGACAATCCGAAGTCGTGCTCGTGCATGACGCTGCGCGGCCGTTCATCAGCCCAGCTGTCATTCGCGAGTTGGTGGAGCGGGCAAATGAATCCGGCGCTGCGATTGCCGGCGTGCCGGTAAAAGACACGATCAAAAAAGTTCGCGAAGGCGTCATTACCGAAACGGTGGATCGTGCGGAGCTGTGGATGATCCAGACGCCGCAGGCATTCCGTTACAAACTCTTGATGGAAGCGGCGCAACGGGCGCAAGCCGACGGGTTCCTCGGGACGGACGAGGCGATGCTTGTCGAACGGACGGGACACCCGGTGCAGATTGTCGAAAGTACGTATGAGAACGTCAAGATGACGACACCGGATGATTTGATTTATGGAAAAGCGATTCTTGAGAGTCGATTACAGGAGGAATAATCATGATACGAATTGGACAAGGATACGATGTGCATCAATTGGCAGAAGGGCGCCCGTTTATTTTAGGCGGCGTTGAAATCGAACACGACCGCGGGCTTCTCGGCCATTCGGATGCGGATGTGCTATTGCATACGATCACGGACGCAGCACTCGGCGCAATCGGCGGGGGAGATATCGGCAAACATTTCCCGGATACCGATCCGGAATTTAAAGATGCCGATTCCAAGAAATTGCTGACGCATATTTGGGAATACGTCAAAGAGCAGGGTTATGAACTCGGCAATGTCGATTGCACGGTCATTGCGCAAAAACCGAAGCTTGCGCCTTATATCGAGCAAATGCGCGCATCGATTGCGGAGCTATTAGAAGCGGATATTTCGCAAGTGAACGTCAAAGCGACGACATCCGAACATCTCGGCTTTACCGGCCGGGAAGAGGGAATCGCGGCGCTCGCGGTCATTCTACTCAATCAGCGCCCGCTTTCGCTGGACGTTCCGGAGTGATAGAATAACTAAAGGATTAAGGCAATTTTAGGAGGAAACCAAATGACACAAGAAACACGCGTACGCTATGCACCGAGCCCGACCGGCCATTTACATATCGGCGGAGCCCGCACAGCGCTATTTAATTATTTATATGCTCGCCATATGAATGGCAAATTCATCGTCCGCATCGAAGACACGGATACTGCCCGCAATATTGAAACGGGCGTCATGTCCCAGATTGACAACTTGAAATGGCTCGGCATCGAGCACGACGAGTCGATCGACGTGGGCGGAGAATACGGCCCATATCGCCAGATGGAGCGTTTGGATATTTACAAAAAATATGCTGATGAGCTATTGGAAAAAGGCGATATCTACAAATGCTTCTGTACGCCGGATACGCTTGAGAAAGAACGTGAAGCCCAGCGCGCCTCTGGTGTTGCGGCACCTCAGTACAGCGGGACTTGCCGCAATTTGACGGCCGAAGAAGTGGCTGAAAAAGAAGCGGCTGGCGAGACGTATTCCCTTCGCATGAAAGTGCCGGCGGACGTCACGTATAAATTCGATGACATGGTGCGCGGCGAGATTTCATTCGAATCAAAAGATGTCGGCGACTGGGTTGTCGTGAAGACGAACGGCATCCCGACGTATAACTTCGCAGTGGTCATCGATGACCATTTGATGAAGATCACCCACGTGTTCCGCGGGGAAGAGCATTTGTCGAATACGCCGAAACAGCAAATGGTCTACGATTCGTTCGGCTGGGATCATCCAACTTACGGACACATGACCTTGATCGTCAACGAAGATCGCAAGAAGCTATCGAAGCGCGACGAGTCGATTATCCAGTTCATTTCCCAGTACAAAGACCTTGGCTATATTCCGGAAGCGCTGTTTAACTTCTTTGCGCTGCTCGGCTGGTCTCCAGAAGGCGAAGAAGAGATCTTCTCGAAAGAAGAATTGATCCGCATTTTCGACACCGAGCGTTTGTCGAAATCGCCGTCGATGTTCGATAAGCAAAAATTGACATGGATGAACAACCAATACATCAAGCAAATGTCGCTTGAAGAAGTGGTGGGACTAGCATTGCCACATCTTCAAAAAGCAGGCAAGCTGCCGGAGGAATTATCGGAAGAGCAAGCGCAGTGGGCAGAGAAATTGATCGCCTTGTACCATGACCAATTGAGCTTTGGCGCAGAAATCGTCGAGTTGTCCGACTTGTTCTTTACGGACGATCTTCATTACGGCGAAGCCGAAAAAGAAGTCTTGAGTGGCGAACAAGTACCGGAAGTCATGGCGGCTTTCAAAGAGCAGCTAGCTTCTTTAGACGCGTTCGAACCGGCTGAAATCAAATCCGCGATCAAAGCGGTACAAAAAGCGACTGGCCATAAAGGGAAAAACCTCTTCATGCCGATCCGCGTCGTGACGACAGGGCAGACGCACGGACCGGAATTGCCGGATGCGATTGCGCTTCTTGGCAAGGAAAAAGCGATTGCGCGCGTCGGCCAATACGCAGGGGCATAAAGTTTTGACTTATGCGCATAAGCGTGTACAATGAATTTACCAATTATCAAAACGTTGACGGGAAGAAGTAAGGAAAGCATGCTCAAAAGAGAGGGTCATCACCGGCTGTAAGTGACCTGTGCCGCTGCGTTCCTGAAATGCCTCCCCGAGTGCTGAGTCGAAACGAGTAGACCAGACGTTTGCCTGCGTTAAAGGCTTCGAGAGAAAAGGACATGTCCTTTTAATCAGAGTGGAACCGCGCGGGAAAGCGTCTCTGTCAAGCAATTGACAGGGGCGCTTTTTATATTGGAACAGAAAGGAGAATGCCGGATGTGGAAATTATTGAAAGAAGATATTGATGTTATTTTTGAACAAGACCCTGCTGCCCGCAGTTATTTTGAAGTGGTGCTGACGTACGCCGGACTGCACGCCATCTGGGCCCACCGTTTGGCGCATTTCTTCTTTAAGAAGAAACTGTTTTTCATCGCGCGGGCGATTTCCCAAGTCAGCCGCTTCTTCACAGGAATTGAAATCCATCCGGGTGCCGTCATCGGCCGGCGTTTGTTTATCGACCACGGCATGGGTGTCGTTGTTGGGGAAACCTGTGAAATCGGCAACGATGTGACGCTCTATCAAGGCGTTACACTTGGGGGAACCGGCAAAGAGCGCGGGAAACGCCATCCGACACTCGCAGATAACGTGCTGGTCGCGACAGGCGCCAAAGTGCTCGGCTCGATTACGGTAGGCGAAAACTCCAAAGTCGGAGCGGGATCGGTCGTTTTGAAAGACGTGCCGCCGAATTCGACGGTTGTCGGCATCCCAGGAAAAGTCGTCATTCAGGACGGCGTTAAAGTGAAAAAGCGAGATTTAAACCACCAGAACATGCCGGATCCGGTCATGGATAAATGCGATGGCATGGAAATGAAAATCGCTGCCTTGCAGCGTGAAGTGGAACAATTGAAAAGAGAAAATAACCAGCAGCAGGAAGAAGGGAAGTTACTATGAGTATCCAGATTTTTAATTCATTGACGCGTCAAAAAGAAGCGTTCGTGCCGCTTGAAGAAGGCAAAGTGAAAATGTATGTGTGCGGCCCGACTGTCTACAACTACATCCATATCGGTAACGCCCGCCCAGTCATCGTGTATGACACAGTGCGCCGTTACTTGGAATACCGCGGGTACGACGTAAAATATGTATCGAATTTCACGGATGTCGACGATAAATTAATCAAAGCGGCAAATGAACTTGGCGAGGAAGTGCCGGAAATTGCAGAACGCTTTATCACTGCATATTTCGACAACACGAAAGCACTCGGCTGCGCAGAAGCAGATGTCCATCCGCGTGTTACGGGGCATATGCCGCAAATCGTGGAGTTTATTGAAGCGCTCATCGAAAAAGGCTATGCCTATGAATCGCAAGGCGATGTGTATTACCATACGCGTAAATTCGACGGATATGGGAAATTATCCCATCAGTCGGTAGATGAATTGAAAGTCGGCGCCCGTATCGAAGCTGGCGATAAAAAACAGGATGCCCTGGATTTCGTATTATGGAAAGCGGCAAAACCTGGCGAAATTTCCTGGGAAAGCCCATGGGGCAAAGGACGCCCGGGCTGGCATATCGAATGCTCGGTGATGGCAAGAGAACACCTTGGCGATACGATCGATATCCATGCCGGCGGCCAGGATTTGACGTTCCCACACCATGAAAATGAAATCGCCCAATCGGAAGCTTATACGGGCAAGCCGTTTGCGCGTTATTGGATGCATAACGGGTATATTAATATTGAAAACGAAAAAATGTCCAAGTCCTTGAATAACTTCGTATTGGTCAATGACATTCTAAAAGAACTTGACCCGCAAGTATTGCGTTTGTTTATGCTGTCGGTTCATTATCGCCATCCGATCAATTACTCCAAAGGATTGGTAGAAGACGCAAAAGCCGGGATGGAGCGGATCCGTACGGCGTATGGCAATGTTAAACACCGCTTGGAGAATTCAGCCGGCCTTGGCGACCATAACGATATTTGGCTGTCGAAAATCGAAGCGATCAAGCAGGAATTCATCGAAACAATGGACGATGATTTCAATACGGCGAATGCCATCTCAAAGCTGTTCGACCTGTCGAAACTTGCGAATACTTACTTGCTTGAGAAACAGACGGCTGAACCGGTTCTTCAAACTTTCATCGATGTGTTTGATGAGTTGGTGGAAGTTCTTGGCTTGCCGTTTGCGCAATCGGAGCTTTTGGATGCGGAAATTGAAGCATTATTGGAAGAGCGTATCGAAGCACGCAAAAACCGTGATTTCGCAAGATCGGATGAAATCCGCGACCAATTGAAAGAACAGAACATCATTTTGGAAGATACAGCGCAAGGTACACGCTGGAAGAGAGGCTAATCGGCATGGTATTGAGAAAACAAGACGTTGATCAATTGAATGCCTTGGCACTCGCTTATATGGGAGATGCCGTTTACGAGACGGCAGTGCGTGCACACTTGCTTCACGCGGGCCGTGTGAAGCCGAATATCCTTCACCGGTCTTCGACGGCGTTCGTTTCGGCTAAGTCCCAGGCGTTCATTTTGAAGCGCTTTGTTGATGAAGGCGTCCTGACTGAAACGGAGCTTGCCATCATGCGGAGGGGCCGCAATGCAAAATCCGGTTCGGTACCGAGAAATACCGATGTCCAGACCTATAATTTCAGCACCGCCTTTGAAGCGGTGCTCGGCTGGTTGTATTTAAAAGAAGAGCAGGAGCGGCTGGATGAGTTGATCAATTATGCCATCAGCATCGCTGAAGAGCCGAGAGGAGTGGTCAAATGACGGAGGAAACACCTGAAATCATCGGAGGCAAAAATCCGGTGCTAGAAGCATTGCGCGCCAAGCACGACATCAATAAAATCTGGGTCGCGGAAGGCGTCCAGAAAAAAGGCATTGCAGAACTTCTGCAATTGGCAAAAGAACAAAAAGTACTGGTGCAGTTTGTCCCGAAGAAGAAAATCGATGGGCTGACTGATACCAATCACCAGGGAATTGCCGCAGCAGTCGCGGCGTACCGCTATGCAGAACTGGAAGAGTTGTTCGCGAAAGCCCAAGACAAGCAAGAAGATCCGTTCTTCCTCATCCTCGATGAACTGGAAGACCCGCATAATCTTGGGTCGATCATGCGCACGGCAGATGCCGTGGGCGCCCACGGCTTGATCATCCCGCAGCGCCGTGCAGTCGGCTTGACCGGCGTTGTCGCGAAATCATCGACTGGGGCGATTGAACACGTGCCGGTTGTGCGCGTTAATAATTTGTCTCAGACGGTCGATGAATTGAAAAAGCGTGGCGTATGGATCGCCGGCACCGACGCCAAAGAATCGGTGGACTACAGGCGCATGGATGCGACCTTGCCACTTGCCGTCATCATCGGCAGCGAAGGCAAAGGCATGAGCCGCATCTTGCGCGATAAATGCGACTTCCTTTATCAATTGCCGATGGTCGGCCATGTGACTTCGTTGAATGCATCGGTGGCTGCCAGCCTGTTGATGTATGAAGTCTACCGCAAGCGCCATCCAATCGGGTGATGCCATGAATATTCTGCTGGTAGATGGTTATAACATCATTGGCGATTGGGCAGAACTAACAGCGCTGAAGAAAGAACGCCTGGCAGACGCGCGCGACCGGTTGATCGAACGGATGGCCGAATATCAAGGGTTCAAAGGGTGGCGCGTCATCATTGTGTTCGATGCCCATCTGGTGCCCGGCATCGAAGCGAAAAATTTGCACAGCGAAGTGGAAGTCATTTTCACCCGTTCCAGTGAGACGGCCGATGAACGGATTGAAAAGCTGGCGATCAGCCTGAATAGCCGGCGCGACCAAATTTACGTCGCCACATCCGACTCGACCGAACAATGGGTGATTTTTGCTAAAGGAGCTTTGCGCATCTCCGCGCGTGAATTGGAAATCGAGATGGAGGAAATTGACAAGCGCATTGCAAAGAAAGTGCGTGAGATCCAAGAGCAGCGCTCCATCTCCAAGATTCCACTTGAAGGAGAAGTGGCAGAAATTTTCGAAAAATGGCGACGAGGCCTCAAATGAACTGTTGACGCTCAAATTTTTCTTCCTGTATACTGGAAATATCGAGGCTCACCCAATCGGAGGGATCACCCGTGGAAAATTTTGAGCAAGTTCGCAACCGTAACTTTACTGAAATGGCAGATGAAGAACTTGTCGGTCTGGTCCATAGCGGCAATACGGAAGCCTTGGATTTTCTTATCACCAAGTTCCGTCCGTTTGTGCGGATGAAAGCCCGTTCCTATTTTCTCATTGGCGCAGATAAAGAAGACATCATCCAAGAAGGCATGATCGGCTTGTACAAAGCGATCCGTGACTTCAGGAGCGATAAACTGTCTTCATTCCGCGCATTTGCAGAGCTATGCATCGTCCGCCAGATCATCACGGCGATCAAGACAGCCACTCGCCAGAAGCATATCCCGCTGAATTCTTATGTCTCTCTCGACAAGCCGATCTACGATGAAGAGTCGGACCGGACATTGATGGATGTGCTTGCCGGAAGCGGCGCGGACGACCCGGAAGAATTGATGATCCATAATGAAGAATTCCGGTACATGGAAGGCAAAATGGATGAAGTGTTGAGTGAACTGGAACGTGAAGTGTTGACGCTATATCTCGATGGGCAGTCTTATCAGGAAATCTCTGAAAAGCTGGAACGGCATGTAAAATCAATCGACAATGCCTTGCAGCGGGTCAAGCGGAAACTTGAGCGGCATCTGCAGGCGAGTGAAAGCCGGTCCTCGTAAGTACTATTGACAGCAAGTTTTTATGATGATACTCTTGAAAAAGCTGTAAAATAGAGCAAGGTGAGAATAATGGCTAAAAAAATCGTGTTGAGCTGCTCGAAATGTGCTTCCCGCAATTATGCGGTACCTGCGAAAGCGGATTCAAGCACACGTTTGGAACTCAAAAAATTCTGTGCTCATTGCAACGAGCATACCGTGCATAAACAAACGAAATAGTATTACTTTGAATGCCGGACGATATAGAGTGATTTTGAAATTCGGAGGTTTTTACGATAATGGGTAACATTGGCGATTTCTTTAAAAATGTCGTTTCGGAAATGAGAAAAGTCAGCTGGCCAAAACGCAAGGAATTGACGCGCTATACAATCGTCGTCTTGTCAACGGTCATCTTCATGGCTCTTTTCTTCGCATTGATCGATACCGGCATATCGGAATTATTCCGTTGGTTCCTGGCACTGTAACACAGTCATAAGAATAACGAAAAATAGCCCGTCATTCCATGGAACGGGTTTTTTCATTTGTAAAAAAGGAGGGATGGACGCTTAGTCCGCTCGAATATGGAGAAAAATTGGTATGTAGTCCATACGTATTCCGGTTATGAAAATAAGGTAAAAGCGAACCTGGAAAAGCGCGTAGAAACAATGGGAATGGAAGATTTGATCTTCCGCGTCATCATCCCTGAAGAACAGGAAACAGATTTCAAAGACGGAAAAAAACGCACAGTCATGCGCAAAACCTTCCCGGGTTACGTGCTAGTAGAACTAGTCATGACGGATGAGTCTTGGTACGTCGTCCGCAATACGCCGGGTGTGACCGGATTTATCGGTTCATCGGGCGGGGGAGCGAAACCGACGCCTCTTTTAGAAGAAGAAGTTGATTTCATCCTCAAGCAAATGGGCATGACCGAACGCAAAGTGGATATCGATTTCGCAGTCGCTGACACCGTCGAAGTAATGGAAGGGCCATTCGCCAACTTCCAAGGGAAAGTCGAGGAAATCGATGACACGAAAGGCAAAGTCAAAGTGTCGATCGACATCTTTGGGCGCGAAACGAAAATGGAACTCGATTTCGAGCAGGTCCAAAAAGTATAACAACGCCCCTTGCTATTTTTTTGCAATGGTGGTATCATTTCATAGGTCAGACTGCCAAAGCGCAGCATCTGTACAAACCAATTAATTCTATCAACGAAAATCAAGTTGACGGACAGATATGAGTGGGAGGGGCAACCCTATTACCACATCACGGACTTAAGGAGGTGTGTTTCGTGGCTAAAAAAGTAGTTAAAGTCGTAAAATTGCAGATTCCTGCAGCAAAAGCTAACCCAGCGCCGCCAGTAGGACCAGCACTAGGTCAAGCAGGCGTCAACATCATGGGCTTCTGTAAAGAATTTAACGCGCGTACTGCTGAACAAGCAGGACTTATTATTCCGGTTGAGATTTCGGTATTTGAAGACCGTTCATTTACTTTCATTACGAAAACTCCGCCAGCTGCAGTTCTATTGAAGAAAGCAGCAGGTATTGAATCAGGTTCAGGTGAACCGAACCGCAATAAAGTAGCGACTGTGAAACGCGACCAAGTTCGCGAAATCGCAGAAACTAAAATGCCAGATCTAAATGCCGCTTCAGTTGAAGCTGCAATGTTGATGGTTGAAGGTACTGCTCGCAGCATGGGCATTACAATCGAAGACTAATTTCAAGAAGTTGTTTTTGGATGGGTTGCGCAGTTCAACGCGAACAGCGCAGCCCTTAATCGTGGGAGGTTCAATCCGTTAGACCACAACAAGGAGGACGTTTAAAATGGCTAAAACAGGCAAAAAGCTGCAAGAAGCAGCAAAACTGATCGACCGTTCTAAGCTCTACGAAGCGAAAGAAGCTATCGAACTTGCAAAAAAGGCAAGCACAGTTAACTTCGACGCTACTGTAGAAGTCGCTTTCCGCCTAGGAATCGACACGCGTAAAAATGACCAGCAAATCCGTGGGGCAGTCGTGCTTCCAAACGGTACTGGTAAAACTCAAAGCGTTTTGGTTTTTGCTAAAGGCGATAAACTGAAAGAAGCTCAAGAAGCAGGCGCTGACTATGTCGGCGATGCTGAGTACATCCAGAAAATCCAACAAGGCTGGTTCGAATTCGACGTTATCGTCGCTACTCCGGACATGATGGGCGAAGTTGGTAAACTTGGACGCGTTCTTGGACCAAAAGGCTTGATGCCAAACCCGAAAACAGGAACTGTTACATTTGATGTAGCGAAAGCTGTTCAGGAAATCAAGGCTGGTAAAGTGGAATACCGTGCAGAAAAATCCGGTATCATTCACGCGCCGATCGGCAAAGTGTCTTTCGAAGACGACAAACTTGCTGAAAACTTGCAAGCAATCTATGACGTGATCTTGAAAGCTAAGCCATCTGCTGCTAAAGGCACGTACATGAAATCACTAAACGTAACGACTACAATGGGACCTGCTGTCAAAGTAGACCCTGCAAAAGTAGTAGTTAAATAAAATATTGACATTCTTTCACAACTTCGTTATACTGGCGAAGTTGTGAAATAACCATTTGTACCGCAGACAGTAGGGGCGGCTTGCCGCTTAATGAATCCCTGCCGAGGACATGATGAATTCAGATTCCATCTTAATTGATGCTGATTTTATGCCTCTGCGTCTGTACTGGACCAGAGGCTTTTCTTATGGACGGACGGTATGAATGACAAATCTATAGGAGGTGCCCACATGAGCAAAGCAATTGAAACGAAAAAAGTTGTTGTGCAAACAATCGCTGACAAATTCAACGCTGCTGCATCGGTTGTCGTTGTTGACTATCGCGGTTTGAACGTTGCCCAACTTACAGAACTTCGTAAACAGCTTCGTGAGGAAGGCATCGAGTTTAAAGTTTACAAAAACTCCATGACTCGCCGCGCGACAGAAGTTCACGGCCTTGAAGCGATCAACGAACACTTCACAGGACCGAACGCTATCGCATTCTCGAACGAAGACGTCGTTGCTCCAGCGCGAATCATCAACGATTTCGCAAAAGGCAACGAAGCACTAGAAATTAAAGCCGGTATCATCGAAGGCAATGTTGCATCTGCAGATGAAATGAAAGCTCTTGCTGAACTTCCATCACGCGATGGCCTATTGTCTATGCTACTCAGCGTACTACAAGCTCCAGTCCGCAACTTCGCTGCTACTACAAAAGCAGTTGCAGACCAAAAAGAAGAACAGGGCGCTTAATCTCTTAGCATCCTGAGTACGACAAAAAATTACCTATCATAGGAGGAAATTATAATGACACAAGAACAAATTCTAGACGCAATCAAAGAAATGACAATTCTTCAACTTAACGACCTAGTAAAAGCAATCGAAGACGAGTTCGGCGTAACTGCTGCTGCTCCAGTTGCTGCAGCTGCTGCTGGTGGCGCTGCTGAAGAAGAGCAAACTGAGTTCGACGTAATCCTTAACTCTGCTGGCGACCAAAAAATCAAAGTCATCAAAGTTGTTCGCGAAGTTACAGGCCTTGGCTTGAAAGAAGCGAAAGGTCTTGTTGACGAAGCTCCTAAAGCTCTTAAAGAAGGCGCTACTAAAGAAGAAGCTGAAGAAATCAAAGCTAAACTTGAAGAAGTTGGCGCTTCTGTAGAAGTTAAATAATTCACCTATATTATAAGAAAGAAAGCTCGTCAGTATTCACCGACGGGCTTTTTCTTCTTTTTAAATCCAATCCAGTGAGAACTTGAGATTGTATGATGGAAGGAGGGCTCCGTATGTCCCAACACTATTATTCCAAAAATCCTCAAACTAAAAGCAAACCCCAAGAGTGGACCTACACATTGCGGGGCGAGACGTTCCGGTTTCAAACGGATTCAGGCGTTTTCAGTAAAAATGATGTCGATTTCGGTTCGCGGCTATTGATTGAGGCGTTTGATGAACCGTCTGTAGAAGGGCCTATCCTCGATGTGGGTTGTGGGTATGGACCGATCGGAATGGCTATCGCCAAAGCATTTCCACAAAGACATGTGCACATGGTGGACATTAATGCCAGAGCCATTGAACTCGCACAAAAAAACACCGTGTTAAACGGTGTTGAAAATGTTTCAGTCTATGAAAGCGACGGCTTGTCCAATGTTGAGCAACAAGGATTCGGCGCTATTTTAACAAATCCGCCAATTCGTGCGGGTAAAGAGACGATTTTCCGGTTTTATGAAGAAGCGTATGCAAAACTTGTGGCTTCCGGATCGTTATGGGTTGTTATACAGAAAAAGCAGGGAGCCCCTTCGACTGAAGAGAAATTGCAGCAGTTGTTTGGTGAGGTTCGGGTGGCTGATAAGAAGAAAGGTTACTTTATTTTCGAGGCCAGAAAAGTTTGACTTGACAAAACGCCTGTGATATTATAATAAAATGCAAAAAATATTATTTTGAGGTCGTTTGCCCTTTTTCGGGCAGAGCATGGCGGCCAGTTTTAACATGTGTAAACCGAAAATGAGCTCATATGCGGTCTCGTTTTCTTTTTGTCTTTTCGATATCATACACTATTTTACAGATGTCGCAAAGTCCTATAATCGTTTTATTGAGGGGTGAATAAGTTGACAGGTCAACTAGTTCAGTACGGTCAGCATCGTCAACGCAGAAGTTTTTCGAGAATCAGTGAAGTTCTAGATCTCCCGAATCTGATTGAGATCCAATCGTCTTCTTACGAATGGTTCTTAGAAGAGGGGCTTCGTGAAATGTTCCGCGACATTTCACCAATCGAAGATTTCACAGGAAACCTTTCCTTGGAATTCGTCGACTACAGCCTAGCGGATCCTAAGTACCCGGTTGATGAATCGAAAGAACGGGACGTTACTTACGCAGCACCACTTCGCGTAAAAGTGCGTCTTCACAACAAAGAAACGGATGAAGTGAAAGAACAGGATGTCTTCATGGGTGATTTCCCATTGATGACGGAGACTGGAACTTTCGTCATCAACGGCGCAGAGCGCGTCATCGTTTCGCAATTAGTCCGCTCGCCAAGTGTTTATTTCCACGACAAGACAGATAAAAACGGCAAACGAGGTTTTGGCGCTACTGTCATTCCAAATCGTGGTGCATGGCTTGAGTATGAAACCGATGCAAAAGATGTCGTATACGTACGTATCGACCGCACACGCAAATTGCCTGTAACGGTTCTTCTGCGTGCATTAGGCTTTGGTTCCGATCAGGAAATCATTGAATTGCTCGGCGATAACGAGTATTTGCAAAACACTTTGGAAAAAGATAACACCGAAAACACGGAAAAAGCGCTTCTTGAAATTTACGAACGCCTTCGCCCTGGAGAGCCACCGACAGTAGAGAGCGCTAAGAGCTTACTTTACTCGCGTTTCTTCGACCCAAAACGCTATGACTTGGCGAATGTCGGCCGTTACAAGATGAACAAAAAGCTTCATATTAAAAACCGCTTGTTTAATCAGACGATTGCAGAAACACTCGTCGATCCTGAAACGGGCGAAATTTTAGTAGAAGCTGGAACTGTTATTGACCGCCGTGTCCTTGACCGCTTGATCCCTAATTTGGAGAATGGCGTTGGTTTCCATACCGTTTCCCAAGCTGGAGGCGTTCTTGAAGACGACGTAACACTTCAATCCATTAAAATCTATGCGCCAAATGACGATGAGCAAAAAGAAATCACTGTTATCAGCAATGCATATATCGAAGACAAGATCAAAAACGTAACGCCTGCGGATATCATCTCGTCTATCAGCTACTTCTTCAACTTGCTGCATGGCGTCGGCAACACAGATGATATTGACCACCTAGGTAACCGTCGTCTGCGTTCAGTTGGCGAACTTCTACAGAACCAATTCCGTATCGGTTTGTCCCGTATGGAGCGCGTGGTGCGCGAGCGTATGTCGATCAACGACACGCAATCGATCGTACCGCAGCAATTGATTAATATCCGCCCGGTTATTGCATCGATTAAAGAGTTCTTCGGCAGCTCCCAATTGTCCCAGTTCATGGACCAAACGAACCCGCTTGCTGAATTGACGCATAAACGCCGTCTATCTGCGCTTGGGCCCGGTGGTTTGACACGTGAACGCGCCGGCTTTGAAGTGCGTGACGTTCACTACTCTCACTATGGCCGCATGTGCCCGATCGAAACGCCTGAGGGCCCGAACATCGGCTTGATTAACACGCTTTCAACATTTGCGAAAGTGAATAAATTCGGATTCATCGAAACACCTTATCGCCGCGTCGATCCGGAGACGAATAAAGTCACCGACCAAATCGACTATTTAACGGCTGATGAAGAAGACAACTATGTTGTCGCTCAGGCGAATTCGCGCTTGAATGAAGACGGATCGTTTGTCGAAGAAGAAGTCGTTGCCCGCTTCCGCGGCGAGAACACTGTTTACAGCCGTTCTAGCATCGATTATATGGATGTTTCTCCAAAACAAGTCGTGTCTGTTGCGACTGCTTGTATTCCGTTCCTTGAAAACGATGACTCCAACCGTGCATTGATGGGAGCGAACATGCAGCGCCAAGCTGTGCCTCTATTGAATCCAGAAGCTCCGTTTGTCGGAACTGGCATGGAGCACTTGGCTGCACGTGATTCAGGTGCTGCCGTAATCGCGAAGCATGGCGGAATTGTTGAATTCGTTGAAGCGAAAGAAATCCGCGTTCGCCGCATCGAAAACGTAGAAGGCAATGAAGTCAAAGGCGATGTGGATACGTACCGCCTGCAAAAATTCATCCGTTCAAACCAAGGTACCAGCTATAACCAGCGCCCGATCGTCAAAGTCGGCGATCGTGTAGAAAAACGCGATATCCTAGCCGATGGACCTTCAATGGAACGCGGCGAAATGGCACTTGGCCGTAACGTGCTTGTCGGATTCATGACTTGGGATGGCTTTAACTATGAGGATGCGATCATCATGAGTGAGCGCCTCGTTAAAGATGACGTCTACACGTCAGTCCATATTGAAGAATACGAATCCGATTCCCGTGATACAAAACTCGGGCCTGAAGAAATCACGCGCGATATCCCGAACGTCGGCGAAGATGCTTTGCGCAACTTAGACGACCGCGGCATCATCCGTGTCGGTGCTGAAGTGAAAGATGGCGACATCCTAGTCGGTAAAGTAACGCCTAAAGGGGTTACGGAACTGACAGCAGAAGAACGCCTGCTTCATGCAATCTTCGGTGAAAAAGCGCGTGAAGTACGCGATACTTCCTTGCGTGTGCCTCACGGTGCAGGCGGGATCGTACTTGATGTGAAAATCTTCAACCGCGAAGACGGCGACGAATTGCCGCCGGGCGTCAACCAATTGGTACGTGCTTATATTGTCCAAAAACGGAAAATCTCCGTCGGGGACAAGATGGCCGGACGTCACGGGAACAAAGGTGTTATTTCCCGCATCTTGCCGGAAGAAGACATGCCGTTCATGCCGGATGGCACGCCGATCGATATCATGTTGAACCCGCTTGGTGTTCCGTCCCGTATGAATATCGGACAGGTGCTTGAACTTCACCTTGGTATGGCTTCTCGTTCTCTAGGCCTTCACATGGCATCATCCGTATTTGATGGCGCGAATGAAGAAGATGTCTGGGAAACAATGGAAGAAGCCGGGATGCCACGCGACGGAAAAACCATCCTTTATGATGGCCGCTCCGGTGAGCCATTCGACAACCGCGTATCTGTCGGGATCATGTACATGATTAAACTGGCACACATGGTTGACGATAAACTCCATGCACGTTCAACTGGACCTTACTCACTGGTTACGCAACAGCCACTCGGCGGTAAAGCGCAATTTGGCGGTCAGCGTTTCGGGGAGATGGAAGTTTGGGCACTTGAAGCATACGGTGCTGCACATACACTCCAAGAAATCTTGACAGTTAAATCAGATGACGTGGTCGGCCGTGTGAAAACGTACGAAGCGATTGTCAAAGGTGAAAGTGTTCCAGAACCAAGCGTTCCGGAATCCTTCAAAGTATTGATCAAAGAGCTTCAAAGTTTGGGCATGGACGTTAAGATGCTCACAATCGACGATGAAGAAATCGAATTGCGCGATTTGGATGAAGAAGACGATCTTCAACCTGCAGATTCACTGAATATCCTGCCGATCGCTGACGAAGAATCACCAGTAGGCACGATTGAATAACGTATATATAGAAGAAACCGTCCGGCATAGCGCCGGGCGGAAACTTATCGATTTAGCCATAAACGAGGAAGAGCCGTACAGAAACTCGAGACAAAAGGGAGGTAGGCTCCTTGATAGATGTAAATAATTTTGAGTATATGAAAATCGGATTGGCATCACCCGATAAAATTCGCTCATGGTCCTATGGGGAAGTCAAGAAACCAGAAACAATCAACTACCGTACGTTAAAGCCTGAAAAAGACGGTTTGTTCTGTGAACGTATTTTCGGTCCTACAAAAGACTGGGAATGCCATTGCGGAAAATACAAACGCGTCCGTTATAAAGGTGTCGTCTGTGATCGCTGTGGCGTCGAAGTAACCCGTTCAAAAGTGCGCCGTGAGCGCATGGGCCATATCGAGCTTGCAGCACCGGTTTCCCATATTTGGTATTTCAAAGGAATCCCAAGCCGCATGGGTCTTATCTTGGATATGTCCCCGCGTTCTTTGGAAGAAGTTATCTATTTTGCTTCTTACGTAGTAATCGATCCGGCGGATACACCGCTCGAGAAAAAACAATTGCTTTCCGAAAAAGAATATCGCGCATACCGCGATAAATTCGGCAAGAAGTTCCAAGCAGCAATGGGTGCTGAAGCGATCAAACGTTTGCTTCAGGAAATTGATTTGGAACGCGAAACAGATGCGTTGAAAGAAGAACTTAAATCTGCACAAGGCCAGCGCCGCACACGTGCGATCAAACGCCTTGAAGTAGTAGAGTCTTTCCGCAACTCTGGAAACAACCCGGATTGGATGATTTTGGATGTCCTTCCTGTCATCCCGCCCGAATTGCGTCCGATGGTTCAGTTAGACGGTGGCCGTTTTGCGACCTCTGACTTGAACGACCTTTACCGCCGTGTCATCAACCGTAACAACCGCCTTAAGCGTTTGCTTGACCTTGGTGCGCCAAGCATCATCGTTCAGAACGAAAAACGCATGCTTCAAGAAGCTGTTGATGCATTGATCGACAACGGTCGTCGCGGCCGTCCGGTTACAGGTCCTGGTAACCGCCCATTGAAATCTCTTTCTCATATGTTGAAAGGGAAGCAAGGGCGTTTCCGCCAGAACTTGCTCGGAAAACGTGTCGATTACTCGGGACGTTCTGTAATCGTCGTAGGACCGAACTTGAAGATGTATCAATGCGGCTTGCCTAAAGGCATGGCAATTGAACTCTTTAAGCCGTTCGTCATGAAAGAATTGGTTGAACGCGGTCTCGCACACAACATTAAGAGCGCGAAGCGTAAAATCGAACGTCTCCATTCGGAAGTTTGGGACGTACTTGAAGATGTTATCAAGGAGCACCCGGTTCTATTGAACCGCGCACCGACACTTCACAGACTCGGTATCCAAGCATTTGAACCGACACTTGTCGAAGGTAAGGCCATCCGCCTTCACCCACTCGTTTGTACGGCTTATAACGCCGACTTTGATGGTGACCAAATGGCTGTCCACGTACCGCTTTCATCTGAAGCGCAAGCAGAAGCTCGTCTTCTAATGCTTGCAGCACAGAACATCTTGAACCCGAAAGATGGAAAACCGGTCGTAACGCCTTCACAGGATATGGTTCTTGGAAACTATTACCTGACGCTAGAGCGCAAAGGCGCAACAGGCGAAGGGGCTACGTTCTCCGGATCTGAAGAAGTATTGATTGCTTACCAAACTGGACATGTGCATCTGCACACGCGTATCGCGGTTCAGGCTGGATCGGTAAACAACCCGACGTTTACGGAAGAACAAAACAAAATGCTTCTTTTGACGACAGTCGGGAAAGTCATTTTCAATGAAATTCTTCCGAAATCGTTCCCTTATATCAATGAACCGACCGATTACAACCTGCAAGTGGAAACACCTGCGAAATACTTCGTCCCTACAACGACGGATGTTCGCAAGCATATCCAGGAGTCAGAACTTGTAACGCCGTTCAAGAAGAAAATCCTTGGGGAAATCATTGCAGAAGTATTCAAACGTTTCCATATTACGGAAACTTCCCGCATGCTTGACCGCATGAAGAGCCTCGGATTCAAATATTCTACACAAGCCGGCATCACGGTTGGTGTGGCGGATATCGTCGTCTTGCCTGACAAAGGTGAAATCCTAGTTGAAGCCCAGAACAATGTAGATAAAGTGATGAAGCAATTCCGCCGTGGTTTGATTACGGAAGAAGAGCGCTACACACGCGTTATCTCATATTGGAGCAATGCAAAAGATATCATCCAGGAAAAACTGATGGCATCCCTTGATACGCTGAACCCGATCTACATGATGAGTGATTCTGGAGCGCGTGGTAACGCGTCCAACTTCACGCAGCTTGCGGGTATGCGCGGACTCATGGCCAACCCGGCCGGCCGCATCATCGAACTTCCGATCAAATCCTCATTCCGTGAAGGTCTGACGGTACTTGAATACTTCATCTCGACTCACGGTGCACGTAAAGGTCTTGCCGATACAGCACTGAAAACAGCTGACTCCGGTTACTTGACTCGCCGTCTTGTCGATGTTGCACAAGATGCTATCGTGCGCGAAAATGATTGCGGAACTGACCGTGGCTTATTGGTTGGCGCACTCATGGAAGGCACAGAAGTCATCGAAGAGCTTGAAGAACGGATTGTCGGCCGTCACGCTAAGAAAACGGTCCGTCACCCGGAAACAAAAGAAGTAATTGTAGAAAGAGACGCACTTATTACGCAAGACTTGGCTCGCCTCGTAATCGAAGCCGGCATCAAAGAAGTGACGATCCGCTCTGCATTCACTTGTAATACAAAACACGGCATTTGCAAAAAATGCTACGGTACGAACCTTGCTACAGGCGACGAAGTGGAAGTCGGCGAAGCAGTCGGAATCATCGCTGCCCAGTCCATCGGGGAGCCAGGTACACAGCTTACGATGCGTACATTCCACACAGGCGGCGTAGCAGGAGACGATATCACACAAGGTTTGCCACGTATCCAAGAGATCTTCGAATCCAGAAATCCGAAAGGGCAAGCTGTTATTTCTGAAATCACCGGTACGATTACCGAGATTGATGAAATCCGCGAAGGCCAGAAGGAAATCACGATTCAAGGCGATGTGGAAACACGCAAATACTTGGCGCCTTACAATGCACGTTTGAAAGTTCAAGTAGATGATACAATCAAGCGCGGTGAAGTGCTGACAGACGGCTCTATCGATCCGAAGCAATTGCTTCAAGTCAAAGAAGTCCAATCTGTACAATTGTATCTATTGAAAGAAGTTCAAAAAGTTTACCGCATGCAAGGGGTAGAAATCGGTGATAAGCACGTTGAAGTTATGGTTCGTCAAATGTTCCGTAAAGTCCGCGTCATTGAAGCCGGAGATACTGACTTGCTGCCAGGTTCTCTTCTTGATATTCACCAGTTCACAGAAGCAAATGAAAAAGCAGTGCTTGCCGGCAATATGCCAGCAACTAGCCGACCTGTCATCCTGGGGATCACGAAAGCTTCCCTGGAAACAGAATCGTTCTTGTCTGCTGCGTCCTTCCAAGAAACGACTCGTGTCCTTACCGACGCGGCAATCAAAGGAAAACGCGATGAGCTTCTCGGACTGAAAGAGAATGTCATCATCGGGAAACTGGTTCCAGCAGGGACTGGCATGCAACGCTACCGCCAGATCGAAATCGAGCAAAGCGAAAAAGCCCAGCAAGAAGAGATTGTCGGAAGCGAATCATAAGCTAGAAACACTAATCCCGGAGAGCGATAAGCTCTCTGGGATTTTTTTTGAAATTTTTGTTGACAGTTACGCTAAGGGAATGATAGTATATTAAGGGTTGATGATTATCGATCTTTGCATGTCAGGAACATGATCGTCAGGTACTAAGCAAAAACAGTAAAAGCGTTCAGCTTTGCTGGATGTAGCCATGATGGCATTACTGGATACCGGTTTTTGTGTGAAATCACAAAGACTTTGTTTTTTACCCAAAAATGAACCACCTGGATATGTGGTATTAGAACACCTTTTGAGAGGAGGAAAAATCGATGCCTACAATTAACCAATTGGTTAACAAGCCTCGTAAACCAAAAAGCACTAAATCAGACTCACCAGCGTTGAACAAGGGGTATAACAGCTTCAAGAAAGCACAAACTAACTTGAGCGCTCCACAAAAACGCGGCGTCTGCACACGTGTTGGAACGATGACACCGAAAAAACCAAACTCCGCATTGCGTAAATACGCGCGTGTACGTTTGACAAACCAAATTGAGGTCAATGCATATATCGGCGGCGAAGGTCACAACCTTCAAGAGCACAGTGTTGTTCTTATCCGCGGAGGACGCGTAAAAGACCTTCCGGGTGTACGTTACCACGTTGTACGCGGCGCACTTGATACTGCTGGAGTAAACGGCCGTATGCAAGGACGCTCTAAATATGGAACAAAACGCCCTAAAGCAAAAAAATAATAACAATGAATTAACGATAGTTTTCGTTGAAAGGAGGAACATACATGCCTCGTAAAGGTCCTGTAGCTAAACGTGACGTGTTGCCAGATCCGATTTACAGTTCGAAATTGGTAACTCGTTTAATTAACAAATTGATGGTTGACGGAAAAAGAGGTACTTCACAAAAGATCCTCTACGGTGCGTTCGAACTAATTAAAGAACGCAGCGGGAAAGATCCGATCGAAGTATTCGAACAAGCGTTGGAAAACATCATGCCGGTTCTTGAAGTTCGCGCTCGCCGTGTTGGTGGAGCTAACTACCAAGTACCAGTTGAAGTTCGTCCAGAACGCCGTACGACTCTTGGACTTCGCTACCTAGTGAACTACTCACGTCTACGTGGGGAAAAAACTATGGAAGAGCGTCTAGCTAACGAAATCCTAGATGCTGCCAACAACACTGGTGCTTCCGTCAAAAAACGTGAAGATATCCACAAAATGGCAGAAGCCAACAAAGCATTTGCTCATTACCGCTGGTAAATTCTTGCGAAACTTAAAATCTTATTTCGAGACGGAAGGAGAAAGACCATATGCCTAGAGAGTTCTCCTTAGACCATACACGTAATATCGGAATCATGGCTCACATCGATGCCGGTAAAACGACTACTACGGAGCGTATTTTGTATTACACAGGCCGTATCCACAAAATCGGCGAAACGCATGAAGGTGCTTCTCAAATGGACTGGATGGAGCAGGAGCAAGAGCGTGGAATCACGATCACATCTGCTGCGACAACAGCTTCATGGGAAGGCCACCGCGTTAACATCATCGATACTCCAGGACACGTAGACTTCACAGTTGAAGTTGAACGTTCACTGCGCGTACTTGATGGTGCTGTAACGGTTCTTGATGCCCAATCAGGCGTTGAGCCCCAAACAGAAACTGTATGGCGTCAAGCGACAACATACGGAGTACCGCGTTTGGTATTCATTAACAAAATGGATAAAATCGGCGCTGACTTCCTGTATTCAGTAGGCACTCTTCACGATCGCCTGCAAGCTAACGCACACCCGATTCAATTGCCAATCGGCGCAGAAGACGAGTTCTCAGGGATCATTGACCTTGTAAACATGAACGCGCGCTTCTATGCGAACGATTTGGGAACTGAAATCACTGAAGGCGAAATTCCTGAAGAGTACAAGGAGCTTGCTGATGAGTGGCACACGAAACTACTCGAAGGCGTTGCTGAGCTTGATGAAGACTTGATGGAAAAATACCTTGGTGGCGAAGAAATTACTGTTGATGAACTTAAAGCTGCAATCCGTAAAGGAACGCTTGACGTTGAGTTCTATCCAGTAGTTTGCGGAACTGCTTTCAAAAACAAAGGGGTTCAATTGATGCTTGATGCAGTAATTGATTACCTCCCATCACCACTAGATGTACCGCCAATGACAGCACTTCGTCCGGATTCAGACGAAGAAGTATTGCGTAAAGCATCTGAAGACGAGCCTTTCTCTGCTCTGGCATTTAAAGTAATGACAGACCCATATGTAGGGAAATTGACGTTCTTCCGTGTTTACTCTGGTACTTTGAAATCTGGTTCGTACGTACAAAACTCTTCAAAAGGCAAGCGTGAGCGCGTAGGACGTATTCTACAAATGCACGCCAACTCCCGCGAAGAGATCGCTGAAGTATATTGCGGGGATATCGCTGCTGCGATCGGCCTAAAAGATACTTCTACAGGCGATACGCTATGCGACGAAAAAGACCAAGTAATCCTTGAGCGCATGGTCTTCCCGGAACCGGTTATCTCACTTTCAGTAGAGCCGAAATCCAAAGCGGACCAAGACAAGATGGGCCAAGCCCTTGCGAAATTGCAAGAAGAAGACCCAACTTTCCGTGCGCATACAGACCAGGAAACTGGTCAAACGATCATCGCGGGTATGGGTGAGCTTCACCTTGATATCCTAGTTGACCGTATGAGACGCGAATTCAACGTTGAAGCAAACGTCGGAGCTCCTCAGGTATCTTACCGTGAGACATTCCGCCAGTCTGCAAAAGTTGAAGGGAAGTTCGTACGTCAATCCGGTGGCCGTGGTCAGTTCGGACACGTTTGGATCGAGTTCTCTCCAAACGAAGAAGGCGCTGGCTTTGAGTTCGAAAATGGAATTGTCGGTGGTGTTGTTCCACGTGAATACATCCCAGCAGTTGAAGCGGGTCTTCGCGACTCTCTTGATAACGGTGTAGTTGCCGGTTATCCATTGGTAGACATTAAAGCACGTTTGTTCGACGGATCTTACCATGATGTTGACTCCAACGAGATGGCATTTAAAGTTGCTGCTTCTATGGCACTGAAAAATGCTGTATCAAAAGTTAACCCGGTAATCCTTGAGCCGATCATGAAAGTTGAAATTGTAATCCCTGAAGAATACCTTGGCGATATCATGGGTGACGTTACGTCTCGCCGTGGACGCGTAGAAGGTATGGACGCTCGCGGAAACGCACAAGTTGTCCGTTCAATGGTTCCACTTTCTGAAATGTTCGGTTATGCAACAAACTTGCGTTCTAACACGCAAGGACGCGGTGTGTTCTCTATGCACTTCGATCACTATGAAGAAGTGCCGAAATCCATCGCTGAAGAAATTATCAAGAAAAATAAAGGCCAATAATTGAATTTTGACCTTTAATCAAGTATAAATAGTTTGTATGCCCAATCTGCGGTTTATTTCGACAGCTTGGGTACTCAAACTACTACTATTAACTTACATTCTGAGGAGGATTTTTCTAATGGGTAAAGCTAAATTTGACCGTTCTAAAACACACGCTAACATTGGTACAATCGGACACGTTGACCATGGTAAAACAACTTTGACTGCAGCAATCGCTACAGTTCTTGCTAGAGCATCAGGCGGGGAAGCTCGTTCTTACGACCAAATCGATAACGCACCTGAAGAAAAAGAGCGCGGTATCACAATCAACACTTCTCACGTTGAGTACGAAACTGAAACACGCCACTATGCACACGTTGACTGCCCAGGTCACGCTGACTATGTTAAAAACATGATCACTGGTGCTGCACAAATGGACGGCGGGATCCTAGTAGTATCTGCTGCTGACGGCCCAATGCCACAAACTCGTGAGCACATCTTGCTTTCACGTCAAGTAGGCGTACCTTACCTTGTAGTATTCATGAACAAATGCGACATGGTAGACGACGAAGAGCTTCTTGAGCTAGTTGAAATGGAAGTTCGCGACCTATTGTCTGAATATGACTTCCCTGGCGATGACATCCCAGTCATCAAAGGTTCTGCGCTTAAAGCCCTTGAAGGCGAGCCAGAATGGGAAGAAAAAATTCTTGAGTTGATGGCTGCTGTTGATGAGTACATCCCAACTCCAGAACGCGACACTGACAAGCCATTCATGATGCCAGTTGAGGACGTATTCTCAATCACTGGCCGTGGTACAGTTGCAACTGGCCGTGTTGAGCGTGGACAAATCAAAGTCGGCGACAACGTTGACATCATCGGTATCAACGAAGAAGCTAAATCTACAACTGTTACAGGTGTAGAAATGTTCCGCAAATTGCTTGACTATGCTGAAGCTGGCGACAACATTGGCGCACTTCTTCGCGGAGTTTCCCGTGACGACATCCAGCGTGGACAAGTTCTTGCTAAACCAGGCACAATCACTCCACATACAACTTTCAAAGCTGAAGTTTATGTTCTTTCAAAAGAAGAGGGTGGACGTCACACTCCATTCTTCACAAACTACCGTCCGCAGTTCTACTTCCGTACAACTGACGTAACTGGCGTTTGTAACCTTCCTGAAGGAGTAGAAATGGTTATGCCTGGCGACAACATCGAAATGGATGTTGAGCTTATCTCACCAATCGCTCTTGAAGAAGGTACTAAGTTCTCTATCCGTGAGGGTGGACGTACTGTAGGCGCTGGCGTTGTAGCTTCTATCCAGAAGTAATTCGCTTTTGCCCGAATCCCCTAGCTCATTATGAGTTAGGGGATTTTTTGTGTTCATTTCTTGAAAGTGGAAGGAATATTTTGTGACAGTATTGTGAAATGAGGGCGTTTATGAGCTTACGATCCATGTCTTGGATAGAGGACTTTCAGGTAATCTGAGCACCTTGTAAGCCTGATTCTCTTTATTTTATACGCAATATATCGCATTTCAATAAAATATTCAAACTTTTTTAAAAACATTTGAAACCGCGCTGCGACAACGATGTAAACGGATACAAATGATTTCAATGTTCAGAATTAGCAAAAAAATCACATTTTGTTTGTTGACACCCTTTGGAATAGGCGATATGATAGCAACAATTTAACAGAACAAAGCATTTACAGCGCTAATCCTCATAAAAAATTTCGGAGAAAGAAGTGGACATCATGACTGAACAAGTAATCTATATGAATGGTGAATTTGTAAAAAAAGAAGATGCCAAGGTTTCGGTTTATGATCATGGCTTCCTATATGGCGACGGAGTTTTCGAAGGCATTCGTTCATACAACGGAAATGTCTTTCGTTTAGAAGAACATCTGGAGCGCCTTTACGATTCGGCTAAATCAGTGATGCTTGAAATTCCGCATACTTTCGAAGAAATGACGCAGCTGGTCGTAGAAACGCTCCGGCAAAACAAATTGAAGGATGCGTATATCCGCTTAGTCGTCTCACGCGGAGTCGGGAATCTCGGGCTCGATCCATTCAGTTGTGCAAAGCCGAATGTCATCGTCATCGCAGAGCCGCTTTCTTTGTTCCCGAAAGCCTTATACGACAGCGGCATTGAAATCGTCTCGGTCGCTTCCAGAAGAAGCCGCTCAGACGTCCTTAGCCCGAAAGTGAAATCACTAAACTATATGAACAACATCCTAGTGAAGATTGAAGCTAGCCTGGCGGGTGTCTCTGAAGCACTCATGCTGAACGATCAAGGCTATGTGGCTGAAGGATCGGCCGATAATATCTTCATTGTCCGCAAAAACAAATTGCTGACGCCTCCCGGTTATGTAGGGGCGCTTGAAGGGATTACGCGCAACGCCATCATGGAGGTCGCAGCTGAAAAAGGTTACCAAATGGAAGAAGGCGTCTTTACTAGACACGATGTCTATGTCGCAGACGAAGTGTTCCTGACAGGGACGGCAGCAGAAGTCATCGCCGTCATCAAAGTGGATGGACGCGTGATCGGCGACGGCAAGCCAGGACCTGTCACGAATGACCTGTTAGAAGCATTCCGTGAGCTGGTACAGCAAGACGGCGTTAAAGTGTATAACGAAGAACATCTAAACGTAGTATAAATTCATATGATCAATTCAATGACGAGGTTAAAGCAAATGGAATACAGCATTCACAGAGAGCCGGGGTGGTGGAAGCCGGCAATGCTGCCAGATGCGACATCCCCTCTGAGTGGAATGCTGAACGGCTTCGGCCTTCTAGGTGTTCCCGGTGACTGCAAGCGACGGGTTATCGTTATCAGCGGATAAGCAATTATCCAAGAGGCTGCAAATCGCAGTGAAATAGGGTGGTACCATGAAGCTTTTTCATCCCTATGCAAAGAAGATGTCTTCTTTGTGTAGGGATGGAAAAGCTTTTTCATTTGCTACTTCCGAAGACTTAAGAAGAAGGAGGCGGAAAGATTGGGAGTAAACGTAAAGGTCAGAGAAGAACTCAAACAAGGATTATCCGGCAGCGGGGCAGACGTATTAATTCAATCATTGAAACAGCAGGGTGTTGAGATCATTTTTGGCTACCCAGGAGGTGCGGTTCTGCCAATCTACGATGCTTTGCATCGAAACCCGATCCGACACATATTAGCGAGACATGAACAAGGCGCGATCCATGCAGCGGAGGGCTACGCTAGAGTTTCCGGAAAAGCAGGAGTGGTCATTGCAACGTCCGGGCCGGGGGCGACGAACCTCGTCACCGGGATTGCGGATGCCATGCTCGATTCATTGCCACTCGTCATCTTCACGGGGCAAGTTGCTACATCGGTTATAGGAACAGATGCTTTTCAGGAAGCGGATATCGTCAGCATCACACAGCCGATCACAAAGCATAATTACCAAGTGAAAAAAGCGGAAGACTTGCCGCGGATCATTAAAGAAGCATTCTTCATCGCTTCAACAGGGCGCCCGGGACCGGTCGTCGTCGATATCCCTAAAGACGTGTCGACGATGCTGTTCGCCGGAAGTGAAGAACAAGGGGATGCAGATGTTTACTTGCCAGGCTATCAACCGACCATCTCGCCGAATTATCTGCAGATCCAAAAAGCAGTGCAATTGCTGTCCAAAGCGAAAAAGCCTGTGATTCTAGCAGGTGCCGGGGTATTGGCAGCGAGAGCTTCCGAAGAGCTTCAAGCGTTTGTGGAACATCATCAAATCCCGATCGTGAACACCTTGCTGGGGCTTGGAACAGTCGGCGGCGATCATGAATTGTTCCTCGGCATGGGAGGCATGCACGGAACGTATGCAGCGAACACTGCGATTTGTGAATGTGATGTCTTACTCAACATCGGGGCCCGTTTTGACGACAGGCTCACCGGCAATTTGGCATCATTCGCGCCGAACGCAGAAGTTATCCATATCGATATCGACCCTGCAGAAATCGGGAAGAACGTTCCGACAGCCATTCCGATCGTGTCGGATGCCAAAGCAGCATTGGTCGAGCTATTGAAAAGCAATTTCGAAAGCCCGGACACAGAAGAATGGTGCGGCAAGCTCAATGCTTACCAAGAAGCTTACCCGCTTCAATATCATCAAAAAGAACGAAAAGGCATCATGCCTCAACAAGCCGTCGAATTGATCCACCGATTGACTGGAGGCGACGCGATCGTCACGACGGATGTCGGCCAACACCAAATGTGGACGGCTCAGTATTACCGCTTCAACAACCCGCATAACTGGGTGACATCCGGCGGGCTTGGAACGATGGGCTTCGGTTTCCCGGCAGCGATCGGGGCGAAGTTCGCAAGACCGGAAGAAACGGTGGTGGCTGTTGTCGGCGATGCCGGCTTCCAGATGACTTTGCAGGAATTGTCGCTATTGCAGGAATACCGCTTGCCGGTGAAAATCGTCATCTTGAACAATCAAAGCCTTGGGATGGTTCGCCAGTGGCAAGAAACCTTCTATGAGGAACGTTATTCCCAATCGATGATGCCCGTGCAGCCGGATTTCGTAAAACTGGCAGCCGCTTATGATCTCGACGGCTATAAAGTCGAAACGATGGAAGAAGCGGAAGAAGTATTCAAAAAAGCGTTTGAATCAGATGGCCCAGCGCTCATCGATTGCCGGGTAATCCAACTTGAATGTGTGTACCCGATGGTAGCGCCAGGCAAAGGGCTCAACGAAATGATCGGGGTGAAAGGCGAATGAAGCGAGTAATCACAACGACAGTCATCAACCAGAGCGGCGTCTTGAACCGGGTTACCGGGCTGTTGATGAAACGCCAATTCAATATTGAAAGCATTTCAGTCGGACATACCGAACAAGCAGGCATATCCAAAATGACTTTCGTCGTCAATGTGGAAGATAAAGGGAAGCTGGAGCAATTGCTCAAACAGCTGCAAAAGCAGATCGACGTGTTGAAAGTCAATGACATTACCGATAAGGCGATGGTCATGAGAGAACTCGCATTGATTAAAGTGGTCGCACCGCCCGCAGCGCGCAGCGAGATTTATAGCATCGTGGAACCGTTCCGTGCGACGGTGGTCGATATGAGCAAAAACGTCACCACGTTCCAGGTCACAGGCGACCCTGAGAAAATCGAAGCCTTCATCGATTTGATGAAGCCATATGGCATCAAAGAATTAACAAGAACCGGAGTATCCGCTTTTGTCAGAGAAACGCAAAAAGCCCATACACCGCAATTGAACATCCTTTAAACTAAAACCCCAAACCCTGAGGAGGAAATTAAAAATGGCAAAAATGTATTATAACCAAGACGTAAACGACCAGGCACTAAAAGGACAAACAATCGCGGTGATCGGCTACGGTTCACAAGGCCATGCCCATGCGCAGAACTTAAATGATTCTGGATTCAAAGTAGTGGTCGGCGTAAGACCCGGCAAATCATTCGATCAGGCAAAAGCAGACGGCCTGGAAGTGGCGACAGTAGCGGAAGCCGCACAAGCAGGCGACGTCATCATGGTACTCGTGCCGGATGAGCGCCAGACACAAATCTACGAAGAATCGATCGAGCCGCATCTCACGGCAGGCAAATCGCTCGTCTTCGCACACGGTTTTAACGTTCATTTCAACCAAATCGTGCCTCCGAAAGATGTGGACGTGTTCCTTGTCGCCCCGAAAGGCCCTGGACATCTTGTCCGTAGAACGTTCGAAGCAGGAGCAGGCGTACCGGCATTGTTCGCAGTACATCAAGATGTCTCCGGCAATGCAAAAGATACTGCTTTAGCTTATGCAAAAGGCGTCGGCGCTGCACGTGCGGGAATCTTGGAGACGACGTTCAAGGAAGAAACAGAAACGGATCTATTCGGTGAACAAGCTGTTCTTTGCGGCGGGGTGACTTCACTCGTCAAAGCCGGATTCGAGACATTAGTGGAAGCAGGCTATCAGCCGGAACTTGCATACTTCGAATGCTTGCACGAACTGAAATTGATTGTCGACCTCATGTATGAAGGCGGCATGTCCGGCATGCGCTACTCGATCTCCGATACAGCGCAGTGGGGTGACTTCGTCTCTGGCCCGCGCATTGTCGATGCCGATACAAAAGCCCGCATGAAAGACGTCTTGACGGATATCCAAACTGGCAAGTTCGCTAAAGGCTGGTTGCTTGAGAACCAATTGAACCGCCCGGAATTCACGGCGATCGAAAACGCGGAAGCGGAACACCAAATCGAACAAGTCGGTCGCGAGTTGCGTGCCATGATGCCATTCGTCAATGAAAACAAAAAACCAAAAGAGGTGGCTGCTAATGTCTCAAATTGATATTTTCGATACGACACTACGGGACGGAGAACAGTCGGCCGGGATCAACTTGAATACAGCTGAGAAAATCGAAATCGCCCGCCAGCTCGAACGTCTAGGCGTGACGATTATCGAATCGGGGTTCCCGGCTTCATCGCCAGGAGACTTCGACGCAGTGCAGCGGATAGCCGGTACGGTGAAGAACTCTATCGTAACGGGACTGTCCCGCTCCATGAAAGCGGATATCGACCGGACATGGGAAGCCTTGAAGGGAGCGGAACAACCGCATATCCACATCTTCTTGGCAACATCCCCTATCCATATGGAACATAAATTGATGAAAACACCGGAACAGGTCGTCGACATCGCCGTCGAATCTGTCCGTTATGCAAAGAAATTCTTCCCGCTCGTCCAGTGGTCAGCGGAAGATGCTTCAAGATCCGACCCGGAATTCCTAGCGCATATCATCAAGAAAGTCATCGAAGCAGGCGCGACGACAGTCAATTTGCCGGATACTGTCGGTTATGCGACACCTGAAGAATACGGGGCGATGTTCCGTTATATGACGGAAAACGTACCGGGCATCGAAAACGTCAAGCTGTCCGCGCATTGCCATAACGATTTGGGCATGGCGACAGCGAACACGCTTGCTGCGATTGAAAACGGCGCGACGCAAGTCGAAGGCACGATCAATGGCATCGGTGAACGCGCAGGGAACGTCGCGTTGGAAGAAATTGCGGTGGCGCTCCATATCCGCAAGCAATTCTACGAAATCGAAACCGGCATTAATTTGAACGAAATTAAACGCTCGAGCCAATTGGTCAGCCAGTTGACCGGCAGCATCATCCAGCCGAATAAAGCAGTTGTCGGGAAGAACGCTTTTGCGCATGAATCAGGCATCCACCAGGACGGCATGCTGAAAAACCCGCTGACCTATGAAATCATCACGCCGGAATTGATCGGCGATGCAGCGACTGAACTGGTGCTTGGCAAACATTCCGGCAGGCACGCATTCCGCGACCGTGCGGTGAAGATGGGCTTCGAGTTGCCTGACGCTAAATTGAATGAAGCGTTCATTGAATTCAAGAAACTCGCCGACCGTAAAAAACAGATCACAGAAGACGATTTGTTCGTCTTGTTGACCGACCAGCAAA
Source organism: Planococcus citreus (assembly GCF_003664125.1). GTDB lineage: Bacteria > Bacillota > Bacilli > Bacillales_A > Planococcaceae > Planococcus > Planococcus citreus. The sequence continues at coordinate 37,890 of NZ_RCCP01000008.1, forward strand.
TCAATGACACCGAGACACCTATCTATGAGCTTGAAAGTGTGCAGGTGCAATACGGCACAGCGAATATCCCGACGGCGACAGCATCCGCTATCGGCCCGGACGGCACCGCGATTCACGAAGCAGCAACTGGCTCCGGATCGGTCGAAGCGATCTTCAATACACTTGAACGCATCGTCGAAGGCAAAGTGCACATCTTGGACTACCGTGTAACATCGATCGGCAAAGGCCGCGATGCACTCGGTGAAGCCGTTATCAATATGAGCTACGACGGAGAGACCGTTACTGGCCGCGATGTCGCACAGGATGTGTTGGAAGCGACCGCGAAAGCATATTTCAACGCAGTGAATCGCCAGCTTGTGAAACAGGGAAATAAAACGAAGATCGAAGCAGTATAAAAAAGCAAACCCACAGAGGAGGAATTACTATGGAAAAGACAATCGCAGTATTGCCAGGAGACGGCATCGGACCAGAAGTAACAGAAGCAGCAGTAAAGGTGCTAAAATCCATTGCGATGCGCTATGGGCACACATTCCATTGGAAATTCGCGGCGATCGGGGGAGCGGCAGTCGATGAATTCGGTAGCCCGCTGCCAAAAGAAACCGTTGAAGCGTGTGAAGCGAGCGACGCCATCCTCCTCGGTGCGGTAGGCGGCCCGAAATGGGACAACAACCCCGCAGAACAGCGCCCAGAAAAAGGGCTGTTAAATATCCGCAAACACTTCGATTTGTTTGCCAACGTCCGCCCAGTCAAAGCGGTACCGGCACTTCTCGGATCTTCCCCATTAAAAGAAGAAATCGCGCGTGAAGTGGACATGGTCATCGTCCGCGAATTGACTGGCGGCTTGTATTTCGGTGAACCGAAACGCCACAATGAAAATTCCGCAGTCGATACACTCGTCTACACGCGAACAGAAATCGAGCGCATCGTCGACCAGGCATTTGAAATGGCCCGCTCGCGCCGCGGCAAATTGGCGTCCGTCGACAAAGCAAACGTCCTGGAATCAAGCAAGCTTTGGAGAAAAGTCGTTGAAGAACGCAAGGCCGGTTATCCGGACGTGGAAGTCGAGCATATGCTGGTCGATTCGGCTGCCATGAAATTGATCACTAACCCACGGGCATTCGATGTCTTGGTCACAGAGAACATGTTCGGTGATATCTTGAGCGATGAAGCATCGGTCATCACCGGCTCACTCGGCATGTTGCCGTCAGCGAGCATCCGTTCAGATGGATTCGGCTTGTATGAACCGGTACACGGCTCGGCACCGGATATCGCAGGGCAAAACAAAGCGAACCCATCGGCTGCGATGTTGTCGGCAGCGATGATGCTGCGCCAATCGTTCGGCATGGATTCAGAAGCATCGTCGATTGAAGATGCGGTCATGAGTGTCCTTGAAGATGGCTATTGCACAGGCGATTTGTCAGCTTGTGGCAATAAAGTCATCTCAACGGAACGCTTCGTGGAAAAAGTCATCGAAGAATTGGAACGGGAATTCGTGTCGGAACACATCATGTTTTCCTACGTGTAAATGGAAGGGGCACTCTGCTATGGCAAAAACGATTATTGAAAAAATCTGGGAACAGCATATTGTATTCGAAGAGCCGGGAAAACCCGACCTGTTGTATATCGACCTTCATCTCCTGCATGAAGTTACTTCCCCGCAGGCGTTTGAAGGCTTGCGCCTGAACGGCCGAAAAGTGCGGCGTCCGGATCTGTGCTTTGCGACGATGGACCATAACGTGCCGACGCGCAATCGCTCAGTGATCAAAGACCCGATTTCCCGTAAGCAAATCAAGACGCTTCAGGAAAACTGTGATGAGTTCGGGGTGCCGCTTGCTGGGATCAATCACCCCGACCAAGGCATCGTCCACGTCATCGGGCCGGAACTCGGCCTTACACAACCCGGCAAGACGATTGTCTGCGGCGATAGCCATACGTCCACGCACGGAGCGTTCGGCGCGTTGGCATTCGGCATCGGCACAAGTGAAGTAGAGCATGTGTTGTCGACGCAGACGCTGTGGCAGTCCAAGCCGAAAACGATGGAAATCCGCATCGACGGTGAGCTTGGCTTCGGTGTTTCCGCAAAAGACGTCATTCTTGCGATCATCTCGAAGTACGGCGTCGATATGGGGACAGGGCATATCATTGAATACACCGGGGAAGCGATCCGCAATTTATCGATGGAAGAACGCATGACGATCTGCAATATGTCCATCGAAGCGGGTGCACGCGCCGGCCTTGTCAGCCCAGACGAAACAACAGTCGAGTATTTGCGCGGCAGAAGAAACGTCCCAGAAGGTGATGCGTTCGAACAAGAAGCCGAACGTTGGCTGGCGCTTGCGACAGATGAAGGCGCGAGCTACGACGTGTCGCACACGATCCATGCGGACGACATTTCCCCATTCGTTACATGGGGCACCAACCCGTCAATGGGTTCAGGTATTGCCGAACACGTGCCGACAGCGGCAGATTACGACAAGCAAGAAGACCGGGATGCTTTGCGCCAAGCGCTTGCTTATATGCAATTGGAAGAAGGCGCCCCGTTGTCATCCATCGCGATCCAGCATGTCTTTATCGGCTCATGCACGAATGCCCGCCTCAGCGATTTGCGGGCAGCGAGTGAAATTGTCAAAGGCAGAACGGTGCATCCGTCGGTGACGGCGATTGTCGTACCGGGCTCTGAAACCGTCAAGCGTGCAGCTGAAGCGGAAGGGCTTGACCGAGTGTTCTTGCAGGCAGGCTTTGAATGGCGCGAGACAGGCTGCAGCATGTGCCTGGCAATGAATGAGGATGCTGTACCGGCAGGCGAGCGCTGCGCCTCCACTTCGAACCGCAATTTTGAAGGGCGCCAAGGCGCAGGCTCCATGACGCATTTGGTGTCACCTGTGATGGCGGCAGCTGCAGCCATCGAAGGGCATTTGACGGACGTCCGCAATTATATGAAAGAACCTGTGCCCTCAGCATAACGGAAGGAGGAACTGAATTTGAAACCCATCAATGAAATCTCGAGCGTCTTAACGCCGCTCGACCGCAAAAACGTCGATACCGACCAAATCATTTCAAAGGAATTCCTCAAGCGCATCGAGCGCACAGGGTTCGGGAAGTATTTGTTCTATCATTGGCGCTTTCATTCAGACGGCACGCCTAATCAAGATTTTGTCTTGAACGACCCCCGCTTCCAAAGCTCCGAGATCCTTGTGGCGCAGGAAAACTTCGGCTGCGGCTCGTCTCGTGAACACGCGCCATGGGCCATCCTGGACTACGGTTTCCGTGTCGTCATCTCGCCGAGTTATGCGGATATCTTCTATAATAACTGTGTGAAGAACGGCATCTTGCCGATCCGCCTCGAAGAAGCGGAAGTGGCTGCCTTGCTGGAAAAAGGCAAACAGGCGCCGTACCGTCTTGATGTCGACTTGAAACACCAAACGGTGACAGCAGAAGACGGCGCCAGCTATTCATTCGACATCGATCCGTACTGGAAAGAAATGCTGTTGAACGGCTGGGATGAGATCGCCTTGACGATTCAATACGATTCCTATATCCAGGCATATGAAGAAAAAACACAACAAGCCCAATAAAGCACTGCCGCTCTTTGCCTTTGGGCAGGGAGCGTTTTTTTGTGCCATTCAGGAGCGGTTTTGCTGTGTTGACATCATTGTACAGATTTGTTACTTTAGTAAAGTACTTTAACGCTTTAGCAAACTAAAGGAGAAATGAACAATGAATGCAGTTATTATCGCCGTTTTAGTGATGCTCATATTGAGCTTGCTTCGTGTCAACGTCGTCTTTGCCTTATTGATCGGCGCACTCGCCGGAGGGCTTAGCGGAGGGCTTAGCTTCACTGAAACTTTGACTTCCTATACAGATGGTCTCGGTGCAGGGGCGACCATTGCACTGAGCTACGCCATGCTCGGCGGATTCGCTGTTGCGATTTCGCGTACCGGCATACCGGAATTGCTCGTTGCCGGTGTATTGAAACTGGTCAATAAAGAAGGGGAGGCGACGCGCGAGAACTTAGCGAAGGCGCTTATCATCTTTGCGCTGTTCGCGATGGCGATCTTCTCGCAAAACCTGATCCCTATCCACATTGCCTTTATCCCGCTCTTGGTGCCGCCGATTCTGCACATCCTGAATGAATTGCGCATCGACCGCCGCCTTATCGCCTCGGTGCTGACATTCGGCCTGACGGCGCCATATATTTTATTGCCGTATGGCTTCGGGTTGATCTTTCATGAGATTCTCGCCACGCAGATGGAACTCGCGGGCATGCCGATCGATATGGCAGACATCCCAAAAGCGATGGCATTGCCAGTCGCTGGCCTATTCCTCGGCTTAGTCGTTGCGGTTTTCATCTCTTACCGCAAGCCGCGTGATTATCGGACTGTGGAAGCAGCTACTACTATAGAAGAAACTCCAAAACGGACTGCTTCCGTTAAAGACATCATCGTGACGGTGATCGCCTTGATCGCAGCGCTCTTCGCACAGATCCAAAGCGACTCGATGATCATCGGTGCACTTGCCGGGATTCTCATCCTTTACGTCTTCGGTGCAATGAAATGGAAAGAAGCGGATGATGTATTGACGGCAGGCATGCGCATGATGGCCTTCATCGGTTTTGTCATGATCTCAGCAAATGGATTCGCTTCGGTCATCCAAGCGACTGGTGCCATCGATTCGCTCGTTGAAAATGCAGCAGCTATCTTCGGCGACAATAAAGGCCTAGCAGCACTCGCGATGTTGATCGTCGGGCTGTTCGTCACGATGGGCATCGGATCGTCGTTCTCGACGATCCCGATCATCGCAGCGATATTTGTTCCGCTCAGTGTCGAGTTCGGATTCTCGACCTTGGCGATCATCGCTTTGATCGGGACAGCGGGCGCACTCGGCGATGCCGGGTCGCCAGCTTCCGACTCGACGCTTGGGCCGACAGCTGGCTTGAACGTCGACGGCCAGCACAATCACATCTGGGATACGGTCGTCCCGACGTTCATCCATTACAATATCCCGCTCGTGTTATTTGGCTGGATTGCAGTCATGTTCCTGGGATGAGTCCGAAAGATTTCGACTATTACCGTATCGGTTGAAACTGAAAAGAATCCTGCTATACTAGTAAAAGCGAATGAAAAAGAATTTCGTGCAAAGTCTTGCGGAATTCTTTTTTATTTTGTATAATGGTGAATGTTGGTCTTTGACTGCGAAGAAGCGAGAGGTTACCGACACACCCGGCCGCTTTGCCATGGCGAGTGTGAGGAAAATTTTCGTGGAGAAGTCTATCCCAAAAATAGGCGAAAAGGGAGGGAAAATAATGGCAAAACAAAAAATTCGTATCCGTTTGAAAGCATATGATCACAGAATCTTGGATCAGTCTGCTGAAAAGATTGTTGAAACTGCTAAACGTTCAGGTGCTAGCGTATCGGGTCCGATACCGTTGCCGACTGAGAAGTCTGTTTACACAATCTTGCGAGCTGTCCACAAATATAAAGATGCTCGCGAACAATTCGAAATGCGCACACACAAACGTCTGATCGATATCGTTAATCCGACACCACAGACTGTTGACGCGCTAATGAAACTGGATCTACCATCCGGCGTTGATATTGAAATCAAACTATAATTGGTAAACGAAAATAATAAACATAAAATTTTACAGGAGGTGTGACGACATGACCAAAGGAATCTTAGGTAGAAAAATCGGTATGACGCAAGTTTTTGCTGAGAACGGTGATTTGATCCCTGTAACTGTAATCGAAGCTGCTCCAAACGTAGTGCTTCAGAAAAAAACAGTTGAAGTGGATGGCTACGAATCGGTACAACTTGGTTTTGATGACAAACGCGAGAAGCTTTCGAACAAACCAGAGAAAGGCCACGTAGCGAAAGCAAACACTGCTCCTAAGCGCTTCATTCGCGAACTTCGCAATGTAAACTTAGCTGATTACGAGATTGGTCAGGAAGTCAAAGTAGATGTATTCGCAGAAGGCGATGTAGTAGATGTAACAGGAACTACGAAAGGTAAAGGTTTCCAAGGCGTTATTAAACGCCACGGACAATCACGCGGACCAATGACTCACGGTTCACGTTACCACCGTCGTCCTGGTTCAATGGGGCCTGTTGCTCCGAACCGCGTATTCAAACAGAAGAAATTGCCTGGTCAAATGGGCGGCAACACGGTCACTATCCAAAACCTTCACATCGTGAAAGTGGATGCTGAGCGCAACTTGCTTCTTATTAAAGGGAATGTTCCTGGCGCACGTAAATCATTAATCCGTGTTAAGTCGGCTATCAAAGCTAACTAATCACATTTAAGGGAAGGAGGAAACAAGAATGCCTAAAGTAGCGTTACTAAACCAAACTGGTTCACAAGTTGGCGACATCGAATTGAACGATCTTGTCTTCGGCATTGAACCAAATGAATCTGTACTTTTCGATGCAGTCGTTGCACAACGTGCTTCATTGCGTCAAGGTAACCATAAAGTAAAAAACCGTTCTGAAGTAGCTGGTGGCGGAAGAAAGCCATGGAAGCAAAAAGGAACTGGACGTGCCCGTCAAGGTTCGATCCGTTCACCACAATGGCGCGGAGGCGGAGTCGTATTCGGCCCAACACCACGCAGCTATAGCTACAAACTTCCGAAAAAAGTCCGTCGCTTGGCTCTTCGTTCTGCATTGTCTTCGGCTCTAGCAAACGAAAACCTGATGGTACTTGAAGGATTGGCTTTCGACGCACCGAAAACTAAGGAATTCACGAAACTCGTGACTGACTTGTCTGTCGGCAAGAAAGCATTATTCGTAACAGCTGACCTTGATGAGAACGTGGCACTATCTGCACGCAACATCAAAGGCATGACAGTTGTTCCGGCAAACGGAATCAACGTATTGGACTTGCTTGGCCATGACAAAGTTGTCATGACTAAAGGAGCCGTAGAAAAAATCGAGGAGGTGCTTGGTTAATGGAAGCACGTGACATTCTAAAGCGTCCAGTCATTACCGAGCGTTCTTCTGAGGTAATGGCGGAGAAGAAGTACACTTTTGAAGTGGACGTTCGCGCTAACAAAACTCAAGTTAAACATGCAGTTCAGGAAGTCTTCGGCGTTCAAGTTGAGAAAGTCAACATCATGAACTACAAAGGCAAATTCAAACGCATGGGCAAACACGCAGGCTACACGAACAAACGCCGTAAAGCGATCGTGAAATTGACTGCTGATTCAAAAGACATCGAACTATTCGAAATGTAATTGCATAAGTTCTGAACAAGAACTAATCAAAGAAGGAGGGAAACAACGTGGGGATTAGAAAATATAAACCTACCACTAACGGTCGTCGTAACATGACTAGTTCGGATTTCGCTGAAATCACAACGAACAAGCCTGAAAAGTCGCTTTTGCAACCGACGAAGCGTAAAGGCGGCCGTAATAACCAAGGTAAAATCACTGTACGCCACCACGGGGGCGGACATAAGCGCCAATACCGCGTAATTGATTTTAAACGTAACAAAGATGGCATTCCAGGTCGCGTTGCTACGATCGAATACGATCCGAACCGTTCTGCGAACATCGCACTTATCCATTACGCTGACGGAGAAAAACGTTACATCCTTGCACCTAAAGGTGTTCAGGTTGATACGCAAATCATGTCAGGACCAGAAGCAGACATCAAAGCAGGTAATGCTTTGCCGTTGCTTAACATCCCAATGGGTTCTACAATCCACAACATCGAGTTGAAACCAGGCGGAGGCGGCCAATTGGTACGTTCTGCAGGAGCTTCAGCACAGGTGCTTGGTAAAGAAGGAAAATATGTAACAGTTCGCTTGCAATCAGGTGAAGTTCGCATGATCCTTGCTACTTGCCGCGCAACTATCGGCGCTGTCGGAAACGAGCAGCACGAATTGATCAACATCGGTAAAGCAGGACGTAACCGCTGGAAGGGCAATCGCCCAACTGTCCGCGGATCTGTTATGAACCCGAACGATCACCCACACGGTGGTGGTGAAGGACGTTCGCCAATCGGACGTAAATCTCCAATGTCTCCATGGGGCAAACCAACTCTTGGATACAAAACACGTAAGAAAACGAACAAATCCGATAAATTCATCGTACGTCGCCGCAAAAAATAATTTGATTTCGCTGCGGTTCACCGAAAGAACCGTGGTGCAATCACGAAGGGAGGATCCCAAATGGGTCGCAGCTTGAAAAAAGGACCTTTTGTAGACGATCATCTTATGAAGAAAGTCGAAGCGCAAAAGGAATCTGAGAAAAAACAAGTGATCAAAACTTGGTCTCGCCGTTCTACAATTTTCCCGACATTCATCGGGCTAACAATTGCAGTATACGATGGCCACAAACACATCCCTGTATACGTGACTGAAGATATGGTAGGCCATAAACTTGGTGAATTTGCCCCAACGCGCAAATACGCAAGCCATGGTGCAGACGATAAGAAAACAAGACGTTAATTGAGAGGAGGATTTCCCCATGCAAGCAAAAGCTGTTGCTAGAACAGTACGTATTGCTCCTCGTAAAGTCCGTTTAGTAGTAGATTTAATCCGAGGCAAGCAAATCGGTGAAGCGGTCGCAATTTTGAACCACACTCCTAAAGCAGCATCCATTGTTGTTGAGAAGTTGTTGAAATCTGCAGCTGCTAACGCTGAACACAATTACGAAATGAACATCGAGAACCTTGTCATCAGCGAAGTATTCGTTGACGAAGGGCCGACTTTGAAGCGTTTCCGTCCACGTGCAATGGGACGCGCAAGCGCGATCAACAAACGCACAAGCCACATCACACTAGTGGTATCTGAGAAGAAGGAGGGATAATTCGTGGGACAAAAAATTCATCCAATTGGAATGCGAATCGGAATCATCCGTGATTGGGAGTCGAAATGGTACGCTGAAAAAGACTACGCGACACTCCTTCACGAAGATTTGAAAATCCGTGAATACATCGAAACACGTTTGAAAGAAGCTTCAGTTTCGAAAATCGAAATCGAGCGCGCTGCAAACCGTGTGAACGTTACAATCCACACTGCTAAGCCAGGTATGGTAATCGGTAAAGGTGGCTCTGAAGTAGAAGTACTTCGTACGCAACTGAACGCGATGACTGGCAAGCGTGTCCACATCAACATCGTAGAAATCAAAAGAGCTGACCTTGATGCGAAATTGGTCGCTGAAGGAATCGCACGCCAGCTAGAAAACCGTGCATCTTTCCGCCGTGCTCAAAAACAAACGATCCAACGTACTATGCGTGCAGGCGCTAAAGGGATCAAAACTCAAGTATCTGGACGTCTAGGCGGAGCTGACATTGCCCGTGCTGAGTCCTATAGCGAAGGAACTGTTCCGCTCCATACATTGCGCGCAGACATCGACTATGCGCACGCTGAAGCAGACACTACTTATGGTAAGCTTGGCGTAAAAGTATGGATCTACCGCGGTGAAGTCCTTCCAACCAAGAAGAATTCTGAGGAAGGAGGCAAATAATATGTTATTGCCAAAACGCGTAAAATATCGTCGTGAACACCGTGGCAAGATGCGCGGAGAAGCGAAAGGCGGCAAAGAAGTCGCATTCGGCGAATATGGCCTGCAGGCTCTTGAGTCTTCATGGATCACTAACCGCCAAATCGAATCTGCCCGTATCGCTATGACACGTTACATGAAACGTGGCGGTAAAGTCTGGATCAAGATTTTCCCTCACAAGCCATACACGAAAAAGCCTCTTGAAGTACGGATGGGTTCCGGTAAAGGTTCACCTGAAGGCTGGGTAGCGGTAGTAAAAACTGGTAAAATTATGTTCGAAATCGCTGGAGTATCTGAAGAAGTTGCACGCGAAGCATTGCGTCTTGCCTCTCACAAATTGCCAGTGAAAACGAAATTCGTAAAACGCGAAGAAATTGGTGGTGAATCGAATGAAAGCTAATGAAATCCGTGACCTAACCACTGCTGAAATCGAACAAAAAGTGAAATCACTGAAAGAAGAGCTTTTCAACCTTCGCTTCCAATTGGCTACTGGTCAATTAGAAAATACGGCTCGCATCCGCGAAGTACGTAAAGCGATTGCCCGTATGAAAACTGTGATTCATGAAAGAGAACTCAGTGGCAACAACTGATAATTCGAGAGGAGGTTGCAAGTATGTCTGAGCGTAACCAACGCAAAGTATACACAGGCCGCGTCGTGTCTGACAAAATGGACAAAACCGTTACAGTAATGGTTGAAACTCAAAAAAAGCACGCGCTTTATGGCAAACGTGTAAAATACTCTAAGAAATTCAAGACTCATGATGAGAACAACGAAGCGAAAATGGGCGACATCGTTCGCATCATGGAAACTCGTCCGCTATCAGCTACAAAACGTTTCCGTTTAGTGGAAATCGTCGAAAAAGCTGTCATCATCTAATTTAAATAAGTTCGGAATCCTAAAAGTTCCGGAGGGAGGTTACCTAAGTGATCCAACAGGAAAGTCGTTTAAAAGTTGCAGACAACTCGGGTGCTCGTGAAGTACTTACGATTAAAGTGCTTGGTGGTTCTGGTCGCAAGACAGCAAACATCGGTGACGTAATCGTTTGTACCGTGAAAAAAGCAACACCAGGTGGCGTTGTTAAGAAAGGTGAAGTCGTTAAGGCTGTCATCGTTCGCACGAAAAGCGGAGCTCGCCGTAAAGACGGTACTTACATCAAATTTGATGAAAATGCATGTGTGATTATCCGCGACGATAAAGGTCCACGCGGAACACGTATCTTCGGACCAGTTGCACGTGAACTTCGTGACAACAACTTCATGAAGATCGTTTCACTTGCTCCTGAAGTTCTATAAAACATCCAACGTGCGATACCAAGGAGGTGCGACAGAATGCATGTAAAAAAAGGCGATACAGTTAAGGTCATCTCTGGTAAAGACAAAGGCAAAACAGGAGTTGTTTTGACTGCTCTACCTAAGAAAGACCGTGTGCTCGTTGAAGGTGTTAACATCGTCAAAAAGCATACAAAACCGAACCAGGCAAGCCCGCAAGGCGGAATTGTCAGCCAAGAAGCTGCGATCCACGTTTCTAACGTGATGGTAGTTGACCCTAAATCCGGCGAGCCGACTCGCGTAGGATACAAAATGGAAGACGGCAAAAAAGTTCGTGTTGCAAAAAAATCCGGTGAAAAATTAGATAAATAAAATTCCTGAATGAGGGGAGGTACAAACATGAACCGCCTACAAGAAAAATATGTGAACGAAATCACTCCTGCTCTAGTGAGCAAGTTTGAATATTCCTCAGTAATGCAGGCACCAAAAGTTGACAAGATCGTTATCAACATGGGTGTCGGTGAAGCTGTACAAAACACAAAATCACTTGATTCTGCTGTTGAAGAATTGCAGACGATCACTGGTCAAAAGCCAGTCATCACAAAAGCTAAGAAATCTATCGCTGGCTTCCGTCTTCGTGAAGGTATGCCAATCGGATGTAAAGTTACACTACGCGGTGAGCGTATGTATGACTTCCTGGATAAATTGATTGCTATCTCACTACCACGTGTTCGTGACTTCCGTGGCGTATCGAAAAAATCTTTCGACGGACGCGGCAACTACACACTTGGTGTGAAAGAACAATTGATCTTCCCTGAAATCGATTATGATAAAGTTTCTAAAGTACGCGGTATGGATATCGTAATTGTGACAACTGCGAACTCTGATGAAGAAGCTCGTGAGTTATTGACACAATTCGGTATGCCGTTCCAAAAGTAAAGATGAGGGAGGCGTAAACGTGGCTAAAAAATCGATGATTGCTAAACAAAAACGCACGCCAAAGTATAAAGTACAAGAGTACACTCGCTGTGAACGATGCGGACGTCCGCATTCAGTACTGCGCAAATTCAAACTTTGCCGTATTTGTTTCCGTGAACTTGCATATGTGGGACAAATTCCTGGCGTCAAAAAAGCCAGCTGGTAATCCCCTAAATTGGGAAGGAGGTAAATGTAATGACAATGACAGATCCGATTGCAGATATGCTGACACGCATTCGTAATGCAAACATGGTTCGTCACGAGAAATTGGAGCTTCCGGCTTCCAACGTGAAAAAAGACATCGCTGAAATCCTGAAGCGTGAAGGTTTCGTACGTGACGTAGAATATGTTGAAGATGATAAACAAGGCATGATCCGCATTTTCCTTAAATACGGTGCCAACAACGAACGCGTCATCACTGGCTTGAAACGCATTTCAAAACCAGGACTACGTGTATACGCTAAAACTGACGAGGTGCCTCGTGTACTAAACGGTCTTGGAATCGCTCTAGTATCGACATCACAAGGTTTGGTAACTGATAAAGAAGCCCGCGCGAAAAAAGTCGGCGGCGAAATCATAGCTTACGTTTGGTAAGAAGCAACAAACGAATGGAGGTGCAACAGAATGTCACGTGTAGGTAAAAAACCAATCGAGGTTCCTGCTAACGTTACCGTTACTGTCGAAAACGACAATAACGTAACTGTAAAAGGGCCTAAAGGCGAGCTTACTCGCTCGTTTAACTCAGATATCACAATCACGCAGGAAGATAATGTTTTGACATTGTCACGCCCATCAGATTCCAAAGACCACCGCACAATCCACGGCACAACCCGTGCATTGCTCGCGAACATGGTTACTGGAGTATCTGAAGGCTTCTCCCGCTCACTTGAACTAGTCGGTGTAGGTTACCGTGCCCAGCTACAAGGCAAGAAATTGGTCTTGAACGTTGGATACTCTCATCCGGTGGAATTCACTCCGGAAGAAGGAATCGAAATCGAAGTACAAGGCAACACGAAAGTCGTCGTTAAAGGGATCAACAAAGAGATGGTCGGAGCACTTGCTTCAAACATCCGTGCTACTCGCCCGCCAGAGCCGTATAAAGGCAAAGGGATCCGTTACGAAGACGAAAAAGTTCGCCGCAAAGAAGGTAAAACAGGTAAATAATGCTGCTTAGGCAGGCTGAAAGGAGTGACCTCAGTGATTACGAAACTCGATAAAAATGCATCCCGTAAAAAACGTCACGCTCGCGTACGTTCTAAAATCACGGGAACAGCTGAACGTCCACGCTTGAACGTTTTCCGTTCAAACAAATACATCTACGCTCAATTGATCGACGATGTAAACGGCGTAACGCTTGCTAGCGCATCATCTGCAGATAAAGATTTTTCTCTTGAAACAAAAGGCAACGTCGAAGCGGCTGCTCAAGTCGGCGAAACGATTGCAAAACGCGCAGTAGAAAACGGCTTGAAATCAGTTGTTTTTGACCGCGGTGGTTATCTATATCACGGCCGTGTGAAAGCTTTGGCTGAATCTGCCCGTGAAAACGGCTTAGAATTCTAAAAGAAGGAGGGACCCATATAATGCGTCGTATTGATCCAAACAAACTTGAACTTGAAGAACGCGTAGTTACGATTAACCGCGTAGCGAAAGTTGTAAAAGGTGGACGTCGTTTCCGTTTCTCCGCATTGGTTGTTGTAGGCGACAAAAATGGTAAAGTCGGTTTTGGTACTGGGAAAGCACAAGAAGTTCCAGAAGCAATCCGTAAAGCTATTGAAGATGCGAAGAAGAACTTAATCGAAGTACCTATGGTTAAAGGTACTACTCCACATCTAGTAACTGGGCGCTTCGGTGCCGGCTCGATTCTTATCAAACCTGCTTCACCAGGTACTGGTGTTATTGCTGGTGGTCCTGTTCGTGCGGTACTAGAGCTTGCAGGAGTACAAGACATCTTGTCTAAATCTCTTGGTTCTAACACACCGATCAACATGGTCCGTGCTACTATCAACGGTTTGACTCAACTGAAGAGCGCTGATGAAGTTGCAAAACTTCGCGGCAAAACTACAGAAGAGTTATTCCAATAAGGGAGGGAAATTAGATGGCTACTAAACTAGAAATTACCCTCACTAAGTCAGTGATCGGTTCAAAACCGACACAACGTAAAACAGTCCAGTCACTAGGCCTGCGCAAGATGCATCAAACAGTTGAGCACCAAGACAACGCGGCAGTTCGCGGAATGCTTGATAAAGTCGCTCACTTAGTTACTATTAAAGAAGTTTAATCCCTGATTTCTATAGAAGGAGGTGCCAACCACATGAAACTTCACGAATTAAAACCAGCAGAAGGTTCACGCAGCTCACGCAAGCGTATCGGACGCGGAATCGGTTCAGGTACTGGTAAAACAGCCGGTAAAGGTCACAAAGGTCAAAAAGCCCGTTCAGGCGGCGGTGTCCGTCCAGGATTCGAGGGTGGTCAAAACCCATTGTTCCGTCGTTTGCCGAAGCGTGGATTCACGAACATCAACCGTAAAGATTACACTGTTGTAAACCTTGACGTGTTGAACCGTTTCGAAGAAGGCACAGAAATTACACCTGCATTGTTGATCGAAACAGGTGTTGTGAGCAAGGAGCGTTCTGGTATCAAGATCCTTGGTAACGGAAGCTTGGACAAGAAATTGTCTGTACAAGCCCACAAATTCTCTGCATCAGCTAAAGAAGCTATTGAAGCTGCCGGCGGTCAAACCGAGGTGCTTTAATGTTTCAGACAATCTCTAATCTTATGCGCGTATCTGATATTCGAAATAAAATTTTCTTTACTTTAGCAATGCTCATCATCTTCCGTATCGGGACATTCGTTCCGGTGCCGAACGTTGATGCGTCAGTACTCCAAGCTACTGATCAGATGGGTCTGATCGGCTTCTTGAATACTTTCGGTGGAGGCGCCCTTGCCAACTTCTCGATTTTGGCGATGGGAATCATGCCTTATATCACAGCATCGATCATCGTGCAGCTTCTGCAAATGGATGTTGTGCCGAAATTTGCTGAGTGGGCGAAACAAGGCGAAGTCGGAAGACGGAAACTTGCTCAATTCACTCGTTACTTTACAATCGTTCTTGCGTTTATCCAGGCGATCGGCATGTCTTATGGTTTCAATCAAATGTACGGAGGTACATTGATCCAAGACGACTCGATTGCGACGTATGTAGTAATCGCCATCGTACTGACAGCAGGAACAGCATTTCTATTGTGGCTTGGTGAGCAGATCACGGCAAAAGGCGTGGGGAACGGTATTTCGATTATCATCTTCGCAGGGATTGTCGCTGCAGTACCAGGAGCAATCAACCAACTTTATGCGCAGCAGATCCAAGGAGCTGGCGACCAGCTTCCGATCAACATTGCCATTATGGCATTGCTTGCACTCGCAGTTGTTGCAATTACTGTATTGGTCATTTACGTCCAACAAGCGTTGCGTAAAATCCCGATCCAGTATGCCAAACGTGTCGCTGGCCGTGGCCAGAGCTCGAATGGGCAGCAAACGCATTTACCTTTGAAAGTAAACGCGGCCGGAGTTATCCCGGTAATCTTTGCAGTGGCGTTCATCATCACGCCGCAAACTATCGCTTCTTTCTTTGGTGCCAACGCGTTTACGGAGGCAATCCAGAATACGTTTGATTACACGCGTCCTGTCGGCATGATCATTTATGTCGCCTTGATCATTGCATTCACGTATTTCTATGCATTCATTCAGGTTAATCCTGAAAACGTGGCGGACAACTTGAAAAAGCAAGGTGCATATATTCCGGGAATCCGTCCGGGTAAAAATACGCAAGATTATTTAACAAGTGTGCTTTACCGCTTAACGTTTGTGGGAGCGATCTTCCTCTCCGTTATCTCGGTTCTGCCGATTTTCTTCATCAATATCGCAAACCTGCCTCAATCTGCACAGATTGGCGGCACCAGTTTGCTGATTGTCGTTGGGGTAGCCCTGGAGACGATGAAGCAATTGGAATCACAACTTGTGAAACGTCATTACAAAGGCTTTATGAAATAATCAATGGAGAGGAACGTGAAAACGTTCCTTATCCACTTGTCTGAGGGGGCAAAACGTATGAACATTGTGTTGATGGGTCTACCAGGTGCCGGCAAAGGCACGCAAGCAGACGAAATTGTCAAGAAGTACGACATCCCTCATATTTCGACAGGCGACATGTTCCGTGCAGCTATCAAAGGCGGCACGGCACTGGGCCTGGAAGCAAAGTCGTTCATGGATCAAGGTGCCTTGGTGCCTGACGAAGTGACGATCGGTATCGTCCGAGAGCGACTCAGCCAACCGGACTGTGAGAAAGGCTTCCTCTTGGACGGCTTTCCACGCACAGTCCCTCAAGCTGAGGCGCTGGAATCTCTTCTGGCTGATCTTGGCAAACGAATCGAGCATGTCGTAAACATCCAAGTTGAACAAGACGAATTGATTGCACGTTTAACAGGCCGTTGGATTTGCAAAGTTTGTGGAACTGCTTACCATACTGTCTTCAATCCTCCTGCTGTTGCAGGTGTGTGCGATAAAGATGGTGGAGAGCTCTACCAACGCGAAGACGACAAGCCTGAAACCGTCACGAAGCGTTTAGAAGTTAACATGCAACAAACTCAGCCGCTTCTCGACTTCTATGAAGACAAGAACGTGCTGACCAATATAGATGGACAGCAGGACATTGATAAAGTATTTGCTGACATTGATGCTCTTCTAAAGGGCGACCGAGGTTAAGTCCCGGCGCCGGGCGCAGTTAGTTGCCTCCATGTGGCTTTAAGGAGCACCGGAGATATGAATTTTCGAGAGCTGCAAAAGCAAACAAGGCTTGATTATATGAAACCGGTGAGGCTCGTTGCTCCGTGCAATTCCGCACCGGAGGTAGTATAATGGGTTTCGTGGAAGCATCTGTGTAACGGGTTTGGAACTCATCCAAGGCAGTCCGGGCAGTCGAGGATACGTGGGTCAGACTGGCTCAACCGGAACCCCCGAACTCCGCTGTCATAAGTGGGGAGAGGAACCCGGAGAAGGTCTTTCAAATGTCACTCATGAATTCCTGGTGAATGGATAAGAATTATTCAATCAGCAAATACTGTTTGAAGATGAGTACCTGATTTGTATACAGAAGGGAGACTGGGTCGATGGCGAAAGACGATGTAATTGAAATCGAGGGAACAGTCATTGAGACTTTGCCCAACGCGATGTTTAAAGTGGAGCTTGAAAATGGCCATACGATTCTTGCGCACGTATCAGGCAAGATTCGCATGCATTTCATCCGCATTCTGCCAGGAGATAAAGTAACAGTAGAACTTTCTCCTTACGATTTAACACGCGGTCGCATCACATACCGTTTTAAATAATCTTTTGCACTCCGGACTACTAAGGAGGTTGGGTTAGATGAAAGTGAGACCATCTGTTAAGCCGATCTGCGAAAAATGTAAAGTTATTCGCAGAAACGGTAAAGTAATGGTAATCTGTGAAAATCCGAAACACAAACAAAGACAAGGTTAATAAAGAAGGAGGTGCATCGCACACATGGCACGTATTTCTGGTGTTGACATTCCGCGCGACAAACGCGTTGTAATTTCATTGACTTATATCTACGGTGTTGGGAAAACGACTGCTCAGAAAGTTCTTTCTGGTGCTGGTGTTTCTGAAGAGACTCGCGTTCGCGATCTTACAGAAGACGAGTTGAACAATATCCGTGAACAATTGGATCAGTACAAAATCGAAGGTGACCTTCGCCGTGAAGTTTCCATGAACATCAAACGTTTGATGGAAATCGCTAGCTTCCGTGGTATCCGCCACCGTCGCGGTCTTCCGGTTCGTGGTCAAAATACGAAGAACAACGCGCGTACGCGTAAAGGTCCTCGTAAAACTGTAGCTAACAAGAAAAAATAATCAGTAAAGGAGGTTGTTTCTTAACATGGCACGTAAACAACAAACTCGTAAGCGTCGTGTGAAAAAGAATATCGAATCCGGTATTGCTCACATCCGCTCAACATTCAATAACACAATTGTTACGATCACTGATATGCAAGGTAACGCAGTATCATGGTCTTCGGCTGGTGCTCTAGGATTCCGTGGTTCACGTAAATCCACTCCATTCGCTGCCCAAATGGCTGCTGAAACTGCTGCAAAAACTTCCATGGAACATGGTTTGAAAACTTTGGAAGTAACTGTTAAAGGTCCTGGTTCAGGTCGCGAAGCTGCTATCCGTGCGCTTCAAGCTGCTGGATTGGAAGTTACTGCAATTAGAGACGTAACTCCAGTTCCTCACAACGGCTGCCGCCCGCCAAAACGCCGTCGCGTATAATCGTTGGTCTGAATAGGATTTTTGAACATCACGACTTACTCAATGTGTTCTGAATCGTAGCGAAAGTCTGTGACTATCGAATTCTTATGCAACGAAAATACCGACGTTTTGAAGGAGGGTAAACTGAATGCTCGAAATAGAAAAACCAAAAATTGAAACGGTTGAGATCGACAGCAATGCCAAATATGGCAAATTCGTTGTTGAACCCCTTGAGCGTGGATATGGTACCACTTTAGGTAACTCCTTACGTCGAATCCTACTTTCATCTTTACCTGGCGCAGCTGTTACTTCGATCCAAATTGATGGCGTTTTGCATGAATTCTCCACTGTCGAAGGTGTAGAAGAAGATGTAGCCTCTATCATTTTGAATATCAAGAAGCTCGCTTTGAAAATTTACTCTGACGAAGAAAAAGTCATTGAAATTGATGTAAAAGGTGACGGAACGGTTACGGCTGCAGATATCACTCACGATAGTGACGTGGAAATTCTGAATCCGGATCTATATATTGCAACAATCGCTAAAGACGGCCACTTGCGCATGCGCATGTATGCTAACCGCGGCCGTGGGTATGCCCGTGCAGATCAGAACAAACGTGAAGATCTTCCGATCGGCGTCATCCCGATTGACTCTATTTACACGCCAGTTTCACGCGTCAATTTCCAAGTGGAAAATACCCGTGTGGGCCAACTCGCTCATTTCGATAAATTAACCCTCGATGTCTGGACAGATGGAAGCATCGGTCCCAAAGAGGCAATTGCGCTTGGCGCGAAAATTTTCACTGAACATCTGAACATCTTCGTAGGATTGACGGATGAGGCTCAAACAGCTGAAATCATGGTTGAAAAAGAAGAAGACCAAAAAGAGAAAGTGCTTGAGATGACTATCGAAGAGCTTGATCTTTCTGTTCGTTCTTATAACTGCCTGAAACGTGCCGGCATTAACACTGTCCACGAATTGGCCAATAAGTCGGAAGACGACATGATGAAAGTTCGCAACCTCGGACGCAAATCACTTGAAGAAGTGAAAGTGAAGTTGGAAGATCTAGGTCTTGGCCTTCGTAAAGAAGACTGATTGCCCGATTCTTTCTGAACTATTCAACAAAGGAGGGAAACTTCAATGAGAAAACTTCAACGTACAAGTTCTCAACGTAAAGCGCTTTTGCGTGACCTTACGACTGACCTAATCGTTCACGAGCGCATTCAGACAACTGAAGCCCGTGCTAAAGAAGTCCGTTCAACTGTAGAAAAAATGATCACGCTTGGTAAGCGCGGAGACATCCACGCACGCCGTAAAGCTGCAGCATACATTCGCCGTGAACTCGTGACCTCGACTGACGAAGAAGGCAACGAAAACACAATCTTTGCTTTGCAAAAATTGTTTGATGATGTAGCACCACGTTACGCTGACCGTCAAGGCGGCTACACGCGCATCATGAAAATGGGGCCTCGTCGCGGAGATGGCGCACCAATCGTAATTATTGAATTGGTTTAATCAGTTGAAGAGGGTTCATAGCCCTCTTCTTTTAGCATCATGATTTATACGACAATATGAAAAGCTGAGTGTTATGATGAGCGAGCCTTCGGGCGGCGTCTCGTCTAGCTCTACGCACCTCATTCAACCGGCGGCTTAAGCACCCGCAGGAGCCATAGAGACAGAAAAGCGCATACTCTGAATGAGGTGCGCGCTTTTTTTATTTAATGATCAATTAATTTCCAGTGTTGATATTCCATAGAAGGGAATATGAGCAGTGTAAGTTAAGCGTGGCTAAAGAATTCCCGTTTTACAGCACATAAGAGCAGAGTAGAGAAAGTTTAGAGGAGGCTTCAACACATGAAAGGAACCATTTTGTCATTTGAACAAGTGACATTCACATACGCACCGGAAGACAAGTCGGTCAAGCCGGCCGTTTCGGACCTATCGTTCTCGATTGGCGAAGGCGAATGGGTGGCGCTTGTCGGACACAACGGCTCGGGCAAGTCGACAATCGCCAAATTGATGAACGGCTTATTGTTTCCGCAGCAAGGAACAGTCAAAGCGATGGGACTGACAATGTCTGAAGAAAGCTTGTGGGACATCCGCTCGCAGATGGGCATGGTGTTTCAAAATCCAGACAACCAATTCGTCGGGGCAACGGTGCAGGATGACGTAGCGTTTGCGCTCGAAAATAACGGCGTCCCTCATGAAGAAATGGTGGTGCGTGTCCGTGAATCTTTGCAGCAAGTGAAGATGGCGGATTATCTTGACCATGAACCGCATCACTTATCCGGCGGGCAAAAGCAGCGCGTGGCAATTGCCGGGGCACTGGCTTTGCGTCCGCGGCTGCTCATTTTGGATGAAGCCACATCGATGCTCGACCCGCAAGGCCGCCGGGAAGTCATCGAGACGATCCGTGAGCTTCGTGAAGCGACGGGCCTCACTGTGTTGTCGATTACCCATGACCTGGAGGAAGCCGCGCTCGCTGACCGTGTGCTGGTGATGAGTGCCGGGCATAAACAAATGGAAGGCACACCCGATGAAGTATTTTCTTCCGGCGAAGAGCTGACGGAGATGGGGTTGGATCTGCCATTTGCGATGCGGATGGCCGGTTTACTGAAACAAGCCGGCGTGCCGATGACCGGTGAATCTATGACAGAACATGAGCTGGTGGAGGAATTATGGACATATTACTCAAGCAAGTAGGATATAGCTACGCGAAAGATACCCCTTTTGAAAAACGGGCGCTGACGGATGTCACGCTGCACATACCTTCAGGCTCTTACACAGCGATCATCGGGCATACGGGTTCCGGGAAATCGACCGTGCTGCAACATTTGAATGCTTTATTGCAGCCGACAGAAGGCAGTGTGCTGATCGGCGAGCGGAAAATCGAAGCAGGGACAAAAGCAAAAAATTTGCGAGAGGTGCGAAAAAAAGTCGGCATCGTCTTCCAGTTTCCCGAACAGCAGCTATTTGATGAAACGGTCCTGAAAGACATCATGTTCGGCCCGCTGAACTTCGGTGTGCCAGAAGAGGAAGCGCGTAGACGGGCCATCGCCTTGGTCGAACAGCTTGGGCTTCCGGAAGATGTGCTGGAGAAATCACCTTTTGACTTATCGGGCGGGCAGATGCGCCGCGTCGCCATAGCAGGCGTTCTGGCAATGGAGCCGGATGTCTTGGTGCTCGATGAACCAACAGCAGGACTTGACCCGCGCGGACGCCGGGAAATCATGGATTTGTTTTACCGCCTGCATCAAGAGAAAGGCTTAACGACTGTGCTTGTCACACATAGCATGGAAGATGCGGCGCGTTATGCGGATACAGTGGCCATCATGCACAGCGGCAAATGCGTCGCGACAGGCGATGTGCGCGAAGTCTTCGCCAATGAAGAGCAGCTCGGCGATTACCGGCTGGAGCCGCCGCGCACCGTGCGCATGCAGCGGGAGTTTGAAGAGAAAACCGGCTTAACTCTTGATGAGCTAGCGCTGACCGAAGAGGCGTTGGCGCAGTCCATTGCGCAAGCGCTCAAGGAAGGGCGTGAGCTGAAATGATGGAAAAAATGATTTTCGGACGCTTTATCCCGGGGGATTCGGTCGTCCACCGGCTGGACCCAAGAGCCAAAATCCTGTTCGTCTTTTTGTTTATTGCGATCGTTTTTATCGCGAATAATGCTATTACGTATGCGATTTTGCTCGGATTTACATTACTTTCCGTGTTTTTATCGAAAATCCGGCTATATTTCTTAATTAACGGCTTGAAACCTGTCTTCATCTTAATGGCCTTTACGTTTTTCCTGCATTTATTCTTTACCGAAGGCGGGGCATTGCTTTTCAGTGTCGGTTTTGTAGATGTCTATGAAGAAGGATTACGGCAAGGGATATTCATCTCGATCCGCTTCCTTGTCTTGGTGTTCATGACCAGTATCCTGACATTAACGACTTCACCGATTTCGATCACGGATGGCATAGAAGTATTGCTTGGGCCATTCAAGCGCGTTAAACTGCCGGTCCACGAACTGGCGTTGATGATGTCGATTTCACTGCGGTTCATCCCGACCTTGATGGATGAAACCGGAAAGATCCTAAAAGCGCAAATGGCACGCGGCTCGGATATTGGTTCTGGCCCGATCAAAGAACGTATCAAAGCCGTCGTGCCGCTATTGATTCCGTTGTTTGTCAGTGCCTTTAAACGGGCAGAAGATTTAGCGACTGCCATGGAAGTGAGAGGCTACCGCGGAGGCGAAGGCCGTACGCGTTACCGCCAGCTCAACTGGCGCATTATGGACACATTGAGCCTATTGCTGCTCGTTGGATTTGCCGGATTGCTCTGGTATTTCCGGAGTTAACCAAAAGAGATGGCGATTCACTTAATTAGATTACGAAAGCTGCATTAAAAGGAGAGACCTCATGAAACGAATGAAAGCGACAATTGCCTATGACGGCAGCGGATTTGCAGGCTACCAAATCCAGCTGAAAACCCGCACCGTTCAACTGGAGCTGTTGCGCGCGTTGAAAGAATTGCATAAAGGCGAACCGGTCGAAGTGGTGGCAAGCGGACGGACAGACTCCGGGGTGCATGCGACAGGGCAAGTGATCCATTTCGATACGCCGTTTTCCATGCCGACAGATTCCTGGGTGCGTGCGCTCAATGTCCGCCTGCCGCAAGACATCCAGGTCTATAATATCGAACAAGCAGATGCGGATTTCCATGCCCGCTACCACGCCAAAGGCAAAATTTACCGGTATAAATGGAACCGCGGCAAGCTCATCAACCCGTTCAGCCGCAACCATCTCGTCCACGTGCCGCAGCAAATCGATGTGGGACGCATGGAAAAAGCGGCCCAAGCGTTTATCGGCACCCACGATTTTTCCAGTTTTTGTGCGGCGAATACCAATGTCGTCGACAAAGTAAGAACGATTTGGCGGATTGATTTTGAAGAACATGGCGAGGAATTGCACATGGTCATCGAAGGATCCGGTTTTCTTTATAACATGGTGCGCATTATTGCAGGCACTTTGCTGGAAGTCGGATTAAATAGAAGAGAACCGGAAGAATTGGCTGACATCATTGCGGCTTGTGACCGCGACGCTGCCGGCAAAACCGCAGCAGCACACGGTTTATACTTGGAAAAAGTGCATTACTGAAGGCGAAGCAACTTTTCCTGGTGTTTTTCTAAATATCCTTGACTTAAAGCGTAATCCGTTATATGATGATGTATGGTATTTTCATTACCCCCACGATATGCCCCGGAAGGTTATTTGTGTTAAGGGATAAGGAAAACACGGAACAACGGAACCAACATGGAACACTTGGAACTGAATTCTAAAAAAATGAGACGATTCATTAGGAGGACAATATACATGCGTACAACATTCATGGCTAAAGGTCACGAAGTAGAGCGTAAATGGTTGGTTGTCGATGCAGAAGGGCAAACTCTTGGACGTTTGGCTTCTGAAGTCGCTTCAATCTTGCGCGGGAAATACAAACCAACATTCACACCGAACGTCGACACTGGCGATCACGTCATCATCATCAATGCTGACAAAATTCACTTGACTGGTAAAAAACTTACCGACAAAATCTACTACCGCCACACGCAATACACAGGCGGACTTAAGCAGCGCACAGCACTTGAAATGCGCACGAAATACCCTACAAAAATGCTTGAACTAGCGATCAAAGGCATGCTTCCAAAGAACTCTTTGGGCCGCCAAACATTCAAGAAATTGCATGTATACGCTGGACCAGAGCACAACCACCAAGCACAACAGCCTGAAGCTTACACGCTTCGCGGATAATAATCAGTAAATAAGAGGAGGATACACCTTTGGCACAAGTTCAATATATCGGTACAGGTCGCCGTAAAAACTCAACAGCTCGCGTACGTTTGGTACCAGGAGATGGTACGATCACAATCAACAACCGTGACGTATCTGACTACGTTCCATACGAAACGCTTGAGCAAATCATCAAACAACCACTAGTAACTACTGAAACTCTTGGTAGCTACGATGTATTGGTAAACGTAAAAGGCGGCGGGTTCACTGGACAAGCCGGCGCAATCCGTCACGGAATCGCACGCGCTCTACTTACAGTAGACCCAGAATTCCGCGGAGCACTTAAATCTGCTGGATTCCTAACACGTGACCCACGTATGAAAGAACGTAAAAAATACGGTCTTAAAGCGGCACGTCGCGCACCTCAGTTCTCAAAACGTTAATTTTACCTTTCAAAAGCACTTTCCGGTTTTCCGGAAGGTGCTTTTTTGTGTGTTGGCGAACTCTATAGCAAACCGAAAAGGAGTGAATGAAATGAACCGCATCAATCTAATCTGCCTGGGCGTTCAGGATATGGAAAGGTCTGTGAAGTTTTACCGGGATGAACTGGGCTTCCAAACGGATGAAAAGAGTGATAAACCGGACATCATTTTCTTCAATACTTCAGGCACAAAATTGGAGCTATATCCTTTAGAGGAATTGGCAAAAGACATCGACGCAGAACATCCACCGGTGAAAAGCGGATTCTCCGGAATCACCTTGGCCTATAATGCCAAATCCCGGGATGAAGTGGACCGAGTCATGGAATTGGCAAAAAAAGCGGGAGCGGTGATCGTGAAACAACCTGTTGATGTCTTTTGGGGAGGGTATTCGGGTTATTTCCAAGACCCCGATGGCTACCACTGGGAAGTCGCATATGGCCCTGATTTCACATTTGATGCACACGACATGCTCGACTTCGACCGCAATGAATAGAGGCATAGAAGATGCCACGCAGCGAAAAGCCTGAATGGATTTAAAAACGCTTTCACTATGTTATACTGGACTGTAGCAAAAGTGATAAGGAGTGTAGTGGAATGTTAAGTGAAACACAAGTGCGAGAAGCAGTCGGAGCTCTAGAAGATCCGTTTTTACATAGAACCCTGTCGGAAACAAACGGCATCTTGTCGGTAAAAATCAAAGAAGAGAAAAAATACGTCAGTGTGAAATTGGCGATCGCCAAAACGAATACACCGGAACAAATGCAGCTTCAAATGAAAGTCGTGGACGCCATCAAGGGAGTCGGCGCTGACTCTGTCGGCATCCGCTTCGAAGAATTGCCGCCCGAAGCCTTGGCGCAGTTCCGCGGAACCGCGAACGAGTCTGAAGCACAGGATCTACTGTCTCCATTGAACAAAGTCGAATTCATTTCCATCGCCAGCGGTAAAGGCGGCGTCGGCAAATCGACCGTTTCCGTCAACTTGGCGATCGCGCTTGCGCGTGCAGGCAAAAAAGTTGGGCTCGTTGACGCAGATATCTACGGCTTCAGTGTGCCGGACATGATGGGCATCGATAAAGCGCCAGTTGTCCGGGGCGATACAATCATTCCCGTCGAGCGATTCGGCGTCAAAGTGATTTCCATGGGCTTCTTCGTCGAAGATAATATGCCTGTCGTATGGCGTGGCCCAATGCTCGGGAAAGTCTTGGATCAATTCTTCCGCGATGTGGAGTGGGGAGATCTTGACTATCTTCTATTGGACTTGCCACCAGGAACAGGGGACGTCGCACTCGATATCCATCAAATGCTTCCGGCTTCCAAAGAAATCGTTGTCACCACTCCGCACCCGACAGCTGCATTCGTTGCAGCCCGAGCAGGAGCGATGGCTTTGCAAACCAATCACGAAGTATTGGGAGTCGTCGAGAACATGTCGTGGTTTGAAAGCCAAGGATCCGGCAAAAAAGAATACATCTTCGGAAAAGGCGGCGGGGCAAAGCTCGCTGAAGAATTACAATCTCCATTGCTCGGACAGATTCCGCTTGGCCAGCCGGACTGGGATGAAAATGATTTCGCTCCATCTGTCTACGCAGAAGATCACCCAACCGGAAAGATTTATGGAGAGATTGCCCAACAAGTCCTCCAGCAATTCGCGAATAAAGAGAACAAGCAATAAAACATATTATCCGGAAACCGGCTTTCGGTTTCCGGATTTTTATATAGGTGGTAAAAGACTTTCAAGGTTTGTTCACAACTCCTCCTGCAGATAGAAGGGTTTGTTGATACAATCGAAAGGAACTTTAAATTAACGGAGGCAATATACGTGACTATACGAAATTGGGTTAAGTTTGCATTGACTGCATTATTGATAGGCGGAGGGATTACCGGGCTTCTCGGAATTTTCATCCGCTGGAACGATGTCTTCGCCGAAGCTGCACGGAATGGGCAATGGGGAGAATTCATCGCGGGCTTTGTCTGGATGATTGTCGTCGGACTCACCATGAGCTTGATTGCGCAGATGGGCTTCTTCGCCTATTTGACGATTCACCAGTTCGGCCATAATATGTTTCGCTCGCTTAGGCTGTGGAATTGGGTACAGCTCTTGATCATCGCCATCGTCATCTTCGACTTGATTGTGTTCCGTTTCCTGCCGAACGTCGAGACGGGCGGGCAAGGATTCCTTTATGGAACACTGCTATTCATTTTATTGGCGGTATCGCTCACAACAGCGTACTTCAAAGCGAAATGGACAGCGAAGTCAGCATTCATTTCAGCGTTGTTTTTCATGATTGTCGTTACGACACTGGAATGGCTGCCGGCTTTAATGGTAAGAGCGGGTAATGTAGACAGCTGGGTAACCTTGTTGTTGTTCCCATTGCTTGCAGTGAACGCTTATCAACTTCTCGCCTTGCCGAAGTATAACGAGAAGTCTGAAGAGGACCGTTTGAAACTTGAAGCGCGCCGGGCTGCGAGAAAAGCACAGGCTGTTGAAGGGAAGAAATGATTTTTCAGAAAAGTTCCGCTTTCTGCCTCTAGGGCAGGGAGCGGGATTTTTTGTTTTAAATGACTTTTTCGTCTACAGCAAGAAACGCTTTACCTACAGGGTTTAGAGGATGTTTTGAATAGATTTTAAGAAGCTGAAAAGTTCTTTTGAAAAAAGTTTGGTAAATGCGTTGACATATATTTAAACATGCTTTAATATAATAAAAGTCGTCAGGAACGACAGCAAACATGAACCTTGAAAACTGAACAGCAAAACGTCAACGAAAGACGTCACGAGCGCCTTGGCGCGCGAACGGCTTTTGCGATGGTCGCCCTTGGGCGATCGGAGCAAGCAGCCATTCCAAACTTCGGTGTTCGTGACTTACTTACTGATCAGCTTCGGCAGATCAAGCGAATCGCGCGTCTTTCGGGACGGCGATGCGCCAGCAACTATTGAGCAATCAATACTACTCTATAATGGAGAGTTTGATCCTGGCTCAGGACGAACGCTGGCGGCGTGCCTAATACATGCAAGTCGAGCGGAGATAGTGGAGCTTGCTC
>NZ_RCCP01000009.1 GCF_003664125.1 Planococcus citreus
TAATACAGCTACAATCAAACGTGGAACACAAGAGTTCGAAGTAGATGTAGAGGACATTCAGGTCGGTGACATCATGATCATTAAACCAGGACAAAAATTGGCAATGGACGGCGTTGTCGCAAAAGGGAATTCGTCAATTAATCAGGCAGCAATTACAGGCGAATCTTTGCCTGTCCATAAAAGTGCTGGAGATGAAGTATTTGCAGGCACACTCAATGAAGAGGGTGCATTGGAAGTACTTATCACCAAGAGAACTGAAGACACTACGATTGCAAAGATTATTCACTTAGTTGAGGAAGCCCAGGCAGAGCGTGCCCCTTCCCAGCAGTTCGTAGACAAGTTCGCAAAGTATTACACACCAGCTATATTAATTATCTCCCTTTTAGTCGCCGTCCTCCCCCCCTTACTTATAAATGGGGAATGGAACGAATGGATTTATCGCGGCTTAGCAGTTCTAGTTGTGGGGTGCCCTTGTGCTCTCGTCATTTCTACGCCTGTCGCTATTGTCACAGCAATCGGCAATGCTGCTAGAAATGGCGTATTGATTAAAGGGGGGATCCACTTAGAAGAAACTGGCCGTCTCAAAGTCATTGCTTTTGATAAAACGGGGACACTAACGCATGGAACTCCCGAAGTAACGAATATTGTTTCCCTGTCAACCATGACTGAAAAAGAAGTCCTTAAAACAGCTGCATCCATTGAAAACCTCTCTCAACATCCGCTGGCGGCTGCTGTTTTGCGAAAAGCGCAGAGCTCCAATATTATTTTAGCTGAAGTAGAGAACTTCCAGTCCATGACCGGCAAAGGCGCAAAAGCCGAAGTCGACGGCCAACTGTATTACATTGGCAGTCCTCATCTGTTTACAGCTGAATTAGAACGGTCACCTGAAATTTCAGCGGGTATTGAAGCGCTTCAAGCTGACGGCAAGACCGTAATGCTGTTAGGGTCCCACACTGGGATCAAAGGATATATAGCAGTAGAAGACCAGGTCAGATCCGCTAGCTCTACTATCATTCAAAAACTATACGATTTGGGCATTCAGAAAACGATTATGCTCACAGGTGATAATAAACTGGCAGCTACTTCAATCGGCAATAAACTTCATTTGACTGAAGTTAGATCAGATTTAATGCCCGAAGATAAATTAGATGCCATTAAATCTTTACGAAAACAGTTTGGCAAGGTTGCAATGATTGGCGATGGAGTAAACGATGCGCCGGCACTAGCAACTTCTACTGTCGGAATTGCCATGGGCGGGGCCGGGACTGACACAGCGTTAGAAACGGCAGATATCGCACTTATGGCAGATGATTTAGATAAACTCCCTTATACTATTGGGTTAAGCAGAAAAACTTTGAAAATCATCTTTCAAAACGTAGCTTTTGCTTTAGGGCTTAAATTGCTAGCCTTGCTGTTAATCATTCCTGGATGGTTAACACTATGGATGGCCATATTTGCTGATATGGGTGCCACATTGATTGTCGTATTGAATTCTCTGCGCCTCATGAAAACCAAATATTGAGCCAACCCCGCATAACCCGGATCGTTTTATCCTGGAATCCTAACTAATAAAAAGAGCCAGCCGTTCATTTATTGAACGGCTGGCTCTTTTGGATAGAAACATGGTGAAAAGATTTGCTTATCAAGAACCGATGTAGTTTCTTGGATCTACTGCATTTGAACTTGAACCATTCCAGATACCAATGTGAATTTCAAAATGAAGATGTGACCCTGTAGAACGGCCAGTACTTCCCATTCCGCCGATTCGTTGTCCCTGAGTCACTTTTTGTCCTTCAGATACGTTAAGCGCGCTCATATGGCCATATACAGTAGTGAACGTTTGTCCGTTGACGGAATGGGTGATAACTACCGCATTTCCTAATCCCCCCATAACACCTGCATGAGAAACATATCCATCTGCAGCAGCTGTTATTGCTGTACCGACACCATTTGCAATATCCATGCCTGAAGTAAACTCAGGTCCATCACCAATATCACGCCATCCAAAGTTAGATGTCACTCGTCCAGTAGTCGGCCGAATGAAGGGAGATCCTGACGATACAGCTGGGGTAGCCTGAGCTTCTGGCTCGCTTGCTAATACAGCCGATTCTGTAGATTTTGACGAACTTTCAACAGACTCCGCAGATTTTTCGGCTTTTTGTTCTTGCGCTTTTTGTGCTTGTACTTTTTGTGCTTGTGCTTTTTTCTTTGCTGCCTGCTCTGCTGCTGCTTTACGTTCCTGAGCTAACTTACGTTTTCGTTCTTCTTCAGCTTTTCTAGCTACTTCGGCTAGACGTTCTTGCTCTTTGGTAATTTGATTTTCTAAATCTGCTGATACATCAAGTGCTTCAGAACGTTGTTGCTCTAAATCGGATTTTTCTGCTGCCAATCGCTGCTGTTCTGCCTTCAAATCTTTTGCGAGACCGTCTTGTTCAGCTTTTTGTCCATTGAGCTCATTTCTAAGTTTTTCAAGCTCTGCTCTACGCTCTTCTTGCTTAGCAAGCTTGGTTTCCACCTGGGCCTTTTGATTTGCCAATAATTCTTTATCTTCTTCTTGGGTACGCATGATTTCACGGTCGGCTTCAATTAACGTGTTAACAGCCGAAAATCGATCAATAAAATCAACAAAATCCTCAGCCCCAAGCAAAACATCTATATAATCAACGGATCCGCCACTCATTTGGATAGCTCGTGCCCGTTCTTTCAGTAATTCTGTTCGCTCATCAATTTTTTTCTTTAACTTAGCGATTGAATCTTTTAAATCCTTTATTTCCGCTGTCGTTTGTTCAATTTCGCCTTCGACAACTGCAACTTTTGATGTCGTTTCTTGAATTTGTTTATCCAAGCTTTGAATTTCTTCCATGATTTTTTCCAGAGCTGATTGATTCTTGGAAATTTCGTTTGCTTTATTATTAATTCCTTTGTTTAAATCATTCTGTTTTTGCTCTATTTCCTGTTTCTCTTGTTCGAGTTCACTCAATTTATCCGCATTTACTGTAGGCATTAAAATCGAGAATGCCAAAATAGAAGATAAACCTGTTACTAACCACTGCTTTCTCATTGTTACTTCCCCTCTCGTACTTTAACTCTTATTTCTTTATGTATAGGTTAGTGCTACATCATTTAAAATTCGCGCTAAAACATATCGTTTTATAATCAGGTGTCTTCCAGGACTCACCAATAGTTTCAAAACACTTTGTTATTCAGGGAACCCGATTTTAAAATCCAACTGCATCAGTGTATCATGGGGCTCTTTTACATTTGTTACAGGAACCTTGCAATTTCGTTTTTAATTCAAGGTTTTTCCCAGTGCAGAATCTCAGCTTTTTTATTCATTTTTTCTGTAAGTACCAATCGATGCTCCTAATTAGGAGATGGCGGAATCAAATAAAGATGCTTGGATATATGATATACCCAAGCATCTTTATCCATTCTAAAGCCGCTATGACCGTATTGAATTTTTAAGAAGGAATTATTTTTTAGCAGTGGCAGCCTTCTTTTTCTTTCTTCCTCGACGCCAAGCTAAAAACAAGAACGTTAAGAAGGAGATGTATAAGACTACTAACGCTGCGATATAGGCTTTATTGAAGCCTTTTTGTTCGATGATATTGAAAGCTTCTCCTAATTCTCTATCTAAAGTGATCCGGTAATTTCCCTCTTCATCCTGACGCGCAATATTGTTTTCGAATAATCCACGCAATTCCTTATCGTCGCCAACTACACTGGCTGGCAAAGTCAAACTTTGTGTAGAGGAAGAATTGTTAATTGCGATAATCCAGGTTTCTTCTTCGTTTGACCGCTTATATACAAACCAGCCGTCTTCCTCGTGCAATACTTCCATACTACCCGTCCGCAAGGCTGCTGATTGATTCCGAAGAGAAGTCAAGTTGGCTATATGGTCGATTAATTCCTCATCTACCCCTAAGTCCAAGATAGGGTGGGTATCAGGAGCTGTTTGCCCATTAACAGCAATTTCAGAACCATATTGTATGACAGGAATCCCTGGCATAGTTAATAATTGAAAGGTAAGCAACTTCCATCGTGTTGGCGGGAAGCCGCCTTCTTGGACTGTGTCCGCAGTGAACCGGGAAGTGAGGAGAGAATCAACTTGAATCAGCTTGCCCTCTGCTTCTTCCCAAGAACCGGAAAGCTCTGTTTCATTAGGGTTAAAACTCTTATAGCTATCTCTTAAAGCAGTCTCAATTCCTGGCATGACCACAGCATCAAGGCCGTCTTGAGGTGGTGTTACATCATCGCTTATTACATAGAGATCCCGAATGCTTTTTAGGCTTTCAGAAAATCGAGTGATAAAGGCTGGATCCAAGCTATCTGCCTTTTTTATTCGAATACCGTCAATCGCATATTTTTCGATGAAGCCTTCAAATTGTCCAATTAATTGATCTTGTACTTCACGATTAGCGGTCTCCAGAGCGATGGTTCCATTTTCATTTTCAACAAACCATTCAGGATGGCTTTCCCGCCATACATGTTGTTCACTCAATTCCTGAGTCGGCAGATCAATCATTACCTTTAAATCCAGTTCATGGGCTTTGTTTATAACTTCCTCCCATTCCTCCTGGGTACCAAAACGCGACTCTAACTCATCGTAATCCACTACGGCTGTCCCATCATAGGAAGTCGCAGAGAAGACAGGCCCAACGGAAATCATAGTAAACCCCATATCTTTTATGTACTGCATTTCGCTGGTCAGTCCTGCAAAATCTCCCCCGCTAAATGAATTAGGGTCTAGGGAATTCACATTGATATCATTTTGAATTCCCTTATTAAAGAATCGATCCACCAATAGGTCATAAATAATTTCATCTTGCAATTCATTATTCTCTGAAGCTTCTATCGGCCTTGCTAAATTGAATAGTAAAAATCCCACCAACAGGATTGAAACCCATCTCTTTTTCACACAGTTTTCCTCCTCAAAAATACCAAACTCGTTTTCAGATTCGGTTCAGTGTAACAAATATCAATTTTCTCTTCTATATAAAATTAAATACTTCATAAACTCTGCTTAAAGTTTTATCGATCCTGTGAATATTTAAGCATACCCGGATAAAGCTTCAGTAGGTTAAACTATTAGTAAACTTTATTCTGTAATTAAGGAGTCAATAGGTATTGATTTTCTCTAATCATGTATTACAGTTAAACAGGATATTAACAATGTTCCAAAAATGAACTACCGCAATTTCACTAATCCTAAGGAGGAATATCATGCTCTCTTCAAATAAAAAGCCACAAGATAAATCGACAACTTTTGGATTTCTATTTTACTTTGTGGCCTTGCTCGGCTGGTCTATTTATGATTTTTTTGTCACGGGTACTACTGGATGGCAAGTACCGATTCTATTTCTTGGGTTTGCCATCTATCTGTGGACAAAAGTATTTTATCAGCAACGAAAAATAAAAGAGACAGTAAAAGAGTCCGAGCTGAAACTCAAGTGAATGATAAGGGGACAATAAAAAAGAGCGACGGGCTTTCCGTCGCTCTTTTTTATCAAAATATTTTTGAACACTCTATTCCAGACACTTTCAAATGAATCCTCTGCGAAAGCTAACGGGAGTCTTCTAAATCCTTCAAATCCCCGTGAATGGACTCTATATGGGGATGGTCTTGTGATTCCAATTGAATTGTTATGTGGGTAATTTGTTGTTTTATCATTGCAGCCTCTATCTCTCTCAATATGAGTTGGCTTTCTTCGAAAGAAAGGCCATTCTCTATCACCACATGGCCCGATAATGCATTTTTTCCGCTAGTGATGCTCCAGACATGCAAATCGTGTATATTATTTACTCCTGGGATTTTTTCAATCGTATCTGTTATGCGATCGATACTTACATCTGTGGGGGTTCCTTCCATCAATACATGAATGGCTTCCTTTGTAACACGCCAACCACTTATTAAAACAAGTATGGCTACAACGACACTAGCTAAAGGATCGGCCCATGCCCAGCCGAAAAAGATTATTAGCAATGCGGCTGTTATGGCTCCTACAGAACCCAACAAATCACTCAGTACGTGTAGGAAGGCGGCCCGAAGATTCAAATTGTCCTTAGTATCTCCGCCTCTGGTCAAAATCCAGGCAACCAATATATTTACTAATAGACCGATAATGGCAATAATCAACATGCCTGTTGTAGCGACTTCTGGCGGATCAGAAAACCGATGGTAGGCCTCGTAAAAAATGTAAAGTGAGATTAATACTAATGTTACTCCATTGAAGACGGCAGCTAAGATTTCGAACCTCTTGTAACCATAGGTCTTAGCTTGATCCGCTGCCTTTTCCCCAATTGTAAAAGCTAAAAACCCAATACCTAAGGAAATCGAATCGCTTAACATATGTCCAGCATCCGCAATCAATGCCAGGCTATTTGTCAGAAAGCCGCCAATCGCTTCTACGACCATATAAACCGTAATAATCAAAAAAGAAATTAATAAAGTTTTTTTATTGCGTCCATGTGCGTGGTCATGGTCACTCCCCATTTACGATACCTCCCTTATTGGATATCTTTGCAAAAGTAAAATTGATCAACTGGTTATTCACATAATAGGATCTTGGCAATCACTGAGTTTTCCAATCCATTTCAATTGTGGAATGAATGATGTGAAGATCCGAAATTGTACTCCGGACCTTTTCCTTAGTTGCAGTTGATTCTGCCAAATTTTCTCCAGTGACCGAGAGGCACACATTCATTGCGTGCTCCTCCCCATCAATTGACCATATATGCAGATCCTTTACTGAAAGTACCCCAGGAATTTTCTCAATTCTTGAATGGACTTCATCCAAATTGATGTCCTGAGGTACACCTTCAAGCAAAATCTTCATGGTTTTCGATAAATTCCGAAAAACATTGAACAGTATAAATAAAGCAATGGCAATCGATAAAATGGGATCAAGTATATGGATGTCTTTGAACAACAAAACAATACCTACTATTAGTACGGCCACCCAACCTAGGACGTCTTCTAATAGATGCCAAGTAAGCACGCCTTCATTTACTGACTTGCCTTTATGTAGCCTGTATGCCGCAAATCCATTTAACAACACACCTGCAACTGCAAACCAAACCATTCCTTGGGCATTGGAGTGCTCGGGGTTGAATAGAAGAGGTATGGCTTGAAAGAAAATATAAACAGAACCCGCAATTAAAATGAGTGCATTAATCAAAGCTCCCAGCAGCGAAAAACGCTTGTAACCGAAACTGAACTTTTGGTCTCCTTCCTTCTTCGAGAATTTTTGCAGAAACCAAGAAAGCCCCAATGCTGTTGCATCCCCCAAGTCATGTACGGCATCAGACATAATAGCCACGCTATTAATTAAGAAGCCCCCAATGAATTCGCCTATAGAAAAAAGCAAGTTGATGAAAAAAGCCAATTTGATATTTTTTTCATCCTTATGAGCTGTTGCCATCTGTTATCCTCCTCTCTCAGTACATTTAAATAAAAATGACGTACAAATTTTGATTCTTACTCTTGCTTAATTAACTAACTCCATTTTGCTGAGTAGTCACTATATTCCCCAAAGCTCATGAAATACACCTTGGTATATGATGTGTGCAATTCCACAATTACTTATGACGAAGAATTTCGGCCAGCAGGAAATTATGTAAGATTTAAAGAATGTGACAGAGAAAAAGGAATTTCATACTCCTTTTCATCTGTTCTATACTTGCCTATGCCAAATATTGACATCCTAACTAGGAGGTAGAGAGAGTGAACAATACATGGAACAAAATAATGTATAGAATTTGGTCGCCTATCTATGACCAGATCTTCAACACTGGGCCTTTCTTAGAAGCGAGGAAGAAAGTTTTCCAAGATGTTAAGTTTGAAAAACACTCAAATCTATTATTTGTAGGAGTGGGGACAGGGGCCGATTTGGAATTATTCAATCCTCAACACTTTACTATTACCGCTATTGACTTATCTCCCGACATGTTAGAAAAAGCTCGCAAAAAATATCCGGAGTCTGCTATTAATTTTTTAGAAATGGATGCTCAAAAATTGAATTTTGACGACAATCAGTTTGATTTTGTCATTGCCAGCCTGATACTTTCTGTTGTACCTGATCCGAATACTTGTTTGAGAGAAATGGCACGCGTCCTCAAAAATAGTGGGGAACTCATTATTTTTGATAAGTTTTCTTCAACTGAAACAAGCTCTTCAATTCAACGAAGACTAGTTAGGCCTTTCGTAAAACTACTTGGGACCGATATTGCCTTGAGTTTCAAAGCTTTGTTCGAAGAAAACAAACGGTATCTGAAGCTCATAGACAAAAGCCCTGTCATGTTTAACGGTTTTTATACTAAAATTCGCCTCCGAAAAGAATAAAAACTTTAGTAGATTGTCTTTGACTTACTCAAAACCTTCTCAAAAATCTAGTTGGATTTCCTACTTAAACTAAGAAAGGACAGTGTCAATGCGATTCCCTCTCTTTTTAGTAGTTCTATGGGCATCAGTGATTTTAGCGGTTATGTCCACAAGCGATGCATATGCTTTTTTAGTTGATCAAGTCGTAGAGTATCAGATAAACTTGCAGCCTAACTTTCTTGAATTACTGAAATTTAGTGACGTTGCTTTCAATGATGCTTTTTACTTAGCACAAAAAACTGGCCATTTGTTATCCTTTGGGATTCTGTATATTTTAATGTTCATTTGGCTAAAGCAAACTTTCTATTCTTGGTTTTTATGCACATCGTTTGCCTTTTTCTCAGAAGTTTTTCAGTTGTTTTTCGATAGAAATGGTAGGCTCTTTGATGTGGGCATCGATTTAATTGGTATTTTTCTAGCCCATCAACTGATTATCAGAGTTCTCAACTTTAAAAATGAATTCAGTAAAAATAACTAGGAGACGATGCTTTTCTAGCTAACCGCAACAATCCGTACTGAGAAGAATAAAACAAGTCTCAAGTTCTCCATAGCCCAATAATGCCTTTTCTACGGTATATAATCTGATGGCATTCAAGAATTTTTAATATCTTAGTAAGTCGATAAGTCGACAAATTCAAATCCTTCTCTACCTCTTTAGTATTTTTGACTAGCACTCCGCAGGAAGTAGAATTCCTCAAAAAATACGTTATAAATCTAAGTCCACTTCTCAGTGTTTCTTTCTTCTCTTCTGCTAAGCATTTTCTGACTTCTTTTATGACCTTAGTCTCTGAATTCGAAAAAGAACACTCATTTTTACTTTTCACTAATAAATCTCCTCACTTTTATATCTCGAAACTAAAAAACCAATAGATTAAGCCATTACATTAATAGGATATGCTAACATCCACAAACTTATTTACATTTAGTGCAGTTAATTTATTAATCCCCTCCGCATGAAAATTTAAATGACGAATAGCGAGGATTGGGTCAAGGAAACGAAAATAATACATGCTATACTTGTCTGACTCCTGTCTTCGTTAACTTCTATATTTCCAGTCAACTGTTCCATGGCATAGGTAATTACTTATTAGACAGTATAAATAATTTTAGGACTTCAAGTTAATTATGTAAACACCCGATATACAAGCTTCAACTGTTAGTTGGCCATAAGCAACATACGTAATTTGGGAGCTCAGTAATAAGCAAATCATATACAATAATATATCTATTGAAAAGGAAAGAATACACGATTCTTCTTACAAATGGATTATAGAGAATACATTCAACATTATTCCAAGCCAAAGAGTTTTTCAGTAACCCATTCATAAAGTTACACTAACTCTGAATGACTATATCACCAAATAACTCGCTGCTTTATAAATCAAGTTACCATACAGGTTTTCAAAAGAAGCTGATATGTAAAGCTCATGAAGAAGTGAGCTTTACTCAGCTTTTTTTATTGCATTTAATTAACTGAACCCACCTTTTTTTGCTCGAAACAAAACATAGCATCAAGTTTTTCGAAATACATTTTTCATAGGAGGAAAATTGATATGATGGAGTTGTTTAAAGGTCTAGATCCAGTTGTTCAAGCATTTATTGGTACATTATTCACATGGGGCATGACGGCACTGGGCGCAGCGTTAGTATTTACTACAAAAGGCGTCAATCAACGTTTCATGGATAGCATGCTCGGGTTTGCTGGAGGGGTAATGATTGCAGCAAGTTATTGGTCGCTTCTTGCTCCTGCCATTGATATGGGAGAAGGTGGCTCTTTACCAGCTTGGATGCCTGCGGCCATCGGCTTTTTACTGGGCGGCATATTTTTATGGTCAGTAGATAAAATCCTCCCTCACCTTCATCCAAATGCATCCTTAGAAAAGTCTGAGGGATTCCACTCAGCTAAAAGAAAGAAGAG
Source organism: Planococcus citreus (assembly GCF_003664125.1). GTDB lineage: Bacteria > Bacillota > Bacilli > Bacillales_A > Planococcaceae > Planococcus > Planococcus citreus. The sequence continues at coordinate 10,299 of NZ_RCCP01000009.1, forward strand.
CTCTTTGCTTGTTTTCGCCATTACACTACACAACATTCCCGAAGGGCTAGCAATCGGCGTGGCATTCGGAGCTGTGGCTGCTGGATTTCCGTCGGCCTCTCTAGCAGGTGCAATTGCTTTGGCAATCGGCATCGGTATCCAGAACTTCCCGGAAGGCCTAGCTGTCTCCATGCCTCTTCGACGCGATGGATTTTCGCGGCGAAAAAGCTTTCTTTACGGTCAATTCTCTGGGATGGTTGAACCGGTCGCCGCCATCATCGGTGCGCTGGCAGTGGTGTTTATAGAACCCTTACTGCCTTATGCATTGAGCTTTGCAGCAGGTGCAATGATTTTTGTAGTCGTTGAAGAAGTAATTCCAAGTTCCCAAGAAAAAGGGAATTCAGACTTGGCTTCGATGAGTTTAATGGTTGGGTTTACAATCATGATGATTCTTGATGTCGCCCTCGGCTAATTTCAAGTAAGCTCCGAACCTAGGCCTGTGAAACGGATATTATATTTAGCTTTCTCCTATACTTGCTCTCCTTAGAGAAAGCAACAACTGGGAAACGAGTGCTAGAATGGGCAATTCGATCAACGGGCCGATAACCAAGGCCAAGGCGATTAGAGGCTGGTCCGGAAAGGCGACAACTGCAATGGCCAGTGAGACAGGCGAATTACGTGCGATAGTCGTCAGGCTTAAGCTCACCGTATCTTCATAGGAAAACTTCAGGGCTTTCCCTGCTGTTTGCACCAAAATAAAATTAATAATAAAGAACAATAAAACAGGCAGCAGCAAGATGGAAATGATTTCAAGATTATTAAGTAGGTACTTCCCTTGAGAAGCAAATATCGCCATAATCGCCAAAGATAAAAAGAAAATCTGTGCGGTAGCGAAAAAAGAGACGAGTTTCTCATTCAAGAAGGCTTTTCTCTTCCGCAAGGCATAACGCGTCAAATGTGCTAGCGCAAACGGAATAGCCAGTACGAGGACAATGCTTTTGCCGATAGTCGACAATGGAATCGGCTCAATTGTGCCAGCGAAAATGAATAGGTAAACCGGCAACAGCACGACCTGCAGAATCAAATTAATCGGCAAAACGGACGTGGACAAGGGCACATTCCCTTTGGCAATGGAAGTGAACATGAGGTACCAGTCTGTACAAGGCGTTACCATCAGCATGATAAATCCAATCCACAGGGCTGGATGATCTGCAAGGAAGATCGCCCCAAGTCCCCAGGCCACTAAAGGTGTCCAGACAAAATTGATAAGCATACTGACAGTGAAAAACTTGCGATTTTCAAAAGCATCCTTCAGGTACTGCAATGGAATGGTTAAAAATAATCCATAGAGCATCAGCAATAAAAATGGCACGATGAAGGATTCGGCGTATTGCTCAAAAAAGTGGATCTGGCCAAATAAAAGGCCGAGTCCAACTGCGCTTAGAATAATGACGGTTTGAAATTTCTCTAATATGTTCATAACGACACTCCTTCTATAAAAGAGAGAAAGTGTGCGCGACTTACTCTTCTCTATCAGGGTAACGGAAGTGGTATCCGATTGCTTTGTTAATTTTGATTGTGAATCCGAACGGAGGAGAAAACCCTGAAAAGCTATTGGTGGCAATTAAATTCTAGCAATAACAAAGGGTATGACGCAGAATTCTATTACGCCCTCTCTACAACCAAAACTATATTCCGACCCTCTTGTCCTTCCCGTACCTCAACCCCTAAAACGTGTCGATCTTTTCCACAGTGGCAGAGGTCATTCCTCAAGAGCGAACTGATCTAATAGTGTAAACACAGTTTCTTCTATCCTAAATTAGCTGTTTCACATCATTCATAAAAGACAAATTCTCAAAATAAAGGGAAAGAAGAATGCAGTTAGCAACCTCTTCTTTCCCTTTCTATTAATGTAGCTACCGATAATCCGGCATTATGTAAACGTATGGATATTAAAAATTTTTTAACTTCCTATTTTTGGTGAAACGGATATTTTCAATCATTTTGTTTTATTATGGTTAGTAACAATATTAAACAAGACTATTCAATAGAATCTAAGGAGGTTACTTGATGCACATATGGGCTAAGGAAGTCGAGGATGATTATAAGTTACCAAAAACTTCAGAAGTAGAGATTGAAAAAACAGAAAAACAACTAGATATGGAATTGCCAGCTTCTTATAAAGAGATTCTTTTAGAACAAAATGGCGGTGCTATACAGTACAATTCAGTGAAGAAGAAAAGTCATCTTGAAACCAATGCGTACATTGAGATTAATCACATATATGGTTGTGGTCAAGGTGGTATTTTAGATTCAGATTATCTCATTAATGAATGGGATCTTCCGAAAAATATTCTTATTTTCAGCGGAGATGGGAATAGCTTTTTTGCTCTTGATTACAGAAAGGATTCAGTAAACCCTTCGGTGATTTATTTGGAACCAGAAACTGAAGAAATTATTGAAGTAGCCCATACATTTGATAATTTCTTAAATAACCTTTCAAAAGAAGAAGTGTTTTTCGAAAATAACGAAAACGACGAAGATTGGGGTACTTCTGAAGAAGCAGCTGAAACGATCTTTTCGGGAAATGATATTCTATTAATCGAAGAGACTTTATTAAATCTTCAATATCCAGAAAACCATAAATGGTATTTCGAACAGCTCTTGAAATGCGCTACTCATTCAGAGGTACTAATTAGGGAAACTGTTACTAATATCTTAAATAACAATCTTGAAATTTACATTATTGAGTCGGATAAAAACTTACATTTTTTACTTGAAGAAATAATCGAGAAATTAATCGCAGACAAGAACGAAAGCATAAGCTCAGAAGCCAGGGAAATAAGAAAAAGAATAAAGTATAAAGTATAAAGTATAAACACTTTTGAGAAAAAGGTATCCTATTTCCAATGTGTACTCCTTCTCTCAAGGATTCTCAGTGCTTGTAGGAGAATGTCCGGTAAATTTGCTAAGTAGCAGGAGATTAAATGAATACTACACTAAAAAAAGACTTCTTCTAAACAGAGGAAGTCTTTTTTAAGTATTCTTCAATACCGAAAAAGGACAACCTCTAGTTTAGCTTCTCCACTTCCGATAAGGGGTCATATGTCAACCTAATACTAAAAACGGTTTAAAGAGGGAGGAGTATAAGCTAGCCATTTATTCCGAGTTATCTAAAATAACTCACTCGTATTCAGTAACGAATATATTGGACTGCCAATCATCCCATTTTGCCTTAACTTGATTGAGTAGCTCTTCCCCCCCAAGAGTAATTGACCCTTCATGTGAAACATAAATAATCCAACTCATATCTTCACTGAACCAAAATCTTTCGTCGTTATATTTGCTCATCGTTGGAACAAGTGAATTGGTGTCAATTAACCAAATTAGTCGATCTTCGTTCATCTCATATACAGAATTATAATTAAGTTTTAAAAGTATATCTCGTACATCAGTTATCTTCTCTTCGTTTTTATTAATATAATCATCATTAAAAGCTAGAACATCATTACGCTTGCATTTATAGAGAGGGTACCAGTAATGTTGAGTAATATCCCATATAAATTCAATATGTTTTTTTAAGGAGTCGGCTTTTGTGCTTTCCAGTTGTTTCATCATCGTCATTCTCCTTTTAAATAACCTATTTAAATGTACAAGTGATGTACACTCTAAAGAAAAATTGGAATAACTCTTTATGAAAATAACCTATTTGTTAGGAGAGTATATAATGGCTGAATTCCCAGAGGAATTAGACTTTCTTTCTTTATTTGAATGTGAACCCACTATGCTGGATAACTCGAAAGATTATCCGTTTTACTACAATGAAGCGACGTATCGATTTTCTAATGGCTATGAGGACTTCATCGTTAAAATTTCTCCCGCCTATGGAGAAGTAAAGATTCAAGCCATCAAATCCGATTCAAATCGATTAGTTTCAATACTCGATTTAAAAAGAATAGAGAAGTTTGAAATTATTGCAAATACCAAGGAACTTGCAAGCGTACTACTAACGGTAATAAATGAAGATAGCCAACAAATAATCGAAATTGATTTTAAGCCTTACTTTAAACAGGTCTTTAAAGAACATTTAACCACATAGAATTACTTCCTGTTTATTATAGGTAAATGAAAATAAATGTAACTTAATTCTACCTTTTAAAACCCATAAATGTAATTTCAAAAACGTTTTTATTTTATGAAAACGTTCCTAAAATATACTTGTTAAAGAGAAAAGGAGAAAAGATGTGCTGACTACAGCCTCTTTTCTCCTTTGTAATATTAGCAACTTCCGATAACGTCATGATATGTAAACTTTATCTTTTTTTATAAGAGATTACACATAACTAGATAAGTCTTTCTTCATTACTCTTCTTTTTTGTTCCAATCTCTTATTACAAAAAACGGAATTATTAAGCTATAAATTAATATAATCCATGAAGTCCATCTTATTTCATAACCTGACTTCATTTGATAAAAGATGTCCACTATGACATATATAAAGGCAAAAAATGAGAGCGTTAAAAGAAAAATCTCACTTTTTCTCTCGGATAATTTCATAATAATCGGTTGATTACCGTATTCATAAACATCCTTTCACCTCCAATTAGATGCTATTGCTGGAATTGTCTTATAGGCAGTGATCACTTCGCTGCATGTGCTAAGCTGGTTAATAACAAATTCAATAATTCCAACACCAGATTTATAATCTTTTTTTCTTTCAATAACGTTTGATAGGTAAACCCCAATCCTTTTAAAAAGCGAGTTTTCAAACTTACTGTCATTGCATTTTGAATGTATCTTATTTTTGTTCAAAATCAGTTTCGGTGGATTTTCTAATCAAGCTCATGAAACTGGGAGATTGAATGTAACTTAATTAGACTTAAGTTACATTCAAAATCAAGAAGTAGCTTTCACTGAATCTCTCTTTTTTGAAAAAATGAAACTTTAAAGGAAGTAGATTAGTATAGTTAGTGTAACTAATTGAACAGTAAGGGAGGCGACTTCATGTATGGTGTTGAATCTTCTTTTTCGTTAGCTTTACTTCTCATAGTTGCCATTTTCCTCATAATGCTAGCATTATTCAATGCCATCATGCGAAAGTGGTTAAGAGTCGAAAAACCAAAAGCATTCTCTAATAACCATGTAAATGATAAACACAAGAAAATCGATTGGAGCATCCGAATTTTCGGTATCACTATGATGGTAGTAGGATATTTTATTAATGTGATGAGGCTTCCTCAAGAACCTTATTTGCTCCTAGAACCATGGTTTTTGTTGTTGGTATTCCTCTTTGCCACCGAAATCGTAAGAGCAATCATGGAGCGCAAATATGCGAAGAATCCTAATGCCTATCTTTACACAATCAGCCAACTGGTTTTTCTACTTGTATTTCTCATTTCATTATTTACAACTGATTTTTTTGGTTTCTTATAATCAATATAACTAGCCCCTCTACTGGAATGTGAATGTAACTTAATTGCTAATAAGTTACATTCAAAATCGACATTTTTTTCTTTTTAAAAATACGAAACTTTTACTGGAGAAAAATGGTATATATATTACTAGTGAAATTATCAAGCTGTCTCTAGCGAAAGGAACGGTGACATGTTTAAATCCAATCGTACGAATCAATTGCTTAAGATTATTGGTATCTGGTTCATTTACTTTCTGATATTTACGAATGGTACCTTTTCCTATTCCCAAGATAAAATCTTTATTATTCTATCTACAGTATTTTATATTCTGCTGACTATATTTTTCCTTTGGAGAATAAAAAATCCCAGTAAAAAAATGCGCTCAGAAGAGAATAGAGTCTGAAAATAAGCCAGCTTAATAAGAAAGGCCAGATAAAGGATCTCTCTCATCTGGCCTTTTTAAATGTAACTTAATTCACATTAAGTTACATTCAAATCATAGAATTTAAAAAGCTAAAGTTGAACTGAAATTACTTTCCCCCCTCGTTTTTATTGTATAAATCTTTATAGCTAACGACTAGAAGAATGAAAACAAATACCAGGAGCATAAAACTTCTAGCATGGAATCCATCAGTCGCTGAAGTCTCATCAACTATAATGCCTACAGCTATAACTAATATGCTAATGACACTAAAGAGAATAAATAATGGCTTGCGTTTTGAGAAATACTCTTGCTTTACTTCAATTACTAAATAAACGATTGCGAAGATAAGGGAAGCAATACGAGTTAAAAATAAATATTCATGCTGAAGAAAAAACGTTGCAACTAATAAGCCGATCAATGCCAAAATCACGATTATAGAACTTATGTTTTTTTTCATCACAAACTCCTTAAATTTAGTTTTTTTGAACAATATTCTTAAATATTTCACTAGATGTGAATGTAACTTAACTGCACTTAAGTTACATTCACTTTCCTAGTTTAGCGTCTTCCACTTAACCGAGAAACTGTCTCTGGCGGACTGCTGATAATTTCAGGTATATATAAACTCGTACATACTAAAAAGGCAACTCAAAATCCTTGCATAGTATCACTCTCGATTTCTAAATCTCTAGTAAGCTCGTACGGGCTTATTATTTTCCTTCGTATTCAACGGTTTCTTTTATATACTCAACATCACTTTCATCAATTTTATAAAAATCAATCTGATTCCAACTCTCACCTGCTCGTTTCCCAATAATCGCACCATCATCGACAAACCATACTTTTGAATCAATTAAACCGACAGAAGCATTTGGATTATTTAACTCAATATACATATCTGGATTTTCCAAGTCTATATTTGGATTCTCAATCTCCTTGGCGTTCAAGTAAATCATGATGAAATTATCGATAGTAGTTGAATTTTCTACATCAGTAAAAACTTTTTCGTAAATTACTTTGCTTGAATTCTCAACGTCCTCATAACCAATTTTTATTTCTTTCATAATTTCTGCCTTACTTATATTTCCTACGAAAAAGCCTCCCAAAAATATAAGTCCTACAATTACCAAGCTAATAATTAATTTTACTATTTTACTCACATATATCTCTCCCTCATATTATTATTAGAAAATTTAATCCAAAACTATTAGTTAGCTTAACTATACCAATTTCATCCATTTTAAACTATGTAAAAATCAAAACTTTCAGTTATTTATACTTATATTTCACTCCGTCAATGCGTTCGTAAAAGTACACTTTTACGAACGCTTTGAAAACGGCTTAAAATGACCTGAAAAGACGTTCGTAAACGTATAAAAACATTTTACGAACGTTCGCGAATTTACATATACTTTTACGAACGGTTTTCAGATATAATTGAAGGAAATAATCGTTTTTAGAGGTGAATTATGGAGCATCGTAAATTTGGGTACATACGTGTCAGCAGCAAAGATCAAAATGAAGGTCGGCAATTGGACGCCATGAAAAAAATGGGCATCAATGGACGCGATATCTATTTAGATAAGCAAAGTGGTAAGAACTTCGAACGAGCCAACTATCAATTATTGAAACGGGTTATTCGAAAAGGTGACATTTTGTATATACACTCGTTAGATCGATTCGGCCGGAATAAAGAAGAGATTCTTCAGGAGTGGAATGATCTTACGAAAAACATTGAAGCCGATATCGTGGTCTTGGATATGCCATTATTAGATACGACTCAATATAAAGATAGTATGGGAACATTTATTGCGGATTTGGTTTTGCAGATTCTTTCGTGGATGGCTGAAGAAGAACGAGAGCGCATCCGGAAACGGCAACGTGAAGGAATTGACTTAGCGTTGCAAAATGGGATTCAATTTGGCCGACCAACTGTTTTTGTTTCAGAGGAATTCAAAGAGGTTTATAAAAGGTGGAAAGCTAAAGAGCTAACAGCAGTGGAAGCCATGCAAAAAGCTGGAGTTAAAAAGACAAGCTTTTATAAATTAGTGAAAGCATTAGAAGAAGAATCAGTTACACTATAATATAGAAGAAACTCCATAAGAAAAAAACAAATCTACTAGCATTCTTCTTTTTATCTCAAAACTGCCACTTCGAAGTCATTGGCAGGAAAGGGGATTGCTAAGCCGTTTACATATGTTATATTTAATGAAATAAAATTAACAAATATTGGGGGGGACTTTAAGTGTCAATAACTGAACATTATATGAATCTTCCCTTTGATTTATCAGGCTCACGCGCCAAAAATAGATTTCGTAATGAGCTGCTTTGGGGACTGAAGAAAATGCTTGAGTTATACAAAGAAAGCGATGACTTTACCATGGTATTTGATTACAGTTGTGATATTGAAGTCCATAAAAAAGATGATTTAGAGTTTTATCAACTAAAAACCCAAAATAGTCCTAGTTCCTATACAATTGATAAAATTTTAAAGCCAGGTAAAACTGGAGATTCTATTTTCGGTAAATTATATATTTTAAAATATGATTCTAGAAAAAAAGAAAAAGATGATATTAAAATCTCTCTGGTTTGTAATGCTCCTTTAAATGATGGAAAGAAAACATTTAACGATATTGAGGTTGTTAATATGGCTACCATCGATTCCAAAGCAGTGAATAAAATAAAAGAAAAGATGAAAAATGAGCTTAAACTTACAAAGGAAATTAACTTAAAAAATTCTCATTATGAAAAAACTAGTATGGATCTTATATATCCAGAAAAAAATTTGATTGGAGAGATAGTTTTATTTTTTGAAGATACATTTAAAAGTGAACCGAAGAAAGCGAATATGCTTTTCAAAATGTTAAAAGGTGAAATTGAAAGAAAAGCCTCCTTTGAGTTAACAGAAAATAATTACGAAAGCATATTGGAAAAAAAAGGAGTAAGCAGAACTTATTTAGATGTCTTTTTACATAACTATAAAGATACAGCTGACATAGCCATTGAAAAAGCTAAAAAGTTCGTCGAGGATCATTACAAAGATGATTTCCGTGTAAAGTTGTCACTTCTCCGTGCAATCTCCCATATGATGAGTCAACTGTCTCGAAATAACATGCAATTAACTTTATTAGAGGAAGAAATAAAAAACTACTTTTCGGAAGAAAATATCGTAAATCTACCGAAAAAAGAAGTTGAGATCATTGAACAAATTTGCAAAGAAATGATACCCGATAAACCCATTGAAGTCAGTAACAGTGAGATAAAGGCCTTAGTTATAATAGTGATGAAAAAATTAGAAGAGGAGGTGTATGAAATATGAATAAATTAATCGTTAGAACGATATATTTATTTGAACCAAAGAATAAAATGGCAAAACGGATTGATTTTGAAGAAGGAATAAATGTCATCACATCCGATAAGAGGACAGGTAATGATGTAGGAAAATCGATTCTTTTAAAAAGTATATATCACACCTTAGGGGCCGACAGTATATTTGATCATCAATGGACAGCATTGTCTAAGATTTATATTTTACATATAAGTATCAATCAAGCCTTTTATTATATATACAGAAGTGAAAGTCTATTTAAAATATTTGATGATGATTTTAATAAAATATTTGAAACAATAAACCGTTCAGACCTGGCAGTGTTTTTTAAAGATTTATTCGGATTTACAATAGTGTTACCAAACAAGAATACTGAAGAAATTGAAATTGCTTCTCCCGTATACAGTTATCTACTAAATTATGTGGATCAAGATAAAATGGACGGACCAAAATTCAATTCCTTCAGCTCTTTATATCAGTATAAGAACGACAAAAAAGCAATTCTTTACAATCACTTCGGAATTTTTACTGAAGAATATTTTGAAACAGTTGAAAAAATAGAAAAGCTAAAAAGAGAAGAGAAAAATCTTAACGCAGAAAATACAGTCTTTGAAAACATGTTAGAAAGAGTTAAGAGCTATTTACAAGGGCTCGATGCGCCAACTGATATGGATGCCTTAAGAATAGAAATTGAAGAAAGCAAAAAAGAATACACAGCAATTTTCTCCGATTTGAAGAAATACAAAAATAAATTAATGATTTTAAGAAATGAACGTATTCAGCTAGAAATCGATATAACTGAGTTAAAAAAGTGGAAAAAAATGAAGGAAAAAGATGTGGCACTTATTAATGAACACCTTTGCCCTACTTGTTCTCAGGAGTTAGAAAGTGAAAATACCAAACTTAAAATTACTCAAAACAGCCAGTTAGAAGATTTTTACATAATGAAAAATGAACTAGATAGTTTATTGCTTGATATTAAACGACAGCTTGAAATGAATGAGAATCATTATGAACAGTTATTGACTAAACTAAGCCAGTTTGAAGCAGAAATGAATACAAGTAATAATCAAATATCCGACACTTTAAAACATAGGGGATATTTAGAGACACGGGATAACATGCTACAAGAATTTGGCGAAATTCAAGAAAAATTAAGTGTTAATAAAAAGCAAATAACAGAAAACAAGAAAATATTAAAAAGATATGATGATTTGAAAAAGATTGCGAATGAACGTTACGAACAACTAATGAATGAATCGGTCGATTTGTTTGGACTTGAGGAAATACAGCGTGATAAATTAAAAGGAATTGACGGTTCTTTTAATGCTCGAGGAAGTAATATTTCAATAACAACTATAATTTGGTTTTATAACCTTTTAAAGGTGAAATACGAATTGAACCCAGATGCCATACATTTTCCTGTAGTGTTGGACAGTCCCAATAATGTGGAGTTAGAGGATGACAAGCTTCAAGCATTGTTCGATTTTATTTTTAATAATGTAAATACTGGAACACAGTTAATTGTTTCTACTTTAGGCTTCGACCCAAAAACACATCCAGATGTAGAATTTGACAACATAATAAATCTTGAGACCAGAAAATATCATTTACTAAATGAAAAAGATTTTGAAGAGAATAAGGAAATACTAAATGTGATTTTCAATAAAAATTGAGAAAAGAATATTGTTTATTACTATATATTAGACAGCTACCTAAACGAAATCCGGTTAATTTCACTAACATGAAATTAACCGGATTTCTACTTACAATATATTGTGAAAGTAAAACTTAAAACTCTACAAACTCACCTTAATTCGTCCCCTAACGGCACAATAACCTCGTCCAGCAACTGCGTCCACTGACGTTTCATTTCTGGACCGTATTTTAATGGGCTGACCTCTGGGTTAGCCTTTTTGTATTCAGCAAACTGTTTACTTTCTAGGATTCCGCGAATATTGGGAATGGGCTGTGTCCCGACGACGTATTGAATGGCCGATAAATGCAATTCGCTTTCCGAGACAAACCACGTGTCCGCAAATTCTTGAATCGCCCGGTCAAACGATTGCGTGAAGAAGCGTCGTTTCACCACAAACACATCTTCATTTTCATCCACTTCACCCGTATCGATTGCATTCAAAATCCCACGGTATACTTCTTTCACCACAGTTGATTTGTTGAGTTTTTGTAAGGCTGCTTCAATCTCTTCACGGACATCTTGGTTATTCGCTGCGTATGTTTCCAGCAACAAGTTGATATAAGCTGAATCGATATCGTACGTGGTGCTCGCATTCTCCCCAAAAAACTCAATCTCGGAGAAGTCTGGATCGGGTTCATCGTCGTCTCCCGGTTCTATGTCCTTCATTAACGAACCTTTCACCGTATTGTACGTTCCGACATAAGCTTCTAGAGTTTCAACTTGCTCGCGTAATGCAGCGGATTTCTCCATATCATCATTATAATCATCGTAGGTCACCAGGGCTTCGTAGGCGTTACTCAACTCTTGGAAAGCTCCGATAAACTGGATACGCTCTTCAATCGGCGAATGTTCATCGATTTTCGACGGGTCTGACACTTTCGCAATTAGTAATTTGTGTGCTTTTTTGAAGCGCTTTTTCGACTCGTCATACGTTGGATACACCAGTTGATTTTCTTCTTGGGCTTCGGAATACAACTTCGTGGCAGCTCGCACATTCTCTTCCATCGTTACAGGTTTGCGGAACGTCACAATCAACCCTTTGGTCTTTCCTGGGTACGTCCGATTGGTGCGAGAAAAAGCTTGAATCAGATTCGCATAACTCAAGTTGCGATCCACAAACAAGGTTTGAACCGTCGGTGCATCAAAGCCCGTTAACAGTCTGTCCACGACGATGACTAGATCTACTTGCTTCCCAACCTGTTTGAATTCTGCACGTTTCCGTGCTAACCGGTTGTTGATGTCCCCATTGTAGCGATTGATGTCTTCAATCGACCATGAGGTGTTGTAGTAGTCGTTGTACTCCTGAATAATGTCCTTCATTTCATCTTGGTGTTCCTTCGAATCCTCTTCATTTTCTTGCAACGAATAGGTAATCGCAATCCGCGGAAAATCAGGATCTTCAATCGTTCGTCCTGTTCGAATCGGATGCCGTTGAAACTCCTTCGTCATCCAATTTGGATCGGCAGTCATCTTCTTGATGGCTTGGTAATAGCGCTTGGCCATCTCAATCGAACTGGTGGTGAGAATCGCTGATTTCTGAGGACGCCCATTTTGAAAGTCGAATTTTGTATAGGCATTATCCGGACGGAAAATTTTGTGCAGTACTTTTTCAATGTGTTCCTCTTCTTCAAAGAAGGTAGCTTCCAGATACGCTTCCTTTTTGAGTCCATCCATTTCGTCAATGTAATCGTTCAGTTCGTTGTCGCTGAGCTCTGAGAACTTCTCTTGTGGCCGCAGCTGCTTGTAAATGTAATTACTCAGGGACGTCGGTTCGATTGTGTCTTCGTGTTCCACTTGAAAGCCGAGGACCGCACCGTCATCGAGGGCGTTTTTAATGGTGTACGTATGTAGTACTTCGCCGTATTGGTCGTGCGTCGTGCGCGCCAAGCGACCCTTGGCTTGCTTTTTGTTTTCTTCAAAAATCGGTGTACCGGTAAAGCCGAACCATGTGGAATTGGGGAAGAATTGCTTGATGCCTTCCATGCCTTCAGCACTTAACGCCCGGTGGCACTCATCCACCACAAAGACGATGTGTTGACTCATCAGCTTGTTAAAACGCTGGGATCCTTTGTCGGCTTCTTGTTTCTCGGCATACCGCAACGCATTTTCTAGCTTTTGCCGTGTGGTGATGATCACGGTATTCGAATTGGCACTCGATAGTAAGGTATCGCTCAACTCTCTGGAACTTCCCGTCCCGACGATTAAGCTGTTCGATTTGGCTGTACCGGACGAAATGCCGGTATTGAATTCAGAAGCAAATTTGGTGAATTCCGAGGTCGTTTGACTATCCAAGTCTTTCCGGTCAATCAGCATCACCGTGCGGTCGATGCCGGGCTTACGGGCAAGAAGCTTGGTCGAGACAAAGCTCGTTAATGTTTTCCCCGAGCCGGTAGCATGCCACACATAACCGGATTGATGTTTCACTGCTGAGGCAAACAATGCTTCAATCGCGTGGATTTGATACGAATGCAAGACCATGAGCGCTTTGTTGTCTTGGTCTTCACTCACAATCGTGTAATTCGCAATCAACCGGTGCGCATCGGGAATGTTTAGCACTTGCTTGACGAACTCATACAGGTTATCTACCTTTCGGTTGTCTTTCGTGCGCCAGCTAAAGAGAAATTTCTTGTGCATATCTTTTGGCAACGCATTCGCAAAATAGCGTGTGGTCTGTTCATTCGAAATGACGAACAACTGGAGCGTGGCAAAGATATTATTTCGGAACATGCCTTCTTCTGCGTATTTTTTGATTTGATTGTACGCTTGATACACGCCGTCTTTGGAGGTGGCTTGTTTCAATTCGATTTGCACAATCGGCAAGCCGTTGATAAGCAGCGTGACATCAAACCGGCGATCACGTCCATCGGCGTCCACTTTTTGTTTCGCGATTTGATGGACTATCTCATACGTGGAGATGCCTCCTCCGATATCTTGGTTAGAATACAAAACCAACGACAGCGATGGAAGCGCGCTATCTTCTCGTTCTAAAGTGATGCGGGCGATGCCATTCTCACCCTTGAGCCAGCGAGCCGCATCAAATGGCGTTTTCGTCTTCGACAGCAGTTCAGTTTTGATGGTCTCGAATTCTTGATCGGTCAGAGGATGTTCACCGATTTCCGCCAAGTTATTCCGTGTAATCTTCGATCGTAAATTCTGCCAGAGATCTTCTTCGGACTTGAGGTCGGGTCGGTAGTTCCACTGGTTATGCCCTTCGCCGAGGACTTGAATCAAACGACGTTCAACTTCGATTTCTTCGGTATGTCGAATCGTGGTCATGGGTTTCCTCCTTTCGGTTCGCTTAGACGAACATTTTTTGCAGAAAGGCTTTTTTAGTTTGCTTTAGAGCGTCGATTTCTTGTTGTTGAAGGGCAATTAACTCGTCTAGTTGTTTAAAGAATTTACCGATTTGAATTTGTTCTTCTTTAGTTTTTGGAAAAAGAAATTCAAATGAATCTATCTCTCTAGATGATACATTTGGTTGAGCACCTGAAACTAATACAGATTTTAACTGGTTAGTAAACATTGGAGATCTTACAATGATAGAAATAAAATCATAATTCACCTTATCAGTGATGGTAAAAAGTCCCACTCGCTGGTTTTGATATACTTTTCCATTATCAGAGTTTTTTAATATAGCTACTTTCCCAGTAGTCGCTCCTGACATAGCTAACAATGCTGCCCCATCTTTTAAAAGAAATTTTTCATCTTTTGACTGTGCATCATAGTAAGCATAATCTCCGCCTACTTCTCCGTTAGATTTAATATTCGAAATCCTTACTATTGGAACTCCATTCTTTTTAAATTTTTTACTTTGAAAAGCGAATCCTCCTCTTAGGGGCGCGACTTCCCCTAAGCTTCGCAGTTCCCATTTTGTATCAAACCCAGGATAGCGAAGCTCTGGTATCAATTGCCCTTCTTTGGGGAACATTTTTTGCAAGAAGCCTTTTTTGGTTTGTTTGAGCGTATCGAGTTCTTGCTGATGAAGTGAGGCTATACTGTCTATATTTTTCAGGATAGAAAAAATCTTGTTTTGTTCATCAACATTTTTTGATGTTGTGATTTTTGTTTTCTTAAGAATTTCTGTATTAATTGAAGGCATTGTTTGGCCAACAGCTCGAGCAACAACATCATTTCTGACAGGTGTGGTTTCAAGTAAATAATGAAGATATCCACTATCAAATTGCTTGTTAGGTCTAACTCTTAATACTCGTCCAGAGAAAAGCCATCCATCTTGTACATCTGTCACTAAAGCATTTATATCAATGGAACCTACTCTCGAAAAAACTATATCTCCTTTTTGTAACTTATATGACTTCAATCTCAAATAATCCTCATCTGAAACTTGAGGTGTGTTGGACTTGTTTTCCGGCAATTGGCCTGATTTAAAATGCTCAGTCGTAATAATTGGCATTCCATCTTCTATATAATCCTTAGCATGAAGAGTACTTCCAAACGGGCCAGTTTTTATATCAGAGATTTCACCCAATTCAAGTTGATTCCATTCATCGTTAAATCCAGCAACTCTAATTTTCGGTTTTTTATTCTCCACGCTTAAACACCTCTAAAGCTCCCTTAATCCATTCTTCATCTTCTTCGCTATATTGTAATGTAGAAATAGTGTCGTACAGATTAGATTCCAGTTCTATTCTTTCTTTTCTAAAATCTTTAATATTAATTCCTATTTTGGCCATATCCGTAACTTCATCTTCTTCAAATGTATCGACGTACCTCGGAATATTCAAATTGAAATCATTTTCTTTGATTTCATCGAAGCTTGCTACATGCGCGTATTTTTCAATGCCTTCTCGATTTCGATACGTTTCTACAGCCTTGTCGATATTCGCTACAGACAATTTGTTCTGATTCTTACCTTTGATGAAATCGTTACTAGCATCGATAAATAAGACGTCTCGTGTCTCGCGATTTTTCTTCAAAATGATAACCGTCGTTGGAATTGATGTGCCAAAGAACAGGTTGCTAGGCATTCCAATTACCGCATCAATACTGCCATCTTCTAGCAATTTCTTCCGAATAATACCTTCTGCAGCACCGCGGAATAGTACGCCATGCGGCAATACAATTGCCATCGTCCCTGAGTCTTTCAAGTGGTAAAGTCCGTGCAAGAGAAACGCAAAATCAGCTTTGGATTTCGGTGCTAGTTTCCCAAAACGGTTAAATCTTGAATCGTCTAAGAACGTATCGTCTGCAGACCATTTCGCCGAATAGGGCGGATTCATCAAAACAGAATCGAACGTATACGGCTCATCCGTTGGCCAATCCTTATTTAACGTATCGCCATTGCTTAGGCGCATATCTTCTTTATCAACCCCGTGCAAGATCAAGTTCATTTTAGCCAGGTTAAACGTTGTCGTATTAAGTTCCTGTCCGTGGTACTTCACGTTCTCTGGATGATGGATGTAGTTACGGACATTTAACATCAATGAACCAGATCCCATCGTCGGATCGTATACGCTAAATAACTGCTTGTCTTCTTGGCCTATCGCTGCAATACGTGCCATCATGACCGACACTTCATGAGGCGTGTAGAATTCTCCAGCTTTCTTGCCAGCTTCAGAAGCGAACTGGCTAATCAAGTATTCATACGCGTCCCCAATTACATCGCCGCCATGCCCTAAGAGGTTAATGGGATTTAATTTCTTAATCACTTCTGTAATCGTGATGTTTCGTTGCTGTGCATCAGATCCTAGTTTTTTGGATGTTAAATCTACGTCATCGAATAAACCATTGAACTGGTCGTATTTTGTCGACAAGTCAATGAAGGCTTTATTAAGATCATTTAACTGAAATGTGTTTTGTTTCGCTTGACCCGTCAAAACGTTAAAAAGGTACGCAGGCTCAATATCATAGCCTAAAGTGTCGACCAAGCTTTCAATCAAATCGCTCTTGATGTCTTCATCAGCTAATAATGTCTTATATAATTCTGTTTGCTTGTTTGCTGTGTAGTATTCTTCTAACGATTCCTCTGAAAGTTCAACCACTTTTACCAGTAGTCGATCCGAAAGATATTTATAAAAAATTAGACCTAATAAATAGTTCTTGTATTCTGACGCGTCCATTTTGCTGCGCAAGTTATCGGCAGCACTAAATAAAATCGTGTTTAATTTACTCATGTTGTTTTCCCCACTCTTCTTATGATTAATAAAATGATTCATTTTGTATGTTTGATTGAAGGACACACTCACTCTCTTCTATTCTATCAGTTGATAGCCATGACGGAATCAATATTATCGTCACTATTCACTCCATCTTTGCTTCCACTTTGCATCCTCTTGGATATCAGCATCCTACTAAAGTATTTTATTTTGAACTCAGACTACAGCCTAAAATCCCCTTTTTCTCACTTACAATCAAGTTTAATTATCCTGTGCTAAAGAAAATGAATGTTATTATTAAAGCCATATATAGTAAGTTCCCCAGGTTAAAAATCAATCTAATTTGATATAGGTAAAATAAAAAATCAAAATTCGAGGTGTTATATGAGCTATTACATCAAAGAAATATCGTTGAACGGAAGTCGCTTTAATAACTATGAAATGTATAGGAAAGAAGAAAAAGTAATGAGCAATCTTTCAAAGATAAATATTCTAGTAGGGACAAATAATTCTGGTAAAAGTAGAATGCTTAGACTTTTACTTTCTGACAAAGAGTTGTTATTTACCCCAGCGAATTTCGATTTAACGAAATTAAACGAAGTTTTCGATGACTTTAAAAAAGCAATACTTGCAATTCTTAAAAAACATGATTTTGATGGATTTGGAAAACTTCAAAAGGACAGTATTGAAAATATACCCCCGTTTAGATTTATTAAGGATGCTGATAATTATTTATCTGATTTTCATACATTGATACAATATGCCAAAGAGGCGCAGAGTGTTACATCCTATAGTTCTTCAGGGACTCATATAACCAATGAAACTGCTATGAAGTCGTGTAGAAAACAGTTTCAAGAAATTGCTTTAGAAGCTGAAGCTGCTTTAAATGATGTAGTCAAAGAAAAGAAGATTGAGTTTCGCCGTGTGTACATACCAACATTGCGAGGACTAAGGGGTTTTGAGGTTAATGAGGATTATTATCTAACACGTACTAAAAAAGATTATTTTTCTAAGGATGAAAATTTAGAAATTTTCACAGGACTAAACCTATATGAAGAGGTAAAACGATTGTTATTAGGAAATTTAGAAGACAGAGAAAGAATTACGGATTTCCAAAAGTTTATTGGGGAGAGTTTTTTCGAAGGCCAAGAGATTGCATTAATACCAAATGTAGATTCGGATGTGCTATATGTCAAAATTGGGAATGAGCACGAACGTCCAATCTATGGTTTAGGAGATGGAATTCAATCGCTGATTATTCTAACCTTCCCTTTATTTAAATACAAAGGTGATAGGCTTTTGTTCTTTATTGAAGAACCAGAATTGTATTTGCATCCAGGAATGCAAAGGAAATTTTTAGAGATAATCACTCAGCAAGATTTTGACGGTTACCAATACTTCTTGACGACACATTCCAACCATTTCCTTGATCTGACTTTGGATATGGAAAAAATGTCGGTTTATTCATTCAGCAAAGAATTAGAAGAAGTTGAATCTAGAGAAAGAAATGCAAATTTTGTAATCGAGAATGTGAGTAATGAAGATGATAATGTACTAAAAATGCTGGGAGTTAGAAATTCAGCTGTACTACTATCAAATTGTACAATTTGGGTAGAGGGAATTACAGATAGATACTATATTAGGCACTTCTTAAACTTATATCAAAAGCTTTTAGGTAAAGCACACAGGTACAAAGAAGATATCCATTACTCTTTTGTAGAATATAGCGGAAATAATATCACCCACTGGTCATTTTTAGATGATGATGAGAAAGATAAAGAAAGTGTTTTTAGTTCTATCAAAGAAAGTAGAGTTTGCGGATCTCTCTTTTTAATTACCGATAAAGATAGCCAAAAAAAAGAAACTAGACAGTCCAGATTATCTCGTGCTCTTGAGGAGCGTTACTATTGTTTAGACTGTAAAGAAATTGAAAATATAATTACAGTCGACGTATTGAAGAAAGTAATTTCTAGTTATGAAAAAGTAGAAGTTACTGATTTAAAATTTAGTAGTGATTTTAGTATGAGAACTTACAGTGATAAATATTTAGGAAGGTTTATTGAAAGAGTCTTACTAGATAAAAGACGAGTAGGAAGCTATTCTTCAGCGTCAGGGGCTGTAACCGATAAGGTAGGATTTTGTAAACGAGCTATTGCAGAAATGGAATCTTTTGACGACCTCTCCGAAGAAGCTAAACAATTAAGTAGAACATTATATGAATTTATAGTAAAGAATAATTAAAGAGTCTTTAAGATTTCCCCCCAAAAAATATATGCTATAATAAGTTCTATATCTGATGCCTAAAAAAAGGCTTAAAAGGGAATCCAGTGAAATTCTGGAGCTGTTCCCACAACTGTAAGTGCTGACGAGCTGTTTATTTAAATCCACTATCCAATGGATGGGAAGGAAACAGCAAGGATGAAGCACGAGCCAGGAGACCTGTCCGATACTCATTTTTAAACATGAGTATTTTTGGAAGGAGGGAACAGTTTATGGGAACAGTTGAATTATACTTAAATATGGCTCAAACTGTTAGCGCTATTTTAGTTGCTAATATTGCCTGGCACTTTATATCAAATTATAAGATTGTAAAAAAATAAATACCTTAATTAAAGAGTTTTGAAATCTGCTTCTAGCAAGCTACTTTCAAAACTCTTTTTATTATGTGCTCGATTAAATAAGATAACGAATTAAGTATAGACAATCCTCTATTAATTGTATTTACGCAGGCTTATTTCTCTTTCTAAACAAAGAAAAAAGACTACTCTCGTAGCCTTTACCTACCACTCTTCTTTAAATTAATCGCTTATTTACTGATGAACTACATATTCTCTTTCAGGAGGAGTTCCATCCTCTTTTAGATCCAATGCTGTATACACCTTGATAAGCGTAGTTTGGCGTATCCCTGGGTCTCCACCTTCAATCCGGCTGATGGTTTTCTGCGTAACACTAGCCTTGTCAGCAAGATCTCTTTGGGAAAGACCTAACTCCATCCGTCTTTTGAAAATGTTTCGACTCCGGTTATATTCAACGCTTTCGAACGCTTCTTTTATCTCCTCATTCTGCATCAGGCGGCTTTTCAAGTCATTCAAAGTTGCCATTACTCTCACCCCTCAAAAAAGTCTTTTTCTCGCTTTGTCCGTCTTACATACTCATATAGTTGTTTGGCTCTTGCCATATAAAAGTTCGTCATGTCAGGTTTTCCATGGACTTTCGTAAATCCGTAAACAAACACATAACACGGCTCATCCTTGTAATAATACGGAAAGTAAATGAATCGATGAAATTCAGCCCCATCATCGGCCTTCATTTCAAAGATCCTCGGCTCTGAAAGACGCTTGACCAACTCCACATCTACCTCGCGACCACGAAACGTTCGTTTTACCCGATAAGGCTTTGCTTCACCGAGTGGATACATAGATTCCGGCGCTTCCTCGAGATCCGCGAATCCTTGATAGATCAATATACCAAGTTCTGAATCCTTGTTTGCCAGCTTCTCAATGAAAGGCAATACTTGCTGCTGCTTATCGATTGTTTTGGAAAAATAGATTTCTATCATATGTATTATAACTAAAATGACTTAAATTGTCTAACAAATGAAGTCATTTCATACTCCTTTCTCTCTGTAGTATCTTGTTATGGCTGAATCCTACTAGGTACGCACTTTTACTTAACCTGGAGAGAATTCTATAATCCATTAGCTACTCACTCAAACCTACTCGAACGGCTTTATAGATGCGGTGTAAGGCCCTTCACCTGATGTAAATGATTATTCCCATCATCTCTTGCTATAACTAACATACTACCATTTAGCCGAAATCTTAACCCTATTTAAACAGTCTTCTATTAGAATCAGCTGTGCCAATTTTAGAATCACTTCGGACAAAAACAGAACCACTTGAGGCAGAAAGAACCAACCTCTTATGCTGTGAAGTTATTTCCATCCCTAGTTTAAATTCGATACAATAATGGTAGTTTGAGTTAAAGGAGATAGGATATGAAAAGTACAGGAATCGTACGAAAAGTAGACCAATTAGGGCGCATCGTCACGCCTATTGAATTAAGAAGAGCACTTGGCGTCTCTGTTGGCGATCCGATGGAAATCTTTATGGAAGATGATCGAATCATTTTGCGAAAATATAAGACGGAGAAAACATGTGCGATTACAGGAGAAATCTTAGACGACAACTTTGAATACGCGAAGGGACTACATCTGAGTCCAAAAGGCGCAGCTATTCTCCTCGAAGAATTACAGAACGTTACGAAGAAGTAATAGACCATTCAAAAAACGTACCCGGCTATTCACTCATTGCCGGGTACGTTTTTATTCGTCACTCATGTATTTCACAATTTGCTTTAGGCCCTCTTTACTGATCCAGGCTTCGCCAATCCGAATGGCTTCTTCCGTCACTTTCCCCGTCACGGCACAGACATAGCGTTGTCGATGAGGCTCGACGATAATTTGCCGATCGTTATGCGTAATATCAACTAAGTCACCTTCGTGCAGCTCAAACATCTCTAAAATCTCTTTTGGAATCACAATACGCCCTAAATTGTTAATCCTTTTTGTATGCACACGCTTCCCCCTTACTCTTGCTGTGTAATCTCTTCTATCTCCTGATTGATTTCCTTCAATCGCCCTTCGGCTTTCTTCGAGACTTTTTTATCGTTCTCTTTTTCAATCGTTTCTTTTAGTTTCTGTTTCTCTGCCTGCAATTCCTCTAACTGAATCGCCTCTTTTTCAGCTTCTAACACGGAGCTCATGAACTTTTCATCGGTTAAATGGTGTTTTTCGAGAAACCCTTTCGCACCTTGGAAATCCTTTTCTGTAATAAATGCTGCTAAAACGGTTTCAACCCGCCAATCGGTTAATTCCACTTGGTTTCGCAATTCGACAATTCGCGTCCACTCTTCTTCCACAGCAGCTAGTTCAAACTCAATGACTTCGGAAGGTTCATCAGTCGTCTCTTGAAGATTTTCCAGCCCTTCCACGTCCTCATCACGGCTAAGTTGCTCGGCAATGGTTCCGATTAGCTCAGGTTGGTTACGAAGTGCTTTTTCATACTCGCCTTGCTTGATGTACAAGCGATTGAGTACCTCCTGATCAGCAGGTTGCAACTCACTGTAGTCCACGGATTCTAAGCTTTCCAATACACTCTCTGTATCTCCTAAAAGCCCATCTCGATAAACGTCTGTCAGATTTAGTTCGCCATCGGTTCCTTCCCCTAATTCCGTTTCCTGAGCGTTCTCTGTGGCTTGCGTAAGGACGACGTTCAGTCCGAATGCTGCCAGTAGGACTGCAGCCACACCGACGAACAACTTTTTATTCCCACCAGCTGCCGGTTTTGTACGGTTTTCTTTGGGCTTTTTGTTAAAGGAAGGGAGTCGTTGAAGACTCTCACGAAGCGATGCCATCGTGACGGACCACTTCGTTTGATTTTGCTTGGCCAACTCCAGTTCTTGTTGCTTCGCTTTTTTCTTTTCTTCTACTTGATTGAACACATCTGAAATATAGGATTCCATTTCTTCCAACGACTGCAGGCGCAAATAAATCGTTTCGGCAAATCGGATCACTTCATCGCTTTGTTCTAAAAAGTCGGTTCTTCTTGGTCTGCCGTACACTTGATTTAATCGTGTCAGAGAAATAATGATGAGCTCTTTCACAGCCATCAGTCGGTCTTTCTCATTGCTTAGTGGCATCACGTCATTTTCCGTGACCATGGCGTGAAGGAGAGATTCCTCTTTATTGAGCACGAAATTCTCTTTTTGCCACAAGACATTGATTTCAGACTGCCGAGCCAGTTGGACGAGCGATAAGTAATATGTCAGTTTGTCTTCCAATTCCATCGCTTTCAAAGCATTAAAACTATGCAAATCCGTTAAATCGTATTCGAACCGGACCTGGCCCGATTGAAATGAGATCTCCTGAGCCGACAAGAAGGTCGGATTTCCTGTTACCTGTTGCATCTGTTTCTCGTAAGCCCGTTCGATTTGTTCCATTTCCTCCGTTTTAAATGCGGTCAGTGGCTGCAAGAAATAAAACGCGTTCTGATCAATTTCAATGGTTCCGACTCGATTGGCGATTGTGCGAATAACCATGTAACGTTCACCACCTTTATATGACTATTGAAGCTCTGGATATGGAGCTAAGGTTTCTTCCACGTCGCTGCGATAGGCTTCTTGTTCAGTCTCTACTTCACTTTCTGGCACACTTGATTGAATTTCAGCA
This sequence comes from Planococcus citreus, assembly GCF_003664125.1. GTDB lineage: Bacteria > Bacillota > Bacilli > Bacillales_A > Planococcaceae > Planococcus > Planococcus citreus. The sequence goes on from NZ_RCCP01000009.1 coordinate 33,485, forward strand.
TACTCTTCATCAGCTTTTTTCAAATTTAGAGTTTCGACATGAAGAAAGGGTACCTGCGAGAAAATCAAATGGCCATCTGCAGTTTTCACAAAGCTCAATACTGCTGATTGCTTCTCTTCTTCCGATTGTTCTTTGTATTTCATTTGAACATCGCTATAGATCAGTTGACTATACTCGAATTCTTCTGAAGTATAGACATCTCTCGATTCAAAATTGTACTCAACGTCTAAGACTTCCACTTTGTCATAAGCACAGTTTCCAAAGCCGCAAGGCTCTGTACTGGAAGATTCGAAAGTGAGTGGAATGGTCGAAGCATCTCCTGCTATTAAACTATCTGGATAGCGCTCTAGAAATGGTGCAATAACGATTTCTTGTCCAAGGTTTTTAATTGCTTCGGAGAAATTATCATTATTGCCTGTATCGATCGTTCCATTCTCAATTAATCGATTAGCCTCTTTCTCAAAATCATTCATCTTTTCATCAAGGAACATTGTCATTTCTTCCGCCTCTTCAAAGTCCTCTTGAGTAAACACTTCATTATTTTCTTTAGATGCTTTTTGTTTTTCCTCACCACTCGTACATCCGACGACAATAACTCCCATTAAGAGGATAAAGCTTATTAATAACCACTTTTTCATCTAAACACTCCCTTATCTTTTCGCATAACGAGCGACATATTTTACAGATGAGCCAACTGACTTTGCCGTTCCAGTTGATGCTCCGAATTGATTCAATAATGTTGGGATTGAAAGTCCTACGATGAAAAAGATCATTCCAACGACCATATTTCCACCTTCAAGATCGACTAATGTTTTAATTCCGAGCACAAAGCAAAGTAATTGAATCGTAAGCGTTAAGATATTGCTAACAACTGTTTTCATCCATAAGTTAAAGAAATTGTATTGGTCGTTTACGATAGTAGGAATTGCTAAAACTCCCGTAATGTAAAGAATAACAAACAATACTGTTCGGTATAGAATCGAAAGAAAAAAGACAAATAAAATAGCAGATACTACTATCATAAGTATCAAGCCATACCCTACTGAGTTTACAGCCATTACTTGCAAGATATCGTAATGAGTAACAGGTGATGTAAGCATAGTTTCAGTTAAAAGGTGTGTTAATTCAAGAATCCATTCAAAGAACTGTGAATACACTCCTAATAAAATACCTCCTGTTACAACAGCCACTAATTTTTCATAAAGGGAATTCATCCCCTCTTCACCGTTTCCGCTATATAAAATAACAATTTTAAGCGTCTGCCATAGAATAAATATCGCAGCAATCGTCCAAGCCAGTGATTTGAAGTTCAACATGTACCCTTCGTAAACTGCATTTCCCGTAATAAACTCTGAACTTATCTGAAACTTACTAAAGCTATCAATAGCCCCAAAAACAAAGCCACTCACAGTAGTGAAAAGAAAACTATTTGTATGACAGCCAATTTCATGCCATTTACAGTCAAATTGATTTGTTTCGTAATCATATTTCTCAAGATACAAAACATTTTTCATATAAGACTCAACATTCTCTGCTTGTTGAGGCGTTACATTTCCCGCATTTCTATAATCCTCAACTGTTTCTTCTAAAAACTTCCCTTCTTCAGCAAAGGCTTGCACAGGAAGTAAAAAAAGAATTACAAGGCTTAGTGCAGCAAACAAAGAAACTCTTTTCATCTTTACATCACTCCCCGATTCATAATAGTTAAGATCAGAATCAACAAAGGAATGACAATGGATAACGAATACTTCATTACCACAGTTTTCTTTATATCTAATATTTCTTTTTCATTTAAAGGCTTGTCATACATCAATTCAAACTTGCGTTCCTCCTGGTCAATGGCTGTTCGAGAAAGCCGATCAATCAATCCATCCATCTGTTTTTGGACACGTTGTTGGAAGACGAGCACCTGGTGGAGTTTTGCCTTCATCTCGATCATCCTTTCCTTCCATTATCCGTTGTTTATCGCTTCCTCGAACTCTTCTCCGGACGTTAACGGTTCCAAATCGTGCGCATCGACTTTCCATTCGCCTTGCTCCTCGATCCAATTCATTTGAGACATCAGATACATCACATGCTGACTCCCAGGCGACTCTAATTCTCCGTCTACACCCGTTAAGGTAATCCGATAAATGGCATAGACTTGAAAGCCTTCTTCTACCGGACGAACGGAGATATTGAAGATCTCTAAATTCTCCGTGTTGCTTCGGCTATGTCCGTGCATCGTTTCGGCTTCTTTGACTTCGTCCTCCACTTCCAAACGGTAGGAATCCGTAAAGTATTGAAGAGCATCGCCTTCAAAGGTCGCATCGATAAACGCTTCCGTCTCTGTATAAAGCGCCTCGCTTTGCTTTTCTTTTGCCGACAGATGCTCGACTTGTTTGGTGAGGCGTTGGTTCTCTTGTTCAGCGTCTTGTTTGCTGAAGTAGAGGTTGAAGCTGACAAGAGCTAAGACCAAGACGAGCGCCCCCAGTAGAATCGTCTGTCCATTCATCTGTTTCATTCGTCCACCCCCTTCTCTCCTTCGAGATACGGCATCGGATTGACCCGATTGCCAAACATGCGATCCGTATGGATTTCAAAATGCAGATGGTCGCCCGTTGAGCGTCCGGTCGTTCCGCATTGCCCGAGTTGCTCCATCTGGCTAATCTGATCGCCCACTTCGACGTCAATCTTGCTGAGATGGGCATAGAGGCTATAGAGCTGATTCGCATGTTCAATAACGACGACATTGCCGTACGTTTCTAAAACACCCGATGGGTATTGGGCAAAGACTACTTTTCCTTCTTTTGCTGCGAAGATCGGATCCGGACGACTGCAATTCAAATCCACGCCTTCATGTGGCGTGACGATGCCGGTGATGGGATGGACCCGGATGCCAAAATTCGAATTGATGACGACATCCGGAATCGGTTGCACGAATTCTCCGGTCGGCGTTTCGCAGTTCATCGTTAATCCACCTAACGAGCTAACCACTTTCGTGACATTCGGAACCCAATGACTGTTCAGGTTGGTCGGGTCATTACTAGCTCCTATCGGTGCATAAACGGAACCAAGGTCGGCAATCGTGCCGAGGCCGTCTTGGATGATGCGGTTGTGCAAAGTCTTGCCCATTGAGGCAATCCCTTCTTCCAAGGAATCAAAGACAAACAGTCCACCTGACCCCATTAAGCCTCCGGGATTGTTCTTTTCCACCACAGCCGACGAGGTTCCGTGACCGGTTTCGTGAAGCGCAATCGCAGCCATTAACACCGGATCAATGCCCTGTTCTTCCGCAACTTCCAGGAACACGTCCTCCATCCCTTCAAAAACGCCCGCAGAGGCAAATCCAGCTTCCCATAACTCTTTATCCAATTCGCCTTCCGGAGCGCAATATGCGCCGCCTGAAGAGCCTGAGAGAGCTTCTAAATTGCTGTCGGGGTCATCTAAGTTGAAATCTTCGCCTTTACTCGCCATCGACATGAACACCGGCATGATGATGAGCAAAATCGTGACGCCAACGGCGATCAATCCGAGGGGACTGAACAAGACCTTCGTCAGCAAGATCGACCCTATCGTTTTGGCTGCGTCTTTTGGATTCATGCCCTCATCCCTTTTCACATCGTCAATTCGTTAATGCTCTTCTGTTCAAACCACAGCTTCTCAGTCACTTCGTTCAGCTGCACTTCAAGTTTGATCTTTTTTGAACCGGTATAGAAAATGCCTTTGCCGGCTTGTTCTTTCTTCTTGCCGTCTTTCAGAATCAAGGTCGACCGTTCTTCTTTCGAAAATTGGTTTCCGAGCTCTTCTTCTAAGTACTTCAGCTCTTCCTCGCTCATCGGCAAATACAGCCGTTGAACGGATTGCGTGATGATCGCTTTCCCGTAGTTTCGGTTCTCATCCCGTGCCGACAAGAAGTCCTCAACCGACTGAGAAGCCGTCGTAATGCCGCAGTTGAACGACCGGAGCACTTTCATCATGAAGTAGATGAATTCCATCGCTTTGGGCACTTTTGGGTCGGCGATGACGTGCGCTTCATCAATGAAGATTTCGCTCGGCTGCCGGTCGCCACTCATAATTTCATAGGTCGTATGCGAGAGGATGTTGTAGAAGAGAATCCGTTGAATCTTTTCGTTGTTGCTCATTTCCTTCAAGTCGTAGCACACCAACTCATTGTCGATGTTGACGTTCGTCGCACCGTTAAACAGTTCCGAGTAAATACCGTACACATAGGTTTCCAAGGTCGTATGGAAATCTCGAATTCGTTCGTACAACGGTGGGTCGTTCTGTTTATCCCGAGCAATCAACTCGTACAAGTCTTCCAAAATGGGATAATCATCGGCCGTTAACTGGTTCACATCGGTTGTCTCATCGATTCCCTTCTCTTCGTAAACCTTCTGGATGTACCGGCTTAAAATGTCTTCCTGGAGGTCGCTCATGGAGTTGTACATCAATTGGAACATGACCAACAGGTTCGAAATCTTCGTCAGCAAAATGTTCCCCAGTTCCGTTTCTTCCATTTGAATCTTTTCGCTGATTTTCGGCAGGTCCATCGGGTTGATCCGGTTACCGCCTTTCAACTGGAACTTGACCCAGGCGCCGCCGAGATCCGAGTAGTTCCGACCGAATTCGCCTTTTGGATCCACCGTGATGATTTTCCGTCCGAGCATGTGCTTATTCGTCATGTTCGCAAACAAGTACGTCGATTTCCCAATACCGGAAATCCCGATAACGAACTCATGCCGGTTCAAGAGGTTCGTATCGTCGACAATCACGACATTCCCCGTGGTCATGTTCCGTCCTTTGATCAAGCCGGTCTCTGAGAACATTTCGTTTTCGTGGAACGGGAAGAAATACGAGATCGCTTCCGAGTTGGTCATTTTGTAGGTGAGCTCGTCGACTTTGTTGTCATTCAACGGAAGGAACGACCGGAACGCATCCACAGCTCGGTCCGTCGGGTTATGGATGATGCCGATTTTGGAGAATTTGCTTTTCACGGTCGTCGTCAGTTGGTCCAATTCTTCCTGTGAACTCGCGACCAAATGGATGAGCGTATGGAACAAGTAAATCTTATCGTTTCGATACGACAAGTTCCGCAGCATTTCCGAGGCACTTTCAATCTGTCCTTCGGATTCGATGATGGTCTGTTCATCGGCGAAGCGTGTGTTCATCTTCATTCGGTTCTGCTTAATGCTTTTGACGAGCTGCGTCCGTACTTCGCCCATGTTGTATTCCTGCAGGTAATGGACCAGTGACACGTTCTCGGGAATCTCCGTCACTTGTTGGATCTTGTTCTGGTCTTGAATCGGGTCGTAATCCACGATGAGAAGCGTCCGGGTGTAATTCGCCCCGACCCTGACGGAGGAATCGTATTCCGTGAGGTTGTCTGGGGCAATGGCCGTGAGAAGCGTTTCGTTCATGCCACTGACCGTGTCTTCAAAAGTTGTTTCGTCTGGTTGTTTGCGCTGCAGCCACTTCGGTTTCCACACCATGTCTCCACCTCCTATTCAAATCGATCATTCAGCAAGGTCTTGTATTGCTCGACCAAGGCTTTGGCCGTGTTCTTCCCAACGACCACATCGAGCTTGGCGTTGGTTTTATGGACGATGTTCTGTCCTTGCGCCTGGGCATTCTCGAAATCGATGCAGGCATAATAGAATTTCAACAGTTCGTCGTTCTCGAGAATCTTCACGTCCAACTTCTCGTACCCCGACAGCATCTGTTCGAGTTTGGCTTGCAGGATGTTCGCCGTCGTTTCGAGTTTCAGGTAATCCTTCGGCGAATTCGTCATCGGTTTGGAAATCACCAAGTACCGTTTCCGGGTCACCATGTTCTTCGACTTTTGGATCCGTTCAATCTGATCCGCATAACCTTGCTTGAGCATGCGTTTCGCATAGGATGAGTTCTGGTCGACTTGCTCGTTGAACCACATCAAGTAGTTCGTTAAATTGATTGGCTGCGCGACTTGCATCAACTGGATCTGTTTCTCGCCCGTATCGTTGATAAACGACTGATACGCCGACAAGACGTTCTCTTTCGCCAGCTCGTTCATTAGCGAGAGGTTGACCGAAGACACTTCCAGTACCTTAATCAAGCGCCGGTCCGAAGACTCCAAACAGCCGTTGGCGATATTCGCGAGTCCTAATTCAGTTCGGGTGTCCCGTTCGTTCCGGCTCATCGGTAAGGCTCCTTTCGCGTAATGAAAATCTTTCTTCCGGTGCTTCGCTTTTAGCTTCCAGATCACTTTGTATTGCAAGAGCGACAAGTTCTTCCGGACGGGATGCTTGTTTAACTGAAACACCGTCACGATCATCGCCGGCACAAACGCCACGAGGAGGAGTTGCTGATTGAAAGTTCCTGCCCGGTACAGCAAGTACGAGATAAACGCTCCTAAGATCAGAAACGGGGAAACGATGAACATGTCCTGGAACGAGATGTTGCCGTACAGGTACTTCTTCGTGTCGATGTTCAACGGCAATTCGACTTTGCCACGGTCACGCAGCCGTTCCTGGCGCTCCACATAGGAATCTGTCCGCATGGGTATCACATACTTTCTCCCGTTTTCTTACAGGTTGATTTTGATGTAGTCAACAATTGGTTTGGCTAGAATAAATACAACTAAGCCGATTAGACAAACCTTTATACCATTTTTAAATTTTGGAGTTGATTGTTCATCTCCGGCCCAAACTGCAACAGCACAAATTAACAAACCAATCATAAAAATCGTAATGAATGTGCCTTGCATATCCATAAATAATGTATTCAAAAACGTACTGATTCGATCAAACATATTTGCCACCACCTTTCTTCTCTGTCTTAACCGTAACAAATTGCCATTTATTCGGCAATCAAAATTGCCAGATTTCCGGCAGTACTTAAAGACCTTTTTCAAATGGCTTTAAATAAGGTTTCTTAAGCACTCTAATACTTTTTTCCTCAATCACTACTAAGAAAGATCTAATTTATCAGAACTTTTATTTACATATAAATAAAAAAGGAAGTCACTTGGACTTCCTTTTCGCTAGTTTGAGAAGCAATTTCGCTTTTTCAGCTTCCAATTCTTCTGGAGAAACTGTTTCTTTCAATGCTTCCTTCGTATTCTGTTCGTGAAGCCAATCAGGGACCAACTCGGTTCTAACAGGCTTTTGAATTGGCTGTGTTTGAATCCCGAGCCATTTCTTTTTATCTTCGACAGCTTTTGTGAGTCGTGCGGTAATGCTTTTGATTCGTCCATGTGTGCGTTCGAGAGAATATTGCAAGGCATCGGCGTATTGATGCAGCGTCAATACTTCCTGATGAGCGAAGTAATGATTCGCCACATCTTGAACCTCAATAGCGTCATCCATCAATCGTTCTTTGTTTTTGATTAAGACCTGCACAATCACTTCCGGAATATCGGTTTTCTCTCGCAGTTGATTGATCTTTATTTCAGTCTCACTAAGATCAGTCTTGTTAAGGTCAGTATCATTAGTGTTAAAAGTTTTAACTTCTTGAAGTAAAGAATGTTGATTTCTTGAAGTTAAAGATTTTAACTTCTGTTGGGTCCCAAGGGTTTCAGGCTCTTTTTCAGGTTCTTCCATCTGCTTCACATCGGAGATTTCCGCCACTGGTTTCAGCAAATACAGCCGATTTGATTGCGATAATCCCATGCGTTTCTCTTCTAACAATTCCACTTGATGCAGCTCTTTTTTGATTTTGATTACGGTCGGTTTACTGCAATTCAAGATATCGGATAACTGCTGATTCCCATACAAGAAGTAAATGTTCCCTTCCTCATCGAACCAATCATTTTTAATCGACAAGTCCAAGCGATCTTGTAGAATTGCAAAAGCAATCTTCGCGTCGTTGCTCAGTTTCTTGTAACGCTCATTAGTAAAAAATACCTTAGGCAGTCGGTAGAATCGCTGCGCAGCCTCTTCTCGTATGTTGTACTTTCCAGTCATCTTACATACCCCTTCCATTCTCTTAAATTCAGTCAGAGAAATTTCAAAGGAGTCTCAGCAAAACCAAGCCCCAGCAAGAGAAAACAGGCTATTCGCTAGGCTTGAATTTATGCTATAATCAAGACAACAAAACATTCTTTGAAATTTCTCTACGTGGGAACTCTTTTATTGACGGTCGCCAAACTACCAATAAAAGAGTTTGTAGAGATTTTTTTATATATATATAAATTATTTGTATCAGTTTAGCATACTTTTCTCAAACAGATACGTCTAATTTCGAAAGGATCATCCTATGCCCCCTAAAAACGAAAAAGACCTTTACATAAAAATCGGTGAAGCCTTAAAAAGCATTCGCAAAGAGAAAAACTTAACCATTACCGACATTCATGCGATGAGTGAGTTTCACAGCTCCACCATCTCACTGATTGAACGTGGAAAACAGAATGTATCGATTGGATGGCTCATTCATTACGCCAACATCCTGGAAATCGATCCCACGGAGATCTTTTTGCGTGCCTTTAAAGACGATTTTCAAGAAATGCAGCTACAAAAGATGTATGAACGCTTCGGAACCTATACCCCGGAATCGGATAACGATGAAAATTCCTGACACTCGGCTCATGCTGGGTGTTTTTTTAATGCGATCAAAAGAGTGATGGATAGATAACCAATAACTAACCCGGATAAAAACAGCACGTATACAGATATGTATTGGCAGACTGGACCATTAAGAAGAATTGAAATTTTTACCAATTATCGGTTCAGACAAACGCTTTTCAAGGAACCACTCAACATCTTCGATCAGGTCTTGAACGATACGCTCATTCAGGCGTTCAGACGTCATGACTTGCAGGGCTTCCTTGTATCGAACCCGATGGGTTTGCTGATAACTGAGCGCACACTGAAGAAGCACAGCTACGGAGGTAATTCCGGTCTTTGCTGTACGTCCTTGTCCGATTCGTTTGATGAGGATTTTTTTCGACTGTTGGATTAACACATTGAACGAACTCCGTGGAATGCCGACGGCTTCGCAGAGTTCTCGCTGCGTCGTCCAATTGATCGGTTGATCCAGTGAGGTCTTTTCCTGAATGAACTGCAGCAGATCCTCTTCCCACTCGTCGTAATGACTTCGTTTCCGGTCTTTGCGTTCTTTTTTAAACTTATACCAACCACCCATCGGGTTTTCGATGACAATCTCCTTGTTATTCCCCCACTCATTCAAGAGTTCTTGAATATAGTCCTGGTGAGCGCCTTTAAAACGCCCCTTGTAGGCGCTTCTGACGATTTTCTCGACTTCGCTATGCCGGAGAGGCGCAACAAGCCCTGAATTGTACTCATCGAGTAAATCAAGCGTTTCCCCTTTCCCCTTTCCGGCACTGTAGCAAGCAAGCGCAAGCGTGAACATCAGGTTATCTCGGCCAAACTGTCCCGACTGTCCTTTTACGTGACGCGTCTTCAGTAGTTCCTGGAACCAGGCTGTCTGTGTTGGATCGTGCTCTGATGATTCATCCGCTACAACAAACAGCCCTCTCCCCTTGTCGTCGTCCTGGCGCTTCGACCAAGCAATCAACGAACCAAAGTCATAGACCATCTCTTCGGAAAACCACCGAATGTTGTCTTCGTTGGGCATGCGGAAAAAACCAAAGTCATTACAGGAGACATCGACTCCTTGCAAGACCTTGGCCAAGCTTTGTTTAATGTTTTCGGAAATGCGTTTTGCGACCTTCAGTCCGCGAAAATCGTTTTGGTTGCTGATGAACAACGGTTTTTCCAAGACGAAATAGACCTGAAATCCCTTCGGGGTTTCTAAGACAAGTGTGGGAACGCCGACACTATGATCGAGTGCAGCCGTCAGGATTTCCGTATACAGCTGTTTTTTGGTATCGATATCGACGACAAAGGTATTGATCTGTTGAAGATTCTTCTCTTCGTGTCCCTTGAGGAACCGTCTTTTTTCATCTGAATACCTTATGTAGTTGAATACGTTGGGATTCCAATGCGAAACCAAAGAAACGTCCTCCAAGAGAGTTTCTAGGGACGTGACGACATAGCCTTTAACACCTGAAGGTGTAGAAAGATCTTCTTTAGAAGTAACGAGACCAATAGCACCTTTTTTACTTGTAACGCTTTTATTTTCTTTATATAAGTGAGGAAGAGAAGCTAAGGAACCAACTCTTTTATATTTTAAAATTCCATTATTTATAATTAGCTCGATAGCTTTTTTCGGACTCTGCAATCTTTTCCCTCCTCACTTTATAGCCAATTTCTAATCTAGCTTTAAAGTATAGAAGAGGAAAAACGTTGATACAATAGCATTTCAAGCTGTTTTATTAAATCATATATACGTATACACATATACGTATATATGAGTATATCTATATATAAAAATATAGATATACTCATATATACATATACACATATATCTATATATAAATATATGTGTATATGTATATATGAAATAAATAAACTTGTTTCTTCTATTTTTGTTTCTCTGAACCTTGCTACAACAACATTTTATTATTTATAGTCCAAGTATACGTGTATATACATATAGATATATATGTATATACGCGTATATCAGTATACGTATATACATATATATCTATATGCGTATATATCAATATATTTATATATGCGTATATGTATATATAAATATATCTGTATATGATTTTTATAGAATACATAAAATCCTTAGTGCTTAAAGAAACACTAAGGATTTTTCTTAATTTCGAGAGCTATATAGTTCCATAATAATATCTAACTGTTTTTTCTCATCTTTTGTTATGTGCACGGCTAAATACTCTTCAATCATTAAATCAATGAGTTCATCAACGTTGTCAGCTTTATTTAAGCTTACTAATGCGTTCAGCTTATCTCGAGTTGACTTTTTGACTCTAACGCTCCCAAACTTATTTTTGGGTAATATTTCTTTTTTTTCTGCAGCTCTAGTGATTGGCTTCTCTGCTACAGGTTCTACTTCGTCTAACTTAAACTGAGTAGCAGGGGAGATTTGAGGCCCTCTATCTAACAACTTTTTCTTCGAATTCTTATTTAAAAGGTTACTCATTTAACGTTTCACTCCTTCTAATTCAGCATTCAAACGCTCTATAAATTCTTCAGCAATTGCTTTATAGCTATTATGGACTCGGCGATCATGCATATCGTTATCTGTAATGCCTGTTATATCAAATCGTTTCAAACGTTCCATATTCTTAACTACAATATCAAACAGATTTTCTTCTCCAAATATTTCTTTAGCATTTTCCAAAGTAGCTAAATCTACAGCTGCACCATTTTTAAGTAGAACAGGTAGAATTCCTATGATATCCAAATTTGCACCATAATCATCAATAAGTCCTTGGAGATATTGTGTAAATACTTCGGCACCTTGGAGACTTCTCTCTTGAGTTTGTAACACTACTACAACAAAGTCAGAAGCATATAATGCAGAGTCAGTAATGATCGAGCTAGTAGGAGGAACGTCGATAAAAATAAAATCAAAGTCATTTTTTACTGAACCAAGTAACTTTGAAAAGTACTGAACACGATCTACTTCATTCGGGAATTTCTTTTCAAGAAATCTAGGATACAAAGCAAAGTCGCTAAAGCTTGGCAGTAAATAAAGATTTTCTTTAACTTCAGTGATAATTTCTTCTAAATTCTCTTCTTGGATTGCCGACATTAATGTCTTTTTAAAACTAACTATCTCACCAGAAATTTCAGATTTAGTTTTTAAATAAAGACTTGTAGCATTAGCTTGTGGATCTTGATCACTTAAAAGAACTTTATATCCTAAATCAGATAGTGCGTAAGCAATCATGGTACTATTAGTAGTTTTTCCAGTCCCACCTTTGAAGTTACCAAAAGTGACTACAGTTGCTTTGTTATCATTTTTCAACTTTTCTTCCTCCTCGTCTCTGAACAGTTAACTTCTAATGTTTTCTACTTATGTATACAAGTATATCATTGCGGAAAACTAGTCACAAATATTTTTTTATTTTCTTGTAAATTCTAAACATTTTGTTTCAGTATATACGTATATGCATATATGGATATATTTATATACAGGTATATAAATATATGTGTATATGAATGAAAATAAGATTCTCTTTAATAAATTTGATATAATAATTTTTATTTTTCTTTAGAAAAGTGATTACTAAAAAACTAAAAAGGGAGGTTTTATATTGAACTATATACTGAGATCGGAGAAGGGCACTGTTGTTATGGATAAAGATAAAGAGCGTGTCTTTTCTTCTAAAAGAGAAGCTCTTACTTTCTTATTAATGCTAAGTTCTTCTACAGATGAACAATGGTCGATCATTCATTTAAAGGACGAAGAATCTTAAGCTACTACTAAATTTAACTACTTTTAAAATGCTGAATAACAAAAGTAGATATATCTACTTTTGTGAGACTTAAGATTTCAATTAATAAATCACTTCATAATTTATTTAAACTTTAAAAAGATAAATTACTGCTCTTACATAGAAAGCTAATTACGATATTAGGCGACTGCACCAAAGCGCCTAGTAACCTACGTTACAAAGAGCTCTACGTCTCGCTTCACCCTAAAAAGGCCTCTAGATTCCTGTCTTTTTCTTATCGGCTGAACGAGTCGAAAAGAGAAAATTATACGATTAAAAACACCGAAACTTGAAGGGCTCTCTCATTACATAGAGCTTCCTAGTTCCGGTGTTTTTTTTGATTACCTCTGTAAAATGCTAATCGAGTGGCAGATAGTACATGCTCATCGTTTTTGGATTTTGCTTTTCACGAACTCCGAGAAAGTTTGGAAGATCTTTTCTCGTTGTTCGATTGTGAAATCATCCAATTCAAAGTACTTTTCAGCCAGCGCTCCTGTCTCGATTAATCGTTTCGTTCTCGCTTTTCGTTGTTCCCAGCTCGCTCTTCGCTGCGTTTCGTTTTGAAGCTGATGTTTTTTCTTCTGGAGATCGGTTATTTGTTTCTTGAGCTCCTGAGACTTGGCCAGGTTATCGGATTTCGGATTCATGGCCATTCCACGCCTCAGGGTGTTCTTCGCTACCGTTTACTTGAACAGCCATCTTTTGAATCCACTCGATGGCTTCCTGTTCCGATTCCACGTTCCACATCTTCAGGACTTCAGCCCCGATGTTTTGCTGCATTTGCTTCTCCAAACTTTTTCGCTTTTCCTTTAATCTCTCGATTTGCTCTTCGATGCTAGTGATCTTTTCAATGTTGTTTGCCATTGTTCTTCACTCCTTATTTATTTATATATAAATAATTTAACATATATATAAATAAAATCCACGAAAAAAGGAAAAATTATGATATAATAAATCCGAGCTTTCAAGCGAGTGCCCAGTTATACACCACCCGAAATTCGGGGTGGTGACCTGGTCCAAAGCCCTTCCGGGTTTGGGTTGTCGCCTTCGGATATTTAAAAAGAAAAAGAGGTGAGAGAACGTGAGCTATTTCCGACTGCAAGCAAATATCGTCAGCAAGAAAACCCAATCCGCCGTGGCCAGTGCCAGTTACCGAAGTGGGGAAGAGTTGTATTCCGAGCGTGATGAAGAAATGAAAAGCTATCAGCAGCGCGAAGTGGCTCCGGTCTCGTTCATCCTCAAACCGGATCATGCCCCTGAATGGACATTGGAACGTGAAAAACTATGGAACGAAGTGGAGAAAGTCGAGAAACCCTGGAACGCACAACTCGCACGTGAAGTCCTGATTGCGTTGCCAGTCGAGTTACCGGAAGATGCTCAACAAGAACTCGTCCAATCGTTCGTTCAAGAAGAATTTGTGGAAGAGGGGATGGTCGCAGATGTGGCCATTCACCGAGACAAAGAACACAATCCGCATGCGCACATCATGCTGACGGTTCGTCCATTCAATGAAGACGGCACGTGGGGACAGAAGAAAACACGCCAATACGAATTCGACCAAAATGGCGACATCCTTCGCGACGAAAAAGGCGAGAAAGTCTTCCAAACCGTTCCGTCTACCGATTGGAACGAACGCGAAACCTTGGTGAAATGGCGCATGCACTATGCGGACGCCATCAATGAATCGTTTAAAGAACACGGCATCGAAAAGACCGTCTCAGCACTTTCATTTGAAGCACAAGGGCTCGACCAAATCGCTGAGGTTCGCTTGGAACGAAATGAATACCAATACGTGAAGCGCTTAGAAGAGAAAGGAATCGAAGCACAGACGTTCTATCATCAATTGAATCAAGAAATCCGCAAAAAGAACGCCGAAATCGCTCAGCTAAATGATAAAATTGTCTTTCTGTCTGCTAAGCAGAAACAGACAGATGTTCAGCGCGTCCTGCATCGTCACACAAGCGAAGTTACCGCCCAATTGAACGAGGACTACGAAAAGAGCTGGCACTTCATGAAAGGGCGTCTGAAAGAAAACTTCTCGTTCGATTCGGTCCATGATCAGCTGCAAGGATTGTATCGCTGGGAAGAACGAAAAGTAGAACCGAAACAAGTCGAAGCCCAGGTCACGCATGCCATTTTGAACGCCTCTCACAAGGCGTATCAAGAGCGCAATTTCTCTGTCGTGAAGCAACAAGGCTTCACTTCATCTGACTTCCGTTCGCTCTTCACCGAGCGTTTGGATGCGTTTGAAGCGTTAACGGATTCCGTCGAGAAAGACCAACAAACGGTCGATCAAGTCGTGGCACATGCCGAGCGCACGTACCGGGCGCAAAGCTTAATCGTTCATAATGCCTTTAATGAATTATTCCCGGAAACCAATGAACGATTTGCGCATAATGACCGGACCGTGGCGTACAAAGCGAATGTCCTGACAGCAATCCAAACAAACGACCGGACAGTCATTCCATCCCATCACGAAGTGAATCATCGCTTGCAGCTGCAGGAACTGAAAAAGGCATGTGAGCAAGGGGAGAAAGCCAGTGAACAAATCCGGATTCAAGCGTTGATTCGCAATAAGCTCGGCAGTGAAAAAGAACAGCTCGTAAAAGATGGCACAGACCTCAAAGCGATTTATGAAACGTCCGTCAAACTGAACACGACGCAGCAATTGATTGAACGCTACGAGGCGAAAGCGAAACACATCGATCAGGAACTCAATGCCTTGATTCGGGAGACGTTCCCACAAGCGAAAGAGAAGCTGCTAAAAGACGTCGAGCAACTTCCGTTAGAGATGAAAACGGCTATACTGAAGCACTACACGCAACAGAACAAGCTGACAAAAGCACCGAGCTTGAAAGCGTGCTTGCAAGTGGCAAAGAAAGACCAAAGCAAACAGGCAATGGCGTATCATGCTTATCAAGCAAAACCCGATGCACGATTTGCTGAACGCTTAGGCTGCTCACAGAAATCCCTTTCTCACTTCCCAACGGGACGAGCGAGTACCGAACTGATCGAACAGTTGATTGACCAAGCTGAACGCGACCAGCACCAGGCGGCACAACACGAGATGCCTTCGCCGACGAAGCTTCGTCGAAAAGCCAAAGACAAACAACTTCGCCGTGAACTCGGCTTGGAGTTTGAACTGTAAAAGCGAAATGTTGAAAGGCGTGAACTTCATGATGAAAAAAACCTTACAAAAAGGCGCCGGTAAGAAAATCGCCGTTACGTTTCTTCTATCCTTGTTGATTGGATATGCCCTAACAGGACTCTTACGCTTCTTGAAAGAAGGGGGAGGGCTGAATGCCCTTCTTCTGGACGTACAAGGAACGCTGACCTTTCTCACCGAAACCGATCAGCAATCACAACTCTTAGTGGCGATTCTCACAGTCGTCTTCTTCGGCTGGTTCCTGTCCAAAATGCGCTTATTGGAACATACGTATGAAGACGCCCATGACTTCGGGGTCCACGGATCGGCCAGATTCACAAAGCCATCCGAAGTCCTGAACGGCAAGTACTTTTCCAAACACAATACCTACAACTCCAAACAGCCTGAAAAAACTGTGGAACGATTGGAGAACGGATTGATTGTCGGTCGAGTACCGAATAAGAAACAAGTGCTCATCATTCCCCGGTCAACGGAGATTGATAACCGGAACGTTTACATCGTCGGATCCAGTGGGAGTGGTAAAGGACAGTCTTACGTCATCCCAAACCTCGTCAATAACCATGAGGAAACCTTAATTGTCACGGATCCTAAGGGTGAGCTCTTTGAGCAAACAGCTGACATCAAGCGAAAACAAGGCTACAAGGTGTATCAAATCGATTTCATTAACTTCAATCAAGACAATTACAACTTGCTCGATTACGTCTTTGACGATCAGGATGCGCAAAGCGTTTCCGTCACGATCGCCAAAAACTCGACAAAGGACGGCAAAGAAGACTTCTTTATGGAACGTGCGCAGAAAATGCTGGCGGGCTTGATAGTCTACTGCAAAACCGAAATTCCGAACGCCAGCATGCAAGACGTGCTGAATGTCTTTAATGAACGAGTCTCCCCGGACGAGGAATCGTTCCGCCAGTGGGTGGATGAAGAACTCGGTCCTCATCATCCGGCTTATCAACTGTTGAAGGGCTTAACAACACTCGGTGGGAACACCCGAACGAGTGTGACATCGTCGTTTGCTTCGCAAGTCAGCATTTTCACGCTGAAGAAAATTAGCGAAATGACCCGCACGAGCGATTTCAACTTCCGTGAGTTTCAGGAACAGAAAAGCATTCTGTATGTGAAGCTTCCGATGGATGAAAACCCGTTCACGGCGTTAACGTCCGTGTTCTTCGATCAATTGATTTCGCAGTTTTATAAGCTGGCCGATGAAAACCGAGGACAACTGAAGATCCCGACCATCTTCTTATTGGATGAATTTGCGAACATCGGGAAAATTGAGAAATACGCACGGGTCTTGGCAACGTGCCGGGGACTGGGCTTATCGATGAACACCATCGTCCAAGACAACGGCCAAATTGAATCACTCTACGGCAAAGAAATGGCTCGCTCCATCTTGTCCAACCACGACACGCTATTGTTCCTCCGAAGCAAGGATATGGAGACGATTAAGTACTTTTCACAACTCGCCGGTGAAACGACGGCGAAGATCCAGACCGGTTCGTCCAGTCAAAGTGGGGGCTTCATGAGTGGAAAATCGAGTGCCAGCCAAAGTCAGTCTGAACAGTACGTGAAGCGTTCCTTGATACCGGAAGGGGACTTGGCGAGCATTGCGAAGAACGATTGTTATTTGTTTGTCAGTGGCTTGCATCCGATGAAACTACAGAAAGTGTGGCAATCCGAAGTGTTCGGCTCCTACGTTCAGCAACACACGTCCATCGCTTCAGAAAAGGCTGTGAAGCAAGAGTCAGCTTTCACGGTTCCGACACCTCCTGAACCCAAGAAGGAATCCACTTTCGCCTCAGGAGGCGCGACGACACATGTGATTGAAGAAGAGATTGATCAATCGGATGTGTTTGATTTAACGGACGACGGACTCGAAGAAGAATGGGCAGCCATGCAAGAAGAAGAAACAGAAGAACGGTCCATCGAGGACCGGTTAAAGGAAAAGGAAGCGACGGATTTACGTACGCTCTTATAAGCGAAAGGGGAGAAACCGATGCTTGTCACGATTAGCGAAATCCTCGCAAGTGATAAACGGATCTTGAGCTTTTACGATCCTGTGCCGTTTGAGGCACTTACATATGAAGGTCTGATTGACCTTGAAGAAGACGTGCAAGAGTATGCGATTACCTGTTACAGCCCCGTTCGAATTCCCGGACGAGTCGAACCCCTTTATGAAGCTTGGTATGTCAGAAAGGACGTGATGCACAATGTCGACTAAGGTGGATTTGACCGAAATCAATGACCGGCTGGAACGAAACCTCGAAGAAATGTTCAAAAACAACCGATTTCAAGACATGCTCAATGTGATGGCTAGTGGCCACCAATACTCGTTTAATAACGTGCTGATGATTGCCGGACAAAACCCTGAAGCGACGATGGTTCGTGGATTCAGACAATGGCAAGCCTTAGGGCGTCACGTTAACAAAGGGGAAAAGAGCATTGATATCTTGGTCCCTTCATTTAAGAAAGTCGAAGTGCAAAAAGTGAACGAACAGACAGGTGAAGTGCTGCGCGATAAGAATGGTGATCCTCAATCTGAAGTTCGACAAAGTATCACCGGCTTTCGGATCGGCAAGGTCTTCGATGTCTCTCAAACGGACGGAAAAGAGATTCCGAACATCCGGGACTTTATTCAAAAAGACTTAACATCACCAGATTCCTTGAAGGAACTGTATGATCGGTTCATCCATCAAACGAATGAGAACTCCCAGCAGTTAACCATTCGGGAAGAAGCACATGAAGGACAAACCTACGGCGGTTATTTCAGTCCTCAAAAAGAGGAAATTGTCATCAACACGGCTGTTTCCAAGAGCCCTGAGCAAAAATTCCGTGTCTTGATTCACGAACATGCGCACAGTCAGCTCCATCATAAGGAAAGCGACATCAAAGACCTGCCGAGAGGACATAAAGAAGCGCAGGCCGAATGCGCAGCCTATATCGTTTCCCAATACTATGGTTTCGATACGGATCTTTCTTCCACCGGCTACATCGCCACATGGGCACAAGATTTGAACTTGGCTAAACAAGCCATCAAAGAAGTACAAGATGTATCCCGTGCGACGATTGAACACGTGAACTCGCTGCAGAACGAAAAGATTCAAGATTTTTATCAATCCATCAATCCTGAACAGGTGAAGGAATCGGTCGAAACCAAGTTGAAACTATCGCTTGAAGATAAACCGACCTTGCAGCTGTTGGATGCCAAAAATGGACTCGTCGTTTTCGCGACCGTGGAACAGAACGAACGGGATCAGCACTTCACCCTTCGTACCAATACAAATCGGATTCTTCCGTTAAGTGAATTGGACGATCGATATGCCGTGTTGAATGTGTTGGAAAACAAAGGACGGTTGGTCCAGGAGTATCAAAAAGTTGAAGATGTCCTGGAAGTGACAAAACTGGACGAAGGGAAATACGCCGTCACCGTAGAAGGCGGCGAAAGTTCGCAACGTACCTTTCATAAAAAAGCTGAAGGGGAGCGATTCATCGGAAAAGCTGCCCTTGCGCAATCGTTAAATACCGATCGGTACTTAAACCGTTCTCAACACAAAGAAGCCCCTCGTCTTCAGCAACTCAATGAAAAGCATCTAAATGAACGACTGAGCCGAGTGCTGAAGCAACCGAATTTACAAGCAGAAGCGAAGCACGGCGTCACCATCGGATGGCAATTGGTGAAAAATCCGCAGATCCAGTCCAAGGATGATTTACAAAAACACCTGAATGAATTGAATCCGAATCATGGAAAAACGTCTGAATTAAAAGAAGCCTTCGCTCAATTGAACAAAGGTGAAAAAACGAAAGAAAAAGAAAATGAATTAGAGCGTTGAGTTAAAAAGCATTGGAGAAGAATTCCTTCTCCAATGCTTTTTCTATGTCAGAACATGAATTTACTGGGTTACGCACGCTATTAAGCTTAATTTTGTAAAATGATCCCCCTTTATTACATTTTAAATCGGAAAAAGATTAAAACTGGTGTTATTTTTCATTAATAAATTTAGAATTTAAGTAATTAAAAGTGATATATCTATAAAAAACAAACCTTTTACTAGTTATTTTTATCCACTTTCTAATTTTTGTATTATTTACAATAAAAAGAAAAAATATTATGTTAAAGACACCACTCAAATGGAAACTATTGTAGAACGGAGATTAGTAAATGAGAATTTTGCCCACTGTGTACAAAGCTAAGTCTGAAATTGCCCGGTTAGAAAAATACGTGTTTCTCGCCGAGAGTTATGGTGAACAAACTCTTGAAAAACAAATCATTAAACATTATGCCTATATCGGTAGTATTTCCAAAACCGTTGCTCATTTGAACGAAAAACGAGCAAAAGAAGGATTAGCCCCCATTGAACTTGCCTATGCTAAAGAAGTCATTCAATCTAAGCCAGCAGATGCATTACACCGGATGGTTCGCACTCGCTATAGACAAAAAATTAGACATTTACAGTACTGAACATGAACGTACGCTTAATGATCTGTTGAATCCATTAAGGCTTCGCTGTGTGGAGCGAAAGAAACGAGGAATCTATTGAAAAATCCCGAAGAAAAAGAATCCGAAATACCAAAAAGAGAAATTCCGCTAATGTTTGTAGGATTTGCCCTGCTAATCGGTAGTTTTTATTGGCGGTTGCTCTTCCACTTCTTTTTTATCATTCCGTCCCTGATCTTTTTTCTGCGAAGTATAGATGATTTTAAAAAAGGAAATAAGAAATCGATGTACTGGAATATGGTCTCTGGCCTCATCTTTTTCGCCTTGATCTTTTTAGCAAATACCGATTGATGTTTAATTGATAGGATAAACTCAAGTACAGAGCATTTTCACGGGCGACTGCACAAGAGCGCCTAGCAACCGTCGTTTCAAGGCGCTCTATGTGTCGCTTCTCCCTAAAAAAGCCGATAATCAGGGGCTGTAACCTGTCGGAAACAGCCCCTAGATTCCTGTCCTTTTCTTAATGGGTGAACGAGTCGAACAACAGAAGACCGAGCAAATGAGAAGGCAGCCGAAACGGCTGCCTTTTGTCGTTATTTTTTGCTTTTGGCCACCGGAGCGTACACAGCCCCAGCCTCTCTAAGCTCGAAATACGGACAGATTCCTTGGCTTCGCCCTATCCCTATTTCAAGCCAAGACAGGAGCCGACAAAGCCCGTGTTCAGTCAAGGGGCGCCAAACTTTTTTAGATCGGCTTCGCTAAAAAACTTTGGCGCTGGGACCCTTGACTGGTCGGCTATGGGGTGTGGCCGTCCTCCTTACCAAAAGGCAAAAAATAATCCCTTTTGGGACCATTCCCGCCCGGCGGACAAAATCAAAAAGGAGCGATACCCCATGAAACTCGAAAAAATCATTGAAATCACACGCATTAAACAAGAAGTGAAAGAAGTCGAAGAAACCTATAAAAGTGTCCTTCCTGAACGCATTCAGAGTTCCACAGATGCCATCAATTTTGCGAAAGCTCTCATAGGAGATGAGGACCGGGAGGTCTTCTTGGTCATCTGCTTGAACATCAAAAATGAAATCTCGGTGGTTCATCGTTGCCACATCGGAAGCTTGAATGCTAGCGTCGTTCATCCACGCGACGTGTTCAAAGCTGCCATTTTGAATAACTCTGGAAGCATTTTAGTAGCACATAACCATCCTTCCGGCGACTGCCAATATTCCACTGAAGACGTAGCTGTCAGCAAGCGATTGATGGATGCCGGCGAGCTGATTGGCATTGAAGTGTTGGATTCACTGATTGTCAGCCAAAAAGACGGCGTTTCCTTGAGGGAAATCGGGGTTATTTAAAAACCCCGTCCCTACGGGATTCTCAGACGAAATGAATCGCATCTTCCATCGTCTCAGAAAAGATAAATCCCTCAGAAGGCGAATCTCAGACATGGGATTCGTCTTTTGTAAGGGGAATTCCTCAAACCTCATAGCTGCGCTAAAAGAATGGCAGGGAAAAAAGAAAATGACCGATGCAAAATAGGTTGCATCGGTCATTTTCTTTTGATCATTTGAATCAATCCACTAACTGAATGCCTACCAAGCTCTCAATCGGCAATCGCTGCCGTCCGGATTCGTCTTCATAAACCAGTTGCCCATTCCTCAAATCGATTTCTTGAATCACCCCAGTATGCGTAAAAAACGCGCCGTTTTTCCATGTCTTCAGTTGGACCTCACATCTTCGGCTCATGGCGATTTCCACTTCTTCCTGGATGGCTTGCAAATCAAAATCGGTCAATTCGGGTTTCGGCACCTGGTCCTGTTCCTCGTAGAATGCTTTGATCAACCGGACATGTTCCGTCAGCAGCATCCCTTGCCATTTAATTAACCCTCGATCGCTGACAGCCCCTACTTGTTTTGTGTGTTTCGTTGTTTTCATGCTATCGCCTCCTTTCAATTAAAAAGAACATACGTTCTTATCATACCACTTTAGAAACGCTCTGAATCCTCCCTTTATAAATAAGCATACAAAAACCCATTCTCTTGAAGACCAAGAAAATGGGTTCTCGCTATTTTTCGGATCAAATCATTAAGTTTATTGCTGTTGGTGCAGAAAGAGTCTCTTATATTATCGACACCTTGCTTGTAGACCCTCCAAAGGTTGTTTGATGCCTACCGCAAAGTAATCCTCACCGTCATGCTCAATTCGTGTTCGTGCGTATATTTCTTGTGATTCATCCCAGATTTCAAGGGGACTGCCCGACGTAAAGTAATCTTCAGCGCCTTCGATTTCATAACGTCCGTCTGACCGTTTAATAACTCTTCCACTGGCTTGAATCGGTTTCTGAAGGTACTCAACCGAATAAATTAAGCTATACAGATGGTCTGCCACTTTCCGCATTTCTCGCTCTTCAAAGCGTTGTTCCGGATCTTCATGGTCGTGCTCAAACTCTTCTTCTTTTGATATCCCTTTTAAAGCAGGCAACGTAGCCGCCAACTTTTTATTGGCCTCTTCTAATCTCAAGTAAATGCCCCCTCAATGTTTGTTGCAGTTTCTCGGATGAACAAGTTCTTTCTATTATATCGCATTTATACACTGAACTTTAAGCTATCTTTTTCATTCTTTACCTTTTGATTCGCGTTCTTCTATTTTTCTTTTTCGAAAAGTCGTTGTCAATACATCCATTCGCCTTGTGATTTCATTGTTCAGAATTTTTTCCAGTATCGTTAAAATAACCTCTAGCTCTCTCTCTGTAAATCCTCAATATAGCCGATTTTCTTCATATCGATCAAATCGAATCACTATTCCGGCACCTCTCTGTACTTTTTTAAGTAATTATTCTATATATTTAGATATGGAGTACACCAAAGTTCACTTTACTCCTCTATCTTTATGGATTCTCTTTTAAGAGTCATAGATAAAAGGGCAACAAAGTAGGCTTTAACCAGACTTACTTAGCCCTTTCTATTTATATAACTGCTAATTCTCCATCGTAATTTCAATCAGAACATTTAAATTACTAGCTATACTCGACACTTTTTTCACATTTAAAGTTTATTATCTAATAAATAAACTACTTATATGGGGGATAATAATGAAAATTGAAATCATTCAACCAATCGTGGAACGGAAAGAGATTTTAAAGAATTTATTGGAATTGTACCAATATGATTTTTCAGAGTTTGAATCTGAAGATGTAGATGAAAATGGATTGTTTGGCTATAAATATCTGGATTGTTATTGGAACGAACCAAACCACTATCCATTTTTATTTCAAGTGGACGGTAAGTATGCAGGATTTGCTTTGGTACGTAAGATAACTGTTGAAGATGCAAGTAATCCTTCTTATATGAAAATGTGTGAGTTTTTTGTAATGAGAAAATATCGAAAAGAAGGTGTTGGAAAACGAGCAGCCTTTCATATTTTCAATCTCTTTCAAGATACTTGGGAAGTGGCGGAACTTGAAACCAACCTTCCAGCTCAAAAGTTTTGGAGAGAGGTAATTTCTGAGTATACTAACAATAATTACTCGGAATTTTATCTAGACCAATGGCCTGGACCGATTCAAAGATTCTTCACAGTTTAGCTTATAAACACGCTTCAAATAATATAACCAGAAAAAACCCCCGACTGGTAGTCACTTTCTTAAAGTGTCTACCAATCGGGGGTCAGTTCAGTTTTTTAAAAGATAATTCTTCCTCAACTTCTAAAATTTAATTGTGTCACTCGATCTCTTAAAGCTCTTAAACTAAAACGTCGGGCTTGTTTTAAATACGCTTCAATAAAAAAAGGCCAAGGAAAAAATTCCATAGGCCTTTGCTTTAAAACAAAGGAATTTAAACAGAGAGCTGTTCTCTTATTAACCCCTTCAGGAAGCTTTTGGTTTAATCTCTTCCATGTACCTTCTTATGTCTTCCTCCGACATTTCACCGGTAATGATTTTTACGATATCTCCATCTGGATTGATCAACATGGTAGTAGGAAGTGGGCGAATGTTGTATGCCTCCATTACACTTTTATTTTTATCAATAACAATTGGGAAGGTTAAGTTTTTTTGTTCTGCATATTGTTTCACTTCATAGTCAGACTGAGCAATATTTACAGCCAATATTTGCACGCCTTGATCCTTGTAATTCTGGTATTGCTTTTCCATCAATGGAAACTCTTTCTCACATGGTTTGCACCAAGTTCCCCAAAAGTTTACAAAAACTCCTTGTCCTCTATACTCAGATAGTTGCTGGCGCTGCCCATTTAAGTCAGTTAAGGTGAAATCAGGTGCCTTGTCTCCTACCTGTAATACCTCACTTTGCTCTTTCGTTAGTGCATTATAAATCGTAAATATGATGGCACCCGTCATGACAAGCAAGATAACACTTCTCAAAATTAAACGTTGCTTTTTTCTTACAGCCATACGTTCCCCCCTCAGTACTAATCTTTCATCTTTACTAGACCCAAAACCATAGAAATTGTTAAACCTCACAGCAAAGACAGAATAACTTGAGATGCATATACAGATTAAGAACGAGATTCTCTAAATGCCAGTAATAGCATAGTTACCGTGATTAAAACAAAGGCAATCAATGCCAAGAATGGAATCGTGATGAAACCTGCCCAATTGATATATTCTGAGCTGCATGGAACCCCATTGACACAGGGCTTGAATCCACCAAACCCAGGAATTTTTTGTTCCAAGTAGTGCAGAACGGAAATACTCCCACCCAAAAGGGAGAGTGGCAAAACGTAACGAGGCGCTTTAGTGTCGTTTGTAAAGGTTGCAATGCCCAAAATCAGCACTAAGGGATACATGGCAATCCGTTGATACCAGCAAAGTTCGCACGGAATAAAACCTTGCACTTCACTGAAGTATAGGCTTCCCAGCATCGCTACTAGGGAAACAAACCACGCACTATAGAGTAGAATCCCCGTTTTTCCAGACTGTCCTTGTTCTTTCGCCATCACTCTGCACCTTCCAATTCTTGATCAATCAAGGCTTTGATCGCATCATAATCAAAGGGGTCTTCCAATTGTTGGCCGTTAACTGAAATAGTAGGTGTTTGAGAAACACCAGCTTCTTCCACTAGAGCTTCATCCTTTTGGAGCTGTTCTTGTTGTGACACTTGTTCGATGTCTTCCTTTAGACGAACCTGGTCAATCTCTGGAAATGCTGATGCTACTTCCATCAATTTTTCTGGAGTAATCCATGCGGCATCATGGTCTTCTACTGGTTGGGCATCATAAAGAGCTTTATGAAACTCCCAATAAATTTCTGGGCTCTGCTCATAAACCGACTCCGCAGCCAAAGAACCTAATACAGACTCATTTCCGTGAAAAAATACATTAATATAAGAAAACTTCACCTTTCCTGTTTCCACATAGTCCTCTACAAGCTGAGGATATACCATTTCTCCCCAAGCTTTACAAGATGGGCACTTAAAGTCACCGTATTCCACTACTGTCACTGGAGCATTGCCCTCACCTAAAGTGGGCTGTCCGGAAACATCCACTTGTGCTGTTTCTACAGCGGGTGCTTCCTCTTGATTCAGAAATACCACTATGACGGATACAATTACTGCTAATACAGCGGTTGCTAGGACGATCCATTTCATTTTAGATTGCTTCGATTTATTTCCCATTTTTATATCCTCTTTTCTACTTTTATTATCCAACGCTGAGCATTAAGCCTACATAAAAACTCAACACACAAAACAATCCCATCACCAATGTCAAATATACAGGGATTTTTTGCTTGAAACTATAAATGACAAGACTGCCAAAGGCTGTGCCGAGAAACAAAAATAAAACGCCAAGAATGCTCCACTCAAATTGCAGATGCATCGCAGTATCCATCGAACCAGTATGAAAATAAGCAAAAAGATTGGAAGCTCCATTCATTCTTATAAACGATTCGATTGAATGGGGAGGTTCTTGTTGCCCTAATACTGCAGTTGCCGACAATACAAGTAACAATACAACGCTTTCTGCTCTGGCCCAAGGCAATGGATTTACCTTTTTCCCTCTGCTTAATTTCGCTCTAATGAATACGCCATTGATGAAAGCAAAGAGTAATACTGGAAGAATTAATAAATGTTTCACTAAAATTGCTTGGCCATATGGCATTTGCCACGCATCCGTATAGTCTTTTAAATTCAACGCCAAAGTCATGATATATAATCCTGAAGCCGAAATGATAATTAAACATATGATAGCAAGTGGAGTGAACCATTTTATAAATGGGAGCCAGTTTTTAGAAGACACTGAAAACCAGCTAACAATAAGTAAAATACCTATCCAAACCGTTGCAGCTGTAAAGTGTAAAGTATGAAAAATAAATCCACTTCCATCTGTTAATGAAGCTGCATGGCTTCCCCATCCCAACGCGAGAAGGAGCAGAAAAGTAAAAACGAGGGAGACAACGATCAATACTTTGCTCTTAAAAACGGGAGTAACTGATACGAAAAAATAGAAAAAAAGAGAAGTTAAAACCGTTACTGACCACGCTTGCCCTACCTCGAATTCCCCGACTACATTTTGAACGGTCAATAAAAGACCGATATCTTCGTATAGAAATACTACAAGCCGAATGACGGGAGCTGTCGATAAAAAAGCAATGCCCAAGATGGAAATTTGTAGGACGCGTTTATTTATTACCAGATCCGGCTTTTTATTGGCTGGAACTAAGTGAATAAGCAACGAGCCAATTAAAAGCGAAAAACAGAGATATAGAAGCATTTCAGCTATGTATAGCCAGATCATTTAACTTTTTCGCCTCTCCAGCGCCCACATGAATGTACCAGCTGCGATTATCGCCAAAATAATAAAAATGATTATTACGGCATACGGAGGACTGGATGTTGTCGTTTCGCTAGTTTGCTGATCCGTTTCAAAGGTTTGTGTTTCTTTAGTTGGTACCTCTGAAAGGGAACCTGTAATTTGCTCTTCTGTATCCTCTGTTTTCTTCACCTCTCCTGTTTTTGCGGTAAAGCTTAAAATACCTTCAATTGGATGCCCATCCGCGCCGATTATTTTCCATTTCACAGTATAGTCCCCATCAGGCATGCTGCCCTTAGGATTCCCACTCATTGATTGTTCCAAGAGCTGAACATTGAAAGGAACTTCCTCGCCCTCTTGGTTTTCCACGGTAAAGTTGCTGCCTTTCTCCAAGGCGGTATTGAATTCAAGAACAATTTCATTAAGTTCTTCAGTCACTGTAGCTCCATCACTCGGCACACTTTTTTCGAGTGCAGTATGAGCAGAAACAGTAGTCGAACACATAAGCAGTATCAATACTGCCATTATCCATATTTTTTTCATTTGCTAAAAACCTCCAGAATGGGTTGTTTTTATTTAATAAGCCACTTTCCCTCTTATAAAGTCTACCAAGAATCTTTGAACATTAAAACAATAGTTTGAATATTAGAATTGACAAATCAACGAAATCTTTCTAAACTAATACTCAAACGAACATTTGAATGAGGTGTAAAAATGGAGGAAATCGAAATTAGTAAAAAGAATGATACATGCCAAACTTTCTGTTATGACGAAGAAGTGATTGGAAGGGTTCAACCTAAGATGGTCGGCATTCGTGGGGTGGAGTTAATCTTCAAAGCACTTTCTGATGCGACCCGACTGAAAATTGCTTATGCTTTGACACTGGAAAAAGAATTATGTGTTTGTGACGTGGCCAATATTCTAGGGACAACCACAGCTACTGCTTCGCACCATCTGCGCTATTTGCGTAATATGGGATTGGCAGATTATGAAAAACGCGGGAAATTGGTTTTTTATTCACTAGCTGATGATCATGTGCACCAGTTAGTCCGCATTGCTTGCGAGCATGCAGAGGAGGACCGATACAAATGAGCGAAACTCAGGACCAACACATTTACAAGCTCCAAAATCTATCCTGCACCAGCTGTGCCGCTAAGTTCGAAAAAAACATCCGAGAAATTCCTACAGTTGAAGACGTGAAACTAAACTTTGGAGCTTCAAAAATCACCATCGCTGGACAAGCCTCAATTGAACAATTAGAGCAAGCCGGTTCTTTCGATGGCATCCTGGTATATCCTGAACACCAACGATTGCCTGAAACCAAAGAGCCGTTTTGGAAGCAACGAGCGAATCAAACCACCATGGTTTCTCTCTTCTTTTTGATTCTCGGCTATATATCATCACTTCAAATTGGCGAAGAAGAAGTTATTACTATCGGCCTTTTTGGTCTAGCGATTTTGACAGGCGGTCTCAGTCTTTTCAAGGAAGGGCTTAAAAATCTTATTAAGTTCCAATTCGATATGACAACGTTAATGACCATCGCGGTCATTGGAGCTGCAGTTATTGGCGAATGGGGAGAAGGTGCTGTCGTAGTCTTTTTGTTTGCAATCAGTGAAGCATTGGAAACCTACTCCATGGACAAAGCAAGAAACTCCATTCGTTCACTAATGGACATCGCACCTAATACAGCT
>NZ_RCCP01000010.1 GCF_003664125.1 Planococcus citreus
CAAAGACGATGAGGTAGATAGGTTCGGGGTGGAAGCGTGGCGACACGTGCAGCTGACGAATACTAATCGATCGAGGACTTAACCAACAAACTGAAACGCGAGTTTCCCCACAATGTCGATTTATCCAGTTTTGAGCGAACAAGCTCAACAAGTCCAGTGATGATGGCAAAGAGGCCACACCCGTTCCCATCCCGAACACGGAAGTTAAGCTCTTTTGCGCCGATGGTAGTTGGGGGTTTCCCCCTGTGAGAGTAGGACGTCGCTGGGCAAGTAGAAAGGCCGTTACCGGTTCATTCCGGTAGCGGTCTTTTTTATATTGTTTTTGTAAAAACACAGCCCTGCTTTTCGAAAAGATGTGGCGTCCGGTATAATGGAATAAACTATGAATGAAAACGTGAGGATGCAAAGATTATGACTCAAAGACGTCCAGTAGTGGATGCATTATTGGAATTTCAGAGAAGACGGCCGATTTCTTTTCATGTCCCTGGCCATAAAAACGGCCTGCTATCGGGTTTGCCGAAAGAATTAAAAGCGGCACTTGCGTACGATATGACAGAGTTGGAGGGCCTAGACGATTTACACGCCCCTCATGCGGCGATCAAGGAAGCGGAAGATTTGCTGGCAGAGGCGTATGGTTCAAAAAAAAGCTACTTTCTGGTGAACGGTTCAACTGCAGGAAATCTTGCGATGATCCATGCGGTTTGCGGAGAAGGAGACCTGGTGATTGTGCAGCGCAATTCGCATAAATCAATCTTCCATGCGCTTGAACTTACCCATGTAAAACCCGTTTACGTTGCGCCTGAATGGGATGAGGCGTCCAAAAGCGCTGCAGCTGTCGCCCTTTCTTCAATAGTGGCTGCCATAGATGAATATCCGGAAGCGAAAGCGGTCGTTTTGACATACCCTAGTTATTACGGTGTAGCTTCTGCTGAGTTAGAGGCAATTATTGAATTTTGCCATGAACGGAATATCCCCGTACTCGTCGATGAAGCGCATGGGGCGCATTTAGCAGCGGGCGAGCCGTTCCCGGTGAGTGCATTGGCATATGGAGCCGATGTGGTGGTTCAGTCCGCACATAAAACTTTACCGGCTATGACAATGGGCTCGTATCTTCATATAGCAGGAGAGCTGGTAGAGGAAAGAATGATCGGGAAGTATTTGCGGATTTTTCAATCGAGCAGTCCTTCCTATCCCATTATGGCGTCTCTGGATGACGCGAGGGCATATATCCAAAATTACTCTGTTCACGATAAGCGCGATTTTCTCGAAAAACGCCTTTATTTCATTTCCAGCATCAGGCGGATTCCTTCTCTTGATATAGTGGAGACGGATGACCCGCTGAAATTATTGCTGCGGGTCGAAAATAGAGGGGGCTTTCAGCTGAAAGAGGCCTTGGAACAGACGGGTGTTTATGTGGAATTGGCGGACCTTTTTCAGGTGCTGTTAATCTTGCCGCTGTCAAAACCTTGGCATGCTTATCCGTATGCCGAAATACGCAGCCGCATCAAAGAAGCTGTGCAAAGTATGCGGTTATTGGAGAAGCGTGCTCCAGGCTTTCGCCCTGGCTATCCAAAAGCTGTGACAATTCCCGAGCTGTCGTTTGAGGAAGTGGATTTATCGGTGCAGGAATGGGTACCTTACACGAGGGCGATCGGGAGGATTTCGTCGGCTATGGTAACGCCTTATCCGCCGGGCATTCCGCTGGTAACTGCAGGGGAGAAGTGGACTGTCGAAAAAGTGGAGGAGTTGTCGGATTATCTAGGGGCTGGTGCGGAGATACAAGGGGAACACCGTTTGTCGGAAAAGCTGGTTTCCGTTATCCCATGGTGAGTAGAACGAATGCTTGGGTGGTATACAATAGCATATGCGAAAGCGAATGTGGGGGTAATAGTATGGAACAGGAAAAGTACGCAATTATTGATATTGGTTCGAATACTATCCGGTTGGTGATTTATACGCGGGATAAGAGCGGGCGTTTCTCGGAAAGTGAGAACGTTAAGGCGGTTGCCCGTCTTCGCAATTATTTAACGAACGATAATACGCTTTCCGAAGAAGGCATACAAGTATTGATTGATACTTTGAAGAGCTTTCAGGAAGTCACACGCCACCATCAGCTCGAAGCGATTAAATGCGTTGCGACGGCTGCTGTGCGGCAAGCGAAAAACCAGGATGTTATTATCGATCGAGTTGGAAAAGAGACGGATTTTACCATGCGCATCCTATCTGAATACGAAGAAGCGCATTACGGTTATTTGGCTGTGGTCAATTCAATGTCGTATAAAAGCGGCATTACGGTCGATATCGGCGGTGGCAGTACGGAACTGACTTTATTCGAAGGCCGTGAACTCATTCATTTCCACAGTTTTCCGTTCGGTGCCTTATCGCTGAAGAAGCAGTTTATCGAAGGAGATACACCGAAAAACAGTGAATTGAAGGCGCTGCGGGAGTTTCTCGAAAAACAGTTTTTGACACTCGATTGGATTGAGGGGAAGAACTTGCCGTTGATCGGAATCGGGGGCAGTGCACGGAACTTGGCGCAGATTCACCAGGAAAAAATCGATTATCCGCTTTCAGGTGTCCATGAGTACACCATGAAGCGGAAAGAAGTGGAAGAAACGAATAAGTGGCTGGGATCGATGGCGTTTGACGATTTGCAGCGGGTGGAAGGCTTGTCACGCGACCGGGCGGATATTATCATTCCGGCGGTGGAAGTGTTTAATTGCCTGATGGAATTGATTGATGCGGAACTGTTTGCTTTGAGTCGAAAAGGGCTCCGGGATGGCGTATTTTATGAGGAAATGACCAAAGATTTCGAGATGCCGGTGTTTCCGAACGTCATTGAGGAGAGTTTCTACGATTTGGCGATCGACTACGACATCAATTTGACGCATGCCATCCATGTGACCAATAGCTCGCTGATGATTGTGCGGGAATTGGAAGAGCAAGGGCTTCTTGAATTGACAGAGAGGGACTATCATTGGGTCCGTCTGGGCAGTTCCATGTATAATCTCGGTTCGTATATCGACTCTGAATCGAGCAATCAGCATACCTTCTATCTATTGGCGAACCGGACCATCGATGGGCTTCTGCACAAAGAGCGCATCATTGTAGCCTTGCTTGCTTCTTATAAAAACAAGAACCTGTTCAAACGCAATGCAGCGCTCTATGAAGACTGGTTTACGGAAGAAGAGCTGGATAAATTCAATATCATCGGCGCGGTCATCAAATTCGCCTATAGTTTGAATGCGACAAAACGCGATATTGTCAAAGACATCCAATTGGAATCCCAAAAAGAAGAACTCATTTTTTCTATCCAATGCCGAGAAGACTGGAAACCGGAGCAATACCAGGTCGAGAAGCAGAAAAAGCATTTGGAGAAGCTATTAAAGAAAACAATCACCGTCCACTTTCATGAATGAATGAAACCTGAGGGGGAGTTTTGTCGTGGGAAAGAAAAAGGAAGACATGATCCAGTTGAACAATCCTTCTTATTATAATAACCGCGAACTGAGTTGGCTGGCGTTCAATGAACGGGTATTGCAAGAAGCGCTTGACCCACGCAATCCGCTACTCGAAAAGCTTAAGTTCCTGGCGATTTTCAGTTCCAACTTGGATGAGTTTTTCATGGTCCGTGTAGCGGGATTGCAAGACCAGGTGAAGGTGGGCTTTAATAAGCCTGAGAACAAAGCCGGGATGACGCCAAAGCAGCAATTGCATGAAATTGCCTTGAAGAACCATCAATTGGTGAATTTGCAATACGACACTTTGCGCAAAATATTGTATCCCAAGCTTCAGAGAGAGCATGTCCATTTCCTGAAAGTAAGGGAATTGAGCGATTCGCAGCAAGAGGCTTTAGAGGTTTATTTTGATGAGCATATTTTTCCTGTGCTGACCCCGATGGCGATCGATGCCTATCGCCCGTTTCCGATGCTGTTGAATAAAAGTATCAATTTGGCGGTGGTCTTGGAAGACACGGCAAAAGAAGCGGATTCTGAACAACGGACGCGAACAGCCATCGTGCAATTGCCTGCGATGCTTGAGCGCTTTGTCCAATTGCCGGAAAACGGCGGATTGCGCAAGTTATTGATGCTCGAAGACGTCATCGGTTTCTTTATCGGCAAGCTGTTTCACGGCTATGAAGTCAAATCGACGACTGTGTTCCGTATCACCCGCAATGCGGATATGACAATACACGAAGAAGGCGCGCGCGATTTGCTCAAAGAAATCGAAGAAGAGTTGAGAAAGCGCAAATGGGGCGCTGCCGTTCGGCTCGAAGTGCAAAAAGATGGCTTGGATCCCGTTATTTTGGACTATTTGATGGATGAGTTGGAAGTGCATCCGAAAGACGTCTATGAAATTGATGGATTTCTGGACTTGACCGTGTTTTTCGGTTTTTACAAAAAGATGGCCCCAATATGGGAGCATTTGGTATATGAGGGCAAGATTTCGCAATTGCCGGTAGGGATGGAGAACGGCAAGGCGATTTTTGCGAAAATCGCCGATGAAGATGTTTTTTTGCATCATCCTTATGAATCGTTCGAGCCGGTCGTCGAGTTTATTTCGGAAGCGGCGGATGACCCTGATGTGCTCGCCATCAAACAGACCTTGT
Organism: Planococcus citreus; assembly: GCF_003664125.1. Classification (GTDB taxonomy): domain Bacteria; phylum Bacillota; class Bacilli; order Bacillales_A; family Planococcaceae; genus Planococcus; species Planococcus citreus. Next base: position 4,610 of record NZ_RCCP01000010.1, read on the forward strand.
ACCGTGTCAGCGGGGATTCCCCGGTGATCAATGCCTTGAAGCGGGCAGCAGAAAACGGCAAGCAAGTAACGGTGCTTGTCGAATTGAAGGCACGTTTTGATGAGGAAAACAACGTGCACTGGGCGAAAGAACTTGAAAAAGCGGGCTGCCACGTTATTTACGGGATGACCCATTTAAAGACCCATAGCAAGATCACTCTTGTGGTGCGGAAAAAACAAGGGCGCATCGAGCGCTTTGTCCATCTTGGGACCGGCAATTACAACGACCAGACGGCAAAAATCTATACCGATATGAGCTTATTTACCTCGAAAAAAGAAATCGGCATCGATGCGACGAATTTCTTTAATTACTTGAGCGGCTACACGGAAAAGCCAGAATTCCATTATCTATCGGTGGCGCCGTTTTCGATCAGGAAAGACATTCTTCATTTGATCGATTCCGAAATCCGTTACGAGAAGAAGTATGGCAATGGCCATATTGTGGCTAAAATGAACTCTTTGACGGATAAGATCATCATAATGAAGCTGTATGAAGCGTCGCGTGCGGGGGTGAAGATCGATTTGATCGTCCGCGGCATCTGCTGCTTGCGGCCTGGAATTCCGGAGGTGAGCGATAATATTCGCGTGCGCAGCATTGTCGGGCGCCTGCTCGAACATAGCCGTGTGTATTATTTCCACCAGAATGGAAAAGAGAAGACCTTTTTATCTTCTGCGGATATGATGACGAGAAACCTGAACAACCGCATTGAAATCCTTTTCCCGATTCTCGATAAGCGGGTGAAAGGGCAAGTGTGGGACATTCTCGAGCTTGGGCTGAGGGATAATGTCAAAGCCCGTGAACAGGACGAGGAAGGCAATTACGGTTATGTCCGGAGAATGGAAGGGCAAGCGGTGATCGATAGCCAAATGGAACTGTTCGAGCGCGCATACCAAGTGGCGGAAGACGAGGAATAAGGTCTAAAGGAAGTTGTGGAACAGCCCGTTTTTGCGTTATAGTGGGTAGTGTTTTAGTTAAAAGATAAGGGAACAGGTGAAAATATGAGTTATTTTATTACGCTAGAAGGCGGCGAAGGATCGGGTAAGACGACGGCACTGGCGAAGCTGGCAGAACGTTTGACAGCTGATGGGTTTGAAGTAGTGACGACGCGTGAACCGGGGGGCATTGAAATCGCGGAGAAAATCCGCGAAGTCATCCTGGACCGGACGCATACGGCGATGGACGCCCGTACCGAAGCGCTATTATATGCAGCGGCACGGCGCCAGCATTTGGTGGAGCGTGTGCTGCCGGCGCTTCAGGCAGGGAAAATCGTTCTTTGCGACCGTTTTGTCGACAGCAGCCTCGCTTACCAGGGCCACGCACGCGGGCTTGGCCTGGACAATGTGCTGGCGATCAATGAATTCGCTATCGAAGGGCATATGCCTGAATTGACGCTATATTTTGATGTCAATCCGAAAACGGGGCTTGCGCGCATCGACCTCGATCAAGGACGTGAATTCAATCGCCTAGACGAGGAGTCGCTGGCGTTTCATTACAAAGTGAGGGAAGGCTATTTGCTATTGCTCGGCCGCTACCCGGAACGCATGCAGTTGATCAATGCGGAAAATGAGTTGGATGAAGTGGTGGCGGATGCGTATGAAGCATTGCAGCGCTTCTTGGCTGAAAAACAATAATGGATTGCCGGCAGCCCTGTTCGTTAAGGGCTGTTTTTTCATGGACTGAATCAACGGCTTTGTGCATATAGTCATGAATTTTTCGCATTGCCTAAAGGAAAGATGTGACGGCACGTTCACCGTTCGTGTTATACTAATACATAGAGAAGCAACCAAAAAAGGAGTGAGTGCTGATGAAACTCGTCGTTGCAGTGGTACAGGATCAAGACAGTAACCGCTTATCCAATGCGTTGACGAAAAATGATTTCCGGGCTACCAAGCTTGCCAGTACGGGAGGGTTCTTGCGCTCAGGAAATACCACCTTTTTAATCGGGGTCGACGATAGCCGTGTCCCGAAATTGATGGATTTGATCCGCGACAATTGCCGCGCGCGTGAACAGATGGTGGCGCCGGTTTCCCCGATGGGCGGAAATGCGGATTCCTATATACCGTATCCGGTCGAAGTGGAAGTGGGCGGGGCAACGATTTTTGTCTTGCCAATCGAACAGTTCCAGCAATTTTAAGGAATAGCTTGGCTGTTTCTTCGTCCGCACTACCCGTGATCCATCTGGAACACGGGATTTTTTACAAAGTTTGAAGGTGAAATCATGCACAAGACCATAGAAGAATTGCACGAAATGCAGCCGGTTGTGTTAAAACGGCTGCAAGGGGCGTATGCCAATGACCGTCTGGCCCATGCGTATTTACTCGAAGGGCCATCGGGTTCCGGGAAAAAGGAACTGACGCATTTTTTTGTCAAATTATTATTATGTGAAACACCGATTGATAATGTTCCATGTGAAACATGCCGCAGCTGTAAATTGTATGAAAGCGGCAATCACCCGAATATTTTATTCATTGAACCGGATGGCCAGAATATCAAAATCGACCAGATCCGCGATTTGATTTATACGATGAACAAGACAGCGCTCAACAGTGGGCGTAAGATCTACGTGATCGAGCAGGCGGACCGGATGAATAATTCCTCTGCCAACGCCTTGCTGAAGTTTTTGGAAGAACCGGAAGCGAATGTGACCGCATTGTTGCTAACGGAGCGCTTGAATGCCATCATGAGCACGATTCGCTCGCGCTGCCAGCTATTGTCATTCCAGCCGCTATCACGGCCGAAGCTAATGGAGCGCTTGATGGCGGATGGCATGACGGGGTCGATGGCAGCGACGGTGAGCATGCTGACGCAAAGCGAACAGGAAGCGAAGCGGCTGAGCGAGGAAGAGCAGTTTGCCGATGAACGGAAACTGGTGTTGAAGCTGGTCGAGACGGTCGGGGGCAATGTCCACGAGGCATTACTTTTGATCCAATCTGATTGGCTGCCCTTGTTCAAGGAGAAAGAAGATGCCGAAAGAGGGCTCGACATGTTATTATTTGCATATCGGGACATCGCGACAGTGAAAGCGGGTCTTGAAACTGCACGCACGTATCCGGACATGGAAGAAACTTGGAAGCAGATGGCGCTTCAACGTTCGTTCGATGTATTGTCCAAGCAGCTGCAGGCAGTGCTACAAGCCAAACAGCAATTGCCGCGCAATATGAACCGGACACTGTTGATGGAGCAATTAATGCTAAATCTGCAGGAGGGGTAAAAAAGTGTATAAAGTAATAGGAGTCCGCTTCAAGAAAGCGGGTAAAATATATTATTTCGATCCAGGCGAAGCACTGATCGAAAAAGACGATTATGTCATTGTGGAAACAGCACGGGGCATCGAATACGGCAAAGTGGTCGTTCCCGTGAAAGAAGTGGGCGAGAACGATGTTGTTCTGCCGCTAAAGCAAGTGGTGCGGGTCGCCACTGAACGCGACCGCCTGCAAGTGGATGAAAACCGCTCAGAAGCAGAGCGCGCATTTGAAGTCGGGACGGAGAAAATCGAATCTCACCGTTTGGACATGAAGTTAGTCGATGTGGAATACACATTTGACCGCAATAAGGTCATTTTCTATTTCACCGCAGAAGGCCGTGTCGATTTCCGTAATTTGGTGAAAGACTTGGCGTCGATTTTTCGTACGCGCATCGAACTCCGCCAGATCGGCGTGCGTGACGAGGCGAAGATGCTTGGCGGCATCGGGCCATGCGGTCGCATGCTGTGCTGTTCGACTTTCCTTGGCGATTTTGAGCCAGTATCGATCAAGATGGCGAAAGACCAGAACCTGTCGTTGAATCCGTCGAAGATTTCAGGGCTGTGCGGCCGTTTGATGTGCTGCCTGAAATACGAGAACGATGAATACGAACAGGCGAAAAAGGAAATGCCGGATATCGGCGCACGCGTCGAGACGCCAGATGGCAACGGCCGCGTCGTCAGCTTGAACTTGCTTGAAAGAGTATTGAAAATCCGCCTGGCTGAACAAGACCAGACGCTGGAATATACATTGGATGAAATCATGAACCAAGGGACGAGAGCGTGAGGTGGTGGTATCAGTGAAAGAAAAGAACTTTTTGGATACGGTCATGGATTTTGAACAGCAATTGGAATCGATGCAAGAGCAGTTCCGTGATTTGAAAACAGTAGTAGCGCGGACGATGGAAGAGCATCATGCGCTGCAATTGGAAAATCATCATTTGCGTGCCCGCCTCGATGAACTGAACGAAAAGGTGCCGGAACCGGAAAAAGTCGACCCGGTCAAATTGAAAAAAGCCGTCATGGATATCGGCGAAGGCTACGACAACTTGGCACGCCTGTACCATGAAGGCTACCACGTCTGCAATGTCCATTTCGGCAGCTCCAGAAAAGGCGACGACTGCCTGTTTTGTTTATCTTTCCTGAATAAGCAAAACTAACAAAGAAAAGCGAGGCCGCCTGTTCAGCTCTGACAGGCATAAGACAAGTTCCCGAAGCGGCGCTTTTTGCCGCACAGGGAAATGGGCTTATGACCCGAGGAGCTAGGCGTTCGAGCTAGACATTAAGAAAAGCCGAAACGCCCGTACTGGCAAGACAAGCACAACACAGAAATAGAACCAACAGGCTTCCGACACTCCGTGTGGCGGCAGCCTTTTATTATGGCAGGAGTGAACGATATGTTAACAGATGACGAACGGCTGGATTATTTGCTGGCGGAGAACTTGCGCATCATCCAAAGCCCATCGGTATTTTCCTTTTCTTTGGACGCGGTGCTGTTGGCGCGTTTTGCCTATGTGCCGAAAAAGCGCGGCCGCATTGTCGATTTATGCACGGGCAATGGGGCGATTCCGTTGTTTTTGAGCGCTCGTACCGAATCAACGATCACGGGAGTTGAACTTCAGCCCCGCCTGGCTGGCATGGCGCGCCGCAGCATCGAATTCAACGGCCTCGACGGACAGATCGACATTATCGAAGGGGACGTGAAAGAAATCCCTGCGCAGCTCGGCTACGAGAAATTCGATACGGTGACATGCAATCCGCCGTATTTCCCGGCGCATGACATGAGCGATAAAAATCTGAGTGAGCATATGGCGATTGCGCGCCACGAACTGCACCTGACATTGGACGAAGCGGTACGGTCGGCGAGCCAGTTATTGAAGCAAGGCGGCAAAGCGGCGTTTGTGCATCGTGCGGGAAGATTGATCGATATCATGGCGGCGATGCGCAACAATCGCTTGGAGCCAAAACGGATCCGGCTTGTCTACCCGAAAGCGGGCAAAGAAGCGAATACTTTATTGATTGAAGGCATCAAGGACGGCAAACCGGATTTGAAAGTATTGCCGCCTTTGATCGTTTACGGAGACGACGGCGAATACACGGAAGAAGTGCGAGGTTTGCTGTATGGAAGTGAACAATGACCATTATTTCTACGTGCTTGAATGCGGAGATGGTTCGTATTATGCGGGATATACAAATGATTTAGAGAAACGCTTGGCCAAGCATGAAAGCGGGAAAGGCGCGAAATATACGCGCTCCCGCGGCCCGTTGACGCTCCTTTACCACGAAATGTACGAAACAAAGCCGGAAGCGATGAAAGCGGAATACGCCTTCAAACAATTGAGCAAGGCGGAAAAAATCGCTTATATTCGAAATGGAAAGGCGGAGCGGACATGAAATCACAGAAGAGTTTCAGCGGCGAACAAACGACGCTTTATTTAGTGGCGACACCGATCGGAAATTTGGAAGACATGACGGTGCGTGCGCTGCGGCTGTTAAAAGAAGTGGACGTCATTGCAGCGGAAGATACGCGCAACACCAAGAAGCTTTGCAATTATTTTTCCATTGACACCCCGCTAGTCAGCTATCATGAACACAACCAGGACAGCGGGGGAGAGAAAATCCTTCGCTATTTGGCGGAAGGCAAGTCGGTTGCACTGGTCAGCGATGCCGGCATGCCGTGCATTTCCGATCCAGGGGAGGACATCGTGAAAAAAGCGGTCGAGTCAGGCTATCCGGTCGTCCCGGTGCCGGGTGCAAATGCAGCACTCAGCGCATTGATCGCTTCTGGCATCACTCCGCAGCCGTTCTTGTTTTACGGGTTCCTATCGCGCAATAAGAAAGCGCGTCAGGCGGAACTCGAAAAATTGAGCCAGAAAGAAGAAACGCTGCTGTTTTACGAAGCACCGCATCGTTTGAAAGATAGTTTGAAAAACCTGATGGCGGTGTTCGGCGGCGAGCGCCGGATTGTATTGGCCAGGGAAGTGACCAAAAAATTCGAGGAATTTCTACGCGGAAACTTAGAAGAAGCCGTCGCTTGGGCGGAGTCTAATGAAATCCGCGGCGAATTCTGCTTAGTGGTTGAAGGCAATTTGGAGCCCGACGTGCTGGAAGTGGATGAGTGGTGGAAAGAACTGACATACGTGCAGCACGTCACTCAGTTAATGGAACAAAAACAAATTTCTTCAAAAGAAGCGATCAAGGAAGCAGCGAAAGCGCGAGGCCTTCCAAAGCGTGATGTATACGAAGCATTCCATAAAGACTGAATCGAGCCCATAAAAAAAAGCCGGTGTGCATAGGCACGCCGGTTTTTTATTTCTTCAAATTGCTTTGGATTTCTTTGACAAGCTGCTCCGCGCCTTCTGGGCTGAGGATCAATTTGCCGCCAACTAATTGCATGTTCTCATCGGAAACTTCACCAGTTACCGCACATGTCATATTTGGCATATATTTTTTCAAGATAATTTTGTCGTCGTCGACATAAATCTCCAACGCATCTTTCTCTGCGATTCCTAGCGTACGGCGCAATTCAATCGGAATAACTACGCGGCCCAGTTCATCCACTTTACGTACAATACCAGTCGATTTCATAATCATTAGCCCCTTTCAATTTTAGCGGCAGAATTCGTCAAAATTCGACATTTACCACTTCTTGTCATAAATCATACCAAGTAATGTCAATTAGGTCAATAAAAAACTATGGATTTCATAATAAATTTTGGGTTATTGAGGCAAATACCCATTATTTCGTTATTTTTTTGCCAATTATTTTCCTGTAACCCCATTTTGGGAGGAAGCTCCAATTCTGGAACTCGGCTTTTTCTTGCAGGAGGAAACATTGTACAAAATTCACGACTTCGTTAAAATAAAGGATATACAAAAAAACTGGAGGAATTTTTCGTGACTGCCAAGAACAAGACATTTTACCTGACGACTCCCATTTACTATCCGAGCGGAAAATTCCATATCGGGACGGCTTACACGACCGTTGCATCCGACGCTATGGCGCGTTATAAACGCCTGCGCGGCTTCGATGTCCGTTTTTTGACGGGCATGGACGAGCACGGCCAGAAAATCGAAGAAAAAGCCCGCGAAGCCGGCAAAGAACCACAAGTCTTTGTCGATGAGATGGCTGAGGCGGCGAAAAAAGTATGGGAAGTCATGGACATTAGCTATGACGATTTTATCCGTACGACAGAAGGCCGCCATAAGGAAGGGGTGGAGAAAATCTTCCAAACCTTCCTCGACAATGGCGATATCTACAAAGGGGAATACGAAGGCTGGTATTGCACGCCTTGCGAATCCTTCTTCACGGAATCGCAGCTCGAAGACGGCAATTGCCCGGATTGTGGACGCCCGGTGCATAAAGTGAAGGAAGAATCGTATTTCTTCAATATGAAAAAGTACGCAGACCGCTTGCTTGATTATTACGACAAGCATGTCGAATTTATCGAACCGGAATCGCGCAAAAATGAAATGGTCAATAATTTCATTAAGCCGGGCCTTGAAGATTTGTCGGTTTCGCGGACTTCATTCGACTGGGGCATCCCAGTTCCTGGAGATCCGAAACATGTCATCTATGTATGGGTCGACGCGTTGTCGAACTACATCACGTCACTCGGCTACGGTTCGAATGACGATGCCGATTTCAATAAATACTGGCCGGCGGACGTCCACGTCGTCGGAAAAGACATCGTGCGCTTCCATACGATCTATTGGCCGATCTTCCTGATGGCGCTTGACTTGCCATTGCCGAAGAAAGTCTTCGCACACGGCTTCATCATGATGAAAGACGGCAAAATGTCGAAATCGAAAGGCAATGTCGTCTATCCGGAAATGCTCGTGGAGCGCTACGGGCTCGATGCGGCGCGTTATTTCCTATTGCGCGAACTGCCATTTGGATCTGACGGCGTGTTCTCGCCGGAATCTTTTGTCGAGCGTACCAATTATGACTTGGCGAACGACCTCGGGAATTTATTGAACCGGACCGTTTCCATGATCAATAAATATTTCGACGGCGAAGTGCCGCAAGTCGACGGCCTGAAAACCGATTTTGATGAGACTTTGCAGGCCGTCGCGAAGAATACGGTCTCTGTCTACGAAGAGCATATGGAAAAAATGCAGTTCAGCCTGGTGTTGAGCGAAGTATGGACATTGATTTCCCGCACGAATAAATACATCGATGAAACGCAGCCATGGGTATTGGCGAAAGACGAAAGCGATCGAGCGCAATTGGCTTCAGTCATGGCGCATCTCGCGGAAAGCTTGCGCATGACAGCAGTTATGCTGCAGCCGTTCTTGCCAAATGCACCAAAGCAGATCATCGAACAGCTCGGCCTTACGCCAGAATTCCTCGAATGGCAGACATTAGAGTCATTCGGCGCGATTCCTTCAGGTACGACCGTCGTGAAAAAAGGCACGCCGATTTTCCCGCGTCTCGAAGTGGAGCCGGAAGTGGCCTATATTCGCGACCAAATGCGCGGAGGGGCAGCGCCGAAAGAAGAGCCTGCCCAAACCGTTCCTGAAAAGCCGGACACCCCTGAGATTACGATCGATGATTTCATGAAAGTGGATTTGCGCGTAGCGACGGTTACGGCATGCGAACCGGTGAAGAAGACCGATAAGCTTTTGAAGCTGCAAGTGGACATGGGCTATGAAACACGCCAAGTCGTCTCCGGCATCGCTGAGCATTACAAGCCGGATGAACTTGTCGGCCAAAAAGTGATCATTGTCGCCAACTTGAAACCAGTCAAGCTGCGCGGTGAATTATCGCAAGGCATGATTCTCGCCGGACAGCAAAATGGCTACTTGACCATCGCTTCCGTAGACCAAAAGTTACCGAATGGCACACAAGTTAAGTAAATATTCATGTGACAGCCTGCTCAGTTGAGTAGGCTGTTTTTTTACGTTTAAGGACTTAATGACTATGAAAACAGCTAAAAATGATGAAATGACTTCAAAACATCATGTTTTGTAATCCAAATGTAATATGGCTGTGAAGAAAGAAATGGCCTCAACCCGTACAATGTAACCTATGTGAAGGAGACTGATGAAGATGTATATCGATACCCATGTTCATTTAAACGCCGATCAATACGACGAAGATTTGCAGGAAGTCATTGATCGCGCGCTAAACAGCAAGGTGGAGAAAATGGTCGTCATCGGTTTTGACCGGAAAACGATCAAACGCGCCATTGAATTGGTTGAGCAATATGACTTTATCTATGCCGTCGTCGGCTGGCATCCTGTCGATGCGATCGATTGCACGGACGAAGACCTCGAATGGATCGAACAATTGGCCGCACACGAAAAAGTAGTCGGCATTGGCGAAACCGGCCTCGATTACCATTGGGATAAATCACCGAGAGATATCCAACAACAAATATTCCGCAAGCAGATCCAACTCGCGAAACGCGTCAAGTTGCCAATCATCATCCATAACCGGGAAGCGACAGAAGACGTGCTGACAATCTTGCGCGAGGAAGATGCACAAGAAGTCGGCGGTGTCATGCATTGCTTCGGCGGCAGCGTCGAAACGGCGCAAGAGAGTATCAAAATGAATTTCATGATTTCACTCGGTGGGCCGGTAACATTCAAAAACGCCAAAAAGCCGAAAGAAGTGGCTGCTGAAATTCCACTGGAACATTTGATGATCGAAACCGACGCCCCTTATCTCGCACCGCATCCTTACCGCGGCAAGCGCAATGAACCTTCCTACGTGCCACTCGTGGCGGAAGAGATCGCCCGTTTGAAAGAACTGCCGGTCGAAACGGTAGCGGAAGCCACAACTGAAAATGCAAAACGATTCTACAAATTATCATAAATGCTGGTTAATTAAGAAAACATATGCGTTGACACGGAAGTGGGACGCGCCTATAATCACTCAGGTGTACAAAGGAGGAGTTATTTTTGACAAAAAAGGCAAATAATACCAACAACAATAAATCATTTAAAGGGAAGTCGGTCGCGATCAGCATTGCAACGGTTCTGTTGTTCGCAGCTGTATTGGCTTTCGCAATTTTCGAAGGCACTAAAAATACGGTGACAATTACAGCGAACGGGGAAACCGAAGAAATCCGCACCCACGCTGAAACGGTTGGCGATGTATTGGACGAAAAGGCGATTGAAGTCGGGAAAGACGATTTCCTCAGCCATTCAGCCGATACGAAGATCGAAGGCGATGCCGCGATCGAATGGGATGAAGCTGAACAATACGCAGTAACAGTTGACGGAGAAACCCGTTCAGCGCGGACGACTGAGAACACCGTTGCCGCTATTTTGGAAAAAGCGGAAATTGAAGTAACAAAGCACGACAAAGTTAGTCCTGCATTAGATGAGACTGTCGATGAAGATACAATGATCGACGTAGAGAAAGCGTATGAAGTAACCATCGTGGATGGCGGAAAAGACAAAAAAGTCTGGTCCACTTCGACTACGGTCGCTGACTTTTTAAAACAGCATAGTGTTGAACTAAGCAAACTTGACCGTGTAGAACAGGATATGGATGAACTCGTTCTTCCTAACTCGAAAGTCGAGGTCGTGCGTGTAGAAAAAGTCACCGATGTAGTGGAAGACGCTGTGAAGTATGCAGTGGAAACGAGAAAAGATTCTTCCCTTTTGAAAGGCAGCGAAAAGCTTGTCCAAAAAGGGCAGAACGGATTGGTTAAGAAAACTTACGAAGTCGTGAAAGAAAACGGCAAAGAAGTAAAACGTGAATTGAAAAAAGAAAAAGTCGTCAAAGAACCGAAACAGCAGATCTTGGCTGTCGGCACGAAAACAGTCGTAGCGAGCGTTTCGCGCGGCACAGCGAAAAAAGAAACAGTTGCGCCTAAACAGGCATCAGCGAAACAAGAAGCGGCGCCAGTGAAAAAAGCTTCGGCACCGGCGAAGAAAGCTGCAGCTCCAAAAGCGGTAGCAAAAGCTCCTGCAAAAGCGAAAGCCGCACCACAGCCAGCGAAAAAAGAAGCTGCTTCTGAACCTACAGGCGGCAAAGAATTTTATGTCTCGGCAACAGCTTACACGGCTAGCTGCACAGGCTGCTCTGGCATTACGGCAACGGGCATCAACTTGAAAGCGAACCCGGGCCTTAAAGTGATCGCAGTTGACCCAAGCGTCATTCCGCTAGGTTCAAAAGTGTGGGTAGAAGGCTACGGCAATGCCATTGCAGGCGATACAGGCGGCGCGATCAAAGGCAACAAGATCGATTTGTTCATGCCGAACCGTTCCGATGCCATCGCATTCGGGCGCAAGCAAGTGAAAGTTAAAATCCTCAACTAATCGAATACAGTATTATATAGAAGGAAAAGCTTTCCCGAAGTGTCGGGAAAGCTTTTTACATGTTTGCCGGAAGCGCGGTAAACTGGATGAGATCTGCAGAAACGAGGGATAGGCCATGAAGATACAAGAAGTGATTGTAGTCGAAGGAAAAGATGATACAGTGGCGATTAAGCGGGCTGTGGGCGCCGATACGATCGAAACGAACGGTTCCGCCATCTCCAGCGAGACTTTGCGACGCATTATGCATGCCCAGGAGAAGCGGGGCGTCATCGTCTTCACCGATCCCGATTATCCGGGAAGGCGGATTCGTGCTATTATTGAAGAACACGTGCCGCATGCCAAGCACGCCTTTTTGGCGAAAGAAAAAACCATCGCCAAAAACGGAAAAGGGCTCGGCATTGAACATGCCAGTGATGAAGATATCCGCCAGGCATTAGAGGCGGTCTATACGCCGCTGGCAGCAGAGCGGCCGGTGGAGATCACCCTAGAGGATTTGATCGACGCCCGGCTGATTGCCCATCCGTCAGCGAAAGCCCGCAGGACAGAGCTCGGCGAAGCGCTCAACATTGGCTATACGAACGGCAAGCAGCTGCATAAGCGCCTGCATGTGTTCGGCATTACCAAACAGCAGTTTATCGACGCAGTGCAAGCGTTAACCCAGGAGGACAGAACATGACCAAAGATATAGCAACACCGATCCGTACGCAAGAGATCATGGCCAAACACGGCCTGACGTTCAAGAAAAGCCTCGGCCAGAACTTTTTGATCGACCCGAATATTTTACGCAAAATCGTCTCGCAAGCGGGTCTCACAAAAGATTCGGCCGCCATTGAAATCGGCCCGGGCATCGGTGCATTAACCGAACACCTGGCGAGAGACGCAGGGAAAGTATTGGCGTTTGAAATCGACCAGCGATTATTGCCGGTACTCGCGGACACACTGTCGCCCTATGATAACGTCAAAGTGATCCATTCCGATATTTTGAAAGCGGACGTCGAAAGAGCGATTCAAGAAGAATTGGCCGGTTTTGAAGACATCATGGTCGTCGCCAACTTACCTTATTACGTGACAACGCCGATCATCCTCAAATTATTGCTTGAGAAACTGCCGATTCGCGGAATGGTCGTCATGCTGCAAAAAGAAGTAGCAGAGCGCATCACGGCGAAACCCGGCACGAAAGCATACGGCTCCTTGTCGATCGCCATCCAGTATTATACGGAAGCCGACTACGCCATGACGGTGCCGAAATCGGTATTCATGCCCCAGCCAAATGTCGACTCTGCGGTCATCCGCATGATCAAACGAACGGAACCGATCGTGCAAGTTATTGACGAAGACTTTTTCTTCTTGGTGACACGCGGGTCATTCGTCCAGCGCCGCAAGACGATTCTCAACAACCTGCAAAGCGCCATGCCGAACGGGAAAGCGAAAAAAGACCTCATTCTGCAGGCGCTCGAAGAAGCCGGCATCGACCCAGCGCGGCGTGGCGAAACGCTCAGCATCAAGGAATTCGGGCTGCTTTCCGATAAATTATATCCGCATTTTCATTAAACCGTGAAACTGTAACAGTTTTGGCACAGTTTTTTTCGGAACTAGAATATTTCGGATAAATAACTGTTGCAATTCCTGAAAAGCATTGGTAAAATTAAAAATTTATTTGACTCCGCGGTCATTTTATGCTAGACTTTAGACTATAGTGAGGTGTAGACAAAATGCCCAAAACTTTGGCGGAGATTAAAAAGTCATTAGACCTGCATTTAGGGAAAAGGTTGCTGTTAAAAGCAAACGGAGGTCGCAAAAAGACGGTAGAACGTGCCGGAATTCTGCGTGAAACCTATCACTCCGTGTTCGTGATTGAATTGGATCAAGATGAACATGCATTTGAACGTGTATCTTATAGCTACGCGGACATCTTAACTGAAGCAGTGGAAATCACTGTCTTTGAAGGAACAGAAGACGCACTAGTCGTTAAATAATTGAACTCTATTTCATACTTACTTTACAACCCGCTTCGGTGATTTCGCCGGAAGCGGGTTTTTTCTATTGTTCCGGTTCTTCGGAAGCCATGCGTCTGTGTTAAAATAGTTTTCATCAGAACAGAAAAGGAGGCAGTGGAATGCTCTATATAAAAGCGCCTGCCAAAATCAATTTGACGCTGGATGTCTTGTATAAGCGTCCGGATAACTACCACGAAATCGAAATGATCATGACCACCGTCGACTTGGCGGACCGGATCGGCCTGCAAGGAACAGCGAAAGGCATACATATCCAGTCAGCGGACCGCTTCGTGCCGAATGACTCGCGCAATCTGGCATACCAGGCTGCGCAATTGATCAAAGATACATTCAATATCAAGACAGGCGTCATCATCTCGCTCGATAAGCAAATCCCGGTAGCTGCGGGACTTGCCGGCGGCAGCAGCGACGCAGCGGCCACCTTGAAAGGGCTCAACCAGCTATGGCAATTGAATCTGTCGCTCGATGAGCTGGCAGAACTGGGCGCGAAAATCGGCTCTGACGTATCATTTTGCGTATACGGCGGCACAGCGCTCGCGACTGGGCGCGGCGAGGTCATCGAAGAACTGCCGGCGCCTCCGCATTGCTGGGTCATCCTCGCCAAACCATCGCTCGGCGTTTCGACAGCGGATGTATACGGAGCATTCAATCCAGACAAAGCGGATCATCCGGATACGCAAGCGATGATCGCAGCACTCCGTGAAGGGGATTACGAAGCGATGTGCGCTAATCTCGGCAATGCGCTCGAGAGCGTCACGATGAACCTCCACCCCGAAGTTGGGCAGATCAAGGAGCAAATGATCAAATTCGGTGCCGATGCGGTGCTCATGAGCGGCAGCGGTCCGACCGTTTTCGGCCTGGTCAACCAGGAAGCGCGCATTCCGCGCATCTACAACGGCTTGCGCGGCTTCTGTTCCGAAGTATATGCGGTGCGCTTGCTTGGCGACCGGGAGCCTCTTGCTTAAATACGTATATTTATGGTAAGTTTTCATTAGAATATTCGTGTTTAGGAGAGGGTAGTAGTGAAATGGAAGCGCAGTGAACGCTTGGTCGACATGACGCATTATCTATTGGAACATCCGCATCAATTGATTCCGTTGACATATTTTTCGGATCTGTATCAGTCAGCGAAATCTTCGATCAGCGAGGACCTAGGCATCGTCAAGGAAACCTTTGAAGAAAAAGGCATCGGCCTGTTGATGACCGTGCCAGGTGCTTCGGGCGGCGTCAAATATGTACCGAAGATGAAAGATGCCGAGATTCGTCAAGTCATGGACGGATTGATTACGGAATTGAGCCAATCGGACCGGCTATTGCCGGGCGGTTATTTGTATATGACCGATGTGCTCGGCAACCCCCAAATGATGAACCGCGTCGGTAAAGTGTTTGCCAGCGCATTTGCAGGCGAGAAAATCGATGCCATCATGACAGTCGCGACAAAAGGCATCCCAATTGCCCAAGCCATCGCGCGCCACTTGAATGTACCGGTCGTCATCGTCCGCCGCGACAGCAAAGTGACAGAAGGCTCCACAGTCAGCATCAATTACGTCTCGGGTTCCACGCGCCGCATCCAGACGATGGTGTTATCCAAACGCAGCATGAAGAGCGGCCAGCGCGTGCTCATCACCGACGATTTCATGAAAGTCGGGGGCACGATGAACGGCATGAAGAACTTATTGGAAGAATTCGATTGCACATTGGCCGGTGTTGCGGTGCTCGTGGAAGCGGAGCATGCAGACGAACGCCTCGTGGAAAAATATCTCTCCCTCGTCAAATTGGACGAAGTCAGCGAAAAAGACCGGACCATTACATTGAGAGCCGGAAATTATTTTGAAGGAGCGGATTAATATGAAATACGTAGCGACAGATAAAGCAGCAGCGGCGATCGGGCCGTATTCCCAAGGCGTCATTTCAGACGATATGTTCTATAGCTCGGGGCAGATCCCGTTGAAAGCAGATGGAGAGCTCGCACAAGGCGGCATTGCGGAACAAACGCATCAAGTGTTCGCCAATCTTCAGGCTGTCTTGGAAGAAGCGGGATCGTCGCTTCAGCATGTCATCAAGACGACTGTGTTCATCAAAGACATGAACGATTTTGCGGAACTGAACTCTATTTATGCTTCTTATTTCGGCGAGCATAAGCCAGCGCGCTCCACAGTCGAAGTGGCACGCCTGCCAAAAGATGTGAAAGTAGAAATTGAAGTCATTGCGAAAGTTGCACAATAAAACCACCTTTTGGGTGGTTTTTGTTTTATTTTCATTTATTAAGTAAATTTTCTAATAAATTCTGTAATTTTTGAAGGAATTTAGTCCTCTCTCCCGAATACAAATAAAAGCGCCAAAAAATTACAGCAAGAGAAGGGGAGATTTGAGAATGGAAGTAACTGATGTAAGATTGCGCCGCGTTCAGACTGACGGACGCATGCGGGCAATCGCTTCAATCACGCTCGACAATGAATTCGTGGTACACGACATTCGTGTCATCGACGGCAACGACGGGTTATTTGTCGCCATGCCGAGCAAGCGGACGCCGGACGGGGAGTTCCGCGACATTGCACATCCGATCAATTCTGGCACCCGCAATAAATTGCAGGAAGCCGTGCTTGTTGCCTATGAACAAAGTGAAGAGCAGGCAGTTCTAGAGAATGCTGGCATCTGATACGTCAAAGAACCTTCCACTTCAAGAGAAGGTTCTTTTTTATGGGTAAAATTCCATCGATAAGAAATCCCTCTCGTACCAGTCTTGCTCAGAAGGTGAAAAAGCGCGCAATTGCGCTCGCTTCGGGCTTTGTCATGGGATTGTCATGTCCTGTAACCTTGAAAATCAAGGGTTTTTCAGCTATAGTCAATAAGGAAACGTGAAAGTGGCATTTTTTTGCCTAGACTAGGTAGCCCTTTCGCCAGACAATCATTTTTCAGTTAATCAGTTTAAATACAGGAAACGGAGGGATTCGACCAATGGACCATACATACGCGGTAATTTTGGCGGCCGGGCAAGGCACGCGCATGAAATCGAAATTGTATAAAGTACTCCACCCTGTATGCGGCATGCCGATGGTAGAGCACGTAACGGGGAATATTCACCAGCTTGGCGTCGAGAAAATCGTCACGATCGTCGGGCACGGAGCGGAGAAAGTAAAAGACCAGCTGGGGGACATGAGTGAATACGCACTCCAGGAAGAGCAGCTCGGCACAGCCCACGCCGTGCAGCAAGCAGCGCCATTGATTGAAGGAAAAGCTGGGACGACAATCGTCGTATGCGGCGATACGCCTTTGATCCGTGCGGAAACGATGCAGTCACTCATCGACCATCATAAAGAAACCGGCGCTAAAGCGACCATCCTGACGGCTATCGCTGAAGACCCGACAGGCTACGGCCGCATCATCCGGGACGCTTCTGAAAGCGTCGAGAAGATCGTCGAGCAAAAAGACGCATCGACTGCAGAGCAAGCCGTGAAAGAAATCAATACCGGAACCTATTGCTTTGATAACGAAGCTTTGTTCGACGCGTTGAAAAACGTTTCGAATGATAATGTACAAGGCGAATATTATTTGCCGGACGTCATCGAGATCCTGCAAAAACAAGGGGAAATCGTGGCGGCCTTTGCGACCGACAGCTTTGAAGAGACGCTCGGCGTCAATGACCGCGTCGCGCTGAGCCAAGCGGAGACTTTCCTTCGCCGCCGCATTGCTGAGCAACACATGCGCGCGGGTGTGTCGATCATCGACCCGGCGACTGCGTATATCAGTGCACAGGCAAAAATCGGGGCTGATACGATCATCCACCCGAATGTCACCATTGAAGGCGATACAGTCATCGGCGAAGATTGCGTCATCACATCGAATACGCGCATCGTTTCGAGCACAATCGGCGATCGCACGGAAATCCGCAGCTCCGAAGTGTATGACAGCACGATCGGGAACGATACCGCTGTCGGGCCATTCGCCCATATCCGCCCGCAATCTGCGCTCGGAAATGAAGTGAAGATCGGCAATTTCGTGGAAGTGAAAAAATCCGAGATCGGCGTAGGCAGTAAAGTTTCCCATCTGAGCTATATCGGGGATGCGGCAGTCGGAACTGGCGTCAATATCGGCTGTGGCACGATCACGGTCAATTACGACGGCAAGAACAAGCACCTCACGACCATTGAAGATGATTCGTTCATCGGCTGCAACTCGAATTTGATTGCACCGGTGACGATCGGCAAAGGCTCTTATGTCGCAGCAGGGTCGACCATCTCGAAAGATGTGCCTAGCGACGCCTTGGCGATTGGCAGAGCGCGCCAAGAAAATAAAGAAGGCTACGCAAGCAAACTAAACCGCAAATAATAGGAGGGTTCCCCCCAATGGGCATTCAAAATACTAACTCGAAGTTGAAAATCTTTTCGTTGAACTCGAACAAAGAACTCGCTGAGCAAATTGCTGAGCAAGTGGGCTTGCCGCTTGGCAAAAGCTCGGTAACACATTTTAGCGACGGAGAAATCCAGATTAACATCGAAGAAAGCATCCGTGGCTGCGATGTGTTCATCGTCCAATCGACTTCACAGCCGGTCAACGAAAATTTGATGGAGCTATTGATCATGATCGATGCCGTCAAGCGTGCATCTGCGCGTACCGTGAACGTAGTCATCCCATACTACGGCTATGCACGCCAGGACCGTAAAGCACGTTCACGCGAGCCGATCACGGCCAAACTTGTTGCCAACTTGCTTGAAACAGCCGGCGCGACGCGTGTCGTCGTCTTGGATCTCCACGCTCCGCAAATCCAAGGGTTCTTTGATATTTTGATTGACCATCTGGTAGCTGTGCCACTCCTATCCGATCATTTCCTGAACGATCCGAACATCGATCTCGAGAACGCGATCATCGTGTCGCCTGACCACGGCGGGGTTACGCGTGCCCGTAAAATGGCGGACCGCCTGAAAGCGCCGATTGCGATCATCGATAAGCGCCGCCCGCGACCGAACGTTGCCGAAGTCATGAACATCGTCGGGAACGTTGAAGGTAAAACAGCGATCATCATCGATGACATCATCGACACGGCTGGAACGATTTCGATTGCAGCTAGCGCATTGATCGAAAGCGGAGCGAAAGAAGTTTACGCTTGCTGTACGCATCCGGTGCTTTCCGGCCCTGCCGTTCAGCGCATCCAGGATTCCGTCATCAAGGAATTGGTCGTGACCAACTCGATCGCTCTTGCAGATGAGAAGAAAATCGACAAGATCAAACAATTGACGGTTGCACCGCTTCTTGCTGAAACCATCATCCGCGTACACGAACAGAAATCAGTCAGCACTTTATTTGATTGATGGCGCTGGGGTATCCCAGAGTCTTCCAGGTTTCAGCTTTATATGAACAGGGTAGTTATAAACTATGCGTTTAATATAACTGGAGGTTGAAATTATATGGCTATCAAAATGACAGCAGCGAAACGAGAAACAGGAAAGCCGCATTCGGCATTAACCGATTTGCGCGGCGAAGGCCACGTGCCTGGCGTCGTATACGGCTACAAAATGGAAACAACACCAATTGCGGTATCCGAAATCGACTTGATCAAAACTTTGCGTGAATCTGGACGTAACGGCGTCATCAGCTTGGAAATCGGCGGCAAGAGCACGAACGTCGTATTGAGCGATTACCAAATGGATTCATTGAAAGGCAGCTTCAAGCACGTCGACTTCTTGGCGATCAACATGTCTGAAGAAATCGATGTTGATGCAACTGTTCACTTGATCGGCGAATCACCAGGCGAAAAAGAAGGCGGTGTCGTCACGCAGCCGAACCGCGAAGTTCACATTCGCGTCAAGCCGAGCGATATTCCGGATTCTGTCGATATCGACATCAGCGAGCTCGCAATCGGTGACTCTGTGTCGGTCAGCGACATCCGCGACAAGTTCAGCTTTGAAATCTTGAACGACGATGACTTCCTGTTGATCTCTGTTACAGCACCACGTACAGAAGAAGAGCTAGAAGAGCTTGAAACAACAGACGAAGGCGAAGAGCCTGAAGTAATCGGCGACAACGAAGAAGAAGCAGCCGGCGAAGAAAAAGAATAATTCCTGCAATGCTCAAACAGGGACTGCCCACCGGCAGTCCCTGTTTTTATTGCATGCGCACGGATTATGGTAAAATAAAAGGCAGTGAAGAAGTAAAAGGAGTTTGCTATGAAAATGATCATCGGCCTGGGGAATCCAGGAAAACCATATGAAGAAACCCGCCACAATATCGGCTTTCACGTAATCGACCGGTTGGCGAAAGAATGGAACGCCTCGCTCACGCAGTCCAAGTTCAAGGGGATGTATTCCGTCGTCCACCGCCCAGAAGGCAAAGTGATGCTCGTTAAGCCGCTGACCTATATGAATCTATCCGGCGAATGTATCGGCCCTTTGATGGATTATTACAATGTCGACATGGAAGACATTGTGGTCATCTACGACGATCTGGATTTGCCGGCAGGACAGCTCCGCTTGCGCCAAAAAGGCAGCGCCGGTGGCCACAACGGCATCAAGTCACTGATCCAGCATCTTGGCACCCAGCAGTTCAACCGCATGCGCATCGGCATCAGCCGCCCGCCTGCCGGAATGAAAGTGCCGGATTACGTACTCGCTAAGTTCAATGCTGAAGAAAAGCCATTGATGCAAGAGGCGGTCGGAAAAAGTGCGGATGCGTGCAATTACTGGCTGTCGAAACCATTTATCGAAGTCATGAACGAATACAACGGTTAATCGCTTTGGCGCATGCGTGCGTCCAAGGCTTTTTCCCGTTTCCTATCGTTTTTAAAAGGGTAATATAGCCATCAAACGGCTTAATTTTGGACAGGAAGGAGGAATCTTCATGAAGCACATTTTGCAGACATTTTTAGGGGATTCCCACACTCAATCGTTTATCAAAGAACTGAAAAAAGGCCAGGACCACCAGCTGATCTCGGGCTTATCCGGCAGCGCGCGCCCAATTTTTTATCAGACGGTCTATGAAGAACTCGACAAGCCGCTGCTCGTCGTGACGCCGAATTTGCTGCATGCCCAACGGGTCTATGACGATTTGGTCAGGCTCATGGGGGAGCGGCGCGTGCGTTTGTATCCAGCGGAAGAAACGATCGCCGCAGATATTGCATTTTCCGGACCGGAACTGCGTGCCCACCGCATCGACACGCTCGACCATATGAAATCGACCGGCAAAGGCATTTACGTCACGCCGGTTTCCGGCTTGCGCAAATTATTGCCGTCCCCGGCACAATGGGACGGGGCGACTTTGCGCGTTGCGGACGGAGATGAACTCGAGACCGAGAACTGGCTATTGAAGCTTGTTGCAATGGGCTATTCCCGCACGACAATGGTCACTTCACCCGGCGAATTCGCTTTGCGCGGCGGCATCCTTGATGTCTATCCGCTGCATTTCGAGCATCCAGTGCGCATTGAACTATTCGATACGGAAGTCGATTCCATCCGCCTGTTCTCCGCAGAAGACCAGCGCTCGCTTGAGAAAATCGAGTCGCTGTGCATTTTGCCGGCTGTCGAATTGGTGTTGTCAGCAGGACAGAAGCGTGTATTGGCAGACCGAATCGAAGATCAATTGACCGCGAGTTTGAAGAAGCTCAAGGATGACGATACGAAAGAGTTGATGCTGCAATACGTACAGCATGATATCGATACACTCCGGAGCGGCGACGAACCGGAACAGCTGGCGAAGTACGCCGCTTTGGTCGACTCGCAATCCGCTTTTCTTGGCGATTATTTCCCTGAAGACGGCGTCGTGTTTTTCGATGAGCTCGGACGCATCCAAGAGATGACCGAAACGCTGGAGCGCGAAGAAGCGGAGTGGACGGTGTCGCTCCTCGAAGAAGGAAAGTTCCTCCACGATGTGCCATTAGCGTACCCGTTCCGTGACGTGTTGTCGAAACTCAAGCAACCGGCCAATTTCCTGTCGCTCTTTACACGGACTTTCCCGCTCGTCACGATCAAGAAATCGCTTGCCTATTCCTGCAAGCCGATGCAATCGTTCCACGGGCAGATGAATTTACTGCAAGCTGAAATGGAACGCTGGACGCTCGGCAAATTCCGTGTATTTGTCGTGGCAAGCGGCGAAGAACGGCTGCAAAAAGTACGCTCTGTTTTGGAAGATTATGAAATGGAAGCGGAAATTATTACCGAAAAAACCATCGTACAAGACGGCAAAACCTATCTCGTCGACGGTGAATTGTCGGGCGGCTTTGAAATGCCGCTGCAGCGCATGGCCGTCATTACAGATGCGGAATTGTTCAAAAAGCAGCCAAAGAAAAAAACCCGCGCACAAAAATTGACCAATGCCGAACGCATCAAGAGCTATTCGGAGATCAAGCCGGGCGATTATATCGTCCACATCCATCACGGCATCGGCCGGTTTGTCGGCATTGAGACATTGGAAAGCGGCGGTGTCCATAAAGATTATCTTCACATCGTCTATAAAGGCGATGATAAATTATTTGTGCCGGTCGATAAAATCGACCTCGTCCAGAAATACATCGCCTCGGAAGAAAAGGAACCAAAGCTCCATAAAATGGGCGGCGTCGAATGGAAGAAGACACGCACGAAAGTATCGGCGGCCGTACAGGATATCGCTGATGACTTGATCAAGCTGTATGCGGAACGTGAAGCGCTCGAAGGCTTTACGTTCAGCGAAGACCAGGACATGCAGCGCCAATTCGAAACGGAATTCCCTTACGAGGAAACGCCTGACCAATTGCGCTCTATCGATGAAGTGAAAAAAGACATGGAGAGAAAGCGCCCGATGGACCGCTTAATCTGCGGTGATGTCGGCTACGGCAAAACGGAAGTCGCCATCCGTGCGGCATTCAAAGCGGTGCTAGACGGCAAGCAAGTAGCATTCCTCGTGCCGACCACCATTCTCGCCCAGCAGCATTTTGAAACGATGAGCGAGCGTTTCAAGGATTACCCGATCGAAGTCGGCCTCATGAGCCGCTTCCGCTCGAAAAAACAGCAAACTGAAACGGTCAAAGGCTTGAAGAACGGTTCGGTCGATGTCGTCGTCGGCACGCACCGCATCTTATCGAAAGATGTCGTGTATAAAGATCTCGGCTTGTTGATCATCGATGAAGAGCAGCGTTTCGGGGTGACCCATAAAGAGAAAATCAAGCAGTTGAAATCGACGGTGGATGTCTTGACCTTGACGGCGACGCCGATTCCGCGTACTTTGCACATGTCGATGATCGGCGTGCGCGATCTGTCCGTCATCGAGACGCCTCCTGCCAACCGTTTCCCGGTGCAGAGCTATGTCATGGAGCATAATGGCGGTCTCGTGCGTGAAGCGATCGAACGCGAGATGGCGCGCGGCGGCCAAGTGTTTTATTTATACAACCGTGTGAGCGATATGACCCGCAAAGTGGACGAGATCCAGCAGCTCGTTCCGGAAGCGCGCGTCGGCTATGCCCATGGGCAGATGTCTGAGACCGAACTCGAATCGATCATTCTCGGCTTCCTCGACGGCGAATACGATGTCCTCGTGACGACGACGATCATCGAAACCGGCATCGACATCCCGAATGTCAATACGCTCATCGTCTATGACGCCGACCGCATGGGCTTGTCGCAGCTGTATCAATTGCGGGGCCGCGTCGGGCGCTCGAGCCGCGTGGCGTATGCGTATTTCATGTATCAGCGCGATAAAGTGCTGACGGATGTCGCCGAAAAACGGTTGATGGCCATCAAGGAATTCACCGAACTCGGCTCCGGCTTTAAAATTGCCATGCGCGATTTGTCGATCCGCGGGGCGGGCAATTTGCTCGGCTCCCAGCAGCACGGCTTTATCGACTCGGTCGGTTTCGATTTGTATTCGCAAATGCTCGAAGAAGCAATCGAAGAACGCCGCACCGGCATGAAGAAAGAAGTCGTGCCGGAAGTGGAAATCTCGCTGACGGAAGATGCCTATATTCCGGATAGCTATATTGCCGACGGCTACCAGAAGATCCAAATGTACAAACGCGTCAAAAACATGGAAACTGCAGAAGAAATGATCGACTTGCAGGATGAATTGATCGACCGTTTTGGCGATTTGCCGATCGAAGCCGAGCAATTGCTGCGCATCGCCCGCATGAAAGTCTGGGCACGCGCTGCCGGTGTCGACTCGATCAAGCAGCAAGGCGACCGTGTCACTATCAAATTGAGCGATGCTGGAACAGAAGCGATCGACGGCGGCAAAGTCGTCGAAGCTTCCGGCAGCTACGGACGTGCAGTCGGCTTCACGATGAATGGCCAGGCACTTGTTTTGAATATAGACGGCAAGAAGACCGGCAAGCACCATCCGTTTGATGTACTCGAAGGCATGATGGAGATTCTGGCTGATTCTGTCCGGGAAGAGGCGTCTGTCGGGTGATGCGGGGGACAAGCAGATGACGGCGCAGCATTCGATGGCCAGTTTCTTGAAAGGTGCCGCGTTACTTACACTCGCAGGGTTTGTCGTCAAACTGCTGAGCGCTGTTTACCGGGTGCCGTTTCAGAACCTGGTCGGCGACGAGGGCTTTTATATTTATCAGCAAGTGTATCCATTCGTGGCGATTTTCGGCATTTGGACGTCCTACGGCTTTGCAGTCGCTGTATCGAAATTATTGGCAGAGCAGCACGATTCAAAGCATGCCGGCATTTTACGAACGGCTACCTGGCTTATGGTAATTCTTTCCGCCTCAGCATTCGCCGCGCTCTATTTCGGGGCTGGCATGCTGGCAAGCTGGATGGGCGATCCTTTGCTTGCCGGATTGCTGCGGGCAGGGGCGTTTGCGGTCGTCTTCATGGCACCGCTTGCAATTATGAAAGGTCGACTTCAGGCAACTGGCAATATGGCACCGGTCGCTACGGCTCAAGTCGCAGAACAGGCAGTGCGCGTCTCGGTCATTTTGATCGGCGCATTTGCTGCTGTCAGCTATGGCCTCTCGCTTTATGTCGCAGGGCAAGTGGCAATCGCCGCTGCGGGCGCCGGCGCATTCGCGGCTGTGCTGTTATTATGGCGTTCTTATCGGAGTCAAAGAGAGCGCCCCATTGGCACTTTCGACCGGGGAATGGCGAAGAACCTGCTGTTTACAAGCCTTAGCGTCAGCATGAGTTCGCTGTTATTGGTGCTGTTTCAGCTGGTCGATTCGTTTACTGTCTATCGTCTGCTCGAACAGCCGCTCGGGACGGAGGCTGCCATGGAACAAAAAGGCATCTATGACCGTGCGCAACCGCTTGTGCAATTCGGCATTTTATTGGCGACTTCTTTGACGCTGTCGCTCGTGCCGCTTATTGCCCGTACGATGCAGGAAAAAAGCGGCCGCAGCCCGGCACTATACGCGAGCCTCGCATTTCGCGTGTCCGTGTTGTTTGCGGTCGCCGCATCCGCCGGGTTGACGCTGGTTATGCCTTATGTCAATGAAGCTTTATTCCAGACGCCGGACGGATCTGTTGCACTCATCGTTTTTAATTGGCAAATCGTTTCGATGTCACTTGTGCTGGTGCTGACGGCGATTCTGTACGGTTTCGGAAAAATCCGCGTGCCGGCGCTGTTATTGTTTGTCGGTTTGATTCTGAAACTGGCTGGCAATCTATTGCTCGTGCCACTGTACGGCATCACCGGGGCAGCGCTTGCCGGCAATATTGGCTTGGTCTTTATTGCGGCAGCGCTCATCTGGTATTTTAAGAAAGTTTGGCCGCTGCAATTTGCTCACGCCCGTTTTTACGGCTGGCTCACAGCAGCGTCTGTGGCGATGACGATCGCGGTTTACGCCTTTGTAGTAGTGCTCGTGCCGCTATTGCCATGGTCCGGCCGGTGGGAAGCCGTATTCATCACACTGACCGCCGTGCCGCTCGGCGCTGCCGTGTTTTTACTGGTGGTGGCGAAATCACGGATCATCACCGAAAGGGAATGGTACATTATCCCGTTCGGACGCCGGCTGGCTGCGTTGCAATTGGCGCTCAATCCACGAAAGAAAAGGAGTTAGACAATGCATACCATTCATATACTCGGCCTTGGCGCCGGGGATCTTCTGCAATTGCCGCTCGGCGTATACCGTACCTTGAAAGAGGCGGACCCGCTTTACTTGCGGACAGCGGATCACCCGGTCGTTACAGAGCTGGAAACAGAAGGCTTACGTTACAAGAGCTTTGATGCAATTTACGAAAAGCATGACGATTTTGCGCCGGTTTATAAGGAAATCGCCGAGACGCTTATTGCGCTTGCGGAAAACGTATCCGTTTATTACGCAGTGCCGGGACATCCGCTCGTTGCAGAACAGACGGTACAATTTTTGATCGAAGCAGAAAAACAAGGGCGCTGTGAATTGTCGATCGCCGGGGGGCAAAGCTTTTTGGACGCTATATTCGGCGCGTTGCGCATCGATCCGATCGAAGGCTTCCAGCTGGTCGACGGCATCGGCCTCGACAGCGACCGGTTGAATATGACCGAACACATTTTGATCGCGCAAGTGTATGACCAATTCAGCGCATCCGAAGTGAAACTATCGCTGATGGAGAAATACCCGGAAGATTACCCGGTAACGATTGTTACAGCCGCAGGGGCCACTTCAGAGCGCCTGCGTACGGTGCCGCTCCACGAACTCGACCGTTCGGCGGAAATCGATAATTTGACGACTGTCTACGTGCCGCCTGCAACGGAGCAGACGCAGCGGTTGAAAGAATGGCAGACATTCCGTGAAATCATCGCGAAACTGCGCAGTCCTGAAGGCTGCCCGTGGGACCGCGAGCAGACACATGAATCACTGCGTCCTTATTTACTCGAAGAAGCGCACGAATTGCTGCAGGCGATCGAAGAGGAAGATGACGAAGCCATCGCGGAAGAACTCGGCGATGTGCTGCTGCAAGTATTCTTGCACGCGCAAATCGGCCAAGACAGCGGCTATTTCCAACTCGAAGATGTGCTAGAAGCCATTAGCGATAAAATGATCCGCCGCCATCCGCATGTGTTCAGTGATGTGGAAGTGGCGTCGTCAGATGAAGTCGTGGATAATTGGCAAGCAATCAAGCGCCAGGAAAAACCGGCGGGCGAATCGCTGCTCGATGGCCAGGACCGCTACAGCTCCTCGTTATTGACCTCGTATAATTATCAGAAGAAAGCCGCAAAAGCAGGCTTCACGTGGAAAGATGCGGACGGCGCATGGGCGAAGTTCGAAGAGGAATTGCAGGAGTTCAAGATTGAAGTGGCGAATGGTTCCAAAGACCAACAGCTCGATGAATTCGGCGACCTGTTGTTCACGCTCGTCAACATCGCGCGTTTTTACGGCTTGTCGCCCGAACAGGCAATGGTCCAAGCGAACCATAAATTCCGCACGCGCTTTTCGCACGTAGAGCAGCGCGCGCAAGAAGACGGCCGCACGTTTTCAGATTACACATTAGACCAGCTCGACAGCTTCTGGAACGAAGCAAAAGCTGGACACAGAGAGGACGAAAATCATGAGACTCGATAAATTCCTGAAAGTTTCCCGTTTGATCAAACGCCGCACTTTGGCGAAAGAAGTAGCCGATCAAGGCCGCATTTTGGTCAATGGCAATAAAGCGAAAGCAAGCAGCGTCGTCAAAGAAGGCGACGAACTGCAGATCCGCTTCGGGCAAAAAGTGGTCACTGCCCGCATCGACCAATTACGCGAAAACGTCCGCAAAGAACAAACAGCGGAAATGTACACGATCCTGAACGAAGAAAAGCTCGATAAAGTGGATCCGAGCTTTGTAGACGATGAGGCATAAAGAATGAAAAAGAACCCAGCCGGTTAGCGGTTGGGTTCTTTTTGTATGTTGAAAAAAATGTTGTGAACAGTTGGAGTGGAATAGTGATGAGGGAAGATTGCGCTTCAAATGCTGCTTTCCCGGGGCGGGCGTCGAGCCTCCTCGTCGCGCAAAAATCATGCGCTCCTGTGGGGTCTCTCAAACCCGCTGATCCCTCAGGCGTCGCCGCCCTACACTCCATCTCTAGGTTTCGAATGGTGGTTAATTGCGTCACCCTCTCAATTTAGTAAATGAAGAAATAAAGTGCACTTTTTCTCGGTAGACCAGTTTACTGATTTTGTTCAGCCCATGCATTGCCAACAAAGCGACGTACTCAAAGGCAGACGAGTCATACAAAACCGGAACCATCTTACTTATTTACTTCAATGAAATATCCAAGCCGCCACGCGCACAAGGGTGAGCCGAAGCAATGAGACAGCGGGTTTCTGGCTCATTGCGAAAGGCCAACCCCAAGCGAGGCAGCGACTAACAAAGCGATGCAAAATACAATGAACGACCCCCGTCGCATACAAGCTGCATGGCCCAACTCTTTTGACCAATTAAGCTACTCACCCAAAAGCGGACGAACCGTACAAAACCGAAACCATCCGACTCACTCGATTCAACGAAATGTCCAAGCCCCTCGCGCTTAAGGGTGAAGCGAAGCCAAGAGACAGGCGTTCTTCCTGGCTCATGGCGGGAGCTCAACCCCGAGCGAGGCGGCGGCTACCAAGGTGACAAAAAAAGCTTACTCCTCTGTACATTAAAACGCCACTCCGCTAAAAATTCGACAACCCCAAAAAGAGCCTCGCCAGTTGCAGGCAAGGCTCTTCATTCGTATCAATAAGTTCAATCACCTATCAAAGTTACGAGCACCGCTTTTTGGGCATGCAGGCGGTTTTCGGCTTCCTGAAAAATGACCGAATGGGGGCCTTCCAAAATATCGGTCGTCACTTCTTCCTCGCGATGCGCCGGGAGGCAGTGCATAAAGATGTAATCCGCTTTCGCGTGCTGAACCAGTTCCGCGTTCACTTGGAATCCTTCAAAATCATTCAAACGTTTAATGGCTTCGGCTTCCTGACCCATGCTCGCCCAGACATCCGTATAAATGGCATCGCTGTTTTTCACGGCTTCGACGGGATCATGGGTCACCGTCACCACAGAACCGCTATCTTTTGCGATGACTTGCGCGAGTTCGACCATTTCCGCCTGCGGCTCATAGCCTTTCGGGGCGGCGATCGCGATGTCGAGCCCGACTTTTGCGGCACCGATCATCAAGGAATTGGCCATATTATTGCCATCCCCGATATACGCCAGCTTGCGGCCTTTCAACTCGCCGAAATGTTCGATGAGCGTCATGAGATCAGCCAGCACTTGACACGGGTGGTAATCGTCGGTCAAGCCGTTGATGACGGGAATCGAGCTGAACTTGGCGAGCTCTTCCACAGCGGACTGATGGAATGTGCGGATCATCAAGCCGTCCAAATACCCCGATAGCACACGGGCCGTATCGGCAATCGTTTCACCGCGGCCAAGCTGGGTATCCTGAGAACTCAAGAACATTGCGTGCCCACCGAGCTGCAGCATGCCGGCTTCAAACGACACGCGTGTGCGGGTCGATGATTTCTCGAAGATCATGCCGAGCACTTTTCCTTTCAAGAGCGGTAAATGTTTATTTTCAGGTTTCTTTAATTCAATCGCTAAATTAAGCAAATCAAGAATTTCCTCGGTGCTATAGTCTTTCAATGAGAGAAAATCTTCCTGGGCAACCGTTGGGGCAAGCGGCATGATCATTGTCATTGGGCAAGCACTCCCTTCAAACGTTCAGATTGGTTTTTTTGGCTAGCGGCGTAAGCATCGGCCGTTTCCGGGCGTGACCAAGCGTGGAGGCGGTGGATGGCCGCTTGCGCCATGCGGCCGGCGTCGGGTGTTTCGGAAAAGTCGATGTAGGCGGCAGCGTCTTTCGATGTTAACCACTCGTTAAACGAAAGTTGGTCTTCGGTGACGATCGTGAAGCCTTGTGCGCGCCAAGAATTGAGTTGCTCGTAATCGACGCTGTCCTGCGCGGCAAATAGCGTTGAGCCTGTTGCAAGTTTCGCCAGCTGGACGGAAGCGCCGGTCAATGCTTTCTCGAGCGCGTCTTCAAACAGCTTGGCTGTGCCAATCACTTCGCCGGTCGACATCATCTCGGGCGACAGGACAGGGGACAGGCCAGGCAATTTAATATGGGAGAACACCGGCGCTTTGACGGTGAAGTCCGGTTGTCCGTTATACATGTCTTCGATGCCGAGCTCATCGTACGGCATGCCGAGCAGTAGGGCGGTTGCGTGCTGAACGAGCGGTACATCCGTCACTTTCGAGCTGATCGGCGCTGTGCGCGACGCCCGCGGATTGATTTCCATGACGAATAATTGATCTTCTTCGTAGACGAATTGAATATTGAATAGCCCTGTGTAGTCAAGCTGCCTCGCAATATGCTTTGCGGTATCGATCAGCTTTTGCTGCTGGACATCTGTTAATGTCACGGGCGGCGTGCTCGCGATGCTGTCGCCGGAATGGACACCGGTTCCTTCGAGATGCTCGAAGATCGCCGACACCCAGACGTTGTCGCCGTCCGTTAAAATATCGGCTTCGGCTTCTTTGCCGGTGACGAAATGGTCGACCAATACCGGAAACGCCTTGTCCGCGCCCGCGAGCCAAGCATCAAGCTCCGCTTGGTCGTGAAGCACGATCATGCCGCGTCCACCGATGACGTAAGAAGGGCGAAGCAAGACCGGGAAGCCGAGATTTTCCGCTGCGGGCAGCACTTCTTCCGGCGCATTCGCCGTCGTCCCGGGGATGGTCGGCAAGCCGATCGACTCGAGAAACGCATAAAAGCGGTCGCGGTCTTCCATTTGGTCCAGCAAATCGACCGATGAACCGAGCACGGTAATGCCCGCTTCTTCAAGTGCTTTCGCCAAATTAAGTGAAGTCTGGCCGCCGAATTGGAGGATGACTTGGTGGATGCCCTCAAATTCCAGGACGTTCAAGACATCTTCCGCCGTGATTGGTTCGAAATAAAGCGCATCGGCAACTTCGTAATCGGTGCTGACGGTTTCCGGGTTGTTGTTGATCATGACCGCTTCATAGCCAAGCTTCTGTGCGGCCATAACGCTGTGCACGCAGCAATAATCGAATTCGATGCCTTGCCCAATGCGGATTGGGCCGGATCCGACGACCGCGACTTTTTTCGCATCATTCGAACGGTCGACGTCTGCAGCATTGTCCCATGTGGAATAGAAATAATTTGTATTCGAACGGAACTCAGCGGCGCATGTATCGATCATCCGGTAGGCTGGCGCAATTTTATAGCTTCTGCGCTGTCCCCAAATTTCAGCTGCCGGCACATTCCAAATATCGGCCATTTGCTGGTCGCTGAAGCCGAGCTTTTTCGCCTGTAATAAGCGATCAGCAGTCACGGAGTTCCAGCTGATCGATTTGAGGTCTTGCCACTCTGTAACAATATTCGATAAAACGTATAAGAAATAAGGCGTGATGCCAGTGATGGCATGCAGTTCATCCGTGGTTTTCCCGCGAATGAGCAATTCGAACAGCACGAACAAACGGCGGTCGTCCGGCTTCATTGCGAGTTCCAATAAATCGCCTGTCGGCAATGAGGAGATGGCAGGCAGGCGGAACCCATCTATCGGAAGTTCAAGCGAGCGCAACGCTTTTTGCATGGCGGCTTCCATGCGGCGTTCGATCGCCATCACTTCGCCGGTCGCCTTCATCTGCGTGCCGAGCGTGCGGTCTGCTAAAGGAAATTGGTCGAACGGCCAGCGCGGGATTTTCAAGGCGACGTAATCGAGTGCCGGCTCGAAGCTGGCATAGGTCGTGCCGGTCACCGGGTTCTTCAATTCATCGAGCGTATAGCCGATGGCGAGCTTGGCGGCGATTTTCGCGATCGGGTAGCCGGTCGCTTTGGAAGCGAGCGCGGATGAGCGGCTGACACGCGGGTTGACTTCAATCAAAAAATAATCGGAGGTTTCCGGATGGAGGGCGAACTGCACATTGCAGGCGCCGATGATGCCGAGCGCTTCGATGATGTTGATGCAAGACGTGCGCAGCATGTGAAAATCCGGATCGTTCAAAGTTTGGCTCGGGGCGACGACAATCGAATCGCCCGTATGCACACCGACCGGATCCAAGTTCTCCATATTGCAGACCGTGATGCATGTGCCTGCTGCATCGCGCATCACTTCATATTCGATTTCCTTATAGCCGGCGATGCTCGTCTCGACGAGGCATTGCTTGATCGGGCTCGCCGACAAGCCTTGCGTGACCAGCTTGATGTAAGCTGCTTCGTCGCTTGCGATGCCGCCGCCGAAACCGCCGAGCGTATAGGCAGGACGGACGATAACGGGATAGCCCGTGCGCTGTGCAAAAGCGAGCGCTCCGTCGAGCGAATAGATGATGTCGGAATCAGGCACCGGCTCGCCAAGTTGCTTCATCAAGGAGCGGAACTGGTCGCGGTCTTCCGCTTTTTTGATGGCGGTCATATCGGTGCCGAGCAATTCGACGCCGTATTGCTCCAAGATGCCAGCATCCGCGAGCGCCATTGCCAAATTCAAGCCGGTCTGGCCGCCGACGGTCGCAAGCAAGCCATCGGGACGTTCTTTCTCGATGATGTTCGTAGCGGATTCGAGTGTCATTGGTTCGAAATACACTTTGTCCGAGACGCTTTCATCGGTCATGATCGTTGCCGGGTTGTTATTGATGAGCACCACTTCGATGCCTTCTTCTTTTAGAGCCAAGCACGCTTGGGTGCCGGAATAGTCGAACTCAGCGGCTTGGCCGATGACGATGGCGCCGGATCCGATGACGAGCACTTTTTCAATAGAGTCTAATTTAGGCATGCATTTTCACCTTCTTCATTTCATTTGCGGTCTCCAGGAATTGGTGGAACAAAGCGAGATGATCCGCTGGGCCGGGAGCTGCTTCCGGGTGGAATTGAACCGTCGTAATCGGCAATTGCGGATGAATCAAGCCTTCGATGCTGCCGTCGTTGACGTTTTCATACAGTATCTCGAACGGCGTTTCATTCAAGCTCTCCGCTTCGACGACATAGCTATGATTTTGGGAGCTCATGCTAACGCGTCCGGTCTTATTGTTTTTGACGGGATGGTTGGCACCGCGATGGCCGTAAGCGAGCTTCGCTGTTTTCGCGCCGAAAGCAGCAGCCAGCACCTGATGGCCGAGGCAAATGCCGAACGACGGATAGCGTTCTGCCCAGTCGCGGTAGACCGGCAAGCGACTATTCAGTGCTTGCGGATCTCCCGGGCCGTTCGAGAACAATAGCCCGTCAACGCCGAGAGTTTTGGGAAGGTCGGCTGCTCCGTTGTAAGGGATGACGCTCACCGTGCAGCCAAGAGTGAGCAATTCTTTTAAAATGGATGCTTTGTAATGGAAATCGACCAGGCCGATATGCAAAGGGCCTTCGCCGATTTGCTTCGTCTCTGCCGCTGCGCCAGCCGGGAAAAAGTCGGTCTTGATCATTTGCCACGGTTGTTCAGCCGCATCCTCGTGAAGGAGCTGCGCCGGCATGGTGCCCGTTTCACGAACCTGTTGGATGACTGAGCGTGTATCGATGCCGCTGAGGAGCGGAACGCCTTGCGCTTCGGCGAATTGTGCCAGCGAAATTGCCTGTTTGGGTAACGGGCCTGCATACAGCTCTGCAACGATGATGCCAGAGGCTTGAATTTTTTCGGATTGTGCATAAAGCGATTCGATGCCGTATTGGCCAATCAAAGGATACGAAAAAACGATGACCTGTCCTTTATAGGACGGGTCGGTAATAACTTCCTCATAGCCGGTCATGCCGGTAAAAAAGACGACCTCTCCCTGTACCGCCGCTTGTGTGCCGTGCCACGATCCCGTAAATGATGCGCCGTTCGACAAAATCAATTTTCCTGTCATGCCCCACACTCCTTTTTATGAATATATATGCAATATAAGTAATTTTTATAATAAATGATGTGTTCTGTATTATAATGTTGCATAAAAATTAAGTCAACAGTATTTTTATTAATTGTCATGGGAATTGGTTAAATTCCGGTAAAATGCAGGAAAAAAGGAGAAAGGGCTTACAGAAAATCTTTTTAAATGGAATGTTTTTCATGTATAATAATCACAAAATCAGTAGGGAAGGGGCGTCCATAAGTGAAGAGAGAGAAAATGCATGAAAATCAGGGAGTGACCCCGCTGCAAAATGAATACACGCGGGCTGCAGAAATTGAAGACGCACGAAAAAAGCGGCATAAAGTAGTATTGTACAGACGCTTGGCGGTGTTCGGCTTGGTGGTGCTGTTGACGAGCATTTGGCTGGGCTCAACCATTTATGCACAATCCCAGACCATTGCCGGCAAAGAACAGCTCCAGCAGGAAAAGCTGGCCGAGCTAGAAGAAGTACAGAAACAGCAAGCCAAGCTCGAAGAACAGATCCGTTTATTGAACGACGACGATTATGTGTCGAAGCTGGCGCGCAAAGATTATTTCCTGTCGGATGAGGGCGAGATTATTTTCACCTTGCCGAATGATGCCGAGAAACCGCAAGAAGATGGCGAAGAAAAAGAGTAGTCGGTTGACACTCTTCCTTTCATCGCTATAATTAAAGGTGGGATCAGTCCCGCAAACTGTCAATTTGGCCCGAATTTGGAGTCATCTTAAATTTTAAGGAGGAGCATTTTTTTTATGTCGATTGAAGTAGGCAGCAAGTTAGAAGGAAAAGTCACGGGTATTACAAACTTTGGAGCGTTCGTACAGCTTCCAACCGGTGCAACAGGCCTCGTGCATATTAGTGAAGTCGCCGACAACTATGTGAAAGATATTAACGATCACTTGAAAGTTGGCGAAATGGTAGAAGTGAAAGTGATGAATGTAGAAGCAGACGGGAAAATCGGTTTGTCGATCCGCAAAGCGAAGCCTCAGCCAGAAGGCGGCACAAGCCGTCCAAGCCGTCCGCGTCCGAACAATCGTTCTTTTGACCGCGCCCCTAAGGAAACCTTCGAAACGAAGATGGCAAAATTCCTGAAAGACAGCGAAGACAACCTGTCGACGCTAAAGCGTGCCACAGAATCCAAGCGTGGCGGTCGTGGAGCGAAAAGAGGCTAACTTGCTAGCTGTTTTAATAGCATAGAGAAAATGCTTCAACTTAGTTGAACTGTGAAGATGGAACGCTTCTCCTTTCGGGGAGGGCGTTTTTTTTATCGCCCGAAAAGTGCGAAGCGGTAGGAGAATGGGAGGCACTTGTCTAAGTAAGTAGACAGCTCAGCAGGCTTTCGTCCTGCACGATACAGCGGAAAGGTGTGGAAAGGATGGAACAACAGCAAGTCCTTCAGGCATTTGACGACTACGAAGTCTACATGGAATCGCTCCAAAAGACCTTATCCGAATCCGATGACGCACATAAGCCGATCGCAGACGGCAAATGGTCAATCGCGCAGATGGTCATGCATCTCGCAGAATGGGACCGTTTTATCCGCAGCGAGCGGCTGCCGCACATGGAAGAAGGGGTGCATCTGGATCCTTTGCCAGAAGTTGATGAATTCAACCGCCGTGCCATCGATAAAGCCGACACGATGGATTTTTCGTCAATTGTCACACAAGCCATTGAAGAACGCCGTTTGTTGAGAGAGCGGCTGGCATCTGCCACTCCCAGTCAATGGAATGCCGTGTTCTACGTTGATGATAAGAACATGACGATGGGTCGCTATTTCGGGGGTCTCGCCGAACACGATGCCCACCATTTCAAGCAGATCGATACTTTTTTAACATAAAAAAAAAGCGCCCTCCATGATGGAGGGCGCTGCTTATGATAGGATGGCGGCAGAGGGGATCGAACCCCCGACCTCACGGGTATGAACCGTACGCTCTAGCCAGCTGAGCTACGCCGCCTTGTTCAAACGAACAGTTTATATCATACTATCCTTAATACATATATGTCAATTAGCATTTTATGTTTTTGCGATATTTATTTTATTCAGGCTGGAAAATAAACAGAACAGGAGGGCATGCCGTGAATCATTATGAACAAACGATGCTTGCATACCATACAAAACACGGGTTATTCGAAACTGGCGAGCGGCTTGTCATCGGCGTTTCGGGCGGCATCGATTCGATGGTTCTTTTGCATTTTCTCTCGAAAAAGCGGCATCAATTGGGCGTACACCTCACAGCAGTGCATATCGATCACATGTTGAGGGGGGAACAATCTGCGCAAGACCGCCGCTTCGTCGAGCAGCATTGCCAGCTGTGGGAGGTGCCGTGTGAAAGTTTTGCAGTCCCTATCCCTGCGATTTTAGCTGAAAATGGTGGAAACACGCAAAGTGTCTGCCGGGAAGAACGCTACCGGATATTCGAGCAAGTGATGGAAAAAACGGAATCCACCGTCCTCATCACGGCCCATCATGCAGACGACCAATTGGAGACGATTTTGATGGAAGGCATGCGCGGCAGCCTGCGAAACGGGGCTTTTGGCATGCGCATCAAGCGGCCATTTGGCGGCGGCATGCTCGTCCGGCCGCAGCTTGCTGTCACCAAACGGGAAATTGCCCAGTATGCGGAACTGGATAAAGTGCCATACCGCGAAGACCCGAGCAATGCCAGTGACGCTTACACGCGCAACCGTATCCGCAAGACCATCGTGCCGGCGATGGCACAGGAAAACCCTCGCGCTTCGTTACACTTTTCCGAGCTTGCCGAACAGATCAATGAAGATGCAGCGTTCCTCCAGCAGCTCGCCGTACAAACGCTAAAGGAATTGCTGCTATCAGGTCAGGAATTGCTTATTTCTGCCGAAAGTTTCAGAAGCCATCCCTCTGCTTTACAAAAAAGGATGGTTCTACTACTATTAAACTATCTATATGATGACAAGCGAGTGTTAATAACGAGCCATTTGGCGGAACAAGTGCGCGAGCTGCTGCAAAGTTCCTCGGGCACTGTTTTTTTACATTTGCCGCAAAATTATATGATGATACGCCAATACGACCAGGTATTCTTTGAAAAATCAAAAGAATTCCTCCAGCGCCAGCAGGTAGATATCGGTTATGTTTGGTCGCCGCCTGTCCTGGGCTCCCGTTACCGGGTTGTGCCAGTGGGCGAAGAGCCGGAAGCAGAGAATGCCGTTTTTTGGTATTTCCACTCCGAAGAGACGGATTTTACGCTCCGCGGAAGGGAGCCTGGCGACCGCATCTTGCTTGCGGGCATGAACCAGGCGAAAAAACTGGCGCGGCTGATGATTGATGAGAAGATCCCATCGCAACAGCGGGACAACTGGCCAATCATCGTAGCCGGAACAAATCGAGTATTACTGGTGCCCGGTTTGCGCACCGCCGCTTGCCTGAGCCGGACCAAGCGTTCGGAAGACAACCGAGTATTAGTTGAACAATGCATAGACTATGCAAAATGAGGAAGAAACTAGGAGGCCCACCATGCTACAAAAGGACATTAAAGAAGTATTGATCAGCGAACAACAGCTTCAGGAAAAAGCACGCGAACTCGGCGACACATTGACGCGTGATTATGAAGGGAAATACCCGCTTGCCATCGGCGTATTAA
Organism: Planococcus citreus; assembly: GCF_003664125.1. Taxonomy (GTDB): domain Bacteria; phylum Bacillota; class Bacilli; order Bacillales_A; family Planococcaceae; genus Planococcus; species Planococcus citreus. The sequence goes on from NZ_RCCP01000010.1 coordinate 41,515, forward strand.
AAGGCGCTATGCCATTCATGGGCGACCTCATGAAACGTTTTGACGGTTATGTGGAAATGGATTTCATGGATGTTTCAAGCTACGGAAACGCAACGGTTTCTTCAGGCGAAGTCAAAATCGTCAAGGATTTGAACGCAAGCGTCGAAGGCCGTGACTTGCTGATCATCGAAGACATTATCGACAGTGGGCTGACACTGAGCTATTTGGTGGACTTGTTCAAATACCGCAAAGCGAATTCCATTAAAATCGTCACGCTTCTCGACAAGCCAACTGGCCGCAAAGTGGACTTAAAAGCGGATTATATCGGCTTTGAAGTGCCGGATGCGTTCGTTGTCGGCTACGGCTTGGACTACGCAGAAAAGTACCGCAACCTTCCATATATTGGAATTCTTAAGCCAGCTGTCTATAGCGGCGAAGAGGAATAGTCAAAGAACGTTCAAAGAGCCGATGATTTCAAGCATGCCGTAAAGGCTTTTCATTGTATGCATTTTTGTCCCTGTGTTAGTATTTAGTATAGTTTTGGGAAACTTTGTGAGGAGGCGCGGGATGAATCGAATATTCCGATACACCATATTTTATCTACTGATATTCCTAGTCATCATCGGTATTCTAGGAACTTTCAATAATAGCAACCAACCGACGCAAAATATTGGCTATGGCGACTTTCTGGATGCGCTGAACGCTGGCGAAATTACAGAAGTGACCATCCAGCCGGACGCACAAGTGTACGAAGTGACCGGCCGCATGACAGATTATGATGAAGGCGAATCGTTTGTGACCAATGTACCAATCGAGAACGAAGCTTTGGTAGCGCAAATCGATGAGCTCGCGACAGCCCAAGAAGATGTGGAAGTCGAGTTTTTGAAAGCGCCGCAAACTAGCGGATGGGTTTCATTCTTTACCGGCATCATTCCATTCATCATCATCTTCATCCTGTTCTTCTTCTTGCTCAACCAATCACAAGGCGGCGGTGGCGGCCGAGTGATGAACTTCGGGAAAAGCAAGGCGAAATTATACGATGATCAGAAACAAAAAGTTCGCTTCGACGATGTAGCCGGAGCGGATGAAGAGAAGCAAGAGCTTGTCGAAGTAGTGGACTTCCTGAAAGATCCGAAACGCTTCGGTGAAATCGGTGCCCGCATTCCGAAGGGGATCTTGCTTGTCGGGCCTCCGGGTACCGGTAAAACTTTGCTTGCCCGCGCAGTAGCTGGCGAAGCAGGCGTGCCGTTCTTCTCCATCAGTGGTTCGGACTTCGTCGAAATGTTCGTCGGTGTCGGGGCTTCGCGTGTTCGTGATTTGTTCGAGAACGCGAAGAAAAACGCACCATGTATCATCTTCATCGATGAAATCGATGCAGTCGGACGCCAGCGCGGCGCCGGCCTTGGCGGCGGGCATGATGAGCGTGAACAAACGCTTAACCAATTGCTCGTCGAAATGGATGGCTTCGGCGCGAACGAAGGCATCATCATCATCGCTGCAACCAACCGTCCGGATATCCTGGATCCGGCACTTCTGCGTCCTGGCCGTTTTGACCGCCAGATCACAGTCGGCCGCCCGGATGTTAAAGGACGCGAAGAAGTGTTGAAAGTCCATGCGCGCAACAAGCCGCTTGACGACACTGTCGACATGAAGGCGATCGCCCAGCGGACGCCTGGCTTCTCCGGTGCAGATCTTGAGAACTTATTGAACGAAGCAGCTCTTGTAGCCGCTCGCCGCAATAAAAAGAAAATCGACATGTCCGATATCGACGAAGCGACAGACCGCGTTATTGCCGGTCCGGCTAAGAAGAATCGTGTCATTTCGAAGAAAGAACGCAATATCGTCGCTTACCACGAATCAGGGCATACCGTAATCGGCCTGATTCTGGATGATGCGGATATCGTCCATAAAGTAACGATTGTCCCGCGCGGCCAGGCTGGCGGATATGCCGTCATGCTGCCACGTGAAGACCGTTACTTCATGACCAAACCAGAACTTCTCGATAAGATTGCCGGCTTGCTAGGCGGTCGTGTTGCAGAGGATATCGTCTTCGGTGAAGTATCCACTGGCGCGCACAATGACTTCCAGCGCGCAACAGCGATTGCCCGCAGCATGGTTACTGAATACGGGATGAGCGATAAGATCGGCCCGATTCAATTCGGCCAATCCCAAGGCGGAAACGTCTTCCTTGGACGCGATTTCAATTCGGATCAAAACTATTCCGATGCCATCGCATTCGAGATCGACCAAGAAATCCAGCGCATCATTAAAGAGCAATATGTCCGGACGAAAGAGATCCTCACGGAAAAACGCGAGCTTCTCGAACTTCTCGCCAACACATTGCTCGAAGTGGAAACACTTGATGCTGCACAAATCATGCATTTGAAAGAACACGGAACCTTACCGGAACGTTCGTATGAAGCCTTGAATGGCCGATACGAAAAAGATGAAGAAGGCGAAACGGATTCAGACGAGGTAAACCCGGATGTGACGGGCGCACCGAATGATCCATCATCAGGAGATTTGCCGGAAGAAGGCTCATCCACTGATTCGCAAGGACCGATCCGAGAAGACCGTAAATAACCGAAAGCCGGTGCCATGCCTGAAAAGGGCTTGGCGCCGGCTTTTTGCTTTTGTAGAATTATGGTATGATGTGTTGGAAATTCAGCAGATAAATGGGGAGAATTTATGATCTTAGTGATGGATACAGGCAATACCAATATCGTCCTTGGCGTATACGATGATGAAACACTGCTTCACCATTGGCGGATGGAAACCGACCGCCATAAAACCGAAGATGAATACGCCATGCAGATCAAAGCATTTTTGAATCATGTCGGACTGGGCTTTGAAGCGATTGACGGCGTCATCATGTCATCTGTCGTCCCGCCGATCATGTTTGCGCTAGAGCGCATGGCGCAAAAATATTTCCACACCAAAGCACTGGTCGTCGGGCCTGGCGTCAAGACCGGCCTCAACATTAAATACGAAAACCCGCGTGAAGTCGGTGCAGACCGCATCGTCAATGCCGTCGCAGCGATACAGGAATACGGCGGCCCCTTGATCATCGTCGACTTTGGCACTGCCAATACTTTCTGTTACATCGACGAAAAAAATCAATACCAAGGCGGCGCCATCGCCCCGGGGATCCAAAGCTCGACCGAAGCGCTGTACACGCGCGCCTCGAAATTGCCGCGCATTGAAATCGCGCGTCCCGATTCGGTTGTCGGGAAAAATACCATTTCGGCCATGCAGGCGGGCATCGTCTATGGCTACGTCGGCCAGGCAGAAGGAATCATCACTCGCATGAAAAAACAAAGCAAGCAGCATCCGACCGTCATCGCGACAGGCGGACTTGCGCCGTTAATTGCCGCAGAGTCGGATATGATCGACCATGTCGACCCGTTTTTAACATTGAAAGGCCTGCATTTCATTTATAAACGCAATCAAGCGTAAGGAAAGGAATGATCATTATGCCAGATTATTTAGTTCGCGGACTTGGTTTTAATGGCAACGTTCGTGCATTTGCAGTCAATACGACAGAAACAGTAGGGGAGGCGCAGCGCCGCCACCAAACGTGGCCTGCTGCAACCGCAGCTCTTGGGCGTTTAATGACAGGCGGCGTGATGTTTGGCGCGATGCTTAAAGGAGAAGACCGCGTCACCTTGAAAATCGAAGCAGGCGGGCCGATTGGATATCTATTGGTCGATAGCGACGCCAAAGGCAATGTGCGCGGCTATGTCGCCAACCCGCAAACCCATGTCGACAGCAAAAGCGGAAAGTTGGACGTCAAAGGTGTCGTCGGCACGGATGGCATGCTGTCGGTCGTCAAAGACCAAGGCATGCGCGATTATTTCACAGGACAGACGCCGATTGTCTCCGGAGAAATCGCGGAAGATTTGACCTATTATTTCGTCGTCTCCGAACAAGTGCCTTCTTCTGTTGGCCTGGGTGTTCTCGTTGATACCGATAATTCGGTACTCGCAGCAGGCGGCTTCATCATTCAGTTGATGCCCGATACCGATGACGAGACCATTACATTGATCGAAAAACGCTTGGCGAATATCGAACCGGTCTCGTCCATGATCAAGCGAGGGCTCACCCCTGAAGGCATTCTGGAAGAAGTGCTGGGTGCTGATAACGTCCAGATTCTCGAGAAAATGCCTGTCCAGTTCAAGTGCACTTGCTCAAAAGAAAAATTTGCCGAAGGCCTCATAGGGCTCGGGAAAGAAGAAATTCGCCAAATGATCGACACAGACGGGCAAGCAGAAGCTGAATGCCATTTCTGCCACGAGAGATATCATTACAACAAAGAAGAATTGGAAGCGCTGCTCAATGAACTCGAATCGAAATAACACAACACCACCGAAACAGAAACGCCACTTGAAAACGAAACCCGTATTAATGGTCATCGGCATTTTATTGCTGGCCAATTTGCTATGGTTCATCGCTTGGCTCATTCCAAATGGCAGCAGTGCCGCAAACGAGGAAGTCGCAGCAGTCGATGGCGAGGAAATTACCCGTGCCGAATGGATGGCATCGATGGAACAGCAGCACGGCCGAAGTGCCCTTCTCGAATTGGTCAATGAAAAAGTTATGGCCGCTGCAGCAGATGATTACGGCATCGAAGTATCCGATAAGGAAATCGATCTTGAATTGGCCATGATGCGTACCGCGCAGGACGGCACCGAAGAACTGTTGTATGCCAATGACACCGAACGCCAGCGCGAAAAAGTGAAAGCGCAATTGATCTTGGAGAAAGTCTTGACAAAAGATGTCCTCGTCGATGACCAGGCCATCAAAGATTTCTATGAAGACAATCGGGCGATCTATGACGTCAAAGATTCATACCGCACAAGCATGATCGTCTTGAATTCCAAAGCGGAAGCAGAAGAGGCGATCAAAGAACTCGAGAGCGGCTCAAGCTTTGAAGCACTTGCCCGCGAGCGTTCCATCGATAACGCCACCGGTAACCTCGGAGGAGATATCGGTTTCGTCTCTCCCGGCCAAGCGTCGATCGATCCACAAATCGCAAAAACGGTCGAAACCATCGAACCCGGCTCGTGGTCGGCTCCACTGGCGCTTGAAGATGGCCGGACCGCCGTCATTATGGTGAAAGAAAAAATCGAAGGCCGTACGTTCAGCTATGATGAAGTGAAAGAACACATCAGCCGGGAGTTGGCACTTGAACAATTGCCTCAATCGGTTTCTCCCGAAGCCTTCTGGCAAGAATTCAATGCTGAATGGTTTTACGGTGAAGGGGAATAATCTGCCGACGCTCTCCAAAGATTGACAGTTCGCGCCGCAATTGATAGGATGAAATAAATAATGTCGACAAAAATAGTAGGGATTAGGAGTGGTAAACATGGCACGAGTAGGAAATTCAATTACCGAATTGATTGGGCAAACACCGATTGTTAAATTAAACCGGCTGACAGGACCTGAAGATGCGGAAGTTTACGTTAAATTGGAATACTTCAACCCGGGCTCCAGCGTGAAAGACCGGATTGCGCTTGCGATGATCGAAGCAGCTGAAAAATCCGGCGACTTAAAAGAAGGCGATACCTTAATCGAACCGACAAGCGGCAATACAGGAATCGGCCTCGCCATGATCGCTGCAGCAAAAGGCTACCGCAGCGTACTCGTCATGCCTGAAACCATGAGCATGGAACGCCGCAACTTGTTGCGCGCATATGGCGCGGAACTCGTCTTGACACCAGGACCCGATGGCATGAACGGCCCGAACGGCGCCATCAAGACGGCCGAAAAACTGGCGGCTGAAAACTCCTGGTTCATGCCCCAACAATTCAATAACGAGGCAAACCCTGAAGTGCACCGTCTGACCACAGGGCCTGAAATCGTCGAAGCGATGGATCAACTGGACGGTTTCATTTCCGGCATTGGGACAGGCGGCACGATTACTGGTGCTGGGCAAGTATTGAAAGAACACTATCCGAATATCCACATCGTAGCTGTCGAACCGACGGATTCCCCGGTCTTGTCCGGCGGAAAACCAGGCCCTCACAAAATCCAAGGCATCGGTGCTGGCTTTGTGCCAGCCGTGTTGAACACAGAAATCTATGATGAAATCATGCAAGTAAGCAATGAGCAATCGTATGAATTTGCCCGCAGAACGGCACGCGAAGAAGGCATTCTTGGTGGTGTATCATCAGGAGCCGCGATCTACGCAGCGCTTGAACTGGCGAAAAGACTCGGCAAAGGCAAAAAAGTATTGGCGATCTTGCCATCAAACGGTGAACGTTATTTGAGCACTCCGCTTTACCAATTTGACGAAAATAACGGATGATCCGCAGAGCCTTCTGAAAAGAGGGCTCTTTTGTTTGTGCAGAAACCGCAGATTCACGATAAGATAAGAGCAGTTTGAATAATAGTATTTCCCAGGAAATGATCGATTCCTTCAATTCATATATGGACGGTGGAAAAAATGGACTTAAATGTATTCGCAAAAACGCAAGTGATGGGCATATTGAATGTGACACCGGATTCGTTTTCCGATGGCGGGCAATTCGATGATATCGAAAAAGCGTTGGGCCGCGCCAAGCAAATGTTAAAGGATGGAGCTTCCATTATCGATGTGGGCGGCGAATCGACACGCCCTGGCCATACACAAATTTCTGACGAAGAAGAAATCGCTCGGGTAGTGCCGGTCATCCAGGCGCTCAGAGAACAGACAGAGGCAATTATTTCCATCGATACATACAAATCTGCCGTTGCCCAAGCAGCTGTCGAGGCTGGTGCACAGATCATCAATGATATTTGGGGCGCTAAATACGATCCCGAGATCGCCCGGGTGGCTGCAGACAAACAAGTGCCGATCATTCTAATGCACAACCGTGCCGAAGCGGTTTACGATGATTTTTGGCAAGACGCAAAAAAAGACCTCGAAGAAAGCATCCGCATCGCCCGAAATGCAGGCGTTTCGGACAAACACATCTGGCTCGATCCCGGCATCGGGTTCGCCAAGACGCTCGCCCAAAACGTCGAGATGATGCAGCGGCTAGATCAGCTCGTAGCAATGGGCTACCCCGTACTCCTCGGCACTTCCCGTAAATCATTCATCGGTAAATTACTCGATGCAAAAGTCGATGAGCGCTTGGAAGGTTCTCTCGCAACAGCAGCTTTCGGTGTCACGAAAGGCTGCCAAGTCGTGCGTGTCCACGATGTCAAAGAAACGGTGCAGACAGTGAAGATGATGGATTTTTTAACAGGCAAGATAAAAGTGGAGGGATAGACATGGATTATATTCATTTAAACGAAATGGAATTTTACGGTTATCACGGTGTATTTTCGGAAGAACAAAAACTCGGACAGCGTTTCCGGGCGACAGTGACGCTTGCCGTCGATTTAAAACATGCTGGGGAAACTGACGAACTGGAACATACGGTTCATTACGGTGAAGCGTACGAAACATGTCGCGAAGTTATCGAAGGAGAACCCAAAAAGCTGGTCGAGGCCGTGGCCGAAACAATAGCTGCTGAATTATTGAACCAATTTCCGCTAGTCCAGGGAGTCCGCGTTCAATTGATTAAACCTGACCCGCCAATCCCAGGCCATTACAAATCAGTAGCAATCGACATCACCCGAGGCAGCTTCCGATGAATGAAGTCTACCTATCCTTGGGCTCGAATTTAGGAGACAGGAAAGCCCAGCTTCAAGAAGCGGTTCGCTTGCTTCAAACGAATCCTTCCATTTCGAACATAAAAATGTCTTCCATCTACGAAACGGCTCCAGTCGGCTATCTCGATCAACATGCATTCCTAAATCTAGTTATCCGATTGGAAACCAGTCTCTCTCCATTAGAGTTGTTGGACATATGCCAAGAAATTGAGCAAGCTTTGCACAGGGAGCGGTTGGTTCGTTGGGGCCCGCGCACAGTGGACCTTGATGTGTTGCTGTACGGCCAAGAGCAGCTGGCAACAGAAAGGCTCACCATTCCACATCCCCGCATGTATGAGCGGGCATTCGTGCTTGTGCCTTTGCAGGAACTGATGCCCTCCCTCATTCTTCCGGAAGATTTAGAGATGCAAGAAGTACATGTGTGGAAAACGTATATTAACGTAAATACATTTTTGCGTGATGCAAATTAATGAACAAGATTATTTGCAATTAAAAGAACTGCGAATAATGCGATTAGAAGTTGCCAAGAAAACGGCAGCTTTTCTTATGTAACGGCACGAAAAATTGTGTACAATGGATAAATACACGAAAGCACGTGGTTTTAACAGAAAAAGGAGTGTAGGATATGTCAGAAGAGTTGAATGACCAATTAGTGGTGCGCCGCCAGAAAATGCAAAATTTCCGTGAACATGGACTCGACCCATTCGGAAAACGTTTCGAACGCACACACCTTTCACAAGAGATCGTCGAGCAATATGACCAATTCTCGAAAGAAGAACTAGAAGAAAAATCGGCTGAGGTCATTATTGCGGGCCGCATCATGACGAAGCGCGGAAAAGGTAAAGCCGGATTCGCACACCTGCAGGATTTGAAAGGGCAAATCCAAATCTACGTCCGTAAAGACGCAATTGGAGAAGATTCTTATGAATTCTTCAAAACCGCAGACTTAGGTGACATCATCGGCGTCCGCGGCACTGTTTTCAAGACAAATGTCGGTGAACTCTCCGTAAAAGCACAAGAAGTGGAATACTTAACAAAAGCCCTTCGCCCGCTGCCGGAAAAATTCCATGGCTTGAAAGACGTTGAACAACGCTATCGTCAGCGTTATCTTGATCTAATTGTCAGCGAAAATAGCAAAGAGACGTTTATCTTGCGTAGCCGGATCATTCAAGCGATGCGCCGCTATCTGGATAACCAAGGATTTTTAGAAGTTGAAACACCGATGCTCCATTCAATCGCCGGCGGAGCCACTGCACGTCCGTTCATTACCCACCATAATGCGTTAGACATGCAATTATACATTCGTATTGCTATCGAACTTCATTTGAAACGCCTCATTGTAGGTGGATTAGAAAAAGTTTATGAAATCGGGCGCGTCTTCCGTAACGAAGGCATCTCCACCCGTCATAATCCAGAATTCACTATGCTCGAACTTTACGAAGCATATGCTGATTACAATGACATCATGTCCTTGACAGAGAACTTAATTGCACACACTGCACAGGAAGTCCTTGGCACAACGACTGTCCGTTATGGAGAAGAAGACATCAATCTAGCTCCGGGCTGGAAACGTCTGCACATGGCAGATGCAGTTAAAGAATACACTGGTGTAGATTTCTGGCAACATATGTCGAAAGAAGAAGCACAAGCACTCGCCAACCAACATGGAATCGAAATCAAACCTACTATGGAAGTGGGGCATATCCTAAATGAATTCTTCGAACAAAAAGTTGAAGAACAATTGGTTCAGCCTACATTCATTTATGGACATCCGGTTGAAATTTCTCCGCTTGCTAAGAAAAATCCGGAAGATGAGCGTTTCACAGATCGTTTTGAACTATTCATTGTACGTAGAGAGCATGCAAATGCCTTTACAGAATTAAACGATCCAATCGATCAGCGTGAACGTTTTGAAGCGCAACTCATAGAAAAAGAAGAAGGAAACGATGAAGCTCATGAAATGGATGATGACTTTATCGAAGCGTTGGAATATGGCCTTCCTCCAACGGGTGGCTTAGGAATCGGGATTGACCGCCTGGTTATGCTACTAACTAACTCAGCATCGATACGAGACGTGTTATTATTCCCTCAGATGCGGCCAAAAGAATAAATTGGAAGTGAAAAGTGGGTGAGCTGTTTAGCTTACCTGCTTTTTTTAAAAAAACTATTGCGCTCATCACGAGAAGGTGATAAGATATTTCTTGTCGCGTTTTTAGTAAAAAGCGAGATGAGAAGAAAGTAAAAATAACTATTGACTCCTGCAAGGAAGTTTGGTAGTATTTAAAAGTCGCTGTCACATTAAGCGAATCAACACATGAACCTTGAAAACTGAACAGCAAAACGTCAACAATACAGTCGCGAGTGATCGCGGCAAACGTACTGATCAGCTTCGGCAGATCAAGCGAATCGCGCGTCTTTCGAGACGGCGATGCGCCAGCAGTATTGAGCAATCAACTACTCTATAATGGAGAGTTTGATCCTGGCTCAGGACGAACGCTGGCGGCGTGCCTAATACATGCAAGTCGAGCGGAGATAGTGGAGCTTGCTC
>NZ_RCCP01000011.1 GCF_003664125.1 Planococcus citreus
TCACATATATACTAATAATTAATTTTTATATTTTTATTGTTCTTTTTTGTTCTATTTTATACAATCCCCACTCCCCCCAAAAACAACACCCCCCCCCCCCCCCCCCCCCCCCCCCCCCGTGGATATTCTATGCATTTGCTAGCGGGAATCACCATCATTTCTATCATCTTTCATTTTCAGGAGGTGCAAACTTTGCGTCCTTCCCTAACAGGCCCGGCGCAAAGGAGTCATTTGGACATACCTTTACGAATTGCGGCGATCGCCGCTTTGATCGGTTCTGCCGCATTTTTTTCTGCATGCGAATACGCAATCGTCAATATACGCACGGCGCGTCTTGATGAATCGATTGCCAATAATAAAAAACAAGCGCAAGCCGCTGTAAAAATTGCGGGGCAAGCCGATACGTATCTATTCGCCTGCCAAGTAGGCATCGCTTTATCGGTGCTTGGGCTCGGCTGGGTAGGCCATGCGCTCGTACAGGAATCGATCCAGCCCATTGCCGAAAATCTCGGATTGCCGTCAGCAAGCGCTGGTTGGATAAGCTTTTTGGCGGCTTTTCTGGGAGTAGCTTTGCTATTGGTCGTGTTCGGCGAGTTGTTTCCGAAGACCTTCGCCATCCGCAATCCAGAGCGTATCATCCTGTTGTTCGCCAGACCGCTTGTTTTTGCATACTGGCTTTTGTTCCCATTCATTTTCCTATTCAGTGCTATCGCCCGCTTGATTTCTAGGTTGTTCGGCATCCAAAAATTATCGCGCAGCGAAATGGGCCATACCGAAGAAGAATTGAAATTGTTGTTATCCGAAAGCCTGAAAAGCGGCGAAATCAACGCATCTGAATTTGATTATGTCAATCGCATCTTCGAATTCGATGAACGCATCGCCAAAGAGATCATGGTGCCACGGATGGAAATGAGCACGATTGCCCACGACTTGGGCTTACGCGATGTGTTTGCATTAGAAGGAATCGAGCAATTCACGCGCTATCCGATCACGGACGGCGATAAAGACCATGTTCTTGGGGTCGTCAATATGAAGCATTTATTAAGCGCTTACGTGAAAAATTCCGACACCGGAAACTTGCCTGTTTCCGCCTTTATCCAACCGGTCATCCAAGTCATCGAAACGATGCCGGTCAATGAGTTATTATTGAAGATCCAGCGCGAACGCATCCACATGGCCATTTTACGTGATGAATACGGCGGCACTTCGGGGCTTGTCACCATTGAAGACATACTTGAGGAAATTGTGGGCGATATCCAGGATGAATTCGATATCGATGAAGCACCGGACGTCCAAATTCTCGGTGAAGACCATTATATTTTCAATGCCAAATTATTGCTTGGTACCGTGAATGCCATTCTTGGGATTAACATCGACGAGGAAGATATCGATACGATCGGCGGCTGGTTTATGGACATGCATTTCGATGCAGTCGAAGGCCAGAAAATCATCGAGCAAGGTTACGAATTCCGCATCCAGGAAGTCGACGGCCATCATATCCTTTATTTAGAAGTTCAAAAAGCATCCGCTGAAGATCTTCCTGTATAATAGTATTTGCGATACGGCCCTCTTTGGAGGGTCGTTTCCGTTTTCCCCACAATCCAATCTGGAGATGAAGTGCAATGGAATTATACGATAATCTCCGCAAAGGAGAAAAAGGCGCATGGCTTAGCATCGGAGCTTATCTGTTTTTAAGCGCCATCAAACTCGCCGTCGGGTTTTGGGGCGGATCTGAAGCGTTGAAAGCAGATGGATTGAACAACGTCACCGACATCGTCGCTTCTGTCGCTGTGCTGATCGGATTGAGGATCTCCCAAAAGCCGCCGGATGACAACCATCATTACGGCCATTTGAAAGCAGAGACAATCGCTTCCTTATTGGCTTCATTCATCATGGCTGTCATCGGCCTTCAAGTGCTGTTGAATTCAGTGAAGACGGTGTTTAACCCGGCACTCGAACCGCCTTCTCCGCTGACCGCTATTGTCGCGTTTTTTTCGGCAGCCATCATGTACGGCGTTTACCGCTATAACTTGAAGTTGAGCCAGGAAATCAAAAGTTCAGCCGTTCGGGCCGCTGCCTACGATAATCGTTCGGATGCGCTTGTCAGCATCGGCGCCGGGATCGGCATCATCGGGGCCATCCTCGGGGCGCCGCTGATCGATTCGATCACAGCCTTTCTTGTAGGGCTCATCATTATCAAAACGGCTTTGGATATTTTCCGCGAATCGGTGTTGACCTTAACCGACGCGTTTGATGAAGAAGCCGTCGAATCGCTTTCGGTAGTCATTCGACGCGTGCCGGGCGTACTGGACTTGCGTGATTTCAAAGGGCGCACCCACGGCAATGTCATGTTCATCGACTTGACCGTTAGCGTCGCGCCATATTTAAATGTGGTCGAAAGCCATTGGATCACCGAAGAAATCGAGCGGAAAATCCAGAAAGTGAAACCAAATTGCGTCGTCCTCGTACATATAGAACCGGATTACTCGATAGAGGAGGACGAAGAGGATGGTTGATTTTTACGATCAGAAAAAAATTATTTTGGTGACGTTCGGTATTATATTGCTCATTTCCGCTCTATTTGTTCCAGCTGCCGTGTTCTACCCGGCAAAAGTCGTGACCATTACACAGGAGGCGGAAATCGTCGGCACGTCGTTCTGGTCGCTCGTGCTTGGCGGCGCAGGCATTGTGCTCCTTGCGATTTCTTTATTCATTGCAGCGCTGATTGAACAACCAGTGAAATCTTGGCTATTATCTGGCGCTGTCGCTATCATCGGGCTCGTGTCGATCGCTTTTTCTCTCGGTGATTATTACTATGTGACCCGTGACAGCTTCACGTACAACCCGCCTCTCTCCTTCAATTCCTCCACTTATACATGGGAAGAGTTTGAAAGGGTCGAAGAACGGCTTCAAAAACAAAACGGGACCAGTTCGATCGAGTCGGTCGCTTATTATTTCCGCGACGGCGACATGGTCGAATTCTCCAGCGGCCGGATTTTTGAAATGCACAACGACTTAGCTCGCCGCGTCGAAGCGGCAGGAGGCGAATTCACCCGTATTCAACCACAATAACAGAGAAAAAACGCCTGCTCTTTTTGAGATCAGGCGTTTTTCTCATGCTTTTATTCTGTTCTTTCGCCCGGTAAAGACGCAAGGCGAATGCCGTGTTCTACAAACAAGGCAGCGATGCCATGGCGGATCCGGCTTTCTAAGCGGTCTTTCATTTCGACATTGAGGACACGTGCTTCCACTTGGAAATCCATCGAGGAATTACGAAAATCGATGAATTGGGCGTCAGGCTTTTCATCAGGCACGCCTGCAACTTTCGTGATTTCGCGTTCCGCCGCTTGCACCAGCAATTCCGAGACCAATTCCGTGTCGCATCCGTACTCAACACTGACGACTACACGTGCGAATAGCTTTGCGCCCGAGCGGTTCTTGACAATCTGTTCGATGAAATACTGGTTCGGCACAACAAGCGTCCCATCTTTATTTGTTTCAACGATTGTTGAGCGTAATTTGATTTTCGTGATACGCCCGATTTTCTTGTCGATTTCAACCATTTCCCCAACTTCCATCGGCCGTTCAAATAAAATGATGATACCTGAGACAAAGTTCGCGGCGATGTTTCGGACGCCGAAACCGATGCCGATCCCGAGCACACTGAAGACAATTCCGACTGCCCGCAGATCTAACCCAACTAGCGTGAAGCTGACTGCAATCGCCAGAAACATCACGGCATAATAAATGAGCCGGTTAATCGTATAGCTCATGCCCATTTCTACATCGAACTGCCCATAGACATAAGGCATGACAAAACTATTGAATGCTTTAACGACGCGGCTCGAAAACGTGACGATCATGATGGCAACTACAATCAGCAAAATGGAGACGTCGACCCCTTCCGTTTCGTAAAAAGGCGTCGTCAGCCATTCTTCCTGCCCGAAATAAAACAAGAACAGCATAATGCTGCCGTAAAAGGCGACCCAATTCAGAATGTCTTCGAGAACTGGATAAATCCGCTCTTGATAACCATCATGCCTCACGATTCGTTTCAGCACGGCTTGGGCAATCCATTTGCCAATGAAGATCAATAATAAATAAAGAAAGAATAAGAAAAACTCAGTGACCGATAACTCCCTCAAAATGCCGATGCCTTCAAATAATTGCGGATTTTTCATGATTCCTCCTTTGTCCACAGTGTTCCGAATGTGCTGCCTTTAATCTGAAGCCGATGCATTGAGTGCTATTCACGCGTCCTGATCAACTTGGTAATTGCTAAGCAGGATAGGTCTGCGATCCATCGCTTGTGCCAGTGCGTCCAACTTCCCTTGAATGTAGCGCCGATCCAGACGCTTAAAGGGTGCGCCTTCCAAATGTTCGAGCAAGTGCAACTGAGTTTCCCAAATGGCTTCATGATGCGCTGATTCTGATAACTGTGTTGCATTCGTCAAAGCTTCAACGATAGAAGCCACCACCGATACATCTTCTTTTCCGTAATGGATAAGTTGATGGAATGTAAGATACAGAAAATGTTCGAAAGTAAAAAAAGGATACCGCACACGATCTTTTTGTTCTTCATCCGTAATGGTAATCGCCCCGGTCTCCAGATGGCTTAATTTGCCGAGCAACCGCCCGATTCGGATGATGATGCCATTCGCAGTATTCGGGTCGTTAATGCCTGGGGAAATCGCCCGCAATGCCACTTCGACCATTTTTTGTATAGCAAAATCAAGATCTTGATCGGTCGTCCGTTCGGTACCGATGGTGATGAAACGATGCAGGTTAATCTCTTCCTGCTCACGCTGATAAACACGGAATAAAGCTGTCTCTTCATGGACATATGAACCGATGCCATGAAGAATTTCGACTTCCAGATTGTGCTCCACCGCATATTCCGTCAACTTGTCAAAATACAAGAACTGGATATACCCATCGTTTTCGGCAACAATCATTTTGGCAAAACCATCAGGATTCCATTCCGATTCGATTTCCATATCTTGCTGTTGTTTCTCACTATAGCTATCGATAATCCGTTCGGCATCTTGCTCAAGCTCTTCAATCAACTTCTCGACCTGCACATTCGTGGCGATATGGTGGATAAAATAAGCAAAAGTCGATAAACAGAAAAAGGCGATGACGATGCCGACAAAGGTCGAGATGACATCGTGGGTATAAAGCGCGTCCCGCATGAACATCAGCGACAGCGTATTGTAAATGAACCCGCCTAAAAATACCCCTAACACACGCCATGTCAGGCGATCATGGACGAAGTTTTTTAATGTTCTCGGCGAAAACTGGGAAGAATACATCGTCAATACAACGAGAATCGTAGAAAATGTAAACGTCGTCATCGTCAACAGCGCACCTGCGAGCGCCCCCATGATCGTTTGGGCTAATTGCACATTCGTCAACAGGATGTCCGGGATAAATTCACGGTATTGCTGTATGACCAATAAATCCACATAGAAGAACGCAATGGACAATAATACGGCAAGGAAGCTATAGATAGCAGGAGTCACCCACAGTTTTTCCCGCCAATTGTAAAAGACTTTTTTCATGACTTCCCCCCTTAAAAGAATGATGGCCTATTCCCCTGTTCCCCTATTCCATTTGGGGCAAACGCTGGTACTATTTCACACTTCCCTTTTATTGAAGCAAGTGGAGACGATTAGGGGACAAACCTTAACGGCTGGATGCTATTGTCAAAATACTCTCAAAAAAATGTTGACCTCAACTTCATTTCCCATTATCATTAGCTTAACTAATGGAAAGAGGTGAGGCAGTATGGTGACAATTTCAGTTCGTGCAACCCGCAACTTAATGATGTTTGCTGTGATGTCTCCCTCTGTGTATCGCTGACGATACGTTTCTTTCCTATGCGCGGAGACCATGGCAGGCATCATTGCAGCCATGGTTTTTTATTATGCGTTTTTATAGGAGGAAATTACATTGTCAATTATCGAACAATACGGATGGAATGAATCATTCGCACAAGCATTGCCTGAACACAAAATACCGGGCCGCGTCATTCTCGAACATAAAAGCGGCTACCGTGTCATGACCGATTTCGGTGAATGGCCGGCTACTTTATCCGGAAATTACCGTCATAGCCACAGCCGCGATGAATTCCCGAGTGTCGGGGATTGGGTGGCGCTGGAACGAATGCCTGGAGAAGACAAAGGCATCATCCATCAGCTCCTGCCGAGAACATCGCGCTTCACCCGAAAAGCGGCCGGGGAAACGTCCGAGGTGCAGACCATTGCCGTCAACCTCGATTACGTCTTCCTGGTCATGTCGCTCAATCACGATTTTAATGTCCGGCGCCTTGAACGTTATATGGTCGCCGCTTGGGATTCCGGCGCCATGCCGGTCGTCGTGTTGACGAAAAGCGATCAATGCGAAGACCCTGCAGTTTACTTGAAAGAAGTCGCCGCTACTGCATTCGGCGTCGATGTATTTGCCGTGTCGGCCTTGACTGGGGCTGGCATGGAGGCCTTTGGTCGCTATTTAACGGACGGAAAAACAGGCGCTCTGCTCGGTTCTTCAGGGGTCGGCAAATCATCGCTCATCAACGCCTTAACCCAGAGCGATAAAATGGCGGTGCAGGACATTCGCGAAGACGACAGCAAAGGGCGGCACACGACGACCCACCGCGAACTCGTGCTGCTGCCGGGCGGCGGTTTATTGATCGACACGCCGGGCATGCGTGAATTCCAGCTGGCCGATTCTGCCGACGGACTTGAGTCTAGCTTCCAGGACATCACAAGCTTCGCTGCCGAATGCCGTTTCCGCGATTGCAGCCACCAACAAGAACCCGGCTGCCGCATCCAATCCGCACTCGCTTCTGGCGAATTGCCGGAAGACCGCTACACAAGCTATTTGAAATTGCTGCGTGAGCTCGACTATATCGAACGAAAAAGTGATGCTGCCAAACAACAGGCAGAACGCGCAGTGTGGAAACAGCGCACGAAAGAATACCGCAGCCGCCCTGTTAAGAAAAAATAATAGCCTGCCGGATTTTTATCCGGCAGGCTTTTTTAATGTTTTCAATTGGCATATTCCGTCAGGCCGTGTTTAACCGCATAAAGTGCCGCTTGCGTCCGGTCCTGGACTTCGAGTTTGATGAAGATATTGGAAATATGCGTTTTCACCGTCTTCTCTGTCACGAACAAAGCAGACGCCACTTCCCGGTTGCTTTTCCCTTTGGTCAGCTCCGCGAGCACTTCCGCTTCCCTTGGGGTCAAGGGATGGAGAACATGCGGCGGCGGGTCTTCCGGCGCTTTCGCCAATTCCGACGAAGCTTTCGGATGCAGCGTATTCTCCCCACGCATCAAGCTGCGTAGCGATTCCACCAATTCGTCCGGCTCGATATCTTTCAACTGATAGCCTGCTGCCCCTGCCTCGATCGCCGGGAGGATATGGTCTCGGTCGGAAAAGCTCGTGAGCATCAAGACGATGATATCCGGATGAGACTCTTTGATTTTCCGAGTTGCCTGGATGCCGTCCATTTCAGGCATGACCAGATCCATCAAGACGATATCCGGCTGCAGCTCGCCCGCCATCTCGACAGCTTCGACGCCGTTCGCAGCCTCCCCCACCACTTCAATGTCTTTTTGGGTTTTCAGGAAAAACAGCAACCCTCTTCTTACTACGTGATGATCATCCGCAATCAATACTCTCATCTTGCCACTCCTTTAATACGGAATCCGTACCAGGATTTCCGTTCCTTTGCTTAATTCGCTAGACCAATCGGCCGTGCCGCCTTCTGCTTTCGCCCGGTCGCGAATGCTTTGTATGCCAATCGACGGGATCGCGCCGTGTGCAGGAGAAAAACCGAGTCCTTCGTCTTTGATGACCAATAAGACATCTGTCGGTGTAATTGTCACGTAGATTTGGGCAGCGCTTGTACCCGCATGCTTGCGCACATTATTCAGTGCTTCCTGTGCAATGCGGAATAAGGTTTCTTCGGTACGCGACGGCAATTGAATCACGCCGGTCACTTTCGTTTCCATCGACAGCCCGAGCATTTCCCCATACGCTTTGATGGCATCGATCAAGCCGCTCTCCAGCCCTTTTGGACGCAACTGCCAAATCAACGCCCTCATTTCGTTGAGCGCTTCCTGGCTGAGATGCTGGATGTCCCGAAACGTGCTTTTTTGCGCTTCATCTTCCGCCATTTCAATGCCGCCCCTCGCCGTCAACGTGACCGAGAACAACAGCTGATTAACGGAATCGTGCAAATCCCGCGCGAGCCGATTGCGCTCTTTGACGAGTGCCAATTCCTGTTCCTGTTTGGTCAGGACGATGCGCTTGATAGCAGAGCCGATTTGGAAAGCGACCGATTCCAATAATGCCAGTTCGTCTTTTGAAAAGCGCACCGTATCGGCCGCAGCGATATTGAGCAAGCCAAACTTTTCCTTGCCAGATTGCAGCGGTACAGTTGCGTGATGCGAAATATTGCCGATTTTGCCATGTGCCGCTTTGGCGTTTTCGATGCGCTGGCAGGCGATGATATTCGACGCCTTTTCTAAATCGCCGTCGTGGTAGCGCTTGACGCACCAGCAGCCGCCTTTCGTCAAATGGCGGCAATCCCGCTCCTCGAGGGCATCCGGCAAATTGGCTTGCGCCACAAGCCTGTGCTTGCCTTTTTCATCGATGAAAAAGATCCAGGCCGTTTCAAAATTGGAGTTTTGCAGCAGTTTGTCGATCGCTCCGCCGAGCATGCGCTCCATATTCGTTTCTTCGTTCAACAACTCCGCGATCTCTTTCAATAAAATGACGTCCGAATGCTGTTCAGGCACCATGGGCTGATCCCTCCTAGTTGCTATTGTAACGATAAGAACCGGTGTTTGCCTCATTCTTTCGAATGAAAAAGCTCCCTCTATGGGGAGCTTTTTCACCGATTCGCAACGATGTCGAGAAATGATTCTTTCAATAGTTCAAGCTTTTCGTCGCTTTCCTGCTGGGTTGCTGCTTTAACGCCGAAATAGTATTTCACTTTCGGCTCGGTGCCGCTCGGGCGCACGCAGACCCACGAACCATCCGACAGGAAGTATTTCAGGACATTCGACTGTGGCAAGACGATAGCTTCGCTCGTCCCCATATCGACAAGCGTCCGTGTCCGGCTATCGTAGTCTTCGATTTTTTCGACCGCGATGCCGGCAATGGATTGTGGCGGCGCTGTGCGCAAGCCGTCGAGCAGCTGTGTGATTTCACGTGCCCCTTCGATGCCTTTTTTCGTCACCGAAACGAGCAATTCGCGGTAGAAGCCGTGGCGTTCATATAATTCATTCAATACGCCGTACAGATTTTTGCCTTGCTTCTTATAGAAGGCTGCCGCTTCGACCAGTAGCAATGTCGCTTGCACAGCATCTTTATCACGTGCAAAATCGCGGATCAAATAGCCGTAGCTTTCCTCGTAGCCGAACAGGAAAGTGAATTCATGCTGCGCATCATTTTCACGCAATTTCTCGCCGATGAATTTAAAGCCTGTCAACACGTCTTCGCTCTCTACGCCGTAGCTTCGCGCGACCGCTTCCCCAAATCCGGAAGTGACAATGGTCTTGAAGATGCGACCGTCTTCCGGCAATTCACCTTTGGCTTTTTTCTGGCCCAATAAATATTCCAGCAAGATGCCGCCGGTTTGGTTACCCGTCAATAGTTCGTATTGCGTACCGGTCCAAACTGCCGCGCCGACGCGGTCGCCGTCCGGATCGATGGCAATCAATAGATCTGCGGTCTGCTCTTCGCCGTATTTCCGGGCGAGGTCAAACGCCGATGATTCTTCCGGGTTTGGTGATTCCACCGTCGGGAATTCACCGTCCGGCGCCATTTGTTCTTTCACATAATTAACGCCGCTATAACCGGCTTCGTCAAACACACGGCGGACAGTCGCGCCTGAGGCCCCGTGAAGCGGCGTAAAGACGACGCTGATTGGCTCAACGCTAGTTTCCTGCACCGTCAACACTTGGTCGATATAGGCGCGGTCGAGCTCTTCGCCGAGAATTTCCAACAAGGAGGAATCATACTCATCATTTTCGATTGCGAGTTCATCTTCCACTCGGCTAACAAATCCGATGACCTGGTCCGCTGCTTCGAGATCCAATTGCGCACCGTCTTCGCCGTATACTTTATAGCCATTGTACTCAGGCGGGTTGTGGCTGGCAGTGATGACGATGCCCATGAAGGCATTCAATTCGCGCACCGTGAACGATAATTGCGGTGTCGTGCGCGCCGCTTCATACACATAAGCACGGATGCCGGCCGCCGCAAATGTACGTGCCGCTTCTTCGGCAAACTCCGGCGACATGCGGCGGCTGTCGAACGCAATCGCCACTCCGCGCTTCATCGCCTGTTCCCCGAAGCTTTCAATATAATCGGCGATGCCTTTTGATGCTTTTCTGACTGTATAGACGTTCATGCGGTTCGTGCCTGGGCCGATTTCGCCGCGCATCCCACCTGTTCCGAATACCAAGTCCTGATAAAACGCATCTTCTGCCAGCTGCTCGTCTTCCGATAATAATTGCAGCTGCTGTTTCGTATCCACATCCAGCCCCTCGTGTCCAAGCCATTTTTGCATTCGTTGTTTCCATGTCATGGTTCATCCCTCCAATTACTTATCAGTTTACCAAATTTTCCGCAAAAAAGCCGCCCCGATTCGGAGCGGCTAAAGTTAATCTTGTTTGTATTCAACACGGTAGACGTCGTGGCGGCGGTCCTTCAATTGCTTGACGGTGCCGTCTTGGCGCTGGCGTCTGAGGATTTCAAGGTCAACATCCCCGATCAACACCATTTCGAGGTTCGGGTTGGTCTCTCCGACGATGCCGTCGCGCGCGAATTCGAAATCGCTTGGCGCAAAGATGCCGGACTGGGCATATTGGATATCCATGTTTTCTGTTTGCGGCAAGTTTCCGACCGTTCCGGAAATGACCGTGTAGATCTGGTTCTCGACCGCACGGGCTTGTGCACAATAACGCACGCGCAAATAGCCTTGGCGGTCTTCCGTACAGAACGGCGAGAAGATGATGTTGGCGCCCATATCGGTCGCGATGCGAGCCAGTTCCGGGAACTCGATGTCGTAGCAGATCTGGATGGCGATCTTGCCGCAATCCGTATCGAATACGCGGACCGAATCGCCTGCTGAGATGCCCCACCATTTACGTTCGTTCGGCGTGATGTGGATCTTGTACTGTTTATCGATTGAACCATCGCGACGGAACAAATATGCGATGTTGTAAATCTCATCATTTTCTTCCTTGACGAAATGCGACCCGCCGATGATATTGACGTTATAGCGAACAGCGAGGTCCGTGAATAGCTCAATATACTGTGGCGTGAATTCCGTCAATTTGCGGACGGCTTGGCTCGGCGATGGTTCATTCAAGAACGACATCAATTGCGTCGTGAAAATTTCCGGGAACACGACGAAATCCGAATGCGCGTCAGAAGCCACGTCAACAAAATACTCGACCTGGTTCGCCAAATCGTCGAATGAATTGATAGCACGCATTAAGTACTGGACGACGCAGATGCGCACTGGCAAACTCGTCTTGAAATGACGCTTGGAGATCGGCTTGTAATCGACATTGTTCCATTCCATCAGCGTTGCGTATTTACCCGATGCTTTATCATCCTGTAAATAGCCGGGGTTGATTCGCATCAACTGGAAACCGTTCATCAATTGGAACGTCAGCACCGGATCATAGATTTTATGACGTGACACCGAATCGACGTATTCACGCGGCGACATTTCGTCTGCGTGTTTATGGTAGTTCGGGATGCGTCCGCCGATGATGATCGACTTCAAGTTCAATTCACGCGCCAGTTCTTTGCGCGCTTCGTACAAACGCTGCCCGACTTGCATGCGGCGGTACTCGGGATGCACCATAACTTCGATGCCGTACATATTGTAACCGTCTTGGTTATGGTTCGTTATATAGCCGCCGTCAGTGACATCGTCCCACGTATGGCGGTCATCGTATTCGTCGAAATTGATTAATAGGCTCGAGCAGGAGCCGATTACTTTGCCGTCAAGTTCCGCGACGATCTGCCCTTGTGCAAAAACGCCTAAATGGCTTCTAAGCTGCTCTTCTTTCCAAGGTTCCATACCCGGAAAGCAAAGCTGCTGCATTTCCAGAATGGCAGGTATATCAGCATAGCTCATCTCACGGATGATCATGCTTTTTTCAAAATGGGATAAATCGAATTGTTCTGCCACGTTACCGCGCTCCTTCACAAAAGTTTCAAAGTTAATTATAGCCCATACGCCCAGTTGTTGATATTATTTTACTTGTATGGTGTTAAGAATTATACTTCAAAAGGAAAGCATTCCGGAAAAGAGGGTCAAAAGATGACGAAGCGTCAAGAAAACAGTTTGCTGTTCATGTGGGCGGTGTCCCTGGTTGCGACACTTGGCTCGCTGTATTTTTCCCAGGTACGCGGGTATGTCCCGTGTGAGCTGTGCTGGGTGCAGCGCATCTTCATGTATCCCCTCGTCTTTGTGCTCGGCGTTGCCTATGTGCAGAAAAATCTGCGCATCGCCATGACTACGCTCGTGCTGTCCGTCATTGGCGGCTCGGTTTCGCTGTATCATTACGGCATCCAAAAACTCCGGTTCTTGTCGGATTCCGCACCGTCATGTGGGCAAGTCCCGTGCACAGGGGAATATATTAATTACCTCGGATTCATCACCATCCCGTTTCTTGCACTCATCGCATTCGCTTTGATTGCCGGAACGAGTGTTTATCTGTGGAAATCATTGAAGGAGGAACAATAAGATGAAAAAATTGCTGATTATCGCCGGCGTCGTACTTGCCATCTTTGCGTTGATCGTCTTCTTGACCAATCAATCGCAAGACGAGAAACTGGCGGACAATCCATACGGCACGGATGATCTGAATCCGGCCACCATCGATCAGCTCGATGACGAAAACTATCAGAACATCGCATTGCCAGAAGACGTAAATGAACAGATCCAAAGCGGAGAGCCAACGACTGTTTATTTCTTTAGCCCGACTTGCCAATTCTGCCAGCAGACAACGCCGATCTTGATGCCTGTTGCAGATGATATGGAAGTCGATGTGCTGCAGTACAACCTGCTCGAATTTGAGCAAGGCTGGTCTGATTATGCACTCGAAGCGACACCGACACTGGTCCATTACGAAGATGGTCAGGAAGTTGCCCGCTGGACAGGCGCACAGCCGAAAGAGAATATCGAACAATTTTTCCAGGAAGTCGTGAAAAAATAAACTGAAACGGGATCATGTGCCGCGCGCATGATCCCGTTTTTATGGAGGACTGTATGATGAATTGGACTTACCAAATCCCGGAACAAGGCATGACCGTTACGGACTTATTGAAAAACGAATGGGGCCTCGGCAAAAAGACCGTGCATGAACTGCGCATGGCAAAAGGCGTCCGCCTTGAAGACGGCACAGAACCCCGCTGGCAGGAACCGCTCGACAAAGGGACGCAATTGACTGTTACGATTCCCCAAGCTGAGTCGCCGTACCAGCCAAACCCATCGATCGAACCTGAGATTTTATTTGAAGACGAGCACTTCATCATCGCCAATAAACCGAAAGGGCTCGCAACACACCCGAACGATAACCACCAGGATGATACGTTCATCAACGGCTTGATGGCTTACGTCCAGCAATCCGGCGGTTCGTATATCGAACATATCCACCGGCTTGACCAAGGCACTTCCGGCGTGTTGCTATTGGCCAAACACCCGATCGCCAAAAACGTCATGGACCGAATGGTTGAACAAAAGCTTGTACAGCGTGAATACGAAGCACTCGTTAAAGGTTTGGTTCGCGGGCAATCCGGGACGCTCGACTTCCCGCTAGGCCGCGACCGCCATCACGCGACGCGCCGCCGCGTTTCGCCGAACGGGCAAAGCGCCGTCACCCATTACCAGGTCATCAACCGCGCAGATGGCCGCTCGCTGCTTCACTTAACTTTGGAGACTGGGCGCACGCATCAAATCCGCGCCCATTTGTCGCACGTCAAGCACCCGATCATCGGCGATGAATTGTACGGAGGGCCGCCGACTGAAGACGGCGAATACTTCCTGCATGCTTTCCGCATCGCGTTTAAACACCCATTTACCGGTCAGCAAATCGATATCGAAGCAAAACAATAACCAAAAGGCCAGCGAACCCATTCGCTGGCCTTTTTTTATTAAACCTTGATTTCGTCCGGATGGGTTCCGCTCCGCCAATCCTGGTTGAGCGCTGAAATCTGTTTCATCTCTTCTTCACTTAATTCAAAATCAAAAACATCGGCATTTTCAACAATGCGCGACGGCGTCACCGATTTCGGGATGACAATCAGGTCATTCTGGAGATGCCAGCGAATGATGGTCTGCGCGATGGATTTCCCGTGCTTTTCGCCGATTTCCGACAGCACCGGATCTTCGAGCAGACGCCCTCTCGCAAGTGGCGACCAGGAAGTGACCGCAATGTCTTGTGCCGCACAAAATTCGCGCAGTGATTCCTGCGTCAATTGCGGATGCAGCTCGATCTGGTTGACCATCGGTTTCGTATTGGCCTTGGCCAAGATCTTCTCCAGGTGATGCTGCTGGTGATTGGAAACGCCGGCAGCACGGATCAATTTTTCATCATACAAGCGCTCAATCGCACGGTACGTTTCCTCGAATGTATCGGGAATTGCCCAATGCGTCAAATACAGATCCAGATAGTCCATATCCAGCCGTTTTAATGAAGCTTCGAATGCACGCAAGGTCTGGTCGTAGCCCTGGTCGGTGTTCCACACTTTTGATGTGATGAACAGTTCTTCACGCTTCACGCCGCCTGCGCGGATTGCTTCCCCGACCTCTGCTTCATTGTCATACACTGTAGCTGTATCGATCGCTTTGTAGCCTGTTTGGATTGCTTTTACCATCGCTTCGACCGCCGCTTCTTTATCGGTCATCTTGTAAACGCCAAGGCCAAAACGCGGCATTTCCACTCCATTATGTAAGGTTTTTGTTGATTCAATCGTCAGATTCATAAACATTCTCCTCCTGTTCTTTTTCATTGTACAAATAGTCGACAGGAATTTCGACTATTCGCCACTAGATTGAGAAAAGCTCTTGCATCCGATATTAAAAACGAATATTATTAAACGTGTTGTTTAAAATGTTCGTGTTTATAAGGAGGATATTCCATGTTTCAGTTAAAAGAACACGGAACTGATGTCAGAACCGAGATTACAGCCGGTATGACCACGTTCCTGACGATGGCATATATCGTCATCGTCAACCCGGTGATTTTAGGTGCTGCCGGCGTTCCGTTCGACCAGGTTTTTCTCGCCACCATCATTGCAGCAGTCATCGGTACATTATGGATGGCATTGCTCGCCAATTACCCGATTGCCATCGCGCCGGGCATGGGGCTTAACGCATATTTCACTTCCATGGTGCTCGCTTCTGACGGCGCCATTGATTATACGACTGCCTTTGCCGCAGTTTTCGTTTCCGGATTGCTCTTTGTCGCACTGTCTTTGACTTCAATGCGCAAAATCCTCATTGAAGCCATTCCAGAAAACTTGAAACACGCCATCACGGCAGGCATCGGCTTGTTCATCGCCTTCATCGGCATGCGCCTTAGCGGATTGATCGTCGCCAATGAAGCGAATCTCGTGGGGCTTGGCGACCTGACTTCGCCGCCTGTCGCTTTGACGCTCGCAGGGCTCGCCATCACGCTTATCTTCATGTCCTTGAACATTCACGGCGGGATTTTCTTCGGCATGATCGCAACGGGCATCATTGCCTTCTTCACCGGGCAATTGAAATTTGCGGAAGGCTTCATGAAGTTGCCGTCGCTTCCGGAAGGCATCATCGTCTGGAATCCCATCGAAGCGTTCCTGCTCGTCGCCGAATTCGGGCTCTACGGCGTCGTGTTCTCGTTCCTGCTCGTCACGCTGTTCGACACGACCGGAACGATGATCGGTGTCGCAAAACAAGCAGGGCTCATGAAAGACAATAAAATGCCGCGCGTGCGCCAGGCGCTCCTCGCTGATTCTGTCGCCGCCAGTGCAGGCGCCATGGTCGGCACAAGCCCGACCAGCGCTTATGTCGAATCTTCCGCCGGCGTCGCTGCAGGCGGACGGACAGGGCTCACGACTTTGACCGTCGCCATCCTGTTCATCGCTGCTGCCTTTTTCGGGCCGCTCGTCGGCTCGCTTTCCGGCGTCGCCGCCATCACCGCTCCCGCTCTCATCATCGTCGGCAGCTTAATGATCGGCGCCGTCAAGCAAATCGACTGGGATCAATTCGATGAAGCGTTCCCAGCGTTCCTGATTGTTCTGGCTATGCCGCTCACCTCAAGCATCGCAACCGGCATCGCACTTGGGTTTATCTCTTACCCGCTCATGAAGATCTTCAAAGGCAAATGGAAATCCGTCCACCCGATCCTTTATATTTTTGCTGTGCTGTTCACGATCCAGATTCTCATTGCACCGCATTAAAAAATCCCCTGCATTTTTCTATGCAGGGGATTTTTTGTACCTTAATCGAAAGGGACGCTTACAAACCAATTTTCATCGTCTTTACATTTGCCCACAAAAAAACACCGATTTCTCGGTGCTTTTCTTGTTAGACTCTAGCTGAACGCCCGGACATGGCTGCTGAGAGCAATAGCACGATTGCTGTCAATAAATGCAGCGCCCAGCCGATCACTGGAATCCAAGCCAGTGCACTTGTAATGATCCCCAGAATCGAGCCGAACTTCGGCGAATATTCTTTAAAGCAAAAGAACAACGTAATCGCATGCAGCACGAACATGATGCCGAGCGGTGCATAGCCTGCAGAAATCACAAATCCGCCCCCGATGAACGGAATGGCCAGAAATGCCTCCGCAAGGCCCGTAATCCAAAGCAGTGCAACGGATGTCTTCATTTTCATATCAGTTCATCCCTTCCTTTTCTTCCTACCCCTATATACGCATCACATCCAAAAAAGTTTCAAGTTTTTTGGATGGACGGAAAATGTCCATATTTTCGAGTGGGTTCCATATTTCATTTTTCCCGATGGTACGCTATACTAAACACAGATGCAAATTTCAAGGAGGTCGTCATTCATGAACTTGATCTTAATCTTGGGGATTTGTGTATCGTTTTTGGTAGCTATCTTCACTGCTGGATACGATGACAAACCAGGCACAGACAAAAGACAATAATCTGAAATGCAAAAGGACAGCGCCCACGCGCTGTCCTTTTTTGTCGTTTATTTCAAATTCGGAAAATCCTGTTGGCGCAGCGCTTCATACATCAAGATCGCTGCCGTGTTCGACAAATTGAGTGAACGGATATGTTCATTCATCGGAATGCGCAAACAACGGTCTAAGTTGGCATCAATCAATTCCCTCGGCAAGCCCTTTGTCTCCTGACCGAAGACGAAGAAATAATCTTCCCCGGTATCCGAAAAATCGAACGAACTGTATGTCTTCGTGCCAAACTTGGTGATGTAATGGTATTTGCCGTCAGGATAGGATGTAAACAACTCATCGAGGCCATCGTGGTAATGAATATCCACGTGCTCCCAATAATCGAGCCCCGCCCGTTTGAGCATTTTATCGTCCGTCGAAAACCCGAGCGGCTTGATCAAATGAAGGCTGACCCCTGTCCCCGCACAAGAGCGTGCAATGTTCCCGGTATTCGCCGGAATTAATGGCTGATATAACACAATGTGTATTCCCAAATTTCTTCACTTATCCTTTCGTTTCTGCAGAAAAGAATGCCAGGCCCTTGGCGATCTCCGCCAGCACCTCTTCGTCTTTCTCTTGCTGCTGTGCATGTTCGAGCGCTAGTCTTCCTTCATCCGTTCCAATACGGCCGATCGCCCAGGCGGACGTGCCGCGGATGACCGGACGCGGATCAGTGTTCATCAATTCGATCAATGCAGGCACAGCGGACTGTTCCTTAAAATGGGCGAGCGCTAAAATGGCGTTGCGCTGAATCGGCTTTTTGCCGCGCCAAGAACCTGACACATGGCCGAATTTCTCTTTGAACTCCCGATTGGAAATCGTCAACAACGGCTCTAAAAGCGGCTTGGCAATTTCCGGGTCCGGGTCAAATTCCGGATGAATGCGATTGGCCTTGCGCTTATTTTTCGGGCACACGGTCTGGCATGTGTCGCAGCCGTAAATCCGGTTGCCGATTTTCGACCGGAACTCATCTGGCAGGAAGCCCTTCGTCTGTGTCAAAAACGAAATGCAGCGCTGGGCATTGAGCTGCCCGCCCTCGACAATCGCGCCGGTCGGGCACGTATCGATACATAAGCGGCAGTCGCCGCATTGATCTTCCATCGGCTCGTCGTATTCAAAAGGGATGTTGGTGATCATCTCGCCCAAATAGACATATGAACCGAACTCCGGCGTGATGATATTGGTATTTTTCGCACTCCACCCGATACCGGCCCGTTCTGCCACGGCACGGTCAGACAATTCGCCAGTGTCGACCATTGATTTCATGCGCGCCTCCGGATAATGGGCGGCGATAAAAGATTCCAGCAGCGCCAGCCTGTCCCGAAGTGCCGCATGGTAATCCTTGCCCCAGGAAGAACGCGAGAAAATACCACGCCGTGCCCCTTTGACACCAGGCTTCGCCCCCTCCATTTTGGAAGGATAGGCAATCGCAATGGCAATGATGCTCACAGGCTCTTCCATCAATAATTCCGGACGCGTGCGTTTCTCCACATCCGATTCCTCAAAACCGGACTGGAAATTCAATTGCTGCTGGCGGATCAAACGATGCTTTAAACTAAAAAAAGGTTCGGCCGAAGCAAAGCCGATTTTATCAATCCCGATTTCCGCGGCATACGCAACCAGTTGTTGTTGGAATTGATCCAAGTTCATGTCGATAACTCCTTGCTCCAATTTATGGTAAGATAAGGCTATTATTCACGGAAAGGATGATTGCTGTGGACTTTCGCGTAAACCCTGAAATTACAGAGATTGTGCCTGATTTCAAAATCGGCATTATTCATTATAACAATATCACCGTTTCGGATTCACCTCAAATGTTAAAAGGCCGCCTCCAACTGTTCCAGGAGCAATTGTTCTTCGATATGGACGATAAGGAATTGACGGATTTCCCTGGCCTTCTCGAATGGAAGCTGGCCTGGAAAGCGCTCGGAAGCGATCCGAACCGCTACCGGCCTTCTGCGGAAGCCTTGTACCGCCGTGTGCGCAAGCAAAACTATCTGGCCCCTGTCAATTCAGCAATCGATATGAACAGTTTTCTATCGCTTCAGTACGAAATTCCACTCGGTTTGTACGATACAGCTCAAATTGAAGGCGATATCGAAATCGCCCTCGGCAAGCCTGACGACCGCTATGAGGGCTTGAATAACCGCGACAATACGCTCGATAACATCATCGTTACACGCGATGCAAAAGGCGCTTTCGGTAGCCCATACGTCGATTCAAAGCGCACTGCTGTGACACCGCAAACAACAGACGCGGTACACGTATTTTACCTCCGACCGTCCATGAACCGCGACAATGCCCTTCAGCTATTGACCGCTGCCGGCAATATGTTCACCGGAATCAATGGCGGCGAAGCGACAAGCTACGTCCTTTAATTGCCTGAAGCATACGCTTCAGGCATATTCTTTTTATTCTCCCCAAAACTCTAGTATTCTTTTGATACTGAGATAAAAAAGAGGGATGCCACATGAAGAAAGTCCATAGCGACGTTATCCAATTCCGCGGCAGCCATTATGATTTCGGCTATCATCAAGGGGAATTGTTGAGAGATTCACTGCTTTTGCCGAACCGAAAAATACAGCGTAGTGAGAATAGCAAGCAATTATTGGTGGACGAAACAAAAGCCATCGACATGCTCGAACGCTTTGCCCCGCGCATTTGGGAAGAAATCGAAGGCTTAGCCGATGCCTTAAAATGGCCATTTTACGACGCCCTCCGAGAATTCGGCGGCTATTATATCGAATATACACGCAGCGGCTGTTCGATCCTGAGCCGCTCCGATTTCCTTGTCCGCAATTATGACAGCTCACCGCAAGGCTATGAAGGCCGGTTCGCCTTGTACGAGCCGACTGACGGGGGCTATGCATCCATCGGGCCTTCCATGCAAATTACCGGACGAACCGACGGGCTAAACGAAAAAGGGCTTGCAATGGGCTATAATTTCATCAACCGCCGCAACTCAGCGGACGGGTTTATCTGCAATATGATCGGACGCTTGATCCTTGAGCATTGCGCATCGATCGACGAAGCGGTCGATTTATTGAAAGAACTGCCCCACCGCCGTTCATTCAGCTATGTATTGCTGGATAAGAGCGGACGTTCAGTCGTCGCCGAAACTTCCCCGCGCAATGTCATCGTCCGGGAAGCGGCTGTCTCGACGAACCATTTTGAAGTGTTATCGGAAGAAAACCGTTATCAAATCGACGATTCCAAACGCCGCGAGGAAGCGCTTCTTACGCATTCCACAACGTCAAACGACGCATACGCAGCGTTCCGATTATTGAACGACTCGGACCAGGGCGTATTTTCAACAAAATACAGCACTGCTTCCGGTACTCTGCATACGGCTTCCTATTTTCCGAACAGCTTGGAAGTCGGCTTCGCCATCGGTCCTGATCGCTTGCCGCTCATGTTCGATTTCCAAAAATGGCTTCAAGGCGAGCGCTTGCTGGCGAAACGCATCAACGGGAAAATCGACACCCATTTCCCGTTTCCGTATCTTGACGACCTATCTTCATTGCAGCAAAAAAACGGCTAGAGCACCCATGCGCTCCAGCCGTTTTTCATTTGAACAACGCATCAGTGTGGGCAAAGCCAATGCCCGTATCAATCTGCCCGTGTACTGATTGATTGCGGACAGGCTTTCCTGCAAGCCATTCCCCAAACTTGAAAACTTCAGGCTCCTGATCGCCTCCAAGCGCGAACCACACTTCCTGCTCTTTCGGTAGATAGACAGATGTATGGATTGTTCCGGCCCAACTCTTATAAAGATTCGAAAACAAGCCGCGGTTCGTATCATTGAACAGGCGATAAGCGCGATACGCTTCCGCTACATCTTCTGCATTCTGTTCGATAACTGACAAGCGTTCATGGGAATCCTTTAGATAATTGCGGTTTTCATGCTGCTGGATTTCAAAATGATTCGTGCACGCAGTGGCATCACGCACCGCCACTTTACGGGGCGTCGCTTCAATGACCTTTGTTGCGCCGCCCTTATCGGTCACAACGTAGCTAAATGACCCGCGATGCGGAATATCTTTGATCAAAGCAACAGCCTCTTCAATGGATGAGCAGCTTTCAAGAATGATGCGCCCGATCATATAACAAACAAAGCCATCACCCGGTTTTTTCCGGTGCATAAAATTATAGCCCATCACCAGGCCATGCTCGTTCATTCCATCCATACGCCCCAAAATACGCTGGCTCGGACCGATAATGGCGTTTCCCTCTTGTGGTTGGAACAAGCAGAACCTGCCTTCATATGTCTGCGGATGGAAATCATAATTACGCACCAAAAAGTCTTCGCCGCTGACGATCGAACAGCCCGACGGCGGCGCATCGATTCGGTAACCGCCAAAATCACGAAGTACCTCATCAATCGGTAGTTCTAGGCTATCTTCAAGGCCTTTCAACTCTTCCCACAAGTTCGGGGCGTATTCGTTGAACGCAGCTTGCGCTTCTGCCGGATCGATGACAAAACGTGGCCTCTTGCTCTTCCATTGCCCGCGGCGATTGTGCAGCGTAATCGATTCTTTAAGCGCATTTCCTTGCATCATTCCATAATCATAATGGCTTCCTCTGAATTCGACGACTTCACTATGTATCTGTCTCATAACTCCTCCTTCATTCCCGCTTTAATAATTATTTCACAAGTTTTGAATTTCTGCTCATCAAGCGCACCACCCATTTTTCAAACTCCACAATAATAAAGACGCTCATCCCGATCAGCAATGGCCAAATCCAATACCTGAGCCCGATCGGTTCCGTGCCAAGCAGCGTATTCATAAACGGCACATACGTCACCGATAGCTGCACTAAGATTAATATGGCCGAGACAATAAAAGCCGCTTTATTGGAAAAGAAATCACGATTCAGTGCAAAACGCCGCTCACTCCGGCAATTAAATAAATAAAATAGCTGTGAAATGACCAGGGCTTGTAAAGTCATGGTCTGCAAGATGCCTTGGTCATAATCTCTAGCTTCCAGCATGCTGTTCATCCATAAAATGCCCCCTCCGATAATCGCCGATGCAAAAGCGATGCGGAAAACATAATAGCCACTGAGCAACGGGCTATTGGCTTTCCTAGGTGGCCGCTCCATCGTACCAGGCTCGAGCTTCTCAAATGCAATCGCCAAGGAAATCGTCACAGCGGTAATCATGTTGACCCACAAAATCTGCACAGCAGTGAGCGGAATCGTAGTGCCAAATAGAATGCTGATAAAAATGAGCAGCCCTTCGGATACGTTTGTCGGCAATATGAACAGGATGGTCTTTTTCAAATTGTCATAGACGCGCCGCCCTTCCTTCACTGCATTGACAATCGTGCTGAAATTATCATCAACCAGCACCATCTCTGCCGCTTCTTTTGATACTTCTGTTCCTTTGATTCCCATCGCAATGCCGATATCAGCTCGTTTCAAAGCCGGTGCATCATTGACCCCATCACCGGTCATTGCACACACTTGCCCCTTGGCTTGAAGAGCTTCAACCAATTGCAATTTATTTGTCGGGCTGGTACGCGCGAAAATGTCATATTCCATGGCTGCAGCCTCCAACTGTTGTGCGTTTAAACCATCCAATTCCCTGCCTTCAAGCGCCTTGGCCCCATCACCGATTCCAAGCTTGGCTCCAATCGCCACAGCGGTGTCTTTATGGTCTCCAGTGATCATCTTGACACGAATTCCGGCTTTCTTGCATTGTACAATTGAATCGATCACTTCTTCCCGCGGAGGATCAATGATGCCAGCCATGCCTAGAAACTCAAACCCGCACTTCATATCTTCGTGATTTATGACTTCCACTGTGTAATCGACTTGCTTAACAGCAGCTCCTAAAAGGCGTTCTCCGCGTTTTGCATGTGAGGCTATCTTCGCCTCCCATTCATCCCTCTCTTCGCTTTGTATCATATCCAGTAGCTTTTCAGGGGCCCCCTTTGCATAAATCCATTTAGTTCCCCGATCTTCAACCAAAGCAGCCATGTATTTATAAGAAGAATCAAACGGAATCTTCATAATCACTGGCAACTTCTCTACTTCGTCATCCGCTTTCTCTGCAAGCGTCAAGAGGCAGCCTTCCGTCGCACCTCCACTGATTGACCATTTCCCTTTTTTCCCTTTGACCAAATGCGCATCATTAACTGTTTTCACACAGGCTAAAAACTTTGCCAATCGAGGATGATCAGCTAAACGAATGCCATCTCCGTTTTTCTTTAACATTCCTTCGGGTGAATAACCGACCCCACTAACATTGATTTCTTCATCTGCCAGAATAACAGAAGTCGCCGTCATTTCATTTTTCGTCAAAGTCCCTGTTTTGTCTGAGCATATTACCGTAACGGCCCCTAAAGTTTCGACTGATGGCAAGTTCCGTACAATAGCATTCTTCCCAGCCATCGTTTGGACACCCAAAGCTAAAATAATGGATAATACCGCTGGCAACCCTTCTGGAATAGCGGCTACGGTCAAGCCGATGATTGCCAATAATAGCTCAGCTGTGGCATAGTCATGGACCCAATAACCAATGAAAAACATGCCGATTGCACTCAGTACAATAATCACTGATATCACTTTTCCGAATTGAGCGGTCTGCTTTAATAAGGGTGTCTGTAATTTCTCGACCGATTCCATCGCGCTGCTGATTTTTCCGAGTTCAGTATCCCCTCCTGTTGCAATGACAACCCCAAACCCTGATCCGGCTGCAACAGCAGTTCCTGCAAATGCCATATTGGAACGATCCCCAAGCACCGTATCGCTCGATAGCCTCTCAGTCTGTTTATTTACTGCATCTGATTCACCAGTCAAAGAGGACTCCTCCACCTGAAGATTCGACGCTTCTACAAGCCGTATATCTGCGGGCACCTTATCACCCGCCCTTAAATAAACAAGATCCCCAGGCACCAAATCAGCCGCCAGAATATCTTTTCGTTTGCCCTCTCGCAGCACTCCAGCTTTAAATGAAAGCATTTCACGTATACTATCCAATGCTTTCTCAGCTTTACTCTGTTGAATATAGCCAATTGCCGCATTGATGACAACTACAGCTAAAATGACACTTGTATCAATATAATGTCCAAGTACGACTGTAATAACTGCCGCTGCCAACAATACATAGATCAGCACATCATGAAAATGCTTAAAAAACTTTATAACTCCAGGTTCTCGCTTTCCTTGAGGCAATTCATTGGCGCCAAAAACCTTTAACCTCTTTACAACTTCAACTTCGCTCAACCCTTCTTTTAACAGAACTTCATGGGTATCAAGTATAGTCGTAAACTCTTGATCAAATCCTTGTTCTGTAACCACCTTGCCACCCCCGCCAAGATCGTAATTTTGATTATTATAACACGCAGCCTCCATTCTCCTACCACATCCTATTATATATTCCAATACACGTAAAAAAGACAGTCTTCAAAGGAAGCTGCCTTTTTCAAAATACCGGTGTAGAGAGCCGATCCCCTAAGATGTTTCCATCACTCCCCTTCCAACTTACCGCATCGGCCACGTCCGTCTCGTTCGATAACAGGCTACTCCTCAGCTAGTTTTTCATTAGTGGTTTTTCTAATAATAGTGCTACTCTTGTTACCAAATTAAGACAAAGAAAAAAGCCCTAACTGAAGTTAGGGCCTTTCAATACATTGCTTGGCAGAGCAATGAAAATGATACCGGCGGTCGGGGTCGAACCGACACTCCCGTGAAGGAACGGGATTTTGAGTCCCGCGCGTCTGCCAATTCCGCCACGCCGGCAAAATTGAATCCAGAAACAATTATTCATTGCTTTCAGGAACATTTATTATTATATTAGTAAACCGATTATTTTGCAAGGGGTTATTAGCTATTTTTTAAAAAAAATCTTTGCTGTGTACAACTGCAAATCATTCATATAAATAAAGAAAAAAACTCTGACTATAAAAGTCAGAGTTTTAAGCTTTCATCACTTGGCAGAGTGATGATCATTTGATACCGGCGGTCGGGGTCGAACCGACACTCCCGTGAAGGAACGGGATTTTGAGTCCCGCGCGTCTGCCAATTCCGCCACGCCGGCAAAATAGTTTGGAGGCGGCAACCGGACTCGAACCGGTGGTAAGGGTGTTGCAGACCCATGCCTTACCGCTTGGCTATGCCGCCTAAATAATGGAGCGGAAGACGGGGGTCGAACCCGCGACCTCCACCTTGGCAAGGTGGCGTTCTACCAC
The DNA here is from genome assembly GCF_003664125.1 of Planococcus citreus. Classification (GTDB taxonomy): domain Bacteria; phylum Bacillota; class Bacilli; order Bacillales_A; family Planococcaceae; genus Planococcus; species Planococcus citreus. Next base: position 25,409 of record NZ_RCCP01000011.1, read on the forward strand.
TGAACTACTTCCGCAAAAGCTGGGGTACCTGGATTCGAACCAGGGCATGACGGGATCAAAACCCGTTGCCTTACCGCTTGGCTATACCCCAATAATACTGGGGCGGACGAGGGGAATTGAACCCCCGAGTGCCGGAATCACAATCCGGTGCGTTAACCACTTCGCCACGACCGCCACGCTATTATTATGTATGATATTAAAATTTCAAGAAAACATGGGGCGGACGAGGGGAATTGAACCCCCGAGTGCCGGAATCACAATCCGGTGCGTTAACCACTTCGCCACGACCGCCAACATAATATTTAAAAAAATGGCAGGGGCAGTAGGAATCGAACCCACATCGGAGGTTTTGGAGACCTCTGTTCTACCGTTAAACTATGCCCCTAAAAACTGGTGGTGGGGGGCAGATTCGAACTGCCGAACCCGAAGGAGCGGATTTACAGTCCGCCGCGTTTAGCCACTTCGCTACCCCACCTAATGGTGCCGGAGAAAGGACTTGAACCCTCAACCTACTGATTACAAGTCAGTTGCTCTACCAGTTGAGCTACTCCGGCATGGAGAAAAAATATGGTGGGTCAGGACGGAATCGAACCGCCGACACTTAGAGCTTCAATCTAATGCTCTACCGACTGAGCTACTGACCCATATTAATTAATAAAAATGGCGGTCCCGACCGGGATCGAACCGGCGATCTCCTGCGTGACAGGCAGGCATGTTAACCGCTACACCACGGGACCATTTGGTTGCGGGGGCAGGATTTGAACCTGCGACCTTTGGGTTATGAGCCCAACGAGCTACCGAACTGCTCCACCCCGCGATAATATTAAAGTTTCCTTCTATTTTATATGCATGAAAGAAATGGTGGAGGATGACGGGATCGAACCGCCGACCCTCTGCTTGTAAGGCAGATGCTCTCCCAGCTGAGCTAATCCTCCATTGAATGGTGACCCCTACGGGATTCGAACCCGTGTTACCGCCGTGAAAGGGCGGTGTCTTAACCGCTTGACCAAGGGGCCTTTATTTTGATCTTAAGATACTGGCGGAGAGCAAGGGATTCGAACCCTTGAGACGGTTGCCCGCCTACATGATTTCCAATCATGCTCCTTCGGCCACTCGGACAGCTCTCCATAATTGGCTCCGAAGGTAGGACTCGAACCTACGACCATCGCATTAACAGTGCGGTGCTCTACCACTGAGCTACTTCGGAATAATAACCAGACTAGCGACGTCCTACTCTCACAGGGGGAAACCCCCAACTACCATCGGCGCAAAAGAGCTTAACTTCCGTGTTCGGGATGGGAACGGGTGTGACCTCTTTGCCATCATCACTAGACTGTATTAATTTGAAAGACAAGATTTATTATATCAATAATACCGATTATTTCAAGTATTTTTTTAAAAATAATATCTTATTCTTTCAAAACTGGATAAATCGACATTGGAAACGCATGTTCAGTTTGTTGGTTAAGTCCTCGATCGATTAGTATTCGTCAGCTGCACGTGTCGCCACGCTTCCACCCCGAACCTATCTACCTCATCGTCTTTG
>NZ_RCCP01000012.1 GCF_003664125.1 Planococcus citreus
CGAAAGACGCGCGATTCGCTTGATCTGCCGAAGCTGATCAGTACGTTTGCCGCGATCACTCGCGACTGTATTGTTGACGTTTTGCTGTTCAGTTTTCAAGGTTCATGTTTGCTGTCGTTCCTGACGACTCTTACTATATTAAAGCACACCCTTTAGAAAGTCAACACTTTTGGTAAATTAAATTATATTTAAAAACCTTTCTTGATTCCCGCCACTCTTTTCATACAAAAAAAGAAGTTGTTCACCCCTCTGAAACAGATGGATCAAACAACTTTCTTCTATAATAAGCTTCCATTAAAATCAAACGGAATAATTATACAAATATCATTATTTGTCAGAATATTTACCATTTATCAAGAGCTTAGGAAAGTTCGCGACGGCCTTCGAGAGCTTTGGATAATGTGACTTCATCCGCATACTCCAAGTCGCCTCCAACTGGAAGCCCGTGTGCAATACGCGTAGTCCGGATGCCGGATGGCCTTACTAGCCGTGAGATATACATAGCGGTCGCTTCCCCTTCGATCGTCGGGTTCGTCGCCAAAATCAGTTCTTTTACTTGCTCGTCTTGAAGACGGGTCAAAAGTGATGGTACGTTGATATCTTCCGGCCCGATGCCATCCATTGGTGAAATGGCACCTTGCAGTACGTGATAAAGACCCGTGTAATCGCGCATCTTTTCCATCGCGATGACGTCTTTCGGATCCTGGACCACACAGATCATCGAACGGTCGCGGCTTGTATCCTGGCAAATCTGGCACGGGTCGACATCCGTAATGTGGCCGCAGACTGAGCAAAAGCTCAAATTGCGTTTGGCGTCGACCAATGCTTTCGCAAAATCAAGCACGGTGTCTTCTTTCATGCCGAGCACAAAAAATGCCAGCCGGGCCGCTGTTTTCGGCCCGATCCCTGGCAACTTCATAAAACTCTCCATCAATTTGGAAATAGGTTCCGGGTAGTGCATTATCGCTTACCTCCTAGAACATGCCTGGGATATTCAAGCCTTTCGTGAATTTCCCCATTGTGGAATTCGCATGCTCGTCCGCTTTTTTAAACGCTTCGTTTGTTGCAACGATCAATGTATCTTGCAGCATTTCAACATCTTCCGGGTCTACGACTGTCGGATCCAATGCGATATCAAGAACTTCTTTATGGCCGGAAACGGTTACTTTGACCATTCCGCCGCCTGCTGTTCCTTCAAATTTCAATGTGCCGAGCTCTTCTTGAGCCTCCGCCATTTGTTTTTGCATTTTTTGCATTTGCTTCATCATACCTTGCATATTTCCTCCACCACGCATAATTGGTTCCTCCTCAAATTTTGTATTCGTTAGTCATCATGGACTTCAACGAAATCCTTGCCGAAGAGCCGCTCCGCCTCAGAGACGAATGGATCTTCTTCAGGGCTTGCGCCGTCACCGGAAAACGGATTCTCTTCCTGTCCTTCCGGTTCCTGCGCGTCGCCTTCATTTTTCAAGCCGCCGTTGCGGATAAACTCTTCACGGATTTTCAGCCAATTGGCGTCCGGCACATAAACCGGCGTGTAAGCCTTGCCCGTATACTGCTCGAGCAATTGGCTGAACGCTGCAGCAAAAGTCTGATTTTCAGAAGCCATCTGGCAATGAATATCATACTTGAATTTTAACACAAAAGCATCCGGGGATGCCGCTACTGGCTCGGCATCGTTAAGCAATGCCGAATGCGAGCGCTGCAGTTGCCCCATCACGGTGGCCCAATTAGTTTTGATCGCCTGGATATCTGGTTTCGTTGCATTCTTCAGCACTTCCTGAATGCGGCCAGTTGGAATTTTAAAGGCGCTTTGCGAACGCTGCCGCTTTTTCTGCTCGGCTTGAGGCGCCGCATTATTCGAGCCGCCGCCTTCCTTCATTTGTTGCTGAAGTTCGCGTACCAATTGCTCGAGGCTCGCGACTTTCGCTTCAAGTTCAGGAGAGGGTGCACCTGCCCCGATGGTTTGGACGGGGGCGTCTGCTTGCACCATTTTCAGGAGTGCGGTTTCCATATAGATTTTCGTATGGTTGGAGAAGCGCATCTCTTGCTGGGTCTTTGTTAAAATGTCGATCCAGTCATAAAGTGTCGACGCTTCAAACTGTTCTGCCAGTTCTTCGAAACGCGGTTCGAAAGCGGCAAGCTCCAGCATGTCGCGCAACCCTGGCGCCGTTTGAATCAGCAATAAGTCGCGGAAGAAGGTAATGAAATCTTCCACTAAGCGCACCGGGTCTTTGCCGTCACGCACCAATTGCTCAAGCAAGGTCAACGCTTGCCCGACGTCTTTCTTCAACAATGCTTCGGCAATGCCGTAAAACATATCCTGGCTGATGGAACCCGTAACCAGAAGCGCATCTTCAATGGTCATTTCATCTCCGCTGAACGATACAACTTGGTCGAGCAGGCTGAGCGCATCACGCATGCCACCCGCTGCTGCCTGGGCGATGATTTTCAACACTTGCTCATTATAAGGAATCTTAGCATCTTCCAAGACGGTGATCATTCGCGCGACGATGTCCGCTTGTGTATGCGATTTGAAATCGAACCGCTGGCAACGGGAAATGATCGTCAGCGGCAATTTATGCGGCTCGGTCGTCGCCAAAATGAAGACGACGTGTTCCGGCGGTTCTTCCAATGTTTTCAACAATGCGTTGAAGGCGCTGTTCGACAACATATGCACTTCATCAATGATATAAACTTTGAACCGGGAGTTAGCTGGAGAAAAACGAACTTTCTCGATAATTTCCCGCATTTCCTCAACCCGTGAATTGGAAGCCGCATCGAATTCGATGACGTCTGTATTCGAGCCTTCGTCGATGCTCCGGCAAGAAGAACATTCATTGCACGGTTCCGCTGCTGGGGCTTGTTCGCAATTCAGCGCTTTAGCGAAAATTTTCGCCGCACTCGTCTTCCCGGTACCCCGAGGGCCTGAGAATAAATACGCGTGGGTCGTTTTATCATAAAGGAGAGCATTCTGAAGGGTTTGTTTGACATGCGTCTGGCCGGTCATTTCCGAGAAAGTCCGCGGTCTGTACACACGGTAAAAAGCTTGATACGCCACCTTGTTCTCCCCTTTTAAAAAGTCTATGTTCCGTCCTTTCATTATACCATAAAAGGGCCTTGTTCCCGAATCATTTCACCGGGCGCCACACATTCTGGACAGAAAAAAACCTGCCCGCAAGCTGCGGACAGGTTTGGATCATTTAGGTTAAGCCGTGCACCTTTCTTCGACTGCTGTACACAAGCGTTACTCATGTCGTTGGCTCGATCTAGGCAACCCCGCGGCACATAGAAAGTACCACTTAATGCTGCTTCCTTCCGGACCTGACATGGTTCATGGGTTTCCATTGCGCAGGACCCAGATGTCAACACTACGTGCATGAGGCAGACCTTGCATACAAACAGCCTCAGAAAGGAATTCAGTCCTGCTAGAGCGGATTGCAGGTTACAGGACACCGCTACCTTCCCACCTAGCACGGCATTTACTAGTATACGGAGTGCTGGAGGAAAAATCAAACATAAAGTTAATAGCGCGTAAAACAGGCGGCGATTATCTTCATGAACCGACCTTTCTATCGCTTTCTGTAAAAAACATAATTTTTTCTTTCAAAACTGTTGACGGGCTTTTAAATCCGTGATAAATTATATCTTGTCCAACACGGAGGAATACCCAAGTTTGGCTGAAGGGATCGGTCTTGAAAACCGACAGGGGAGTCAAATCCCGCGGGGGTTCGAATCCCTCTTCCTCCTCCATTTTTGAATACTACGCGCATGTAGATAGAGATTGATTCGTTGCTTCGGTAACGAATTTTTCTTAACAATCGTGTGTCTGAATATTATAAAAAACTCACAGATCAATTCTGTGAGTTTTTTTGTTGTCCTTATTTCCTGGGAAATAAAAAAGGCGGAGACAATTGTCTCCGCTTTTTTAGCGTTTCAATACAGCGGTCTGCTGCATGAATTTGCCGATGCGTTCCACGATTTGCTCTGAACAATCCGGATCGTTCATCAAATCATAGTCATTGATGTTGAGGCGCAGCACAGGACAAGCGTTGAACGAGTCGATCCAGCGTTCGTAGCGTTCGTGCATTTCCAGCCAGTATTCAACAGGCGTCTGCTGTTCCATTGCGCGGCCACGCTCTTGGATGCGTCCCAGAATATCGTCAATCGAGCCTTCTAAGTAAATCAATAAATCCGGATGCGGGAAATAAGGCGTCATGACCATCGCATCGAATAAGTTGGTATAGGTCTCGTAGTCGACTTCATTCATCGTGCCTTTTTCCTGATGCATCTTTGCAAAAATGCCGGTGTCTTCGTATATCGAGCGGTCTTGGATAAAGCCGCCGCCGTATTCAAACATCCGCTTTTGCTCTTTAAAACGCTCTGCCAGGAAATAGATTTGCAGATGGAAGCTCCATTTCTCGAAATCGTCGTAAAACAAATCAAGATACGGGTTACCGTCTACGTTTTCAAAAGATGTACGGAATTGCAGTGAATCTGCAAGTGCTTTGGTCATTGTCGATTTGCCAACGCCGACCGTTCCGGCGATGGTGATGACGGCATCTTTCGGAATGCCGTACTTGTCTCGTAAATTTTCATTCATATTGATAAGCTCCTTTTTTCAAGCGTGCCTTCCACATGAGTGAGAATCACTTCGAGGTCGGAACGGTTTTGCACAAAATCAAGTTTGTCTCCGTTAAAGCGCAATACCGGAATTTCCGGATGCTCGCGTTCGAAACGTTCGATGAATTCATGGTAGTCTGCAGACAATTGCTCCATGTAATCAGGCGTGATCATCTGTTCGAATTCACGGCCGCGCAATTTAATGCGCTTCATCAAGGTGTCGAGGCTCGCGTGCAAATAAATAACCATATTCGGCTTCGGCATATCGGCCGTCAAGATTTTATAGATCGCTTCGTATTTGGCATACTCTTCTTCAGGCAGCGTCCGTTTGGCGAAAATCAAGTTTTTGAAGATATGATAGTCCGCAACGACCGGCTCCTGGTTGGAGATGAATTTCTTTTGGATATCGCTCAATTGCTTATAGCGATTGCACAGGAAGAACATTTCCGTCTGGAAGCTCCATTCCTCGATATCTTCGTAAAATTTATTCAAAAACGGATTTTCATCCACGATTTCCTTCAGCAATTGAAACTGGTGTTGCTCCGAAAGTGCTTTCGTCAGCGAGGTTTTCCCCACTCCGATCGGACCTTCTACGGTGATAAATGGCACCGGCACAAGAAGTCCCCCTTCTTCGATTCAAGTAAAATGCAATGCCATTTATTTTACCATATCTCCAAAAGTAAAAGTAGAGCCAAATGGCGTTCCAAATTGTGTACGGCTTTGTAGTGCTTTGTCAGGACGAAAAGATGATACACTGAAAGTCGAGGAGCGATGAATCATGAACGGAATGGAAAAAGACCATTATTTTATGGGGCTGGCGATTGAAGAAGCCCAAAAAGCAGCCCAAAAAGGCGAGGTACCGATCGGCGCTATTATCATTCAAGGCGACCGCGTCATTGCGCGTGCCCACAATTTGCGCGAAACGACGCGTAATGCGGTGACACACGCCGAATTGCTCGCAATCCAGCAAGCCTGTGAAGCACTCGACAATTGGCGGCTTGAAGACACAAAGCTTTACGTTACGTTAGAGCCTTGCCCGATGTGCGCCGGCGCCATTCTGCAATCGCGCATCCCGCATATCGTCTACGGTGCCCGCGATAGTAAAGCAGGCTGCGTCGATTCGCTGTACCGCCTGCTGAACGACGAGCGCTTCAACCATCAATGCGAAGTGACCGAAAATGTCATGGCGGATGAGTGCGGCGGCTTGCTCACCCAGTTTTTCCGCGATTTGCGCGCACGCAATAAAAATAAACGGAAAACCCAAGCCTAGGGTTTTCCGTTTTTCTATGTCAAAAATTCCTTAATCAACCGATTCACAATCTCCGGCTGCTCATGATGCACCCAATGCGTCGCCTCGCCGACCCAAACAAGTTCGGCGTTCTCACAGAATTTCAAGCTTTCAGTTGCAAGCATCGGCGACAGAAACTGGTCGCCGAGACCCCAGATGATGCGCACCGGCATGCGCAGCGGGGCTTTTGGCATTTGCAGGAGACTCCCTTTTCGGATTGCCCGGTACCAATTGAGCATGCCCGTTAAAGCGCCTGGCTGGCTCCACGCATCTTTGTACCGTTCAAGTTCTTGGTCTGTGAATGCATCCGGCCTTGCAGTCCCTTTCATCGCCTGTTTGATCGATTCAAAATCGTTTGCAGCCATCAGCTTCTCCGGCACTTCCGGGAGCTGGAAAAACGCCATGTATGAACTTTTCAGCCATTGCAGCGGGTTTTTCATGAAAACACGTGGCATGGCTGTCGGATGGGGAATATTGATAGCGATCAGCTTTTTAACGTAGTCCGGCTTGCTTGCTGCCAAATGCCAGGCGACCGCCCCTCCCCAATCATGGCCGATAACAATCGCCGAAGTTTCCCCGAATGCTTCAATCAAACCGGCAATATCATCGCTTAGCTTATTAATCGTGTAGTCTTCTATTTGTTCCGGCTTATCGCTCAAATGATAGCCGCGCTGATCCGGTACGGCGACTCGATAACCCGAGGCGGCCAATTCTTCCATTTGGTGATGGAAGCCATAGGAAAATTCCGGAAATCCGTGAAGCAATACCACAAGTTCCCCATCTTCCGGTCCTGCTACCGCTGCGTGCAGGCGAATGCCATTGGTTTCAATCAAGTGAAATTCCACTTCTTGCATTTAAACCGCTCCTTTCACGTTTCTTATTGTTTACCCGTTTACTGCAAAAAAAAAAAGACCCGAAATCCATTCGGGTCTTTTCGTTCAGCGGATCGTCGTTTTTCCGCCCATATAAGGTTGCAAGACTTCAGGAATGGCAACAGAGCCATCTTCCTGCTGGTAGTTCTCAAGCAATGCCGCCACAGTCCGCCCGACAGCGAGTCCGCTGCCGTTTAGCGTATGGACGAATTCCGGCTTGCCTTTCGCTTCGCGGCGGAACTTGATGTTCGCGCGGCGCGCCTGGAAATCTTCAAAGTTTGAGCAAGAAGAAATTTCACGGTACGTCTCCTGCGTCGGAATCCATACTTCAATATCGTACTTCTTCGCTGCAGTAAAGCCAAGGTCTGCCGTGCACATCTTCAAGACGCGGTATGGAAGGCCCAACAGCTGCAACACTTTCTCTGCATGGCCCGTCAGTTTCTCAAGCTCGTCATAAGAATCTTCCGGTTTCACAAAGCGCACCAGCTCAACTTTATTGAATTGATGCTGACGGATCAAGCCACGCGTATCGCGTCCTGCAGAACCCGCTTCAGAGCGGAAATTCGCGCTGTAAGAAGCGAAAGCTTGCGGCAGCATATCCGCCGTTAAAATATCATCACGGTAGAAGTTCGTCACCGGCACTTCAGAAGTCGGGATGAGGAAATAATCTTCCTTCTCGATCAAGAACGCATCTTCCTCGAATTTCGGCAATTGCCCAGTGCCCGTCAAGCTTTCGCGGTTGACCATATATGGCGGCAGCATTTCCTCGTAGCCATGCTCCTCCTGGTGAAGGTCCATCATGAAATTGATGAGTGCACGCTCAAGGCGTGCGCCAAGCCCGCGGTAGAACACGAAACGGCTGCCCGTCACTTTCGCGGCACGCTCGAAATCGACGATGTTCAAATCGGTCGCGATGTCCCAATGCGGCTTCGCTTCAAAGCCAAACTCCGGCTTTTCGCCCCATGTACGGATTTCTTCATTATCGTCTTCAGAATCGCCGAACGGCACGCTGTCGTGCGGAATGTTCGGCACGCGCATCATGATGTAGTCAAGTTTTTCTTCCACTTCGCGCAGCTCATCGTCGATCGCTTTGATCTGGTCGCCGACTTCGCGTGTTTTCGCGATCGCCTCGTCCGCATTTTCCTTGTTGCGCTTCATGACAGCGATCTGCTGGGACGCTTCGTTGCGCTCTGCTTTCAATTTCTCGGTCTGGACGATCAGTTCACGACGCTTCTGGTCGAGCGCCCCGAAATCATCGAGTACGGAAATGTCTTCCCCGCGCTTTCCGAGCTTCGTTTTCACTTGTTCAAAATTTTCCCGTACAAAACGGATATCCAACATAGAAATTCCTCCTTAAGTATTCGTCAAATAAGAAAAAACAACGCAAAAATAGCCCCCGTCCCCTGGTAAAGGGACGAGAGCTACCCGCGTTGCCACCCTGATTGATCGGCAAAAGGCCAATCCTCTTCATCACATAACGGCATTAAAACCGGCACTGGCTCATCGCCATGCAACTCCGGGGTGGATTCAAACGCGTTTGACGCCGGTTCACACCAACCACCGGCTCTCTTACAGAAAAACTGCGCTTTACTATTCCCATCAACGTTTCTTCTTTGAAATTATTCATATTTTACTATAGTGCGCTTCGGTTGGCAAGAGTTCCCTGTTTTCGACCATGTCCAAAAACAATTGCATCAGCCGGTGGTCTCCGGTCAGTTCCGGATGGAATGAACAGCCAAGGAACGGCCCGCTCCGCGCCAACACAATGCGCCCCTCGTATTCACACAAAACTTCCACATCCACACCAGCACGCACGATATGCGGGGCACGGATAAATACTGCCGGAAACGGCGCGTCAATTCCCACAATATCCAGATCTGCTTCAAAACTGTCCACTTGCCTGCCGAAGGAGTTGCGCGCCACGGTCATGTCCATGACGCCGAGATGCGCAGCTTCCTGCCCATCAATTTCTTTTGCCAGCAGCACGAGCCCTGCACAAGTGCCGAACATCGGCTTTCCAGAATCAGCAAATTCTCTTAATGGTTCCATCAACTCCGCACGATCAATTAAACGGCGCATCGCCGTGCTTTCTCCACCCGGCAGCACCAACCCATCAAGGTCTGCCAACTCGGCTGCTTTCTTCACCACAACAGCCTCCGCACCGCATGCCTGAATCGCCTGTACATGTTCACGCACCGCTCCTTGCAGTGCCAATACACCGATTTTCATCGTTACCAGCTTCTTTCCTGCATGCGGTCCGCCGCACCGATTGTCGCCATTTCCAAGCCTTTCATTGCCGGCCCAAGATCTTTCGACAGTTTCGCAATCAACGCATAATCCTGATAATGAGCCGTCGCTTCTACGATGGCACGCGCAAAACGTTCCGGCTGGTCGGATTTAAAGATGCCGGATCCGACAAAAACGCCGTCCGCCCCAAGTTCCATCATGAGCGCTGCATCCGCTGGCGTCGCGATGCCCCCTGCAGCAAAGTTGACGACCGGCAAACGGCCGAGCAATTTCACTTCTCTCAAAAACTCATAAGACGCACCTAAGTCTCTCGCGGCTGTCATCAGTTCGTCTTCGCCCATTGCAACAATATTGCGCACTTCGGCATTCACTTGGCGCAAATGGCGCACTGCTTCGACGATATTTCCTGTGCCCGGTTCGCCTTTCGTGCGCAGCATCGATGCCCCTTCTCCGATGCGTCGTGCCGCTTCCCCGATATTGCGGCAGCCACAGACGAACGGCACCGTGTAATCATTTTTCAGCAAGTGAAATTCCTCATCCGCCGGTGTCAGCACTTCGCTTTCGTCGATATAATCGACGCCCATCGCTTCTAGCACGCGTGCTTCTGTAATGTGGCCGATACGCGCTTTTGCCATGACCGGAATTGATACGGCATTCATCACTTCTTCCGTGATGCGCGGGTCCGCCATACGGGCAACGCCGCCTTCTTTGCGGATATCGGATGGAACGCGCTCAAGCGCCATGACAGCCGTCGCCCCTGCCGCTTCTGCAATTTTCGCCTGTTCTGCATTGACCACGTCCATGATAACGCCGCCTTTTTGCATTTCTGCCATTCCACGCTTCACTCGATCTGTGCCTTTTTCACTCATCTGAAAATTCCTCCCTTTTGTTGGTTGTTTCCAGTATAATAAACTGTGACCATATAAAAAGACTCAGTTTACGTTAATTTAAAAGGTCAGTTGGAGGAACCCCAATGGATATGCTCATGTTCCAATTACAAAAACAATCAACCACACCACTATATAAGCAGCTTTATCGAGAAATCCGCACCGCCATCACGGCCGGTAAAATTGCGGTCGATACCAAGCTGCCGAGCAAGCGCAAACTGGCGGATTATCTGCAGATCAGCCAGACCACCGTCGAACTGGCCTATTCCCAATTAGTCGCAGAAGGTTTTATTGAACCACGCCCTCGAAAAGGATTTTTCACGATGCCGGTGGAAGAACTGGCTTATTTGGATCTGCCTCAAGAAGAAACAGCTATCCGCGATGTACCAAAACCCACTTATGTATATGACTTTAACCCAGCGCGCATCGATACCCGTTCATTCCCATTCCCGACATGGCGCAAAACGGCACGCGAAGTGATCGATGAAGAAAACCATGAACTCCTGCTCGCTGGCCATCCGCAGGGAGACGAGTCGCTGCGCGCTGAAATCGCCCGTTATTTATACCAATCCCGCGGTGTCGTGTGCAAACCCGAACAAATCATCGTCGGATCCGGGACCGAACAATTGATGCCATTGCTGATCCGGCTCTTCGATAAAAACTTGAGCTTCGGCTTTGAAAACCCTGGATATGCCTTAACCCATAGCATTTTCGAACACGATGACAGACAGGCCTTCCCGATTGCAGTCGATGAAGACGGCATCGATGTGCAGGAACTCGACAAAACCGTCGTCGACATCGCCTACGTCACCCCGTCCCACCAATTCCCGACAGGCTCGATTTTAAGCGCCACACGCCGCGCACAGCTATTGAACTGGGCGGCCGCAAGTCCCGAACGCTATATCATCGAAGACGATTACGACAGCGAATTCCGCTACACGAGCCAGCCGATCCCTGCCCTGCAAAGCATGGACGTCGGCGGTCGGGTCATCTATATCAGTACTTTCTCCAAATCAATCATGCCCTCGTTGCGCATTGCCTATCTCGTGCTGCCGCCAAGGCTGTTGAACGCCTACCGAAAGACCTTTTTGCATTACACGTCCACCGTGCCACGCATCGACCAACAAATCGTCGCGACATTCATGCAAAAAGGCCATTTCTCCAGACATTTAAACCGCATGCGCAAACTGTACCGGAAAAAGCTCGAATGTCTGACACAAGCACTTGTCCCTTATCAACCACTAGTGACTGTTTCCGGCGAGCAAGCAGGCATGCATGTCGTGTTGACCATCGATACCGAACGCACGGAACAAAACTTAGTTTCCTTGGCAAGTGATGCCGGAATCCGTGTATTCGCGATGCAGAATTACGACCTGCTTAAGCAAAAATCGGCTTCATCAAAAATCGTTCTCGGTTTTGGAGGTTTAGATGAAAGCGAAATCCAGCAAGGCATCACCCAATTGATGGCATGCTGGAATATAACAAAAACCAGCTCATCTGCTAAAAGATGAGCTGGTTTTTCTCAAAATAACCCCTTAATGAAATCCGCAGCACTTTTCATGGAAATGGCAAACCAATTGGCGCGCTCTACCGTTTCTGTCGCTGCTACATCCGCAGCGGGCTTTTCGCCTTTCAAGTACTCCACTTCATTGTTTTCAGAATCCAAAACTCTTACCTTACCTACAAGTTGGCCTTCCTCTACAGCTGCCTCAAGTGGTGCTCCTGCTGTTAATTCAAGCTCAGTCCGGTATGCTTCTTGCTGAGCGGATGGGACCAGCAAACGAACCGGTTCTTTAACCGCGACCGCGACGTGATCTTTTTCACCTTTCGCTACAGGGAGGGATTCCTGCCCCATAAACTGTTGACCTGCTTTCATGATCTCCGTTTCTTGAAATCCAAAGCCGTAATCCAACAATGCACGCGTTGCGTTAAAACGCGCATCGTAGGAACCCTCCCCTTCAGCATCGACCGCTTTCATCACTACCGCAATCAACCGTATTCCGTCACGTTTGGCAGTTCCTGCGAAGGAATGGCCCGCAAAATCTGTCGTCCCTGTTTTCAATCCATCCATTCCGTCATACTCATGGTCCATCCCAGGAAGCATCGTATTCCAATTGACCATGCGGATCTGGTCAGGCGTTCCTTTCCGGAACATCAATTCCGGAATTTTAGCAGTATCCAGAATTTCGGGGTAATCATCCAGCAAGGCTTTAGTCAGTATGGCAACCGAACGGGCAGACATCGTATTTTCTTCATCTTCTCCCGTCCCCTCAGGGTGCATGCCCAATAGAAATGAATTATTAAGGCCAGTTGAATTGACGAAATGTGCATCTTCAATACCCATTTCCTTCGCCTTATCATTCATCATTTGGACGAACTCTTTCTCAGTACCCGCAATCGTTTCGGCAATGCCAATCGTCGCTGCATTTGCCGAATAAATTGCCATTGCTTCATATAACTCTTTCATTGTATAGGAACCATCCCGGCGCAGTGGCACATTGCTCAAGCGTAAATCCTGCGAAATCCGGTGGCTATAATCTGTCACTTCATATTCATCGTCCCAACTGACGACACCTTCCTCGATCGCTTCAAACAAGAGGTATTCACTCATCATTTTGCTCATAGAAGCGATGCCAAGCACGGCTTTATCATTTTGTCCGTATAAAATCTGTCCGGTCTCTGAATCTACCACAATCGCTGCATCCGCCAATACAGGAACAGTTTCTTCCGCCTGCACGCGATTCGGCATCACGATCATGAGAACTACAGCCATTATCATTAATACTTGAACCCATTTCACTAAACTTTTCACTCGATTGTCCTCCATCAATTCATTCCTTCTGCTATTTTAGCATATTCTCTGGAAGCAAAACGAAAAATACCTCCTTAGGAATACCTAGGGAGGCGTCTGATCTTACATTGAATAATTCGGTGATTCTTTTGTAATTTGTACGTCATGCGGGTGGCTTTCGATTAACCCAGCACCGGTCATGCGGATAAACTGTGCGTCTTCACGAAGTGACCGCAAGTCTTTTGTTCCACAATAGCCCATGCCTGCGCGAATGCCTCCAAGCAATTGATGGATCGTATCCGTAAGCGGCCCTTTATAAGGCAAGCGCCCTTCAATTCCTTCTGGCACCAATTTTTTTGCTTCATCTTGGAAATAACGGTCTTTCGAACCTTTTTCCATAGAAGCAATTGAACCCATGCCGCGATAAGTTTTGAAGCGGCGTCCCTGGAAGATTTCAGTATCTCCTGGACTTTCAGTAGTTCCTGCAAGCAAGCTGCCTAGCATGACAACATGTCCGCCTGCTGCCAGCGCTTTGATGATATCTCCAGAGAACTTAATGCCGCCGTCTGCAATGATGGACTTGCCGTGTTTGCGAGCTTCTGTAGCGCAATCGTAAACCGCTGTAATTTGCGGAACTCCTACACCGGCAACAACGCGTGTCGTACAAATAGAACCTGGTCCAATGCCCACTTTTACGATATCAGCACCAGCTTCAATCAAAGCTTTCGTTCCACTTGCAGTAGCCACATTCCCTGCCACAATCGTCAGTTCAGGGTATGCTTCACGGATTTGGCTGACCATGTTCAGTACGCCTGCTGAATGGCCATGAGCCGTATCAATAACAATAACATCCACATGAGCTTTTACTAGCTGTTCGACACGCTTCATTGTATCTGAGGTAACCCCAACAGCAGCGCCAGCAAGCAAACGTCCCTGTTCGTCTTTTGCAGCAATCGGGAACTCAATCACTTTCTCAATGTCTTTAATGGTAATGAGACCTTTTAGCATGCCATTTTGGTCCACAATCGGCAATTTCTCGATCTTATATTGTTGGAGAATCTTCTCTGCATCTTCTAGAGTCGTTCCAACAGGAGCAGTTACTAATTTCTCTTTTGTCATTACATCTTTAATCTCTAAAGAGTAGTCCTGGATAAAGCGGAGATCGCGGTTTGTAATGATACCCACTAAAGTCAGGTCATCTTCGCTCTGTACAATCGGTACACCTGAAATACGGTATTTACCCATCAAATGTTCAGCATCATATACCTGATGTTGAGGAGTCAGGTAGAAAGGATCTGTAATGACTCCATTTTCCGAACGTTTGACAGTCACTACTTGTTCAGCCTACTCTTCAATGCTCATGTTTTTATGAATGACTCCAAGACCGCCTTGACGCGCCATTGAAATAGCCATTTTTGCTTCCGTCACAGTGTCCATCCCAGCACTAATAATTGGAATGTTCAACTTGATTTTCGGCGTCAGTTCAACTGACAAATCAATATCCTTCGGCAACACTTCTGAATGAGCTGGCACTAGCAATACATCATCGAAGGTTAACCCTTCTTTAAGAAATTTTGATTCCCACATAATTGACACGCCTCCTGCTTCCTTTTGAATATTATTGTAAGGTTATCAGCGGTTTCAGGGGGTGTCAAGAAACTGACAAAAGTAAAACTATTCCGACTAATGGATCATAAAATTTTCTGTATATCTTTCTCCATTTGTTCCGGTTCAACTTGAGGTTCGTAACGTTGAATAATAGTTCCTTGGCGATCAATTAGAAACTTAGTAAAGTTCCATTTAATCTCTCCACTTACGTCATTTGTACCCCAGGAAGTCAAATACTTAAAAAGTGGATCAGCAAGTTCTCCATTTACGTCTATTTTAGAAAAGACGGGAAAGCTCACTCCGTAATTCTTACGACAAAACTCCTGTGTTTCCTTTTGCGTGTGGAATTCCTGATCATTGAATTGACCGCTAGGAAACCCGAGAATTTCTAAACCTTGATCTTTATATTTCTCATACAGATGCTGTAAACCCTCAAACTGCGGAGTTAGCCCGCATTTGCTTGCCGTGTTGACAATAACCAATGGCTTCCCCTTAAAATTTTCTAGTTGTTCCATGTTGCCATCCGCTTGCTTTACTTCATAAGTATATAAATTACTCATCTTCATTCCACCTCTCCTTATCTTTAGCCTACCTTTGAAAAACTATCTTCACAAGAAATAAGAAAAACTTTCATACAAAAAAGACCGCTACCGGAATGAACCGGTAACGGCCTTTCTACTTGCCCAGCGACGTCCTACTCTCACAGGGGGAAACCCCCAACTACCATCGGC
>NZ_RCCP01000013.1:0-2961 GCF_003664125.1 Planococcus citreus
TTCAGTTTGTTGGTTAAGTCCTCGATCGATTAGTATTCGTCAGCTGCACGTGTCGCCACGCTTCCACCCCGAACCTATCTACCTCATCGTCTTTGAGGGATCTTACTTGCTTGCGCAATGGGAAATCTCATCTTGAGGGGGGCTTCGTGCTTAGATGCTTTCAGCACTTATCCCGGCCACACATAGCTACCCAGCGATGCTCTTGGCAGAACAACTGGTACACCAGCGGTGTGTCCATCCCGGTCCTCTCGTACTAAGGACAGCTCCTCTCAAATTTCCTGCGCCCGCGACGGATAGGGACCGAACTGTCTCACGACGTTCTGAACCCAGCTCGCGTACCGCTTTAATGGGCGAACAGCCCAACCCTTGGGACCGACTACAGCCCCAGGATGCGATGAGCCGACATCGAGGTGCCAAACCTCCCCGTCGATGTGGACTCTTGGGGGAGATAAGCCTGTTATCCCCGGGGTAGCTTTTATCCGTTGAGCGATGGCCCTTCCATGCGGAACCACCGGATCACTAAGTCCGTCTTTCGACCCTGCTCGACCTGTCCGTCTCGCAGTCAAGCTCCCTTGTGCCTTTACACTCTGCGAATGATTTCCAACCATTCTGAGGGAACCTTTGAGCGCCTCCGTTACTCTTTAGGAGGCGACCGCCCCAGTCAAACTGCCCGCCTGACACTGTCTCCCAAGCCGCTAAGGCTTGTGGGTTAGAAGTTCAATACAACCAGGGTAGTATCCCACCGACGCCTCCCCCGAAGCTGGCGCTCCGGGTTCTCTGGCTCCTACCTATCCTGTACAAGTTGCACCAAAATTCAATATCAGGCTACAGTAAAGCTCCACGGGGTCTTTCCGTCCTGTCGCGGGTAACCTGCATCTTCACAGGTACTATAATTTCACCGAGTCTCTCGTTGAGACAGTGCCCAGATCGTTACGCCTTTCGTGCGGGTCGGAACTTACCCGACAAGGAATTTCGCTACCTTAGGACCGTTATAGTTACGGCCGCCGTTTACTGGGGCTTCGGTTCGCACCTTCGCTTGCGCTAAGCACTCCCCTTAACCTTCCAGCACCGGGCAGGCGTCAGCCCCTATACGTCACCTTACGGTTTTGCAGAGACCTGTGTTTTTGCTAAACAGTCGCCTGGGCCTATTCACTGCGGCTCTCTCGGGCTTTAACACCCTACCAGAGCACCCCTTCTCCCGAAGTTACGGGGTCATTTTGCCGAGTTCCTTAACGAGAGTTCACTCGCTCACCTTAGAATTCTCTTCTCGCCTACCTGTGTCGGTTTGCGGTACGGGCACCTCCCGCCTCGCTAGAGGCTTTTCTTGGCAGTGTGAAATCAGGGACTCTGAGGTTAAACCTCTTGCCATCACTGCTTGATGTACATAGAAACGGGATTTGCCTCGTTTCTCATCTCACAACTTGGACGTGCACAACCAACGGCACGCTCACCCTATCCTTCTGCGTCCCCCCATTACTCAAACGGCGGGGAGGTGGTACAGGAATATCAACCTGTTGTCCATCGTCTACGCCTATCGGCCTCGACTTAGGTCCCGACTAACCCTGAGCGGACGAGCCTTCCTCAGGAAACCTTAGGCATTCGGTGGACGGGATTCTCACCCGTCTTTCGTTACTCATACCGGCATTCTCACTTCTAAGCGCTCCACCAGTCCTTCCGGTCTGACTTCAACGCCCTTAGAACGCTCTCCTACCACGGACATCTACGATGTCCATCCACAGCTTCGGTAATCCGTTTAGCCCCGGTACATTTTCGGCGCAGTGTCACTCGACCAGTGAGCTATTACGCACTCTTTAAATGATGGCTGCTTCTAAGCCAACATCCTGGTTGTCTAAGCAACGCCACATCCTTTTCCACTTAACGGATATTTGGGGACCTTAGCTGGTGGTCTGGGCTGTTTCCCTCTTGACTACGGATCTTATCACTCGCAGTCTGACTCCCAAGCATAAATCACTGGCATTCGGAGTTTGTCTGAATTCGGTAACCCGGGATGGGCCCCTAGTCCAAACAGTGCTCTACCTCCAGGATTCTCTTCTTGAGGCTAGCCCTAAAGCTATTTCGGAGAGAACCAGCTATCTCCAGGTTCGATTGGAATTTCTCCGCTACCCACACCTCATCCCCGCACTTTTCAACGTGCGTGGGTTCGGGCCTCCAGTAAGTGTTACCTTACCTTCACCCTGGACATGGGTAGATCACCTGGTTTCGGGTCTACAACTGCATACTCACTCGCCCTATTCAGACTCGCTTTCGCTGCGGCTCCGGCTTCTCACCTTAACCTTGCATGCAATCGTAACTCGCCGGTTCATTCTACAAAAGGCACGCTATCACCCATTAACGGGCTCTAACTACTTGTAGGCACACGGTTTCAGGATCTATTTCACTCCCCTTCCGGGGTGCTTTTCACCTTTCCCTCACGGTACTGGTTCACTATCGGTCACTAGGGAGTATTTAGCCTTGGGAGATGGTCCTCCCGGATTCCGACGGAATTTCTCGTGTTCCGCCGTACTCAGGATCCACTCTGGAGGGAACGAACTTTCAGCTACGGGGCTATTACCCTATCTTGCGGACCGTTCCAGGTCGCTTCGCTTAATCCGTTCCTTTGTAACTCCGTATAGAGTGTCCTACAACCCCAGAAGGCAAGCCTTCTGGTTTGGGCTGATCCCGTTTCGCTCGCCGCTACTTGGGGAATCGCATTTGCTTTCTCTTCCTTCAGGTACTTAGATGTTTCAGTTCCCTGAGTCTGCCTTCTCATGTGCTATGTATTCACACATGGATACTGCTCCATTACGAACAGTGGGTTTCCCCATTCGGAAATCCCCGGATCACAGCTCACTTACAGCTCCCCGAGGCATATCGGTGTTAGTGCCGTCCTTCTTCGGCTCCTAGTGCCAAGGCATCCACCGTGCGCCCTTATTAACTTAACCACTGAATGGTCAAAAAAAT